>JAEWGT010000012.1 GCA_023388175.1 Pseudomonadota bacterium
TGGTCTCGCTGCCTGCCATGCCGCGAATGGCATCGGCCAGTGGCTGGCTCAGCCCGGTCTTGCAGCGATTGCCTTCGACGCCGAAAAGCACCCGACGCTCCAGCTCCTGTCCGCGTCCATCACTCTGGGCAAAGGCCAGCGCCACAAGCTCCGTTTCTCGTTGTCCGTAATACCTGTCCTGTTCGGCGAGTACGAGATCGGCATGGAGAATACAAAGTTCTATGGCCGCGTTTTCGAGCTTCTCCGTCGAAATGTCCGCAAGCTCGGCTGCGACCTCATAGGTCAGCGTCAACTGCCGTGCGCGCGGCCCCGGTTCGATATAACGCAGCGCAACGGGCAGACCGCTGGGCAGATCAGGCTCCAGATTATCCGGGCCCACACCCAACGGCTGTGGGATGCACATCAGGTTCCCGTCCAGGGCGAAGACAAATTCGTGGAAGCGACTGATCGTGATGCCGCTCTCTGCACCGGTGTCATAGCTGGGGTCAAAGTCCCAGCGGAGGCGCACCGCCTCGACATTTTCCTCCTCGATTGCCGCGCGGCTGAATTGCACGAGGCCCGAACATAGAGGCTGGATCTTGCGTGCAAAGTCATCCGAGGGCACGGCGCCAAAGGGTTCGGGATCAAAATTGGGCCGGGCCCTGATGACAATGGTCGTTGGCCCCGTATCCGATGTTTCGAGAAGATAGTCGTCGACGGTGATCGTCGAGCCATCGCCCAATGCGATAATCTCCGCCTCCTGTGCAGAGACTGCGGTCACGTTGAACGCCATCAATGCGGCGGTGGTCAGAACCACAGTAAACTTCAACATCAATTGCTGCTCAATATCTCGATTCTTCAGTATCGGCGGCAGCTTAACGGGGCGCCTGCAATATCTCCCTCCCCTGATCGGGGTATATTGCAGGCTGGGCATCGTCACTATCGTCTGCTGCACTCGGGAGGAGACGACATGACCCTGTTTGCTCGGCAATTGTTGGCTGTTCTAGCCTTGGGGCTCTTCGCCACGCCGGCCTGGGCGGCAGACATGTGGCTGGTCTCCAATCATTTTTCTGCCGAGCGTTTCGTGCCTCATCTCCATTACGCAGGCCCGGTCATGCAAGGGGACGCGGAGGCGCTGGCGAGCCTTTTTGATGAAGTCCTGGAGTGCGACGTCTCCGCGCTGCCGGCAGAAGGCGGCAATTGTGCGGTGCTGACATTGAGCAGCCCCGGCGGCAATTACATCGAGGGATTGAAACTGGCGCTGCTGCTGCGCGAAAGGGCCGTGGCCACGGTGGTCGAAGCCGGTTCAAGCTGCTACTCGGCCTGTGCCTTTGCCTTCCTGGGTGGTTCGGGATTTTCCAGCCAGGATGGCGTCGGAGTTTATGTCGACCGCATGGTCGAGCCGCGCGCCACCCTGGGCTTCCACGCACCCTATTTTGCCCCTGACGATCTCGGAACGCTTGTCGCCGATTTCGGCATGGACGCAGTTCTGGGCGCGAGCCGGGACGATATCGCTCTGATGATCAAGCAACTGGTCGACTGGAATATCGATGCCAGCGTTCTGTCCCATATCGTCAGCATGGGTCCTGACGAGAGCTATGATGTGCAGACGGGCGAAGATTACTACGTCACCCGCACGCATTTGCCGCCATCTCCCCTCGGCCACTGGATCGGCGACAAGAGCGCGGCGATCCGCAATGCGTGCCTTCGCCTTCTGGCCTATCACCGCAACGCCTTCATCGATGCGGAGCCCGAAGTGATTTCGGAGGCGCTGCTCAGCGATTTCGCGGTCAACGAGGCGGGCCAGATGCTGACCGGCTTCAGAATAGGGCCGGACAATCCCCTTGGCGTTACCTATTGCGGCCTGCCAACCGAACAGGCCGGACTGACGGGCGATGTCGACCTTGCGCTCTACACAGCCCCCGGCATCAGCGGCGCCGCGCGGCCCCTCGTCAGCCTCTTTCACCGCCCGCAGGGTTGGTCCAGCCTCGGGACGGGCGAAACCGCGAGCCGACGGTTGTTCAAGAAGGGCGGCTTCAATGCCATGTTCACGCATCCATTCGTGACCATGGGGGATCAGGTCACCGACGTTCTGGACTATCTGAGGTTCCAGAAGTTCGGGCATCCCAACGAGAATGTCCTGGTGGACGGCGCCATGCCGCGCCCGCAGACAACCCTGCCTGTTTCGGTCGCCGTATCAACCCCGGCATCGGATGTTCTGGACTATGGCAATCATCGCATTGTCGTGCAGATGGGTAACAGCCTGCTTTTCGAGCAGGCGCAGAACACCCTGCTCGACAGGAATGTAGAGGTGGATCTCAAATCGGTCTCAACGGACGGTTTCGTCTATGGCGGCACCCACCCCTCGGGGCGGCCCTTCGTGTGGTTCAGCCTGTTTGACCCGGAGTGGCGGATTGGGGCGCTGGTCGAGATAGACGCCAAGACCGAACAGGCTGACCTCGCCGCCGCGATTGAAGAGCAGTACGAGATCGCCTGTAGTTTCAACTTTCGGGGTCACGCCCTGATGTGCCAATAGGCTGGTGTCGGTAATGGCGCTTGTTCTCCTGCTGATCGTTCAGGGTCTCGTCTTTCTGGTCTTTGCCATAGCTGCATTTTGGTGGCTGTTTGCTTTGCGCCGCCTCGCCGTTGCGCGCTCGGGCAGCACAATGCCAGGGCTCAGAGACTCGCTCGCCGCCTTCAGGGAGGGACTGACACATCCACGCTATTTGCGCCTGCGCCTGATTATTTTTTGCTCTGTCGCGCTGCTTGTTGTCAGTGCGCCATTGGTTTCGGTTGTTTCCCCCGCTTGAGGTGTCGTGATGCGCAACTGGCTGCTTTCCGCATTGGTCCCGGCCGTACTCCTTGGTCTGGCCAGCCCCGCACTCGCTGCGGATGAATGCCCCGCCGAACGCGCCGTCTATGAATTGCTGGATGGGGAAGACCGTTTCGAGATCGGCTTCCGGCCTTCGCACAATTACGCCTCGATCGCGTCCGACCTCTATATGTACCTCACCACGCTCCAGCGCACCTATTGGTTCACCTTTTCGGTATCCAATGGCTATAGCGGCATGACCCTGATCCCGGTGACCGACCCCACTCGCGCCGATGCTGCGCCGGACGGGCCTCGCGAACTGCTCGCGCTGGGCAGTGATGATCCACAAGACCTCGATGTCCTGCGCTCGCTGCGGTTCTACGCGCTCGACGAGGATATGACGTTCTGGTTCGAGCCGCCCAATGAGGGCGAGCCGGCGCCGGCCTATGTCATGGTGCCTGAAATAGGCCTGAGCCTGTGGTATGGCGCCGGCCAGTTGACTGATGATGCCACTGCCGATCGCGATCCGATGCCGCGTGGCGTGTTCAAGCCAGACCTTTGCCGCGATGCACTGCCGGAGCGGGCTTGGCCCTGATGCCGCCTCAGGTCAGGCCCATCCGGGCGGCATGGAGGGCCGCCTCGGCGCGCGAGGAAATGCCCAGCTTTCGGTAGATGCTTTTGACATGGGTGGCGATGGTGGATTCTGCCAGGCCCAGCGCTTGCGCCACTTCGGCATTGCGAAAGCCCTTCGAGACCATGCTCAGCACATCGGTCTCTCGCGCTGTCAGTGCCTGGCTTTCGCCATCCACCGGACCGGTGCGCTGAAAGTGCTCCATGATCCGTCGGGCTATGGCTGGCGACAAGGCTGGAATGCCATGACGCAGTTGAAGCAATTGCCGGTGTACCACCGCGTCGGGTTGCCCCTTGAGGATATAGCCCTGTGCCCCTGCCGAGAGGGCGGCCACCACATGCGCGTCGTCTCCCAGAACTGTGCTGACAATGCATATCGTGTCTGGAGAGACCATCTTGAGCCGGCGAATGATGTCCAGCCCCGAACCGTCGGGCAGGCCCAGATCGACCAGCGCCATGTCCCATTGGCCCTCCTCTATCCGGCAAGCTGCCTCGCGCACGGTCCTGGCCTTGCCCACCGTCACATCGGGAAAGGCTTTCTGTGCGAGATCCGCAAGCCAGGCCAGGGCCTCGGGCACATCTTCGACGATGAGCAATGTTTCAACATTCATGGCGATGGCGTCTCCAGCGGAAGGCGCGCAACGATATGCGTGCCGCTCTCGGACGAAATGGTCAAAGCGCCGCCATGCCCTTCCGCTCGCGCCGCCATATTGACCAGACCGCCATCATGCGCGCCAACGTGGTCGCTTACGCCCACGCCCACGCCATCATCGCTGATGTGAACATGAAGCTCACCAGCCGCCACGCGCATGCTCACCGCAAAGTTGCGGGCCTGGGCATGGCGGATCGTGTTGCTGGCGGCTTCGCGGATAATCGAGCGCAGGGTGTGCGCCAGTCGCGCATCGACCGCCTGTGTCTCATCGATCTCCATGTCCCAGCGCAATTCCATGTCAATGGCGGCCAGCCGTTCGTCGGTTTCAAACCTGAGATCAGCCAGGACTTCCGACAGGACCAGACCAGTTCCCTGAGCGTTGTTTATGATGTCGCGCAGGTCGGTCAGCGTTTCGGAAATGATGGCGTCTTTGCGTTCCGGGTCCCGGCTGTGCAGAGTTCGCAGCAACTGGGCGCCGATATTGTCGTGCAGGTCCCTTGCCATCCGCGTGCGCTCCTGCCGCGCGCCATGCTCCTGCGCATCGCGGCTGGCCAGCGCATGATCCATGAGCTCGACCAGTTGTTGCACACGGTCGGCATCGGTCTGCGAAAACAGCTTCCTGCCGCCATGAGCATAATGCAGGCACATTGCCGGCGTGCCTTTGGTGAAGGGCACAAGCATTTTCTGCCCGCCATCGACAAGTCGCGCACGGTCTGTCGGTGCCGCCAGATCGATGCTGAGTGGGGCGAAGGCGCTATCGAGCAGACCGCGCCACTTCTCCTGCCTCAGCGTCGCATTTGGCGTCAGCGCAATGTCGACCACTTCGCGCACCCGAAGCGGATCGACGCCGGTGCGGCGCGCCAGCATGTTTCCCAGAAAATTGCGCAGCGGCAGGTAAAGCATCGCAACGGCCAGGAGCGCCAGTCCGAATGCGGGTATGCGCTCGATTGCGATGCCATAGATCAGCACCGCATCCAGTGCGATCAGCAGCATCCCACCCAGCAGGTACGACGTCAGCCGAAAAGACCATATGCCCAGGTCGAAAAGCCGGTAGCGCGCCACCGCGATGGCAATGCCGCAATAGATGATCAGGATGATGCCAAAGGCATGCGCCTGGCGGGTTTGCGGTTCCACGCCCAGCATTGCGGGCACGGCAATGGTGAAAACAAAGACGCTGGTGCCCAAAAGGATGGACAGGCCGAACCAGCCGAGCGCTGCACGCGCGAGTGGCGCACGGCGGGAGGCGATGAACTGGATGGCAACCAGCGCCAGGATGATGCAGAATTGAGCCAGCATCGGCCCATAGGAGCCGATGGACTGAGAAGGCATGAGCTGCATCAATTGCGCGACAACCGCGCCAAGGCCGATTGTCCAAACCGCCAGGATCACCAGGGAACCGCCGATCCGCTTCGGATAGGACAGCAGGAGGCTGATCAGTGCCAGCCCGAAGATATTGGTGCCGACGAAATTGCCGGCGTTGAGCATGCGAAACAGCTCGGCATCCAGCGCCAGTTCGCGGGTGCTGTAAACAGATGCGCTGAGGGCTGATGCCATCAGGCCAAAGCCGGAAATGGCCAGGAATACACTTGGCCGGTCACGCTTCAGGGCCCAAATCCAGCCGCCGACGACTGCACCGGCGCCACCCACAAACAGTTGCAGCCAGAATTCGAATGGAAGCGACCATGCCGGGCGTCCGGCATAAGGGGCAACCACGACGGTCTGTATCGACTGGTTGTCCCCGGCGAAGCCAACAAGCACCTGAGGCTGGTTCAGCGTGGCTGACAGCTCTGCCTGCCGTGCCCGAAATTCATTGAGCAGCGCATAGCTGTTGAGTGTGTCGGGCTCCTCCATGACATCCATGGCATGCAGATTGAC
>JAEWGT010000009.1 GCA_023388175.1 Pseudomonadota bacterium
ACCTGATCATTTCGGGCCGCTATATCCTGCAGCCGGAGATCTTCACGCTGCTGGCCGACCAGCCGCGCGGCGCCGGTGGCGAAATCCAGCTGACCGACGCCATGCAGACCCTGATGACGCGCCAGCCTTTTACCGGGGTCAAATATCGGGGCCAGAGTTTCGACTGCGGCTCCAAGATCGGCTTCCTCACCGCCAATGTCGTCTATGCGCTCGACCGCGACGACATCCGCGATGGATTCCTCAAGGAATTGCGCAAGCTTGATCTTGAAGAGCGGCTTTGATCAGCGCCTGAGGGTTATGCCGACGCTGAGCGTATGCGTATCGAGCGGCCCGCCGATGCTATTGCCGCGGTGGGCATAGGCGTAGTCCGCCGACAGCGCAGTCTGCCGGTTGAGTGCATAATCGGCGCCCGCGCCGACACCATGCCGCCGCTCGGTTTCTCCGCTACCCTCGAGCAGGGATAGGCCCCAATCGGCAGAGGCGCGCAGCCGCAGCCAGGAATTGACCGCGTAGTCGACATTGGCGGCAGCTACATGAGCCACCCGCGCGGTGCCATTGGCATCGGCGCCGGTTGGCTCGATGGAGGTGGAAAGGGATGCGGTCAGATTGACCGTGGGATCCGGACTGTAGGTGAGGCTTGCGTCGTAAAGCCGCGTTGTGACATCGCCCAGGCTGATATCGTCGAAATCGTACTGGCCCAGGCCCAGCGAAGCACTGGCCCGCCAGACGCCGTTCCAGCTTCCCGCCACGCCACCACGCAGGGCTGTGCTGGTGGCGTTGGTGCTGACGCCCAATGTGGACGAGGTCATGTCGAACACGTCCCGCCCGAGCGAGCCTTCGGCAAAAACCTCGATGATCGGCGTGACCTGTACTCCGGCACGCAGGCTGGCATCGCCGGCCCACAGGTTCTGATCCGAATTGTCCGTGAGCCCGGTATCGGTCCGTAAGGTAGCGCCATAGACGGAGCGGTCGAGACTGCCCTTGAGCCCCAGATTGAACTTGCCGAAGGACCGGTCGAGGCCCAGCCCGACCGAACCGCTGACCATCTGCGGCGGCACGTCCACCGCCGGGTTCAGTCCAGGCGTTCCTGCAAGGCTCTGACTGAAATTGAGCGCGGCACTGCCATTAAGCTGCGTCGTGCTGTCGAGCGGCATAGTGGCGGAAAGGCCAAGGCGCAGCGCGGTCGGAGCGATGGTGCCGCTACCGTCCCAAGCACGCGCAAGTTCGGCATCGCCATCCACCACAAGGTCCATGCGTTGGCCGTCATGACGAGCGGCAAAGGCTGGGTTCAGCGTGGTGAGAAAGCTGCCGCCGTCGGTGCTGCTGCTGGTATAGGAGCCCTTGAGGCCAACCGACCAGTCGAGGTGGAAGGGTAGATGGAGGGGCTCTTCTTGTGGGGCGGCCAATCCGGGAGATGCCGGATAAAGGCCCGGCTGCAGCCGATCCGCGTCCGGCTTGCTGGCATCCGGGCCGAACGATTCTGCATTGGCCGCGCCGGACTGCAGCAAGCCTGCGACCAGAGCGAGCATCACTGTCAGATCCCGTCCCGTCACACCCTGCTCCGCCAGAAAGCCTGATGGATCCGGCGATCGCATCGGCAAAAGGCCCTTGGGGCCGGTTTCGCCGATCATTTCATTCTATGGTTAACGAACCATTTTTCTGCGCTATCTAGACAGCTTCGACCCGCAGCACGGTGGCCTCGGCGCCGACGATCCTTATGCGCTGTCCTGCGGGCAGGTCAGGTCCGGCGATACGCCACACACTGTCCCCCAGCGCCAGCCGCCCGAAGCCATTTTCTATCGGGGTGTCGAGCACCGCCTCATGACCGATATAGCGGTCGGTGCGGCGGTTGAGTTCAGGCGCGCTGCCGGCCGCACTCCGTCTGCGGGCGATACGCAACCAGACAAGAATGCTGACCAGCGACAGGACGCCGAAGACCAGCCATTGCACCGCCCAGGGCAGCGGCTGGAACAGGGTCAGGATGCCGGTCAGGGTACCGGCAATGCCGAGCCATAACAGAAACCCGCCCGGCACCACGAGCTCAAGAGCCAGCAGGATGAGGCCGGCAACGATCCAGCTCCAGGGCCCGCTATCGGCCAGAAAAGCGATGATCTCCATGGCCCGTGTCTCCCGTCAGGTGCGATCCGCCGGTCCGCTGCTGGGTGGTCGGCTGCTCGGGCGCGCCGGGGTGGCTGGGCGTTCCGCGCCAAAAGTCTCGCGGGCAATTTCGGCAATGCCGCCAATAGAGCCGATGACGCTGGCCGCTTCGACCGGCAGCATCAGTACTTTCTGGTTGGGCGAGGTGGCGAGCTTGCCCAGCGCCTCGATATAGTTATTGGCGACGAAATAATTGATGGCCTGCACATTACCGGCCGCAATGGCTTCACTCACCATCTGCGTGGCCTTGGCTTCCGCTTCTGCAGAGCGCTCGCGGGCCTCGGCGTCGCGGAACGCGGCCTCCCTGCGGCCTTCGGCCTCCAGCACCTGCGCCTGCTTGGCGCCTTCCGCCTGCAGGATGGCCGACTGGCGCTGGCCTTCGGCTTCGAGAATAGTTGCGCGTTTTTCGCGCTCAGCCTTCATCTGCCGGCCCATCGATTCGACCAGATCCTTTGGCGGATCGATATCCTTGATCTCGATGCGGGTGATCTTGACGCCCCACGGCGAGACGGCCGCATCCACCACGCGCAGCAGGCGCTCGTTGATCTCGTCACGATGGCTCAGCAATTCATCGAGATCCATCGAGCCCATCACCGTACGGATATTGGTCATGGTGAGGTTGAGGATGGCGTTTTCGAGATTGGAGACCTCATAGGCCGCCGCTGCTGCGTCAAGAATCTGATAGAAGGTGACGCCATTTGCGGTGATCGAAGCGTTATCGCGGGTGATCACCTCTTGGTGCGGAACGTCGAGCACCTGCTCCATGACGTTGATCTTCTTGCCGATCGTATCGATGAACGGCACGATCAGGTTGAGGCCGGGCTTGAGGGTGCGGGTATATTTGCCGAAGCGCTCGATGGTAAAATTGTAGCCCTGCGGCACGGTCTTGGCGCCGGCAAACAGAACCAGAACCAGCAGGATGCCCAGCACGATCAGCACGACGCTGAGGCCATCCAGTCCGAACTCGCCGAAAATACTCATTCCCCATTCCTCCGCTCATCGCGCCAGCGCACCATAATGTGCGGTTTAGCGCGATGAATACAGAATTTTGAGGGCGAGGAAAACGGCGCCGCTATTTGGCCGTCTGGCAGCGTCCTGTCTGTTGCAGTGCCGCGATGGCGCGAGGGTCGCAGCCGGTCCACAGGAATGTCAGCCAGTCCTGCTGGTTGCCGTAGAAGACGTTGCGATCCACTTCGCCCTTTACCCCCGGCACGACGCCGGTCTGGGTATATTGCCAGAAGGTCCAGGGGCGGTTCTTGTAGCGCTCATGCGGTTCGGCGGCGGTGGAGCGCAGCCAGAACGTATTGGGCAGATATTCGCCTTCCAGAATATCGCGGTGGAAATTCATGTCCGTATAGATGATCGGCAGTTTGCCGGTATGGCGTTCCATGGCGTCGAGCATGGTGCGGATGCGCTCCATGGCGTCAGCCTTGCTGGGCTTGACCTTGCAGCTGGAGTGATTGTTCCACTCAAGGTCGAGCACTGGCGGCAATGCGGTCGGATCGTTTGGTACCTGGCTCGTGAACCACGCCGCCTGTTCGGCTGCGGTCGAGCACCAGGTCATGAAATGATAGGCGCCATGCGGCATGCCGGCACTGCGCGCCCGCACCCAGTTCCGCTGGAAATCCGGATCGATATAGTCCTTGCCTTCCGTAGCCTTCATGAACACGAAATGGATGCCGGCGGCACGCGCCTTGTCGAAATCGACATTTTCCTGATAGCGCGCCACGTCGATCCCCTGAATGGGCATGGAACGCGCCCGGTCGACGCCTGAATGGGGGCGATTGTCGCCCGGTATCGCCCCATAAAGCCCCCCGGTCGTGGCACAGGCCGCCAGAGCGGTGGCAACAATGCCGATCACGACACCACGGGCGAAGGCGGAAAAGGGGCGGGTCATCGGACCGATGGCCATGGGCAGAACACTCGATACACAGGACTGAAACTGGCCTTTTATTCAACATGTGCCGGTTAACGGAGGTTTAGGTTAACCTCTGTGGCAACTGGCATGGTTAACGCGCCCTATTTCGTTCGCCATACGTTCTTGTTGTTGCGCTGAAACTTTGCTAGCGTCACGCGAAATTGGGGTGAGGGGCGACATGGTCACCCGCGTTGCGACAGTGGCGTTTCAGGGCATAGAGGCGGTGCCGGTGGATGTGCAGGTGCAGATCGCGCCCGGCATGCCGGCTTTCATTCTTGTCGGGTTGCCTGACAAGGCGGTGCGCGAAAGCGGTGAGCGCGTGCGCGCGGCGCTGATCGCCTCAGGCCTCGGCCTGCCACCCAAGCGCATCACCATCAATCTCGCCCCTGCCGATCTGCCCAAGGAGGGCAGCCATTACGATCTGCCCATCGCTCTGGCGCTGATGGCGGCACTTGGCGCCATCCCGCAGGACGGGCTGGATGGCTTTGTGGCTTTGGGCGAGCTTGGGCTCGATGGCCGTCTTGCCCATGTCGGTGGCGTTCTGCCTGCGGCTATCGCCGCCCAGGCGCAGGGACGGGGGATTATCTGCCCTGCCGAATCCGGCCCCGAAGCGGCCTGGGCCAGCGAGGAGATCGATATTCTTGCGGCCAATAGTCTTTTGGCTCTGGTCAATCATCTCACCGGTCATCAATTGCAGGCGCGCCCGCAGCCGGGCCGCAAACCCGATATTGCCGGTGAAATGCCCGACCTGGCAGATGTGCGCGGTCAGGCCCTGGCGCGACGGGCGCTCGAGGTGGCCGCTTCGGGCGGTCACAACATGCTGATGATCGGACCGCCCGGCGCCGGGAAATCCATGCTGGCGGCGCGGCTCCCCTCCATCCTGCCGCCACTGGGGCCAAGGGAATTGCTCGACATTTCCATGATCCAGTCGGTGGCGGGCGAACTGGCCGGCGGCGCGCTGTCCGACCGTCGCCCCTTTCGTGCGCCCCATCATTCCGCCTCCATGGCGGCGCTCGTGGGCGGGGGGCTCAAAGTGCGGCCCGGCGAAGTGAGCATGGCGCATAATGGCGTGCTGTTCCTCGACGAATTGCCCGAATTCTCGCCCAGCGTGCTCGATAGCCTGCGCCAGCCGCTCGAAAGCGGGGAAACCGTCATCGCCCGTGCCAATGCCCGCATTGCCTATCCCAGCCGTTTCCAGCTGATTGCTGCGATGAATCCGTGCAAATGTGGCATGGCGGGAACGCCGGGCCATGTCTGCAAGCGCGGCGCCGCCTGCGCCGCCGATTATCAGGCCCGCATTTCCGGGCCCTTTCTTGACCGCATCGACATCCGGGTCGATCTGCCCGCCGTCTCTGCCTCGGACATGATCGCGCCCGCCGGCCCGGCCGAATCCTCGGCCGAAGTCGCGCGGCGCGTCGCCTCGGCCCGCGAACGCCAGCGCCGCCGCTTTGCCGATGCCGGTCATCCGGAGGTGACGACCAATGCCAATGCCAGTGCGTCGCTGATCGAAAGACTGGTGGAGCCGGACCGCGAAAGTCAGGCGCTCCTGCTTCAGGCCGCCGAGCGCTTCAATCTTTCCGCCCGCGCCTATCATCGCGTCCTCAAGGTGGCCCGGACCCTTGCCGATCTGGCTGGCTCCGATAAGGTTGCCCGGCCCCATATTGCCGAGGCGCTGAGCTACCGGCTCAATTTCGGCGCCACCTGAACCGTTGGAATTTCGATGCAACACCGCATTTCCGCTGGCGTTCTGGCCCTGCGCGGCGACACGATACTGCTGGTGCGCCATTTCCGTCCCGGCATTCACGATTTCTGGGCTGGTCCCGGTGGCGGCGTCGAAAATGGCGAAGAACTGCACGAGGCCGCCGAGCGCGAGGCCTTCGAGGAAACCGGGCTGCGTCTTCGCGCCCACACCATGGCCTATATCGATGAGCTGATCGACGACAGCGGCCGCATGGTCAAATTCTGGTTCCTTGCCGACTATCTATCCGGCGAAATCGACGTGACCGCCAATCCAGCCGAAGGCGAAGCCATCAGCGAAGCCGGATGGTTCGCCCGGGACGCGTTGCCATCCGGCCATGTCTTTCCCGAAGTGCTGAGGGGTCGCTTCTGGACTGACCTTGAGACCGGCTTTACAGCGCCGATCAAGCTGCCGCTGCGTCAGTCGATATTTTGACAGGGACTTATTTTGCGCTGGCCGCTTTGCTCACGCTTCTTGCCGGCCTGGTGAGCCTGTCAGAACGCCTGCTGTGGGCTGTGGCACTGGCCTATGGCGTGATGGGCCTGTTGTCCTTTGCACTATATGGCAGCGACAAGCGGTGGGCCAAGCACAGCGCAAGCGGATCAGCGAGCGCACCCTGCTCGGCATTGACCTTTGCTTCGGCATTATCGGCGGCCTGCTCGGCCGGGCCACCTTTCGGCACAAGACCCAAAAGGCCGCCTATGTCGCCAAAACCATCTTGATTTCACTGGCGCATTTTCTTGGTCTGGGCGCACTGGCGCTCGGGCTGTTGCACCCTTAATGCCTGCAGGGTGCGGTGGATAAGCCTGTGGACAAATGTTTCACGTGAATCCGCGCCGGCGCTCTGCCCCGGCGCGAGGCGAGTTAGTGGAACTGCGCGGTTTCCGTCGATTCAGCCATGGCGGTGGTGGCGCTTTGCCCTTCGCTGACGGTCAGCGAGACGGCGTCGAAATAGCTGGTGCCCACTTCGCGCTGATGCCGCACAGCCGAGAACCCATGCGCTTCGGCAGCGAACTCGGCCTGTTGCAGCCTGGAATAACCCGCCATGCCATTGTCCTTGTAGCTGCGTGCCAATTCGAACGTGGTGAGGCTGAGATTATGGAAGCCGGCCAGGGTGATGAACTGGTATTTATAGCCCATGGCGCCGAGCTCGCGCTGGAACTGCGCCATGGCGGCTTCATCCATATGCTTGGCCCAATTGAAGCTGGGCGAACAATTATAGGCCAGCATCTGCTCGGGATATTGCTTGCGGATGGCCTCGGCGAATTTGCGCGCCTCATTGAGATCGGGTGTCGAGGTCTCGCACCAGATGAGGTCGGCATAAGGCGCATAGGCCAGGCCGCGCGCGATGGCGCACTCAATGCCGCCCTTCAGCCGATAGAATCCCTCGGCGGTGCGCTCGCCGGTCACAAAAGGCTTGTCGTAATCATCAATGTCGGACGTGATCAGCCTGGCCGCTTCCGCATCTGTGCGCGCCATGATCAAGGTCGGCACGCCCATGACATCGGCAGCCAGCCGGGCGGCATTGAGCGTGCGCACGAACTGGCTGGTCGGCACCAGAACCTTGCCACCGAGATGCCCGCACTTCTTTTCGCTCGCCAGCTGATCCTCGAAGTGAACGGCGGCAGCGCCGGCCTCGATCATCGCTTTCATCAGCTCGAACACGTTAAGCGCCCCGCCAAATCCGGCTTCGGCATCGGCGATGATCGGCACGAAGAAGTCGAGATTGGTAGTGGCCACCCCGTCGGCCTGTTCCATGGTCTGAATCTGATCGGCCCGTTGCAGTGCCTTGTTGATGCGTTTGACCACGGATGGCACGCTGTCCACCGGGTAGAGCGACTGGTCGGGATACATATTGCCAGAAGAATTGGCGTCTGCCGCCACCTGCCAGCCGGAAAGATAGATGGCCTTGAGGCCCGCCTTCACCTGCTGCACCGCCTGATTGCCGGTGAATGTGCCGAGCGTCGGTACGAAATCTTCGGAATGCAGCAATTGCCAGAGCTTTTTTGCGCCGTTTTCGGCCAGCGAATGGCGGATCGGCAGCGAACCGGCCAGCCGGCGCATGTCGGCGGGGGAATAGCTACGGGCGATATTGTCCCAGCGATCCGGCGCATAGTCCGGTGTCGGGAAGGTTTCGGGCTTCTTGGGTTTGTCGAGCATGTCATTCTCCTCATCTGGACATGGCTTCGCCGATCCGCCCGCAGGCGGCCGGCAGTGATTCACGTGGAACATGGACGTCTGGCCGCTACTCGAGCGTAGCCCGGAGGCTGGCCCAGGATGGCTCTACCGGAGCAATTCTGCCTTCACCCGGCGTCTAGCCGGCCACCTTGCGGCTGAACGTTGCGGCGATCATGCCCGCGCCGGAAAACAGCTCCTGCGCATCTTCCCCCCCTACCAGGGTGAACTGATGCCGCCCGATGCGGCCGGCAATGGCATAGCCCTGCGCATCAAGACCGCGCGCCTTGAACTGGGCCATGGCCTCATTGGCGGTGGGCGCAATGATGGTGATGTATTCGTCGCGCTGCTCTGGGTTCGCAAACATCGGAATTTCTCCTCGCTGATGTCTGTAAAGATTTGACAACAACGATCGATATGCAAGAAATAACTGCATGACGGCCAGTAAACCTGTAAATGCAGTGTCAATATTTGCCGCACGAGTTGTAAAGTCTGTAAAGGCAATGGAGGGGAACATGGCGGATATGCCCGATAGCCAGATCGGTGGGCGGATCAAACGGTTGCGCCGCCAGCGCCGTCTCAACCAAGCCGATTTAGCCCAGGCGCTGGGCATTTCCCCGAGCTATCTCAACCTGATCGAGCACAATCGGCGCAAGGTCACCGTGCCTCTGCTGTTCTCCATCGCCGGCTATTTCGGCGTCGAACCGGGTGAACTGGTCGATAGTGACGAGGGACGGCTGGTGGGAGACCTGATGGAAGCCTTTGGTGACGACATTTTCGCCGATAGCGACCTGACCAATCTCGAAATCCGTGACCTGGCCCAGGCCAATCCCGCCGCGGCCCGCGCTGTCGTCAAGCTGTATGACCGCTACAGGATGCTGCGATCGGGGGCACCGGCGGCGCAGCCCGAAGGCCAAGCCGAGCCGTTTCACCTTGCAACCGACGCCATCTCCGACTTTCTCCAGAACAATGGCAATTACTTCTCTGCCCTTGAGGATAGTGCAGAGCGCATAGGCGGGGATATCACCAATTCGGGCGACAGTTTCGAGGTGGCAATCCGCACCTATCTGTTCAATGTCTTTGGCCTGGACGTGCGGCTCGCCTCCCTGCCCCATGGCATTGCGCGGCAGGTCGACCTGGCGCGCCGGCAGGTTCTGATCTCCGATCTCTTGCCGGCGGAAACGGCGAATTTCCTTTTGGCACAACATGTTGGTCAATTGGCATCCGGCGCGGAGATCGACGCAATCGTCGCGGACTCGGACTTGCCGGACGGCGATGCGCCGGCGCTGGCGCGCAATGTGCTGTCGGCCTATTTCGCCGCGGCTCTGATGATGCCCTACGCGCCTTTCCTCAAAGCCTGCCGCGATTATCGTTATGACATCGAACGGCTGGGGCGGCGCTTCGGGGCCAGTTTCGAACAGGTCTGTCACCGCATGACCACCTTGCAGCGCAAGGGGGCTTCGGGCATTCCGTTGCATCTGGTGCGCACTGACATTGCCGGCAATATTTCAAAGCGCTTTTCGCTCTCGGGCATTCACATCCCGCGCCATTCCGGCGCCTGCCCGCGCTGGAATATCTATGCGGCGTTCCTCAGTCCCGAGCGGGTCAATGTGCAGGTCAGTCAAATGCCTGACGGACAACGTTATTTCTGCATAGCGCGCACCATTACCAAGGGCGATTACCGCTATAATGCGCCGCGCCGCTATCTTTCCATCGGGCTGGGATGCGCCATCCATCATGCAAAGGAAATGATCTATTCGGACGGTATTGATCTGGGCAGCGACCAGCAGGTGGTGCCCATCGGGGTAGGCTGCCGCATATGCCCGCGCATGGAATGCGGGCAACGCGCGCATCCACCGGCTGATCATCGTTTCCGGCTGGACGAAAATACGCGCCCGGAAAGTCTTTATGCGCGAATGACTTAGCGCTCTTCGCCTTCGTCATAGCGGCGGTCATGCACCCAGCTGTCGCGCCATTCGCGCTCCAGCACAGCGCGGCGCTTGCCATAGCGTTCTTCGAGAATGGTCAGACAGACGATGCGGTCGGTGCGAAAGCTGCGGAAGTCTCCGCGCAGCAGGCACCAGGCCGCAATCGTTTGTTTTCCTTCATAAAAAGCCAGTCCGACCGGCCAGATCGTGCGGCTGGTGGGGCGGCCATCGACATCGGCATAATCGATGCGCACGGCCTTTTCCTGCCGCATGGCGAGACGGATATCGCCAAGCACGGGAATGGGCTTGCGCTGACCCCAGATGGCCACCGGCCAGAGGGCAGTGTCGCTGATGCGGTCGCGCAGGTCTTCGGGCGAGGCGGTGGCGATCTTGGCCAGGGCATTGCGCGCGGCGGCCCCCAGACCGTCGTCGGGCTGGGTTTCCACCCAGCGCGCGCCAAGCACCAGAGCCTCCAGCTCTTCGGGGCTAAACATCAGTGGCGGCAAGAAAAATCCGGGCTTCAGCATATAGCCGACCCCCGCTTCGCCATCGATGGGTGCCCCGAGGCCAATGAGCGTCTGGATGTCGCGGTAGAGCGTGCGGACCGAGACATTCTGCTCCTCGGCCAGAGCCGCAGCCGTGATCGGGCGGCGATGGCGGCGCAGCGCGTCCATGATCGAAAAGAGGCGTTCGGTCTTGTCCATGGGAATGCCTCCATCGCACCCTCCGCTGTTTCGCTTCGGGTGACCATCCGGCCTGTCTTTGACGCATTATGTCAGCAGACTGTGAACGCTGACCTTAGCACGCAGCGGCCAAACGCTGACAGGCTGCTAACGTTGAGCGTCACGCGATCTCGAACTCGCACCAATGGCTGTAAGGCCGATCGGGCGAATGAATGACATTGGGGAAATGCGGATTGTGCACGGCATCAGCCGGGCTCTGGTCTTCGAGGCAGAAGCCGGAATGTTTTCCGTACATCCTGCCATCAAGACCTGGCACCGGGCAGTCGGTCCAGACGCCGTTGTAAACCTGGACGCCGGGGCGGTCGCTCCACAGTTTAAGCGTCAGATCGCCGTCCGGGGATAGAACCGTTGCGATGGGGTCGGCATGCTTGCGGCCGGTGTCGAGCACCATGCCGATATCGTAATCGACCGGGCCGCCATTCTGGTCGCGCATGGTGCGGGCCTGGCGCAGGTCATAGATCGTGCCGGCCGAAGGCAGGATAGCGCCGGTGGGGGCGAGATCCTCGCCCAATTCGGTATAGGCGCTCGAATTGACCTGGATTGTGTGGTCGAGCACCGTATCCGTCGTGCCGAGGTTGAAATATTGGTGCTGGACAAGGCTGATCGGGGTGGCCCGGTCGGTCGTCGCGGTCAGTTCGAGCCGCAACCTCTTGCCGATGAGCGTATAGGTGGCGGCGAAATTGACATTGCCTGGATAGCCCATGGCCCCGTCGGGCGAAAAGTGGGTGAAGCGCACGGCGTTGTTGGCGCTGTCGGCCTGCCCATTCCAGACCTGACGGCCAAGGCCTTCATCGCCGCCATGCAATTGCAGGTCGCCGGCATTGGGGCTGAGCTTATAGGTCGTGCCATCGAGCTCGAAACTGGCATTCTTGACGCGATTGGCAACGCGCCCGGCCAGAGAACCGAAATGTGGGCTATGAGCGGGATAGGCGTCGAACTGGTCAAAACCCAGCACCACCGAGCGCTCGCCGCCAGCCACCGGCACGCGCCAGTCGCGCACGACGACGCCGTAGGAGATAAGGTCGACCGTGACGCCCTCGTCGCTGGTCAGCCGGAACTGATCGACGCGGCTGCCCTGAAAATCGCCAAAGGTTGAAACCGTGACGGCCATTTGCTTCTCCCGGAAATCTTTGGCCGGGAGGTCTAGCGCCATTGCCACTGCGCTGCAACGCTGCACTTGACCTTTTGGTGAGCGCCAACAAGTGTGGGCAAAGAGAGTCAGGGGATGCGGCTTGAGCGAAGAGAATGTGAAGCGGCGGGCGACGGTGCATGATGTTGCGCGCGAAGCGGGTGTGTCGCTGGCCACGGTGGACCGGGTGCTCAATGGCCGCGCCGGAGTGCGGGCGGCGACCGCCGAAAAGGTCGAAGAGGCGATAAAAAGCCTCGGCTTTTCGCGCGATCTCAACGCTTCGCTCATGGCGCGGGCCCGCGATCTCAGCGTGGTCTTTTTCATCCCCGATGGCTCCAACGAATTCATGGACAGTCTTGCCGAGGCGGTGACGCGCCGCTTTGGCCTGGCGCTGGCCGACCGCATCCACCTCGAAACCCGTCGCATCAAGCCGCTGGATTCCGCCGGGCTTGCCAGCGCGCTCGATGCTTTGGACGCCCGAACCTGCGATTGCGCCGTGATCGTCACCAGCGAAGAGCCCGAAGTGATTGCGGCGGTGGATGCCGCCCATCGGCGCGGGATTGCTGTCATGACATTGGTGTCGGACCTGCCCAATTCGGCGCGCCGCAATTTTATCGGCATCGACAACGGTGCGGCAGGGCGCACGGCGGCCTCCCTGCTCGGTCGTTTCCTGCCCAATGGCGGCAAGGTGGCCATCATTGCCGGTTCGCTGCATCTGCGCGACCATGCCGAACGGCTGGAAGGCTTTGTCGCCGCGCTCAAGGCCGAATTTCCCGCAATCTCAATCATCGGACCGCTTGAGGGCCATGACGAGCGCAGCGAAACCGCCTCTATCGTCAAGACGCTGCTTGCCGATCATGCCGATCTTGCCGGGCTCTATAATCTTGGCGCTGGCAATGCGGGGCTGGTCGAAGCGCTCGACGTTTCGGGGAAATCCGGCAAGCTGCGTGTTATCGTCCATGAACTGACCGCCCCGACCCGCGCAGGATTGGTCAACGGCGCAATTGATGTCGTGCTGGACCAGAACCCCGATGGCGAAATCCGGGAGGCGATTTCAGCGGCAAGGGCGTTGGCGCTGGGCACTTCGGGGAGCGCGGTGACCGATCCCATCGAGATCGGAATTTTCCTCAGGGATAATCTGCGCTGATTTTCTGCTGTCTTCCTTCTCCCCTTGTGGGAGAAGGTGCCCGAAGGGCGGATGAGGGGTTTCGTTCTTCGGACTCAACGCCTGTGGCGAAATACCCCTCACCCGTCTTGCGCTGCGCGCAATCCACCCTCTCCCACAAGGGGAGAGGGGAAGACCGAGTCTGTGGCAGCGTCGTGCATTTGATGACCTTCCCACCTGAAATCTCCCCACCGGGAGATTTTGCCCTTTCGGCACAGCTCGAAGTTGAAATTCCCATTTTCCTGCGCGACAATCTCAGGTAAGAAGCGCCATCCAAACAGAGGCGCTGCCCCGAAACAGGGGCGAGGGAGGAGTAAGACATGTTTCTGCCGCAGGGCTATGAGGTACGTGCCTCATGACTTTTCTCGGGATTGATATTGGCACGTCCGGCGTCAAGGCGCTTCTGATAGACGAGGCGGGCAAGGCGCTCGGTGAGGCTTCGGCGCCTGCCGTAGAGCCGGTACGTCCCCATCCCGGCTGGTCGGAACAGAACCCGGCCGATTGGTGGGATGCAACGCTGGGCGCCATCGACAAGCTCAAGGCGAGCCATCCGTCCGAACTGGCAGCCGTCAAGGGCATTGGCCTGTCCGGCCATATGCACGGCGCGACGCTGCTCGGCGAAAACGACAAGGTGCTGCGTCCCTGCATTCTCTGGAATGATGGCCGCTCCGCCGCCGAATGCGGCGAGATGGAAGCCGCCCTGCCCTCGCTGCGTGAGCTGGCTGGCAACATCGCCATGCCGGGCTTTACGGCGCCGAAAATTGCTTGGGTCAGGAAACACGAGCCAGACATCTACCGCCAGATAAGAAAGGTGCTGCTGCCAAAAGCCTATGTGCGTCTGCTGCTGACCGGCGAGCATGTCGAGGACATGTCCGATGCCGCCGGGACGCTGTGGCTCGATGTGAAGCAGCGCGACTGGTCGGACGAATTGCTCGGCGTCACCGGCCTCACCCGTGATCACATGCCGTCTTTGGTGGAAGGCTCCGCCGTTTCGGCCCAGCTCAAGCCCGAATTTGTGTCCCGCTGGGGCATGAGCGGCCCGGTCGTGGTCGCTGGCGGCGCTGGTGACAATGCCGCTGCCGCCTGCGGTATCGGCGCGATCCGGCCCGGCGAGGGCTTCGTGTCTCTCGGCACGTCGGGCGTGCTTTTCGTCTCCAACGAAAAGTTCAGCCCCAATACCGAAGGCGCGGTTCACGCCTTCTGCCACGCCATTCCCGACACCTGGCACCAGATGGGCGTCATCCTTTCGGCCACTGACTCGCTCAACTGGCTGAGCCGTATCACCGGCAAGAAGCAGGCTGAGCTCTCCGGCGAGGCCGAAGCCCAGTTCAAGGGGCCGGGCGAAGCGATCTTCCTGCCCTATCTCTCGGGCGAGCGCACGCCGCACAACAATGCCGGCGCGCGCGGGTCGTTTACCGGCCTTTCCCAATCCACCGATGCGGCGCAGATGGCGCAGGCGGTGATGGAAGGCGTGACCTTTGCCATGCGCGATTGCCAGCGCGTTCTGGCCGATGCCGGCACCTCCATCAATCGCCTGCTGGCGGTGGGTGGCGGTTCCAAGTCCGCGCTTTGGCTGAAAATGCTGGCCACCAATCTCGACATGGAAATCGCCCTGCCCGAGGACGGCGATTTCGGCGGCGCACTGGGTGCCGCGCGGCTCGGCCTCTGCGCCGCAACGGGCGCTAATCCGGCTGACGTCATGTCCATGCCGCCGATCAAGACCACAATCGCGCCCGACACGTCGCTGTCGGCCGCCTATTCCGATCAATATGCGCGTTACCGCGCCCTTTATCCCGCCATCGAGGAGGCACGTCAGTGAGTGATTTTTTCAAGGGCCTGAGCCAGGTCAAGTATGAGGGCCCATCCAGCAAGAACCCGCTGGCCTATCGCCATTACAACAAGGACGAAGTGATCACCGGCAAGCGGATGGAAGACCATATCCGCCCGGCAATCGCCTATTGGCACACCTTTGCGCAGGAAGGTGGCGACCCGTTCGGTGGCCGTACCTTCGACCGCCCCTGGTTCGACAAGGGCCTCGAAGGCGCCAAGCTCAAGGCTGAAGTCGCCTTTGAATTCTTCAACCTGATCGACGTGCCTTTCTACGCCTTCCACGACGTGGACGTGGCCCCCGAAGGCGCAACGCTCGAAGAGAGCAACAAGAACCTGCGCGTCATCGGCGACATTCTCGCCCAGAAGATGCAGGAAACCGGCAAGAAGCTGCTCTGGGGCACGGCGAACCTCTTCTCCAACCGCCGCTACATGGCCGGCGCCGCCACCAATCCCGATCCCGAAGTCTTCGCCTATGCTGCCGGCCAGGTGAAGGCCGTGCTTGAGCTGACCAACGAGTTGGGCGGCGAGAACTATGTGCTCTGGGGCGGTCGTGAAGGCTATGAAACCCTGCTCAACACCAAGATCGGCCAGGAACAGGACCAGATGGCCCGCTTCCTGCACCTCGTCATCGAGCATGCCGAAAAGATCGGCTTCAAGGGCCAGATCCTGATCGAACCCAAGCCGCAGGAGCCCTCCAAGCACCAATACGACTTCGACGTCGCCACGGTCTATGGTTTCCTCCAGAAGTATGGTCTCGAAAAGAAGGTGAAGTGCAATATCGAGGTCGGCCACGCCTTCCTCGCCGGTCACTCCTTCGAGCACGAACTGGCTGTTGCTTCGTCGCTGGGTCAGCTCGGCTCGGTCGACGCCAATCGCAACGATCTGCAGTCCGGTTGGGACACCGACCACTTCCCCAACAATGCCGGCGAAATGGCGCTCGCCTTCTACTACATCCTCAAGCAAGGCGGCCTTGGCAAGGGCGGCTTCAACTTCGATGCCAAGGTGCGTCGCCAGTCGCTCGACCCCGCCGACCTGCTGCATGGCCATATCCTTGGCCTCGATACGCTGGCCCGCGGCCTCAAGGGCGCGGTCGCGCTCATCGAGGACGGCGAATATGACAAGCTGCTCGACGGTCGCTATGCCGGCTGGGACAATGGCCTCGGCAAGGACATTCTCGCCGGCAAGCTGAGCCTCGAGGATATCGCCGCCAAGGTTCATGCCGATGGCATCAATCCGCAGCCCAAGTCCGGTCGTCAGGAATATCTCGAAAACCTGGTCAACCGCTTCGTTTGAGCTTAGGGCGGCGCTCGCGCCGCCTGTCATTTTGCGGCATTGCCGGGCTTGTCCCGGCAATCCAGCTCCGCTGCACGATGGACCACCGGGACAAGCCCGGTGGTGACGCCAAATCGAAGGGCAGGTGGCGCAGGCTAGGCGCCGTTGCCCAGCGGAATATCGACGATAAAGGCCGTGCCCTTGTCCTGCTTTTCGACGCGCAGATTTGCGCCAAGGTGATCGATTTCGTGCATCAGCATCTTCATGCCGAAGCCCTTGATCGCGCGGGGATCGAAATCCTCGGGCACGCCCTGCCCGTCGTCGCGGATGGAGAGTTCGATCGCCTCGCCCTTGCGCCGCGCCGTGACGGCGATAATGCCACCCTGTTCGGGACCATAGGCATGCTTTTGCGCATTGGTGACCAGCTCGGACACGATCAGCGCGATGGGCGTGATCATGTCCTCGCCGATCTCGATTTCGTCGGCGGAATGGGCGACATGCGCGCGGCTGATATGGTCGAGCTTTTCACAGATCGAGCCGATGATGTCGCCGATCTGGACCTTGGAATCGATGTCGCCATGCTCGATGATGCGCTGGATCTCGACAATGGCCTGAATGCGGCTCAAGGCGCCGATCAGCGCATTGCGGGCCGTGTCGTCGGCAAGGCTGGAGAGTTGCATGCGCAGCATGGCCTGGATCAGGGCCAGCGAATTGCGGACCCTGTGGGTCATTTCGCGGGCCATGTGATGGGTCCGCTCGGCCTGATCGCGCAGCGCCTCGGTCTTGGCGTCGAGCTCGTGTTTGAGATCGTCCTGGCGGTTGACGCGGTCGGTCACATCGACCTGGGTGGCGATGAAATAGAGCAGGTCCCCGCGGTCATCGAGCATGGGGGCCATATGCAGCTCGTTCCAGAACGGGGTGCCATCCTTCTTGTAGTTGAGGATTTCGTGGCTGATCGTGGTCTGGTTGTCGATGGCATGCTTGAGCGCCTGCCGGTCCTCGTCACGCGTGTTGGGCCCCTGGAGGAACCGGCAATTGCGCCCCAGCACCTCGTCCTCGCTATAGCCGACCAGCTTGAGGAAGGCGTCGTTGACGAAGACCAGCGGGCAGTCCGGCTCGAAGGGGTCGGCGATGGCGATGGGCACCGCGCTCGATTCGACTGCATGCACGAAGGGCTGCAGCCGCATTTTCGATCTGACATTCTTCCAATAGCTGATTTCGCGGATCATCTGGTCCAAGTCGGCACGCTCTTTCCCGCCCGCGCCTCATGCGCAGGTGCTTTCTCACTTTGTCTGTTCGCTTACAGATCGCCGCCGATCCCGCAAGCCACGCAGGCATCACTTTTGTTCCATAACGTTTCAGGCGGCGTTTTCGTCGCATAGGAGGATTCTTCATGCCCCAGATCACCAATCCCATCCTGCCCGGCTTCAATCCGGACCCGTCCATTCTGCGTGTCGGCGACGATTATTACATCGCCACGTCGACCTTCGAATGGTTCCCCGGCGTGCAGATCCATCATTCAAAAGACCTGGCCAATTGGGACCTCGTCAGCCGCCCGCTGACGCGCAAGACCCAGTTGGACATGCGCGGCGATCCCGATAGCTGCGGCGTCTGGGCCCCCTGCCTCACCCATGACGGTGAAAAGTTCTGGCTGGTCTATACTGACGTCAAGCGCAAGGACGGCTCGTTCAAGGACGCGCACAATTACATCGTCTGGGCCGACAGCATCGAAGGGCCGTGGAGCGACCCGGTCTATACCAATTCCTCCGGCTTCGACCCCAGCCTGTTCCATGATGATGACGGCAGGAAATGGTTCGTCAACATGGCCTGGGACCACCGCGTCCGGCCGCTGCTCTTCGCCGGCATCATGCTGCAGGAATTTGACCCCGAGCAGGGCAAGCTCGTCGGTCCGGTCAAGAATATCTATCAGGGCACGGATCTCAAGCTCGTCGAGGGCCCGCATCTCTATAAGCGCAATGGCTGGTATTATCTGCTGACCGCCGAGGGCGGCACGGCCTATGACCATGCCTGCACCTTTGCCCGATCGCGCAATATCGATGGGCCCTACGAAACCCACCCCGACAAGCATATCCTGACCAGCAAGGACGCCCCGCTCGCCGCCATCCAGCGCGCCGGCCATGGCGATATCGTCGAGACGCCCGAGGGCAAGACCTATCTCGTCCATCTCGGCGGCCGCCCGACGACCCAGGAACGCCGCTGCACGCTGGGTCGCGAAACCTCGATCCAGGAAGCCTATTGGGGCGAAGATGACTGGCTCTATGTCAAGAACGGCCCGGTGCCGTCCCTCCATGTCGAGGTGCCCGGCACACGCGACGAGGCCGCCTATTGGGCGCCGCAGCACTATACGTTTGAAAACGGCCTGCACAAGGATTTCCAGTGGCTGCGCACGCCCGAAACCGAGCGCATCTTCAACACCGACAATGGCAGGCTGACGCTGATCGGCCGCGAAGCCCCCGGCTCCTGGTTCGAACAGGCGCTGGTCGCCCGCCGCCAGACGCATTTTTCCTACGATGCGGAAACGGTGATCGACTTCGCCCCCACGGACGAGCGCACCTTTGCCGGGCTCACCGCCTATTACAGCCGCTACAATTTCTTCTACCTGACCGTGGGCGCCCATTCCGACGGCCAGCGCGAACTGCTGATCATGGCCTCGGAAATGAGCTGGCCCGACGGCAAGCTGCGCTTCCCGGCCGAGCCGGTGCAGATCCCGCCTGAAGGCAAGGTGAAGCTGGCGCTGACCATTCGCGGCCGCAAGCTGCAATTCTTCTACGCCATGGACGGCGAAGAGCTGAAGCCCATCGGCCCGGTGCTCGACGCGAGCCTGCTCTCGGACGAATGCGGCGGCCACCAGGCCCATGGCAGCTTTACCGGCGCCTTTGTCGGCATGGCCGCAAGTGATCTGAACGGCACGGCGAGCCAGGCCCATTTCGACTATTTCACCTATACGCCCCAGCGCGATGCGAGCGACCGCTATGAGGTGGACGGGCTGCAATAGGGCGAAGTGCTGGCCACTCTGCGCCCCGTCCCCCTTGAGGGGAGGGCCGGGGTGGGGGTGCTGCGGGTTCGGTAGAACCAATACTCATCAGACATCGCTCACATGCCTGCACCCCCACCTAGCCTCCCCCTGAAGAAGGGGGAGGAACAGGCCGAGCCTTGCCGCGATTTTTGTGAGCCACCGGCGGGCTGCTCCCCCTCCTTCAGGGGGAGGCTGGGAGGCTGGGAGGGGGGGCGAGAGCCCCCGATATGGTGGCTCTCATCCCCCACCCCATCCCTCCCCACAAGGGGGAGGGAGCCGATCGCGCCAGCGGCGCCCCCGGAAACAACCTTTCAAAATCAGGGCGCGGGAGAGGACGGCTTGCCTCTCCCGCGCCTTGTCATTTCCGCGCGTCCGGCCGAGTCTGATCCCCGCGAGTACCAAGGGAGCGTCTCATGAAACTTGAATCCATTGCCCTGCACCACGGCTATACGTCCGAAGCCACGACCAAGGCTGCGGCGGTGCCGATCTACCAGACCACGTCCTATACGTTCGACGACACCCAGCATGGCGCCGATCTGTTTGATTTGAAGGTCGCGGGCAATATCTATACCCGCATCATGAACCCGACCACGGCGGTGCTCGAAGCGCGCGTTGCCGAAATGGAAGGCGGCATTGCCGGGCTGGCGCTGGCCTCGGGCATGGCGGCGATCACCTATGCCATCCAGACCATTGCCGGGGTGGGCGACAATATCGTCTCCGTCTCCCAGCTCTATGGCGGCACCTATAATCTCTTCGTCCACACCTTCCCGCGCCAGGGCATCGAGACGCGGCTGGTGAGCCACGACGATTACGAGGGCTTTGAAAAGGCCATCGACGCGAACACCAAGGCAATCTTCCTCGAATCCATCAGCAATCCGGCGGGCAATGTGGTCGATATCGAACGCATCGCCGAAATCGCCCATCGCCATGGCGTGCCGGTCATCGTCGACAATACGGTGGCAACGCCCTATCTCACCCGCCCGATCGATTTCGGCGCCGATATCGTCGTCCATTCGCTGACCAAATATATCGGCGGCCATGGCACGTCGATTGGCGGCATCATCATCGATTCAGGCAAGTTCGACTGGAAGGCCAATGCGAAACGCTTCCCGGTGCTGAACGAGCCAGATCCCTCCTATCACGGCGTCGTCTATACCGAGGCTCTGGGCCCTGCGGCCTATATCGGGCGCGCCCGCGTCGTGCCCCTGCGCAATACCGGCGCGGCCATTTCGCCTTTCAATGCCTTCCAGATCCTGCAGGGTCTCGAAACGTTGGGCCTCCGCATCGAGCGGCACGCCGAAAACGCGCTCAAAATCGCCAAACACCTCAAGAACCATCCCAAGGTGAAATGGGTGAATTATGCCGGGCTCGAAGACAGCCCCTATCACGCCGTGGCGCAGAAGATTTCCAGAGGGTCCGGCTCGGGCATCCTCTCCTTCGGCATCGAAGGCGGCAAGGAAGCGGGCGGCCGTTTCATCGATGCGCTGCAACTGATCCTGCGGCTGGTCAATATCGGCGACGCCAAGTCGCTGGCCTGCCACCCCGCCTCGACCACCCACCGCCAGCTCTCGCCCGAAGAGCTGAAAAAGGCCGGCGTCAGCGAAGACCTCGTGCGCATCTCGGCCGGCATCGAGCATGTGGACGATATTATCGCCGATATCGATCAGGCGCTGGCGAAGGCTTGAGGTAAAGCGCAAGTTGTGTGTGAGTACAATCACCCTCGGGCTCGTCCCGGGGGTGGTGGCTACGGGCAGGCTTTCTGGGTAAGGTAGTAGCGCCCATTTTTTGGCGTTGGCAGTTGCCCGCAAAGTATCGAACAAGCTATTTCTGCTAAACTTACCAAGCTTTATCCTAGCCCCAAACCTTGGCAGACGCCGCGTCAAAATAGTCTACCTTAAGTGGAGCATACCCCTGCGGTCGCAGACCCACGATATGATCTACTTTGGTACGGATTTTCTGATTGGTCTGGCTGGAAGGATCACCATACAAACTGACAAATAGGTGAGCGATTTTCCCATACCCAATCATGTTTAGAACATGTGCATCATTCTTCGCAAATGAATGTCCATAGACGAAAAGAGCCGTGCCTTCCTTAGACCGTGTCTGACACACGCCGGCAAAGCTTTTTAAATTGTGGTGCAGGTAGGCACTGTGTTGAATTTTCGTAAGCTTGCTCTTGCTGTCGCCTTCGGCCACAAACAGTGGGAACAAGTTCTTCTTTAGAGCGTCGTTTGCCTGATCAACCAGCGCTTTTCCAGTGTTCACCCATGTATACTTCTGAAGCTGGTGACCAGCATCGAACAGGTGAAGTGCGCCGTGCAGATAGTGGATGTTTTGGCCATGCGCGGCTCCTTCGCCCTGCCATTCGACATAAGGCGCGTCATAGTCCTCTTGGTCTTTCCGAAAGCCATCATCGTGGGTCAGGTGGATGCGCGCTAGCGGGTCCTCTTCTTTATGCATTAGTGCCCAATAGAGCAGAAGGTCATAGTTCATCGTATAGATTTTGCCGTTCGCTTGCTCGCCCACGAAATTTGAAAGGAAGCTCCGGCAAGCCGTGTAGCGCTCATCGGCAATATCGTTTGGTCGTGCCGGGTGACGGCCCGCAACGGCTTGGATAAGGTCAGTTTTAAGCTTCTCAGAATCGGCTATCAGGAGCCCCTTCGTGGCTACGAACTTCGGACGATAAACGCTAACTATAGCTGCTGCGTGTTGAAGGGCACGAATGACCTCTTCAAAGTCCTGCGTATCCATAGCCGCGAAGATACCCGAAAGCTCTTTTGACATGCTTTTCTTTGCTTCTTCAAAAAGCGAGCCATAGGCAAAAATATCGGGCTTGCAGGCAATGCTAAAGCCATTTCCTAGGAGGAGATGCTTCTTGCCATATTTTTCGTCAGATTTTTTAATTGCCTGCGAAAATTCGAGAATTTCTACCGTCATCCTAGCAATTGCCCCAAAGTCTGATGCGAAATCCATAATATTTATGTCGCTGGATGCTGTATAGTAATCCGACGCCTCTCCCCACAACCCCGTGCAAACCCCTGCCCCGCCGGTTGGCATTCTTCCCCTTATTCCCTAAGGTCGGCGCTTCAGTTTGAAAGCCCCTGACCGACCTGCCCATGGACCAGACTCCCTTCGAGGCCGATCCCGGCCCTGCGCCCGCGGCTTTGACGCCGATGATGGCGCAATATTTCGAGATCAAGGCGGTCAATCCGGGCTATCTCCTGTTCTACCGGATGGGCGATTTTTACGAGCTGTTCTTCGAGGATGCCGAGATCGCCAGCGCCGCCTTGGGCATTGTGCTGACCAAGCGCGGCAAGCATCTGGGCGAGGATATCGGCATGTGCGGCGTGCCCATTCATGCCGCCAATGACTATCTCAACAAGCTCATTCGCCTCGGCCATCGCGTCGCCATCTGCGAGCAGATGGAAGACCCCGCCGAAGCCAAGAAGCGCGGCAGCAAATCGGTGGTGCGGCGCGATGTCGTGCGGCTGGTCACCCCCGGCACGCTGACCGAGGACGACCACCTCGATGCGCGTAGCTCCAATTATCTCGCCGCGCTTGCCATGGTGCGGCATGGCGAGACCGATTTTGCGCTGGCCTGGGCCGATATTTCCACCGGCGAGAGTTTTGTCGCCGATCTTTCCGCCGAGCAGCTTGCCGATGAAATGGCGCGCATCGCCCCGGCGGAACTGATCCTGACCGAGGCCACCAAGGCCCTGCTGATCGAAAAGCATCTCTTTGCCCCGGCATGGGCCGGTATCGCGTCGGTTATTCCGGCGGAAACGGCGGACAGCGAGAGGGCCGCGCCATTGCTGCGGCAGGTCTTTGCCACGGACATTTTCGACGCCAGCGCCCTCTCCCGCGCCGGGCGGGCGGCTTTGGGCGCGCTGGTGGCCTATGTGGGCGAGAGCCAGAAGGGGCGGCAGGCGCCCTTGCGCCCGCCGGTCATCGGCGCGGCGGACAGCGCCATGGCCATCGATGCGGCCACCCGGTCCAGCCTTGAAATCCTCATCACCCAGCGCGGGCAGGCCAAGGGCTCGCTGCGTTCTTCCATCGATATGAGCGTGACGGCGCCGGGCGCGCGCCTCTTGGCCAGTCGCCTTGCCGCGCCCTTGCGGCAGGCCGGGCCGATCAATGACCGGCTCGATGCGGTGGGCCGGCTGGTGGAGGACACTTTGCTGCGGGCAAGGCTGCGGCAGGATTTGAAGGCCGCGCCCGATCTGGCGCGCGCCCTCTCCCGCCTGTCGCTGGAACGTGGCGGCCCGCGCGATCTCGCCGCCATCGGCAAGGCGGTGGCGGCTGCGCTGGACCTGGCGCACCATCTCGGCAGGCAAACCGATCTGCCGCCCGTCCTGACACGGCTCACCGATATTCTGGGCGCGGCGCCCCGCCCGCTGGCCTCCGAGCTTGGCCTTGCGCTGGACGATGACCTGCCGCTGCTGACCCGCGACGGCGGGTTTGTCCGCGCCTCCTATGATGGCAGGCTCGATGAAGAGCGGGCCTTGGGCAGCGAAACGCGCGCCGTGGTCGCCGCCCTCCAGGCGCGGCTGATGGACGAGACCGATGTGCGGTCCTTGAAGATCAAGCATAATGGCGTGCTCGGCTTTTTCGTCGAAGTGCCCGCCGCCCATGGGCAGAAGCTGCTCGAAGAGCCGCATCGGCAGACCTTCATCCATCGCCAGACCATGGCCAATGCCATGCGGTTCACGACGACCGAACTGGCCGAGCTCGAGGGCCGCATCTCCAAGGCGCAGGGCGCGGCTCTGGAGATCGAACTGGCCATTTTCGCGCGGCTGCGTGAGGACGTTCTGGCGCAGACGGCGCAATTGCAGGGGCTCGCCGATGCGCTGGCCGAACTCGATGTGACCGCCGCTCTCGCCGAAGTGTCCGCCCTGCGCGGCTATAACCGGCCGAAAGTGGACGACAGCCTTGCTTTCGCCATTTCCGGCGGGCGTCATCCGGTCGTGGAATTGATGGTGAAAGCAGAAGGGCACAGCTTTGTCGCCAATGACGCCGATCTCTCCGGCAGCGAAGAGAGCGGCGGTGGCGCGCTGTGGCTGGTCACCGGCCCCAATATGGGCGGTAAATCGACCTTCCTGCGCCAGAACGCGCTGATCGCCATCCTCGCGCAGATGGGGTGCTACGTGCCCGCCGATTCTGCCCATATCGGGGTGGTGGATCGCCTCTTCTCCCGCGTCGGCGCATCCGACGATATTGCCCATGGCCGCTCGACCTTCATGGTCGAAATGGTCGAAACCGCCGCCATCCTCAATCGCGCCACGCGGCGCAGCCTTGTCGTGCTCGACGAGATCGGCCGCGGCACGGCGACCTTCGACGGGCTCTCAATCGCCTGGGCCGCGGTGGAGGCCTTGCACGAAACCACCGGCTGCCGGGCTTTGTTCGCCACCCACTTCCATGAATTGACCAGCCTCGCCAAGACGCTTAGCCGGGTGTCTAATGTCACCATGAAGGTACGCGAATGGGAGGGCGAGGTTGTTTTCCTTCATGAAGTGGGTCCAGGAGCCGCTGACCGCTCCTATGGCATCCAGGTTGCGCGCCTGGCCGGGCTCCCCGATCCGGTGATTGCCCGCGCCAAACAGGTGCTCGATATATTGGAGCAGCGCTCCGCCGGGTCGGCATCTTCCCGCCAGAAAGCCGGCGTGCTAGACGATCTGCCGCTTTTTGCCCATTCGGCGCCCGTAGCGCCCAAGGGTAAGGACCCCGTTTACGAAGCACTCGATACAATGCGCCCCGACGAGATGACCCCGCGTGAGGCCATCGAGACCTTGTACAGGCTGAAGAAAATCCGTGATGACGCTCGCCGAGGCTGAGTCCAGGCCCAAAAAGTCCCTCTTCGCGCTCAAATCCGCGGCAACGATTCTGGCCGAGCTCGACGACCTGATCGGCACCGAGCCGGCCAAGTCCCCGGCGGCGCGCGGCCTGGTTCTCGCCCATATCCGCCAGGTGCTCGCCGATGCCCGCGCCGGGGCCGAGGCCGAACTGCTGGCCACCAATCGCGGCACGAAATGCGCGCAGAATATCTGCGCCGCCGAGGATGAGATCATCGCCGCCATCCACCGCTTCGCGGTGACCCGCGTCTATCCGGTGGACAATCCCTCCGGCGCCGAAGCCATCGCGCTCTGCGCCGTGGGCGGCTATGGCCGCGGCACGCTGGCGCCGGGCAGCGATATCGATCTGCTTTTCATCCTCCCCTACAAGCAGACCCCCTGGGGCGAGCAGGTCACAGAATACGTGCTCTACATGCTCTGGGATCTGGGCCAGAAGGTCGGCCACGCCGTCCGCTCGGTGGATGAGTGCATCCGCATGGCCCGCGCCGACATGACGGTGCGCACCGCGACGCTCGAAGCGCGCTTCCTCACCGGCGACGAGGGGCTCTACAACAATCTCGTGCATCGGTTTGAAACCGAGATCATGCCCAAGACCGGGCCCGAATTCATCGCCGCCAAGATGGCCGAGCGCGATGAGCGGCACAAGCAGATGGGCAATACCCGCTATGTGGTCGAGCCCAATATCAAGGACGGCAAGGGGGGCATGCGCGACCTCAACACGCTGTTCTGGATCGGCAAATATTTTTATCAGGTCAAGACCAGCCAGGAACTGGTCGGCAAGGGCGTGCTCAGCGCCGCCGAATACCGCCTGTTCTCCCGCGCCGAGGACTTTTTGTGGACCGTGCGCTGTCACCTGCATTTCGTCACCGGACGCGCCGACGAAAAGCTGACCTTCGACGTGCAGCCCGACCTTGCCCGCCGCATGGGCTACGAAAAGCGCCTCGGCATGCTCGGCGTCGAGCGTTTCATGAAGCGCTATTTCCTCGTCGCCAAGGATGTGGGCGACCTCACCCGCATCATCTGCGCCAGTCTCGAATTCAACCATGCCAAGGATATGGATCTGGTTGGCCGGGTGCTGGCCCCCTTCCGCTCCGGCAAGACCAGGATCAAGGGCGAGACCGCCTTCATCATCGACAATGGACGGCTCAATATCGCCGCTCCCGACGTGTTCGAGAAAGATCCGGTCAATCTCATCCGCATGTTCATGGTCGCCGGGCGCGAGGAACTGCTGTTCCATCCCGACGCCATCAAGCATATCCGCGACAGTCTGCGCCTGATCGACAACAAAGTGCGCAATGACCCCAAGGCCAATGCGCATTTCCTGACCGTGCTGACCAGCCCGCTCTATGTCGAGCGCATCCTCAGGCAGATGAATGAAAGCGGCGTCCTGGGCAAGTTCGTGCCCGATTTCGGCAAGATCGTCGCACTGATGCAGTTCAACATGTACCACCATTACACGGTGGACGAGCATCTGATCCGCTCGGTTGGGGTCATGGCCGATATCGCCAATGGCGGCTTGCGGCAGGAATTGCCGCTGACCCATGAGCTGCTGCCCCAGCTCAACGATACACGGCTGCTCTATGTGGCGCTGTTCCTTCACGACATCGCCAAGGGCCGGCCCGAAGACCACTCCATTGCCGGCGCGCGCATTGCCCGCAAACTCTGCCCGCGCTTCGGCCTCACGCCCGCCGAGACCGATACGGTCGCCTGGCTCATCGAATATCACCTGCTGATGAGCGAGATCGCCCAGGCGCGCGACATTCAGGACCCCGAAACCGCCAAGGCCTTTGCCGAACAGGTGCAGTCGCCCCAGCGGCTGGCTTTGCTGATGATCCTTACGGCCTGCGATATCCGCGCCGTGGGTCCCGGCACCTGGACCGGATGGAAAGGCTCGCTCCTGCGGGCGCTCTACTATGCCACCGAGCCGCTGCTGTCGGGCGGGCATAGCCAGGTCAGCCAGTCGGTGCGCGTCAACGAGGCGCGAAATGCCCTGGCTGACGCCCTGGGCGACTGGCCAAAGGCAGAAATGGACGTCTATGCCGCGCGCCATTACGACCATTACTGGCTGCGCGCCGAACCGGAATTGCAGGTCGTCCACGCCAAAATGATCCGGCAGGCCGACAATTCCGGGCAGGCCTTTGCCGGCTCTATCCGGGTCAAGGCTTTCGAGGGCATCACCGAGGTCAGCTTCTACACGCCCGACCATCCCCGGCTTTTGTCACTGATCGCCGGGGCCTGCACCATGCAGGATGCCTCCATTATCGGGGCGCAGATTTTCTCCACCCGCGATGGCCGCGCCATCGACACCTTCCGCCTGCGCCGCTCCTTCACCAGTGACGAGGACGAAAAGGTCCGCGCCACGCGCATCATCGACAATGTGAAACAGCTTCTGCAGGGCCAGCGGCAGGTGCTGATCGATCTGGGCAAGGAAAGCCGCCACAACAAGCGCCTTCGCCCCTTTGCCCTGCCGGCACAGGTCTCGGTCTCCAATGCGATCTCCGAGAAATTCACCGTCATCGAGGTCGCCGGCCTCGACCGCATCGGCCTTCTCTACGCCCTGACCCGCGAGATTTCGGATCTGAGCCTCACCATCGGCTCGGCCCATATCGGCACCTATGGCGAAAAGGCGGTGGACGTCTTCTACGTCACCGATCTGACAGGCCAGAAAATCCACGTGAAGGCGCGGCAGAAGAAAATCCACGACGCGCTGATGCGCGTGTTCGAGCGGCCGGACGTCAAACGGGCGGCCAATGGGTAAGGCAGGCGCGACGCCCTCATGACCCTCTTTCGCAATTTCGTTTCGGTCGGTTCGCTGACGCTCGTGAGCCGCATCGCCGGCTTCGCGCGCGATGCGCTCATGGCAGCGGTCCTCGGCACGGGGCCGGCGGCCGACGCCTTCTTTGCCGCCTTCCGCTTCCCCAACCTGTTCCGGCGTCTTTTTGCCGAAGGCGCATTCAATACTGCCTTTGTCCCGATGTTTTCCGGGGCGCTGGAGCGCGAGGGTGAAGAGGGCGCCAAACTGCTGGCGGCACGGATCATGAGCTGGCTGGTCGCCATGCTGGTGATCGTCACTATCCTGGCCGAAATCTTCATGCCGCAGATCATGGTCGCCTTCGTTCCCGGCTTCGTCGAGGACACGGAAAAGTTCGAGCTGACCGTGCTTTTGACGCGGATCATGTTCCCCTATCTCGCCTGCATGTCGCTGATGGCGGCCTATGGGGCCATGCTCAACACGCTGAACCGGTTCTTTGCCGCCGCCTTCGCGCCGGTTCTGCTCAATCTGGTCAATATCGCCATGCTCATTCCGCTGGCGACCTTTTTCATTCAGGAGCCTTCCAGCGCCACCATATGGGTGGCCGTGGCCACGATGGGGGGCGGCGTTGCCCAATTGATGCTGGTCTGGGTGGCCATCGAGCGTGCCGGTTTCCGGCCCAGGCTCCGCCTGCCCCGGCTCGATCCCGAAGTGCGGCGTTTCTGGGTGCTGGCCATTCCAGCCATCCTTGCCGGCGGCATTACCCAGATCAATATTTTCGTCGGCACCATCATCGCCTCGGGCGCCGAAAATGCCATCTCGGTGCTGTCCTATGCCGACAGGCTCTATCAATTGCCGCTCGGCATTATCGGTATCGCCGTCGGCACCGTGCTGCTGCCAGAACTGTCACGGCACCTGAAGGGCGGACGGGCCGTGGAAGCGCGCGCCAGCCAGGATCAGGCGCTCTTCATTTCCATGCTGCTGACCATGCCCGCCGCCATCGCGTTAATGGCCCTTGCCGAGCCTATCGTGCGCGTGCTGTTCGAGCGCGGCGCCTTTTCCGTGCTGGCAACGACACAAACCGCCGAGGCGCTGGTGGCCTTCGCGGCCGGCCTGCCCGCCTTTGTGCTGATCCGGGTATTGCAGCCGGGCTTTTTCGCGCGCGAGGACACGGTCACGCCGACCCTTTTTGCCGGGGTGAGCGTCGTCATCAATATCGCCGTGTCGCTGTGGCTATTTCCCAGCCTCGTCCATGTCGGCATCGCCATTGCGACCAGCGCGGCCGCCTGGGCCAATGTGCTCCTGCTGGCCGCGACCCTGGCCTTGCGCGGGCATTTCCGTCTCAGCCCGGCCCAGTGGCGCGGCCAGCTGGCGATCCTGCTTATTGCCCTCATTATGGGGGCTGCGATCTATCTGCTGGCCGATCAGGGGGCTGCGCACCTCGCCTCGGGCATACCGCTCTGGCGGCAGGCAGGAGTCCTGTTCGCGGTGATCATTTTCGGAATGGCGACCTATTTCACCCTGATCCATGTGTCCGGCACCCAGCGCCTTGGTCTGCTGCTGCGCCGTTTGCGGCGTGGCGGGTAGCTGGTTCCCATATCGCGCCTGGCCGTATAAAACGGCCGCACAATTCCTGTTTCGGTCAGAAGGGCATCATGACGTTCAGCCCCCGCGTCTTTTCCGGCATCAAGCCATCCGGTGATCTGCATCTTGGCAATTATCTCGGCGCCATTCGCCGCTTCGTGCCTTTGCAGGAAACGCATGAAACCATCTATTGCGTGGTCGACATGCACGCCATCACCGTGTGGCAGGACCCGGCCGACCTCAAGCGCTGGACCTATGAAATCGCGGCCGCCTACATGGCTGCCGGGCTCGATCCGAAGAAATCGATCATCTTCAACCAGAGCCAGGTGGTCGAACATGCCGAGCTGGGCTGGATTTTCAATTGTGTGGCGCGCGTCGGCTGGATGAGCCGGATGACCCAGTTCAAGGACAAGGCGGGCGGAGAAGGCGGCGAGAATTCCGAACAGGTCTCGCTCGGGCTTTACGCCTATCCCTCGCTGATGGCGGCCGACATCCTGCTCTACAAGGCAACGGCAGTGCCCGTGGGCGAGGACCAGCGCCAGCATCTCGAACTGACCCGCGACATCGCCAAGAAATTCAATCACGACTACAAGAAACAGATCAAGGCGGCAGGCATCAAGGGCGACTTCTTCCCTGTTCCCGAGACACTGGCCACCGGTCCGGCCATGCGGGTGAAGTCGCTCAAGGACGGCACCAAGAAGATGAGCAAGTCCGAGGCTTCCGATCTCGCCACCATCTACATGATGGACGACGCCGACCTCATCGCCAAGAAGATCAAGCGTGCCACCACCGATGCCGAGGCCCTGCCCAGCGAGGCTGCCGGTCTTCAAAACCGGGCGGAAGCGGAAAACCTGGTCGGCATCTATGCGTCCCTGTCCAATCAGTCGGTCGATGCCGTGCTGGCCCAATATGGCGGTCAGGGCTGGGGCGTTTTCAAGCCGGCTCTCGCCGATCTGGCGGTTTCGGTACTGGCCCCGATTGCCGATGAGATGAAGCGGCTGGTTTCCGATCGCGGGGAAATGGATAATATCCTGCGTGATGGAGCCGAGCGGGCGCGGGCCATTGCTCAGCCCATCATGGCCGAAGTGCGTGATATCGTCGGTTTCGTCAGGTAACGGGAACGCCGGGAGAGTCCATGGTTTCCACCATCGAATACAAGCGCAAGTTTCTCGTCGTCATCGACGAAACCGAGGAATGCGACCGCGCCCTGACCTTTGCCGCCTGGCGCACCAGGCGCACCGGCGGCACGGTCGTCCTGATGAGTATCGTGCCACAGCCGGAATTCATCGGCATGGGGGTGGAAGACGTGCTGCGAGCCGAGGCGGTGGAGGAGGCCGAGCGCAATCTCGACATGCGGCTGGCCCGTATCCGTGAAATCGGCGACGTTCGTACCGAATCGGTGATCCGCGAGGGCAATGGTCCGGAGCAGATCGAGCAGGTGATTGCCCGGGATAGCGACATTGCCATTCTGGTTCTGGCCGCATCAAAATCAGCCGAAGGCCCCGGCCCTCTCGTCACTCACTTTGCCGCCCGCACCCATGCCCTGCCCATCCCCCTGACCATCGTGCCTGGCCGTATGAGCGACGAAGAGATCATCGCGATCTGCTAAGCGTCCGGCGTGTAGAGCCGGCAAATCGCTCCGGTGGAGCGATTTGAGCGCAGTAGGCCATGAGAGCTACGCGCAAATGGCGGTTGTGTCCTGGTCACGGTCTTGCCGGTCCCACCGCCATGGGCGGAGCGTCTATTCGTCGCCCCGAACACGATTGATGAAGGCTATGGGGCGGCAACAGGGCTGTCACCCCCTGAATTTGCCGGGAGGATCCTGTTTGAACATGGACAGGCCCGGCAAAGCAGGACTAGCATCACCCTTGTCGGCACCCCATCTCTGGTGTGTCGGCAGACGTGATCCCGTGAAGCCGGGAAGCGGCTTTTCGGAACTCTCGCGTCGCCTAACGACCGAAAGGAAGAAAAAGCCATGACCTTACGCGTTTCGGGAAAGAACATGGACGTCGGCGATGCCCTCAGGGGCAAGGCGGAGGACCATTTTGCCGCTGTTGTCGGCAAATATTTCGATGGCGGTTATGACGGCCACCTGACCCTGACACCGGATGGAATCGGGTTCCGCGCCGATTGCGTGGTCCACCTCGATTCGGGCACGACGCTGCAGGCCAGCGCCCAAGGCAGCGACGCCACCAGCGCCTATGAGGTCATGGCGCTCAATATCGAAAAGCGCCTGCGCCGCTACAATCGCAAGCTCCGTAGCCATCGCAAGGGCAATGGCAGCGCCGCCGACGCGGTTCTGGCCCAATATACGGTTCTGGGCACGGCCGACCAGTTCGATGAACTCGATGAGGATTATGCGCCCCCGGTCATTGCCGAAAGCACAAAAAGCCTGCGCGCGCTCAGCGTCGAGGAGGCGGTCATGGAGCTGGACCTGACCGGTCAGCAGGTTGTGATCTTCCGCCACGCTGGACATGGCGGCTTAAATGTGGTCTACCGCCGCCCGGACGGCAATATTGGCTGGATTGACCCGGCTCTGGGCGCCAACTGACAGGCGCATTTGCCCGAAAATGGATAAATAGATCCCAAGGCAGATTGATGGATTTGGCCGATATTCTGGCGGAAGACTCCGTGCTGACTTGCACGGGGGTCACCGACAAACGCCAGCTGTTTGAAGTGCTAGCCAAAAAGGCAACCGAGCGGACCTCCCTTCCGGAGTCCGAGATCGTGGATGCCCTTGTGGCGCGCGAAGAGCTGGGTTCGACAGGGCTCGGGAACGGCATTGCCATTCCCCATGGCAAGCTCAAGGGTCTGGATGGCGTCCTCGCCGTCTTCGCCCGGCTCGACGAGCCCATCGAGTTCGACTCGGTGGATGACCAGCCGGTGGACCTTGTGATGCTGCTGCTCGCGCCTGTCGGCGCCGGCGCCGATCACTTGAAGGCCCTGTCTCGCGTGGCGCGCCTGTTGCGTACCGAAGCGGTTGTGGATGAGCTGCGCTCGAGCAATGACACTGCCCGCATGCGCGACGTGCTCACCGCGCCAGTGGAATCGGACTGCGCCGCCTGATCGGCAGATCCCTCAGCGATTGAACGGGCCGCCTTCGGGTGGCCCGATCCTTTTTGGGGCTTCAATCCGGGTGCGTACCGTTTCTGGCCAGCACGTCGCCCGCCAGATAAAGCGAGCCGCAGATCAGGACGCGCGCATTCTCGATTTTCCCTGCTGCCTTGAGGGCAGTGGTGACGGAGCGCTCTGCTTTGGCGGCAAAGCCCATGGCGCGGGCGCGGGCGGCGATGTCCTCGCCAGCATGGGCATTGGCTTCGCCGGGAATGGTCAGCGTCAGGATCGACGCCGGCGCAAGGTCGCGGAACGGGGTGAGGAAATCCTCCGGCGCGCGCGTATTCATCATGCCCATGATCAGCACGAGCGGCTTTTGCGGCATGGCGGCAATGGCGCGGGCCAGGGCGGCGGCGCCATGGGCATTATGCCCGCCATCGAGCCAGACGTCGTGCCCGGGCGGGAGCAGCCCCCGCAGCTTGCCCTCGCGGATGGGCTGCATGCGGGCAGGCCAGGTCACCCGACGCAGGCCTTCGGCAAAGGCGGTGTCGTCCACCGGCAGGTCGAAATGGCGGCAGGCAGCAATGGCCAGGGCCGCATTGTCGATCTGGTGCGCGCCGATCAGCGCAGGGGGCGGCAGGTCGAGGAGACCAGTTTCGTCAGCATAGACGAGCCGCCCATCCTGAGCCTCTGCGTGAAAGTCTTCACCCTGCCAGATCGGGCGAATGCCGAGCCGCGCCGCCGCCCGCTCCAGCACCTTGCGTGCCTCATCCTGCTGCAGACCCATCACGGCCCTTGCGCCGCGCTTCAGGATTCCCGCCTTGTTCGACGCGATTTCGGCCAGCGTATTGCCGAGAAAACCCTGATGGTCAAAGTCGATCGGCGTGATGATCGTGCCCAGCGGGTGCTTGACCACATTGGTCGTGTCATAGGTGCCGCCCATGCCGGTTTCGAGCAGCAGGTAATCGGCCCTGGTTTCGGCATAGAGCTTGAAGGCGGTGACGGTGGTCACCTCGAAAAAGGTGATCGGATCGCCATTGTTGATCGCCTCTACCTCTTCCAGCGCCGCATTGAGCCTTCTGGTGCCGACATAGTGTCCGGCAAGGCGGATCCGCTCGTTGAAGCGTACGAGGTGGGGTGAGTTATAGACATGTACCGACTTGCCCGCTGCTTCCAGAAAGGCGCGGAGATAAGCAATCGTGGACCCCTTGGCATTGGTCCCGGCCACATGGATGACCGGCGGCAGGTGATCCTGCGGATTGCCGAGCTTTTCGAGCAGCGGCAGCATGCGGTCGAGGCTGAGATCGATCAGCTTGGGATGAAGCTGGCTAAGGCGGGCGAGAATGGAATCGGTGCGGGACATGGGTGAACTCGATGCAAAACTCCCTTCCCCTTGAGGGAGAAGGTGCCCGAAGGGCGGGTGAGGGGTGCTGCGTAATCCCAGTCACTAGAGCGGCAGGTTAGCGCAACACCCCCCACCCGTCTCGCGCTTTACGCGATCCAGCCCTACCGGGCCTTGCTCGCTGAATTCGCTCCACTGGAGCGAATTCCGGGGCGCTCACAAGCCTCTCCCTCAAGGGGAGAGGTGAAGATCGCGCCCGGTCTCTACTTCCGCAATTCGCCGCCGGTCGTCTTGGTGACCGCCGCGACCACCGCTGCCGAGACCTTTTCGATCTCTTCATCGGTCAGCGTCTTGTCCCTGGGCTGGAGGGTCACCTCGATGGCGACGGACTTCCTGCCTTCCCCGACATGGGCGCCCTCGAAGACGTCGAAAATGCCGACATCCTTGATCAGCGTCTTGTCGGCGCCCTTGGCCGCCTTGAGAATGGCGGCAGCGGTGACGCCCCGGTCCATGACAAAGGCAAAGTCGCGGCTGACGGGCTGGAACGGGGAAAGCTCCAGCGCCGGCTTGGTCCTGGTGGCCTTCTTCCGCGGCTCTGGCAGGGCGTCCAGGTCGATCTCGAAGGCCACGGCCGGGCCGTCAATGTCGAGTTCGGCGGCGAGCGCCGGATGCAACTCGCCAAACCACCCCAAAGTCACCTTGGGACCGAGAGCAATGCGTCCGCCCCGGCCCGGATGGCTCCACTCGGCGGCTTCGGGCAGCACCTGCACCTTCTCGATATCGACGCCCAGCGCATCGAGCGCAGCGGCCAGATCGGCCTTGGCATCCCAGACAGTGACCGCTTCGGCCTTGCGCGACCAGTGGCGGCCTGCGCCATCAATCCTGGCTGTCCCGGTGCGCACGCCCGAGGCATAGGTGTGCTGGCCTTCGGGCCGGTCGGAGAGGAAGATCTGGCCCACCTCGAACAAAGCCACATCGGCAAAGCCGCGATTGGAATTGCGGCGCGCGCCGGCAAGCAGGCCCGGCAGCAGCGAGGGCCGCATATCGGTCATGTCCGACGCAATGGCATTGGCGAGCTGGCGATCTTCGCTGCCGCCACCGAAGCGGGTGGCGTCGTCATGGGAAATAAAGCTCCATGTGACGACTTCATCGAGCCCGCGCGCGGCCAGCGAGCGGCGCGCAATGCGACGGCGGTTCTGGATGCTGGTCAGCATGCGCGGCGCGACATGATTGAGGCGCGGCAGCGGCTCGACCGGCACCTTGTCCACGCCCACCATGCGCATGACCTCTTCCACCAGGTCGGCCTTCTGCGTCACGTCTGGGCGCCAGCTGGGCACCTTCACATTGCGAACCTCGCCAGCGCCTTCGACGGCAAAGCCGAGCCGGGTGAGGATGGCTTCGATTTCGCCGGCTGAGACGTCGAGCCCGGTCAGGCGCCTGACTTCGCTCAGCGGGAAATCAACCACGCTGTTGAGGAACACATCCTCGCCCGAGATTGCCGGCTCCATCGGCTCGCCGCCGCAGAGTTCGAGCACAAGGCGGGTCGCCAGTTCCATGCCCGGTTCGGTCAGGGCCGGATCGACATTGCGTTCGAGCCGGTAGCGGGCGTCCGAGACGATCCCGGTCTTGCGGCCGGTGCGGGCGATGAGATCGGCGTCCCAACTGGCGCATTCCATGAACACATTGACGGTCTCGTCGGTGACGCCCGAGCGAATGCCGCCCATGATGCCGCCAAGGCAGAGCGGGCCCCTGTCGTCGGCGATGACCGTCATGGTCTCATCGAGCCTATAGACCTTGTTATCGAGCGCATCGAAGTCTTCGCCGCGCGCATTGCGCAGCACGGCCTCGCCTTCGATCTTGTCCGCGTCATAGGCATGGAGCGGACGGCCCCAGCCCAGCGAGACCAGATTGGTGATGTCGACAATGGTGTTGATGGGCCGCAGGCCTACAGCGCGCAGGCGCTGTTGCAGCCAGTCGGGCGACGGGCCGTTCTTCACATTGGCGATATAGCGCCCGGCGAATTTGCGGATCGCCTTGCTTTCACCTGCCGCGAACTGGTGCGGCAACGGCGCTATCGGGCTCTTGCCCTTTGAAGGCACGGGCGAAAAATCGGTCTTTTTCAGCGTGCCCAGACCAAAGGCGGCAAGATCGCGCGCCACACCATAGACGCCGGTGGCGTCGCCCCGATTGGGGGTAATGGAAATATCGAAGACCACGCCATTGATCCCGGCATAGTCGACATATTTCTCGCCGATGGGTGCATCTTCGGGCAGTTCGATAATGCCGTCATGATCTTCGCTGAGTTCAAGTTCGGCGGCCGAGCACAGCATGCCATTGGAGGGCGCGCCGCGAATGACCACGCCGCCCTTCAACTCGAAATCCTTGCCCGGAATATAGGTGCCCGGCGCGGCAAAGACCGATTTGAGGCCGGTCCGGCAATTGGGGGCGCCGCAGACCACGTCGATCAACGCGCCGGTCCCCGCATCGACCTTGCAGATATTGAGATGGTCGGAATTGGGATGCGGCCTGGCTTCAACCACATGGGCGACGACGAATTTTTCGAGGCGCGCGCCCTGGCTTTCAATGCCTTCCACTTCCAGCCCGATCATGGTCAGCGCCACCCCGATCTCTTCGGGTGAAGCGCTGGTGTCGAGATGGTCCTTGAGCCAGTCGAGGGTGAATTTCATGTTTTTAGCCCTTAGCGGAAGTCGCTCTTGCTGCCCGTGATCGGCGGCAGCGCAGATGAAAGTTTGAACAGTTCGATCAGCACATTGGCAAAGCCGCGCGCGTCGTCGATGGCTTTGTGGGTGTGGGCGATATGCCCATAAAATTCGGCCGGCAGCTTGCTCATGCCCCAGTCAAGATAGGGCGCGCCGCGCAGCGTGCCGGCCATGGTGTAGAGGCAGATGCCGCCGCCGCGAAAAATCTGCCGGCCCTTGAAGGGGCCGCTCAGAGCGCGGGTGCCGGCATATTCGTCGAGATAGTGGTCCATCCACAGACCATCGAAGATCATCGGCGCGGCGACGAACACCTTTGGCCCCGGCAGGCTTTCCACCCAGTCGGCATAGCGCGGCATGACGATTGCCGGGTCCTCGGCATTCTCGGTCGCTGCTTTCCACGCCTCGGGCTGGGTCGCCCACCAGGCCATCGTGGTCTCGTTGGTGGTCCGGTCCGGGCGCGGTGTGAGCATGGCCTCGAACGCGCCATGCGGCGTGCCGTCAGCCTCGATGGCCACCGAGGCAAAGCTCAGCATGGAGTTATGCAGCGGTGTCGGCCCGTCGGCTTCAATGTCGGTGACGATGAAGATCGGCGTCGCCACGCGGTTATAAACATCGCGCCCCGCCGGCAGCACGCTGACCAGCCGGAACGTCTCGCAGACAATCTCCATATCGGGCGAGAAACCGCCATTGCGGGCGAAATAGGCCTCGTGCCCGGCGCGCCAGGTGGCATAGGGGCCCTCGCCCTCCCGGTCGGTGAAATCGGGGCCGATCTCATCGAAGCGCAACGTCTCGACCGACAGGGTCTCGATCACACACGCCTCTTCGCCCGCGCCATTGAGCACGATATCCCGGCGCCCTACTTGGGGCAGGGGTTCGGTATCCGCGCCAAAATCGCGCAAGGCGCCACAGGTGGCGGTCTTGTTGCCGGCAAGCACCAGCGCGAGCAGGCTATCGGCCAGCGCGGGAGAATCCCCGAAGCTGAAACGCACCGCCTCTGTCATGCTGGTGGGATCGGGCATCGCTCCTATTTCCTCCTGCCCTCGGCCTGGTAGGAGAATGGCCAGATTGGCGCCACATCCTCGTCGGGCAACTGACCCATGGCCGATGGCACGCAGACCCCGATCTGGGTCAAGGCCGCATTGACCGACCGCTGATAGGGATAGAACACGACGGACATGTCGATGCGGTAGATTTCGTCCTGGCTCTCGTCGACACCCTCATAGACCGATCTTTCGGTGCCGCCGACGAGGCTGATTTCATCGGTGATGAAATCGGCGCCGCCCTCGAAATGCTCAAGCACTTGTCCGGTTTCGGTATCGAGCCAGAACACTGTGGGATTGCCCAGTTCCGGATCGGCGGCCGAAATCGTCATCGGCCCGGCCTCGCCGATCAATTCGGCAAGGGCGACAGGGGCGCAGAACAACGTCTCCGCTGCCGCAGGAAGCGACAGAGCCAATGAAAGTGCGGTTGCAAGAGCGATCCGGCGCATGGCGTCTAGCTCGACAGCCCTCCGAACAGCGTGGGCAGGTCGAGCGGGCGGAAACCGTAATGCTCGATCCAGCGCTGGTCGGCGTCGAAAAAGGCGCGCAGGTCCGGCATGCCGTATTTCAGCATGGCAATGCGGTCGATGCCGATGCCCCAGGCAAAGCCCTGATAGACATCGGGGTCGAGCCCGGCATTGGCAATGACATTGGGATGCACCATGCCGCAGCCCAGGATTTCGAGCCAGTCATTGCCCTCGCCGATCTTCACTTCGGCGCCCGAGCGGTCGCATTGCACGTCCACCTCCATCGACGGCTCGGTGAAGGGAAAGAAGCTGGGGCGGAAGCGCAGCGTGACACTGGGCACCTCGAAGAAGGCCTTCAAAAACTCTTCCAGCACCCAGCGCAGCTGGCCGATATGGCTCGATTTGTCGATGACCAGCCCCTCGACCTGATGGAACATCGGGGTATGGGTCTGGTCGCTGTCATTGCGATAGGTGCGGCCGGGCATGACCACGCGGATCGGCGGGTCCTGCGCTGGCGTCAGATAGGACGCGGCGGGCTTCTCATTGGTCTTCTGCATGACGCGCACCTGCACCGGCGAGGTATGGGTGCGCAGAACCTTCTTCACCCCGTCCGGGCCGGGCTTCATGAAGAACGTGTCGTGCATTTCGCGCGCCGGATGCCCCTCGGGGAAGTTGAGCGCGGTGAAATTGTAATAATCGGTCTCGATATCGGGTCCTTCGGCGATGGAGAAACCCATATCCGAGAAAATGGCGGTAATTTCGTCGATGGTCTGGGAAATCGGGTGAATACGTCCGCGCGCCGTCGGGGCCGGGGGCAGCGGCAGGGTGACGTCCAGCGTTTCAGCTTTCAGCCGGGCCTCGAGCGCTGCGCCCTTGAGTTCGGTGCTGCGGGCCTCGATCAGCCCCGCAATATCGTTCTTGAGGCCGTTGATGGCCGGGCCGGCAGATTTGCGGTCTTCCGGTGCCATGGAGCCAAGCGTAGCAAGCAGGGCCGAGACCGAGCCCTTCTTGCCCAGTGCCCCAACACGGACCGCATCGAGCGCCGCTTCGTTTTCGGCTGCGGCAATGGCGGCAGACAACTCGCTGCGCAGGGTTTCGATCTGTGTTTGCAAGGACATGGGAAATCTCGTTCGACAGGCTGAGGGCTATAGACCAAAACAAAACGCCCCGCGCCAGCCCTCTCGGGCGGCGCAAGGCGCGATTTTTGACCTCAGAGGACTGGGGTGCTTAAGCGGTGACGCGAGCGTGGGTAACGGTGTCCACGCTTTCCAGATACGCCAGCGCTGCCTTGGCCTTGGTGACCAGGGCGGCGAACGCTTCGGGCTGGGTGATCGCCAGATCGCTCAGCACCTTGCGGTCGACAGCAATCTCAGCCTTGCTGAGGCCGTCGATAAATCGACCATAGGTCAGGCCGTGATCGCGCACGGCGGCATTGATGCGCTGGATCCACAGAGCGCGGAAGTTGCGCTTCTTGACGCGACGGTCGCGGTAAGCGTACTGGCCGGCCTTTTCGACCGCCTGCTTGGCGATACGGATCGTGGATTTACGACGGCCATAATAGCCCTCGGCGGCCTTCAAGACCTTCTTGTGACGAGCGTGGGCGGTTACGCCTCTCTTTACGCGTGCCATTCTTTAATGTCCTTCCAGCTTAGCGGTTGTACGGCATGTACCACTTCACCAGACCCTCGTCGCCCTTGGACAGGATCTTGGTGCCGCGGTTGGTGCGGATGTACTTGGCATTGTGGCTGATCAGGCGGTGGCGCTTGCCGGCGACGCCGGCCTTCACCTTGCCGGTTGCGGTGAAGCTGAAACGCTTCTTGGCACCGGACTTGGTCTTCATCTTGGGCATTTTGCGGGTCCTTTAGAGTATTATTGGATGGATTGAGGCCCATCGCATTCATGAACCGCCACGGCATGCCTTTTGGCCGGGCGATCCGGAGGATGCGGCTCTATAAGGGGAAAGCGGCGGCAAGGCAAGTACCGCCACGCCCCTAATGCGCCGCTACAGCCTCGTCATCGCGATAATGGCGAAGGGCGAAGAAGACGGCCACTGCCATGAGTCCGATCAGCGCGGCAGCGCTCAACAGAACTGTCGAGTGGGCATTGGTGAATGCCAGGCTCGCCGCTTCCACCAGAGGGGCACCGGCTTCGCCCAGATCGCGCGCCGCCAGCATGGTCTCGCCGATGGAATGGGTAGCACCCGCTGGAAGCACGTCTGCAAGCTCGGCAGGAACACGCAGAGCCGATGAGTAACTCGCAGCCAGCAAGACACCGAAGAACGTAATCCCAAGGCCGGCACCCATTTCATAACCCGTGCCTTCGAGCGAACCGGCTGCGCCCGCCTTTTCCACGGGTGCACTCGACATGATGGCGATGGACGATGCGGTGAGGCCGATACTGAGCGAAAGGCCAATTCCCACCATCAATGCGATCACGCCCAAGCCCGGATCGTGGAAATTGCTGAAGCCAAGTCCGGCCAGGCTGCCCGCCGCAACGAGCAGGGAGAGCGAGGCCACCATGCGCAGACCGACAACGGATGCCGCATAGCCAGCCAGTGGTCCGCCAATGGCTGAAGCAATGACCAGTGGCATCATGAACAGCCCCGCTTCGAGCGGGCTCCGGCCCACGACGAACTGCAATTCCTGAGCGATGGTCAGTTCCGCCCCCGCCAGGGCCCCGGTGACGGCCAGCGCCATCAGCACGCCCATGGTTATGGCCGGGCGCGAGAACAGGGAGATGTCCAACATCGGTGTGGCCGAGGCCATTTGCTTGCGCACGAAGAGCGCGATGGCGCTGATGCCGATTGCCAATGAGGCAAAGGTCACGAGTGGGGAGGCGCCGGGCTTGAACCCGGATTTGATGGCGTAAACCGTGGTGATCAACCCGACGATCAAGATCAGCGCCTGGCCGATGCTCCAATGACCAGCGCCCGAAGGCTTGCGGCGCGGCAGGACGGCGTAGGCCAGCGGCCAGACCACCAGCATGACCGGCACGTTGATGAGAAAGACCGAGCCCCACCAGAAATGCTCAAGCAGGAAACCGCCGGTTAGCGGGCCAAGAGCGGCGCCTGCCGAGCCGACGGTGCCCCACAGGCCCAGCGCGATGCCGCGTTCCTTGGGGTCGTCAAAGCTCTGACGGATCAGCGCCAGAACGTTGGGAATGACCATGGACGCGCCCACTGCCAGCAGGATGCGTGCTCCGATGAGAACGGGGGCACTTGGGGCAAATGCGGCAATGACGGAGGCGACAAGGAAGACTGCCAGCCCGGTGAGCAACATGCGACGATTGCCGATGCGATCGGCAAGAGTGCCCATGGGTACAAGCAGGCCCGCCATCATCAGTGGGTAGATGTCGATGATCCACAAAATCTCGGTACCGCTGGCATTGAGCGCCATGGTCAGGGACGGTACGGCGATATGCAGGATTGTCATGTCGATGACGATGGGCAGGAAAGCCAGCATCACGGCCAGCAGGATCAGCCAGCGATTGCGGGGAGCGGACATTTTTGTAACCTCTTTGCGGAACGCTGATTTCATTGCCGGAAATGAATGGCGTATATAAATCCGACCGGACGGATTGAAAAGAGGTAGGCATGGGCCGCAAACAGACAATTGATCGGGGTGCGCTGCTCGACGCCGCCGAGCGCGTGGTCCTCGGCGAAGGCGCCGGCCAGCTCACCATGGACGCGGTGGCCAGGGAGGCGGGTGTCAGCAAGGGCGGGGTGCTCTACGCCTTTCCCAGCAAGGACGCCCTGATTGACGCCCTGATCTCACGCGTCTTTGCCTCCATGGACCGCATCGTCGAGGACTTCATTGCCCGGATGGGCGACAGCAGCCAGAACTGGGTCGAGGCCCATGTCCTGGCCAGCCGCAATGCCGAGACGCTGATCACCGAACGCAGCGTGGCGCTGATCACCAATTTCATGCGTTCGCCCGAATATCGGAAAGGTGCGCGCGAATATTATGCGGCCATTCTCAACCGGCTGGATCTGACGACGCCGGCGGGCCGCAAGGCGCGTCTGGCCATTCTGGCCTGCGAGGGCGCCATGCTGCTGCGTGGTTTCGACTTTCACCCGATCAGCGCCGAAGACTGGAAAGCCATACACGACGATATACGGGCGATTTTGTTGTCCTGATCAGGTCCGGACCGCAGCCAGCAGCATGGGTTCGAGATGGTCCTCGAACAGCAGGCCCGGCCTTGCGGCGAGGGCCGCGCCATAGGCGGCTTCGGCGCGCAATGAAACCTCGAGGAAACCGGCCAGCCCCGCCACGTCTGCGGCATCGAGCCCATAATGGCCATCATTCAGCCGCCGCAGAATTTCCTGCTTGGAGGCAATCATCCCGGCGGCCACGTCCTTGCCATTGCTCATCGAGCCGTCGCGCTTGATGTAATCATGCAGCGGCGTGCCCAGATGGTAGCTTTGGGGAATGGTGCGATAGAGCTGCAGCAGAAATTCGAGATCGGTCATGTTGCTCATGCCGGCATCGTAGCGGCCATCGCCGCGCGAGCGATCCCAGACCAGCATCGAATCCATGGAGATGCTCACCCATTTGTGTTCGCCCGGCCGCAGCGCCCTGTCCGCGCCCTGGCCCACATGGCGCAGATGCGAAAAGCCGGTGGTCATCACCTCCAGCGCCGTGGTGACGATGCCGAAGCGCTCCAGTGCTGCAACAGCGGCCGCAAGCTTTTGTGGCTTCAGCCGGTCATCGGCGTCGAGAATGGCCGCGTATCGGGTGTCCAGCCGCTCCAGCGCCGTGTTGCGGGCGACCGAAGCGCCCAGGCCCAGGCCGCCGCTGGAGACAAAGACCTGGCGAGAATCGGCAAGCCCCTGACCAGCCAGCAATCCAGCATAGTCGAAACCGTCATCGGCGATGATCCAGTGCTGCCAGTCGGCATGGGTCTGGGCGAGCACGCTGCGCACCGTTTCGGGCAGTGTATCGGCCGCCTTATAGGCGGGTGTGACAATGGCGACGGTTTTGCTCATGTCTTGAACCTTTCATGCTTCCGACCCATATCTGGCTCACGCCGCCGATGCCACTCCCCCGGGTCGGAGGCGTCAACGTTGCTTGATGCTCAAGGACGACTTTTATGACGCGCATCTCGGTGTTTTCCGCACCCTTTCTCCTCGGCTTTGATGCTTTCGAGGAGCGTATCGACCGGCTTTCCCGATCCGCCGAGGGCTATCCTCCGTATAATATCGAGCGGACCCAGGGTGAAGACGGCGCCGAGCGGTTTCTGATTTCCATCGCCGTAGCCGGATTTGCCCAATCCGAACTCGAACTGATGGTGGAGGATAATCAGCTTCAGGTGCGCGGCAGGCAGAAAGACGACGCCGGAAAGGACTTTCTGCATCGTGGCATTGCCGCCCGCCAGTTCCAGCGCAGCTTCCTGCTCGCCGATGGCATGGAAGTCAAAGATGCAACCCTTGGCCACGGCATGCTCGTTATAGCTCTCGAACGGCCTCGCGCCGCCAAGATCGCCCGAAAAATCGACATTCGCTCATTGTGAGGAAAGAAACAGGAAAGGGCCGACAGATGATGGACAAACGCAATTCCGAAACAGCAGTCGATCCCGACAATACGCTGAAAACCCTGACGCGCGCTCAGTTCGCCGCTTTGGGTGGCGAGGCTGTGGCCTATATCAAGCCGGTCACCGGCATGGTCCTGTCCACCATGATCCATGATGCCGAATTCGACGCCGGCACGGAATACCAATTGGTCATGTCCGCCGACGGTACCCCTTTGATGGTATCCGATAGCGCCGAGGCGGTAAGCGAATGGCTTGGCGACCAATCCATCGGTCTGGCCACGCTGCACTGACAGTTCGCTCGAGCGATTGCGATGCCCGCCACCCGGCGGGCATTTTTCTCAGCGCCCAAGCTGGAAATTTTCAAACCGGGTCAGTTCTGCGTCTATCGCCGCTCGGGTCTCCGCGCCCGGATCGTCCAGCCAGGTCCATTTCTGCACCAGCAATCTGCCCGCCGCCCGGTCGGTCTTGAGATCGACGGCGGCCACGATCCTGTCGCCGGCCAGTACCGGCAGGGCAAAATAGCCATATTGCCGCTTGGCCTGGGGCACATAGGCTTCAAAAATATGGTCATAGCCGAAGAACAGCTTCAGCTTCTTGCGCTGGATGATCAGAGGGTCGAAGGGCGAGAGAATGTGGATGCGCGGCGCGATCGCGCCCGCGGCCTCCAGCGTTTCAGGCGTGGCCCAGAGGGCAGTCTTGTCGCTGCCCTCGAAGCTGACCGGCACCAGCTTGCGGCTTTTGACCCGCGCCTCGATCAGTTCGCGCACGGCTTTCTTGGCGCCGTTATTGAGATGGCACACGGAGTCGACGCTGATCAGGCCCTGGCTGCGCAGGGCGCGGTCAAGCAGATAGGCTGTCACCTGCCGGTCGGTAGCGGGGCGCGGGGCGCTCTCCCAGCCGAAATGGCGATGGGTGAGGTCATAGGTTTTCACCATGCCGTCGCGCGCCGAAATCGCCACCAGCCCCTGATAGAACATCAATTGCAGGACCCGCTTGGAGGGCTTGCGACTGGCCCAGGGATGGGTCTTGTCCACCAAGGCATCATCGTCGATGTCGCGGATGGAGAGCGGTCCCTCCTCCTTGAGGCGCCGGGTCATGGCGCTGACTTCGGCCTTGCTCACCGTGCCGAACCAGGCGCTGGGACTGGCGCGCCAGGCTTTCATCGCCGGTACGAAATAGGGCAGATCCGTGCTCGGCACATAGCTCAGCGCATGGGTCCAATATTCGAATATGGATTTCTCATGGCTCTGCAGATGGGCCAGATCATCGCGCCGATAATCGGGAATGCGGGAATAAAGGATGTGATGGTGGCAGCGCTCGATCACATTGATCGTATCGATCTGCACGTAACCCAGATGCGCGATCGCTGCCCGCGCCGCGTCCGGCCCGGCGCCAAAAGGGACCGCGCTGTCAAGTTTCTGCGCGCGCAGCCAGATGGCGCGCGCCTCTCCCGGGCTCAGGGTCACAGCTTGCTTGGGCACGCCTGATTCTCCATTTTGGAGAACATTGCCAGAACAAGCCGCAAGCGCAAACCCGATCAGGCGCGAAAACGGCCTTGGCTCACGATTTCCGTCAGCGGCCTGCGCTGGCTGGGCGTTCCCCGGGCGCGCAGGCGATCGAGACCAAACCCGCAGAACCAGGTGCAGTGTTCGGCAGAACCGACCGCCGCCACGGCGTAGGGAACTCTAATATGAAAGGAAGGAATTGGTGGAGCCAAGCGGGATCGAACCGCTGACCTCTTGCATGCCATGCAAGCGCTCTCCCAGCTGAGCTATGGCCCCATTCCGAGTAAGGCTAGACCTTACTGCATTCTGGTGGGTTCGGCGGGGTTACCCGTCCGAAGCGAGGCGGAACCTATTGGATCATTCCCTCGCATGCAAGTGCCAAATGACACTTTTTTGTCCCGCCGGGGAAAACCTCTCCCCGGCGGAAAAATTCAACGAAATCAGCGGTCTTCGTCGTCGCTGACTTCAAAGCCGAGGCCGTCATCCTCGTCGTCGTCTTCTTCGAGGAACACGTCTTCCTCGTCGTCGCCGAGATCTTCATCGACCTCGACGTCCTCCACGTCATCAGGAACCTCGTCGCCGCTTTCTTCAGCATCGGCTTCTTCGAGGCTGACGATTTCGGGGCCGGCATTCTCGACTTCGTCTTCTTCGTCCTGCTCGTCTTCGTCATCGAGCTTGCGCGCCGTGGCGGGACCGGCCTTGCCGGCCAATTGCTCGAAAAAGGACCGTGGATACGACTTGCCCGTATAGGGCGAGACAATCGGGTCCATGTTGAGGTCGTAGAATTTCTTGCCCGTATCGGGGTCGGTGCGCTTGGTGCCGCGCTCGGAACTGGCCATTTTCATGCCTCGTCGAATGGAAATGCGCGGGCGCGTCATGCCGCTCGCGCCCAGTCGGTCAGTCCGGTTATGGGCAAAGCCGGGACGTGTCAAACGCTAAATGCTGGCTCTTGCCCCGCGCTGTCGCTGCCGCTATCGCCTTGTTGCACTATTGCATTGCCGAGGAGGCCGTTCATGATCATCGCCGTCGACGGACCTGCCGCCTCGGGCAAGGGCACTCTCGCCTCCGGCCTTGCTGCCCATTATGGCCTGCCCCACCTCGATACCGGCCTGCTCTACCGGGCCGTTGGCCTCGCCATCGCGGGGATCGAGGATACACCTCGTTTCGAGGCGGCGGCCATCGCGGCAGCGCGGGCGCTGGACGCCGGTCACCTCACCGATCTTGCAGCGCTGACTAGTGCTGAAACCGGTGTGCTTGCCTCCAAGGTTGCCGTTATTGCCGATGTGCGGACGGCACTGTTCGATTTTCAGCGCAATTTTGCCACCCAGCCCGGTGGCGCGGTGCTGGACGGGCGCGATATCGGCACCAAGATCTGCCCTGATGCCGATGTAAAACTGTTCATCCAGGCTGACAGCAAGGCCCGCATGGAACGCCGGGCACGGCAATTGGAAAGCCGGGGCGTGCCGGTGGACCGCTATGTGCTGTTCCATCAGATCGAGGAGCGCGACGCCCGCGACATGCTCAATCCCCATGGCGGCTTTTACAAAGCACAAGACGCGCACTTGCTTGATACGACGCTTCTGGGTATAGAGGCCGCACTCCGCGCTGCCATCGAGATTGTCGATCGGACCATGGCGCTCAAGGCAGGGGGCTGACGCCTCCTAATTTCCTCCTTGGGACCCGGGACCCGCCGCAATCAGACCATTCGCTGGCCCGGATAGGAAATAACCAATCATCCTGTTGTTAGAAGCGGTGCTCCGTGCGCCGGCTTTGGCATTTTTGCTGAAGCGGACCCGTATTCGGGCAGGATCAGCAACCTTCAACGACCGGCGCAATGGAGAAAAAGTTTGGCACAGCAAACTGTGACTAAAGACGATTTTGAATCGATGCTTCTCGACTCCTTTGTCGACAACGAGCCCCTAGAGGGTGCGGTCGTCAAGGGCCGCGTCGTTGCCATCGAAAAGGACCTCGCCATCATCGACGTCGGTCTCAAGACCGAAGGCCGCGTGGCGCTGAAGGAATTCGGCCAGGCCTATCGTGACGGTCAGATCACCGTCGGCTCGGAAGTGGAAGTCTATGTCGACCGCGTCGAGAACGCCGCGGGCGAGGCTGTCCTGTCGCGCGAGAAGGCTCGCCGCGAAGAGAGCTGGGTCAAGCTCGAAGAGAAGTACAACGCCAATGAGCGCGTTGAAGGCACGATCTTCAACCAGGTCAAGGGCGGCTTCACCGTCGACCTCGAAGGCGCCGTGGCCTTCCTGCCGCGTTCGCAGGTGGACATCCGCCCGATCCGCGACATCGCGCCGCTCATGAACGTGCCGCAGCCCTTCCAGATTCTGAAGATGGACAAGCGTCGCGGCAATATCGTCGTGTCGCGCCGCGCCATTCTCGAGGAATCGCGCGCCGAACAGCGTTCGGAAATCGTCCAGCAGCTCGAAGAGGGCCAGGTGGTCGACGGCGTGGTCAAGAACATCACCGATTACGGTGCGTTCGTCGACCTCGGCGGTATCGACGGTCTGCTCCATGTCACCGACATTGCATGGCGTCGCGTCAACCACCCGTCCGAAGTGCTCACGATCGGCGAGACCATCAAGGTCCAGATCGTCCGCATCAACCACGAGAGCCACCGCATCTCGCTTGGTATGAAGCAGCTGCAGTCCGACCCGTGGGAAGGCATTGGCGCCAAGTATCCGATCGAGGCCAAGTTCACCGGCCGCGTGACCAACATCACCGATTACGGTGCGTTCGTCGAACTGGAGCCGGGCATCGAAGGCCTGATCCACGTTTCGGAAATGAGCTGGACCAAGAAGAACGTCCATCCGGGCAAGATCGTCTCGACCTCCCAGGAAGTCGAAGTCGTCGTGCTCGAAGTCGATCCGGACAAGCGCCGCATCTCGCTGGGCCTCAAGCAGACCCTGCAGAATCCGTGGGAAGCCTTTGCCGAGACCCATCCGGTCGGCACCACCATCGAAGGCGAAGTCAAGAACAAGACCGAATTCGGTCTGTTCATCGGCCTCGAAGGCGATGTGGACGGCATGGTTCACCTGTCCGATCTCGACTGGCAGAAGTCCGGTGAAATCGCGCTGGAAGACTACAATCGCGGCGACATGGTTTCGGCCAAGGTCCTCGACGTTGACGTCGAGAAGGAACGCATCAGCCTCGGCATCAAGCAGCTCGCTGCCGATGATCTGGCTGACAGCTCCGCCGGCAACGAACAGGGCGGTCTGCGCAAGAACGCCGTGGTGACGACCGAAGTCATCGAAGTCAACGAAGGCGGCATCGAAGTGCGCATCGCTGACAGCGAAGTGACGGCCTTCATCCGCCGCGCCGACCTCTCCCGCGACCGCAACGACCAGCGCCCCGAGCGTTTCTCCAAGGGCGAAAAGGTCGACGCACGCGTCACCCAGTACGACCGCAAGACCGGCCGCATCCAGCTCTCGATCAAGGCGCTGGAAATCGCCGAGGAACGCGAAGCCGTGGCCAATTTCGGTTCGTCCGATTCGGGTGCATCGCTCGGCGACATCCTGGGCGCAGCCCTCAAGGGCCGCGACGAGAAGTAAGCCTTTCGCTTGCGATACGATCATTCGGCCCGCGCCTCACCGCGCGGGCCGTTTCACGTCTGGAGAATGAAATGTCCCTGCTCAAGGACGTCGCCTGGCGGGCCATGACCGGCTATGATTTCGGCGCGGTCTTTGCCATCGCCAATCAGGTTCATCCTGGCTTCTTCGAGGCCGAAGAGGTGCTGGCGGAAAAGTTCTCGCTCTACCGTGACGGCTGCTACCTGCTCGAAATCGGCGAGAAGCCCGCAGGCTATGTGCTGAGCCATCCCTGGATGGCGGACGACATTCCCGCGCTCGACACGCTGCTGGGTGCCATTCCACCCGATGCCGACACCTATTACATTCACGACCTTGCGCTTTTGCCCCTGACGCGCGGCATCGGCGCGGCGGGCAAGATCGTCGCCGGGCTCACCAAACATGCCCGGGTCATGGGCTATGCGGCAATGAGCCTGGTCGCGGTCAACAATTCGCAGCCCTTCTGGACACGGCAGGGCTTTGTGGTCGGGCAACGCCCGCAACTGACCGAAAAGCTGCAAAGCTACGAGGCCGGGGCCCGCTATATGGTCAAGCCGCTCGGCTGAGTGCGAACACCTTGCGCCGCTTGACCTTTTGCCCCGGCTTTGGCAGGTTGGCGCTGCCCCGCAAAAGCGGGCAGGGTCAAGACCGGAGCCTTTGATGATCAAGTCCGAACTTGTCGAGAAGCTCGCTGCGGAGAACCCGCACCTGTTCCAGCGCGACATCGAAAATATCGTCAACGCCATTCTCGACGAGATCGGTGACGCCATGGCGCGCGGCGACCGGGTGGAATTGCGTGGCTTCGGCGCATTTTCGGTCAAGAACCGCCCCGCCCGCGTCGGCCGCAATCCGCGCACGGGCGAACAGGTCGATGTCGGCGAGAAATATGTGCCCCAGTTCAAGGCGGGCAAGGAAATCCGTGAGCGGCTTAACCGCTCATAGGACCAAGGCCGCAATATTCAGGCGAACTTAATGCTCAACAGGATTGTCGGCTGGCTGATACTGGTTCCCTTTTGCGGGCTGCTCATTGCCTTCGCCCTGGCCAACCGCCAACTGGTCAGCGTCAATCTCAATCCGTTCGCCGCGCCGCTCGATGCCGGGGCCGACGGCTATGGCATCCCGCTCTTTGTGGTGCTCTATGTCGTCTTGCTGATCGGCGTCCTTCTGGGCGGCGTCGCCTCCTGGTTCGCGCAGGGTACGCATCGGCGCAGCGAACGGCATTGGCGGCGCGAGGCCCAGCAATTGTCCCACGAAATCGAAGCCCAGCGTCGCAAGGCCGGCATGGCACCGGTTTCGCCCATGAGCGATGTCGATGACGCCATCGAATTCCGGTAGTCACCGGCGCCGTGCTGCCCCATTTTGAATTTCTTCTTCCTTGAGCCCGTCCGGAAATGGCCGACCCCCTGATCATCAAAATCTGCGGCATCAAGACTTATGACCTGCTCGACACCGCGATCGCATCCGGTGCCGACATGGTCGGTTTCATGCACTTCCAGCGCTCGCCCCGCCATGTCTCCATCGAGGAATTGGGCGGGTTGATCTCGGCGGCGCGCGGCCAGATCCAGAGCTGCGTGGTGCTGGTCAATCCCGACAATTCCTGCGTCGCCGAAGTGGCGGCGCTCGGCCCGGACTGGATCCAGCTGCATGGGCCCGAAACGCCCCATCGTGTCGAGGCCATTCGGGCCGAAGCCGGCGTCGAAATCCTCAAGGCCCTGCCCATCGGCTCGGCCGAGGACGTGGCCGGTGTGTCGGCCTTTGCCGATGTGGCGGATCGCATCCTGCTTGATGCCAAGCCACCCAAAGGTGCCGACCGCCCCGGTGGATTGGGCGAGAGCTTCGACTGGGGCCTGCTTGAAAGCCTTGACCCTGCCCTGCCCTTCATGCTTTCGGGAGGGCTGACGCCGGACAATGTCGCTGCGGCCATCAGGACCGTGAAGCCGTTTGGGGTGGATGTGTCATCGGGCGTGGAAACCGCGCCGGGCGTCAAGAGCAAGAAGCTGATCGAAGCGTTCATCCGCAACGCAAGGTCAGCCGTATAGAGGTTTTGTGCCGGGGCTTGTCTCGGCCAAGCCGAGAGGACGACATGGACGGCACCAATTCCCTGCGCAATGGCCCGGACGAGCATGGCCGCTTCGGTATTTACGGCGGACGCTTCGTCGCTGAAACCCTGATGCCGCTGATCCTCGATCTGGAACGGGAGTATCGTGCCGCCAAGGCCGATGATGCCTATCTGGCCGAGTTGAAAGACCTTGCGGTCCATTATGTCGGCCGTCCCAGTCCGCTCTATTTCGCCCAGCGCACTACCGAGCATCTGGGCGGCGCGCGTGTCTATCTCAAGCGCGAAGAGCTCAATCACACCGGCAGCCACAAGATCAACAATTGCCTGGGCCAAATTCTCTTGGCCAAGCGCATGGGCAAGACCCGCATCATCGCCGAAACCGGCGCCGGCCAGCATGGCGTGGCCACGGCTACGGTCTGCGCCAAGTTCGACCTGCCCTGCACCATTTTCATGGGCGCCACCGATGTCGAGCGGCAGATGCCCAACGTCTTGCGCATGAAGATGCTGGGGGCCGAAGTGCGGCCCGTCACTGCCGGCGCCGGCACGCTCAAGGACGCCATGAACGAGGCCCTGCGCGACTGGGTCACCAATGTCGACACCACCTATTATCTGATCGGCACGGCGGCGGGTCCTCATCCCTATCCAGAAATGGTCCGCGATTTTCAGTCCGTCATCGGCACGGAAATCAAGGAGCAGTTCCAGCAGCTGGACGGCAGGCTGCCCGACGCGGTGGTCGCCTGTGTCGGCGGCGGCTCCAATGCCATCGGCACTTTCCATGCCTTTCTCGATGATGCCGATGTCGCGCTCTATGGCGCTGAGGCCGGCGGTCATGGCGTCGGGGTCGAAAATGGCCACGCCGCGTCCATGACCGGGGGAAGACCGGGCGTCTTGCACGGCAACCGCACCTATCTCCTGCAGGATGCGGATGGGCAGATCCTTGAAGGCCATTCCATCTCGGCCGGCCTCGACTATCCCGGCGTCGGCCCCGAACATTCCTATCTCCATGATACCAGGCGCGTCACCTATGCGCCGATCACCGACAATGAGGCGCTGGAGGCATTCCAGCTGCTGACGAAGCTGGAAGGCATCATACCGGCGCTGGAATCCGCCCACGGCCTGGCGCAGCTGATGAAGATCGCCCCGACAATGGGCAAGGACCAGTCCATCGTGCTGTGCCTGTCCGGCCGTGGCGACAAGGACGTGGAAAGCGTCGGCAAACATCTGGGACTTCTCAAGGCATGACCACCCGTATCGATAGCCGTTTCGCCGCACTCAAGGCTGAGAACCGTCCTGCCCTTGTCACCTATATCATGGGCGGTGACCCCGATCTGGCGACCGGTCAGGCCATTCTCGAAGCCCTGCCGCAGGCAGGCGCCGATATTATCGAACTGGGCATGCCCTTTTCCGATCCCATGGCCGATGGCGTTGCCATCCAGCTGGCGGCCCAGCGGTCGCTGGCGGCTGGGCAGACCATGCTGGGCGTGCTCGGCATGGTGGAAGATTTCCGCCGCAAGGACAACACGACGCCCATCGTGCTGATGGGCTATTACAACCCGATCTACTCCTTCGGCGTCGATCGCTTCATCGCGGCCGCGAAAGAAGCCGGTGTCGATGGCCTGATCGTCGTCGATCTTCCGGCGGAAGAAGACGCGGAACTCTGCATTCCTGCCCTCAAGGCCGGGCTTAATTTCATCCGCTTGACCACCCCGACCACCGATGACAGGCGCCTGCCGGTCGTGCTCGAAAACACATCGGGCTTTGTCTATTACGTCTCGATGAACGGGGTGACCGGCGCGGTGATCAAGTCGCGCGGGGCGGTAGGCGAGGCGGTCGATCGCATCAAGAGCCATACCAGCCTGCCCGTCGCGGTTGGATTTGGTATCAAGACCGCCGAGGACGCCGCCGAGATCGGACGCCATGCCGACGGTATCGTGGTGGGTTCGGTCCTGGTCGATGCCGTGGCGAAGTCGCTGGACAATGGCAAGCCGACCGGGGAGACGGTTTCCGTCGTGCGCGGTCTGGTGGCGGGTCTTGCTGCCGGGGTGAAGCGGGCCCGCGCCTGATCTGTCCACAGCCCGGGCATGACCGCTTTGCGAGCCGGTCCGTGCCTGATAAGAATTGCCACAATTGACGACTATGTGATCCCGCAAAGATCACCGCGAAAGGCCGCGCCATGAACTGGATCGACAATTTCGTCCGCCCCAAAATCCGCTCGATCCTCAATCCGAAGCGGGACACGCCGGAAAATCTATGGGTGAAAGACCCCGAATCCGGGGAAATGGTGTTCTACCGCGACCTCGAGGCCAATCAGTGGGTCGTGCCCAATTCCGGCTATCACATGAAGATCAAGCCGGCGGACCGGCTCGCGACCTTTCTCGATGATGGCCAGTATGATCTCGTGCCGGTGCCCTCCGTGCCCGTCGATCCGCTGAAATTCCGCGATCAGAAGCGCTATACCGACCGCCTCAAGGAAAGCCGGGCCAAGACCGGCTTTGAGGATTCGGTGATTGTTGCCACCGGCAAGCTCTACGAGCGCGCCGTCACCGTCGGCATCCAGGATTTCGATTTCATGGGTGGCTCGCTCGGCATGGCGGCCGGGCAGGGCATCATTACCGGGCTTGAAACTGCCCTGCGCCTGAAGACACCCTTCGTGCTGTTCGTCGCTTCCGGCGGCGCCCGCATGCAGGAAGGCGTTTTGTCGCTGATGCAGATGCCGCGCACCACCGTGGCCGTGCTGCGCCTGCGCGAAGCGGGCCTGCCCTTCTTCGTGGTTCTCACCAATCCCACGACCGGCGGCGTCACAGCCTCCTATGCGATGATCGGAGACGTTCATCTGGCGGAGCCAGGAGCCCTGATTGGCTTTGCGGGACAGCGCGTGATCGAGCAGACCATCCGCGAAAAACTGCCCAAGGGCTTCCAGCGGTCCGAATATCTCTACAGCCACGGCATGGTCGATATGGTCGTCCATCGCCACAATCTGCGCTCCACCATCGGCTCACTGGCGGCGATCCTCACCAAGGCGCCACCCAATGACGCGATCACCGCCACCAGCACCAAGGCGATCACTGCTCAGGCCAGCCTGCGCGATGCAGCCGTCGCCGCCGAAGGCGATGACGATATCGAGCCGCCTGCCGCAGCGGCCCACGCCGAATAAGTCCCTGCAAGCTGGACAAGAAGGGCGCCTGCCTTTCTTATCCGGCGCATGGACACACAAGCCCGATTCCCTGATGTGATGCTGCTGGCCGCCGGGCTTGGTACCCGGCTGCGCCCGCTGACCGACACGCTGCCTAAACCGCTTGTGCCGGTGGGCGGGGTGCCACTGATCGAACGGGTCATGGCCAATGCGCGCCAGGAGGGGGCGAAACGCTTCGCGGCCAATGCCCATTACCGCGCCGATCAACTGCTCGCCCATTTCGGCGGCCTGCTCAAGGTCAACCGCGAGGAGGTGCTGCTGGACACGGGCGGCGGCGTCAAGGCGGCCTTGCCCATGCTGCATTCCGACCCCTTCTTCGTGATGAATACCGACGCGTTCTGGTATCCCGGCGCCGACAGGCCGCTCGCCCGCATGTGCGCGCGTTATGGCGGGGAACGCGACATCGTGCTGCTTTGTGTCCAGCCGCACCGTGCTCATGGCTTCACCCGTAGCCATGATTTCTGCCTCGATCCTGCCGGGCAGGTGACCCGCGACTATGGCGCTCCGGTGATCTATGGCGGGGTCGCGCTGCTTGGCAAATCCCTCTTCAACGAGACGTCCGATGGCGCCTTTTCGCTGAACCTGCTGTTCGATGCAGCGCTTGAGGATGAGCGATTGTTCGGCGTTGTGCTGGATGCCGACTGGTTTCACGTTGGCGATGCGGCCGGCCTTGCTGCTGCCGAAAAGGCCTTGCCCGCATGAGCCTGTTCTCCATCGAGCCGTCGGTGCCCTTCCTGCCCTGTCTTGCCGCGGCGGTCATGGATGGGCGCTTGCTGGGCGATTGGGACCGCAGCGGGCCATTCTGGCTGAGCGATGTCACCATCATCGTGCCGACCCAACGCGCCCGGCGGACGCTGGCCGAAGCCTTTTCCAGCCACCCCGATTTCACTGGCCTGCTTCCCGATATCCGCACTTTTGGCGGCGAGGAGACCGACGAAGAGCCTTTCCTGCCGCCCTTCGAGGCGCCTGCCTTGCCGCGCCCGGTCACCCGGCTGATGCGGCGGCTGACCCTTTCACATCTGGTGGCCCAATGGGCCCGCTCGACGCGCGGGCGGCTGGCCTTTTCCACCCCACCCACCGCCGCCGAAATCTTCTCCATGGCGGAATCCCTTGGCCATGTAATCGATGATCTGCTGATCGAAGAGCGGTCACCTGCCGACATAAGGGCCATCGGCACGGATCTCGCGCAGGAACTGGGTGAGTATTGGCAGCAAACGCTGGAATTTCTCGATATCGCCCTGACCGCATGGCCCGAAATACTGAAGGCTCTTAACCAGAGCGATATTGCAGCATTGCGGGGCGCAAGGCTTGACCGCCAGGCTGTGGCGGCGACGCATCTTTATGGAGAGCGTCCGGTTATCGCCGCAGGGTCCACCGGCTCCATCCCGGCAACGGCGCGCCTGCTCGCCGCTATCGCCGCGCTGCCGCGTGGCGTTGTGGTCCTGCCGGGGCTCGACATGGCCATGTCCGCCGAAACCCTGGCCGCCCTGCGGCGGGAGGACGACAATCCGCATGGCCATCCCCAATATGGCCTATCCCGTCTGCTGAAGGTCCTGGGGGCGCGTCTGGATGAGGTCACCGAATTATGCCCCAGTCCCCAGGACCGCACCGCCCTGGTCAATCATGCGCTGGCACTGACCGGGGATACCGCGCTCTGGGCCGGGCAACGGCTTGAGCCTGCCGCGCTCGATGCGGCGCTGTCGAATGTGTCGATCATCGCGGCACGCAATGAGGATGAGCAAGCCCGCGCCATCGCGCTGGCCGGCCGCGCCGCCCTCGCCGAGGGCAAATCGGTCGGTATCGTCACCCCGGACCGCAATCTGGCGCGGCGCATTGCGGCCGAGCTGAAGCGCTTCGCCATTCATGTCGATGACGCTGCCGGCGCGCCGCTCTTCCATTCCCCGGCAGGGCGGCTGGCCCGACAGGTGCTGAGTCTGGCGGTCAATCATTGCGCGCCGGTGGATCTCATGGCGCTGCTGCGCAATCGCGCCGTCGGCTTCGGTGCGGATCGCCTGGAGATTGCGGAGGCCGCCAATCTTCTGGATCTGCGCCTGCTGCGTGGCCAGCGCCCCGGCCCGGGGATTGCAGGTCTCAGGGCTCTGCTCGCAGTGCGCATGGCCGAGGCTTCCAAAAGCCGGCGAAAGCCGATTGACCCCAAGGACGGACAGGCTATTTCCGGCCTGTTCGACAGGCTCGAAACCGCTCTCGCACCGATCATAAACAGACTGCAGGACGAGCAGATGGACGCTTCGGGCCTGGCCATCGCGTTGCAGGCCAGTGTCGAGGCGGTCAGCGCCGGCGCGCAGCTCCATGGCCGCGAAGAGCTGTCGCGCTGGGCCGCGGAAATGTCCGAACTGGCCGGGCAGGGCCATCGCTTTGGACCCTTCGGCCTCGATGAAGTGCTTTTTGCGCTGATGGATGGGTTCGATGTGCGCAATCACGAACAGCGGCGCGACGACATCGCCATCTGGGGCCAGTTGGAAGCACGGCTGATGAGCCCGGACCTGCTGATTCTGGGCGCGCTCAATGAAGACAAATGGCCCGGCCCCGCCGATCCCGGCCCCTGGCTCAGCCGCGGCATGCGTCTTGCCGCCGGGCTGGAGCCGCCCGAACGCATGCAGGGCCTTGCTGCCCACGATTTTGCGCAGGCCATGGGCAATGGCGCGGTTATCATCGCCTATGCCGATCGCATCGGCGCGAGCCCGGCACTGCCCTCCCGGCTGGTACAGCGGCTCGATGCCTTTATCGGGGACGAACAGTCCGGTTTGCTGCGCCAACGCGGTCAGCTTTGGCGCGATATGGCGCGGCAACTCGATGCTGTCGCCTATGTCAAACCGGCCCCCCGTCCTGCACCCAATCCGCCGCTTGTGCCGCGCCTGACCAGGCTCTCGGTCACCGAGATCGAGACGCTGATGCGCTCGCCCTACGATCTTTATGCCAAGCATGTGCTGCGCCTGCGCCCGCTCGACGCCCTGGGTGAAGACCCTGACGCACGGGAGCGCGGCACCATCATCCATGCCATCTTCGCGCGTTTCGTCAATGAAGGGCACGACGTGATGGCGCCGCAAGCCCTTGGCACCATTATGCAGATCGCCAATGAGGAATTTGCCGGGCTCGACATGGTCGGAGAGCGCCGCGATATCTGGCTGCGGCGCTTTGAAACGGCGGCCAGCCAGTTCCTCGACTTCGAGCGTGGGCGCAACGGATCGGTGCGGGCCCGGCACGCCGAAATTCGGGGTGAATGGTCCGTCCCGCTGGGCGACGGCTTTCTTGTCACTGGCGAGGCCGACCGGATCGATCTGCTCGGCGATGGCAGTCTGGAAATCCTTGATTTTAAAACCGGATCACCGCCGAGCCCGGCCAGCATGAAGGCGTTTGAAGCCCCGCAACTGCCGGTTGAGGCATTGATGGCCAAGGCGGGTGCCATGCAAAATATCGACCCCGCCGCGTCCTCGGCGCTGACCTATATCAAGATCGGACTGGGCCCCGACGCGTTCAAGCCCAGCGCCTTTGCCCTTGCCGAGGGCATGGATGTCATGGCCGCCGCCGATGAAATCTGGCGGCGCATGCAAGGCCATATCGATTTTTTCCTGCTGCGCGAAACACCAATGCCGGCACGTCTCCTGCCGCTAAAAACCCAAAGATTTGCAGGGCCTTATGACCATCTTGCCCGCCTCGCCGAATGGACTGCCGTGGATGGGGAGGATGAGGCGTGAGCGATCGCGGTGAGGTCAAACCGCCTTTCGATACCGTGGCCAGTCAGGCGCGGGCCAGCGACCCGGATTATTCGATCTGGGTGGAGGCCAATGCCGGCTCGGGCAAGACCTATGTGCTTACCCACCGCGTCTTGAGGCTTTTATTGGCCGGGACGCGGCCGCAATCCATTCTCTGCCTGACCTATACCAAGGCGGCGGCGGCCGAGATGCGCAAGCGCGTCGGGGCCCGGCTGGCGCAATGGGCTGTGGCCGACGAGGCGGCTTTATATAAGGATGTCAGGGGCTTGGTGGGCTCTGCCCCCGCCCCCGAAATGCTCCGCGACGCGCGGACACTGTTCGCCCGCGCACTTGAAACGCCGGGTGGGCTGCGCATCCTGACCATCCACGCCTTTTGCGAGGCGGTGCTGCATCGCTTCCCCATCGAGGCCGGAGTGCCCTTTGACTTTTCCGTCATCGAGGATGACCAGCAGGTCCAGATGGTGCTGTCGGCGCGGGAAAGCGTTTTGGCCGAGGGGCTTAGGGGCGGGGCGCATGCCGGAGCGGTGGAGGTGCTGTTCGGGTTGATGAGCGACGATGCCCTTGCCAAGGCCATCAATTCGGCGCTCTCGGAAGGCGCGCGGCTCAAACCGCTGCTTGTCGACATTCCCGCCGCGAAACAGCGCCTGCGCGATCTGGCCAAGGTCAAGGACAGCGCCGAGAGTGTCCGTCAGGGGTTTGTCGCTGGCACACTGTTAACGCCGAGCGTGCTCAAAACGCTGGTAAGCTGCCTTAACGGCAATCCGGACGGCAATTCACGCTGCGCCGACCTGCTGGCGCGGCTCGATCCCGACAATCCGACCCTCGAAGGTCTGCGCGCCGCCTTTTTTACCGGCAAGGGCGAACCCCGCTCGCGGCTTATGGTCAAGAAGGAAGTGGAGACCTGGCCCGATCTGCACGATCTGCTCATTGCCGAGCAGGAGCGGTTGGTCGAGCTTGACGCGCAATTGAACGGAGCGCTGCTGGTGGCGCGCAGCGAAGCGGTGCTGGATGTGGTGGCAGCGATCAGGGCGCGCTACGAGGACGAAAAGCGCCGGCATGCCCTGCTCGACTTCGATGATCTCGTCGAAAAGCTCGGTGATCTGTTCGACAATGCCCAAATGGCGCCCTGGGTGCAGTATAAGCTCGATGCCGGGATCGACCATATTCTGGTCGACGAAAGCCAGGACACCAATGCGCGCCAGTGGCGGGTGGTGAAGGCTCTGGCCGCTGAATTTTTCTCCGGCGATGGCGCGGTGGACCGGCCACGCTCCATCTTCGCCGTGGGCGATCAGAAACAGTCGATCTATTCTTTCCAGGGCGCGCAGCCGGTTCTGTTCGGGGAAACCGGACTGGACATGGCCCAGCGCGCCAAGGCCTCGGCAAAGCCCTTTGCGCGTGTGCCGCTCCATACCAGTTTCCGTACGCTCAAGACCATTCTGGACGCGGTGGACCGCGTGACCAGCCGCGAAGACATCAGGATCGCCCTGCTGTCGGCCGAAAAGGTGGGCCATGAGGCAGCGCGTATTCAGCAGGGCGGTTCGGTAACGCTCTGGCCCCCCATTCAGGATGCAAAGGCCGAGCGCGACAGCGACCAATGGCCGAAGGAGCCGGTGGAAGCCGAGCAGAGCGCGGTGCGGCAGGTGGCCTTGCGCATAGCCGGTGAAATCCGGAATTGGATCGACACGGGCAGGGTGCTCGGACAGCGGGGCAGGGCGGTTACGGCAGACGATGTGCTGGTTCTGGTGCAGAAACGCGGCGCCTTCTTTCAGGAAATCATCCGCGCCCTGCGCGCCGAAAACCTGCCGACGCCGGGCGCCGACCGGCTGGCGGTAACCGGCCACATCGCCGTGCTCGACCTTCTGGCGCTGATCGATGTGCTGCTCAACCCCGCTGACGACCTGCAACTGGCGTCCCTGCTGCGCTCGCCGCTTTTCGACATATCGGAAGACGATCTCTACCTTTTGGCCCATGGGCGGGGTGACAGGAGCCTCCATGCGGCACTTCTGGCGTCGGCCCTTCCAGCGGCCCAGGTTGCGGCCGGCAAACTGTCCAGGTGGCGCAGCCAGCTCGACATGGAGCGGCCCTTCGAATTCCTGGCCGGTCTGCTTTATGCCGAAGGCGGCTTGCAGCGCTTCCACAGCAGGCTGGGCACCGAGGTCGATGAAGTGCTGTCCGAACTGCTGGAACTGGCGCTGGCGCATGAACAGGGCGGGCAACCCTCGCTGCAGGGCTTTGCAGTCGATATGCGCCGCCGTTCGGTGACCATCAAGCGTGAACTGGCCGAAAGCGGCGGCGGTGTGCGGGTGATGACCGTGCATGGGGCCAAGGGGCTCGAAGCGCCAATTGTCATTCTCGCCGATGCGACGGCAAAACCCTCCGCGCAGATGACCGGCAAGCCGGTCTATGTGCTCGATACCGCGCCCGGACCGCTATTGGTTCAGGCTTCTGCCAAAGCACAGCATGTCGCGGCGACCCTGCCGATCAAGGAAGCCGCCGACGCGGCCTTGGCCGAGGAATACTGGCGCAGGCTCTATGTTGCCATGACCCGCGCCGAGGACGAGCTTTATGTCACCGGGGCGCTCAGCGCCGGGTCCAAAGTGGAAACCCAGCTCGAGGGCAGCTGGTATCAGGCCGTGGAACAGGCGCTTGCTTCCGACCTGACCGATCTTCACGATGCCGGCGGCAATGTCGCTGCCAGAATCTATCCTAGTGTGAACGAGCCGGTGCATCTGGGCGGCGCGGTGCATCCGACGCCCGCCGCTATCCAGATGAGTGCTGATTCTGTGCCCGAACCCATTGTGGAGCCGCTGGTTTCGCCTTCGCGCGCCGGGGAGGCGACGGGGACGCAGCCCATTCTGCAAAGCCTTGCCGAACAGGCCCGCGACGCCGAAGGCGCGCGCAAGCAGGGGCTGGCGCTCCATGCGCTGCTGCAGCATCTGGGCAAGGTGCAGCGTGATGATTGGGAAAGGGTCATGCCGCGCGCCCTTGAGGCATTGCTGCCGGACTATCCCGCGCGCCACGCTGCCATGGCGGCCAAGGCGATGTCCATCCTGAACCGGCCCGAACTCAGCCACCTGTTCGGGCCCAATAGCCGCGCCGAAGTGCCCTTTCTGATGCCGGCCCTGCGCCGGGGCGAAAGGGTGCGCCTGCATGGCCGGGTGGACTGCCTTGTGGTTGACGAGGGGGGCGTGTTGGTGGTCGATTACAAATCCGACGCACAGGCGCCATCCCGCCCTGAAGACGTGCCGCCCGGCTATCTGACGCAATTGGGGCTTTATGCGCTGGTTGCAGGCCAGCTGTTCCCGGGCCGTCCCGTTTCGGCGGCGATCCTGTGGACAGAGTTGGAAACATTGATGAATTTGCCGCCCGCGCTGCTCCGGCAGGCGCGGTCGGACTTTACTCTCGGGCACTAGGGGCTTGAACCGGGGCTGGACTCTCCCCAGCTTTGGGAGCAAAGACACCGCCGCTTGCCGGCCCCGCGCGACCGGCACTGAAATTTCTGCGCTGCTCAGGCCCCGGCGGGGCGGTGCAGCGTTCCATAGGAAGGCATGAGACCATGACCAAAGCCGTTTCCGAAGCCAATTTCGGTCAGGAAGTTCTGAGCGCCAGCGAGCCCGTCCTCGTCGATTTCTGGGCCGAGTGGTGCGGCCCCTGCCGGGCCATCGCCCCTGTGCTCGAAGAGCTTTCCTCCGAGCTCGATGGCAAGGTGAAGATCGTCAAGCTCAATGTCGACGAGAATCCCGGCCTTGCCGCCCAGTATGGCGTGCGCTCCATCCCCACCATGATCCTGTTCAAGGGCGGCGAAGCCGCCGACATGAAGATCGGCGCCGGCACGCCCAAGGCCGGTCTTGCCAAATGGCTGGAAGGCCACGCCGCCTGAGTCCGAGCGGTTCCGACTTAAAACACCGCCGGAGCGATCCGGCGGTGTTTTTGTTTGGGCGGTCCTGCCTTGTTCCCGTCCCATCGGCCCTGCTAAACAGGGGGCAATAACAAGAATGTGACGGGGAGCCCGACTTGGCTGCTATCGATCTTGCCGCAGCGCCATTTCATCTCGACGAGACGGCCGTGGCCTGGGTGCATGAAACGCGCGACGCGCTGTCGCCGCGCGACAAGCTGGCCCAGCTCTTCGTGCTTTTGTCCCGCGAGGCGCCCGAGGAGGCCTTGGCCTCGATGCGCAGCTTCCGGCCCGGCGGCGTGACGCGCGTTTATGGCGGCGATCTCGCTGCCGAAATCGGCCTGATGCAACAGATCGATGCGGCCGGCCCCGTACCCATGCTGGTCAGCGCCGATCTCGAAGGCAGCCGCATGAGCCTGCCCTTTGGTACCGAGGTCCCCAATCCGCTTGGCCTCGCGGCCGTCGATGATGTGGAGGCGACGACGGCCATTTCCACGATCATGGCCGAAGAGGCCCGCGCCGTGGGGCTCAACTGGAGTTTTACCCCGGTCATCGACATCAACAAGGCCTGGCAAAGCGCCATTGTCGGCACCAGGTCCTATGGTTCGGATGTGGATCGGGTGAAACGCCATGCCCTGGCCCAGATCGCGGCTTTTCAGCAAAACGGCATTGCCGCCACCGTCAAGCACTGGCCGGGCGAGGGCTATGACGACCGCGACCAGCATCTGGTGACCACGGTCAATCCACTGACGCTGGACGAATGGGAAGACACCTTCGGCCAGCTCTACCGCGCCGCCATCGACGCCGGCGTGCTGAGCGTCATGTCCGCCCATATTGCCTTCCCCGCTTTCGTGCGCGAACTCGATCTCGAGGCAGGGGCGGAGGCCTTCCGCCCGGCAACGCTGAGCCCGCAGCTCAACCAGACGCTGTTGCGCGAGAGACTGGGTTTCAACGGCTTGATCGTTTCCGACGCCACGCCCATGGCCGGTTTCGGCGATTGGGGCCCGCGTGACCAGACCATTCCCCAATGCGTCATTGCCGGCTGCGACGTGATCCTGTTCTCAGACGATGCCAATGCCGATCTCATGTATCTGGTCAAGGCGGTAGCCGATGGCCGGCTGAGCCAGGAGCGGGTGGACGAGGCGGTGACGCGGGTGCTGGGCTTGAAGGCAGCCCTGGGCGTGCATAAGGCCGGCCGCGTCGGACCCGATCTCGATGCGGCAAAGGCCGTGATGGGCCGGACCGCCAGCCGCGATACTGCACGGGCCGTCAGCGCCCGTGTGCCCACGCTGGTCAAGGACGTGCAGAACCTGTTGCCGCTGTCCCCGGACCGGCATAAGCGCGTGCTGGTGTTTTCGACCGGCGCGGTGCAGCCCTTCGCGCCCCATCCCCTGCCGCTGGGCCTGCCCAACATGCTCTGGCGCGAGGGTTTTGAGATCACCGAATATGCCCCGGGCATGGAGGTCGATCCCAGGGAGTACGACCTCGTGCTCTATCTGCTGGCCGAGGAAACGCTGCTGACTCGCCAGCGCATCTTCCTCAACTGGAAGGACATGACCGGCACGGTCTTTGGTGCCATGAAGCGCTATTGGCACGATCTGCCGGTATTGATGGTCTCGCTCGGCTATCCCTATTACCTTCACGATGCGCCGCGCGTGCCCACCTATGTCAATGCCTATGGCAGCAACGAGGACATGCAGGCCGCCGTGGTCGAGGCCCTGATGGGCCGCACGCCCTTTGCCGGCACCAGTCCGGTGGATCCCTTCTGTGGCAGCGAACAGGGCAAGTATTAGCCCTGTATCACCGGAACCGATCCCTCCGGTTCCGTCCTTCCCAATCCTGACAATGCCGGGCTAGAAAAAGCGGCGCGAAGTGGAACGAATATGGCCACCTATACCGATATTGCCCGCCGGGTTTACAACCACACGTTCAAGCTCGATCCGATCATTCGGAGCCTGCTCGATACCGATTTCTACAAGCTGCTGATGTTGCAGATGATCTGGGGACTCTATCCCAAGGTAGAGGCGACGTTCAGCCTGATCAACCGCACCAAATCGGTGCGGCTGGCCGAGGAAATCGACATCGATGAATTGCGCGCCCAGCTCGATCACTGCCGCACATTGCGCTTTTCCAAGAAGGAAATGATCTGGCTGGCGGGTAACAGCTTCTATGGCAGCCGCCAGATTTTCCAGCCCGGCTTCCTGCGCTGGCTCGAAAATTTCCAGCTCCCCGAATACCGGCTGGAAAAGCGCGACGGCCAGTTCGTGCTCGAATTTCCCGGCCTTTGGGTCGAGACCACGATGTGGGAAATTCCCGCGCTGGCCATCATCAACGAATTGCGCTCGCGGGCCGCGATGAAGCATTACGGCCCCTTCACGCTCGACGTGCTCTATGCCCGCGCCAAGGCCAAGATGTGGGAAAAGGTCGAGCGGCTGCAAAAGCTGCCCGATCTCAAGATTTCCGATTTCGGTACGCGCCGCCGCCATTCCTTCCTCTGGCAGCGCTGGTGCGTGGAGGCGCTGAAGGAGGGGATCGGGGAGAATTTCACCGGCACCTCCAATGTCAAGCTCGCCATGGACACCGATCTTGAGGCGCTCGGCACCAATGCCCATGAGCTGCCCATGGTGCTGGCCGCGCTGGCCCGTTCCGACGAGGAACTGCGCGAAGCCCCCTATAGGGTCCTCCAGGACTGGAAGAGTTACTACGGCGGCAACCTGCTTATTGTGCTGCCCGACGCCTTCGGCACCGATGCCTTCCTGCGCGATGCGCCCGACTGGGTGGCCGACTGGACCGGCTTCCGCCCCGACAGCGCGCCCGCCATCGAAGGGGGTGAACGCATCATCCAGTTCTGGAAGGATCGCGGCCGCGACCCGCGCGAAAAGCTGCTGATCTTTTCGGACGGGCTCGACGTCGAAATGATCGAGGACGCCTATCTGCATTTCGATGGCAAGGTGCGCATGGCCTTTGGCTGGGGCACCAACCTGACCAATGATTTCGAGCACTGTGCGCCCGCGCCAAATCCCGGCCTCAAACCGATTTCCATCGTCGCCAAGGTTTCGGAGGCCAATGGCCGGCCGGCGGTGAAACTCTCGGACAACCCGGCCAAGGCCACCGGCGAACCCGGCGAAATCGACCGCTATATCAAGGTCTTCGGCGACCAGGGACGGGTGGAATATGCGGTCAAGGTGTAGCGCCGCTCCACCGCTCGCGTTTTCGTGACCGTTTTTTTGCCTCTTTTGTAGGCTTTTAACAGCGGCGGAATCGGACTAATCCGGTCCCGCTGACATTTCAGCGTCGTCCCCTGCCTCGATCCCATTTCGGGCGTGATGCGCTTTCGCAACAGGTTGGACTAACCAAGCCGGCGGCGGTGCAACCCCGCTGCCGGGATGACGTTATTGCCGGGTGAACCATCCAGGACCAGTCTGGTCGATGGGGGCTCCCACGGAGCCGGAATTGAGTCTTGAGTTGATCGATATCGCCCTGGCCGAGAGACAGCCCCATCCCCGATTGCAGGATCGCGTGACCGGCAAGGTCAGGGCTGTGCTGACCGAAACCATTGGGGGGCAGGAGGTCCGGCACGAATTGATGGTTCCGGTCTGGACCGATATCCAGGCCGGGATGAGCGATGAGGATGTCGAACTGGCGCTGATGGTCAAGGCGGCCGATATCGTCGGCCGGCTCAAGCAGCATCTTGGTACCCCTCCGAGCCCCTGAAGCCTCAGTCGTCCATCCGCGCCAGCGCCGCGATGAATTGCCGGCGCGCCGCCGCCGCATCGAAAGTGGAATTTTGAACAACCGCCTGTGCGTGGCTTGCGCTGTCATGGCTGGCGACCGCGCCCCTGGCAGGTGCGAGCCGTGCCGCGCTCATGTCGCGCTTTGCCATTTCCTCGCGCACAAACCACACAAGCGCTGCCAGAACGATGGCCCAGATGGCCACAAGCTCCCAGATCATTGCCGCTTCTCCACAAGGGTTGGAACGGCTCTGGAATAGCTAATGCTTTGTTAATTCCCTAGCGGGAACGCGGATTAAGCCTAATGGCTAAACTTGTCGCTTTCCTGCCGCCGCAGGCAGCGCCCCGCCGCGGTTGAGCGCCACCAGCATGGCGCGCACCTCTTGTTCGGCTGCCTTGCTCACTGCCTTGCGATTGTCGTTTTCCGAGAGAGGCATGGGGGTGCCGAAGGCGATGGTGACATCCTTGACCGGGCCGGAAAGGATTTCGGCAATGTTCTGCTTGATCGATTTGGACTTGATCCAGGCGATCAGCGACCGCTCATTGCGGCTGACCGGCAGGCCCTGCAATTTCGTATAGGCAATGGTCACCGGCTGGATGACCACGTCCCTGGCCCCCGCCTCGATCATGGCGTGTTGCGCCGCCCCGATCAGCGCCGAACGGAAGGGCAGGACATGGGTGCCGATGTCGGACTGGCCCTCGGCAAACAGCAGGACGGCATTACCGCTGGCCATATGATTGCCCATGGCCTGGGCGGTTTTTCCGGTCGCCGAACGGCGGGTGCGGTCGGCATAGATGGTGCGCTGCAGATTGGCCATCATGCCCACGAAGGGCCATTGTCCCACTTCCCGCTTGGCCACGAAGGTGACATCGGCCACTGAGCCGAGCGCCACGATATCGGTCCAGGAAATGTGGTTGGAGACCATTAGCGTTGGGCGGCCATTGGATGGCGTACCGATGACCTTGATCCTGAGGCCCAGAAAGGCGCAGCCGACGCGATGAAACATCCGCGGCAAGACCTGCCAGAACGGCAGGCGCAGAGCCACGATCAGCCCCTGCAACGGGATAACCACGATGAGGAAGGGCACGAAGACGAACAGGAAGAACAGAATGCGGAAGATCATTTCGGCGCCGCCTCAGGCCTTCTTGTCGCCGATCGGCACGGCATAAAGTTCGAGCCTGTGATCGACCAGCCTGTAGCCCAGCCGCTTGGCGATCACGTCCTGAATGGCCTCGATTTCCTCATTGCGGAATTCGATCACCTTGCCGGAACGGATATCGATGAGATGGTCGTGATGTTCGTCGGGAATGAGTTCAAACCGGGCGCGCCCATCCTTGAAATCATGCTTGGTGACCAGCCCCGCCTCTTCGAACAGATTGACGGTGCGATAGACGGTTGAGAGCGAGATGCGCGGATCGACCGCGGCGGCGCGCCGGTAGAGCTCCTCGACATCGGGATGGTCATTGGCGCCCTCGATCACGCGGGCGATGGTGCGGCGCTGGTCGGTCATGCGCATGCCATGGGCGACGCAGGCGTCTTCCAGGTTCAATTCGGATGGGTTCTTGCTCACGCCAACGCTCCCTGGCGGATTTTTCTAAGGACCGGGTTAGCCAAGATCGCGCGCCATGACAAGCGCGGTGGCCGCCGACCCGTCCGGCCTCGGATAATAGCCCTTGCGCGAGGAGATGGTAGCAAAACCGAGCTTTTCGTAGAGACGGATCGCCGCATGGTTCTGCTCGTCCACCTCCAGAAACATCCGCCGCGACGGGGAATGCAGCAGATCGGCAAAGACGGCGTTCATCAGGGCCCGGCCCAATCCCCTGGCGCGCCATTTCGGATCGACCGCAATGGTCAGCAATTCACTTTCATCCAGCACCGTCCGGATCAGGGCAAAGCCGGCAATGCGGCGTCTGGCATCGCACACGACATAGACCGGACTATCCTTGCCGGCCAGAAACTGGCCGAATTCCTCGACGGGCCAGCCACGATAAAAACTCTGGCCATGAATACGGGCGAGATCCTTTGCGTCCCGAACCTCCCCCGGCTCCACATGCAGCCCGCCCGGAGCCATCCAGAATTTCAACATCAGCTGTTTCCCGGCGCGCGCCTTGGAATGCGTGCCGCATCCTGCGGCTTGGCATCTGCATCCCGGATATAGGCAGCATGGGGCGGGAATGCCAGCGGATCGGCCGTCGCGGCAAAGCGCGCCATGGCGCCGATTGCGGCGAAGGGAGATTGAATGACCTGCATGCCCCCGGGAATGGCGGCATGGGCGCTTTCGATCGGCACGAGAGACGGGCCATCGCCAATGACGCCGGGCGCCGCAAAGACCTCGAAATAGGCTTCGCCGCGCCGCGCATCGACCAACACCGCAACCGGGCCATTTTCCAATGCCAGGGAGACGGCCAGCAGGCTGGGAATACCCAGAACCGGCAGCTTGCGCGCCAGACCCAGGCCCCGCGCGGCCGAAAGCCCGATCCGAAGACCGGTAAAGGAACCGGGGCCGGTGGTCACGGCGATGCGGGCGAGATCAGCGTAGGCGAGCCCATTGCGGACCAGCAGCGTCTCGATCCGGTCGAACAGGATTTCTGCATGGCCCTTGGCAATGTCCTCCACCAATTCATCCACGCTTCCATCGGCGAGCGCCAGCGCCAGCTGCAGGCGCGGTGCGGCGGTGTCGATGGCGAGGGTGATCGGTGTGGTCATGGCATATCCCGGGGTAAGGAACAGGGCGGCGTCTGCTGCGTCAGTTTCCCTGCAGCGGCAGTCCCGCTGTCGTGGGATTGCCTGTGCGGCAGATGCGCGATCCCCTGCATACGCTTTGCACTCCTACCCTTTCCCCCTCCCCCAAGTCCACCGCCTTGACGCCCAGCGCGGCTGGCACCACCTTGCCCCCATGCTGCTTGATTCGCCCCTTTCCCGCCCATGACCTGGCTGGCCGAAACCGCCATGCTGAGCCAGGGTTGGCGCAGGTTCCTGCTGCTTCTGCTGGCCGGCGCGCTGGCCGGGCTGTCCGTGCCGCCCTTTTTCCTGTTGCCCCTTCTGTTCCTCGCCATGCCCGTCTGGGTCTGGGCTCTGGATGGGGCCGAGCGGCCGCGCGGCTGGCGGCGCCTGTTCGGACCCGCATTCACCGTGGGTTTCGCCTTTGGCTGGGGCTATTTTCTCGTTGCCTTTCACTGGTTGGGTGCAGCCTTCTTCGTTGATGGCGGCTGGGTTCTCGGCGCCATGCCCTTTGCCATCGCTGCCTTGGCGGCTTTGATTGCGCTGTTCTGGGGCCTTGCCAGCGCCTTTGCACATCTGTTCTGGAGCCATGGCTGGACGCGCATCCTGACGCTGTCGGCCTGGCTCGCCGCTGCCGAATTCGTGCGCGGCCATGTCTTTACCGGCTTTCCCTTCGACCTGCTGGGCTACAGCCTGACCGGCACCGATGAGATGATGCAGCTGGCCTCGGTGATTGGTGTCTATGGCCTGAGCTTCCTGGCCCCGCTGCTCGCCATGACCCCGGCGCTGGTCTGGCCCGCCGACCAGCGCAACTGGTCGCGGCGTCTGGCGCCGCTCTTTCTGGCCCTGCTCGTCATCGCCACCCAGCTTGGCTACGGCTGGAACCGGCTCAGCGGCAATATTTCCACCGAGCGGCAGGACATGGCCCTGCGGCTGGTGCAGCCACTGGTCTATGAGCATGCCGATTTCGGCAATGTCGATCCGGTGGCGCTGGTGGACCGGCTGATCATGCTGTCAGACATGCGCATGGACCCCTCCGATCAGGGGCTGGCCGATATCACCCATCTGATCTGGCCCGAATCGAGCCTGCCTTTCTTTCTCGAAACCTATCCCGAAGCACTGGCGCGCATCGCCCGCATGCTGCCCGAACAGGCGAGCCTGATTGCCGGCGTGCCGCGCCGCCCGCTCGATATCGATGGCGCAAGGCCCGGCCAGCCGCCCTATAATTCGGTGCTTGCCATCAATTCCGACGGCGAAGTGATCGCCTCCTATGACAAGTCGCATCTTGTGCCCTTCGGCGAATATCTGCCCTTCGCCGACATGCTGGCGCGCATCGGCATTACCCAATTCGTGCCTGGCGCCGATGGCTGGTCGGCGGGCGATGCGCGGCGGCGGCTGATGAGCCTGCCCAATGCCCCTGCGGCACTGATTCTGGTGTGCTACGAAATCATCTTTTCGGGCGATCTGGGCGAGACGGGCGGCGCGCAATTCCTGCTCAACCTCACCAATGACGCCTGGTTCGACGCCTATTGGATCGGCCCGGCCCAGCATGCCCATCATGCGCGGCTGCGTGCCGTGGAAGAGGGCATGAGTCTGGTGCGCGCCGCCAATACCGGCCTCACCTTCGTCACCGACCCGCTGGGCCGCGTGACCGCGCAACTGGCCCCCGGTGAAATGGCTGCTCTCGACGTTCGCCCGCATCAGAAGCTGTCGGGCACCGTCTTCGCGCAGATCCGCCACTGGCCGTTCATGATTGCAGTCCTGGCCGGCATGCTCGTGGGCCTCATCGCCTCAAGGCGCGGGCGCAAACGCCTGCCGCAATAAAAAACCCCGTCGCTTTTCAGCAACGGGGTTTTGAAATTGGTGCCCAGAAAAGGACTCGAACCTTCACGCCTTGCGGCACACGGACCTGAACCGTGCGCGTCTACCAATTCCGCCATCTGGGCGACGGGCGAGTAACTAGGGTGCCGTCATCCTATTGTCAATGCGCATTCTTGAACCGGACCCGAAGTTTTCCAAGTCTATTGCTGGCACGCGCAAGGCTCGACAGAACCAAGCCGCTTGCGCTAGAAGCGGCAGGTAGAAACCTGCCTGCGCCGGAGCCCCCAAATGGATCGCAATATCCCCAAGCTCGTCACCATTTTCGGTGGATCGGGATTTGTCGGCACGCATCTGGTGCAATTGCTAGCGCGGCAGGGCTATCGCATCCGTGTTGCGGTGCGCCGCCCCGATCTCGCCGGGGAAACCCGCATGTTCGGCAGCGTGGGCCAGGTCGTGCCGGTACAGGCCAATCTGCGCAATGAAGCTTCGGTCATGCGGGCCGTTGCCGGCGCGGATGTGGTGATCAATCTGGTGGGCCTCGGCTTCGAGCGTGGCAAGCAGCGTTTCGACGCTGTCCATGTCGAGGGCGCGGCCACTGTTGCGCGTGCTGCGAAGGCAGCCGGGGCGTCCGCACTGGTGCATATGTCGGCGCTGGGCGTCGACAAGGCCGCTGAAGTGAGCGCCTATGCTGCCACCAAGCTCGCGGGCGAACAGGCCGTGCTGGCGGCCTATCCCGATGCAGTTATCCTGCGGCCCTCGATCATGTTCGGCCAGAATGACGGCTTCTTCAACCTCATGGGCACGCTGGTGCGCCTGTTCCCCATCATGCCGCTGATCTCGGGCAAGACCCTGTTCCAGCCGGTTTTTGTCGGCGATGTCGCGGCCGCTCTGGCCAAGGCTGCCGAGGGCGCGGTCAAGACCGGCCGTGTCTATGAACTGGGCGGGCCGGATGTCGAAACGCACAAGGCGCTGATGGAACGCATCCTGCGCGAAGCCGGCCGTAACAGGCCGTTGATCCCGCTGCCCTCCGGCCTTGCCCGGTTCAAGGCCAGCCTGCTGGGCATTTTGCCGTTCAAGCCGCTGATTACCGTTGATCAGGTCAACCTGCTCGGTGTCGACAATGTGGTTTCGGAGGCTGCCATCAAGGATAAGCGCACCTTTGCCGCCTTTGGCATCACGCCGACCCCGATGGACGAGATTCTGCCCACCTATATGTGGCGCTTCCGCCGTCATGGCGAATTTGACCGTGACAACAAGCCGGCGGCGCATGGCAGCTTGACGGCCTGACTTTATCCATTCTGCAGCGCTTCCAGCACCACCGACCGTGAGTTCGGGGGTGTTTTGCTGCGCGCCATGGATTCTTCCAAGATATATCTTGAAACTTGCCATCATTCCCACGATCTCCAGCAGGAAGGGCTTTTACGATATATCTGGAGATATAATCATGAGCTATTGGAACAATGGCGAACCGAACTGGCGCAAGCTGGAACAGATGGCGCGGCGCGGCTGGGGCCGCATGCAGCGCATGGCCGATGACGAATTCGGCAATTGGGGCGGCAATGTCCGCGTCGGACGCATGCTGGCCTCGGGCGATTTGCGGCTGGTGGCGCTCTACTTTATCGAGCAGCAGCCCCGCCACGGCTATGACCTGATCAAGGCGGTGGAAGAACGCTCCAATGGCGTCTATTCGCCCAGCCCCGGCATCGTCTATCCGGCGCTGACCTTCCTTGAGGAAGCCGGTTATGTGACGTCATCGGCCGATGGCAACAAGAAGCTTTATGCCATTACCGACACAGGCCGCGCGCATCTGGACCAGAACCGCGATTCGGTCGCTAGCACACTGGATTTCCTTGCGAAAACCGGCGAGCAGATGAACCGTTTCCGCGAATTTGTGCGCGCCGATTTCCCGTTCGACGGCGATACCCAGGATGGCAATGTACCGCCTCATTGGGGGGAACGAACAGCGCAGGACCGGCCCTGGCAGGACGCGATTCCGGAGCTGGAAGCGGCGCGAAAAGCCCTGAAACAGGCGCTCAAAAAGGCCCGCAAGGGCAGTGATGAGCAGCAGCGTCGGGCCGCCGAAATCCTCCGCCGGGCGGCTGCCGAGGTCGAAGGCCTGGGCGATGACGAGGTCGATCTCTAGGATGGTTTCAGCCTCACCCGGCCGATTCGGGTGAGGTCCTGGACCCCTTGCATGAATGGATTATGTATGGATTTCAGGACCCGGGCTTGGTCCTGAGGAAATCGAGCACCATCTGTACCGCATGCGCCTCGCGTTCCTGCACCATGCCGACGCTGCTGAGGTCGCGTTCGAAGATCACCGACAGCGTCGCCGTATTGGATACGTAAAAGAAGCCGAGCGCGGCGACAGAAATGTAAAGCTGCACCGGATCGACATCGCGGCGGAAAATCCCCGAGGCGGCACCGCGCTCGATGATCGCCGCGATCTGCCCCACAAGCGGGGAATGCAGCGCCTTGATATCGGGCATGGTTTTGAGGAAGCGCGCATTTTCGATGTTCTCCGTGCCCAGGAGGCGCGGGAACCACGGATTGGCGAGGAAATGCCGGAAGGTGAAGCGCACCAGTCGGTCCATGGCCTGCACCGGATCATATTGATCGAGCGACAATGCCCGCTCGCCCTTGCGGATTTCCTGATAGGCATCGAGCAGGACCGCCCGGTAGAGCTCCTCCTTGTTGCCGAAATAGTGGTAGAGCAGGCGTTTATTGGCCTCGGCCCGCTCGGCAATCGCGTCCACCCGCGCACCCTCGAAACCCCGATCGGCAAATTCCACCCGCGCCGCTGCGAGAATGGAAGCCTTGGTCCTGGCCGAATTGCGCGGCCGTCTGGTTTCAGGCGCTTTCGTCTCAGCCTTGGGCTTCGACGCCTCCGCGATCGCGGGTGAAGAGGGCTCGGACACGTCGATTTACCGCCGGAATGGACATGAGGATGGTGAATACGATGATCAGGCAGATAACAGCAGAGATCGGGCGGGTAAAGAACGGGCTCGGATCGCCATTGGTCAGCATAAGCCCGCGCCGCAGGTTGAGATCGAGCAGGTCGCCCAGAATGATACCCAGAACCAGTGGGGCCATGGGATATTTCATCTCCCGCAGGATGAAGCCGGCAATGCCGAAGCCGAGCATGACATAGACGTCGAACATGCGCTGGGTAATGGCGAAGGAGCCGACGACACAGAGGACATAGACCACCGCCATCAGCCGCTCGCGTGGTACGGAGAGCACGGTCAGCAGCGGCTTGGTCAAGGTCAGGCCGAAGACGAGGATGGCAATGGTGGAGAAGAACAGGATTGCCACGATCTGATAGAGGAAGTCGGGGTTTTCCGTCATCAGCAGCGGGCCGGGGCGGATGCCGTGGATGAACATGGCGGCAATCAGCACGGCCGCGGCGGCCGAACCCGGCAGCGCCAGCGTCAAAGTGGGGATCATCGCGCCCGGCACCACGGCCGAATTGCCGGTCTCGGCGGCGATCAGGCCTTCCTGGCTGCCCTTGCCGAACAGATGCTTTTCCTTGCTGGTCCGTTTGGCGGCGGCATAGGAGGCCCAGGCGCCCACATCCTCTCCCACGCCCGGCACGATGCCGACAAAGGTGCCGATAATGCCGGAGCGTAATGTGGTCCACTTGTAGCGGAACACTTCGGAAAGCGGTGGCACGACACGGTCGCCGGCGGAGATGATCCGCGCCTGCGCCGAGCGTTTCATCACCCCCAGAATTTCGGCGAAACCGAATGCGCCGACCATGGCCGGGATGAGGTCTATGCCCCCGCCCAGGGCAGAGATCCCGAAGGTGAAGCGCTGATGGGCATGGAGGGTTTCCATGCCGACCATGGCCACGAGCAGGCCGAGAATGCCGGCAATATAGCCCTTGAGTGGATCATCGATCGCGGTCAGCTGGCCCGAAATGATGACGCCGAACAGCGCCAGCCAGAAAAATTCATAAGTGCCGAAGCGCAGGGCGGCTTCCGCCAGCATCGGCGCGATCAGGGCCAGGGCGACAATGCCCACCAGAGTGCCCAGCGTCGATGAGGTGGTGGCAAGCCCCATGGCCATGCCCGCCTTGCCCTGCAGGGCCAGCGGATGGCCGTCAAGCGTCGTGGCGGCGCTGGCCGGCGTGCCGGGAATGGAGAGCAGGATGGCGGTGCGGCTGCCGCCATAGATGGCGCCCGAATAAAGGCACATCAGGCACAGGATCGCCTGATCCGGCGCCATTTTATAGGTGAGCGTTACCAAAAGGGCGACGCCCATGGTTGCGGTAAGGCCGGGCAGCGCGCCGATAATAATGCCCAGAAGCGTCGCCCAGGCGATGTTGAACAGCGAGAGCGGGGTGAGGAAATGGGCAAGGCCATTGCCCAGCATGAAGAGGCCGTCGAACATTGCGTCCTCCTAGGGCAGTCGCACGAGAAAAGCCCGCTGGAACACCAGCGTGACAATGGCGGAAACGGCAATCGAGAGGCCCAAGGCCCAGAAAAGCGACGGCACAATCGGCTTGCGCGGCGTGGCCAGCCAGCATTCGAACACCATGATGAAGCAGAAGACGAAAATAGCGGTGGCAGCCCAGAAGGGCAGGGTGCCGACAAGCCCCAGCGTGTAGATCAGGGCCAGGGCCATGACCGCCATGGCGCGGCCCGCCGCACCCGAGAACAAGGCCTGACCCAAGGTCTGCCAGCCCTGCTCGGCCGGCGCGCGCAGCGAACGCAGGGCCAGGATGGCGCCGCAGAGCGTGAGCGCGACGCTGAGCATGCCCGGCACTAGGCCCGGCACGGTCAAGGGATGAATGCGGCGCACTTCGAGCCGGTCCATGGTCCAGGCGCCATAGAAAATGGCGACGCCCAGCACGATGAAGACCAGTCCCGCCAGCAGGTCCGCACGGATCATCGCGGGATTGATGTCATCGTCCGAGGGTGTGGGGGCGGGTTCAGTGGTCATGATTGTCCGGGCCTGTCGGCGCTTGCGCGCTGCCAAATTGGCCGTCATTGCCCGGCATGTCCGGGCAATCCACCTGCCGGGCAATCCACCTGCCGGGCGAGCCATGGACCACCGGGACAAGCCCGGTGGTGACGGTCGATGAGAGTTGGAAGCGAGGGGCTATCGGCGCCATGCTGACAGCCCCTGCGGTTTTTACTGCGCGCCGACTTCCGTATGTGTTGCGCAGTCGATGCCGATCGTGGAGGGATCGACCACCGCTTCACCGCGTTCGGCGGCGTCGCAGGCCTCAAGGATCACCACCGGCATGGCCAGCGCACGGGCCTCGGGGCCGTAGGACGGAGCAAATACCGCGCCGAAGGTTTCGGCATAGGTTCTGACCGCGTCCGAATTGGCGACCTTGTCGGCCCAGATGGCGTCGAGCGTGGCCACCACTTCGTCCGGCACCCCGACCGGCACGAAAATGCCGAAATAGTCGGGCGCCAGTTCCATGTCCGGCAGCCATTCGGTGATCGGCGGGATGGGGTCTGCGCCATCCACCACCAGCGGCTGGTCGGACAGCACGGCAAGCGCCTTGAGGCGGCCGCCACGGATCAATTCGGTCTGTTCCACGGCAAGCTGAGTGGTGACCATGGCTTCGCCCGAGGCCGTGGCAATGGCCGCAGGGCCGCCACCGTCATAGGTGATCATATTGTAGTCGAAGCCGCCTGCTGCCCCCGACAGGGCCGCAATGGCGCCGCCGCCCGAGGAGGTGATGCCGGCCGTGGCTACGGTGACGGAATTGCCCCGCGTCTGGAAGGCTTCCAGCAATTCGCCGAAATCGTCGAACTCGCTGTCGGCGGGCACGGAAACGACCGGCACGTTGGCGACGGACAGATAGATATGCCAATCGTCGATATCGGTGTCTTCGAGCAGGCCGGTAATGGCATAGGTGGCATTGTTGGCGATGGCATTGGCGGTCCAGGTATAGCCGTCGCGCGGGGCGTTGAGCACTTCCTGGGTGCCGATGGCGCCCGATGCGCCCGGCTGGTTGACCACGACCACTTCAACGCCGAGCGCTTCGGCGAGAATAGGCGCGGTGACGCGGGTGACCTGATCGGTCGAGCCGCCGGCGCCCCATGGCACGATCAGGTTGATCGGCCTGTCGGGCTTCCATTCCTGAGAAAAAGCCGGGGTGGCGAATGACATGGCCGTACCGAGCGTCAAAAGGGCAGTGCCCGACGCCAGGACGAGCCGCAGAGACTGCTTCATCGTCGTAGTCCTCCCATGTGTCGAGGCCGTGTTTTTGTGGTCCTCGGCCATGAGCTTGCGAGTGATAATGCGGGCTGTCAAGCAATAAGTAACCAGCCGGTTAGCTAAGTGAACGGCGATGGCGTTGCCAAATGATTGTCAGCATAGGAAGTTTCGGACTAGGAATTGCCGGGTCGGCACAGATTGCACCGGCTCGTTATCGTTTCCGGAGGGGCGATGGACTTCGATCTCGAACGCATGGCCATCTTGGGGCTGGCGCTGGCGGCTGGCGCCGTGGTCAAGGGCGCCACGGGCATGGGTCTGCCGCTGGTGGCGCTGCCGGTGCTGACCACCGTTTTCAGCCTGCAACATGCCGTGGGCATCATGGCCATTACCCAGATACTGACCAATTCCATGCAGATCTGGCAATTCCGGCAGGCCCGGAGCGAGGCGGCCATGCGCTTCCTGCCGCTCTTCCTGCTGGCCGGCGGCGTAGGCGTCATCCTCGGCACGTGGCTGTTGAGCAATCTGCCGGAACGGGCGCTGGTCTTTACGCTGGGCCTGCTGCTTTTGGGCTATTTCGTTTTGAAAGTCAGCAAGCCCAGCCTTGCTGTCGGCCCCAAACTCGCCATGCGCGGCGGGCCTGTCGCCGGTTTTGGCAGCGGTGTGCTGCAAGGGGCGACCGGCATTTCCGCGCCTATCGGGGTGACCTTCATCCATGCCATGGGGCTGGACCGTGCCGCCCATGTCTATGCCGTTTCGGCCATGTTCCTGACGCTTGGCCTCGTCCAGTTTCCTGCGCTGGTGGTGAGCGGGATCATGCAGCCGCAATGGGTGCTCGAAGCGCTGCTCGCCATGATCCCGATCCTCATTTTCATGCCGGTGGGACAGGCGCTGGCGGGAAAACTCAGCCGCCGTGCCTTCGACCTCATGATTCTCGTCTTTCTTGGCCTCATGGGTCTCAAGATGGTGCTGGGTCTCTAGTCTGCGACAAAGGTTGCACTATGCCCCGCTTGACGATCCGCCATTTCTGCCTGTAAGTAACCAATCAGTTACACCCAACAAGGGTCCGGGGAGGACAAAATGGCCGAACAACGCATTGGCATCATCATGCACGGTGTCACCGGGCGCATGGGCTATAATCAGCATCTGGTGCGCTCGATCCTGGCGATCCGCGATCAGGGCGGCATTGCGCTGAAAAATGGCGACCGGCTGGTCGTCGATCCGATCATTGTCGGCCGCGACAAGGACAAGATCGAAGCGCTCGCCAAAAAGCACAATATCGCTCGCTGGGGCACCGATCTCGATGCGGCTCTCGCCAATCCCGACGACACGATCTTCTTCGATGCCGGCACCACGCTGATGCGCGCTGGCCTGCTCGAACGGGCGCTGGCCGCCGGCAAGAATGTCTATTGCGAAAAGCCCACTTCGGACGATCTCGAAATTGCCGTCAATCTCGCCAAGACCGCCCGTGCCTCGGGGCTCAAGCATGGCGTGGTGCAGGACAAGCTGTTCCTGCCGGGCCTGATGAAAATCAAAATGCTCCGCGACTCTGGCTTTTTCGGCAAGATCCTCTCGGTGCGCGGCGAGTTCGGCTATTGGGTCTTTGAGGGCGACTGGCAGAAGGCGCAGCGCCCGAGCTGGAATTATCGCAAGAATGATGGCGGCGGCATCATCCTCGATATGCTCTGCCACTGGCGCTATGTGATGGACAATCTCTTCGGCGAAGTGCAGGCCGTCTCCTGCCTCGGCGCCACGCACATTCCCCAGCGCGTCGATGAAAAGGGCAACACCTTCGATTGCGATACCGATGATGCCGCTTACGCCACTTTCGAGCTTGAGGGCGGGGTGATCGCCCAGATCAATTCGAGCTGGACCACCCGCGTCCGCCGCGACGATCTCGTCACCTTCCATGTCGATGGCACCCATGGCTCGGCCGTCGCGGGCCTGCACAGATGCTGGACCCAGCATCGCGTCAACACGCCCAAGCCGGTGTGGAATCCTGACCAGCCGCAGACCATGAATTTCTTCAATGACTGGGAAGAGGTTCCGGACAACTGGCCCGCCGACAATGGCTTCAAGGCGCAGTGGGAAATGTTCCTCCGCCATGTCGCCGAAGACGCGCCATGGGAATATGGCCTCGAAGCCGGCGCCAAGGGCGTACAGCTGGCCGAACTCGGTTTGAAGAGCTGGGAAGAACGCCGCTGGCTGGATGTGCCGAAGCTGGAATTCTGATCCAAAGTCCCCCTCACCCGCCCTTCGGGCCTTCGTCGGCGGCTGTCGCTCCACTGGAGCGCGATCTTGCGCCTCGAAGTCTCCCACGAGGGGAGAGGGGGACACCGAGTTTTTGACAGGCGCGAAGTTCCCCTTCTCCCCTCGTGCGAGAAGGTGGCGCGCAGCGCCGGATGAGGGGGATTCCCAAGATGACCAAAATCAACCTGCCCAATGCCGATCGCTCGATAACGCCCTACACGCTGACCGGCGACCCGATCCCGTTCGTCAAATTCAAGGCGACGGACTTTCCGCGCATTGCCTATTCGGCGGCCCATGTCGTGGCCGATCCGCTGGCCAGCAACGATCCCTGGCTGACGCCTGCAATCGATTGGGAAACCACACTAAAATTTCGCCATCGCATGTGGGATCTGGGGCTGGGCGTGGCCGAGGCCATGGATACCGCCCAGCGCGGCATGGGGCTGACCTGGACTGAAGCGCAGGAACTGATCCGCCGCTCGCAGGCTGAGGCCCGCACGCGCGATGATAGTCTGATTGCCTATGGCGCGGGCACCGACCATCTGGCGCCGGGCCCCGATGTCACCATCGATGACATCTTGAAAGCCTATGACGAGCAGGTCGGTTTCGTCGAAGGCGAGGGCGGAAGGGTGATCCTTATGGCCAGCCGGGCGCTGGCGGCGGCGGCCAGATCGCCGGACGATTATGCCCGCGTCTATGGCCATGTGCTGAGCCAGGTGAAGCAGCCGGTGATCATGCATTGGCTGGGCGAAATGTTTGACCCGGCCTTGCAGGGCTATTGGGGCAATATCGACCACGACGCGGCCATGGATACCTGCCTCGACGTCATCGCCGCCAATGCCGACAAGGTCGACGGCATCAAGATCTCGCTGCTCTCGGCGGAGAAGGAAATCGCCATGCGCCGCCGCCTGCCGGCAAGCGTCAAAATGTATACGGGCGACGACTTTAACTATGCCGAGCTGATCGCAGGCGATGAGCAGGGCTATTCGCACGCGCTATTGGGAATTTTCGACGCCATCGCGCCAGCGGCATCGGCAGGCCTGGCGGCTCTGGGCAAGGGGAACACGGAAGAGTTCTTCGATATTCTAGAACCCACCGTGCCACTCAGCCGCCATATCTTTGCGGCGCCGACCCGCTTCTACAAGACCGGCGTCGTGTTCCTCGCCTATCTCAACGGCTTGCAGGATCATTTCCAGATGATTGGCGGCCAGCAATCGACCCGCTCGCTGCAGCATCTGGCTGAATTGTTCCGGCTGGCGGACAAGGCGCGCGTGCTGGCCGATCCGGAGCTGGCGACGGCGCGGATGCGGGCAGTGCTGGCGGTGAATGGAGTTGCTTGAACGGGCAAGCCTGGACCTGCGCCTCCCTCCCCCTTGAGGGGAGGGATTGAGGGTGGGGGTTCTGAACCATCCTCCAACGCCGAGTTTTATTGGGGCCGCAGAACCCCCACCCCCACCCCTCCCCTCAAGGGGGAGGGGAGACAGAAATCGAGGCATCGCACATGACTGAACGCGGAATTTCATTGAACCTTGCCACCACCCGCCAGCAATGGGGCTTTGCCGAAGCCGTGGACGGCTGCCTGCGCGCCGGGATCACCGCCATTTCGCCCTGGCGTGACCAGATTGCCGCCATCGGGCTCGATGAAGCGGCGCGCATCGTGCGCGAGAACAAGTTGCAGGTGACCGGGGTCTGCCGGGGCGGCATGTTCCCGGCGGCGACGGCGGAGGGCCGCAAGGCCAATATCGATGACAATCTGCGCGCCATCGACGAGGCAGCCGCGCTCAATGCCGATTGCCTTGTGCTGGTGGTCGGCGGCTTGCCCGAAGGCAGCCGGGATATTGGCGCGGCTCGGCAGATGGTCAGCGATGGCATCGCGGCCATGTTGCCCCATGCCAATGCCTCGGGCGTCAAGATCGCCATCGAGCCGCTGCACCCCATGTATGCCGCCGACCGGGCCTGTGTGAACACGATCGATCAGGCGCTCGATATCTGCGAGGATCTGGGCGAGACGGTGGGCGTCGCCATCGATGTCTATCACGTCTGGTGGGACCCCAATCTCGCCCGCGCCATTGCCCGCGCCGGACGGATGAAGCGGATTTTCGCCCATCACATCTGCGACTGGCTGGTGCCGACCCGCGACATGCTGCTGGATCGCGGCATGATGGGCGATGGGGTGATCGACCTGCCGGGTATCCGCAAGATGATTGAAGACGCGGGTTTTTTCGGGCCGCAGGAAGTGGAAATCTTTTCCACCGAGAACTGGTGGAAGCGCGACGGCGACGAGGTGCTGGCGGTCATCAAGGAGCGCGTGGCGACTGTTTGCTAGGGGCTGCACGACTTGAGCAGGAGCCGAGGCTTTTGCGATTCCCCAGCTCGGCCCGCCTCGACACCGCAACGACCAAAAAAAAGCCCCGGGTCCTGCCCGGGGCTTTTTCCAAATAGGCCGTTTAGCCCTGCTTGTAGAAGGTGATGGTCTGGCACAGGATTGCCAACTGGCAGCCGGTGATGTCGATGGCATCTTCGGCCACGAGCGTCACCTTGGCGCCGGCCGAGCGGCCACCATAGTTGATCGTGCCTTCCCAGCGACCGGGGGCCGTCTGCTCGGCCTGCACCACTTCGGTATTGACGAAGGCGAGGTTCTCCTCGGTGCGCGAGGCGCCCTGGATATCGTTGAGGACGCCGCACAGCGCGGTGCCGTCACCGCACAGGCTAAAGGTGAAGGACGTGCCTTCGGCATCGACCCAGGTTCCCTCGGGCGAAGCAACCTGCTCCTGCGCAAGAACCGGGGCAGCAAGAACAGACAGGGCAATAGCGGCCGCCGCAATGGATTTCAGCATCTGGATTTCTCCACAAATTTTGCATGGCGCGTTCGGGGGCACGCCATTTCGACAATCAAGGAAATGTGTGCCGGACAAACGTGGCATTATGCCGAAGGGTTTCAGCGCCGCAGCAATTGTGATCGACCCGAACGCAAGGGCATTGATGCGCAATGTCACAAGTCGTTGCCAGAAAAGCATTTTCTGAGAATCGTTTGCCGGACCGGCGCGACCTATCTGCGGAAGGTTGCGGCGATTTCGATATGCGTTGACCAGGCAAACTGGTCCACCGCGATCAGGTCTGCCATGGAAAAGCCCGCTTTCACCAGCGCTGCAGCATCGCGGGCAAAGCTGTGCGGGTCGCAGGCCACCATGACCACATTGCGCAGTTTCGAGACGGCGATTTCCCTGACCTGTGCTTCCGCCCCGGCGCGGGGTGGGTCGAGGAGGACGGTTTCAAAATCGAGCTCGAAGCGGGTCAGGGGATCGCGGAACAGGTCGCGCGCCTTGGTTGTAATCGACTTGAGACCCTTGGTGTGCCGGGCAGCCTTGTCGAGCGCCAGCGTGCCGGCCTTGTCGCTGTCGGCGGCATAGACGGGTGCGTTTTCGGCCAGCCGCAGCGCGAATGGCCCCACGCCACAGAACAGGTCCGCTACCGATTTTGCCTTGCCGACAGCCGCGATGACATAATCGGCCAATACCTGCTCCGCTTCGGCGGTGGCCTGAAGAAACGAGCCGATGGGCAGTTCCACCTCGGACCGGCCCATGGTGACGCTGGGTTGCTGGCGCAGCAGCACCATTTCTCTGTCCACTGCCAGCCGGGCAAGGCGCAACTGGTTGGCCAGCGGCACCAGCTTTTCAACGCGTAATCCCTTGGGCGCCTTGCGGATGCCGACATCGATCCCGGCATTGGTCGCGGTGAAGGCGATGTCGCATTCGCCGATCTCGGCCCCAAGGGCGCGGGCTATCTCGGGTGCCCTGCCGAGAGCCGGCACCAGGATGGGACAGACATCGAGATCGAGCAGGTCATGGCTCCTGATCCGCATGTAGCCGGCGGCATCGCGGCGGGCATGCAGCGTGGCGCGGCGGCGCCCGGCGCCATGCGCGATGATGAAGCGGGAGACCTTTGCATCGAGTCCAGCCTGACGCAGCGCGGTTTCGACCAATCCGGTCTTGAACGCCTGATAGCTGCCGGGGTCCAGATGTTGCAGCTGGCAACCCCCGCAGCGACCGAAATGCGGGCAGAAGGGCGCCTGCCGGTTCGGAGCTGGGGCGATGAGATTGACCAGCGTGCCGCGCTCGCCAACCACATCCAGTTCCACCGTTTCGCCGGGCAGGGCAAAGGGCACGAAGACTTTCCGGCCATCGATAAGAGCGATGCCCTCGCCCTTGTGGCCGAGGCTGTCGATTGTGGTGGTGACGGTCATGGGCGCTTTATGTCGGGGCTTGCTGGGATTTGGCGTAAAGGGTTTGGCTTTGTGAGGCAATGGCAGGGGCGCTTCAGACCTTGTCGTAACCACCGATGCCTGCTGGTTGCTTTTGGCGTCTAACGCGCGGGGCCATCGGTTCCATCTCAACCTCACCTCAAGGGGGAGGGCGGGGGTGGGAGTTCTGAAGGCTCAGCGTCCTCCGATGACCGTTGGGATTGTGGAGGGGGCAGAACCCCCACCCTCATTCCAGCCATTCGGCAAAGCCTCATGGCCTTGTTCACTCAAATCGCTCCACTGGAGCGATTTTCCCTGCGGGTCGCTCTCAAGCCCCTCAAGGGGGAGGGAGGCGATAGGGCCGACAATTCATGTGCGGTCCGCGCCCGAAGAAAGACCGAGGCCCGATGATTGCTCATCGGGCCCCTGGCTTGCTGCGTAACTGGTATTGGCTGCCCGCCATTGGCCGGGCTCAAACCTGCTGGACGGCCTCGACGCCGGGGACGAAATGGCGGAGCAGGTTCTCGATGCCGCTCTTGAGCGTGGCGGTGGACGAGGGGCAGCCCGAGCAGGCGCCCTGCATATGGAGGAACACGGTGCCCTCCTTGAACCCCTTGAAGATGATATCGCCGCCATCCATGGCGACGGCCGGACGCACGCGAGTGGCCAGAAGCTCCTTGATGACTTCCACCATCTCCTTGTCATCTTCTTCGTAGAATTCCTCGACCTCGTCGAAATTGGTCACGTCAGGCGCGCCATCGACGATCACCGGCTTGCCGGAAAGGAAGTGATCCATGATCACACCGAGAATGGCCGGCTTGATATGGGCCCAATTGGTGTCGTCCTTGGTCACCGAAATGAAATCAGAACCGAGAAACACCCCGGTCACCCCGGAAATGGCAAACAGCCCGGTGGCCAGCGGGGAAATGCTGGCAGCGTCCATGGAGCGGAAATCGCGCGGCTCGCCTTCGAGAACGTCGCGGCCCGGCAGGAATTTCAGCGTGGCCGGATTGGGCGTGGCTTCGGTCTGGATGAACATGGGCTGTCGCTAACGTGTTTACGATTAGAATGCTTCTAAAATAAACTTTGTGGGCGACAATGCAAGGGCAAAGATCGTGTTTCGGCGATGAAGCAGGTCACGCGCTGCGCATCAATTCCTTCTTCTGACGCCGCCGGATGACCGAGGAGGGAATGTTCATGCCCTCACGATATTTGGCGACGGTGCGGCGGGCCACGTCGATTCCCTGCTCCTTGCGCAGCATCTCGGCAATGGTGTCGTCCGACAGGATGTCATTGGCCGGTTCGGCATCGATCAACTGGCGGATACGGTGGCGCACGGCCTCGGCCGAATGATCACCGCCGCCATCCGAAGAGGCGATGGCTGTGGTGAAGAAATATTTCATTTCAAACAGGCCGCGCGGCGTCGCCATATATTTGTTCGAGGTGACCCGGCTGACCGTGGATTCGTGCATGTCGATGGTTTCGGCCACCATCTTGAGGGTCATGGGACGCAGATGCGACACGCCATGGGTGAGAAAGCCGTCCTGCTGGCGCACGATTTCTGCGGCGACCCGGGTGATGGTCTGAGCGCGCTGGTCCAGACTCTTGGTGAGCCAACTGGCATTGGCGAGGCAATCGGAGAGAAAGGCCTTTTCGGCGCTGTCGCGGGCCTTTTTGGTGACAGAGGCATAATAGACGCGATTGACCAGCACCTTGGGCAGCGTGTCTGAATTGAGCTCCACATGCCAGCCGCCGCCTGGACCGGGCCGGACGAAGACATCGGGCACCACGGCCTCGATGGGCGCCGAATCGAAGGCCAATCCCGGCTTGGGGTCGAGCAGGCGCAATTCGGCCAGCATGTCGGCGAGGTCCTCGCGGTCGCATCCCACTGACTTGAGCAAGGCCGCCATATTGTGCTCGGCCAACAGATCGAGATTGTCGAGCAGCCTCATCATGATCGGATCGAGCCGGTCGCGCTCACGCAACTGGATGGCAAGACATTCGGCGACATTGCGCGCGAAAATCCCCAAAGGGTCACAGGTCTGCAGCACGGCCAGCACCGCCTCGACATCCTCGATCTCCGCACCGAGCAATTCGGCGACCGAGGCGAGTTCGATGGTGAGGTATCCGGCCTCGTTAAGCCCGTCGACCAGATGACGGGCGATCAACCGGTCGGCCGCTGTGCGCAACAGCAGATCCGATTGCGCTTCCAGGTGGTCGGAGAGACGGGGCCGGCTGGCGACATATTGATCGAGATCGGGCGCATCCCCGCCCTCGAAAGACCCATTGCGATCCGGGCCGCTGGTCTGGCCGATATCCTGCGGCACCGCGTCGGGAAACACATTCTCGACCGACGTGTCATAGCCTTCGGCGATCTCGCCGGCATCCTTGACCCGCTCGCCCGAGGACACCGTGTCCTCATAGGCGCTCATTTCGGTCTGGCGGTCGCTGGGTTCGGCGGGTTCATTGTCTTCGCCGCCGCCTTCCTCGCGTTCCAGCAGCGGGTTGCGCAGCAGTTCGGCATCAACGAAATCATTGAGTTCGAGATGGCTCAACGCCAGCAGCCGGATCGACTGCATCAATTGCGGCGTCAGCGTAAGGCTTTGGGACTGGCGAAATTCCAGTCGTGGCGAAAGCGCCATTATTCTCGGTCTCTGCTGCAAATTTCAGCCGTTTCCGGCTGCTTCCCGCGCATACCATGACTCAGTTTCACTGACGCGGCAAGTTTCGTGCCAAGTGCTTTGGTTCGCTCTAGATCGAAAAACTCTCGCCCAGATAGACACGGCGGGCCTCGGGGTCGGCGGAGATGGTTTCGGGCTTGCCCTGGATCATCACCTTGCCGCCATGGATGAGATAGGCCCGGTCAACCAGCCCCAGCGTTTCGCGCACCGCGTGGTCGGTGATCAGCACGCCGATGCCGCGCTGGGTCAGTTGCCGCACCAGTCCCTTGACCTCGGCCACCGCGATGGGATCGACGCCGGCAAAGGGTTCGTCCAGCAGCATGAAGGCGGGGTCGGCGGCCAGGGCCCGGGCAATTTCGACGCGCCGGCGCTCGCCGCCGGACAGAGCCAGAGCATTGGACTTTGCCAGATGCGATATGGAAAATTCTTCCAGCAGCGACTTGAGGCGCGCCTTGCGCTCGGCCCGGCCGCTTACTGCATTTTCGAGGATCGCCATGATATTGCCGGTGACCGTCAGACCGCGGAAAATGGACGGTTCCTGCGGCAGATAGCCGATGCCCAATTGTCCGCGCTGGAACAGCGGCAGGTGGGTGATGGCCTGCCCGTCCAGCAGGATCTTGCCGGCATCGGGTTTGACCAGGCCCATGATCATGGTGAAAACCGTGGTCTTGCCGGCGCCATTGGGTCCGAGCAGGCCAACGGCCTCGCCCCGCCGCACGGCCAGCGACACGTCCCGCACCACGGCGCGCTTGCCAAAGCTCTTGGCAAGGCCATGGGCGACCAGCCAGCCGCTCTGATCGATGCGGGAACGCGTGGGCTCGGCACTCATTGGGAGGTGAAAATCCCGGTCACCCTGCCACCGCCGGTCGAGGTGAAGGTGGAGACATTGGTTTCAAGGTTCACCACCAGCTCGCTGGCATCCACCGTGCCGCTGGCATTGGTGACCTTCACATTGCCCGTGAGGCGCAGCAATTGATCGGCAGGGGTGAAGACGGCGCGTTCTCCGGTGGCGTCCTGATCGGCGGTCTTGAGCCGGACATGGCCGCCCTTGGCCTCGAAAGTGCGGATATCGCTGGTCCCGCCCGCGCCATAGGTGGCGACGACTTCCGGCGCCCAGACGGTGACGCTGGGATGGATGACCACGACATTGCCGGTAAAGACGGCCTCGCGCGCCGCCTCATTCATGACGAACAGGTCCGAGGTGATTTCCACCCGGCTCTGCGCCAACGCCGGTGAGGCGAGCATGAAGGCGGCCACAAGCGCCAGGAAATGTCGGGTATGGCCCATGTTACTCTCCAGAACCGGAGCCTGAATCGTCTCCCGGCGTTGCCGGAAGGGTGACCACGGCACGCGAAAATGTCCAGACCATGGCGCCGGCATCATAGGTAAGCCCCTCGGCGCGAACGCCGGAGCCGTCCGCATAATCGATGACGACACCGCCGGTCGTGGTCAAGATCTGCGCCTCCCAGTCGAACACCGAATTGGTCAGCGTGCCCACCGTACCGGTCGTGTCGGCGATATCGGCAGGGCCCGGCACGATGGTCAATTGCGCGTGAGTGTCCAGCTGCGCTTGGGCAGCATCCACCTGCATCTGCACGCCGTCGATCCGGTCGACCACCAGCTGCGCGTCGCTCAGATCGACCAGCTCGGTGCTTTCTCTCGCGGCGCGTGCCGACCCGGCCCAGACCCGATAGGCCGAACCATCTTCCAGCATGCCAGCATATTCGGGGGCTTCCACCACGATCGCTTCGGGCGTCACCTCAATGCGTCCCACGCCGAACCGGCCGGTGAAGCTGGCGAGATAAATCTGCACCAAAAGACCCGCAAGCACCACTGCGCCCAGCAAGGGGATGCCGATGCGCAGAATGGCGACCAGGCGGTTGCGCCGCCCCAGCCGTCTGTGCATCCGCAGATCTGCCGCAGCCCCTGCCATGGCCGGGATCAGCTATGGGCGAAGATGTCGGTTTCTTCCCAGCCCAAAAGGTCGAGGGCGCAGCGCGTCTTGAGGAAGTCGAAACAGGACTGGGCCAGCTCGGTGCGGCCCTCGCGCGCCAGCATGCGGTCGAGATGGCGCTTGAGATCGTGCAGATACAGCACGTCCGAGGCGGCATATTCGAGCTGGGCGTCGCTGAGCTTTTCGCCGCCCCAGTCCGAGCTCTGCTGCTGCTTGGAAAGATCGACATTGAGCAATTCGCGCACCAGCTCCTTGAGCCCGTGGCGGTCGGTATAGGTGCGCACCAGCTTGCTGGCGATCTTGGTGCAATAGACCGGGCCGGTGACGACGCCGAACCGGTTCTGCAGCACCGCGACATCGAAGCGCGCATAGTGGAAAATCTTGGTGACGCCGGGATCGGAGAGCAGTTTCACGAGGTTTGGCGCTTCGGTAGCGTCCTGCGGGATCTGCACCACATCGGCGCTGCCGTCGCCGGGCGAAAGCTGCACCACGCAAAGCCGGTCACGATGGGGATGAAGGCCCATGGTCTCGGTATCGATGGCGACTTCGCGGCCATAATTGGAAAGATTGGGCAGATCGCCCTTATGCACTCGAATGGCCATGAGAAAAGTCCAGCGTTTCTGTTGATCCTTCCTTGGCACAGAGCGGTGGCCAAGAAAAGGCATGGACATACCGCCCTGAATATAAAGCTTTCTTTATGTCGCGCTTGCCTTCCCCGGGCGAAACTGCGAGAAGCAGAGCCGAAAGTATGAGGAATGTGTCCTCATACGCGCACTCCCGCGTGCGCCCTCGCCACTTGCAAAGAGGTTTAACGTGGCCCGTCAGTCTTATCTTTTTACCTCGGAATCCGTGTCCGAGGGTCATCCCGACAAGGTCTGCGACCGGATTTCCGACGAAATCGTCGACCTGGTGTTCAAGGAAGCCAAAAAGGCGGGCATGGACCCGGCCCAGGTGCGCATTGCCTGCGAGACGCTGGCGACCACCAATCGGGTCGTCATCGCCGGCGAAGTGCGCGTGCCCGAAACGCTGCTGAAGAAGGACAAGGCCGGAAAGATCGTGCTCGACGCCTCCGGTGCGCCGCTGGTCAATCCGTCCAAGTTCAAGTCGGCCGCCCGCAAGGCCATCCGCGCCATCGGCTACGAGCAGGCCGGCTTCCACTGGAAAACCTGCCGTATCGATGTGCTGCTGCATGGCCAGTCCGCCGACATCGCCCAGGGCGTCGATGAAGCCGGCAACAAGGATGTGGGCGCCGGCGACCAGGGTATCATGTTCGGCTATGCCAGCCGCGAAACCCCCGAATTGCTGCCTGCGCCGATCTATTACGCGCACAAGATTCTCGAAACGCTGACCGAAGCCCGCAAATCCGGCACCGGTCCGGCCGCCATTCTCGGCCCCGACGCCAAGAGCCAGGTGACGGTGAAATACGAGGGCGGCAAGCCGGTTGGCGTCACCCAGATCGTGCTCTCCACCCAGCATCTGGATGAAAAGCTCACCTCTGCCGATGTGCGCAAGATCGTCGAGCCCTATATCCGGCAGGCTCTGCCCGAGGGCTGGATCAGCAACGAAACCGTCTGGCATGTGAACCCCACCGGCAAGTTCGTCGTCGGCGGTCCCGATGGCGATGCCGGTCTCACTGGCCGCAAGATCATCGTCGATACCTATGGCGGCGCAGCCCCCCATGGCGGCGGCGCCTTTTCGGGCAAGGACCCCACCAAGGTGGACCGCTCGGCGGCCTATGCGGCGCGCTATCTGGCCAAGAATGTTGTGGCCGCCGGTCTGGCCGAACGCGCCACGATCCAGCTCTCCTATGCCATCGGCGTTGCCAAGCCGCTCTCGATCTATGTCGATCTGCACGGCACCGGCAAAGTGGATGAGGCGAAACTTGAAACCGCACTGGCCGAGGTGATGGACCTGACGCCGCGCGGCATTCGCACCCACCTCGATCTCAACAAGCCTATCTACGCCAAGACCGCCGCCTATGGCCATTTTGGCCGCAAGGCCGGCCGCGACGGCTCCTTCTCCTGGGAGAAGACCGACCTGGTCAAGGCGCTCAAGGAAGCGACGCGGTAGGCAGCGCGGGCTGGCATCGCGTATTGGTAGTGCGGCTGGGAAACCCCGACGCGTTCCCTCCCCCTTGAGGGGAGGGTGTCCAACGGGGCTCGCGACCTTCAGTGTTAACGAATTGCCCTTCTAGAGCATGCGACCTTTATGACCGACCACGAACTTCCCAAGACCCTTTCGGGCGAGCCGCGCGCGTTTTTCGGGCGCCGTTCCGGCAAGAAACTGCATGACGGGCAGAAGGCGCAGGTCGCCGAGATTCTGCCGCGCTTCGAGGTCCGGCTCGATGGCGCGCTGGACCCGAAAAGCCTGTTTCCCGAGGCAAAGCGCTTCGTCATCGAGATCGGCTATGGCGGGGGCGAGCATCTGGCGCGCAAGGCTGTGGAAGAGCCTGAAACCGGTTTTATCGGCTGCGAAGTGTTCACCGGCGGTATCGGCAAGATGGTGCAGGCCATCGAGGCCAGAGCCATCGAGAATGTGCGCCTCTATACCGACGATGCGCTGAAACTGTTGATGGCGCTGCCGGACGCTTCGGTGGACGCGGTCTATCTGCTCTATCCCGATCCCTGGCCCAAGACGCGCCATCACAAGCGGCGCTTCGTTTCGCCAGTGACGCTCAAGGAGCTGGCGCGGGTGACCAAGCCCGGCGGCACCTTCTACTTTGCCAGCGATATCGAGGATTACGCCGACTGGACGCTGGCCCATATCGTGCGGGCGCCAGAATTCATCTTCGCGCCCGATGCGCCGGGAAGCTGGCACCAGCCCTATCCCGGCTGGCAGCCGACCCGCTATGAGCAGAAGGCGCGCCGCGAAGGGCGCATTATCAGCTTTTATTTCAGCTTTACACGCGCCTGACTGTTGCCGCAGGGCAACCGGAACAGGTCACAATTTGACCTATCTCTGGAAGCAGAGGCATGGCTCACCATATCCATGCTTTGCGTCGCCGGAGATGAAGATGAACCCCGACCCAGCCGAAAGTCACCACGATCTGCTCGTGGTGCGTCCGAGCAAATGGACACTGGTGGTCGTGGTGCAATTGCGGCAGGGGACGATGCGGTTCAATGAACTGCGCCGCAATATGGGCGGCGTGCCGCAGAAATCGCTGAGCCAGACATTGCGGGAGCTGGAGCGGGACGGGTTCGTTACGCGCCGGGCTTATGCAACCATCCCGCCGCGCGTGGAATATGACCTGACGGAGCTGGGGCAGGAATTGCTGGCTTTGGCCGATGAATGGCAGCGCTTTGCATTACGCAATCGTCAGGCCGTCGTGTCGGCGCGCGAGCGGTTCGACGCATCGGACGCCGTGGCGCTGCGTCAGTGAGCTACGGGCACCGTCATGCAGACGGTGCCGTGCTCTGAGACAGATCAGATATTGGCCGGAGCCAGAGTGTCGGCATGGAAGAGCTGCATGGTCACGACACCATCGGGACCGACGACGAAGGCGCGGACATAATCGCCCCACTGCTCGACGCGGTCAGCATTCACGCCCTGGGCGGCGAGCTGGTACTGCACATAATCGGCATTGAAATCATTGGTGGTTTCCTCGACCGGCGCCGGATGCGGTGCTGCCATGGCGGGCATTGCAACACCGGCAAGGGCTGCGGCGGTGACGAGAGCGACGACGCTGTTCTTGATCATTTGATGATCCTTTCTGTTTTGAACGACTAGGAGATGAGGGTCACCTAAAGCGCTGACAACCCGTCAAAAAATGATTTATGTATCTTGAAATTGTCACACCAGAGACGAGAGTTTTCTCAAGGACATCAAGCGCTTTAGAAGAAACTCGGTTTCTTTGCGGAAACTGGAAATTCAGTTTTTCATGCTATGGCGGGATCGTGCGGAAGTCGGCTTTCGCTGCCCCCCTGACCCGGTGGAGCAGGCGAGTTGCCCTTGCCTTCGCCGTCACCAGGGTCTATATGAGGCCAACATCATTGCTCTCAGTCGAGAGTGGGTGCCCTGACCGGCCCCCGCTCTTTTTGCTTTCTGGAACCTCAATTGGCTTTCGATCTCGCCGAAAAGCGCTATCTCAAGGAAACGGGCCTCGAAGCCCGGATCGCCCGTATTGTCGAGCCGGTGGCCAATGATCTTGGCTTCTCGCTGGTGCGGGTGAAGGTCACTCCTGAAAACGGCTGCACGCTTCAGATCATGGCCGAAGACGAAAACGGCCGCTTCAATATCAATGATTGCGAAGCGCTGAGTAAGGATCTGTCGCCGGTTCTGGATGTCGAAGACCCGATCGACCGCGAATATCATCTGGAAGTGTCTTCGCCGGGCATTGACCGCCCGCTGGTGCGCCGGCGCGATTTCGAGCGCTTCGCCGGCCACGAGGCCAAGGTCGAGCTTTTCGAGATGATCAATGGCCGCCGCCGCTTCCGCGGCGAAATCGGCGCGGTGGATGACGAAGGCGTCATCATCATCCTGCCCGATGCCCCCGGCGGCACCGACCCCAATCACAAGCTCAGCTTCGCCACCATCGCCGAAGCCAAGCTTGTCATGACCGACAAGCTCATGGACATGGCCCGTGCCGACCAGGAGCTGCACCCCATCGACGACGACGAGACCGAAACGGTCGAATATGCCGACGCCGACAATGACGACGAAAACCTCTCCGAGGAGAAGAACTAATGGCCGTTAGTGCGAATCGCCTTGAGCTGTTGCAGATCGCTGACGCTGTCGCGCGCGAAAAGAATATCGACCGCATGGTCGTGATCGAGGCGATGCAGGATGCCATGGAAAAGGCCGCCAAGGGTCGCTATGGCGCCGAGACCGAGATCAAGGTCGAGATCAATCCGCGCTCGGGCGAAACTCGCATGTGGCGCCTGCTCGAAATCGTCGAAGATGTCGAGGAGCCTTCCCGCCAGGTCAATCTCAGGCTCGCCCAGGTCAAGAACCCGACCGCCAAGATCGGCGATTTCCTGACCGAGCCGCTGCCGCCCATGGAATTCGGCCGCATCGCCGCCCAGTCGGCCAAGCAGGTCATCGTGCAGAAAGTGCGCGACGCCGAACGCGACAAGATGTTCGAGGAATATACCGGCCGCGTCGGCGAGATCGTCAACGGCTCGGTCAAGCGCGTCGAATATGGCAATGTCATCGTCGATCTCGGCCGGGGCGAAGCCATTATCCGCCGCGACGAGCTGATCCCGCGCGAAATGTTCCGCTATGGCGACCGTGTCCGCGCCTATATCTATGACGTGCGCCGCGAACAGCGCGGCCCGCAGATTTTCCTGTCGCGCACCCATCCCCAGTTCATGGCCAAGCTGTTCATGCAGGAAGTGCCGGAAATCTATGATGGCGTCATCACCATCCGCTCGATCGCCCGCGATCCGGGCTCGCGCGCCAAGATTGCCGTGACCTCCAATGACAGCTCGATCGATCCGGTCGGCGCCTGCGTGGGTATGCGCGGCTCCCGCGTTCAGGCCGTGGTGGCCGAATTGCAGGGCGAAAAGATCGACATCATTCCCTGGACCGATTCGATTGCCGACCTCGTGGTTTCGGCTTTGCAGCCGGCCGATGTCGCCAAGGTCGTGCTGGACGAGCAGGCCGAGCGCATCGAGACCGTGGTGCCCGACGAACAGCTTTCGCTGGCCATTGGCCGCCGTGGCCAGAATGTGCGCCTCGCCAGCCAGCTCATCGGCTGGGATATCGATATTCTGACCGAGCAGGAAGAAAGCGAACGCCGCCAGAAGGAATTCACCGAGCGCTCCACCCTGTTCATGGAGGCGCTGGACGTCGACGAGATGGTGGCCCAGCTCCTGGCGTCCGAAGGTTTTTCCTCGGTCGAGGAACTGGCCTATATCGAACCCGGAGAAATCGCCTCGATCGAAGGCTTCGACGAGGAGACGGCCGGCGAAATCCAGAATCGCGCTGCCGAATACCTGGCCGAGATCGACCGCAAGCACGACGAGGAGCGCATCGCGCTCGGCGTCTCCGACGATCTTTATGAAATTGCCGGCCTCAATGCCGCCATGCTGGTGGCCCTGGGCAAGGAAGACATCAAATCCGTCGAGGATTTTGCCGGCTGCGCTGCCGACGATCTGGTCGGCTGGACCGAACGCAAGGATGGCGAAACCAAGCGCTATGACGGCACCTTCAAGGACTTCCCCGTAAGCCGCGAGGAAGCCGAGGACATGATCATGCAGGCCCGTATCAAGGCCGGCTGGATTTCCGAGGAAGACCTTCCCGTCGCCGACGATGGCGAAGAAGGCTATGCCGAGGAGGAGGCGGTCTAAGGACCGCCTTCTGGGAGCACCCGGCTTGGCCCGGCGCGCGGACATGACAAGGACCTGTGCCTTGACCCGGCAGGAAAAGCCGGTCGAGGCATTGGTGCGTTTCGTGGTTGGCCCCGACGACATGCTGGTGCCCGATGTCGAGGCGCGGGCCGAGGGTCGCGGTGTCTGGATATCGCTCAGCCGCGATGCGGTAGCAGAAGCGGTGAAAAGGAAAGCCTTTGCCCGCTCGCTCAAGGGCCCGGTCACGGTCGCGGACGATCTGGCTGCGCTGACCGAGCTGCGCCTCAGGCAGCGCCTGCTTTCGGCCCTCGCCATGGCGCGCAAGGCCGGTCAGTTCACGTCGGGCGCCATGAAGGTGAAATCTGCGCTGGAAAGCGGCGCGGTCAGTGCCCTCTTCACCGCGAGCGACGCGGCCGAGGACGGACGCAACAAGATGCGGGGCACTTTGCGGGCCCTTAATCATGCGCGGCGCGAGGCTGGTTTGACCGGTCCGGACGTGCCGCATTTCGAATTGCTCCAAAGTGCTGAAATGGGTTTGGCACTTGGACTGGAAAATGTGATACATGCTGCCCTCATGACAGGGGCGGCAGCCCAATCGGCGGTGGACAAGGCCAATAGACTGGCTCGATACACCGCCCAACCGATGGATGAACACACCGACCGCAATGCGGCGTCCGGTGTGCTTTTGCCCGCGGATCAGGACGAAAGACGATAGGAAGCATGGCTGATAACGACGACAAGCGCACCGACGACACCGGCGCCAAGAAGACACTGACCCTCAAGGGCGGTGCTGGCCTGGGCAATCGCCCCGGCGGGATGTCGCGCGGCCCGTCGCGCTCGGCGGTGGTCGTGGAAAAGCGCACCCGCATCGTGCCCAAGCCCAATGCCGGGCCGGCAGCGGGCGGCGGTGGCCGTCCCCAGCAGGGTGGGCGTCCGCAGGGCCGCCCCATGCAGCAGCAGAACCGCGCGCCGCTTGGCCTGAGCGCCGCCGAAGCCGAGGCACGCCGCCAGGCGCTGGCCCTGGCTGGGGCCCGTCAGGCCGAGGACAGCCAGCGTTTCGCCGCTGAAGAAGCGCGCCGCATCGAGGAAGACAATCGCCGCCGGCAGATCCGCGAGGAAGCTGCGCGCCAGGAAGAAGATCGCCGTCAGGCCGAGGAGGCGCGCCGTCAGGAGGAAGCCGTCTCGCGCCAGGCCGAGCCTGAGCCTGTGCGCGAAGAATTTGTGCCGGCCAGCCAGCGCAATCCCGGCCCGTCCAGCGTGCGCACCGTGTCCGGCCGCCCCGGCCAGCCGCAGCGCCCGCAGCGTTCCTCCAATGAACGCCCGGCAGGCCGTCCCGGCGAGGGCGAGCGCCCCGCTGCCGGTGCGCGCCCCGCAGGCGATCGCACCCGGCCGCCCGCCGGCAGTGCAGGCCGTCCGGCCGGCGATCGTCGCCCTGCCGGTGGCGGCATGGCACCGATTGGCAATATGCCCCCGGCTCCGCCCAGCGAAGCCGATGGCCGCCGCACCCGTACCGGTGCGCCGCAGGTCCGTCCGACGACCGAGGCGGAACTTGAGAATGCACGTCGCGCTTCCCGCGCCCAGCCCGAACGTCCCGCCCGCCGTGGCGCCAATGACGGGGCTTCGCGTGGCCGCCTGACAGTTGCCAGCGCGACAACGGAAAATGATCGTGATCGGGGCCCGTCTCTGGCCGCGATGAAGCGTCGCCGCGACAAGAAAATGGGCCGCAACCAGCAGGATGCACCCAAGCTCAGCCGCGAAGTGATCATTCCCGAGGTGATTACGGTGGGCGAACTCGCCAACCGCATGGCCGAGCGGTCCGTCACCGTCATCAAGATGCTGATGCAGCAGGGGCAGATGGCCAAGATCACCGATGTGATCGATGCCGATACGGCCGAGCTGATCGCCAGCGAACTGGGCCACACGGTCAAGCGCGTCTCGGAAGCCGATGTGGAAGAGGGCCTGTTCGATATCGCGTCGGACGACAAGGCGGAAGACCTGACCGATCGCGCACCGGTCGTGACCATTATGGGTCACGTCGACCACGGCAAGACTTCGCTGCTCGACGCCATCCGTGAAGCCAATGTTGTGTCCGGTGAAGCCGGCGGCATTACCCAGCATATCGGTGCCTATCAGGTCGAAAAGCACGGCCAGAAGATCACCTTCCTCGATACGCCGGGCCACGAGGCGTTCACCGCCATGCGTGCCCGCGGTGCGCAGGCGACCGACATTGCCATCCTGGTGGTGGCGGCCGATGACGGCGTCATGCCGCAGACCATCGAATCCATCAAGCATGCCAAGGCGGCCGGCGTTCCGATCATCGTGGCCATCAACAAGATGGATAAGCCCGAAGCCAACCCGACCCGGGTGCGCACCGAGCTGCTCCAGCATGAAGTGTTCGTGGAATCCATGGGCGGCGACGTGCTGGACGTGGAAGTGTCCGCCAAGACCCAGGCCGGTCTCGACAAGCTGCTTGAAACCATCCTGCTGCAGGCCGAAGTGCTCGAACTCAAGGTGGCCCGCGATGGCCGTGCCGAGGGTCTGGTCATCGAAGCCAAGCTCGATCGCGGCCGCGGTGCGGTGGCGACGGTTCTGGTGCAGCGCGGTACGCTCAAGATTGGCGACATCGTCGTGGCCGGCACCGAGTTCGCCCGTGTGCGCGCCCTCATCAACGACAAGGGTGAGCAGGTCAAGGAAGCCGGTCCGTCGGTTCCGGTCGAGGTTCTGGGCTTCAATGGCGTGCCGAGCGCGGGCGACCGCTTCTCGGTGGTGGAAACCGATGCCCGTGCCCGCGAAGTCACCGAATATCGTCAGCGCGCCATCCGCGAAAAGACCGCGGGCGGCGGGGCCACCAGCCTCGAGCAGATGATGAATCAGCTCAAGATTGCCGGTATTTCCAAGTTCCCGCTGGTCATCAAGGGCGACGTGCAGGGTTCGGTGGAAGCGATCGTTGCCTCGCTCAACAAGCTCTCGACCGATGAAGTTTCGGCGCAGATCCTGTTCTCGGGCGTTGGCGGCATCACCGAATCCGATGTCACCTTGGCCTCGGCATCGAACGCCATCGTCATCGGCTTCAACGTCCGCGCCAACAAGCAGGCTTCGGACCTGGCCACCCGCGACGGCATCGAAATCCGCTACTACAACATCATCTACGATCTCGTGGATGACGTGAAGAACGCCATGAGCGGCCTCCTGGCGCCCGAGCGCCGCGAGACCTTTATCGGTTACGCGGAAATCCTCGAAGTCTTCCAGATCACCAAGGTCGGCAAGGTTGCCGGTTGTCGTGTCACCGAAGGCATCGTGGAACGCGGTGCCGGCGTGCGCCTGCTGCGTGACAATGTCGTCATCCACCAGGGCAAGCTCAAGACGCTCAAGCGCTTCAAGGACGAAGTCAAGGAAGTGGCCATGGGCCAGGAATGCGGCATGGCCTTCGAGAATTACGAAGACATCCGCGCCGGCGACGTCATCGAATGCTTCCGCGTCGAAACGGTGCAGCGTTCGCTCTGATCGAAACGAACATCACTCCGGAAAGGGCGTGGCGAAAGCCGCGCCCTTTTGCTTTGTCCTCTTCTTCCCATGCGAGGCGCCTCCTATATGCTGACAGCATGGAGGAGGACGCATGGACATCGTGATGATGGATGTGGATGGCGTACTGGTTTCGGGTCGTCCACAGGACGGGGCGCATCTTTTCACCGATATCGAACAGGATCTGGGCATGTCCCTGGCGGTGCTGCAACGCGACTTCTTCGCGCCGCGCTGGCCGGCCATCGTCACCGGAAAAAAGCCGCTTCTGCCCGAACTGGCCGAAGTCCTGGCCGGCATCGCGCCCCATGTCAGCGCGGAGACGCTGGCCGACTACTGGTTCCGCAACGATTCGCGCATCGACACCGCTGTACTGGCCGCAATCGACAGCTTGCGGGCCAGCGGCCGCCGCGTCTATCTCGCCACCAATCAGGAACATATGCGGGCAAAATACCTGATGGAGGAGATGGGACTGGCCGCCCATGTCGATGGCATCTGCTATTCGGCCGCAATCGGCCACCGCAAGCCCGCGCCGGAATTTTACGCCCATATTACAGAGCTCATGGCTGCACCGCCCGCTGCCATCACGCTTGTCGATGACACAGAGGAAAATGTGCGGGCCGCCCGCGCCTTTGGCTGGAATGCGATCCATTGGCAGCCCGGCCTGGACTTGCCGGCGCTATTGAACGTTGAAAGGGCCTAGCGGCCTTCGTCATAGGCCTGCCGTGCCGCGAGGATGCGCTGATTGTTGTCGAGCGCCCAGCGCGCCAGCACATCGAGCGGCTCCATCACCTCGCGGCCAAGAGCCGTCAGAGCATAATCGACGCGCGGCGGAATGGTGGGGGTCACCGTGCGCGTCAGGAAGCCATCGCGTTCGAGATTGCGCAGCGTTGTGGTCAGCATCTTCTTCGACACCGTGCCGATCTCCCGCTCCAGTTCTGAATAGCGCATGTCCTTCTCGCGCAGCAGCACGATGATCAGCACGCTCCATTTGTCGCCGACATGGCCCAGAATGTCTCCCACCAGCCGGCAGGTCTCGCGGGGGATATCCACGTTTCCAAGTCTCATCAAAGTGCCTCCTTATCAGCGTCTATAGTCTAAACTATATCCTTGGTCTCTTATGGAGACCATATGAATGACAACGGAAGATCTGGTACTTGTCACCGGCGGCACCGGCTTTCTGGCCCGTCACAGCATTCTGCGGCTGCTGGCGCGCGGGGCGAGAGTGAGGGCAAGCGTGCGCAGCGCGCAAAAGGGCAAGGACCTGCATGCCCTTCTGGCCAATGCAGGGGCCAGGGTCGACAATCTGGAAACCGTGGCCGCCGATCTGCTGGCGCGGCAGTCCTGGTCGGTCGCCATGACGGGCGTAAGCCATGTTCTCCATCTTGCCGCCGCCATGCAGGGCGAGGCAATCCATGCCGTGGCGATGGACGGCACCAGAAATGTGCTCGAAGCCAGTGCCGAGGCCGGTGTCAGGCGGGTCGTGCTGACATCCACCGGGCTTGCTGCGCTCCGCCCAGCCCGCGCCCTGGACAAGGGCGAGAGTGTCACCGAGCAAGACTGGACCGATACCGCGCGACCGGACCTCGATCCCTATACGCTGGCCAAGACCCTGGCCGAGCGCGACGCCTGGCAAACCTCGAAGGGCCTCGGCCTTTCCCTTGCCACCATCCTGCCCGGCGTCATCATGGGGCCCGTGCTGGGGCCGGAGAGAAGTTTATGGCAGGGGCTGATCGCCGATATGCTGGCGGGCAAGCTGCCGGCCCTGCCGCCGATGCAATTGCAAATGGTGGATGTGCGCGACGTCGCCGACCTGCATATTGCCGCCCTGTTTGCGCCCGAGGCGGCGGGGCAACGGTATATCGCGGCAGAGGAAAAGCTGTCGCTGAGCGGGGTGGCCGCACTCCTCAAGGCGGAACTGGGTGCCGGAGCGGCCAGGATCAGCACACGGGAAATGCCGGCATGGCTGTTCCGGCTGATGGCGCTCGTCAGTGCCGAAGCGCGTTCAGGCCTGCCGCTGACCAGGCCGTCTCCCTTGCTCGATGCAGGCAAGGCCCGGCGGGAACTTGGCTGGAGGCCTCGGGCGATGCGGGAAAGCCTTGTCGACACGGCCAGGAGCATCATCGCACAAGGACAGTAAAAAGGCCCGCTCCGTACGGAACGAGCCTTTTTGATGCTGGAGGCGGGTGACTACGGTGAAAAAACCGACGCCGCCAGCAATTCCTATGTGCCGGTCAGTTGATGACCGTCACGCGCGCGCCCACGGGCACGCGGGCATAAAGATCGATGATGTCCTGATTCATCAGGCGGATACAGCCAGACGAAACATTGGTGCCGATCGTATAGGGCTCGGTGGTGCCGTGGATACGGAACAGAGTGTCGCGGCCGCCCTTGTAGAGATAGAGCGCGCGCGGGCCCAGCGGATTTTCCGGGCCGGGGCCCATGCCGCCCGCATAGGGGCCATAGCGCTCGGGCTCGCGGGCGATCATCGACTGGGTCGGGGTCCAGCGCGGCCATTCCGCCTTGCGGCCAATGGTGGCATCGCCACGGAAGACCAGTGCCTCGTCCTTGCCCACGCCGATGCCGTAACGCAGGGCGCGGTTATTCTCGAGCACGAGATAGAGGTAATGGGCCGGCGTATCGACAACGATCGTGCCGGGACGCTCGGAGGTGAAATAGGGCACTTCCTGACGCCACCATTGCGGATCGACGCGGCGCAGGTCCATGGCGGCGACCAGATAGGGCTCGCCGGTCACGGCGCCATACATGCGCAGGTAATAGGGGTCTATGACCGGCTCCTGCACGACAGGCTGGCGCGTCGTGGTACAGGCCGAAAGGGCAGTGGCGGAAATGCCAAGCAGGAACAGGCGGCGGGAAATCAATACAGAACCTCAGGAGCAGGCATGAAGGGAAACAGGAACGCAAAAGGCCGCGTACTTGCTTCGTGGATACGCATGCTATCCTTAACGTGGCACGAATACGGCAGTTCCTCGCCACAATTTGATCTCAATGTGAAGTGTTGCCGAATATCCACACACCTCACGAGGCTGTGAAAAAGGCCGGGTGTTTCCACCCGGCCTTTTCCCTTTTCTTGAAGGCTGGCGCGCCGTTACTCGGCAGCGTCTTCCTTGACGATTTCCTTGCCGGTTGCCTGGTCGACAACCTTCATGGAGAGCCGCACCTTGCCGCGCTCGTCAAAGCCCAGCAGCTTGACCCAGACCTTGTCGCCTTCCTTGACCACATCGGTGGTCTTGGCAACGCGGGCTTCGGCCAGCTGGGAAATGTGGACCAGACCGTCCTTGGCGCCGAAGAAGTTCACGAACGCGCCGAAATCGGCGGTCTTGACGACGGTGCCCTGGTAGATGGCGCCGACTTCGGCTTCATCGGTGATCGACTTGATCCACTTGATGGCGGCGTCGATCTGGCTACCGTCCGAGGACGAGACCTTCACAGTGCCGTCATCCTCGATATTGATCTTGGCGCCGGTCTTTTCCACGATTTCGCGGATGACCTTGCCGCCGGTGCCGATCACTTCGCGGATCTTGTCGGTCGGGATCTTGAGGGTTTCGATGCGGGGCGCGAACTCGCCCACTTCGCCGCGCGAGGCCGACAGGGCCTTGTTCATTTCGCCCAGGATATGAACGCGACCGTCCTTGGCCTGGGCCAGGGCCTGTCTCATGATCTCTTCGGTGATACCGGCGATCTTGATGTCCATCTGCAGCGAGGTGATGCCCTCTTCGGTGCCAGCCACCTTGAAGTCCATGTCGCCCAGGTGATCTTCGTCGCCGAGAATGTCGGAGAGAACGGCGAACTTTTCGCCTTCAAGGATCAGGCCCATGGCAATACCGGCCACCGGACGCTTCATCGGCACGCCGGCATCCATCAGGGCAAGCGAGGTGCCGCAGACGGTGGCCATCGAGGACGAACCATTGGATTCGGTGATCTCGGACACGATACGGATCGTGTAGGGGAACTCTTCCACCGACGGACGGATCGGGTTGATGGCGCGCCATGCGAGCTTGCCATGGCCGATTTCGCGGCGGCCCGGGGAACCCATGCGGCCAGCTTCACCCACCGAGTATGGGGGGAAGTTGTAGTGCAGCAGGAAGTTTTCCTTGCGGGTGCCTTCGAGCGAGTCGATGTACTGCTCGTCTTCGCCGGTGCCGAGCGTGGCAACCACCAGCGCCTGGGTTTCGCCACGGGTGAAGATGGCCGAACCATGGGTGCGCGGCAGCACGCCGACTTCCGAGGTGATCGGACGCACGGTTTTCAGATCACGGCCGTCGATGCGGCTGCCGGTATCCAGAATGTTCCAGCGCACGATCTTGGCCTGGAGATTGTGGACCACTTCGCCAAGGGCTTCCTTGGTGATTTCGCCAGCTTCGATCTTGGCAGCGAAGGCTTCCTTGACCTTGGCATTGGCGGCGTCGACCGCAGCATAGCGAGAGGCCTTTTCGGTGATCTGGTAGGCGGCGCGCAGATCGGCTTCGGCAATGGCCAGAACTTCGGCTTCGAGCGCCGAGAAATCGGGCGGGGTGAAGTCGCGCGGTTCCTTGGCAGCGAGCTCGGCGAGCTGGATGATGGCTTCGATGACCTGAGCCGACGCCTTGTGACCGAACATGACGGCACCGAGCATGACGTCTTCGGAAAGCTCCTGGGCTTCCGATTCCACCATCAGCACGGCGTCCTGGGTGCCGGCCATCACGAGGTCGAGCTTGCTGTCGGAACGGCGGTCAACCGGCAGGTTGAGGACGTATTCGCCATCGACATAGCCGACGCGGGCTGCGCCGATCGGGCCCATGAAGGGCACGCCGGAAATGGTCAGGGCAGCAGAAGCTGCGACCATGGCCAGCACGTCCGGATTGTTTTCCATGTCATGCTGGAGAACGGTGATGACCACCTGGGTCTCGTTCTTGTAGCCATCGGGGAAAAGCGGGCGGATCGGACGGTCGATGAGGCGCGAAACCAGCGTTTCGTTCTCGGAGGGACGGCCTTCGCGCTTGAAATAGCCGCCCGGGATCTTGCCGGCGGCGAAGTATTTTTCCTGATAATTGACGGTCAGGGGGAAGAAGTCCTGGCCCGGCTTGGCCGACTTGGCCGAAACGACGGTGGCCAGAAGCACGGTTTCGCCCAGCGTGGCGAGCACGGCGCCATCAGCCTGGCGGGCAATCTTGCCGGTTTCGAGCGTCAGGGGCTGGCCGCCCCAGTTGAGCTCGACCTTGTGGTGATCAAACTTGATCGACATGTATTTCGTCTTTCCATTCTGCCGGTTACGCGGGAACGCGAGGCTTAGGCGAAAGGCCTCACGAACGTATCCGGTGTGCCCGCACTGGCCAAACGCACCCTATGTGCGCACCAGCTCAAAATCAGGCACGTGTTGCTGTTTGGCGAAAGACAGAACATGGACAAGACAATGAGGCTCTCCAGCAGCGGAAGAACCCGATAATCCTGCCATGCTCCGGCAATGCCGGCCTAAAGTGCGCCCATGATGGGCAACCGGCGCGGAAGATACTCCCGCGCCGGAAAGTCTTGCGCTTAGCGGCGCAGGCCGAGCTTTTCGATCAGCGTCTTGTAGCGGGCTTCGTCCACCTTCTTGAGGTAGTCGAGCAGGCTGCGGCGCGTCGAAACCAGCTTCAGCAGACCACGGCGGGAATGGTTATCCTTGTTGTGGCCCTTGAAGTGTTCGGTCAGGTTGGCAATGCGCTCGGAGAGAATTGCAACCTGGACTTCCGGCGAGCCGGTATCATTGGCCGAGTTTGCATATTCCTTGATGAGCGCAGTCTTGCGCTCTGCAGTAATCGACATCGGGCATATCCTTTCAAATAAAGAGGATGTTGGCCGCCCCAACCGGGATGTCGTCCAGGTGGGGCCATGTAAGGCTGGCGGCTTGGAGAAAGCTCCGCGCCACCGGCTGGCGCTCTATAGTGCAAACTGGCCGACAAAGCCAGAACTATTGGATTTGCTGGTCTTCGTCCGGCCGGATCGCGGCGAAGGCCGGGTCAAGCGCGCTGAGCGGCACATCGAATACCCATTCGACACCGTCCTCATGGGCAAGACGCTCGACCTGCGCGCCCAGGGCGCCGCCAACCATGGTGCGCAGCACAATATTGCCGAAGCCGGAACGGTCGCTGTCCACCAGCCTGCCGCCCAGCACTTCGCGCCAGCGTATCTTGAGGTTGTCCTGATGGACATCCCAAGTCAGCTCCAGCCTTCCATCGGGATCGGCAAATGCGCCAAAGCGCGTGGCATTGGTGGCCAGCTCATGCAATGCCATGCCCAGGATCTGCGCGCCCTGCGGGTTGATGCGCAGCTCTGGTCCTTTGATCCGGTCCCGGCTATCCGCCGGGCGGAAGGGGGCGAGTTGCTCCTCGATCAATTCGCCCAGCATGACCCCCGCGCGGCCATGGGCCAGAAGCAGGTCCGTGGAACGGGCCAGCCCCATGATGCGCCGCTCCAGCGCCTGCACATAGGCTGGCAGATCGGTGGCTCCGCGCGCGGTCTGCTTGGCCATGGCGGCAATGACCGCCATCTGGTTCTTGGAGCGATGCGCCAGCTCGCGCATCAGAAAGCGGATGTCCCGCTCGGCGATCTGCCGCTGCTCGGACGCTTCGGCCAGGGCCTTGGAAATTTCGGCGATTTCGGCGACCGGGTACGACCTGGGATAGACGGCTTCGCCACGGCCCATGCGCGCCGCGTCGAGCCGCAGGCCCTTGACCGACTGGCCAATGCGCTGGGCGATGAAAAAGGCGACAGCCGTTGCGGCCAGCGCGATCACCAGGCCCCAGGCGGCCAGTTGCAGCAGCGATTCCATCAAGGGCCGCTGCACGCGCTCTGCCGAAGCCCATGCCACGACCCGCCAGCCCGTAAGGCCCGAACGCCATTCGGCGGTCACAACCCGCTCCCCGTCCAGGCTTTCTTCCACCCATTCGCCATTGGAAACCTGATCAGCCTGGCGCAGCGGCAAAATGGCGCCAATATCCCGACCCGCGTCGACCGTGGCGGCGATGATCCTGTTGTCGGCGTCGATGAGTGCTGCGTTCCAGCCAGCAGGCAATTGCCGCGCTTGCAGGGCCGGCACCAGATTGCGGGCATTCTGCGTCAGCGCAATGGCGCTGACTCGCTGCATGTCGCGCACCGGCAGCCAGACATTGAACACATAGCTTTGCGCCGTCTGTCCGAAGAACAGTCCGGAAATGGTGACGACGCCGCGTTCGCGCGCCAGTCCTGCCGTTTCCGGATCGGACGATGGGCCGAGGCTGGTGCCATAGGCGACGCGGGTATTGAGCAATTGGTTATTGTCGGCATCGACGGCCAGCAGATAGGCGCCGGTTCCCGCCAGTGCCTGCATGGAGCGGTCGTTGAATTCCTCCAGATTGCCGCTGCGCAGGAAACCGGACGTGGACAGGACGCGCAATGTGGTCGCCATGCCGGCGATCTCACGGTCCACCGAATGACCCATGGCCTGAACGGTGGCATTGGTCAGCGCATGCAGGACATCCTGCTGGGCGTCATTGGTCCGGTTGAGCAGCACCAGCGATACGGCAAAGGCCGGGATGAGGATCGCAAGCACCAGCGCGATCAGGTAAAAGGCCACCGGCCGCGAATGCGCCGTCCGGTGTCGCGTGGTCTTGTCCCGGACGTCTGAGTCCGCCATCGCCTGTTTCCTTCGCATTCTGGCCTTCTGGCCAATTTTTATCTGGCGCTGGCGTCACTTGCGGGCAAATTTTGGTTCACCGCCTGATCAATGTCACCCCATTTTTTTGCGCCTTGCCATATTGCGGTGGCGGCATTGGAATTCTTGCGATTGTCCGGGGGCATTGGCGAAATCCTTTTGATGTCTCATAACCCGTGTGACGCGCAGTGGTTGCAGCCCATGGCATCACGCCTTCGCGTCTGCTAAAGAGCCGGCTATGACCGAGCTCGAAACCGCAAGCGAGACCGCGCCGAAGCGCGTCTTCATCAAGACCTATGGCTGTCAGATGAATGTCTATGACAGCGACCGCATGGCCGATGCCCTGGCCCCGCACGGCTATATGCCCACCCAGGAAATCGGCGAGGCAGACCTGGTGCTGCTCAATACCTGCCATATCCGGGAAAAGGCCTCCGAAAAGGTGTTTTCCGAACTTGGGCGGCTCAAGGAAATTCAGGGCGAACGCCGCGCCAATGGCGCCGATATGATGATCGGCGTCGCCGGCTGCGTGGCGCAGGCCGAGGGCGAGGAAATTGCCCGCCGCGCGCCGGTGGTCGATCTGGTTTTCGGGCCGCAGGCCTATCATCGCCTGCCCGACATGCTGGCCCGGGCCGAGGGTCAGCGCCACATGCACCCCTCGCTTAAAAAGCCCGTGATCGACACGGACTTCCCGGAGGAAGACAAGTTCGCCCATCTGCCGGCGGCGAAAAAGGAGGTCACCGTCAAGCGCGGCCTGACCGCCTTCCTCACCGTGCAGGAAGGCTGTGACAAGTTCTGTTCCTTCTGCGTCGTGCCTTACACGAGAGGCGCCGAAGTCAGCAGGCCGGTGCATCAGGTGCTGGATGAAGCGCGGCGGCTGGTCGATGCCGGGGTCAAGGAAATCACCCTGCTTGGACAGAACGTCAATGCCTATCACGGGCTCGATGCGGCCGGGCGCGATATCGGTCTTGGTCAACTCGCTTATCTGCTGGCCGAGATCCCCGGCCTCGAACGCCTTCGCTATACGACCAGCCATCCCCGGGACATGGACGATGGCCTGATCGCGGCGCATCGCGATCTGCCGCTGCTCATGCCTTATCTGCATCTGCCGGTGCAGTCCGGCTCCGACCGCATTTTGAAGGCAATGAACCGCAAGCACACAGCCGCCGAATATCTTGCGCTGATTGCGCGCATCAAGGCCGCCCGGCCGGACATGGCGCTGTCGGGCGATTTCATCGTCGGCTTCCCCGGCGAGACGGATCAGGATTTCGAGGACACGCTCAACATCATCCGGGAAACCGGCTATGCCTCGGCCTATTCCTTCAAATATTCCACCCGCCCCGGCACGCCGGGCGCCAAGCTGACCGAACAGGTGGCCGAGGAGGTCAAGACCGAGCGTCTCTATCGGCTGCAGGAGCTGGTCAACCAGCAGACCACCGACTTCCATGCCTCCTGCGTTGGCAAGACGATGCCGGTGCTGATCGAGCGCGTCGGACGCATGCCGGGCCAGGTCGGCGGCCGTTCTCCCTATCTGCAGGCCGTGCATCTGGACGGCGGCACCGAGCTCATCGGCGCAATCCACGAGGTGGAGATCGTCGGGACGAGCACGAACTCGCTGGTCGGGCGATTGAAGCAGGCGGTTGCGGCCTGAATTGTCATGGGCGGTTTGAGCATCAAAGCCTGAGATCGCTCGACCGCAGCCATTTTACGGTCTTGCACTCCGCCTCTGCTGTCACAAAATATCTACAGACAGCGAACGCAAATCAGCCTAGCGTCGTTACTGCAACAGGGCGACGCGCTCCGCGGCGCCCGCTTCGGGAGCCGAGAAAGTTTGAGCAGGCACTTGCCAATCACCGCCGATAACGCCCTTGCATCGCAACTCGAACTCGCCTTTGAAGACAATCGCCTGGCGTCCCAGCTCTACGGCGATTTTGACCAGAACCTTGCCCTTGTCGAACAGCGCCTCACCGTGACGGCCACGCCGCGCGGGAATCATGTTCTTCTCAAGGGCCCGGCAAGCAAGGTCGATCAGGCGCGCCGCGTGCTGGAATCACTCTATGCTGGACTTGAGGAAGGCCGCGCCATCGACATCGCCGATGTCGATGCGGTCATCCGCATGATCGAGACCGAGGACAGCCAGCTGACCCTGCCCACGCTGGAGCGCAAGGGCAAGGTCCGCATGGCCCAGATCGCCACGCGAAAATCCACCATCGTTGCCCGCACTCCGGCGCAGGACGCCTATATGCGGGCCATGGAGCGGAACGAGCTGGTCTTCGGCGTCGGCCCCGCGGGCACCGGCAAGACCTATCTGGCGGTGGCGCATGCGGCGAGCCTGCTGGAGCGCGGCGACATCAATCGTATCATCCTTTCGCGTCCCGCCGTCGAAGCGGGCGAGCGTCTGGGCTTCTTGCCCGGCGACATGAAAGAGAAGGTCGATCCCTATCTGCGCCCGCTCTATGACGCGCTTTACGACATGATGAAGCCCGAAAATGTCGAGCGCTGCATCACCTCGGGCATTATCGAGGTGGCCCCGCTCGCCTTCATGCGCGGCCGTACCCTCTCCAATGCGGTGGTCATTCTCGACGAAGCGCAGAACACCACCTCCATGCAGATGAAGATGTTCCTGACGCGCCTTGGCGAGAATTCCAAGATGATCGTCACCGGCGACCCCACTCAGGTCGACCTGCCGCGCGGCGAAAAATCGGGCCTTGTCGAAGCGGTTGGACTGCTGGACGGTGTCGAGGGCGTGCATGTCTCCCGCTTCAACGACAAGGACGTGGTGCGCCACGCGCTTGTCGGCCGCATCGTGCGGGCCTATGAGCAGGACACCGCGCGCCGCCTTGCCGAAAAGGAAGGCGACAGGGAAGGCCTAGCGCGAACATTGGGCACTCTGCCCCGGAGCTGAGCCGTAGACATATGCCGCCTAACCCGCCGCTGGAAATCGCCGTCATCCGCAATGTGGATGGCTGGCCCGATCACTTTGACGCGCTAGCCAAAAAGGCGGTTCTTGCTGCCCTGGCCGGCGCAAAGGCCAAGATGAAGGGCGCGGCGGAGATTTCCGTCCTGCTCACCGATGACGCCGAACAGCGCGAACTCAACGCGCAATGGCGGCAAAAGGACAGCGCCACCAATGTCTTGAGCTTTCCCCAGATCGAGCCCTTCGGCCCGGTCATGGGCATTCTCGGCGACATCACGCTGGCCCGCGAAACGCTGGAGCGTGAAGCGGCTGAGCTTGGCAAGAGCCTTGATGATCATTTCACCCACCTAATGGTGCATGGACTTCTCCACATTCTGGGTTATGATCACATCGAGGAAGACGAGGCCCTTCAAATGGAGGGGCTCGAAACCCAGATACTGGCGAGGCTGGGGATAGACGATCCCTATGCCGATTGACAAAACCGCCGGGAACCCCTGACCTAGAGGGGCATTTTCGTCCCATTGGACAAACAGAGCCGCCTTTTGCGGCGCGAGATGATGACCGACAGCGACAGTAACATGGCCCCGCGGGTGGCTGAAAACCCAGAGCCTCCTTCTAGTCCCGCCTCCGCCAATGCGCGGGGGCCGAGCCTTCTGGAACGGATCAAGGGTCTGATGACCCTGCGCAGCGTCTCGCTGCGCGATGATCTGCAGGAAGCTCTGCAGGACACTGGCAGCACCGAACCCGGGGACTTTTCCGAGAGCGAGCGGGTTATCCTGCAGAATGTGCTCAAGCTCTCCAAGGTGTCGGTCGACGACGTCATGGTGGAGCGTTCCGACATTCATGCCGTCGCCTCCGAGATCAATCTGGGCACGCTTCTCGCCAAATTCCGTCAGGTCGGTCACTCGCGCCTGCCGGTCTATGAGGAGGGGCTCGACGACATCAAGGGCTTCATCCACATCAAGGATGCGCTGGCCAAGATCACCGAGCCGGTCAACGATCCCGAAAAGGACGTGCCGGTCAAACTGCTCTCGGCCATGCTCAAGCAGAAGATCGGCAAGCTGGGCATAGCCCGTCCCGCCATGTTCGTACCCACATTCATGCCGGCTGCGGATCTGCTTCAGCAGATGCGCGCCAGCCGCACCCATATGGCCATTGTGGTCGATGAATATGGCGGCACCGATGGTCTGGTCACCATTGAGGATCTGCTCGAAGCGGTCGTGGGCGAGATCGAGGACGAGCACGACGTCACTGAGGCGGCGCTGATCCGCAAGGTGGGCGACGATCTCTTCGTGGCCAATGCCCGTGCAGAGCTCGACGATGTGCGCGCCATAATCGGCCCGGATTTCGATCCCGGCGAATATGGCGAAGACGTCGACACGATTGGCGGCCTGGTTTTCGACCTTGCCGGTCATGTGCCCAAGCGCGGTGAGCGGGTCAACGGTCTTGAAGGGTTTGAATTCGAGATCCTGGCCGCCGACAGCCGTCGCATCAAGCGCCTGCGCATCCGCCGCAAGACTGATGAAGCCGCAGAGCCGCTGGCCATCACCGACCAGCGCAGCGAACAGGACAAGATCGCGGCGCAATAGGACCGGACACCGTTTCCATCACCCTCGGGCATGGCTCGGGGGTGAGCCTGCTAACCCTCCTGCATCGCCATTTCAGCAATGGCGCTGGCGCGCTGCCGGGCTAGCCGGATTTCGGTCTTCTGTCTTGGGCAGCAATCGCAATAGGTGCCCGGCATGGCCAGATAGTCGAGGCAACAGCCCTTGCACGCCATGATGGCGAAGGGGCGCCCATCGGGCAGTTCGATCACTTCGAGCGTGCCGGCGTCTTCAAGCCCCATCGCGGCGAGCCAGAGCGCGCAGAAATGCTGCTGCTCCTCGATCGTGACCTGCGGCTGGTAGTGGCGCAGGCGCTTCATCAGCCCCAGCATCTGGTCTCCGAGCATGCGCATGGCCGGCACGCGCTTGAGCCTGGTGACGGCATTGATCTCGGTGAACACCGCATCGGCGAAGGCCCGAAGGTCCGCTCCCGCCTTGGCAATCCTTTCTTCCAGCTCGGCCCGATATTGCGGCCCCGGCGACAGGCGGTAGCCATCGACATAGATGTTGCGCATGGCCTGCGCGATTTGCCCGATCTCGGGCACTGCGCCATGCAGATGCGCCCCGATCACCGCCAGATAGGCCGGCTGCCAGGTCAGGTTGGTCCAGAGCCGCATGGCTCGAAATGGCTGGGCGGCCTGGGGATAATTGGCCGCGATTCTTTGGTGGAGCAGGTCGAGAAAGGCGCCATTGTCCTGGCCCAGCTGGTGCCAGCCCGGCAATGCGCCGCCCGGCGCACCCTTCATGAACCCTGTTGCCGACGCAGCGGTGGCGATCAACCGGGTCAGGGCCGCATCGCTGTCTGTCTGGGCAAAAAGATAATTGCGGGCGCTCAATGGAAACCTCGGAACTGGCCCTTTCCCTAACCCGGCAGGCGGCCTGGGAAAAGCGGCTTGTATGGGCCCCATCCGCATTACCCCGCTTCGGAGCCCGCAATAATACCGAATGTGGTCTTCATCACCTGCCCAGAGCCGGGCAGGCAGGATGGCATGGAGCAAACCAGCTCGGGAGGCCGGCATGGTTCCGCGTTCTCGAAAATGGACGGGCGACACAGGCGGCACGGCCGTAATCGAATTCGCCATCCTGACCCCGGTTTTTCTGCTGATGCTGACCGGCATGCTGGCCTACGGCATCTATTTCGGCGCCGCCCATGCGCTCCAGCAATTGGCGGCCGACGCGGCGCGGACGGCGATTGCCGGAATAAATGCGCCCGAGGGCCGCCGTCTGGTCGAAAGCTATCTCAGACGCAATGCCGGCGATTACATGCTGATCGATTATCAAAAGCTCGATTTTCGTCTCACCGAGCCCGATACCGGAGATGATCAATATCGGCTGACGCTCGTTTACGACGCGACCGATCTGCCGATCTGGAACCTCTACCCGCCCTTGCCGCTGCCTGAAACGCAGATTGTCCGGGGTGCGTCCATCCGCCGGGGCGGGATATGAGCTGGCGCGGCTTCAGACGCGACGAGCGCGGCAATATCGCCATGCTCTTTGCCTTCGGCTTCACCATTTCCGCCTTTATCTCCGCGCTGGCCGTCGATGCCGCCTCGCTCTATCACGAGCGGCGACAGATTCAGGCCGGCGTGGACCTGGCAGCCATTTCGGCGGCATCAGACCCTGCCCGCGCCGCCGAGATCGCCCAGTCCGTGCTGGCCGAGGCCCGGCTCCTTGCCCCGGCCAGCACGGAGGGGCTGGTCGTCCGGACCGGTAATTATGATCCGTCCATCGCCGATATCGCCCAGCGCTTCCGCGCCGGCGCCACGCCCTACAATGCCGTCGAAGTGCAGATGCAGCGTCAGGGCGCGCTGCATTTCGCTGCCAGCTTCTCGCCGCCTCCACTGATTGCCGCCCGAGGCGTGGCGGCAGTAACGCCACAAGTCTCCTTTTCTGTGGGATCGCGTTTGGCCAGCCTCAATGGAGGGCTCGTCAATGCAGTGCTCTCTTCGCTTCTGGGCACGTCGATTTCGCTCAACGCGCTCGACTATCGGGCGCTGGCCGATGCGCGGGTGGATGCCTTTGCCTTTCTCGATGCGCTGGCCATGCAATTGGGTGTCACGGCCGGCAGTTATGATGACCTGCTCGCCATGCGTGCCGGCGCCGGCACGCTGGCCAGGGCCCTGAGCGGCCTCACCAATGGTACAGCACAGACAGCCCTTGCTGCGCTCGCCAATGCCGGGCAGGGCCGCATGATCCCGATTGGCAAGCTGGTTTCTCTGGACACGCTTGGCCACCACACCATTGGCGCTGCCGGTTCGGGAGGGCTGGGTATCGGCTTTTCAGTGCTTGATCTGCTGACCGGGGCCGCCGCCATTGCCGATGGCAAGAGCCAGCTGTCACTCCCGCTGGGCGCCAATGTGCCGGGCCTGGTCTCGCTCGGCCTGTCGCTCGGCGTCGGCGAACCGCCGCAGGGGGGCGGCTGGTTTGCCATCGGCCCTAGCGGCACCGTGCTGCGCACCGCGCAATTGCGATTGCGCCTCCAGGCCGAGCTGCTTGGCGGCTCGCTTCTCGGGAGCGTCCGGCTGCCGCTCTGGCTGGACCTGGCCCATTCCGAAGCCATGGTGACGGCAGCGACCTGTCCGGGCGCGCAATCGCCGCGCGGCCATGCAAGCATCGCCGTGCGGCCCGGGGCCCTCAGGCTGGCTGTCGGGCAGATGAGCGACCCGGCACTTGCTGATTTCGGCATCTCTCCATCGACATCGGCGGTACGTGTCGTTGATGTGCTCTCGGTGGTACGCGTCAATGCCCGGAGCATGGTCGAGATCGTACAGACCGACTCGGTGCCGCTGCATTTTGCCTCGGACGATATTGCTTCTGGCACGCTCAAAACCGCCCGCGTCAGCACGATCCCCTCGTCTCTGATCGGTTCGCTGCTCGGCAAAATGTCCATCGAGCCGGAAATTCTCGGCCTTCCTCTTGGCCTCGGCGTCATTTCCGCCGACGGCGTCATCAGCGCCCTGCGCAATCTGCTGGCGCCGCTGGGCCCTACGCTCGATATGACGGTCAATGCCGTTCTCGCCACGCTGGGCCTCGGGATCGGCGAGGCGGATATCCGCGTTCATGCAGTGCGCTGCAACAATGCCGTTCTTGTCGGCTGAGCCTGCTTTTCCAGTCCTTGACATGCTGTTTTGGTGTGATAGATATATAGCACACTAGATAGGCAGTACACATGGATGATTTTCACGCCAGCCAGCCGATCTTCGTACAGATCAGGCAAAGGCTGATCGAGATGATCCTGCGCAAACAGGTGGGGGAGGGCGATGCCTTGCCTTCGGTCCGCCAGATTGCAGGAGAACTCTCGGTTAATCCTTTGACGATCACCAAGGCCTTCGAGGCCCTGGTGGAGATCGGTGTGGTCGAAAAACGCAGGGGCCTGGGCATGTTCGTTACGCAGGGCGCGCGCGAGAAACTTCTCGAGCATGAGCGCGACAAATTTCTCAAGCAGGACTGGCCGCGCATAGCGGCACAGATCAAGGCACTGGAGCTGGACCTGTCCAGCCTGCTCACTGCCGAACAGGGGCATAGGGAGACACAAAAATGACCGATCCTTCCGTTTCCGAACCCATCGTGTCGGCGCGAGGCCTCAAGAAGCGATTTGGCCGCAAGCAGATCCTGCATGGACTGGATTTCGACATTCCACCTGGCCGCATCTATGGTCTGATCGGCCACAATGGCGCGGGCAAGACGACGACGCTCAATGCCATGCTGGGCCTTACCTCCTATGAGGGCACGATCCGCGTTCTGGGCGAAGACCCATTCGCGCGCCGCGCCCAATTGATGGAGAATGTCGCTTTCATCTCCGACGTGGCCAGCCTGCCGCGGTTTTTGCGGGTGCGGGAACTCTTTGCCCTCCTCACCAATATTCATCCCAATTTCAGCCCGGAAAAAGCGCGCTCCTTCCTCGAAGGCACCGACATCAGGCCGGAAATGAAGATCAAGACCCTGTCCAAGGGCATGATCGCGCAACTGCATCTGGCCGTGGTCATGGCGATTGACGCCAAGCTGCTGGTGCTCGATGAGCCGACCCTGGGTTTGGACATCACCTATCGAAAGCGCTTCTACCGGCGCCTGCTTGAAGATTACATGACCGAGGAGCGCACCCTGATCATCACCACCCATCAGGTGGATGAGATCGAGTTCATGCTTTCCGACATCATGTTCATCCGCGATGGCGCGCTGATCCTGCATATGCAGATGGAAACCGTAAGCGAGAAATTCTCGCAGCTGGTGACCAACGAAGCCCATGAACAGGAACAGGCGCGCGCGCTCGATCCCGTCTATGAGGAAACCCGCTTCGGCCAGACGGTCTTCATCTTCGATGGTGTCGACCGGGCCCTGCTGGAGCCGCTCGGCCGGGTGTCGACGCCCACAATGTCCGATCTCTTCGTTGCGCTGATGCAGCGTCCCACCGCCAATCCGGAGACTGCGCGATGAAGGCTTTTTTTGCTCTCATCCATCGGGAGTTCATCGAACATCGTGGCGCATTTTTTCTCGCGCCGCTGGTTCTGGTGGCCATCGTCTTTGCCCTGACCCTGCTGGCCTTCGGCGTTGACCGGCTCGATACAAGATTTTCCGGTCAGTTGCTGAGCGTCGTGCCCACCTGGGTTTTCGAGGTCGGCTTTGCCGGGCTCGCGGCAGCTTGGCTGGCCTATCTCGGCTTTGTCATGTTCTTCTATTGCGCCGATGGCTTTGCCGCCGACAAGCGGGACAATGCCATGCTGTTCTGGAAATCCATGCCGGTTTCCGATCTCAAAGTCCTGCTCAGCAAACTCGCGGCGGCACTGACCATACTGCCGGGTTCGATCTTTGCCATTGCGCTGGTCTCGATCCTGCTGATGTTCGGCGTTGCTTATGTGACCACTATGGTTGCCGGTCTCGGCAGTGCCACGCTTCTGGGCAGTATAGCGTTCATCTATGTGCAGATGGCCATGGTTTTTCTGGTCGTTCTGGTCTGCGCCCTGCTCTGGTATCTGCCCTATATTGCCCTGGTGGGCGCCATGGGCAGCATGGTCGGCCGCTGGGCCATCCCGCTCACCCTGCTGCTGCCCACCATTGTATCGTCATTGGAATGGGTGACACTGGGGGGACTTCACCCCTTCGATACCCGCACCTATGCCTATCTCGAATATCGCAGCCAGCTGCCGGTCTCGGTGACCCATCTCGATCGGGTCTTCGAGGGTCAGGAAGCGTTCAATGCCACGCTTTTTGTCACTGACTTCCTGCAGAAATTCGACTGGTTGCAGGTCGGTATCGGCGCGCTTTTTGCGGGTCTGGTGATTTACCTGGCCTCTGAATATCGCCGCCGCGCCGCAGCCAACTGATCGCGGAACCCATGCGCCGCAGATCGCGCGCCGCGCTCCACCCGGAGCGCGGCGTTTTTCGTTCCGTATTGCCATACCCGGCTGCGATCAGTCTCAACTTGCAAATGATTTGCAATTGCACTACATCTCCGGGTGTTCAACGGAGAATTTCATGCGCCGCCGCTTCTTGACCGCCCTTGTCCTGTCTTCCGCTGTCGCGGCCACGTTCCCCGCCATGGCGCAGGAGCGCATCAAGGCCGTCACCTCCTTTACCATCCTGGCCGATATGGCAGCCAATGTGGCCGGCGACGTCGCCGATGTGGTTTCCATCACCAAGCCGGATGCCGAAATTCATAATTATCAGCCTACCCCCGGCGACCTGCTCGCCGCTCAGGATGCCGATCTGGTCCTGTGGAACGGTCTCAACCTGGAACAATGGTTCGCTCAGTTTCTGGACAATCTGCCCGACGTGCCGTCCGTGGTGCTCACCGAGGGCATCGAGCCCATCGGCATCGGCGAGGGGCCTTATGAGGGTAAGCCCAATCCCCACGCCTGGATGTCACCCTCCGACGCGCTGATCTATGTCGATAATATCCGCGCCGCCTTTGCAGCGGTCGACCCCGCCAATGCCGACATCTATGCGGCCAATGCGGCAGCCTATTCGGCTGAGATTTCCGCTATCGTCCAGCCGATCCATGAGGCGCTGGCCGGCATTCCCGAGGAGAAGCGCTGGCTCGTGACCTCCGAAGGCGCCTTTTCCTATCTCGCCCGCGATTTCGGGCTGAAGGAGCTTTACCTCTGGCCGATCAATGCCGATCAGCAGGGCACACCGCGCCAGGTGCGCAATGTCATCGATGCCGTGCGCGAGCATGCCATTCCGGTGATTTTTTCGGAATCCACCATTTCCTCCAAGCCCGCCGAGCAGGTGGCCCGCGAAACCGGCATTGCCTATGGCGGCGTGCTCTATGTGGATTCGCTCTCGGGCGAAGACGGGCCTGTGCCCACCTATCTCGATCTGCTGAGGGTCACCACCAGCACTATTGCATCAGGATTGATAGAGTGAACCAGTCTCCATCCGGCATCGAGGTCAGCGACGTCACCGTTGCCTATCGCAATGGGACGATTCCGCTCCGGCACGCCAGCTTCTTTTCGCCTCGCGGTTCGATAACCGCCCTTGTCGGCGTCAATGGCGCCGGCAAGTCCACTATTTTCAAGGCTATTATGGGCTTTGTGCCGCTGGCGGGCGGCACGATTTCCATTCTGGGGCAGGACGGAAAGCAGGCGCAACGCCGCAACCTCGTCGCCTATGTGCCGCAATCGGAGGAAGTGGACTGGAATTTCCCGGTGCTGGTCGAAGACGTGGTCATGATGGGCCGTTATGGCCACATGAACATGTTTCGTATTCCCCGCCCCGTGGATCGGGAAAAGGTCGCGGCGGCACTGGCGCGGGTCGACATGACCGATTTCGCCAAACGCCAGATCGGTGAACTTTCGGGCGGGCAGAAAAAGCGCGTCTTCCTCGCCCGCGCATTGGCGCAGGAGGGGGAAGTGATCCTTCTCGACGAGCCCTTTACCGGCGTCGACGTCAAGACCGAGGATGCCATCGTCGGGCTGCTGCGCGCCTTGCGAGACGAGGGCAAGGTGATTCTGGTTTCCACCCATAATCTGGGCTCGGTACCCGAATTTTGCGACCGCACGGTTCTGGTCAAGGGAACGGTGCTGGCCCATGGCCCGACCGAGGAGGTCTTCACCCGTGACAAGCTCGAGCAGGCCTTTGGCGGCGTGCTGCGTCATTTCGTGCTGTCGGGGTCCGGTCTGCATGATGACGATGATCCGCGCCATCTCTCCGTACTGACCGACGACGAGAGGCCGCTCGTGCTTTACGGCGAAAAGGGTCGCGAAACCCACCAGCAATCGAGCAGGGACAAATGATCGACCTCCTGCTCGAACCCTTTGGCTATAACTACATGGTCAATGCCATCTGGGTGTCGGCGCTGGTCGGGGGCGTCTGCGCCTTCCTCTCGGCCTATCTCATGCTCAAAGGCTGGTCGCTGATTGGCGATGCCCTGTCCCACTCCATCGTGCCGGGGGTGGCAGGGGCCTATATGCTGGGCCTGCCCTTTTCGCTTGGGGCCTTCCTCTCCGGCGGACTGGCCGCAGCCGCCATGCTCTTCCTGTCGCAGCGCACCAGACTGCGCGAGGATGCGGTGATCGGGCTGATCTTCACCGGGTTTTTCGGGCTTGGCCTGTTCATGGTTTCGCTCTCGCCCATCCCGATCAATGTCCAGACGATCGTGCTCGGCAATATCCTGGCCATCACGCCTGAGGATACACTGCAATTGGTGCTGATTTCCGTGGTCACGCTGGCGGTGATGCTGGTGATCTGGAAGGATCTGATGGTCACGTTTTTCGATGAAAGCCACGCTCGCTCCATCGGACTGCGAACCACGGCACTCAAGGTGGTTTTTTTCACTCTGCTCGCTGCAGCAACCGTCGCCGCCATGCAGACGGTGGGTGCCTTTCTGGTCATCGCCATGGTAGTGACGCCGGGCGCCACCGCCTATCTGCTTGCCGACCGGTTTTCGCGGCTGGTGCTGATCGCCATTGCCCTTGGCGTGCTGACCTCCGCCCTTGGCGCCTATCTCAGTTATTACCTCGATGGCGCGACCGGCGGGGTCATCGTCGTGCTGCAGACGCTGGTCTTTCTTGCCGCATTCCTCTTCGCCCCCAAGCATGGCTGGCTCGCCGCCCGCCGCCGCATTGCAAGGGAGACGGCATAATGTCCTGGTACGAAATGGCCCTCTGGCCCTTCCAGCTACCCTTCATGGTGCAGGCCATGTGGATCGCGGTGCTGGTTGCTGTGCCCACCGCCTTGCTCTCGTGCTTTCTTGTGCTCAAGGGCTGGTCGCTGATGGGTGACGCCATCTCCCATGCCGTGCTGCCCGGCGTGGTGCTGGCCTATATTGTCGGCTTGCCGCTCGGCATCGGCGCCTTCATCGCCGGCATGCTCTGTGCGGTTTCGGTCGGGTTTCTCAAGGAAAACAGCCGCATCAAGGAAGACACGATCATGGGCGTGGTCTTTGCGGGCCTGTTTGGCCTCGGCATCGTGCTCTACACCGCGATCAATACCGATGTGCATCTGGACCATATATTGTTCGGCAATATGCTGGGCACGGGCACGGATGATCTGGTGACCTCGGCGGTCATCGCCGTTGCCGTGCTTGGTGTCATTGCCGCCAAATGGCGCGATCTCATGCTGTTCATCTTCGATCCGCAACAGGCCGGGGCCATGGGGCTGCCGGTCCGGCTGCTGCATTACGGTCTGCTGACCCTGATCTCGCTGACCATTGTCGGCGCATTGCAGGCCGTCGGCATCGTGCTCGTCATCGCCCTGCTGATCGCACCGGGCGCAATTGCCTTCCTGCTGACACGCCGCTTTTCCGTGATGCTGCTGCTGGCCACGGCCATCTCGGTAGGGTGCAGCCTTGCCGGCGTCTATCTCAGCTTCTTCCTCGACAGCGCGCCGGCGCCCACTATTGTGCTGCTGATGAGTGCGGGTTTTGTGATCGCGTTTATCGTGACGCAACGCCGGAGTGTCGCGGCGGTTTAGCGGGACATGACCACAACCGTCATCACCCGGCCCACGGGTCGCTTCGCGCCCGCGGACAAGCCGGGCAATGACGATCGAAACGGGGTAACGCGTTACTTGGCCATCGGCACGAAGTCTCGGCCCGAAATGTGCGAGAGGACCGTATAGGCGAGCACGCCCAGCCCGTAATAGGACGCCGCCGAGGCCTCTTCGCGTGGCATGATGATCATCTGGTTTTCCCGGCAGGCATGCAGGAACTCGCAGAAGCCGGGCATGACCTCTTCAAGATAATTCACGGCATCCGCAGGGGTCTCCAGCGTATCTGTGCGATAGGTGACGAAGACGAAATCCGCATCCATTTCAGGCAGGGCTTCCCCGCTGAGCCGTTCAAACTCGCCCTGCGGAATGGCGTCGACCCGCTTGGGGAACGCAAAGCCGGCATCGCGCAGCACCCTGCCCAGCGCGCCATAGGTGTGCCAGACGGCCAGCTCGCCGTTGACGCCCTGGATGACATTGACCGAGATCGAGCCGGTGTCGATGAGCCGCCTGATCTGTTCGATCTGGCCGTCATAGCGGGTCTTGAGGATGTCGAGGCGATCCTGCGTGCCGGTAAGGTCCGCCAATACATCGTGCATCTCGAATTCGTGCCGCACTGCGGTGTCGAGGACGATGGTGGGTGCAATGGTGGCCAATTGGTCCACCGGCGCGGTCTGCCAGGGTGTTGTCAGGATCAGGTCCGGTTCCAGCGCCGCCACCGCCTCGACATCAGCAGGCAGATTGCCGACGAATTCGATCGTGGAATTGGTGAAGTCGACGCCGGTGAGCACGGCGCTGGAGCGGATGAAGGGTTCACCCTCGGCGGTGGTGCGGCCATGGCTGCCGACCGGCGTTACGCCAAGTTCAAGCAGGGGCAGGGTGAGCGACACATCATGCAAAGAAACGATACGCAGGGGATGGGTGGGAATTTCCACCGCGCGTCCGGCATCGTCGGTAAAGGTGCGGGTGTCCTGCGCCAGGGCAGGCAGGCTGAGGGTTGCGACGAACAGCGCCGCCGCCAGTGACTTGAGAATGGGCATTTTGCCTCCGTTTGGGTCAGGTGGGGCCTGAAAGGGGGGTGGGGGCCGGTTCTGCGGTGATGGTGTCGAGGCACCAGCGCAAGGTCATGTCGCCGCCTCCTTCGGCCACGACGCCGCAATTGCCCTGCACGAAGAAATTGCGGGCCTGCAGGCGGATGGCCAGATGCGTGCCGGGAAGGTCGGCCTCGAGCATCATTTCCGTACCGTCGGCGGGCGCCTTGGGGATCGCGCCATGCAGCGCCACTTCACCGGCATGCTGGCCATGCGCCGCTGCCCAGTTGAGCGCAGCCAGCTCGGCAACCTGCATGGGTTCGGGCTGGTCGGTGCGCCCTTTATAGGTGGGCAGGTAGATCGCACCGCGCTCCAGCGCCGCAAGAAAGGCCGGTGCATGCTCTGCGGTCATGCGCCCATAACGCTGGCGCTGCGGCATGACCACCAGCGAGGCGGCAAAACGGCACCCGCCAATATGGGTGGCCTGCACCACGTTGAAACGGGCCGGGTCGGCAAACCTGACCAGAGCCTTGTAAGTTGAAAAGCCGTGGCGGGCACAGCAGGCGTCGCGCCGGCTGTCGGTGCAGCAGACAATCGTCGTTCGATTGTCCTGCGTCCCGGAGAACACTCGCCCTTCGATATAGCCGCGAATGGCCGCGACCAGGTCTGCTTCGTCCTCGAAATCAGCAAAGATGTTTTCCGGCAGGGCATGCAGGGTTGGCAGGCTGTTTTCGGCCTCGACCTTGTCCACCAGCGCCACATGAAGACCCGCATGGGCGGCTTCGTGCACTGCTGCGCTGAGCGCGGCCGACATGTCGACCGATTCCCAGCGCGGCACCCGCCATTTGCCGCGCGGCCAGGCGAGCATCAGTGCGCGGACAGGCGCGTCGCCCGTGCCGGCCAGCGGCTCGCCCCGCTCATGGCAGAGATCGGTGCAGAAAACGTGCTTTGCCATTACTCGGCTTCGACAAACGGCGTGAAGGGCCGGGCGGCGATATTGCTTTCGATCAGTTCCAGCGCCAGATCGAGCCCGGCCATGGTCGGCCCGAAGGTCGGGCCCGGCAGCAGCAGGAACTGATTGTTCCGGCAGGCCGTCAGCGCCTGGCACCAGCCAGGGGCAAAGGTTTCATAGGCGGCGCGGATGCTGGCGGGCGTAGCGTCTGGCTGCTGGCGATAGAAGCCGAAAATGAAATCGGCATCGAGATCCTGGATCAGTTCGGCGCTGAAATTGGTTTCGTTGGCCGGCAGGGCGGCGACGGCTGCCGTTTCCTTGAAGCCCAGATCGCGCACCACCTGCGCCACGGCGCCCAGATTGCCGCCATGCTTATAGACCCACATTTCGGCCCCGGCAGGGAAGACGAAGGTCATGGTGACGGAGATATCCTGGGGGTGTTCCAGCCATTCGCGGGTGCGGGCGACATTGGCCTCGTAGCGCTGCAGCCGGGCCTCGAAATTGCCGGTCTTGCCGGTTATGTCGGCAAAGGTGCGCATGGTCCCGATAATGCCAAGCTCGTTATTGTTGATGAGCAGCGTGGGCGCCACGCTCTGCAATTGCTCGGCCACGGCGCTATCAGTATAGGGCCCGCCGATGATGAGGTCCGGCTGCAAGGCGGCGATGGCCTCGACATCAAGCCCGTTGAAGCCTCCAATATAGGCGATGTCGGTATTGGCGTAATCGATACCCAGCGTATCCATGCCGCCGCGCAGGAAATGATTGCCCTCTGCATCGGTGCGCCCGGCACTGCCCACCACGGGCGCGCCCAGTTCATAGAGCGGCAAGGCCACGATCTGGTCGTTGAGCGCCACGATGCGCTGCGGCGCCACCGGAATGTCGAATGTGCCATTGGCGGCGGTGAAGGAGCGTGTGTCCTGCGCCAGGGCGGGATTGGCCAGGGCCATGGCGAGGGCGAAAAGAGTGAGCGTTTTACGCATGATCATGAGCTCCAGTGAGAATTTCAGTGCAGGTCGCCGGTGACGGTGGTCGCCGGATCGCCATCGGCGGCGGCTTCGAGCAGAGGCACGAGGAAATCGACGGCGACCGGGATCGACAGCAGTTCCTGCCGCGCAATGGCCGATAGATGCTCGTCGGTCAGGAACACTTCGCCGCCATTGGCATAGGCGTCGAGGAATGGACGCGCCGGGTAGTCGAGCGCTGCCTGCAATCCAGACGAGCCGCCATACCAGACCAGGACATCGGCATTGATCGGCTCGATGATCTCGGGAGACAGCAGGTGATAGAAGGCGTCTCCAGCAATCTCGTCCAGAGCGGCCGGCGTCACGAAACCCAGTTCGGCCATGAACTTGGCGCGGATATCGATCCTGTTATAGGCGCTGAATTTTCCGTCGGAGATACGGCCGACCACGGCGGTTTTGCCTTCCCATTCGGGGTGGTTGGCCCGCACTTCGGCAAAGCGGTCGTGAATGGCGTCGATCTGGCTCTGTGCTTCGTCTTCGAGGCCCAGCGCCCGGGCGGCGATCAGCGCGCGCTGGTCCCAGGGCAGCTCATAGTCGCCTATGCCGTCCGGAATGGCCACGACCGGAGCAATGAGGCTGAGCTTGGCATACATGTCCTCGTCTATGCCCGATGCCACTGCGATGATCACGTCGGGATGGGTGGTGGCGACCAGTTCGGGGTCGATGTCGCCGGCAAACACCACGGGCTCGGTGGTGAGCAGGTGACGGCCCCAGGGCGGTGTCGTGTAAGGAAAATTGTCGCGGAATTCGCGCACGATGAGCGGGCTGACGCCCAGCGCCAGGAGATTGCCGATGCCGCCATGATCGACGCTGGCCACCCGCTCCGGCTTGGCCGGAATGACCGTGGTGCCGAACTTGTGCTCAATGGTGACCGGGAAGTCCTGCGCCAGCGCTGGTAGTGCCGGAGCCAGCCCGGTGGCAGCAAGCAGGACGGAAAACAGGTGGCGCATGATGGTCTCCACAGTCAATGGGCGGAAGAGGGACGGCTGCGGATCAGCAGCACAACGAAGACGGGAACGCCGATCAGCGCGGTGATCAGACCTGCGGGAATCTGGATCGGCGCGAAGATGGCGCGGCCGGCAAGGTCGGCCCCGAGCACCAGCAGGGCGCCCAGCGCGGCAGTCAGCAGCAGGTGCAGGCCCATGCCCGAAGGCGCGATTCGTCGCGCAGCATGGGGCGCGAGCAGGCCGACAAAACCCAAAGGCCCGACCACCGAGGTCGCAATGGCGGCGAAACCGACAGCAATGACCAACTGCATATTGCGGACCAGCGCCACCTTTGCGCCCAACCCGGTGGCGGCCGCATCGCCAAAGCGCAGCGCGCTCATGGTGCGGCTGATGCCGAACAGCGCCGGCAGGAGCACGGCGCACCAGAGCGCCAGTGTCCATACATCGTTCCAGCTCGCCGCATTGATCGAACCGGCAAGCCAGGCCAGGGCGGCCATGGCCCGGTCGAGCTGGCCGTAGGTGAGCAGGGCCGAGGTGATCGACGAGATAAAGGCGGACAGCCCGATGCCCATGAGGATGAAGCGGATCGCGCTGCTGCCCTGTCTGGTATGAGAAAGGCTTTTGATGGCAATGGCGACAAGGATTGAGCCTGCAAACGCCACCCACGGCCGCAATGTGCCGGTCTGCTCGGGAAAGACCACGGTGATCAGTACGACCGCAAGCGCTGCGCCCTGGCTGACCCCGACCAGCGACGGATCGGCGAGGCTGTTGCGTGTGGCGTTCTGCAGCACTGCCCCCGACAATGCCATCATTGCCCCGACCATTGCCGCAACCAGGGTGCGCGGAAACCGGAATTCCCAGACCACATTGTCGATGGCCCGGGAAATGGAAATGCCGCGCAATGTCTCCCACACTTCTCCCACGGCCACGCCATAAGAGCCGGTGGCAAGGCTGATGGCGCCCAGAAGCAGGAGCGCAAGGCCCATGACAGCCAGTGCCAGGCAGGCCCGCAAGGGCAGGTGCAGGGCCAGCGTCTCGCCGCGGCTGCGCAGAACCAGATAGCGGGGGGTGTTGGTTGTGTGCATCAGCGTGTTCTCTGGCGCACAAGGTGGATGAAGAGCGGGGCGCCGATCATGGCGGTGATGATGCCGGTGGAAATCTCGCGTGGTGGCATGGCGATACGCGCGATGATGTCGACGCCGATCAGATAGACGGCCCCGGTCAGTGCCGCATAGGGCACGATCCAGCGGTAGTCGGAGCCCACATAGAGGCGCACGACATGAGGGATGACGAGACCGATAAAGCCGAGCGGGCCGGCCAGCGCCACAGAGCAGGCCGTCAGCACGACGACGACGGCCAGCAATTGCGCCTTGAGCAGGCCCGTCCTGACGCCCAGCGCCTGCGCGACCTCATCGCCCATGGCGAGCACCGTTACCCGCGATGCAAGAACCAGACCTGCGACAAGCGCGAGTGCCATCCACGGCCCTACATAGAAAAGCAGGCTGATGTCACGCCCCGCCAGGCCGCCGGTCAGCCAGACGCGCAAGTTGTCGAATGTGTCTTCGCTGAGGAGATGGGTGACCGAAATAATGGCGCCGAGAAAGGCGCTGACAGCGGCTCCCGCTAGGGTCAGGCTCAGCGGTGTCGCGCCGCCGGGAACCAGACGGGCGATCACATAGACGATCAGCGCAGCGCCCAGTGCACCGGCCACGGCGATCCAGGGTATGAAAGCCATGGTCGAGAGGCCCAGGGTCGCAGTCACGATCACCACCGCAAAGGCAGCGCCGGACGTGAGGCCCAGCAGCGCCGGATCGGCCAGCGGGTTGCGCGTGACACCCTGCATAAGCGCTCCGGCCAGAGCCAGGCTCGCGCCAACCACTAGTCCGATCACCGCGCGTGGCAGGCGCAGATTGCGGACAATGACATGATCGAACACCGTGTCGTCGAAACTGAACAGCGCCTCGATCACGGTGCCGATGGGCAATTGCTTTGCCCCCACCGCGATATGCAGCAGGAATGCGCCGGCCAGCGCCGCAAGCAGCACCGGCACGCCCGACCAGGCGCGCATGCCATGCTTGACAGCCACAGGCGCACTCATCTGGTTCATTGCGCGGCCTCGCATGCGCGGACCTTGGCGGTGAAGGGCACGCAGACCAGCCTGCCGCTGGCAGGATCGCGCAGCACGCTCGCATCAAGGTCGAATACTGCCTTCAGCCGTTCGGCCGTGAAAATGTCGTCGGGATCGCCAGCGGCGATGATCTGGCCTGCCTTCATCATCACCAGATGATCGGCATAGGCGGCGGCCAGGCTAAGCTCATGCAGCACGATGACCAGCGTGCGGCCATGCTCATGCGCCAGCTCTGCAAACAGGTCCATCAGCCCGACCTGTACCTTGAGGTCGAGAAAGGTGGTGGGTTCGTCGAGCAGGATCAACTCGGTTTCCTGCGCCAGCACCATGGCGACCCAGCAGCGCTGGCGCTGTCCGCCAGAAAGCGTGTCGACAGCACGGTCGGCAAAATCGGTAACGCCGGCAATTGCCATGGCATTGTTGACCGCGTCCTCATCGGCGCGCGTCCATTGGCGCAGCAGCGATTGATGCGGGAAGCGGCCCTGTCCCACCAGTTCGCGCACACTCAGCCCCTCAGGCGCCACAGGCCCCTGCGGCAACAGGCCCAGCCGCGCGGCGACCGAGCGGGTATTGAGGGAGTGGATATCCTTGCCATCGAGCAGGACATGCCCCTGAGACGGCTTGAGAATGCGGGCCATGGTTTTGAGCAATGTGGATTTGCCGCAGCCATTGGCGCCGATCAGAATGGTGACCTTGCCATCCGGCACGGCAAGGTCGATCGCGTCGAGAATTGTGAGATCGGCATAGCCGGCCTGGATATTTAGGGCTTCAAGCCGGCTCATGCGTCAGTCTCCCGGCTGTTCTAGCGGGTGGTGTCGAGGCCGTAGATGGCTTCGATATCGTCCAGCATCAGATGCGCCGCATAGATGCCGCCGGCCGTGTTCCAGATGATCTCGCTGACGCGCTGGGCCTTGCCGGCCTTGACACCTTCGAGGTTGAGCCAGAGCGGATCGTTCAGCCAGTCATTGAGATTGGCACTGGCTTCATCGCTGTTGAGATCGTCCGAAAAGTAGAAAATCCGATCGCCTTCCATTTCGGGAATGCGTTCCTTGGTCACTTCGGTGGCGAATTCGTCCTTGTCTTGCGCGGCGGGACGCTTGAAGCCGATCTGGCTGAGAGCCAGGCCGCTGAAGGTATCCTTGTAATAGATGCGGGTGCGGTTGGGCGAAAAGCGGATCATCGAGATTTCCTCGTTGACCGCATCGCCCAGCGCGTCGTGGATTTTCTGTGTGCGCTCGGTGAAACCGGCGACAGCCGCTTCGCCTTCGGCGGCTTTACCGACGACATCGGCGTAGAATTGCAGGTTTTTCTGCCATTCCCCGCCAATGGTTTCGGTCATCACCGTGGGGGCGATGGCGGAGAGCTGCGGATAGATGGCTTCCTGGCGCACCTTGGTTCCCAGGATCAAGTCGGGTTCGAGCGTTGCGAGGATTTCGAGATTGACGGCCAGTTCCGTGCCCAGCGGCACCGTGTCGGCCAGCGGTGCGGCAATGTGATCATACCACGGATCGCCGCTCCAGCTCTGCGCCGCCCCCACCGGCACGACGCCGAGATAAAGCAGGGCCTCGGTGCCTTCATTGGTGAGAATGACAACGCGCTGCGGATTGTCCGGCACCTCGGTAACGCCCATGGCATGGGTGACTTCGCGGGCAAAGCCCGGCGCGGCGAGCAGGACGGTGGCGAGCGTGGCAATGCCGACGCCAAGGAGACGCTTGAACATGATATTTTCCAGTTGGGTAGAAAGGGCCGGCACCATCGCCGGCCCGGAAGTCAGCGGGTGGTGGCGAGGCCATAAATGGCTTCGATGTCGTCCAGCAGCAGGTTGCCGGCGATAATGCCGCCTGCCGTGTTCCAGATGGCATCGGACACGGCATGGACCTGACCGGCCTTGACCACATCGAGGTTCTGCCACAGTGGATCGGCCAGCCAGTCCTCGGCCACGTCGCTGGCTTCGCCATTGCCGGTTTCGTAGGTGAAATAGATCAGCCGGTCGCCCTCGAATTCCGGGATGCGTTCCTTGGTGATCTGCTCGGCAAACTCGTTCTTGTCCTGCGCGGCTGGACGGCCGAAGCCGAGTTGGTCAAGGATCAGGCCCGAGAAGCTGTCCTTGAACATGATGCGGGTCTGGCCGGCCATGAAGCGGGCAATGGAGATTTCCTCGTCCAGCGATGCACCCAGCGCGTCATGGATCGCGGCAACGCGTTCATCAAAGGCATCCAGGGCCGCCTTGCCCTCTTCACCCTTGCCGGCGGCATCGGTGTAGAGCGCCATATTGATCTTCCAGTCGCCGCGCAGACGCTCTGAAACCACGGTCGGCGCGATGGCGGAAAGCTGCTCGTAAATCGCCTCGTGCCGCTGCTTGTTCGCGATGATGAGATCGGGTTCGAGCGCCACCAGCACTTCGAGATTCACCGCCGATTCCTCGCCCACGACCGTGACATCGGCGAGATCGGCCGCGACATGGTCATACCAGGGGTCGCCCAGCCAGGATTTGACCGCACCGACAGGGGTGATGCCGACGGCCAGCAGCGCCTCTGTGCCCTCATTGGTCAGCACCACGATGCGCTGCACATTGTCCGGGACGTCGGTGACGCCCATGGCATGGGTAATGTCCCGCCCCGCAGCGGGACCAGCCAGAAAAGTGACCGCCAGCAGCGCTGCGGCAAGCCTGTGCAGTGACGACATGAACCTCTCCATCAATCTTGACATCTGTTGTCAGAAATTGGATGGCTTCATCGATCAAATTAATCTGACTGTCAATATCATGAATTGGAGCAGCGGGGATGGCCATCGCCGCAATCGCGTCGCAGGCAAGAGGGTTTCAACTCTCCCGCAGCGTCATCTATTCGGCGTTGGCCGGACTATTGGCGCTGGCCTGGCTGGCCAGCATGACGCTGGGCTATCGGCTATATTCTCTGGATCAGGTGTGGAACGCGGTGTTCGCCCATGATGGCAGCGAAGCCGCAACCGTGATCGCCGGGTTGCGCCTGCCGCGCGCGCTGATTGCCCCGCTTGCCGGCGCCGCCCTGGGCATGGCAGGTGTGCTGGTGCAAACGCTGTCGCGTAACCGGATCGCGTCGCCTGATACGCTGGGGCTCAATGCCGGGGCCTCGCTGGCCGTGGTGGTTGCAACGGTGACTTTCGGTGTGCAGTCACTGGTGGGTCTCTCCATGGCCGCCGCCATCGGCGCGCTGTTGACCAGCGTTGTCGTTTTTGGCGTGGCGTCTGGGGCAGGCGGCCTTTCCCCGCTCAAGATCGTGCTTGTCGGCGTTACTTTTGCAAGCCTTGCCCATGCGGCTGTCGAAATCATCCTCACCAGCAATGAAGCCCAGCTCCAGCAATTGCTGTTCTGGTTGTCAGGCGCATTCGTCGATCGCCCGATCAGCCTGTTTCTCAATGGACTGCCGGTGGTCGTTGCAGGGGCAGTGATGGCGTTTGCGCTGACCTCGGCACTCGACGCAATGCAGGCCGATGACTCAACGGCGGCGAGCCTTGGTGTGCCGCTGCTCGCGGTACGGGGCATTGCCTTTCTCGCGGTTTCGCTGCTGACCGGCGCCGCCGTATCCATGGCGGGTCCGGTGGCCTTTGTCGGCCTCGTCGTGCCGCATGTGGCGCGTCGGCTGGTCGGGTTGCGTCACCGCCATCAACTGGCGGCGGCGGCGCTGACCGGGGCTATCTATGCCACGCTGGCCGATGTCGCGGCGCGTTTTGTCATCTATCCGGTCGAAGCCCCGGTCGGCGCGATTACCGCCGTGGTCGGGGCTATTGCGCTGCTGGTGTTGTTGATGCGGAGGCTTGCATGAGCGACATCGCAGCATCTTCGGTCCGTATGCGGACGAAACCGCTGGCTATTGCCGGAATCGTCGCCGCCGTCTTTGCCCTGCTGTTCCTTGCCGGTATTGGTTTCGGCTCGACCTGGATCCCGTTGGAGACGGTGGCCAATGTGCTGTTCGGGGGCGGCGAACGCACAGAGCGGCTCGTCGTGCTGCAATTGCGCCTGCCGCGTGTCGCCGCCGCCGCTATTGCGGGTGGAGCCATAGCCTTTGCTGGTTACCTGCTCCAGCGCATCACCCGCAACGAGCTGGCCTCGCCAGGCGTCCTGGGCGTTGTCGATGGTGCCGCGCTTGGCGTGATCCTGTTCATGGCCATCTTTGCCAGCGAATCCAATTCGCTGACCGTTTCCATCGCCTGGCAGCCCCTGGCCGCTGCCATCGGCGCGATTGCGGCGGTCAGCCTTGTCTTCATCCTGTCGGGTCGGCAGGCATCTTCAGCCATTCGCCTGCTGCTGTTCGGCATTGCCGTGGCGGCAGTGTGCAAGGCCCTGACCACCATTTTCATGCTCGTCGGCCCGATCTATCAGGCGTCGCAGGCGGCGCGCTGGCTGGCCGGTGCGGTCAACACGATCAACGCGACCGAAATCCAGCTCATGCTGGCCGTGTTGATCCCGACCGCCATCATTGCGGCCTTCGCGGCACGGCATCTGCCACCCGCCGATCTCGATGACACCTCCTCGCGCAGTGTTGGGTTGAACCTGCCGCTCTTTAGACTGTTCGTCTTTTTCCTCGCCGCCATGCTGACGGCGGGGGCGGTTGCCTTTGCCGGAGGCGTCAGCTTTATCGGCCTCATGGCGCCGCATCTGGCGCGGCTCCTGGTCGGGCGGGCACGGGCGGCGGGAATCATCACCTCGATCCTGCTCGGCGCCATCATTCTGATTGGGGCTGACCTGCTCATTCGGGTCGCCTTTGCGCCCACCGAAGTGCCGGCGGGCACGGTGACCGCAATAATTGGCGCGCCCTATTTCCTCTATCTGCTCATGCGCAAGGACAAGACCAATGGATGACGTGTTGGCGCACCGCATCGAGGTGAAAGAACTGACGCTGACCTATGGAAGCGAGGTCATACTGGACGCGCTGAGCCTGCCCATCCCCAGCGGCAAGGTTACGGTGCTGGCCGGGCCCAATGGCTGCGGAAAATCCACGCTGCTGCGCGCAATCCGGCGGCTGCATGCGCCACAGTCCGGCGCGGTTCTGCTCGATGCGGAAGATATTTCGCGGCTCAACGGCAAGGCTCTGGGACGGCGCATCGGCCTATTGGCGCAGAGTCCCAGCGCGCCGCAGGACATGACGGTCGAGGAACTGGTGCGACTGGGCCGCTATCCACATCAGGCCATGCTGCAGCCCTGGAGCCCCGGCGATGATGCAGCGGTGCAGGCGGCGATGGAAGGCACGGGCGTCGAGACCATGCGCCAGCGGCCTATCGGGTCGCTCTCGGGCGGGCAATTGCAGCGTGCCTGGATTGCCATGGTACTGGCACAGGAAACCGATGTGATCTGCCTCGACGAGCCGGTCAATCATCTCGACATGGCCCACCAGCTCGATTGCCTCGAACTGGTGTCGCGGCTCAATAAAGAGCAGGGTCGCACCATCGTTCTGGTTCTGCACGATCTCAATCTGGCCGCGCGCTATGCCGATCAGCTGGTGTTCGTCTCCGGCGGCAAGGTGCGGGAGCGTGGTGCGCCCGAAACGCTGATGCGCGGGGACCTTATCGAGGAGGTCTTCGATGTAACCGCCGAGATCATGATCGATCCTGTCCACCAGCGTCCCATCTGCATCCCGTTTCGCCGCCGCCAGCAATAGGCAGCGTCAGGCCTCGATCATGCCGATCAGTGCCCTGATAGCCACGCCATAACCCTTGGGTCCAAGCCCAGCGATCACAGCTTCCGCGCGCATCGAGACATAGGAGCGATGATAGATCGGCTCGCGCTTGTGGATGTTGGAAATGTGAAGCTCGATCACCGGGCCTTCGAACATCTTGAGCGCATCGAGCAGCGCCAGCGAGGTGAAGGTGAAGGCCGCCGGATTGATGACGATACCCGCTCCCTCGTCGATGGCTTCATGGACCCAGTTGATGAGCTTTTCTTCGCTGTTGGTCTGGTGGAAGATGACGGGGATATCCCCCGCCGCCTCCCGGCACATGGCCTCCACTTCGGCAAGCGTAGTGGTGCCGTAGATCTGCGGCTCCCGCTTGCCAAGCCTGTTGAGATTGGGGCCATTGAGAACATAGACGGGCTTCACAGAACCGACCCTCCGGGCACGTAGCCGAACATTTTAGGTAGCCACAACACCGTGTCGGGCACGAAGGTGAACAGGATCAATGCGCCGATCAGTGTCCAGAAGAAGGGCATCACGTCGCCGATCAGGGCCTTCATCGGTGTGCCTGCAATGCGTGTCATGATGAAGAGCAGCAGGCCATAGGGCGGCGTGATCAGACCCAGCATGATGTTGACCACGGCGACGACGCCGAAATGCACCATGTCGATGCCCAGCGCCTGCGCGGTCGGGATCAGCACCGGCACGATAACCAGCAGGATGGTCGTGCCTTCGAGAACGCAGCCAAGGATCAGCAGGATGATATTGACCACGATCAGGAAGACGATCGGGTTCATGTCCCAGGAGATCAGGATGGCGCTGATCGTGCGCGGAATATTCTCGATAGTAACGACATAGTTGAACACCAGTGCCCCGGCGATCAGCAGGCCGATCGACGCGGTGGTCTTGGCGCTGGTCAGCACCGAGCGGTAGAGGTCCGGCGCCTTTACGGACCGATAGATGACTGCGGAAACCAGCAGCGCATAAGCCGCGGCAACGGCAGCCGCCTCGGTGGGTGTGGTGACGCCGCCATAGATGCCATACATGAGCACAACCGGCATCATCAGCACCGGCAATGCCTCCCAGGTCATGCGTGGCAGCTTGCGCAAAGGGACTGGTGGTTCGACCGGGAAATTCCTGACGCGCGCGGTGATGGAAATCTGCACCATCATGAAGCCGGCCATGAGCAGGCCAGGAACAACGCCGCCGAGGAAGAGATAGCCGATCGAGGCGTCGGCCACGAGCGCGTACAACACCATCGGAATGGAGGGTGGAATAATCGGCCCGATAACTGCCGTGACGGCCGTCAGAGCAGCGGAGTAGGACGGGGTATATTTACCGTCCTTGGTCATCATGTGCTGGGTCATCTTGCCCGAGCCTGCCGCATCGGCGACGGCTGATCCGGACATGCCGGCGAAGACGATGGATTGCAGCACATTCACCTGGGCCAGGCCGCCCCGGAAACGCCCGACCAGCGCATCGCACCATTTCAGGAGCTTATCCGTCAGCGAACCGGAATTCATGATTTCGGCCGCCAGAATGAACAGCGGTACGGCCAGCATGATGTAGTTGGAATACATGCCGTTGAGGAATTGCTCGGCAACGATGCCGGGATCCTGCCCCTTCATGAGCAGGTAAAGCACGGATCCGCAGATCATGGCGAGCCCCATGGGCAGGCCGAGAAAGGCCAGGACAGTGATCAGCCCCAATGCAAGGCTGAAGGCCAGGGAAATGGTGGTCATATGCCGGAACTCGCCTTGGTGGGATCGAAAGCGTCGGCGTCCCTGCCCCACACCGCATGAAAGGCGAGGTAGAGCTGGCGCACGATCATGGCGACCGCGAAAATGCCGTAGATGGAATAGAGGTAGTCGAAGCGGATCTTGAGATAAGCCGTTCGTTCAACCTTCATGAACAGGATGTAGTCGATCACTGCCGGCAGCGAGAGCGCGAACAGCGCGACCAGCGTCAGGCTTGATGCCAGCACCATTGCCCGCTTGAGCCGTGGCCCGGCTGCGCCATAGATGATGTCGAAGCGAATTTCCTCGCTGTCGCGGACCACGAAAGCGCTGCCGAACAGCACCATCCACAGCCACATCACCACGCTGATTTCATGCGTCCAGCCAATGGGCAGGTTGAGCAGGTAGCGGAACACGATCTGGAGAATGAAGACGACGAACATCGTGGCCAGCATCGCCGCCAGAATGTTTTCAGCCCGGGCATAGAGCCAGGAGCCGATCTTATTGAAAACAGGAGGCATAGGCGGCTCCAAATTGCGAGTGCGCACACCAAAGAGGCAAAAAGGGCGGCACCCGTCTCCGGGCGCCGCCACCGCTGCGCGAGATCAGAGTGCGTTGATCCGGTCGACCACGCCTTCGGGCCAGTCCTTGGCCAGATCGGATTCGAGATACTTCTGCTGGGCAAAGGCGCGGAAGGCATCAAGATCGGGCTCATAGACATCAAGCCCAGCACTCTTGAAGCGGTCGGCCAGTTCGGATTCGCGGGCCAGATGGGCGTCCTGGCTGAAGTCGATGGCAACGTCAGCTGCAGCCTGGAAGGCATCCTGCTGCTCGGGCGACATTGCGTCCCAGCTCGCCTTGTTGATGACCAGCAGGTCGAATCCGACGAGGTGCGAGGTGAGAACGATCTGTTTCATCACTTCGTAGAACTTCATGTTCTCGACATTGGGGAGCGGGTTGTCCTGCCCGTCAATGGCTCCGGTCTGCAGGCCCGTATAGACCTCTGCGTAAGCCATGGGCGTCGGGTTCGCGCCGATTGCGGTGCCCAGGAACTGCCAGGCGTCGCCTCCGGGCATGCGCAGCTTGATTCCGGCCATGTCCTCGGGCGTGTTGATCTTCTTGTCGTTGATCAGGCCGACCTGGCGTGCGCCGAAATAGGTCGGGCCAAGGATGTAGATACCCAACTGGTCTTCGGCCATCTGCTTGAATTCGGCACCGACATCGCTGTCAAAGAAAGTGCGCAGATGGGCGGCGTCGCGGAAGAGATAAGCTGAAGTCAGCACCGACCAGGCCGGGATCTGGTTGGAAATGTCCTGCGGCGCGATATTGCTCATTTCCAGATTGTTGCGCTGCAGGGCTACGAGCTCGGTGCCCTGCTTGAAGAGATTGCCGCCCAGATAGGGTTCGATCGTGACGCTGTCGGCGACCTGCGAGGACAGCAGATTCATCATCTCGGCACGAATGTCCTGCTCGGAGAACACGGCCGAGAAGCGCAGGACCGGCTTATCCTGTGCAAGGGTCGGGAATGCCGCTGCAAGCAGTATGCCGCCCACCATGAGGGCGCGGCGAGAAAGTGAAATCGTCATCAATGTTCCTCCCAGAAGCGCCATGCGCTCCATTGCTTGTTTCCTGTCAAAGCGCCTTCATTCTGGGCTTCGTCAGACGCCGACAACCTCCCGTCGCCGACTTCGTGCCACTTTGTACGAAATAGTTCGTTCATGTCAATGCGCCGCCATGCGAAAATATGGGCGCTTTCATTTCATCTGCTGGAGAGATATATATCTGATAAAATAGATTTTGCCAGTTGAGTCTCATGTCTGATGCAATCCAGCCTGCCCTGACCCGGGGCGATGCGACCTATGCGAGACTGCGGGGGGACATCATCGCCTGCAGCCTTCCGCCCGGCCACAAGCTGCGGCTCGACGCTCTGAGGGAGCAGTATGAGGTTGGAATCAGCACTCTGCGCGAGATTCTCAATCGGCTTGCCAGTGAATCTCTGGTCCTTGCCGAGGGGCAGAAGGGTTTTGTGGTCGCGCCGGCGACCGTCCAGGATTTACGCGAGATTGCCGATCTTCGCCTCTTGCTGGAAAGCCATGCCATGCGCCTGTCCTTCGCCAATGGTGATCTGGAATGGGAAGGACGGGTGGTTGCGGCCCATCACAAGCTGGCCGCCACTGAACAGCGGTTACTCGCGGGTCAGCAAAAGCATACCGTCTATTGGGTGCGTTATGACTTTGCTTTTCACAACGCCTTGATTTCAGCCTGCGGCTCGCAGGTCTTGCTTGAATCTCATGCTGCCGTGTTCGACCGCTTCCTGCGCTATCATATGCTGGCGGCGAGTTTCCGTGGCAGCGGCGTGGTCGATGACCATAAGGCTCTGTTCGAGATGGCGCTGAAGCGCGACATTGATGGCGCCCTGGCCATGCTGGCCAGCCACGTCAACCGTGGCGTCGATCACGTGCTGTCCACTGGAAAGCTCGGCTATCACGCATAGACTGCGAAGGTGCGGCCCATCTCCGCGCCGTCCGGTTCGACTTCGGTAAATAGCCGGAAAGCGCGTACGGCCTGGTAGATGGCCATGCCACCACCCGGAAGGACACGGCAGCCCAGAGCACGGGCCTGCCGCAGCAACTCCGTCTCGCGTGGAAAATAGATAATGTCGGCCACCCATTGGCGAGGGCGCAACAGGGCGGGGTCGAACGGCAGGCCGGGAAGCTTTTCCATGCCGACAGGCGTGGCATTGACCACGCCGGCTGCCAGCCCGATCACCTCGCGCAATTGATCGGGGCCCAGGCTCTGGGTCTGAATACCGCTTGTGTCTGCCACGTGCCGCGCAAGGGCCTGCGCCCGATTCTGATCGGCGTCGATGAAGTCGATGGATATTGCACCAAGCTGCACGAGCGCCTGGGCCACCGCCGCGCCGGCGCCACCTGCGCCGATCTGCACCACATGGTCGATCGCCACATGGCCCAAACCGGTGCGCAGGCTCTGGGCGAAGCCCCAGCAATCAGTGTTGTGACCGACGCGGGCGCCATGGCGCAACACCACGGTATTGACCGCACCGATCGCCTCGGCCTCAGTTGCCAGCTTGTCGAGCAGTGGAATGATCGCCTGCTTGAACGGATAGGTCACGTTAAGGCCCCGCATGCCGCGTGCGGCCGCCATGTCGAGCACCGCACCGAGATCAGCATCTTCAAGGCCCAGTCGGTCAAAGTCGATGAGATCGTAACGATAGTCGAGGCCCAGTCGCCGTCCCTCTGCCTCGTGCATGACAGGAGTGAGTGACGATCCGATGCCGCGCCCCACCAGACCAGTCCAGACTGCAGCATCTTTCATCGTGCCGCGCTCGCCATCGATTACCGCAAAGGCGTGCCGGACGCGATCGTCTTGACTGGACACCTGACCAACTCCCCGGGGCCTGCGGCAAGCCCGCCATCCGCCCTTGTTTTCGCCCGCCTGTCGCCGGTACAACAGCAGCAGGCGATTTGCCTCAAAATGTACGAACTGGTTAGTTTAGTCAATTGGGGCGCGATGAAAAGGTGTGAGCGCAGATGTCCGAGACTGGGTCCGAAGTAAGAAAAGCCTCACGCAAGCCATCCACCCGCCAGCAGGATCCCGAGGGCACCAAGAAAAATATCATCGAGGTCGCGTCCCAGGAATTTGCTCTCAACGGGCTTTCTGGCGCCCGCATCGACGAAATCGCTGCTAAGACGCGCTCGTCCAAGCGCATGATCTATTACTATTTTGGCGATAAGGACGGGCTCTATCTGAGCGCGCTGGAAAGCGCCTATGCCCAGGTGCGCCAAGGCGAGGCAAAACTGGATATTGCAGGGCTCTCACCGGTCGAGGGGCTGAAGAAACTGGTAGAGTTCACCTTTGACCATCACCACGAACATGAAGATTTCATCCGCATGGTCATGATCGAAAACATCCATCACGGCCAATATCTGGAACGCTCGGGCGTGGTGCGCGATCTCAACGTCACCGCTATAGCCCGCATTCGTGATCTTTATGAGCGAGGCCTTGCCGCCGGCCAGTTCCGCGTCGGGCTCGACCCGCTGGAGATCCACTGGCAGATCAGCGCGCTCTGTTTTTTCAACGTTTCCAATCGCGCTACCTTTTCGCGGCTGTTTGACCGCGATTTCGGCGCGCCTGAAATGTTGGCCCGCCTCAGGCAGAACAGTGTCGACATGGTTCTACGATATGTGGCCAAGCCCGAAATGCTCGGCAACACCTGAGTTCCCGCCGCAGGCTGCCTAATAAGTCGGCACTCTTGTGCTGCCCCTCGGAACGAAAACGCCCCTCGTGCCGTTGCTTGCGCACATGCGTCAAAAACAAGAGGGCTTTTCATGAACAGCATCATTTATCTCGTCGGTCTGGTCGTTATCGTCATGGCGATCCTGTCCTTCATCGGCCTCGCCTGAGCGCCCTGATCAGGAGGATTGACCATGACTATTGAAACCCCATCCGGCATCGCCGTCGTGGACACCGCATCATCAGCGCGCGATGCGTCCAGCTATGTGGATTGGCCAGCGATTTTTGCAGGCATCGTATTTGCCTCCGCCATTTCGCTCGTGCTGATCAGCTTTGGATCTGCCATCGGGCTCAATTTCGTTGGCTTCCATGCCCGCGAAGGCGCTCCGGCTTTTCTCATCGCCATCGGCGCCGCCAGCTGGTTCCTGTGGGTGCAGATTTCCAGTTTCATGGCAGGTGGCTACCTGACCGGACGCCTGCGTCGTCGTAACTTCGATGCGACCGAAGACGAAAGCGATATGCGCGACGGCGCTCATGGCCTGCTTGTCTGGGGCGGTGCCCTCGTCATCGGTGCTGTGCTGGCCCTTGGCGGTATTGGCGCGGTAGCCAACGCCACCGGTCAGGCCGTTTCCACTGCCGCCATCGCCGCCTCCAACGTGGCTGACGACAGTGTGGACGTGACCGATCCCAATGCCTATTTCATCGATACCCTGTTCCGGGCCAATACTCCGGTGGATCCCGGCCTTGCCCGTGATGAAGCCGGCCGTATTTTTGCCCAGGCGGCAATGACCGATGGTACGGTTTCCGCCGATGATCGCGCCTATCTGGCCAATGTCGTAGCTGCTAATACCGGTCTCACGCCGGAAGAAGCCCAGGCGCGCGTCGATTCGGTCGCCGCCAATATCGAAGCTGCCCGTCAGGACGCTATTGAGGCTGCCCGCATTGCCCGCAACACGGCAATCATCGCCGCCTTCCTGCTGGCCGCCTCGTCGCTGGTTTCGGCCATCGGCGCCTATTGGGCAGCCCAGAAGGGTGGCAATCACCGCGATCGCAACACCGCATTCGCTGACGTATTCCGTCGCTTCTAAACCGCAGAAAGAGGAGAAAACCCATGTTTAAAGGTCTGGCACTCTGGCTGCTCGGCGTTCCGATCTGGCTCATCATCATAATTTTTCTGGTCACCTGACCAGCAAACGATAACGGGGCTGAGGCCCCGTTTTTCGTTTCTGTGCGCAACTGCCACATTCTGACGAACCCGTTTGCTTTGTTCGATGCCATATCGGCAAGGAGAGCAAAGATGCGTTTCACCAATCTCTACCCGTTGCTGCAGGTGCGCGACGTTGCAGCGACGGCAGGCTTCTATCGCACTCACTTCGGGTTCACCCCAGTCTTCGAAAGTGACTGGTACATTCATCTCAAGGGCGACAGCGAGAGCCTGCATGAACTGGCGATCATCCAGTTCGAACATGACACTATTCCCGAGCTTGGGCGGGTACCGAGCAGCGGCGTCATGCTGAGCTTTTATGTCGAGGACGCGGCCGCCGAAGCCACGCGCCTCGAACAGGCCGGGCTTACCATCGCTCAGCCGCTGCGTGACGAAGTATTCGGCCAGCGCCACATCATCGTCGCCGACCCCAATGGCATCCTGATCGATGTCATCACTGCCATCGAGCCGGATCCCGCTTGGCTCAAGGCGCAGGTCGGCTGAAAAAAGCGCTCGGCATATCAAATACGCTCTGTACCCCTTCCGACTCCCGCCGCATCCCGATAATCTGATGCACGTATCTCAGGGAGGAAGCGCGCATGTCGGACAAGCGCCTCGGTGTCGGTTTCATCGGCACCGGCAATATTTCGTCGGCCTATCTCAAGGCTATTCTGGGAAAGGACGGCATGCCCGGCTTTCCAGTGTTGGACATCAAGGCCTTGGCCGATATGCGCCCGGATGCCGCCAACGCCCGCGCCGCTGAATTCGGCCTCAAGTCGATGAGTGTGGAGGAGATGCTGGCCGATCCGGAAATCGACCTTGTCATCAACCTCACAATTCCGCGTGCTCACGTCGATGTCGGCTTGAAGTGCCTTGCCGCCGGCAAGCACGTCTATTCTGAAAAGCCGCTGGGAATCACCTATGCCGAGGGACGGAAACTGCTCGATGCCGCCAACGCGGCCGGGCTGCGCATCGGCTCTGCCCCAGACACTTTTCTTGGCGGCTCCCATCAGCAGGCACGAGCGGTAGTCGATAGCGGCGCCCTGGGCCAGGTCATTGGCGGAACGGCTTTTTTCCAATGTCCCGGCCATGAAAGCTGGCACCCCGATCCGGCCTTCTATTACGATCTCGGCGGCGGACCGATGCTCGACATGGGCCCCTATTATATCACAGACTTGGTCAACCTTCTCGGACCAGTTGCCCGCGTGTCGGCCATGTCTTCGCGTTTGCGGAGCGAGCGTGTCATCACATCCGAGCCGAAAAAGGGCCAGGTCATGCCCGTCAGGATCGACACCCATGTCACCGGCGCGCTGGGCTTCGCCAATGGGGCCATCGTGCAGATTGGCATGAGTTTCGACGTCGCCGCGCACAAGCATGTTCCGCTCGAAATCTATGGCACCGAACAGAGCCTGATTGTTCCCGATCCCAATTTCTTCGGCGGCGAGGTCGAGCTGCGCAAGCGTGGGCGCGAGGAGCAATGGTCGGCCGTAAAGGTCGAACAGCCCTATGCTGACGGCAACTACCGTTCGCTCGGCGTCGCCGACATGGCGCTCGGCATTATCGAAAACCGGCCCCATCGGGCCAATGGCGATCTGGCGCTGCATGTGCTCGAAGTCATGGAAGCCTTCGAGCATGCCGCCCGGGAAGGCCGCACTGTCGAGATCAAAACCCCGGTCGAGCGTCCTGCACCACTCCGCGAAAGTCTCACGGACGGCAAGCTGGCCTGAGCGAGCGCATGGAACAACCGGCGGCGTCGCGTTGAGCCGCCGGTTGTTCGAACGATCGGTAGGCTTGCCTGCTTCTTTTGGGCAAAGCCGGAACTTCCGGGGAGGAGGAAAACACCGCCCCTCCGTGCCTTCGTCTCAAGTCAAACGTGAACTTTCAGGCCGCGAGGGCGTCCGGGACTTATCCCCGGCGACAAAAATGGCCGCATACTCCCTTTCATCAACCGGGAAGCGATGGAGTTGCAACGATCAACTGCCCGGTGACAGTCGGGAGGTCTCTGCATCGTTAACGGAGGCTGGGTCCGGGGATGGGAAATTCCGGTGCGAACCGGCCCTAGCACACCCCCTGCCAGAAATCCCGGCGCCCGGAGGCGGTCTTCGTCTCCTATTTTATGTATTCCGAGGCGTATTCGGTCTCCGGGCACCATCAGGCCATAAACCTCCGGCAGGTCTTGGCCATCCGGCAATTCGGCATGCCTTGCGCGGCGGAATGATCTTTGAAACCAGCGTTAGCGCTGCGGATCTGCGTTCACCAGTACCAGCCGAGATTGTCCGCTTTTAACTTGTCGAAATGCAGCGTGACTGTGGCATCTCTGTCCTGCGCATGGACGCCGCCGACGAATTGCCGTTGCAGTAGCGTAATGGTCTGCTCTGCCGCGTCGTGCCCGCGATAGATATAGTCGAAGCAATCGGACGAATCCTCGGCTTGCACCAGCACCGCGATCTCATCGCGCAGCGCCGCCAGGTCGCGGCCCTCTATGGCCAGTCCGTCCGCCCTGCCAAAGGCCCGCAGCGACGGCACCCAATCCATGCCCATTTCGCAGAAGTAGCGCTCGTTCCGGAACTCGCCCCGGTCCACGAAGGAAATATCGATGCTCTCGCTCCAGGGATTGGTCAATTCATAGCTGGCGCCATCTGCATCGGCGGAGAGATAGATATCCGACCAGCCACAATCATAACCCTGTTGATTATAGCACCAGCGCTCGGCCCCCATCATCAGCGTGGCAAGATCGGCCGGGCGCACCAGTTTTCCGACCTTGAAGCGATCCACCAGGGCCTGACTGCCGGCGTCGTAGGCCAGTCCGGGAGCCACGAGCGACAGCGTTGCGGCAAAAAGAGCGATTATGCGGCTCATACTGAATCCTCCCGGTAATCAGCACGATCCTAGACCAGCCGCCCGGCGTCGAAAACAGGCGACTTGACCCGCAGAGTAATTCGACACATAAGAAGTTACGTGAAAGCGCCTTGGCGGCAGGTGCTGTATGGCGCAGCAGGAAAGGGATAGCGATGCAGGACGTTATTGTAGTTGGCGGCAGCTTTGCCGGGCTGACGGCGGCCATGCAACTGGGGCGCGCGCGCCGCAGGGTGACGGTGCTTGATACCGGTCTCAATCGAAACCGTTATGCCGAACATGCCCATAACCTGTTCGGTCATGACGGTACCCCGCCGGCTGATCTGCTGGCCCGGGCAAGGGCGCAGGTTAGCGCCTATCCCAGTGTCAATCTGGTGGCGGCAGCGGCCGGGAGTGTTTTGGAAACGTCAGGCGGCTTCGCGGTCACTTCCACCGACGGGCAGGTGTTTGAAGCGCGGCGGCTGATCCTGAGCTATGGCATTGTCGATGAGCTGCCCGCTATCCCGGGCTTTGCCGAAAGCTGGGGCAGGACCGTCATTCATTGCCCGTTCTGCCATGGCTATGAAGTGGCCGGCAAACCCTGGGGCCTGCTCTACTCCTCACCCATGTCCCTGCACGGCCCGGCGCTCTATGCGAACTGGACCGACGAGATCACCCTGATCCTGGATGGTCACGACATTATCGATGAGGAAAGGCACAAGCTCGAAAAGAGCGGCGTTCGCATCGAAAATGGCAGGCTTGTCTCTATCCGGCACGAGAACGGCGTCATCGAAGGCGTGAGCCTGGAAGGTGGCAAGCAAATAGCGCTCACCGCGCTCTATGCCCATCCGCGCAATCGCCCCTCGGCAAGCCTGCACGAACAGTTGGGGCTGGATATGAAGGATACGCCCACCGGCACGATGATCGCGGTGGGCGACATGCAGCTCACGTCCCGCCCCGGCATTTTCGCCGCCGGCGATCTGGCGACAGGTATGCATTCCATTACCTTCGCCAATTACGCCGGTTCGATGGCGGCCATGGGCGTGCTGCAATCGCTGATGGACTAGCGTCTTGGGTGATGGTTCATCTGCCCGCCACTGGTCGCCAGATCAATGGCGGCCAGCTCCTCCTCGGAGAGCGGCAGATTGTTGAGCACCCCCAGATTGTCCTTGAGCTGCTCCAGTGTGCGCACGCCGATAAGCGCCGAGGTCATTTCCTTTCGGCGCAACACCCAGGCCAGCGCCAGCTGCACCATGGATTGCCCCCGCGACCGGGCGATCTCGGCAACTTTATCCACCGCGTCCAGCACGCCTGCATCGATCTGGCTGGCGCGCAGTGTGCCGTTCGGGCTCTCACCCCGTGACCCGGCCGCGTTGCCCGAATTGTATTTGCCGGACAGCACGCCCTGGGCCAGCGGCGAAAAGGCGATGACACCTATGCCCAATTCCCCGCAGGCATCAATGGTACGGTCGTTCTCGATCCAGCGGTTGATCATCGAATAGGAGGGCTGGTGGATCGTCGTTGCCACGCCCATCTCCTTGAGGATGCGGTAGGCCTCGCGGGTTTCCTGCTCAGGATAGGAGGAGATGCCCACATAAAGCGCCTTGCCCGATTTCACCGCATGGGCCAGCGCCCCCATGGTTTCCTCCAGCGGTGTCTCCGGGTCAAAGCGGTGCGAATAGAAGATGTCGACATAATCGAGTCCGAGCCGCTGGAGCGACTGGTCAAGGCTGGCGAGCACATATTTCCGGCTGCCCCACTCGCCATAGGGGCCAGGCCACATATTGTAACCCGCCTTGGTGGAGATGATCAGTTCGTCACGATAGGGACGGAAGTCGCGGGCCATGACCGTGCCGAAAAGTTCTTCCGACGATCCCGCCGGCGGGCCGTAATTGTTGGCGAGGTCGAAATGGGTAATGCCCTGATCGAAGGCATAGCCAAGAATTTCCATGGCGGATGGATAGTCGCGCGTACCGCCGAAATTCTGCCAGAGGCCAAGGCTCACAATTGGCAGTTTCAGGCCTGAATGGCCAGAGCGGCGATATTGCATGGAATCATAGCGTGCGGGATCGGCCCGATAGGTCATGATCATCCTCCCGATGTCTTGCTTTCAACCGCCCGTGACGCCGGGTCCGGCATTTGATATGAGGCGGACACATGAACGCGCACCGCTCGAATTTGATGAACAATCTGCCCCAGCCCGATCATCCATACAAGGTGATGGCCGTCTATAAGTTCGCCTCTCTGCCCGATGCTGAACGGCTTAAGGCCCCTTTGGCCGAATTTTGCTGTGGGCGGGGCATCAAGGGGACATTGATTCTGGCGCCCGAGGGCATCAACGGCACCGTTGCCGGTACGCCCGGCGCCATCGATGCTCTCGCCGACTACCTCTTCGCCTCAGGTCCGTTCGGGTTGCGGCTCGCGGAGGCGGAGGTGAAATATTCCTTCGCTGAAACCGCTCCCTTCATGCGCATGAAGGTCCGCCTCAAGCCGGAAATCGTCACGTTGCGCGCCCCACAGGTCGATCCGAACCGTCAGGTGGGCACCTATGTCGAGCCGGAGGACTGGAACGCTCTGATCGAGCGCAATGACGTGATCCTGCTTGATACGCGCAACGATTACGAGGTGGGCCTGGGGACTTTCCAGCGCGCGCTCGACCCCAATACGCAGAGCTTCGTCGAGTTCAAGGATTATGTCGCCAAGAACCTTGATCCGAGCCGCGACAAGAAGGTCGCGATGTTCTGCACCGGCGGAATCCGCTGCGAAAAAGCCTCCAGTTACATGCTAAGCCAGGGTTTCGAGGAAGTGTTCCACCTCAAGGGCGGCATTCTGAAATATCTCGAAGTGATCCCCGAGGCCGACAGCCGCTTTGCCGGCGAATGCTTCGTGTTCGACGAGCGTGTGTCCGTGGGACACGGCTTGGAGCCGGGCAATACCACGCTCTGCCGCGCCTGCCGTCACCCATTGACTGAAACCGACCGGGCTCATCCCGACTTTGCCGAGGGCGTCTCCTGCCCCCATTGCGCCAGTGACAGCGCCAGGCATGATGCCGCTGCCGAGCGCCAGCGCCAGATGGATCTGGCGCGAAAACGCGGACATGCGCATATGGGGGACGGCGTGGCCGAGCAAGCCGCCCGATCCCGGGCACGTAAAAAAGAACGCGCTGAGCGGTCCCGAATCGCCAACAGCAAGTGACCTGCGTCAGCTGACGTATAGACAGGGCCTATTGCTCGCGCAATAAAGCCATAGAGAACGTCGCCTCTATAAAATTTCCCAATGGACCTCGACCAGCTTCGTACCTTTGATCGTATTGTCCGTGAGCAGTCTTTCACCCGGGCCGCGGCCTATCTCAACATCACCCAGGCCACTGCATCCATGCGCATTCGTGCTCTGGAACAGCTGCTGGGCGTCACCCTGTTTCTGCGCGGACGCAATGTAACGCTTACAGATCAGGGTATGACTTTCCTCCCTTACGCGCGGCGCATTATCGGCACTGCGCAGGAGGGGCGCGAGGCGCTGCGGCGCGTTGAGCGGGGCCGGGTCTCCATCGCGTCATTGCGCACCTTGGTATCGCCACTGATTACCGAGAGCCTGCTCCGCTTTCAGGAAAAATATCCCGCGGTCGACGTCGTGGTTCGGGAGGGACGTCAGGCGCAGATCGCCGCCATGCTGCACGAACGTGAAGTCGAAATGGGCATATTGTGCTGGCCCAATATTGACCCTCTTGTCGTCGATCTTGAACCACTGGTGATCATGCGCGAACGGGTGCCGCTGGTGGTCTCACCTGAAATTGCGGCAAAACTGCCCGATGCGCCGAGCATTGATCAGGTGCTGGCGCTGGTGCCGCGCGTCATCTCGCTGCGCTGGTGGCAGGCCGATCCCGAAACCGCCGCTGCTTTGGTGCGGCTCGCCCGGACCAGCGTCGAGTTGCCCACTGGACCAGCGCGGCGACTGGCCATCAAGGGCGAAGGGTTGGGTTTTTTTGTCAATTCCGCCATTGCCGAGGACGTCAAAGCGGGCCGGCTCGTAGAGATTTCTCCGGTCGACTTCGCGCCGCTGCATCGGGATACCGCGATGGTGGTGCGCAGCCTGTCGGCATTGGAGCGGCCCATGTTGGCTGATTTCGTGCGCGAAATTGCCCGGGAATGCACAATGCTGGGTGAAATTATCGACAACCGGCTGGCGGATTGACTGTTTCTGCACCGCCTTCCTGGATGCAGGAGGCAGCTTTGTCTCCTCGCAGAATCCGAGCGCTCATTGACCCAGCCTCATTGTCGATTTAACTGTACGAACTAGTTCGTACAGGAATTGGCCATGAAAACGTCGATAGCCACGGTTTCGATCAGCGGAGACCTGAAAGAAAAGCTGGAGGCGATCGCCGCCGCAGGCTTTGACGGGGTGGAGATATTCGAGAGCGACTTTCTGGCGTTCGACCGCAGCGCCGTCGAAGTGCGACGCATGGCAGAAGATCTCGGCCTTGAAATTACACTGTTTCAACCCTTCCGCGATTTTGAAGGATTGCCGGAGCCGCTGCGTTCGCGGGCCTTTGATCGCGCCGAGCGCAAGTTCGATCTGATGGCGGAATTGGGTGCGCCGCTCATGCTGGTCTGTTCCAGCCTGGCACCCGCTGCCTTGGGCGGCATCGACCGGGCTGCGGCAGATTTCAGGGAACTGGGTGAACGGGCCGCACTGCGCGGGCTCAAGGTGGGATACGAAGCCCTGGCCTGGGGACGGCATCTCAACGACCATCGTGATGCCTGGGAAGTGGTACGCCGGGCCGACCATCCCAATGTCGGCCTCATTCTCGACAGCTTCCATAGCCTCTCGCGCCGCATCTCGTCGGACAGCATTCGCGCCATTCCGGGCGACAGGATTTTCTTCGTGCAGGTCGCCGATGCGCCGGCAATGGACATGGACCTGCTCTACTGGAGCCGCCACTTCCGCAACATGCCGGGCGAGGGCGACCTGCCCGTGGTGGATTTTGCCCGCGCGGTGGCAGCCACGGGCTATGCCGGCCCCCTGTCTCTCGAGATTTTCAATGACCAGTTCCGGGCTGGCGCACCGCGCACCATTGCCGTCGATGGCCATCGATCTCTGATCTACCTGATGGACCAGGTGCGCTCGATGGAGCCGGATGTGGCACCCGATATGCCGGTGCTGCCGCCGCGCGTCCAGGTGAAGGGTGTTTCATTCGTCGAATTTACCGCCGATGCAACAGGCGCGGAAAAACTGGCCGATATGCTCGGAAAACTTGGATTTTCGGCATCTGGAACGCATAGGAGCAAAAGCGTCACCCGCTATAGCCAGGGCCGTATCAACATCGTGCTCAATACCGAGCGGACCGGGCTGGCGCATGCTGCATATCTGACCCATGGCACCTCGGCCTATGCCATGGGCCTGCTGGTCGATGACGCAGAGGCGACCTTGTCCCGGGCCGAAGCACTAGATGCGCAGCCCTTCACGCAGAGCATTGGACCGGGAGAGCTTTCCATTCCCGCCGTGCGCGGTGTGGGCGGCGGCGTTGTATATTTTCTGGACGAGAGAACCGCTCTCGGCAATGTATGGGACATCGAGTTCAATCCAGTCACGCCCAGTGCTGAAAATGAGGCAGCTCTTACCCATTTCGACCACATCGCCCAGACGATGAACTATGATGAAATGTTGACCTGGATCCTGTTTTACCGCTCGATCTTCTTGGTGGATAAGGGGCCCATGGTGGATGTGGTGGATCCATCCGGGCTGGTGCGCAGCCAGGTGATCGACAATGCCGAGGGTAGTCTGCGCCTTACCCTCAACGGTGCGGAAACGCATCGCACCCTGGCCGGTCGGTTCGTCGCCGAAACCTTCGGCTCCAGCGTGCAGCACATCGCCTTTGCAAGCGCCGATATTTTTCGCACAGCCAGCCGGCTACGCGACAACAAATTGGATTTCCTGCGCATATCCCCGAACTATTATGACGATCTCGAAGCACGGCTCGGGCTTGACCCTGTGCTGCTCGATCAGTTGCGGAGCCATAACCTGCTCTACGACCGTGATGAAGCGGGTGAGTTCTTCCAGCTTTACGTGCCCAGTTTCGCCGACGGCTTCTTTTTCGAAATAGTCCAGCGTCGCGGCAATTATGCAGGCTATGGTGCCATCAATGCGCCATTCCGTATCGCGGCGCAGAAACGTCTGGCACGGCCCCTGTCCGTGCCGAGGCAATGATCGGAGGCCCACGCACTCCTCACGGCTGGCTTTGTTCACCCAGCCGAGCCAGTCCGTTCTGTCGAACTGGCTTTTTCGCCGCGATTGGAACACTTAGCTAGGCACTGTCGCGTCACGCGACCAGAACCTGCGAGGCGGTGCTCATGAAAAAGATCGGCTTTCTCTCCTTTGGCCACTGGAATCCCTCGCCGCAATCGGGCACCCGGACTGCGGGCGATGCGTTGCTGCAATCGATCGATCTGGCCGTAGCCGCCGAGGAGTTGGGTGCGGACGGTGCCTATTTCCGCGTGCATCATTTTGCCCGCCAGCTCGGTTCGCCCTTTCCGCTGCTCGCCGCCATAGGGGTAAAGACCAGCAGGATTGAAATCGGCACAGCCGTTATCGATATGCGCTACGAAAATCCGCTCTATATGGCAGAAGATGCCGGCGCGGCTGATTTGATAGCCGGCGGCCGGCTGCAATTGGGTATTTCCCGTGGATCGCCCGAACAGGTCATCGATGGTTGGCGCTATTTCGGTTTCGCACCCGAAGAGGGAAAGACCGACGCTGACATGGCGCGCCAACATGCCGAAGTCTTTCTGGAGGTGTTGAAAGGCGAGGGCTTTGCCCAACCCAACCCCCGTCCCATGTTCCCCAATCCGCCGGGCCTGCTGCGGCTCGAACCGCATTCGAATGGCCTGCGTGAACGCATCTGGTGGGGCGCAGCCACCACCGCCACCGCCGAATGGGCAGCCCAGCTGGGCATGAATTTGCAGTCGTCCACCCTTGTTTTCGACGAGAGCGGCAAGCCGTTTCATATCCAGCAGGCCGAACAGATCCGCGCCTACAAGGCAGCCTGGAAGGCCGCAGGCCATGCCGGGGAGCCGCGGGTGTCGGTCAGCCGCTCGATTTTTGCGCTCGTCAATGATCAGGACCGCATGTTCTTCGGTTCCGGCCGGCCCGAACAGGACCAGTTCGGCTATATCGAGCCCGAAGTACGCGCCGTGTTTGGTCGCGGCTATACGGCCGAGCCGGACAAGCTGGTCAAGGACCTTGCCGAAGACGAGGCCATCAGGGAAGCCGATACGCTCTTGCTGACAGTCCCCAATCAACTGGGGGTCGAGTATAATGCCCATGTCATCGAGAGCATTCTGACCCATGTCGCGCCCGCTTTGGGCTGGCGCTGATCAGGGCAGGCTGAACCCCGACCGGGCGCAATCATTGGCCCGCCAGTAGCGCTCGACCGGGGTGTAGTGGTCGATGGCCAGATATTCTACCCGCGCCGCAAAGGCCATTGCCTGGCATTCATCGGGCCCGGCAACTGCATGGACGATTTCGTGCAGCACAGTCAGTGCGCGTAAGCCTTCTGTGCCGGGCGTAAAGAATTCCGGACAGAATGTCAGCGTGACCACCCCGTTCTCCGGTGGCAGGCCCACAAAGGCGGCATAGTTGTCGCACGCACCTTGCGTCGTGCTGCTGCGCACGACCCGCAGGTCCAACCTTCCGCCCCAATAGGCCGACGAAAACCGCCGGTCCGAAAGGGCATCCCGGACAGCTGAAACCTCGACACCGAACGTCTCGCGGCCCAGATGTGGTCTGGCACGTTCAAGCGCGATCTGGGCTGTGCGAAACGCGGCATCGATGACCGGGTCCGCCCATGCTGGGCCGGCTGGCAGGAGAACACAGAGCAGCATCAAAAAGCGTAGCATTTCCGCTCTATGCGCGGCCTGGGCCCGTCCGTCAAATGGCGATACTGTCACGCGGCGGCCACACTATGCTGCAAACAGGGAAACCCCACATAAACCGGCCACAATTTCCCAGCACAAGCGCTGATATAGAGCTGCGGAATGGGTGCGGATGTCGTCTCGATCCGCCCATTCCGTTAACCGCTTGCTTACCGTTGGTTTCCCTTGTGGTCCGAACAGGGTAGAAGCGGCAGGAAACACTTCTTTTCAGGTTTGCCCGATGGATTTTCGCATTTCGGCCGATGACCGCGTTGGTGCCCCCGCTGGCAGGCAAAGCAAGCCGCAGGCGCGCCCTGCCGCCAAGGGTCAGCGCGTTGAGCCGCAGTTGAGCAAATCCGGTGCTGCTCCAGCCATGGGCCAGACCATGTCCTTTTCCGTCGACAATGAGCGTCCCGGTGGTGCTGGTGGTGCTGGTGGCGGCGGGAAACCGCCTCGGGGCAAGGATAAGCCGCCGCGCAAGGGCCGGGCCGAACCGGCAAAGCCAAAAAAGAAGCGCCGTTCCGGCGGCTTTCTTATGGGCCTGCTCTGGTGGGGCTTCGTCGCTTGTCTGTGGGGTGGCCTCGCCGTTATCGGCGTTATCGTCTATTACGGCGCGCAATTGCCCGCTTCCAACACCTGGGCCATTCCCGAGCGTCCCCCCAATATCCGAATTCTGGCGGCAGATGGCACGCTGATCTCCAATCGCGGCCAGACCGGCGGTGAGGCGGTGACCTTCCGCGAATTGCCCCAATATGTGCCGGCCGCTTTCATCGCGTCTGAAGACCGGCGCTTCATGAGCCACTTCGGCGTCGATCCCATCGGCCTCATGGCTGTGGCGGTTGAGTCGGTTCAGGCACGCGGAGTGACCCGCGGCGCTTCGACACTGACCCAGCAGGTCGCCAAGAATCTGTTTCTCACCCCCGATCAGACCCTGGGCCGCAAGGTTCAGGAGGCTATTCTTGCCGTCTGGCTGGAGCAGAGCTTTACCAAAGAAGAAATCCTCGAACTCTACATGAATCGTGTCTTCTTCGGGCAAGGGGCCACCGGGATCGAAGCAGCGGCGCAGACCTATTTTGGCGTTTCCGCCCGTAATCTCTCGCTCGGTCAGGCGGCCATGCTGGTGGGCATCCTGCCTGCGCCTTCGGTCTATAATCCAAAGACCAACCCTGATCGCGCCCGCGAACGCCAGCGTCTGGTGCTCAACCTGATGGCGCAGGAAGGCTATATTACCCGCGAGGAGGCCGACGCCGCCCGTATCGACCCCGACCAGCAGGTACGCACCGTAGTCAGGGGTTCGGAATCCTATGTCGCCGACTGGGTCGAAAGTCTGATGACATCCTATCTCGGCGAGATTGAAAGCGATGTCGTGGTGCAGACCACGATCGACTACAAGATGCAGCGCGATGCCGAATTCATCGTCAAGGAAGCCGTCGCCAACGAGGGCTCCAGCCGTGGCTTCTCCCAAGGGGCTCTGGTGGCCATGGATGTGGACGGCAAGGTGCGCGCCATGGTGGGCGGCGTCGATTATCAGGCCAGTCAGTACAACCGCGCGGTCACCGCTCGCCGCCAGCCTGGCTCCACCTTCAAGCCCTTCGTCTATCTGGCCGCGATGGAAAAGGGCTATACTCCGGACACTTTGGCCGAAGACGCCCAGTTCGACTACAATGGCTGGAGCCCGCGCAACTCCACCGGAAATTATGCCGGCACGGTTACGCTGCGTCAGGGCCTAGCCTATTCGCTCAATACCATTGCCGGGCGTCTTGCGATCGATGTCACCCCCGAAAAGGTCATCGAAGTCGCCATGCGCATGGGCATTTCGTCCAATCTGACTGCTGTGCCTTCCATCGCACTGGGGACGCAGGAAGTGAACCTGCTCGAATTGACCAGCGCCTACGCACCCTTCGCCAATGGCGGCTATGGCGTCATTCCCAATGTCATCACCAAAATAGCCGATGTCGAAGGCAATGTGCTCTATGAAGCCTCTGATGCCGGTCCGGGCCGCGTCATCGACCCCACGGTGCTGGCGCAGATGAACGATATGCTGGAAACGGCGGTGGAAGTAGGCACGGGCCGTGGCGCCAATGTCGGCGGCTGGGAATATGCCGGCAAGACCGGCACCTCCCAGGAATCGCGCGATGCGCTCTTCGTCGGGTACACCTCGGCCATGGTCACTGGCGTTTGGTTGGGCAATGACGACAACAAGGGCACGCGTCTGTCTGGCGGCAATGTGCCGGCGTCCATCTGGTCGCAATTCATGACCAAGGCGCATGAGGGGCGTTCCCCTCAGCCCATTCCGGGCGGTTCCTATGCTGGCCAGCTAATCGCCCAGCAGATGATCGATCCCAATACCGGCATGCCGATGATCGACCCCACGACCGGGCAGCCCGTTGTGCAATATGTCGATGGCGGCACCAATCAGCCTGTGCAGACCATGACCGATCCGGCAACGGGTCAAGTCTATGCCATCGACCCTGCGACCGGCCAACCCATGCAGGGCTTGCAGCCCATCCAGACCCAGTCGGCCAATCCGCCGATCCAGACCGGCATCATGACCGATCCTGCCACCGGCATGCAGTATGACGCCAATACCGGGCAGATGGTCACCAATGGTGGCGACGCCACCTGGGGCCAGTTCGATCAGAACCAGAGCGTCACCTATGACGCAAATGGACAGGCCATCGATCCGGTCACCGGTTATCCGTTGCAGAGCCAGAACAATGGCTTCGACAACAGCGCGCCCATCGACCCCGATACGGGCCTGCCAATGATGCTGATTACTGATCCGGCCACCGGCCAGCAGGTATGGGTTCCCAGCGCGCCCGCAACGCAGAACCAGCAGGTCTATACCCAGCCGCAGCAGGGCCAGTTCGCACCGCCCGCCGATATGGGACAGCAGCCGGTCTATCAGCAGCAGAATTCCCAGCGCACGCTGATGGATCTGATCTTCGGCAATTGAAATGATAAAAAAGGCCCCGGTCTCCCGGGGCCTTTTCGTTTGCGTTGATGCAGCTCAGATCACGACGATGGGTGCGCCGTTCGGCACACGGTCATGCAGGTCGATAATGTCCTGGAAGATCATGCGGACGCAGCCGCTGGAGACTGCCTTGCCAATCGTGGCCACATCCATGGTGCCGTGTACGCGATAAAGCGTGTCGCGATTGCCCTGATGGATATAGAGCGCTCGGGCCCCCAAGGCATTCAGCAGGCCCGGTGGCTGGCCATGGCGGTACATTTCCAGTTCCGGCTGCCGCTCGATCATTTCCGAAGGCGGCGTCCAGACCGGCCATTTGCGCTTATAGGCGATATGACCCTTGCCGCTCCACTCGAAGCCGGCCCGGCCCAGGCCCACGCCATAGCGCATGGCGCGGCCATCGGGCATGGTGAAATAGAGGAAGTAATTGGACGTATCCACCACAACCGAGCCTTCACGCTCGCCGGTGATGTTGTCCACTTCCTGCCGCCAGTAGGCCGGCTGGATCATGGAGACATCGGCCGCCGGCACCGGAAAATCCTCTTCGGGCCGGGCGGCATACATGGCCAGCACATCGACAGGAACGGCGGGCCGGGCGGGCTCCACCGGCGTGGCGATACGATTAATGCCGGTCGTGGTGCACCCGGCAAGGGCAAGGGCGCCGAGACTGGCAAGGCCAGCCAGCACGGTGCGGCGCGACGAGGTCGCGTCGAGAACAGACGTCATGAAGAATTCCTTGGCCCTGAATGGGCCGCAAGCGAAAGGGAAGGATGAACTATTCGCTCAGGCGGCTTTGGGTGGGCGCAGGGGAGTATCTTCGGGAGAAGCCGGTGGCGCGGCTTCGACCCGCAAGGTTGGGCTATCCTTGTCGGGCGCAATCGGAATTTGTGGGGTGCTGGCGGGGATGGCATGATGGGAGCCGAAGGGCATGACAATGCCCGAGCCCAGGTCGATTTCGCCACGCTGTACCTGAACCACGACCGGAATGGATCTGTTGTTTTCGTCCACATGGTTCAGCACCACGATGGGTGTGCTGACATAGCGATGCGCATGCGCCGTGGTCGCTCCGGCAAGGGAGGCGAAGGCAAAGACGATAGCGATGAGAGCTATGAAGCGCTGCATGTCATTCTGATAGGAGAGAGATTGCGGCAGGAACAGGGCATTGATGCCACTAGGTGCCTTCGCCCGGCGCCTGCCATGCCATTAGGCCGCGACCGTGTGCTTTTAGCCACGATCGGCCCCGCTCCATATCCGGCAGGGTCCGGCTGACTACCGCCCAGAAGGCAGGAGAATGATTCATCTCCAGCAGATGCGCCACTTCATGAGCCGCGACATAATCCAGCACGAAGGGCGGTGCCAGAACCAGGCGCCAATTATAGTTGATATTGCCGTTGGACGAGCACGAACCCCAGCGGCTCGACTGGCTGCGCAGGCGTACCTGCTTTACGTTGACCCCAAGTCGGCCTGCATGAATTGTGGTGCTCGCCTGAAGATCTGCCAGCGCTTCCGCTTTGAGCCAATCATAAAGCCGGCGTGGCTGATGCTCCGCATCGCCGGGAACAAGCAGCAGCCTCCCAGTTTCAGACTCGCGTCTTTCAACGCGTCCCCGCAGCAATCCCGACGCCGCTATTGTGTGCGCCTCGCCGCGCAGGGGCAGCACCGCGCCAGCGCGCAACACCTGTGCCTGCGCCGATCGGGGCAGTCGCGCCGCCAGCCAGGAACGGTGTCGGCTGAGAAAAGCTTCCGCATCGCTCCAGCGCGCGGTCTCCGGCAGGGTAAGCAATGGCCCGCTGGCCGGCAGCGACAGGCGAAAGCTGCGCGCCCGCTTGCTCGTCTTGACGGCAACAGCCGTCATCACCCCATCGAGATCGACATGGGTGACCTTGGGCGGGCTGGAGCGTTGGCGCAGAAAGGAAAACATTGGCACCGATACGGAATCACTGCAGCCATTTTAGTCTGGTAGAGGAAGACGGGCACATAAAAATGGCGCCCCTTGCGGGGCGCCGAAGTGGCCGTTGGGAATAAACCGGCTTCAGGAGGTCGGGAAGTCGAAGCCATAACGGATCAGGTATTGTTGGGGTTGCCCCAATTGTTCGAATTATTCTGGCCGTCGTCGCCGTAACCCTGGCGGGAGCCGCGCCGCTCGTTCATGAAACGGTCGAACTCCTCGCGGTCCTTGGCCTTGTTGAGGTTCGCCATATATTCGTGGAAGGCCTCGATTTCGGCGTCGAGACGTGCGCGTTCTTCCTCAAGACGGCGAAGCTGTTCGGCACGGTAGTCGTCAAAGGCGGCATTGCCCGACGAGTTGTAATTGGCGCGGCCAAAGCCGGCATGCTTGGTATTGTCACGCATAAAGCTGCATCCCTTGTTCCAGTAGGTCTGTGCCTTCTCGGCGGAGCCGCCGAACTTCTCACCCCAAAGGATGTAGCCGAGTACGGCCAGGCCCAGCGGCCAGAACAGGATGAAGCCAACAACCATGAGTGCGATGGTCAGCGGTGACCATTGTGGTTTGATGATAGCGGTGGTCATGTCATTACTCTCCCAGTCACGATGAACCTTAGGTGGCCACGCAATGGGCAGGATCAAGATTGTGCCTATGGATTTTTTGCCCTTGAAATGGCTTTTACCCTCACTATGCCGTGCAAAATCCTCGCTGCTTGCACGCCCTATGCGCTAAGACATATCCATGACTGACCAGCTTGCCTCTCCCGCCCTGCTGCCTGCCGGCTGGCGTCCTTTGCGCCTGCAGACACTTCTGCTGCTGCGCTGGCTCGCTGTGGCCGGCCAGACGATTGGTGTCCTGTTCGTTTTTCTGGGCCTCGGCTTCCCGCTGCCGCTTTGGGCGTGTCTGGGCCTGATCGCCCTGTCCGCAGCGCTCAATATCGGCCTTGTCTGGCGTTTCGGCGCCAACCTGCGTCTCTCCCCGCGCAATGCCGCGCTGCAACTGACCTTCGACCTCTGCCAGTTGGGGGGGCTGCTGGCGCTGACGGGTGGCTTGCAGAACCCGTTCTCGCTCCTGCTTCTTGCCCCGGTTTCCGTATCGGCCACCACATTGCCGCAGCGCCAGACGCTGGCAATCGCGCTTCTGGCGTGCCTCATCGCCTCGCTGATTTCGGTGGTGCATCTGCCGCTGCCCTGGGATCCGGCAGCCCCGCTCTCTTTCAACCGCATCTATGTCATCGGCATCTGGGTCTCGATCATCTGCGGCGTGGTCTTCATCGCTGCCTATACCAATCGCGTTGCCCACGATTCCCGCCAGATGGCCGATGCGCTCTCGGCCACCGAGCTGGCGCTCTCCCGTCGCGAACAGCTGTCTGCCCTCGACGGCCTGGCCGCCGCCGCCGCCCATGAACTGGGCACGCCGCTTTCGACCATCGCCCTCGCCGCCAAGGAGATGCGCGCCGAAGCCGAGGCGGGAACGCCGCTGGCCGAGGATGTCGAGCTGATTATCGAACAGGCCGCCCGCTGCCGCGCCATCCTCGGCAAGCTGCGCAATCTGGGCAATGAACCGGCTGATCTTTTCGCCGAAGCCCCGCTGACCGATATTCTCGATGAAGTCGCCCGCCCCCATGAAGGCCGCGGCAAGGTCATTCTGTTCTACTCCGAAAATATCTCCGGCCCTGCCCCGGTCTTTCCGCGCTCGGTCGGCCTGCTCTATGGCCTCGGCAACCTCATCGAGAACGCCACCGACTTCGCCCGGCAAAGCGTGCGCATCGAGAGCGCCTGGGACCAGGCGGCGATCACCGTCTCGATCACCGACGATGGCAAGGGCTTTGCGCCCGAACTGATCGCCCGGCTGGGCGAGCCCTATCTGACCAGCCGACCCCGCGATCCCGCCGGCAGCGACGCGCATCAGCCCGGCGGGCTGGGCCTCGGCATCTTCATCGCCAAGACGCTGCTCGAACGCACCGGGGCGAAACTGCGCTTTGACAATGCCGACCCTGCCGGCCATGCCCGCGTCACCGTGACCTGGGAGCGCCGGGCGCTGGAGGAACGATCCGGCGCATGACTTTTGACGTATCGTCTGCAAGCGATTATGGAAATGGCCATGAACACGATCGAAGACCTGCTTGCCGCCGATCCCAGCCTGCTTCTCGTCGATGACGACGCCGCCTTTCTCGGCCGTCTCGAACGCGCCATGGCGCGGCGCGGCTTTGAAGTCCGCATTGCCGGCAGCGTCGCCGATGGCCTCGCCGCCGTCGCCGAACGCCCCCCCGCCTATGCCGTGGTCGATCTGCGGCTCGAAGACGGCAACGGCCTCGACGTGGTCTCGGCCCTGCATCAGAAGCGCCCCGATGCCCGCGCCGTGGTGCTGACCGGCTATGGCAATATCGCCACGGCCGTGACGGCGGTGAAGCTCGGCGCCATGGATTACCTCTCCAAGCCCGCCGATGCCGACGACGTGATCAATGCCCTGCTCGCCACCGGCGAGGACAAGCCCGAACCGCCCGAAAATCCGATGTCGGCCGATCGGGTGCGCTGGGAACATATCCAGCGGGTGTATGAACTGTGCGACCGCAATGTCTCGGAAACCGCCCGCCGCCTCAACATGCACCGCCGCACCCTGCAGCGCATCCTGGCCAAGCGCGCCCCACGCTGACAAGCGGGCGCGCTGAAGCCCCGGTTGGCGCAAAAACCTCCGGCTCCAATAGATGACGGTGCCCCGAGGCGGTTTCCGCCTCTGGTTGGGAAAAATGAGACGAAAGCCGCCTCGGGGCGCCGGGATTTCTGGCAGGGGGTGTTCTAGGGAGGCATCGCGGCCTGAACCCATCCCCGGACCCAGCCCCCGTTAACGATGCAGGGGCCTCCCGACTGTCGCCCGGCGGTTGATCGTTGCAACCCCATCATCGCCCGGCTGATGCGCCAAGAGTAATGCCGCTGGTCGGGGCGGGGATAGATTCTTCATATGAAGCGGATGGAAGGGGCGCTTTCCGCCCCGCTCGTCCCGTCCAAAAGTGCGGTGCTGATGCGCCCGCCAGCGGGTTCGGAAGGCCTCTCGAACCGTGGATCATGCCGACGTGACTGCGCCAACCGCTGCGCCAGTTTGGCACGCAACGCCACCATACGTGTCGCCAGCGCCGCCGCTTCCGCCTCAGCCTTGGCCTCAGCTTTCGCCGCCGCCTTGCTGCCCGGCCTGGGAGCGAGGCGCTTCAACCGATGAATGCAATGGTCATCAGCCATCCAGACCGGCTCGCCAAACCGCGCATCCCACTGGCTGTGCCGCGCCTCAAACGCCATCATCGCCGCCAGCGCCGCACGCAATTGCCCGGCCAGGCCCGCACAATCGGGCGCCGCCACCGGCAGTTCGCGACGCCGGCCCGCAGAAAATGGCAGGGCTTCAAACAGCAAAGCCTCGGCTGTGACGCGCATCTCCTCGGGCACGAGGCTACGCGGCCGCCGCGCGGAGAGGGCCTGCACCGTGCGGGAGAGGGCCTGCAGTTTCGGGAACAGGGTTTCGTGCCGCTCGATCAGGCGCGGACTGAGCTTTTTGGGGATTGGTGGTTTGGGCATGTGGCTCTCCTCGTTGGGGGACAGGAGAGGGTGCGCACAGGTGGAGGGGGCGGGGAGAAGTTTTGGGGTGGATTACATTTTCACTCTGGCGGCTAGCGCTTGAAAGCACGGCGGCGCTTTTTACTGCAACCGCAACGAAATTGTTGATTCACAAGACGAAACGGCGGTGATAGTATCACCGCCGTTCCAATTTAACGCGTTGGCTCAGCTGGCTCCCTAACCTTGTCCGGTTATGGGGGCCTTTTCACTTATCCCCTACCGTGTCTGTGAGCATAACACGGCTAGGGCAACCCTTCTTTCCATGACCGCTCCTATCGGGCCAAACACAGACTCACGTGTCTGCCCCACATTCATTCAAGAAAATCAGACAACGGTCAAGCCCTGGGCAAGGGGTCATCAGAATTTCTCCTTGAATTTCTGATTTTACGTGATATCTCTTGCGTACTCTTAGGAGGTGGCCATGGCAAAAGACGAAGCGTCGACCCGATTTCCATTCATAAAATTGGAAAAAGCACTGACACGAGCTCAGCAGCTCTTTGCTGCAAATAAAGCGGGCACCGCAATTGCCGTCTCGACTGCCTTTGAGCTTTGGGGTTACAGCGCCAAAAGTAGCGGAGCCTTCCAAACTGTCGGAGCTTTGCGCGGATATGGATTGGTAGATCAGGAAGGGGCGAACGAAGATCGAAAGGTCCGCCTTAGCGATGCTGCCCGGAAATTCTTTCTCGATGAACGGGATGATACTCGAAATGCTATGTTGCGAAACTTTGCGCTAAACCCGCCTTTGTTCAACGTTTTGTGGAATAAAGACCGTTGGTCAGAAGGCATTCCGTCAGACACGGTTGCGCGAAGCCATCTCAAGCTTGAGCGGAATTTGAACGATCAATCCGCACGCTCTTTGCTCAGTATTTTTAAAGAAAATATCATTTTCGCCGGTCTGGCGTCAGACGATGCAGAGGGAACTTTGCCATTGCAGTCTGCCCCTGAAGAGGTGCTTGATGCTCACTACGAGAATAGCGGCCGAATACCACCATTGATGGAACAAGCAGTCCGCGATTTGCACTACGGTCGCAATCCACAGCTTTTCCAAACTGCAAGCGATGCGGTCGCCGAAAATTCAGTTCATGCCAGCCTTGCGGGACAACGTGTAGTGATACACGCTAACGTTGATTTGCGCGGGCTTCGAAAACTAATGAAGCAGTTAGTTCTTTTTGAGAACATGCTTACGCTAGATGAAGAGTAGTGTGGCAAGAACCCCCTCGTGCCGTTAGCCTTGACGGTTGTGGGGAGGGGGTAACGGGCCAATGACATTCGGCGTTTTCATTCACCGCGCAGACTCGATCTACGACGATAGCCCTGCCGAGCGCTATCAGTTCCCCAAGCCCTATCTCGAACGCGCGTCGACGACAGTCGGGGACTGGATCGTCTATTACGAGCCAGTCAAGGTCCGTGGATCGAAGGGCTATTACGCCATTGCCAAGGTCGAGCGGATTGTGCCGGACCCCAAGGCCGAAGGCATGTTTCTGGCGCTGATCGAGCCGGGCAGTTATCTCGAATTTCCCAATCCGGTGCCCTTTGATGATGGGAATGGGCTGGTGGAGCGCGGGCTGCTCAACGAGGCGGGGCGCATTTCGGGACGCGCGCAGGCGGCGGTGCGGCCGATTTCTCCGGCAGACATGGATCGCATCCTGACGAGGGGGCTGGCGGAGGATCATCCGCTTCTGCCGCGTATTGGTAGCGTCGAAATCTCAGACGACACCCCATTCCAGCTGGATGAGACGCAGGCACCATTTGTCTTTGAACAAGAGCGTGAGCGGATCACGGCGCTGACCACACGGACCGTGCGGGATCGCGTGTTCCGCCGGGTGGTTTTACGCGCCTATGACGAGCGCTGCGCGGTGACTGGGCTCAAACTCATCAATGGCGGAGGGCGCGCCGAAGTGGCAGCAGCGCATATCCGACCGGTGGAGCATAACGGGCCGGACATTATCAATAATGGACTGGCGCTTTCCGGAACGGTGCATTGGATGTTCGACCGCGGATTGATCAGCCTCAGCGACGATCTCGACATCATCATTTCCCGACAGGTCAATGACCGCGACGGGGTCGAGAGCCTGATCAACAGATCAGGAAAACTGATCGGGCCGCTGGCGGCGCGGGATCGTCCGCATCCGGCGTTTTTGGCCTGGCACCGGGAGAATTGTTTCAAACAATAGAGCGCTACGCGCTGGCGTTCGATCCGGACGCGGCGTCGTATACGCCCTTCAACTGAACTGCCAACATGCCGCTCAACAATTCCTCCATTGCTGATAGGTCAAGTTTGTCGGCTTTCCACGCCGCATCAGCAGAATCGAGCGCATCGAAATACGGATTACGATTGATGACAATCTGCTCAGGAATGGTCGGATGCCCGGGCAAAATAGCTTCTAATTTGCAGCACATGACCACGTAGTAAAGAGTTCTGGACGTGCGACCGTTGCCGTCCGAGAACGGATGGATCCAATTCAGGCGCCACATGATATAGGCCGCAAGATGAATAGGAGAAGCCTTGCTCCAATTCTCATTGACGTAGTCGCACATCTCCTCAATGAGTTCGGGGACAAGATGCGCACCGACGGGCTCGTGTTTGCTGCCTTCGATCTTCACGCCTGCCGGCCTGAAATTGCCGGCATAGGCGCTAATACCGCGCAGGGCTTCGCGCTGTAGGGCGAGAACCAGGGAAATCCTCAGCTTGAAGCTTTTTCGTTCAATGGCCTCTCGGATGACATCGAGGCCATAGTCATACTGGCGAAGGCCATTCAGGGCCTCAGCATTTGCTTTTTCTAGCGGGTCGACAATGAGGTCTGCTTCAAGGGCCTTGCTATGGCGCTGGTTCGACTCATCCGACATGCACGCCTCGTTTAACTGTGCTTGAGCTCTTCTGTCTGGAGGCTGGCAAGCCGCTCGGCCTGTTCGTCTATCATCGAGCGTGTGATGTCTGAATTCTCAAACGCCGTATTGCCATAGGCAAAGCTTCGCCGCTGCTGCTCCTGCTGCAGTTCGGTCTGCTGAATTTTCTTGGTGGCTTCAATCAGCTCTTTAAGGGCGTCGGTCATGCGAAACTCCAAATCAGTTTCAGTGGTATCTTGCACCACCGAAACCTTAATGTCGCGTGTCATAATATGGCTGCGAATAAATTTCGAATGCCGATCGGGCAGGGCAGCTCTGCGCTCAGTCATCCCCCATCTTCAGCGCCTTGATGAACGCCTCTTGCGGAATGTTGACGTTCCCATACTGCCGCATCTTGGCCTTGCCCTTTTTTTGCTTGTCGAGCAGCTTGCGCTTGCGCGTGGCGTCGCCGCCATAGCACTTGGCGGTAACGTCCTTGCGCATGGCGCGGACGGTTTCGCGGGCGATGATCTTGCCGCCGATGGCGGCCTGGATCGGGATGACGAAGAGATGCGGCGGGATCAGCTCCTTGAGCTTTTCGCACATCTGCCGGCCGCGCGATTCAGCGACCGAACGGTGCACCAGCATGGCCAGCGCGTCGACCGGCTCGGCATTGACGAGGACGGTGAGCTTCACCAGATCGCCGGTGCGGTGGGTGTCGAGCTTGTAGTCGAAACTGGCATAGCCCTTGGAAATCGACTTCAGCCGGTCATAGAAATCGAACACGACTTCATTGAGCGGCAGGTCATATTCCACCAGCGCGCGCGACCCGACATAGGAGAGATTATTCTGGATGCCGCGCCGGTCCTGGCAGAGTTTGAGGATCGCGCCGAGATATTCGTCGGGCGTCAGGATCGTCGCCTTGATCCAGGGCTCGCGGATTTCCTCGATCTTCATCACATCGGGCAGATCGGCAGGATTATGCAGATGCAGCGTCTCGCCATTGGTCATCTCGACCTCATAGACCACCGAAGGGGCGGTCGCGATGAGATCGAGATCGAATTCGCGGCTGAGCCGCTCCTGGATGATTTCGAGATGCAACAACCCGAGGAACCCGCAGCGGAAGCCGAAGCCGAGCGCCGCCGAGGTTTCCATCTCGAAGGAGAAGCTGGCGTCGTTCAGCCTGAGCTTGCCCATGGCCGAGCGCAATTCGTCGAAATCCGACGCATCGACCGGAAAGAGGCCGCAGAACACCACCGGCTGGGCCGGGCGGAAGCCGGGCAGAGCCTTCTCGGTGGGCTTCTTGTCCTCGGTAATAGTGTCGCCGACATTGGTATCGGCCACTTCCTTGATCGAGGCGGTGAAGACGCCCAATTCGCCCGGGCCCAGTTCCTTGACTTCCAGCAGTTTTGGCGTGGTCACGGCGACGCGGTCCAGCTCATAGACGGCGCCCGAGGCCATCATGCGGATGCGCTGGCCCTTTTTCATGACGCCATCGATGATGCGCACGAGCACCACGACGCCCAGATAGGTGTCGTACCAGCTGTCGACCAGCAGCGCCTTGAGCGGCGCGTCCACCTCGCCCTTGGGCGCAGGCAGGCGGGTGACGATGGCTTCGAGCACCTTGTCGATGCCGAGCCCGGTCTTGGCCGAGATCTCGACGGCGTCCGAGGCATCGATGCCGATGACATCCTCGATCTGCACCTTGACGCGCTCGACATCGGCGGCGGGCAGGTCGACCTTGTTGAGAACCGGCACGATCTCATGATTGGCGTCGATGGCGTGATAGACGTTTGCCAACGTCTGCGCTTCGACGCCCTGGGAGGCATCGACCACCAGCAATGAGCCCTCGACGGCGGCCATGGAGCGGCTGACTTCATAGGCGAAGTCGACGTGACCGGGCGTGTCGATGAGGTTGAGGACATAATCCTCGCCATCGGCGGCCTTGTAATTGAGCCGCACCGTCTGCGCCTTGATGGTGATGCCGCGCTCGCGCTCGATATCCATCGAGTCGAGCACCTGTTCCTTCATCTCGCGCAGGTCGAGCCCGCCCGTCATCTGGATCAGGCGGTCGGCGAGCGTCGATTTGCCATGGTCGATATGGGCGACGATGGAAAAATTGCGGATATTCTTGAGCGGCGTTGTCATGGCGCGCTGATAGCAGATGCGCGGGGCCCAAGAAAGATGGTTTCCGTAGGCTTAACGGGGCTTTTGCGCAACGCGGCGGCCAGGCTGTGCGTTGACGCCATCATGCGCGCCATAGCCCTCCCCTTCGCCGCCCTCATGCTGGTCAGCACGCCGCTGGCAGCACAGGATATTTTCCGCCCCATCCAGGATTTCGTCGAGGACCTGGTGCCACCCCGCACGCAGCCGCGTCCGGCTCCGCGCCCCGCCGCGCCATCCGCACCCACACCCGCTGAGGAACGGCCCGAGGTGAGCGCGGAGGAGGAGACGGAAACCCCGCCACTCCCTCGCCCCCGGCCGGAGGACATGGAGATCGAGGTGGAGCCTGCAGATGAAGAGGCTGAGCCTGTTGTTGATGCGGAGGATGTGGAGGCTGAGCCGGAGCCGCAGCCCGAGCGCATCTATCAGACCGCCTGCCCGGCGCTGATGACCGGCATGGTGGTGGGGGAAATGCTGCCGCCCATCGAAGAGGGCATGTGCGGCGAACGCTCGCCGCTGCTGCTGACGGGCGTCCGGGCCAATGGACGGGAAATCGGCCTGTCGAGCCCCGTCACCACCAATTGCGCCATGGCCGGCGCGCTGGCCGACTGGGTGAGGGAAGTGGACGCCTATGCGACTGCTGCGCTCGACAGCCCTCTCGTCACCCTCGATACCGGCACTTCGATGATGTGCCGCAACCGCAATGGCGCGGACGATGGGTTTGTGTCCGAACATGGCTTTGCCAATGCGCTGGACGTGGTCGGCTTCACGCTGGAGGACGGTCGTTCGATTGGCGTCGAGGCGGACTGGCTGCCCGCCGCCGCCCTGGAAGGCAAGCTCTTGCGGCAGGCCCACGCCGCGGCCTGTGGACGCTTCACCACCGTCCTCGGCCCGGAAGCCAATGCCGAGCATGAAGATCATCTCCACCTCGACCTCGGCTGCCACGGCCAGACCTGCACGGCGCAGATCTGCGAGTAGCAGGCGAGAGGCAACGCGCCGGTTTATTCGCAGCGCGGATGATGCGCTGGCAGATCGGCCCAGTCGCGGAGGGAAAGGCAATCGGGATGCGGGGCTGCGGGCAGGCGCGGCAACAGGCGCAGCCGCGCCAATAGGCGGGCAAGCAAGGACATTGCTGTCTCCATGCAGGTTTGTTGATTGCTGCGAACATGCGCCTAGGGACGCCTGCCGGCAATGGACAAGCTTTTCATGCCCCTATAGAAAATCTATATGAGCAAGGCCTTTCCCATTCCGCTGAATGCCCTGCGCGCCATCGAAATCGTGGCGCGACGGGGTTCGCTTGCGCCGGCGGCCGAAGAGCTGGGCGTCACCATAGGCGCGGTCAGCCAGCATTTGAGGCGGGCCGAAGAGCGGTTGGGCATGGCCCTGTTCGCGCGCACACCGCAGGGATTGCGACCCCTGCCGGCGCTGGAAGCGGCGCTGCCGCAATTGAGCGCGGGCTTTTCGCAATTGCAGGACAGCCTGGCGGACCTGACCCGCGTCAATGAGGGGGTCCTCAATGTCACCGTGGGCTCGGTCTTCGCCTCGCGCTGGCTGATCTGGCGGGTGCGCAAATTTGCCACCCTGCCGCAGGGGCTGGAAGTGCGCCTCAATGTAACGGCGGAAATGCTGGATCTGGCCCGCCCCGATGTCGATTGCGGCATCCGCTATGGCGATGGCAATTGGCCGGGCACCAATAGCAGCCTCATCGGCGGGCAGGATTACCAGCCCGTCTGTTCGCCGCTCCTGCTGGAGCGCCTGCAACGAGCGTCTGACCTGACCACCGTGCCGGTCATCGCCGACCAGACCTCCCTGCTCGACTGGCCCGACTGGCTGCGCGCCGCCGGGCTCGACCCGGCACTGCGCCTGTCGGGCCCGCACTATTCCGACGCATCGCTGGCCTTCGATGCGGCCATCGATGGCCAGGGCGTGCTGCTCGCCGCCGACATGATGAGCGCCGACGCCGTCAGCGACGGCCGGCTCGTGCGGCCCTTCGACCTGCCTCACAGGGGTGTTCGTGGATATTACCTGGCGATTGCCAAGGGCAGGCGGGACACCCGCAAGCTGAAACTGTTCAGGGACTGGCTGGCGGCAGAGGTGGTCGCAAGCGCCAGAGGTTACAGGTATCAGTGACGGGGATGCGGGGCGGCCAATCTGCGTAAACCCCCACCTGACCTCCCCCGAAGAAGGGGGAGGAACAGATCGAGTTTGCGGGGCTTTCTGCGCGCCACCGGCGGGCACCCTTCCCTTTCAGGAGGAGGTTGGAAGGGGTGCGTGAGCCACTGGATTTTCGGGGTCAGCTCCCTTGTTCCTTCCGCAACTGCTCCAGGATCGCGTCAAACCTGGCCATGGAGATATTGGCGCCCCATTCCATGCCGGTATCGACAACACCATTGCGCATGTCGAAATCGGGAAAGTTCGAGATGGAGCGGTAATGGGTCTTGCCGTCTCGTTCCTCGAAATGATGCTCTTCGTAATAGCGCTCGTCTTCAGCGGCCATGCCTTCGACCACGAAAGTGTTGCGGATCAGCCGCTTGGGGTCGACTGCAAGATAGGTGCCGAACATTACCCAGCGCGTTCCATCCGGTGACAGGCCCGCGATCCGCCATTTGCCGCCGGTACGCACGTCATATTCGATGATCTCATTGTTGCCGAAGCCCCACCAGGCAGCGACGTGTTGCTTTTCGGTCCAGACTTTCCAGACCAGGTCCAGCGGCGCATCGAACGTGCGGGACATGATGATGAGCGGTGCGTCGTCGGGCAGTTCGGTCTTGAAGGGATTGGCAAAGGTCTGGTCTTCCACCGGAATTCTCCTCAGTTCTGGCTGTCCGATTGTGGGGTCTGAATTGTTTTGAGATAGGCGTCGAGCTGGTCGAGATTGCGCTCCCAGAGCCCGCGATAGGTCTCGACATAATGGGCGACCTCACGCATCGGCGCCGGCTCGAGCTTGCACGGACGCCACTGTGCCTGCCTGCCCCTGCTGATCAGGCCCGCTTTTTCCAGCACCTTGATATGCTTGCTCACTGCGGCCAGCGTCATGTCGAACGGCTCTGCCAAGGTATTAACGCTGGCCTCGCCCTCGGCCAGTCGTGCCAGGATGGCCCGGCGGGTAGGATCGGCAAGGGCCGTCAGTGTGGTGCTCAAAGGGTCAGACATATATTCAACCAAATAGTTTAATACACATGGGTTGAATAATGCGGCAGATGCCGGCTGTCAATATCACGGTGTCCGCTGCTGCATGGGTGCTATGATCGAACCTATTGTCCCGTTTTTTGGTCCAAGGGCGCAATAATATTGCGTGTTTGCATGATCCGGGCTCGCATTGTCGCGTGATGGCTCGGTGTCGGGCGCAGATAGACGAAAAATGCCGTCTGTGGTCTGCTAATGTTTCAACCGATAAGGCGGGGGTTGATAATGAACGACGTGATCATTCTGGGCGCAGGCATTGTCGGCATTGCCACCGGCATTCACCTGCTGCGGCGCGGGCGCAGCGTGACACTGGTGGACAAGAACGCGCCGGGCCGGGAAACCTCTTTCGGCAATGCCGGCATCATCCAGCGCGAGGGCGTGCGTCCCCATGCTTTTCCGCGTGACCTGCAAACGCTGTTGCAGGTGGGGTTGCATCTCTCTACCGCCGCGCGATACGAGCCGCTGGCTCTGCCCAAGCTGGCCCCGCCTTTGCTCCGATACTGGTGGGAATCCTCGCCCGAACATTATCGCAAAGTGGTCCAGTCCTACGCGCCGTTGATCGGCCGCTCGATCGTCACCCATGACGATTTGATCAAAGCCGTTGGCCCGGAAGCCGAAAAACTGATCTCCCGCTATGGCTGGCATCTGGCCTTTCGTAGCCGGGACAAGCTGGAAAAGGAAGTGGTCAAGGCGCAGGCCGATCATGAGCAATTCGGCATCGGCTACAAAGTGCTGGACTGGGTGGCGCTCAAGGCGGTCGAGCCGAACCTGCTCGGTGGCCTTGCCGGCGCCATTCACTGGACCGATCCCTGGACGGTGCGCGATCCGGGTGCCTTGGTCAGCGCCTATTTCGGCCTGTTCGAGCAACTGGGCGGCACATTCGTTTCCGGCGCTGCCAATGGCCTCACCCAGCAGGGCGGGGCCTGGAGCACCACGGTCAATGGCCAGACGCTGAGCGGCAGGCAGGCGGTGATCGCGCTTGGTCCCTGGGCCCCCGATGTGCTGGAACCGCTGGGCTATCGGCTGCCGCTCTTCGTCAAGCGCGGCTATCACATGCACTACCGCGCCACCGAAGGCGCCACGCTCAATCACCTGCTGCTCGATCCGGAAGTGGGTTATGCCATGGCGCCGATGGCGCCGGGCATCCGCATCACCACCGGTGCGGAATTCGCCATGCGCGACGCCAAGCCCACCCCTATCCAGCTCGGCAAGGCCGAACAGGCGGCGCGCGAACTCTTCCCGCTGGGCGAACGCATCGATCCGCAGCCCTGGAAGGGCGCGCGGCCCTGTACACCCGACATGATGCCGATCATCTCCAAGGCCCCCAAACATGACGGGCTTTATGCCGGCATCGGCCATGCCCATCACGGCTTTACGCTTGGGCCTGCCACCGGCGAGCTTCTGGCCCAGATGATGACGGGTGAAGAGACGGCGATTGACGTAAAGCCCTTCCGCATGGGCCGGTTCATGGGGGCGTGAGGGGGGATCTAGCGAAGAACCCCCACCTAGCCTCCCCCTTTTTCAGGGGGAGGCGGGGAGGGGGTGCAGTCGATCGGAACCTATCCCCCGATCAGCCGCCGCAACTTGGCCAAGGCCGTGTCGCTGCTTTCCCTATAGGCGATGGTGCCCTGGAACTCGCCCTGCCGGTCGAGCAGGAACACCGAGGCGGTGTGGTCCATGGTATAGTCATCGCCATCGAGCGGCACTTTTTCGTAATAGACCGCCCAGGATTTCGCGGCTTTCTCGATCTCGGGCAGCGTGCCGGTGACCCCGGTGACACGCCCGGTCCATGAGACATAGTCGCCGATGATCTCGGCGGTGTCGCGCTCGGGATCGACAGTGACGAAATAGGCCTGCAAATCCCTGGCCTCATCGCCCAGCGTCTCATACCAGCTCGCCATCTCCGCCAGCGAGGTCGGGCAGACTTCCGGGCAATGGGTGAAACCGAAAAACAGCATGGATGGCTTGCCGTTGAGGCTCGCGCGGGTGAAGGTCTCGCCCGATGCCGTCAGCAGCCGGTAATCGCCATGGCCGAGCCCGGCGGGCTGATTGGATGCTCTGATGGCTGTGTAGGCATAGAGCCCGGTGGCGGTGACGGCGACGAAAGCCACCATCACCCACAGGACAATCCGCAAACGGGAAACGGTCATGCTCAATGGCCCATATGGCCGGAATGGCCGTCGGCGGCTGCATCTGCCGCCACGCCAGCGACTGTCAGCGTGATGTCGATCGTGCCCGCCTTTGCAAAGGTCAGCGTCACCGGAATGTGTGTGCCCTCCTCCAGCGAACCATTGAGGCCCATGAACATGATGTGGAGGCCTCCCGGCGCAAGGGTCACGGTTTCGCCGGCCGGTACGGGGATGCCATCGGCGAGCTGGCGCATTTTCATGACGTCGCCTTCCATCGCCATTTCATGAATCTGGGTTTCGCGTGCGATGTCGGCGCTGGCGGACACCAGCACGTCATCTTCCAGCCCCTTGTTGACGAGCGTCAGAAAGCCGCCCGCCACCGGGGCATTGGGCAGGGTGGCGCGGGTAAATGCGCCAGTGATCTCGATGTCGCCGACGCTGATGGCGGTGCCATGGTCTGGCGCGGGGGGCGCATGGCTTGTGTCATGGGCCAGCGCCGGGCTGAGCGCGGCGGCGAAAGCGAGGGCAAAAAGCATGGGGCGAAGAGTCATGATGTTTCCTTTCAGGGAAGGGTGATGTCTGTGCCGATCCGCGCAAGCGTGAACCGGTCGATGCGAATGTCGAGAACCATTTCCCAGAGGCCGGGAAGCGGAATGATCTGTTCGTCGACGCGCCAGAACCCGTCGACGAAACGGGCGGGCACCTTGAGGGGCTCGATGCCCAGATCAGGTGCGGAGAGGGTGAGATCGACGCTGGCCGGGTCGATCTGGGCGCCATCGGTGTCGATGACGCTGATCTCGATAGTGACCGGCCCGGCCCGGCCGGGCGTAACCACGATATCGGCCATGACCTTGTCGTCCATGGCATGGGCATAGGCGGGCACCGCCAGAGCGGCCTGCGCCGATTCAGCCGCCGTAATGGCGCGCGGTGGTGGCGTGAAGCGCCAGCCGGCCGCAAGCGCCAGAATGACCAGCACCAGACCGATTTCGCACAGGATCGATTTGCGCAGGCGATACCGCGCCTTAATGTCGTCTGCCAATGCGGGCCCGGTGAGCCGGAAGCGGTTCCAGATGGCAAGGCCGAGCAAGGCAACCAGCAGGCCGAGCTTGACGGCAAGGATAATGCCATAGGCGGTGACCCAGGCAGGGCCGGGCGGGCCCATTTGCACGAAGGCCAGGACAAGTCCCGAAATCAGGATCGGTGCCACCGCAAAGGGGATGAAGCGTGAGAATTGCCGCAGCGCCCTGTCGGCTTTCTCTTCTCGTAGCCGCATCCAGAACAGCAGCGGCAGCAGGGCGCCCACCCAGAAGAGGATCCCCCCGATATGAAGGATCACAGCCGTGCGCGTCAGCCATCGCGGTTCGGCCGCTCCGGCATGGCCGCTGATGGCCAGGGCGATGGCCGCTATCGGCCAGGCAACAAGGGCCAGCAGGCGAAAGCGCGCAAGACTGACAAGTCCGAGCGCGAAGCCAGTAATCAGCAGCAGCGTGGTCGGCCCGTAGCTGGTTGCGTAGCCGGTCGCCCAGGCAGAGGCCCGCAATACCCCATCGGGGTCAAGTCCCAGCGCATCGGCGCCATGCAGGCCCAGGCTCAGGGGCGCCGCGATGAGGCCGAGCCCGTTGAGACTGCCGATCAGCACCTTTATGCGCTCCGGCAACGGCGCGGCCAGCGCGAAGATCGCCCCGCCCAGACCCAGGAAAAGGGCGCCGAACAGCACGGCCTTGCTGGCCCAGAGCAGGATGGCGGTGGCACGCGAGGCCTCCGGCAGATCGGCGGCCAGGCCGGTGACGCTGCCGATTGAAAAGACCAGCGCGCCGGCCACGGGATGGGCGTCCACAGACACGACGCGCCAGCTCAATACGTGGCTGCCCTGCCCGAGATCGGGCGGCAGATGCACAGTGAGTGCTTCGCCGCTGCTGGTTTGGGCGGTGAGATCGGTGGCGCCGCCATCGGGCGCAACCAGACTGATGACCAGGGGGCTCACCGGCTCGTTGAACACCAGGCTCAGCGTGTCCGGTGGCTCGGCCAGCAGGGCATTGGCCGCCGGTTCACTAGACAGCAATTGCGCGTGGGCAAATGCTGGCACGGCGCTGGCCAGCACCAGCAGCGCAGCCAGAATGGACGCGGCAAGGCGGGTCATGAAACGGGTCATGTCCGGCTCCTTTGCTCGAAGGGGGATGGGGCGGGGTCGTGGGACAACCCCGCCCGCCTGGCCTTTAGTGGCCGTGTCCGCCCGAAGCCGGAACCAAGGTCACGCCCGGAGCGGGCATGTCGCCGCCCTCATTGGTGTCGATCCAGGCTTCTTCGCCGGTGGCGCATTCCTGAATGGCGGGGAAGTAGAACTTGCCCGGCTCGAGACTGTCGGCAAAGGTGCCGCGGAAGATGAATTCGTCATACCATTCGTTCGGCAGATTGCCGCCCGACCAGACGATTTCCTTGACGCCTTCGGTCACTTCGGTGCCGTGGTTGAGATAGGTATTCTCATAAGGACCGGTGACGGTTTCCAGATCCCAGCCGGCCTTGGGCATCGGCTTGACGGCAAAGAAGCCCTCGGGGATCTGCACGCGGACAGTGTGGGTGGCCTCGGTGCCGCAACCATGGGGCACGCGCAGCACGGCCTTGAAGCCCGAGCCGATCTTGGCCTCCTGAACTTCGAACGTGGCATGGGCGAAAGCCGGAGCGGAAACGGCAAACAGGGTGGTGGCAGCCAGAGCGGCGCAAGCGAAAGTGCGGATCATGATGATCTCCAGTCAAATAAGGTCTGATGAGGCGGCAAGCCGCCGGTTTCGGATCAGGCCGTGACGGGAGGGGCGCGCGATTGTCCCACATGGTCGGGCAGGACAGGCTTGTGGGGAGCCAGCGTTTCGACGAAACGGATGATATCGGCCGAGCTGGGGGGCTCGATATGCAGCGCCGGCGGCAGTACCGCCGCAAGTTGATGCTTGGCGACCCCAGTGGCCGGGCAGGTGAGTGCAGCAGCGGCAGACGGATCGCCATCCTCATTCTCGGCCATGGGCTGACAGACCGACCATGCGTCCAGTGTGGCGAAGCCGAGCGCATTGAGATCGCGTTGCAGGCCCGCAGCCTGATGCAGCGGCAAAAGCAGGGTCAGCACATAGATGGCCAGAACCGCAAAAGCGGCTCCCATCTCGCGCATCATCTTTGCCTGATTGGTCTGCATCGGGGTCCTCACCCTTCCGCAATAGCCCGGTGCCTTGGCGCCCACAAGCCAATATGCGCCTTGGGGCCGGGGTTCATAGTGTCGCAGAGCAATTTGACTATTGCCCAAAGTTTAGAACGGTTCTAAACATTGTTTGGAATAATTCTAAACTGAGTGACGCCATGCTGCGCTTCTGGCCTGATAATCGCCGCGACTTTTCCTCCCTGTCCGAACGCGAAATTCTCTCCCTCGCCATCGCCGCAGAGGAGGAGGACGGCCGCATCTACTCCGAATATGCGACGCGGCTGGGTGAGACCTATCCGGGCAGTGCGGCCCTGTTTGAAGGCATGGCGGCCGAGGAGGACGAGCATCGTCGCCGCCTGCTCGATCTTTATGTCGCGCGCTTCGGTATGCGGCTGGTGCCCATTCGCCGCGAACATGTGCGCGGCTTTCTCACCCGCAAGCCGGTCTGGCTGCAAAAGACGCTGACGCTGGATCAGGCGCGCCAGCAGGTCTGGGAAATGGAAGAGGGGGCCTATCGCTTTTACCTGACGGCCGCCGACCAGGTCACCGATGCGGGCATTCGGAAACTTCTGGGCGATCTCGCCGCCGCCGAAAAGGGCCATGCCAGGCGCGCCGACCAGATCGATGAAAAGGTGCTGGGGGAAGACGGAAGGGAGCAGGAGGCCAAGGCGGCCCACCGCCAGTTCGTGCTGACCTATGTGCAGCCGGGCCTTGCCGGACTGATGGATGGCTCGGTCTCGACGCTTGCCCCCGTCTTTGCCGCCGCATTTGCCACCGGCGACACGCACCAGACCTTTCTCGTGGGTCTGGCCGCTGCGGTGGGCGCGGGCATTTCCATGGGCTTTACCGAGGCCGCGTCCGACGACGGCAAGCTGACAGGGCGCGGCTCGCCCATCAAGCGCGGCTTTGCCGCCGGGATCATGACGGCAATAGGCGGGCTGGGCCACGCGCTGCCCTATCTCATCCATGACTTCTGGGTCGCCACCGGCGTCGCCGCCTTCGTGGTGCTGGTCGAACTCTGGGCCATTGCCTTCATCCAGCAGCGCTACATGCAGACCCCATTCTGGCGCGCCGCCCTGCAGGTGGTGCTGGGCGGGGCCCTGGTCTTTGCCGCCGGAATCCTGATCGGCAGCGCCTGACGCCCTTTCGCCGCAGCGCCAGTCCAGCTACACCGGGGCCATGAACCTGCATACGCTCATGGCCGATGATGGCACGTCCCTGTCCTATGGCCTTGCCGGACCGGACAATGGCGTGCCCGTCCTGCTCTGCCACGGTCTGGGCGCGGCAGGACTGCAATTTGCCGATGATGCGGATTTTCTGGCCGGGCATGGCTATCGCGTTCTGGTGCCGGACCTGCGCGGCCATGGCCGCTCGGGCCTGCCCGACAAGATCGGCGCGGCGGGGTTTTCGCCCGCCCGGCTTCGCGCCGACCTGCTCGCCTTGCTCGATGTTTCAGGTATCGACAAGGTACATTTTGTGGGCAATTCACTGGGCGGGATTCTGGGGCTCGGACTGGCCCGGGAAGCCCCAGGACGCCTCGCATCGCTGACGATTTTCGGCACTGCACTGGCACTGGACCTGCCATCGGCGGGCTGGATATTTCCGGCGCTCGACCATGTTCCGGGGAGGCGCGTCACCGCCTGGTTGACGGCGCGGAGCACCACCCAAAACCGGGCTGCGCGCCCGCTGATCGCCACCATGCTCGGCCAGTTTGATGCGCGCGCCACCGCCCATATTGTCGATCATATCCGCCACTATGACCTTGCTTCCGCAGCGACGGGCTGGAGGGGGCCGGGCCTTGTGCTGGTGGGCGGGCGGGATGTTGCGGTCAATCGCGTGCTGCCGCGTCAGCTCGAAGCGCTCCGCACCCGGCCCAATTGGCAGATCGCGGACCTTCCACAGGGTGGCCATTGCGCCAATCTGGATGCAAGCGAGGACTGGCGCGCCGCCCTGCTCAGCTTCTGGCAGGCAATTCCAGGCTGAGCGCCTTTCGGCGCATGCGCAACCAGACAATGGCGGACAGGAGGAGGATCACCGCAATGGTGGCCAGCGACTCCGTCCAGCCCGCCTGCGGCCCGAAGACCACATGGTGCATGCGCCGTCCCGGCAGAAAGGTGAATGCACCGGCCAGCATCAGCGCCCCGATATAGACGCCCTGCATTTCCGCGCGATGCCGCCGCACATCGCGCCTGACAATGATCGCATAAAGCCCCTGTCCGATGCCGATATAAGTAAAGATCGAGAACAGATGAATGGGGCTGAACGGGCCGATAAGGCGCAGTTCATGGATGAAAAGCGCGCTGGTGGCAGTGACCAGCATCAGCACGACCCATAGCCGGCCCAGCCGCTTGTGCAATTCCGTGCCTTTGCGCCGCCAGAGCACGAAGGCCCCGATCAACGCAGCGGCAATGGCCGAGACGGCATGAATCTGGACGGCAATGTCGGCTTGCAGCAGGGGTGTCAGGCTCATGACGGCGTGGTTCCGGTTCGTCTTTGCGCTTCAGCCTGGACGCATTATCATCGGCACCGCAAATCGCTTTTCCCGAAAGGCACGCCAATTTCGTGAACGACAGCCCCCTGCATTCTACGCTGCGCGAAATGCGCGACTATGCCGGCAATGGCCGCATGTGGTCGGCAATGCTGCTGCTTGGGCTGGTGGCGGGTCTGGTGGGGCCATTCGGCACATTCGAGGCCATGGCGCCCCTCGCCCGCATCGCCTATTGGGTGGCAATCGTCTGCGGCACCGGCGCGATAGGCACTTTTGTTGCCGGCTGGGGCGAGCGTGCGCTGATCCGCCGATTGCCCCGGCTGGTCGCCTCGGCTCTTGCCGGTGCATTGGCCGGGCCACCCACCGCCGCCTTTGTGGCCCTGCTCAATCTGGGAGTGTTCGGCCATGAGGTCCGGGCCATCGATCTTTGGCCGCTGACCCTTTATTGCACCCTGATTGCCTCGGCGGTGACCGTGCTCGGTGCCGTGGTGATGCGCTTGGAGCCTGACGTCCCTGCGACGGTGACCATGCCCGTTGCGCCGCCGCTGCTGGAACGGCTGCCGCCGGCGCAGCGGGGCCGGCTGATCCATATCGCGGTTTCCGACCATTATGTCGATGTCACCACCGACAGGGGCACGAGCCTCGTGCTGATGCGGCTGTCCGATGCCATCCGCGAAACCGCCCCTCTTGCCGGCATGCAGGTGCATCGCTCCCATTGGGTGGCGATTGAGGCGGTCCGGAGATCGGTGCGGCGGGACGGCAAACCCATGCTGGAGCTTGAGACGGGCACATTGGTGCCAGTGAGCCGGACCTATCTGCCTGCGGCGAAAGCAGCGGGATTGCTGGGCTAGGCCACAATTGCTCCCTCAATCGTCACCACGTCGCAGAGAACTGGATTGCCGGGACAAGCCCGGCAATGACGATGGCATGGTGCAGATGGTGTTTGACCCCGAACAAAACGGGCGGGGATCGCTCCCCGCCCGTCTGAACTGCTGCACTGGAGCCGATTACAGCCCGTCGGTGACCACGGTCGTATAGGCGCCTTCGGGCGTTGCCGTGATGATCTCCTGATCGAGCAGGGCCTGCACGGTGCGCTCATAGGTTTCCATGTCGAGCGCCGGATCGTCGGCATCGACCAGCTTGCTGACTTCGCCCACCATATAGAGCTGGTGCGCCAGCTCGGCCGCGCCGGTCTCGTCCATTTCGACGACGATTTCGGCTGCTTCTTCCGGGTTTTCGAGCGCATAGGCCCAGCCCTTCATCGACGCCTTGACGAAGCGGGTATAGGCATCGACCTTGGCCGGATCGGACAGCGTATCTTCCATCACATAGAGACCGTCTTCGAGCAGGTCATTGCCCATTTCGGTATAGTTGAAGATGGTCAGATTATCCGGGCCATAGCCGGCATCGAGCGCCTGACCATATTCGTTATAGGTCATCACCGAGATGCAATCGGCCTGGCCCTGGATCATCGGCTGGATGTCAAAGCTCTGCTGGAGAACCGTGACGCCGCCTTCCGAGCCGTCGGTGGCAAGGCCGATCTTGTTCATCCAGGCAAAGAACGGATATTCATTGCCGAAGAACCAGACGCCAAGCGTGTGGCCCGGGAAATCGGCTTCCGAAGTGATGCCGGTTTCGGTCGGACAGATCATCATCAGGCCCGAACGCTTGAAGGGCTGGGCGATATTGACCAGCGGCACGCCCGATTCACGCGCGGCCATGCCGGCTGCCATCCAGGTGACGATGATGTCGGCGCCGCCGCCAGCAATCACCTGTTCGGGGGCAATGTTGGGGCCGCCCGGCAGGATGGTGATGTCGAGGTCTTCCTCGTCGTAGAAGCCCTTGGCCTCGGCGACGAGATAGCCGGCGAACTGGGCCTGCGTCACCCATTTGAGCTGCAAGGTCAGCGCGTCGGCAGCCAGGGCACTGGCGGCGCCGCTGAGCAGCAGCGTGCCGGCCATCAATCCCGTGATCAGTTTCTTCATTTTGACGTTCCCTTTTCCCTTTTACGTCCGTCCACCACGGACAGACGGATGCCAGAAGGTGACGCCCCTCTCGATGAGGGCGATCACCCCGTAAAAAGCGGACCCCGCGACCGCCGCAACAGCGATCTCCGCCCAGACCAGGTCGATGGCGAGACGCCCCACCCCGGTCGAAATCCGGAAGCCCATTCCCACAACAGGCGTTCCGAAGAATTCCGCTACGATTGCGCCGATCAAGGCCAGAGTCGAGTTGATCTTGAGGGCGTTGAATATGAAGGGGCCCGCAGCGGGAAGCCGTAACTTCATAAGGGTCTGCCAATAGGAGGCGGCATAGGTGGCCATGAGGTCGCGCTCCATCACCGAGGCAGCATTGAGCCCGGCAACAGTATTGACCAGCATGGGAAAGAAAGTCATGGCGACGACCACGGCGGCCTTGCTCTGCCAGTCGAAGCCGAACCACATGACCATGATCGGCGCGATGCCGATGATCGGCAGAGCCGACATGAAATTGCCGATCGGCATGATCCCGGCCTTGAGGAAAGGCGAGCGGTCGACAAGGATAGCGACGGCAAGCCCGGCCAGACAACCGATGGCATAGCCGGGCAGCACTGACTTGATGAAGGTCTGCACGAAATCGGCCCAGAGCAGGCCGGAATTCAGCTCCACCATGATGCGCGCACCGATGGATGACGGGGGCGGCAGCAGCACCGGCGGCACATTTGCGCCGCGGGTGATCACCTCCCATACCACCAGCAAGGCCAGCCCGAACATGATGGGGATGACGAGGCCGGTGCCGCTCTCGGGCAGTTTTCCAGCGCGGATCGCCGCTGAGAGCCGTTCCACGAACAGCCAGGCAAAGGCCCAGGCCGATACTAGCGCCAGCCAGTAATGGCCCGGCATGCCGCCGGCGGGCATTGCCATGATCAGGGCCAGTGCCCCGAAAAGGGTCAGCGCGCCATCGATCCACAGGCTGACCGGCAGGACCAGCCGGATAAGGCTCGCCGCTCCCAGCAGGAAGAACAGCGCCAGCAAGGGTGCATCGCCCAGACTGGTCAGGCTGAATGCAAGACCCGCCAGCGCCGTCAGGCCGGCAATGACGGACAAGACCTGCTGCAACAGGGTGAGCGAACTGGTCATGCGCGCGCCCCCATGCGTCCATTGACCCATTTTTCGGCGCTGCCGACTATGGCCACCAGCACGGCGGCAAGACCCGCGGCGATGAACAAGGCCGCCCAGATCTGGATCGTCTGTCCATTATAGGAGCCGGTGAGGAGGCGGACGCCCAATCCGCCGCCCGAGGCGTTGGAGAGTTCGGCGACCACGGCCCCGATCAGCGAAATGGCGATGCCCACCTTCATCGAGGCAAAGAGGTAGGGCATGGCGGCAGGCCAGCGCAGCTTCCAGAACACCTGCCAGCCATTGGCATCATAGGTGCGCATCAGGTCGAGCTGAATGCCCTCGGGCGAGCGCAGGCCCTTGACCATGCCGACCACGACCGGAAAGAAACTCAGATACATCGAGATCAGCGATTTCGGCACTAGCCCGGTCAGCCCGACAGCGCCCAGCCCGACGACCACCATCGGCGCGACGGCGAGAATGGGAATGGTCTGGCTGGCAATGATCCAGGGCATGAGCGAGCGGTCCGAGGCGTCGTTGTGGACAATGGCGACAGCCAGCAATACACCCAGCGCTGTGCCGAGGGCGAAGCCCAGAAGCGTCGCCGACAGCGTGATCCAGCCGTGATAGGCGAGCGAGCGGCGCGAGGTAACCTCGAGCGCCACGGTCGCATTCCAGATTTCGGTCAGCACCTGATGCGGCGCCGGCAGCACCGGCTTGTCCTGCGCCCAGGTCTGCTGCGCGAAATCGAGGAACGCGACGTTTTCGAGGTTCGCCCGATTGTTGAGCGTATTCTGCCAGGGCGCGTTCATATGGATCGCCATGGCGTACCAGAAGAGCAGGATGGCGCCGAGAATGGTGAGGACGGGGACGATGCGGGTCATGATGTCTCCCCAAACACTGGCCTAAAGCCCCTCCCCCTTGAGGGGAGGGGATGGGGTGGGGGTGCAGGCGCCTCCACAGACCAGGAGCTATCGGCGTGCGCAGAACCCCCACCCTCTATCCCTCCCCTCAAGGGGGAGGGAGGCGCAAGAACCGATGTGTCAGGAGCCACTAGACATGCTCCTCATCATAAGAATGCCCGGCCCGCAGCCCGTCGCGCACCCGCGCGGCGATCTCCAAAAACTCCGGCGTCTCGCGGATATCGAGCGGGCGTTCGCGCGGCAGCGTGCTTTCGATGACATCGGTCACCCGGCCGGGACGCGGCGACATCACCACGATCTTGGTCGAGAGATAGACCGCCTCGGGAATGGAATGGGTCACAAAGCAGATGGTTTTCTGCGTGCGGTCCCAGAGCTTGAGCAATTCGGAATTGAGATGGTCGCGGACGATTTCGTCCAGTGCGCCGAATGGCTCGTCCATCAGTAGCAGATCGGCATCGAAGGAGAGGGCGCGGGCAATGGATGCCCGCTGCTGCATGCCGCCGGAGAGCTGCCAGGGATATTTCTTTTCAAAGCCGGAGAGATTGACCAGCTCCAGCGTGCGCTTGATCCGTGCGGTCTGTTCACTGCGCGGATAGCCCATGATTTCGAGCGGCAGGGCGACATTCTTCTCGATCGTCCGCCATGGATAAAGCGCTGCCGCCTGGAACACATAACCATAGGCCCGGTCCTTGCGGGCATTTTCCGGCGTCTGGCCATTGACGGTCAGCGTGCCGGAGGTCGGCTTTTCAAGATCGGCAATGGTGCGCAGAAACGTGGTCTTGCCGCAGCCCGAAGGGCCGATGAAGGAAACGAAATCGCCCTTGTCGATGGTGAGGTTCACGTCGGTAAGCGCGACGATATCGCCGTCGCCCGAAGGAAAGGTAAGGCCGAGATTTTGGGCGGAAACAACGCTCATGCGGGAGCCTTTACTACGAACCGGACCAAAGCCATCAAACCCCCGTCGCGGGAATGCCCGTCCGCTCGACCTTGCGCGGCGCAACCAATTCCTTCCACTGGCTGAGTGCCCGGTTCACAGGATTTTTGGCCTCGCGGGCCACGAACTTGCCATGGCCCGGCTCGGCCTTCACTTCATTCTCGACAATCGACACCTTGCCGCGGCTCAGGACGAAGCGCGGCAGGCCGGTGACTTCGAAGCCTTCGAAGACATTGTAGTCGATCACCGATTGCTGGGACTTGGCCGAAATCGTCTTCTTGCGCTTGGGGTCCCAGACCACGAGGTCGGCATCTGCCCCAACCATCACCGCCCCCTTTTTCGGATACATGTTGAGGATTTTCGCGATGTTTGTGGAGGTGACAGCCACGAACTCGTTGGGGGTCAAACGCCCCGTATTGACGCCTGCGCTCCACAGCACCGGCATACGGTCTTCGAGCCCACCCGTGCCGTTCGGGATTTTGGAAAAATTGCCGATGCCGGTGCGCTTCTGGTCCGAGGTAAAGGCGCAGTGATCGGTGGCGACGCAGGACAGCGAGCCCGACTGCAACCCGGCCCAAAGGGAATCCTGATGCTGCTTGTTGCGGAAGGGAGGGGACATGACGCGCCGCGCCGCATGGTCCCAGTCGGCGTTGAAATATTCGCTCTCATCCAGTGTCAGATGCTGGATCAGCGGCTCGCCATAGACGCGCATCCCCTTCTGGCGGGCGCGGCGGATGGCTTCATGGGCCTGCTCGCATGAGGTGTGGACGACATAGAGCGGCACGCCGGCCATGTCGGCAATCATGATGGCGCGATTGGTGGCTTCGCCCTCCACTTCGGGCGGTCGGGAATAGGCATGGCCCTCCGGCCCATTATTGCCTTCGGCGAGGAGCTTTGCGGTCATCGCGGCGACGACATCGCCATTTTCGGCATGCACGAGCGGCAGGGCGCCCAGCGCGGCGCAGCGCTGGAATGACGCGAACATCTCGTCGTCATTGACCATCAGCGCGCCCTTATAGGCCATGAAATGCTTGAAGCTGGTGATGCCGCGATCCACCACTTCGGCCATTTCCTCGAACACCTGCTGATCCCACCAGGTGATGGCCATGTGGAAGGAATAATCGGCACTCGCCTTGCCGGTCTTGTTGTCCCACATCTTGAGGGCTTCAAGCAGGCTCTGGCCGGGATTGGGCAGGCAGAAATCAACAACCATTGTGGTGCCGCCCGCCAGCCCGGCGCGGGTGCCGCTTTCGAAATCATCGGCCGAATAAGTGCCCATGAACGGCATTTCGAGATGGGTGTGCGGATCGATGCCGCCCGGCATGATGTAGCAACCGGTTGCGTCGAGGGTTTCGTCGGCGGAAAGGTTCTGCCCGATCTCGACGATCACATCACCTTCGATTTTGACATCGGCTTCATAGCTAAGATCGGCGGTGACGACAGTGCCGCCCTTGATGACTGTGCTCATAATACGTTCCCTGTCATTTTGGTCCGCCCGTCCTCGCGCCTTTCTCCTGAGCGCGAAGCGGGTTCGTTGTTTTCGTCTTAGTCCACAATCTCCGCTGTCTCGACCACCGCATGGAACAGCACGTCGCAACCGGCGGCGGCCCATTCGGGCAAAATTTCCTCGGCCTCGTTATGCGATAGCCCATCGACGCAGGGGCACATGATCATGGTGGCGGGCGCAACTTTGGCCGCCCAGCAGGCGTCGTGTCCAGCGCCGGAAATGACGTTCATGTGGCTGTATCCGAGCTTTTCGGCGGCGGTGCGGACGCGGCTTACCAGTGTCGGGTCGAAGGTGACGGGATCGAAATGGCCGATCGCCTCCACCGCGCAGCCGACGCCGATCTCGGCGCAGATCTCGGCCGCGCGCTTTTCGATCGTCGCACGCATGCCGTTGAGCTTGTCGATATCGGGCGAGCGGATATCGACGGTGAACACGACCTTGGCGGGCAGCACATTGCGCGAATTGGGGGTGAACTTGACCTGGCCAACGCCACCGACAGCGCCGGGCTGCGCCGCCATGGCCACCTCCTGCACCATCTCGATGATCCGCGACATGGCGAGGCCCGCATTGACGCGCATGGTCATCGGCGTCGAGCCGGTATGGGCCTCCTTGCCGGTCAGCGTGAATTCGAGCCACCACAGGCCCTGGCAATGGGTGACGACGCCGATCTGTTTGTCCTCGGCTTCAAGGATCGGGCCCTGTTCGATGTGATATTCGAAATAGGCGTGCATCTTGCGGGCGCCGACCTCTTCGTCACCGATCCAGCCGATGCGCTCCAGCTCCTCGCCGAACGTCTTGCCGTCCATGTCCTGGCGTGCATAGGCATGTTCGATGGGGATCACCCCGGCAAAGACACCCGAGGCTAGCATGGCCGGCGCAAAACGCGCACCTTCCTCATTGGTCCAGTTGGTGACAACGATAGGGTGTTTTGTCTTGATGCCGAGATCATTCATCGAGCGCACGACTTCGAGACCCGCCAGGACGCCCAGTACGCCATCATATTTGCCGCCCGTCGGCTGGGTATCGAGATGGGAGCCGATATAGACGGGCAGGGCGTCCGGGTCGGTGCCGGGCCGCGTCATGAACATGGTGCCCATCTTGTCGACACCCATGGTGAGGCCAGCCTCTTCGCACCAGCGCTGGAACAGCGCGCGGCCTTCCTTGTCCTCATCGGTCAGCGTCTGCCGGTTATTGCCGCCGGCAATTCCGGGACCGATCCTGGCCATGTCCATCAGGCTCTCCCAGAGCCGGTCGCCATTGATCCGAAGGTTTTCGCCGGGAGAGGTCATGTGGAGTGCTCGTAAAATAGATCGAAACAAAAAGCCCCGCCGTCGCGGTGCAGCGAGCGGCAGGGCCAGAAGGAAGAGAGAGGGAGCGGATATTGCCCGCTCCGCAAGGAGTGGGAAAAGACGGTCAGCGATTTGAAAGCGACGCTGACCATGTTTCCTACTTCACACTCGGGAAGGAAAATTCCGCGCCGCCCTTGATGCCGGCGGGCCAGCGGGTGGTGACGGTTTTGAGGCGGGTGTAGAAGTGGACGCCTTCGGGTCCATAGATGGAGTGATCGCCGAACAGCGAGCGCTTCCAGCCGCCGAAGGAGTGATAGGCCACCGGCACCGGGATCGGCACGTTGATGCCCACCATGCCCACTTCGATCTTGTCGGCAAATTCGCGGGCGGCGTCACCGTCTCGGGTGAAGATCGCCGTGCCATTGGCATATTCATGCCCATGGATCAGATCGACCGCATCCTTGAAACTGTCGCGGCGCACCACCGACAGGACCGGGCCGAAGATTTCGTCCTTATAGATGTCCATATGCGGCTCGACATTGTCGAACAAAGTGCCGCCGACATAATAGCCGTTCTCATAGCCCTGCAGCGAAAAGCCACGGCCATCGACGACCAGCTTGGCGCCCTGCTCTTCGCCCTTGTCGATATAGTCGACGATCTTGTCGCGGTGCATCTTGGTGACGACAGGACCCATTTCGGCGTCCTTGTCGGTCGCAGGACCAATCTTGAGGCTTTCGACGCGGGGCTTGAGCTTGGCCACCAGCGCATCGGCTGTGTCCTTGCCCACCGGCACGGCGACCGAAATCGCCATGCAGCGCTCTCCGGCCGAGCCATAGCCCGCGCCCATCAGCGCGTCCGCGGCCTGATCGAGATCGGCATCGGGCATGATGATCATGTGGTTCTTGGCGCCGCCCAGCGCCTGCACGCGCTTACCGGCCTTGGTGCCGCGCTGATAGACATATTCGGCAATCGGCGTGGAGCCGACGAAAGAGACCGCCTTGATGTCGGCATGGTCGAGAATGCCGTCGACCATTTCCTTGTCGCCATGGACGACCTGCAGGATGCCCTCGGGCAGGCCGGCTTCCATGAAGAGGTTCCAGGCCAGCATCGGGGCGCTGGGATCGCGTTCGGAGGGCTTCAAGATGAAGGCATTGCCGCAGGCAATGGCCGCCGGATACATCCACATCGGCACCATGGCCGGGAAGTTGAACGGGGTAATGCCGGCCACGACGCCCAGCGGCTGACGATCCGAATAGGAATCGATATTGGGGCCGACATTGCGGGAGAACTCGCCCTTGAGCAGATGCGGAATGCCGCAGGCGAAGTCGACGCAGTCAATGCCGCGCGCCACTTCGCCCAGCGCATCGTCATGCACCTTGCCATGTTCCTTGGAGATCTCGCGGGCGAGATCGTCGGCATATTGGTCGAGCAGCGCCTTGAACTTGAACATGACGCGGGCGCGCTTCATCGGCGGGGTCGCGCCCCAGGCCACCTGCGCCTTGACGGCGGAGGCCACGGCTTCGTTCAGCTCGTCCATCGTGGACAGTGGCAGTTCGGCGCTCTGTTCACCGGTGGCCGGATTGAATACAGGCACGCGCCGCGTCGAGCTCGACACATAGCGCTTGCCGGCGACGGCGTTCTCGATGATCTGCATCAGACAATCCCCTCCTTAACGGGAACAAAAATTCTATATTCTAGTGTATAGAATGTTTGTTCCATTTTACTCAAGCGTCTTGAGGATGCCCGAAAGCGTCGAGACGATCTGGTCGATCTGGCTTTCGCTGACGATCAGCGGCGGCGACAGGGCGATGATGTCGCCGGTGGTGCGAATAAGAAGGCCCTGCTCATAGGCCTTGAGGAAGGCCGAGAAGGCGCGTTTGGTCGGCTGCCCGTCGATGGGCTGCAATTCGATTGCGCCGACAAGGCCGATATTGCGGATGTCGATGACATGCGGCAGGCCTTTCAGACTGTGCAGCCCGTCTTCCCACACCTTGGCCAGTTCCGCGCCGCGGGTCAGCAGGCCTTCGTCCTTATAGGTCTCGAGCGTCGCCAGAGCCGCCGCCGAAGCGATCGGATTGCCCGAATAGGTATAGCCGTGGAAGAACTCGATGACGTGTTCGGGCCCGGTCATGAAGGCGTCGTGAATCTCTTTCGAGACCATCACCGCGCCCATCGGAATGACGCCATTGGTGAGACCCTTGGCGGTGACCATGATATCGGGGGTGACGCCGAAATAATCGGCGCCGAACGGGGTGCCGAGGCGCCCATAGCCGGTGATCACTTCGTCAAAGATCAGCAATATGCCGTGCTTTTTGGTGATGTCGCGCAGCCGCTTGAGATAGCCCGGCGGCGGGATCAGCACGCCGGTCGAGCCAGCCACCGGCTCGACGATGACGGCCGCGATGGTCGAGGCATCATGAAGGGCCACGATGCGTTCGAGTTCATCGGCGAGATCGACGCCATGCTCCGGCTCGCCGCGCGAAAAGGCGTTTTTGCTGAGGTTATGGGTATGCGGCAGGTGATCGACGCCGGTGAGCAGCGTGCCGAACATCTTGCGGTTGGGCACGATGCCGCCGACCGAAATGCCGCCGAAATTGACGCCGTGATAGCCGCGCTCGCGCCCGATCAGGCGGAACCGGCTGCCCTCGCCCTTCACCCGGTGATAGGCCAGCGCCACCTTGAGCGCGGTTTCGACCGATTCAGAGCCCGAATTGGTGAACAGCACATGGTCGAGCCCGTCGGGGGCAAGGTCCACCAGCCGATTGGCCAGTTCGAAGGCCTTGGGATGGCCCATCTGGAAAGCGGGCGCGTAATCGAGTTCGGCCGCCTGATTGGCAATGGCCTCGACGATTTTCGGACGCGCATGCCCGGCATTGACGCACCACAGGCCCGCCGTGCCGTCCAGCACCTGCCGGCCATCGCTGGTCGTATAGTGCATGTCCTTGGCCGCCACGAACATGCGCGGGGATTTCTTGAACTGCCGGTTTGCCGTGAAGGGCATCCAGAACGCGCTGAGATCGTTCGGCGCAACGTTGGATGAAGTGGACACGAAACTCTCGCTCCCGATGAAATGGGCTGGTTTTTGTTTTGGGTCTTGACGTTGGAACGCGAACCCAAGAAATTTTGACCAGTTGGAAAAATGTTAGCATCCCTACACATTCCCGCAAGGCGAAAATGGCATCGAGAAAAGTGAAATCCGCCGAGCCCTCAAATGCCCCGGCCCGCGCGCGCCCGCTGACCCGTATCCAGAAGGAAAAGCAGGACATCATCCTCGAAGCGGCGCTGGATGTGTTTTCGGTGCATGGCTTTCGCGGCGCCACCATCGACCAGATCGCCGAGGTTGCGGGGATGAGCAAACCCAACCTGCTCTACTATTTTCCCAAGAAGGAAGAGATCCATCGCCGCCTGATCGGCACCTTGCTCGACACCTGGCTGGCGCCATTGCGCGACATGGACGAAACCGGCGATCCCTTCACCGAAATCCGCTCCTATATCCGCCGGAAGCTCGAAATGGCGCGCGACTTTCCGCGTGAAAGCCGCCTCTTTGCCAATGAAATGCTGCGCGGGGCCGAGCATGTCATCGACATGATCGAGATCGACCTCAAGAACCTGGTCGATGAAAAGGCCGGCGTCATGCTGGTCTGGATGGATCAGGGCCGCCTTGCCCGGACCGACCCCTATCACCTGATCTTTTCCATCTGGGCGACCACCCAGCACTATGCCGATTTCGACGTGCAGGTGCGCGCCGTGCTCGGCAAGAACCGCAATGGCGAGGGGCGTTTCGAGGACGCCGCGCGCTATCTCGAACAGCTCTTCATGTATGGGCTGACCCCGCGCGCCAAGCCCGGAACCGTGCCGCCGAAAGCCTGAATCCACGTCCTTTATCCCCGGCGGTGCGGAAAGCGCGAGACTAGGCTCAAGTTCATTCTGGAGCCTCATCATGGATCAAACGGCCCGCCTCGACCTGCCCTTCATCATGGCCGGACAGGCCCTAAAGCACATTACCCATAACGAGGCGCTGGAGCGGCTCGATGCGCTGGTACAGCCCATCGTGCAGTCGCGCAGTCTGGCCACCCCGCCCACGACGCCGCTGCCGGGCGAAGCCTGGGTCGTTCCCCCTGCCGGTATGGGCGCCTGGGCCGGTCACGGCGATGAAATCGCCGCCTTCCAGTCCGGCGCCTGGCGCTTTTACGAACCCGCCGAGGGCTGGCAGGTCTTCGATTGCGATAGCGGCGCCTTGCTGGTCTGGTCGGGATCGCAATGGATGCCCGTGGCGGCCATTGGCGCGGGCCTGCCGCAATTGGGCGTCAATACCAGCGCTGACAATGCCAACCGCCTCGCGGTGGCCGCCGAAGCGACCTTGCTGACCCATAGTGGCAATGGCCATCAACTCAAGATCAACAAGGCTGCGACCGGCGATACGGCCAGCCTGCTGTTCCAGTCCAACTGGTCGGGCTGCGCCGAAATGGGGCTGATGGGCGACAATCACTGGCGCATCAAGATCAGCCCGGATGGCGTGACATGGGTGGACGCGCTCGCCTTCAATGCCACAGGCAATGTCGCCAGCTTTTCAGGTTCGGTGCTTCCGGCCACCGACAATACGCAGACCCTTGGGGCCAGCGGCGCGCGCTGGTCGGCAGTCTGGGCCGCCACAGGAACGATCCAGACCTCGGACAGGCGCCACAAGACCCGCATCGCGCCTTCCGATCTGGGGCTCGATTTCATCTGTGCCCTGAGGCCCGTGCGGTTCTCTTGGAAAGAGGATGACGGCTATGTCCATTATGGCCTTATCGCCCAGGAGGTCGCGGCGCTCCTGCCCGGCCACAGGTTCGGCGGCCATGTCCTGGCCGATCCAGACGAGCCCGAAAGCCTCCAGGCCCTGCGCTACGACCAGTTCGTTGCCCCGCTGATCAAGGCCGTGCAGGACCTGGCGGAACGGGTGAAGAGTCTCGAAAGGTCCAATGGCTTGAACTAGCCCTCTCAGCCATCGTCCTTGCCGGGCTTGTCCCGGCAATCCATCTTTCAGCCGGCATGGACCACCGGGACAGGCCCGGTGGTGACGATGAAGGGTTCGGCAAGCGCCCGGAAAGAGCCCCTATTCATCAAACGCCTGCGGCTCGACCGGTGTCACCGGCGTCGGCACCGGATGGGGGCTTTCGGACGCACCCAGGGCTGATAACTGGTCCTGCAGCGCCACCATCAGCGCCAGCTTGTCCCGGTCGGGCAATTCATGCAGGCGCTGGCTGAGGCGAATGGTGAAGTCGGAGAACTGGTTGTGCCAGTCCTGCGGCAATTGCTTGAGGTCCACCCGGCGTGCTGCCGGCTGGCGCGCCGCGGCGATGCCCGCCACGCTCAATTCAAAATAATCGTCGAGCTGGGGCAGGATCACCTGATCGCCGCCCAGTTTTCCTGCCGCGATCAGCGCCTCGCGCAAGGCGCTGCGTTCTTCATCCTCGCCATGGGTGAGGAACAGCGCCCCATGCGCCGGCAGGCGTTCGGCAATCCAGTCCATCAGTTCGGAATGGTCGGCATGGGCCGAATAATTGCCCATGGCGCGCACGGCGGCCCGCACCGGCACCAGCGTGCCATGGATGCGGACCTCTTTTGCGCCCGAGAGAATGATCTGGCCGAGCGTGCCCGGCGCCTGATAGCCGACGAACAGCACCGTCGCATTGGCACGGATCAGATTGTTGCGCAGGTGATGCTTGATGCGCCCCGCATCGGCCATGCCTGAGGCGGACATGATGATCGCCCCGCCCTTGATGGCATTGAGGGCCTTGGAATCCTCCACCGCCTCGATGATGCGGAAGCGCGGATCGTTGAACAATTCGTCGGCGGAAAGCTCGGTGTCTTCGAACAGCTTGGAATATTTGCGATAGACCCCGGTCACCTTGCTGGCCAGCGGAGAGTCCAGGACCACGAGGCGCGGGTCGATTTCCCCCTGCTTGATCAAGAGGCCGATATCATGCAGCAGTTCCTGGCTGCGCTCGACCGCAAAGGCGGGGATGACCAGATTGCCGCCGCGTTGCAGCGCCATGTTGATCTCGGTCTTCAGCGCCTCGCGCCGTTGCACCAGCGTGTAATCCACGCGCTCGCGCCCGCCATAGGTGCTTTCGCACAGGATATAGTCGAAATCGGATGGCCCTTCGGGTTCGGCATAGAACACCTTTTCATCCGGTCCGATATCGCCTGAAAACATCAGCCGCACCGGCTTGCCGTCCCCGTTCATCACCTCGATCTCGATCGAGGCCGAACCGATAATGTGCCCGGCATTCCAGTAGCGCGCCCGCACGCCCGGGCCCGGCTCGAACCATTCCCTATATTGGCAGGTCTGCCGATGCGTTAGCGCCTCTTCGGCATCGAGCATCGTATAGAGCGGCTTTGCCGGCTCGTCGCCGCGCCGTCCGCGCTTTTTGGTTTCACGCTCGGCTTCGCTTTCCTGAATGCCGGCGCTGTCGGGCAACAGATATTCGAGCAGGCCCGCTGTCGGCTCGGTCATCCACATCGGCCCGCGCCAGCCCTCGGCATAGAGTTTGGGCAAGAGGCCGGCATGGTCGATATGGGCATGGGTCAGCAGCAGGAAGTCGATCTCCCTTGGCTCGAACGGCGTCGGCTTGAGATTGAGCTCGCGCACACTTTTATTGCCCTGGAACAATCCGCAATCGACGAGGAACTGCCCGCCCGGATGCACCACGCGATAGCATGATCCGGTTACTGTCCCCGCCGCGCCGTGGAAATGTAGGGTGACTGTCATCGGCGGCGCTCCTCTTTTTTGCTCTTGGGTGTCGAGACTAGCGCCGCCCATTCGTCAAAGTCGAGGCAGGTGCATGCAGCTTTGATGCTGCGCCTGCATTGTGCCGGACAAAGAGGAGAAGAAGATGACCTATGTCGATGGCTTCATCGCCGCCGTGCCGAAAGCGAACAAGCAGGCCTATATCAACCATGCCCGCGCCGCCGCAGACCTGTTCATCCAATGGGGCGCCACCCGCGTGGTCGAAAACTGGGGCGACGACGTGCCCACCGGAACACTCACCGATTTCCAGCGGGCGGTGCAGGCAAAGGACGACGAGGTGATCGTCTTTTCCTGGGTCGAATATCCCGACAAGGCCACGCGCGACAAAATCCAGGATCTCATGATCAACGACCCCGCCATGGCCAAAGTCCCGGACATGCCCTTTGACGGCAAGCGCATGATCTTTGGCGGCTTCACCACTCTGTTCGCTGTTTAGAGAACAGGGGGAGGCGGCAAACCGCTTCCCCTTGACGTCTTGGGGTGCAGGGGCCTAACCCAGCGCCGTCCACCGACGGAACGACCAGTCATGCCCTCTCTCGCCGATTTCACCCTGCCTTTGCTCAACGGCAAGGATCAGCCCCTCTCTGCCTATGAAGGGCAGGTTGTTCTGATCGTCAACGTCGCCTCCAAATGCGGCCTGACCCCGCAATATGAAGGGCTCGAGGCGCTTTATCGCCAGTACGGGGATCAGGGCCTCGTCGTCCTTGGTTTTCCCTGCAACCAGTTTGCCGGACAGGAACCGGGCAGCTCGGACGACATTGCCCAGTTCTGCACGCTCAATTACGGCGTCACCTTCCCGGTCTTTGAGCGCATCAACGTCAATGGCCGCTGGGCGCACCCGCTCTACAAATGGCTCAAGGCCGAAGCGCCGGGACTTCTGGACAGCGAGGCGATCAAGTGGAATTTCACCAAATTCCTGATCGACCGCGACGGCAAGGTCATTGCGCGCTACGCGCCACAGCAGGAACCGGTCGAACTCGCGCCCGATATCGAAAAGCTGCTTTAGCGCCGGGGCTTTGCAGCACCGGGCCTATGCTCTAGATTTCCAGCCCGGCGGATGACGGAGGTGGGCCCATGGCCGACATTCTCGACTATTGTACTGGCCTGAGCAAAATCGGCTTCAAACCCGGGCAGATCATGCTGCCCGAGGGCGAACGGCTGGGAAAGCTGCTGGTGCTGGTCGATGGCCAGGTGGAGGTGATCCGCGAGCGCACCCAGGTCACGCATGTCGACGAACCCGGCTCGATCTTCGGGGAAATGGCGGTGCTGCTGGACATGCCGCATTCGGCAACGGTGCGCGCCCTGTCCCAGGTCAGCGCCTATGAAATTCCCGATGCCCTGACCTTTCTCGATGGCCATCCCGAACTTGCGCTGCATATCGCCACCATGCTGGCGCGGCGGCTCTATTACACCACGTCCTATCTCGTGGATCTGCAACAGCAGGCGGCAGGCAAAAGGCAGGATCTCGATCTTGTCGACCAGATTCTCGCCAGTCTCGTTGATCCGGCCGAAACGCGGAAATGACTGAAACCACCAGACCTTCTGTGTCCATAGCCTATTGCACCCAGTGCAACTGGATGCTCCGCGCCGCCTGGATGGCGCAGGAACTGCTCTCCACCTTCAGCCTCGAACTGGGTTCGGTCACGCTCGCGCCCGGCACCGGCGGCATTTTTGAGATCAGGCTGGACGGCGAGCTGATCTGGGAGCGCAAGCGCGATGGCGGCTTTCCCGACAGCCGCGTGCTCAAGCAACTGGTGCGCGACCATATCGATCCCGAGCGTGATCTGGGCCATGTGGATCGTATCGGGGCAAATAACTAGAGCCTTTTCAATTCCTGCCATTGGGATAGTCTTTTGGGACAAGACTCATGGGAGGCCAGCGTCATGGCGCATAAGTTCAACATCACTGCCGCAGCGAACGATCAGTTCAAGTTCGACTTTTCCTATAATTCGGAAAAGGTGTTCTGGTCGGAAAACTACAAGCAGAAGGCCAGCGCCAAAAGCGCCATTGAATCCCTGAAAAAGAACGCGCCAGAAGCGATCACGGTGGACCTTTCCAAGGATGAGACCGGTTCGGGCTATCGTTTCGAGATCAAGAAATCGAGCGATGACCAGTTCTATGTCACCTTCGTCGCGCCCAATGGCGAGAACATGGTGCGCACCGAGCGCTACAAGCAGAAGGCCAGCGCGCAGAACGCCATCGACTCGCTCAAGAAGAACGGCCCAGACGCCGAAATCAGCGACGAGAGCTGATCTCTTTCCAAAGCCGACCTGACTGGTCTAGTCTCCCGGCGTAATTTTCGGGAGACGCCATAATCATGATCAAGATCACTGCCCTTCTCGCCAGCGCATCTCTGGTGCTGGCCGCCGCGCCCGTCCTGGCGCAGGACCTGCCTGATCTGGAGGGCCGCGTCATCCATGCGGTGACCGAGAATGCCTATTACCCGCTCAACTTCGCCGGCCCGGACGGACAGGGCATCGGGCTCGAATATGACGTCATCAACGAAGTTGCCAAGCGCCTCAACGCCACGGTCGAATGGGACCTGACCGCCTGGGACGTGATGATCGAGTCGGTGCGCACCGGCCAGTTCGATATCGGTGCCGATGGCATCACCATCACCGCCGAGCGCGCCGAGCAGATCGACTTCACCGACCCCTTCATCACCGTCGAGCAATATTTCCTCGTCCGCGCCGATGAGGAGCGCATTACCGGTGCCGATAGCTTTGCCGAGAATGAAGACCTGCTGTTCGGCGCACAGGCCGGCACATCTTCTTTCTACACGGCCATCTATGACGTCCTTGATGGCGATGAAGCCAACCCGCGCGTCCGAACCTTCGACAGTTTCGGGGCGGCGGTTCAGGCGGTCAAGGCCGGTGACGTCGATGCGGTGATCGCCGATCAGGCCGCGTCGGCCGGTTATATCGGCGCCGATCCCGGTGCCTTCAAACAGGCCGGTGAAGCCATCAAGTCCGACCCCTTCGGCTTCATCCTGACCCCGGGTTCGGATCTCGTCGAGCCCGTCAACGCCGCACTCGACCAGCTCCGCGAGGAAGGCTGGCTCGACGAACGCATCAATTACTGGTTCTTCGAATACGCTGCGGAATAGGGCCGTCCCCCCGCTGTCGTACCATCGTCATTGCCGGGCTTGCCCCGGCAATCCAGCAATGCTTAAGCAAGTCATGGACCACCGGGACAAGCCCGGTGGTGACGCCTGAACCAGAGGTTGGCGTTTCGAGCCGACGGATTCGCCACCCATGACCCCATCCCGCCGCCCATCGCTTTTCTCCCGCCTGCCCTATTGGCTGCTGGCGATCCTGCTGCTGTTCGTGCTGGGACTCTGGGCCATTACGGCCGACCAGACGTATTCGTCCATTTTTCAGACCCTTTCTGGCGGCGTGCTGACGACGCTCTGGGTCACGTTCGTCGCCTTCATCGCTGCCACTGTGCTCGGCCTGCTGGTGGCTCTGGCCCGCACCAGCTCGGTTCGCATCCTGCGCGAGATCGCCACCTTCTACGTGGAAATCATTCGCGGCATCCCCATCCTGGTCTTCCTTTTCTACATCGCCTTCGTCGCCGCGCCGGCCATGGTCACCGGCTTCAACTGGCTCTTCGCGCCGCTGATCGACTGGGGCTGGATGCCTGCGGCCACCGTGCGGGGCTTTGACTTCGTCTGGCGCGCCATTTTTGCGCTGACCGTGTGCTATTCCGCCTTCATCGCCGAAATCTTCCGCGCCGGCATCGAGGCGGTGGGGCGTGGACAGATCGAGGCGGCCCGCTCATTGGGGCTGAGCCGCTGGCATTGCTTCCGCTTCATCATCTTTCCGCAGGCCCTGCGCACCATATTGCCGCCGCTCGGCAATGATTTCGTCTCCATGGTCAAGGATTCGGCGCTGGTCTCGGCGCTGGGCGTCCAGGACATTACCCAGCTCGGAAAACTCTCTGCGTCTTCGAGCTTCCTGTTTTTCGAGACCTACAATGTCGTCGCCTTCCTCTATCTCACCATGACCATTTCCCTGTCGCTGCTGGTGCGTTGGCTCGAAAGAGTGATGGATCGCAAAGTCGGGCGCTGAGCGGCTTGCGCAAGCGGTGCCGCGGCACCATCTTTCCTTCATCATCCCGGAGGACTGCCATGCGCCCAATCGCCCGCCTTGCCATCGTCGCTACCGCCGTCCTCGCGTTGGCCGCCTGCGGCCGCAGCGGCGAAGTGGGCAATGTCGGCGTCGACTGGACCGGCAATGACATTTCCATCGAGGCCGTGGCCGACCCCGATATCGAAGGCGTCGTCTGTCATCTGGCCTTCTTCAACCGCTCCTTCATCGACCGGGTCAGCCAGGGCAACTGGTTCGAGGACCCGTCCTATTCCGCGCTCGACTGCTCGGCGACCGGACCCATCACTATCGGCAATATCCGCACCAGCGCCGGCGGCCAGGAGATCTTCCAGCAGGGCCGCTCGCTGATCTGGAAGTCGCTGCGCGTCACCCGCATCTATGACAGCGCCAATAATGCCCTGATCTATCTCGGCCATGCGCGCGAAATCCAGCAGGGCTCAGGCAAGATGAGCCTTTCGGTCGTGCCGCTCAACGGGCTCGACGTCACCTGGACCAATGGCGCCCCGACCACCCGGCCGATGCAAGGCTCGGTCATGGTGCAGGGCGAATAGCGCGGTTTCTGGCGCATCGCCGCTCCCTGTAAAGCCTTGCCCCAGCCTGGGTATACAAGGCAAAACCATTTCGCACCCTGCTGCTTCAAGCAGGAGCTTGCAGCACGATATTCTAACGACCGAACAAAGCTGACCCGCCATGCGCGGGCAAGGAAAACGACAATGGCGATCCTGATTGGCGATACCGCCCCCGATTTTACCCTCGAATCCACCGAGGGCACCATCCATTTCCATGACTATATCGAAGGGTCATGGGCCGTCCTGTTCAGCCATCCCAAGAATTTCACTCCGGTCTGCACCACCGAGCTGGGCTATACCGCCAAGCTCAAGCCCGAATTTGAAAAACGCGGCGTCAAGGTGCTGGGCCTGTCGGTCGACAAGCTCGAAGACCACGGCGGCTGGGCCAAGGATATCGAGGAGACGCAGGGCGCGGCCCTCAACTTCCCGCTTCTGGCCGATACCGAAGGCAAGGTGGCGCGGCTCTATGACATGATCCACCCCAATGCCGACAATACGCTGACCGTGCGCTCGGTCTTCGTCGTCGGGCCGGACAAGAAGGTGAAGCTCAAGATCGAGTATCCCGCATCCACCGGCCGAAATTTCGATGAAGTGCTGCGTGTCATCGACAGTCTGCAACTGACTGCAAAGCATCAGGTCGCCACGCCGGTGAACTGGAAGAGCGGCGAGGACGTCATCATCGTCCCGGCGGTTTCCAATGAAGCGGCCAAGGCCAAATACCCCGAGGGCTGGAAAGAGCTGAAGCCCTATCTGCGCATCGTGCCCCAGCCCCAGGGCTGAGCATTTCTTCAGGTCTCCCTGACGAGTTGGGCGGTGGCGATGCCATCGCCCTTTTCTATTGGATGGCATGGGCACTCGCCTCCATTTGGCGAGCATTGCCTCTGCGCATCTGCCACATTCTGGCCGCAAACTTTGCCGCAAAGGCCGGATTTCCGGCACTTTTCCACTGCGGAACCTCTTAAATCGCCGCTCTGGTCCAGCTTTGGTGCAACCGTTGCGCATCGGCCACACTCAGCAAACTAGTTCCATCGATCAGCTGAATCGGGCGCGCATGCGGCGCTGATTCGTTTAGTTCGCGGATTCGAATTCTACGGTTTCCAAGACTCTACCGAAGACAGTTAACAGATTTCACCGCCACACCTGCTGCAAATGGGCAACAGCCACACGTCGGAGGCCCAAAAGGCCGGATTTGCTCACATTGTGGCCCGCCCCGCCCTCTAAACCCCCGGCATCATCAATATCAGTGAGCCAGGATCATTGACTAAGAAAGCCGTTATCGCCGCCATCTGCGCTGCAAGTGTCTTGAGTTTTTCCAGTGCAGCCTATGCCCAATGTGGCGGCGCTTCCTGGTACGGCCCCGGTTTCCACGGGAAGAAGGCCGCATCGGGTGAAACCTTTAACGAGAACGCCATGACGGCGGCGCATCGTACCCTGCCTTTCGGCACCAAGGTCGCAGTTGTCGACCAGCGGACCGGCAATTCGGTGGAAGTGACCATCAACGACCGCGGTCCCTTCCATGGCAAGCGCATCATCGATCTTTCCAAGGCTGCGGCCACCGCGCTCGGCTTCCGCAATCGCGGCGTCACGACCGTCTGCATCGCCGAGGAATAATCCGTCTCCTCCCGGGACGCTGCAGAGGGCCGCTCCGTGTCGGGGTGGCCCTTTTCTTCGTTTATTCGGGGCGGCTGGCAATGAACTCGTCGAGCCTGTCGCGGCTGGTCCCGATATCGGCGAGCATGTGATCATCACGAGGAGCGCCACACGCCCGCCGTGCGCACGATTACCGAGCGCATTGCCGCCTTCATGCGTGCCAATGCAGCCCTTATTTCTGGTGCGGCGGTGAGGGTTTAGGCGTCGGGGGCAGTTAGCGGCCTGTTAGCAGATTGGTCTTAGCATGCGCGGCGGATGCAGGGCGATTGACGGCAGATGCGCGCATTTTCTTTCATTGTCGGGCCGCAGGACGGCCCCGGCGCGGCGCTCATGGAGCTGGCGCAGACTATCGGTTTTGCGGGCATTTCACCGTTCACCACCATTGCCCGCGCCGAGCAGCAGGTGCAGCAGACGCCGATCTGTTTCTTCCTCTTTGCCGCCACCGAAAATGTCGGCGATCTGCGTGGCGTCGCCGATGCCATACGCTTCAATTCCACCCGGCGCCTGCGCTTTTCGCCGCTGATCTATTTTTCCGAAAGCCCCTCTGCCGACGGCATCAGCGATTGTCTGAAAATGGGTTTCGACGACATCATCACCATGCCCTTCACCCCCGCAAGGGTGTCCGGCCGGATCCGGCGCCAGATCGGACGGAGCCTGCATTACTACGAAACCGCCACCTATTTCGGCCCGGACCGGCGCGATCCCGTCGTCGCCGAAAAAGGTCAGGTCGGCCGGTTCCGTCGGCTCGAGATCGTCCGCAATCTGATGAGCGGCATCAATGTCCTGCGTGAGGACAATATGACCGGATCGGCGATATAGGCCCTCCGGCAACGTTACACTTGCCCATTCTCACGCCCGGCAAAATGGCATAGCCTGCCGGGCAACTGATCTTCTGAGCATTTCCTGACATGCGATTCGGCCTCGTCTTGCCGCCCCAGATCAAGGTCTTCGGGGCGTTCTTCGTTTATTCATTCTGCATGGGCTCCATGTTCCCGCGCTTGCCCGATATTCAGCGCGCCATGAATGTGGGCGAGGGCCAGTTGGGCCTGGCGCTCATCGGCTCGGCGGTAGGCACGTTGATTTCATTGACCTTTGCCGGCCAACTCATCGAGCGGGTGGGATACCGGCGCATCCTGCTGATCGCCATTCCGCTCTTGTCGGCGCTCTACGCGCTGGCGATGTGGGCCAGCGGTCCGCTGATGTTCTTCCTCCTGCTGATCCCGGTGGGACTGACCATCGGCGCCATCGAGATCATCATCAATATCGAGGCCGACCGGGTGGAACATGCCCTCGGCCGGCGCATCATGAGCCGCGCCCATGCCTTCTGGAGCCTCGGCTTCTTCTCCGCCGGCATGGTGGGTGCCTTCATCGCGCAGGCGGGCATTTCACCCCAGATGCACCTCATCGGCATGATCCCGGTGGTACTGGTCGCCACCCTGCTCATTCTCGGCCGGTTCCAACCAGCGCCGCACCGTACCAGCTCCAGCACCGAAGAAACGCCGCGCCTCGCCAAGCCCACCCTGGCCATCATGTTGCTGGTCGGCGTCTGCCTGTCCGCCATGCTCATGGAAGGCGCCGGTATTGACTGGTCGGCCATCTATATGCGGGACATTTTCGGCGCCGAACCGTTCTGGGCCGGTTTTGCCGTTGCTGTGGTTGCCGGCTCGCAGGCCTTTGCCCGTTTCTTCGCCGATGGCTTTGTCGAGCGTTACAGCCCGGTCACGGTCGCGCGTATTCTTCTTTGTATTCTGGGGATCGGCGTCATCATCGTCTTCCTCGCGCCTTCCGCCTGGGCCGCCTATCTCGGCTTTGCCATGATCGGCATTGGCTCCAGCGCGCTGTTCCCGCTGGCCATGTCAGCCGCGGCCCAGCGCACCGACCGCCCCGCCGCCATCAATGTCGCGGCCCTGGCGCAATTCTCCTTCACCGCATTCCTGCTGGGGCCACCGCTTCTGGGCCTGATTGCCGAGCATTACGGCATCCAATGGGCCTTCGGCGTCGGCCTGCCGCTGGTCGCGCTGGGGCTTGCCACCGCCCATGTGCTGGCGCCGCGCCCGGTGATCCGCGAGGTGACGCCATGATCGCTCCACAGCATCGCATCTATGCCTGTTTTTTCTTTTTCGCCGTCACCACCGGGGCGCTGATGGCGCGCCTGCCCGACATCCAGACCCATCTGGGTGTCAGCGAGGGCCAGTTGGGCCTGACCATGATCGGCATGGCCATCGGCTCGCTGGTCTCGCTGACCGTGGGTGCGCCCGTCATCGAGAAACTGGGGTTCCGCACCACAGCTTTCTTTACGACGCTCGGACCGGCGGTGCTCTTCGCCACCATTCCCTTCCTGCCCAATGCGCCGTCCATGTTCGGCGTGCTGTTCATTGTCGGCCTGCTTTCGGGTGCCCTTGAGATCAATCTCAATGTCGAGATCGACCGGCTCGAAACCAGAACCGGCAGGCGCTTCATGAACCGTGCCCATGGCTTCTGGAGCGTCGGATTTTTCGTTACGGCCCTGTTCGGCGCCATGATCCGCCAGTCGGGCCTGTCGGCGGGCCTGCATATGGCCGGCCTGGCGGTCATCGTCCTGGCCGTGGGCGGCTATCTCATCTACGGCGCGACCAACGAGCCCAGGCCCGTTCGCGCCGACGGCGATGCGGACGGTCACCGCTTTGCCTTTCCCACAATCGGCATGCTGCCGCTTTGTCTCATCGGCTTTGCAGCCTTTCTCGTGGAAGGCGCGGGCATCGACTGGTCGGCAATCTATATGCGCGATGTTTTTGCGGTCGAGCCTCTGGTGGGCGGCATGGGGCTGACGCTTTTTGCCTTTTTCATGGCGCTGATGCGCCTGAGTGCCGATCCGATTGTCGCCCGCTATGGCCCGCGCAATGTCGCCATGGTCATGCTGACCTGCGCCAGCCTGGGCGCTCTGCTCGTCGGCACGGCCCCCCTGCCCGAACTTGCCCTTCTGGGGTTTGCGCTCATGGGCGCCGGGTGCTCGGCGGTGTATCCACTGGCGGTATCGGCGGCGGCCCAGCGCACCGACCGGCCAGCCGCCGTCAATGTCGCTGCGCTCGGACAGGTCAGCTTCGTCGTCTTCTTCATGGCGCCGCCGCTGCTTGGTTTTGTGGCCGAGTTCGTCAATATCCGGGCCTCCTATCTCGTTTGCCTGCCATTGCTTCTGGCCGGTCTCTGGGCATCGAGCTTCGCGCTGGGCACAAGAAAGCTGGAGCCGGTTTCGAGCCCGTCTCTGGAGCCTCTGGGGCCAAATGGCTGAGGATCTGCCGCCCATTGTCGACCTGCGCCAATCGGCCAATGCGCTGCGTGTTCAGCGCGGTGCGATGCGCATGCTGCGTGAGCGCCACGACATGGCCTGCTATGCCGAGGTGCCGCTGGCCAATGGCAGGCGCGCCGACATTCTCGCCGTCGGCCCCAAGGGCGAGGTCTGGATCATCGAGATCAAATCGAGCCTGATCGACTTCCAGGTGGATCGAAAATGGCCCGAATACCGGGAATTTTCCGATAAGTTCTTTTTCGCCAAACCGCCGGAACTGGACGCTGCCATCTTCCCTGAAAGCGAGGGCCTGATCGTGGCCGATGGCCATGACGGCGCAATCCTGCGCGACAGCCCCGATACGCCCCTGCCGCCGGCCCGGCGCAAGGCGCTGATGCTCAAGCTGGCCCGCATGGGTGCCGATCGCATCCATGTTCTGATGGATCCCGGGCCGCGCCTCTGAATTCCGGTCTTCCGGCCCTGTTACCTGGACTTTGCATGTTATCGAGTCATTGGCGCATTGCGGCGCTGTTTTTCATCCACGCCCTCGCCATCGGCGCCGTGCAGACGCGCATTCCCGACCTGCAATTGCTCAATGGCCTGTCCGAAGCGCAACTGGGTCTGGTGCTCATGGGCCAGCCGCTTGGCGGCCTGCCGATGTTCCTTGTCTCCAGCGCCATTATCGAGCGCTTCGGGCCGCGCAAGGTCATTCTCTGGTTCCTGCCCGTTGTCGTCTTCACCTCCGCATTGGCGGGCGTTCTTCTGCATCCGGTCGCGCTGTTTCTGCTGCTGGCGCTCAATGGCGTCGGGTTCTCGCTCACCAATATTGCGATCAATGTCGAGGCTGACCGGGTCGAGGCGGCCTCCGGCGCGCGGATCATGAATACCTGCCACGGCATATGGAGCATCGGCTTTCTGGTGACGGCGCTGGCCGGTGCGCTCATGCGTGGCCTTGATGTTTCCCCGGCCTGGCATCTCGGCCTCATGGCGCCCGTGCTGGTTCTGGCACTGATGCTGGTCGCTCTGCCCATGACGCCCAATCCGGCGCGTGCCCACAGCGGCACCGGGCGGGCGCGCAAGCTGGCCCTGCCCACCGCGGCGACGCTGGCGCTGGTGGCCTTCGGCCTGGGCGCAGGCCTCACAGAAGGCGCGTCGCGCGCCTGGGCCATCATCTATCTGCGCGATAACTTTGCCGTCGCCGCCTGGGTGCAATCGCTGGCGCTGCCCGCCCTGGTGGGCGCCATGGCCATTTGCCGGTTGGGCGCCGATCGGGTTCTCGACCGGTTCGGGCCGGTGGGCACGGCGCGCACCTTGTCGGCCATTGCCATATTCGGGCTCGTGCTGGTGATTCTCGCTCAAAACGCCATTCTGGCGCTCCTTGCCTTTGTGCTGATCGGCATCGGCATCTGCGTGCTTTATCCGCTGATGCTGTCCGCGGCGGCACGGCTGGGTGATCGCCCTGCGTCACAGAATGTGGCGGCGGTCACCATGGTGTTTCAACTGGTCAATCTGGGCGCCCCGGCGCTGATCGGTGTCGTGGCGCAGGGTTTTGGGGTTCGCATGGCCTTCGCCATGCTCATCCCGCTCCTGATACTGACCTTCGTGATGGCCGGCCGGCTCAAGCCTAAAGATTGAACACGCGACGTGGCTTGAACTGGCCGAACTCAACCGAGCCCGTCGCCAGCACGATCCCCTTGAAGCTCACCCAGCATTCGTCCAGCGTCAGCGGCGCATTGGCGCCGGTCAGCAGCACGGCATTGCCATGGCTCACCGCCTTGGCCTGTGCCGCATCGAGCCGCACCTCCGGCAGCTCGGCAAGGCCGGACGCCAGGGGGACGATTATTCCGTCCCGCTCCGGACCGGACTCTGCCGCTTCCAGCTGTTCGAGTGTAACGGCATCGGCGTCGCTAAAGGGGCCGACCGCTGCGCGGTGGAGGCTGGTGACATGGCCCACCGTACCAAGGGCTTCGGCAATATCGCGGGCCAGCGCCCGCACATAAGTCCCCTTGCCGCAGGTCACTTCCAGCACACTGGTGTCGCTGCCATGCTCGACAATCTCGATGGCGTCGATATCGATGGGGCGTGCAGCCAGTTCGACGGCCTCGCCGGCGCGCGCCAGGTCATAGGCGCGCTCACCATCCACCTTGATGGCCGAGAAGGCCGGGGGGCGCTGCAGGATCGTGCCGGTAAACTGCGGCAGCAGCGCTTCCAGCGCGGCGCGGTCGGGACGCCTGTCGGAGGTGGCGATGACCTCGCCCTCGATATCGTCGGTGGAGGTGGCCTTGCCCCAGCCGATAGCGAAGCGATAGACTTTGGCGCCGTCCTGAATTTGGGGCACCACCTTGGTCGCCTCGCCCAGAGCGATCGGCAGAATGCCGGTGGCCAATGGGTCCAGCGTGCCCGCATGGCCGGCCTTGGCCGCCGACAGCAACCAGCGCACCTTGCCCACCGCCTGCGTGGACGTCATGTCATAAGGCTTGTTGAGCACGATCCATCCAGAGATGGCGCGCTTTTTCGACTTGGCTTGCGTCAAGATGTCAGTCTTCGCTGGTTTCGTCTGTACTGTCGTCGAGGTCACGCTTGACCCGTTCGGAGCGCAGCAGCGCATCGATCCGCCCGGCTTCCTCGAATGTGTCATCGACGAAGAAGCGGATTTCCGGCGCATATTTGAGATTGATCTGCGGCGCGATACGGCCCCGGATGAATTTCCGATGCCGGTTGAGCGCTTCCACGATTTCCTCGGCATGGGCGCCGCCAAGCGGCATCACATAGGCATTGGCCAGTTTCAGGTCCGGCGTCATGCGCACTTCGGGCACGGTCAGCACGGCGCCATGCAGCGCTTCGTCTTCGATCTCGCCACGGGCGAACAGGGCGGCCAGACCATGGCGCACCAATTCGCCGACACGCAGCATACGCTGGCTGGGCCCTGCAGATTGTTGGTCTTTTTTCATGGGAAAGCGGCTTAGGCCCTCCCGGGTCCGCCGTCAATCCACGGCGGCGAGCCCCGCCTGTGCCTTGAACTGGGCAACGCGGGCTTCGATCTGCTCGGTCGAGACCGGCCAGGTGCTGGAATCGGCGGGGTCGAAGGCGTCGCCACGCCATTCCTGATAGACAGTGGCGACGCCGCCGGCCGATCTGTAGAAGCCCATGATCATCACCTCGCCCTGACCGGCATAGCCCGGCATATCGAGATAGGCGCCACAGACAAAGCCCAGCGGCGGGATATTGTCGCCATCGTCAGGCTCAAGCTGGAACAAGGCCACGGTTTCCGGGCGGCAGGCCCGCGCATAGACATCGATGATCGCCGACCGCAGATTGGCAAGGGCGAGGTTCGGCTGGTTGAATATCCGCGCGCCATAGAGCCGGCTCCAGAAGGCTTCGCCTTCCCCGCGCGGGTAGATTTCCAGCCGTGCCTGGTTTTCATCCTCATGAAAGCGCACCGATACCCGCTCGAGCAGCGTTTCGGGCTCGGCGCCTGCCAACTCGGCCCAGTCGGGCAGGGGCAGGGCGAGATTCTGGCTGAGGGCATTGAGCACGAATTGTTCACTGTCGGCTGCAAGCGGCACGGCCTTTGCCTGCTGCGCAACCACTGGCAGGGTCAGAAGGGCGCTGGCCAGCAAGACAATGGCGGACTTCGTCTTCGACACGGGGTTCTCCTAAACCCGGAATGCGGAACGAAGGCCCCGCTACACCCGTTCCCGCGCGCCCCCTGCGCCGGACCGGACAAGGCGACCATTAGGGGCGAAATCGGTGCTGCGCAAGGCATGTCCCGGCGAGGCGCCACCAAAGGGTGCCAGGCTGCGGAAATGCTGCAACACTCAGCCCCTTGCAGTGCGCGGTGTCGGGTGTTCCGGCAGCAGCCTGTGCGGCGGCTGGTGGCCATCCATGAAGGTGCGGATATTGACGATGACCGTCTCGCCCATCTCGATCCGCGCTTCCACCGTTGCCGAGGCCATATGGGCGGTGAGCACGACCCGGCCCGCCTCTGCCAGCGCCAGCAGGCTCGGATTGATGCCGTGATGATTGTCGAAAACGTCGAGAGCTGCGCCCGCCAGATGCCCCGCCTCCAATTGTTCGATCAGGGCGTTTTCATCGACCAGTTCAGGGCGGCTGACATTGATCAGATATGCGCCCGGCTTCATGGCGGCGAGCCGGCCGGCCGACAGAATATGGTGGGTGTCACGCGTCAGCGGGGTGTGCAGCGATACGATATCGACCTCGGCCAGCATGGCGTCGAGATCGTTCCAATAGGTCGCGTCCAGCGGGGTCTCGACACCGGGCGGACGCCGGTTGCGCGAATAATAATGGATGGAGAGGCCAAAGGCACGCGCCCGGCTGGCGACGGCGGTGCCGATCCGGCCCATGCCGACAATGCCCAGCATCTTGCCGCGCAGCCTGTGGCCCAGCATCGAGGTTGGCGACCAGCCGGCCCAGGCCCGGTCGCGCAACAGCATCTGCGTGCCTTCGACCAGCCGGCGCGGCAGGGCCAGCATCAGCGCCGTGGCCATGTCGGCCGTATCCTCGGTCAGAACCGATGGTGTATTGGTGACGGTCAGCCCGGCCGCCCAGGCCGCGTCGAGGTCGATATTGTCGACGCCATTGCCGAACTGGGCGATCAGCCGGACGCTTTTCGGCAGGCGGGAAATCAGTTCTGCATCGATCCGGTCGGTAATGGTGGAGACCAGGACGTCCTTGCCTTCAAGTCCGAGGAGAATATCATCGCTGGTCAGGGCCTGGTCGGCGTCGTTGACATCGGTTTCAAACAGCGTCGCCATGCGGGCCTCGATGCTCGCGGGCAGGCGTCTCGTCACCAAAATCTTGGGTTTGCTGGATGTCATGCGTACCGGGTGGGGTCGTTCGGACGAGGCTCTCATCGATCCTTTAGCGACCATTAAGGATCATGGACTACTGATAGGGCAATTCCATTCCGTCTGCAAAGTGATGTTCGGTTTGCCCGCTTTTTCGGGCCTTGTGCGCCCTGTTTTCCTGGTTCTTGTCGCGCTGGCCATGGCCCTTCCGGCCGCGCCTTTGCCGATTCTGGCGCAGGACAATCCCTCCGGCCTCAAACTGCCGCGCTTTGTCAGCACTCGGTCCAGCCCGATCAATGTCCGTGTCGGCCCCGGCACCCGCTATGAAATCGCCTGGAATTTCCTCGCCCCGGGCATGCCGGTCGAGATCATCCAGGAATTCGACACATGGCGCAAAATCCGCGACGTGGATGGCGATGAAGGCTGGGTCCATCAGAGCCTGCTTGCCGGCGCCCGCGTCGGCTATGCCGTGCCGATCGTGGCCAATGGCGAAGTGGAAATGCGCGCCAGCGCCTCGGCCGATGCGGCATTGCGCGCCCGGCTGGCGGGTGGGGTGCGCATGTCCATCAGCGCCTGCAATGGCAACTGGTGCCAGGTCTCGGCCGGACAACCGGGCGAGCGCAGCACCTATTCGGGCTGGGTGCGCCAGGAAGAAATCTGGGGCGTTTATCCCGACGAGGTCTTCGACTAGCGCGTCGCCCATTCGAGCAGGCTGGCAAGGCTGACGAATGGCACGCCTGCATGCTCGCTGAGCCCCGAGGCGCAGGTGGAGACGGTGGAAACACCCAGCTCGCAGCCAGGCGGAATGTCATTGCCCACCCGCCGCGTGGCATGTGCATTGAGTTCGGGCACGAACAGGCCCTTGTCCCCCGCATAGCCGCAGCAGGTGACTGACGACAGGACAGCAATCCTGTCGGCGCAGGCCGAAGCGATGGCTTCGGTCATGCCCTGTTCGGCGAGGCGCTGGGCCGAGCAATTGTGATGCACGGCCACAAGGTCCAGCTTCCGCGTCACCTGGAGCTTCGGCAGAACATGGCTGAGCAGAAATTGCGCCGAATCGGCCACTGGCGCATCGCCGGGAAATTCCCTCAGATGCTTGGCGCAGGTCGACGCATCGGTCAGCACCGGCAGCGCACCTTGTGCGGACAGGGCCGAGAGTTCCTGCTTCAAGGCACCGCCCACGCGTACCGCTTCCTCGGGAAAACCCTTGGACTGGAATGGCTGGCCACAGCATTGCCCGTTCAGATGCTCGGGAATGATGACATCGTAGCCCGCTCGTTCGAGCAGAGCCACCACGGCATCTGGAGTCTGCAACAGGTCGTGGCTGGTCTTGGGCGTGCCGAACATGCGGCTGGGGCAGGTGGGGAAGTAAACTATCGCGGGCCGCCCCGTCTGGGCGATGGGCACGGGAAAGCCGGTTTTGCGCGCGTCTTGCCGGTTGTCACGGGCTTTTGGTGTGCCCGGGCCATGGCGGAGGGCGCGGGAAATGCGCGGCACGCGTTTACCGGTCAACCGTCGCGCCGTTTCGGTGACGGCTTCTATGGCAGGGGCGGGAATGACGGCGCGCGCTGCATCGGCCATGGCGACCCCGCCGCGCATCATGGTTTCGACCGTCCCGCGATGATCGGCGGTAAAACGTGCAACGGAATGGGCGGTGCCGCCCCGGCGGCGGGCGCGCTCGCCCGTGATCATGGTGCCGGTCTCGATACCGACCGGGCAGCGCAGCGAACAGAGGTTGCAGGCGGCGCAGGTATCGAGGCCGGCATATTGGAAATCGGCCTCGAAGCGGGCCAGGCGCGCCGGGTCTTCTCCGCTTGCCTGCATCCTGGCGCGCTCTCGGGTGACCGCAATGCGCTGTCGCGGCGTCAATGTCAGATGGTGGCTCGGACAGGCCGGCTCGCAGAATCCGCATTCGATACACAGGTCGATCAGCTCGTCGGCCAGCGGCATGACCTTCAGATTCTTGACGTGGATCTTGTCGTCGTCATTGAGCAGCACGCCCGGATTGAGCAGGCCCTCGGGATCAAAGATCGCCTTGATGCGGCGCATGATGGCATAGGCTTTCGGGCCCCATTCGGCCTCGACGAAGGCGGCTATGGCGCGGCCGGTGCCGTGCTCCGCCTTCAGCGAGCCGCCATACTGGATCGAAACCAACTGCGACAATTCCTGGTTGAGCGCGTCGAATTTCTCCGCCGCGCCCGGCTCCGCGAAATTGTCGCTCATCTGGAAGTGGAGGTTGCCCGCCAGCGCATGCCCGAAAATGATGGCGTCGTCATAGCCATGCCTGTCCAGCAATTGGCGCATATCGATCACGAATTCCGCCAGCCGCTCGATCGGCGCCGCCACGTCCTCGGTCAGCATGGACGTACCCTTGGGCCGGGCGGCGCCGCCCGAGGTGAAGAAGCCCTTGCGGATATCCCAGAGGGCGTGGCTGCGTTGCTCGTCGGTTGAGAGATCGATATGGGTCGCGCCATGCCGGGTCAGAAGGTCCACGGCCTTTTGCCGCTCCGCCTCCAGTGTTTCCGCATCCGGCGCTGTTACGTCGATGAGCACGGCGGGCGAATTTTCCGTCAGCCAGGGCAGTAGCGGCGCCATTGGGGCCAGGTGTTCCACCGTGGCCAGTGCCCGGTGCTCGATATATTCGGCGGCGGTGATCCCGGTCGTGACCTGCACGCCGCCATTGGCCATCTCGATAATGGCCCGTCCGGCCGATTGCGGATCCGGGAAGGGGACAAGGCCGGTGGCCTTGAACGGATGCTCGGGGACGGTGTTGTAGGTGACTTCGGAAACGAAGCCGAGCGTCCCTTCCGAGCCCACCATCAGGTGGATGAGGATGTCGAGCGGGTCATGATAGTCGACCAGCGCGTTGAGCGAGTAGCCCACGGTGTTCTTTATCTTGTATTTCCGGCGGATCAGCGCCACCAGATCGGCGTCGGCCATCACGTCATGATGCAGGTGATGCAACTGCTCCAGCATCGGGCCATGGCTGGCGCGAAAGGCATCCCGGCTCGCCGCGTCGCCAGAATCCAGCATGGTGCCGTCGGTCAGCACGATCCTGAGGCGGGCCATGGTGTGATAGGTGTTCTGCGCTACCCCGCAGCACATGCCGCTCGAATTGTTGTTGACCACACCACCGATCTTGCAGGTCGCCTGGCTGGCCGGATCGGGGCCGATTTTCCGGTCGAAGGGCTTGAGCGCCCTGTTGGCCTCGGCGACGATAATGGCCGGGCCAAGCGTGATCTGGTCGGCGCCCGGGTGAATGTCGAGCCTGCGCCAGCCATCGCCGAGAACCGCCAAGACGCCGTCGGTTACCGCCTGGCCCGAAAGCGATGTGCCCGCCGCCCGGAACGTCACCGGCAGGCCCTCGGCGCGAGCCGCCTTGAACACGGCGCGTACATCGTCCTCGGAATTGACGAAAACCACCACGGCCGGGATCAGCCGGTAAGAACTGGCATCCCCGCTCCACGCATAGGTCATCAGTGGATCGGTATGGATCCTGCCGCGAATCTGTCCCCGCAGGCGCGCGGCGACGCGCTCTCCGGCGGCGAGACGATCAGGTTCGGGGGCGCGGGGCTGGACTGATGAACGGGGCTTTTGCTGCATGGCGAAATGCTAACATGTTAGTTTCTGGCGGCGAAGCGGATTCATGCCAGCGGGGGCAGGACCGCATGTGCGGCGCGTGTGATGCGACCGATCAGGTCTTCGATGCGATCATCGCCCCGTCTTTCCTTGAGCACATAAATGCCGGTAACGGCGCGCCGGGGTTCGCCCGACTGCTCGACTTCGAGCAGACCGCGCGCCCGGAAATCGTCGCGCATGACATGGGTGTGCAGCAGCACGGCATCGGTGGCCAGCGCATAGTCGATGCACGCCGCCAGTGAGTTGGATCTAAAGGCGTAGCTCGCCCGGTCAAATACCGTTTCCACCCTGGCGCGGCGGCGCGAGGGGTCAAAGAAGCGCTCGTGCCGGCTTTCGGCCAGCGAGGAGATGATGATGGGGTAGGTGTCGACATCCGACTGCGCACGCGGCTGGCCCAGAAGCGGGTGCCCCTCGCGCACGAAAAAGGCGTTATAGACCCGTGTCAGCGGGATGAAGTCAGTGCCGATGCCCGAGCTCAGGGCGTCGATCTCGTGCGCCAGGAACATGGAAATGTCGCCTGACAGCAATTGGTCCATCAGGCGCAATTGATTGCCCAGGCTCACCTGCACCGGCGATCTGGGGAATTCGCGCTGGTAGGCGATCACCATGTCCTTGAGGAACATGGTCCACCACGAATAGCCCGAACCCACCGACAGGCCGCGCTCGGTGCCGCGCTGCTGGTCGGCAATCGCATTGAGCGTATTGTCATAGAGACGGCGCATGAGCTGGGCATTTTCATAAAGCGTATCCCCATAGCGGGTAAGGCGCACCCCGCGCGAGGATCGCTCGAACAGCGGTACTCCGATCTGTTCCTCCAGCTTGCGCATGTTGAAGGTCAGGGTTGGCTGGGTGATGAACAGTGCAGTGGCCGCGCCGCTCAGCGTGCCCGCATCGGCTACTGCGAGGAATTGATTGAGCAACTTGTCCATATCGCCTCCGGACATAGATTTTATCTATAATACGCGGATGATTTCGTAGTTTTCTAGCCGGTATTTTTGTTTCAGATTGTCGATGGAGGATCGGTCGTGCCGGAAGAAAGGCGCCGCGATATGGCTATGCCATCGCAGGTGAGACCGGCTCGCTCAGTGGAGGTTTTGGAAAATTACCGATGCACGGCAGGGTGTTTCTTTCGGCCCTGTCCAGCTTCCATACAAGACGGTTGCCCTGGGCGACTTTTGTATGATAAGCCGTAACTGTCTGGTTATTTATGGCGCTTTCGCCACACGAATGCGTCTCAACAAGTGGCCATATTGCCAAGGAAACAAAGCATAGGAAACGTGTTGGGGCGATAGTAACCAGTTAGTGATTTGGCAGCAGGGAGGCTGCCGGCACAGCATTGTTCCGATATGCGGAACGGCAGGTTTCATGGGAGGAAAACACATGAGCATACGACTTGGACGCCGTCAGTTCCTGATGGGATCGTCGGCATTGGCTGCGGCAGCGGCATTTGGCGCTGGCCCCGCATGGGCGCAGGGCGCAACGCTGCGTCAGTTCTTCTGGGGCGGTCAGGCGCGCGCCGACCGGACCTATGGCGTCAATGATCTCTTCGCCGAGGCGACCGGGACGCAGGTTGACAGCAGCTTCCTCGGTTGGGGCGATTACTGGCCGAAACTGGCGACGGAAACCGCCGGCGGCAACGCGCCCGATATCGTTCAGATGGATTATCGCTATATCGTCGAATACGCCAAGCGTAACGCTATTGCGCCGCTGGATGAATTTGTCGGCGGTGCTCTCAAGCTCGATGGCTTCGATGCTGACCAGCTCGAAGGCGGCAAGGTCGACGGCAAGCTCTATGGCATCAGCCTTGGCGCCAATTCCGTCGCTCAGCTGGTGAACCTGTCGGCCTTTGAAGAAGCCGGTATCGAGCCGCCGAACCGCGACACGACCTATGACGAAATCCGCGAAAAGGGCGAAGCGTTCAAGGCCGCCAATATTCGTGGCGGCATCAAGATCATTGCTGACGGTTCGGGCTCCGAACCCATGCTGGACAACTGGCTTCGCCAGAACGGCCTGGCGCTCTATACCGCCGATGGTCAGTTGGGCTTTGACGCCGATGCGGCGATCGAGTGGTTCACCCTTTGGCAGGGCTTCCGCAACGATGGGATCTGCGTAAGCGCGGAAGATCAGGCGCTCGACACCAATGGCCCGCTGGAAACCACCATGGTGGTGATGGGCAAGTCGGCCATGATGCCGTCTAATTCCAATCAGCTCGTGGCGTTCACCACGCTGATGACGGACAATCTGACCATCACCAACTATCCGCGCATCGCGCCGGGCGTCGGTGGCGGCCATTATCGCAAGCCGTCCATGTTCTTCTCCGTGGGTGGTTCGTCCGCCAACAAGGAAAAGGCCGCCGAATATCTCAGCTTCTTCATCAATGATCTTGAAGCAGCCAAGGTGCTCGGTGTCGAGCGCGGCATTCCCTGCATCGATGCGACCCGCGATGCCGTTGCGCCCGATCTTAACGAACAGGACCAGATCGCGCTCAACTTCGTGGCAAATCTGGGCGACCTGCTCGGGCCGCTGCCCCCGCCGCCTCCGGCTGCCGCTGGTGAAATCGACGCCTCGCTGCTGCGGGTCCTGAGCCAGGAAGTGGCCTTCGGCGCCCGTACGCCCGAAGACGCCGGCCAGTACTTCGTTTCCGAAGCTGCGGCCATTCTGCAGCGCGCAAGCTAAGTCGGGACGAGACCATGGCCACGCAGGTCGACAACAGTGCTTCAACCGGAGCCGGCCGCGTGGCCACTCCATCCTTCTGGTCCGGAGTGTGGCAGAACCACGCCCCGGGCTACCTCTTCCTTCTGCCTTGGCTGATCGGCTTTCTCGGCCTCACCATCGGGCCGATCCTCACATCGTTTTATCTCAGTTTCACGCATTTCGATCTGCTCACCGCACCGCGCTGGGCCGGCATCGACAACTACATGCGCATGTTCACCAATGATCCGAAGTTTGCCGCGTCCATGCGGGTGACCTTCACCTTCGTGATCTTCTCGGTGCCGCTGAAGCTGGCTTTTGCCCTGGGCGTTGCGCTGCTGCTCAATCGCGGCATGAAGGGCCTGCCGCTCTATCGGGCGTTGTTCTATCTTCCAAGCCTGCTGGGCGCTTCAGTCGCCATCGCCATTCTCTGGCGCCAGATTTTTGCCGGCAATGGCCTGGTCAATCAGCTCCTCGCCAATTTCGGCATTCAGGGGCCGAGCTGGATTTCCAATCCCAACACCTCGCTGTGGACGCTGATCATTCTCGCTGTCTGGCAGTTCGGCTCACCCATGATCATCTTCCTGGCTGGCCTGAGGCAGATCCCGCAGGACATGTATGAGGCGGCAAGTCTGGATGGGGCGAGCAAGTGGCGTCAGTTCTGGAAGATCACCCTGCCCATGCTGACGCCGGTGGTGTTCTTCAATGCCATCATTCAGACCATCGAGGCCTTCAAGAGCTTCACGCCGTCCTTCATAATCTCGGGTGGCACGGGCGGGCCGATCAATTCGACCCTGTTCTACACGCTCTATCTCTATAACGAGGCCTTCGGCTTCTTCCGTATGGGCTACGCCTCTGCGCTCGCCTGGGTGCTGCTGGCCATCGTGGCCTTGTTCACGGCCTTTTCGTTCCTGACCAGCAAATTCTGGGTGCATTATGACGACTGATGCAACGCGCCTCACCGTGGTTACGGCAACGTCGCCAACACGCCGCAAAGTTATGTCGGTCATCGCCCATGTGCTGCTCATTGGCGCCTCCATCGTCATGCTCTATCCGCTGTTCTGGCTGCTGGCGGCGTCATTCCGGCCCGAGAACGAGATATTCACCTCCGGCGTTTCGGTTCTGCCCTCGGTCAACTGGAGTTTCGACTCCTATATCCGCGGCTGGAACGGATTGCGGGTGGGCTTCGGGCAGTTGTTCATCAACTCCTTCGTCATCTCGATCCTGTCGGTTATCGGCAATGTCATCGCCTGCTCGCTGGCCGCCTATGCCTTTGCGCGGCTGGAATTTGCCGGGCGTCGCTTCTGGTTCGCCATGATGCTGATGACCCTGATGCTGCCCTATCAGGTGACACTGATCCCCCAATATGTGTTCTTCCTCAATCTGGGCTGGGTGAATACAATCCTTCCTCTGGTTGTGCCGAAGTTCCTTGCCGCCGACGCCTTCTTCATCTTCTTGATGGTGCAGTTCTTCAGGGGCCTGCCCAAGGAACTCGATGAAGCCGCCCGCATGGACGGCGCCGGGCCGTGGCGCATCTACTGGAAGATCATCCTGCCGCTTTCCATGCCGGTTCTGGCAACGGCGGCGATCTTCACCTTCATCTGGACCTGGGACGATTTCTTTGGCCCGCTGATCTATCTCAGCGACCTGCGCCAATACACCGTCATGCTGGGCCTGCGGACCTTCACCGACAATACCGGCATGTCCGACTACGGCGGCATGTTCGCCATGAGCGTGCTGAGCCTTGTCCCGATCTTCTTCTTCTTCCTGCTGTTCCAACGCCTTCTGATCGAAGGCATCGCGACCACGGGCATGAAGCGCTAATTCATTTCGGGGCGCGGTCCGCCGCGCTCCGGTCACCAGCGACGACCAGGATAATCTGCTGAAATGACGATCAAATTTGCCGCTATCGGCATCAATCATGCCCATATTTACGGTCAGGTGGACTGCCTCAAGCGCGCCGGGGCCCAGTTCGTGGCCTTCCACGCCGTCGAGGATGACCTGGCCAAGACGTTTGGCGAGAAATACCCCGAAGCCAGGCGCGTTGCCGATCCGCGGGAAATTCTTGAAGACCCATCCATTGCGGTGGTCACGACGGCCGCCATTCCTGGCGATCGCGCCGATATCTGCATCGCCGCGATGAAGCATGGCAAGGACGTGCTGACCGACAAGCCCGGCATGACCACTTTCGCGCAGCTCGAAGACGTCCAGCGCGTGCAGAAGGAAACCGGCCGCATTTTCTCGGTGCTCTATTCGGAGCATTTTGAAGTGCGCTCGGCCGTCGAAGCCGGCAATCTGATTGCGCAGGGGGCAATTGGCGAAGTGGTCAACACTGTCGGCCTCGGTCCCCATTCATTGCGGCTGAACAATCGTCCCGACTGGTTCTTTACCCGCAATCGCTACGGCGGCATTCTCTGCGATATTGCCAGCCACCAGTTCGAGCAGTTCCTGTTTTTCTCCGGCGCCATGGATGCCGAAGTGGTGTCGGCCAATGTCCATAACCGCAACCATCCGCACCGTCCCGGTCTGCAGGATGTCGGCGACGCTCATGTCCGCACGGACAAGACGACCGGCTATATCCGCGTCGACTGGTTCACCCCCGAAGGCCTGCCGACATGGGGCGATGGGCGCCTGACCATTCTGGGTACCGAGGGCTATATCGAGCTCAGAAAATATGTCGATATCGCCGGGCGTCCGGGCGACAACCACCTCTTCCTCGTCGACAAGAAAGGCACTCAGCATATCGACTGTTCCGCCGTCGATCTGCCTTTTGGCCGGCAATTCCTCGATGACGTGCGCAACCGCACCGAGACGGCCATGCCGCAGGAGCGTTGCTACAATGCCATGAAGATGGCGCTGACCGCGCAGGGCCTGGCCGAGAAGGGTACGGAGTGGGCGCAATGAGTTCCATTCTCAACGTCGCCGTCGTCGGCTGCGGCATCGGCCGCTCCCACATTGTCGAGGGCTATCTGCCCAATGCCGACAAGTTCAAGGTGCTTGCCATCTGCGATCTCAATCCAGGACGGCTCGATGAGATCGGCGAGGAATTCGGCATTGAACGGCGCGTCGTCAATTTCGATGATCTGCTGGCCATGGACGATATCGATATTATCGATGTGTGTACCCCTCCCGGCGCGCATTTCGCCATGGTTTCCGCCGCGCTCAAGGCCGGCAAGCATGTTGTTTGCGAAAAGCCGCTGGTCGGCTCGCTGAAAGATGTCGATGCGATCATGGAGATCGAGAAGAGCTCCAAGGGCCTGCTCATGCCGGTCTTCCAATATCGTTTCGGTGACGGGATCGAACAGGCCAGGGCCGTTATCGATGCGGGCATTGCCGGCAAGGCCTATTGCGGCACGGTCGAAACCATGTGGCGGCGCGAAGCCCCCTACTATGCCGTGCCCTGGCGCGGCAAGTGGAAGACCGAACTGGGTGGCGTGCTTATGGGCCACGCTATCCATCCCCACGACATTTTCACCTATCTCATGGGTGACATTTCCCGCATGTTCGGCCGTGTGGCCACCCGCGTGAACCCGATCGAGGTGGAAGACGTCATTTCCGCTTCGCTCGAGATGAAGAGCGGTGCATTGGCCAGCTTCACCGCGACGCTCGGCTCGGTGGACGAGATCACTCGCATCCGCCTGCAATTCGAGAATGTTACGATTGAAAGCGACCACGCACCTTATAATCCCGGCCAGGCGCCCTGGAAGATCCTGCCGCGCAATGACGAGGTCAAGGCACGGATTGAAAAGCTGCTGGCCAATTGGCAGCACGTTCCCTCGCGGTTCCAGACCCAGATGGCGCGCTTTCACGACGCCATTTCCGGCAAGGGCGCATTGCCCGTGACCAGTGCCGATTCCCGTCGCGCGCTGGAACTGGTGACCGCCTTTTATCACTCGTCATCCACACATACCGAAGTCGTACTGCCACTCGGACCAGACCATCCGCTCTATGAGAGCTGGGTGCCTGCGCAATACCGATAAGAATAAGGCGGGGAGGAGAAACGACCATGGCAACCAGCATCCAACTCAAGCAGATCAAGAAGGCCTATGGCGACGTCGCGGTGATCCACGGCGTCGATCTGACCATCGATCCCGGCGAGTTCACGGTTTTCGTCGGGCCTTCGGGCTGCGGAAAGTCAACGCTCTTGCGGATGATTGCCGGCCTTGAACCGATCACCGGCGGCGACCTGCTGATCGATGGGCAGCGGATGAACGAGGTTCCGGCGGCCAAGCGCGGTATCGCCATGGTGTTCCAGTCCTATGCACTTTATCCGCATATGAACGTGTATCAGAACCTGGCTTTCGGGCTCGAAACGGCAAAGATGCCCCGTCCCGAAATCGAGCTGCGGGTGCAGCGGGCGGCGGAAATTCTCAAGATCGAGCCGCTGCTGAAGCGCAAGCCGAAGCAGCTTTCCGGCGGTCAGCGCCAGCGCGTCGCCATTGGCCGGGCTATTGTCCGCGAGCCCAAGATCTTCCTGTTCGACGAGCCGCTGTCCAATCTCGATGCCGAATTGCGCGTCGCCATGCGCGTCGAAATCGCCAAGTTGCACAATGACTTGGGCAATACGATGATCTATGTCACCCACGATCAGGTGGAAGCCATGACCATGGCCGACAAGATCGTGGTGCTGCGCTCCGGGATCATCGAACAGGCTGGCGCGCCGCTCGAACTCTACAACAATCCGCGCAATATATTCGTCGCCGGATTCATCGGCTCGCCAAAGATGAATTTCCTCAATGCCAGCGTCGAGAATGGCGCGCTCAAGGCCGCGGGAACGACATTGGCGCTGGGCCGGAATGTAACCGGGGCCACGACGCTGGGTATCCGGCCCGAACATATCAGTGTGGTGGAGGGCGCGGGCCTCAAATTCGCTGACGTCCGGGTGGACCTTGTGGAAAATCTTGGTGGCCAGACAGTGGTTTATGCGACCACCAGCGATGGGCAGTCGCTGACCATCGTCCTCGAAGGGCAGCGCGGTGTGGAACTGGGATCGACCATTTCGGCCTATCTCGACCCGGCCAAGGCCCATGTCTTCGATGCCGAGGGCGTAACCATTCGCTGAGTGATGGCAATCCTTCGCCACAAGCACAACCCGCCTCGCAAAGAGGCGGGTTTTTTCTAGCACCTGGTGGCAATTGGTGAGCAGGCTGTGAACGTTGAGCCCGCTCATACTGTGAAAGCGGCGGTTAAAGCGAGACATGTACGGCGCAGGAGCGTTTCCGGCAAAAGCGGAAACGGTCTTGCGGTTCTGAAACGCGCCAAACCGATGACCTAGCGGCTGACACCCAGGCGGGCCATCTTCTCGCTGAGCGTCCGGCGCGGCAATTGCAGCGCTTCGGCGACGGCGGCGACGGAATTGTCGTGACGGCGCAACTCGGTTTCGATGATGTGCCTCTCATAGCCGGCGACCCGCTCCGCGAGGCTGGTGGCCGACGGCTCGGATACCTTGTTGCCCAGCATGTCTCCCAGCGCCCGGCCATTGGCATTGAGGCCGAGCACGAAACGCTCGGCGGCAGCCTTGAGCTCGCGCACATTGCCCGGCCAGGAATGGGTCAGAATGGCATTGATGTCCGCCGGGTGCAGATCCGGCGGCTCCTGCCCGAAGCGGCGCGCCGCCGAGGCCAGGAAATAGTGAAACAGCAGCACGCTGTCATCGCCGCGATCACGCAGCGGCGGCAGGTGCAGGGTGGCGAAGTTCAACCGGTAGAACAGGTCGGCGCGGAACCGTCCCGCCGCGCTTTCGGCTTCGAGGTCCACCTTGGAGGCGGCGACGATCCTCAAATCGAGCGCGATCTGCTTGTTGGAGCCCAGCCGCTCCACCACCCGCTCCTGCAGGACCCGCAACACCTTGGCCTGGGCGAGGGCCGGCATGGATTCAATCTCGTCGAGCAGCAATGTGCCACCATTGGCATATTCGAACTTGCCGATCCGCTGGCCGCCGGCCCCGGTAAAGGCGCCCGCCTCGTGGCCGAACAATTCGCTTTCGATCAGTTCGGCGGGGATAGCGGCGCAATTGACCGCGACGAACGGCTTGTCGGCGCGCGGCGAAAAATCGTGCAGGCACCGCGCCACCACTTCCTTGCCGGTGCCGGTCTCGCCCAGAAGAATGACGTCGGCGGGAATATGGGCCAGATCCAGCACCGAGCGGCGCAGATTTTCCATGCCGGCGGATGTGCCGACCAGGCGATTGGCCAGTTCGCTATCGCCGCCGTCGAGCCGGCGGCGCAAATCGGCAATTTCCCGCTTGAGCTTTGCCCTCTCGACAGCGCGGCTGATGGCATTGACCAATTGCTCGGGCACATAGGGCTTTTGCAGGAAATCGAAGGCGCCGGCCCGCATCGCCTCAACCGCCATCGGCACGTCGCCATGGCCGGTGATCAGGATGACCTCGATGGGCAGATGACGCTCCCCGATAAGGCGCAGCAGGTCGAGACCGGACAGGCCCGGCATGCGCACATCGGTCAGCACCACAAGGGGCTGCCAGTCATTGACGAGGTCAAGCGCCTCCCGCGCGTCGCTGGCCGTGGCCGCGTCGAAGCCGGACAGGCGCAGCCATTGCTCAAGCGCGGTGCGCACCATGTCTTCGTCATCGACGATAAGGATTTTTGGAGGGGTCATCAGGGGCAGATTCTCGGTCATGTTCATCGTTTCGCTCCACGCGATGACGAGGTTCTTTCACCCCCTGCCCTCAAGGGGGAGGAGGGCGATTGAGCCGCTTGCCCGGCGTGGGTGGAGAGTGCCACCGGCAGAACAATCGTAAACGTGCTGCCCTGGCCCGGTATGGAGCGTGCGCTCAGCGTGCCGCCGCTGTCGCGGATCAATCCGTAGGAGATGGCGAGGCCCAGTCCCAGGCCCTTGCCGGCGGGCTTGGTGGTGAAGAAGGGGTCGAAGAGATTGGCCATGTCGTCCCGCGCCATCCCCATGCCGGTATCGGCGACGGCGATGCGCACCTGCCCGCTTTCGCCGGTGACACCGATGGACAGGACCCGCATGGGCCTGTCGGCCATGGCATCGGCGGCGTTAGCGAAGAGGTTTATGAGAACCTGTTCGAGATGCACCGGATTGATTGCGGCGGAGAGCGGCGGCTGGGGGCGGCGGTAATCCACGTCAATGCCCGCTTCCCGCAGGCGGTGGTCGACAAGGTCCAGCGCATTGGCAATGGCGGCGCCGGTATCAGCCTGCATGGCGCCGTGATTCTGTTTGCGGGCAAAGGTCTTGAGATGCCCGGTGAGCGTTGCGAGCCGGTCCACGACCTTGTCCATGGCCGAAATGACCGGGGACAGCGCAGTGCCGCCCTGGCGCTGGTCGAGCAGGCGTGCGCTGGCGAGGTGGGTGGTGAGCGCGGCGACGGGCTGGCTGACTTCATGGGCCACGCCGGCCAGCGCCTGCCCTAGACTGGCCAGCTTTGCCGCCTGCACCAACCCGGCCTGCGCCTCGCGCTCGGCCTTTTCGGCGCGGACGCGCTCGGCGATCTCGGCCCGCAATTGCGCGTTCATGGCGTGAAGATCCTCGGTGCGCTCGGCCACGCGCTGTTCGAGCCGCATATGCTCGCCCAGCCGCTGTGCCGTCAGCCGGCGCCTTTGCTCGACGAGGACGATGATCAGCAGCAGAGCGGCGCAGCCCATCGCCGCCGCGCTGGCAACGATCATGGCTCCGGTTTGCAGCGGCGCCAGCGGAATGAAGGACTGTAGCCGCCAGCCCAGCTTGGGCAGGCGCAATTCCTCCAGCACGAAATAGCCCGAGGCTTCAGGGTCGTTGCCGGCGATATAGGCAAATTCGGCGCCGCGGGACTGCCAGCGGTCGGTGAGAATGCCGGCATTGTTGATGCCGTTGTCGCCATAGCGCTGTTCGTCCGAGATGGCCTCGGCCCGGGCCGGGGGCATGGTCAGGAGGGGGCGGTAGCGCCAGTCGGGGCGGGTGGAGAGAATGACCACGTCATTGGTATCGGCAATGCCGATCAATTCGCCCGAGCGCCACCAGATTGCTTCGAGCTCGCCCAGATGGATTTTCGTCACCGCCACACCGATGATCTCGTCCGGGCCATCCACCCGCTGCGACAGGAAATAGCCCGGCACGCTGGTGGAAATGCCGAAGGCATAATATTGCGCCTTGCCGCGCTCCATGGCGTCGGCAAAATAGGGACGGAATGAATAATTGGTGCCCACCAGAGAGGTGAGCGTCCACCAGTTCGAGGCAGCTACCACGCTGCCATGCTCGTCCATAAGGAAGATTTCGCCCGCGCCGGCCGTTTCGTTGAGCTTGCTGAGAAAACCATTGGCCGCCTCGACCGCCGCCGGATCATCGGGGTGGTCGAGCGCATTGCGCGCTTCGCGCGATTGCGAGATGGCCACGGGCAGGTAGTGGAAGCGCTCGATAATGGCTTCGAGCGTGCGGTCGAACAGAGCCAGCCGTCGTTGGGACTGGTCTTCGGCATGGCGAATGGCATTGGTCAGCGCCACTTCAAAGCTCACCCAGCCGACAAGCGCCACCAGGATCAGGCCCAGAGCGGCGCCAACGACATGACGATGATCCACCAGATTGCGCAGCATGTTGACCAGTCGCGATGACCCATTTTGGCAAGATTTTGCCGCACTTCATGGGAGGGCGCGGCAAGTTCTTGCCAAAATCCCTAACATGATCCGTGATAATTGCATATCTGCCTTGCGTTTTTGACTTGGCACGCGCTTTGCAATGGCTTTGGAGCCCCGTTGAGGAAACCGGGGCCGATTTTTTCGGGAGGAAAGAAAAGCATGAACATTCGGGTCAAAACTCTGACTGCCGCCCTTGTCGCCGCATCGGCGCTGAGCATCTCTGCAGCAAGCGCGCAGGACTATCCCACCCAGCCGGTGACCATTGTCGTGCCCTTCGCGGCCGGTGGGCCCACCGATACGGTGACCCGCCTCGTCGCCGCCGCGATGAGCGACGAACTGGGCCAGCAGGTCGTGGTGCAGAATGTTGGCGGCGCCGGCGGTACGCTGGGCGCGGGCCAGGTGGCTGCCGCCGCCAATGACGGCTATACGCTGCTGCTGCATCATATCGGCATGTCCACGGCGCCGGCACTCTATGCCAGCCTGCCCTATGACCCCATGACCGATTTCGCACCGATCGGGCTGGTCACCGAAGTGCCGATGACCGTGGTGGCGCGCCGCGACTTCGAGCCGGCCAACCTCACCGACCTCATCGCCTATATCAAGGAAAACGGCGAGAACATCACCTATGCCAATGCCGGTATCGGCGCGGCGAGCCAGCTTTGTGGCCTGTTGATCATGGATGCGCTCGACACGCAGATGACCGAAGTGCCCTATCAGGGCACCGGCCCGGCCATGACCGACCTGCTCGGCGGCCAGATCGATATGATGTGCGACCAGACCACCAATACGACGAGCCAGATTCAGGCCGGCGAAATCAAGGCCTATGCCGTGACGACGCCCGAGCGTATCGCCGTGCTGCCCGATCTGCCGACTTTGGCCGAAGGCGGTCTCGATAATTTCAACCTCTCGATCTGGCATGGTCTCTACGCCCCGGCCGGCACCGACCCGGCGATCATCGACCGCCTGACCGCAGCCCTGCAGACCGCTCTCGCCAATGAAACGGTCGGCAATTCCTTCGCCGAACTGGGCACCTATCCGGTTCCCGCCGACCAGGCGACCCCGGCAGCCCTGGCCCAGACACTCGAAGGCCAGATCGGCCTCTGGAAAGAGGTGATCGCAGCCGCAGGTGTGTCGGCGCAGTAAGGGCCCGGCGGTTTCGCAAGAGATTGCCGCATACTGGATGTGCCTCCCTCCCCCTTGAGGGGAGGGATTGAGGGTGGGGGTTCTGGACCATCCCAGAGCATCGCCGATTGTTGATGCCGCAGAACCCCACCCCGGCCCTCCCCTCAAGGGGGAGGGGGAGAAGAAGCCGCACGCTCCGAGTGCAATTCCAGTATCCACTTAGGCAGTTCCCCAGGGAGAACAAAATGGCGCTGAACGCATCGCGCAACGATCTGGCTTCGGGGGCGATGTTCGTGGCCTTCGGCACATTCTTTGCGCTCGAAGCCATGAAATACGAATTCGGTACGCCCTTCCGCATGGGGCCCGGCTTCATGCCGGTCGTGCTCGGCGGCATTCTGGTGGCGCTGGGCATCGCCGTGGCGGCCAAGGGCTTTGGCAAGCCCGACGAGGACGCGCCACCGGCCTGGCCCTGGCGGGGCATCGTGCTGGTGCTCGGGGTGCTGGCCTTTTTCGCCGCGACCATTCGGGGCCTCGGCTTCATTCCTGTCGTCGCCATCACCGCCTTTGTCAGTGCCATTTCCAGCAGCCGCAACACGGCCTTGTCGGCGCTGGTGATCGCCATTGGCCTGACGGTGCTCTGCTATCTCATCTTCGTTGTCGGGCTTGGCATGATCGTGCCGCTATTCGGCCCCTGGCTGCGCTTCTAGGAGGCCATGATGGATCTCGTTTCCTCTCTTGCTCTGGGCTTTTCCGTCGCGCTCGACCCGGTCAACATCCTCTATTGTTTCATCGGCGTGCTGCTGGGCACGCTGGTCGGCGTGCTGCCGGGCATCGGACCGACGGCGACCATCGCCATGCTGCTGCCGATCACCTTCACGCTGGGGCCGGCCACGGCGCTGATCATGCTGGCGGGCATCTATTACGGCGCCCAATATGGCGGCTCGACCACGGCCATTCTCATCAACCTGCCGGGGGAAAGTTCCTCGGCAGTGACGGCCATCGATGGCTATCAGATGGCGCGGCAGGGCCGGGCTGGACAGGCTTTGGCAACAGCCGCAATCGGCTCGTTCTTTGCCGGCTCGGTCGCCACGCTGATCCTCGCCTTCTTCGCCCCGCCCCTTGCCCGGGCGGCGCTCAATTTCGGGGCGCCGGAATATTTTTCGCTGATCGTTCTGGGCCTGCTGGTCTCCATCGCCCTGGCCCATGGCTCGATCCTAAAGGCGCTGGCCATGATCGTCCTGGGCCTGCTGCTCGGCATGGTGGGGCAGGACATCTATACCGGCACGCCGCGCTTCACCTTCGGGCTACGCGAACTGTTCGGCGGGCTCAATTTCGTCGCCGTTGCGGTGGGTGTCTTCGGCGTCGCCGAAATCCTGCGCAATCTGCAAAGCGAAACCGAGCGCGAGGTAGGCGTCAAAAAGGTCACCAACCTCTGGCTGACGCGCGAGGACTGGAAGCGCATCTGGGCGCCCATCCTGCGCGGTACGGGCCTGGGGTCAGTGCTCGGCATCCTGCCGGGTGGCGGGCATATCCTCTCCTCCTTTGCCTCCTACTCGGCCGAAAAGCGGCTGAGCAAGCATCCGGGCGAATTCGGCAAGGGCGCGATTGAAGGCGTTGCGGGGCCGGAATCGGCGAACAATGCGGCGGCGCAGACCTCGTTCATTCCGCTGATGACGCTGGGCATTCCCGCCCATCCGGTGATGGCGCTGATGATCGGGGCCTTCATCCTGCAAGGCATCACGCCGGGGCCGAACGTCATCAATGAACAGCCGGCCCTGTTCTGGGGCATCATTGCTTCGATGTGGATCGGCAATCTGCTGCTCATCATCCTCAACCTGCCGCTGATCGGGCTCTGGGTGAAGATGCTTTCGATCCCCTATCGCGTCCTGTTCCCGGCCATCGTGCTGTTCGCCTGTATCGGTACCTATTCGATCAACCAGAATATCTACGACGTTTACGCCATCGCCTTCTTCGCCGCCGTCGGCTACCTGCTGATCCGCTTCGGCTGCGAGCCGGCCCCCTTGCTGCTCGGCTTTGTGCTCGGGCCGCTGCTGGAAGAACATCTGCGGCGGGCCATGATCATCTCGCGCGGCGACCCGATGATCTTCGTCACCCGCCCGATCTCGGCGACACTGCTCGGCCTGGCTTTGCTGGCTGTGCTCATCGCGGTGCTGCCCTCCATCCGCCGCAAGCGCGCTGAGGTCTTCGTCGAGGACGATTGATCCTTTCGGACTTCACATTGTTGCATGAAGAGGCCGGTGCTAGTGTGCCGGCCTCTTTGTTTGCCGAGGCGAGAATGCCCAGAGACACCAGAATGTCGCGCATGCTGCATGTGCTGATCCATATGGACCGCCATGTGAAACGCGCCACCTCCGAACGGATCGCCCAGATGCTCGACACCAATCCGGTCGTCGTGCGCCGCATGATGGCAGGCTTTCGGGAGGCGGGGATCGTCATTTCCGAAAAAGGCCATGGCGGCGGCTGGGAACTGGCGCGGGGACTCGACCAGATCAGCCTGCTCGATGTTTATCGGGCGGTGGGCGAACCGGCGCTGTTCAATATCGGACCCGACGCCGAGGCGGCGACATGCCTCGTCGAGCGGGCGGTGGATGCGCGGATGAGCGAAACGCTAAGCGAGGCCGAGCGACTCGTCATGGCGCGGTTTGCCGATATCCGCGTGGCCGATATTGCCGATGAGTTTGAGGCGCGGTTTGCCAAGATGAAGGCCGAGGGGAATGTTAGCGTCGAACTGGTGCATCGCTGGGGATAGGAACAATCCCTGATGCTCGCCTTGCTACGAATTCCACGAAATGGCGTTCATACGCATGATGGACATGGCCTCTGAGTAACTATCCTCTGGTTCGCCGTCGCTTACAGCAGCGGTCAATTCCCTGATGTACCTCTGGAGGAATGCCATACGCCTTTCAGCATGCTTCGGCGGCAGGCCAGAATAGGCAGTAAACAAGCTTATGTCGTGCAACGGTGCCTTGAAAGCGTGGGACAAAGGCACTGCGAACGCCTCAGCAAAAAGATCTGCTTCATCCTCTTCAAAGTCAGTTCTTGCGCCAAATTGCTTGTCACCACCAAATTTTCTAAGGCGGTTGCTATGTCCCAGCACAGCATGACCAATTTCATGGTAGGTGGTGAAGCGGGTTTCGCTGGCGTCTATGCTTTGCATGTCCGCCCAAGCTTGCGGCGATATTGATATTATTCTCTTGTCACTTAGCCAAGCAGCCGCCGCCTTTGCTGACACATCGTCCTGAACACCAAAATCGCTTATAACGCCAGCTATTTGCATTCTGGTTAGGGTATCTAGAGATGCAGGTCGAACGTCGTCCGGAATCCCAAGTACGCTGCGCAGCCGTATCACTAAATCTTCAATTCTCTTCATCTATTAAACCTCAAGTCAAATTTGAGTGGATAGATTTGTAGTCGAAGTATGGTCGGCTATTTGAATTTATATTTTGTTCGGATCAGAAATCCCAGTCTTCGTCCTCGGTCGAAATCGCCTTGCCGATGACATAGGATGAGCCTGAGCCCGAGAAGAAGTCGTGGTTCTCGTCGGCATTGGGGGAGAGGGCCGAGAGGATTGCCGCGTTGACCTTGCAGGCTTCGGGCGGGAACAGGGCTTCGTAGCCCAGATTCATCAGCGCCTTGTTGGCGTTGTAGTGGAGGAATTTCTTGACGTCTTCGGACAAGCCGACGCCGTCATAGAGCTCCTGGGTGTAGCGCTCTTCGTTGTCGTAGAGTTCGAGCAGGAAGTCGAAGGCGAAATCCTTGATTTCCTGGCGGCGCTCTTCGCTGAGCGTTTCGACATGGCGCTGGAATTTGTAGCCGATGTAATAGCCATGCACGGCCTCGTCCTTGATGATGAGGCGGATGAGGTCGGCGGTATTGGTAAGCTTGGCGCGGCTCGACCAGTACATGGGCAGGTAAAAGCCCGAATAGAACAGGAAGCTTTCGAGGAAGACCGAGGCGACCTTTTTCTTGAGCGGATCGCCGCTGTCATACTGTTCCATGATCAGCTGCGCCTTGCGCTGCAGGAACTCGTTCTCCTCGCTCCAGCGATAGGCGTCGTCCACGTCCGGCGTCAGGCAGAGGGTCGAAAAGATCGAGGAATAGGAGCGGGCATGCACCGCTTCCATGAAGGAAATGTTGGACAGCACCGCTTCTTCATGCGGGGTCGCAGCGTCCGCCATCAACCGTACGGCGCCGACGCCATTCTGGATGGTGTCGAGCAGGGTGAGGCCGGTGAAGACGCGAATGGTGAGCTGCTGCTCCAGCGAGGTGAGCGTCGCCCAGCTCGGAATATCATTGGAGAGCGGCACCTTTTCCGGCAGCCAGAAGTTCGAGGTCAGGCGGTTCCAGACTTCGAGGTCCTTGTCATCCTGAACGCGGTTCCAGTTGATGGCGCGAACGCGGGAAAGAGGCTTTACGTGAACGTTCATTTTAGCGTCTCAGGTTTAACGGGTGCGGCTCTTTTGCCACCTCCCCCTTGAGGGGAGGGCCGGGGAGGGGATGCTGCGGTTTCGGCAGACACCCCGCTTGGGAATGGTTCAGCACCCCCACCCTCATTCCCTCCCCTCAAGGGGGAGGGAGGCACAAGAACCGCCTGTTCCGTATGTGACGGATGGCTCGAGATATTACAGCGCGCAGGAAACGCAGCCCTGCACTTCGGTGCCCTCAAGGGCAAGCTGGCGCAGGCGGATGTAGTAGATGGTCTTGATGCCCTTCTTCCAGGCGTAGATCTGCGCCTTGTTGATATCGCGGGTGGTCGCGGTATCGCGGAAGAACAGCGTCAGCGACAGGCCCTGATCGACATGCTGGGTGGCCGCCGCATAGGTGTCGATGATCTTTTCCGGGCCGATCTCATAGGCATCCTGATAATATTCCAGGTTGTCATTGGTCATGAAGGCGGCGGGATAATAGACGCGGCCGATCTTGCCTTCCTTGCGGATCTCGATCTTGGACACGATCGGGTGGATCGAGGAGGTCGAGTGATTGATGTAGGAGATCGAGCCGGTCGGTGGCACGGCCTGCAGATTCTGGTTGTAAAGGCCGGTCATCATGACCTTGGCCTTGAGATCCAGCCAGTCTTCCTGGGTTGGAATGTGAATGCCGGCATCTGCGAACAGCTTGGCGACACGCTCGGTGGCGGGCTTCCATTCCTTTGTGGTGTATTTGTCGAAATAGGTGCCATTGGCATATTTCGAATTCTCGAAATTCTTGAACGTCTGTTCGCGCTCGGTTGCGATCAGGTTCGATGCACGGATGGCGTGATAGGTCACCGTGTAGAAATAGATATTGGTGAAGTCGACGCCTTCCTCGGAGCCATAATAAATGCGCTCGCGGGCGAGATAGCCATGCAGGTTCATTTGGCCGAGACCGATGGCGTGGCTGTCGGCATTACCCTTGGCGACGGACGGCACCGAGGAAATATTGCTCATGTCGCTGACGGCCGTCAGCGCACGGATCGAGGTTTCGATCGTGGTGCCGAAATCCTCGCTATCCATCGCATTGGCGATGTTGAGAGAGCCGAGATTGCAGGAAATATCCTTGCCCATATGCTCGTAGGAAAGGTCTTCGTTGAACACCGAAGCGTCGCTGACCTGGAGGATTTCCGAGCAGAGATTGCTCATGGTGATGCGGCCCGCAATCGGGTTCGCCTTGTTCACCGTGTCCTCGAACATGATGTAGGGATAGCCGGACTCGAACTGGATCTCGGCGATGATCTGGAAGAACTCGCGCGCCTTGATCTTCTTCTTCTTGATCCGCTTGTCCTCGACCATCTCGCGGTATTTTTCGGTGACCGAAATCTCGGTCATCGGCACGCCATAGACGCGCTCCACGTCATAGGGCGAGAACAGGTACATATCCTCGTTGTCGCGGGCGAGCTCGAACGTAATGTCCGGGATGACGACGCCCAGAGACAGGGTCTTGATGCGGATCTTTTCGTCGGCATTTTCGCGCTTGGTGTCGAGGAAGCGCATGATGTCGGGATGGTGGGCGTGGAGATACACCGCGCCCGCACCCTGACGGGCACCGAGCTGGTTGGCATAGGAGAAGCTGTCTTCGAGCAGCTTCATCACCGGCAGCACGCCCGAGGACTGGTTCTCGATATGCTTGATGGGGGCGCCCATCTCGCGGATATTGGTGAGGCTCAGCGCCACGCCGCCGCCGCGCTTGGACAGCTGCAGCGCCGAGTTAATCGAGCGGCCAATCGATTCCATATTGTCTTCGACGCGCAACAGGAAGCACGAGACCAGCTCGCCGCGCTGCTTCTTGCCGGCATTGAGGAAGGTCGGGGTCGCAGGCTGGAACCGGCCGGCGATGATTTCATCGACCAGCTGACGCGCCAGCTTTTCGTCGCCCCGTGCCAGCGACATCGCCACCATGCAGACGCGGTCTTCGTAGCGCTCGAGATAGCGCTTACCGTCGAAGGTCTTGAGCGTATAGGACGTGTAATACTTGAACGCACCGAGGAAGGTCGGGAAGCGGAACTTCTTGTCATAGGCGTGATCGTAGAGATCGCGCACGAAGTTGAAGCTGTACTGATCGAGCACGTCCTGCTCGTAATAGCCTTCTTCGACGAGATAGGTCAGCTTCTCGCGCAGATTGTGAAAGAACACCGTGTTCTGGTTCACATGCTGCAGGAAGTACTGATGCGCTGCCTGCTTGTCCTTGTCGAACTGGATATTGCCGTGCTCATCGTAAAGATTGAGCATGGCGTTGAGCGCGTGGTAATCCAGCGCCTGATCCTTGTCCTGGTCCTGAACCTTGTCAGCCGACTTAGCCGGGCGATCTAGTGTGAGCGTGTCCAAAACCGTTCCAGTCCTTGTTTGACGTTGACGACGTCCTCTTCGGTGCCGAGCAGTTCGAACCGATAGAGGAGAGGCACGGCGCATTTCTGGCTGATAATGTTGCCAGCCAAGCAATAGCCCGTACCGAAATTGGTGTTCCCCGCGGCGATGACGCCGCGGATGAGGCTGCGATTGGCCTCGATATTGAGGAAGCGGATTACCGGCTTGGGCACCGCTCCCTTGACCTCCCCGCCGCCGCCATAGGTGGGCAGGACGAGGACGAAAGGTTCATCGACCCTTGGGGGCTCGCTGCCGGCATCCACGGGAAGGCGCGTGGCCTTCATCCCCAGCTTCTCGACGAAGCGATGGGTGTTTTCCGAAGTGCTGGAATAATAGACGAGCCCGCTCATGGTCTGATCAGGCGAGAGCGCCGATCATGTCCGGGCGAAACCCAGCCCAGTGCTGGTCACCGGCAACGACGACCGGCACCTGGCGATAGCCCATGGTCTCGACGCGCGCATAGGCTTCGGCATCTTCGGAAATATCGATGATATTATAGGCGAGGCCCTTGCGGTCGAGCGCGCGCGTGGTGGCGGTGCACTGGACGCAGGCGGGCTTGGAGTAAACGGTAATGGTCATCGAAAAATCCCTCGCGGAATAGTTTGGCGTGGGACATGGGAGGAGAACGGCGGGCGCAAAATGCCCGTGAAATCCGTTCGCCTGACCGGGCACCCCGCCGGTGGACGTTTCGTTCGGGGCAGGTCTCCTGGCTCATGGATCATCGCTCCCGTTCAGCCTTCCCAGGCCTTGCGGCCCAGTGACGAAATCGAACAGAAACGCACCACTTACAGTTGCGGGGGCAGCCCCGGCTTTGGCGCTCGCCCCAAAAGGCGAAACCGCACCGGGTTCCCGTCTTAGCCGCCATTCCTTGCGGAGGGCAGAACCTCGAACACTACATATAGTATATGACGATTTTGATTCCGCTAGCGGAATTGGGGCCAAGTTTTAGACATCTTCCTCTTGACGCGGCACAGCGCTGAGTCGCGGCAGGTCTGCCCGAGCATGGTGACCAAAACGGCGAATTGGGAAGACCTCATCAGAGATCTTCCCGCCGCTGGTAACGTGGATAATGGGGAAAAGAAAATGGCCTGGCCGGTGCGGCTGCCTAGCTGTAGCGGATGCGCGGATCGAGCCAGGCCAGCAACAGGTCCGACAGCAGCGTGCCGATCACGGTGAGGGCGCTCAGCATCATGATGAAACTGCCCGCCAGATACATGTCCTGGCTGATCAGCGCCTGCAGCAGCAGCGGGCCGGTCATCGGCAGGTTGAGCACCACGGCGGTGATGGTGGCGCCGGAGACCAGTGTCGGCAGCACCCAGCCCACGGTGGAAATGAACGGGTTGAGCGCGATGCGCACCGGATATTTGAGCAGCAGCCGGCGTTCGGACAGACCATAGGCGCGGGCGGTGGTGACATAGGGCTTGCTCAGCTCATCGAGCAGATTGGCGCGCAGGATGCGGATCAGCGAGGCGGTGCCGGAGGTGCCCAGAACGATCGTCGGGATGATCAGATGCTGCAACAGGTCCAGCACCTTGCCCCAGCTCCAGGGTGCATTCTCGTATTCCGGGGAGAACAATCCGCCAATGCCCGAGCCGAAATAGCGGAACGAGACATACATGAGCACGAGGGCGAAGAGGAAATTGGGAATGGCGAGGCCGAGCACCCCGACTATGGTGACGATATAGTCTCCCACCGTGTTCTTCTTGACGGCGCTATAGATACCGATGGGCAGGGAAATGGCCCAGATGAACAGAAGGGTGATGAAGGCGAGGACGAAGGTCAGGCCCAGCCGGTTCCAGAGCAGTTCGGAAACCGGGCGGCGCCATTCCAGCGAATAGCCGAAATCGCCGGCAAAGATGATGGCCGAGATCCATTTCCAGTACTGGACATAGATCGGGTCATCGAGGCCATAGCGGGCGCGCATGGCGGCCATGGCTTCGGGTTCGACCGTAACGCCCTGCAGATTGAGCTGCGCCACCATGGCGGTGACGAAATCGCCGGGGGGAAGCTGGATGATGACGAAGGTCATCACCGAAATGGCGACCAGCGTGATCAGCATGTAGAAAAAGCGGCGGGCGATGAAGGCGGCCATATGTCGAACTCCTGCGGGATGCCTCCCCCATGCCGGGGCACGGGAGAGGCGGACGCGTCGGGGAGGTTATTCGGAAGCGTAGTAGAACTGTTCCGGATTGGCGGAGCCGGGATGGGTATATTGCGTGCTGGCCAGGAGAACCTGCGGCACGTTCCGCATCAGCCGGTTGATGATGCCGTAGTCCGTGGTCGGCTGCATAACGCCGATCGTGTAGAGCTGCTCCTTGGCGGTCTGCATGATCTGGCGCATCAGTTCGAGACGGCGCGGCACATCGACGGTCTGGAAGATCTCGTCATAAAGCGCCATCTGGTCCTTGACCGCCTGCGGCGGCTCTTCCGGATTGGGCTGACCGGCATACCACTGGCCCCAGGTGGTCGCGTAGAAAGCGTCCTGGCTGGAAGGCACATAGTATTTCGGATCAAAGATCGTGTCGGCGCCGCCCGAGGCCGACCAGACGGCGGCATCATGATCATTGGCCCGCACACGCTGGTTGAGCGCGGTCGTGTCCGAGGTGTTGATCAGCAGATCGACACCCACCTGGCGCCAATAGCCCTTGATCAGTTCGGCACTATCGATCCAGGGCTGACGGAGGACGGAAATGTCCATGGTGATCTGGATCGGATTGCCATCCGGGCCGAGGCGGAAGCCTTCGCCGTTCTTTTCGGCAAAACCGGCCTCGTCGAGCATCTGATTGGCCAGCGCGATGTCGAAGTCGGTGAACTGGGTCGCCATTTCCTCGTCAAAGAGCGGAGATTCGGGCCGCTCGACGGTCTGGAACGGACGGCCCTGGCCCAGCCAGACCAGCTCGATCACTTCCTCGCGGTCAATCGCCGTGGACAGGGCCTGGCGGAACTGGAGGTTGTTGAAGATCTCGCGCTTGACCGGATCCTTGTGGGTCAGGTTGAGCGAGATGATCATCATATTGGCGCGGTTGGGCAGCACTTCGTAGAATTCGTACTGGCCGCGTTCCTGGTTGTCGAAGAAGGTGCCGCGGTTTTCCGGTGTGGTGACGAAGCCGATATAGCTGTCCACCATGTCGAAATCGCCATTGGCGGCCTTGAGCAGGGTCACCTGATTATCGGAAATGATATCGACGGTGACGCGGTCCATATAGGGGAGCTGGTTACCCTCGGTGTCGACCTTGAAGTAATAGGGATTGCGCTGGGCGATCACCTGCGTTCCGGCGCCCTGTCCGATACCCACTTCCACGATCCATGGATTGAGGCGCGGCACATTGGGATTGCGCCAGGCATCGGCCATGGCGTGGAAATTGGTGACCCAGTTCTGCGATCCGGCGGCCTGCGCTTCGGCTTCGGCATTCTCGTTGAAGTCCGGGTGGAACTGCTCGAGATAGTGCCGCGGATAGGCAGTGGGCACATTGGGCTCGGTGGCATTGGCCGGAATGGCGAATTGCTGGAGCAGCATGCCATTGGGCTCGGGGAAGCTGAAGCGGACGGTCAGGTCATCGATCTTTTCGACCGTCAGGCCCCCGGCGCGGGTGGACCAGCGCGGCTGGGACGGGAACAATTCGGTATTGGAGAAGACCTCTTCATACCAGAACATGATGTCATCGGCGGTAAAGGGCGCGCCGTCCGACCACTTCATGCCCTCGCGCAGCTTGAACACATAGGCGCGGCCATCGTCCTCGATCTCGATGCTCTCGGCCACGTTCGGCTTGACGTTGGGGACGATGTCTTCCTGCACCTGGTCAGGCTGCCAGGTTTCCCAGCGCGTGAGGTTTTCATAGCCGATGGTGCGGACCAGGGTGGAAATGTCGCTGGCCGAATTCATGGTCAGCCGCCAGGTGCCGCCATATTGGCCGACGCTCTCGAAGGGCTCGACGACCATAGGCTCGGACGGCAGGCGTTCGGCGACCGGCGGCAGATTGCCGGCCTCGACCTGCTCAGCCAGAACCGGGGCTTCGGAAAAGTCCTGCGCCAGGGCGGTTCCGGTGAGCAGCAATGCTGCCAGTGTGCCCACAGCGAAACGCTGGAGCGGTGAACGGCTTATATACATGTTGTCTCTCCTCCTTTGGGACGGCGATAGTGCGGTGGACTTGCGCGCCCACACGTCATTGGCGTGATGGCCATCAGGCCGGTGAAAGTGTAATGGCTTCAAAGGCTTCCACGGGGGGCAGGGCAAACCAGACATAGCCCTGGCTATCGGCCGGACCTTCGGCACTGATCGCCTGTCCGGACACCAGCGCCTTGCCGGCCGCGCCGACGCCGCGCACGCCAAGGCGCAAGCCGTGAATGGCGGGCGCATCCTCGTAGAGATTGTTGCGCTGGCCACCGTAATTGACGAGATGAATGAGCGTCGTGCCGGTGGCGTCCTGCTTCTGTACGGTCAGTTCCAGCGAACCGCGGCCTTCGACGCGCGCCGGCAGGGGCCCGACATGGCGCAGGACCAGATCGACAAGGAAGGTGCGTGTATCGGGCAGGCTGTCGCGGTAATAGAGCGCGTCGGCATGCCAGGGTACGTAGATGGCCTTGCCCTTGCCGTGAGCGCCCACCAGCGCGCCGGGCATGGTGCTTTCAAAGTCGGGGAAGCACAATTCGGGCGGGCCGAAACGCTGCGGCGGCAGGAGGGTCAGGACGCTCTCCGCATCGGGTTTGGCGCTGGCGACGAAATAGTCCTCGTCCAGCATCAGCAGGCCAACGCCGGGCAGGGGCAGCTCGCCCTCGGCGACGCGGAAATAGGAGCCCTTCATGTTCTTGCGCTGCATCGGCAGGCCCTCGACGGGCAGCGAGCCGAGGGCGATGTTCTCACGCCTGTTGCCGCGCGCATCGTAGAAGCCGGTTTCACCGGTAACGAGCAGCACGCCGCCTTTGGACACCCATTCGTCAATGGCCTTGGCTTCGGCGTCCGACAGGCAGGTGATATTGGGCATGACGATGGCCTCGTAGGCCGCCAGCGCCTTGATGCCATCGGCGTCCACGATCTCGTCGGAGATGAAATCGAAGGGAATGCGGGCTTCGGCCAGCGCCCGGTAAGCGCCACGGAAAGCGTCCGCTGCAGTCTTGCGGCTGGCGGTGCGGCCGCGATACATGCCCGATTTATGCGAGGAATAGAGCGCGATGCTCGCCCCGCTGGTGAGGCCCTTGTAGCTTTCCTCATTGTCGCGGTGCCACTTGAACAGGCGCGAGGTGTCCGGGAAGGCCTTCTTGTCGTCCTGATCCATGACGCCGAGCAGGTAAAAGTCGAGCGTCGCGCCATTGGCGAGCTGCTGGGCGGCGCGCGCCAGTTGATAGGCCCCGGTTTCCGAAGTGAAGCGCCAGGCGTAATCGATGAAGTTGGCCGAGGTGGAGGACACGGTCTTGCCCCGGCCATAGGCACGGCCCCAGCGGGCCTGTTCGCCGGCCTGGTAAGCCCATTCGGGCTGCGGCCGCTCCAGCGCGCGCTGGGTTTCCATACGGATGAGATCGCTGTCGCCGCGATGGCCGGTCATGGCGACCTGGGGCGCCACCTGCTTGATGTGCTTGTAGACCTTGGCGCGCAATTCGAGCGCCGTGCGGTCCTTGAATTCAAGATAATCGGCATAGGAGGGATCGGAAAAGTCCTCCTTCTGCGGCAGCGTCTTGCCATACATGTCGTGGAACCGGCGCTGGCAATTGGCGCAGGTGCAGATGCCGAAATAGTCGCCCGAATAGTTGAAGTTCGTATAGCCGAACATGTTGAAAAACACGCCGTCGACATCGTATTTGCCGAGCGATTCCGAGATGATCTGCAGGGCATAGTCCTGGTACCAGTCCCCGTTCACACAGGCCTGGTAGGTGCCGTTATATTCAAGGCTTTCGCCCCTGGCATTGTGGACGAACCAGTCCGGATGCGCCTCATAGGCGATGCGGGTGGCCTTGGACATGTCGAAGCGCCCGACCAAAGCCAGACCTTCCGAATGCGCCGCCTCGATGGCGTCGCCCAGAGCATCGCCCTTCATGTAGGGGTTGAGCGCATGCAGCTCGAGCTTGGTGGGATAGAAGGCGAAAATGCCGCCGATATTGTAGAGCAGCACATCGGCGCCGAAATCCTTGACCTGCCGGGCCAGCATCTTCTGGTCCACCAGCGCATCGGGCTGGCGCAGATTGGTCTGGATCATGCGGTAGGGACGCTGCCACCAGCTCTTGGTATCGGTGCTCGCCGATCCCTGTTCGTGTTCATGCAGCATCTTTACTCACTCCCTGTAGATCAAGACTTTCGGCGTGGTGACAGGCGACCTCTGTGCCGCCAATCGCGCGCAATTGCGGATCCTCCTGGCGGCAAAGGTCGGTGGCGAAGGGGCAGCGCGGATGGAAGGCGCAGCCGGGCGGACGGTTGGCGGGGTCGGCAACCTCGCCGCGCAGGCGCATCTGCTTGCGCTCTCTGGCGCGCCGCGGATCGGGGCGTGGGACGGATGCCAGAAGCGCCGCGGTATAGGGATGGCGCGGCTTGGCAAAGAGTGGCTCGGTTTCGGCCAGTTCCACCACACGGCCGGCATACATCACCGCCACGCGATCCGAGATATATTCGACGACGCTGAGATCATGGCTGATGAAGACATAGGTGAGATCCAGCTCTTCCTGCAGGTCCTGCATGAGGTTGAGGGTCTGGGCCTGGATCGAAACGTCGAGCGCCGAGACGCATTCATCGGCGACGACGAGCCGCGGATTGACCGCCAGTGCCCGCGCGATACCGATGCGCTGCCGCTCGCCGCCGGAAAAGGCATAGGGAAAGCGGCTCATATATTCGGGCCGCAGCCCCACCTTGCGCAGCAGCGTGGCCACGCGGTCCTTGACCTCTTTTTCGTCGGTGACGCCAAAATTGCGCAGCGACTCGCCGATAATGTCGATCACCCTGCGACGCGCATTGAGCGAGGCAAAGGGGTCCTGGAAAATCATGCGGATATCGGAGCGGTAGGGGCGCAGCTCGGTTTCGCTCAGGTGTGCGATATCGGCGCCATCGCCCTTGCCGAAATATTCGATACTGCCATGGGTGGGCTCGAGCACGCGCACGAGGCTTTGCCCGAACGTGGTCTTGCCGCAGCCGCTTTCGCCGACAATGGAAAGCGTTTCACCGGCACGAATGTCGAGGCTGATACCATCCACCGCCTTTACGTGGCCGACGGTGCGCTTGAAGAAGCCGCGTTTGATGGGAAAATGCACCTTGACGTCGCTGGCGCGCATCAGGAGCTGGTCATGATTGGCCGGGGCGCTCATGCGCTCACCTCCAGTTCCTTGAGTACCGCCGGGTCGCGCATATGGCAGGCCGCGATATGGCCGGGCTCGATTTCGAGCTGGCGCGGATCCTTGACATCGCAGAGGCCGGCGCGGGCTTCGGGGCAGCGGGTATTGAAGGGGCAGCCCGCGGGCCGGTTGAGCGGATGGGGCACCATGCCTTCGATGGCATGAAGCCGCTGGCCGCGCGCCCGGCGGGCGCCGAGCTTGGGAATGGAGGAGAGCAGAGCCTGGGTATAGGGGTGCTGGGGATTGTAGAAAATGTCTTCCGCGCTGCCGCGCTCGACCACCTTGCCCAGATAGACCACGGCCACACTGTCGGCGATCTCGGCCACCACGCCCAGATCATGGGTGATGAAGATCATGCCCATGCCGAATTCCTTCTGGAGCTCGGCAATCAGGTCCAGAATATTGGCCTGCGTGGTCACATCGAGCGCCGTGGTCGGCTCGTCCGCGATCAACAGGGCCGGACGGCAGGCCAGGGCCATGGCGATCATGACGCGCTGGCGCATGCCGCCGGAGAGCTCGAACGGGTAATTGAGCAGGCGTTGCCTGGGGTTGGGGATGCCGACCCGGTCCAGCGCCTCGACGGCGCGATCGATCGCCGCCTGCTTGCCGATGGGATGGTGGAGCAGAATTTTCTCAACCAGCTGGCTGCCCACGCTATGGACGGGCGACAGCGAATTCATCGGCTCCTGGAAGATCATGGCGATGTCGCGGCCGCGAATGGCGCGGATCGGCTTGCCCCTGGGGTCAAGCTTGGCAATATCGACCGGCTCCTGGCCCGGGCGGCGGAAGATCATCTCGCCATCGGTCACCCGTCCGGGCGCCGAGACGATCTGCAGCACCGAGCGGGCCATCATCGACTTGCCCGAGCCGCTCTCGCCCACGATGCACAGCGTCTTGCCGGCCTCCACTTCAAGGTCGACGCCATCGACCGCGCGGATCAGGCCTTCGCGCAGCGCGAACTGCACTTTGAGATTCTTGACGGAGAGAAGAGGTTCGGTGGTCATGAGTAAGGATCCGCCGCATCGCGCAGGCCATCGCCCAGGAAGTTGAGGCCAAGCACGGTAATGATGACGAGGAGGCCGGGCAGCAGCAGCCATGGGGCTTCGGCCAGCGAGCGGATATTCTGCGCTTCCTGCAGCAGCACGCCCCAGCTCACCACCGGCGGACGCAGGCCGATGCCGAGGAAGGAGAGCGAGGTTTCCGCAATGATCATCGCCGGAATGGCCAGGGTCACCGAGGCGATGATGTGGGAGACGAAGCCCGGCACCATATGGCGGCGAATAATGGTCATCTGGCTGGTGCCATCGAGACGGGCGGCGACGATGAAGGGCTCGTTGCGCCAGCTCATGAAGCGGCCGCGCACTTCGCGCGCCAGCGAGGTCCAGCCGATCAGCGAGATGATGATGGTGATGATGAGATAGACGAGGATCGGCGACCAGGTGACCGGGATGGCCGCGGCCAACCCCATCCACAATGGAATTGTCGGCACCGACATGATGAATTCGATGACGCGCTGGATGATATTGTCGATGGCACCGCCGAAATAGCCGGAAATGCCGCCCAGAATGACGCCAAGGACCAGGCTGATGGCGACGCCGATCAGCCCGATGGATGTCGAGATGCGGGTGCCATAGATCGTACGGCTGAGCACGTCGCGCCCGAGCCGGTCCGAGCCGAGCAGGTAAAAGGGGTCTGCCGCATTGACCGGCCCGATCAGGTGGCGGTTCATCGGGATGAGGCCCCAGAGGCGATAGGCCTCGCCCTCGACGAAGAAGCCGACCGGAATGATCACGCTCTCGTCTGAGGTGAAAACGCGACGCAGGGTGGCCGGATCGCGCTGCGAGGAAAAGCCGGTGACATGCAGGCCGAACTGGGTGTTGCCGGCCTCATCCGTGTAGAAGAGCTTCAGCGGCTGGGGCGCCAGCATTGTGTAGGCGGAATCGTAATAGTCCGGCGAGCGTGGCGCGACGAATTCGCAGAAGGCGCCGATCAGATAGATCAGCCCGATCACGTAAAGGCTGATGACGGCCAGCTTGTGCTCGGTAAATTTCTGCCACACCAGCTGCCGCTGGGTGGCCATACCGACGGCCGCCGCCTCGGGCGGACTTGTATCGTTTGCAAGCGCGGTCATGGCAGAAGCCCGATCGGCGCCAGAGGGGCCGGATGAGACATGCTCCTCCTCCAGAATTGTGCGCGCTTTGAAATTGCGCTGTTTGCACGATGTTAGCCTAACGATTACATCATAATGCGGGTGCGTCAATGGCTAAACATCGGCAAAAATCGTGATGGTTATGCCCCTCTATCGATCGTTCCGCGCATAAACTGCTGTTAAATATGGCTTTCAGGGTCAATTAGGTCAGTCTTGCTGATGTTGATAACAAGATAACAAAAAACTGAAATCCGCTGCGCTGATTGACAATCCTCCGTCATGAACATAACAAAATACAAAACAAACGAAAACCGGCAGCGGAGGAGTGTGCCGATCGGCACCGGCCATGGCGCGCGTCACAATTCAAAATATCGCAGACCATCTGGGCATCTCGAAATTCGCGGTGTCCCGCGCGCTGACCGGCAAGTCCGGTGTCAGCGACCAGACCCGCCGCCTTGTGCGCGAGGCGGCGGACAGGCTCGGCTACGACCAGCGGCGCAAGCCGCCGGACAATGCCAGGGCCATCGAAGTCATTTTCAAGGACCGCACGACTGCCAATCGCGAGCTGTGGATCGATGTGCAGGACGGCGTCGACAGCGAGGCGCAGCGCCAGGGCTATTCAATGACGGTGCGCTGGACCAGCGACGCGTCCCTGGTGGAGCGTCTCGCCGCCGACGCGGCGGGGCTGGTGCTGATCGGGCCGCAAAGCGCGGAGATGTTCGAGGCCGTCGATTCCGGGCCATCCCCGGCCGTGGTGGTCAACCATGTCGTGCCGCCCCTTCTGGCGCTGGACCAGATCAGCGCCACCGACGTCGAAGCGGGCGTCTATGTCGCGCGCTATCTGGAAAAGCTGGGACATCGCAAACTCGTCTATGCCCATGGTCGCCTCGGTTATCCGGGGCGCATTGCGCGCATGCGCGGCTTTGCCGAAGCCATTGCGGCGATTGAAGGCATGGAACTGCGCGAGGTCGCCTTTTCCGACGACCAGGCGGCGGACGATCTGCGCGAAGCCATTTTCGCCATGGTGCAGGACGGGTTCGAGCCGACCGCCTTCTTTTGCGGCAGTGACGGGGTGGCGGTGACGGTGCTGTCCGAGCTCATGCGCATGGGCCTGCGTATTCCCGAGGACGTATCCGTGGTCGGTCACGCCGATTACGGCATCGCCACGCAGATTTCCCCGCAATTGACCACGGTTCACATGCCGCACCGGCAGATGGGCGTCGCCGCCGTGCGGCTGCTGCTGGGCCGCGCCAATGACAGTGCCGAACTCGAAGGTCTGCCGCCGCAGCGCGTCAATCTCGTCCCGCATCTGGTGGAGCGGCAATCATCCGGCCCGGCACCCACAAAATCCTGGCGCGGCAGACTGCGCCATCTTGTCTCCGACCCAACGGAATAGTCCCATGAGCCAAAGCAGGCCCGTCATTCTGGTCAGTGCCGATGTCGCCGAGGATCGGCTCGGCGAGATTGCCGGCGCCGCGCCGGGCGCCACCGTGCTGCATGGCAAGGACGCCGCCAGCTTCGACAGCCAGTTGCCGCTGGCCGATATCGTGGCTGGGGCCGTAAAGTCTGGTCATCTCCGCGCGGCGGAGAAGCTAAAATGGGTTCATAGCTGGGCGGCCGGCCCGGATCATCAGCTCTATCCCCAGTTCATCGCCCATCCCGCGCTGCTGACATCATCGGCGGGCAATGGCGCCATTCCGCTGGCCGAACATGCCATGATGCTGATGCTCATGCTGAACCGGAATGCGCTGCGCTGGATCGATAGCCAGCGCGGCGGAAAATGGGACCGCTTCACCCATGGCGAACTCAATGGACTGACACTGGGCATTATCGGTGCGGGCCATTCCGGCAAGGACCTGGCGCTCAAGGCCAAGGCTTTTCACATGCGGGTGCTTGGTGTGCGCCGCTCGGACAGGCCTGAAGCCAATTTCGACGCCTTTTATGCCCGCGAGAGCCTGCATGACATGCTGGGCGAATGCGATTTCGTGGTGGTGACAGCGCCGCTGACGCCCGAGACCCGTGGCATGATCGATGCAGCTGCGCTGGCGGCCATGAAGCCATCGGCTTGCATCGTCTGCTTCTCGCGGGGCGGCATCATCGATGACACCGCATTGCTCGCCGCATTGACGAATGGGACGATTGCCGGAGCTGGTCTCGACGCGCATGGCGTCGAGCCGCTGCCGCCGGACAGCCCGTTCTGGAGCCTGCCCAATACGATCATCACCCCGCATAACGGGGCAACCACCGAGGCGACGCGGGAGCGTGGCTTCCAGATTTTTCTCGAAAACCTGCGCCGCTATGTCGATGGCCGCGACGACCTCGTCAATCGCGTCGACAAACAGGCCGGATATTGAGCCCCAAGGAGAGTTTCATGATCGGATTTATTGGCCTGGGCGTCATGGGACGCCCCATGGCGGAACATCTCATCGGTGCCGGCCACAGCGTCAACCTGCATCGCCTCAAGCCGGTCAGCCAATATCTGGTCGATAAGGGTGGCCGCGCACAAGACAGCGCCCGCTCTGTGGCCGAGGCGTCCGATATCGTCATCCTGATGCTGCCCGACACCCCCGATGTCGAGGATGTGCTGTTCGGCGCAGACGGCATTGCCGAGGTACTGACCGCCGGCAAGCTGGTGATCGACATGAGTTCGATTTCCCCCGTCGCCACCAAGAGTTTTGCCGAAAAGCTGGCGGCCAAAGGCGTGGGCTATCTCGATGCTCCTGTGTCCGGTGGCGAAGTCGGCGCGAAAAATGCCGCGCTGACCATTATGGTGGGCGGCTCGGATGCCGATTTCCAGCGCGCTCTGCCGCTGTTCGAGATCATGGGCAAGTCGATCACCCATATCGGTGGCGTCGGTGACGGGCAGACGGCCAAGGTGGCCAACCAGATCATTGTGGGCCTCACCATCGAAGCCGTGGCCGAGGCACTGCTTTTTGCCCGCCGCGCCGGGGCCGATGTATCCAAGGTGCGCGAAGCGCTGATGGGCGGCTTTGCCCAGTCGCGCATTCTGGAGGTCCATGGCCAGCGCATGATCGACGAAACCTTCGATCCCGGCTTCCGCATTCGCCTGCACCGCAAGGACCTTTCGCTTGCCGCCGATGCCGCCAAGGCGATGAACCTGGCTTTGCCCAATACCGCCATGACGCAGCAATTGATGAATGCGGCACTGGCCATCGGGCTTGGGGATAAGGACCACTCCGCCCTGATCGCGGCACTTGACCACCTTTCTGCGCCGGGCAAGTGACCCTATAGACTGTTTCCCCTGAGGTTTGGGGAGGCAGCGCATGGCGCGGGTGACGGTTCAATCCATCGCCGACAGGCTGGGCATATCCAAGTTCGCCGTGTCGCGGGCATTGAGCGGTCATTCCGGCGTCAGCGACGCCACGCGCGCCGCCGTGGTAGAGATGGCAGAGGCGCTGGGCTATGTGCCCCGCGCCCGCCCGGCCACCGATGTGCATATCGAAATTCTCTATCACGACCTGCGCGCCATGTACCGCGAACTGTGGAGCCATGTGCAGGCCGGCGCGCAGATGGAAGGCGCCCGGCGCGGTGTCGTCACCACCGTCCGCTGGACCAATGATCCAGCCCTGATCGGACAATTGGCCGCCGAAACCGATGGCATATTGCTCATCGGCCCGCATGGCGACGACATGCTGGCATCCATCCGCGCGTCGAAACTGCCCTGCGTGCGCATCGGCGCTCCCTTGCCACCGCTTGAGCCCATGGACCATGTTTCCGGGGCCGACGACGAGGGTTCGGCAATCCTTGCTGCGCATCTCGCCGCTTCCGGTCATCGCCGCTTCATCTATGTACATGGCCAGAACGGCCTTGCCGGACGGGTGCGGCGCTGCCAGAGCCTGCGGGATTACCTTGAGACGCAGGATGGGGCGGAACTGACCGAGATCGGCTTTGCCGAGGACGCCGCCGCCGCAGATTTCCGGACGGAAATGGAACGCCAGTTCGCCCGCGGCTATCATCCGACGGCCTATGTCTGTGGCAATGACATGGTGGCGGTCATGGTGACGTCGGAACTGATGCGCATGGGCATTTCGGTGCCGCAACAGGCTTCCGTCGTCGGGTTCGGCGACTATACCGTGGCCAGCCAGATGTCCCCGGGGATCACCACGGTCCGCGTGCCCTACCAGAAGATGGGGATTGCCGCGATCAGGCTGCTGCTGTCGCGCATCGGGGCCGGAGGACCTGTCAATGACCTGCCGCCGCAAAGGCTGGGCCTCGTCGGCGAGCTTGTCGTCAGAGGCTCGTCAGGCCCAGCGGCTTGAGCATTGCCAATCTTCGACCGGCCCTTGCTGAATGGACGATACTTTTTTTGTCCGAATGCGCTAGGGTCCGCGCCGTCCCTGTCTGACAGGCGCGCCAGGCCCCTGCCTCAGGCCGTTGATGTTTTCGCCGCCGCTGCTATTCAGCAGCCAGACCCCTAATATGTTGAGATTGTCATGACCCTCTACTCCGACTACCTGGCCGAAATCCAAAGCAGAGCAGAGCAGGGACTGGCGCCCAAGCCGATCGATGCCGGCGGTCTCGTGGGCGAGATCACCGCAATCATCCTGGACCAGGGAAATGAACAGCGCGCCGATGCGCTGAAATTCTTCATCTACAATACCCTTCCCGGCACGACGCCAGCCGCAACGGTCAAAGCCGCCTTCCTCCGGCAGGTGATCGATGGCGAGGTCGTTGTTCCCGAAATCACGCCGGATTTTGCGCTGGAACTGCTCTCCCATATGAAGGGCGGTCCTTCGGTCAAGGCGCTGCTCGACATTGCCCTGGGCGACAAGGCCGATATCGCGTCCAAGGCCGGCGACGTCCTCAAGACGCAGGTGTTCCTCTACGACGCCGACATGTTCCGCCTGCGCGATGCCTATAAGGCCGGCAATGAAGTCGCCAAGGGCGTGCTCGAAAGCTACGCCAAGGCTGAATTCTTCACCAAGCTCCCCGACGTCGAAGACGAAATCAAGGTCGTGACCTATATCGCCGCCGAAGGCGATATTTCCACCGACCTGCTCTCGCCCGGCAACCAGGCGCATTCGCGCTCCGATCGCCAATTGCATGGCCAGTGCATGATTTCCCCCTCTGCCCAGCAGGAAATCGTCGCCCTGCAACAGCAGCATCCCGACAAGCGCGTCATGATGATCGCCGAAAAGGGCACGATGGGCGTGGGTTCCTCGCGCATGTCCGGGGTCAACAATGTGGCGCTGTGGACCGGCAAGCAGGCCAGCCCCTATGTGCCCTTCGTCAATTATGCACCCATCGTGGCGGGCACCAACGGCATTTCGCCAATCTTTGCCACCACGGTCGACGTGACCGGCGGCATTGGCCTCAATCTCAAGAACTGGGTGAAAAAACTCGGCGAAGACGGCAAGCCGATCCTCAACAATGAGGGCAATCCGGTTCTCGAACAGAAATACTCGGTCGAAACCGGCACGGTCCTGACCATCGACGCGAAAAACAAGAAGCTGCGCGACGAGGCCGGTAACGAGCTTGTCGACATTGCGTCCGCCTTCACGCCGCAAAAGACCGAATTCATGAAGGCTGGCTCGTCCTATGCCGTGGTCTTCGGCAAGAAGCTGCAGACCTTTGCCGCCGAAACGCTGGGCGTGGAAGCGACCCCGGTCTTCGCGCCGAACAAGGAAATCACAGTGGAAGGCCAGGGGCTGACCGCCGTCGAGAAGATCTTCAACCGCAATGCGGTGGGCGTGACGCCGGGCAAGATCCTGCATGCGGGCTCGGACGTGCGCGTCAAGGTCAACATCGTCGGCAGCCAGGACACGACCGGCCTGATGACCGCCCAGGAACTCGAAGCCATGGCAGCGACGGTCATCTCGCCGCTGGTCGATGGCGCCTATCAGTCGGGCTGTCACACCGCTTCTGTGTGGGACAAGAAGGCCCAGGCCAATATTCCGAAACTCATGGCCTTCATGAACAATTTCGGCGTCATCACCGCCCGTGACCCGCTGGGCTCCTATCACGCCATGACCGACGTGATCCACAAGGTGCTCAACGACATCACCGTGGACGACTGGGACATCATCATCGGCGGCGACAGCCATACCCGCATGTCCAAGGGCGTCGCCTTCGGCGCCGACTCGGGCACCGTGGCGCTGGCGCTGGCCACCGGCGAAGCCACTATGCCGATCCCCCAATCGGTCAAGGTGACGTTCAAGGGCCAGATGCAGCCGCATATGGATTTCCGCGACGTGGTCCATGCGACCCAGGCGCAGATGCTCGCCCAGCATGGCGACAATGTCTTCCAGGGCCGCATCATCGAGGTGCATATCGGCACGCTGCTCGCCGACCAGGCCTTCACCTTCACCGACTGGACCGCCGAGATGAAGGCCAAGGCCTCGATCTGTATCTCGGAAGACGAGACGCTGATCGAATCGCTGGATATCGCCAAGGCGCGCATCCAGGTGATGATCGACAAGGGCATGGACAATGCTGCAGGCACACTCAAGGGTCTGATCGCCAAGGCCGACCGCCGCATTGCCGAAATCCGCTCGGGCGAGAAGCCGGCGCTCAAGCCCGATGCCAATGCCAAATATTTCGCCGAAGTCGTGGTCGATCTCGACCTGATCGACGAGCCGATGATCGCCGACCCCGATGTCAACAATTCCGACGTTTCGCGCCGCTATACGCACGATACGATCCGCCCGGTTTCCTATTATGGCGGCACCAAGAAGGTGGATCTCGGTTTCGTCGGCTCCTGCATGGTCCACAAGGGCGACATGAAGATCGTCGCCCAGATGCTCAAGAATATCGAAAAGGCCGAAGGCAAGGTCGAGTTCAAGGCGCCGCTTGTCGTCGCTGCGCCGACCTACAACATCATCGATGAGCTGAAAGCCGAGGGCGACTGGGATATTCTGCAGAAATATTCCGGCTTCGAATTCGACGACCTGAACCCCAAGACCACCAACCGCACCGAATACGAGAACATTCTCTATCTCGAACGCCCAGGCTGTAACCTGTGCATGGGTAATCAGGAAAAGGCCGAGAAGGGCGACACGGTCCTGGCCACCTCGACCCGCCTGTTCCAGGGGCGCGTGGTGGAAGACAGCGCCGAGAAGAAGGGCGAGTCGCTGCTGGCATCGACCCCGGTCGTGGTGCTTTCGGCGATTCTGGGTCGCACCCCGAGCGCCGAGGAATACAAGTCGGCTGTCGAGGGCATCGACCTGACCAAGTTTGCCCCGCCCAAGACCACGCCGATCGATACCAAGTCGGTGCATTTCTAGATTGGGATGACGGCTCATCGTCTGGTGATGAGCCTGAGATGACAAAGCCCGGGTGGCCTAGCTCCCCGGGCTTTTTGCTGCCCGCGGGAACGCCAGTCACCCTTGGGCTGCCAGATAAAAATAGAGTGTTCAGACGCCCGGAAAAGCAAAAAGGGTCCCGAAGGACCCTTTGCACCCAAGGCTTGCGACACCTTGGGAAACTGGAGCGGGCGATGGGATTCGAACCCACGACCCTAACCTTGGCAAGGTTATGCTCTACCCCTGAGCTACACCCGCGCTCCACGTCCCCGCCCCTTGTAGTGGCGGCGACGGGCGCTATATGCCCAATCGCAGGACTGATTGCAACCCAGTTTTTCTTGTGGCCCTCATCTTTCCTTCGCCTGTGGGAAAGAGGGCTTGCCACCGGCCTGCCGCTGGGGGCAAAAAGGCCGCATCTACTCTGCTTTTGAACACGACCGAGAGCCGCTCGCCATGACTGTTTCCCTCGACGGCGTTCCCGCCGCAGCGCCCAATCCAGCAGATCTCGTTCGTGATGGCAGCGATGCCGGCTTCATGGCCGATGTCATCGAAGTCTCCCGCGACGTGCCGGTACTGGTCGATTTCTGGGCGCCTTGGTGCGGCCCGTGCCGCCAGCTCGGTCCCGCCATCGAAAAGGTGGTGACCGAAAAGGCCGGGCAGATCAGGCTGGTCAAGATCAATATCGACGAGCATCCCCAGATTGCCGGGCAATTGGGCGTTCAGTCCATTCCGGCCGTCTTTGCCTTTGCGGGTGGCCGCCCCGTCGATGGCTTCATGGGAGCCATGCCCGAGGGTGAGGTGCGCCGCTTTGCCGAAAAGGTCATTGCCGCCGCCGGGGCAACGCAGCCCCCTGCCGAATCGCTGGAAAGCCAGATCGCCGAAGCGCTCAAAATGGCCGATGCCGCGCGCGATGCCGGTGAACTGGGTCAGGCGGCACAGATTTATGACATGATCCTGCAGCGCGTGCCGGACCATGCCGATGCCTTGCTCGGGCTGGCAGCGCTCTATGTGCAGGCAGGCGAGACCGAGCAGGCCAAGGTGGTTCTCGAAACTCTGCCCGAGGACAAGCGCAGCGGCGATGCCTATGCCGCCCTGACCAATGCCATCCGCCTCAAGGAGGAAGCCTCCGGCCTTTCGGACACTGCGGCCCTGGAGGCGGCGATTGCCGCCGATCCCGACAATCATCAGGCCCGCTTCGATCTGGCCATCGTGCTCAATGCCGAGGGCAAGAAGCTCGAAGCTGCGGAGGCGCTGGTGGCCATCATCAAGAAGGATCGCACCTGGGAAGACGATGGCGCCCGCAAGAAACTGCTGGAGCTGTTCGAGGCCTGGGGGCCGAAGGAGCCGGCAACGATGAAGGGCCGGCGGCTTTTGTCCACGGCCCTGTTTTCCTGAGCGGAACGGCTTCATGCTCAAGCGTCCCGCCAAGCCGTCCGATCTGCCCGCTTCCGTCCCGATCTTTCCGTTGAGTGGGGCGCTGCTGCTGCCCTATTCGCACCGGCCGCTCAATATCTTCGAGCCGCGCTATATCGAGATGATCGACGCGGCGCTGGGCGCCGAGCGGCTGGTGGGGCTGATCCAGCCACAGGATACCACCGAAGAAAGCCCCAAGGGGCAGGCGCCGCTGCAATCAATCGGCTGTATCGGGCGGCTGACCCATTTCGAGGAAAGTGGCGACGGGCGCTATTTCGTCATTCTTGAGGGCGTCGCCCGCTTCCGGCTGCTGCGCGAGATAAGCGTGGAGACGCCCTATCGGCAGGCCGAGATTTCCGCCGAGGATTTCGCCTCCGATTTTACCCGTGATTTCGGGGAGGCGGCGGTGGACCGTGCCCGGTTCGTCAAGATGATGCGCGATTATGCCGAATTCGCCAATATCGAGCTCAATTGGGAAGAAATCGAAAATACCGGCACCGCCGATCTGGTCAATTTCTGTTGCATGGTCTCCCCGCATGGCGCAGCCGAGAAGCAGGCCCTGCTCGAAGCGCCCTCATTGGAAGCGCGGGCCGAAACCCTGATCGCCATGACCGAATATGAAATGGCGCGCGGGTCCTCCGCGCCGCTCAATTGATGAGCGAGCCGGCCGAGAACAACCGCTTCCGGCTCGATCCGCGTACGCTCGAAATGCTGGTCTGCCCGCTGACCAAGACGCGGCTGATGCTGTCAGCCGATCGCGGCGAGCTGATCTCGATCGCGGCGCGGCTGGCTTTCCCGATCGTGCGGGGCGTGCCGCTGCTCAGTCTTGAAGAGGCGCGCAATATCGAGCCGGAAGAGCTGGCCCGGCTCTCGCACAGCCTGCGCTAGATCGGCAGGCCGCTCAGCAGTCTGGGGCCCGACGCGCCGGCCGCCGCACGAATGAGGGCCGATTTGACCGGCAATGCCCGGTCCACAAGGCCCAGCCCAAAATCCCGCAAGGCGCGCACCGGCGCTGCGTCATTGGAAAACAGCCGGTTCATGCCATCGGTCACGGCCGCCATCGAGGCGGTGTCGAGCCGCCGCCAGGACTGGTAGCGCTCCAGCACCGGCACATCGCCATGATCAAGGCCCAGGCGCATGGCCTCCACGATCACTTCCGCAAGCGCCGCTACATCCTTGAGGCCGAGATTGAGCCCCTGTCCGGCAATCGGATGCACCACATGGGCCGCGTCGCCAACCAGGGCAAGGCGGGGCCCGATAAAGCTTTTCGCCAGCTGCAGGCGCAGGGGAAAGCCCATCAATTTATCTTCCAGCGTCACAGCGCCAAGGGTCGACCCCATGACGGCTTCTATTTCCTGGGCCAGCGCGTCGGGAGCCATGGACAGAAAGCGCGGCGCGTTTTCAGTGGTTTCGGTCCAGACCAGCGACGAGCGGTTGCCGGGCAGGGGCAGGCTGGCAAAGGGGCCCGCAGGACGGAAATGCTCATAGGCGACGCCCTCATGGGCCAGTTCGTGAGCAATGGTCGCCACTAGCCCTGTCTGGCGGTAATCATGGCCGAACGTGCCAATGCCAGCACGCTCGCGCAGGCCTGAACGCGCGCCATCGGCAGCAACGACAAGGGGCGCAGACAGTGTCCTGCCGTCTGCCAGCGTCAGACTGGCCAATGGTCCATGACCCGACCAGCCGGTGATTTCGGCAGGCGCCACCATGTCGAACAGGCCTTCTGCACCCTTGAGCAGCGCCGCACCGCTGGCCTGATTGGGCACCATATGCGCAAAGGCTTCCCCCGGCGCCACCTCGCCATCGAATTGCAGAAACAGCGGACGTGCCAGGTCGCCTTGGCCGGAATCGGTGATGCGCATGGCCGCAATGGGCTGCGACCGGCTTGCCATGTCCTGCCAGACCCCGAGAGCCTCGAAGATGTGGCGCACGCCGGCTGCGATGGCGGAAGCCCTGTTGTCGGCCGGCACGCTGAGCGGGCGCCGGTCAACCAGGGCGAGGCGAATGCCGGGTGCGGAACGGCCCAGCGCCAGCGCCAGCGTCAGGCCCACATGTCCACCCCCGACGATGATGACGTCGTATCGATCCTGCTGCGGCGTGGTCATGGACATGCTCCTTGCTGGCATTTCTTGTCGGCCCGCCGGTCCCCGAATGCAAGCGCGCGACTTGACGCGGCTATGTGACCGCATTTTGTGCAACTAGCCAGATTTTGCACAAAAAACCACCAAAGTTGTTTGTGCCACAGCTTCGCCACAATGTGAGGGCGCGGGCTGTTCATTAAAAAACTCCTTATTTCCCGGTGATTTCCGGCGGCCCGAGCCAGTTTGGCACGGCTCTTGAGTCCATGGCCCCTGTAAAACGATCACGAAGGCGAGAAAGGGGCATTCATGAAACTGGTGGTTGCAATCATCAAACCATCACGTCTTGAGGAGGTTCGCCAGGCGCTGAACTCTCTCGACGTTCACGGCATGACCGTGACCGAGGTGAAAGGCTATGGCCGGCAGAAAGGCCATTCCGAAATCTATCGCGGCACCGAATATGCCGTGCATTTCCTTCCCAAGCTCAAGGTCGAGATCGCAGTCGATGACGCGCTGGCCGACAGCGTCAGCACCGCCATCCGCGACGCCGCCCAGACCGGGCGTATCGGCGACGGCAAGATCTTCGTGCTCGACCTGCTCGCCGTCACCCGTATCCGCACCGGCGAAACCGGCGCGTCGGCGCTTTGACGCAACCCGACTTCAGGAGAAACAACACAATGACAGGGTTCAAAACTCCCCTAAAGATTGCGGGCGGCGTCGCGCTGGCCTCGCTGCTGCTGGCCTTGCCAGCGCTCGCTCAGGATGCCGAAGTTGCTGAAGAAGTGGCGGCGACCCTCAGCGAAGGTGTGTCGGCGGATGTCGTCTTCATTCTCAATTCGCTGCTGATGCTGATCGGCGGCATTCTCGTGTTCTTCATGGCCGCCGGCTTTGCCATGGTGGAGGCGGGCATGGTCCGCACCAAGAACACATCCATGCAATTGCTCAAGAACATTTCGCTCTTCGGCATTGCCTGCTTCATGTACTACCTCATCGGCTACAATCTGATGTATCCGCTGGGCAACTGGGCTATCGGCTCGGATGAGACCGGCGGCTATCTCGGCGCCTTCGGCATTGCGATCCTCGAAGCCGTTGGCATTTCTGCCGATACGGCCGACGATTTCTCCTATGCCGCGACCAGCTCCGACTTCTTCTTCCAGGTGATGTTCTGCGCCACCGCTGCCTCCATTGTTTCGGGCACGCTGGCAGAGCGTATCAAGCTGGTGCCGTTCCTGCTGTTCACGGTCGTGCTCACCGCCCTGATCTACCCGATCTCTGCCTCCTGGAAGTGGGGCGGCGGTTTCCTCGACAGCCAGCTCGGCTTCCTCGATTTCGCCGGTTCGACCGTGGTTCACTCGGTTGGCGGCTGGGCGGCTCTGGCCGGTGCCATCCTGCTCGGCGCACGCCGTGGCAAGTACAATGCCGATGGTTCGGTCAATGCCATGCCCGGTTCGTCCATGCCGCTGGCAACGCTCGGCATGTTCATCCTCTGGCTCGGCTGGTTCGGCTTTAACGGCGCGTCCCAGCTCGCAATGGGTTCGGTGGGCGACGTGGCCGATGTCGGTCGCATCATGGCCAATACCAATGCCGGTGCCGTTGGCGGCGCGCTTGCTGCGCTGATCCTGTCGGGCATTATCTACAAGAAGTTCGACCTGACCTTCGTCATCAACGGCGCTCTGGCCGGCCTGGTGTCGGTCACGGCCGAGCCGCTGACCCCGGGCCTTGGCACCGCAACCCTGATTGGTGCCGTTGGCGGCGTGATCGTGGTCTTTGCCGTGCCGCTGCTCGACAAGCTCAAGATCGACGACGTTGTCGGCGCCATTCCGGTTCACCTCTTTGCCGGTATCTGGGGCACGATCGCCGTGGTGTTCACCAATTCCGATGCAAATCTGGGCAGCCAGCTGGCGTCCATCGCCATCGTCGGTGTCTTCACCTTCGTGGTCAGCTTCATCGTCTGGTTCATCCTCAAGGCCACCATGGGACTGCGGCCGACTGCGGAAGATGAAGATATGGGCCTCGACAAGGCCGAGATCGGCATCGAAGCCTATCCCGAGTTCAAGTAACGCCTTCGGATCGCCGGGCCTCGGCCCGGCCATCCTGCCGCTTGTCAGCGGCGTGCAGTCTGCACCCCTCTTGGCCCGCCACAGAGGCTTCCCACTCGCAAAATGTGTGGACTGCACCCCCCTGACAAGCGCTGCTCAAATGTTCGGCAGCGTCGCGCTGAAATGCACACGGAATGAGCAGTTTGCTGCCCAATTCTGAGTCTCTCTGCGTCCTGATCTTTTAACATTTTGGAAATAAAGCGCTTTTTCATGCCGGTTCATTTGGCATGCCGCTTGAGTCATCTGTGACCGTTCCAGCATGCGCCGCATCGGCGCCAAGGGGGTCCACATGAAACTGGTGGTTGCCATCATCAAGCCATCGCGGCTCGAAGAGGTCCGGCAGGCGCTCAATTCTCTCGATGTTCACGGCATGACCGTGACCGAGGTGAAGGGCTATGGCCGGCAGAAAGGCCATTCCGAAATCTATCGCGGCACCGAATATGCCGTGCATTTCCTTCCCAAGCTCAAGGTTGAAATCGCCGTCGATGACGCCATCGCCGACAGCGTCACCACGGCCATCCGCGATGCCGCCCAGACCGGCCGCATCGGCGATGGCAAGATTTTCGTGCTCGACCTGCTCGCCGTCACCCGTATCCGCACCGGCGAAACCGGCGCGTCGGCGCTCTAACCCTTGCTCTCGGAGCTCAAAATGTCACTCAAGACGTCCAAAATTCTGGGAGGCGCCGCCCTAGCTTCCCTGCTGCTGGCCTTGCCGGCCCTTGGCCAGGAAGTCGCCGCCGAAGTGCCTGCCGCCATTGAGGAGGTTGCAGCCATCGACACCGGCGACACGGCCTGGATGCTGGTTTCCACCATCCTCGTCATCCTCATGACCATTCCGGGCCTCGCCCTGTTCTATGGCGGCCTGGTCCGTGCCAAGAATATCCTTTCGGTGCTGACCCAGGTCTTTGCCGGCTTCGCGTTGATTGCCCTGCTCTGGGTGACCTATGGCTATTCGCTGGCCTTTGCCGGCCCATCCGAAGGCGGTCTTTCGGCCTTTATCGGTGACTTCTCCAACTTCCTGCTCGGCGCGACCGGTCCCGATGCCGTTTCGGGCACTATTCCCGAACTGGTCTTCGTGGTCTTCCAGCTGACCTTTGCCTGTATCACTGCCACCCTGATCGTGGGCGGCATTGCAGAACGCATGAAGTTCGGCGCGGTGATGGCGTTTCTGGCCATCTGGTTCACCTTCTCCTACCTGCCCATCGCCCACATGGTCTGGTCGGGTGCCGGTCTCTTCTTCCAGATGGGCGCGCTCGACTTTGCCGGCGGCACTGTGGTCCATATCAATTCCGGTGTGGCCGCCCTCATCGCTGCCATCGTGCTCGGACCGCGTCGGGGCTATATGAAGGAGCCGATCGCTCCGCATAACCTCGTCTTCGTCTTCATCGGCGCCTCCCTGCTCTGGGTCGGCTGGTTCGGCTTCAACGCCGGTTCTGCCCTGGCAGCCAATGGCACGGCCGCCCAGGCCTTCCTCAACACCATCACTGCCCCTGCCGCGGCCGCCCTTGCCTGGGCCCTCGGCGAAAAGATCACCCGCGGCCATGCCTCGGCCCTCGGTGCCTTCTCCGGCGCCGTTGCCGGCCTCGTCGCCATCACCCCGGCCGCCGGTTTCTCCGGCACCTTCGGCGCCATCGTGCTCGGCGCAGTGGCGGGTCTGATCTGTCTTTGGGCCGTGGTCAGCCTCAAGCCCATGCTGAAATATGACGATTCGCTCGACGTCTTCGGCATTCACGGCATTGGCGGCATTGTCGGCGCCATCGGCACCGCCATTGTGGCCGCGCCGTCTCTGGGCGGCTTCGGCGCCGAGGATTATTCCATCGGTGGCCAGCTCGTGACCCAGATTCTCGCCGTCGTCGTGGCAATTGTCTGGTCAGCCGTGGTGACCCTGGTCGCGCTGATGATCGTCAAGGCCCTGTTCGGCGGGCTGCGGGTATCCGATGCCGGAGAAAGCGACGGCCTCGACCTCTCCACCCATGGCGAACGTGCCTATAACTGATCAGGGTTTCGGGTGGCGGTTCGCCGCCACCCGTCCCTCGATGGTTAGCATGCGATTAACTACACCGGGGTAGCATGACACCCAATATCGGCCCGCGCGATGGTTTGAGGGCCGGCAAAGAGTAATGCGTGTCCATGCCCAGCCATCCCGTCCCCATGATCGACGATGTCCGCTCCGTGTCCCCGCGCAGCGGCAGACCCTCCACCGGCAAGAGCACCCGCGTGCCCAGCCCGCCGCCGGCCATCGCCATCCGTATTCCGCTGCGTGTCGCAGGCCTGCTGCTGCTGGCTTTCTGCGCCATCGTGCTGGTGTCGCTCGCCTCCTGGTCGGTGGATGATCCGTCCCTGTCGCTGGCCACCAGCAAGGTTGCCGCCAACTGGCTGGGTTTCCCCGGCGCGGTGATCGCCGATCTCTGTTTCCAGTTTATCGGTCTCTCCAGCCTCGTCATGGTCGTGCCGCTGGCGCTTTGGGGCTGGGCCATGGTGCGGCGCTATGCCATCACCAATATGGGCCTGCGCGTGCTGGCGTGGCTGGGATCGACCCTGCTGTTTGCCGGGGTCTTCGCCTTCATCGCCATGCCCGAAAGCTGGCCACTGCCCACCGGGCTTGGCGGGCTTGCCGGTACGCTGTTCACCAGCCTTGCCGGCATGATTGCAGGCTCCGAGCCGCAGGCAGTGACTTCGACGCTCTTCGCCATCATTCTGTCTGCCCCGGCTCTGGCGCTGTTCTGGATCGCCATGGGGCTTGGCGCTGCCGTCCCGGTTAAGCCGCAGAAAGCCGGCGCTGCCCGCAAGGCGGCAGAAGAAGCCGACGAGCGCGACCCCAATCCGCTGGTGGAAGTCGCCATGGGCGCCATCGTGCATCTGGGCTATTCCATGCGCACCGCCTTCCGCCGCGCCCGCGCCGCCCATGCCGAACGCCGCGCCGCCGATGACATGGGCGATTTCGACCACGAAACCGAACCTTCCATGCAGGGACGCGCGCCCGATGTCAGCGCGCAACGTGAACCGGTCATCGCTGTGCCGCAGCGCCATATTCATGCCCCGGCCCAGCACGTCGAACCCAGCTTCGAGCCCAGCGCCCGCATCATGGCGCAGCCCGCCTACGACGATACCGAAATCGACTATCCCGACGAGCCGGAAGACGATGCGGTTCCCTTCGTGCCCGATGCGCCCGTGCCGTCGCGCACCCAGCGCGGCGATTCGCGTTTCCATCCCGCCGACCCAACCGCGCCTCGCGTTCCCGTCGCCGCGCCCGCGCCACGCCCGGTGCAGGGCCAGCGCCAGTTCCGCGAAGCCCAGGGTTCGCTGCTCGACGAGCCGCGCGGGTTCGAGCTGCCCGAACTCAGCCTGCTGGCCGAGCCAAGGCGCTCCGGTCCCTTGCCCGAGCATGCTCCGGCACGGCTCGAGGAAATGGCCCGCCAGCTCGAGGCGGTGTTGCAGGATTTCGGCGTCAAGGGCGACATCATCAATGTCCGTCCCGGCCCGGTCGTTACCCTGTTCGAGCTGGAGCCGGCGCCCGGCATCAAGTCGAGCCGCGTCATTTCGCTGGCCGACGACATCGCCCGTTCGATGAGCGCCATTTCGGCCCGCGTCGCCGTGGTGCCCGGCCGCAATGCCATCGGCATCGAATTGCCCAACCAGACGCGCGAAACCGTCTTTTTCCGCGAGATGCTGGCCAGCTCCGATTTCGAGAAGATGAAGGGCAAGCTCCCCATCTGCCTCGGCAAGACCATTGGTGGCGAGCCCGTCATCGCCGATCTGGCGCGCATGCCGCATCTGCTGATTGCCGGCACCACCGGCTCGGGCAAGTCGGTGGGCATCAACACTTTCATTCTCAGCCTGCTCTACCAGATGACGCCCGAGCAGTGCCGCATGATCATGATCGATCCCAAAATGCTGGAACTGTCGATCTATGATGGCATTCCGCATCTGCTGACGCCGGTCGTCACCGACCCGCACAAGGCGGTCGTCGCGCTCAAATGGGCGGTGCGCGAGATGGAAGACCGCTACCGCAAGATGAGCAAGATCGGTGTCCGAAACATCGATGGCTTCAACCAGCGCGTCGCCGAGGCCGCCAAGGAAGGCCGCACCATCACCCGCACGGTGCAGACCGGCTTCGACCGCGAAACCGGCGAAGCGATCTTCGAGAGCGAGGAATTCGATCTCCAGCCCCTGCCCTATATCGTCATCATCGTCGACGAAATGGCCGACCTGATGATGGTGGCCGGCAAGGATATCGAAGGCGCCATCCAGCGCCTCGCCCAGATGGCCCGCGCCGCCGGCATCCATATGGTCACCGCCACCCAGCGTCCTTCCGTTGACGTCATCACCGGCACGATCAAGGCCAACTTCCCCACACGCATCTCCTTCATGGTGACGAGCAAGATCGACTCGCGCACCATTCTGGGCGAGCAGGGGGCCGAGCAGCTCCTGGGCAATGGCGACATGCTCTACATGGCCTCGGGCGGGCGCACCAAGCGCCTGCATGGCGCCTTCGTTTCCGACAATGAAGTCGAGTCGGTCGTCGCTCACCTCAAGAGCCAGGGTACGCCGGACTATCTCGACAATATCACCGAGGACGAGGAAGAAGGCGGGTTCGGCGAAGGCGGCGGCTCGGGCGATGATGGCTATGCCGGCTCGGGCGACGAGCTTTACGACAAGGCCGTGCATATCGTTCTGACCGACAAGAAGGCTTCGACCTCCTATGTTCAGCGCCGCCTTGGCGTCGGCTACAACAAGGCTGCAACCCTGATCGAGCGCATGGAGCAGGAAGGGGTCATCAGCCCCGCCAACCATGCCGGCAAGCGCGAAATTCTCGTCGGCAATAATGCCGACGGTTATTGAACCGCACAGCTGCTCATCGACCAGGCCCCGGCCACTGCGCCGGGGCTTTTGGTTTTTCGGGCCCCGGACATGCGTGACCCGGCCAATGACACTGGACTCTATTTCAGTCTTCACTTATATAAGTGGTGAATGAAATAGAGGAGTGACAGATGGCATTCGACCTTTCCGATCATCTCGGCCTGATGCAGCGGGATGTGCGCAATCTTGAGCGCGACGGCAAGCCCGCAAAGGCGGTCGTCGCATCGCGCGTCTATCCGACCGACGCTGCCGATCTCTGGGATGCCCTGACCCGGCCCGAGCGGATCAAACGCTGGTTTGCCCCGGTCTCGGGCGATCTCCGCCTGGGCGGCGCATACCAAGTCGAGAACAATGCCTCGGGCACCATAACCGAATGCGCACCACATCAGCGCATCGCCCTCACATGGGAATTTGGCGGTGGCGTCAGCTGGGTCGAACTGAGCCTGATCCCGGAGGGGGACGGCACCCGGCTTGAGCTCACACATACCGCTCATATCGATCCGCATTGGGACAAGTTCGGTCCCGGCGCGGTCGGCGTGGGCTGGGACCTCTCCTTCATGGGCCTGGCGCGCCACATTGCCGAGCCGTCGGTTGCCGTGGCTGCCGAAGCGGTTGAAGGCTGGTACGCAACTGACGAATACAAGAGCCTGGTGCGGACCACGAGCGACGACTGGGGCAGGGCAGCCATCGCGGCCGGCGAGGAGCGTGGCCATGCCCTGGCGGCGGCTGAAGCCACGCGCGCCTTCTACATGGGCGAAACGCCACCCGCGGAGGGATGATGCACGCCTTCGACGTTCTGGGCGACCCGGTCCGCCGCCGCATCCTCGAACTCCTCGCCGAGCGCGAACTCAGCTCCGGCGAGGTCGTTGAGGTCATCACTGCCGAATTCGGCATCTCGCAGGCCGGCGTCAGCCAGCATCTCAAGGTGCTGCGCGACAATGGCTTCGCCAGCGTCCGTGCCGAGGGGACACGGCGGCTCTATGCGCTGGACACCACACCTTTACGGGGCATCGATGACTGGCTGGAGCGCTTTCGCGTCTTCTGGCCGGTGCGCATGGAAGCGCTGGCCACGGAGATCGCCCGGGGGAAGCGGGACAGGAATCGGTCCTAGGCCCGCTCGCCATTCTGCTTCGGTGCAGCCCTCGGGTCTACGAATAAAAATCAGGGAACCGCAAGGGTATAGGGCCCGATTTCACCGCCGCCCCCGCAGATGACAAAAGCGTAACGGGAACTTTCCACCATTTGCCGTATTTGCTGGCTAGGTTAGCGTGAACAAGAAGCCCGCGAGGACCCAACGCCATGATTCGACGCCATGCACTGATGCTTGGTCTTGCTGCAGCCCTTGCCCCGGCCTTTCCGGCCATGGCCCTGGACCGCGCGCTGTCACCCGAGGAACAGCAGTTGATCGCCGAGATCAACGCGCACAATTCGGCCATCCGCACCATGGTCGGCCGGTTCCTGCAGATCGACACCAATGGCGGGCGCACCGAAGGCACGTTCTTCCTCGAACGGCCGGACAAGGTCACCTTCCGCTATGCACCGCCCAGCCGCGAGGAAATCGTCTCGCAGGGCCGCGGTTTCTACGTGCTCGACCGGCGCGAGGAGACCTATTATGCCTATCCGCAGGATACGATTCCGTTGCGGCAATTCCTCGGCAACAATATCGACCTGCTCAATGCCAATGTGCTCGATGTGACGACGTCGGACGGCTACATGGCCATTACGGTGATCGACAATACCGTCGCCGGCACGGTGCAGGTGTCGCTGATCTTTGATGTCGATACCAAGGATCTGGCGCAATGGACCCTGGTCGAGCCTTCCGGGGCCGAACTGACCTTCTCGCTCTATGATGTCGAAAAGGATGTGCAGATTCCGCCGGCCTTCTTCTCCATTCCCGCCACCTATCGCAGCCGCGAGCCGGGGACCTGAGCAGGTCAGGCCTTGCCAACGAAAAACCCTCCCTTGCGGGAGGGTTTTTTATTGTGCCCGATGGACCGGCGAAGGCTTAAAGGCCAAACGCCAATATGGCGATCAGGCCCGCGCCGCCAACGGCAATGCGCCACCAGGCGAAGGGTGCAAAGCCGTGCCGCGAGACGAAGTCGAGCAGGTATTTGACCACCAGCGCGCCGACCACGAAGGAGGCGGCAAAGCCGATGGCGATATTGAGCCCCAGACTCATGTCGATCAATTCCCGGCTCTTGTAGAGATCATAGCCGAAGGCGCCGATCATGATCGGCAGGGCGATGAAGAAGGTGAATTCGGCAGCCGAACGCTTCGATGCACCGAACAGCATCGCCCCGACCACGGTGGAGCCCGAGCGGGAAACGCCAGGAATGAGGCTCAGCACCTGGAACAGGCCCACGATCAGCGCCAGATGCCAGGGAAACTGGTAGATGTCGTCGTAGCGGATATTCTTGGGCATGCGGTCGACAATGAGCAGCACCACGCCCCCGATCAGCAGCGAGATGCAGATGACGAGCGGGGATTCGTAGATCACCTGCTGGATATATTCGCGGAACAGAACGCCGATCACCACCGCCGGAATACAGGCGAGGATGACGGCCAGCGCGAAGTGCCAGGCATAGGCTTTTCCGGTAAGGGCGTCGCGGATCAGGATGCCCAGCTTGGCGAAATAGATGGTCAAAACCGCAAGGATCGCCCCGAGCTGGATCAGCACGATGAAGGTTGCCGGTTGGCTGAGCCCGAAGAAGTGGCCGGCCAGCAGCAGGTGCCCGGTGGAGCTCACTGGAAGGAATTCAGTAAGCCCTTCGATAATTCCCAGTATCAGGGGCACAAAAAGACCTTGATCGGCGTTCATCTCATCCCCTAACTCGTTTCAAAGGGCCGCTTTGCCATTCTCATAGCTGTGTTCGTTCACAGCGCCAACCCGAGGAGAGCAAGGCTGGCCTGCGTCAACCAGAGCCCGTTCATGCCCACGCTTGTCCACTATCCACTCGATCCCGCTTCGCGCCTCATCCGCCTGATGTGCGCCGAATATGGCGTGCCGCTGGACCTGGAGGAGATCAAGCCCTGGCTGCGTGAAGAAGCCCTGCTCGAACTCAACCCGGCCGCCACTCTGCCGATCCTGTTCACCGACGGCGAAGACGCGATCATCGGCATCATGGCGACCATCCACGCGGTCGAGGATTTTTACACGCCCGACGCCATCGGCGGCCTGTTGCCGCCCGATCCGATGGCGCGCGCCGAAATGTGGCGGCTGGTCGAATGGGTACTGGTCAAGCTCAATGACGAAGTGACGCGCTATCTGGTCGAGGAAAAAATCGCCAAGCGCGATATTCGCGGCGCTACCCCCGAGCCATCCGTGCTGCGCGCCGCCAAGGCCAATCTCACCGAGCATCTGCTCTATTTCAACTGGCTGTTGGCCAGCCGCAACTGGCTGGGTGGCGATGATCTGAGCCTTGCCGATTTTGCGCTCGCCGCGCATTTCTCGACGCTGGATTATATGGGCGACATCGACTGGTCCAAGGTGCCGGTCGAGACCCGCGACTGGTATTCCGCCATCAAGTCGCGCCCCGCTTTCCGCACCCTGCTCAACGATCGCGTCGTGGCCATGCCGCCGTCCCGAGGATATGCCGATCTCGATTTCTGACACGCTGATCCAGTGTGTCGTCTCCGCCCGGCTTGTCCGGGTGGTCCAAGCTGGGATAGGCAGTTGGATTGCCCGGACGAGCCGGGCAATGACGATTGGCAATAGATCCCGTTCATGCAGTTTGAAGCCGCAGAAAAGCTGATTGCCGAGCTGAAGGCCCGCGCCGAAGCGCTGGGCTTCGACGCTTTCGGTATTGCGCGCGCCGATGCTCGCCCTGACCTGCCCGGAAAACTTGCCCATGCGCTGGCCGAAGGCTGGCATGCGGACATGGACTGGATGGAAGAAACCGAAGAGCGCCGCGGCGATCCGCGCCGCCTCTGGGACGAAGCCCGCTCGGTCATCCTGCTCGGGGTCAATTATGGTCCCGAACTCGACCCCATGGCTTTGCTGGCCGAAAAGAATATCGGCAATATCTCAGCCTATGCCCGCAATCGCGACTATCACGACCTTATCAAGGGCAGGCTCAAGGAACTGGCGGGCCTGCTGGCACGTCGAGCCGGGGCGGATGTGAAAGTCTTCGTCGATACCGCCCCGCTCATGGAAAAGCCGCTGGCCGAGGCGGCGGGGCTCGGCTGGCAGGGCAAGCATTCCGTTCTGGTCAGCAGGCAGTTCGGCTCCTGGCTGTTCTTGGGCGCGATCCTCACATCCATGGACCTGCCAGCCGACAGGGGCGGGGACGAAAGCTGCGGGTCCTGCACCCGTTGCCTCGATATCTGCCCCACCAATGCCTTTCCGGCGCCATTCCGGCTCGATGCCCGCAAATGCCTCGCCTATTACTCCGTTGAACATAAAGGGCAAATTCCGCGCGAATTTCGGCGGCCCATGGGTAACCGCGTCTATGGCTGCGATGATTGCCTGGCCGTCTGCCCCTGGAACAAGTTTGCAAGCGTCAGCCGCGAGGCAAAGCTGCGAAGCCGCCCCGAATTCGAGCGGCCGGCATTGGCCGAACTGGTGCAACTGGACGATGCCGCGTTTCGGGAACTCTTTGCCGGCTCGCCGGTCAAACGCATAGGCGTGGCGCGGTTTCTGCGCAATGTATTGATCTGCATCGGTAATTCCGAAGATGCGCTACACGTGCCTGCCATAGCAGCGCGCCTCGATGATCCCTCGCCGCTGGTGCGCGGCGCGGCGATCTGGGCATTGCGGCGGCTCGACCCGCACCGGGCCGATGCGGTAAGGCAGGATCATCTGGCCCGCGAAAGCGATGACGAGGTGCGGGCAGAATGGAGCGGAGTGGTCTGATGCGGGCGCTGTTTTTCGGACTTGGCTTTTCCTCGCAGAAGTCTGCGCGTTTCATGCAGGCAATCGGCCAGTTCGTTGACACACTGGGAACCGTGAGAACCGCCGAAAAGGCCAGGGCGCTAACAGGCCCTTCTCATCGAGCGCTGGTTTTCGACGGCACAGAGCCGGGGCCTGACATTGCACCGGCCCTCGCATCTGGCACGACCCATGTGATCGTCTCGATTGCGCCGGATGCGGATGGCGATCCGGTGCTGCGCCACCACCGCGCCGATCTGGATGCGGCACAGGATCTGGAGTGGCTCTGCTATTATAGCACTGTCGGGGTCTATGGGGATTTTGGCGGCGACTGGATCGATGAGAGCGCGCCTCTGGTGCCGCGCAATATGCGCTCCGACTATCGCGTCGTCGCCGAGCAGCAATGGCGCGACTATGCCGCCGGGCGTGGCGTGCCGCTGACCATATTGCGGCTGGCGGGCATCTATGGTCCGGGCCGGTCCACCTTCGACAAGTTGCGGCAGGGCACCGCACGGCGGATCATCAAGCCGGGGCAGGTCTTCAATCGCATCCATGTCGAGGACATCGCGCGGGTCACCCTGCTGGCCGCAGAAAAGCGGCTCGACGGCACGTTCAACATGGCCGATGACGAACCCGCTCCCCCGCAGGATGTCATCGCCCATGCCGCGCGGATGATCGGCATGGATGTGCCGCCCGACCTGCCTTTCGAGACGGCAGAGATGACGCCGATGCAGAAGAGCTTCTACCGCGACAACAAGCGTGTCTCCAACGCGGCAATCAAGGCGGCGCTCAGCATCGATATGCTCTATCCCGATTACCGTGCCGGTCTGGCCCAGATACTTGAAAGTGAAAAATGAGTGTTGAGCCTGCCAAGTCGGCGCCCGAACGTATCGTGCTCGATGGGCGCTATGTGCGGCTGGAGCCGTTCGAGGGCCGTCACGCCGCCGATCTCTTGGCCGTATCCACCCTGCCGGGCGGCGTCGAGCGCTATCGCTGGCTGCCCTCGCATGCGCCACAAAGCCTCGCGGAGATGGAGGCGCGCATCGCATCCGTCAATGCGGGGCCTGACTGCTATGTAGCGGTGATCGACAAGGCAAGCGGCAAGGCCGTGGGTCAGCAGGCGTGGATGCGTATTCGTCCCGAGCATGGCTCCGTCGAGATCGGCGCCATCTATTGGGGCCTGCCCATGGCGCGTTCAAGACTGGCCACAGAGGCCTTCTATCTCTTCGCCCGCCATGCCTTCGATGATCTCGGATACCGGCGTTTCGAGTGGAAATGCAATGACCTGAACCTGCCGTCCAAGGCCGCCGCCACCCGCTTCGGCTTCACCTTCGAGGGGATTTTCCGCCAGGACATGATCGTCAAGGGCGAGAGCCGCGACACCGCCTGGTTCTCGATAATCGACGGCGAATGGCCGGCCTTGCGGGCGGAATATGAGCGCTGGCTGGGCCCGGAAAATTTTGATGGTGAGGGGAAGCAGAAGAGCAGGTTGGTTCTGCGATAAACCCCTCACCCGTCTCGGCCTTTGGCCGATCCACCCTCTCCCGCAAGGGGAGAGGGGTGAGCCGGTGGCCGATTAAACGCGGTGCCTCCCCTCTTCCCTTATGGGACAAGGGGCCCGAAGGGCGGATGAGGGGGCTACACCATTGCCAGCACAACTCTTCGCAACACCGCCAGATCCTGATCGCGGCTGAGCCGGTGGTCGCCATCGGGCACCAGCGTATAGGTGACGGGATCGTGCAGGATATGGGTTAGCAGTTTTTCGGCATGGGCAGGGGGCACGTCCGGGTCCTGCCCGCCCTGCAGGATATGGACAGGGCAGCCGGTTTCGATGACCGAGCCGAACAGGCTGTGATGGGCGCCGTCGGCGATGAAGCGTTTCGTATAGCGGTAGAGCCCGTCGCCATACCCGCTTTCGCGCTCGAAAAACCCCTGCCGGTCGAGATCCAGGCGCTGCGCGTCGCTCATGCGCGCGGGCAGTAAAGTCGTGGTGGCGTCCACTGCCGGGGCGATCAGCACCAGCCCTTTGAGCGGCGTGCCCAGGGCCAGTTGGCGGCGGGCCAGCAGCAGCGCGATCCAGCCGCCCATGGATGAGCCACAAACGATCCTGGGCCCTTGCGTCAGTGCAAGGACGGCTTCGGCCTCTTCAAGCCAGCGGCTGATCGTGCCGTCGTCGAAACGCCCGCCCGATTGCCCATCGCCCGAATAATCAAAGCGCGTGACGGCAAGGCCTTTTTCTGCGCCCAGCGCGTCGAGCGCCATGGCCTTGGCGCCCACCATCACCGAGCGGAAGCCGTTGAGCCAGAACAGGCCGGGTGCGGTCCCGCTCCGTTGCTCGACGGCAATCTCCCGCGCTTCAAGGCCCGTGCCGATGGTGATGCGAAAGCGATTGAGGGAACTCATGGGCGGCCAGCGGGCTTTCTGTTGCGAAACAGGTGGCGTCTCCGCAGCGCAACAGCTAAGAAAATCGCGTGCCGCGCCAGTTGACTTCTTGAGCCGCTACCACGATTTTAGGGCCGATTTCAGCCCCTTCTGTCAATTGAATAAGGAAAGCTTGCCATTCGTCGTCCCATGAGACCCGTTGCGCCCCAGAAGGATGGGCCGCTTGCCAACGAGGATATCACCAGCCCCGACGTTCAGCTCATCGATGCGGAAGGTGAAAACCGCGGCATCGTGCGAACCCGTGACGCGCTGGCCGAAGCGCAGGAAGCCGGGCTCGACCTGGTTCTGATCGCCGCCAATTCGCAGCCCCCCGTGGCCAAGATGCTCGATCTTGGGCGCTATAAGTATGCCGCGCAGAAGAAGGCGGCCGAGGCGCGCAAGAAGCAGAAGGTGATCGAGGTCAAGGAAGTTCAGCTCCGGCCGAACATCGATACCCATGACTATGACACCAAGATGAAGGCGGTGAACCGCTTCCTCGAAGACGGTGACCGGGTCAAGGTGACCATGCGTTTCCGTGGCCGCGAAATGGCGCACCAGGACATCGGCATGCAATTGCTGCTCAAGGTGCGCGAGCAGACCGAGGCCATTGCCAAGGTCGAAAGCCAGCCGCGCTCGGAAGGCCGCCAGATGGTCATGGTTCTGGCGCCCAAGTAAGACGACAGCATCCATCGAATGAAGAAGCGGGTCGAAAGGCCCGCTTTTTTGTTGGGAAATGGCGGCTAGCGACCCCATTGCTGCCGTTGGAGAATAGCCCGAGCGTGCGAGAAAGCTGCCACCTACGTTGCTAGGCATTACAACCTTCTAGTCCCGCGTCGGGTTTAGCATATTGCCCTAGAGCGCAGTTGATCAGAATAGCGCTTGGAACAAAACGCTCGCCGTCGTTGCAATGAATAGAGCAGCGTCGATGCAATATGCAGCCAGAGCCACCCGGCGTTTCACCCGCGCCGAAACTTGATAGTCAAGTATCCGAAGCAATGACAAAGTTAGGTATGCGGTCGCGGACATGATCACCTCCTGGGCGCATCATCACCGCGGGGGCACGGACGTCGATATGAGCGAGAATTGCAATTGTCAGATCGCAGCGAACGTATCCGGGCGGCAACTGATCTAGCCCAAGCGCTGACTTTTTTGGTCCGGGAACGCGCAATCGAGAGGCGTGAGCAAATTGGGACGCTTGTTGCAGCAATGGGGGCGACCAGAACTTGGTATCACCACAGATCCGGCAAAGGCGCTCCTGATCTCAGCCAACTCAAGACCTACGCACGCGTTCTATGCGATACGGATGACGAGAAGGCTGCACTCTTCGAACTTGCGGCAAGGTCGTCTGGCTCTAGATTCGGTCGCGACACTATCGCGGCCGCGCTAGAATCCAGTGGCAATCGCGCCCGCGATCTGGCGGACCCGAAATTCTTCCTGAAATTCTGCGATGCCCTGCTCGATCCCAAGACGAGCGACCGTGTCTGGAGTTCAGCGCATCGTACAGCGGAGGCACTAGAGGCATTTACTTTCCGGGAACTTCGAAGGCGTTCAACGGAGGCCCAAACACAGCAACGGCGCTTTGTGGTCGGCCATAGACTTGGGTTGGTAGGAGACCAGTTGGACGACTTAGATATCCATTTGGCTTCCCTGCAGTTGATGCGAAAGACAGCGCATTGGTCGCCGTTGGCTCAAGGTACAATATTGGACTTTGAAGCCATGTTTGTGAGTGCATTTGATCAGGTTTGGTCGCCCTCTGAGGATGTCGAAGGGTGGGCCATTAGGGACAGATTTTTGGCTGCGGAGGAATTGTACCGACTGGCGAGAGCGAGCGATCCTATTCATCGAGAGTTCGGCTTTCCGGATCAGGTCACCGCAGCTGGATTGAACGCCTGCCGCGTTGCTCTCCACTTCGAACGAACTCCAGAAAACGTCTTTGCGATCGTGGAAAAGATTATAGCTCTCGACCTAGAGGACCAGGCAGCAGGAGTGGGGCCAGCTAGCCTCGCGCACAATGCGATCGGGCTTCTCGACGCTGACTTGGCTTTCGGAGATTGGGACCGGGCAGCCGAGCGATTAGTAGCAATTCGCGCACGGTTGGCATCAGTAAGCGCTCTGACCGAGTATTGGAACATTCGATTGGACTATATGGCAGTTCGGCTTTTGGAGCAGAGCCGAGTCTCGCGGAAATTCAACGAAGAATCGCGAGAAAAGCTCATCGATTGCGCAGTGCGGTTCAGAGCGTTAGGCAATTATCGCCGCGCCCAAGAAGCCTACCGGCGGGCAGTTTTGAGTCAGTAACCCCGGACTAGGGTTTTAGCCGCACTCAGAGCGAATTCGGACCCAGTGTACTTTTTGGGTCCTTGAACTCGACAATGCAAGAATGTCTGCTTACTGCTGAAATTGTCCAAAGCCGCCTGTCCCCTCCCCACCCCCAAGCTGCCCTTACTGCGCCAGTACCGCGTCCACATCCGCCTTCATGGGAATGGCCGGTTGCGCCCCTGGATTGAGGCAGGCGAGGCTGCCTGCCACGGCAGCGCGGCGCATAGCGGTTTCGAGGTCGAGGCCGGCATCGAGCGCGGCGGCCAGATAGCCGCAGAACGTGTCGCCTGCGCCGACCGTATCGACGGGATCGACCTTATGGGCCGGTACCGTAATTGTACCGGCAGGCGTCACCGCGCGCGCGCCTTCGGGGCCCAGGGTGACGACGATGGTGCGGCCGGTCTGCTTGACCCAGTCTGTCATGGCCGCGTCCAGTTCCTCTATCGGACGGCCTGAAAGCAGGGAAAATTCGGTTTCGTTGGCGATGACGATATCGGCCAGCGGCGCGAGTTCTGCGGTGTCCCCGAGATAAGGCGCAGTATTGAGAACGCTGCGCGCGCCCTTTTCCCGTGCAATCTCGAGGGCCCGGCGCGTGGCGGCCTGCGGCACTTCCTGCTGCACCAGAATGGTGTCGCCTGCGGACAGGTCCTTGAGACCCCGATCGGCGTCTTCCGCACTGATCGTGCCATTGGCGCCGGGCAGGATGGCGATGACATTCTCGCCCTCCGCATCGACGAAGATCATGGCGATCCCGGTTGCCGCATCGGCCCGGCGCAGCATGGAAAGATCGACGCCGCCCTGTTCGAGCAATGCGGTGGCCAGCCCGGCAAAGGCATCATTGCCCACGGCCGAAACATGGCGCACCGCGGCCCCGGCGCGCCGCGCCGCCAGCGCCTGATTGGCGCCCTTGCCTCCGGCGGCCATGGAAAATGTGCCCCCGGCCACGGTTTCGCCCGGCTTGGGCAGGCGGGAAACGGTGCCGATCTGGTCGAGATTGGTGGAGCCGAAAACGGTGATCATTTCAGAATCTTCTCTATCGTATTCCAGTTACGCATCGTGTCGAGATTGCCCTTGCCCAATGCGGCATAGAGCGGCCTGAGCACATCTTCGACATGCTCGGTATAGCGGCCATTGGGCTGCTTGTAGGCGGCGATATAGAGGTCCCGGGCGTCCACGCGCAGGATTTCGGTGTCACCGGGACGGTCGGCAATCTTGAGGCCGTCGGGCAGGGGCTTGTCGAACAGCAGCACATGCCGCGTAAGATCGGCCTGGGGGTCGAGCGCGCCGAACGGGTGGTTGTCCAGCATGGCTTCCAACGCCGCCGCTGAGCGCAGCACGACGCCGACCTTGAAGCCGAACTGACCCGCGATGGCGGTTTCGAGGCGCTGCCTGACCGCATCTTCATCGCCTTCCGCCGCAAGCCGCACATTGCCGCTCGCCAGCACGGTTTTCACGTCGGCAAACCCGGCCTCTTCGAGACAGGCCTTGAGTTCGGCCATCTTCATCTGCCGCTTGCCCAGATTGATGCCGCACAGGAACGCGCCCCACACCGCCATCAGTCCCGCTCCAGCTTTTGCGGATAGATGGTCTCGCCATGCGCCAGCATGGCCACGAACGTCTCGATCTTCTTTTTCCTTCCGGCTGCCGTCTTGAGGCTTATCGTGCGGAAAGTGAGCGCGAAACGGTTCTGCGCCGTCAGCTGGTCATAGGTCTTCTGCGCGGCCGGGTTGACCGCAATGGCGGCCAAAAGGTCCGGCGGCGGGGCCTGCGTGGTCGCATAGGCGGCGTCCCAACGGCCGTCCTTCTTGGCCGTCTCGACATGGGCCAGGCCATGTTCGGTCATCAGGCCCGCCTCGGTCAGACGGGCGACATTGTCCCGGTTGACCTGGCTCCACACCGATTTCGGGCGGCGCGGGCAATAGCGCTGAACGTAGGAAATTTCATCCCAGCTTTTCTTGATGGCGTCGATCCAGCCCCAGCACAGCACCGCGTCGATGGCCTCCACCGGGGTAATGGTGGGATGGCCCGATGCCTTCTTGAAAATACGGATCCATACCTCGTCGGCCGTTTCGTGGTTTTCCGCCAGCCAGTCATAGAAGGACCGGAAATCGGCAAATTCGCGCAGCGTCTCGGGCGGAACCGTAACGGGGGCCATGGCCTATGCTTCGGGCTCGGCCGTTGGCGGTGGCGCTTCGGGCAGGAGCCGCTGCAAGGCCGGTTCAAGGCGCGCGTCATCGGGCAAGGCCAGACCGAATTCCTCGCTCAGCACCGAGCGCAGGCCTTCCATGGTGGTGATGTCGCGCCTGTCCGCCTCGCCGTCGACCGGCTGGATGGTCAGTCTGGTATTGTGCAGCTTGAGCCGGCGCCCGCCGGGCGTCAGGGCAACGCGCAATTCATGGGTGAAAGGCGAAGCCGGGTCGCTGGCAAGGCGCTGGTTTATGGGCGCAATGTCCGCTTCGGTGACAGGCTCGGCAGCAAACACATAGAGCGCCCGCCACTCGTCGCCGATCTTCACCTCCAGCACCCAGTCCGGATCGCCGCCGCTCAGCCGGAAGGTTTCATGAGGGGTCGTCTGCTCCACCCCGGCGCGCAGACGCAGCGGCGTGGTGAGGGTCAGTCCGCCGAAACCGACATCGGCGAGATAGTTATGGCCATTGACCTCGACCAGCAGCAGCAGGTGGCTGGCCGGGTTGCCCAACCCCTCGGGACTGTTCCAGACCACGCGTGCCAGCACCGGCCGTACGGCATAATCGAGGTCTTCGAGAATGCGCTTGAACAGCAGGTTATGCTCGAAGCAATAGCCGCCGCGTTTCTCGGCCAGCAATTTGCGTTCGAGGCTGGGCTGGTCGAGCCTGACCGGCTCGCCCATCAGCGGATTGAGATTCTCGAATGGAATGGCGGCGGGATGCAGCGCATGCAGCATCTCCAGGGTCGCCAGATTGGGGGCGATGGAACCGGCAAAGCCGATTCGCTCGAAATAGGCGTTCAGATTGACCTTTTCGGGCATCGACCACCTTTGCTGCTGTTGAAACCGGAACGAATATGGCCGCGCAGACACGCTTTGTCACGACGCAGTAAAGGCTGCACCGCATCCAAGTCTGCTTGACAGACAGAGTTCAGACTGACGCCTTGCGCACGCGGATCACCACATCGACATGGGCAACTTCCATGCCGGCCGGGGCTTCGGGCAGCGTCTTGAACATGACGGCGTCGGCCGGAATGTCGATCATCCGCTGCTCGTCTTCCACATAGAAGTGATGGTGGTCGGAGGTATCGGTGTCGAAATAGGAGCGCGAGGCGTCGATGGCGACTTCGCGCAAGAGCCCTGCTTCATGAAACTGATGCAGGGTGTTGTATATGGTGGCCAGCGAAACATTGACATTGGCCGTCGAGGCCTCGCCATGCAGCTGCTCGGCGCTGACATGCCGGTGCGGGCCCCCGAACAGCAGTTCCGCCAGGGCGACACGCTGCCGTGTGGGACGAAGGCCTGCCATGCGCAGCACCGCCGTCAGGCACGGTTTGCGGGACGGATGAGGCCGGGCGGCGATAATGCGGTCGTTCATGGGGCCGGAATTGCTCGTCATTGGGTCCATAGGTCCAGCTATCCTTATAATGTGCGGGCGCCTGCGAAACAAGTTGCCGCTCCGTCGCATCCCATTGTCCTCCACTTTCGGCTGGCTTGACCCTCAAACGGCACCCCTATACGAGACGAGACTTGAAAAAGAGCGGGGACTGTCATGGCCGAACGGCAACACGCATTTGGATATGAGGAACTGCTGGCCCACAGCCGTGGCGAATTGCCGGGGCAGGGCGATGCCCGCCTTCCCGCTCCCCCGATGCTGATGTTCGACCGCATCACCGACATTCAGGAAACCGGAGGCGCCCATGGCAAGGGCTATGTGCGCGCCGAACTCGACGTCAATCCGGACCTCTGGTTCTTCAAATGCCACTTCATCGGCGACCCGGTCATGCCGGGCTGCCTGGGCCTCGACGCCATCTGGCAGATGACCGGCTTTTTCCTGGGCTGGATCGGCCAGCCCGGTCGCGGCCGGGCCCTGGGCGGGGAAATCAAGTTCACCGGCCAGGTCACCAATGACGTCAAACTGGTCGAATATGGCATTGACCTCAAGCGGGTCATGAAGGGCCGGCTGACGCTCGGCATCGCCGATGGATGGGTGAAGGCTGACGGTAATGTGATCTACGAGGCAGCCAACCTGCGCGTTGGCCTGTTTACCGATGCTCAGGCGAAAGCCGGGCAACTCGCCTGAAGCCCTGACCTTAAAGTCGCTTCGTTCTGAACCATATAACAGGGTGCCGCCCCAAGGGGCACCCGATGAAAGTCTGAAGTTGAGGACCATATGAGACGAGTTGTCGTCACCGGCATGGGGATCATTTCTTCGATTGGTAATTCGCTGGACGCAGTGACGGAAAGCCTGCGCCATGCCCGTCCGGGCATCGTTTTTGCCGATGATTATGCCGAACTGGGCTTCCGCAGCCAGGTCAAGGGTGACCCGCGCCTTGATCCCTTCGAAGCGCTGGACCGGCGCGTCACCCGTTTCATGGGCAAGGGCGCGGCGTGGAACTACCTCGCCATGCAGCAGGCCATTGCCGATGCCGGGCTCGAGGACAAGGATATTTCCAATCCGCGCACCGGCATTGTCATGGGCTCGGGCGGCGCATCTACGCGCACCATTGTCGAGGCTGCCGATATCGTGCGCAAGAATACCAGCCCCAAGCGCATAGGGCCGCTGGCCGTGCCCAAGGCCATGGGGTCCACCGCCTCGGCGACCTTGGCGACCTCCTTCGGCATCAAGGGTATCAATTATTCCATCACGGCTGCCTGCGCGACCTCCAAGCATTGCATTGGCAATGCGGCCGAGGCCATCATGCTGGGCAAGCAGGACATCGTCTTTGCCGGTGGTCACGAAGACCTCGACTGGACGCTTTCCGATCTGTTCGATGCCATGGGCGCCATGAGCTCGGACTTCAACGAAACGCCGCAAAAGGCCTCGCGCGCCTATGACGCGAACCGCGACGGGTTTGTCATCTCGGGCGGCGCCGGTGTGCTGGTGCTGGAAGAATACGAACATGCCAAGGCGCGTGGCGCCAAGATCTGGGCGGAAGTCGTCGGCTATGGCGCGACCTCTGATGGTCTCGACATGGTCGCGCCATCCGGCGAAGGCGCCGAACGCTGCATGCGCATGGCGCTCGAAAACATCAAGGCGCCGATCGACTATATCAACCCGCACGCAACCTCGACCCCGGTGGGCGATCTCAAGGAAATCGAAGCCCTGCGCGCCGTGTTCGGCAATGAAGACAAGTGCCCGCCCATTTCAGCGACCAAGTCGCTGACCGGCCATAGCCAGGGCGCGACGGGCGTACATGAATCGATCTTTTCGATCCTGATGATGAAGCACCGCTTCATCGCGGAAAGCGCCAATATCGAAACCCTCGATCCGGCTTTTACGGATATGCCCATCCTGCGCCAGCGCCGCGACGACGTGGATCTGGGCTATGTGCTCTCCAACTCATTCGGCTTTGGCGGCACCAATGCCGCGCTGGTGTTCAAGCATCCTGACGCGTAAGTCGACTTCGTAGAAGCCCCCCACCTGGCCTCCCCCTGAAGAAGGGGGAGGGACAGATCGTGTTTGCGGCATGTTTTGAGAGCCACCGGGGGCTCTTCCCCTTCTTCAGGGGGAGGCGGGGTGGGGTGTCGATCCCGCCTAATATTCCAGCTCTGAAAACCGGCCCTCGCGCCCGTCATAGATCAGCAGCCGCCCGATCAGTGGTGTGCCGGTGCCGGTGATCAGCTTGACCGCCTCCATGGCCATGAGCGAGCCGATAATCCCGGTGACCGGGCCCACAATGCCATTGGCTTCGCAGGAGGGCAGGGCGTCGTCACTGGCTTCTTCGGGATAGAGGGCGGCATGGCGCGGTCCGCCCAGATGCGGCGCAAAGACGCTCACCTGTCCTGAAAACATCGACACTGCGCCGGAGACAAGGGGTATCGCTGCCGTCTCCGCAGCAGCGGCGACCACCCGCCGGGTTTCCAGAGTGTCGGTGCCGTCGAGCACGAGGTCATAGTTGGCAAGGATTGACGCGGCATTGTCCCGGTCAATGGCGTCCTCGATAAGGTCGAGCTGCACATGGCCATTGAGCGCCCGTGCGAAATCGCCGGCGCTTTGTGCCTTGTTGCGACTGACTCCGGCTTCGGTATGGATGATCTGGCGTTGCAGGTTCGAAAGCGAAACCGTGTCCGCATCGGCAATGCCCAGATGGCCCACGCCGGCGGCGGCCAGATAGGCGATGGCCGGACTGCCCAGCCCGCCCGCGCCCACCACCAGAACCCGTGCGGCCTTGAGTTTCTGCTGGCCGGTCCCACCCAACCCCTTGAGCACGAGGTGGCGTGCATAGCGCCGCGTTTCCGCTGGCGAGAGGGGCGGGTCAGAGGCCAAGCGGCACCGCCAGAAAACGCCGGTCCGGCCCTTCAAAGCCCCCCGGATAGACCGAGATGATAGCGACGGCATTGGAGAGCGTGGCGCCCATGAAGGGCATGACCACGCTATGGATGCGGTAGTCGAAAGGACAGCCGCGCGACCGCGGCAGGTTCATGTCGCGATGCACCAGCCGGTCGACGCCGCTATCGGACAGCGACAGGGAATAGCCGAGCGGCTCCCGGTCGAACCAGTCCCCGCAGGGGCTGGCGGCCGTGGCCGGGAAAGTCGAAAGATGCAGCCGGTAATTGCCCGACACCATGCCCGGCAGATAGGCGGGGGCGCCGAAGACCAGTTCGCGCGCGTCGGTATCGGGCACGCCATCGCCGATCAGGGCCGCGATCTCGACCGGCACATTGATGCCGAAACCATCGATATGGCTGCTGGCCCGCTCCTTGGCCTCGGCGCGCACATCGCTGAGGCTGCGCTCTTCACTGTCGGCCCGGATGCGGACCGGCGTGCCGACAACCCAGGCATCGGTGCTGAGGTCGATGACATAGAGATTGGCATAGGCAAAGCCAGAGCCGTCCTGAATGCCGAATTCCTCGAAGGCGAAATAGCGGAAATCCTGCGAGAACCCGATATAGTCGATCAGCGCCCTGTCGCCGGCCATGGTGGGGACCACAGGGGCCAGGAGTGCCGTGATGAACAGAAAAAGCGCCCCTATTCGATGCCGGACGCGGGGACGGTTCCACAGACCTGGCGCCCCGGGGCGCTCAGGCCCTGCCCGTCGATCCGAAACCACCTGAACCGCGTGTCGTCTCATCGAGATCCTCGCTCACCACAAAGACCGGCTGCACCACCGGCGCGATCACCATCTGGGCGATGCGCTCGCCCCTTGTGATGATAAAGTCTTCGTCACCCAGATTGATGACGATCACCATGACCTCGCCGCGATAATCCGCGTCGATCGTGCCGGGCGAATTGAGCACCGTTATGCCATGCTTGGCCGCAAGGCCCGACCGCGGCCGCACCTGCGCTTCGTATCCCGCAGGCAGCGCCATGGCGAAGCCGCAGGGCACGATGGCGCGTTTGCCGGGCGCGAGCCGCAAGGGCTGGCCCTCGGGCAGGGCGGCGCGCAGGTCCGCGCCTGCCGCAAGCGCGCTGGCCGCCGCAGGCGGGGGAAGGCCCTCGCCATGCGCCAGCCATTTGAGCAGAATCGTCGGAGAGGCGATGGTCAAGGCGCACGCACCACGGCAAACAGCTCGGCGGGAATATCCAGCGTGCCTTCGATGAGGTCGGCCATCGGAATGACGTGGCTGGCGCTCTTGCCATCGGCGGAGCGGGTCATGTTGGTGTCGACGATTTCGGCGCCCGAGAAGGACACGGTGATGTTGTGACCCTCGAAGAAGGCGAGCGTCATCTGCTTGGTTTCTTCATCCATCTCGTCGTCAATGCCGAGTTCGCCGGTCATGTCGGCGGTCGGCAGCACGATGCGCACCAGGCCCGGGCCTGCATCGGTGAAGGAAATGCCGCCCTCGTCCTGGCCCAGATCGAGATCGGCAAACAGGCCTTCCTCCATGATCGAGCAGGTGGCGCTGCCATCGGCATTCTCGGTCAGCGTGCCCTCTTCGCAGAAGCTGGCTTCCTCGCTCTGCCCGCTTTCCTCCGCCATCTTGACCATGGAATAGAGGTCCGCGTTCATGGTCTGGGTCATGGTGGCGCGCGCCGTGGTGGTGCTGGTCAGGGCGACGTCAATATCGACATCGACACAGGCCGCAAGCCCCATGGCCAGAACCGCCACGCCTGCCATCCTGCCAAGAAACTGAACGCTCATTGAGGTCTCCCTATATCGGCGATGCGCCTTTTGCTGGCCGCAACTTACGGGTTGAAGCCGTTCTGCTTCAAGCCCTCTTTCGGGGGGATGTCAGCTGGCTGCCGCCAGGCGCAGCGCCAGCCAGGCAATGGCGCCGAGCGCCACTACCGCAGCACCCAGCGCGACAAGGATCGCATTGCGCAGCAAGCCATCGTGCGGCCGGTTCATCATGGCGCGGTGTTCGGCCATGGTCAGCTCGGCCTGGGCGATCAGACCGGGCACGCGGCCCAAAGCCTCGCTCATGCGCGTCACATGGCCCGCAAGGTCTTCCAGCCGGCCCAGCGGCCCCTCTTCGCGGCGCAGCCAGTCGCCCACCACCGGCTCGGCAATGGTCCAGATGTCGAGTTCGGGGTCGAGATTGCGCGCGACGCCCTCCACCAGCACCATCGACTTCTGCAGCAGCACCAGCTCGGGCCGGGTGCGCATCTCGAACAGGTCGGTGATGGCAAAGAGCTGTCCCAGCACCTTGGCCATGGAAATTTCCGTCGCCTTGCGGCCATGCAGCGGCTCGCCGATGGAGCGGATGGCCAGGGTGAAATCATCCACCGACTGATGGGCAGGCACGTAGCCGATATCGAAATGGCGCTGCGCCACGAGGCGATAATTGCGGGTGATGAAGCCGTAGAGGATATCGGCGAGGAACCGGCGCTCGAATTTGCCGATCCGCCCCATGATTCCGAAATCCACCGCGATCACGTCGCCGGTTTTCGGATCGGCAAAAAGGTTTCCGGGGTGCATGTCGGCGTGGAAGAAGCCATCGCGGATGGCGTGGCGCAGAAAGCCCTGCAAAACCTTGGCGGCCAGCGCCTTGCGGTCGATGCCGGCGGCATCGATGGCGGCATGGTCGCGGATCGGAATGCCGTCCACCCAGGTCGTGGTCAGCACATTCTGCGCGACATGGTCCCACTGCACCTGCGGAATGGTGAAGCCTTCATCGTCCTTGATATTCTCCGCCATTTCCGAAATGGCAGCGGCTTCGAGCCGGAGGTCGAGTTCGAGCCGCATGGAGTGGTCGAGCGTCTCGACCACCTGCGTCGGCTGCAAGCGGCGGCTGGCGGGCGAAAAGGTCTCGGCCAGCCGCGCCCCGGCATAGAGCGCCTGCGTATCGGCGTGGAACCGCTCCGAGACACCGGGGCGCAGCAGCTTGACGGCGACAATTTTCGGCGCTTCGCCGGGCTTGCGCAATTTTGCCTTGTGGACCTGAGCGATGGAGGCTGCGGCGACCGGTGGACTGATTTCGATGAGCTGCGCCGCCTTGGCGCCCAGCGCTTCCTCCAGAATGCCCGGCACCAGCTTCGGATCGAAGGGCGGCATCCGGTCCTGCAGGCCCGAAAGGTCCGCCGCCGCCTGCGCGCCGACAATGTCGGGGCGGGTGGCCAGCGTCTGGCCGAATTTGACAAAGCTCGGCCCCAGCTTGTGCAGCGCCGCATTCAGCCGCTCGATCGAGCCGGTCTGGCGCACCGAACGCCGCTCGACCAGCCTGCCCATGGAAATCCCGAATTTCATCATCGGCGGCAGCGCTTCTGCCGGCAGGATGGACAATGCCCCCTCGCGGGCCATTACCCAGCCGGCATGGATCAGGCGGAAGGTCGAACCGATGGACATTATAGACTGGCTCCACAGGCCTTGCGATCTCGATGCGCCTCCCTCCCATCAAGGGGGAGGGTGGCAAGGAGCCGAGACAATAGTGTCAAACCAATCGCCATTACAGCTTCCAGCCCGAGAACAGGGTGGCGATATTGCCGGTAAAGCTCTGGTGCTTCGTGCGCTTGAATCCGGCTTTGGCCACCATGGCCGAGAAACTGGCCGGATCGGGGAATTTGCGGATGGACTCGATGAAATACTGATAGGGCTGCGCATCGCCGGTCACCAGCTTGCCCATGGGCGGGATGACACTGTCCGAATAGAGCTTGTAGAGAGAGTCAAAGCCCGGCACGTCGACCTGGGAAAATTCCAGCACGAGAATGCGGCCGCCGCGCTTCAGGACGCGATAGGCCTCGTCCAGCGCTTTCTGGATGCGGGGCACATTGCGGATGCCGAAGGCAATCGTATAGGCATCGAACGACGCGTCCTCGAAGGGGAGGGCCTCGGCATTGGCTTCGACGAAGCCGACCTGTCCCGGATAGCGCCAGCTTTTGGCACGCTCGGCCCCCACCCGCAGCATGTCGGCATTGATGTCCGACACCACGACCTCGGCATAGCCCAGCGAGCGATTGACGATACGCTCGCCGATATCGCCGGTACCCCCGGCCATGTCGAGCACCTTATAGGGGCGCGAACCCGATTTCGGCGGCGCCAGTTCTGCCACCATGGCGTCCTTCCAGAGCCGGTGGACGCCCACGCTCATCAGGTCGTTCATCAGGTCATAGCGGTCGGCCACGTCGTGAAAGACCTTGTCGACCAGCCCCTGCTTATCCTCAAGAGCAACGGTGCGCTCGCCGAAATGGGTTGTTTCTGGGGCTTGGGTCATGACCGGACCTCGGTGCTCGAAGGATTTGCGCGCACCATATATAAGGCTTCCGAAAATGCCCATGCGCAAAGGCGCGCAGGGTGAAGGAGTTTTACCCATGCCCGAATTGCCCGAGGTCGAGACCGTCCGGCGCGGATTGGCACCCTGGCTTACGGGCGCGCGCATCGAGACCGTGGTGCTCAACCGCAAGGATCTGCGCTTTCCCTTTCCGCCAGGATTGAAAGCTGCCCTTGAAGGGCAGGTGGTCGAGCAGGTGGGGCGGCGCGCCAAATATCTGCTGCTGACCCTGTCCAATGGCAAGACCGTGCTCAGCCATCTGGGCATGACCGGTTCCTGGCGCTTTGCCGAACACGGCATCGACAAGCCGCCGCGCTATTACGAGCCGGGCACCGAGCCCAAACACGATCACATGATCTGGACGCTCAGCCATCCCGAGCATGGGCAAAGCCATCTCATCTATGCCGATCCGCGCCGTTTCGGCTTCATCGATCTTTATGACGATGGTGAAGACAGTCCTTATCTCAAGGGCCTTGGGCCCGAGCCTCTCGGCAATGATTTCAGTGCGCTATCCCTGGCGGCAGCGTTCAGGGGCAAGAAGGCGCCGATCAAGGCCGCCCTGCTCGACCAGCGCGTCGTGGCGGGGCTGGGCAATATCTATGTCGCCGAGGCGCTGCACCGGGCCCATATTCTGCCGGATATCGAGGCGCGCACCCTGGTCGGGGCCGATGGGGCGCCGAAAAAGGCGCTGGACGATCTGGCGGGCGCGGTGCGCGAAGTGCTGATTGCGGCCATCGAAGTGGGCGGCTCCACCATCCGTGACTTCCGCTCCGTCGAGGGCGCTGGTTATTTCCAGCACAATTTTGCCGTTTATGACCGGGAGGGCGATCCCTGTCCGACGCCGCTTTGCAGCGGTGTGATAAAGCGGATCGTGCAATCGGGACGCTCGACCTTTTACTGTCCGGTCTGCCAGAAGGCGCATTGAGGCACCTTCCTTCTCCCCGTGTGGGAGAAGGTGGCGCGCAGCGCCAGATGAGGGGTGCGATGGTGCCATGACCCCTCACCCGCCCTTCGGGCACCTTCTCCCACAAGGGGAGAGGGCAAGAAGAAGGGGAATCCAGTTGACGCCTCCCCGCCTATCCCCTATAGACCGCCCAACTTGGCGGCTGTCGATTGCCGCCGATTTCATTTACATGCCGGATGCCTGTGGCGCTGAAGCGCTCTTTATCCGGTTGGACGCTCAAGAGGACCAAATGGCCAATACGCCGTCAGCCAAGAAGGCCACCCGCAAGATTGCTGCCCGCACCGCGGTCAACAAGTCGCGTCGTAGCCGCGTGCGCACTTTCATCCGCAAGGTCGAGGAAGCCATCACCGCCGGTGATCACGCCACTGCCTTCGCCGCACTCAAGGCTGCCGAGCCCGAGATCCACCGCGCCGCTGGCAAGGGTATTGTTCATACCAATCTCGCCTCGCGCAAGGTCTCCCGCCTCAACAGCCGGGTCAAGGCTCTGGCGGTCTGATTGCCAGACGCCGTGATGCCTTGTCAGGCACGCACGGCAAGACGAAAACAGGCTCCGCAAGGAGCCTTTTTTGTTGTATGGTAGCGAGGATGCTTTTTCGTCGCATCAGTGTCATGTGACCATTACATGACGGTGCCGCCAATGGCGGAACGTTTGGGGCACATGGGAATTATTCCAGTCCTGTCAAAGGCTTGGTGTGACGCAGCCCCCTGTCTGCCCGAGGCATCCGGCACTGGCTGACGCTCGGGACAGAATAAATTTTTCACCATGCCCGCGGGGGCTAAGTGTTGGAATCTGCCTTGAGTCACAGGCTCTTGCCGGAGGGTGCTTTTTGCGGGCTCGGGGTGTGGATTTCGGTAGTTTAGAGTCAAGCCCCTATTTCAGCGATTCACATGTTGCGGGTCCAAATTCGTGGCTCTAATGTACTTTGGCTGGCGGGAAAAACGAGGGGTGGAACGATCCTCGATACCGTCAGACCGGGCCGCAAGCGGGTCCGGATTTTGGGGCAGTACCGGCAGCAATGCCGGGGAGTAAAAGTCGATGAAGACTTTGTTGGCCGCGCTGGTATGCGGCCGGTGAAATTGGAGTTGACGACGTTCGATGGACCGCCGGCCGGGTCAGGCCGGGATCAAGGGACAGGTCAATAAAGAAGACGGTGGGATGACCGCCGGTCAATTTGTGCGCCCGCCTGGCGGGGGCAGGGGCGAAGCTGTGTCCAAAGGTCCGGAACGGGCCGGGCGCAACAGGCAACAAGAACAATACCGCCGGACTATGCGGACCGGGCGGAGCAAACAGAATGGGGCTAGAAACGATGATGCGACAGGCGATTGCAGGAAGAGATGATTTGGCTCCGGCCGGCGCTCCTTCTCTTCCTTCCTCTACAAAAGGCGATAGTCCTGTCATGTCCGATAGCTCATCCGAAACCCAGCGCGATCTCTGGACCCGGGTGCGCGCACGGCTCAAGGCGGCAGTGGGCGAGGATGTCTTCACCTCCTGGTTTGCGCGCCTCGAACTGGAAGAACTGGTGGATGACCTGGTCCATCTCTCCGCGCCCACCCGTTTCCTCTGCTCCTGGGTGCAGTCCCATTATGCCGAGAAAATCCTCGAAGCCTTCCGTCACGACCTGCCCGAGGCGGCCCGCCTTCAGGTGACCATGCGCGTCAATGGTCAGGCGCGTCCCCGCATCGCGCCGCTGGCCGAAACAGCGCCCGAAGCCCCGTCTGCCCTGGCCGATGGCCAGGCCGAGGCCGCGCCCGCCCCGGCCGCCATGCCCAGCGTGCCGCGTCTCGTCCGGGACAATGCCAAGGGCGATGCGCTGTCCGGCAGCGCCATCGATCCGCGCATGACCTTCGACACTTTCGTCGCCGGTTCGGCCAATGAAATGGCCTTCGGGGTCGCCAAGCAGTTGGCCAATGCGGCGATCAACAACACCGTGACCTTCAACCCGGTCTATATTCATTCCACCGTCGGGCTCGGCAAGTCGCACCTGCTCAACGCCATTGCCCATTCGGTTGCTCAGGCCGACCCGTCCAAGAACATCGTCTATCTGACGGCCGACCATTTCATGTACCATTTCATCACCGCCGTGCAGCGCCAGAGCGCGCTCGGCTTCAAGGAATGGCTGCGCCGGGTCGATCTGCTGCTGATCGACGACATGCAGTTCCTGCAGGGCAAGTCCGCCACCGAATTCGGCCATACGCTGGGCGCGCTGCTGACCGGCGCCAAGCAGATCGTGGTGGCTGGCGATGCACCGCCGCGCGATCTCGAAATGCTCGATGAGCGCGTGCGTTCGCGGCTCTCGGGCGGGCTGGTCGTGCCGATCTCCACCTTCGACCTCGATCTGCGCCGCGATATCGTGCAGCGCCGCGCCGAGCAGGTGAATGCGCGCTTCGGCATGCAGTTCCCCACCGCGGTGATCGACTATATCGCCCGCGCCGTGGTCAGCCATGGCCGCGATCTCGATGGCGCCGTCAACCGGCTCGTTGCCGCCAACCAGCTGACCGGTGAACTCATCACCGTGCCGCTGGCCGAAAAGACCCTGGCCGACCTCATCCGCTCGCGCGATGCCAAGCGCGTCCGCATCGAGGACATTCTGAAGGCCGTGTCGCGCCACTATAAGGTGCCGCGCAATGAACTGCTCTCGGCCCGCCGCAGCCGCGACGTGGTACGCCCGCGCCAGATCGCCATGTATCTGGCCAAGGCGCTGACCGCCCGCTCGCTGCCTGAAATCGGCCGGCGCTTCGGCGGCCGCGATCACACCACCGTGCTGCATTCGGTGCGCAAGGTGGAACAGATGATCAAGGACGATATCGAGCTCGGCCAGGAAATCGAACTGCTCAAGCGCATGCTTGAAGAATAGGGATAAAGGGGCGGCAACTTGCCGCCCGCCCTTGCCTTTTGGTCAATGAATTGCAAAGGTCCACACCCCGGTTCGCCGGGGTTTGTCGTCTCTTGAGAGACGTGTTGAGTGCCAGGGGTAGGAAATGAAAGTCACGCTCGAACGCAATCATCTGCTCAAGTCGCTGAGCCATGTGCATCGGGTGGTCGAACGCCGCAATACCTATCCGATCCTGGCCAACGTCCTGTTCAAGGCCGGTGACGACCGGGTCGAATTGCGCGCCACCGACCTCGATATCGAGGTGACCGAAAGCGTGCCCGCCATGGTCTCCACCCCCGGCACCACCACCGTGCCGGCCCATACGCTTTATGAAATCGTGCGCAAGCTCTCCGACGGCGCCGAGGTCAAGCTCGAAACCGATGGTGGCGAAAACATGGTGCTGACCTCCGGGCGCTCGCGCTTCAATCTCGCCTGTCTCAGCCCCGACAGCTTCCCCGATCTCAAGTCCGGCGCTTTCGCCCATGAGTTCGATATTGCGGCGGCCTCGCTGCGCGAGTTGATCGAGCGCACCCAGTTCGCCATCTCCAATGAGGAGACGCGCTACTATCTCAACGGCATCTATTTCCATGCCGTCGAAAATTCGGCCTCTGGAAGCCTGTTCCGCGCCGTCGCCACCGACGGCCACCGCATGGCCCGCGCCGAAATCGCGGCGCCCGCCGGCGCCGAAGGCATGCATGGCATCATCGTGCCGAAAAAGACCGTGGGCGAAGTCCAGAAGCTTCTCGATGGCGTCGATGGCGACGTGCATGTGGAAGTCTCCGACACCAAGATCCGCTTCACCGTGGGTACGGTCGTGCTGCTGAGCAAGCTGATCGAAGGCACTTTCCCCGACTACGACCGGGTGACGCCGAAGAACAATGACAAGCAGATGCTGGTGGATCGCGCCGGCTTCGCCATTGCCGTGGATCGCGTGTCCACCATCGCTTCGGATCGCGGCGGCAAGGCGGTCAAGCTCGCCGCCACCAATGGCCTGCTCGAACTTTCGGTGACCAATCCCGACCATGGTACGGCCAGCGAGGAAGTGGCGGTGGATTTCGACACCGACGGTTTCGAGATCGGCTTCAATGCCCGCTATCTCCTCGACATCATCACCCAGATCCGCTCGGAAAACGCCGTCTTCCTGTTCAATGACGCCAATTCCCCGACCCTGGTGAAGGAAGAGGGCGAGGCCAACGCCCTCTACGTGCTGATGCCGATGCGTGTCTAGGCGGCGTCCCGCAGGGGAAATCGCTCCAGTGGAGCGATTTAAGCCGACTAGGCCCGGAGCGCTATGCGCGCAGGGCGGGGCAGTTCCCGCAGGGGAAATCGCTCCAGTGGAGCGATTTAAGCCGACCAGGCCCGGAGCGCTATGCGCGCAGGGCGCCGGCACGGTTTCAAAGAAGATACCCCTCACTCGTCTCGGCCTGCGGCCGATCTACCCTCTCCCGCAAGGGGAGAGTGGCGAGCCGGTGGTCGGCCGAGACGCGATCCCCCCTTCTCCCCTTGCGGGAGAAGGTGCCCGAAGGGCGGATGAGGGGTGCGGCGCTGGCCTTGCGCCGGGGAGAGGTGAACCATGATCCGCCACATCTCCCGCCTGCGCCTCACTGCTTTCCGCAATTATGCCTCGGCGGCGCTCGATCTCGATTCCCGCCATGTCGTGCTGACCGGCCCCAACGGCTCGGGCAAGACGAACCTGCTTGAAGCCGTGTCTGTCCTCTCGCCGGGGCGCGGCCTGCGCGGGGCCAGCTTCGATACATTGCAGTCGCAGGGCTCCGACCTGCCCTGGGCCGTCGCCGCCTCCGTGGAGGCCGATTCCGGCCCCGCAGACATCGGCACCGGCGCGACGCCAGATGGTGGCCGCCGGGTGCGCATCAATGGCGCCAATGCCCGCTCCATCGAGGCGATGAGCGATTATCTGCGTGTGCTCTGGCTGACCCCTGCCATGGATGGCCTGTTTTCCGGTCCGGCGGGCGAACGGCGGCGGTTTCTGGACCGGCTGGTCACCACGCTCATCCCCGCCCATTCCTCGGCAGTATCCGACTTCGAAAAGGCCATGCGCCAGCGCAACCGGCTGCTCGAGGAAGGCGGCGACCCGCGCTGGCTGTCGGCCATCGAGGCGCAGATGGCCGAGCTTGGCGCCTCGGTCCATCTCAACCGTACCGATAGTCTCGTCTCGCTGCAGGCGCTGATCGCGCAAAGTCTCGAAGACGCCAATTTCCCCGCCGCCATCCTGTCGCTGACGGCCCTGTTCGAGGATATGGCCGAGCCTCACCAATCGGCCGCATTGGAGGCGGTTCTGGCGCAGCGCTGGCATGATGCGCGCGGCCTTGATCGCGCCGCCGGACGCACCACATCCGGGCCACATCGCGTCGATCTCGAAGTCGTGCATGCGCAAAAGCAGATGCCGGCGGCCCTTGGCTCGACCGGCGAGCAGAAGGCGCTGCTGATCGGACTGATCCTCGCCCATGCGCGGCTGGTGCGGTTGCGAACCGGCATTACCCCGTTTCTGCTGCTCGACGAGATCGCAGCCCATCTCGATCCGGACCGGCGGCGGGCGCTGTTTCAGGCGCTGGACGGGCTGGAAACCCAGTGTTTCCTCACCGGCACCGATGCGCTTCTGTTCGAAGCGCTGGAGGATCGGGCGCAGCGCATTTCCGTGCGAGACGGCCGGCTGGCCCGCTAGGGCCGGAAATCCCCGGCAAATGCCTCTGAAATGGCCAATTTCCTTGGGGTTTTACCCCCATTCCGCTAGAACGGAACTTGAGTTTTAACGACTGATTCGGACCCTATGAGCGACAGCGAAAACCCGACCCCGAACGAATATGGCGCCGACAGCATCAAGGTGCTGAAAGGGCTCGATGCCGTGCGTAAGCGCCCCGGCATGTATATCGGGGATACCGACGACGGTTCGGGCCTGCATCACATGGTCTATGAGGTGGTGGATAACGCCATCGACGAGGCGCTGGCCGGCCATGCCGATCTCGTCACGGTAACGCTCAATCCCGATGGTTCGGTGACGGTGACCGACAATGGTCGCGGCATTCCGGTGGGCATCCACAAGGAAGAAGGCGTCTCGGCAGCCGAGGTCATCATGACCCAGCTTCATGCCGGCGGTAAATTCGACCAGAATTCCTACAAGGTTTCCGGTGGCCTGCACGGCGTGGGCGTTTCGGTGGTCAATGCGCTGTCGGTGTTTTTGCAGCTCTCGATCCGCCGCGACGGGCAGGTGCATGAGATCAGCTTCACCCATGGCGTGGCCGACGCGCCGCTCAAGGTGGTTGGTGAGTATGAGGGTCGCTCGGGCACGTCGGTGACCTTCCTGCCCTCCACCGAAACCTTCACCATGGTGGAGTTCGATTTCAAGACGCTGGAACATCGCCTGCGCGAGCTGGCCTTCCTCAATTCCGGCGTCCGGATTCTCCTGGCAGACCGCCGCCATCCAGAGCCGGTCGAGGTTGAGCTGTTCTATGAGGGCGGGCTCGAAGCCTTTGTCCGCTATCTCGACAAGTCCAAGGCCCCGGTCATCGAAGCCCCGATCACCATGATCTCGGAGAAGGACGGCATTACCGTCGAAGTGGCGCTGCAGTGGAATGACAGCTACCACGAAAACGTCCTCTGCTTCACCAACAACATCCCCCAGCGCGATGGCGGCACGCACCTTGCCGGCCTGCGCGGTGCGCTGACGCGCCAGGTCACCGGCTATGCGGAAAGCTCCGGCATCGCCAAGAAGGAAAAGGTCTCGCTGACCGGCGACGACACCCGCGAGGGCCTCACCTGCGTGCTCTCGGTCAAGGTGCCCGATCCCAAATTCTCCTCCCAGACCAAGGACAAGCTGGTCTCCTCCGAAGTGCGCCCCGTTGTCGAGAACATCGTCAACGAAAAGCTCGGCCAGTGGTTCGAGGAGCATCCCAACGAAGCCAAGACCATTGTCGCCAAGGTGGTGGAAGCCGCTTCCGCCCGCGAAGCCGCCCGCAAGGCGCGCGAGCTGACCCGCCGCAAGGGCGCGCTGGAAATCTCGTCACTGCCGGGCAAGCTGGCCGATTGCCAGGAACGCGACCCGGCAAAGTCCGAAATCTTCATCGTCGAGGGTGACTCCGCCGGTGGCTCCGCCAAGCAGGGCCGCGACCGCTCCAACCAGGCCGTGCTGCCGCTGCGCGGCAAGATCCTCAATGTCGAACGCGCCCGCTTTGATCGCATGATCTCTTCCGACCAGGTCGGCACGCTGATCACGGCGCTGGGCACCGGCATCGGGCGGGAAGAATTCAATCCCGACAAACTGCGCTACCACAAGATCATCATCATGACCGACGCGGACGTGGACGGCGCCCATATCCGCACGCTGCTGCTGACCTTTTTCTATCGCCAGACGCGCGAGCTGATCGAGCGCGGTCATATCTATATCGCCCAGCCGCCGCTTTATAAGGCGACCCGCGGCCGTTCCGAACTCTACCTCAAGGACGAGAACGCGCTGGAAAACTACCTGCTCGAAAACGGGCTGGAAGACGCTGTGTTCAGGACCCGCGACGGGGCCGAGCATGCCGGCCACGACCTGCTCGGCATTCTCCAGCAGGCACGGGACATCACCAAGGCGATCAATAATCTCAATACCCGCTACAACCGCAATCTGGTGGAGCAGGCGGCCATTGTCGGCGGGCTCGATCCCGATGGCATGTCCGACCCCGAAAAGAGCGGCGAAACCCTCAAGCGCGTCGCCCAGCGGCTGGACCGTATTTCCGACGAGCTCGAACGCGGCTGGACCGGCGAGATCACTGACGAGGAGGCTTTGGCCTTCTCGCGCACTGTGCGCGGCGTCACCGAAACGCACCAGATCGACCGGGCGCTGCTGCAAAGCGCCGATGCGCGCAAGCTGCGCAGCCTGGCCGAGCGGCTCGACGAATTGTTCGGCGGCGTCCCCACCCTGACCCGCAAGGGCGATACCATCAATATCTACGGGCCATCGACCCTGTTCAAGGCGGTGACCGATGCCGGGCGCAAGGGCCTCAGCCTGCAGCGCTATAAAGGCCTGGGCGAAATGAATGCCGAGCAGCTCTGGGAAACCACGCTCGACCCCAATGCCCGCACCCTGCTGCGCGTCGAAATCGACCAGACCGACGAGGCTGACCAGATCTTCACCGCCCTGATGGGCGACCTTGTGGAGCCGCGTCGTGACTTCATCCAGGACAATGCGTTGAATGTAAGCAATCTGGATGTCTGAGAGCCGGCCGCAAGGCGGCAAAATCTCTCCAGTGGAGAGATTTTAGGCGAGCAGGCCATGAGACCTATGGTCGAATGGCAGGGCGGCCCGCAGGGAGAAATCTCCCCGGTGGGGAGATTTAAGCAGGCTAGGCCATGAGACCTATGGTCGAATGGCAGGGCGACCCGCAGGGAGAAATCTCCCCGGTGGGGAGATTTAAGCAGGCTAGGCCATGAGACCTTTGGTCGAATGGCAGGGCGTCAGCACGTAACATATCCACCCGAGCGCGCGGCTCCATCGCCTCCCTCCCCCTTGAGGGGAGGGATCGAGGGTGGGGGTTCTGCGCTCCGCGCAAGCTCAATTGGCGTTATAATGCGCTGAACGTGCAGCAGCCAACTGCCCTCGTCTCAGCGGGCCAGCGGCGTCTGCGAAGACGTATCGCCCCCCACAGCATTCCTGCCAGTCTGAGACCCATCCATGTTTCATCGTCATTGCCGGGCTTGTCCCGGCAATCCATTCTGAGGGCGGCATGGACCACCGGGACAAGCCGGTGGTGACGATGGCGGCCAAGCGCGATCTCGATCCGCAGGGCCATTCATTCTGATGGACCGAATGGAGGAGAAAAGGCCACGAGCACCAGGCTGGAATGGCAGGGCATGCGGCATGTGCAAAGTCCACAGCCGCGAGAGCGCAGTAACACGAAATCCAATCCAGCCTGGCCCTTGCGCGGAGGGTGGCCGCCAGTGCGCTCTGTCCCTCATCAGCAGCTTTTGGAGCCGGTGCGGTCCGTCATCCTCTCCCCGCTCCACCCGGCATTAACCCTCATCGGCGCATGGTATCCGCCATGTCCCGCCATAAGGATTCGCCCGTGCCGCCCCCGTCCGCCGCCCTTGACCGCCGCGACTGGCTCTGGCTGCTCGTCATCTGGGCCATGGCCGCCGGGGCCCTGTTGTTGCGTGTGGTCGGCGGCAATGGCGACGCGCCGCTTTTCACCGATACGGACGACGCCATGCGCGTGGTGGTCGTCCGCGATTTTCTCGCCGGGCAAGGCTGGTACGATTCCGTCCAGCACCGGCTCAACACGCCCCACGGCGTTGAAATCCACTGGTCACGGCTGATCGACCTGCCGCTGGCGGGCCTTCTGGCCGTGTTCGGTTCTGTCGCCGGGCCCGGCGCGGCCGCAGCCCTGACCGGCATGGTCTGGCCGCTGCTATTGCTGGCCGTTCTGCTCTGGCTTTCGGCGCGCATCACCCTTGAACTGGTGGGGCGCGACGGACTGCTCGCCGCTCTGGTCCTGCCCGTTCTGGCCCCCGCCATTCTTGCCGAATTCATGCCCGGGCGCGTGGACCACCACAATGTCATCGTCGTGCTGATCATGGCCAGCCTGCTGGCCGCGCTGCTGGCACTGCGCCGGCCCCTATGGGCCTGGCTGGCTGGGCTCGTCGCGGCCACGGCCATGGCGGTTGCGGTCGAGGCGCTGCCGGGTGCCGTGGCCGTCATTCTCGCCTTCGGCCTCGCCTATGTGGTCGATCCAGGCCGCGCGGCCAATCTGCGGCGTTTCGGGCTCGGCTTCGCCCTGTCCATGCTGGCCCATCTCGCGCTGGCGCGCCCGCCCTCCCGCTGGCTTGAGGCGGCCTGCGACATGATTTCCCCGGTCTATGCGCTTGCCGCGCTGGCGGTCGGTGGCGCCTTTCTTGCGGTATCCCTGTTGCCGGCCCCGCGTCAGGCCGGCCACCGTTTCGCGCTGCTGGCGGCGCTGGGCCTGGCCGCCGCTGCCCTTGTCGGCCTGGTCTATCCGCAATGCCTATCCGGTCCCTATGCCGGCCTCGATCCATGGCTGCGCGACCACTGGATCGCCGCCATCGTCGAAGCCCGGCCATGGCACCAGTCGCTGGCTCAATTGCCCGCCTATGCCATCGGGGTGGCCGTGCCGGTTCTTCTGGGCCTGGCGGCCTGCCTTTTCGCGCTGGGGAGCGAGCCGCAAAAGCGTCTGCAATGGCTGATCCTGCTGGTCTTTATCGCTGCCACCGCCCTGATCATGCTGGCGCAGATCCGCGGCGCGCGTCTTGCCATCATGCCCGCCATTCCCGCTGCTGCCTGGCTCATTGCCTCGGCGCGCCGTGCCTATCTGGCCCAGCCGCGCCCGCCCCGCATTCTGGCGCTGGCGGGAACATGGCTGGCATCATCGGGGCTGGTGCTGACCTTGGGCGTTGGCGCGCTGACGACGCTTGTGCCGCAGGCGCCGGTAGAGGCGCTGGCCGAGATCAGGACCGGCCGCAGCGCCTGCCTCGCGCCGGGCGCCTATGCGGATCTGCGCGCCCTGCCGCCGGAACGCATCATGGCGCCCATCGATCTGGGCTCCCATATCCTGCTTGAAACACCCCATGCCGTGGTCGCCGCCCCCTATCATCGCAATCAGCGCGGCCTGCTCGATACGTTCCGTTTCTTCAACGGCCCGGCTGAGGATGCGCGGGCCATCGCCGCCGAGCGGGGACTTGGCCTCGTCGTCACCTGTCCGGCAATGCCCGAAATGCGTGGCTCCGGCATTGCCGAACCCGGCACCGTGCTGAACATGCTGGCCAATGAAACCTTGCCCGACTGGCTGGTCGATGTCTCGCTGGTTGGCCCGCTCGGCATCTACGCCATCCTGCCTTAGCGGGCGTCGCTTTCAGCCCAGTCCCAATGCAGCCCGCGTCTTGCGGCTGAGTTTCTCCGCCACCAGCCGGTGCGCCTCCACGATATAGGCGCGCACCTCCTCATCGCTGAGCGGGCTGTCGGAGGAAATGGCCACCCAGCCGGCGCGGGCGAAATAGGGGGCAGGCCGGATGCCCGGCAACTCGGTCATCAGCTCGAAACCCATGTCCGAAACCTTCAGCCAGATTTCGCCGGGGTCACGATCGAGCAGGCAGAATATCTTGCCGCCCACCTTGGCCACCGAATCGTCGCGCCATTGCCGCACCAGCGTCGCGGCGGGCAGGCTCAGCACGAACGTTTCGAACGCAGGACGATGCATGATCGGCAGATGGGGCATGGTCAACGCTAACAGCCTGCTAACGCAAAGGCGCCGCAGGTGAAGACCTGCGACGCCTCTGCTGTCACGGTTTTACTTGGGCCGTGCACAACCTATACTTGGGCCGCCGAAACGCCCAGGCCGATCGGGCAGCTCACCCCTGTCCCCGCCAACCCGCAATAGCCATTGGGATTCTTGGCCAGATATTGCTGGTGATAGGTCTCGGCATAATAGAACGGCCCTGCCGACGCGATCTCTGTGGTGATGGGTCCAAGCCCTTTGGCTTTGAGCGCCGCGCCATAGGCGGCCCGGCTTTTCTCCACGATTTCAGCCTGTTGCGGCGTCGTCGTATAGATGGCCGAACGATATTGCGTGCCCATGTCATTGCCCTGCCGCATGCCCTGGGTGGGGTCATGCTCTTCCCAGAAGGTCCTGAGCAGGGTTTCAAGGCTCACCACCTTTGGATCATAGACCACCTTGACGGCCTCGGTGTGCCCGGTCTGCCCCGAACAGGTCTCTTCATAGGTGGGATTGGGCGTATGCCCGCCCTGATAGCCCACGGCGGTCACCACGACCCCGTCCATCTGCCAGAACAGCCGCTCGGCGCCCCAGAAGCAGCCGAGCCCGAAATAGATGGTTTCCGAGCCTTCGGGATATGGTCCCTTGAGCGCAGCGCCGTTGACGAAATGGTTGGGAGATATGGCCAATGCCTCAGCACGGCCAGGCAGGGCCTCGCTGGCTGAGGGGATGGTCATCAATTTCTGACGGAAGAACATCTGATGCTCCTTTCGCTCCCTTATATAGGAAGCCGGGGCGGAAAATGTCAGGTCTATATCTGTTCCTGCCGCAGGAAACGCTCGCGCCGCGGCCTGCGGCCGGCCAGCGCCAGGATCACGCCCGGCACGGCCAGGACGGCAAAGGCAGGATAGGTCAGCAGCGCCTGCAGCACCACATCGAGCAGCTCGGCAAAAAAGCGGCTGTCCAGAAAGGCGTTGACCCCCTCAAGACTGGGCTCGTGCAGTCGTCTCCAGGCTTCGCCCAGACTGGTAAAGACGAAGGCATTCGCCGCCAGTGACTTGGTGCCATCCACGACAAGCAGAATAAGCGCGATACCGATCAGCCATGTGCCCAATAGTCTGAAGACAAGCCGCATAAACTTTCCCTGTGCTTGCCGGACCAGGCCGGACTACCGCCTGATCCACCCTCCAGCCCAACGCCGGATAGCCTTGCCACAAGATTGAATCTATCTGGTTAAAAACAATCGTGCTGTCATCAAAGTGATCCCTTGCGCCCGCAAAGATCATGGGTATATTGCGCCTCGCTCGCAATGGCCCTCCGGGGCCGCGTTTCCGGCTTTCCAACCCGGACGTGGCGATGCGGAGAGGTGGCCGAGTGGTCGAAGGCGCACGCCTGGAAAGTGTGTAGGCGGGGAACCGTCTCAAGGGTTCGAATCCCTTTCTCTCCGCCACTACCGCTTTGGGACTGCAACGTATTGAAAAACATACACATTGTGGAGCGCCGCATTTCGGCGGTGCCCCAGCTTGGTGCCCCAAATTCGGCGGTTATTTGAGCTGTTTGAGTTTTGTCACGGCGAGCGAGCCGAACCAACCGGGTATTTGCCACTCAGCAAAACCACCAATCTCGTCAAGTAGCGCCCACCTGTCGATGGCCGTTCTGCCCCTCGTGTCATCAATTTGAGCGGCCAGCAAACGCATTCGGGCGGCCAGAGCGGTCGTTTCAACGAGATATATCTCGTCGGATGGACTGGCCTCCTCTTTGCAGATGCCCGGCGGCCCCACCAGAAGTAATCCTCCCGTTTGTGACTCCGACATCTCATCACGCATCCACTGGAGGTGGTTATGAGCTTGTCCTACCTCAGCCTTATTGTACTCCGCAGGATTGTTTTTCTCAGTCTTCAGCTCAAAGGCGATGGCCGTAGAAGTCTCCTCGTCCTCCCACACAACGTCCGGGCCCTGTCCATATTCGTTGTCGGGGCGAGTAGCTGAGTAACCAAGCAATTCGCCATACATTCTCACTGCCTCTTCCTTCGCGTTAGAAGACGCATCCACATCAGCCAACTTGTTTGCCTGCGCCCTAAGTTTTCCTGACAGGTTCCCAAGAGCTTGCGGGCCATGGTGGTTGGCTTCGAGAAGAGTCCGCTGGAGGGTGGCCTTATCCTTCACCTCGGGCTCAAGATCGTGGCTGCTCTTGTGGGGCACGTTGAGCCATGAAGACAGGCGGGCCCTGGCTTTTTTGTAGTGCGCTATCGCAGTCGAATTGTCCCCAGCGTTTTCATAGGTTGCGGCCAACCAGACAGAGTACCAACCTGCAAGCCGGGCGTCTGCCAAAGCAGTGTCATCCAGTACGTCAAGCAAGACCTGCCGTGCGCCATCGATGTCGCCCTGCCAGATGCGTGTCATGAAGTTGGTCTCTGCTAACGCAGACTTCGCCAGCTGCGCTTCCCTCTGCTTGACCTTTTCCAAGGCCTCCGAGGACACCTCAAGTCCATCAATTGTCTCACGATAGAAGCGCATCCAACCCTGATCGCGCCCAATGACTTGGTTGATGATACCAGCCACATCGGCAGGGCCGGCACCTCCCATTCCCTCTTGGACAGTCTGACTAAGGACCACCTGTTTTCTGATTAAGGGCGAAAGTAGTGCGATATTGCGTTCGGTCTTTAGCCAAACATTTATGTCGTCACCATAGATAACGAATGCACTATAGTCACTCCTGCCCCTATTTATTCGCCCTAGCAGCTGAGTAATTCTGCTTGCCATCTTGGTCGAATAAAGGTTCAGGAGCCCCAAGTTCCTGGAAAGGTATACGTCCATGAGACTGGAGCCTGAAGGGGCGCCGTCGATCAACATTACCCGACAAGCATCCTGAGGCAGGTCAATGCCGTCGATGCGCGAGACCAGAATAAACACGCCCTTCTCAGCTTGTCGAAAAGCCTGAAGTTCCTCGGTAAATTTGTCACGGGTGGGTGGTTGTCCAAATTCCTTCCAGCCTCCAGCTCTGGGGTAGGACGGTACGGAGACCAGCAGCTTATGGTTTTTGACAATTTCAGTTGCAACGGTCGCCTTGTCCGCCGCTGGTGCAAATCGTGAACTAAGCAGAATTACCCGCTCGCCGTTGCCTGCATCGTTATCTGGGACAATCGGTGATGAAGGCTTCACTCCGAACGCCCTGACGAAATCCGTCTCGAACTCCATTGTTGCCGAAAGGTAAACCCTCCGGACACCCTTCCCAAGGAAGTCGTAAACGCCAGTAGGAATGAATGGAGGACTTATTTCAATAGAGGATGAGGATACAAATATTGCACAGTAACCGATGTTCTCCCATAGCCGCATTAAGGGAAACGCCAACTCAGTTTTGCGCCAGTCCTTGACCCGCTTGAACGACTCAAGAATTTGTTCTTGGTGTCTATAAGATGTCACTGGGGGGCACATCGTTACAGACTGGCCGCCAACTTGCTCTAGAATGTAATTGAGATGTGCACCTTTTTGCACGGCCTCAAATTCCGGGCGCACGATCTGGATCAGTTCGGTGAACAGCTGGGGGAAGTTCTCCCTGTTGACACTGAGGGTGAACACATCTCGAACCACACGCTCTGCTACATGTGCATCATCAAATAGTACGGCGGCAGGCGCCTTTTGGTCCTTGAAAGTGGATGTGGGAGTAAAGAGCGCTTGGTAGGTGGTAATACAGAAGGCTTTCCCAGTCTCGAACAGGTCATTCGAGAATGAGCCTTGGGCCCGCTTTGTATATTTGATGCCTAGGCGTTCGCACTCTCGTGCAGTTTGTTCCACTAAGTCGATGGTGCTGCAAACGAAAACGACAGGACCGATTTCCTCATTAACAAGGCTCTGTGCGATAAGCACGCCAACGATTGATTTTCCAGCACCAGTATTGAGTAAAATGGTGTTGTCTTCAGCCGTGCGGTTTTCATGCCAACTCTTTAAGGCCTCGGCTTGGCCCTTCCAGAGGTCGTTTGGAACGTTCGGAAGATTGGGCGTCTTGGCAAATATCTCGAAGGGATCAGTGGGTGCGGAGCTGCTTTTGGGACGACTAAGATTATCGAAATTGAATGACACGGCGAACCTCCCCATTTCCCGCTAAATGTTTCAAAGCGAACAGAATTTGTCGAGGGGACTATTATTGGCGGCCTGAGTAAAATAATACCACAACCCCCTAGACAGATCGACTCAGCGCCACCACATTGCGCGGTAACATAATACCGCAAGTGGTGCCATCATGTCCCCTCAGCTCGCCCTCCGAGCCCTACTCGAAGTCAACCGCATGTTCATGGCTGAGCAACGCGAAATCAATGCCGCCATCATTTCTTCATACCTGGGGATTGCCATGAGCAGTTCGGACGGTTGCACCTCTGAGGCGGTGCCAGTGGCCGAGATGGCGGAGCGCATTGGTTTGCCGCCAAGTACCCTCTATCGGCACATTGCCTACTTGGGGTCTGGACCGAGGGCGGAGGTGCCGGGCTTAGGCCTTGTGGAGACCCTGCCCGATCCTGATGATGGGCGCTCTAAGCTGGTGCGATTGACGCTTAAAGGCGAGGCCTTCATGGGGCGGCTGCTCCGGGCCATTGGATGAGGGTGCGTCTAGTCGGTCAAGCCAGCCTCGTCCTTCACCCTCTTTGCCAGCTTGGCGATGGTGTGGGCCGATGGGACTGACATTTTGCGCTTGCCGTTTTCATAGACAGGCCTGCCGTTCTTCGTCACCGGGTGGGCGAAGTGTTCCTGGATGCGCCCATAGCTCCACCCTTCACGTAGCAGCCCCATGATCTTGGCGTTGCGCTCCTCGTCCTCGGGCCGGCCCCTGTAGACCCCATTGGCCTTGGCCTTTGCTATGCCCTCGCTCTGCCGCCTGTAGCGGTCCTCTAGGTCCTTCCGGGCGATGGCCGCCAGCATGTCCAGCATCATCCCGTTGACGGCTTCAAGCATTCGCCCGGAGAACTCGTCGCCACCTTGAGATGCCATCTGGTGGGAGGTGGGAAGGTCGAGGGCCACCACCCTCACCCCCCGGTTGCGTATCTCCTGCTTGAGGCGCTCCCAATCGTCTGCCCTCAGGCGGCTCAGGCGGTCCACCTGTTCGGTGAGCAGAATGTCACCGTGCTGAGCGTCGTCCAGTAGCCGGAACAGCTCAGGGCGGTCCAGCTTGGTGCCGCTCTCGTTCTCCCTATAGTAGGCAGCGACCCTCAAGCCCCGTTCCTCACAGAACCGATCAAGTGCGGCCTTGGCCCGCATGGCGTCTTGCTCCTCGGTGGATGCGCGGAGATATGCACGGATGAACATGGGGTCTACTCCGAGGCCAGCAGGACGGCCCGCCGTGGGTTGGCGTCAATGGCCTTGAGGCGGAGGTCATAGGGCACATCTGCATGGGACAATAGGCAGTCCACAAAGATGGTGTGCCTTGTCTCCCCGTCCAGCCTACGCATCCAGCGCTGTAGGGTCTTTCCATCCTTGTGGTCAGCGAGGAAGTCGTCCCGTTGGGCTGGCTCCAGGTAGCGTTCGGCAAAGAGCTTAGCGTCGTCCATTGTGATGGGCGCGATGCCGGGCATGTAGTTCGGAATGGCCTTCTCGGGGACATTGTGACAGGACGAGTAGTGTGCGGACATGACGGGCTCCTCGGAGCAAAAGGACACTGATGGGGTGAAGAGGCGGGACCAAGCCCGCCCCTCAGGGGCTACTCACGGAAGAGGAGAACTTGGAATGGCCCCACCCAAAGGTCGTAATTGGTGATGGGAGCATCCCCACTCCGCAGCAAGGTGACCGAGCCGCCCTCTAGGGCAGCAGCAAGCGCCGTCTCGGGTCTGTCTAGGCCCCACTGCCAGGTTGCCAGCCCATGACGTTCAATGATGACATCCCAGCCGAAAGGGCGGGTACAGAGATTGAGGAGCCGCTGGGGCCAGCTCATTGCGATCCAGTCTTTAGTCAGGTTCATTTCGTGTTCTCCAAAACCACCCAATGCAGTTTGGGTATATGCACATAATGCACTGCATTTTGGGTTAGTCAATATGGTTTTGTGCATTGGCCAAAAAATAATGCACTAAGGGCATAGGCTATATGCACCGCGCTTTGAGCCGGTGCCGACTCGTGCAACAGCGGGCAGGAACAGAGGGGCGCACCATGAAGCGAGAAGTAGTGAGGGCGGTGGGAGAAATCCTGCGCCAGCTCAACAGGCTTGAAAAGCTCGGCATTAACCAGAACCGACTAACAAAGCTGAGACGCGAGACCATTTTCTTCCTTTATGAGGGTGGAGGCGATGCCAAATGGGCCGTAGACCGTCCACATTCCGCCAAGGCCAGGGCGGTGCGCCGCCAGATGGACAATAAGACCATTTCCCGCGCGAATGGCCTCAAGCAGTTCACCTATGAACATGCGGTGCCGCTCAAGACGCTGGCGGTGGCCCTTCGTGCGGCGTCGGAAAGCGATGAGGAGCTGGAGCACTTCCTGGATCAACACATCCTTGGAGTGGTCATACTGAGGGAAGAAGACGAGAGGCTGGTGAAGAAGGGGCTGCGCCAGTCAATGCCACTCGACGCCATGCCACATGATCGCCTGGCGCGGTACAGAGAGGCTGGCATTGAGTTCGAGCCTGAAGACCTCGTCAAGCTCAGGGACGGCTGGAGCATTCACCGCGTTTCATAGCGCCACCACCCCCCACCGGGGGGAAACTCGCCCGCCCGCTCCTACATAGTAGATGTCGCACGACCGACCCCAAAATCCGTCCGGTGAATTACCTCCCTAGCGAAGTCCTCCATGGCGCTCAACGTCGCGGCGGGCCGGATGGTCAGCCACGTCATCAATACCCCTTCCAGCGCCCCTAATGCGTCCATGACACGCTTGCAGGCGGCACGATCAGGTGTCTCCCACCCTAAGGGACCCAGCGAAGCCACAAGTCGCTCCCTCGCCTCCTCCACCATGGGCAGCTCCAAAATGGCAGCGCCGGCCCTCCGCCTCTTCACCAGAACGGCCGCCTTAATGAACGCCTCCACGTTGGCAATAAGCCCTGACGCCACGAGCTGAAGGAGAGACACCTCGTCCCCTCCCGCCAGCACCAGACGGAAAACCGTAAGCTCGTCCTCGGGGTTGGCCACAGGCTGGGGCATGAAGGGACTGAACAGGCAATCAATATGATCCAGTATCTCCTCGGCACCATAGGGGTCTTGCTCCTGCCAGAGGGCCATGCGGTCAGGCGGCACCCAGTGGGCGGCGCTGAAGTGCGCCACCCCGTCATCGTTTGTGTTCTGCATGTTGGTTCCTAATAGCCGAGGGACTGGAGAAGACCCCGAACGCCCTCTTCCTTGGGAGGAGCCTCACCGTTGGCCCGTTCAGCCTGCTTGGCACGAAGGCGGCCGATTACGTCCATCTGGCGCTGGGCGAGCTGGGGGCGAAGCTCGGGGTATTTCTGGAGGAGTGCCGCTTTGCCTGCCGTCCGGTACTTGTCCACGATGTCCATGAGGGCGCTGAGCTTGGTGCCCTGAACTTCGGAAGACCCATCAACAAGCTGATCGTATGCCGGGCTCTGGATCAGTGCTGACAGTGCTGCCTTTAGAGGCTGCAAGTGCGGCGCTGGCTGGATGGCCATTTCTTGGTAGGCATCATAGGCGTTGCGGCCATCCTCCAAAGTGACATCTCGCAGGTCCACGCCGCTGTCCTGAGGGCTCGGAGGGCGGATGCCATAACCCGTCTCCATGATGATGCGGCTGTGCTCGGTCTCCACCAAGTCTGTGTCGCTGGTTGTCGTCAGACCCCGCTTGCGCCAGATGGGGTCCCCAAAGGCATCTCGCTGGGGTGGCAAGGTCTCCGAGTAGCCCGGCAAGTCCTTCATCGTTCGGGTGATGAAGTCGTGTGCCTCCCGGAGATAGGGGTCTTGGTTGGCGTAGACGCGGATGGCTGAGGAGCCGGGGATCATGCTGCCGCCGAGGTTGCCGAAATAGCGTTTGATACCTTCACCATCCTCGCCGGGATTGGTCAGCATCTCCATCATCTGGTTGACGTTCATCAGGAAGGTCTTCTCGGTGAAGGCCTTCGAGAGCGCGACACCGGCAGCGAGGATGCCTCCCTCCACCTTCTTGCTGCCCGGAGCAACGCTGAGCATGTCCACCAAGTCGGCCACCATCCCGAACGGCATCCCGACAGGATCGAACCGTCCGATTGGGAAGTAAGTTTTGGTGCCATCGGAATTGTCCAAGACGATGCTGTAGGGTTGCCAGCCGGTTGCCTGAAGCTGCTTCTTCAAGTCGTGGTTCGAGGGGCCGCCGCCAGTCAGTCTGCCACTCAAAGCCAACTGTGCGGCGGTGGCGAGGAACATCGACCCCACGGCCATCTGCCCTATGGCTTGGGCCTGAGCTTCCGCCCCCAAGCTGCCATTGAGCTGAGCGCGATATTCCCCTTGGAGCATGTTGAGGCCGGGGGTCATCTTCCAGGCCGTCCTCAGGACGTTCACGGGGGTCTTTACGAACGGCAGAACGAAGTGGGCAGCAGGGTGGGTGGCGCGGAAATTCTGGATGGACCGGCCCAGCGTTCCTTCGGCCAACTCCTGCTGGAAGGTGGCGATTTGAGCTTCCGCCATTGCGGCTTTGTTGGTGCCCCGGCCGTCAGGGGTGAAAGACCCTTGAAGTTCCTTGGCGACATAGGCCTTCAATTCCTCCCCAGTCAGGCCCTTCTCGGCCCCCTCGACTGACGCCTTGGCCTGTACATAGGAGCGGTACCGGAGCTGCTTTACGAACTCGTCCACAGCACCGAGGCTCCGAGTAGGCAACCCCACGGCCGTACGATAGGCGGCCCCTGCTGCTGTGCCTGCTGCCTTGGCCGCCTGCCCGTAGTTCGCCGCGACAAGCCCGTTGCGGAACAGGTCCCAGGTGTCCTTGATTGGCACTAGGCCGAGCTGTGGCTGGGTGACCCGAAGCCCCGACTGAAAGTACTCTGTGCCCTCGTACGGCAAGAGCTTGGAGTCGGCTTTCAGGAACGCATCCACCAGCCCAGACCAAGCGTCAGCCACCGAGTATACCGTGTAGGCGTATTCCTTCATGGCTTCCCGGCGAATACGGGAGCCCTTGGTCCCCATCATCAGCGAGCCCAGCGCCTTCTCGGCGGGTCGTGCTGCCAGCATGTAGAGGTTGGTGGACAGGTTGACGCTGTGGGTGACCCAGTTCCAGAGGAGGTTATTGGTGAGGAGGAACGCGCCTTCATCGATCACCCGCCGCACGAAGGACGGATTGGCTACCTGACGGAGCTTCGCCATGTCCCCTCCAGTGGAGGCGAGAATTTGGGCCAAGCGGTCTGCCGGGATGTCCTTGAACTGCGCGATGTCTTCGGGCCGTACGGCGAACTCGGTGCGCTGACGGCGAAGGCCCCTACCGAAAGCGGCACTCATGGACCGGCCCTGAGCGAGCATGTCGGCCGCTGCTGTCATGCGCCGGGTCAGTTCCTTCTGGGCGTTGGGGAGGCTGCCCCCGAAGTCGTCCAACATGCCGTTGGTGATCTTCACGGCCAGAGCGTGGGTCTCCTGAAACATCTTCGAGGAGATAACGTAGGCTGCCTCCATGTCGGCCACCATCTGGTTGGCACGGGCACCCGACTTCGAGATTTCCGCCATAACGACATCGGGCTCGGCGTTGAAGTGCTTGGCCGCCTCCTGCACCATCTCGTTGAGCTTGGCGTCAGTCAGGACGTTGCCGCCCTTCACGGCTTCCAGCTCTGAGCGGATGGACCTGGCGGCCACACCGACCAGCGCCTCGATGTCCTCTGTGGCGTTGAGCTTCTGCCAAGGCAGGCTTGGTGCCCGACTTGCGGCCCCCGCTTGTGCTGCTGCCTCCCGGCTCCCGAAGCGGGCTACGGCCTCGGCGTCTTGGCGGGCGGTGGTGATGATTTCCTTGACGTTGGCCTCATCGATCACCACCGAGGGGCTGTAGGGCTGGTCCTTTGGGGCGGTGGACGGCGGCGGGGAGACACTGTGGGTGGCCGTGTCAGTTACCGCTTCTGCTGCGCTTGAGGTCTGAGCCTCCCGGCCGGAACGAGAAGCTGCCCCGGCGCTTACTTCCGCGTCCACGACATTCCGTTTGCCCGTGGGGGGGTCAATGTCGCTGCCCCGTGCGGCGGGCGTAGCGATGCCCTCAGAGGCCTCCGCTATGTCGTCGGCAATGGAGGCCACCGGCCTGCCTTCTATGGCCTCACGAGCTGCCACATCAGCGTCCCACTTGGCGTGAAGCTCCTCCACCTCCTTGGTGGCCACGGCTGCCCCGGCCTCATCTCCAGCCCGCATGAACCGCAAGGCCCGCACCGAAGCCTCAATGACGGCCACTGCTGCCAGGTCAAAGCCGACGCCTTCGAGGGCATTCTTGAAGCGGCCAACATGGGCCGGGTCATCTGGCTGGGCCGCAAGGTATTCGGTGACGGGGTTCTGGAGGGCCGGGTACTGCTGGATGAGGTTGGAGAGGCGCTCCTCATGGGGGTCAAGAGCGGCATATCCGGCAGCAGCGCCACGAGCGATTTCCCATGCAGCACGGCCCACCTTGGTGGTGCCTTTGAGCGGAGCCATGATCTTGCCCGCCCCGATCATACCCATGGCGAACTGCGAGATGTCCATGGAGAGGTTGTTTACGACGCCACTCTGACGTAGCTGTTCTTTGGCGGCTTCATTGGCCAGCCGGTACTCGCTCTTGTCCTCTTGAGCTGGCTCCCCGAGGAGCATGTCCTTGGTGTTGAAGAAGGCTTCGTTGACCCCGGTGCCGATTGCGTTGGCGATGCCTACCGGCCCTTCAAGTCCCCAGTCTGGCAGTGGCCCTTCAGCGGCGGGCTGCTCAGCGCCCATGGCTCCCTCTGGGATGGTGATGCCTTTGCGTTCGGCAATGCGCTTATTCACCTGCGCGTACAGGTCTTGTTCTGACATGATGATTTCCTGATGGTGTTAGGTGGTCTGACTAAGGGCGGCCAGAAGGCCTTCTAGGCTGGCGTTTTGTCCCTGCCCTGCGTAGTGCGCCTGCCCTGAGGAGTTGGAGAGGGAGGCCCATTCTTTGGCGAGATTGTCCACGAAGGCTTCTGTGGTGATCTTCCCACTCCGCCAGTCAGCGAGCCCTCTACGTTCAAGGAGCCACATGGCGAGGGCTTCTTGGGTCTGGGCGTCAAACTTGGTGCTGCCGTCCATGCCGAGCGCCCGCATGGCGTCCTGAAGGGTCCCCGGAAGCATCTGGTACTTGCCGACTGCCCCTGAGCTACCCCTAGCCTTCATGGAGGACTGAAGATCGAGCACCTGGTCTAGCGTCATGCCCACCAGGTCCACATCACCATCCGTGTATTTCCCGTAGGAGTGGGTCGTATTGTAGTCCTGCCTCGTGCCCTCCTCCTGAGAGATGAAGGCGAGGAGCGGCTCGACGCCACGCTGAGGAGACAGGCCGGCCGGGGCCGCAATGCTGCTGTTGGGGTTCCCACCCTTGGCCAGCTCCGAGAGGGCTGCCAGAACGGTGGCCCCTTCAGTCTCCTGCTTGTGGTTGTTGATCTGCCCATGGCCCACCACCCGGTCCAGCGGCATCTGGTAGTTGTCGTGGAGGTAATAGGAGAGCTGGATGGAGGCCTGCACCTGTGCTGGCGTAAGGTCGGAGTCATCCTTGGCGATAATCTCCACGCCCCACGAGTTGGAGTTGGTGATCCCCGAGCCATCTTGAGCCGGTCTGGTGTGCTGGCCCTTCTGGTCGTCGGCAAGGATGCGGTGGATTTTACCGTCGCGGTCGATCACAAAGTGAGCCGGATAGCCGCGCTCCTTGAAGGTCTGGACGACACCATCAACGCCTCCCCGTCCAGCCGTATGGTGGATCACGAGGGCGTTGGGCTGGGAGAGCTTCCCGAAGTTCCAGTTGCCCGAGGTGGTCGGCGTCATGTCCACGATCTGGGTGGGATCGATGCGGACGGCCTGCGGGTTGGACTGGAAGTACGAGAGCGCCTCGGCTGCGGCTTCAGGTGACCTGGCGTTGGAGAGCTTGAAGATGTCCGGATTGGCCTGCGACTGTGGGGCGGGCGCTGGAGGCGTATATTCGGTGCTCAGGCCGAGGCCTTCGCGTACGATGCGCCACGTTTCGAGAACGTATTCCTCGGGTGTGACGCCTAGAAGTTCGGCCTGGCCTTCCACCACTTGGCGGGCAGCCTGCTCCATCGCCTGAAAGTCGGGCGGAATGTCCTGTCCGTAGACGCTCGCCTTGAACTCCTCGTAGAGCTGCTCCGGTGCGGCCCCTACGTAGCGCCCCAGGTCTGCTGCCGGTCCCAGCTTGGCGGAGCCTTGCGGTGCTTGTGGTGTGGCAAGTGGTTGTCGTGGGGCAGAGGCGGCCGCGAGGTCGTCCACGAGTTGCTGCTGGCGGGCTGCCTCGTCCGTGGCCATGCGCTCCTCGTCTTCGGGGGAGATGAACTGTGGCGAACCGCCCGGCTCAACCTCGGGAATGCGTTCAAGGACCTGATCGGCGGCCTGCTTGATGAACTGGTCCTGCTCAAAGATGGTCGCCTCAGGGTTCTTGATGCGCCATTCGATCAGCATTTGCTCGAAGTAGCTCGTTGCCTGGATGCCTTCATCTGTCAGGCCATCCGGCATCAGCATTGCTGCGCCCAGTCGGTCAGTAAGGCGCTCCTTGATGGTGTCCAGATAGCGTTTGGTGGTCTGGGTGGTGAGGATCGTTGCAGCCACCTGTTGGCGCTGCTCGATGCGGTCCAGAAGGGACCGGAAGGTGTTGGGGTTCTTGATGGTGCCGTTAGCGGCCATCTCGAAGATGTCGTCCTTGGTTGCCCCGGATTGGATCATCCGCTCGATGATGAGGAGGTCCTGCGCATCCTCCATGGTGTTGCCGTCAGTGAAAGTCTTGCGGACATCCACCAGCTTCTTGCGGGCCTCGGGGTCGTACTTTTCCCACGCTCGGATTATCTCTTCCGGTACCTCCGCCATGGGGTCTTCCCATAGCCCTTGAAATACGTGGGTCTTGATCTGGTCCTCGGCGGCCTTGTCCTCGGCGGCCTGGCGCTTGGCGGCGTCCTCTTGCTGACGGCGATAGGTCGCGTAGAGCTGGGCGGTAGCGGTGGCCTTCACGTCCCTGAAGTCGGGCAGCGAGGATAGCTTCACGTCATAGCCGGGGATGGTCTCTTCCAGCAGTTCGAGGATGGCGGGGTCACTGTGCTCGATAGCCTTGACCGCAATGGAAGCCACAAGCTCTTTGTCAAAGTCGGCCATCCGGAGGCCGCTATCGAGTGCCTCCTGTCGGCGGCTGAGGATGTCCTCCTTGAGCGCCGCATAGTCCGTCCCCGTTTCGCGGGCGATGCCCTGCCAAGAGGCGTGGTCGATGACTTCGCCAATGAGGGCGGCACTGGTGTTGAGGTGGCCGTTGTAGACGGTGTTGGCGCGGTCGGTGCTCCAGGTGGTGTAGGCGGTTTCCACAAGGGCATCGGCATGGGGATTAAAGCCTGCCAGCACCTCCGGATCGTCGGTGGTGACGTGCTTGGATACGAAGTCCGACAGGAAGGCTCGGAACACCTCGGGGTCATCCGAATTGCGGCCTTCCCATTTCGCGTAGGCGGTCTGGAATTGCTCACGCATCCTGATGCCCAATAGCTCGCCTTCGTCCTTTTTGTAGGCGGCCCGAAAGACCGGGGAGGCATTGGCGGGTATCTGGCCGGAGCGCACACCTTCAGCCCAGCCCACCTGGTTATTGCGATTGAAGGCGGCTTCGCCGCGAATGGCATCGGCCTTTGCCTGTTCGGCCTCTTTCTTCTCGATCCAGGTCTTCAAGCCGCTATCGAAAGCCGCCAGCCCTTGGGCCAACTGGTGGAGGCTGGACGGCGCCGGATCGGCAGGCCTGACGTAGGTACTTACGGGCGCTGCTACGGGCTGTATCGGCGTGGGCCGGCCGATCTGGGGGACGGGTTGTCGGGCCATAGGTGTTCCTTTGGTTATGGCGTGAAGAAGCGCGGCCTGAAGCTGGGAGCTTGAGGTCGGGCATGGGGTGGTTGATTTGTTCTGTTGAAAGCTGGCGACCAGCGCTGGCGGGCTGTGGATAAGCGGGGAAAGCGGGACGGCTATCTCACTGACTTTTCACGCGGTTTTCCCGCAAAACACGACAATCGGATGAGTCCTTCAACTGTTCCTCTTGTCGAGCCAACCGAATCAGGCGCACAAAAAGCGAAGCGCTATCCGCATTGTTTTTTTTCAATGTCGGAGTCCGTTCATGGTCAGGCGCAAAGCCAAACTTCCCCGTCAAAACAAGAAGCCGCCCTTATTGCCGCCTTGGGCGTGGCAACTCCTCGCGGTGACGCTGGGCAAGTCGCTCGGTGTCGTTTTGGTGAAACTGCTTGGCGCTATCGCCTCGTGGTCAGGCATACCGTGGCCCTGACGGGCCGCCTCCGGCTCTCAGACCCCATCGATCTATTGGCTGGGAGTGGTGGCTTGCGGATGGGCTTGGGGTGGTGACTTCAAGTCCAGAGGGGTCTTGCCAGACCTCATCTCCTCCTTGCCTTGAGGAGCTACGTGAGCTTGTCCGGTAAGTGTCCAGTCACATTGAGCATAGACGCATGGTGGCGGCTGAGAGCGTCCTGCTTCAGGTGTCAGGGAGGGTGAGGTGGAGAACCTCCCTTCTTCAAAGCCGCAAGGAGCACTTGGAGCAGAGGGACACCGGGAGGCCATTATGGGGCCGTTAAGTCTCCACGACCGGGGCAGTTATTTCAGCGCCACGGGAAACTCGAAGCCGGTGACCTTCAAGGCCGCTTCCCGCATGACCTCGGCGCATATTTCCCGGTGAGGCTCCCCCACAAGCAGCCCGTCATGTATCGGCAGGGCGACGATCCCGCGCCGGATCAACTCCAGCAGCACCGACACCATGATCTGGCTTTCCGTGAACATGAGGCGAGGCCAGATGCCTTGGCCGAAGAGCGGGGCGATGGCTTGGTGTTTCGACTGCACGGCGGCCGTGACGCGGCGTCCGTTCCAGCCGTCTCCGAGTTCGGACTTGAGGTCGTCGGGAAGGCGCACCATTGGCCCGACACGACATAGCAGCGCGGAAATGGCCGTCTTGCCTGCGGCCCGTGACATCCCCAGGCCTTCGTAGAGGTCTCCCGGTGGAGGCGTGATGCCGACCTCGGCGTAGGCCAGGCGGGCGAACATGCCGGAGTAGTCCAGCTCTGCTACCCGATGCCCGTCAATCTGGATGCCGCCTCTCTGTACCTTCTCCAGCGCCTGCCACCAGCCCCAATAGAGCCGCCCATGGCCGTTGAACTTCGGCGGGGCAACCTTGGATGGGAGGAGGAACTGTCGGACTAAATGGACGGGGAGTTGCCGCTGGCCGTTGAGGGTGATGGCGCTGGCATTTATGGCCCCATTGATCGTCTTCATTTCTTGCCGGAGCTGGGTGCTGTCGTGGGTGTCCTCGTACTCCACCAAGACCTTCACCTTGTTCCTCGGGACTGGTGTCTTGAGTAAGATGCTTTCAGCGCCCCTGAGGCGGCCTACAGCGGGCGTCTCCCCAAGGCGGGGCAGATGGTCAAGGAGGAGAGAGGCTGGCCCCAGCGTGGTCCTGAGGCCCTTGTAGGTGCCAACTATGCGGTCCAGGTAGCCAAGCCGCTCCAATGATCCCACCACGTCAGTGAAGGCCTTCAGCGGGAAGCTAGGCCGGGCATATCGGGTGTGCTTCAGATGTCGAGAGGAGACGATGAGGCGGGAGCCCTGAGGCCTGTATGCGGTGAGAGCCGCGAGGTTAGCCACTAGGTTCGCCACCATCTCCTGTCGCCTTGAAGCCGCGTCCTGACGGGCAGACCTCGGGCGAGGCGTTGCGGCCTCTATCTCAAGGAACAGCCGCCTGGAGAGCTGCCAAAGGTCGCTTCCTGCCGGTATCAACCAGCTATCGTGGTGGAGGTCCCCGGTTACGCCGAACGGATCACCGTCATCAATATCAGGGTCGCTCATTGTGTTCCGTGGCCGGGGTGTCGGAACTGCCTGTCTCCAGCATATGCCAATCTGGATGGTCGGCGCGGTATGAAGGGAACTCAATGGCCCGGCTCTTGGCCACCCATAGGGCTCTCTCAGCTAGGCGCAGGGCAGCGTCATAGTCTGCTGGCTCCTCACCCCTGCCGAACGTTTGGAGGAACCACGAGCCGTCGCGTAAGGCCGCTTCCACAGGGTCAAACAGGGCGTAGGCCGCGAAGGGCTGCTTCTTGTTCTTCCCCGACCTGAAGCCTCCATTGGCGCGGGCTGCTGGGACATGCTTGAGGGCATCGATGTTGGTGGACCAGACCACGAGCTGGGGCTTGGTGTCGGGCAGAGCGGTCAGCAGATGTTGGACCATAGCGGCACGGGCCTGATCGTCGGACATTGCGTAGCCTGCCATCCAATACCGAGAGACCCCGGCAGCGCTCCTCACCATCGCCGCAACGCCTACGGCCCTCATGGCGCCGTCAAGAGATTGGCTGATGGGTCTGGCTACTGCGAGGACGGCTTGCGGGGTCTCGGATGTGGGCATCGCTATGGACGCGACAAGTTGCTGGGAGGGCAGCATATGGCCTTCCTTTCGGAGGTGGATGATGGGGATGGATGGAGGAGAAAAGGTGGTCTCCCTGTGCGCACAGGCATCAGGAGGCGACACTGATAGGATAACGTTTAAGCGCCCAACTCGTGTGGGCTTAACGGCAACAGGTTGTCGAACTTAACGGCCCCGCTCGTCGCGTTATTTTGAGGGGATGAAAGGGATGCTGTTACTCTGATCCCTACCTAATTCAATTGGGAACTTAATTGGGCTTCAATCAATACCCTGCCTAATTCAATACCCGTGGTATTTCCGAAGGCTCTATCAAATACCGGGGCAATTGCAGGGACCAGGTTAGGCCAGCACAACCCAAAGGCCCAAGGTGACGCCGACCAACACCATGGCACAAATGACGACAAAGCCGAGCTGGACCGTGAGGTCTGCTCCAAGCCGTTGAACATCGGCACTGGTTGCAGGATTTTCCATTGGCGTCCTCTTGAGTTTGGCAGGTTGAGCAAAGAGGGGGTCGCTGTACGCCTGCTCTGATGGCTACCTAATGGAGCCCGTACAAAGAGCTAAACACATATTATTATATCGGATTGCTACCTAATTCTAACCACCTGATTTTATTTGCTAAATCAAACATCCGCATCCGAGGAAATCTCAGATAGTGGCGCACCGCGCTGCCGAAGCCTCACGCCGTCCGGCTTGTAGTAGCGCCTAGCGTTCCACTCCCCGCCGTTGTCATACACTGCTATCTCGCCTTTCAGCACCTTTCGATCCAGCCACTTCGAGGTTCGATCAACGTGGCGGGTTGTGTTCGCCTTGATGGTCCCTTCGGGCTTGTCGGGACGGCCCCGCCAGTGTGCGTACCACGCCGCCACTAACTCACGGGCCGACTTCGGGGACCACGCTTGGTTTAGATGCTTCGTGAGCCAATCGTACAAGCCATCTCCATTAGGCTTGATGGGCTGCTTCGGACGCGCCCGCCGCTTCTTCTCCTCCGCCTTGCGTTCGCTCACAGGTTTGAGTTTCTGAAGGGGCTCCACTGCGCCGTCCTCGGGCTGGGCAATTCCAAGACGCTGCCTGTGTAGAGCCTTAGGTCCACGTGCAGATCGAGACTCACGGGATTTTTCGGCAGTTTGCTCTTTGTTTTCGGCCTCAGCGATCAACGCGCTCTCAGCAGCAGCAAGTGCCTTAAGGTCAACCCTATGTTGCGCCGTAACCGCCGAGCGGTTCACCAACATTTTGGGCTTGTTGATCTTAGAGTTCATCCACAATTGCTCCGTCTTCGGCGTGGGAGGTAAATGGTGATGGGGTGTCTGGGTTCAAGGGCGCTGGCAACTTCACGGCCTCCACACAGGCCCGCCTAGCGTCTGCGGATGAAGGACCCGGATAGTGCTTCATGGTCAGCTTCAGGGTATCCTTGATGCCATCGTCGTCGCCATCATGACCCACCACGTCTGCAAGGGTCCAAGGAGTGAAAGCCCCGTTGGCGGTGCTCAGGGCATCCCGCGCCATACGGATGAAGGTGCGCCGAAACGAATGAAAATCCACGTTAGACTTGGCCTTGTCGTTGGGCCTCTCATCCACCCCAGCCAACCTCCGGTAGCGGGTAAAGCGCTTAGACGCTGGGTCAGACCTCGTGTCCCGTGTCTCGGGAGTGTCGGGCAGCTCGTGGAAGAGGAAGTCCTCAGACTTCTTGCCCTTGGAGCGACGTTCTACCAGCTCCACCAGCCCCGAGTGGATCGGAACATCGCGGATAGCGTTGGCGGTCTTGCCCTGCCAGATGTGGAAGTTGTCATCGGCGCAGTCTGAAACCCTGAGTTGGCAAATCTCCTCGATCCTCATGCCACTCAAAGCCGCCACCCGCATGAGGTCCGGCATGTAGTCCTTAGCGGGTCCGTAGAGGAGCTTGGCCAGCTCGTCGTCCGTGTATCCCCGCTTCCCCTTGTCCGGCTCTTCGTCTCTGGCTCGGCGGGGTGCTCTTGGAAGGTCTTGGTCTAGCCACGGGTTTTCCTCGGCGTGGCCGCGCTGCTTGAGCCACTTCCAGTACTCCCTGAGGAACCCCAGATAGCTCTGCACCTTCTTGACGCTCCGGCCTTTCAGCAGAACCTCTTCAAGGAAACGCCCGGCCAGCTTGCGGTGAACGTCTTCCACGAAAACCGAACCGCGTTGCTTCTTGAGCCACGCTTCAAGCCACCCAAGGACCCGCTCCAGGTCGCCGGCGCTCTTCACCCGATAGGCTTTGTGCTTTTTGAATGCCTCTAGGTAGGCGGTGATAGGGGTGCTGGTACCAGAGGCTACTTCCGCGAAGTCCAGCACCTCGGGGTGGTCTGCTAGATCAGCAACGCGGGCCTGGAGTTTCAGACGGTGGTTGTCCGGACTGACGAATTGCTCAAGCCGCAACTGGGCGGCCTCGACCATCAGTGGCCCTACGGTGGGTAGGCCCTTCTTGGCAGCCGCAAAGTTGGCCTTGATCTTGGCCACTTCGGCCCACTTAAGGGAGTTGGCTTTGGCTAGGCTATCGGTATGGAGGGGGACGGTGACCTTGCCCTTCCCAAAAATGGCCCTGAGTTCGCTGGGCACCTTAACCCTGACCCGCCACTGGCTTCCGTGCCACTCTAAGAACTGTTTGTCAGCCACGCCGGTCAGTGCCCCGGTGCCCCATGAAAGTGCCCCAAGATGGCGATGGAGGGGCCTTATATCAAGGGGGTCTTGGTGATTTTAGAAGTGCGAGGCAGTTTCCCTTTCTCTCCGCCAGCTTCCCAATAGAGCCATCATATTCCGCAAGTGCCTGTCATGAAGGCCGATGCAATTGCGTCACTGCACACAGGGGCGGCACACGGCGGCACACATGGGGTTGCGCCGGTCTGTTCCGGCCGCAGTGTTCGAATAGTCGAGCGACCGCGGGAGAAGCTGAGGTGAAGTCCAGATGCACCGGCCAGGCGGTCCGACACAACAATAGGAAGATCCACTTCTTCGCCACCGTCGATCCGATCGTCCATGACGATTTCGGTTATCTGCCGTTGAGCCCGTCAATCGGGGCGCTGCTCGAGCGCCTCACGCTTCAGCGCAAGCGGTGCGACGCGCGGACGCAAACCACCACTGGCCCCTTCCCACCTCGCGGGACAGGATCGCCCGACCGGGTCACTTGCTAATTACAATCCCGGCCCGTCGGCAGGCGATGTGGTGTTGTCACGGCTATCCGGCAAGACCGCCAATTGAAAGTCCATGTCCGAATTGACGCCACCTGAACCCGTCTACAGTGGGCTTCAGGTCAGCCGTCCTTCGTCCTTGAGGTGATACCATACGAAGAGCATTCTTTGGCCCAGCCGGCGGAACGGCGTGATCAGGGGGCCATGATGCGGCAGGGGCGAGGTGAAGATCGGCAGCTTTGACTGGTCCGGCTTGCCTGCGACCTGAGCGGCCATGCGCCGTCCGGCCTGTGCCGAATACATGACGCCATTGCCGCCATAACCCATTGCGTAATAGATCGCCTCGGATGGGTCGGGCTGCGTGATGCGGGGCATCATGTCATGGCTCATATCCACCCAGCCCCACCAGCTGTAGTCGAAACGCACATCAGCTAGATGCGGGAATTTCCTGGCCATGCCGCTACGTAGGCCGTCTTCATGGACCTGATTGGTGGCGTCGGCACCGGTGATCGCACTGCGGCTGCCGATCTGCAGACGCTTGTCGGGCAAGAGGCGATAGTAATGGCGCAGGATGCGGCTGTCCGTGAGCGGAATAAGGGTCTGAAATCTGGCCTCGGCAATTTCGGCATCGCTTAGTGGCCGCGTAACCACGGAGTTGGAAAGGATAGGCATCAGCCGGTGGCTGGTCTTGCGGTTGAGGCCGATGGGCGTGTAGGCGGCTGTGGCAACGGCAACGCGGCGGGCGCGGACAGTGCCATGGGGCGTCTGCAGGTGATGCACGCCGTTCTTCGTGGTCCAGCCGCTTACCGGGCTGGCGGTATGGACACGGGCGCCAAGGCTGCGCGCCAGCTTGAGATAGCCAAAAGCGAGTTTGGCGGCGTGGATGCCGGTGCCATAGGGTTCGTAGAGGGCGCCCTGGGCTTCCTGGTCGGCCACGAACTGCTCATGCACTTCGCCACGGCTCAGGACGCGGGTGCCGTAGCCGAATGTTTCATTATTCAGCGCGGACAGCTTTTCGATCCCGGCCATGTAGTCGGCCTTGTGGGCAATGAACAGGTGCCCACCCGGCTGGGCATCGCAGTCAATGTCCTTGATGAGATCGTTGAACAGCTCGAAGGCGTCGAGGATTTCGGCATGCATGCCCTTGGCGACGTCGAGACCCCATCGGGAAATCCACTCGCTGCGCTTGAGCCGGCCCGCCGATAACTGAGCCTGACCGCCATTGCGTGTACTGCAGCCCCAGGCAACGCGATTGGCTTCGAGCACCGTGGCCTTGATCCCGTGTTCCTTGGCGAGGTGAATGGCGCAGGAAAGGCCGGTATAGCCCGAGCCGATAATGACCACGTCAACATCCATGTCACCCTTGACCGGACCATCGTCCTCCGGCGCCGCGCCCGCCGTATCCACCCAATAGGTCGGTGCATAGTCGCGGTTCTGCCCCACGCCGCGATCCACCAGCGGATCGTAGTTGGGGTCATAGGGCTGGATGGCATTGGGCGTATGCAGGTTCATGATTGCGCTTCAGCTCTTCTCGAAATCAGAAATGGGCGGGCAGCAGCGGCCGTTGCTTGCGAAAGGCCTGCTTGCGGGTGATGAGCCCGTCCTGGTGGGTGAAGATATCGGCCCCCTCGGCCTCGATGCGTTGTCCATCGGCCTGGGTGCCGGTAAAGAGCCATTCGGAGACGGCGCGATTGCCGGAGACGAAGTGGCCCTGTTGCGCCCAATTGGCGTCAGGCATGGCAGCCCAGACGCCGGCAAAGGCGGCGGCAATGGCCTCGGGCGTGGCAAAGCGCTTGCCGAAAGCCTCTGGACCGGCCACGGCGTCAAAGACGCAATCGGGCGCCAAATGGGCCATCACGCTTTCGACATCATGCCGGTTAAAGGCATCGAACAGGGCAGTCAGGTCGGCAGTGGTGAGCATTCTGGACAAGGCGAATTCCTTCGCCGGTCACGCAATGACCGGCTGATCTGATGGTTTGAGTATCGGGCGATGGCAGCAGGACAGGCAGAACCAGTCCCGCCCAAATCATGGGGCCAGACGTGGGCTAGGCGGCGCGCAATTCGGGCAAGGGGGCCTCCAGGCTCTCGGTGAAGTGGCAGGCGACGGAGTGGCCGGTTTCAACCTCGCGCAAGACCGGCGCTTCCTGATGGCAACGCTCCTGCGCAAAGGGACAGCGCGCCGAGAAGCGGCAGCCTTTTGGCGGGTTGATGGGACTGGGGGGCTCCCCGCGGATGAGCGCTGTGCGCTCGCGGCCGCGCTGGCTGGCATCGGGCTTGAGTGCCGCAGCCATCAGCGACCACGTATAGGGGTGGCGCGGATTGGAGAAGATCTGTTTCGCACTGCCCTTTTCGGCGAACTGCCCCAGATACATGACACCGACATCGGTACACAGATGCTGCACCACGGCCAGATCATGCGAGATGAAGACATAGGAGAGCTTCTTTTCCTCCTGGAGGCGCAGCAGCAGGTTGATGACCTGGGCCTGGATGGCCACGTCGAGCGCCGAGACCGGCTCGTCGCAGACCAGCAGCTCGGGCTGCGTGGCAAGGGCGCGCGCGATGCAAAGCCTCTGGCGCTGGCCGCCCGAGAACTGGTGCGGAAAGAGCCGTGCTGCCGAGGGGTGCAGGCCCACAGCGACCAATGATTCCTCGACCACTTCCGGGCGCATCATCGGGTCGATGTAATTCATGAGATCGAGCGGTTCGCGGATGGCATCGCCCGCCCGCTTGCGCGGATTGAGCGAGGAGAATGGGTCCTGGAACACCATCTGGAAACGCACGCGCTTCTGCCGCAGCGCCTCGCCTTCAAGATCGGAAAGCACATCGCGGCCGAGCGCGACCCTGCCCGAGGTGATGGGCGCCAGGCGCATGATGCCCAGGGCTGCCGTGGACTTTCCCGACCCGGACTCCCCGACAATGCCGAAGGTTTTGCCCTGTTCGAGCTCGAAGCTGATGCCATCGACCGCATGAACGACCCGTGGCGAACCATCCTTGTTGCGGCCCGCGGGGAAATGAACCTTGAGATCCTCGACCTGAAGCAGGGAATTCATGCGGCTTGCTCCTCAAGGACTTTCCAGCAGAGCACCGACTGACTGGAGCCGAGCTGGACATCGGGGGGTGGCGCGGCGTGGCAATGCGCGTCCGCCTTCGGGCAGCGCGGCGAGAAGCGACAGCCCGGTTCGAACTGGCCGAGCGGTGGCACCATGCCCTTGACTTCGCCGAGGGCGTGACCCGGCTCGAGCGCGGCATTGCCCAGCCGCAGGCGCGGCGTGCAGTTCATCAGGCCCCGCGTATAGGGGTGGCTGGGATTGTCGAGAATGGTAGCGACCGGACCGGCCTCGGCGCGCTTGCCGGCATAGAGCACGGCCACGTCATCGGCCATTTCGGCAACCGCACCCAGATCATGGGTAATGAGGACGATGGCGGTACCCATTTCCTTCTGCAGGGTTTCGAGCAGGCCGAAAATCTGCGCCTGGACGGTGACGTCGAGCGCCGTGGTGGGCTCGTCGCAGATCAGCAGGCGGGGCTTGCAGGCCAGTGCCATGGCGATCATGACCCGCTGGCGCATGCCGCCCGACAACTGGTGCGGATAGGCATCGGCGCGCTCTTCGGGGGCGGGGATCTGCACGGCGCGCAGCATGTCCACGGCGCGCTGGCGGGCGGCGGCGGGACCGAGCTTTTCATGCAGGCGCAGCGCCTCGCCGATCTGCTCGCCCACGGTAAAGACCGGGTTCAGCGAGGTCATGGGCTCCTGGAACACCATGGACATCACACTGCCGCGCAGGCGCCGCAGGTGCTCTGCATCGAGACCGAGCAGCGACTTGCCATCCAGCCTTATGTCACCCGAAACCACTTTGAAGCCGGGGGGCAGAAGCCCCATGATGGCCAGCGCGGTCATCGACTTGCCGCAGCCACTCTCGCCCACAAGGCCAAGGGTGCGGCCGGCGCCGACCGAGAAGCTGACACCGTCGAGTACGGGCAGAACGCTGGTGCCGTTATCGACCTCGACGATAAGGTCGGTCACCTCCAGAAGCGGGACAATGCTCATCAGCGTTTCCTCATGCGGGGATTGAGAGCGTCATTGATGCCGTCACCGATAAGGCTGATGGCCAGCACGGTGAGGAAGATGGCGATGCCGGGAATGGTGACTGTCCACCAGGCGTTCAGCATGTAATTGCGGTTCTGCCCGATCATCACGCCCCAGCTCATCAGGTTGGGATCGCCGAGGCCGAGAAAGCTCAAGCCGGCTTCGAACAGGATCGAGCCCCCGGTCACCAGTGCAGCGGCAACGATCACCGGCGGCATGGCCCCGGGCAGTATGGTATTGAACATCAGGTAAAGGTCGCGGGCGCCGGCGGTGCGGGCGGCGCGAACATATTCGAGTTCGCGGATCCGCAGGAATTCGGCACGGGTCAGGCGGGCGACCTGCGGCCAGCCGACAATGCCGATTGCGATGATGATCGTGGGCAGGCTGGGGCTGAAAATGGTCACCAGAACCATGGCCAGCAGCAGGGCCGGCAGGACCTGGAAAAATTCGGTGAACTTCATCAGGGCGCGGTCGGTCATGCCGCCGAAATACCCCGCCAGCGCGCCGATGAGGATGCCGATGGAGATGGTCATGGCGGCCGATACACCGCCCACCAGCAGCGTCGGACGCCCGCCGGAAAGAATGCCGGCCAGCATGTCGCGCCCGAGATAGTCGGTGCCCAGCAGGGCGCCGGGCGTGCCGGGCGGCATGAAGGGCATGTTGACGATCGCATAGGGATCGACGCCATAGAGCGATGGGCCGATCAGCGTGCCCAGCACCATGATGGAGAGCAGGCCGAGGCCGACGCTCGCCGGACCATTGCGCAGGAACATGGCCAGGGCCTCACGGCCTGGATGCTGCGGGGCAACCGGCTGCATGACGGGCGTGGCGGCTTCGGGGCGGGCCTTTTCGATACTGACAACGCTCATGCGCGCTTGCTCCTTATGCGCGGATCAACCAGCCGATAGGCCAGATCCGTCAGGGCATTGGCAATCATCACCAGAATGGCCGACATCAGCAGGATGGCGAGCAGCGTGGGATAATCGCGGCGAAGAATGGATTCGTAGGCGAGGCGCCCCAGTCCGGGCCAGTTGAACACTGTCTCCACCAGCACGGCACCGGCAAAGAGCTGGCCGAATTGCAGGCCGACCATGGTGATGACGGGGATGAGCCCATTGCGCAGACCATGCTTGTAGACCACGGACCGTTCGGGCAGGCCCTTGGCGCGGGCCGTGCGGATATAGTCCTGGGAGAGCACGTCGATCATGCTGGTGCGGGACAGGCGGCTATAGGAGGCGATGTAGATGCTGGCCAGGGTCAGCGCCGGCAGGACCAGATGGTGGGCAATGTCGACATAGTACATGAAGCCCTTGGGCGCCCGCATCTGCACCATGCCCGAGACCGGAAAGATCGGCCAGATCGAGGCGAAGAGCAGCAGCAGCATGAGGCCAGTCCAGAAAACCGGGGCTGAATAGCCGATCAGTGAAATGACGGTGACGACGTGGCTGGCAAGGCCATGCGGCTTGCGCGCCGAAAGCACGCCGACGATTGTCCCCAGCAGGACTGCCAGCGTAAGGGCGCTGAGCACCAGCAGCAATGTCGCTGGTACGCGCTGCAGGATCAACTGCAGCACCGGCATGTTGTGATAATACGAATAGCCCAGATCCCCGGTCGCAGCCTTGCCGACATAGATGAGCAATTGCTCGAAGACGCTGCGATCAAGCCCATAGGCGGCGCGCATCTGGGCGACGACCTCGTCGGAGGCGCCCCCCATCTCGCCGACGATGACCGTGACCGGATCGCCGGGCGCCATCTGGATGAGGAGGAAATTGAGGACGACGACCGCCAGCACAAGGCCGAGCGACTGCGCGAGAAATAGAGCGGGTCTTGCGAATTGTCTCATCGCTGGTCTCCGTGCTGGCGGTCTGTTGGCTTAGTCCCAGTAGGTCTGGCTCAGCGGCGCGGCAGAGCCCCAGATGCTGAGCGGAACATCGACCAGGTCGGACTTGAAGGCGGTGTTGTAGGGAACGACGTTGAGGAAGTAGATCGGCACTTCCTCGACCACGATCTGCTGGAATTCCTTGTAGAGTTCCTTTCGCGTTTCGAGATCGGGTTCCATGGCCGCCAGCTCGAGCAGTTCGTCCACACGGGCATTGCTGTATTGCTGGGTGTTGGACCAGATCACGCCTTCCCGGATGTTGGAGGTGAGGTAGGTGCGGTTGACGCCGATGACCGGATCGCCCCAGTTGAACACCTGATCCATGGTCAGGTCGAAATCATAGGTGGAGATGCGCTGGGCCCATGTGGGGAAGTCGGGCGCGGTACGCACTTCGACATTGATCCCGACCAGCCTGAGCTGGGAGCGCAGATATTCGGCTATGTTGCGGCCCATTTCTTCCGAACCGGCGACATAATCGACGCGGATGGTGAAGCGGTTGCCATCGGCCCCCACCGGCAGGCCGGCTGCGTCGAGCATGCTGGCGGCCAGTTCGAGATCGACATCGAACTTCTCGACCTCGTCGGTGGCCAGCGGCGAGGACGGCACAATCGGACCATAGTCGACCGGAGCCACGCCCTGCAGCAGGGTGTTGACGATGAAATCGCGGTCGATGGCATAGGCGATGGCCTGGCGCACTTCGACCTTGTCCAGGGGCGGATTCTTGGTGTTGAAGGCCAGCCAGTTGATGGCACCGATGGCTTCGCCGCCATAATCGGCGACCTCGATGCCGTCCAGTTGCTGCAGGCGCGTGATGTCACGCGGCGAAGACATGTAGGGCAACATGTCGACATCGCCGCGTTCGAAGGCCAGGAGCAGCGTATTGGCATCGGCGAAGGACTGCACATAGACCTCGTCGAGATAGGGTTGGCCCTCGATGAAGAAGTCTTCGAACTTGTCGAGGCGGAAATACTCGCCCTGAACATATTCGCCGAGCTTGAACGGGCCCGAGCCGACCGGGGCCAGGTTGGCCGGGTTGGTCTGGATGTCACCCTCGCCATAGATATGCTGGGGGATGATGGGCATGAGGGCGGGCGACATGGCCAAAAGCAGCGCTGGATGGGGATGGGCCAGATTGATCACGACGGTGGTCGCATCGGGTGTGTCGACCGACTCCACCGGCGCCAGCATGGTCTGGAACGGATGATTGGCCTTGATGGTCTCGATGGAGAATTTGACATCTTCCGACGTTACCGGCGTACCGTCGTGGAAGACCGCATTGTCGACCAGGTGAAGGGTCACGGTGAGGCCGTCTTCGGACACGTCCCAGCTCTGGGCCAGATAGGGCTCTGGCTCCCAGCCGTCGCTATATTGCAGCGGGCTGGCAAAGATTTGCGTGCTGGGCAGGGCCGTGGCCACCCCGGACTGGATGGCACCATTGAAGTGGCGCGGAATACCAACGGTTCCGATGACCAGCGTACCGCCGTCTTCAGGGGCGGCAAAGGCCGGCTGCAGGGCAGTCGACAGTCCTAGTGCGAGAGACAGCGCAGCGAGGATCCTCATGGGGACAGGCTCCAGTCTTTTGGGGTTTCGGGAGGAGGAGGAAGCATCAGCCAAGCACGTCGAGCAGGCCGCGAAGACCGCTGCTCAACGCCATGGCGATGAGTGAAAGGAGGGCGACCGGTTTGTAGGCCGTACCCGGCGCGCGGGCGAAAATGAGGCCGCCCAGTGCGGTGCCGCCCAGCATGATCGGGATGGCCAGCACCGACAGCCAGAGCACCTGCATGTCGAGCAGATTGCCCAGGGCCAGGCCAGGCAGGGCGATGAGCGAGGTGATGAAGAAGAACACCATGAGCGAGGCGCGCGATATCGCGGCCGGCGTCGGGCCGGACAGATAGTAGGCGACCGCCGGCGGGCCAGGCATGGCCGCAAGGCCGCCGAACAGGCCCGCCAGCAGCCCGGTTGGCAAGGCGAGGCGCAGGTTGACAGGGCTGTCCGGGCGCACCTTGCGCAGCAGAAACAGCACGCCGATGACCACGATGGCCGCAATCGCAAGCCTGATTGTGGGCGCATCGAGATAGATCAGTCCGAAAAGCCCGACTGGCGTGCCGATCAGGGCGCCTGCCGAAAGGCGCTTGAGCCCCGGTGCGTCGAGTATGCCGCGCATCTGCACCGCATCCCGAACGCCCACCACGGCCTGCACCACGACCGCAATTGCTACCGCCTTGGCCGGATTGACGACCATGGATACCATCGGCACTGCAGCCAGTGCGAAGCCAAAGCCCGAAAAGCCGCGCAGCAGCGCTGCCAGCAGCACCGCGCCGCAGAACAGCGTCAGGTTGAGGGGCGATAGTCCAAGCAGTTCGGTCACTCAGGAGGGCTTTCATTGTCTTGCTCAGCCCATCGAGAAGGCGATTGTCTTCTTGCGGGTGAAGTGTTCCAGCATGGCTTCAAGCGAGGCTTCCTTGCCGAGGCCCGAGCGGCCGAAACCGCCATAGGACAGGTTGGGCTGGATGGTGAGGTTCTGGTTGACCTGGACATAGCCGGCATTCAGGCGCCCGGTGACGGCGAAGGCGGTGGCGATGTCGCGCGTCCAGACGGTGGCGGCGAGGCCGTAGCGCGTGCCATTTGCAGCGGCGATGACCTCGTCGAGATCAGTCCAGGGCTGGATAACCGTGACCGGTCCGAAGATTTCCTCGGTGATGCAGGGATGGTCCTCGGGCAGGCCGGTGATCAGCGTGGGCTGGAGGAACAGCGCTGCGTTGAGCCCATCATCAGTGGGCAGAGTGCCGCACCGATATACGCTGGCGCCCGGCGAGGCTTCTGCGAGGCCAACAAAATGCTGGATACGCTCGGCCTGGACCCGGGAAATGATGGTGCCGATATCGGTGGCCTCGTCCAGCGGGTCGCCGATACGAAGGGTTGCAAGCCGTGCCTTGAGTCCGGAAAGAAATGGCTCGAACAGGTCGGCGTGTACATAGATGCGGCTTGAGGCCGTGCAGCTCTGCCCCTGGCGGGTGAAGCGCATGCCGCTGACGGCGCCGTCAATGGCCCGGTCGAGATCGGCATCGGCGCAGACGATCATCGGGCTCTTGCCGCCCAGCTCCAGACTGACCGGGATGATGCGGCTGGCGGCCGTCTTGTAGATGATCTCGCCCACGTCTTCCGAGCCGGTGAAGGTGATCTTGGCGATATCGGGATGGGCCGTGAGCGGCGCCCCGCAATCCGGACCGTCCCCGCAGATGACATTGACCACGCCATCGGGCAGCACGCTGTCAAGGATGACGCCGGCGGCGATGGTGGCGAAGGGCGCTTCTTCGGCGGCCTTGACCACGACCGTATTGCCCGCGACCAGCGCCGGGCCGATCTTGAGCATCATCAGCACCAGCGGCACGTTCCAGGGCAGGATGGCGGCGACCACGCCGAGCGGTTCGCGCACCGTGGTGGCAAAGACCTTGGGGTCGAATGGCAGCGTCTCGCCCTTCAGCTCGCTGCCCAGCCCGCCATAGAATTCAAGCAGGTCGGCCGCGACGGCCAGTTCGCCCCTGCATTCGGTGCGGATGGCCTTGCCGGTTTCCATGGCCAGGAGCATGGCCAGCGTCTCGGCCTGTTCGGCCAGCTTGCGGCCGGCCTCGGCGACCATCTTGCCACGCTTGCGCGCCGGAAGAGCCGCCCAGCCGGGCTGCGCACCCTTGGCCGAGGCCACAGCTTCGTCGACATCATTGCGGTTGCTTGCGGCAGCAACGCCAAGCTCGCCCAGCGTGGCTGGATTGAGCACGACAATGCCCTCATCGGCCATGTCGGCTTTGACCAGGTCGCCATTGATCAGATTGCGACGATCCAGCGAGGCCAGCCATTGTGGCACAGTCTGGCGCAGCAGGTCCTTGGCGGACAGATTGGCGGCGATGGGCAGGAGCGGCTTGTTCATGAGTTCGAGCCTCGGATTTCTCAGGCGCCGGGGACAGGTCCAGCGCGCGCATTTCGAAGGAGCCAGCGCTCACGCAGCTACAAGTGATTGAAGCGCATCATGAATTTCTGGATCGGGCAGGCCGATGCCGACAAGAACTGTGTCTTCGACATTGGTATTGGCAGGCGCGATGCGGTAGCGGCCGGCGGTGTATTGGACCAGGAACGGCTGGGCGGAGCCGGCAAAGCGAACCCAGCCCTTCAGCCGCAGCAATGCGGCCGGAAGCGACGCCAGCGCGGCCTCGAAGCTGACGCGGTCAAGCGCCACCGGAGCGGGCGTCAGCCAGCGGGCAAATTGCCGCTCGTGATGAGGGGAATTGTCATGACCGTGCTGATGATCGTCATGGTCGCAACCGTCGTGGTCACAATGCTGGTGAGCCTGCTTTGTCGCCGCACCGGCTGGAGCCGGCGCCAGAGAGATGCCGCCGATCAGGTCGTCGGGCAGCACGGATTCGGTCGTATGGGCCAGGCGCGCATTGGGGCGGATGCGGCGAACCGCACTTTCGGCGGCGGCCAGCTGGGCCGCGGTGGCGAGATCGAGCTTGTTCAGGACAATGAGGTCGGCATGGCCCAGCTGGCGCTCAAGCGTGTCGGAGAGCATCTCGTCGCGCAGGTGCCGGGCGAAATTGGCCGCGTCGACCAGGGTCACCACCAGTTCGAGAGACAGGCGCTTGTCGATGATTGCGAGCTCGGCAATGCGCCAGGGGTCCCCGACCCCGCTGCCCTCGATGATGACCGCATCGGGATGGGACTGCATGGCGGCGTCGAGCGCCGGACCCACACCATCGGACATCGAGCAGCAAATGCAGCCATTGCCCAATTGCTTGGTCAGCCCGTCCTCGCTCTCGATCAGCGCGGCATCGACGTTGACCGATCCGAAATCGTTGACGAGCACTGCATAGCGGCGGCCGCCGGTCTTGAGGATGTGATTGAGCAAAGTGGTCTTGCCGGCGCCCAGAAAGCCCCCCAAAACCATGACCGGAACGGTGTCGGACGATGTCATTTGCGGCTCCGTGAATGAGAAAAAGCCCCGGCACACATTTCTGGGCGCCGGGGAGTCCGGTCAGGCGCGCTGGGACTTGGCGCTCTGACGTGGAATGCCGGCGACGACGGTGCCCCAGACGGGCACGTCCTTGAGCGCCAGGGGCTCAACCGCGAACGGGTCCTGCTCAAGCACGGCGAAATCGGCATATTTTCCGATTTCGATACTGCCCACGAGGTGATCGACATTGAGCTGGAAGGCGGCGCCCATGGTGATGGCGTAAAGCGCCTGCTCGACCGTAATCTTCTCGGCTTCGCCCAAAACCCGGCCAGTAGCGGTCAGCCGGGTTACGGCGCACCATGCGGTAAAGAGCGGCGCCAGGGGGGTCACCGGCACGTCGGAATGGATGGCCAGCGGCACGCCGTGGCGCAGCGCCGTGCCGCAGGCATCCATGCGGTTGGCGCGGTCCGGCCCCATGGTCAGGGCATAGTGCTGATCGCCCCAGTAGTAGAGATGATTGGCGAAGAGATTGGCGCACAGCCCGAGAATTTTCATGCGCCGGAACTGTTCGTCATTCGCCATCTGGCAATGCTGCAGCGTGTGGCGGTGATCGGCGCGCGGCGCCTCTTTCAGTGCCTGCTCGAAAGCATCGATAGCGAGTTCGGACGCCTGGTCGCCATTGACATGCACATGCACCTGCGCGCCGGATTTATGGTAGGCGATGATGGATTCCCTGAGCTGTTCAGGCGGGGCATTCCAGATGCCATTGGGGGCGCCGTTGAAATAGCCGGGCCACTTGAGCCGTCCGGTAAAGCCTTGGATGGAGCCATCGGTCATCACCTTGACCAGATGCGGATACCATTTGGCATTGCCCTTTTCGCGCAGCATGGCGGCACGCTTGAGGCCATCTTCGAGACTGTGTGCCGCCGACCACATGGCCGTGACCACGCGCAGGTGGAATTCATCCTTTTCCGTTTCAGCTTCGAGAGTGGCGATGCCGGCATCGGTCAGCGGATTGCCCAGGTCGACGGCGGTGGTGACCCCGGCATTGCCGGCGGCCGCGGCATAGCGGTTGAGGGCGCGGGCATCGGTTGCGCCCAGCATATCCGCGCCGATCGCCTTGCGGGCGATGAACATGGCCGCCATTTCCTGCAATTCGCCGGTGGGCTCGCCATCCGGGCCCTTCATCACCCCTTCGACATTGGTGGCGCGGGTAATGCCTGCCAGTTTCATCAGCGCCGAATTGACGTTGATGAGGTGCCCCGAGGCATGCTGGATCATGATCGGGCGAGTGGCCGAGACGGCATCGAGATCGGCGGCGACCATGCGCTGGTTGTCATAATAGATCGGGTCATATCCCCAGCAGACCAGGGGCTCGGCCGGGTCGGCCATGGCGGCATCCATGCTCTTGAGCGCGTCGATGACGGCCCCGACGGATTTGTAACCGCCGGCCATGGCGCCCTCGGGGTCGGTGCGCTCGAAATAGCCCAGGAACGCATTGTCCCAGACCCCGCCCTCCATGGCGTGCGAATGGGCTTCCACGAAGCCGGGCATCAGCACCTTGTCCCTGAACGTCTCGTCGAGGGTATAGGGGCCCCATTGGGCAAGCTCTTCCAGCGTGCCGACGCCCAGCACGCGTCCCTCGCGTACGGCCACATGGGTGGCCAGCGGCATGTTGACATTCATGGTGCGGATGGCCTTGGCCACAAAGACAGTGATCGGGGCAGACATGAGGACAACCTTTTTGGTGTTGGTTGCCCCGACCTTGGCGCAGGTGTCCTGTGCCACAATAGGACCAGTACCCCGATTCAGATGGGGCCAGCATCCCCCCTGAGATTGGCGACGGCCACGGCCATGGCCTTGATGCCCGGCTCGATCAGCCGGACATCGATGGACGATATGCCCAGCCTGACATAGCGCCCCGCGTCGCGGGCGCTGACAAAGGGATCGCCGCTTTCGATCATCACCCCTTCATCGGCACATAGCCGCAGCAGGCTACGACCATCGACATTGGCGGGGCATTTGAGCCAGACGCACGCGCCTTGGGTGGTATCGGGACGCTCGAAACCCGGCAGATAGTCGTCGAGGCAGCGCTCCAGCTCCGACCGGCGCTCGGCCAGGGTGGTGCGCAGGGTCCTGGCGAGACCACGATAATGGCCATCGGCCAGGAAGATGGCGGCGGTGCGCTGATTGTTGAGCGGGGCACTGCGATGCATGAGGCGGCGCAGGGCCTTGGCTTCGGCGATGACCGGTGCCGGCGCGACGAGGTAACCGAGGCGCACACCGGGCGCGAGCACCTTGGACAGTGTGCCGAGATAAAGTACCCGGCCGTCATTATCCATGGATTTGAGCGCAGGCACACTGGGCCCGCTGGCGGTTTCGCCCTCATAGTCGTCTTCAACGATAATCGTATCGGTGCGGCGGGCGAAGTCGAGCAGTTCGCGGCGGCGCGATGGTGACATGGTCACCGTGGTCGGACACTGGCAGGTGGGCGTCACCATGGCCAGGGTCAGCGACTTGGGCGCGCGTGACACGATGGCGCCCTCGGAATCGATGGGCAGGGGCCGCAGGGCGGCGCCGGCATTGAGGAAGATGTTTTTCGCATCCGGGTAACCGGGATCCTCGACACCCACTTCAAGTCCCGGGCGCAACAGCAATTGGGCGATCAGATAGATTCCGTGCTGGGCGCCGAGCGTGATCATCACTTCCTCGGGCCGGGCGAGAATGCCGCGGGCGGGCAGCAATTGGCGGCAGATCTGCTCGATGAACATGGGGTCGTCTTCCACGGCCCGGTCGGCAGCCCAATAGTCTATGGAGGCGCGGCCCAGAGCATCGCGCGAACAGGCCCGCCAGACACCGATGGGAAACAGCGTCGGATCGACCTGGCCGTAGATGAAGGGATAGCGATAGCTCTGCCAGTTGGCAGGTTTCCTGATATGGCGCAGGGTTGACGGCGAGATGACGAACTTGCTGTTCCAGTCGATGCCATCGCTGGATTCGGTCATCGGAGCGGCCTCGTCGGAACGCTCGCCAACGAAGAAGCCGGTGCGCTCGCGGGCAATCAGATAGCCCTTGACCGCAAGGTCTTCATAGACGGCCGTGACGGTGTTGCGGCCAATGCCCAATTGCTGCGCCAGCGCCCGCGAGGGTGGCAATTTCTGTCCGGTCAACAGGCGGCGCTCGTCGATTGCTGCAACCAGAGCGTGCCTCAATTGCACCTGCAAGGTGCCTGCCGAAGGATCGAGGGAGATGGAGAGGTTGGGCATGCCCAAGGTTCGCCCAAGGGAAAATTGCCGTCAAGATGGGCAAAAATTGAATCTGCTTAAAGTGCGCGCAAACACCGCAGGGGCTGAGCCTGCTTGGCCTTGGAAATGGGGTGTTGTCGGCAGTGCCATCCGGTCACGGTCAGAAGGACTGAAACGGTCAATCCTCTGCGGCATGCGCCTTGAGAGGTCACTATCGCCATATTGGTTTGTGGCACGTTGAAGTGGAGCCAAGGAGGATTTGCGCGACCTCCCTGGCCCGTTCAAAGACGCCATCCAGGCTTTCGGTCCTGTTCTTCGATCCGCCGGGCCGCACGAGGCCCAGCCATCCGAAATCAGGCGGGACAGGCTTTGCCTGTCCCGGCCGGCCAGGGCCGACGACGCTTAGAGGACGGTGCTTTGAGCAGCATCCGCGAGCTGGCCGAGCTTGACTTGCACCAGCAGGCTCAGCTCGTCATAGACATTCCATTCGTCCACGATCTTGCCGTCCTTCCAGTGGTAATGGCTCATGCCCATGACCTGGACGCGCTTTCCGGTCGGGTCGCCCAGCGTCGACAGAATGCCATAGCCCAGGTGATGGCCTTCCATGATCCAGCGCACGGCAACCTTGGTGCCGCCTTCCTCGCAGGGATTGGAGGCGACATGCTGGATTTCGTAGGAGGCGTCGGGCAGCGAGCCGATTAGGCCCAGATGCTGGTGGATGATGGCGGCGACGCCATAGAGCTCCTTCATCAGCGGCCCGTGATACTGGGCATTGGGCGCATAGTCCTGCGCGATGCGGCCGAACATGCGCTTGGTGAAGACCTCGTGCAGCAACTCGATGGTCTGGGCTTCCACGTCATTGTGGGCCAGCGACAGGTCGGCCTTGTCCTGCGGCGGCGTCTGGCCGAGGAAGCGGCGGTTTTCGCCAATGTCGAGCGAGGTAAGGCCGGCGGCGAATTTCTGGCTGGCCGTCCGCATGGCGAAGTGATGCGGATCGAGGCCCAACTGCTGGATGATGGCCATCTGGTCGGCCACGACCCATTCGCGGTAGATCTTGTTCCGATGCACCATGCAATCGGCAATGGTGCGGCTGACGAAGGGCTTGCCGGTCGGCTGGCCGAGATGGCCATATTGGGTATGGCGGCCCGAACCGGTCACGAGGTGGCTGGTATAGAAGCCATCCTTGTCATTGCCGTTCCAGATCACCTGCGTGCCCATGCCGCGGCGCTCGGGGAAGGAGACGAGGCGCTGGATCGTGTCGCGCACCACGTCTTCGCGGTTGTAGATCGTGCCGGTTGTGCCATAGAGCACGCAATTGTGGGTGTAGTGGGTGTAGATCAGCCCGATATCGCGCTCGTCCCAGATCTTGTGGGTGCAGCGGATGATGTAGTCGACGATATCGGTATAGATGTCGTCGAACCCATCCAGCGACTGGCTGCGCTTCCGGTCGGTCGGCGCGAGGTCCGGGTAATCACGGCGCTCCACCTGCAGCACGGATTCGTCAAGCGCGACGGCTGAGGCGCCCTTGGTCTTGGAATTGTTGGTCGCGTCGCTCATCTCTGCTCCTTGGGCGTCTGCCGGAATTGAAAAGGTGTCGGTCCGTTCCAGCCACTCGCGTATATGACGCGCCAGTGCGGCCGGATTTTCAAGCGGGGCGAAGTGCCCGGCCTCGGGAATGGTAAAAAATCGCGCTTCGGGCACCGCGTCGGCGATCTCGCGATGCGCGGCAATCGGACAGATGCGCTCGTCTTCCCCGGCCAGCACCAGGGTCGGGACGGAAATAGCGTGCAGGCGCGGACGACTATCGGCCCGGTTTATGGCGATTTCGGACTGGCTGGCCAGGGTGTCGGCCCCGGCGCGCTCCGCCATGTCGACGATCAGCGCCTTCAGTTCGGCATTGTCCTGATTGGCGGGCGATACGAGGTCGCTCCAGGCGTCCAGCACATAGGACTTCATGCCGTTCTCGCGCGCCTTGGCCACTGCCTTGCGCCGCGTACCGGCATTGGTTTCGGGGTCGGGTCTGGGTGTGGTGTTGACCAGGGCCAGGCCCGCCAGCCGTTGCGGTGCCTGTGCCGCCATCTCGAGCGCCACGATGCCGCCCAGCGAAAAGCCGAGCAGCGCGAAACGCTCGGGTGCGTCCGCCAGTACCGCCTCTGCCATGGCAGCCGTCGTCTCCGCGCCGGTCATTTCGATAATCGTGACGCGCTCACGCCCCAGCAGCTCGACCAGCGGCGCGAATAGTCGCGCATCGCAGGCTGTTCCGGCCAGCAGCAGCAGCGGCAGTGTTGCCACTGCCTCGGGCCTTGCTGGAATGGGGGCGATCTTGTTCATCTTGATCCGCTGCGCTCCGTCGCCGGAGCCAATTTCGCAAAAAACTCTGGCAAATTTTGAATACGTATGCAAGATCAAATCATCCCCTGGGCGGCGCTCAACGCTAACAGTCTGCTAGCCAATTGCCGCCAGATGCTACTCGCGGAGCCAAGTTCGATGACTGAAAACGCAACAGCGCCTTTCCCCGGCGTGTCCTATGTGAAGGCCCCCGAGCGGTCCTCGGTGAGCGACAATGCACCGGTGGAAACACTGGTCAGCGAGATCATCGCCAATGTTCGCAAGAACGGTGATGCGGCGGTGCGCGAATACTCCGCCAAGTTCGACAAGTCCGACCTCGACATGTTCGAAGTCACTGATGCGGAACGCGAATCCGCACTGGCCGAACTCGATCCGCAGACCCGCAAGGACACCGAATTCGCCATCGCCAATGTGCGCAAATTCGCCGAAGCCCAGCTTGCCACCATCCTGCCGCTTGAGGTCGAGACCCTGCCGGGCGTCCATATGGGCCACCGTGTCATCCCCATCCAGCGCGTCGGCTGCTATGTGCCCGGCGGCCGCTATCCCCTTCTGTCGGCTCCGATCATGACCATCGTCCCGGCCAAGGTCGCCGGCGTCGACGAGGTCATCGCCTGCCTCCCGCCCAATGCCCACAAGGCAATGATAGCCGGTTGCCATCTCTCTGGTGCTGACAGGATTTTCCGCATCGGCGGCGCCCAGGCCATCGCCGCCATGGCCTATGGCACCGAGAGCGTCCCGGCCGTCAACAAGATCGTCGGCCCCGGCAATGCCTTCGTCAATGAAGCCAAGCGCCAGGTCTTCGGTCCCGTCGGCATCGACCAACTCGCTGGCCCATCAGAGATTTTCGTCGTCGCCGATAGCTCGGGCGATGCCGAGATGATCGCCACGGATCTCCTGGCCCAGGCCGAACACGATATCCGCACCCGCGTTGGACTTATTACCACCGACAAGGCCCTGGCAGAGGCCGTTCTAAAGGAAGTCGAGAAGCAGCTCGGAACCCTTTCGACCGCCAATACGGCCCGCGAAGCCTGGATCAATTACGGCGAGATCACCGTCTGCGACAGCGAGGAGGCCATGATCGGCTATTCCGATCTCATCGCCGCCGAGCACCTCCAGGTCCACACCACCGACGCCAAGGGTTTCGCGAATAAGCTGCGCAATTACGGCTCGCTGTTCATCGGTGAACTGGCCAGCGTGGTCTATTCCGACAAGTGCTCGGGCACCAACCACACCCTCCCCACAATGGGCGCAGGCGCCTACACCGGCGGGCTCTGGGTCGGCGCCTATGTCAAGGTTGCCACCCATCAGTGGCTCGACGAAGAGGGCGTCAAGCAGGTCGCGCCGCCCGCCGCCCGCCAGTCGGCCAGCGAAGGCCTCGAAGGCCACCGCCGCGCCGCCCAACTGCGGCTCGACCGGATGCAGTCCAAGGCAAACTGAATGCAAAAGGCCCGCGCAAGCGGGCCTTTTTTTTGGCGGTATTCCAACAAGCATTTACTCATGCCAGCGCGCGCTGCTACTTGATCCCGTCCGCCTCGATCCACGCCGCCTTGAGCTTTTCCACCGTGAAGCCCGGGGCCCGCGCTGCCGTCAAAATCGGCACCTCCTTGCGCATCACCACGTCGATGGCCCAGGCCATGCGCTCGATGTGTTCTGCCGGGATGACCACAGCGCCATGGCGGTCGGCATGGATCAGATCGTTTGGCCGAACAGTCATGCCGAAGACCGTTACGGGGCAATCGAGCTCGGTCACATGCACGAAGGCGTGGCTGGGCCCCACCGATCCGGCAATGACCTGATAGCCCTCGTCGAGCATGCCCAGGTCGCGCAGTACGCCATTGGTGACGGTGCCGGCAATGCCCAGCCCTTTGTGCTGGGCCACCTGCATTTCGCCCCAGAACCCGCCGATGGCATGGGGAAAGTCGGTGTCCTCGATGACGGCGACATTGGGTCCCTCGCCATCGGCGACATATTCGTAATAGGCCATGCGCAGAGCCCGCACTTCAGCGGCCGGCTTCTGCGCCGGGGAGGATGCCCGGATTTTTGCGGTGCGCGCAAAGCCAACGACCGGGGGCAAAGCAGGGTCGGCACAGACGACGGGGGTCTTGGTGAAGCCTTCCGCCGTGCGACCGCCCATAACATGCTCAAGAGCATTGCACACGGTGGGGGTGTCGGCCTTGCGCAAGGCGACCAAGGTCTCGGGTGTGATTTGGGGCATCGTGGTCTCCTCATACTCGGAATTCACCTCGCCCCTGAGGGGAGAGGTCGGCGCTTCAGCGCCGGGTGAGGGGTTCAGATTTGCCGGTCCTGCCGCAAGGGTGAACCCCTCACCCTGACCCTCTCCCCTCAGGGGAGAGGGGACGCTGGCGCCGGTAATTCAGTTGGCGCGCGATGCCAATTCCGCGCCTTCGCTCAGCGCCTTGAGCTTGGCCCAGACGATATCGGGGTCCACCGCACCAAAGCCCGCAAAGGTCGAGAAGCCGCAATCGGTGCCGGCGATGACCCGCTCGGCGCCGACGATGTCGACAAAGTTCCTGAGCCGCTGGGCAATCAGTTCCGGATGCTCGACGAAGTTGGACGTCGAGTCGATGACGCCGGGGATCAGCACATAGTCGTCCGGCAGGTCGACGTTCTTCCAGTCCACCCATTCATGTGCATGCCGCGGGTTGGCGCCTTCGAATAGCAGCGCACGCGGCTTGGCCTTGAGCAGGCTCGGGAGGATTTTCTTGAGCGCAATGTCGCAGATATGGGGCCCTTCGTAATTACCCCAGCAGACATGCATGCGCACTTTGGACCCGTCCACATTGCGCAAGGCGTGATTCATCACTTCGATATGCTTTTCGGCGGCTTTGACGAAGCCGTCATCATCGAGGTCCTTATACATCATGTGCCGGCCGAGCCCGAGATCGGGCGCGTCGAGCTGCAGGATGAATCCGGCCTCGACAATGCCTTCATATTCGACCCGCATGCCCTCGGCGACGGCTTCGAGATACTCGTCCTGGGTCCGGTAGAATTCATTGGGCTGGAACAGGGCGATGACGCCCGGCGTCGCCGAATTCATGAACCCTTTTGCATAGCCGTTCGCGCTCAGCGCTGACTGGAATGCCTCCACGTCCTCGCGCAGCGGCTCCAGGCTTTTCACCGCGATTTCGCCGACGCATTTGGGGCGGCGATAGGTCGGTGTTCCGCCGCTACTGGCCTGACGCTTGAGGAAATTGGGAAACATTTCGAGATCGGCCGGCGGCTTGCGCGAACTGTCGCCGTCAAAGCCGGTCAGCCGATCCTTGATATAGGTGGCGTAGCTGATCTTGCTCATCTCGCCATCGGACGGCAGGTCGATGCCTGCCGCCTTTTGCCGGGCGACGATGTCGTTCACCGCCGCAGTGATGATGGCGTTGAAACCGGCTTCCTCGATCGGGACGCCGGCTTCACGTGCGAACACAAGGTCCGTCACCTGTTTGGAACGCGGCAGCGAGCCGACATGGGTGGTGAGGATCTTGTGTGTCATGGTTTTACTCTGCGGCTTGTGCGGTGGCGAATTGCGGAGCCGCTGGCGCCGAAGCGCCACGCACCACGAAGGCAATCGCATCGGCGGAAGCCGGGTTGCGGAAGCCATGGGCAAGGCCGACCGGCACGGTCAGCGTATCGCCGGCGCCCATGATGATCGCACCATCGGCCCAGTTCACTTCCAGCGTGCCGGACTGCACGAAGATGACTTCCTGCTCGCTTCGGCTATGGGCGGGGATGGTCGCTCCGGTTTCGAGCTTCAGGCGGCGCAGGGCGAAGCCATGGTCCCAGTGGCCGATGATCGGGCCAGCCTTGAAGCCGTCCTGTGCATCGACATCGCCGATCAATGCTGCTTCTTCCACGCCTTCGCCGGCCAGCGGAGAATTCGGGTTGGCCTTCATCTGCTCGGGCTTGAGCGCATATTTGGCCAGCTCTTCCATCGGCGGGGTCGCCAGCTCCTTGAGCTTTTCGGCAGTCGGCGGCTGTTCGAGCTCTGCGCCTTCCGGCACCTTTTCGCCCAAAGTGGTGTCGATCAGCTTGCCGCCCTTGAGCAGCTTCAGGCCGAAATCCTCGGCCATCTTGAAGACGCTCGGCGCCCAGACCACTTTGCCCGGATCGTCATGGCCGAGCACGACATAGAGAAAGCCGGTGCCTTCATCGCGCTTCTCGAAGCCGCGGAACATATGGGTTGGCACCGTCGCCACATCACCCGGCTCGACGTCGAGATAACCCTCGTCCTTGTTGGCGCCAAAGACAAAGCGCCACTTGCCGGTATGGACCACGAAGGTCTCGGCGGTCAGGTGGCTGTGCTGGCTATTGGTGCAGCCGAAGGGCTGGCGGGCCGCGCCGACATTGAAGCCATGGGCCTCGGGGATATGCACCACCTGCGCCGGGTTTTCCGACACGCCCGGCCCGATGATGGTGAAGTTTTCCTTGCGGTCGGAACCCGGCGTGCGCGCATCGATGAAGGCGTTGCGCAGGCCCTTGAGATCCGCATAGCGCACGAGGCGCTTTTCCATTTCAGCTTGTGTCCACTTGCTCATGGTCTCGTTCCTTTCATGAGGCGCAGAATCGGGGATAAGCATTTTTGCATTCGTATGCATCTGTTATCGCAAAGACGGCATCAGCATGTCGTGACATGGATCAAACGTCCCTGGGTCGATAGATTTTTCGGCCGTCGATTTCGACAATGCCGGAAGTTGGCAGCTTCGCAGAGCTGCGGACGATGAGATCGCCGTTGAGAATGCGGTGCTCTGCCTCGATATCGCCACTGGCAATCTGGTCCATCAGGATATCGACCGTGGCTTCAACCATCCGCTTGAGAGGCTGGCTCATCGAAGTTATGCCGTAAGAGGTCCAGCGCGCGGGCCCCACATCGTCGTAGCCGACAATCGACAGGTCCTCGGGAATGCGCAGGCCGAACTCGTGCCGCGCCACGTCCATCACCGCTACCGCCATATGGTCGTTGGCAACAAACACTGCCTCGGGGCGATCCTTGCGCGACAGCATCTTGCGCGCGGCATCCTCGGCTTCATTGCGCGAGTAATTGCCGGTTTCCACGATCACCTCGCCAAAGCCATGCCCGGCAAGTCCGTCCATGAAGCCCTGCTGGCGGTCACGATTGGTCGACGAATTCTCAAGGCCGGCAATATAGCCAAAGCTCTTGTGACCGCCCGCCACGAGGAAGTCGGCAATGCGCTTGCCGCCCTCCCGGTTGCGGGTGGTGACGCTGGAGACGGCATCACGCTCGGTCGTGCGGTTGAACAGCACGACCGGAATGCCGGCCGTCGCGCATTCCTCGGACAGTTCCGACGAGAGCGACGTGGAGGCCAGGATAATGCCATCGACGCGATATTGCATGAGCTGGTCGAACACCGGATCGCTGTCCCGGTCCATGAAGCCGGTAAACAGCAGAAGGTGATAATTTTCGGCAGCCAGGGCGCGGCCCAGCTCTTCCAGCACGTCGGGGTAAAACAGGTTTTCGAGATAGGCCATCACCACCGCGATGATGCGGGAGCGATTGGTGATCAGCGACCGGGCTATGGCGTTGGGCCGGTATCCAAGCACCTTGGCCGAAGCCAGCACCTTTTGCCGGGTTTTTGGCGAAATCGAAGCACCGGGCGTGAAGGCACGGGACACAGCCGACTGCGAGACGCCGGCATGCTCGGCGACCTGGCTGGACGTGACGCCCGGTTTTCTTACTCCGATGTCCATCCACCATCCACCAGAAGCGATGTGCCGGTGATCAGCGCGGCGGCATCGCTCGCCAGGAACACCACCGGTCCCATCAGGTCTTCCACTCGTCCCAGCCGGCCCAGCTTGATCTTGGAGAGCACCCAGTTCCGGAAATCCGGGTCGCTCAAATTCTTGGCCGTCAACTCGGTTTCGACAAAGGTCGGGCACACCGTGTTTACACGGATATTATTAGGCCCCAGTTCGATTGCCATGGCTTTTGTCAGCCCCTCCACAGCATGTTTGCTGGCGGCATAGACGGCGCGGCGTGGTCCGCCGACATGGCCCATCTGCGAGGAGACATGGATGATCGACCCCGGCCTGCCCGCAGCGACCAGCCGCGATACCACGGCCTGGGAGACAAAGAGCGTCGCCCCCAGATTGACATCCATCACCGCCGCATAATCGGCCGGCTGGATGTCGGCGAAATCTGAATGGCGTGCGGTGCCGGCGCAATTGACCAGGATATCGAAGGGCTCAACGTCACCGATATAGGTTCTCACCGCTTCGCTATCGGTAATATCGAGCGCAACGCCCTCGGCAGACAGACCGGCCCCCGACATCTGATTGACCACAGCCTCGATGTCGCCTGCCGTGCGGGCCGCAATCGTTACTGCTGCGCCAGCCTCGGCCAGGGCAACCGCCGCGCCAAGGCCGATGCCGCGTGTGCCCCCGGTGACGAGGGCACGCCGGCCGTCAAGGCGAAAGCTGGGGGTGCGCGGCAGGGTCATCGTCTATTCAGCCGCCTCGGTCCTGGGTGCCGCGCCGGTGCCATAGGGCACGTTGCGGCCGCCATAGCGGCGCACGCGGATATTGGCCTGTTCGGCATGGCCGACAAAACCTTCCAGCATGGAGAGACGCGAGCCATATTCCCCGATCCGGGCCGAAGCCTCATCAGTGGTGACGGTCTGCCATGTACAGGTCTTCATGAATTTGCCCACCCAAAGGCCACCGGTATAGCGCGCGGCCTTCATCGTGGGGAGGGTGTGATTGGTGCCGATTACCTTGTCGCCATAGGCCACGTTCGTGCGTGGCCCCAGGAACAGGGCGCCGTAATTGGTCATGTTATCGCGGAACCACATGTCGCGATCGGTCATGACCTGCACATGCTCCGACGCAATGCCATCGGCGACGGCCAGCATTTCCTCGTAGCTTTCGCACACGATGACTTCGCCGAAATCGGCCCAGCTCTTCCGGGCGATTTCGCCGGTGGGCAGGATATCGAGAATGCGCTCGATCTCGGCCATGGTTTCGCGTGCCAGCTTTTCCGAATTGGTCAGAAGGATCGCCGGGCTGGTCGGGCCATGCTCGGCCTGGCCCAGGAGGTCGGTCGCGCACATTTCGCCATCGACCGTTTCGTCGGCAATGACCAGTGTCTCGGTGGGACCGGCGAAGAGGTCGATGCCGACCCGCCCGAACAGCTGGCGCTTGGCTTCGGCCACAAAGGCATTGCCGGGACCGACCAGCATGTCCACCGGCTCAATGCTTTGGGTGCCGATGGCCATGGCGCCGATGGCCTGAATGCCACCCAGAACATAGATTTCATCGGCACCGGCCATCGCTTGTGCGGCAACGACAGCCGGTGCCGGCTTGGCTCCGAAAGGTGGAGCGCAAGTGATAACGCGCTCGCAGCCGGCCACCTTGGCGGTAATCACCGACATATGGGCGGAGGCGAGCAGCGGATATTTGCCGCCTGGGACATAGCAGCCGACGGCATTGATCGGCACATGCTTATGACCGAGCGTAACGCCGGGCAGCGTCTCGATTTCGAGATCCTGCATGGTGTTGCGCTGCGCCTGGGCGAAATTGCGCACCTGGGTCTGTGCAAATTCGATGTCTTCCAGATCCTGGTCGCTCAATTGAGCCAGGCAGTCATCGATTTCCCGGGGGCTGAGGCGGAAGTCGGTTCGCTCCCACTTGTCAAATTTCTGGCTCAACTCGCGGACCGCGGCGTCGCCGCGCTTCTCGATATCGCCAAGAATGGATTCCACCGTCGCCCGAACCTGACGGTCGGCCTCGGCCCGTTCTTCCACATCCTTACCGCGCTTGAGCCAGATCGGCATTACAGCCTCCCGAAAACAGTTTCTGGTTAGTTTGCATACGTATGCAAATTTGTAAATGGCCACACTTTGTGCCGCGTGATTATTCTCAACGCAAAGCTGGAGGGCGCTGGGTCGCGACGTCGGTGGCGCGCTCGAATGCGTCACCTATCTGCACGATGGTCGCTTCGCCGTAATGTCGGCCGATCAGTTGCATGCCGATGGGCAGGCCCTGATCGAAGCCGACGGGCAAGGCGAGCACGGGGTGGCCGCTGACATTAAAGCCGATTGTGCGCATGGGCGTCCACACAGCTTCCTTCTCGAACGGCGCAGCCAGAAGGGCAGGGGTGAGCGCCCCGACCGTGACGATCGCATCATGGTCGAGCAGCAGCGCATCGAGTTCCGCCCGGAACCGGGCCGCCGCACTGCGCGCCTTGGCCAGTTCGTCATCGCTGACCGCAACGCCTGCCGCCAGGCTCAGAAAAGCGCGGCGGCCGAAATCCTGCGGGTAATCGCGCAGGTTTGCTGCGTGATAGTCGAAGCTCTCTTTGTGCAGGATGGCAGCCGCCGCAACCTCGATGGCAAAATAATCGGGCAGGGCGACATCCTGGATGAGCGCGCCCAATTGCGACAGGGTCGAGGCCGCATTGTCCATGGCAGACAGGACCGAAGGCGCCGTTTGACCATCATTGGCAAACCAGTCGCGGGCATAGCCGATCCGCAATCCGGCAATGGATTGTCCAAGACGCGCAGAAGCAGAGACACCCGGTGGGAAATCGGCAATGACGTCGAGCGTCGCTGCGGCCTCGGCCACGGTGGCGCTCATCGGCCCGACATGATCCATGCTGTCCGACATGGGCAGGACGCCGTGGCGCGGCACCAAATCATGGGTCGGCTTCAGCCCGACGACACCGCAATAAAAGGCCGGGCCGCGGAGCGAGCCGCCCGTATCGGTGCCCAGACTTGTCCGCAGCATGCCTCCGGCGACAGCTACAGCGCTGCCCGATGACGAGCCGCCGGTGATATGGTCAAGGCTCCACGGATTGCGGGCCGGCAGGAAAGCGCCGTGATTATCCGGTCCCACCGTGCCCCATTCATAGGTGGCCAGCTTGCCGATGATGATCGCCCCGGCCTTGCGCAGGCGCTCGACGACCGCTGCATCGGCCTCGGCAACGGCAGTCTTTCGTCCCGGCGCATTGGCCGTGGTCGGCAGGTCCGCCACATCGATCAGATCCTTGATGCCGATGGGAATGCCGTGGAACGGGCTGAAGTCGACACCGTCCGCAAAAGCCGCATCGGCCTGTTTTGCAGCCGACAAGGCACCGTCCCGGTCGATAGAATAGAACGCGCGATAGGTCTGGTCCCGCGCCGCGATGCGCCGCAGATACGCCTCCACCAGTGCCACCGATGTGACCCGCCCGTCGCGCAGCATTTTGCCCTGCTCGAACAGAGACAGGTCCAACGCCGCATCCGCCAGACCCTGGCTTGCAACTGCGTCATCCACATCAAGCGCAGCCAGCCCCTTGCTCATCCAGGCGGCCAGCTTACCCACGCTTTCGGCTTCGTCGGCACTCAGCCTGATGCCGTGCCGATCCACGGCGGCCTCGAAGGCCGCGCGTGCATCATCATCCGGATTTGGTGCCATGGCAGTCACCCTGGAGGACATTATCCGCCCGTAGCGATACGCTGGCCGGACGAACGATCAAAGAGGTGGCAGGCAGACGGCGCGATATTGACGCGCACGACCTCGTCGATCTGCGCCCGATAATCCTTGCCGACCTTGATCGAAACCAGTTCGCCGGCCACCTGCATCGAGATCATCGTCGCTTCGCCCAGCAGCTCAACCGAATAGATCGGTGCTTCGATATGCCCGCTCGTTTCAGCCAGAACCGCGTCCTCGGCGCGAAAGCCGAGCGTAACCTGTCCCTTGACTGCCGTATCCAGGCCGTCGACCCGGATATTCTTGCCGGTGAAGACGCCATTTTCGATGTCGCCGTGAACAAGGTTCATCGCCGGCGAACCGATAAAGCTGGCGACGAATGTATTGGCCGGACGATCATAGATTTCCATGGGCGTGCCGACCTGCTGGATGAGGCCCTTGCTCATCACGACAACACGGTCGGCCAGCGTCATCGCCTCGATCTGGTCATGGGTGACATAGATCGTGGTGCGCTTGAGCGTGTGATGCAGATGCTTGATCTGCGCACGCGTCGACACGCGCAGCTTGGCATCGAGATTGGACAATGGTTCGTCCATCAGGAAGGCGTTGGGTTCGCGCACGATGGCCCGGGCCAGGGCAACGCGCTGACGTTGACCGCCCGAAAGGGCCGCCGGGCGACGCTGGAGGAAATCGTCCAACTCCACCATCTTGGAAGCGGCCATCACCCGTTCATGATGCTGGTCCTGGGGTACCTTGCGGACCTTGAGCGGGAAGCGGATGTTTTCGTAAACCGTCATGTTCGGATAGAGCCCGTAGCTCTGGAACACCATGGAAATGTCGCGATCCTTGGGTTCGAGCTTGTTGACCAGCCGATCTCCAATCCAGATTTCACCCTCGGTAATATCCTCAAGACCCGCAATCATCCGCATGGTCGTGGTCTTGCCGCAGCCCGAAGGGCCCAGCAAAACGAGGAATTCCTGGTCGGCAATGTCGAGATTGAAATTGTCGACGCCGACAAAACTGTTCCAGCGCTTGGAAACGTTCTTGAGACGGATCTGAGCCATTTTTTTACCCCTTTACCGCGCCGGCCGTGAGGCCCGAAACGATCTGGCGTTGGAAGAACAGGACGAGAATAAAGAGCGGCACGGTGGCCGAAACCACGGCAGCCACGGCAAACATGACATTGCCCTGCTCTTGCACCGAGCCGAGGAAGCTCGAAATCTTGGGCACCATGGTCTGGTTGTCGGCGCTGAGCAGCATGGAGGTCACGGCGAAGTCGTTATAGGCCAAAAGGAAGCTGAACAGTCCGGTCGTGACCACGCCAGGCCACATCACCGGAATGATCACCCGGCGGAAAGCCTCAAAGCGCGAGCAGCCGTCGACCATGGCGCTTTCGTCGAGATCCTTGGGGATCGACAGGAAGAAGGAATGCAGCATCCACAGGGTGAAGGGCTGGTTGATCGCCACAAGTACGATGATGGTGGTCGGCAGCACGCCCCAGATATTGAGCTGGAAGAAAGGCAGGAGGTAGCCCGAAACCAGGGTGATATGCGGCATGGCGCGGAAGACCAGCGCTGCGATCAGGATCCAGAACGCATAGCGTTGTCCCGACCTCGCGAGGGCGTAGCCACCCAGCGTTCCCAGCGTCAGTGAGATCACCGTCACCGATATGGTCACGATGGCCGTGTTGAGCACGGCGCGCCAGAAGTCGCGGGTCACCCATGCGCCGTAGTAGCCGTCGCCGGTAAAGGGAGTTCCGGTCTGGCGCTGGGTGAACGGGCCGGTGATGGCGTTCATCCAGTTCTGGCGCGAGAAAAAGTCAGGCTCGACCTTGAATGAGCCCCACACCGTCCAGGCGAAGGGGAATGCCGCCAGGATAACCCAGATGATCAGAAAGCCGATGATCAGGATGTTGAGGGCCAAAGGCCGACGCTGCGATACCGCTACTCCGGACATGCTAGACCACCTTATGGTTGAATTCGCGCCAGGTGCGGATCAGCACCGGGGTGAGCAGGATGATGACGCCGATAATGGTGATCACCGAAGTCGCGCCGGCAGAGCCGAACAGCAGCGCGTCGCCGCTGAGATCGTTGAAGATCAGCCAGCTCAGCGAGGTCGCATTGGCCTCCGCTGAAAAGCCGACAATCGGCTCGAAGACGCGGAAATTGTCCATCAGCTGAACCAGCGCCACGAAGGTCGCCAGCGGCGCCAGATGCGGGATGACAACGTAGCGGATGCGTTCCCAGCGGCTCGCGCCGTCGATCATCGCCGATTCCAGCGTGTCGGCCGGCACGGTCTGCAGACCCGCATAAAAGACCACGAATGAGAAGGGGGCGTTGGTCCAGACGCCGTAGAACAGCAGCGACAACCATGTCAGCACGGGCGATTGGCGCAGCGACAGCGTAGGGTCGTCGAACAGCACCCGCAGGTTGGCGCCGATAATGCCATTGGGCTGGATCATCCAATAAAGGATGAGCGAGCCGATGAGCGGCGTGATGATCATGGGCAGCAGCGAGAAGAAGATGACCGGGCCCTTCATCATCTTGGGCACGGTGTTGACTGCCAATGCGATGATGAAACCCAGCCCCATGGCCAACGGCGTCACCACGAAGCAGAAAACGAGAGTGAAGCTCAGCGCCTTGTAGAAGGGCAGATTGTAGATACGGGCGACGATGTCGCCAAAGCCATTGTTATTGGCCAGGATGGCGCCGATCTCGTTTACGGCCAGGTGCCCACGGTTGAGATAGGTGCCCAAGCCATTGAACTGGCCCATCGGCTGTTCGGCCCGCAACTGGGCCATTGCGGCCGTGTCGACGCGCGTTTCGCTGGTGCAGCCGCCAAAGGGCTGGCAGCTTTCCACCTGGACCAGGATGCGCCCGTGCTCGACATGCAGGCTCTGCACGACAACCGACACGATCGGCAGCGCAATGAACAGCACCATGGCGATCAGCGAGGGCAGGATAAAGGCAAAGAATGTCTTGTGCGGCATGCAATGCCTCCCCTGACTGGCAAATCAATTGAACATGGCGGTCACTGTCCGCCAGAACCGGACGTCTCCGTCTCGGATGGAGTGGAAGGGGTCTGCCACGAGGGAGCGCAGACCCCTTGCCGTCAGCTCAGGCCTCCGCTCGGGAGGCGCCTGACCTTAGAGGTAGCCGCCTTCCTTGGCAGCGGTGTCATAGGCAGCCTTGACGTCGGCCAGCGCCTGTTCTGCACTTTCCGAGCCGGCCATGAATTCGGCCAGTTCGACCGAGAGGGCGGTGTGCAGCAGGCCCATATAGGGCTGCATCGGATAGGCGCGGGCACCGGCATTTGCCGTTGCGATCACGCCGACCGCTGCCGGGCCGGGCTCGTAACCGGCGACGAGCCAGGTCGCCACGGTCGGGTTGGCAGCAACCATTTCGGGGCTGACGCCGTGCACCATGGCCTGGAAGGAGGCAGCGGCGTCTTCATCGGAAATGTTCTTGGCGATGGTGAAGCCGTCCCACCACAGCGCCACAGCCGGAACCGTACCGCCGATTGTGGGCGCGGCGGCCAGAACGGTGTTTTCCACAACGCCTTCTTCGGCACCTTCGCCGTTCAGCATGTCACCGGCCAGCGAGCCCCACTGCACCATCATGGCGACATTGCCGGCCTTGTATTCGGCCTGGATGCCATTGGCGTCGAAGGTGAGGTAGTCAGGATCCATATAGGCGGTCAGCGCCTTCATGGTTTCGAGGACCTTGAGGCCGTTTTCATTGTCGATCGCCAGTTCGGCGGAGCCGGGCGCGAAGAATTCGCCGCCGGTGCCGAGATAGGCGTTGACGAATTCGGCGGCGAGGTCCCAGCCGGGCTTGTCGGATGCGGCCAGCGGGTAGTCCATCAGACCGTCGGCCTTGATCTTTTCTGCAGCCGCCAGGATTTCCTCATAGGAGGTCGGCTCGGCAATTCCAGCCTGATCCAGGATGTCCTTGCGGTAGAAAAGATGCTGCGCATTGCCCATGAAGGCGATGGCCATGGTCTGGCCGTCGATCTTGATCAGCTGGTTCGGCTGCAGCGACTGGCCATACTGGGCAACCAGGTCGTCGAGAGGACGGATCAGGTCGTCGTTGAGCAGCGGCACGATGGAATTGTTGGCGACCACGGCGACGGTATATTCGGCCGGATTGATCGACAGCGCCGGCACCTGCAGGTTCTTGTGCTCTGCGGTTGCGTTGGACGTCACGGTGACTGAACCACCGGCGCATTCGGCGGCAGTCGCGTTAACAAGGCGCAGGGCCTCGAAGTCATTGGACAGAATGCGCACCGAGCCAGTGCCTTCAATGCCGCAATCTGCAAATGCAGCGCCTGCGGTCATGCACAGCACACCCAGCGACACGGTTGTCTTCAGCAAAAGTTTCATCTTCGTCTCCTGACAGTGAACGGCATTCATTGTGGAATGAAGCGCCGGGCACCCCTGTTATTCATTACGTTCCCATCGGCAGCAGACCGTCGTGGATAGCAGCCGTTTCTCTTCCCGCACGCCCAATTGGTAAGTGCGACCAGAAGCGATTGCAACACTTTTTGCATTCGTATGCAAATTGAGTTTTTGAAATCCGAATGCCATCTGCTGGTGGACCTGCCTGGTCTCTTCGGGAAGACGCTCGGCCAACTGCCATGGTCGGTCGCATCCAGGCTGAAAATGCCTTGCGCCATGCGCCGGAGCTTCAGCCAGACATTCTTGGCCAGTTTCGGGCTTGGGACCATACTGGCAGGCTCGAGGCCGAAATCGAATTCCACCCTTCGCGCATCTGATGCACGATACAACTTGCGCACCCGCTCTCGTGGACCACTCCATCTCCGTGGGGGCCTTCGGGAGTGGCGATGCCATGGCGCGCAACATGGGTCGCGAGCTCGAGCAGACCGGGAACGCTTCATCCTGATGAACTGGGCCGGAAGCCGCTTTGGCAACATGCGCATCCATGCCCCCGGCACCGGCATCATGCACACGATCAATCTCGAGCAATTGGCGACACTCGCCACCATCGAGAAACGCGGCGGTGCAGACTGGCTCATTCCCGATACCCTGATTGGCACGGACAGCCACACCCCCATGGTCAACGGGCTGGGCGTGCTGGACCGCACATTGCACGGTTAACCAGTGAGCGCCCGAACGTCGCCGCCGGTCCGGCCACGCTTACCTCGTGTTGCGCGCTGGCCGATGCTTGAGAAAGCCTGGAACGGGACCTGGCCGTTCCAGGCTCACAGCATCTAGCGGGTCAGTTTGGAGGCGGCGGGCTGATTGAGATACAGCTTGGCATGCGGGGCGGTTTGCAGGATCGAAGCGGGACACATGAAGGTCACCGGCCCTTCAAGTAACGTCTTGATCGTGTCGGCCTTGTCCTCCTCATGCACCAATACAAGGGCGCGTCTGGGCTTGAGCAGGGCGTGCATGGTCAGAGATAGGCCGTAGTGTGGCACGTCTTCGATATTCTTGAAAATGCCGGCGCGCTTGACCTGATCGCGCGTGGTTTCATCCAGGAAGACGACACGGATGATGTCCCTGGTGTCGAAATCTGCCGGCGGGTCATTGAAGGCGAGGTGCCCGCTATTGCCGATGCCCATGACGCAAAGCACCGGATCGAGGTCGTTGAAGAGTTTCGTGTATCGTTCAAGCTCTTCCTCGACCGGCTCGTGGTCGCCCTTCATCGGGAAAAAAGCCTTGGGCTTGACCTCGTTGAGCAGATGCTTGCGCATGCGCGAGGCGCCGCTTTCTACACGGTCTTCGGCAACGCCCATATAGGTATCGACATGCAGGACGGTGATGCGTGACCACTCGATGTCGCTTCTGGCCTTGATGGCCTTATAGAAGGCATCCTGTGCCGCGCCGAGCGCCATGATAATGGCAATCTCGTCCTTTTTAGCCAGTTCTTCCTTGATGATGCTCGCCAGATCTTCGGCTGCGGCTTCGCCGAGTGCCTGGTCTGTGGGGGCAACGAGTACTTCGAGCTCGCCATATTTAAGGATTTCCATGTCTTGTCTCCTTCAAGATCGGATCAACGGGGGGAAAGCTGGCCGGCAGCCGGCTCATTGAGGTAGAGCACTGCATTGGGGGACTTCTGCAGGAGCGAAGCGGGGCACATGAAGGTCACCGGGCCCTCAAGAATCTGCTTGATGACGCCGGCCTTGTTTTCATCATGCACAAGCGCCAGCACCCGCTTGGGCTTGAGCAGCGCGTGCATGGTCAGCGACAGGCCGTATTTCGGCACCTCGTCATAGGACTTGAAATAGCCGCGGCTATCGATCTGTTTGCGCGTGGTTTCGTCGAGGAAGACGACACGAATGATGTCCTTGGTGTCGAAATCTGCCGGGGGATCATTGAAGGCCAGATGGCCGCTATTGCCGATGCCAACCACACACAGCACCGGGTCGAGTTCGTTATAGAGCTTCGTGTAGCGGGCCAGTTCTTCTTCGACCGGCACATGATCGCCGCGCATGGGGAAGAACGCCTTGGGTTTCACCTCGTCCAGCAGGTGCTTGCGCATGCGCGATGCCCCGCTTTCCTCCCGGCTCTCGGCGACGCCCATATAGGTGTCGACATGGAGCACCGTGATGCGCGACCACTCGATGTCGTTGCGAGCCTTGATGGCCGTATAGAAGGCGTCCTGAGCGGCGCCGAGCGCCATGATGATGGCGATTTCGGCCTTTTGGGTCAGCTCGTCCTTGATGACGCTGGCCAGATCTTCGGCAGCGGCTTCGCCAAGCTCGCGGTCCGAGGCCGCGATTTCGACGCTGAGCTGGTCATATTTGAGGTGGCGCATATTGGTCTCCGTCCATTTGAAAAGACAGCAAGGCACCGCCCGGAGCCCATGAGGCTCCAGTCAAGTCATGCCTTACCTATTGAAAAAGCTAGATTTTCTTTTCGATCCAGCTCAGCGAGTAACGCTTGGTTACGGCGTATTCCTCTTCGAGATCGATGAAGGTCTCGTCTAGCACCGTCTCCAGTCTCTTGTGATCCTTGCTCCGCATCGCATCGAGCTGGCGGGAATGCACGTCGATCATGTGATGGGCCCTCGCCTCGTCCTTTGGCAATGAGCTGCGCAGCGGGGCCAGGCCACGATAAATGCCCGTCATGACCCGCAGCAGCATCTGATTGCCGGACGCGTGAGCGACGCGCCGGTGAAACATGCCATCGGCCTGATGCACGATGCGTGGATCGCCGATATGGCTGCGCATCAATTCGATGGCTTCTGCGATATGCTGGAACTGGGTTTCCGAAGCATTCTCAGTGGCCAGATGATAGACGATAGGCTCGAGCAGACGACGGGTGGAGATCAACTCCTCGATGTGATGGACTTCCGAGGCGATGTTCTTGCCCAGGACGTCGAAGGGCACGATATCGGTGGCGACGAAAACACCACCGGACTGCCCGGCCTTGATCTGCAAAACGCCCGAATTTTCAAGGATGCGGAAGGCCTGGCGCAGGGTCGGTCGTGACACTTCCAGCAGTTGAGCCATCTCGGACTCGGTGGGCAAGCGGTCGCCCTTGCCCAGTCCCTGTGCATCAATGGCGTCGACAATGCGCTCGACGACCGTCTCGAAGGTGCGATGCACCTTGATCGGCGCGAAAATGCGCTCGCTGGTGGGTTTTGGTCCGCGGGCCTTAGCTTCGCCGTTAGTGTCGAGCGACATTGCTGCCCCCTTCGCTCACATCGCCTTGTTGCAGCGCTACCCCGATCTCGGCGGCAAAGTCCAGTTCGGAAACCAGAACGTCTGCCCGGAAGCGTTCGCCAACCAGTGTTCTATAATGATGCAAAGCCTTATCCAGATATTGTGGAGCGGCGTGTTTGATCGAACCATTCAGCACGATGAGCTCGGGATTGTAGAATTTCGAGATCATCTCAAGAACCACTCCGACGTAACGGGCAAAGACATCCACTGTCCGCTGACATTGGGCGCTATTATCACGTGCGCCGGCGAAGACATTGACTGCCTCGACTATTTCACCGGTGAAAGCGCGATGGAGGTCCTTGATCCCGCGCCCACAGGTGACGAGATCGAGAATGCGGTGCTCGCCCAATTCCTCGACATAGACGTGCTGCTCGGAAATAAGGCCGGCGCCAAACTTGCCACGCATGACGCCATTTTCATAGGCACCGACGCCGATACCGGTTCCCATATTGAGCATGGTAACCGAACCATAGCCGCGCCCATGGCCGATTTCGGCTTCGGCCCGGGTCATGGCGTGAATGTCGTCATCGACATAGACCGGACAATCCAGGCGCTCTTGCAGAAAGTCGGCGAGCTCGAAGCCGACATTGCCGCCCATCAGCGAGGAATAGACGACATGGCTGCCGCGCAGCGCACCATTTAGGCTGACCGCGGCGCCACTGGCGCTAACCGGCATTGATGCGCGGATCAGGTCGGCCAGGTCGGCGGCGAAAGCAGGTGTGCCACGTCGAAGCAGGGCTGTTGGCACCCGCCGCAATGGCGTCACCGCATAGTCCGTGCCGATCCGGCTCAACTGAATCTTGGTGCCACCGATATCAACGCCAAGCAACTGGCTCATTCCAGCACCCGGTAGCCGATCGGGGCTTCGTCCGCGTCTCCGGCGAGATGCAGTGCTTCAAGTGCGCCGAAATTTGCTCCAAGCCCACCCCAATAGAGAATGTGCCAGCGGCCTTCCTTATCCAGCACCGGAACGCCATGATAGGGCAATATGCCAGACCATTTGTTGACGGGCACGACTGCCAGGTTTTCTGGCTTGGGCGATACGGTGAGCTTGAGTGCATGCGGGCGCAGATTGTGCAGGTAACCAGTACTGTCGCGCAGAGCCAGGATCGAGCGATAGGCGAAGAATTTCCGGTGTGCGATCTTGTCGATATATTCGCGCGGATAGCGCAAGGCGGAATCCGTCTGTGCCGGGTCATAGGCATGAGCCACTACTTCGGGCGGAAAGTCCTGCGTCGGCACTGCTGCCTTGGAGGGAGGCACGGTTTCATTATAGGCGCTGACGACGCCAGCATCGCCCTGTTGCCAAAGCTCGCGCATCCGCTCCTGTTCGAACAGCCAGCGCGCCTCGAAATTCGGTATCTTTTCGACCATGTCGTCGAGGCTGTGGAAGGTCAGCTGCCGTTCCGGCACGGCCGAGATGGCGACGCAATTGTCGATCCCCGCGCGATAGGCGGCGATGCTGGCCGGATCCACGCCCTGACAGCGGCCCAGAATGCCTTCCTCCAGAATGGTCAGCCGCCCGCCGGGAGCATAGACGCTTTCAATCGCATCCAGCACGGCCTTGAAGCGGCGCAGCATAAGCGCTTCGCCCAGATCGGGCGCCTTGCGATCCGACTTCAGCGGGTTGGGCACCTTATAAGGGAAGGCCATAGACACGAATTCGAGCGGCGCATTCCTGTCGACGAAGTAGGCGATTTTCTCAAGCCATTCCGCGCGATGGTCGGGGATGAAGACAGGCCCGAAATGAACCTCGTCATGTTCAAAAATGGACAGAATACGTTCGGCGATACTGCCCTGGGCGGCAGCCTCAACGCTCACGTCGTTGCCAGTGATCAGGTCGGCGAGTTCTGCGGACGATAGGCGTGTGTTCTTTTCGATCCGCGGCGGAGCGAAGGTCTTGGGCAGTGAGGAATTGATATAGGTATATTGGCTAGACATGAAACGCTCAGCGGATACGGGCCAGAAATTCGATGGTGCGGGGATGGGTCGGCTGTCGGATCACCTGTTGCGGGCTGCCATGTTCGGCCACCACGCCCTTGTCGATGAAATAGACGCTATCGCCCACTTCCTCAGCGAAGCTGATCTCGTGCGTGACGATCAGCATGGTCATGCCTTCCTTGATGAGGTCGCGCATCACCGACAGCACCTCGCCCACCAGTTCGGGATCGAGCGCCGAGGTGGGCTCGTCGAAGAGAATGACCGCCGGATTTGCAGCAATGGCGCGGGCAATGGCGACGCGCTGCTGCTGGCCGCCGGAAAGCTGCGAGGGGTAAGATGACGCGCGATTGGCAAGCCCGACCTTGTTGAGCAGGTCCATGCCCCTTTCTTGGGCGGCAGCCTTGTTCATCTTCTGCACCATGACGAGGCCGGAAATGACATTTTCCAAGGCCGTCATATTGGGGAAGAGATTGAAGCGCTGAAACACCATGCCGATCTGCGATCGGCGTTTGGCGGTAACGCTAGCGCGGGCCTCGACCCAGCGGTCGCCAGAGCGCTCGGCGCCCACCATGTAGTCTTCGACCCACAGTTGACCGGCCTGGTAGGTTTCGAGGCTGTTGACGCAGCGCAGCAACGTGCTCTTGCCCGACCCCGAGGCGCCAATAATGAAGGCCGCTTCGCCCTTGTTTACATTGAGATCGATGCCCTTGAGCACTTCATGCTCATTGAAGGATTTGCGCAGGCCCTTGATGCGTACGATGCCGTCGGGAAAGCTGCGATCCTGATTGGAGGAATTGTTCATCATCAGAGCACCTTGCCAATCTTGATTGGGCCAGAGCCCTGACTGCGCGCGAGGCGCTTTTCGAGCTGCGCCTGAAGAAGTGTCGCGACGGTCACGAGGATGAGATACCAGAGCGAGGCCACCACGAGCATTTCGATGACGTAAAAGGTCTGGGCCGCGATGGATTGGGTCGTGCCCATGATCTCGCGGGTGCCGATCACATAGACAAGCGAGGTTGTCTTCAGCAGGTCGATGGCGAGGTTGCCCGCCGTTGGCAGGATTACCCGGACGGCCTGAGGCAGAACGATTTTCAGCAGCGCAGCAACAGGCGTCATGCCGATGGAAAGAGCGGCCTCGGTCTGGCCCTTGTCCACAGAAATCAGCCCGCCGCGAATAACCTCGCACATGAAGGCGCTGACATTGAGCAGTAGACCAAGCAGGGCCGCGGTCGTCGGGGTGATCACGGTATTGGTGTTGACGGCACCCCAGGGCAACTGGACCATGGGCAGGAAGAGACCCAGATTGAACCAGAAGACGATCTGCACCAACAGGGGCGTGCCGCGGAAGAACCAGATGTAAGACGAAGCAATGAATTTGAGTACGACGTTGTTGGAGATCAGCATCGCCGCCAGTATCGTACCCAGAATGATCGAGCCGATGAGGGAGACCCCGGTCAGCATCAGTGTGGTTCCGACGCCGTTGAACAGCGACGGCGACCACATCGTGTTCCAAACAATATCCCACCGGATACGGCCGGTTCCGATGAAAACCTGTACGGCAATTGCCACAATGACGATGGCTATGGCCGCTATGACGGCGTTGGTGATCATCGGGCCGGACCTGCGATGAATTCGCAGGTCCTCCGCCCGGGTTTCAATCTGAGTCATGATCGACAATCCGGTGAGATGTTTGGACTAGAGCATCGGGGAGTTGAGCATGATCGGGTCGACAGTGGAGGAGCCCACATCCCACTTGTCGAAGATTTCCTGGTAGGTGCCGTCATCAACCATGCTCTGTAGTGCCCCAGCGACCGCTGCCTGGAGTTCGGGTGTGCTTTTGGAGAATGCGATGCCCTGCTTGGCCGGGGCGAAGCGTTCCACTGGCGACACTTCGAGCTGGGTCTGCACCCCTTCGGTGGCTGCTGCGAACGTGTAGGTCGAGACGCCAAAGGTCTGCATGGTGGCGTCGGCCTGGCCGCTGGCGATGGCGAGCAGTGGGGCAACCTTGTCGGGCGCCTCGGCCATGATGATGGGCTGCTCGCACGTATCGGCGTTGAGCTTCTCGATAATGCCAGGGAAGAGCGAACCGGTCTGCACCATCACGCGCAGGCCGCAAAGATCGGCCATTTCAGTAATGTTGAGCGGATTGCCCTTGGGCACGATCACACCGGACCCTTCGGTGGAATAGGCAATGAAGTTGACGACTTCCTCACGGGCCACGGTGTTGGCCATGGCGCTGATATAAAAGTCATAGCGACCTGCTTCCACGCCCGGAATGCCGGTCGCGAACTGGATGTCGTTCCAGTTGACAGTCAACCCCAGGCGGCTGGCCGCCTCGTTGATGATGTCGGCATCGACGCCGCTGGGTGCCCCGGTTTCACGGTCAAAGAAGATCCAGGGCGCATAGCCGTCGGTAGTGCCGACATTGAGCACGCCGCGCGCCTTGACGTCTTCGGGCAAGTAGCTGACCCAGTCGGCGCTGGCCGGCATATGGGATTCAACGACGAATTCCTGCGCGAATGCACTGGTGGACGCCATCAGGCTAATGGCGAGGACGAGGCCTGCGGCGCGTCCCTGAATGTGGCTGGTTTTGATCATTTTCAGATCCCTCTGTGTTCCCTACATTTCAAATGGTAAAAGAGTTTCTGTTTAAATGGCAATAGGGTTTCCCAAAAAAATTTCATCGGATAGGCTTGTTCTGAAATGGAGGCATTTATGAGCGAAACGGCCCGACCTGCGACCTGGTATGACGACGAGAAACGCGAGGAGGCTATGGCCGAGGGCCATTCCCCGATCTGGCGTCACCTGATTTCGCTGATGCGAGAAACCGACCTTTCAGACGCCAGCGTGCTCGATTTCGGCTGCAATCAGGGTGGGCTTCTGCGCATGCTGCTTGCCGAGCGACCTTTTGCGAAAGGTCTCGGGATCGACATCGCCTCGCATTCGATTGGCAAGGCCCGTAAACTTAGCGCCGGCCTCAACCTGGACTTCACTGTCGGTGATAGTCCTGCCCCGCATAAGGAGGCCTTCGATCTAGCGATCAGCCATGAGGTCATTTATCTCATCGACGACCTTGAGGCCCATGCCCGAGACATGCTGGCAGCGTTGAGAAAGGGTGGCGCCTATTACGCGGTTACGGGTTGCCATACCGGCAATCCAGATCTCGACGCATGGCGCAAAGTCGTAGAGCAGCGGACGATGACGCAGATCGTCGACCGCTCCCTCGAAGACTACGCGTCGATCTTTCTGAAGGCGGGCTTCGCGGTATCAGCGCGCAAATTCGGCTATGAAGATTTCATTCCGTTTGGCCGTGATCGCTGGGACACCAGCTACGACAATGATCTGACCTATTATCGGGACATCAAGACAATCTTCCGGCTTGAGCGTCCGGCGTGACGCTTCAGATGCGCCTCGTTCCGGTCGTTCGTGCGGCTTGAATTGCGTCCTGATAGCCTGGTTGATACCGGCCGGTTGTTTGTGGCACGTATCTGACATTGTCCAACGAGAGCCAGTGCCGTGTCTACTCAACGTGAAGTCGCCCGGCGGGCCAAAACCTCGCTCAAGACGGTGTCGCGGGTCATCAATCGCGATCCGCTGGTCAATGCCGAGACGCGTGCGCGCATAGAAGCCATCATTGCCGAGATCGGCTACGAGCCATCGCAGGCGGCGCGGATGATGCGCTCGCAACGCTCCAACGTCATCGGTTTCCTTGCAGATGGCGTGGCCACCTCCAGTTCCTCCATCGACCTGGTCCGCGGTGCCCAGGACGTAGCCTGGGAGCGCGGCAAGCAGATGATGCTGTTTAACATAGAGCGCGGCACCCCAAGCGCCGCTAATGCAGATAGCCAACTCACGGCCTTTCGCGCCGAGGCAATCATCTACGCCGCCGTGTTCCACCAGGAAGTCGACATTCCCGATACTGGTGTCCCGCATGTTCTGCTCAACTGCTTCGACAAGAAGCATCGCCATACGGCCATCGTCCCCGACGACTATCAACTGTCCTTCGACCTCACGCGCATTATCTTTGAGCGCGGCTACAGGCGGCCGGTCTTTCTCAATCTCAATTCCGACATTGTCGCCAGCCACCTGCGCGCCAGGGGATTTGTCGATGCCGCAGCGGCCTTGGGCCACGACGTGAGCAGCGCCATCTACACTGCCGTCGTCTCGCGCGCGGGCACCACTCCGCGCCTGGCCACACACGACATCCTGCCGCCACTTTTCGCCGGCGAGGACAGGCCCGACCTGGTACTGTGTGGTCAGGACACCATGGCCATGAATGTCTATTTCGAACTCGCTGAACTGGGTCTCAAGGTCGGACGCGACATTGCCGTGGCCAGTTTCGACAATTTGGAGCCCATCGTCAGCCTGCTGAAGCCTGGCCTGTCGACCATGGAACTGCCCTATTACGAAATGGGCCGGACTGCGATGATGCTTGCCATCGACGGTGACGACGAGCGCCAAGTGCTTCGCCTCAAAGGCAAATTCATCGAACGCCAGTCGCTCTAGCACACAATTTTGCACACCTGCCATGCGCTATTGACAACGTGAGACAATTTGCAATAGCAATTGTCTCACGTTGTCATAGCGCGATAACGTCGCTTTTGGAGGAGATTATCGATGAAGCATGCCCTCTACGCAGGTGTGGCGTTGGCCGCCTGTGCCATGTCCTCGCACGCCCTCGCCGGCCAGCTCACCGCCTGGGTGATCGACGGCGATAGCGAGAAGCCCTATTTCACCCAGCTCGAAGAGAGCTTCAACGCCAAGTATGGCGCTGAGGGCATCACGCTCGATGTCGTGCCGATCCCGAGCTACAACGAAGCCATTCAGGCCGCGACACTGTCCGGCGGTCTGCCCGACGTGATCATGCTCGACGGCCCAAATATGGCGTCGGTGGCCTGGGCCGGCACCATCCAGCCGATCGGCGACCTGCTCGATCCCGAAATTATCGCCGACCTGCTCCCCGCCATCAAGGCGCAGGGCACTTATGGTCCGGAAGAAGAGTTCTACTTCGTCAGCCCCTATGATTCCGGCACCATTCTCTGGGGCAACAAGGCGCTGCTCGAACAGGCTGGCGTGCGCATACCGACCACGGTCGAAGATGCCTGGACCCGTGACGAATTCGCCGATGCCCTGGCCAAGCTCAAGGCACTGCCGGGCGTCGAATGGCCGCTCGACGTCAAGATGAACTATGGCGCTGGCGAGTGGATGACCTACGGCTTCTCACCCTTCGCCCAGTCCAATGGTAGCGATATTATCGACCGCACCACCTGGCTGGCCGATGGTACTATCAACTCCGAAGCCAATATCGATACGCTGACCACGCTTCAGAACTGGAACAAGGCTGGCTACATCGTTCCGGCCAGCGCCGGCGACAACAAGTTCTATGGCGAAAAGACTGCGGCCCTGTCCTGGGTCGGCAACTGGATGTGGCCGGCCCATCGGGAAGGCCTGGGTGAGGATCTCGTCCTGATCCCGCCACCGGCATTCGGCGCCATGGGTCCGATTTCGGCCAATGGCGGCTGGGGCTGGGCAGTTCCCGCGTCATCGACAAATCTCGAAGACATCAAGGTGTTCCTCAACTACGCCATGTCCAGCGAGCAGGTCGCCGAATATGCCGACACGACTGGCTATGTCCCCTCTCGCGCCTCGGCCATTCCGTTGTCGGAAACGTATGGCGAGGGCGGCGCTGGCGAAATCTTTGCCAAGCTGGCCGAATGTTGCGCTGTCGTGCGTCCGGTACACCCGGCCTATCCGGTGATCACCAATGCCTGGGCGACCGCGGTGGTCAACGTGCTGTCCGGTGATGTCGATGTGAAGGCCGAGCTCGATCGCGCTGCCCAGACCATCGACCAGGACATTGCCGATAGCGACGGCTATCCGCCTTTCGGGCAGTAGTCGCATCGCGGGCGCGCTTCCTCACGGCGCGCCCGTATTCTTTTCAGGGGCCGAACCGAGGCCGGAGGATTTCCCATGCGTATCAGGACCAAGGGGCAGGGGCAGGAGCTGGCCATGCTGCTGCCGGCGCTGATCTTCATCACTGCCCTTATCGTTGTACCCTTCCTGCTCTCGATCTGGTTCTCCTTTACCGACCAGCGCCTGGTGCCGCGCCCGATCCCCACCAAGTTCATCGGCACGACCAATTACGAACGCATGTTCGTCGATCCCCTGTTCTGGCAGGCGATCTGGAACACTGTCCTGTTCGCGCTGATCGTGACACCGGTACAGCTGGCTATGTCGCTGGGCGCAGCGCTGGTCCTCAATTCCGCTATCCCCTTCCGCGGCTTCTTCCGCTCGGTCGCCATCTTGCCGCTGCTTTTGCCGATGACGGTTATCGTCTCGATCTGGGCGGTGCTGTTCCGCATTCCCTCCGGTCCGTTCAATGCGGTCTATCAGTGGTTCGCCGGTCAGGGCGCCTATGTCGATTTCCTGGGCAATCCCTCAACGGCCATGCTCTCGGTCGTGGCGCTCTCTGCCTGGGCCACTTTCCCCTATCAGATGCTGATCTATCTGGCGGGTCTGCAGGATATTCCCCAGGACCTTTACGAGGCCGCCAAGCTCGACGGCGCCAAAAGCTGGCAGCGTTTCCGCTATGTCACCTGGCCTGGGCTGCGCAACGTCAACATCTTCCTGATCATCATCACCACGGTGGGTGCGCTGAAGCTCTTCACCCAGGTGGATATCCTCACCAAGGGCGGGCCCAACGGGGCGACGACGACGATCATTCACTACCTTTTCAAGCAGGGCTACGCGACCCAGAAGGTCGGCTACGCCTCGGCCGTCGCCGTGTTCTTCTTCCTTGCTGTCACCGCCATCGCGCTGTTGCAGCGCCGGTTCCTCAAGAATGAGGGAGAAGCCTGATGCGTATTCCGCGCGACGCCATCCTGCCGTCTCTGTTCGCGCTGGTTCTGGCGCTGGGCGTGCTTCTGCCGCTCTTGATGATGGTCACCATCAGCCTCAATCCCAACGAGCAGGACATCATGGTGTCCATGGGGTCCATCCGTTCTTTCATTCCGCACGTTTTCAGCTTCCAGAATTATGTCGAAGTCTGGACCGACCCGGTTCATCCCTTCGGCCGCTATCTGGCCAATACGGCGCTGATCACCTTCTCTACGCTGATCCTCTCGATCCTCTTTAATTCCATGGCCGCCTTCGTGCTGGCGCAAGGCACGCTGCCCATCCGCAAGCCGGTGATGATCCTGATCCTGGCGACGCTCGCCGTGCCGGGCGAAAGCCTGGTCCTGCCGCAATTGATGATGGCTGGCTGGCTTGGGCAGGTCGACAGCTATCAGGTGCAGATCGTGCCCGGCGTCGCCAATGCCATGTCGATCTTCCTGTTCTACCAGTTCTTCTCGCGGCTACCGAAGGAGTTGATCGAGGCGGCACGGATTGATGGCTTCTCGTTCTTCCAGATCTACCGGCATGTCGCCATGCCGCTCTCCAAGCCCGTCATCTCGGCCATTGCCGTGCTGCAGTTTCTCGAAATCTGGAATGCCTATCTCTGGCCGGTCATGGTCACGCGCGGTCCCGAATATCGGCCCCTGTCGGTCGCCATGTCCGCCTATTTCGGCACCAACCAGGCCGCCTGGGGGAATATCATGGCCTTTGCCGTGTCCATGGCCATCCCCGTCATCCTCTTCTTTCTCATTCTCCAGCGCCAGTTCATCGCCTCGGTGATGTCCTCTGGCGTCAAGGGCTAGGCCATGACCGAAAAATTCCGTCCCAACTTGCATTTTTCCCCGGGCGCGGGCTGGATGAACGATCCCAATGGCATGATCCGCAAGGACGGTGTTTGGCACCTGTTCTACCAGCACGACCCGCACAGCACCGTGCATGGTCCGATGCATTGGGGGCATGCCACCAGCATGGATCTCGTGCATTGGGACGAGCAGCCCATCGCGCTCTATCCCACCGATCTCGGGACTTGCTTTTCCGGCAGCGCCATCGACACCGATGATGGGGTAAAACTCTTCTACACCGCGCATAGCCGCACCGATGCGGGCGAGGATTATCAAGTCCAGTGCCTCGTCCACGCCGACGCCGATGTCAGCGCCTTCGAAGGCGATGCAGCCAACCCCATTGTCCCCAATCCTGGCCTCACCGCCTTCCGCGACCCCAAGGTCATCTGGCACGCCGCCAGCGGCAAATGGGTGATGCTGGTCACCGAAGGCCAATCCATCGGCTTTTATGGCTCGGTTGATCTCAAGAACTGGACCCATCTCTCCAGCTTTGGTGAAAGCCATGGCCGCCATAGCGAAGGCCCCTGGGAATGCCCCGACATGGTGCCGCTCTCCGCGCCCGATGGCAGTACCGTGTGGGTGCTGATCGTCGGCCTCAATCCTGGCGGCTATGGCCCGGGCTCCGGCACGCAATATTTCCTCGGCCAGTTCGACGGCACGCGTTTCACCAATGCCAATGCGCCTGAAACAGAGCTCTGGCTCGACTATGGCCGCGACTATTACGCCGCCCAGACCTTTTTCGAGGGCGGCGGCACCGACTCCCCAACCGCCATCGCCTGGGCCAGCAACTGGCTCTACGCCAGACAAACCCGCACCACTGCCTTTCGCGGGGTCATGTCTCTGCCGCGGGAACTGCGTCTGGTCGAGACAGCAGATGGTCTGCGCGTCGCGTGCCGGGTGCCGATCATGGCGGAAGCGGGTATCGCGGAGGCCGGACTGCCGGGCACCAGCCGCACCGACCTCATGGCTGACCTCGAAATCGGCGAGGACCTGGTGATCACCCTGTTCGGCGAGCGCGAGCCGAGCTTTATCGTTCGCCGTACCAGCGTCGGCCGAGGCTCCATCCGCACCATCCGCCGCGCGCTCGACGGGCTCGACCATTTCGCTCATGACTACACGGTGGATCTGCCCTGGCCCAAAAACGGCGTGCTGGATCTTACGGTTTATTTGGATCGCGGGCTGGTGGAGCTCAGTGCCGCCGATGGCCTGGTATGGATCACCAACCTGTTTTTCCCTGCCGATCCGGAAGCGTCGCCCACTGTGCATTTGCTGGAGCGGGCCAATGCGTAGCGTTCTGGCCGCATTGCTCTTGAGCGCTTGCACTTCCGCTCATGCGGCGCCGCTCTATTTCGCCGGCGAGGTCGCAGGCGTCGGCGACCCCAATCCCTTCTATGAAGACGGCACCTATTCGGTGTTTTACCTGCAGAACCAGGGCCGCCATCCCTGGTTCATGTCCCAGACGTCCGATCTCACCGACTGGTCAAAACCCGTCGAAGCCGTCCCGGTGGGCGAAGCCGGCACGCCTGACTATTGGACCGGCAGCGGCAGTGTCATTGCCGACCCCGAGGGCGGCTATCGCCTGTATTACACCGGCCATGATCCCGAGGGCCGGCCGAAGGAAGTGACCATGGAGGCCCGAGCCGAAAGGCTGACGGGTCCCTGGACGAAAATTCCTGACACCACCTTTGCCGGCCTTCCTACCTATGACGAATGGGATTTTCGCGACCCCTTCGTGTTCTGGAACGAGGATGCTGACGCCTGGTGGATGCTGCTGACAACGCGGCATGGAGGCAAGGCCGCCATCGGCCTCTACACCTCACCCGATCTGGGTGGCTGGACTGCTGCGACCCCTCTCTATGCTGAAGAGTCTCCGCTCAACCTCGAAGTCCCCGACCTCTTCAGCGAGGACGATGACTGGTTCCTGATATATTCAGATCAGCGCGATAATTCCCGTCAGGTCCGCTATCTCACTGCCGAAACGAGTGCCGGGCCCTATGCCTATGGCCCCTATGACGCCCTCGATGGTCGCGGTTTCTACGCAGGCAAATCCGCTGGCACCGGCGACGAGCGCCTGCTGTTCGGCTGGGTCGCGCACAAGAATCTGCGCAAGGACGCGATGAACCTCGTCTGGGGCGGCGATCTCATCATGCACGCGCTCAAGCGCAGCGATGATGGCGCCCTAGCGGTCAGCCTGCCAGAAGGCCTTGCCAACCAGTTCGACACCGCGCGCGCTGATCTCTCGCCGGAAAACCTCGATATCGGGGCGCCGGACACCGCATTGCGGGCCCGCGCCGAGCTTTCGGTCGAACCCGGTACCCGCTTCGGCGTCAGTTTCACCGCCGCCAATTCGGGCCGCCTCAGCACGCTCGAAATCGACACCGCCGCGGGCGAGGCGGCGTTTCTCTATAACGACGATACCAATGGCGCGCCGCGCGTCGCCTTCCCGCCCAGCGCCGATGGCAGCTATACGCTCGACCTCGTCATCGATCCCGAACTGGGCCTGGGTGTCCTTTATATCGACGATTTCCGTGCCCTGAGCTTCCGCTACTACCGCGTGGGCGCCACCACTGTTTCGCTGTTCGCCGATGAGGGCTTTGCTGCCCTTGATGGCACCGTATCCGTCCGCAGCACCGATGAGACCCAGGAGAAGCCAAATGGCTGATGTCGTCTTCACCGCCGTCCAGAAACGCTATGGCGCCGTCGAGATCATTCCCGGTCTCGATCTCGCCATACCCGATGGCTCCTTCACTGTGCTGGTCGGCCCCTCGGGCTGTGGCAAGTCCACCCTGCTGCGCATGATTGCGGGCCTCGAAGAGGTCTCGGGCGGCTCCATCCATATCGGCGGTGACGACGTCACCACCCGCGATCCCTCCCAGCGCGGTATCGCCATGGTGTTCCAGTCCTATGCGCTCTATCCGCACATGAGTGTCGCCGATAATATCGGCTTCGGCCTCAAACTCTCGGGCATGCCCAAGACAGAGATCGCGGCCCGGGTAAAGGATGCGGCGGACACGCTGCAACTCACCCATCTGCTCGATCGCAAGCCCAAGCAACTGTCCGGTGGCCAGCGCCAGCGCGTCGCCATTGGCCGTGCCATCGTGCGCAAGCCCAAGGTGTTCCTGTTCGATGAGCCGCTGTCCAATCTCGACGCAGCCTTGCGCGCCCAGATGCGTGTCGAACTGGCCGAACTCCATAGCCGCATCGGCGCCACCATGGTCTATGTCACCCATGATCAGGTCGAAGCCATGACCATGGCAGATCGTATCGTCGTGCTGAAGGATGGTCGGATAGAACAGGCGGGGGCGCCGATGGAGCTCTACCGCAAGCCGGCTACGCCCTTTGTCGCCGGTTTTATTGGTTCCCCCAGGATGAATTTCATCACCGGCCCGGAGGCAGAGAAACTGGGCGGCGACACAATCGGCATTCGGCCCGAGCACCTGCGTATCCTGGACGGCGCGCCATGGCCGGTCACCGTACGCCATGTCGAACACCTTGGCGGCGAGACGCTGATCTATGTCACGTCGGATGCTCTTGGGCCGCTTACGATCAAGACCGAGGGTGACACCAGCATAACCTCGGGACAGCAGGTCCGGGTCGGATATAACGCTGCCGATCTACACCGCTTCAAGGCCGGCGCGAGAGTCGAGCAGTGACGGCCATCGGATGCTATGCCGGCCGTCATACAGGACCAGTTGCGGTGGTGCGTTGCCTAAGCCTCTCGACACCACACACTGTCGTGCGGCCTAGCGCGTTTGGCAGCTTAGTCAAACAGACCAATCGATCTTTAGCAGCTGCTCTGAATGTGGCAGGCCGCACCGGTCCCGGCTCATCCAAGGTAAGCCGCAACCTGTCGCATGCATATTTCGGGCTGCAGACCGCCTATGGCAAGGCAGCCAGAACTTGGATTTCAACCTTGATGTCTGGTAGCGCCAAGCGTGCTTCCACCGTAGCGCGCGCCGGCGCATGACCGGACGGGACCCATGCGTCCCAAACTGCATTCATTTCGTTGAAGGTTGAAATGTCGCTTAGCCAGATGTTGACCTGAACCAGGTGTTCCTTGTTGGTGCCCGCATCGGCCAGCAATTCGTCAATGCGCTTGAGGATGTCTCCGGTCTGCTCGGCAACGCTGCGCTCTTCGCGCTTGGCGGCGGTCATCCCCGAAAGATGGACATTGCTGCCATTGATGACGATGCCGCTCATGCGAGGGCCGACATGGATACGCTTGATAGTCATTTGTGAACTCCGGAAACGGTGCAGGCAGGAAGGGGATCGTCAGGCGTTGGCCAGGTCGCTACGCGCCCGCGGGCGCGGCGCTGGCGCTCCACCGCGGGATCAGGAACCGGCACCGCATCGAGCAGCACTCTGGTATAGGGGTGGCCGGGAGCGCCGATTATCTGCGCCGTGTCTCCCAATTCCAGCATCTGCCCACCATACATAACCCCGATACGATCGCTGAGTTCGGCAACCACGGCCAGGTCATGCGCCACCAACAGATAGGCAACGCCCAGTTCACGCTTGAGCTCGCCCAGCAACGCCATGATGTCGCGCTGAATGGAGACATCGAGTGCCGATACCGGCTCGTCGAGAACAACAAGTTTTGGTTCAAGCATCAGGGCGCGGGCAATTGCAATGCGCTGGCGCTGGCCGCCTGAAAACTCGTGTGGGAAGCGGTCCAGCGAAGAGACCGGCATGCGGACTTGGTCGAGCACCTTCCGGGCCTGGCCTTCGCCTTTTCCGCCGCCATGGATCTGTGCTGGTTCCGCCAGTAGCTCGCCCACAGTCATGCGCGGATCGAGCGAGGCATAAGGGTCCTGGAATACGACCGACATGTCGCGGCTGGCTTTCAGCCGTGCCCGTGACGTTGCGAGGTCCTGCCCCTGAAAGACCACGCGACCGGCGCTGGGCGTGAAGAGGCCGAGCACGGTGTTGAGCAATGTCGTCTTGCCCGACCCGGATTCCCCGACGATCCCGAGCGTTTCGCCCGGCATGAGGTCGAAGGAGACGTTGCACAATGCGTGGATGATCCGATCGCTTTCAGACAGCGTCTTGCTGCGTGGCCGCACGAAATGCCTCGACAGGCCGTCGACCTGCAGCAGGGGCTCCGTCTGCGGCACAGGTGCGGCCTCGGCCTTGACCACCTGATCGAGCCGCGGAGCAAGGTTGAGCAACCTCTTCGTATAGTCGTGCTCCGGCGCAGCGAAGAGATTTTGGACCGGTTGCTGCTCGACGATCCTGCCCTCGCGCATGACCGCGACGCGATCGGCCACGCCCGCGACCAAGGCCAGGTCATGGGTGATGAACAGCATGGCCGCGCCTGTACGTTCACGCGCGATGCGCAGGCTATCCAGAACCTGAGCCTGCACCGTTACATCGAGCGCCGTCGTCGGTTCATCGGCGATAATCAGGTCCGGCTTATGGACCATGGCCATGGCAATGACGACGCGCTGCCGAATGCCGCCCGACATCTGGTGCGGATACTGGTCAAGCCGGCTTTCCGGGTCGCGTATGGCCATCAGGCTCATCAGCTCGGTCGCACAGCGGCGGCTTTCGGCTGCAGAGATGGGACCAGCCACGGCCAGGGTCTCATGGAACTGAGCGCCGATGGTCAGCACCGGATTGAGGCTGGTGGACGGGTCCTGCAGAATGGTGGCTATGCGCTTCCCGCGATATTGCCGCCATTGCGCGAAGTCGAGGTTGGTCGTGTCCTTGCCGTCGAACAGGACAGTGCCACGAGCCTGGGCACCGACCGGCAGGAGTCCGGCAATGGCCAGCGACGTCAGCGACTTGCCCGAGCCGGATTCCCCGACCAGGGCCAGCACTTCGCCACGCGCAATATGCAGGTCTATGCCATCGACCGACGGGCGTTCGGCGTTGGGGAAGGTGACACTGAAGCCTGCCAATTCCACGACGCTGCCGGGCTGGGTCGCCGCCGGTGGTGTTCCATGGCGCAATCGTGTGCGATGGGCGACCAGCGGGTTGGTCGGCGTCGCCTTGGGATTGAAAGCGTCGCGCAGGCCCTCCCCGACATAGTTGATCGAGAGCACGATGAGGATGATCAGAATGCCCGGTGCATAGAAGAGCCAAGGTCGGGTCATGACCGCGGTCTGCGCGTTCGAGATCAGCAGGCCCAGCGATGTATCGGGTGGCCTGACGCCAAAGCCGAGGAAGGAAAGGCCGGTTTCCGATAGAATCGCCACACCCACCAGCAATGCGGTGGAGACGATGATGTGGTCGGCCACATTGGGGATCATGTGACGGGCCATGATGCGGACCGGCCCGGCGCCCATCACTTTGGCGGCCTTGATATAAGGCATTTCACGCAGCGACAGGGAGACGCCGCGCACCAGCCGTGCAACCGATGTCCAGAACAGCGCGCCTAGAACCAGAGACAGGCCAAGCCAGGAGACACCTGAATTGCTCATCGCATTGCCCAGGAATGCGGCAAGGGCGATGGTTGGAATGGTGAGGACCAGATCGACCAGACGCATGATCGAGGCGTCGACCACTCCACCCACATAGCCGGAGATGACACCCAGAACCGTACCGATCAGGCTGGCGAGCAGGGCGACGGTGCCGGCGATCAGCAATGATTGCTGCATGCCGCGCATGGCCATGGCCAGCATGTCTCGTCCCAGCGTATCGGTGCCCAGCGGGTGGGCCCAGGACGGGGGCTGCGAAAGGTCCGGGGTAATTTCGGCATAGCCATAATACCAGAGCATCGGGCCGAATATGGCCACCAAGACCAGTGCCAAAAGAATGGTGAGGCCAATCATGGCCATGGGATTGGCGCGGAAGCGTCTCAGTGCCATGGCAAGACGCGAGCGCGGCGCGGATTCAGGCCTGGCCATAGCGCACCCTCGGATCGATAGCGGCATAGATAATATCGGCAAGCAGGTTGAAGAGGACCACCGCCAGGGCGGCTATCAGCAGCCAGGCCATCACGGCGTTCGCATCGCGGTTGGCGATGGATTCGAGGAGGAAGCCGCCCATGCCGCGCCACTGAAAAACGGTTTCGGTGATGACCACACCGGACAGCAGGGCCGGCAGGTCAAGTGCGACCACCGTGACGATGGGGATGAGTGCCGGACGTACGACATGGGCGCCGACGATGCGATTGCGCGACAGACCCCGCAGGACAGCGAAGCGGACATGGTCGCTCGACAACGACTCGATAACAGCTGTGCGCTGGTAGCGGCTCCAGCTTGCGAAATGGATCATGGTCAGGACGATGGTCGGGAGAATGAGATGGCCGGCCATGTTCAGCACCAGTGGCAGGAATTCCTGAGGCGCAGGCACCGATACATCGCCCACAGTGAACAGGATGCGGGTATTGGCGGCTCTGTTGAGGACGATGCCGCCCTGTTTGAGCAGGATAGCCAGCCAAAAGGAGGGCAGGGCTATGAGAATGAAGGCCGATGTCGATATGAGATGGTCAGCGACGCGATTGCGATAGAGCGCAGCGATCGTCCCCGCAATGAGCGCGAGAACCGTTGCGATGACGATAGCCGTCGTCACCAGGCGCAGGGTTACGTTGACCCGCGGCGCAAGTTCGGCGCCGATATTCTGGTTGGGCTTCACTGACGGGCCGAAGTCGCCCTGCATGACACCGGCCAGCCAGGTGACGTATCTGACAGGAATAGGCTGGTCGAGGCCAAGGCGAGCCTCTTCAGCGGCAATGACATTGTCGGGGACGGGCGGCTGGCGGTCGCGAAGTTCGCCCAGCGGGTCGCCGGCAAGGGCGACCAGCGTAAAGACCACAAAGGTCGAGACGAGGAGAATCGCCAGACTGTTGATGAGCCTTCGGCCGATCAGGGCAAGCATGTCATCCTCCTCATCATGATGGTTGGATCAAGCGGTTGCAACAGGGCGGATACGACCCCAGTGCCACCAGGGAATGGAGTAATCGAGCTGGTCGGCCCAGCCGAAGAAACGCTTGGACCGGGCATAATAGGTGCCGTACCACAGCAATGGCACGAATTCGCAATCCCTTTGCCAGACAGCCTGAAGCTGTTTGTAGGCCGCGCCGCGCCCCTCGCGGGTCAAGGCTGTGCGGCCGGCTTCGTACGCCGCGTCGGCATCCTTGTTGTGGTGCAGGCCCATATTATTGAGGCCGGTGGACGAATACTTGGTCGCGGTGATTTCGATGTCGGGCGACATGGTGCCACCCACGATGTAAAGATCGAAATCGTGCTCGCGGCGGATGCGCTTGGACCATTCGACAGCCGAAAGTCCCTCATATTCGACCGTGAAGCCGACTTCGGACAGGTTCTTGGCGACGATCTCCGACAGCTTTTTGTGGCCGTAGAAACTGTCCATGTAGAACATGCGCAGGGTGCCGCGCGACCCCGTGGCATCTCGCTTCATACCGCTTTCATCAAGCAGGCGGTCGGCCTCGGCCAGGTCATGTGCGGGTGCTTTGGCATCCGGATTGAAGGCCCATTCGACGCTGCCCAGAAGGTAGTGGTCCCAGGCAAAGCTGACGCCGGGATCCGTGATCTTGGCGATGTCGGCGCGGTTGACGGCTCGGGCGATGGCCTCGCGGCGGCGCTGGTCGGCCCACAATTCGCTGCCGTGATTGAAGTCGAGCAGGGCCATGCCTGGCCCCTTGCCCTTCATGACCTCGACATTGTCTGCGCCCTCCACCAGATGCAGGCGGTCATAGGTGAGTGTATCCTGCGGGAAGAAATCGGCTTCGCCGCGCACCACCATTTTCACGCATTCGTCGCGGTCCGGCTGGATCTTGAGGATCAGCCGATCGATCTCGGGCTGCGGGCCCCAGTGGTCCTTGACCTTTTCAAGAATGATCTGCTTGCCCTTTTCCCATTCGACAAGGCGAAAAGGACCCGAGCCAACCGGCTTGAGATTGTAAGGGTTGGTGTCCCAGTCGGTGCCTTCATAGAGGTGGCGTGGCAGGATATGGGAAAAGATGAAATTGCCCAACTGCACCAGGAAGCCGGAATTGGGGCCGGTCAGATGATAGTCTACGGTGTAGTCGTTGACGGCCACGATGTCCTCGACATCGGTGAGGAACATGGCGCCGGTATAGCCCATCTTCTTGGCGTGCAGATGAGTATAAACCACGTCGTGGGCCGTCATCGGCACGCCATCCTGCCAGCGCGCTGCCTGATTGAGATGGAAGCGCCAGCGGCGGGCGCCGTCCAGCATTTCCCAGTGAGTGGCGAGGTCAGGATAGGAACCGTTAAAATTGTACCACTCTGTCAGCACCATCCGATTGTAGATGTTGTTGCAGACGAGGTAGCCGGCAGTGGCGGTGTAGTTGCGGTGCACGTCGTTGAAATGCACAGCGTCGTGGGGCGTCGCCACGACGAAGTCGATGGTCATTGAAAGCTCGTTCTGTGGGAGGGGGAAGCGGGAGCAGGACAGTGCCTGCTCCCGGGCCAGGTCAGGATCAGTCGGCGGCCCTAAGGCCCCATTCCTCGACATTCATCGTCGTGCCGTATTTGGACGGATTGACGAAGATATTGGCATAGTTGTCCGAATAGACCGCCATGTTGGTAATAGGGAAGAGGGGCACGACGACGCCGTCGGCCAGGAGAGCCCGGTCGAGTTCATTGGTCAGGCGCGCCGTTTCGGCTTCATCGAGGGTGACCGAAATCTCCTCGACCAGACCATCAACTTCCTCGGATGAGTAGCCGAAATAGTTACGGGCAGCCCCGGTCTGGTACCACTGGGCCAGTGAGAGCGCGCCAAGGTCGAGCGCGGTGGCAGTGGTGTAGATGTCGAAATTGCCGGCCTGGGCCTCTGGCGAATAACGCGAGCGGTCAGCGGCATCGATGAAGGCCGTGATGCCGATCCTGGCCAGTTGAGCCTGAGCCAGTTCGGCCAGCTGCACGCGGATCGGATCGATCGAATAGGTCAGGATCTCGATATCGCGCAGCGGTATGCCTTCGGGTGTCACGAGCTTGCCGTCGACAATGCTATAACCAGCCCCCTCGAGCAGTGCGATCGCACCTTCGATGTCGCCGGTCCCGACACCGGTCGCGCCAGTATTGTCCTCAAGCTCGGCCTGACCCGGGATATATGCCGAGCTGGTCATCGGCACGGCGCCGTCGACATATTGGCCAACAGTGCGATTGGTCATGTCGGCAATATCGAGCGCCATGGTCATGGCCTTGCGCAGGGCGCCATCGCCCATGATGTCGCCACTGGCCTTGAGGCTGAAGTGGTAATAGGTCAGCGTTGGGCCAATCTCCACGTTATAGCCGAACATCTGGTTGACCTGCTCCACCGTATCGAGCGTGGCGCCGCCATAGACGGCGTTGATCTCACCATTCTCGAGCGCCGTGATCTGTTCGCCCACCGAGGAGATGTAGCGGAAGCGAATGGTGTCGAGATGGGCCGGATTGCCATACCAGGCTGGGTTCCGGACGAGATTCATGACCACGCCCTCTTCATAGCTGTCCACCATGTAGGGGCCGCCAGAGACCGTGGGCACATTCTCGGACAGGCCGACATTGAACGAGGTGGCGAGATCGCCATAAGCCTCGGCCACATGGGCAGGCAGGATGAATGGAAAGAGCGTCTTCCAGGGCGCAAACGGCGCTTCGAAAGTGATGCGGACCAGCTTTTCGCTGTCATCGCTCTCGATCGAGGACACCAGATCATAACCCTGGGTGAAAGCGGCAGAACAGTCGGCGCAGGCGCGCGGGTCCTGGACCTGCTGTGTATAGCGGAAATCGGCGACAGTGATGGGCGTTCCGTCCGACCACACGGCCTCGTCGCGGATCACATATTCCACGATCATCGGCTCGGTGCTGACCACGTCGGCAGAAACCAGAAACTGGCTGTTGAGCGTGACGCCGGCATCGGTCCCGGTCAGAAACGGATGGGGATAGAGCGGCCACTGCTGCTGGCGGTTGGTTGTAATATCACCGGTAGCGGAAACCGGGTTCCAGTTCGGCGGGGAATTGGTTGAGGCCAGGATCAGTTCGCCACCGTCGGTAACGGCAACGGGCTGTGCGAGGGCGGGAGCGGCCAGGGCAGCCAGAGCAAGTGTCAGGACAGCCAGCGAGCATGAAGAACGGGCAGACGACAACGGAATTTCCTTTCCTCAGCACGGCTGAGAAATGTGGTGGAACAGGCGGCGGAACGCGCCTTAGGCGACCCTTCGGCGCTATAGTCAGGCTAGACTCGGCCTTTTGTTTTGGTCAATATAACTATGTTCATAAACATATTGTTCTTATGAAAGGAACGTGATGCTCGAGCGGATCGTCAAGCGTGTCCCGATGCGCAATCCACGCGCCCTGAGCCGGACCATCATGGAAATGGTGGCAGAGGGCGAGCTGGCGGCGGGCATGCGCATGCCCACGGTACGCGATGTCGCAGCGGCCCTTGGCATGAGCCCTGCTGGTGTTGCCGCGGCCTGGCGTGAGCTGGTGGACTGGCGCGTACTCGAAACCCGGCGCCGGGGCGGCACGACCGTTCTGGGTCCGGCTCTGGCGCGCCGCGCCACCCGTTACGACGTGATGATGAAGGCCTCGCAGGGCATTCCGCTTAACCTGGGCCATTTGACACCTGACAAGACAATTCTGCCGCCGCTGGACCGCGCCTTTGCAGCGTCCCTCGCTGATGCCAGCCTTCACGAAGCCACGCCCACCCCCATCAGTGCCGTGCTGCGCGAAACTGTAGAGCCAAACTGGCCGTTCCAGCCCAGTTTCATGATGGCGACGCATGGTGGTATCGCTGCGGCGGAACTGGCCTTGCAGACCTCGATACGACCGGGAGACCGCGTCATCGTGGATTCCCCTACAGTGTCACGCATCCTCGATATCCTGGAGGCTTTGGGCGCGCAGGCTGTGCCGGTGACATATCGGAACGGCGGTCCTGATCTGGACGAGTTGAAGAAGGCCTTGGCCATGCGGCCCGCCGCCTTCGTCTATCAGCCGATCGGCAATCACCCGACCGGCTTTTCCGTTACCGCGGACTGGATCAACAAGGCCGCGGCGCTTTTGGCCGAGGCGCATATGCCGATCATCGAACTGGTGCAGGCGCCGCTCATGCATGCACAGCCCTGGTTGTCGCTCGGCACGCGGCTGCCGCGGATCGTGGTGCATGTGCAAGCCTACAACTTCTTCACCGGCGCCGACCTGCGCGTTGGCGTTGCGGGCGGCAGCGATTACTACATTGAACGCATGTGGCAGAAGCTGACCTTTTCCTCCGGCTGGGTCAGTCGCATCCTGCAAAATGCCTTGGCCTTTCAGCTGTCGGATGCCGAGGCCCTGAACGATGTGCGGGCCTATACCGATATCTGCCGGGCTCGGCACCAGGCCATGCTAGGCAGTCTGCGGCGAGTGGGTTTTGATCTGCCACAGACCGATGGTCCGACCATCTGGTTGCCAGTGCCGGACGAATATGTCGTCACAAATCAGCTCTCGAGCCGAGGAATCGTCCTCCATCCCGGGAGCTATTTCTCGCCCACCCCGCTGGACAGCGACCATGTTCTTATCAACGGATCGGCGCTGGGTGGTGGGCAGGACATGGTCGCCGACACCATCGCGTCCATAGTGTCGGCAATCTCGCCGCGCGTGCTGATGCCTGGATGATGGCGATACTCCACCGCCCGATGGCATCAGCCTTGTGAGACGGAGCTGTGTTCACGGATGGCCCGTCTCGGGCGCGTTGCCAGAGGCCCCAGCCACCTCTTGCTCGTCCCTGACGATTATTTTCCTCTGCTCAGCAGAGATGCGGCTTGGGGGTCCAGGTGAACGGAGGTTGCGGGGTGGGTTTGCAGAATAGATGCTGGGGCGGCGTTATCCACCGGTCCCTCGAGGCATCGTGCCACCGCTTCGGATTTTCGTTTATCCGGCACGGTGAGAATGATGGCCTTCGACTTTAAGATCTGCCGCACCGACATCGACACGGCGCGGTGTGGCACGGATTCGAGCGTTTCAAACCAGCCCTCGCCGAATTGCTGCTGGCGGCAGGCCGCATCGAGCGCCACATTGATATAGGGCGCCTCGGTGTCGAAATCGGCGGGTGGATCATTGAAGGCCAGATGGCCGTTCTCGCCGATCCCTGCAAAGCAAACGTCGATGGGGCTTTTGACGATCAAGCCCGATACGCGGGCGATCTCAGCATCAATGTCGTCGGCTTCCCCATCGATGAGCACGAATTCCTTGAAAGCCGGCACCTTGGCAAGAACCCGTTCCTTGAGATAGCGGCGGAAGCTGGCGGGATGGCTCAGCGGCAGGCCAATATATTCATCCAGATGAAAGGCCCTGACCTTGCTGAAATCGATATCGGACTTCATCAGCACATCGAGCATTCCGAACTGGCTGGCGCCGGTCGCCAGGATGACATTGGCTTCGCCCCGTTCCGCCAATGCCGCTTTGATCGCCGCGATCCCTTCGTCGGCTGCAGATTTGGCCATGATCTCGGTGCTGTCATGAATATGGATTTGCACGATGGTCCTCTCCTGAATTCACGTAAACGGTAGCAGGTTTAAAAAGTTACGCAACCGGTTGCATAGACTTGCTTTGCGCGCTGGACGTTCGCTCATGCCTCAATGCTGCCATTGACAATCTCACCCGCACTGTTACGGGGAAGTGTGGGGAGCTGGCAGGTGGACAACAAGCGCGGGCGCGTGACCATCCGTGATGTGGCAAAGGCGGCTGGGGTCGATCGCTCGACCGTGTCCCGGGCCTTCACTCGGCCACAGATGATTCGCAGCGAAACCACCGAGCATGTTCTGGAGATCGCCAGGCGCATGGGCTATTCGCCCAACCGGCTTGCGCGCGCCTTGTCCACCGGGCGGGCGGCTAATCTGGCATTGGTCGTACACGACCTCACCAATCCATTCATCCCGCGCCTCATCATGGGCGTTCAGCGGGAGGCGGATCGCTCCGGCTACTGCATTTTCATCGGCAATGCCGATGAAAACCCGCGCGACGAGGAGAGGCTGCTGTCGCGATTCGCCGGTCAGGTGGAAGGCACCATTCTTGTCTCGTCGCGCCTTGATCCGGAAACGGTGCAGCGCTTTGCTGGATCCGGGCCTATCATTCTGGTCAACCGAGATCTCGACGGACTGCCAAGGGTTCTGGTCGACTACACACGCGGGGTCAGCCAGGCGGTTCAGCACTTGACCAGCCTCGGGCATCGACGCATCGCCTATGTCGGTGGCCCCGAAAGCAGCTGGTCCAATGCCGTTCGTCTTCAGGCAGTGCAGGACGCGGTTCAGGCCCAGGGGGCAGAGCTTGTTCTGCTTCCAGCGGGCAAGGCCAGTTTCCCCGCCGGCCTCCAGATGACCGAGGCAGTCCTCGGTTCCGGCACCAGCGCCGCCATCGCTTTCGACGACATCCTGGCGCAGGGGATTCTGGCCGGGCTGCATGCACGCGGTGTGGACGTGCCACGCCAGTATTCGCTTATCGGCTGCGACGATATTCTGGGGGAGATGACCTACCCCGCGCTGACCTCCATCACCACGCGCGCAGAAGACACCGGCTCGGCCGCAGTCAAGCTGATGCTTGATCGGATTGCGGCTCCGGAAACGGAGCCTGAGCGCTATCTGCTGAGCACCGATCTGGTGCTGCGTCGCACGACAGCAACAGCGCCGGAAACAGCTTCTGGCCCATCCGCAAAACAGGTCCATCGCTAAAATTACACATCGCACAAAACTGCCAATCGGTCAGCCGTCCAACTTATAGCGTGTTGACATGCAACCGATTGCATGTACTCCTTGTGTGGCAGATTGGTGGGTGTCGGCAGGAGCAAGGGGCCTGTCGACTTTACCCTGGATGCGGCAGGTCTTCCTGCCGGGGGATCCATCAAGATGCGAAGGGAAATGCAGAGATGACTGGGAGGTCGTCGAGGGAATGCGCGCGCTTGTCAGCGACTATTTGGCGGCCGTGATCGCGATAATGCAGCGGATCGAGGCCGAGGAAACGCCAGCTATCGAGGCGGCTGCCGCCGTACTCGCAGGGCAGGTGCGGGCCGATCGGCTGGTGCATGTCTATGGTCCGGGCGGTCATTCCAACCTGGCCAGCCAGGAAGTGTTTTTCCGAGCCGGCGGACTGATGCATTTCTCGGCGATCCTTGATGAAGGTACGCTTTTGTCCAATGGCGCGCTGCGCTCCATGGCGGTCGAACGCACGCCCGGGATCGGCCGCATCGTCATTGCAGACCAGCGGCTCGGCGCCGATGATGTGCTGATCCTGGTCAATGCCTATGGCATAAACGCAGCCCTGATCGACGCTGCCCTGGAGGCGAAGGAGCGAGGCGCAAAAGTCATCGGTGTCTCCTCTCGCGCGCATGCTGAGGGCACCGCAAAGGACCACCCCGCTCGTCACCCCACCAGGCAGAACCTCCTCGATATCGTGGACCTGGCCGTGGACACCAAAGTGCCGGTCGGCGACGCAGTGGTGCGCGTGCCCGGCATGAGCCAGGACATTGCCGCAATCTCGACCTTCGCCAATGCCTTTGCGCTCAATGCCCTGGTCATACACACAGTCGGCATGCTGGTCGAACAGGGCATCGAGCCACCGGTCTGGCGCTCCGGAAATGCGGCAGGTGGCGATGCCGCCAATGCCCGCTTCATAGAGAAATTCCGCAGCAGGGTGCGCTGGCTATGATCACGGCCATTTTCTCCGGGCGCGATCCTTTTTCTGATGGTGCGTTGCGCGTGACCGTCAGAGATGGACTCGTGGCGGGAGTGGAGCCCGCTGCGGTGGAGCCGGGCATGGCCTGGCTGGCGCCCGGTCTCGTGGACCTGCAGGTGAACGGCTTTGGCGGTCTCGATCTCAACGATGGTGCGCTTGCACCGTCGACAGTTATAGCCTTGTGCCGCAAGCTGGCGGCAGAAGGGGTAACCCGGTTCCTTCCTACCGTCATCACCGCTTTTGAGCACGAGATACTGCAGGCTGTCTCGGCTATTGCCGACGCTGTTTCAACCGATCCGCTTGCGGCTCGGATGATCGCCGGCATTCATGTTGAGGGTCCCTTTCTATCGCCGCTGGATGGACCGCGCGGCGCGCACCGACCGGAATGTGTCCGCGACGCCGATCCCGAAGAAGTCGCCCGCTGGCAAGCCGCAGCGCGCGGGTTGATCCGCATACTGACCATTGCTCCCGAAGTGCCCGGCGCCATCGAGACCATCCGCGCTGCGATCGCTCTGAATATCCGCATTTCCCTCGGCCACAGCGCGGCAACCGCCGAGCAGATCCACCTGGCTGCCGATGCAGGCGCCTCGCTTTCGACTCACCTGGGAAACGGCAGCGCCGCCACCCTGCCTCGGCACCCCAATATGATCTGGGCGCAATTGGCTGATGATCGCCTGGTCGCCTGTTTCATCACCGATAGCCATCACCTGCCCGCCGATACCGCCAAGGCCATGCTGCGCGCAAAAGGGCCGTTGAATTCGGTTCTGGTCTCCGATGCGGTCGCATTGGCCGGGTTGCCGCCCGGTCGGTATCGCACGCCGATTGGCGGCGATGTCGAAATCCTGCCCTCGGGCAGGGTTGCCCTGGCCGGTACATCCTTTCTCGCCGGTTCGGGTGACGCACTGCGCACCTGCGTGGCCCGCGCTGCGACAATGACCGGCTTGCCGCTGGCTGAATGCCTTGCCATGGCCAGTACCCGCGCCGCTGCCGCCATTGGCCTGCCGGGCGGTCTCGCGCCGGGTGCGCGTGCCGACATCATCCTTTTCGATTGGGCGGAGGGCGATGACAGTCTGGCCCTGCGACAGACAATTCTGGCAGGCGAGATCGTATTTGGCGCCGAAGGATCAGTCGCATGATCGAAGCCGGCGTCTCTATAGTCGATATTACCCCGCCTGCCGGCATCCCAATGGCCGGCTTTGCAGCGCGCGTGCCGACGGCAATCGGCGCACATGACCCGCTGACCATACGGGCCCTGGTGATCGGCGACACCGCGATAGCCGTTGCCGATGTGATCGGCATCGATGCCGACCTGTCACATCGGGTTCGCATGTCCTGCGGTCTGCCCCCCGACAAGGTTACTCTAACGGCGACCCACACCCATGGCGGGCCGGTCAGCATGGACGGGCGCCTCGCCAAGACTGCCGATCCCGGCTTTCTCCGGCAGCTTGAAGAGGGCTTCGTCACGGCACTGCGCCGCGCGCAGAACAACATGGAGCCCGTCATCCTTTTTGGCGGCACCGGCGTCGAGCCCGGCATTGCGCGCAATCGGCGTCATATGGACGGTCCTGTCGACGGGGGTGTGCCGGTCCTGCGGCTCGACCGGGCCGATGGCTCAGCGCTCGCCATTCTGGTGTCCTATGCCTGCCACCCGGTCGTTCTGTCGTCCGACAATCTCCTGTGGACCTCGGACTATCCGCATTTTGTGCGCACCGCGCTCGAGGAGGCTCTGCCTGGAGCCGTCGCCATCTTTGCTACCGGCTGCGCCGGTGACGTCAATACCGGCCATTCGGCTGCGGCGTCGCTCGACCCTGCCGGAAATCCTCTCAGAAGCTATGCGGAAGCCGAGCGTATCGGCCTTGCCATTGCCGCCTCGGCCCTGCAAGCGCCGCTGCGCGCCCTGGGAGACGAGGTTTCCGCCGCGCAATCCTTTGCCGCACTGGACTTTGCGCCCAATGGCGATGTTTTGGCCCAGCATGCGGAATGGCGGGCTGAACGCCAAACCGCTGCGCCGCTCCGCGCGCTGCTGCTGGACATCTGGACTGATTGGGCGACGTCGCTTGCGGAAGAAAATCCTCCCCCGCTTCGGCAAAGGGTGACTGCTGCCAATTGGGGCGGTGCGCGCATGCTGGCGCTGCCCGGTGAAATCTTTGCGCACACCGCGCTGGATCTGCGGCAGAGCCTGCGAGCCGGTCAGTCCGGACCGCTCTTCGTTCTCGGCTATGCCGACGACAACCCCGGCTACATTCCTCCAGAGGGCGAATTCGCCTTCGGAGGCTACGAAGTCACGGAGGCCCACAGGTTCTACGGGCTTCCCGCTGGCTTGGCGCCCCGCTCGGCCGAAAGGCTGGCCACGGCCGTATTGGATGCGGCAGGCGGGCAATATGACGACGATACTTCAAAGGGAGACTGCCATGACTAAGCTTGCCTCACTTCGTTCGGCACTCTGTGGCGCTACGGCGCTGGCCGCATTCACGCTGCCGACCGTTGCCCAGGAAATTTCTATTCTGTCGGGTTATCCCGAGATGACGCCGTTCTATGAACGCGTCGCCGAGGGCCTGCGTGACACCTATCCCAACCTGACCGTCAATGTGGAGCCGATCACGCTGCGCGAACATGAGCGCCGCGTCGCACTGGGCCTGAGCTCGGGCCTGGAAGGGGCATCGGTCATCGAGCTCTCGACCTCTACCGCCGGCCGCTATGTGCAGGCCGGCCTCATGCCCGAAGCCCCGGCGGATGTGTCCGAATTTGTTTCCGACACCGCCAATTTCGGTCAGTTCTTCATCGATGCCGCCAGCCATGACGGCACCGTCTATGGCGTGCCGCTGTTCCGCGGTCAGGGCGCATTGTTCTACAATACCCGCATGTTTGCCGAGGCCGGCCTTGAAGGCCCTCCGCAGACCATGGCCGAATATACCGACTATGCGGAAAAGCTGACGCAGCGCGATGCCAATGGCAATCCTACCGTGTCGGGCTGGTCCCTGCGCCTTTCCGGCGGCAGCCAGGGCATTGCCGAGAAGTGGTGGCTGATCCTCTACAATTACGGCGGCACCCTGATCGAGGAAGTCAGCCCCGGCAAGTGGCAGGCAGGGTACGCCAACGAGGCCGGAGTGCAGGCGCTCGGCCAGTATCTCGACAATCTCTACGACAAGCGCACCGTTACCATCGAAATGCCCTCGGACGCCGAGGCCTTCGAGCGCGAGCAGACCGCCATGTTCATCCGCGAAAGCTGGGTGATCGGTGACATTGCCGCCAAGGCGCCCGATCTGGAATATGCCACGGCCCCGCTGCCGGTCGGCTCGATCGCATTGCCGGTCAACCTCTATGTCGCCGGGGACGGCAGCGACGAGGAAAAGCAGGCCGCATGGGACTTTGCCAAGGCGGCCAACGAGCCTGAAAACCTGGTCTGGCTTCTCGAAAATGTCGGCTGGCTGCCCAACCGCGCCGGTGTTGATTTCTCCAGCGTCACCGAGAAGGTTGCCGCCTTTGGGGCCTTCGTGGACTATCCGGAAGACTATACCTTCTTCACCGTGCCCTCGATCGCGGTGATCGAAGATCTTCAGACCCGCCTGGCCGCCAAGCTGAGCGAAGCCTTTGCCAATCCCGCTCTCGCGGGCGACGAGGCGGCTATTCTCGCCTTCCTGGAATCGGCTGCCGAGGAAACCAATTCGATCCTCAATCGCGAAGGCCTGCTGGCCGAGTGATAATCGAATTCGACCCGGAGGCGACACGTCGTTTCCGGGTCGCCAAGCCTGCCGGGGGCGCTTTGACGGCCCCGGCCTGATCCATAAGCCCACCAAGCCGCTCTCGGCTGTTATCGAAAGCTCGCGCCATGCTCAGACGCCGCCGCTTCCGTTTCGCCATTCTCGCGCTGCTGCCCACTTTCGCGATCTTCGCCTGGGTGCGCATGTGGCCGATCGTGCAAACGATGAACCTGTCCGTCCGCGACTGGGACCTGATCGGCACCAACCGTCCCTTCATAGGTCTGGCAAATTTTGTCGAGCTCTTCGGCGATTCCCTGTTCCAGACAGCGCTGGTCAATACCGCCATCATCGCCTTCGGCGTCATGTTGCTGACCATCCCCACAGCGATGGTCCTTGCCGGGCTGATCCACTATCGCACCCGCTCGCGTTTTGCCGGCTTTTATGAAACCTCCGTCTTCATTCCCCATGTCGTCTCGCTGGTACCGGCCGCTATGGCGTGGAAATGGATCTTCGATGCCAAGCTGGGCCCGCTCAATGCCCTTATCGTCAGCCTTGGCGGCAGTCCGCAATCCTGGCTCTTCGATCCAAATCTGGCGCTTTTCTCCATAATCGTGCTCTGCAGCTGGCAGGCACTGGGCTATGCGGTGCTGATCTATCTCGTCGGTTTCCGCAACCTGCCGACCTCGGTCTATGAGGCGGCGCGGCTTGATGGTGCCAGCGGCATACAAGCCTTCCGTTTCCTCTCCATCCCGCTGCTGAAGCCGATCACGCTCTATGTGTCGGTCGTTACCCTGGTCTCTGGCTTCAACGTCTATGCACAGGCCTTCGTGCTTGCATCCGACAGTCAGGGTGCTCCAGGGCGCCAGGTCCGGGTGCTGGTGCTCGACATGCTCGAAAATGCCTTCCGCAATTATCGCGTCGGATATGCGGCTGCGGAGGCCATGATCCTTCTGATCATCGTGCTGATCCTCACCGCTGCCCAATTTGCACTCCTGCGTGAGAAAGGAACCCGCAAATGAACCGCGGCCAGAGAAAGGCGATGGACCTGTCCATCGATATCGGCCTGTTCCTGTTCGGCCTCTTGATGCTGGCGCCCCTGCTGATGCTGGTGGCCAACGCCTTCAAGACACCGGCCGAAATGGTGGCATGGCCCCCCACCTTCATTCCCGCCAACCCCACGCTCGACAATTTCCGTTCGGTTCTGGGCGAAACGCCCCTGCTGCTCTGGATCTGGAATTCGCTGAGTTTTGCGATCCTTTCCACCATCGCTATCGTGCTGACCTCCTCGATTGCCGGCTACATCATCGCCAAGTTTCCGTTCCGCTCGATCAATGTCGTCTTCGCCCTGTTCATGGCGACTGCCATCGTGCCCTTCGAAGTCTATATGATCCCGCTCTATTTCCAGGTGAAGGATCTGGGGATGCTCAACACTACTCAGGGGCTGTTGATCGGCTATCTGGTGATGAGCTTTGGCATTTTTCTCATCCGCCAGAATGTGCTCGCCTCCATTCCCGACGAACTGATCGAGGCCGCGCGCATCGATGGTGCGGGCGAGATGTGGATCTATTGGCATATCGTGCTGCCCCTGCTGCGCGGCCCGATGGCGGCTCTGGCCGTGCTTGCCTTCTTCCAGGCCTGGACCACCTTTGCCTGGCCGATGATTGTGGCCACCCGCCGCTCCGCCTACACGATCGAAGTGGGGCTGGCCCTATTCTCAACCGGCTATACAGTGGATCTGGGCAAGCTTTCGGCGGCCTCGGCCTGCGTTCTGATCCCATCGGTTCTCGCCTTCGTCATCCTGCGCCGCAATTTCGTGCAGGGCGTCGCGTCGACGGGGATGAAGGAATGAATGCGGATCTCGCAGATGCGGCGCAGCGTTACGATGCCGCCAATCGGATTACCCTCGAATGGGTGTTATCCCGGCCGCCCGTGCAGGGCGTCTTCATCGACACACGCGTCAATCCGGTGACCGGCGAGGACTACACGGCGGCAGACGGCCTGCGCGGTCCGGACTGGATTTGCGGATGGATACAAGGCCGCGGCCTTGAGGCACTGGTGACCTTTGCGGCGCATTACCAGTCCTCTGATCCCGGCCTGGCCGCGCGCCTGGACGCCTTGGCCGGGCCACTTTATGCCCGGCTTTGCACGCTTCAGGCGAGGCATGGCCACGGCTACTTCCTTTACGATCAGGCGCTCACTCCAGTTCGCCGGGATGGCAGGGGCGGGGCAGTGCCTCAGACATTGGAGGCCGACCTCTTCAGCTATTCCGATATCTTCATGGCCAAGGGGCTCATTGCCGCCGCTGCCCGCTATGCGCCGGCTGACCTTCCCCGGCATCTGGACTTCTTCCACAGCATCCGCGCCGCCATCGCCGACGGGCGGTTCCAGATGGGCGAGCAGGGGGAGATATCCCGTGCTGCAATCGCCGGTGAGCCGGACGATCACGGCCCGCGCATGATCCTGCTTGGCGCCGCCGGCATGCTCAGGCGCGCGGGGCTGACCAATGAAGCGGGCTGGGCCGACGCCCTGATCGCCGAGGTCCTCGAACACTGGGTGGACGAGACCGGGCTTTTGCGAAATGTTCCGGGACTGGACGCGCTGAACGCGGGCCATGGCATCGAATTCGTCGGCTTTGCCTTCGATCATCTGGGCGCCGCAGGAGAACCCGCGCTCAAGCGGCGCCTTGCCGCCATCCTGATCCAGCTTTTTGACCACGCCTTCCGTGAACCCGGCGTTCCATTATCCGTATCTGCATCAACCGGCGAACTGCTGGAGCCCTGGTTTCCCTGGTGGCCGCTGCCGGAAACCATTCGTGCCGCCGCCTTGGCACGGGCCGCAGGTGCGCCACAGGCCGAGGATCTGCATCGCATTCAGGCCCTCGCCGACGCAGCCTTTTTCCGAAATTACTGGCGTGGTTCGCTGGGCTTTGCCTTCCAGGGGCGCACCCCTGACGGCCCGGTGGACTATGTGCCCGCCACGCCAGACCTCGATCCCGGCTACCATACCGGACTATCCCTTCTTGCTGCCCAGACCGCGTGAGGACACCATGGCTTCAGTAGAAATTCGCGACCTTCGTAAAAGCTTTGGCCCGGTCGAAACCATTCACGGTGTGTCGATCGACGTGCCCGATGGAGAATTCGTCGCTCTGGTCGGCCCGTCCGGCTGCGGCAAGTCCACAATCCTGCGGCTATTGGCAGGCCTTGAGGAGGTGACCGGCGGGACGATTTCCATCGGTGGCCGCGTCATCAACGAAGTCGAGCCCAAGCACCGTGACATCGCCATGGTGTTCCAGAATTATGCGCTTTACCCGCATATGACCGTGGCCGAGAACATGGGTTTCTCCATGCGTCTCCTGAAAAAGCCGAAGGAGGAAATCCGGCGCGAAGTGGCCGCTGCGGCGGAAATTCTTGGCCTCACGCCCTATCTCGACCGCTATCCCAAACAGCTCTCCGGCGGCCAGCGCCAGCGCGTGGCCATGGGAAGGGCGATTGTCCGGCAGCCCCAGGTCTTTTTGTTTGACGAACCCCTGTCCAACCTCGACGCCCAACTGCGCGTCCAGATGCGCGCCGAACTCAAGGCCATCCATAACAGGCTGAAGGTGACGACCATCTATGTAACCCATGACCAGGTGGAGGCTATGACAATGGCCGACCGGATCGTGGTCATGAAGGATGGCTATGTCATGCAGGCAGGTGCGCCGCTCGATCTTTATGACCGGCCGGACAACACGTTCGTCGCCCGCTTTGTCGGCTCGCCCTCGATGAATATTTTTCCCGCCGAGATCGTGGATGGCCGTGTTCACTTCGCCGGTCGGGATTGGGCGGCTGCGCCTGCCGGACGTACCGGCGCCTTGCAGATCGGCATCCGGCCTGAACATCTGGTCATTGGTGAAGGCGGGGCCGTGATGGATGTCGAGAACGTCGATCCGACCGGATCGGAAACCATGGTTCAGGGCAAGATGAACGGCCTACCAGCCACTGTGCTGTTGCGTATCCGCGCCACGGTCCGGGCAGGCGATCAGCTCTCGCTATCCGCCGCGCCCGAACTGGTGCATCTGTTTGACGCCCAAACCGGTGACCGGTTGCAGGAGGCGCCATAGAAACGCGGCGGGCACGTCTGCATTCATCAAAAGTCGCGTCCTGTGAAGCGGTGTTGGCAAGCTGAGTTTGCCGGAGTTTGGGGCGGAAAGCGGCCGCCGAGCGTCATGGCCGGTCCGCCTCCCGGGCGAATGCGGCCTTTCACCGATGACGACAGGCAAAGTTGACGAGGCGCGGCTTCGCGCCTAACACTCTTCGCATGACTAAGGATATCAGCAGGCTTGTCGTAGGTGGGCGCATGGGCACGGCAGCGTAGCTGTCAGGCGAACGCACCCATGCGCGGTAAATTCAGCCCCCAAGCGGGGCTTTTTTATTTCCCGTCCCCACTTCCAGCTTAGCGGTCATCAAGTGCGAACTGCATCACCCAAACCGCGTCTTTCGACGCTGATCCTGCTGTCGGCACTCGCCATTCTGCCAGTCAATTTCTTTCTGCCTTCACTGCCGGGCATGGCCACGGAGTTCGCTGTTCCCTACGGCGTCATGGGCATGTCCTTGGCAGCCTATGCCGGGGTGTCAGCATGCCTTCAGCTAGTCCTTGGTCCCCTTTCCGACCGATACGGCCGCCGCCCGGTCATACTTCTGGCACTGGCGATTTTCATCATGGCGACGATCGGCTGCGCCGTCGCTTCCGATGCGTGGACGTTCCTTGCCTGCCGAATGGTCCAGGCCATAATCGCCCCCACATATGCGATATCTCTTGCCGCTATCCGCGACACGACCAGCAGGGAGCAGGCAGCGGGTCAGTTTGGCTATCTGGCCATGGCTTGGGCCATTGCGCCGATGCTGGGGCCGGCGCTTGGTGGACTGCTGGATCAGGCTATTGGTTGGAGAGCCAGCTTCTATATGCTCGCAGTCTTCGGTGCCGCCGTCCTGATCTTGTGCTGGACGGATCTGGTCGAAACGAGCCGCGCGCCATCCAACACGATAACCGAACAGTATCGGGCCTATCCTGAACTCCTCGGCTCGACGCTCTTCTGGGCGTATTGCGTCTGCGCGGCCTTCTCCGTTGGTGCCTTCTACGCCTTCCTTGCCGGCGCCCCGCTGGCAGCTTCGGGCTTTGATTTGTCGCCAGCAGTTCTGGGTCTTTGCATGGGCTCGATCACCGGTGGCTTCATGGCCGGCAGCTTTCTGGCCGGGCGGCTGGCCGGCAGGTTGCCGGCGGCGACGATATTGGTTGCCGGACGTCTCTTGGCATGCGCCGGCCTGCTGTTCGGCCTCGTCCTCAACGTTGGGGGCATAAATCATGTCCTGGCATTGTTCGGGCCCTGCCTGTTTGTTGGCGTGTCGAACGGTCTGACGCAACCGAGCGCCACCGCTGGGGCGATTTCAGTTCATTCGGCACACACGGGAAGTGCGGCCGGGCTGGCGGGCGCGATTACGGTAGGAGGGGCATCCCTCATGGCTGCAGTCGCGGGTGCGGCTTTGACCGAGCAGAATGCGCGGTCTGGTCTATTCCTCATAATGCTGCTTTCAGCGGCCATCGCCCTTGGCGCAGCCCTGCTCGCTCGTCACTTGGCGCGCACTGACACCAGAACAACATAGTCGAGGCGGAAGCCGCCAATGGCCCCATCCTGCCGCGTTGTTTCGTGGTGTGGTCGTCCCTATGCCAGAAGATTGCTGCGCACTTATAGGCGGTCTGGACAGTAGCCCGTTTGGGCACTGGGCTGCCTATTGCTCCAAAAGCAGTTCCGAGGCGTCAAGAACAGCAGCCACTGCCGGGTCGTCTTCACCCAGCATGGCGGCAACGCGCTCCAGAGACGCAATGAGCATGCACTGCTCCCAATCCTGCAAGGCCAGGAATTGCTCATGGAATTGGGCATGGACACCCTCGGGCGCGATGGCAAGCACCTTGCGGCCTGCTTCGGTCAGCGAAAGCAGGACTTGGCGCCGGTCCTTCTCGCCGCGCCGTTTCTGGATCATTCCCAGGCTTTCCAGCTTTTGCAGCAGTGCGGTGGTGGTCGCCTGGGTGATACCCATCCTGCCAGCGACATGGCCTGCCGTCTGTTCCTGCCCGGTATCGAGCATCTGCATGAAGATGAGCTGGGACGGGGTGAGCCCGGTTTCGCGCATGAGCTGTTTTGAATTGAGTTCGGTGCGGCGCAGAATCTTGCGCATTGCGGTCAGCGCCAGCTTGGTACGGTCTTCCACGGCAACATCCTAGAACAGGTAAGAACACACTACATCCCCGCAGCCATGAACCCAAGTTTGGATTGTGGCGGCATGTTGACTTTTAATTCGTAACTACGAAGTGTTTTTCTGAAAGATTTTGGATTGGGCTGTGATGGATAAGGGGGTGGAAAAAAATTGTGCACACAAGCCATTGTTAAATAATGAAAAGGTAGAATTTTTCCGCAAGGATCGGAACGTGACGCGTGTCGATGGGTTGTGAATTTAGTTTTTACAAGCTAAACAATATCGCATGATTTATGGCAACACAGTGCTTTACGATGCCGACGCTCTTCGTCGCAGCGCCGCTAAAGCCCCTGCCGTCAGGCTCCGCGCTCCGCGCGGTACTGATGGTGCGGCAATCTGGTCCCTGATCAAGGCTCAGCCTTCGTTGGATGACAATTCGCTCTACTGCAACCTGCTGCAGTCGACGCATTTTTCAGGGACCTGTGCCCTGGCCGAACAGGATGAAAAGATTGTCGGTTGGGTCTCCGGCTATATCCCTCCAGAGCAACCGGACACCTTGTTCATCTGGCAGGTTTGCGTCGATCCGGCCGTTCAGGGCCATGGGCTTGGGCGCAAGTTGATCGGCGATGTGCTGGCCCGGGCGGCCTGCCGCCATGTGACCATGCTGGAATGCACGATCACGAAAAACAATGAGCCCTCCTGGGCTCTGTTCACCTCGATTGCCCGGCGCCTCGGCGCGCAATTGCAGCAGGTCGAACATTTCTCGCGCGATGACCATTTCGCCGGACAGCATGACAGCGAATTCGCCGTCCGCATCGGCCCCTTCGATCCCGAGCAGTCCACTCGCCTGACCGGCCAGTGATTGCCTGCCATTCTTTTCGACCGCAGCTCTTCAGGAGACATTCCGTGACCACTCAAGCCACGATCACGCCTTTTAATACGTTTGAGCGCGTCGAGAGCCGTGTACGGTCCTACTCGCGCAGCTTTCCGAAAATGTTCGACAAGGCAGTCGGCGCCAGCATCTACGACATGCAGGGCAAAGCCTATATCGACTTTCTGGCCGGTTGTTCGACCCTCAATTACGGGCACAATGACAAGGACCTCAAGGCGGCGCTGATCGAATACATTTCCAACGATGGCATCGCTCATGGCCTCGACATGTTCACCGACGCCAAGGAGCATTTCCTTGCGACATTCGAGCGGCTGATTCTGCGTCCGCGCGGGATGAAGCATCAACTCCAGTTCACCGGCCCGACCGGCGCTAATGCGGTTGAAGCCGCCATGAAACTGGCGCGCAAGGTCACCGGCCGCACCAATATCATCGCCTTCACCAACGGCTTTCACGGCGTGACGCTGGGGGCCCTGGCCGCCACCGGCAACGGCAAGCATCGCGGCGGCGCGGCAACGCCGCTGTCGGGTGTCACCCGCGCCGCCTATGACGGCTACCATGGTCCAGACATCAACACGGCCGACCTGCTCGATCGCCAGCTTTCGGACCCCTCCAGCGGCGTGGATGCGCCGGCGGCCATTATCGTGGAAACAGTGCAGGGCGAGGGTGGGCTCAATGCCGCATCGCCTGAATGGCTGAGACAGATCGAGGCCATCGCCAAGAAACACGGCGCGCTGTTCATCATCGACGATATCCAGGCCGGCTGCGGCCGCACCGGCGGGTTCTTTTCGTTCGATGGCATGGGCCTCTCGCCTGACATCGTCACCATGGCCAAGTCGCTTTCCGGCATGGGCCTGCCGCTCGCAGTCACGCTCATCAAGCCCGAGCACGACATCTGGAAGCCGGCGGAGCATAACGGCACCTTCCGCGGCAATAACCACGCCTTTGTCACTGCTGCCGCTGCCCTTGAAAAATTCTGGTCCGATGACCGCTTTGCCGACGCCGTCGCCGAAAAAGCCCGCTATCTGGGCGAGCGCCTCGCCGCCATTGCCGAAGACCATGGCCTCAGCACCAAGGGTCGCGGCATGATGGTGGGCATCGATGCCGGGTCCGGCGAGAAGGCCGCCGCCATCTGCAAGATCTGCTTCTCCAAGGGGCTCATCATCGAGACCTCGGGCAGTTTTGACGAAGTCGTCAAAGTCCTGTCCCCGCTCACCATTTCCCTCGACCAGCTGACGGCCGGCGTGGACATCATGGAAACCGCTTTCGAGGCGGTCCTGGGGTCTCACCGCGCCGCAGCCGAATAAGGAATTTCAGCATGATCGTACGTGATCTTGAATCCGCGCGCCTCGGCGACCGCCTTGTCAACTCGAACGGCTGGGACAGCACGCGCCTGCTGCTGGCCGGCGACGAAATGGGCTTTTCGTTCCACATTACGCGCATCCATGAAGGCACCAGCCACGAGTTTCACTACAAGCACCACTTCGAGAGCGTCTACTGCATCTCGGGCGAGGGCGAGATCGAGGAACTCGACACCGGCGTGGTCCACCAGATCCGCCCCGGCGTCATGTACGCGCTCAACCTCAATGACCGGCATCGCCTCTCCGCCAAGAGCGAGATGGTGATGGCGTGCTGCTTCAATCCGCCGGTCACCGGCCAGGAAGTGCATCGCGAGGACGGCTCTTACGCGCCGATTTCCGAAGACGCCTGAAGCGCGTCCCCCCACACACAAACTGAAAGGCGAGCATCATGACTCTGTCAGCATTCGACACCGCCAATCACGACGATTATCCCACCCGTCTGCCTGCTGAAAAATGGCAGGACCGCAAGGACCCCGTGGTCTGGGGCAAGTGGACGCCCGAGGCGCCGTTGACCCGCGCCCAGACCGAAAGTTTCGAGAAGAACGGCTACCTGGTTCTGTCCGATGTTTTCTCGGCTGCCGAAATCGCCGCTCTGCAGGCTGAATCGGCACGCATGCGCTCGGGCGAAGCGCAGATTTCTGCGGAAAACGTCATCACCGAACCCGGCTCGGACGAAGTGCGCACCGTGTTCCGGCTGGATGAGGAAAATGCCTTGTTCGACCGTCTGGCACGCGACCGCCGCGTTGCCGGCGCCGTCAGCTTTCTGCTCGACGACGATGTCTATCTTCATCAGTCGCGGCTCAACTACAAGCCGGGCTTTACCGGCAAGGAATTTTACTGGCATTCCGATTTCGAGACCTGGCACGCCGAAGACGGCATGCCGCGCATGCGCGCTATCTCGGCTTCTATCCTGCTCACGGATAATGACGCGCTCAACGGCCCGCTGATGTTGATGCCGGGCACGCACAAGAAGTTCGTCGCCTGTGCCGGCGAGACGCCTGAGGACAACCACAAGACCTCGCTCAAGAAGCAGGAAATCGGCGTGCCTTCGCATGACGCGCTGACCAGGATGGCAAAGGAACATGGCATCGAATACGCCTCGGGCAAGGCCGGTACCGTGGTGCTGTTCGATTGTAACACCATGCATGGCTCGAACGGCAACATAACGCCCTTCCCGCGCTCCAATGCCTTCTTCGTCTATAATGCCTGGTCCAACCGGGTGGGGCAGCCCTTCGCGGCCAAGAACCCGCGCCCGGCTTTCCTCAGCTCGCGCGACCCCAAGGCGCCGATCGCTATCGAGGCCGGCACGATCCGCTGAGCCGGTATTTCGCCCTGACGAAAAGACTGACGCCGCTCCCCGATGGGGGCGGCTGGAGACCCCATGACTGACGAGACCCCGCGCCACACCGTTGAAAAGATCGGCGGCACATCCATGGCCCGCAGCCAGGAGTTGCTTGACACCGTGCTGATCGGCGACCGCAAGGGTGCCGACCTCTACAATCGCATCTTTGTCGTTTCGGCCTATGGCGGCATGACCGACGATCTGCTCGAGCACAAGAAGTCCGGCAAGCCAGGCGTCTATGCCCTTTTCGCCAGCGCCGAGGGTGGCTGGGTCTGGGGCGATGCGCTAACCGCCGTCGCCGACAGGATGTATGAGCACAATGCCCGCATCTTTGCCGATGAAGGCGCACGCCAGAGTGCCAATCGCTTTGCGCGCGAACGCATTGAAGGCGTGCGATCCTGCCTGATCGACCTGTCGCGGCTTTGCTCCTTCGGGCATTTCCAGCTCCAGCAGCACCTGCTGACAGTGCGCGAAATGCTCGCTTCGCTCGGCGAAGCGCATTCGGCCTTCAATACCAGCCTCCTGCTCAACATTCACGGCGTGCGGGCGCGCATGATCGATCTGACAGGTTGGCGCGACGAGGGCCAGTTCACCCTCGACGAGGCCATCGAGCGGGCCTTGGCCGATGTGGACCTCGCGACCGAATTGCCAATCGTTACCGGCTATGCGCAATGCAGCGAAGCGCTGATGGGCACCTATGATCGGGGCTATAGCGAAGTGACACTATCGCGTCTGGCGGTGGTCACCCGGGCCCGCGAGGCCATCATCCATAAGGAATTTCACCTTTCCACCGCCGATCCGCGCGTGGTCCCGGCCGAAGCGGTCCGCGTCATTGGCGAAACCAATTACGACGTGGCCGACCAGCTCTCCAATATGGGCATGGAGGCCATCCATCCTCGCGCCGCCAAAAGCCTGCGCCAGGCGGGCATTCCCCTGCGCGTCAAGAATGCCTTCGAACCGGCTCATCCGGGCACGGTCATCCGCTCCGATCTGACCGCGTCCGCGCCGCAGGTGGAGATCGTCACGGGCCTCAAAAGCGTCTTCGCCTTTGAATTCCACGATCAGGACATGGTGGGGGTCAAGGGCTATGACACCGAGATTCTCGAGGCGCTCAAGCGCCATAAGGTCTGGATCATTTCCAAGACCTCCAATGCCAATACGATCACCCATTTTCTGAAGGGCTCGATGAAGGCCATCAAGCGGGTCGAGACCGACCTCGCGACGGCTTTCCCCAGCGCCGAGATAACCCTGCGCAAGGTGTCGCTGGTCTCGGCCATTGGGCGCGATATCGGCCACGCCAACATCCTGATGCAGGCCATGCGCGTGCTGTCGGACGCGGGCATCGCCCCGCTGGGCGTGCACGACCTGATGCGCAAGGTCGACCTTCAGGTTGTGGTCGAGCCGGACGATTTCGACACCACGATCAAGGCCCTTCATCTCGGCCTGATCGAGAACCGGGCGCCTGTCAGCCAGGAGCGCTTGCACGCGGCAGCCTGAACCCTTTGGCCGGCTGAATGGATGGGCTCAAGCCGGCTTTCACTGCCCGAAGAAGAACCAGGAGAACACACATGACCAAATTCGGAAAAACCGCAGTCATGGCGCTGTCTGCCATCGCCGCTTCGGCACTTGCATCCACTGCTGTCAGCGCTGCGACGCTGGCAGAAATCCAGGAATCCGGCACGATCCGCATCGCTGTCGCAAATGAAATTCCCTATGGCTATGTCGATCCCAATGGCGAGGCCATGGGCGCCGGTCCCGATGTCGCCAAGGCGATCATGCAGGAACTGGGCGTTGAGAATATCGAGTGGGTCACCACCAATTTCTCCTCGCTGATCCCCGGCCTGCAGGCCGACCGCTTCGACATGGTCGCAGCTGAAATGGCGATCCTGCCGGACCGCTGCCGCCAGGTGCTCTTTTCCGAGCCCAACACTTCCTATGGTGAGGGGCTTCTGGTTGCTGCCGGCAATCCCAAGGATATCCATGCCTATGCCGACTTCGCCGAAAATCCCGACCTCCGCGTTGCCATCATGGCTGGCGCCGACCAGTTGGAAATGATGCAGAAGCTGGGCGTTGACGAAGCCAACCTCGTCACCATCGCCGCCAATGCCGACGCCATCTCGACCGTGTCGACAGGCCGCGCCGACGCCTATGCCGCGACCAGCCTCACCGCCAGCGGTCTGGCCGACCAGAACGATGGCGTGGAAGTGGCCGGTGAGTTCACCGATCCCGTGATCGACGGCGTCGAAGTGCGTAGCTGGGGTGGTTTCACCTTTGCCAGCGGCAATGAAGAGCTGCGTGATGCGGTCAACACGGCGCTGGCCGAATACAAGCAGAGCCCTGAATGGTCCGAGACCCTGACCGGCTATGGCTTCACCCAGGCCGATGTGGATGGCTCTGCCGCCCGCACCACCGAAGAGCTCTGCGCCGCCGAGTAATCGAGCCCTTTCTGTCGCTGTCTTGGGCGGGTGTTCCGGCACCCGCCCTCGACGCGTCTCAACCCTTCGCAAGGGACATGTGTCATGCATTGGACTGACTATTTCCCGCCCCTGATGGAAGGGGCCTGGGTCACCATCCAGCTCACCGTTTATTCGACGATTTTCGGTGCCATCCTCGCCTTTGCCGCCGGCATCGGCAAGCTGTCATCCAACTGGGCCATCAAGGCCGTTTCGGTCGCCTATATCGAGTTGTTCCGCGGAACGTCCCTGCTGGTGCAGTTGTTCTGGCTGTACTTTGCCCTGCCCATTGCTGGCATGGCGATCGGCGTCGACTTGCGGCTGCCCCCGGTCGCCGCCGGTGTACTGGCGCTGAGCCTCAATATCGGTGCCTATGGCGCCGAAGTGGTGCGCGGCGCAATCCAGTCCGTACACCAGGACCAGCATGAGGCGGCGCGCGCGCTCAATTTCACGCCGCGCCAGACCTTGTGGAACATCACCATTCCCCAATCCATTCCCGAGATGATGCCGTCTTTCGGTAATCTGGCGGTGCAGAACCTCAAGGATACGGCATTGGTCTCGCTCATCAGCCTGGGCGATCTTGCTTTCCGTGCCGAGCAAATCCGCAATTTCACCCAGGACAGCACCACGATCTATTCCATGCTGCTGGTCACCTATTTCGGCATGGCGCTGGTGCTCACCGCCATCATGCGCGGCCTCGAAACCTATGTGAGCCGCTGGCGCGTGGCGAGGAGCTGACCCATGTTATTCGGATATGAATGGGACCTCTCCAGTCCCCTCGCTTTTGCAATCTCCATTCTGCCCATCCTGCTGACGGGCATGGTGGTGACGATCCAGGCCGCCTTGCTCGGCTTCGCGGTCGCGCTGGTGCTCGGCCTGTTCTGGGCCGTGCTCAAGGCCGCGCCGTCGCGCTTCATTTCCTGGCCGGCCAAAGTGGTGACGGAGTTCATCCGCGACACGCCGCTTCTGGTGCAGCTGTTCTTCCTCTACTACGTGCTGCCCGAATACGGCATCGTACTGCCCGCGTTCATGACCGGGGCCTTGGCGCTCGGCATTCAGTACAGCGCCTATACCTCGGAAGTGTATCGCGCCGGGCTTGAAGCCGTGGGTGCCGACCAGCGCGAAGCGGCGCGGGCGCTCAACCTCTCTCCTGCTCGCACCTTCACCCATATCATCGTGCCGCAGGCCGTGCCGCGCATCGTGCCGTCCATGGGCAATTACCTCGTCTCGATCATGAAGGACGTGCCCATCCTGTCCGTCGTGACGGTGCTCGAAATGCTCAACGTCGCCAAGATCGTGGGCGACCGGACCTTCGACTATCTGGTGCCGCTCTCCATGGTTGGCGCCATCTATCTCATCATGACCTTGGTGGCCTCGACCGGCGTGCGCTTGCTCGACACCTGGCTGCCCAAACAGGGGATTCCCTTGAAATGACCGACGACCCGATCATCAAATTCGACAATGTCGTCAAGCGCTTCGGCGACCTGACCGTCCTAGACGAGCTCAATTTCGAGGTCAGGAAGGGCGAGAAAGTTTCGATCATCGGCCCCTCCGGCTCGGGCAAGTCGACAGTCCTGCGCATCCTCATGACGCTTGAGGAAATCAATGGCGGCGTAGTCAGCGTCGCTGGCGAGTCGCTCTGGCACGAGAAGGGCGCTGATGGGACCTTGAAGCCGGCCAGCGAGGCACATCTGCGCAAGATGCGGGCCCAGCTTGGCATGGTGTTCCAGCAGTTCAACCTCTTCCCGCACATGACCGTGCTGCGCAACATCACCGAGGCCCCCACCAAGGTACTCGGCCTCAGCAAGAAAGAGGCAAAGGAGCGCGCCGAGGAATTGCTCGAACTGGTCGGCCTTGCCGACCAGGCCGATAAATATCCGCATCAGCTTTCGGGCGGGCAGCAGCAGCGCGTCGGTATTGCGCGGGCCCTGGCCATGCGCCCAAATGTCCTTCTGTTCGACGAGCCGACATCGGCGCTAGACCCCGAACTTGTCGGCGAGGTGCTCAATGTCATCGGCAAGCTGGCCGAGGAACATGATCTGACCATGTTGCTGGTTACTCATGAAATGCGCTTTGCGCGCGAGATTTCCGACCGGGTCTGCTTCTTCGATCAGGGGCGCATCCGCGAGGAAGGCGCGCCCGAGGATCTGTTCACCAATCCGACCGAAGAGCGTACCCGCGAATTCCTCAAGGCGGTGCTTGACTAACAGCACCAGCCCAGCCCAAGCCCATCGCGCCAGCCACAGGAGCCGACTGACGTGAACGCCATTGCCAAGCCCGCGCCGATTGTGGCGGCTTTCTCGATCCTGCTCAGCGTCGCCTTCCTGATCATGGGCAATGGCCTGCAATTGATGCTGCTGCCCATACGCGGCGGCATTGAAGGCTTCAGCGCCTTGCAGATCGGCCTGTTGGGCTCGGGCTATTTCTTCGGCTTCGTGCTCGGCTGCACCTTTACCCCGTCAATGATCATGCGCGTCGGTCACATCCGCACCTTCGCGGCGCTGGTGGCCATCGCCTCCGCAGCGGCGCTGGGCTATCCCATGGCCGTCGATGCTGGTGTCTGGATCGTGCTGCGCCTGATCACCGGCTTCTGCCTCGCCGGGCTTTATCTGGTGGTCGAAAGCTGGCTCAACGATCAGGCCACCAACGAAACGCGCGGCGCGCTCATCTCCACTTATGTGACGGTCAACTTCACCGTCATCACCGTGGGCCAGATGATGGTGACGCTGTTCCAGCCCTCGTCTTTCATTCTCTTTTCCATCGCCTCGGTTCTGGTCTCGCTGGCGGCTGTGCCAATTGTCATGACCCGCTCAAGCCAGCCGCCGCCGATTACCATCGTGCGTTTCCGGCCCATGCGCATGTTCCGCCTGTCGCCGACCGGCACCGTGGCGATATTCCTGATTGGCGTTGCCACAGGCTCATTCTGGGCGCTCGCGCCCGCCTATGCCAACATTTTCAGCGGTGATATCGGCGATGCAGCCTGGTTCATGAGTGCAGCCGTCATCGGCGGCGCCTTGGCGCAACTACCGGCAGGTAAAATTTCTGATCGGGTCGACCGGCGCAAGGTTCTCATCGGCCTCGCGCTGCTTTGCGCGATTGTCGGTGCCGCATTGTGGCTGACCACCGAAACCAGTCTGGCCTGGTTTGCTCTCGGAGCCGCTTTCGGAGCGGGCCTGCTGCCGGCCTATGCCATCGCTGCCGCGCACGTTTTCGACTTTGCCGACCGCGCCGACTATGTCGAAATTTCTGCCGGTCTCCTGCTGCTTAACGGCATTGGCTCGACCATCGGTCCGCTCCTGTCCTCGGTCAGCGTGGAATGGCTTGGTCAGCCGGGCTTTTTTCTAGCCAATGCTCTCATTCAGATCGTGTTGATCGGCTATGTCGGCTTCAGGCTCAGCCGCCGCGAAGGCCTTCCCGTCGAAGAAAAACAAACCTTCGATCTGGGCACCAGTGCAGCAGTCTCGGTGGTCGGCGACGAACATGCAGTTCAGCTTAGCGACCTCGTCGTGCAAGAGACAGGCTGAGGCAAACCGCGCGCAATGTCTTCATGCCATGTGGTAATGCCGAACAAGTCGAGCCCGCAGCTACGGTGGGCCTAGGGCCATGGCTCGCCGGGCGGCATTCAGCGCGAGGGCAGGGAACCCCTCATGATAACCGGCATGTCAACCAGGCTGATACGCGGTGTCTGCCGCGCGCCCAGCACCAGTTCCACCGCCTGTCGCCCCATGGCCTCGTGGGGAAGGCCTATAGTGGACAGGCCCGGCCGCAGATAGGAGGCCACCTCGTCATTGTCGAAGGAGATGAGGGCGACATCATCGGGAATGGACAGTCCGGCTTCGGCCAGAGCCTGATAGGCGCCGAAGGCAAGACGGTCATTGAGGCAGAGCATGGCCCTGGGCTGGCTCTGCTTGAGCAATTCCCGCGTAAGGTCATAGCCGTTGGCGGGTTCCCAGTCCCAGCAACTGAGCGCCCGCTCGAAAGCCAGCCCGCGGGCCGCCATCTCGTCGGTAATTCCCGAGAAGCGTTGCGCCAGTGTCGCTGAGCGGAACAGGTCTTTCTCTTCTTCCGCATTATACCCGAGCATGACGAGGTTTTCTGCAAGACCGGCCTCGGCCAGCAGGCGCACAGCGGCGCGCCCGCCTTCATATTCATCTGGCAGCACGGATATGGGAAAGCGTGGACTTGTACTGTTGAGCATGACAACCGGCACATTGATGGTTGCGTCGGGCACGAAGACTTCACGCGAGCGCATGGCGGCAAAGATGACGCCATCGACCTGGCGGTCGAGCGCGGCCTCAATCGCCTGCAATTCGCGGGCCGGTTCGCCCCCGGTTTCCAGCACCAGCATGACGTGCTTGGCCGCTTCGGCGCCGGCCAGCGCTCCGCGGATCAGCCCGCTGGCAAAACGGGTTGTGGCCACATAGTCGGAAATCAGCGCGATCGAGCGCGACTTGTCCGTGCGCAAGGCCCGCGCGGCCACATTGGGCCGATATCCCAGCTTTGTCGCGGCTTCATGGACCTTCGCATGCGCCTCGGCGGAAAGCCGCGTATCCGGACGCCCCGTCAGAATCATCGAAGCTGCGGCAGTCGAAAGGCCGGCAAGCTTGGCGACATCGGCCAGTGTAACGCGCTTCTTTGGCAAGCTCCTATGCCCCTTCTGGCCATGACGCATTCGGCTGTTATGCGTTTTTGACTGGATAGCCATGCAACACGTGCTTGACAATGCTTACGCCGCGTAGCATTTGCTAAATGGTTTTAGCAGGGGCTGTGCATGGCTTTCAACCGTCTGGATTGCTGGGTATGGGATTTCTGGTTCGCCGATGATGGCGAGCGCTTCCATCTCTACTACCTGCATGCTCCCAAGTCGCTTGGCAATCCTGACCTCCGGCACCGCAATGCCCGTATCGGTCATGCAACATCGCTTGATCTGATCGCGTGGGTTGACCATGGGCAGGTGTTTGACGCGGGCGATACAGGTGCATTTGACGGCAGCGCCACCTGGACGGGGTCCATCGTGCGCGACGATGCCGGCCTCTGGCGCATGTTTTATACCGGCTCGCTTTTTCTCTCGCCTGATACGTTTGCCAATATCGAAACAGTCGGCTTGGCTACATCGCCGGACCTCTTCACGTGGACCAAGCAGAGCGGGCCGGTCTGCGTCGCTGATCCCGAGCTTTACGAAGTGCTGAGCGGGTCGACCTGGCCCGAGGAAGCCTGGCGCGATCCCTGGGTTTTCCGCAATGACGGTGATGGGCTCTGGCATATGCTGATTACGGCCCGGGGGCAGGATGGTGCGGAGCCAGACCGCGGCGTCATGGGGCATGCGACCTCAACTGATCTGGAAGCGTGGACCGTTGAAGCGCCACTAAGCGCGACAGGATCAGGCTTTGCCCATCTCGAAGTGTTTCAGGTCATCGAGGTCGACGGTCAGAACCACATCATTTTCTGCTGCGACACGGCAAAACTGTGTGGCGCGCGTGCAGGGCAGGTGGGCGGTATCTGGACAATGCCCGTCGGCGCCATGCCAGACACTGTCGATTTTACCAAGGCCCGTCTTCTGGTCGATGAACGGCTGTATGCGGGGCGGATTGCAAAGGACCGGCAGGGTAGAGCGCAACTCATGGCGTTTCATAATGTAACTGCCGACGGCCAGTTCATGGGCGGCATTTCCGATCCGATATCCGTGGTGACCGGTGCGGACGGCTATCTTGCGGTTGGAGTGTAAACATGTCGATCATCGTGCATGGATCCGTTGCGGCGGGTTTTGAAACGCTTGCCGATGCCTTCGAGCATGCCTTTGCCGGGCGCCCGGAGATGGGGGCGGGGCTCTATATTCTGGTCGATGGCAAATGTGTCGCCGACCTCTGGGGCGGCGTTGCCGATGCGCGCTCGGGCCGTGCCTGGCTCAAGGAAACCCCGACGACGATCTTTTCCTGTACCAAGGGGCTGATGTCCATTCTGGCGGCGCGGCTCGTGCAGGACGGTCGGCTCGATTACGATGCTCCGGTCTGCGACTATTGGCCCGAATTTGCCTCTGCGGGCAAGGATACGGTTACTGTCGGTCAGGCCCTTGCCCATCAGGCTGGTCTGTCTGCTCCCCGCGCTGATCTCAGCGAAGATGACATTGTCGACTGGGATCGGGTCACGGCAATTTTGGCGGCACAGGAGCCGCTGTGGCCGCCCGGCACCGGCTATCAGTATCATGCGCTCACTCATGGCTGGCTGGCCGGTGAAATCATCCGCCGTGTCACCGGCATGTCGGTTGGCGCCCATTTCCGTGAGGTAATCACCGGCCCACTGGGTGTCGATGCCTGGATTGGCCTGCCTGACGACTTGGCCGACAGGGTCGCCCATATTCGCGTGAGCCCGCCGCTCATCGATCTTTGGGCGGAAGAGTCCAGAAAGCCGGCGCCAAACTGGCCCTACAAGGCGATGACTCTGGGCGATGCTCTGCCTGTCGATCTGGTCAGCGAGTTCGGGGGCTTCAACAAGCAGCGCATTCGCGCCGCCGAAATTCCCGGCGCGGGGGGTATTGCCAATGCGGAGGCCCTTGCCACCATGTGGTCGGCAACGGTAACGCCCACTAAGGGCGTGAAGCTGCTCAATGCGGATGTCGTCGCCCAGTCCACCCGCACGCAGAGCGAGGGGCGGCCTGTTTTCGGGGGCGAGCCCCCTTATTCCCGCTGGGGCTATGGCTTCCAGCTCGATTCCGAAGCGCGTCGCTATCTCGGCGATGGCTGTTTCGGACATGACGGCGCAGGCGGTCAGGTCGGCTTTGCCGATCCCGCGCGTCAAATCGGTTTCGGCTTCGTCACCAACTGGATGATGGGCCCGGAAGACCAGCGCGCAACCTCGATTATCGAGGCCTTGCGTAAGCTGGTATAGTCACCTGCATATGAGGCGGAAGAGTGTATTGACTCTCTTTTGGCTCCATGCGCTAAATCCATTTAGCAGACGGAAATATCCACTGCATCTGATCCTGGAGGAGGTCGTCTTGAGAAATCAATCCCGCCACGCAATTCGTATCGCTGCCCTGACCCTGTCCGTAGCTGCAACGGCCGGCACTGCCCTTGCCGCGCCAAGCTGCGGCACCGATCCGGTCGTGCTCAATTCCTATTTCGAAACCGGCTTCCCGCTGCCGAGCCGGTTGGCCGAAGAGTTTACCCGTCAGTTCCCCAATGTCACTTTCGACATCAAGGAAGACCAGTTCGCCAACATGATGGAGAACTCCCCGCGCATCCTGTCCGAGCCCAATGCGCCGGACCTGATCCGCGTGCCCTCGATCACCGATCTGGTGGCCAATAACCTGCTGCGCAATCTCGACGAAGATTTCACCGCTCTGGGCTGGGACCAGTTCCCTGCTGGTCAGCTCGTTCAGTTGCGCGTTGAAGAGGGCGGCCGTCCGCGCGGCACCGGTTCGCTCTACGGCATGGGCATCAATTACTCGATGACCGGCGTGTTCTATAACAAGGAACTGGCGGCTCAGATCGGCATGACCGAGGCTCCCAAGACTTTGGCCGAGCTTGACGATGCCATGGCCAAGGCCAAGGAAGCCGGCATTCTGCCGGTGATGCAGTGGAACAAGGGCACTGGCGGTTTCGCCTTCCCGCTCCAGAACCTGATGGGCGCCTATGGTGCGCCGGAGCCGATCAATGACTGGATTTTCCAGAAGGACGGCGCCACCATTAACACTGCCGAAAATCTGGAGGCTGCCGAGCATCTGGAAGGGTGGATCAAGGCCGGTTACTTCCCGTCCGACGCCAATGCCATCGAATATTTCCAGATGATGAGCCGCTATATCGGTGGTGAAGGCCTGTTCATGTTCAACGGCGACTGGGAATCGGGCAATCTCGATACCAATGCTGCGGACAAGTTTGGCTTCTTCATCATGCCGAGCCTCGAAGAAGGTGGTCGCCACGCCTCCATGTCTTCGCCGCTCACCTTCGGCATCAGCGCCAATGCCAACAATGCCGAATGCGCGGCTTTCTTCCTCGATTGGGTTGCCCGCAACGAAGAGGCGCGCAAGATCAACGTGGAAGTCGGTGGCTCAAACCCCGGCGGCCCGACCGACCTGCCCATGCCTGCGGTCGAGCCCGGCTCGGTGACCGAAGCCTCGCTGGCTGCCGGTGCAACCCTTGCTCAGGACAATGGCGCGATGGACTTCATCGCCAACGCGACCGGCGCTATCTTCGCCGCTGGCTGGACGCCTGAACTGCAGAAGATGGTCGGTGGCCAGCAGAATGCAGCCGGCCTGCTCGAAGCCGTGCAGCGCGAATACGAGACCCAGCTCTCCCGCTAAGGTTTCGACCGCTGCGCGATACTTATCTGAGCGATGGTGAAAGACACATGACCTCGACTACAGCCGCGCAGCGGCCAGAAAAAAGGCTCCCCCCGGCAAGGGGGAGCCGCAAGACCAAGGTGACGGCGTGGCTCTTCATTGCGCCTGCCGCCATTGCTTACGCCGCCTTCGTGCTCGTGCCACTGGCCATGAGCTTTTACTATTCGTTCCTGCGCTGGGACGGTATCGGTGAAGCCCGGTTTCATGGACTGACCAACTACATCACCGTTCTGACCGACCCCAAGCTGCTCCAGATCATCGGCAATGCCTTTCAGTTGGTGGCCTATTTTACCATCATTCCGGTGGTGCTGGGCCTGGCCGTCGCCTCTGTCATCCGCGGCCACATGGCCGGCCCTTTCGGCACAGCGACACGCACGATCCTGTTCCTGCCGCAGGTCATTCCTCTCGTCGCTGCAGGTATTGCCTGGAGCTGGATGTTCGCCTCGACCGGCGTGGTCAATCAGGGTCTGCGCGCCATCGGCATGTCCGATTGGGCACGCGGCTGGCTCGGCGATTTCGTCTGGGCGCTGCCCGCAGTCGGCATTATCGGCGCCTGGGTGCTACTCGGGCTCTGCACCATGCTGCTCGTCACCGGCATCACCAAGATCGACCCAAGCCTCTATGAAGCTGCCCGTCTCGACGGTGCCCGCCCCTGGCATGAATTCCGCTATATCACCCTGCCTGGCCTCCGCCAGGAGATCGCCGTCTGCGTGACGCTTACCGTCATCTCGGCTTTGGCCAGTTTCGACATCGTCTATATTTCCACGCTTGGCGGTCCGGGCATCACCACCACCGTGCCGGGGCTTGAAATCTATAGGCTTGCCTTCGCCCATCGTCAGGTCGGCCTCGCCTCGGCGCTTGCCATCGTCCTCATGGTACTAGTGCTGATTTCCATTGCACCCATCCAGTGGTTTGCACGGGAAAAGAAATGAAGACCACCCTGTCCAATACGCTGGTGGCGCGCGGCCTGATCATCCTCTTGATGGTCGTCACGCTTCTGCCCTTTATCGCCATGTTTTCGGCGGCCCTCGCGCCGCAGGGCACCTATCCCAATGGCCTGCAATGGCCCGCCGATCCGCAATGGGGCAATTTCGTTCGCGCCTTTGAGGTGGCGAAGATGGATCAGCTGCTGTTGTCCAGCACGCTGATCGTGCTCGGCGTCGTTCCCATTTCGGTGTTGATCGCCACCATGGCAGGCTATGGCTTGGCCAAGCTCACTACGAACAAATACAAGTGGCTCTACCTGATCTTCGTTTTCGGCCTGACGCTGCCTTTCGAAGCGGTGATCACGCCGCTCTACTACGAAATTAGGGCCCTCGGTCTGCTCAATACGCGCTTCGCGATCATCCTGCCGCTGATCGGGCTCTATATGCCCTTCGGCGTCTATTGGATGCGCGCCCATTTCCTCAATGTGCCCCATGATCTGAGCGAGGCTGCACAGCTTGATGGCGCAACCCGCTGGAAGGAATTCTGGCTCGTACAAGTGCCGCTGGCGCGTCCTGCCATTATGTCGCTGACCATCCTGCTCTTCCTCTGGACCTGGAATCAGTTCCTGCTTCCGGTCGTGTTGGTGCAGGATCCGATGCAGCGCACCATGGCCGGCGCGCTCGGCGCTTTCCAGGGCCAGTGGGGCACCGATATTCCGCTGCTTTGCGCCGGGGCTCTGCTGATCCTCGCGCCCACAATCGCACTCTTCCTCCTTTTCCAGCGCCAGTTCGTCGCCGCCCTCATGCAGGGCGCGGTAAAGGGCTAATCCGGAGACTTTCCATGGCAGGGCTTACCCTCCGTTCCGTTCACAAGACCTATGGCGAAGTGCCGGTGATCAAGGGCGTCGATCTCGACATCGCCCATGGCGAATTCGTGGTTTTCGTCGGTCCCTCCGGTTGCGGCAAGTCCACTCTGCTGCGCATGATCGCGGGGCTTGAGGACATTACCGACGGTCAGATCAAGATCGGTGATCGCGTCGTCAACGACGTCGAGCCGCGCGATCGCGGCGTCGCCATGGTGTTTCAGTCCTATGCGCTCTATCCGCACATGACCGTCTACGACAATGTCGGTTTCGGGCTGAAGCTGGCCGGCACGCCAAAGGATGTGCGCGATAAGAAGATCAGGGCCGCAGCCAAGGTGCTGCAGATGGAGCACCTGCTCGACCGGCGCCCCGCCCAGCTGTCCGGCGGACAGAGGCAGCGCGTCGCCATTGGCCGGGCCATTGTCCGCGAGCCCGATGTATTCCTCTTCGACGAGCCGCTGTCCAACCTCGACGCGGCCCTGCGTGGCGATATGCGCATGGAACTGGCACGCCTGCATCACGATCTGGGCGCCACCATGATCTACGTCACCCATGACCAGGTCGAGGCCATGACGCTGGCCGACAAGATCGTCGTTCTCAATGCCGGTGTGGTGCAGCAGGTTGGCTCCCCGCTCGAACTCTACAACAATCCGGCCAATCTGTTCGTCGCTGGCTTCATCGGTTCGCCCAGGATGAACATGCTGACAGTTGTCGTGGACGAGGTGTCCGGCGAAACGGCCAGTCTGGTCAGCGCCGCAGGCTCAGCGCCAATGGCGGTGAGAACAAAGGCCGGCACCCTGGCCAAGGGACAAAGCCTCACCCTTGGCCTGCGTCCCCATGCCTTTCATCTCGCCGAGAACGGACCGCTGGCGGGTATTGTGCAACTGGTTGAACGTTTGGGCAATGAAACCGTCATCCGCGTGAAATTGTCCGATGGTGCCGAGATTACAGCGGCCCTGTCGGGGCAGTGCCAGATCGAGGTGGGCCATACGCTGTCGCTGTCCTTCAGTCCTGACAGTGCGCATCTCTTCGGCGAAGATGGCGCTGCGCTTTAGCGATCATGTCGCGTTCAGCTAAAACGGTGAAATGATCCGGGCCATTCTGTTGGCGCGTCACCGATCCGCGTTTTCGCTTTTGCTTGAAGCGCCCTAGGCCTCGACACCATTGAGACAGCATGCCCGGCCCGCGCATTGCGGGTCGCGTCTTGCCGTCGCGCCCGTTCCAAGACCGGGCATTGCTTGTGCCTCATCAAAATAAAGCCACTCTCCTCGAGAGCGAAGGCATGCCGGCACGCCATGCCGTGGCTGTGCCGGCATGCCTTCGTCGCTTAGCCCTGCGCGATTAATTGCAATAACACACTTGAGTTAAGTTAATCACTCTGCATAGTCTTGTCACATGACCGTCGCAAATGGCCGTGGAGGGCCAGGCTGACAGACGGTCACGGAGAGGAAAGACCCATGACACGTTTGACTCGGCGAACATTTATCGCCTCCGTACCGCCCCTGCTGGCGGCGACGCAGATTCCCGCCTTGGCTGCGCCCGCGTCCAATCTGGAGCTGATTGCGGCCCAGAAGGGCGAGCCTGCAATCGTCAAGCTCTATCGCCAGCTTGAACGTCTGACATCGACCGTGACGCTGATGACCACCGGTGCTCATCCTGATGACGAGCCCAGCGGCATGCTGGCGGCCCTGCGCCATGTCTATGGCATCCATCCTGTGCTCTATTGCATCACCCGAGGCGAAGGCGGCCAGAACGCCATCGGCCCGGAACGCGGCTCGGTTCTCGGCGTGCTGCGCACCCGCGAAATGACGGAAGCCTCGCGCGCGCTCGACGCGTCGCTCGCTTTTGGCGGCCAGGGCCATCATGACAGTGTCCATGATTTCGGCTTCTCCAAGGACCCCAACCAGACCATCGACCGCTGGGGCCGCGACCGCGTTATCGAGCGCATGACCTGGGCGTTCCGTTACTATCGCCCCGACGTGATCATGAACTGCTTCCTCGACGTTGGTGGTCAGCATGGTCATCACCGCGCCGCCAATGTTGCGACCTTTGTGACCGCAGAGATTTCCGGCAATGCCGAAGAATTTCCCAACCAGATCGCGGCGGGTCTCAAGCCCTGGAGCGTGCCCAAGATTTACCAGCCCGCATGGGGTGGTGGTGGTGGCGTCTATGATGACGAAACCCCACCGCCGCCGCAGACACTGGTGGTCCGTGCACCTGAGCGCGACCCGATTTCCGGAGCCACCTTCCCGCAGATGGGCGAATGGTCGCGCTCCTGCCACCTCACGCAGGGCATGGGGTCATGGCGTCCGGATCCGCAGACCGAGTGGCCGCTGAACCTGAGCTGGGCCGCCAATGGCGAGGCCGGCAAGCAGGAAACCGATATCCGCGATGGTCTCATTGCCACCGTCGGTCACATCGCCGAACTCGATGGCATGCCGGCCTCTGCTGCCGACGCCTTGCGCAATGCCCATGGGCTGATCGACGAGGCCATTTCCGATTACGGTGATCCGGTGGCCGTGACTCGAAAGCTGGTTGAAATCGGCAAGGCCATTGCCGAGGCCCGTGCAAACCTGCCCGAAGAGCTCGAACTGCAGGCCGCCCACCGCCTCGATCGCAAGATCAAGGAAGTCGATCTGGCGCTGGCGACCTCGGCGGGCATGCACATCCGTGCCTACACCGATGGTGGCGATTTGCGTCCAGGCCAGGACATCGTGGTCAAGGCCATTGTCGATGCTCCGGACAATGTCACGGTGGATTCGGTTGCTGTTGTCGCCCGTGACGGTATCACCAGCGAAACGAGCGATGACGGCGTCAAGGTCAGTATCGCAGCCGACGCGGCACTCACCAATCCGCTCAACGAGCAGTTCGACCCGCTCGGTGGCAATGGCGATGCCTATGTGCAGCTCATCGCCGATATTGATGGCTACAAGGCCGTGCTCGATATCGATCTCGAAGACGCCTTGCGCGTGCTGCCCGAGGCCTCGCTCGAGCTCAAGCCCGACGCGGTTGTGTTCAACACCGAAAAGGAAATCGTGCCGGTTGAAATGACCGCCGTGGTTTCCGGCGCGACCACTGCCGATCTCGACTTCAACCTGCCCGAAGGCTGGTCGATGACGCCAACTGGCGAGACCGGCATGGAGGCTGGAACGTTCGAACTGGCTCCGCCGACGGAACTGGGTACAGAGCGCATAACCATGGCCCCCAAGCTGCTCGACAAGCAGGCTTATGCCATCAATGTCTTTTCCTATCCGCATATCGGCCGTTCTGTCGTGCCTACCGAAGTCGCCGTTCCGGTGCAGTCGGTCGGGGCGGTCATTCCGGAAGGCCGGATCGGCTATATCGGTGGCGGCAATGATAACGTGGCCATCTGGCTCAGGCGTCTCGGCGTGGATCTCAAGGAACTGACACCAAGCGACATGGAAGCCGGTGCCTATCGCGACCTCGATACGCTGGTCGTGGGCATCTTTTCCTTCGGCCGCCGCAAGGATCTGGTGGCGGCCCTGCCGGGTGTGCATGAGTGGGTGAAGAATGGCGGCCATCTGGTCACGCTCTATCACCGCCCGTCCGATGGCTGGAACACCGACACGGTGCCGCTGGCCTATCTCAAGATCGGCACCCCCTCCATCCGCTACCGCGTGACGGATGCCGATGCGGCGGTGACCGTGCTGGAGCCCGATCACCCATTGCTCAACTACCCCAATATCCTCACCGAGGACGATTGGGCCAACTGGGACAAGGAGCGCGGGCTCTATTTCGCTTCGGAATGGGACGAGGTCTATAAGCCTCTGCTCGCCATGAATGATGCCGGGGAAGAGCCGCTGACCGGTTCGCTGCTGTCAGCGGAGATCGGCGAGGGCCGTCACACCCACACCAGCCTCGTGCTGCATCACCAGCTCGACAAGCTGACCCCAGGCGCCTTCCGCATCATGGCGAACCTGATCCAGCCGGCAAAGCGCTGATCACTCATCCGGCTCGCGGGGACCTCCCTGCCGCGAGCCGCCTCCCGCCGCTTCGGCGGCAAGACAGCCTTCGGCCCTGCACTGGGCCGGAGGCTGTCTCGTTCAGAGCAGCCGGGCCAGATTGAAGCTGGAAAGATCGATGGCAGATTTGCCGTCCAGAACCCATTGGGCAAGGCTTTCGCCAATGGCGGCGGAATGCTTGAAGCCATGTCCGGAGCACGGCGATACGACGAGAATATTCTCATGCGCCGGGTGGCGGTCGATGAGAAACATGCTGTCCGCTGTGGCCGTGTAGATGCAGGTCGCCGTTTTGAGCGCATGGGATGATGCCCCTGCAAAGCGTCCATGAATATGGGTGTCGAACATGCGCCGGCTGTCGGTGGCGGGGACGCCGCGTTCGATCCGGTCCGGGTCGCTGCCGGCGCCGTAGAACTCGTCGGCGGTTTTGAAGCTCTGTCCATCCAGCGCCGGAAAACCGTAGAAGAAGCCGTCCTCGCGCTCGCCATGTGGCCACATGAACACGGGCGAACTGCGCCATGAGGCCGGTGCATCAGGCGTTAGCGCAAACCAGTGCATCACCTGTCGCGTGGGTTTGAGAACGCGATCATAGGGCGCGCCGAGCAGGCCGGGCGCCCATGGTCCTGCCGAAACCAGGGCCTGGCCTGCCTTGATGAACGAGCCGTCATCGAAATGGATATCCGCCGCGCCCGGCTTTGGATCGAGGCGGACGACCTTGCGGCCGAGACAGATTGTGGCGCCGAGACGCTCCGCCCGTTCCAGTTGCGCGGCGACGCAATTTTCGGGAATGACATAGCCGCCGCCTGGCTCGTAATAGCCGATCTCGGCATCGTCGGGCTTCATATGCGGGAAACGATGACGGATTTCCGCGGCGTCGAGAATCTCGTGATCGATGCCGAAGCGTTCGGCGGCGGCAATGGTGCGGCGGATGAAGCCGGTCCGCCCGGGCCGTTCGACATCATCGTCGCGCACCGAAATGACGATGCTGCCCACCTCGTGCAGCAGGCTTTTGCCGGTTTCTGCTTCGAGCTCCCGCCAGATTTCGTGCGACCGCCTGGCCAGCGGGACATAGACTTCGCCCTCGCCGATGGCGCGACGGGTAATGCGGGTCTCGCCATGGGTCGAGCCGTGAATGTGAGGCGGGTGATAACGGTCTATGCCCAACACGTTCGCGCCGCGCAATGCCAGTTGATACAGCGCCGCGCTCCCCATGGCGCCGAGGCCGATGACGGCGATGTCAAATGTCTGAGCCATTGCGTTGCAGCTCCTTCGGATTTTGGCGACGGTCGAGGCGCGCCGTCAGCGCCAGCGCGCCAAGGATGATGATGATGCCGGCGACCGTGGTCCAGGCAGGTACTTCGCCAAAGGCGAAATAGCCGGCCAGACTGGCCAGCACGACGGACAGATAGCCCAGCGGCGCCAGTACATTTGCAGGCGTCGATTGATAGGCGCGCAGATAGCAATATTGCCCAACCTGGGCGATCACTCCAATGCCGAGCAAAATTGGCCAGTCGGCCGCTGCGACGGTCTGCCATGCCATGGCCGCCGGTATGGCCGAGAAGACCGTGAGGCCGACCGTATAGAACACCATCAGCACCGTTGTGTTCTCGCCCTTGAGCGCGCGGGTCTGCACTGTGGCCAGCGAACCGAACAGCACAGCGGCGAGCGCGGCAAGAATGCCGGCATTCCAGGCGACCTCGCCGGGCGCGACCATGACCAGAACGCCGGCGAAACCGATAGCCGCGCCGATCCAGCGCCAGGGCCCCGACCGCTCGCCCAGCATGAGGCCTGCCAGCGCCAGCACCACGAGCGGGCGCATGAAGCCGATGGCATTGGCAAGGGCCAGGGGCAGGGCCGTGAGCGCCGCGAAATTGGCATTGAGCGCTGCCGTGTTGCAGAAGACACGAAAGGCGTGTCGACCCCATTGGCGCGTCTGGCGCAAGGCTTGCCGGTGCCGCCAGGCCAGCGGAAGCACGCTGACAAGTCCCACCAGCGAGCGGATGAATACCATCTGCACGGCGGGATAATCGGCCCCGGCCAGCTTGACCAGAACGGTCATGAGGGTGACCAGGCTCATGTCGCAGAGCAGCCAGATCATGCCGGTATTGGGCGCCGTGCCCTTGGACATTTCAGGCCTTTTGCAACAGGTTGGCCACGATGCGGAACGCCCCCGGAACCAGCCTGTCGAGCTGGTGATGCAGCACAAGGCTGGTATGGGTATGGCGGCCCCTGCCGATTTCGGACGAGACCAGGGAGCCGACAAGAGGATTTTCGCCCTCATCGCTCATCGAAAGGAGCGGTCTGTAGGCCGGGTCCCATTCAGAAGCGAAATAAAGGCCGCGCTCCTTGTCCCAGCCCGAAAAATCATCCGCTGTAATACGGTTCGGGCCGGTCATGAGCGCGTGATCCGGTTCCAGTATTGTGACCGACGCACCCGGATTGGTGACCCGCCAGCGTAGCGATGGCGAGCCGACGACAAGACGGCGAGGAGGCGTCTGCTCTGGCGACCAGTTATCGCTGGGGCGATGATAGAGCGTCACCAGATGCCCGCCTTTTTCGACCCAGTCGTGCAGGCGCGCGGTGGCCGCAGCCAGATCGGGCCGCGTGCCGAAGGCAAAGATGCCGACGACGATGGTATCAAGACGGTCTAGATTTTCGGCCAGCGCCGCGGCGTCGAGCAGGACAGGATCGGCCCCCATGCGCTCAAGCCAGTAGCCGACCCGGTCGCTGCCACCCGAAATATAGCCGACACGCGTGCCGGGCAGGACCAGGTCGAGAGCCAGAACGTCAAGGGTGAGCGGACGCACGTAGCGGGAGCGGCCGATGTGAGGATAGTTGATCGGCGCTACCGCATGGGCAGGCGCGCCATCAATCAGAACAGGGATATTGTAGCGCCCGGCCTTGAGATCGGCGGAGGCTGCAAGACTGAGGCCATCCTGATTGCGGGCAAGACCAAGCCCTGTCGGCAGGTCCATGTCCAGACGCGCGGGGTCGGTTTGCGGACGGACCTTGATCGCGCTTCTCCCACGGGCTGGCAGGGGCAGGATGATGGCCTCTGGGGTGAGGCTGAGCGCATGTGGCGGCGCCACCTGCAGACTTTCCTCGGTATCGACGCGCAGTTTGATCTGCGCCCCGGAGACCTTGCAGGTGGCCTCAACGAACAGCATTCCATTGCCGCCAAGGCTCTGCCAATCGGGGGCAAAGGCGTTTTCGATCGGCGCATCACGACGGACAGTGAGCGGGATTGCGGCTTGGCTGCTGACGGAGAATGCGCCGACTGGTTGCAGCGCAGCGCCGGTGATGGGCGCAATCTCGACACTGTCGGCCAGTCCGGGCTCAACGTCGACCACCAGATCAAAAGTGCCGCCCGGCACCACATCGGCAGAGGAAAGACTGGCGAAGACCCTGATATTGGCGGCGGCGGCAATGGCCGCGTCGATCTCGGCCTGCTTCCGCTCAAGCCGATGACCATGCAGCGCGAGGATATCGGCACCAAGCTCGGTCCGCGCCACGCCGATGGCATCGCGTGCCCGCAGAAGCGCGGCGATGGATGAGGGTGCATCGGGAAAGGCCGACATGGCTTGCTGTATCGCCGCGTCGGCTTTGACCAGTCCAGCATGATTGCCAAGGTCGGCAAGGCGCTGGGGCAGGCCGGCAGTAATGTCGGCTTCTTCGCTCCCATTCGCCAGATGCAGATCCCATTCTGTCAGTCCGGGGTGGCGCCAATGGCCCATATTCTGGCTGGCATGAAAGGCACGGGAAATTTCGCCCAGGCGGTCATAGGACAGCCCCGTCGCCGTGTCGGACCCAAGGGCCCTGATAGTGGTGGTCGTCTTGGGTGGCGGGACTTCGTCATCATAGTAGCCGTTATTGCCGCCGCTCCAGGCAGGCAGGTAATATTTGGCGACGCGCCAGGGTGTGAGCCCCTCTTCTGCATGTTCGGGAAAGGCCGCAGCATCGGCGGCCAGTTCCATCGCAATCTCGGCAGCCTGCGTCATGGCGCGGTGGTGTCCATGCTGGCCGGGGACATCGAGAAAGGTGGGGATGACGATATCGGGCCGGAACTGACGATAGGCGCGAACCAGCCGCTCGATGGTGCGCTCGCGCCCCCAGCGGGCCAGCGTATCGGGGCCGGATTTGGAAAAACCGAAATCATGCACCGGATCGTCCGGCCCATGGCCCAGCCAGGCCACATCCGCGTCTATGGCGCGAGCAGCCTCTTCCATCTCGCGGCTGCGCATCACGCCCAGGGCGCCGCCGCGTTCAGGCCCCAGTATATTCTGCCCGCCCTCGCCGCGTGTCGAGCAGGCAATGACGATCCGCATGCCATATTGATGGCGCAGCATGGCCAGCATGCCATTCTGCTCGTCGTCGGGATGCGCGCCCGTATTCATCACGGTCAACGGTGATTGCAAGCGGCCAAGCGCGTGGCGAAACAGGGTGAGATGGTGCGGGGTGGCCGCGCGGGCAAGCCGTTGGCGATCGGTCAGCATCAGGAATTTCCGAAAACAAGAAAGGGTCAGTTCGCCGGGTCGGCGACACTGAGATGAGGCGATACGGTGTCGAGCAGCGGCAACGCCGCCGCACCCAGGGCGGCCGTCAACTGGCCGGTCTGGCCCCGCGACACCCGCGGCAGCGAGCGCTGGCGCCGTGTGGCGACCGAAACCGGCAGAGGATCAAGCGCAACGATCACTGCATCGAGCACGGAATCCGGTAGGCCGCCGCCAAAGATGACCGTTTCGGGGTCAAAGATATTTTCCAGCATGGCAACGGTCGGCGCCAGATAATCGGCCGCCATGGCGATCCAGTCACTGAGGGCCGGATTATTCTCGTCATGCAGGCGTTGAATGTCCTCGACAGTGGCCGTGTAGGTGCCCGCCATGGCCAGGCGTTCACGCAGCGCGAACACCGAAACGAAGCGCTCCAGGGCCCCCGCGGGGCCATAAATTGCCTTGCCCTTGCGGGGCGTCAGGCCGATATGCCCGATTTCGCCGGCATTGCCAAAGGCACCGCGCACCGGGCGGCCATCGAGAATGACGCCCAGCCCCAGCCCGACGCCGAAATAGAGATAGCAGAAATTTCCGACATGCCGGCCCGCGCCATAAAGCCGTTCGCCGACCACTGCAGCCGTGGCGTCATTCTCCACCACAACATGCTGGCCGGTGGCCCTGGCAAAAAGCTGGACCGGGTCGACATCCGCCCAGCCAGGCAGCGTGGCCGGCCCGACCGAACTCATGCCCTCGATCTCGAACGGGCCAGGCATGACCACGCCGATGCCCAGAAGCGGGCTTTTGGCAGCGCCCATCGACGCCTGCAGTTTCTGCACCTCGCCGGCCGCCAGAGCCGGCACGATATCCGGTCCCTGTCCGTCGGGTTCCAGCGCGATGATCGATTGCCCGCGCACCCCGCCGGACAGGTCGAGCAGCACCGTGACCATGTGGTCGGCGGCGACTTCGATGCCGGCGGTGAGCGGGCCATTGGGGTTGACCGCAAACTGGATCGGCGGCTGGCCGCGCCCTGAACGCAGGCGTCCCAACTCGATCAGCAGTCCTTCTTCGAGCAATTCCTCGACGATATTGGCGACGGCCTGTGGAGTGAGCTGCGCCCGCCGGGCAATTTCGGTGCGTCCCAGATGCTCGTGCATGCGGATCACTTCGAGCACGACGCGCCGGTTATGGGCTCTGTTGCGCTCCGGATTTGAGCCGATGGCGACGCGCTGGCGCAGTATTTTCTTGCTGCGGCTGTTCACTGTCTCCGGGCCCTCCACGTTCACGCATACACCACGCATTGAGGGCAGACTAGCTGTGAAACAGAATAACTCAAGTAGATTATTTTATTGACAAGGCCACGTCACATATCTCACGCTAAAGGTGGATTGGCGGTCGTGCGCCTGTCTCGCACCAGATGCGCCGCCGCAGGATCGGCGGCTTTACGGAGGGATTTTATGTTCACCAAGGCAAAGATGGCCGGACTTGCGGCCGGTATCAGCTTTCTGGCGCTGGGCTCCGCCCAGGCCGTGGAAATCGAATATTGGCAATATGTGTTCGACAGCCGCGTCCAGGCCATGGACCAGCTGATCGCGAATTTCGAGGCCGCCAACCCCGACATTACCGTCAAGCACACCACCTTCCCCTATGCCGACTACCAGACCCGCGTCGTTGCGGCCAAGGTGGCCGGGCAGGGCCCCGATGTCGTGCAGCTCTTCTATGGCTGGACCGACCAGTTCGTGAATGGCGGCCTGATCAAGCCGCTCGACCCGGCCGTGTTCCCGCATGAGGAAATCGAAGCCGACTTCTTCCCCATCGTCTCGGCCATGAAGCGTGGCGACGATTATTATGGTCTGCCGACTGCCGTGCGCTCGCTGGCCTTGTTCTACAACAAGGCGCTGCTTGACGAAGCCGGTGTCGAGCCGCCGGCCACGCTCGACGAACTGCTTTCGGTTGCGGAAGCCACCACAAAGCGCGATGGCGGCGGCAATATCACTACCGCCGGTATCACCATGGACATGGCCGGTCAGGATCACCACTGGTGGCGCGAAGACCTGGTCCGTCAGTTCGGTGGCGTCCCTTATGACGACGAAGGCAATGTGGCCTATGACGATGAGGCTGGCGCTGCCGCCCTCAAGTTCTACACCGACCTGCAGACCGAACATGCTGTCGGCCTCGTCGGCTTCATGGACGAGGGCCAGGCAGCCTTCCGCGCCGGCATGGCGGCAATGACCATCGACGGCACGTTCCGCCTCGGCGCCTTCGCCAACAACCCGTTTGAATGGGGTGTAGTCGAGCTGCCGGCCAATGCCGAGGGCGTCAAGTCCAACTATTCGAGCTATTTCGCCAATGCCATCGGCGCCACTGCCGAGGGTGAAGAGCTTGAAGCGGCCCAGAAGTTCCTGGCCTACATTTCGTCGCCCGAAGCGATGGAAATCTGGCTCGAAACCGTGGGTGAACTGCCGGCGCGCCGTGACGTGGCGCTGACCGAAGCCAATCTGGCTGACCCGATCCGGGGTCCCTTCCTCAAGGGCCTCGAATATGCGCAGACCACCCAGTTCTATGACGAGGCCGCCCAGCGCCAGACTGCGATCGACATGGTCAATCGCGTTCTGCTCGAAGGCCAGTCGATCGAAGATTCGATCGCGCAGGCCGCCGCTGCCGAACAGGCCATCATCGACGCCGGTCGTCAGTAAGCCTAACCTGAAACAACAGGTCGGTGGCGGCGTTACGCCGCCACCGGCTGCATGCCTCCCGAGGAGCGATCATGGCGTCGGCAAACGCACCTTCCCCCGCAGGCCCGTCTCGCTTCTGGGATCGCCTGAACATCAGCACCAAACGGGTGATCTGGGCCTGGACTTTCCTGGCTCTGCCCATCCTGTTTTATGCGGGCATCCGCTTTTACCCCACATTTCAGGCCTTCTGGCTGTCGCTGACCAATTGGGACCTGTTGCGGCCGGCCCAGTTCATCGGTTTTGCGAACTACCAGAAGATGTTTGCGGACCCCATCTTCTGGAAAGTGTTCCAGAACACCTTTCTCTATCTGATCATCGGCACGCCGGTCAGCCTGCTGATTTCCTTCCTGATCGCCTATTATCTGGATCGCGTGCGTTTCATGCACGGATTCATCCGGGCGCTCTATTTCCTGCCCTTCCTTACTACGGCGGCGGCCATGGGCTGGGTCTGGCGCTGGTTCTATCAGCCGGTGCCGATCGGGGTGATCAATGGCTTTCTGGCGTCCATCGGCATCGCCCAGCAGCCCTTTTTGCGCTCGGTCGATCAAGCACTGATTTCCATCCTGATCCCGGCCATCTGGGCTGGCCTTGGCTTCCAGATCATCATCTTCATGGCTGGGCTGCGCGCCATTCCCAACACATTCTACGAAGCTGCAAAAATCGATGGTCTGGGCGAATGGGCCATCCTGCGCAAGATCACCATTCCGCTGCTCAAGCCTACGACAGTGTTCCTCGTCGTCTTCTCCTCGATCGGCTTCCTGCGCATTTTCGACCAGGTCTATAACATGACCACCAACGACCCTGGCGGGCCGCTAAATGCGACCAAGCCGCTGGTGCTCATGATCTACCAGACCGCCTTCTCCTCCTATCAGATGGGCTATGCCGCCGCGCAGACCGTGGTGCTGTTCACCATCCTGCTCATCGTCTCCCTGCTCCAGCTCTATGTGCTGAGGGAAAAGAAATGACCGCCACGACAATCTCATCCACCGAGCTGGCGGCCAATCGCCGCGATATCCGCCCTGGACGCATCATCATCTGGACCCTGCTGCTCATCGGCGGGCTGATCATGATCACCCCGCTCCTGTTCATGTTCTCGACGTCGCTGAAAACGTCGGGGCAGGTCTATGACCTGCGCCTGATCCCGGTCGCGCCGACCTTTGACAATTACATCAAGGTTCTGGGCGACGGGCGTTTCATGCGCTGGTTTCTCAACTCGACCTTCATCGCGCTGACGGTGACGCTGTCCAACGTGTTCTTCGACTCGCTTGTGGGCTACACGCTCGCCAAGTTCGAGTTTCGCGGCCGCTATTTCATCTTCCTGGCCATTCTCTCCACCCTGATGATCCCCACCGAAATGCTGGTGATCCCGTGGTATCTGATGAGTAGCCAGCTCGGCTGGATCGACAGCTATTGGGGCATCATGTTCCCTGGCATGATGACGGCCTTCGGCACCTTCCTCATGAAGCAGTTCTTCGAAGGCGTGCCCAACGACTTCCTGGAAGCTGCGCGTGTCGATGGGCTCAACGAGTTCACCATCTGGTGGAAGATCGCCATGCCCATGGTGGTCCCGGCCATCTCGGCCCTCGCCATCTTCACCTTCCTGGGCAATTGGACGGCCTTCTTCTGGCCCCTGATCGTGACCACCTCCAAGGAGCTCTACACGCTGCCCGTGGGCATATCGAGCTTCTCGGCGGAATCCTCGATCCAGTGGGAGCTGATCATGACCGGCGCCGCCATCGGCACCATTCCGACACTCCTTGTCTTCCTGGCCCTGCAGCGCTTCATCGTTCGCGGCGTCATGCTGGCCGGCCTGAAGGGTTAAGCGATGACCGATCCACGTCTTTCCGATACTTCGGTCTTCCCCGATCCGGTTTACAAGGAAACCGTCCTGGCGCCATTGTTCGATGGCGCCAAGGACCACCATGTCGAGGGCTTCCGCGCCATCGACCGCGCGCATCTGGTCATGCTGGCCGACACCGGCATTCTCGAAGCCGGCCAGGCCGGCGAGATCGCCAAGGCGCTGGACAGCATCGATGCCGAAATTGTGCCGTCCGAGCTGGTCTATACCGGCGAGGTCGAAGATTTCTTCTTCCTCATCGAGAAGGAGCTGAAAAAGCGCGTCGGACCCGATCTCGGTGGTCGCCTGCACACAGCGCGCTCGCGCAACGATATCGACCACACCTTGTTCAAGCTCGGACTGCGCGAGCGGCTCAACGTGCTGATCGGCAAGGCGCTGGCCCTGCACAACGCGCTGATCGAGGCCGCCGAGCGGGAGAAAGACACGCTGATCGTGGCCTATACCCACGGCCAGCCAGCACAGCCGACGACGTTCGGGCATTATCTTTCCGCCATTGTCGAATTTGTCGGTCGGGACATCGAGCGCCTGTTCGAGGCCTATCGCATCGTCGACCTTTCGCCCATGGGCGCTGCGGCGATCACCACGACCGGTTTCCCGACCGATCGGGCGCTTGTGGCCGATCTGCTCGGCTTCGCCGCGCCTTTGCAGAATTCCTATTCCTGCATTGCCGGGGTCGACTACATCACCGCGACCTATTCGGCCATCGAGCTGATGTTCCTGCATCTGGGTCGTCCGATCCAGGACTTCCAGGTCTGGACCAGTTTCGAGGTCGGGCAGATCTATGTGCCCAATTCCCTCGTGCAGATCTCCTCGATCATGCCGCAGAAGCGCAATCCGGTGCCAATCGAGCATTTGCGCCATCTCGCCAGCCAGACCATGGGTCGCGCCCATGCCATGCTGACCGTGATGCACAATACGCCCTTCACCGACATGAATGACAGCGAAGGCGAAACCCAGTCCATGGGCTATGGCGCCTTTGAGAGCGCCTGCCGCGTGCTCGACCTGCTGGCGGCTCTTGTCGCGCAGATCCGTATCGACCCCGCACGAGTAGCGCAGAACATTCGCCGCTCCTGCATCACCATTACCGAGCTGGCCGACAGCCTGGTCCGTCGTGAGGGCCTGTCCTTCCGCGAAGGCCACGAAATCGCTGCCGCCGTCGCCAGGGCCGTGGTGGCCATGGGCGGCGACCTCATGAGCGATGGCTATGCCCCGTTCCGCTCTGCCTTCGAGCAGGCGACCGGTCGTGCATCCACGCTGGACGAAACCACGTTCGCCGAACTGGTGTCGCCCGAATATTTCGTTTCAGTGCGCACCCGCTTCGGCGGCCCGGCGCCGGAACCGCTCAACGCGGCCATTTCCGGCTACCGCCAGGACGCGGCGCGTCTTGCCGAAACCCATGAAAAACTGCTGCGCCGCCAGGCTGATGCCGCGCGCCTGCTCAAAACCCGCTTCGACGCATTGAAGGGAAGCCGCTGATGGCCAAGATCGAACTCCAGAAACTGGTCAAGGAATACGGCAAGACCCGCGCCGTTCATGGCATCGACCTGACCATTGAGGACGGCGAGTTCGTCGTCTTTGTGGGTCCCTCGGGCTGCGGCAAGTCAACGACGCTGCGCATGATTGCCGGGCTGGAAGACATTTCCGGCGGCAGGCTGCTGATCGGGGACGAAGTGGTGAACCAGCGCGAGCCCAAGCAGCGCAACATCGCCATGGTCTTCCAGAACTACGCCATTTATCCGCACATGACCGTGGGCCAGAATATCGGCTTCGGGCTCTACACCTCAAAACTGTCCAAGGCCGAAAAGCAGAAGCGGATCGAGGAAACCGGCAAGATCCTGGGTCTTGAAAAGCTGCTCGACCGCCGCCCGGCTGCACTTTCAGGCGGCCAGCGCCAGCGCGTCGCCATTGGCCGCGCCATGGTGCGCGATCCCGTGGCCTTCCTGTTCGACGAGCCCCTGTCCAATCTCGATGCCCAATTGCGCAGCCAGATGCGCATGGAGATCAAGAGCCTGCATCGCCGGCTCGGCACCACCATCGTCTATGTGACGCACGATCAGGTCGAGGCCATGACCATGGCCGACAAGATCGTGGTCATGCGCGACGGCAATATTCTCCAGGTCGGCACCCCCACCGATCTCTACGAGAACCCGGTCGACGTCTTTACCGCCCGCTTCATCGGCAGCCCGTCGATGAACATGATGGAGGGCACGCTCGCCGGTGGCGGCCTCGCCATCGAAGGCGTCACTGCCTCTGGGCTCACCCTGCCAGACCATGACGGCAAGGTCCTGGTCGGTCTGCGCCCGCATGATCTGGTCGTTGGCGAAAATCCGGCTGCCGGCATTTCCGGCTCGGGTGTGGTCGAAGCTGTCGAGCCGCTCGGCTCCGAAACCCTCGTCCATCTCATGCTCGGCCAGACGCTGGTGACCGCCACTGCCCCGGGCCGCGTCGTTCCCGCCATTGGCAGCACGGTGGCGGTTCATGCCGAACCCGGCGCGCTCTACCTCTTCGATGCGGCCAGCGAAAAGGCTCTGGGCCGCGCATGAGTTCGACAAAACCCCAAGCCGGGGCTGTACTCAGCCTTGGCCGTATCTATTGCGACATGGTGTTTCGCGATCTCGAGGGCATGCCCGTTCTCGGCCGCGAAATCTTCGCGCGCAATTTTACCATGACGCCGGGTGGCGGCGCGCTGATCACTGCTGCGCATCTGGCGGCTACGGGCCGCAATGCAGCGCTGCTCGCCCGCTTTGGCACGGACTCCCTGTCCGCGGCGCTGTCGGCCCAGATCGAACAGCTTGGGCTCGATCTGCGGTTTCTCGACCGCAATGACACCGCCGGTCCGCAATTGACCGTGGTCATGGTCAACGATAACGACCGGGCCTTTCTCTCGCGGCGGGCCGGACATGCGCGTCCGGCCAGTTTCGAGCCGGCCCTGAAATGGTCCGATGCGGCGCATCTGCATATCGCCGAATATGCCACTCTCTACGAAATGCGCGACGCGGTGAGTGCCGCCAAGGCCAGGGGGCTCACGGTCTCGCTCGATCCGAGCTGGGATGATGACCTGATCCGCGATCCGCTTTTTTTTGAACGTACGATCGGCACGGACATCTTCATGCCCAATCTGGAGGAAGCGCGCGCCTTGACGGGGCGTGAAGACCCCAGGGACGCGCTTGCTATTCTAGCCCGGCATTTCCCGATGGTCGCGCTCAAATGCGGCGGCGACGGCGCCATGCTGGCCATGGGCGAGGTAGTGATTGCATTGCCCAGCCCGCAAGTCCGCGTCGTGGATACGACCGGAGCCGGCGACGCCTTCAATGCCGGTTTCATCAACGCCTGGCTCGATGGCGCGGAGCCTGAGGCCTGTCTTGCCGCCGCCATTGGCGCCGGGTCCAGATCCGTCCAGGCATCGGGTGGCACGGGCTCTCTGGCGGCGATTGCCTAGTCCTGGACAATTGGTAGGCCACGGCGCCCGCCGCGAGAATGATAATGCACGCTCCTCAAGTTCACGTTTTTCCCACAGCCGACGCGACGGCAAAAGCCGTTGCCGCCTATCTCGCCAAGGCACTCAATGATCGCCCGTCACTGCGCCTTGGCCTGGCAACCGGCAATACTTTCGTGCCGATCTATGCTGCCCTGGTCGATCTCTACAGGGCAGGGGGCTTTTCCTTCTCCCAGGCCGCCAGCTTCAATCTGGATGAATATATTGGCCTGCCGAAAGGGCACCCGGCTTCGTTCGCCGCCTATATGGAACAACACCTGTTTTCCCATGTCGATCTGCCGGCCGGCAAAGGGCAATTGCCTCGCGTCGAGGGGGATATTGCTGCGGCCTGCAAGGACTATGAGGCAAGTATTGCAGCGGGAGGCATTGACCTTCAGGTCCTCGGCATAGGCCGCAACGGCCATATCGGCTTCAACGAACCCGGCTCGGACTTTTCAAGCCGAACGCGAGAGGTCGCGCTGGCCCGCTCGACGCGAGAGGCCAACCGGGGTGACTTTCCGCCCGGCGACAGCGTTCCGCCCACCGCAGTTACCATGGGCATAGGCACAATTTGTGAGGCTCGGCAGATCATCCTCGTCGCAATCGGGGAATCCAAGGCCGAAGCACTCCGCACAGCCTTTCAGTCGCCCGCTACCCCCGACTGCCCCGCCTCGGCGCTTCAGACCCACCCCAATGTGCTGGTCTTCTGCGATCGCGCGGCAAGCCAATAGCAGACAGAAGCCATCACCGCTGTCAGTCAGCTTCCGTTCAGGTTGGCCGCACTAACAAGAGCCGACAGATAGATCGGGGGCCGATATGAAACACCTTGCCATTCTCCTTGCTGCGCTGCTCGGCACAACCGGCGTGACCCATGCGCAGAGCATTGATGAGCATATCCAGAGCTTTATCAATGCCGACGGCTTTCTCCCGGTCGATGGTCCGGCGCTCGAAATGGAGCTCTCCAGTCTCTGGACCGATGCCTCCAGCATTTCGCCCGGCGGGCTGGTGGGACCGATCGAAAAGGCCATGCTGATTGCCGATGGTGCCACCGATGCGCACCGCACGCGCACATTGATTTCCTACGGCCAGATCGTCGAAGAGGAAGATGGCGCGCCGCTGCCTTACAGCTTTGTCGAGCTGCGCCACTACAATCTCGGCCAGATTATTCGTTCCAACACCATCGATGCCTATGGGGAAGGCGATGTGGCCGACGAGGCAGCCTTCGGTCTCGGCGACCATCTGGCCTGGCGCTTCGTTTTCCGTCCGATGATGGGCCATTCAGCTCTGCTGATGGATGCCAGCCGCCGCGTCATTTCCGAAACGGAAGCCGCCGAAAGCGATTGCGAGGGCCGCGCCTGCCTCGATCCCTATGCCAGCATTGATGATCTCGTCAGCTGGACGGAAATCCACGGCCAGATTCCGACCTGGCCGCCACTTTATCCCACTCATGACGGCGAGATCAGCGCCCCGGCCTATGCCATTTCGCGGCTGGCCGTCTTCGGCTTTTGGGCGAATGCCGAAGGCGGTTACTATCAATGGACCGGCGGCGAACACCCGGAGGCGGCGCGGGGATATGCGCCCTATCGCTTCATTTCCATCGACCGAGACCTCGGCCAGGAAAGCGCCATCGACACGGTCTGGCGCGAAACGGCTCTGAACGATGATGAGCTCTACGCCATTTCCTTTCGGCAGCTCGACATCGCCGGCCAGGTCACGCTGATGCGGGCGCGCGAAACCCGCTAGGCGACGCCAGTGCGCAGCTGCGGCAGGCCGAGCGCCACCACCCGCAGCCCTTCCGTGCGTTTGAGCACAAAGGCCAGCGCCAGCGTGCGGCAGGTCATGGCAATGGCGCTGGCAATTGCAGCGCCCTGAATGCCGAAAGGCGGCACCAATGCAAATGCCAGAAGGCCGGTGACGCCGAGCACCACCAGTGCAACGCCCAGCCCTTCGCGCTGGCGACCGAGCACGATCAGAACCTCGCTTGCCTGGCCTGCCACGGCACGCATCATCATGCCCGCGCCGAGCACCAGCATGACCCCATATCCGGCAATGAATGCCTCGCCGAATGCGCCCAGCAGCAGCGGCCCCGCCAGCAAGGCCAGCGCCACTGCGACCAGCGTGGCCCAGAATGTCATCCGGGTATTTTCCAGGATGCTGTCCTGCAACTCTGCGCGCGACTTCCCGGCTCGATCCAGCGCAAAGCGCCGGCCCGCTACCAGCGTCATCGCATAGGCTACGAACCCCGCCAGCGCCAGGCTTCGCGCCGCCGCAAAATAGATGCCGACCTCCGCCGGATCTGCGAGGAGGCTCAGCACCAGCACATCTCCATACCCCGCCAGGTCATCCAGCCCCGACAGCAGCAGCAATGGCAGCGATGCCATGAGCCACAGGCGCTTCTGACCCCTGGGGGACGCAGTGCCCACTGGCGCGATGGCCTTGAGCCGTGCCGCCAGCACCATCGCCAGCCCTGCCGTCACCAGCGCCATCGACCCGATCAGCACCGCCCCCACCAAAGGCAGCGTGAGGGCGATACCCGCCGCATTGAGGCCGATGCAGACCAGTCCAACCAGAATAGGCCGCAGGATATAGACCGGCACCGCCGCCAGCCGGAACCATCCAAAGCTGCGCGCCACCCCCTCGAGGTAATATTCCATCCCCAGGAACGGCAGGCCCAGCGCCACCAGCAGGACCATGAGGCCAGGGCCATCCGCTATGCCCAGCCCCCATGCCATGCCGGCTGCGGCCAGCATCAACAGGACACTGGCGCCTGACACCGTCACGAGCCCGAACCGCCAGAAGTTCCGCAGCGCCCTGTCCCGCCCGCGCAGGTGATAGCGCGGCAGGAAGCGGATGCTGGATTCGGCGAAGCCGAGGGCAGCAAAGCTCCCCAGCGCCAGCATCCAGGTCCATAGGGTGACGAAACCGCCATAGGAATCGGCCGGCATCAGCCGGGCGAGCAGCACCTGCAAGCCAAAGACCAGTCCGGCGCTGGCGACACGAATGGCGAGGGCGAAGGCGGCATCGAGCATCCTGCAAGTCTCAGATGAACAGGAGCATGCAGACCGCTGGGCGCAGGTAACCGGCTACCCTGTCCACCAGGCCTGGCCACGCTCCGTGCAATTGCTTGAGTGCGGGCCGCAGGCTGGGCAGCCAGGCTGAAGTGTAAAAGCGCCCCCGCCAGCTCAGGGCCTCGGCCCGGCTGGTCACCGCAATGGCATCATTGGTCCAGCTCGCCTTGTAGTCAGCCGGATTGATGAGCAGGTCATAGGCACGAATGCCGCGGTCGATCAGCCAGCCCACGGTCATATCCATCTGTACCTTGCCCGGCGACAGATCGCGCAGATCCCAGTCGAAGCCGCCGATATAGGCGTAGTAGTGGCCATGGCGCAGCAGGCCCAGCTCCAGCGCCACCACCCGGTCTCCGGCCCTGAGCACAGAGAGGCAAGCGCCGTCGAGGCCGGTCTCCTCGCCCTCCAGTGTTGCGAGGAAATCCTCATATCCCACCATGGAGAACCCGGTGCTGAAGCGCCCAGTCTCTGCCAGCCAGCGGCGCTTCATCTCGGCGCATTGGCGCACCAGCGGCGCGAACTCGGGATGGCCGGGCCAGATCACTTCAAAATTCAATTCGCCCAGCCGCGCCAGATGATTGCGCCGCCGGTTGCGATTGCGCTTCTGTAATTTTCCCAGTTGTTCCCGATAGGCTTCTGCCGATGCAAAGCCGGAGAGATCAAGCAATGACGCCAGATTGGCCGAGCCACGCACGACCTGTTTGTCGGCCAGGATTTCCGCCAGCATCGTGCCTTCGGGCACTGCCCGCGAGATGGTCACGTCGCATCTTGAAGCGCGAACGGCCGCCCGGAGATGCCTGGCAATTGCGCTCAGCTTCGTTCCATCGCGCCACACCAGCGCCCCGCAATATTGGCTATGTGGGGCGCCAAGCGTTTCAAGACGCCTGATGCCAGCCATTTCCACGATCATGCGCGGCCAGAGCGCGATCAGCCGCTGGCCGCGCCACACCGTTACCACATAGGGTATATGGTCCTTGCCGAACCGGGCGACCCAGTTGCGGCACCAATCATAGCTTTGGAAATATCCCAGGGGATCGGCGCAACGGGTCTCGAGCTCGCGCCACGCCTCGGCAATGGCCTCGATCTCCTCCAGCGTGCCAAGCACGCGGCTGCTTATGCTGCCCACTGGCGGCACCGCGCAAATCCCCCTTCTTTGTCGCGGGCACACTATACCCCGGCACTGAACATGCCGTTGTCGCCGCAGGTTAACAAACCCTTTTCGCCCATATGGTAAAGGTCTGCTGCCCCTAAAGGAAAAATCGTCCGACATGAGCCAGCGCCATCTCGATATCGTCATCCCCGACATCGAGATGGGTGACCCAGCGCTGCTTCCCATAGCGGCCGGTAATGCCTACCCCCTGGGCCTCGAGATAAGGGGTCAGCTTCGCGCCGGTTTCGGGCTCCATATCCACCCAGACGATATTGGTATGTGGCATGGTCACGCGCAGGGCCGGGTGTCGGGCCAGCCCTTCGGCAAGCCGAGCCGCCCGCCTGTGATCATCTGCAAGCCGCTCGATATTGTGATCCAGTGCATAAAGACCCGCAGCAGCGAGGATGCCCGCCTGCCGCATGCCGCCACCCAGCATCTTGCGGTGCCGCCGCGCGGTCTCGATCAGGTTGGCGTGCCCGATCAGAACCGAGCCCACCGGCGCGCCCAGGCCCTTGGACAGGCAGATGGACACCGTGTCGAACCGCGCCGTAAAGCCGGCAATATCGGCCCCCAGAGCCGCACAGGCATTGAAGGCACGCGCCCCGTCCAGATGCAGTCCCAGACCATGCTTGTCAGCAAGGTCGGCCACTGCATCCATATAGGCCACCGGCAGGACCCGGCCGCCGAAGGTGTTTTCCAGCGCGATCACCCTCGTCGTGGCAAAATGGCTGTCGCCGGACTTGATGGCGGCTTCGATATCGCCCAGCGCCATCGTCCCATCCGGCAGATGCGCAATCGGCTGCGGCTGGATCGAGCCGAGAACAGCAGCGCCACCGGCTTCATACTTGTAGCAATGCGCATCCTGCCCGGCGATGAACTCATCCCCGCGCCCACAATGGCTCATCAGCGCCAGCAGGTTCGATTGCGTCCCTGTGGGTACAAACAACGCTGCGTCCTTGCCCAGCATTGCGGCCATGCGCTGTTCGAGCAGATTGACCGTGGGATCGTCACCAAAGACGTCATCGCCAACCTCGGCTGCGGCCATTGCCGCGCGCATGCCCTTGCTCGGGCGGGTTACGGTATCGGATCGAAAGTCATGGCGAATTGTATTCATGGGTGGCTCCGGAACAGAACCCTCTTGTGCCAAGCCTGATCGGGCTTGGCTAGGCCGCCACGTCGCCGCCGGCCTCGCCGTCATTTGCGGCAGACAGTTCCAGCGCCGGCTTGCGCGCGACCACCAGGATGCCGGTAATCGGTGCGCCCCGATCGAACCGCAGCACGGCCGTTTCGAACCGCAGCACCTCAAGCCCAGCCACCACCAATGCGTCGCGGGTGGCAGCCAGGCCATGGGCATAGCGCAGGCTCGGCCGCAGGAACACCGCTTCCTCGCCCTCATGCGCTTCAAGCGAAAAGGCCACCAGCCCACCGGGCTTCAGCGCCGGAACCAGCGCCGAAAGCACAGGCTGCAGCGCGCCGCAATAGATCAGCACATCGGCAGCCGTCATCAGGTCGGCCTCGGCGCGCCTGGCGCTCAGCGCCGCAACCAGTTCGGCTTTTTGCAGGCTGTCATAAATGCCCTTGCGTGCGGTCTCTGCGATCATGGCCGCAGAAATATCGACGCCTTCGAGAAACCCGACCTTGCCGCGCAGCCGTGCGCCCATCAGGCCGGTGCCGCATCCAAGGTCCAGCGCCTTGTCGAACCCGGCAATTCCAAGGCGCGCCATCTCCTCCTCGACCATCTGGTCGAGCAGTTCGGGCACTCGATAGCCGAGCTTGCCCATCAGCGATTGCTCGAATTGCGGAGCATACTGGTCGAACAGCGCCTCGACATAACCGAGGGCCGTGCCATCACCGGCCGGTCCGGCATCATGGGCGGCCAGCTTGAGGCGCGCGCCGAACAGGCCCATGTCATCGAGCGCCTCCAGCCGTCTCCAGGCCGAAATCGCCGCAGACAGATGGCCGGCCTTTTCATGATAGGTGCCCAGCAGATCCCAGCCCGCGACCCAGTCGGGCGCCAGCTCCAGCGCCTGTTCCATGAGTTCGGCAGCAGCGGCATGCTCGCCGCCGTCAGCCAGCATGCGGGCATAATCGGCGCGCCGGTCGGCTATCGCATCCCCGGAGGAAAAAGACGCCCTGGTCACGAAAGTGGCTTTCTTGAGAGACCGGCCCTCTTGGCGCGGCGCGCGGGATTTGCCGCAAGCGCGGAGAAAAGGCAAGCGAAATGCAGTAAAGATTTCGTGGCGCCATTTCGCCCTTCACAAATTGCCAGACTCTACTAAAATGTTAGCTGTTCGGTACGCCTTATTGCGCCGCCGGATCGCGCCGGATGAGCGCGCCAGTCGTTTCTGCCCGCGTCGGTCGGAAATTTTTATGAGCAAGCCATAGTTTGCCCGGCCAAGCGTCAGTTTGCCGGGCTCTTAGTCGTGACTACACGACATATTGATGCTCCGAAAAATTCGGGTTAGGCTGACTGGATCGAATATTGCGGCCGACTGATCTGAAAACGCGAAGCCATTCGCCATTGCTGACGTCATCTTCCGATATTTCGATTCAATGTGGTTTCGGCCGGGTGCACGGCAGGGACCGCAACCAGCAGCGACTGCACGAGGGAACGCGCATTATGGCAACTGGCACCGTTAAGTGGTTCAATGGCCAAAAAGGGTATGGCTTCATTCAGCCGGACGAAGGTGGTGCGGACGTGTTCGTCCACATTTCCGCCGTCCAGCGCTCGGGGCTCAATGCCCTGGATGAAGGCCAGAAGGTCAGCTACGAGATCGTCAAGGACAAGCGGACAGGCAAGTCCGCGGCCGACAATCTGACCGCCGCCTGAACCACGGGCGACTGACGGAAACGGGGCGTGCTCCTGCCGGAGCGCGCCCTTTTTATTTGGCTTTACGGCGCGTCCGGGGCAATGCGGATCAGCTGGCCATTGCTGTGATCGGTCAGCAGATAGATGGCGCCATCCGCGCCGACGCGGACGTCGCGGATACGGCCCAACTGCCCTGAAAACAGATATTCCTGCCCCACGACCTCATCGCCCTCCATGTCGAGCCGCGCCAGAAGATTGCCGCTCAGCCCGCCCAGCAGCAGGTCGCCTTCCCATTGAGGGAACAGATCGCCGGAATAGAAAGCCAGCCCCGAAGGGGAGATCGATGGGTCCCAATAGTAAAGGGGCTGCTCCATGCCGTCCTTTTCCTGGCCTTCCCCGATCGGCAGCCCCGAATAGTCGCGGCCATAGGTAATCACGGGCCAGCCGTAATTCCTGCCGCCCTGCACAAGGTTCAGCTCGTCGCCGCCCTGCGCTCCATGTTCGACCACGAACAGCGCGCCGTCGCTTTCCCTGATCGTTGCGCCTTGCGGATTGCGATGACCGATACTCCAGAACGGGGCCGCCCAGTTCTCCAGCCCTGGATTATCCGCAGGGATCGATCCGTCCGGGCTGATGCGAACCACCCCTCCCGCCAGGTCGGCTGCATCCTGCGCCCGGTCCATCGTGCCGCGATCCCCAAGCGTCACGAACAGGTTGCCGTCGGCGCCCACGACGATCCGGGAGCCGAAGTGGCGGTTGGCATTGTCGAAATTGTTCATCCGGAAGATCACCTGCTGGTCCTCCAGCCGTCCACCCGCCCCCTCCAGCACCAGCCGCGCCGCCATCACTGCCGTGCCGGTGCCGCGCTGCAGCCCGGCGGCAGCCGCCGGTTCCGCATAGCTGAAATAGATCCGTCCGCTCTCGCTGAAATCCGGCGCCAGCGCCAGGTCGAGCAGCCCGCCCTGGCCGCGCGCAACCACGTCGGGAACCCCCTCGATCGGCGTGCCCGCTCCACCATCGGCGATGACAACCAGCCGTCCCGCTCGTTCGGTCACCAGAAACCGCCCGTCGGGCAGGAAGGCCAGCGCCCAGGGGTGTTCCAGTCCCTCGGCCAGCACGGTGGCGCTCAGCGGTCCGGCGCTCGAATCCACCGACTGCGCCATGCCCGGCGATACCAGAACAGTTCCGGCGGTGAGCAGGGCGGAGAGAGTGTGGAGCGGAGCCTTCATTAATCTACCTTCTGGGGGGCTGGGCGGCCGCCATTGCATTGCCATGTGGAGTGCCCATATCAACTGGGCCCAGCCGCTTGACCGCAACGTGGCCGCGGGGCAAGCTGGTTCCCATCTCCCTGAAAACTTATCGTGAAGCACGCGCCGAACGAAGCTTGGCGGGGGGAAGCCATGTCGGGCGGCCAAGGCCGCCACTGGCAATCAGCAGTTTCAAGGAGTGTCGCGGCTCGGGAGGACCAGCCGCGCACAGGTTTTTCTTTTCCGAGCCGATTGGAGGCAGGACCATTATGGACAAGATCCCGATGACGGTGCAGGGGCACAAGGCCCTCACTGCCGAGTACGAGCACCGCACCCAGAGCGAGCGCCGCAGGATCATCGATGCCATCTCCGAAGCGCGCGCCCATGGCGACCTTTCGGAAAATGCCGAATATTCCGCAGCCAAGGAACAGCAAAGCCTCAACGAGGGCCGCATCCAGGAGCTCGAATCCATGCTGGCTCTGGCCGACATCATCGATGTCACCAAGCTGAGTGGCGACAAGGTGAAGTTTGGCGCCACGGTCACCTTCCTCGACGAGGATACCGAAGAGGAAAAGACCTACCAGATCGTGGGTGATCCGGAGACCGACGCCTCGGCTGGCCGCATTTCCATCTCCTCCCCCATCGCCCGCGCCATGATCGGCAAGGAGGAGGGCGATTCGTTCGAAGTGGCCGCGCCCGGTGGCGCGCGCAGCTATGAGATCGTCAAGATAGAGTATATCTGACGCCTAAAATTTGGGCGTTACCGCAATATCCTGTGTCTTTCCTGCTCACTCCCGCAAGCATCTGCTCGGCGGGAGTGACTTTGCCTTGAAACATTCCGCCTTCCCCTCTTAACTAGAGGCGAGGGAGATTTCCTGTTTTTGGAGAAGCCTCGCGATGCACGCGAAAGTCATCATCATTGGCTCCGGCCCGGCCGGCTATACCGCTGCCATCTATGCGGCGCGTGCCATGCTTGAACCGGTGATGATTCAGGGCCTCCAGCCCGGTGGCCAGCTCACAATCACCACCGATGTCGAAAACTATCCCGGCTTTGCCGATGTCATCCAGGGCCCCTGGCTCATGGACCAGATGAAGGCGCAGGCCGAGCATGTCGGGACGAAAATCGTCAACGACATCATCACTGCGGTCGATTTCGACCGTCGCCCCTTCGTGCTCACCGGCGATAGCGGTGATACCTATACGGCTGACAGCGTCATCATCACCACCGGTGCGCAGGCCAAATGGCTTGGTTTGCCCTCCGAGCAGAAATTCCAGGGCTTTGGCGTATCCGCCTGTGCCACCTGCGATGGCTTCTTCTATCGCGGCAAGCAGGTGCTTGTGGTCGGCGGCGGCAATACTGCTGTCGAGGAAGCCCTGTTCCTTACCAATTTCGCCGAGAAGGTCATCGTCGTGCATCGCCGCGACGAGTTCCGCGCCGAGCGCATCCTGCAGGAGCGGCTGTTCAAGCATCCAAAGATCGAAGTGCGCTGGAATACCGAAGTCGTCGAAGTGGGCGGCGCGCCCATGCCGCCTTCCGTCAACACGGTGACGCTGAAAAACCGCGCCACTGGCGAGACCTATGAACAGCCCATCGACGGGGTGTTCGTCGCCATCGGCCATGCTCCCGCAACCTCGATTTTTTCGGGCAAGCTCGACATGAAGCCGGGCGGCTATCTCCAGGTTAAGCCCGGTACGACCGAGACCAATATTCCCGGCGTTTTCGCCGCTGGCGACGTCACCGACGATGTCTATCGCCAGGCTGTCACCGCCGCCGGCATGGGCTGCATGGCCGCGCTCGATGCCGAGCGCTTCCTTGCCGCGCACGAGCTGGCCGAGGCGGCAGAGTAAGGCAACGCACGATGAATATGGAAAAATCCTTCTTCGTCACAATTCCTGCGCCCCTTTGCTCTAAGGCGGCGAACACGGCTCGACCTGGCTGAAAACGATAAAGAAAGCGTCATGAAAATGCTCGACTGGGACAAGCTTCGGATTTTCCACACCGCCGCCGAGTCGGGCTCTTTCACTCACGCAGCCGAAAAGCTGGGCATGAGCCAGTCGGCAGTGTCACGCCAGATTTCGGCGCTCGAAGACGATCTGGGCTTGAAGCTCTTCATCCGCCATGCGCGCGGCCTGGTGCTGACGGAGGTGGGCGAGCAATTGTTCCGCACCGCCCATCGCATGCACTGGGAGCTTCAGCAGGTCGAAACCCAGATGTCCGAAAGTCAGGACGTCCCCACCGGCCCGCTGATCGTTACCACCACGGTGGGTATCGGCTCCACCTGGCTTTCCTCCCGGCTCGATGAGTTTTTGAAACTCTATCCGCTGATCCAGCTCGAAATCCGCCTCAACGACGCCGAACTCGATCTGGCCATGCGCGAGGCCGATGTGGCCATCCGTCTGCATCGTCCCAACCAGTCGGAAATGATTCAGCGCAAGCTGTTCACCGTCCACAATCACTTCTATGCCAGCAATTCCTATATCGACGAGCACGGCATGCCCGCGTCGCCCGAGGAACTGGACGATCACCGCGTCATCAGCTTCGGCGAGCCGGTCCCCTCCTATCTGGGCGACATCAATTACCTCGAGCGCATGGGGCGTTCCGATTCCAGTCCGCGCCGCGCCGCCCTGCGCGTCAATGCCATCTATGGCATGATGCAGGCCTGCCGTGCCGGCATTGGCATTGCCATGCTGCCCGATTACGTGACGGAAAAGGAGGACGGTCTGGTTCAGATTCTCCCCGAGATCGAACTGCCCGCCTACGAGGCCTATTTCGTCTATCCGCCCGCCCTCAAGAATTCCAAGCGCGTCGGCGTCTTCCGCGACTTTCTCGTGTCGAAGGCGCGGGAATGGAGCTTCTAGCCCCAGCCGGGTCCCGCGGATGACGCGATTGTCGGCGATCGCGGATCACATCTCAACCGGAATGAGCAAGTCCTGAGCCTAATGGCCCAGGACTTTTGCCATGGCATTGGGCTGATCGTGCATGGCCAGCTCGTCCATGATGGTAGCGCTGGCATCATTGAGCCCGATCACCTCGACCTCGATGCCCGCCTTGCGGAACTTGAGCACGGCAATGTCGATGGCATTGACCCCGGTCAGGTCCCAGATATGGGCCTTGCTGACGTCGATATTCACCGCGGTGACCGGCTCTGAAAAGTCGAGGGCGGCCAGAAAATCCTCGGCCGAGGCAAAGAACAATTGCCCCTCGATCCGGTAATCGCGCCGGGACCCATCCTGGCTCAGGATCGAGGTCACCCGGAAGATCTGTGCCACTTTCCACGCAAAGAAGATGCCCGAGAGCAGCACGCCGACGCCCACGCCAAGCGCAAGATTGTGAGTCCAGACCACGACGATAACCGTGGCGAGCATGACCAGGCTGGAGCGGCGCGGATGATGGCCAAGGTCGCGCAGCGAGGACCAGCTGAACGTGCTGATCGACACCATGATCATGATCGCCACGAGCGCCGGCATGGGAATCAGCCCCACCAGGTCACCAAGCACCAGCAGCAGAAAGAGCAGGAATGTCCCGGCGATGAAGGTTGAAAGGCGTGTCCGCCCCCCCGACTTCACATTGATGACCGACTGGCCGATCATCGCGCAGCCGGCCATACCGCCGAACAGGCCGCTGGCGATATTGGCGATGCCTTGCCCGACGCTTTCGCGGTTCTTGTCGCTGCTGGTATCGGTCATCCGGTCGACGATCGATGCGGTCAGAAGGCTTTCGAGCAAGCCAACGGCAGCCACGGCAGTTGACGTCGGAAGGATGATCCAAAGCGTCTCGAGATTGAGCGGCACCTGCGGAAACACCAGCATCGGCAGCACGTCAGGCAATTCGCCCAGGTCGCCAACCGAGCGGACGTCGACGCCGATGGCGAGGGCAAGCGCTGTGAGCACAAGGATGCAAACGAGCGGGGACGGAACGGCTTTGGTGAGGCGCGGAAACAGGTAGATGATGGCCAGGCCCGCCGCGATCATCACATAGGTCTCCCATGTGACCCCGACCAGTTCAGGCAATTGCGCCATGAAGATCAGGATGGCCAGCGCGTTGACAAAGCCGGTGAGCACCGAGCGGGAGACAAAGCGCATGACATAGCCGACGCGCAGCCAGCCTGCGACGATCTGGATAATGCCCGCAAGGATGGTCGCAGCCAGCAGATACTGCAGGCCATGATCGCGAACCAGCGCGCCGAACAGAACCGCCGTTGCAGCGGTTGCCGCCGAAATCATCGCCGGACGCCCGCCGGCAAAGGATATGACGATGGCGATCACGACCGAAGCGTAAAGTCCCACACGGGGATCGACGCCGGCAATGATCGAAAAGCCAATGGCTTCGGGGATGAGAGCAAGGGCCACAACGATGCCCGAAAGCACGTTGGAGCGGACATCCGTGAACCAGTCACGGCGAATTTTTTCGATTGAGAACATCAAGAGCACACAAATCCGTCTGAGCGGTCGGCAAAGCGAGCCGGTCAAATTGGTTTTCTTGATTATCCGGCGGATTGGCGGCCGGAAGAGCCACCCGGGATTGCACCGGGTCCGAGGTGAGTGTGGCAGGGTTTGCCATACTGTCCGCAAGGTGACAACCGGCAAGTTCCCAGCTCGTCCGCTTGCGGCCATCCACAACAGCTCTCGCAGATCCGAAAGCGGCCACATGTTGGCGCAGGGGGGCTTGCCAATTGCCGGCTAACCGTATTTTATCTCAATAATCATTGAAATATTGAGATGGCAATGAACGAACATCAAGCCTTGGGGGCCTTTGCCGCACTGTCCCAGGAAACGAGGCTGCGGATTGTACGGCTGCTGGTGGCGGCTGGCCCTGATGGCATGGCCGCCGGCAGCATTGGCGAGGCAATGGATGCCTCATCGTCCCGCATGTCGTTTCACCTGAGCCAGCTTGAACATGCGGGGCTGATTGAGTCGCGGCGCGACGGCCGCTGGATCATTTACAGCGCCACCTATCCGGCCCTTGCCGGTCTCGTCGAATTTCTGATGCGGGATTGCTGCCAGGGTCATCCCGAAGTGTGCCAGCCAGCCGTTACCGCCTTGACCTGCTGTGACCCAATCAAGAGCACTGCCCATGCCTGAACCCGTTTATAATGTGCTGTTTCTCTGCACCGCCATGAACCGGATTTCGGCGTTTACTGCCCTGCCTGTCGCGTCTCTCGATGAATCGTCCCTCAAGGTGCAATTCATCGAAATCGGGCAAGCCGAAGGGGCGTCCAAGCCCCACATCAGCGCCGCGTGAGAGCAGCATGGATATTGTCATCTACCACAACCCCGACTGCGGGACTTCGCGCAATACGCTCGGCCTGATCCGCAATTCGGGCGTCGAGCCGCATATCATCGACTATCTCAAATGCCCGCCAACACGCGCGAGGCTCGTTGATCTCATCGCCCGCATGGGACTGTCCCCGCGTGATCTTCTGCGCGAGAAGGGCACGCCTTATGCCGAATTGGGACTGGGCGATCCGGACCTGAGCGAGGACGCATTGATCGATGCAATGATGGACCACCCGATCCTGATCAATCGGCCTATTGTCGTAACGCCGGCCGGCGTGCGCCTGTGCCGCCCGTCCGAAGCGGTTCTCGATCTTCTGCCGCCCCAGGGTGGAGAATTCGTCAAGGAGGATGGCGAGCGCGTCGTGGATCAGCAGGGCCGCAGGGTCGGGTCCGCCTGATCCTTGTATCCCATCGTATCGGAGAATTTCCCATGGCTTCCGCTAAGCCAGCATCCCGCCTGTCTTTTCTCGACCGCTATTTGACGGTCTGGATTTTCGCGGCAATGGCCCTTGGCGTTATTCTGGGCACCGTATTCACAGGCCTGCCGGACGCGCTCAATGCCATGTCGATCGGTACGACCAACGTTCCGATCGCAATCGGCCTCATTCTCATGATGTATCCGCCGCTGGCCAAGGTGAAGTACGAAGAGCTGCACCAGGTGTTCGCCGACAGGCGCGTGCTGGTCCTCTCCCTCATACAGAATTGGTTGATCGGCCCGACGCTGATGTTCGTGCTCGCCGTCATCTTTCTGCGCGATCATCCGGAATATATGACGGGGCTGATCCTGATCGGTCTGGCCCGCTGCATTGCCATGGTGCTCGTGTGGAACCAGCTCGCGCGCGGCGACAATCAGTATGTTGCCGGTCTCGTCGCCTTCAATTCCATCTTCCAGATCCTGTTTTTCTCGACCTACGCATGGCTGTTCCTGAGCGTCCTGCCGCCGCTCTTTGGCCTGGAAGGCAGCATCGTCGATGTTGGGTTCTGGACAATTACCGAGGCGGTGCTGATCTATTTCGGCATCCCTTTTCTGGCCGGGTTCCTGACGCGGCGTATGCTGATCGCCCGGAAAGGGGAGGGCTGGTACGAACGTGAGTTTCTGCCGCGCATCAGCCCGATCACACTTGCCGCTCTGCTCTTCACCATAGTCGCAATGTTCAGCCTCAAAGGTGGCGATGTGGTGCGCCTGCCATTCGATGCTGTAATGATCGCGATCCCGTTGGCCATCTATTTCGTGGTCCAGTTCGTGATCAGCTTTGCGATGGGCCGACTTATTGCCGCCGACTATCCCCGCACCACGGCAATTGCCTTTACGGCGGCCGGCAATAATTTCGAGCTGGCGATTGCCGTTGCCATTGCGGCCTTCGGTTTGGCCTCGCCGGTCGCCTTCGCAGCCGTCATCGGTCCTCTGGTCGAAGTGCCTGTGCTGCTCCTTCTCGTTCATGTGGCGCTGCGGCTTGGCCGTCGCTGGTTCCCCAAGACCGCACCGACGACCACAGAGTAACAGAGATCATCATGCCCTTACGCACCCTGATCGATCCAGGCTATCTGCCCGCTCTCGATCCGCCTTTTGCGATCAGGCGTCCGGGGGCTGGCTTGGGGCCGGTTGATCCCCCGCCCTTTCCCGATCAGGTCACCAGGGACACCCATCCCGCCCTCATGCCGACCAGTCGTCGATCGCCGTTCAGAGCGAAAGGCAGCAGCGCTCAGACGCGATCCAACGACCGACAAGAGCGCGATCCATGCCTCTCAACGACAGTCCGCCGAGATCATGACCAGCGTGAATAGGGCAACGGTCCATGCCCTTGGCGTGGTGATGATCTTCACCTGGGGCAGCACCTACTATCTGATCGCCGTTCTTGCCGCGCCGATCGCCGCCGATACGGATTGGCCTCTTGAATGGGTGGTCGGCTCACTTTCGCTCGGATTGCTGGTCGCGGGGATTTCCGCACCGACAATCGGGGATGCCATATCGAAACACGGCGGGCGGCCGATCCTGGCGCTTGGATGTCTCGTCATGGCGCTGGGCCTGGCGATAATCGCGGCAGCGCCAAACCTTGTGATCTTCATGGCAGGATGGGCCGTTCTGGGAGTCGGGATGGCCGCCGGGCTCTATGACGCCGCTTTTTCGACCCTTGGCGGCATCTATGGCGAGAAAGCCCGCGCATCGATTACGACGCTGACACTGTGGGGAGGCTTTGCGAGCACGGTTTGCTGGCCCCTTTCAGCCGCTATGGCCAGCGCGCTCGGCTGGCGTGGGGCCTGTGTCGCTTACGCGGCAATTCTGATCGGTCTGGGTCTGCCCTTGATCCTTGCCATCGTGCCGCAAGCCACAGGGCGTTCCAGGCAATCGAGTGTCGCCGTCAACACGACGCCGGTATTTTCGCCTCGTGAAAGAGCCATGTTCTGGCTATTCGCCTCAGTCCAGGTCATCGCGGGCCTGTGCGTGACGATCATCTCGGTTCATCTGCTCACGCTTCTGCAGGCCAGAGGCATATCCCTGGCCGAAGCGGTGGCACTCGGGGCGCTGATAGGGCCGGCCCAGGTTGGAGCGCGGGTGCTGGAAATGCTCGGCCGCGGCCGCCATCACCCAATCTGGACGCTCAGCGCAGCGGTGGTCCTGTTCGCTGGCGGGTTGATCATGCTGGTGGCAGGGGTGCCGGTCATCGGCTTGGCCTTGATCCTCTATGGCGCGGGAAACGGCATTTTCTCGATCGCGCGGGGCGCGCTTCCGCTCAGTCTCTTCGGTCCCGAACGATATGCTTCCGTCATGGGCAGGCTGGCCCGGCCTGGCCTGATGGCTCAAGCAGCGGCCCCCATGATCGGCGCCATTTTGATTGCCCGACTGGGCTATGACGCTCTGCTTCATCTTGTAGCGGCCTTGGCGGCAATCAATGTCCTGGTCGTCGGCCTGCTTTGGCAACTCGTTCGTCCACGTCGGCCCGCAGGCGTTTGATCGCCGGAAGCCGTCTGCCGCCCCGCCTCACCGCGGCTGCAATGGCATTGCCGATTGTCCAAACCCCGCCCGAACGCACCAACCGGCTTTCACGGCTGGAACAAGACTGGCCGGGCTTCAATGGCAATCATTGACCACCATTCAAGCAAGGTGCGGCTGCCCGCCCACAGGGATGTCCCGCAAGCCATCGACAATGAAAATCTGAAGCAGAGTGATGTTCGGCCTTTTGGACCGAAATGGCGCACCCGAAGGGATTCGAACCCCTGGCCTCTGCCTTCGGAGGGCAGCGCTCTATCCAGCTGAGCTACGGGTGCAAGCCTGAATCGGGTTACAAGCCCGATGAACGGGCGTGAACCTAGTGCAAGCCCGCTCAATGCGCAACCGGCGAAATCGTATGGGCAGGTTTGGAGCGGCTTCGGCAGTGTGTCATTGGTCAGCGATGCGCTGTGCCTGTGTCGCGCTGCGCCGATAACACTTGCAGCGCTGTCCCATTTCCGCCATCAAGCCGCCGTGATTGGCGTTTAGCCGCCTTTGGATAAGGGCAAGGGGTTGTTGAAGGATTGCGCATGACCGCTCGGCCATTTGCCGTTTTCGGCGTCACTGCCCTGGCTCTCGTCCTGTCAGGCTGTTCCATTGCCGGCATCAAGCCGCTGCCGGGCAATCGTACGGCAAATGCCAGTGCCGCCATTGCCAGCGCCGCGCCAATCGTGCCGGAAACCGCGGCGGGCCATGTGCCGGTGGCGGCCGCAGTGCCCCATGCATCCGATGATTTTGTCATGGCCTATGCTGGTGGCAGCCGCGGCGAGCTTGACGGGCTGATAGCGCACTATGCCAGCGAATATGATGTGCCCGAGGAGCTGGTGCGGCGTGTTATCGTCCGCGAGAGCGGCTATAATCCCGCCGCCCGCAATGGTCCCTATTATGGTCTCATGCAGATCAGCCACGCCACGGCGCGCGGCATGGGCTTCCGCGGCGAGGCCGCCGGCCTGCTCGATGCCGAGACCAACCTGCGCTATGCAGTGCGTTATCTGGCCGGTGCCTATGTGACGGCCGGCGGCAATCACGATCGCGCCGTGCAGTTCTATGCCAGGGGCTATTATTACGACGCCAAGCGGCTGGGCCTGCTGGAAAAGAGCGGCCTGCGCTAGCAGGGAGCCTATTCGGCGGTCTTGTGGGCCAGCAATTCATCCAGCTTGGCCGTCAGCTCGTCTTCGCGGAACGGCTTCTCGATGCGCATGAATTCACAGGCAATGCCTTCGGGCAGATCGGCATAGCCGGTTGCCAGCAAGACCTTGAGACATGGCCGCATGACTCGCGCCTTCTCGGCCAGTTCCACCCCGGTCATCAACGGCATCGAGTAATCGGTGATCAGTGCCCCGATTTCCGGATGCGCCTCCAGAATGGCCAGCGCCTCGCGGCCCGAATAGGCCTCGAACACCCGATAGCCGATATCGGTCAGGTGATCGACGATATTGAGCGTGATCAGGGCATCGTCATCCACTACCAGAATGGCGGTGCTGGTGCCCCGTTGCGGGCTGGTCTGCAAGAAACGTCCTTCCGGCCCTTTCCTGGGCCGTTTCCGGGAAGGGGAGGGCCCTTCCACCACATTGCAGGGCTAGACTATGAAAGTGGCGAAGATGCGTCCATTGGGAAATGTCACGCGGCAACGCCCCTGCTGACATCTGCGGACAAAAGTGGGTGCCATCCTGTGTCCCAAGGCGATAAAGTCGGCGCCAGGAATAAAGAGGAATCGCTCCATGCACCTGCTGCTCGTTGATGGCTCGGGCTATATCTTCCGCGCCTTCCACGCCTTGCCGCCCCTCAGCCGCAAGTCGGACGGGCTGCCCGTGGGCTGCGTCCAGGGCTTCTGCAACATGCTGTTCAAGCTGACGCAGGACATGGACGGGGAAGAAGCGCCCACGCATATGGCCGTCATTTTCGACGCCAAGGGCAAGACCTTCCGCGACGACATCTATCCGCAATACAAGGCCCAGCGCCCGCCCGCGCCCGAAGAGCTTATTCCCCAATTCCCGCTGACCCGCTCGGCCACCCGCGCCTTTTCTATTCCCTCCATCGAAATGGAGGGCTGGGAGGCCGACGACATCATGGCCACCTATGCCGTGATGGCGCGCGATGCCGGCATGAAGGTCACCATCGCCTCCTCCGACAAGGACCTGATGCAGCTGGTCGAGCCCGATGGCTCCATTCGCCTGCTCGACACCATTCCCCGCCCCGGCCAGCCGCCTTTGCGCTGGATCGGGCCCGACGAGGTCTTTACCAAATTCGGCGTCACCCCCGACAAGGTGATCGACGTCCAGGCGCTCTGCGGCGACAGCGTCGACAATGTCCCCGGCGTGCCGGGCATCGGCGTTAAGACTGCGGCCGAGCTTATCAATACCTATGGCAATCTCGAAACCCTGCTCGAGCGCGCCAGTGAGATCAAGCAGAATGCCCGCCGCGAGAAGCTCATCGCCAATGCCGAACTGGCCCGCATTTCCAAGCAATTGGTGACGCTCGAACAGAAGGTCCCGGTCGAAATCGACCTCTATGGCCTCGTCCGCCAGCCCATGAGCCCATCGGCGCTGTTCCCGTTCCTCAAGGCGATGGAATTCGCCACCATCACCAAGCGCCTCGCCACCCTGCTCGAGGCCAATCCCGATGATTTCGAGCCCGATCCCGAACTGAAAGCCGGCGGCACCACCGATGTCGGCGCGCCCAAGAAGTCTGCCGATCTCTCCGTCGCCAAGGCCAAGTTGGCCGCCAATGTCGTGCCCGGCACCGGCCCGGCGCGCCACGCCGCCGAGGAACATGCCCGCGTCAAGGCCATCCCCGTCAATTACGACGCCTATGAAACCGTCACCACGCCCGACCGGCTCGCCGCCTGGATCGAGCAGATCATGTCCAAGGGTCATGTCGCCATCGACACCGAGACCACCGGGCTCGACCCGCAAATGGCCGATATCGTGGGCATCTGCCTGTCCACCGATATCGGGGCGGCCTGCTATATCCCGGTCGGCCATGCCAAGCCCGGCGACCTGCTCGATGGCGACGGGCTGGTCGAGGGCCAATTGCCCATCGGCTTCGTGCTCGACAGCCTGAAGCCCGTGTTGCAGGACCGCTCGATCCTCAAGATCGGCCAGAACACCAAATATGACATGGAAGTGCTGGAGCGCTACGGCATCACCATGGCGCCCATCGATGACACCATGCTCATCTCCTATGCGCTCGATGGCCCGCAATATAACGGGCTCGACGTGCTGGCCAAACACTGGCTCGACCACAAGACCATCACCTTTTCCGAACTCGCCGGCACCGGCAAGAACCAGAAGACCTTCGACCAGCTCGACATCCCCGAAGCCGCCCGCTACGCCGCCGAGGATGCCGATATCACCCTGCGCCTCTGGCATGTGCTGAAGCCACGGCTTGTCGCCGAAAATGCCACCACGCTCTATGAAACGCTGGAGCGTCCGCTCGCCCCGGTCCTTGCCCGCATGGAAGCGCGCGGCATCACGGTCGACCGGCAGATCCTGGCCCGCCTCTCGGGTGATTTCGCCCAACGCGCCGCCGCCTTCGAGGCGGAAGCCCATGAACTGGCCGGGCAGAGCTTCAATCTCGGCTCCCCCAAGCAATTGGGCGAAATCCTTTTCGACAAGATGGGCATCGAGGGCGGCACCAAGACCAAGACCGGCGCCTGGTCCACCGGCGCCGATGTGCTCGAAGACCTCGCCACCAAAGGCATTCCGCTGGCCCGCACCATTGTCGACTGGCGCCAGCTCACCAAGCTCAAGGGCACCTATACCGATGCCCTGCCCACCTATATCAATCCGCGTACCGGCCGGGTGCACACCTCATACAGCCAGGCTTCCGTGCTGACGGGCCGGCTCAGCTCCAACGATCCGAACCTGCAGAACATCCCGGTCCGCACCAGCGATGGCCGCAAGATCCGTACGGCCTTCGTCGCCCCTCCGGGCAAGGTGCTGGTCAGCGCCGACTATTCGCAGATCGAATTGCGCGTCCTCGCCCATATCGCCGATATCCAGGCGCTCAAGGACGCTTTCGAGGAGGGGCTGGATATTCACGCCATGACGGCGTCCGAAATGTTCAACGTGCCGGTGGAGGGCATGCCAAGCGAAGTGCGCCGCCGCGCCAAGGCCATCAATTTCGGCATCATCTACGGCATTTCCGCCTTTGGCCTCGCCAATCAGCTCTCCATTCCGCGCGGCGAGGCAGGTGACTATATCAAGACCTATTTCGAGCGCTTCCCGGGCATCAAGGATTATATGGACGCCCAGAAAGTGCGGGTGAAGGCCGATGGCTATGTCACCACCATTTTTGGCCGCAAGATTCAGTTCCCCAATGCCAATTCCGGCAATCCCAGCGAACGCAGCTTCGTCGAACGCGCTTCCATCAACGCCCCCATCCAGGGTTCCGCCGCCGACATCATCCGTCGCGCCATGATCCGCATGGAAGGCGAATTGAAAAAGGCCGGGGTAGAAGCCGACATGCTGCTGCAGGTGCATGACGAGCTGATCTTCGAGGTGCCCGAAGGCACGGAAGAGGCGGCAATTCCGGTGATCAAGAAGGTCATGGAAGGCGCGGCAGAACCGGCGGTGCGGTTGTCAGTGCCGATCCAGGTGGACGCGCATGCGGCCAAGAATTGGGACGAGGCGCACTAAGTGAGGAGGAAACGACGCCATACTTCGGTGATCTACTTTCATGGCATTGGCGCCCCAGACCGCGAGTCTTCGCTCGCGCAACTACTCGACTACTTCGATCTTTTCGGTCAAGAACAGAAAAAGGCGGAGGTTGGAAAGCCTAGAGGCTTTGACTACAAGTATGAAGAGGTTCTGGGTGAAGAAGATCCAATTGGCTACGTGGAATTTAAACGAATTTTAGAGAACAAGGGAACTCCTTTTGTAGACAGAGAAGTGCGATTTTATGAGGCCTATTGGACGCCAGAACAGGATTCCGTCTTTACCCTTCGATTTTTGCTATCTTGGATGCTCAGTCGGGCAAGCAGACCCTTCGACGTAGCTCGGTCGAACTGGCGTTCTTTTGCGTCTCTCAAGATCAACTCCCTGCATCGGCTCATAGGGGAAAGCGATCATAGCTTAGCGCAACGTCTGGAACGGCTATTCCGGGACTTCGAAAATTGGGGGAATCGGTCCAAATACCCGAAGGGCAGCGCCTCCGAGTTTCTGGATTTTGTTAGAAGCTCTAGCGTTCAAGAGCCGGAAAAGGTTATCAAATTAGCACTGCGTTGGATTAGATCGTTTTATCAGCAGGCACTCCTTTCCTGCCTGGCAGCCATATTCGGCATTTTCGTTTTCCTGACTACATGCTTCGCAGTCTTAAAATTGGTAATTTATTGTTGGTTTCGAATAAACTCAGATGAGGTGTGGTCAACATCAGAAATACTTGTCTGGACAATAGCTGCTCCAACCATATTGATATTTATTTGGCAGGCGCGCTCAATTTTTCGGACTCACCTAGCAGACGTGCTGACTTGGACAATCAGCTCTGAACGAGAGGTTGGTTTCAACGCCAAGCTTAGAGTGCTTAGCTATGCTCAGAAGTTATTTAGGCAGGTTGCGGGGAACGAGGGCTGCGATCGCTGTATAATAATTGGTCATAGTCTAGGGTCGAGCATTGCCTTAGAGGCCCTGATGCGCGAAGGGCGTAATGCTAAAATGACCGGTACAGGAAACACTGGGTGGCTTGGTAAGATTTCACACATTTTTACTATAGGCTCACCCATCGAGCTCATCTTCGATTTCTTTCAAGCTGACCGCTCGCATTCGCACAGGCACAGTAGACTGGAGGAGGCTAAAAGGCTCTCCCTGTCTCTCCCTCCGTTCCTAGTAGACGACAAGCCAACGTCGGTGCGCATCGTAAACGTGTGGTCTAAGCTTGATCCTTTGTCCTACGAACTATTTTCTCCTCGCAGGAGCATATCTGAACCATGGGACACGATAGTCAATTTGGAGGTCCTCTCCGCGAACGCACCTTTTAATTGTCACACCTCGTACTTCAAGGATAGGAATGTGATGCGTTCAATATTCTGGACCGTAATGACAGGAAGGCTTCCGTCCGCAACCTCCAATCCTAAAGTACTCCTGCCAAGCAGAGTTTCGATTTTCATTTTTTTATTGTCTTTTATATCTACATTGTTATCTATTTTCATATTTATTTTGATATCTGAAAGCGCTTTTTTGCTTGTGCCCTTCTTTTCAGTATTGTTTATTACTGGTATCAGTGTGTTTGTCACCGTCGCCAATGCCTCTCGTGAGTACGTGAGGGAATCAGGAGAATTCTTGAAGCGGTAGCCTTGCGCCAAGCAATCTTCATTGGTATATTTGACATTAGAGCTCGGTGCTGGCTCTTGAGAAGCACCGGTTATAGGGGTCGCCATGTTTACATGGCGACCCCGTCCGTTTCGACCAGTATAGTGCTCCTGGTCATTTTCGCTTCCGAATGGAAGTCAAGCATGCTCACACCCCTCCCCGCATCACCTCCACCGCCAGATGCAGCCGTTCCGCGCTCACCTGTGCGCTGCGATCCACCATGCCGCGCGCTGCTGCTTCCCGGCGCACAAAGGCCTCGATCCGGTCGTGGCCGATTTCGTCCAGGAGGTGCCGTATGGGGGGCCACATGGCCCAGTTGGGCCGCACCATCTGCATGTGCAGCCGGTCGTTGACGATGTCGAAATGAACATTGGCCGAGCGCGCCAGGTCGAGAAATTCGGCGATATGGGCGTCGGGCATTGGAGATTGGTAAGCCATGGGGCTGCCTCGCATTTGATATAAATGCAATGCATTGCCCGCGCGCTGGCTCCAAAAACCCGGGCCTATGGTCAACAAAGCCTTAACGGCGCACTTATCCCCGCCGCCCCAATTCGCGCCCATACTCGGCCCATCCCTTCGCATGGGCGGCCTGCAGGCGAACAGTGGCGAAGGGTCCGGCGTGGTGGCGCTTCACCACAGGTTCAGGCATCGGCCGCCCCGCGACGAGCGTTCAAGGGGCGCGGCTCCCATGCTGTCCCAAAAAGCCGGGTTCCGAGGCGGGCCTGTCTCACACTAACACTATTCAGGGGCAGAGCCGCCTCGGAATGCCGTCCAGCCATCCCCGCAGCCCGATCAGGCCAGCGGGCGTTTCGGCCTGTTCGTATGCCATCCGCCTTGGAGCGCTACACCTCTAAGTGGAAACAACGCTATGTTCCTTTGTCATTGCCGGGCTCGTCCCGGCAATCCAGTCTTCGGAAGGCATGGACCGCCGGGACAGGCCCGGTGGTGACGGTGGAGAGAAATGGGCGTCAAATTGAACGTGAAACGATCTCACCCCGCCGGGTGACCAAAGCCGTGCGGCCCGCCCCGCCCGGGGGAATATCGAGCGTCACCACCACATTGGCCCGCGCCGCCATTTCGGGCACCCGCGCCGCCCATTCCACCAGCACAATGGCACTCTCGTCGTCGAGCAGACCCAGTTCGTCCACTTCCGAAGCGTCGCTCAATCGATAAAGATCGGCATGCAGCACGGCGCCGCGCCCCGTCTCATAGGGCTGGACGATGGCAAAGGTGGGGGAGGGGACTTCGAGCGCCGGATCATCGGCCAGCGCCCTGATGATCGCCCGCGCCAGGGCCGTCTTGCCCGCGCCCAGATCCCCCTCGAGGCTGACAATATCCCCGCCCTGCAGATCCGCGGCAAGCTGGGCCCCGAAAGCGGTCGTCGCATCGTCGTCGGGGAGGAAGGTCTTAAAGGGTTCGGCCAAATTCGCCTCCGTCATTGCCCGGCCATCCTCGGGCTTGACCCGGGGACCGGGCAATCAATGCCGCACTTGGACCACCCGGACAAGCCGGGTGGTGACGATGAGTGAAGGATTGAGGATGGACGCTATTCCGCCACGCCCGCCAGCGCCGAATTGAGCGGCAGGTTGACGATGATGCGGCTGCCGCGCGGTTCGCGCTTTTCTGCCGAAATGGTCCCGCCATGGAGGTTGACGAAAGTGCGCACGATGGAGAGGGCCAGGCCCGCGCCGCGCTGGCGGCCGCCGGCCTGCGGTCCGTCGAGCCGGGTCAGGATCGCCGCCTTCATTTCGTCGGTAATGCCCGGCCCCTCATCCTCGATGACAAAGAGCATGCGCTCGGCCCGGTGCGACACCGACAGCCGGATTTCCCCGCCCGGCGGCGAGAAGCGCGCGGCATTGGAGAGGAGATTGTAGAGCACCTGCACGATGCGCGTGCCATCGGCGACGAATTGGGGCAGGTCCGGCTCGATCTCGATGACGAGGTTCGGCGCGTCGCCCGACACTTCGGGAAAGGTCGCGGCAATGCCGGCGCGGGCCTTGTCGATCAGGCCCGGAATTTCCAGCACTTCGGGATTGAGTTCGGCAATGCCGGCATCGACCGAGGCAAGGTCGAGGATATTGTCGATGAGCACGCCCAGCGTCACCGAGGAGGCGCGGATATAGTCGAGATATTCGCGCTGCTGCGCGTTGAGGCTATCGCCCTCGGTGCCCGAGAGCAGGTCGGCAAAGCCGATAATATTGGTCAGCGGCGAGCGGAATTCATAGGAGACGTTCTCAACGAACGCATCCTTGAGCCCATCGGCGGCCACCAGCGCGTCATTGCGCTCCTTGAGCACCTTTGAATAGGAGGCGCTTTCGGTGACGTCGAGAAAGGTCATCATCGTCTGCCCGTCCGGCAGGCGGGTAATGGCATAGTCGATCAGGCGGCCGTCGGAGCGGTTGATGCGGCCGGTGCGGTCGGTGCGGGTGGGGTTGAGATCGATGATGGTGCGCTTGAGATCGCGCCAGATCGTCGCCCCGTCCTCGGCAATGGCGCGGCCGCTGGCCTCGGCCAGCTGGTCGATATGGGGATTGGTGCCAAGCGTGTTCATCGGCAGCTTCCAGAGCTTGGACAGCTGCGGATTGGAAAGGGTCAGCCGCCCATTGGTGCCGAACACCGCGACGGCCTCGCTGAGCGCGTTGATGGTCTCGCGCATCACATTGGTGAAACTGCGATTGGTGCTTTCGAGCTCCAGCCGCTCGGTCAGGTCCTCGAACACATAGATGACCCCGCCCTCGGGGCCGGCCGGCGCCGAAATCACCTTGATGGTGCGCCCATCCGGCAGGTGCCAGGGCTCGGCCTCGAATGGCTCCTTCCGGCCATAGCTCTCAAGGTGCTTGCTGCGCCAGGTGTGGTAATCCACCTGATTGGGCAGCATGCCTATAGTGCGCAGCTTGTCGAGAATGGCGCGCTCATCGAGGCCGGTAACGAGGAAGCCGCGGTCGAAATTCCAAAGCTGCCGATAGGCCGCATTGAACTGGACCAGTTCGCGCCGCGCATTGAAAATGGCGATGGGGGTCGCCAGCGTGTCGATAATGCCCCCGATATGGGCGAGGCCCGTTTCCACCGCCGGGGCCTTCTGTTCCAGCGGTCGCAGATAGCCGGCGCGCCCACCGGGCAGGTCCACTTCGACCAGCTCGAACCGGCCCCTGCTGCCGAAGTCCAGCGGGCCCGATCCATTGGCTGCCTTGCCGGCATCGATGATTTCGGCCGGGGCGGTTTCGGTGCAGGTCCGCTCGAGCGACCTGGCCAGCGCGCAATAGGGGCCATTGGCATAGACGAGCTTGCCGTCCCCGTCGCGCATGAAGGCGGGCTTGCTCAATTGGCTGAGCAGGGCGCGGGCGCTCTGCCAGTCGCCATAGGCCGTTTCCGCCGCATTGTCAGCCATCAGCGCCTTTTCGTCGTCCGGCTGGCTGAAGGCCGGGCGCAGGCGCATCGCCGCGCCGCCGCCCATGGCCCAGCCGGTGGCGCGCACCAGCTTGCCTTCCGCGGTCTTGATGCTGGTGGCAAAGCCGCGTCCCTGCAGCCGCAGCTCGTCCAGCATGCTGCCCAGCCGGTTGGCTTCGGCTGCGCCCAGCCATGAATGCAGGTTCAGCACGCTTTGCGGCTGGCGGCCCGGCGGCAACACGGCGCTGGCCTGTCCCAGAATGCGGGCCCCTTCGTGCCCGCTCCACAGAATGGTCAGTTCGCTGCTGCCGGAAACCAGGTTTTCATATTCATCGACCAGCGCCCTGAGGTCGGCGATCTGTTCGGCGGCCCGCCGGCGCGCGGCGCGGCTGTCGGCCAGCATGTGGCGGATCACGGCCATGGAAATCAGCGCAAAACTGCCGGCGCCGATGGCAACGGCGAGCGGCGCAATTCCGCCCAGACTTGCCGGAACAAAGCCCTGGGCCAGCGCGGGGGCTGCCATGATCAGGGACAGGGGGGCGGATGCAAGCACCGCGAATCCCGATTGTTTCCGGAGCCGAACCGGCGCCATGCTGCCCTCTTTCATTTGCCTGTTATGTCTGCCAATCCGGCGATAGCCGGTACGCCACTTGAGGAAGGCAGCGCGACGCGGAATGCGACCCATTCCGTCTGCCTTCAAACGGCCCGCATGTCCCGTGCGACCCGAATCACCAAACCATAGCGGGCGGGCGAATCGGGCAAAAGAGTCTTCATGGCTGTGCGTTGCGGGCAAAGCGGCAGGAAAGCACTTGACCTGGGAACGAAACAGAAACCTTTAAAAAGTGTAAAAGCCCGGTGCGGAGACCGGGCTTTCAGCAGATTTCTTTTTGGGTAGGCTTCGCCTCAGTAGCGGTATTCGCTCGACTTGAACGGACCATCGACGGTGACGCCGATATAATCGGCCTGGCCCTGGGTCAGCTTGGTCAGCTTGGCCCCCAGCTTTGCCAGATGCAGTTCGGCGACCTTTTCGTCGAGATGCTTGGGCAGGACGTGCACCTTCTTTTCCAGGTTCTCGCCATTGGTCCACAGTTCGATCTGCGCCAGCGTCTGGTTGGCAAAGGATGCGGACATGACGAAGCTCGGGTGGCCGGTGGCATTGCCCAGGTTCACCAGGCGCCCTTCGGACAACAGGATCAGGCGCTTGCCATTGGGCTGCTCGATCAGGTCCACCTGCGGCTTCACATTGGTCCACTTGAAATTACGCAGGCCCAGCACGTCGATCTCGTTGTCGAAATGGCCGATATTGCAGACAATGGCCATGTCCTTGAGATTGCGCATATCGTCGACCATCAGCACATCCTTGTTGCCGGTGGCGGTCACAACGATGTCGGCGCGGTGGGCGGCGTCTTCGAGGGTCACGACCTCAAAGCCTTCCATGGCGGCCTGCAGGGCGCAGATCGGGTCGACTTCGGTGACCAGCACGCGGGCGCCGGCGCCGCGCAGGGATTCAGCCGAGCCCTTGCCCACATCGCCATAGCCGCAAACGATGGCGACCTTGCCGGCCAGCATCACGTCGGTGCCGCGACGGATGGCGTCGACCAGCGATTCACGCGTGCCGTATTTGTTGTCGAACTTGGACTTGGTGACCGAGTCATTGACGTTGATGGCCGGGAAGGGCAGCTCACCCTTGGCGTGCAGCTGGTAGAGGCGCATCACGCCCGTGGTTGTTTCTTCCGACACGCCGCGGATGGCGTCGCGGATTTTCGAGAAGAAGCCGGGCGTGGAGGCCAGGCGCTTCTTGATGGTGGCGAAGAAGATTTCCTCTTCCTCATTGCCCGGCTTGTCGAGAATGGACGCGTCCTTCTCGGCCTTGGCGCCATTGAGGATATACATGGTGGCGTCGCCGCCATCGTCGAGGATCATGTTGGGGGTGAGGCCATTGCCCCAGTCCATCATCCGGTCGGTAAAGGCCCAGTACTCTTCCAGCGTCTCGCCCTTGTGGGCAAAGACGGGGATGCCGGCGGCGGCGATGGCGGCAGCGGCGTGGTCCTGCGTCGAGAAGATATTGCACGAGACCCAGCGCACGTCCGCCCCGAGCGCCACCAGCGTCTCGATCAGCACGGCGGTCTGGATGGTCATGTGCAGCGAACCGGCAATGCGCGCGCCCTTGAGCGGCTGGCTGGCGGCATATTCCTCGCGGATGGCCATCAGGCCCGGCATCTCGATTTCGGCAATGGAGATTTCCTTGCGGCCGAACTCGGCCAGGGAAATATCTTTGACCGCGTAGTCGGTCGGGCTCTTGGTCATCTGCGGCTCCCAAAGGATTTTGTCTTGCCCCTCCTATACGGGAGCAAGCCGTACCAATCAATGAAGGATATAAAGGATTGTTTATATGGCCTTTACGCGCGATAGACCCGGCCTTGCCGGCGCCGCCGGAACGGCATGGCGCAGAACCGCACGAGGCCGGACAGGATCAGATAGCCCAACATGAAGCCGGCCCCGGCATAAAGCACGCCTTCCACCGTCACCGGCATGGCGGGCCGGTAATTGTCCAGTGTCCGCCGTCCTACATCGCTGTCGAGATAGGCGGGCAGCGATTGCAGCCGTTCGAGCGGCCCGGCGCCCTCGATCTGCGCCAGCGTTGCGCGCAATTGCTCATAGCGCGTGAAGGTGCGCGCCATGCTGTCGCCGCGCCCGGCCAGAAAATCGTCGCTTGAAACCGTGTAGCGGTCCAGCGCCGCCTGCCGGTCCATATTGCTTGCCGCTGCAGCGCGGTCGAAATCCTCGGTGATGACGCGCAATTCGTCCACCGCCCCGCCCAGGCGCTGGGTATATTGCTGCGCATATTCAGGAAACTGGCTGAGGCTTGCCGCCAGGGCCACCCCGCCCACACCCGCAATCAACCGCCGCATCACACCGCTCTCCCTCGTCACATCGCCCAGTATGCCCGGGTCAAACGGCAAGAAAAAGTCACGGGTTCCAGGGCGTCTTGCGCGCCGGTCCACCCATGCCCAGCACGATGGCATCGATGAAGGCAGTCTTGTGCCGCGAGTAAGCGTTGCGGTCGTCGTGAAAGCGGAGCGCCAGATCGCGCTTCAGCGTCTCATATTCGATCCGTACTGCCGAATCTGCCCGCAGGCGGTCGCGGAAGATCAGATGCCGGCGCACTTCCTCGGCATCGCTATGCACATGCACATGATGGGTTCTTGTGCCGTCCGGCAGGCGCTTGATCAGCACCAGCCGGTTCGGGTCGATATAATTGGGCACATTGCCATAGCCCAGCGCTTCAATCGCCGGAATGGCGGCTTCGGCGCGCGCCCGGTCCAGCACATGAATGAGGATGTCGATGACCGGCTTGGCGGCAAGGCCCGGAATGGCGGTAGAGCCGATATGCTCTATGGCCAGGGGCGGCTCGTCGAAACACGCGAGGAGGGCGGGGCGTTCGGCGGCGAAGGATATGGCCCAGTCGGGATCATATGGGCTGAGCGCGACTGCCTCGCTCACGCTTCGGCGCCGTCCACATCCTCATCGAACCCGTTATTGACCAGTTCGGTAATGGCTTCCAGGGCCTCGCGGGCCTGCTTGCCGCTGGCTTGGACCAATATGGTGGAGCCCGGTCCTGCGCCCAGCATCATCAGACCCATGATGGAATTGCCGGCCACCGCGGTACCGTCCTTGACCACGTTGATATTGGCGTCAAAACATTCGGCTGTCCGCACGAAGCGCGCCGAGGCGCGGGCATGCAGCCCCTTGCGATTGACGATGGTCAATTGCTGGGCCAGGGCCCTGCTTGCGTCCATTTATCAGGCTCCGCCCAGCACGGCATTGGCCACGGTGATATATTTCTTGCCCGCTTCCTGGGCGATATGCACCGCTTCTTCCATGCTCATCTCGCCGCGCACGCGGCCCAGTTTCACCAGCATGGGCAGGTTGACCCCGGCGATCACTTCCACCTTGCGGTTCTGCATCACCGAAATGGCGAGGTTGGACGGGGTGCCGCCGAACATGTCGGTGAGGATGATGACGCCCGATCCCGAATCCGCCCGGTCGATGGCTTTCAGAATATCCTCGCGCCGCGTTTCCGCATTGTCTTCCGGGCCGATGGCAATGGCCTCGATATAGTCCTGCGGACCCACCACATGTTCCATGGCGAGCTTGAACTCGTCGGCGAGCGCGCCATGGGTCACCAGAACCAAACCGATCATGTACAATCCCCAGACGATCGCCGCACCGGGCCGCGCTCGCTTTTGATCCCCAAGCAGAACCCGCCGCCGGGTGCCGGCAGGTAACAGGGGCACAGTCTTGTCCCCAAGGTGCGGCGTTGCAAGGGATAAATTGTCACGTTGATGTGGGTTGAAGGCTTGCACGCACAGCTTCGACCACTAGCAATTCCTGATGGCCCAGACTCACCACGCCGGCCTGTGGCACCGGCGCGCGTGGCAATATATGGCCCAGAATCTCGGTCTGCAGCTCTTCTTCCTCGACCAGCCGCATCAGTTCGGGCACCAGATCGATGACAAGGTCCAGCCTGGCGCGATCCTGATGTGGCCGCGAAACAATGCCCCTGCCGCGCAATTCGATCAGCCCGGCCAGGCGGGGCGGCGCCAGCATGGTCAGCGATTCGCCGTCGTCCTCAATGTCGACGCGGTCGTCGGCGACGAGAAAGGCAGCCTGTCCCCGTCCCTCCCATCGGTCAAGGAGGGCCATGGACAATACTGACTTTCCGGCGCCCGAAGGGCCGCGCAGCAATATTCCGGTTTCACCCAGGACGAGGCCCGTCCCGTGCACGTTTTGGGGCTTGCTCATGACGGCGAGTCTATTTGCGCGCCCGCGGCAATACAATTGTAAAAACCGCGCCGGAAGCATCGGTCCGATTGTCAGCCCTTATCGTGCCTTTATGCGCGTCCACGATTTGTTTGGAGATCGACAGGCCCAGGCCCGAATGATTGCCAAAGCCCTCGTTTTCCGGCCGGTCGGTATAGAAGCGCTGGAATATCTTGCTCGAATCCACGCTGATGCCCGGTCCGTCATCGGTCACGGTCACGATGATGGACTCACCTTCGGTCGAGACCGCAACGCTCACTGTGCCGCCCTCCGGCGAGAAGGACACCGCATTGTCGATCAGGTTGGCGAAAACCTGCGCCAGCCGGCTTTCATGGCCGTTGATCATGGTCGAGCCGCGCCCGCTGCGCTTGGCCATCACCACCGAAACCTCCCGGCCCAGCGCCATGTCCTTCTGGATCGAAACCATGGCTTCGGCCAGTTTCTCCACATCCACCAGCTCGGCGCTTTCCCTTGCCAGTTCGGCATCGAGCCGGCTGGCGCTGGAAATGTCGGTGATCAGCCGGTCCAGCCGCCTGATATCGTGCTGGATGATGTCGTTGAGCCGCTGCTTGTCCTCTGCCTTCTTGGCCAGTGGCAGGGTCTCGACGGCCGAGCGCAGCGAAGTCAGCGGGTTCTTGAGTTCGTGGGCCACATCGGCGGCAAAGCGCTCGATGGCCTCGATACGGTTGTAAAGCGCGTCGGTCATGCGCCGCAGCGCACCGGAAAGGTGCCCGATTTCATCGGGGCGGTCGCTGAGGTCGGGAATTTCCGCGCGCGCATCGCCCGCCGTCTGCACCCGTTCCGCCGCCGCCGACAGCCGCCGCATCGGCCCGGCTATGGTGCCAGCCAGCAGCAGCGACAGCACGATCTGCACCCCCGCCGCAATCAGCGCGATGCGGAACAGGCTCCAGCGTTCCTGCGCCACGATGGAATCGATGTCACCGGGCGCCGTGGACAGAAGGATCGCCCCGACAATGGCCCGCAGCCGCTGCACCGGCACGGCAACCGAAACCACCAATTGCCCCTTGCTGTCGACACGCACGAAATCTGCCGGCGCCCCTTGCAGCGCCGAAGCGACCTCCGGATAGCGCGTACCCTCGTCGGCCTGGTATTCCTGATAGGTCGGGTAATTGTCGCCCGGCGCCCAGGAGATGACGGCGTTGAACCAGTCGGTCAGGAAAAACCGGGGCTGGCTGGTGTCGATGGTCTGCCGCAGCACTTCCCCGCGCGCATAGATATTGTCGCTGTCCAGGATCATCAGCCCGCCCAGATCATAGATGCGGGCGCGCGTCCGGGTCGGGGTGATCAGATTGCGCAGCAGCGGCGCGACCTGTTCGGGATTGATGGGAAATTGCAGCGTCGGGTCGAAATAGGAGAGGGGGGAAACATTGCCCCCCTGCACATCGAGCAGCCGGTCGGGATTGATGGAAATGATGTCGCTGTCCACCGTCGCCGAGGCGGCGATGGCGGCGGCGATGATTTCCCCCTGTACACGCAGCGACTGCACGCGGGCATCGATCAGCCCGGCCCGCCACTGGTTGAGATAGAGGATGCCCACGACCAGAACCAGTAGCCCTGCCATGTTGAGCACGACGATGCGGCGGGTCAGGCTGGAGAAAATGGCGAAATCCACGAACCGCCTGAAGGCGCTGAACACTTTCAGCACCGGCCGCCAGAACAAGCGCCGCCGCTTCCGGTCCGAGGATGGTTTTTCCTCGGCGGGCTGGTCCCCGCTGGCGGGGGCGGAATGCTCGATTTGCGGATCGATGACGGCCACTTCGTGCCTTACTGCTCCTTGAAGCGGTAGCCCACGCCATAGAGGGTTTCGATCATCTCGAAGTCGTCGTCCGTCACCTTGAACTTCTTGCGCAGCCGCTTGATGTGGCTGTCAATGGTGCGATCATCGACATAGACCTGATCGTCATAGGCGGCGTCCATCAGCGCATTGCGCGACTTGACGACGCCGGGCCGCAGCGCCAGCGCCTGCAGGATCAGGAATTCGGTGACGGTCAGCGTAACGCGCTGGCCTTTCCAGGTGCAGGTATGGCGTTCCTCGTCCATCACCAGCGCGCCGCGTTCGATCAGTGCCTTGCTGGGCACTGCTTCCGTTCCGCCCGTGGCGGCGCCCGTGGCGTCGCGCGGCGCCGAGCGGCGCAGGATCGCCTTCACCCGTTCCACCAGCAACCGCTGGCTGAATGGCTTGGTGATGAAGTCGTCGGCACCCATCTTGAGGCCGAAAAGCTCGTCGATTTCCTCATCCTTGCTGGTGAGGAAGATCACTGGAATATCCGACTTCTGCCGCAGGCGGCGCAGCAATTCCATGCCGTCCATGCGGGGCATCTTGATATCGAGAATAGCCAGGTCCGGCTTGTCCGTCGTCAGGCCCTCCAGCCCCGAGGCGCCATCGGTATAGGTGGCAACCTGATAGCCCTCCGCTTCGAGGGTCAGGGACACCGAGGTGAGAATATTGCGGTCATCGTCCACAAGGGCGATCTTTGGCATGGTCTGCCTTTCTCTTCGTGACGCTTGCTCAGTCGTGTTGTTGATTGATCAACCGGATGTTGAACGACCTTGCAGGCGACAATTACGCATTAAATAAGGCACGGCCAAGTCTTGTGCCAGATTGGCCGGGCTTCCATACAAGTCGATTTCGATTCAACTTCCGTCTTACGACCCATTTCCGGATGGTTCGGCATGCGCGCCGGCACCTATTTTGTCCTCGATGAGCCGCCGTTTCAGAGCGGCTTTTTGGAGACGAAACATGCCTGCCTTCGATCATGAAGCCCTTCGGACCGCTTTTGCCGAAGCCGCAGCATCGCTGAGCGATAACGCCATAGCGCCTGCCCTGGTTGCTGCGGCAATCGGTCAGGGCCATGGCGTGCTGACGCGCGACGGCGCGCTCTCGGTCAGGACCGGCGCCTTTACCGGCCGCTCGCCCAAGGACAAGTTCATCGTCCGCGATGCCCTGACCGAGAACACCGTATGGTGGGACAATTCCGGCGCTATGAGCCCGGCCCATTTCGATTCTCTGCTTGGTGACATCCGCAACCACCTCGCCGGACAGGATCTGTTCCGCCAGGATCTGCTGGCCGGAGCCGACCCTCGCCATCAATACGACGTCACGGTCCTCACACCCAGCGCCTGGCATGCCCTCTTCATCCGCAACCTGCTGATCCGGCGCGGCGAGGATGTGCCCGCCTCACCCCAGGCCGAGGCGGTGACCATTCTGCACGCGCCCCACTTCAAGGCCGACCCCGCCCGCCATGGCAGCCGTACCGATACGGTGATCGCGCTCGACATGAGCCGCAATCTCGTGCTCATCGCCGGCACGCTCTATGCCGGTGAGATCAAGAAATCGGTGTTCAGCCTGTTCAATTTCCACGCCCCGGCCCGCAATGTTCTGCCCATGCACTGCTCGGCCAATCTTGGCCCCGATGGCGAGGCGGCCCTGTTCTTCGGCCTGTCTGGCACCGGCAAGACCACTCTCTCCAACGATCCGGCCCGCCCGCTGATCGGCGATGACGAACACGGCTGGAGCGAGGACGGTGTCTTCAACCTTGAAGGGGGGTGCTATGCCAAGACGGTCAAGCTCTCCGCGACCGCCGAACCCGAAATCCACGCGGCGACCCGCCGTTTCGGCACCGTACTCGAAAATGTCGTTCTCGATGCTGACAGCCTGCCAGCATTTGACGACATTACGCTAACCGAAAACACCAGAGCGGCTTATCCCATCGACGTTCTGCCGTCGATTGCGAAAGGCAGTGTGGGCAAAACGCCAAAGACCGTGGTTTTCCTCACCGCCGATGCCTTCGGCGTGCTGCCGCCTCTCGCCCGGCTGACCCCGGAACAGGCGGTCTATCATTTCCTGTCCGGCTACACCGCCAAGGTTGCGGGTACAGAACGGGGCGTCACCGAGCCACAGGCCACGTTCTCGGCCTGCTTCGGCGCGCCCTTCATGCCTTTGCACCCCACCGCTTACGGCAGCATGCTGGCCGAGCGGCTCCGCTCCAGCGGCGCGCAGGCGTGGTTGCTCAATACCGGCTGGACCGGCGGCGGTTATGGCAAGGGCCAGCGCATCGACATCGCCTCGACAAGGCGCCTGTTGACCGCAGCGCTCGACGGCGCGCTCGACACTGCCGACATGCGTTTCGATCCGCTCTTTGGCTTTGAAGTGCCGCTCAGCGTTCCCGGCGTCGATGATCGCCTGCTCGATCCAAGGCAGACCTGGGCCGACGCGGACGACTATGATGCGCAATCGGCCAGGCTGGTCGAGTTGTTCCGCAACAATTTCAAGAAGTTCGGCCCTGATGCCGACGCCGCCGCAGGCCCCAGATTGCAGATGGCGGCTGAATAAGGGCAAACAGAAAGGGCGCTCAGGCGCCCTTTTCACATCCCGCTAGCATGACTCCGCCTTGCCGGCAGACGCTCAGTTCGGCGAATAGAAAATGTGGGAATCCACGACCGCGACGCGGTTGAACGTCTGCGACCATGCCGGCGCAACGGCCTTGGTGTGGTAATACAGCGTGGACCCGGGCACTGCGCCAATGTCCTTGCCCAGGGCAAATTCGGCATAGACGTCCTTGGCCAGATCCTGCGAATGAGCCCAGGCCCGGCGTTCGCCCGGCGTATTGTCGCGGCCGTCACAGGCAAAGGTGAACTGGCAGCGATACAGGCCCTTATTGGCATTCTGGTAGATCACGCCGCACAGCGAGTCGGGGAACTGGCCCGAACGTGCGCGATTGACGATCACATTTGCCACGGCCAACTGCCCGATGGCGGTTTCCCCGCGCGCCTCGTGATAGATGGCCTGTGCCAGGCAATCACGTTCGGCATTGGCCGTTGCGATGCGCTGGTCCATCGGCTGGTAGCCGCCCTCGATATAGGAAGCGAGCATGTCGGAGGTGACCGAAGGCTGCGGACGCGCCGCCGGCGCAGCCACGTCGGCAATCGCCGAAAGCGCGTTATTGCCGCCGAAGGATGCGCGGCTGATATAGCCCATCAGCATGTCGGGTGTCAGGTCCGGCTGCGGACCGGCCAGCGTCACATCCACAGAGCGCAACGCCTGTTGCCGCTTGGCATAATTGGCCAGCAGTTCCGGCGTCAGGGCGAGCTCGTTGGGAGCGAGTGGCACCATTTTTGGGCCCAAAGCCGGCTGCAGGCGCAGTTCCGCAATGGTGTCGGGCACGATTTCAGGCAGGGTGACATTGGTATCGGCATGGGCCGGAGAGAGGGTGACGAACAGCACGAGAGCGGCGGCGCAGACGGCCAGCACCGGAGACAGGGCGCGCGCGACAATCTGTTTCCGGTTCGATCTCAATGCCCCGTCCTTGCCCTTGAGTCCAGCCGGCCATATCCGGTGGACCTTCTTCTGAAGGCTTCCTCTTGGAAGTCCTCCTGCATCCCGGCTGCACACTAGCCAAGCCTTGGCCGGGATGGAAGCCAAAATTTACGGCTGGTTAACCATAGCAATTAGCAACTTAAGGCAGGGTTAACGGAGGCGAGGCACCAGGGAAACCCTTGATTTTCCGTGGTTTTGAACATGCTGAACCGCGCCTTACCGCATTCGGTAAGGTTTTATCTATTAGCGCGGATGGTTAACTGGCTGTTTAGCCGCGGGGGAAAGCGGCGTGATGCACCAGCATCAGGCTCTGCACCACCGAGACGCCAAGCGCTTCGATCCGATCGTCGGGGCCAACCAGGTCCGGCACCATGATGGTCTGCATGCCGGCCGCATGGGCGGCGTGAACCCCGGCATGGCTGTCTTCCAGAGCCAGGCAGTGCTCGGGCTCGATTCCCAGCCGCTTGGCGGCGGTCAGATAGGGCTCGGGATGCGGCTTGGGATGAACCACGTCATCCCGCGTCACCACGGTCTCGAACAGGTCGAGCAGCCCTGCGGCGCCTAGGTGATGGGCCGCATGTGGATTGCGCGAGGACGTGGCGACAGCCGTAGGAATACCGCGTTCGCGCAATTCGGTGATGAACTCCCGGGCGCCTGCCTTGACCGGAACCCCCGAATGGCTGCGTTCCCGCATGATGACGCGGCATCTCTCATCGAAGAGCGAATAGGGAAACGCCACCCCATAAGCCTCGATCAGCAGTTGATTGGTGCGTTCGTGGCTGGAGCCGACCATGGATTGATGCACATGGTCGGTCATCTCGAAACCGAGTTCGGAGCAGACGTCATAGACGATTTCGCGAAACACCGCTTCGGTATCGAGCAGCGTGCCGTCCATGTCGAAGATGGCGGCCTGGAAGGGGCGAAGGCGGAGCGTGTCGGAAAGAAGCGTCATCCTTGGTTCTATAGGCCCGATTTGTGTCATTCGCCAGAGCGGCAACTGCAAACCGGCCCTGCATGGCGACGAATGTCTGCATGCGTGATAGATCTGTCCGCCATGACTGATTTTCGCCCCGCAAGCCGACATCTGGATTTGGGTGACGCCTTTTTCGATCGCGTCGCGCCCGCCGATTTCCCCCAAACCATTCTGCGCCACCGCGACCGGCGCTGGGCCGAACGGGTTGGTCTGGGCCATCTCTCCGAAGCGCAATGGCTTGCCCATTTCGGCCGCTATGAGCCATTGCCCGGCTCGCTGCCTGCCCCGCTCGCCCTGCGCTATCACGGGCATCAGTTCCGCTCCTACAATCCCGACCTGGGCGATGGGCGCGGCTTTCTCTTTGCCCAGTGCATCGATCCCACAGATGGGCGACTGCTGGATATCGGCACCAAGGGGTCGGGCAAGACCCCATGGTCGCGCGGTGGCGATGGCCGCCTGACGCTCAAGGGCGGGGTGCGCGAAGTGCTGGCCACCGAAATGCTCGAAGCCCTTGGCGTCTACACATCCAAAAGTTTCTCGCTGGTCGAAACGGGGGAGCAACTCTATCGCGGCGACGAGCCGTCTCCGGCGCGTTCATCAACGCTATGCAGGCTCAGCCACAGCCATATCCGCATCGGCACGTTCCAGCGTCTCGCCTATCTCGAAGACGAGGCCAATCTGGAGCGCCTGCTCGACTATTGCATTGCCAATTACTACCCGGACCTGGCCGGTTCGGATGACAAGGCCGCGGCCTTCCTGCATGCCGTAACCGCCAATGTCGCCCGCCTCGGCGCGCAGTGGATTGCCGCCGGTTTCGTTCACGGCGTCCTCAATACCGACAATATCAACATCACCGGCGAAAGCTTTGACTACGGCCCCTGGCGCTTTCTGCCGGCTTATGATCCCGCCTTCACCGCTGCCTATTTCGACGAAACCGGTCTTTACGCCTTCGGTCGCCAGCCCGATACGCTCGCCTGGAACCTGACGCGGCTCGCCGAATGCTTGCTGCCACTCTCGTCCGTTGAACAGCTTGAGCCGGCGCTGAACACCATGTGGCCGATCTTCCGCGAGCAATTGCCACGCCAGATGCTGCGCCGCCTTGGCCTCGCGCCGCGGGATGTCGAACAGGACGGCGCCCTGGTCACCGCGATCTTCGGCTTTCTTTCCGCCACCCAGGCCCCCTATGAGCAGTTTTTCTTCGATTGGCGTGGCGGCGGCGTAAGCACCGAACGCGCGGCAAAAAGCCCCTCGGTCGATTATTATTCCAGCGACGCCTTTCGGCCCGTCGCCGACCTCATGGAAGTCTATCGCCCTGCCGCTGACCTCAATCTGGACCATCCATATTTTGCTGCAATGCGCCCCCGTACCATGTTGATCGACGAGGTTGAGGCGATCTGGGCGCCGATTGCCGAGCATGACGACTGGAGCCTGTTCGAAAGCACACTTTCCGAAATCGCCGCGATGCGCGATGCCTATGGCATCGTGCCTTAGGAGAAAATCATGCCTGTTTATTCGCTGGACAATATCGCGCCCCGCATCGACCCCGATGTAGCTTTCATTGCCCCAAACGCCGTATTGATCGGCGATGTGGTCATTGGCGCTGACGTCGGCATTTGGTTTGGCGTGGTTGCACGTGGCGATATCGAAACCATCACCATTGGTGCCCGGACGAATGTGCAGGAAAACAGTGTGCTCCACACCGATAGTGGCTATCCGCTGCTGATCGGCGAGAATGTCACCATTGGCCACGCAGCCATTGTGCATGGCTGCACCATTGGCGACAATTCCCTGATCGGCATGAGTGCGACCGTGCTAAATGGCGCCAAAATCGGGAAAAACTGCCTGATCGGCGCCAATGCGCTGGTCACCGAGGGCAAGGTCATCCCGGACAATTCCCTGGTGATGGGCGCGCCGGCAAAAGTCGTGCGCGAGATCGATGCCGAGGGGGAGAAGGCCTTGGCCGCCTCCGCCGCGCGCTATGTGGCCAATGCCAGACGCTTCGCGTCCGGCATGAAGCTGCATGGTCCGGGCGGGCCGGATTTCGACCCCGCCTAGTCGATCTCGTAGGGGATCACACTCCGCCGGTCTGCCGGCACCGAAATGCCTGATGCCAGTGGGGGAACCGCGCGTTGCGGGCATTGGCGGCGTTCGCAAATGCGGCAGGAAATGCCGATGGGCTCGAACACTGCCTTGGTGAGATCGAGGTCATCGGCATAGACCAGACGCCCGGCATGGGAGATTTCGCAGCCCAGCGCATAGGCGTAGCGGCGCGTGGTGCCGCGATAGCCGCCCATCCGCTTCTCATGGCTCCAGGCGAGGCAGAGATAGCGCTTCCCATCCGGCGTCTCGGCCAGTTGGCGGATGATCTGCCCATGGGCCTCGAACGCCCGGTGGACATTCCACAATGGGCACGCGCCGCCGAAGCGGGCGAATTGCAGCGCCGTGGCCGAATGGCGCTTGGTGATGGTGCCCGCCGCGTCGACCCGCGCAAAAAAGAACGGTACGCCGCGTTCGCGGGGACGCTGCATGGTCGAAAGCCGGTGCGCCACCTGCTCCAGACTGGCCCCGAAGACCCGAGCCAGTTCCTCGATGTCGAACCGATAGCCATCTGCGGCCTTGAGAAAGGCGCCATAGGGCATGTGCAGCGCCCCGGCGAAATAATTGGTCAGCCCCATGCGGGCAATGGCGCGCGATTCCTGTGCCTTGAAACTCGCGCCGTCGAGCAGGTCCTCAATCAGGGTCGCCTGTTCCAGCCCGCCCAGCATGGTGGCAATGCGGAAGAACTGGCTGGAGGGGTCGAGGTGAGAGTTGACCCGAAGGGTACGGCTGCCGCGGTCGAATTCAACCAGCCTTTCGGCGCTGGCCGGTGGTCCGATGATCACGCCAATGTCGTGCATTTCTGCGCAATAGTCGACCAGCCGCCGCAGTCTTTCGGGCCCGAATGCGCCCAGTTCGCCTGCCAGGGCCTCCGCAGCCCGGTCCAGGGGGTCTATATAGTTATCGGCATAATGGAAAAAATCGCGCACTTCCTCATAGGCAGTTGTGACCCCGCTTTGTGGATCGCGCGACAGGGCTGCATCCATGCCCGCCAGCCGTTCATTGGATTTCCGATAGGCCCCGTAGAGCGCGAGAACGGCGCGCGCCATGTCAGGCGCATTGCTGGCGACGCTCTTGAGCTCTTGCAGGTTGGGCACCGCCTCGCCAAACACCGGATCGGCAAGCGCTTCTCGCAGATCGATCACCAGCCGGTCAGACGCATCTGTGGCCAGGCTGGCCAGATCGAGGTGGAAATGCTCCGACAGGGCCAGCATCACCGCAGCGGTCAGCGGCCGCTGATTGGACTCGATCTGGTTGACATAGGATGGCGAGATTTCAAGCCGCGCCGCGAGCTCGGCCTGGGTCAGCTTGTGCTGCGCCCGCAAGGCTCGCAACCGTGCGCCGGCAAACACCTTTTTCGGCGCCATTACACAACCTCACAAAATTACAGCCCTGTTATTGTGTGATTGTAGCAGGTGCGCCCTTTCCTGTCTTGGGTCATGGACCACGGCGCGCTAGAGTGGACCAAACATTCCGGGAGGCTGCCCATGCAGGACATCATTTCCGCCCTTGAAGCCAAACGCGACAACGCGCGGTTGGGCGGCGGTCAGCGGCGTATCGATATCCAGCATGGCAAGGGCAAACTCACCGCGCGCGAACGGCTCGACGTGCTGCTCGATCCGGGTTCTTTTGAAGAATACGACATGTTCGTCACCCATCGCGCGCGGGATTTCGGCATGGAGGAGACGATCATTCCCGGCGACGGTGTCGTCACCGGCTGGGGCACGATTGATGGCCGGCTGGTCTATGTGTTCAGCCAGGATTTCACCGTCTTCGGCGGCTCGCTCAGCGAAACCCATGCGCAGAAAATCTGCAAGATCATGGACCTCGCCATGCAGAATGGCGCGCCAGTGATCGGGCTCAACGATTCCGGCGGCGCGCGTATTCAGGAAGGCGTGGCGGCGCTTGGCGGTTATGCCGATGTGTTCTGGCGCAATGTGCAGGCCTCGGGCGCGGTGCCGCAGATTTCGGTGATCATGGGTCCCTGTGCCGGCGGCGCGGTCTATTCCCCGGCCATGACCGACTTCATCTATATGGTGGAGGACAGTAGCTATATGTTCGTGACCGGTCCCGATGTGGTGAAAACCGTCACCAACGAGATCGTCACGCAGGAGGAACTCGGCGGCGCCTCGACGCACACGAAAATCTCCTCGGTAGCCGACGCGGCCTTTGCCAATGACATCGAGACCCTGCTCGAAGTGCGGCGGCTTTTTTCCTATCTGCCGCTCGCCGCCGGGCAGAAGCCGCCGCGCCTGCCCACGCACGACCCCGTGGACCGCCGCGACGACAAGCTCGACACCATCATTCCCGACAGCGCCAACAAGCCGTATGACATGCGCGAGGTGATCACCACCGTCGCCGATGAGGGCGAATTCCTCGAAATCCAGAAGGATCATGCCGGCAATATCCTGTGTGGCTTCATCCGGCTTGATGGCAACACCGTGGGCGTCGTCGCCAATCAGCCGCTGGTGCTGGCCGGGTGCCTCGACATCAATGCGAGCAAGAAAGCCGCGCGCTTCATCCGCTTCTGCGACAGTTTTGAAATCCCCATCCTGACCTTTGTCGATGTGCCCGGTTTCCTCCCCGGCGTGGCGCAGGAATATGGCGGCATCATCAAGCATGGCGCCAAGCTGCTCTTCGCCTATTCCGAGGCCACGGTGCCGCTGGTGACCGTCATCACCCGCAAAGCCTATGGCGGCGCCTATGACGTGATGGCGTCCAAGCATATCAAGGCCGACGTCAACTATGCTTGGCCATCAGCCGAAATCGCCGTCATGGGCGCCAAGGGGGCGACGGAAATTCTCTATCGCTCGGAATTGGGCGACAAGGAGAAAATCGCCCAGCGCACGGCGGATTACGAAGCCCGGTTCGCCAACCCGTTCGTCGCTGCCGAACGCGGCTTCATCGACGACGTCATCATGCCCCACGGCACGCGGCGGCGTGTGATCCGCGCCTTCTCGACCCTGCGGCACAAGAGCATGCAGGGGCCGAAGAAGAAGCATGACAATATTCCGTTGTGAGGATGGGCTGGTGATGACTGCAACATACCCCCACCCCTGTCCCCTCCCCACAAGGGGGAGGGAGACGAAGGAGCCGCAAGCTCAACGCAATAATTTGGACCAGTTGATTGGGAGTGTCTCCCTCCCCCTTGTGGGGAGGGAGACAGGGGTGGGGGTGCCTATGAGCACGGAACGCGCCCGCCAACTCCGTCGCAACGCCACCGCTCCCGAGCGTGCCATGTGGCGCCTGCTATATCCTTTGCGGCACGACCACAATTTTCGCCGTCAGGTGCCGCTCGGTTCCTATTACGCGGATTTTGCCTGTCACGCCCTGAAGCTGGTGATCGAGATCGATGGCGACACGCATGGTGCTGATGACGCCCGCTTCTACGATGCCGCGCGGACCCGCTTCATTGAGGCAGAAGGCTATCGGGTTATCCGTTTCACAAATGATGCCGAGGGCGTATTCGACAGCATCACCATGGCAATAAAGGCTGACGCCTCATGATCACCAAGCTCCTCATCGCCAATCGCGGCGAAATCGCCTGCCGGGTTATCAAGACCGCAAAGAAGATGGGCATTGCCACGGTGGCCGTCTATTCCGACGCCGACCGCGAGGCGCTGCATGTGCGCATGGCCGACGAGGCCGTCCATATCGGCGCGTCGCCGGCCAAGGAAAGCTATCTCCAGATCGACAAGATCGTGGCCGCCTGCAAGCAAACCGGCGCGCAGGCGGTGCATCCCGGATACGGCTTCCTGTCGGAAAATGCTGCTTTCTCCGCCGTGCTCGAAAAGGCAGGGATCATCTTTGTCGGCCCGCCGCCCAAGGCGATCGAGGCCATGGGCGACAAAATCACCAGCAAGAAGCTCGCCGCCGAGGCTGGCGTTTCGACCGTACCCGGCCATATGGGTCTGATCGACGACGCCGAACATGCCGTCACCATCGCCAAATCCATCGGCTACCCGGTTATGATCAAGGCGTCCGCGGGCGGTGGCGGCAAGGGCATGCGTATCGCCTGGAACGATGCGGAGGCGCGCGAGGGTTTTGAACGCTCCAAGTCAGAGGCGGCAAGTTCGTTTGGCGATGACCGTATCTTCATCGAGAAATTCGTCACCGAGCCGCGCCATATCGAAATCCAGCTCATCGCCGATGGTCATGGCAATGTGCTTTATCTGAATGAGCGCGAATGCTCGATCCAGCGGCGCAATCAGAAGGTGATCGAAGAAGCGCCCTCGCCCTTCTTGGATGAGGCGACCCGCAAGGCCATGGGCGAGCAGTCGGTCGCCCTGGCAAATGCGGTGGGCTACAAGAGTGCCGGAACGGTGGAATTCATCGTCGACAAGGACCGCAATTTCTACTTCCTCGAAATGAATACCCGCCTTCAGGTCGAGCATCCGGTGACCGAGTTGATCACCGGCCTCGATCTGGTGGAACTCATGCTGCGCGTCGCCAATGGCGAAACGCTGTCGCTCACCCAGGAACAGGTGCAACGCAACGGCTGGGCCATTGAGAGCCGGCTTTACGCCGAAGACCCCTATCGCAATTTCCTGCCCTCCACCGGGCGATTGACGCGCTATCGCCCGCCCGCCGAGAGCGCATCTGAAACGCTGGTTGTGCGCAACGATACCGGCGTGTTCGAAGGCGGGGAGATTTCCACCTTCTACGATCCTATGATCGCCAAGCTCTGCACCTGGGCGCCGACCCGGCTGGAAGCGGTGGACGCGATGGCGATTGCGTTGGACAGCTTTGAGGTGGAAGGCGTGGGCAACAACCTGCCCTTTCTGTCCACCGTCATGGAGCAGGGCCGCTTCCGGGAGGGACGGCTGACAACTGGCTATATTGCCGAGGAATTTCCCGAGGGTTTTGCCGGGGCGCAACTCAGCGACGACCATCATTTCGATATCGTTGCCGCAGCAGCCATGCTGATGGCGCGACGCGAACAGCGCCGCGCCGGCGCCATGGCCGAAAGCCGCTGGCATGTGCAGATCGGCGACAGAGGCGAGACGGTGGTCCTGCACGAGCATGGCCCCGATATCCTCGTCGATCTCGACTGGCGCTCCGAAGCCGTTCGGCTGACCTGGCAGCCCGGCGACAGTCTGGCGCATCTGGACTGGTCCGGGGGGCGCCACGCCGTGCTCAAGGTTGATCCCACCACGTCCGGTTTCCGCATCCGCTATCGGGGGGCTGATCTCAAGGTGCTCGTACTGCGCCCGCATGTGGCGCAATATCTCAAACACATGCCGATCAAAGTGCAGCCGGACATGAGCAAGTTCCTGCTCTGCCCCATGCCCGGTCAGGTCGTGCGGATCGACGTGAAGGAAGGCGACGTGGTCGAGGATGGCCAGACCCTCGCCATCGTCGAAGCCATGAAGATGGAAAACGTTCTGAAGGCCGAAAAGCGGGCGCGGGTGGCCAAGGTGCATGTCGTGCCTGGCGCCGTGCTGGCGGTGGATCAGGTCATGCTCGAATTCGAGGCGGTGTGATGAGCGGTACACATGCAGGGTTGCCGGTTCTTTCGCCTCCCTCCCCCTTGAGGGGAGGGATTGAGGGTGGGGGTTCTGAATTGTTCGCAGACACAGTGGCCTGTTGGAACCGCAGAACCCCAACCCCGGCCCTCCCCTCAAGGGGGAGGGAGGTGCTAACTGGCAATTCGGGGGTGGTAGGGTTTCATGTCTGACCACGAAAAATGGGCCAAACTCGCCCAGAAGGAACTCCGCGACACGCCTCTGTCCGAACTCGACCGCGACTATGGCGGGATCAAGGTCAGCCCCGTCTATCTGGGCGAGGACGGCAACATCCCCGGCGTCGAGCCGTTTACCCGCGGCGTGCGGGCAACCATGTATGCCAATCGGCCATGGACCATTCGCCAATATGCGGGCTTCTCGACGGCGCGGGAGAGCAACGCCTTCTACCGCCAGGCACTGCAAAAGGGCCAGAAGGGCCTGTCGGTCGCTTTCGACCTTGCCACGCACCGCGGCTATGACAGTGACCATCCCCGCGTTGTGGGGGATGTGGGCAAGGCCGGTGTCGCCATCGACTCGGTGGAAGACATGAAAGTGCTGTTTGACGGCATCCCGCTCGATCAGATGAGCGTGTCCATGACCATGAACGGCGCTGTCATTCCGGTGCTCGCCATGTTCGTGGTGGCTGCCGAAGAGCAGGGCGTCAGACAGGAACAGCTGGAAGGGACCATCCAGAACGACATTTTGAAGGAGTTCATGGTCCGCAACACCTATATCTACCCGCCCGAACCCAGCATGCGGATTATCGGCGACATCATCGCCCATACCGCGCGCCATATGCCCAAGTTCAATTCCATCTCCATCTCGGGCTATCACATGCACGAGGCCGGCGCCGACGCGGTGCAGGAGCTGGCCTATACGCTGGCCGACGGCATGGAATATGTCCGCGCCGCCCAGCGCAAGGGGCTCGATATTGACGCCTTTGCTGGCCGCCTGAGTTTCTTTTTCGGCATTGGCATGAATTTCTTCCTCGAAGTCAGCAAGCTCCGCGCCGCGCGTCAGCTCTGGAGCGAGATCATGACCGGGCTGGGCGCAAAAGATCCGCGCAGTAAAATGTTGCGCACTCACTGCCAGACCTCGGGTGTGTCACTGACCGAGCAGGACCCGCATAACAACGTCATCCGCACCACGATCGAAGCGCTCGCGGCGACGCTCGGCGGCACGCAGAGCCTGCACACCAACAGCTTCGACGAAGCCATCGCGCTGCCCACCGAGTTTTCGAGCCGTATCGCCCGCAATACCCAGCTTATCCTCCAGCACGAGAGCCGTATTACCGATGTGGTCGATCCATTGGGCGGCTCCTACTATGTCGAGGCGCTGACCGCCGAACTGGTCAAGGGCGCGCGCGCTTTGATCGAAGAAGCCGAGGCTGAAGGCGGCATGACTGCCTTCGTCGAAAGCGGCCGGCCGAAAATGGCCATCGAGAAGGCCGCTGCCCTTCGTCAGGCGCGCGTCGACCGCGGCGAAGATGTCATTGTCGGCGTGAACCGCTACCGGCTCGATGTCGAAGACGAGATTGACGTCCGCGAGATCGACAATGCCAAGGTGCGCGCCGAGCAGGTGGCGCAGTTGCAGCGCATCCGCGAAACGCGTGACGAGGACAAATGCCAGTCCATGCTCGCTGCCTTGCGCGAATTCGCCGCCAAGGATGAGGGCAATTTGCTTGAAGCTGCCATTGAAGCGGCCCGTGCCCGTGCCACTCTGGGCGAAATCAGCCAGGCCATGGAGGATGTTTTCGGCCGCCACCGTGCCGTGACGCGGGTAATTTCTGGCGTCTATGCCGCCGGTTACGGTGACGATCCGCAACTGAAATCGGTCACCGACCGGATAGAAGCATTCAAGGGCTCAAAGGGCCGTGCGCCGTCCATTTTCATCGCCAAGATGGGGCAGGACGGGCATGATCGGGGCGCCAAGATCATCGCCTCGGCCTTCGCCGATCTCGGTTTCACCGTTCATATGGGCGATCTGTTCGAGACCGCGCCGGAAGTGGCCGCCCATGCGGATGAATTCCAGGTCGATGCGGTGGGCGTGTCTTCGCTCGCCGCTGGCCACAAGACCTTGGTGCCCGAACTGATCGAGGCGCTCAAGGCCCGTGAACTGGGCGATGTGACGGTGGTGGTCGGCGGCGTCATTCCCGAGCCGGATTATGATTTTCTCTATGATGCCGGCGTGGCTGCCATTTTCGGGCCCGGCACCAATGTGTTGGACGCGGCCTTTTCCGTGCTCAACGAAATCGAGGGAAGGCTTTCCAACCGATGATCGGCCGCCTCAACCATATTGCCATTGCCGTGCCCGACCTTGCCGCCGCCGCCGCAAAATACCGGGATCAGCTCGGCGCCGAAGTCGGACCGCCGCAGGCGCTGCCGGACCATGGGGTGACTGTCGTCTTTGTCGACACAGGCAATACCAAGGTGGAATTGCTGGAGCCCTTGGGCGAGAATTCGCCCATTGCTGCCTTTCTCGGCAAAAACCCCGCAGGCGGCATGCACCATGTCTGCTTTGAAGTGCCCGATATCGCCTCCGCCATCGCCCGCTTGCAGGCGGACGGCGCCCGGGTTCTGGGAGACGGTACGCCAAAGACCGGCGCCCATGGCCTGCCGGTGATTTTCCTTCATCCCAAGGATTTCGACGGCACGCTGATCGAGCTGGAGCAAACTGGGGTCTGACGACCCAAACCGGTAATTTGCCTGCCATTTACCACAAAGCCACAAGTTGGGGTCGTTAAGGCACTCGTCATTCCCTCGGGCATAATATCCGTCACGGTACACAATAGAGCCGCCGGCTCGAACAGGCGACGGAATGCCCAGAATAGGTAGTGACACCCATCGTGCAGACTGGCGGCGCGCCATGCTGCTTCCGGTTCTGGGAGCGCTTTGCGTGATCGTGGTCTCGGGCATCCTGCTTGACCGGCAGAATATCCAGCTTGCCGAAAGCCGTATGCGGGCCGACACGCTGGCAAAGATTTCGGTGATCCGCGCCAAGCTCGAAGGCAACATTTCGAGCAATGTGCAATTGGTGAAGGGTCTCGTGTCCACCATCTCCACCGAGCCGGACATGGACCAGGCGCGCTACAATGCGCTGACCCGCAACCTGTTTGAGGAAGACAGCCAGTTGCGATCAGTGGCTGCCGCACCCAATCTGGTCATCCGCATGACCTATCCGCTGGAGGGCAACGAGAAAGCCATAGGGCTTGATTACCGCACCGTGCCCGAGCAATGGGCTGCAGTCGCCAAAATCCTCGAAACCGATCAGCTTCACATTGCGGGCCCCGTCGACCTGGTCCAGGGTGGCAGGGGTTTTGTCGGGCGGTTTCCCGTCCATGTCGGGGAGGGCGAAAACCGGCGCTTCTGGGGGCTGGTTTCCGCCGTCGTCGATGTGGACCGCCTCTATGCCGATAGTGGATTGACCGATCCCGATCTTGACCTAGACATTTCCATCACCGGCCATGACGGTCTGGGCGGCGGCGGCCAGCGCTTCTATGGCCCTGACCTTTCCGACGCGCGTCCGGTCGTCGTGGACGTCGTGCTGCCATCGGGCCAATGGCAGATCGCCGCCGTGCCCGTGGCAGGCTGGCTGCCGGACCAGACCGTGATCTGGTCCATGCGGGCGGCCCTGCTGGGTGCCGCTGCGCTTATCCTGTTTCCCATCGGGCTGACCGCCAGCATGGTTGGCCAGCGGCATGATCACATCAGGGAACTGCGTGCGCGGGAGGCCGAACTGGCCAAGCTGACACGGCGCTTCAATCTGGCGCTCGACGTGTCCAAGGTCGGGGTCTGGGAAATGGACCCGCTCACCAATATTGAAAATTGGGATGCCCGCACCAATGAACTTTATGGCATGGCGCTGGACGATGCGCCGCGCAGCCATGAGCATTGGCGTCGGGCGGTGCATCCGGAGGATCGGGACCGCGCCGAGGCGGATTTCCGGCGGATGATTGCCGACGGACGCTATGAATCAGACTATCGCGTGATCTTGCCTGACGGCACGATCCGCCATGTGCGCTCGATCGCGGCCCTGTTTTCCGAGCCTGGCCAGCCCGAACGCATTATCGGCGTCAACTGGGACATGACCAGCGACGTGCTGATGAACGAAGCCCTGCTCCTGTCCACGCGGCAGGCCGAGGCGCGGGCCAGCGAACTGGAACTGGCGCGTATCCGTATTGAGCACAATGCGCTCCATGATAGCCTGACCGGGCTGCCCAACCGGCGCTATCTCGATGAATTTCTGCGCGATCACGCCGATCACGGCTATTTCGGCAGCGGTTCCATCGCGCTGTTGCACATCGATCTTGATCGCTTCAAGCAGATCAATGACACGCTCGGTCATGCAGCGGGCGATGCCATGCTGATCCATGCCAGCGCGGTGCTGCGCGCCAATTGCCGCGAAACCGATTTCGTCGCCCGCATCGGTGGCGATGAATTCGTCATCGTCTCCACGGCCGGTGCCAGCGATGAACGGCTGGACCAGATGGCTGACCTTATTGTCAGGGAAATGCGCAAGCCCGCCAGCCATGATGGACATGAATGTCGTTTTGGCGTGAGCATTGGCGTGGCGGTGAGCCGTGCTGCCACCATTGACGTCAAGCAATTGCTCATCAACGCCGACATCGCGCTCTACCGGGCCAAGGCGCTGGGACGCAATCGGCACGAATTCTTCTCCGAAGCCCTGCAAGCCGAGGTCGTCAGTACCAAGCGGATTGCCGATGAATTGCTGACGGCCCTCGATACCGACGCCTTCATCACCCATTACCAACCCCAGTTTGACGCCCATACGCTGGATCTGGTGGGGGCGGAGGCTCTGGTGCGCTGGCAGCATCCCCTGGAAGGAATACGCTCGCCCGAAGGCTTTATGGCCGTGGCCGAAGAGCTCAATGTCATGGCTCAGATCGACCAGATCGTGCTGGACCGGACATTGGCCGATTTCCGCCGCTGGGAGCAGATGGGCCTCGCCGTGCCCCGCGTCTCAGTCAATGTCTCGCTGCGGCGGCTGAACGACGAGGGGTTGATCGCGTCGCTGCGGGGGCTGGATTTACCGCCGGGTCGGTTGGCCTTCGAGCTGGTCGAGTCGATCTATCTCGACGAGAGTGAAGGTCTCGTCGCGTGGAATATCGACCAGATCAAGGACCTAGGCATAGATGTCGAGATCGACGATTTCGGCACCGGCTATGCTTCCATCGTCTCCTTGCAGAAACTGCATCCGCGCCGCCTCAAGATTGACCGGCAACTGGTCAATCCCATTCTCGATGAACCCGCCCAGCGCCAACTGGTCGCCTCCATCGTCGATATCGGCAAGTCCATGGATATCGAGATCGTTGCCGAGGGCGTCGAGACCATGGAACATGCCCGTATTCTCGCCGATCTCGGCTGCGACATCCTGCAGGGCTATGCCTTTGCCCGTCCGATGAGCGCCGACGATTTCGCTGCCTTCATCAGCGCCCAGCGCTGGCGGCAGGCCGGTTAGAACCCGGCCGGCTCAGATCTCAATCGACCAGGAAATAAGTGATCGTCGTGACCACCCGCACCTTCTTGTCGATCTGCTTTTCTGGCCGGTCATTGGGGATATCCACGGCGGGCAGGATTTCGAACACGCCCTGATTGGCGCTCTGGATGTCGCCGACCTGTGCCCCCGACTCGGTAGCGAACTGCGCGGCCGTTTCCTTGGCGCGCGTCGTGGCCTCGGTCAGCATCTCACTTTTCAGGTCGTTGATATTGGTAAAGACGAACGAGGCGCCTGCGCTATAGGCATCGGATGAGAACACCACGCCCTGCCGCAACAGATCGGCAACTGAACGGCTGGCCTCGGCCAGTTCGGTAACCTTGGCAGTGGTGACCAGCATGTCCTCGGTCAGGACGAACCTGTAGTCGTCATTCATCGAACCGGCATTGTATCCGGCGGCCCGATCCTCAACGAGGACGTTCTGGACCTGGATTTCGCCGTCCTCGAAGCCGCGTTCGGCAAGAAAACTGCGGACTGCGCCTTCGGCGGTCTCGAGGCTTGCGCGCGCCGCTTCAAGGCTCGGCCCGGTCGCAACGAAGCGGATAGGCCAGAAACCGAGATCGGCCTGCACCGCGCGCTCGCTGAGCCCTTTGACCGTCACTGTGCGCAAGGGTTGGCGGCTTTCCACCAGCGAGGCGCCGACAAACCAGCCCGCCAGCGCAATTCCCGCCGCAACGAAAAGCGCTGCAACAATTCCAACCAATTTCATGCTAGTCCCCTCGTGACGCCCCTTTTGGGGATGGAGCGCCGCGATCGTGGCGCAGTGATGGCATAGGAGGAGGCGGCTGAATGGCGGATGAACAGGCAAGGTTCGGGCTGGGCGTGGTCGGGGCAGGCATGGGGGCCAAGCCACATGCACTGGCCCTGAACGCCCTGCGCGACAAGGTGGATGTGCGCGGCGTCTGGCGGCGGAATGGTGATGAACTGGCCCAATTCTGCTCCACCTACGCTTTCCCCGCTGCCACAAGTTATGAAGCGCTGCTGGCCGATCCGGCTGTTGACGCCATCCTGGTTCTGACACCCCCCAATGCCCGACAGGATATCGTTGCAGCGGCCGTGGCCGCCGGCAAGCATGTGCTGATGGAAAAGCCGGTCGAGCGCTCGACGGAGGCGGCGGAGCAGATCGTCAGATTATGTGACGAGGCAGGCATGAAGCTGGGGATCATGTTCCAGCACCGCTTCCGGGTCGCTTCCAGGGCACTGGCGCAAAAGATAGCGGGCGGCGCGCTGGGGCAGCTTTGCGCCGTTCATCTTGTCGTGCCGTGGTGGCGCCCCCAGCAGGGCTACTACGACAAGCCGGGCCGGGGCAGCTTTGCCCAGGATGGCGGCGGCGTCCTCATCACCCAGGCGATCCATTCGCTTGATCTGATGCTGAGCCTCACCGGGCCGGTCGCGGCCGTCACGGCCCTGTCCGCGACGACGGCTCTGCACAAGATGGAAACCGAGGATTTCGTCGCTGGTGGCCTCGAATTTGCCAATGGTGCAGTTGGCGCGCTCATGGCAACGACCGCCAATTTTCCTGGCGGAGCCGAAAGCCTGACCCTTAATTTCGAGCAGGCCAGCGCCACCCTTACCGGCGGCAATCTTACGCTGAACTGGCTTGATGGCCGTACCGAGACCGTGGGCGAAACCAGTAATTCAGGGGGCGGCGCCGATCCAATGGCCTTTCCATTCGACTGGCATCAGGCCCAGATCGAGGATTTCGTCGAGGCGGTGCGCCATGACCGCCAACCTCTGTCCACCGGACATACCGCACTCAATGTGCATCGGTTGATCGATGCACTGATCCGCTCCGGCAGGGAGGGTAGGCGGGTGGAGGTCTAGGGAGCAAAGACCCCCGCCCACCTGGCCTCCCCCTGAAGGAGGGGGAGGGACAGATCGCGTTTGCTGAGACGCTTCGGACGAACGCCTCATCTCCTCCCCCTGTTTCAGGGGGAGGCCGGGTGGAGGTTCTTACGCCACCTTGGAAATGTCGGGCACCGCGTCGAGCAGCATGCGGGTGTAGTCCGCCTGCGGATTGTCGAAGATGGAATCCGTCGGCCCCTTCTCCACCATCACGCCATTATGCAGCACGCCCACGGCAGTCGACATCTGCCGCACCACGGCGAGGTTGTGGCTGATGAGGAGATAGGTCAGGCCGAATTCTGCCTGCAGCTCGCTCATCAGGTCCAGGACCTGCGCCTGCACCGAAACGTCGAGCGCTGAAGTGGGCTCGTCGCAGACGATGAATTCGGGCTGGCTGGAGAGCGCGCGGGCAATGGCGATGCGCTGGCGCTGGCCACCGGAGAATTCATGCGGGAATTTCCGCATGACCGAAGGATCGAGCCGTACGCGGCGGAGCAGGCCCGCCACCCGGTCTTCGACTTCCGAACGGTTGCGGGCAATGCCCAGCGTGCGCATCGGCTCGGCGATGATGTCGGCGACCCGCCAGCGCGGATTAAGGCTGGCATAGGGGTCCTGGAAGATCATCTGCACGCGCTTGCGGCGCTCCTGATGGCCCTTGCCGCCGGCCCAGATGTCATGCCCATCGACCGTGATCTGCCCCGAGCTTGGACGCAGCAGGCCAACGATCATCTTGGCGCAGGTGGATTTGCCCGAACCCGATTCACCCACCAGACCGAAGGTTTCGCCCTTGGGAATGGAGAAGCTGACATCGTTGACGGCCCGGAACACGTCGACCTTGCCTGGCAACAGCTTGATGAAACTGCCGCCGCCGATCTCGAAATCCCGCACCAGATGCTTGACCTCAACATAGGCGTTGTCGTCATTGGCAGCATGCTCGGGGGCGGGCGTATCATCCTTGCGCTGGATGGTGGGGATCGAGTCGATCAGCTTGATCGTATAGGGCTCGCGCGGACGGCGGATGATGTCGCCGACCGTGCCGGTCTCCACCACCTTGCCCTGATGCATCACCACCATGCGATCCGCCGTCTGGGCGATGACGCCCATATCGTGGGTGATCAGCATGACGGCCGCACCACGGCTGGCACAGAGCTTCTTGAGCACCTTGATGATCTGGGCCTGCACCGACACGTCCAGTGCCGAAGTCGGCTCGTCGGCGACGATCAGCTCCGGCTCGGCCGCCAGAGCCAGGGCGATGACGACGCGCTGGCGCATACCGCCCGAGAACTGATGCGGATAGGAATCGATGCGCTCGGCGGCCTTGGGAATACCGGTCTCCGCCAGCAGATCGATGGCCTTCTGGCGCGCCTCGGCCTCGGATAGGGGCAGATGCGTGCGGATGGTCTCGATCAGCTGCTCACCCACCGTATAGAGTGGGTTGAGACTGGTCAGCGGGTCCTGAAACACCATGCCGATGCGTTTGCCGCGCAGCTTGGCCTTCTGTTCCTCGGGCAGATTGTCGATGCGTTCGCCCTTGAGGCGGATTTCGCCGCCGGCAATGTGTCCGGGGCGATCGATCAGTCCGATGACGGCTGAACCCGTCATCGACTTGCCGGCACCCGACTCGCCCACCACGCCGACGACTTCGCCGGGCATGATGTCGAATGAAACGCCATTGACGGCAGTGAAGACGTCATCGCGGAAGGGGAACTCGACGACGAGGTCCTTGATGGAAAGAACGGGCTCGGTCATCAGCGCAACTTCGGATTGAGGGCATCGCGCAGCCAGTCACCAAGCAGGTTGACCGACAGAGCGAGCAGGATGAGGGTAATGGCCGGGAACAGGATGATCCACCATTCACCCGAGAACATGAACTGCTGGCCGATACGGATCAGCGTTCCGAGCGAGGGCTGGGTCGGGGGCACACCGACGCCCAGATAGGAGAGCGTGGCTTCCTCGATGATGGCCAGCGCAAGACTGATCGTGCCGATGACCAGGACCGGGCCGGTGACATTGGGCAGGATGTGACGCAAGAGAACAATGATGGGGTTGACGCCCAGAATACGGGCAGCCGCCACATAATCCTTCTGCCGCTCCACCATGGTTGCGCCGCGTACGGTGCGGGCGAACTGGGCCCAGTTCGCAAGGCCGATGGCGATGATCAGCACCCAGACGGCGGCGCCTTCCTGCTGGTTGGGCGGAATGATGCCCCGTGCCACGCCGAAGATCAGCAGAGCAATGAGGATGGCCGGGAAGCTGAGCTGCACGTCGGTGATGCGCATGATGATGGCATCGACCGTGCCACCGACATAGCCTGACACGAGGCCGAGGCCGACGCCCATGACCATGGCGAACAGTGTCGCCATGAAGCCCACGAACAGCGAAACACGCGAGCCATACATGATGGTCGAGAGCATGTCGCGGCCCTGGCTGTCAGTGCCGAGCACGAAATAATCGCCGGTAAATGACGTCGAATTGGGCGGTGTAAATCCGTTCATCAGGTTCAGCGTCGCCGGGTTGAACGGGTTATAGGGCGCCAGCAATGGCGCCAGCACCGCCATCAGGATCAGCAGCAGCGCCACGATGGAGGCGATGATGGTGACCGGAGAATGCCGGTAGGACCAGAAGATGTCGGACTTGAGAAATGTCTTCCACCGCGAGGTTTTCACAGCAACCACCGGCTGCTCGGGCGAATGGGGCAGATCGGTCATGATGCTACCTCCCGGATTTGGCGCCGTCGCGCAGGCGCGGATCGACGATGAAATAGAGGATGTCGACGATGAGGTTGATGACCACGAAGACCAGCGCCACGAAGACGAGATAGGCGGCCATGACCGGCACGTCCACGGCGGCGACCGAATTGACGAAGAGCGAACCCACGCCCGGCCACTGGAACACCGTCTCGGTGATGATGGCAAAGGCGATGACCGAACCAAGCTGTAGTCCAGTAATGGTGATCACCGGCACCATCGTGTTCTTGAGCGCATGGCCGAAATTGATCGCCCGCTTGGAAAGGCCGCGGGCCTTGGCGAAGCGGATATAATCGGTCCGCAGCACTTCGAGCATTTCAGCGCGCACAAGGCGCATGATCAGCGTCAACTGGAACAGCGAGAGTGTGATGGCCGGCAGGATCAGTGAGCGCAGACCCGATTGCGTCAGCAATCCGGTGCGCCACCAGCCGATCTGCACCACTTCCCCGCGCCCGAACGAGGGCAGCCATTTCAGCTCCACGGCAAAGACATAGATGAGCCCGATACCGATGAGGAAAGTGGGAAGCGACACTCCGACCAGTGAAGCGGTCATGATGAAGCCGGACGAAAAGGCGCGCGGACGCAGAGCTGTGTAGATCCCGAGCAGGACGCCGAAGACCAGGGCAATCGTGGCCGAGGCAAAGGCCAGCTCGATGGTTGCAGGCAGGCGTTCCAGGATCAACTGGCTGACAGGCTGCTGCAGGCGATAGGAAATGCCGAACTGGCCCTGAAGCGCGTTGAGCACGAAATAATAGAACTGGACGTAAAACGGCTGGTCGAGGCCGAGGCGCTCGCGGGCAGCGTCGTAGTCAGCCTGCTTGGCGTCCTGGCTGAGCAGGGCGGCCAACGGATCGCCGACATAGCGGAAAACTAGGAAAGCAATAAACGCCACGACAAGCATGACGATGACGGACTGCACGAGCCGCCGGGCAATGAAGGCGAGCATGGCACCCCCGAAAAATACGAACCGCCGCGCGAGACAGTGCTACACGCGGCGGTTCTGGATTGATGATGATTAGTCGAAGGTGACCGTGGTCATGTTCGGCTGGTTCTCAGGCTGGACCGGCAGGGTCACGCCTTCACGCATTGCGTAGGCCAGAACCTGATTGTGGACGGGCAGCAGTACGCGGTCGGCCTTCACGGTTTCCCAGATTTCCGCAACGGTCGCGTCACGGGCGTCCAGGTCTTCCATTGTGCCCAGCGAGATGATCTTCTCGTCCAGCTCGGGGTTGGAATAAAGACCAACGTTATAGGTGCCGTGCAGGTCGGTCTTGGAGTGGATCAGGTCGTTGAACACATAGGCCGAGTCAAAGGTCGGAACGCCCCAGCCGAGCAGGTAGAAATCGGACTGGTTGGCGAGGATGATCGGGCTGTGTTCGGCAACCGGGCGCGAGGCCAGGGTGACGTTGATGCCGATCTGGCCGAGCATGCCGACATAGGCCGTGGAGATGGCTTCGTCATTGACATAACGGTTGTTCGGGGTGTCGAGGGTCACCGAGAAGCCATCGGCATAACCGGCTTCGGCCATCAGTTCCCTTGCCTTGGCGACATCTGGAGCGGGATAGGCGTCCAGCTCTTCGGTCCAGCCGCGCACGAAGGGCGGGTTGGGAATGCCGGTCGGGATCGACTGGCCGCGCATCACGACCTGCTGGATGGCGTCACGATCAAGCGCCAGTTCCATGGCCTCGCGGACCAGCGGATTGTTGAAGGGGTTGCTGTCGGTGATGTTGGACGATGCCAGCGGCGCGTCACCGAACTTGTAGCCGAAATAGATGAAGCGGTTTTCCGGGCCGGTTTCGACCTTGAAGCCAGCGGTGTTGGAAAGGCGTTCGATATCCTGCGGCGGCACGTCCTGGACAATGTCGATTTCGCCCGAGAGCAGGGCCGAGATGCGGGTCTGGGCGTCAGCGATGGTCAGGTATTCGATGGCGGTGACTTCGGGCTTTTCGCCCCACCAGCCTTCATTGTAGGCCAGCGATGTCCGCACGTCGACTTCACGCGACACCAGGGTGTAGGGGCCGGTACCATTGGTGTTGAGCACCGAGTAATTGGTGGCGCCGGCGGCGAAGTCCTGGACGACGGCGAGATCGTTCTCGTCCGACCAGGTCTTGTCCATGATGAAGGTGTTGGTGAGGTTGTTCGGGTAGATCAGCGCCGGGCCGCTCATCTGGAATTCGACGGTGTAGTCGTCGACGGCGGTGACGGACTGCACTTCGGCGTGCAGCTGCTTCATGTTCGAGAATTCGCTCTTGGCGCGCTCGATGGAATAGACCACGTCTTCAGCAGTGAAGTCGTTGCCGTTGTGGAACTTCACGCCTTCGCGCAGCTTGAACACCCAAACGGTGGCGTCGCCTTCCTTGAGAGCCCATTCGGTGGCCAGGCGCGGCGTCAGAGTGCCGTCATTGTCGCGGCCGATCAGGGTTTCGTAGATGTGGTGGGCAAGCGTATGGGTATTGCCCTGGTTCTGCGAATGCGGATCAAGCGTCAACGCATCGGACGAGCGCGCCCAGCGGATCGTTTCGGCATTTGCAACACCGGCAAGCATCGTCGAGGCGATAAGAACCGCCGCGATGCGGGTCAGTGATGAGTGCATGGATAGTCTCCCGTTCCTTGAATTCACGCCATCTCGGCGCGAGCGCCGGTGGCTTGGGCCACACAAAAGCCCAGAATGGAGGGGAGCGCAACGAGATTCGCTGACCATTTGGTCAATTTCGTGACCTGCCTAATAGCTATCCACAAGTATGGACGGTTTTTTATGAATCGGTTCGGCGGTGCATGGCGGCATTGACCAGCGCTGTTGGGGTCGTCAGCATGGCGTCATGACCCAATCCATCGCAACAATTTCTCTTGTCGTTGAAGATTATGATGAGGCCGTGGAATTCTACTGTGGCAGGCTCGGCTTCGTCCTGCTGGAGGACACGGCCCTCGGTGGCGGCAAGCGCTGGGTCCTGGTGGGGCCGCCCGGTGGCAGGGGCGCGGCGCTGCTGCTCGCGCGGGCCGAAGGGTCGGCCCAGCATGCCGCAATCGGCAACCAGACCGGCGGGCGGGTCATGCTGTTTCTCGAGACCGGGGATTTTGCAGGCGATTATGCGCGCATGATCGAGAACGGTGTCACCTTTCTCGAAGCCCCGCGGCATGAGGCTTACGGCAGCGTGGCGGTATTCGCTGATTTATATGGGAACAAATGGGATCTGATCGAACCAAAGCGCTAGCGCTGCTCGCCACGGTTTGTCTGGCGCAGCCCGCCATGGCGCAAAGCCCCGGTTGGACGTATTCGTCCCTGCCGGGCGAAGGCGACCGCGCGAGCATGGGCTGCGACCGCAATGCCAGCGCGAGCGCATTCACCTGCCTTGTGGTGCGCTGCGGCGATGATTTCACGATCGATGTTCACCCCTATTCGAGCCGGCCGCAGCAGGCCGGATTATGGGAAGCCACGATCGACCGGGAAGCACGGCAGATGCAGGCGCTGGTCGACAACACGCCCTATGGCGCCCAGTTTGCCGACGATGCCGACTGGCTGGTCGACCGGCTTCGCCATGGCACATTCGTTTATCTGCGGCACCTGGATGATGCCGATCCCGGCTTTGCCTTTATCGATCTGGCTGGGTCGTTCCAGTCCATGGCGCAGGCGCTCTATTGGTGTGCGCCCCGCGCCGCCGCCGTCGAACGAAACCCCGTTGGCAGCGTTGATGCACAGACAGCAGTGGAGAGATAAAATGAATCGTCGGCCTCTGGGACGCAGTGAACTGGTCATCGAGCCGCTGGTATTGGGCGGCAATGTATTTGGCTGGACTGTGGATGAGCCGACCGGCTTTGCCATTCTCGATGCTTTTGTCGAGGCCGGCTTCTCCGCCATCGATACTGCGGAGGGTTATCCCAACTGGGTGCCGGGCAATCCCCCGGGCATGAGCGAGACCATTATCGGCAGATGGCTCAAGGCGCGCGGAAACCGCGACAAAGTCCATCTCATCACCAAGGTCAATTCTGCGAACCGCCCCGGCGGGCTTGCCGCAGACGCCATTCGCCAGGGCGTGGAAGCCTCATTGCGACGCCTTCAGACCGACTATGTCGATCTCTATTTCAGCCACTGGCCAGATCCCGAAACGGATCACGAGGAGACATTGGCCGCCTATGACACCCTTATCCGCTCCGGCAAGGTGCGGGCCATCGGTGCCTCCAACTACACACGCGAGATGATGGAGGCCGCGCAGCACACCGCCATCATCAAATCCCTGCAGCGCTACGAGGTTATCCAGCCACGCTACAATCTTTATGATCGTGCCGAATTCGACGCGCTGCGGCCCTACCTCATCGATAATGAAGTCGGCGCCATCGTTTACTACAGCCTGGCTTCGGGCTTTCTGACAGGCAAATATCGCAGCGAAGCCGATCTCGGTCAGTCTGCCCGTGGTGGCGGCATCGGCCGCTATCTCGATGCGCGCGGCCTTTCTATTCTGGCAGCGCTGGACGCAGTCGGCGGGGAGGTCGGAGCCGCACCGGCAGAAGTGGCACTGGCCTGGCTGGTGGCGCAGGACGGTGTGAGCGCGCCCATTGCATCGGCAAGCTCGGTCGCCCAGCTCGAAAGCCTGGTGCGCGGCGTGCAATTGACACTGCCCGATGCGGCGCTGTCGCGTCTCTCCGCGGCAGGCGCCTGACCCATCCACCGCCGCGCCGGCATCGGCCGTGATTGTACTTGGCGCGGCGTCATTGCCATGATGTTATGCGGCACCATGGCGGGTTTCAGACTGTGCGGCGGCGGGACCTTCTGATCTTGAACGGAGTCTGCCCCGGGGCTTTGGCCTGCGGGAAGGCGTATTTATGGGCTATTGGCCATGTCCTCAACCCCTGGATCCACGCGGGATATTTTCGATACAGACGGTCGCGCCCTGCGGCACAAGGGATTGCGGCTGGCCAATGAAAAGACGGTATTGACCGTTGTTGGTTTCAATTCCGGCGTGTCCAATGCCGACATCGCGCGCATATCGGGCCTGGCGCCGCAGACGGTTTCGGCCATCCTGGCCAATCTTGAGCGCGACGGGCTGGTGGAGCGGGGGCAGGCCCTGCGCGGGCGTCGCGGGCAACCCGCAACGCCGATCCATTTGAACAAGGATGGCGGTTACGCCATTGGCGTGGAACTGGGCTGGCGGCATATGGACATCGTGCTGTTGAATATGCACGCCCAGGTTCTGGGGCATCGTCATCTTGATTATGCCTATCCCGACGCCGAAACCGTGTTCGACCTTATTGTCGCCTGGGTGGACGAACTGAGGGCGCTCCTGCCGCCTGACCGGCAGATGCGCCTGACCGATCTGGGCCTAGCCATGCCCGGCGGATTGGCCGAAGGCCTGGCCGATCTTGGTGCGCCATCGGTACAGGCCGCCCTCTGGCAACAGGTGGACCCGCAGGCCGAGCTTGCGGAGCGTACCGGGCTTGACGTTTCCGTGTTCAACGACGGCAATGCCGCATGCTGGGCCGAATTGATTGCCCTGCCGCAACCGCGTCCGGCCAATATCATCTATTTTCTCGTCTCTCATTATGTGGGGGCAGGGGTAATCGGCGATGGTGTGATGTGGAGCGGGCCGACCGGCAATGCCGCCGATCTGGGCTTGATGCTGGTCCAACTGGATTCCGATGGTCCCCGGCAGGCTCATTTGATCGCCTCGCTCTGGGCGCTTGGTCAGCGGTTGGGCGCGGCAGGCAAGCCTCATGACATCGCCCGCCACGCAGAATGGGATTGGACAGCGATCGAGGACGAGGTCACCGCATGGCTTGCCGACAGCGCCAAGGCCCTGGCCTGGACAGCGTTCAATGCCACGACGGTGGTGGAAAATCCGCTGATCATCGTCGATACCGTTCTCGGGCCGGATATTACCGAAAGGCTGGCAAGCCGGTTCCGTGCTGAACTCGCGGCCTTGCCGGTGCGAAGCCTTGCCCGCCCTCAGGTAATCACGGGACGCAATGGTGCCATGGCGCCGGCCATTGGCGCCGCGGAACTGCCGCTCTTTAATCGCTATTTCTGATAGGCCCTGATTTTACCCTGTCACGGCTTCGGACGGTCTGGGCCTTCCAGCGCGCTGCGTAGTTTCGCGCCGGGAATGAACACCACTGTATGGCGTGGTGCGATCCGGTGCTGTTCGCCCGTCCGTGGATTTCGGCCCTTGCGCTCAGCGCGCGAGCGGACCTGCAGCGAACCAAACCCGGTCAGCTTCACCGTGTCTCCGTCCATGAGGGCTGTGCCGATCAGCTCGAACATGCGCTGGCCGATCTGGCTGACGGTATCCCGGGCAAAGCCCGTCGTCTCGGTAGCGCGATCCGAAAGCATGGCGCGTGTGATGGTCTTGTCCACTGGCGGGGCCCTCCAGACATTAAGTTCCTATAAGGAACATAAAATATTGTCCAGTGCCTGGCGCTGCCTAATAATATGATTGTTCACTTCAACATTATTTGACATTTTTTAGAATGGTTATAAGCTGTGGATCGCGATATGAGGATCCAGCCGGCTGACGTCGGCCCCGTAATGCCGAGGAAAGCGCCCGTGAGACTGACACGCCAATCCAACTACGCCATTCGCACGCTGGTTTACTGTGCCGTCAATGAGCCCGGCCTGAGCCGGGTTGCCGAGGTTGCCCGGGCCTACGGCATTTCCGAGCTTTTCCTGTTCAAGCTGATCAAGCCATTGGTGGAAAACGGTCTGCTCGAAACAGTGCGCGGCCGTCATGGCGGCATCAGGCTGGGCAAGCCGGCCGACAAGATCACCCTGCTCGACACGATTCGTCTTACCGAAGAGAATTTCGCCCTCGCCGAATGCTTCGAGGAAGGCGCCGATTGCCCCTTGATCGGCGAATGCGATCTCAACGGGGCGCTACGTGAGGCGCTCGGCGCATTCTTTGAGGTCCTCAGCCGCCACACGATCGCAGATCTTGCCAGCAAGAAGCGCTCCATCCGTGAGCGGCTGGGCATCACCACCGCCGAGGCGGTGAATGAAAGCATCGAAGCGATTTCCGCTGCCTGAGAAAATCTGACTACAAAACTCAAATATGAGTTTGACAATCAAGTTAAGCCATGATTGATAGGGGTCATGGCGCTTGAGACCCCTTGGGGCCTGTGGGTCCGGGCGCTGTACCACGACGGGGCTTGCTGCTACCGTCTCCCCGGACCGGTCAGGATCCTCAACGTCCTGACCGGTCTTTTCATGCCTGCCATCATTGATCTGCCGGGCGGGCCATGCTCTATCCGGGCCAGTTTTCACCGGATCTGTCATGGCCGCTCCCCCGCTTCTCACCCTTCAGAACATTCAGCTCACCTTCGGCGGCACGCAATTGCTCGAAGCTGCGGAACTGATCGTATCGCCCGGCCAGCGTGTCGCACTTGTGGGACGCAATGGCTCTGGCAAGTCCACCCTGCTCAAGATTGCGGCAGGCCTGGTCCAGCATGATGGTGGCAAACGCTTTGCAGAACCCAGCGCCACCATCCGCTATCTGCCGCAGGAGCCCGATCTTTCCGCCTATGCGACCACGCTTGCCTATGTCGAGGCGGGGCTGGCGCCGGGCGACGATCTCTACCGCGCCCAGTATCTGCTCAATGCCCTCGGGCTGACGGGTGAGGAGAATCCGGCCAATCTCTCGGGCGGTGAGGGCCGCCGCGCGGCTCTTGCGCGTGTGCTCGCGCCCCAGCCCGACGTGCTGCTGCTCGACGAGCCCACCAACCATCTCGATCTGCCGGTCATCGAATGGTTGCAGGATGAACTCGACCAGATGCGTTCGGCCATGGTGCTGATCAGCCATGACCGGCGCTTCCTGTCCGACCTCACCCGCTCCACCGTCTGGCTCGACCGGGGCATTACCCGCCGTATCGAAAAAGGCTTTTCCGCCTTCGAGGGCTGGCGCGATGAGGTGCTGGAGCAGGAGGAAAAGGACCGCCATAAGCTCGATCGCCAGATCGTGCGCGAGGAACACTGGCTGCGCTATGGCGTCACTGCCCGCCGCAAACGCAATGTCGGCCGCCTCGAACGGCTTGCAAATCTGCGACAGGACCGGCGCGATCAGCGCAAGGTGACCGGCAATGTCACCCTGGCGGTCAGCGAGGGGCGCACGTCCGGCGCGCTGGTGGCAGAGGCGGAGAATATCTCCAAGAGCTTTGGCGAGCGCACCGTGGTCAGGGATTTTTCCACCCGCGTGCTGCGCGGCGACCGCGTCGGCATTGTCGGTCCAAATGGCGCCGGCAAGACCACGCTGATCAAGATGCTGACGGGACTGCTTGAACCCGATAGCGGCAATATCAAGCTGGGCTCGGCCATCGAACTGGCCATGCTCGATCAGGGCCGTGCGCGGCTTGAGCCTGAAACGCGCCTGCGCGACGCGCTGACGGGCGGCGGCAGCGACACCATCCATGTCAATGGCGAGCAGAAGCACGTCATGGGCTACATGCAGGATTTCCTGTTTTCGCCTGAACAGGCCAATACCCCCATCGGCAAGCTGTCGGGCGGGGAGCGCGCCCGTGTCGCTTTGGCCCGTGCGCTTTCCCTGCCGTCCAATTTCCTCGTACTGGACGAACCCACCAACGATCTCGACCTCGAAACCCTCGACCTCCTTGAGGAAATGGTCTCCGACTATGCCGGCACGGTCGTCGTTGTCAGCCATGATCGTGATTTCCTCGACCGCGTGGCCACCTCGGTGATCATGGCCGAGGGAGACGGGCGCTGGACCGAATATGCCGGTGGTTATTCCGACATGGTCGTCCAGCGCGGCGAGGGTGTTACCGCCCGCACCCTCGAAAAGGCATCCAAAGCCGAAAAACCGAAGGCCGGCCCGGCTGCATCCGCGGCAAGCGCCAAGCGCAAGCTGAGCTTCAAGGAAAAGCACGCTCTCGAAACCCTGCCCAGGGACATCGAGAAGCTCGACGCCGAGATCAAGGCGCTCAACACCGCGCTTTCGGACCCGGCCTTTTACACCAGGGACCCCGCCGGCTTTGCTGCAAAGTCAAAGACGCTTGAAGCTACGGAGGCAAAGAAAGCCGCGGCCGAAGAGCAATGGCTGGAACTCGAAATGCTGCGCGAAGAGCTGGAAGCCTAGAGCCCTCAAGCTTTGGGCAATTCGCCATGGTCCCAAGAACCATGTCACCCCGCCTTCGCCGGGATGACAGCCGGGCTAGCAAATGCGTCGCTGCCGAAGCGGAAGGCCCTCAAGCCTTCCAGTCGAATTTCGGCTGCGCCAGATAATGCAATCCCTCGGTCTCGCCTGCAATCTGCCGCAACAGGATGCGGCCCAGATTGCGCCCGGCATCGGAGAAATCCTCCTGCACGGTTTCCGCATTGGGCTGGAACTGCATGAACATCGAGGTCGATTGCTTGGTGACCACATGGGCGTTTTGCCCGAGGATCAGCCCGGCATCTGTCAGCGCCCCGATCACCGCTAGCGCCGAGACTTCCGACGCGCAGACATAGCCGTCGGGCGGCTCGGCGCGTTTGGCGCGCTTCATCACGTAATTGCGGATCGCATCGGTTGGACTGGAAAGGTTCACATCCGCGGCAAATTCAAAGGCGATACCCGTCTCCGCTGCGGCGCGCGCCATGCCGGCACGCAGATGTTCGGTATAGTTGAGCGCGCTGTCCGGCAGGATGATCGACACCTTGCGGCAACCCTTGGCTGCCAGCCTTTTGGTGGCGCCATAGGCATAACTGTCATTGTCGAAGTCGACATAGGCATGCGGCTCGGGCCACTGGCTGCGGCCATGGCTCACAAAGGGGAAATCATTGTCGAGCAGGAAACGGACGCGCTCGTCGAATGATTCCGTCTTGGAAAAGATCACCCCATCGGCCATCCGGTTGCGCACGATATGACGCACGGGATCAAGCGGCGGCACATTGCGGAACAGCGGTGTGATGACGAGATGGTAGGCGGTGTCGCGCAGCGCCTCGGTGATGCCGGTCACCAGATTGGTGCCGAAACCATAGATCTGCTCGTCCGGTTCCAGAATGAGCGTTACCACATTGGTGCGGCCCGTCTTGAGACGCAGCGCGGCGCGGTCGGGCAGATAGCCTATTTCCGCCGCGATCTTCTGCACCCGGTCGCGCGTATCCTGAGCCAGCTCGGGCGCATTGTTGAGGGCGCGCGAAATGGTGGTGACGGCCAGGCCGGTCATTTGGGCGATGGTCTTCAGGGTCGGCTTGCCGGACGGCTTCGCCCCCCGCTTGCCGCGCGTCACGGGCGGTAACTCTTCGTCGGACACGTTTTCCTCCCGCCCGCCGTTGATCGGCGGGGACGCTGAAACAGGGAAAAACAAGAACAGATTGCACGCCTCGGCGCAAGCGCAATGCGATGAATCAAATATGACTTGATAATTCAGGTTATCAAGGATAGACCAAAGTAGAGCAGGCTTTTTCGCTTTTTCGTCGCTTTACGCACCGTGGGGCACTGGCAAAATTGCATTGGCTTACCTATCTTGCCTTTGCCGCGCCGCAATGGCGTGGTCAAACCCCATTCGTCCAACACCGCAAGGAAAGGAATGACGATGACGACATCGACGACCTTCACTCTCCATGCAGCGTGTTCGACCGTAGTACTCCGAATTACCAGCGCCAAACGCTGGCAAGGGTCCTGTCGCCAGAAACGAATGTGATCTCCGTCACATCCCCGTCTCACAAACCCGATAGAATCCGCGTCGCTGGCTCAAGGTGCAGCCTCCCCAGAGGGAGCGCGCCCGTCGATGACCCGACGCGCAAGTGGAGTACCCACCAATGCAGGAAAATAGTCTCAACCGGGCCGAAAGGCTCAGGCCCATCGTGATAGAAGTTGGCGGCGAGCCGCAGGGCGTCGTCGTGCCGGCGGATGAGGGATACAGGTTCCTCGCCGTCAAGCTTCCTGCCTTTCCGATAGACGGGCAGCTTTTCTCCAATATCGAACTGGCCCATCTGGCGGTGCGCCGGGCGGTCGAAGGCAACGAGGCCGCATAAAAAAGCCGGTGGCATGACCACCGGCTTTTCTCAACGTCAATTGCTATGGCTCAGCCATCGTTTGTGGCATTTAACTCGTCGGGCCGTTTCCCCTCCGAGATCGGCGGCACCGGGTCCAGCGCCCGATCAACCGCTTCTGCCAGCGCATCCACATCGATCCGCGAGGCGCCGGCCTGCGCCTGGCGTTCGATTTCTGCAGCGAGCGCGGTGGCAATGGCCTGCCGGCGGATCGTGCTATTGTCCTCAGCCGTTTCCATCGATGGAAATCCCTGTTTCATCGACGCGCACCTCGATGCCGGGGCGGGCCTGTTCCTGTTGATAGGTGTAGATGGCGAATGCAATGACCGCGACAGCCAGCACGGCGATCACGGCAAAAAGACCATTACGGGACACGAGGAAACTCCTGACGCTTTTGGTTCCGAACCGGACCAACGCGCGAGGAGCGGAAATGTTCATTCCTGGGCGATCTGCCGCAAGGCCATGACGAAGGCGGTCACCCCTATGCCCACAGAGCTGGAATTGTCGATGACGATAGGCGAAACATCGGCGGGCAGCGCCGCCCCCTCGCGGGCGAGCCGCGCGACGATCTGGTCGCGGTTTTCCCGCCCCCTCTTCGCCAGCCTCTGGGCGCGAAGCGAAATTTCGGCGGAAACTTGCAGCACCCGGCAGAGCGGGTATTTTGCTATGGCCTGCGGCACGGCGTGACGGGAAATATTGGCCACCACGACGCGCCCCAATGTCAGGTCCGTATCCACCCCGATAGGCAGTGCATAGTCGAGTCCGTGGGCCTGCCAGGTCAGCGCAAAGCGCCCGGCGGATTCAGCTTCGGCAAATTCCACAGGATCGAGGCTGACGTGATCTTCAAGGTCGATATCGGCTGGTCGTGTTACCAGCCGTCGCACAAAGCTGAAGCGCTTGTCGCCCTCCAGCGCCTTGCGGGCCCCGCCGATCAGTGTGTCCTTGCCGACTCCCGAAGGGCCGATCACCAGTACCAGTACGCCCGGCGGCCTGTCGCTCAACTCACCCGCAATCCCTCGCGCCACACCGCCCGCACCACCGGCAGCGGCGCATTGGCGGCGACGCGGACCAGATCGGCTCTCTTGCCCGGCGCGATCTCGCCCCGGTCAGTCAGTCCGGCAGCGCGCGCCGGATTGCGTGTAACGGTAGCCAAGGCGCGGGCGAGGTCAAGGCCCTCGACCCGTTGCGGCAGAAGGAAAGCCGCTTGCAACAACGCAAAGGGCACATAATCGGAACTGAGAATGTCGAGCAGGCCCGCTGCCACGAGATCGGTGGCCGAGATATTGCCCGAATGGGACTTGCCCCGCACCACATTGGGCGCACCCATCAAAATGGCGAGGCCCGCATCGTGGGCCGCCGCCGCTGCTTCCAGCGTCGTGGGAAACTCGGAGATCGCCACCCCGTCTTCGGCAGCTTCCTCGACATGGGAGAGGGTGGCGTCGTCGTGGCTGGCCAGTGCCAGTTCCAGTTCCCTGGCGCGTTCGACGATCGCTTTGCGGTTTTGCGCCGAATAGCGCTCATGCTCGGCCTGCCGCGCATCGAGATAGGCCTGCAATTCCTCTGCCGTTCGGCCCATCTGCTTGGCGTAGAACCGCTTATAGTCCTCAAGCGAGCGAAACTGACGCTGGCCGGGCGTGTGATCCATCACCGAAGCCAGCCGGGTCAGGGGATGATAGGCCAGGGCGTCGAAATGTTCGACCACATCATGGCTGGGCAATTCGCAGCGCAGATGGATGAAATGGTCGGCGCGCATCCAGCCTGCCTCACTGCCGCTGCGGATGGCATTGACCAGTTTTTCCGCATGGCCGAGCATTTCGGGCATATCGACATCCGAGCCGATGCGCACCGCGTCGAATACGGTGGTGATGCCCGATCCGGCAACCTGCGCGTCGTGGGCATGCAAGGCCGCCAACGGGTCCCAGAATACGCCGGGGCGCGGGCGATAATGATTTTCGAGGTGGTCGGTATGCAGCTCGACCAGGCCCGGAATGAGGAAATCACCATTCAGATCCTCGCCGCTCCGCGCGCTGCCCGTATCCACGGCGACGATCTGTCCATCCATGATGCTGACACTGCCGGTGATGACTTCATCGGCCAGCACGATCCGCGCATTGGTGAAAACGGTCTCAGACAATTCTTTCATCCTTCAGGGCGAATTCGGCGATACGTCGGAATGGTTTGCCGCTTTCCGGCTCGTGATAGAGGACCAGCCGGTCCAGAACGACCGGTGCGTCCAGCGCCGGTCCAAACCAGACACGGGCCGCCTCCAGCAGGTCTGCGCGATCATCGGGCTGCAGCCGGTCGGTCAGGGTCATGTGAAAGCGGAACTGTTCCATCACATAGGGATAGCCATAGGTGTCGAGCAATTCCAATTGCCGGTCACTTAGTCCCTTGGCCGCCCGCGCATCGCGATTGGCGGGATCGAGCGGTGCGCGGAACGGCTCGAAATGGGTGACCACATCGGCCGCGAAATCCTGCAGGGCCGCATTGCTTTGCTCCGGCACGAGCGCGAGAAAGCCATCGAGATCGGCAATCTGCAAGTGACCCAGATCGACCGGCGCCTTTCGGGCTGCAAAATCTTCAAGCGCTGCGCGCAATTGCGCCTCGCTCTGTGCCTCCGCCAGCGCCATGGGCGGCTTGATGGTCGCGTGGAAGCCATAGCGCGCCGCGGACTGCGTCAGGTTGAGCAGCCGCGTTCGGTCTATTCCGGCAACCGCGCCCTCGATCAGAGACGAGTCCGCCGGGTCGCGGCCCAGCCAGATCGTGGCACGATCCCAAAGCGCGTTGCTGGCGTCGGGGGCATAGTAGATGGCGAATCTTTGCGGCATGAAAACTCCTGCGGGGGAGCTAGTGGAGCTATGTGACAAGTGTTTGACAACCCGCTTGCATGCCGAGTTTTCCTTCAGCCGCGTTAGGTCTGGACAAAACAAGCCATGCTGGCCAAAAAAGCCAAGCCTTTCCCTTAGCTGAAAAGACTGCCCATGGACCGCTCTTTGCTCGAAAACCTGTTCACGCGAGCGGTGGCGCAGGCCCAGCCGGCACTGGCAGTGGAGCGGCATCTGCCGGCGCGGCCAAAGGGCAGGACTATCGTCATCGGCGCAGGCAAGGCCTCGGCTCAGATGGCGCGTGCCTTTGAAAAGGCATGGGTTGGCGAGGTGAGCGGTCTTGTCGTAACCCGTTATGGCTACGCGGAAAAATGCGAACGGATCGAAATCGTCGAGGCAGCGCATCCAGTGCCCGACGCGGCGGGGTTCGCCGCAGCACAACGGCTCATGCAGCTGGTGTCGGGCCTGACCGAAGACGATCTGGTCGTGGCACTGATTTCGGGGGGCGGCTCGTCCCTGCTCCCGGCCCCGGCCGAGGGCCTGGACCTCGTTGATGAACAGGCGATTAACAAAGCGCTGCTGGCTTCGGGCGCGCCGATCGGGGTGATGAACCTCATCCGCAATCAATTCTCCACCATCAAGGGCGGCCGCCTCGCTGCTGCCTGTGCCCCGGCACGCGTCGCAACCCTTGTCGTCTCTGATGTGCCGGGCGACGATCCGGCGCTGGTCGCCTCCGGCCCGACCCTGCCGCTGGCCGGTGGCCGCGCCGAGGCAAGGCGGCTCGCCGGCCTGTACCGGCTCGATCTGCCCGAGGCCGCAGCGAAACTCCTCGCCAGCGACGACAATCTGCCACCCGATGCCGCCGACCCCGTTTTCGCCCGCAACAGCGTCGCCACCATCGCCTCGGCGGCTCTCTCGCTGGAGGCCGCTGCCGATCTTGCGCGCGAGAATGGCGTCGAGGCTGCCATCCTTTCCGATTCCATCGAAGGGGAAGCGCGCGACGTGGCGCTGGTGCATGCCGCCATGGCCCGCGAAATTGCCGAACGCAACCGCCCGTTCAACAAGCCCGTCGTGCTTCTATCCGGGGGGGAGACCACCGTCACCTTGCGCGGCAAGGGCAGGGGCGGGCGCAATGGCGAATTCATGCTTTCGCTTGCCATTGCCCTGGACGGCGTCGAAAACGTCTCGGCTCTGGCCGGCGATACCGACGGCATCGACGGCTCGGAAGACAATGCCGGGGCTTTTGTTGATGGCGGCACGGCCAGCCGCATGCGCGAGGCGGGCGTGGACCCGCAGGCTGCTTTGGCCAATAACGACGCCTATTCGGCCTTTGAGGCCATTGGCGATCTTTTCGTCACCGGCCCCACCGGCACCAATGTCAATGATTTCCGGGCTATTCTCATCCGCTGAACCACCTGCCTTGACAGGCGCGGGCCATGGGCGGAGGCTCTCTCATGGCAGCGGGAGGCGCGCATGGCTAAGGCTCTGGGTATAGGCGGTATCTTCTTTCGGTCGGCCGATAACAAGGCGCTGGCCCAATGGTACGAGACCCATCTCGGCATTACCGAATTGTGGAACCAGCAAGCGGGGCTGACCGTCTTCGCCCCATTCCGGCAGGAGAGTGACTATTTTCCCGCCGACAAGCAGTGGATGATCAATTTCCGCGTCGATGATCTCGATGCGCTGATGGATCAGCTGCGGGCCGCCGGCATCGCCGTCGAAACGCGGCCCGATGAATGGGACAGCCCGGAAACGGGCCGCTTTGCTCGTATCCATGATCCTGAGGGCAATCAGATCGAGCTCTGGGAACCGGTCGCCTCGCCCCCTCCGGCATAAAAATCATACTTTTCTGCATCCTCCATCTTGGCAGGCGGGGTCCGGCTCTGCTCTATAGCGCCGATCATTCTGAGGAGCCGGGACATGGCCAAACGCAAAATCGCCGTCATCGGCGTCGGCAAGATCGCGCAGGACCAGCATCTGCCGGTCATCGATGCTTCCGATGATTTCGAACTAGCCGCCACCGTGTCGACGCGCGGCGTGGGCCATGGCGATGTACCGGTCTTCAGGACGCCGGGCGAGCTCTACAATGCCATGCCCGAGATCGGCCTTGTCTCCATTTGCACCCCGCCCGGCATCCGCCACACCTATGTCCGCGAGGCGCTCGATGCCGGCAAGGACGTGATGATGGAAAAGCCGCCCACCACCACGATTTCCGAGCTGGACGATCTCGTCGCCCATGCCGCACGGCTCGATCGCGTCCTCTACCAGACCTGGCACAGCCAGTATAATGCCGCCGTCGACCGCGCCAAAGTGCTGCTGGCCGAAGAGGGCGTGCAGTCCGCCCGGATCGACTGGCGCGAAAGCGTACGCAAATGGCATCCCGGTCAGGACTGGGTCTGGGAGCCGGGCGGCTTCGGGGTCTGCGATCCGGGCATCAATGCCTTTTCGATCTTCACCAAGGTCATGCCGTTCCCGGTTTTCGTGGAGCAAGCCAAGCTGACTTTTCCGGCCAACCGGCAGACGCCTGTCGATGTCGAAATCGCCTTCAAGTCCGGCCAGCCGCACCAGCCTTCTCTGTCCTGCGGCTTCAACTGGCTCGAAGAGAGCGGCGAGATCTGGACCATTGCCTTCACCACCGGGGCAGGCAATGAGATCAAGCTCGAGCGTGGCGGCCGCACCCTGCGCGTCAATGGCGAAGTGGTGCTCGAACACGGCGATCTCGAATATGCCGGCATGTATGACCGCTTTGCCGATCTGCTCGACGCGCGGCAAAGCGATGTTGATGCTGCCCCATTCCGGCTGATGAGCGATGTCTTCCTGATGGGCGCGCGGGAGAATGGACCGGACTTCGAGTGGTGAGCTTATAGCTCCGTGCAGGGCCGAATTATCGGCTCCTGCTCTCCCTCCCCCTGGAGGGGAGGGCCGGGGTGGGGGTTCTGCAGGCTCAGCAAACTCCCACTACCAGCGGGTCCCCGGATGGGTCAGAACCCCCACCCTCATTCCCTCCCCTCAAGGGGGAGGGAGGCGCAGGAGCCGCGCCGGCTTATTTCGCCGCCACCTTCTTCCGATCCGTGTACCAGCGAATCCTGATCCCCTTGAGGATCAGTCGCAAGGCTTCCCAATGGATGCCGGCGGTCACCTTGAGCGTCATCAGCGGGTGGCTGAAGAACAGCTTGATGAGGTTGGCGTCGGAAAAATCCCGCCGCTTGCCGGTAAAGGCCGCGTAGAGCAGGGGCTCGCCATCCTGCGTCTCGTTGATGGCCACCAGCACGCGCTCATCCGGCTGGGCCAGCTTGAACTGATAGTGGCAATTCATGTCGATGAAGGGCGAGACATAGAAGGCCTTGTCCGCCTCCTGCCTGTCGGCTGACGCCGGCAGCACATAGGTATGCCGCTCGTGAAAGGTGTTGTGGACCTCGTAGATCGTGGCCAGCGGCGCGCCATCCTCCCCGTCGCAATACCACACGGTCAGCGGATTGAAGACATAGCCGAGAATGCGCGGATAGCAGAGCAGCCGGATCCGGCCCGGCGCCGGCAGGCCCTGGTCGGCCAGTTGGCGCGTGACCCATGTCCTGAGATCGCCGCCATCGGCATGGTCGGCATTGCGATAAGAGAAAAGGCCGGGCCGGTTATGCGAAAACCAGCGCAGCCCGTCGAGCAGCGGCAATTCATCGATATCGATCAACACCGAAAACACCCGATAGCGCAGGCTATGCTTCTTGGGGCGGTGCCGCTGATGCACTACATGGCCGACATAGATGGCCGAGTTCAGGCTCATGCCATGAGCTCTTCCAGCGGCTTGAGCGTGATGCGACCCGAGGGATTCGACACGGTCCAGGGCCGGGGCACCGAGCCCATGGCCTCTGCGGCGGCAAGGCCCGACTGCAAGCCATCCTCATGGAAGCCGCGGCCGAAATGGGCGCCGGCATAAAACACGTTGCTGCGGCCCTGGATGCGCCAGAGATTTTCCTGCGCATGGATAGCGGCACTGTCGAACAGGGGATGGGTGTAGTCGAAGCGGGCGATCTCGTCCTGCGGATCCCGGTTCGGATTGAGCGTGACGAAAATGTCCTGGCCCTTGAGGCTCTGCAGCGCGTTCATCCAGTAGGTGACGCAGAGCATTTCCTCGTTTTCCGTGCCGTTTGACATGTAGTTCCAGCAGCACCAGACGCGCTTGCGGCGCGGCATCAGGCTGGCATCCTTGTGTACGACGGCGAGGTTATGCGTGTACTGGAAGGCGCCGAGCAGGGCGCGCTCCTCCTCGTCCGGCTGGTCGAGCATGGCCAGCGCCTGGTCGGCATGGCTGGCAATCAGCACCTTGTCGAAGCGGTCGGCATGGCCTTCATAGTCCACGACCGTGGCGCCCTGGGCGTCGCGCAGCACCTTTGCAACCGGCCTGTTGAGGCGCACTTCGCCTGAAAATTCACTCAGCAGCGTATTCACATAGGCTCGGCTGCCGCCCTTGACCGTGCGCCAGTTTGGCCGCTCGCGCAATTGCAGCAGGCCGTGGCTTTCAAAGAAGCGCACAAAGGCAAACAGCGGATAGGAGCGGATATCTTCGGCCTTGGACGACCAGATGGCCGCCGCCATGGGCAACAGATGCCCCGTAACGAAACTTTCCGAATAATTGTTGCTGCGCAGATATTCGTCCAGCGTCAGTCCGCGCATTTCGGGCCGGTGCAGCACGGCCGGGGCTTCCTTGTAGAAGCGCAACAGGTCGCGGAAAAGGCTCCAGAAACGGGGCCGGAACGCGTTTCGGCGCTGCCCCAGCATGCCCAGAATGCCTTCGCCGCAATATTCGAAATCGCCATTGTCGAGCGAGGCCGCAAAGCTCATTTCGGTGGCAATGCTCTCGACGCCCAGATGAGCGAACATGGCTTCGAGATTGGGGTAATTGCGGTTGTTATAGACGATGAAACCGGTATCGACCGGGCCGGTCCCCGGCACATCTATCGTATTGGAATGCCCGCCAATGCGCGCTTCGGCCTCATAGAGCACCACATCGTGGCTCTTGGAGAGCAGCCAGGCGGCAGAGAGGCCCGAAACGCCGCTGCCCACCACGGCAATACGCTGGCGCATGCGCCGTGAACCGGAAAAGGCAGCAGGATCGTGATACATGAATAAGGTCCTAGAACAACTGTCAGCCATACGTCCGGCAGCGGCCTGCGGATCATGCAGGGGCCGCTTTAATCTTGACCTGCTTTGCCCTGCTTGCCCATCGCCGAAATTTTGAACCTCTTGTGATCCGGTATTTTGCCTAAGGCGTAGAGGAGGCATGACACTTGCGATTTACCCCTTTGCCGGTCCGTGCGAAAATGGTGTGCTAACAGCGCGCCCCATCGTGGCGCGGAAAAGAAATGGGAATCCGCCGGTGAAGACTGACAAGGGCCAGGCCCCCAATACGCCCGTCGAGGACGTAAGCAGGCAATTGGTTGCCATTGCCGCACATGCCGACATGGACGCATTCCAGGAGCTGTTCCAGGCCTATTCGCCGCGTATTCGCGCCTATCTTCTCAAGATGACGCGCAATCCGCAGGCGGCAGAGGACTTGATGCAGGAAACCATGCTGGCCATCTGGCGCAAGGCGGGGCAATACGACCCGTCGCGCGGCCCGGCCTCGGCATGGATTTTCACCATCGCCCGCAATATCTGGATCGATGCCTGGCGCAAGCAGCGCCGGCCGGAAATCGATCCGAACGACCCGGCCCTCGCCGCTGATCCAGAACCCGATGCCGCCAATATGATCGAGCGGCGACAGAGTCACGACGCCCTCCATAAAGCCATGCAAAGCCTCCCTCCTGAACAGGTCAATCTGATCCGACTGTCCTTCTTTGAAGAAGCCTCACACAGCACTATTGCCAGCCAGCTTGGCCTGCCCATCGGCACCGTCAAGTCACGCATTCGTCTCGCCTTCGGCCGCCTGCGCGCGGCACTGGAGGAGGTGAAATGATCAATATCAAGCATCATATCAGCGACGAGCTCATGCTCGACTACGCCGCGGGCCATCTGTCCGAAGGCTGGTCCCTGGCCGTTGCGACCCATATCGCCATGTGCCCGCAATGCCGCAAGCAGCTCGATCTGGTCGAAGCCGCCGGTGGTGCGCTGGTCGATGCGCTTGAGCCGGTCGAGGGCCCCGAGGCGTCCTGGGATACACTCAAGGCCCGTATCCTGGGCGATGTCGCGCCGGCCAATCCTGCGCCGCGCAAGCCCGTGGCGTCCAGCGAATTGCCCGAGCCGCTGCGCTCCTATGTCGGCAATCTGTCCGACATCAAATGGCGCAATATCGGCGCTGGCCATCAGGCGATGATCAAGACCGGCGACAGCGCGACGCAGGTGCGCCTGCTCAAGATTCCGGCCGGCAAGCCGGTGCCCGAGCATAGCCATGGCGGCCGCGAGCTGACGCTCGTGCTCAAGGGCAGTTTCCATGACGAGGTCGATCATTTCGGCCCCGGCGATCTCGAAGAGGCCGATGGCGATCTGACCCATCAGCCCATTGCCGGCACCGAAGAAGATTGCATCTGCCTGGCCGTGACCGACGCGCCGCTGAAATTCCGCAGCCGTCTGGTGCGTCTGGTTCAACCATTGTTCGGGATTTAGTCGAGGAAGAGAGAAATGGCCGGATTTTCGCTTGGAACGCTGCTCGCAGCCTATGCGGGTTCGGCCGTTGTCTTCTTCGCGCTGGATTTCATCTGGCTCGGTTTCCTCGCCATCGGATTTTACCGCTCCGAGATCGGCAACCTGCTGCTGGAGCGGCCCAATGTTCTGGCCGCAGGCGTCTTCTACCTCTTCTATGTCGTGGGCGTCGTCGGCTTCGCCGTGGTGCCCGCGCTCAATGCCCAGTCCTGGGTCTGGGCGCTGGTGGCCGGCGTCGCGCTGGGCCTCATCGCCTATGGCACCTATGATATGACCAATCTGGCGACCCTCAAGGACTGGTCCTGGAAGGTCAGCGCCGTTGATCTCGTCTGGGGTGGTTTCGTCACCGGCGCTGCGGCCCTGGGCGGTTACTTCGCGGCGCGGCTCACTGTTTGAGCCGCGCGGTCAGCGCGAAGGCGATGGGCTTGGGCAGTGATGCCAAGAGCCGCAGCGGCCAGATCAGGCGGCGCGGGAAGGCGATCTCAAAACCCTTGCCCTTCAATCCCTTCATGATCCGATCGGCCGCCTCTTTGGGCTCCATGATCGCGGGCATCTCGAATGCGTTCTGGTCGGTCAGCGGCGTCCGCACGAAGCCGGGCGTGATCAGCCGCACATCGACATCGGGCCAGAGTTCGGCCCGCAGGCTCTGCGCCATATTGGTGATCCCCGCCTTGGTGGCCGAATAGACCTGGCCCTGTGGCAGGCCGAAGATCGCTGCCGCCGAGCCGAACAGCACCAATTGGCCGCCCTTGCGCAGATTGGCCGCCGCCACCCGCGCCACGTTGAACGAGCCGGTGAGATTGGCGGCAATGATGTTTTCGGCCTTCTCCTGATCCGCCTTCAGCACCGGGCCTGGATCGTAGATGGCGGCAGTGTTGATGACGCGGGTAAAGGGGCCATGCTCGAGCGCCACGCGCTTGAGACTCTCCACGTCGCCGATATCGGCTGTTGCCGCCTTATGCACCGGGCCGAGCCCGGCAATGGCCTCGTCCAGCGGCTCCTGCCGGCGCCCCGAGACGACGACCACGGCGCCATCCTCGGCGAAGGCCCGCGCAAGCGATGCGCCGATGCCGCTGCCGCCACCAATGATCCAGATTTTTTCTGCGCTAGACATGTGACGCAAGCTCCCAATTTCTCTCAGGAAATACGTCTGGCGACCGCTTTTGGATGCGTGAGCAGGCAACATCGCCGATCCGTGCAAGGAATGGATGCAGAATGGGCCGATTCCGGAACGATCTTGCGCCTTGACGCGACTTGAACTCGTCTTGAGGTAAAATTTTCTCCATCGCTCGCCGGATGCGCAAGTCTGCGCCTTCCTAAACCCGACTGACTTGATAGAGTTTCATCATTATCACTCGGGAGGTTCCGATGAAACGGACAGCCAAGCTACTTGCCTACACCGCACTTGCCGCTTCCCTGACCATGGGCTTCGCCGTCACGACCCATGCGCAGGACAAGACGCTGATCAACGTCTCCTATGACCCGACGCGCGAACTCTACCGCGAATATAACGAGGCTTTCGTCAAGCACTGGCAGGAAACGGCCGGAGAAAGCGTTGCCATTCAGGTGACGCATGGCGGCTCCGGCAGCCAGGCGCGCACCGTCATCGACGGGCTCGAAGCCGACGTCGTCACCCTGGCGCTCGAAAGCGACATCAACGCCATTTCCGACGCCAATCCGAACCTGATCCCGGAAAACTGGCGCACGCTGCTGCCCAATAACAGCGCGCCCTATACGTCCACCATCGTCTTCCTCGTCCGCAAGGGCAACCCCAAGGGTATTGCCGACTGGGGTGACCTGATCGACGAGGGCGTCGAAGTCATCACGCCCAATCCCAAGACCTCGGGCGGCGCCCGCTGGAACCTGCTGGCAGGCTGGGCCTGGGCCAAGGCGCAGGATGGCGGCAGCGACGACACGGCGCGGGAATATGTCACCGAGCTCTATAAGCACGTGCCCGTCCTCGATACCGGCGCCCGCGGCTCCACCACCACCTTCGTCCAGCGCGGCATTGGCGACGTCCTCCTCGCCTGGGAAAACGAAGCCTATCTCGCGCTTGAGGAACTGGGCCCCGATGCCTTCGACATCGTGACCCCCTCGGTCTCGATCCTGGCCGAACCTCCGGTCGCGCTTGTCCCCGGCAATGCCGAGCGCAAGGGCAATACCGAAGTCGCCCAGGCCTATCTCGACTATCTCTATTCCGACGAGGGGCAGGCTCTGGCTGCCAAGCACTATTACCGCCCGTCCAATCCGGATGCGGCCGCGCCCGAAGACATTGCCCGCTTCGGCGAGGTGAACCTTGTCACTATCGACGATTTCGGTGGCTGGCGCGAAGCCCAGCCCGCCTTCTTCGGCGATGGCGGCATCTTCGACCAGATCTATTCCGGCACGCCCCAGTAAAGGCAAAGCCTGCGGCTGGCGTCCCAACCGCCAGCCGCCCTGTCCCGATCCGCAAGACCCAAGTGTTTTTCTGGAGGATGACATGGTTTCCTTTTTCGGCATTCTGACCCCCGGCAAGCTGGCGCGCAGCGCCGGTGACGAAGCCCCCGCCAAGGTCAATTTCTTCGGTGGCTTGCCCGATCCGGCACAGGGCGCCGTGCCCCTCACCCGCGCCGAGCAGGACGCCTGCTACCTCAATGGCAAGGCGCCCGAGCCGGCCCCGGGCTCCGATCCCCGCCGCGACGGAATGCCCGAAAAATGACCCGCCCCGTCCTCATCGTTCCCGGCCTCAATGGCTCCGCCGACGGCCACTGGCAGCGCCATTGGCTCGCCGACCATGACAATGCCGAACTGGTCGAACAGGCCGACTGGTCCAATCCCCAGGCCGGCCGCTGGCTCCACCGGCTCGAACGGGCCGTCATCGCCAATCCCGGCGCGCTCATCGTCGCCCATAGCCTGGGCTCCATTCTCGCTGCGCGCCTCGCCACCAGTTCCGTTGCATCGCTGGTTGGCGGTGCGCTGCTGGTGGCGCCCGCCGATATTGAGCGCAGTTCGGTCCTCCATGCTCGCACCTATGAATTCGGCGCTTTGCCGATGCAGGCATTGCCCTTTCCCGCCCTTGTCGTCGCCAGCCGCGACGACATCTACATGGAGCGCGACAAGGCCCGCGACCTCGCAGCGGCGTGGAAAGTGCCATTCCTCGACATCGGCAAGGCCGGCCATATCAACATTGCCAGCGGGTTCGGCCGCTGGGTGCAGGGCTATGAACTGGCGCGGCAGGTAAGCGAGCGGATCGGCCGGTCTCCGGCGCGCAGGGCACCCTCAGAGGAAAATCTGAAGGCTTCCGTCTGATCGGGACAACAATTTCTACACCCACGCCGCCCTGCCCAATACGGCGCAAAGAAAATCGTGCCCTGTCACGAGTGCAGGGGATGATTTTCTATTTTCGGGCGCAAACTTGCCTGTTTGCCTGCTTGAGAAACTCGACCGCACGGATAGTCTTAAAGAAACGAGGAGAGCCCATTTCCATGCTCCGACCTTTACGGGCCGCCGGCCCGCTGCGTGATGCCGGGAGGCCGCTATGACGGCCGCGTCCCGCTTTCGTCAGCCCAGCGTCATTCCCGGCTTCGGGCTGACCCTTGGCTTCACTATTGCCTATTTCTCACTGATCATTCTGGTGCCGCTGGTGGCTCTGGTGCTGCGCTCGGCGGGTCTGGGCTGGAACGGCTTCTGGACCACGGCACTCGATCCGCGGGTCCTCGCCTCGCTGCGCACCAGCTTTGTCACCGCGCTGATCGCCGCTGGCATCAATGTTGTCTTCGGCACGCTGATCGCCTGGGTGCTGGTGCGCTACCGCTTTCCCGGCCGGCGCATATTCGACGCCATGGTCGACCTGCCCTTCGCTTTGCCCACCGCTGTCGCCGGCATTGCGCTCACCGCCATCTATGCGCCCAATGGCTTTGTCGGCCAGCTCTTTGCGCCGCTGGGCATCCGCATCGCCTATACGCCCATCGGCATTACCATCGCCATGGTCTTTATCGGCCTGCCCTTCGTGGTGCGCACCATCCAGCCCATTCTCGAAGAGGCCAGCAAGGAAGTGGAGGAAGCCTCCGCCACGCTCGGCGCCAACCGCTTCCAGACCATTTCCCGCGTCCTGCTGCCCAGCCTCACACCGGCCATTCTCACCGGCTTTGCCCTCGCCTTCGCCCGCGCCGTGGGTGAATACGGCTCGGTGATCTTCATTGCCGGCAATATCCCCTTCGTCTCGGAAATCGCCCCGCTGCTGATCGTCATCCGCCTCGAAGAATTCAACTATTCCGGCGCCGCCGTCATCGCCACGGTCATGCTGTCGATCTCGTTCGTCATGCTTTTCATCATCAATCTCATTCAGGCCTGGAGCCGCAGGAGATATGGCTATGGCAGCTAGTTCGACCCATGCCGCCCGCCGCGTCTCGCCGACCAACGAGCCTCTATGGGTGCGCTGGACGCTGATCCTGACCGGACTGGCCTTCATGGCGCTGTTTCTGGTCATGCCGCTGATTGCGGTCTTTGCCGAAGCGCTCAAGGGCGGGGTAGGCACCTATTTCGCTTCGCTGCAGAGCCCCGATGCGCTCTCCGCCATTCGGCTGACCCTGATCGTCGCTGCCATAGCCGTGCCGCTCAACGTCGTCTTTGGCATCGCCGCCTCCTGGGCCATCGCCAAGTTCGAGTTCAAGGGCAAGGCGTTTCTGATCACCCTGATCGATCTGCCCTTCTCGGTCTCGCCGGTGATTTCGGGCCTCGTCTATGTGCTGCTCTTCGGCACCGGCAGTGTGCTCGGTCCCTGGCTCAAGAGCTACAATATCGAAATCCTCTTCGCCGTGCCTGGCATTGTGCTGGCCACTATTTTCGTGACTTTCCCCTTCGTCGCGCGCGAATTGATCCCCTTGATGCAGGATCAGGGAACGGGCGACGAGGAAGCGGCGCTTTCGCTCGGCGCTTCCGGTTGGCAGACCTTTTTCCGGGTGACGCTCCCCAATATCAAATGGGGCCTGCTCTATGGCGTTCTGCTGTGTAATGCCCGCGCCATGGGCGAGTTTGGCGCGGTTGCCGTGGTCTCGGGCAAGATCCGCGGCCAGACCACCACCATGCCCTTGCAGGTGGAAATGTTCTATAACGAGTATCAGGGCACAGCCGCTTTCGCGCTGGCGTCGCTTCTCGCCTTGCTGGCGCTGGTTACTCTCGTGCTTAAGTCGGCCTTGGAATGGCGCTATGGCGATGAACTCGCCGCCACCGGCCGGGGTCACTGACAGGGAAGATTGATGGAAGTTCGGGTAGAAAACGTTCGCAAGGAATTTGACCGGTTTCCGGCGCTGCATGATGTGTCGCTGGACATCGTCTCGGGCGAACTGATCGCGCTGCTCGGCCCCTCGGGCTCGGGCAAGACCACGCTGCTCCGGTTGATCGCCGGGCTGGAACGCCCCACTGCCGGGCGGATTTTCTTCGGTGACGAGGATGCGTCCGAAAAGAGCGTGCAGGAGCGCAATATCGGCTTCGTGTTCCAGCACTATGCCCTGTTCCGGCATATGACCATTCTCGAAAATGTCTCCTTTGGCCTCAAGGTGCGCCCGCGCTCCAGCCGACCGCCGGTCGGCGAAATCCGCCGCCGGGCGCTGGAACTGCTCGATCTGGTGCAATTGTCCGGGCTTGAAAAACGCTATCCCAGCCAGCTTTCCGGCGGTCAGCGCCAGCGCGTGGCCCTGGCCCGGGCGCTGGCCATCGAACCCAAGGTTCTGCTGCTCGACGAGCCCTTCGGTGCGCTCGATGCACAGGTGCGGCGCGAGTTGCGCAAATGGCTGCGCGAAATCCATGACCGCACCGGCCACACCACGGTTTTCGTGACCCATGATCAGGAAGAGGCGCTCGAACTCGCCGACCGGCTCTGCGTCATGAGCCAGGGGAGGATCGAGCAGGTCGGCACGCCCGATTCTGTCTACGACACGCCATCCTCGCCCTTTGTCTTCGGCTTTATCGGGGAATCGAGCCAGCTCGGCGTCAACGTCGAAAAGGGCGATATCTGGCTGGGCGATCGTCCCATCGGAATTTCGGGGGAAGCCGCGCAGGGACCGGCGCGCCTCTTCTTCCGCCCGCACGATATTGAACTGGTCGAAGGCGATGCCGCGCTTGCCGGTGTGGTCGCCTCCAGTCGCCGGGTCGGCGGCACCCGCCGTGTCGAACTGGAACTGGGCGGGCAGGGGGATCGCGTCGAGATCGATCTGCCTTTCGATCATCCGGCCGGCGAACGCACCCGCATCGCTTTCCGTCCCAAGCGCTGGCAGCTTTTTCCTGCCTGAATCGTGTCACGTTCAATCTGAACGCCACTCTCTACCCATCGTCACCACCGGGCTTGTCCCGGTGGTCCATGCCTCCTCACCGCAGATCCGCTACCGAATCCCGCTCGACCAGTTCCGGCACCAGCATCAGCCGCCGTGGTGGCAATTGGCGCTTCTCTGCCTGCATCCGCTCCACCAGCAGGCGGAAGGCCGCGACGCCCATATCGCCACCCGGCAGCCGCAACGTCGTCAGCATGGGTGAAATCTGGGTGGCGGCGGCGAAATCGCCATAGCCGATCACCGACACATCCTCGGGCACGCGATAACCCAGCCGGTGCAGTTCGGAGACCACGAAGACACCCAGGCTGTCATGCGAGCAGAACAGGGCCGTGGGCATTTCCCCTTCCATTTTGAGGCTCAGGAAGGACTGGGCGAAGGTGTTGTCGTCGCTGAACTGGATTTCATAGACCGAGGCATCGTCCTGGGTCAGCATGGCCTCGCGCAGCCCGAACAGGCGCTCCATGCGGCCGCGCAGCACCCGGCTGCCATGCACGAAGGCGATGCGGCGATGGCCCCGCGCCAGCAGATATTGGCCGACCGCATTGCCCGCCTCGTGGTCCGCGCCGCTCACCTGATCGGTCTGCTCCAGTGGCGATACCCAGCCAAGCCGCACCATGGCCCGGCCCGATGCGGAAAAGGCGGTGATGATTTCGGGCACATACTGGCCCACCAGAACGATCCCGGCAGCATTGTTGGCAATGGCGCGCGCCCTGTCTTCGTCCGGCGCCCAGTGACTTTGCACCTGAAACCCGGCTGCCCCCGCCTCCTGCTGGATTCCGTTCTGCATCTGCATCCACAATTCGCTGTTCACCGGGTCATGCTCGGCAAAGACGATCTGGATCGAGGGCTGCGCCGGCATCATCTCCGCGGCGCGCAGATAGCCCATTTCCAGCGCCTTGCCGGTGATGCGCAGGCGCGTCTCTTCGCTCACCCCGTCCTTGCCGGACAGGGCGCGGGAAACGGCGAATTTGGACACACCCATCTGATCGGCAATGTCCTGCAGCGTGATTTTCTTCAAGGGCGTGCCCCGCAATTTTGTTAGGTTGTACCACGCCTGTTATTATGTGCAAGTCATCGTAATTATCCCGCAAAATCGCATGGATTCATATGGATTTGCGCGGATTGCGCCACCCCCGATAACGTTTTCACAAAACATATTGACCTAACAGTTTTGTGCTGAGAGGCTTGCGTTAGCTCGAAGAGTGACATGTTAGGTCGCCCGAGTGAAGGAGGACCACGATGACCCAAATTTCCCGCAGGACATTCCTGGCTGCGACCGGGGCTGCCATTCTGCTTCCCGCCATTCCCGCTTTCGCGCAGGCCCCGGCCGGTGAAGCGCCCGCTCTTGCCGAGGCGGTGGCTGCCGGCAACCTGCCCCCGCTTGCCGAGCGTCTGCCGCTCAATCCCATGGTGGTCACACCACAGGACAGCATTGGCCAATATGGCGGCGACCTGCGCGCGGCCCTGGTCGGCGGCGGCGCGCTCAACATGATGCACCGCTATCAGGGCTACGAGCCGCTGGTGCGCTATACCCCGGATTTTACCGGCGTCATCCCCAATGTCGCCGAGAGCTACGAGACCAACGAGGATGCCTCGGTCTATACGTTCAAGCTGCGTGAAGGTCACAAATGGTCGGACGGCCAGCCCTTCACCACCGACGACATCATGTTCTTCTATGAAGACGTGCTGCTGCACGAGGAACTGACGGTCAGCCCGCCGACGCCGCTGCGCACCCTGTCCGGTGAGATCGCCAAATTCGAGAAGGTGGATGAAACCACGTTCCGTATCGTCTTCCCCGAGCCCAATGGCCTGCTGCCGCTGCGCCTGGCATGGGCCAATGACGACCGCTCGACGCGCACCCCGCGCCATTATCTCGAACAGTTCCACATCAAGTACAATCCCGATGCCGACAAACTGGCTCAGGAGCGCGGCCTGACCGGCTGGGTCCAGCTCTTCCAGATCATGAGCGGCATTTCGGTCGACGGCGAGATCTTCAAGAACAAGGACATGCCGACCCTCTATGGCTGGAAGATCGTCCAGCCCATCGGGGAATCCGCCGACTTCTCCATCGCCGACCGCAATCCCTACTATTTCAAGGTCGATACCGCAGGCAACCAGCTCCCCTATATCGACCGCATCACCTATGCGGTGGCCGCCGACAATGAAGTGCTGCTGCTCAAGGCGCTGCAGGGCGAGATCGACGTGCTCGACCAGTGGATCGCCACCCCCGCCAATCGCGCGGTGCTTTACGATGGCATGGAGACCGGACGCTACGGCTTTTACACCACGACCTCGACCGAGCCGAACGAGATGGTGTTCCAGCTCAACATGACCCATCCGGACGAAGCCAAGCGGGCCCTGTTCCAGAACAAGGACTTCCGCATTGCGCTGAGCCACGCCATCGACCGCCAGGCCATTATCGATACCGTGTTCATCGGCCAGGGCGCGCCTGCCCAGCCCTCGATCCGCGAAGGCGATCCGCTCTATAACGAGCAGCTGGCGACCCAATATACCGAGTTCGACCCGGCCCGCGCCAATGAGCTGCTCGACGCCATCCTGCCAAACAAGGATGCTGACGGCTGGCGCGTGATGGACAATGGCACCCGCCTCACCATCGTCTTCGAGATCGATCAGGCCCGCCAGACCTTTGTGGACAGTTTCCAGCTCGTCCTGCCCATGCTGCGCGCCGTCGGCATCGATACCCAGATGCGCACCATGGACCGCTCGCTCTGGACCGTGCGTGTCCGCGAAGGCGGCGAGTTCGATGCCACGGTGCACAAGTTCGGCGGCAATAGCGGCATCTCCGCCGTGCTCGATCCGCGCTACTACTTCCCCAACACCACCGAGGCCTTCTACGCCAAGGGCTGGCAGATCTGGTACAACAATCCGTCCTCGCCCGACGCCGTCGAGCCGCCGGAAGAAACCAAGCGCCAGTTCGAGCTCTATAACGAAGTCCGCCAGACCGGCGACCAGGCACGCCAGACCGAATTGATGGCCGAGATCATCCAGATCGCCGCCGATCAGTTCTATGCCTTCGGCGTCACCCTGCCCATGGATGGCTACGGCATCGTCTCCAACCGTATCGCCAACCTGGCGCCGTCCATGCCCAATTCCTGGGGCTATCCGACGCCGGCTCCGACCAATCCGGAGCAATACTACATCCGCTGACCTGTCCTCCCGTCAGCAAGAGCACCGGCGGCGCTTCCCAGCCGCCGGTGCGCGCCTCTCCTAAGAATATTGGACCGCCCCGATGCTCAAGATCGAAGACAGCCCCACTACGCCCGGCCTGCGCACGCCCGACTGGTATAAGAGCGCCACGCGCTGGACCCAGCTCACCTTCGTCGAGGACGATCCGCAGCGCTACGATCCCGACTTCTGGGTCGATGTCTTCAAGCGCACCCAGTCCAATGCGCTCTGCCTCTCGGCCGGCGGCTATATCGCCTATTACCCGAGCGAAATTCCGCTCCATTACGTGTCCAAATATATCGGGGACAGCGATCCCTTCGGGCGTCTCGTCGATGAAGCACGCAAGCTCGACATGCATGTCATGGCGCGCGTTGACCCCCACGCCATCCATGCCGATGCCGCCGAGGCGCATCCCGAATGGGTGTCGCTGACAGTCGACCGCAAGCCGCGCGAACACTGGGCGCTGCCGGGCATCTACGTCACCTGCGCCTATTCGAGCTACAATTTCGACTTCATGACCAAGGTCATCGTCGAGATCGCTGAAAAATACGATATCGACGCGCTGTTCGGCAATCGCTGGCAGGGCCATGGCGTCTGCTATTGCAAGGCCTGCGAAGACAATTTCCGCGACTATTCCGGCTATGAGCTGCCCGAAACCAGCAATGCCGCCGATCCGGTCTGGCAGGCCTGGGCCGCATGGCGCCGCACCACCCTGACCCGCCTCGTCGCCCATTGGGACGATGAGGTGAAGAAGGTGAAGCCCCATGCCAGCTTCATTCCCAATATGAGCGGTTCGTCGCTGATGGAATTCGATCTTTCCGTCATCAAGAAGCACTGCCCCATTCTCTTCGTCGACCATCAGGGCCGCCGCAATGTCGAGCCGGCCTGGTCGGCGGGCCGCAATGGCAAGCGCATCCGCGCCACCTTCCGCGACCGTCCGGTCGGGCTGATTACCTCCATCGGCCCCGAGGAAATCCCGCGCTGGAAGGATTCGGTGCAGTCCGGCCCCGAAATCGAGCAATGGGTGCATGCCGGGGTCACGCAGGGCCTCTTCCCCTGGTTTACCAAGTTCAACGCCTGCATTCCCGATGATCGCTGGGTCGAGCCCACCGCCCGGGCCTTCCGCATGCATGCAAAGGTCGAGGAGGCGCTGACCGGCGCGCTGCCCACCGCCGAAATCGCCATCATCGATCCGGCCACCACGCTCCGCCATTGGGACCCCGACAAGCGCCATCTGGCCGAGCTCAATGATCTGGGGTTCTATCAGGCGCTGGTCGAGGCGCGGCTGCCCTTTGAATTCATTTCGGACCAGGTGATGACCGCCGACGCGCTCAAGCGCTTCAAGCTCGTCATCCTTGCCAATGCCACCTACCTCTCTGACGAGCAGTGCAAGGCAATCAGCGATTATGTCGCCGCCGGCGGCTCGGTCGTTGCCGCCCACCAGACCTCGCTCTACGACGAAAAGGGCGAAGCCCGCGCCGATTTCGGCCTGGCCGATGTCTTCGGCGTCACCATGAAAAGCCCGCCGCGCGACAAGGTGCGCAATTCCTATGTCGCCATCAATGGCACCCACCCGATCAATCGCGGCTATCACAATTCCCAGCGCATAATCGGGGGCACCGAACTGATTGCGGTGGAGCCAACCACCGATGTCGACCAGCCCTTCCTCACCGTGCCCGATTTCCCCGACCTGCCCATGGAAGAGGTCTATCCGCGCCTGCCCCCACAGGGCGTCGGCGTGTCGGCCCGCACCACAGAGGCCGGTGGTCGGGTGGTCTATATTCCCTGGAATATCGGCGAGGTCTTCTGGACCTATCTCGCCCCCGACCAGGGCATGCTCATCGCCAATGCGGTAAAATGGGCGCTGGGCAAGACGCCCGAAGTCGAGATCGAGGGCAAGGGCGTCTTCGATATCGGCCTGCATGACAGTGCTGTCGGCCGCGCGCTCTGCGTGCTCAACCTCACCAATCCCATGATGATGAAGGGCCCCCTGCGCGACACCTGGCCCGTCGGCCCGCTCAAGGTGTCCATCGAAATTCCAGAGGGGAAAACCATTGGTTCGGCCAAACTTCTTGTGGCCGGTGAAGAGGTTGACGTCACAGTGCAGGATAACCGAGTCACGCTCGACATCACCGAGATCGAAACCATGGAAGTGGTGCATCTGGTCTGGAAGTAAGGCACCCCCACCCGGCCTCCCCCTGTAGAAGGGGGAGGAGAAGAGGTGTTTGCTGCCGGCGTCCAAACGGGCTCGATCTGTCCCTCCCCCTGACAGGGGGAGGTTAGGTGGGGGTAGCCTTCAAAAAAACCGATCCGGCGGTCCCGCCGGGTTACCCCGCAAGGCCGAAAGAGGAACGGCAATGCTGAACTATATTCTGAAGCGATTGGCCTACATGATCCCGACCCTGTTCGGCATGTCGATCATTTCCTTCGCCATCATCCAGCTTCCGCCCGGTGATTATCTCACCTCGCTGATGTCCACCCTTGCCGATGGCGGCGCGCCGATCGATCCGGCCACCGTTGCGCGGCTGCGCGCCCAATATGGCCTCGATGAGCCGGTCTGGGTGCAATATGGCAAGTGGATGTGGGGTATTATCAGCCGCGGCGATTTCGGCTTTTCCTTCGAGTGGAACCAGCCGGTGTCCGAGGTGATCTGGTCGCGCATGGGCTCGACCCTGGCCATCTCTTTTGCCGCGCTGCTCTTCGTGTGGGCCGTGTCGCTGCCCATCGGCATCTATTCGGCCGTGCGCCGCAATTCCATCGGCGACCACGTCTTCACCTTTTTCGGCTTCATCGGCCTCGCCGTGCCCAATTTCATCCTGGCGCTGACGTTGATGTATGTGTCCTTCCGCTTCTTCGGCCAGTCGGTGGGCGGGCTGTTTTCGCCCGAATATGTCGACGCGCCCTGGAGCTGGGGCAAGGTCTGGGATCTGATCCTGCACCTCTGGATACCCATCCTGGTCATCGGCATGTCCGGCACCGCCGCCATGATCCGCATCCTGCGCGCCAATCTCACCGACGAATTGAGCAAGCCCTATGTGGTCACAGCCCGTGCCAAGGGCCTGCCCGAATACAAGGTCGTGCTCAAATATCCCGTCCGCATTGCGCTCAACCCCTTTGTGTCGGCCATTGGCTGGGTGCTGCCGGAGCTGATTTCCGGCGTTACCATCACCGCCATCGTGCTCAACCTGCCCACTGCCGGTCCCCTGCTGCTGCGGGCGCTGGTGGCGCAGGACATGTATCTGGCCGGCAGCTTCATCCTGCTGCTCAGCGTCCTGACCCTGATCGGCATGCTGATTTCCGACATTCTCCTTGCGCTGCTCGATCCGCGCATCCGGTACAATTGAGGTGATGGCATGAGTACGTCTCCCGCTCTCGACGCCAAGGTCATCGAAGAAGAAACCGGTCCGGCCATTTCCGGGCTCAAGCCGGGCATCGATCCTGTTTCCGACGCGGCCGCTGGCCAGTGGAAACTGATCTGGCGCAAATTTCTTGCCCAGAAGGTCGCCCTTTTCTGTGGTGGCATCATTCTGGCGCTCTATCTGGTCGCCGCCTTTGCCGAATTTCTCGCGCCGGGCCTGCCCGATACCAGCCGCGCCCAATATACCTATGCGCCGCCGCAGAGCATTGGCCTGTTCACGCCCGATGGTCAGTTCCAGCCGCATGTGAAGGGCTATACGGTCGAGATCGACCCGGCGGCCCTGCGCCGCACCTTCGTCGTCGATGACGAGGTGATCATCCCCATCGGCTTCTTCGTCGAAGGGCCGACCTACAGGTTCTGGAACCTCTTCGAGGCCAATCGGCACCTGCTCGGGCCGCTCGACCCCAATGATACCATGTATCTGCTGGGTGCCGACCGGCTGGGCCGCGATCTGCTCTCCCGGCTGATCTATGGCACCCGCGTATCCATGTCGATCGGGCTGATCGGGGTCACCATGTCGCTGTTTCTCGGTGTCGTGCTGGGCTCCATCTCGGGATATTTCGGCGGCTGGGTCGATACGGCCATCCAGCGTCTGATCGAGGTGGTCTCGGCCATGCCCACCATTCCGCTCTGGCTGGGGCTGGCGGCGGCGATCCCGCTCACCTGGTCACCGCTCCAGGTCTATTTCATCATCACCATCATCGTGTCACTGCTCGGCTGGACCGGACTGGCGCGCGAGGTCAGGGGACGCTTCTTTGCCCTGCGCAACGAGGATTTCGTCACCGCCGCCAAGCTCGATGGCTCGGGCGAACGCCGCGTCATCTTCCGCCATATCCTGCCCTCGCTGACCAGTCATATCCTGGCCGTGGTGACGCTGGCCGTGCCCTCGATGATCATTGCCGAAACCTCGCTCTCCTTCCTCGGCGTCGGCCTCAAGGCGCCGGTGGTGAGCTGGGGCGTGCTGCTGCAGGATGCGCAGAATATCCGCTCCATTTCCACCGCGCCCTGGCTGCTGATCTGGCCGAGCCTTGCCGTGGTTGTCGCGGTGCTCTCCTTCAACTTCTTCGGCGATGGCCTGCGCGATGCGGCTGACCCCTATGAGACCTGAGGAAACAAAAATGGAAAAACCCGTTCTCAGCGTCGAAAATCTTAGCCTCGATTTCCAGCTGCGCACCCATATCCTGCATGCCGTGCGCGACGTGAATTTCGAACTGCATCGGGGCCGCACCCTGGCTCTGGTCGGTGAAAGCGGCTCGGGCAAATCGGTCACCGCCCGCTCGCTCATGCGCATTGTCGACAGGCCCGGCAAAATGGTCTCGGGCCGCATCATCCTGCGGACAGAGGGCAAGGAAACCGACCTCGCCCAACTGGCGTCCAATTCGCCTCAGGTCCGCGCCGCGCGCGGTGCGCGCATCGGGCTGATCTTTCAGGAGCCCATGTCCTCGCTCTCGCCGGTCCACACGATCGGCAGCCAGATCGACGAAGTCCTGCGGCTCCATGCCGGCCTCGACAAGAAGGCCGCGCGGCTCCGCACCATCGAGCTGCTCGGTCAGGTCGAAATCCCCAATCCCGCCGAAATGGCCGACCGCTACACGTTCGAGTTTTCCGGCGGCATGCGCCAGCGCGCCATGATCGCCATGGCGCTGGCCTGTAATCCCGATATTCTCATCGCCGACGAGCCGACCACGGCGCTCGATGTGACGACGCAGGCCGAAATTCTCGACCTTATCAAGCGCCTCCAGACCGAACGCGGCATGGCCATGCTGCTCATCACCCATGATATGGGCGTGGTGGCGGAAGTGGCCGACGATGTCGCGGTCATGCGCTTCGGCAAAATTGTCGAGACGGGCGATGTCGACGCCATTTTCCACGCCCCCCGGCACCCCTATACGAAGCGCCTTCTGGCCTCGACGCAAAAGCTCGAACAGCCCGCCGAAATCCGCGCCATCCGTGATGCTGCGCCCCAGCCCATCCTGACGGTTCAGAACCTGTCCAAGACCTATGGCAGCGCCAAGGGCTTCCTCGGCTCAAAGAAATTCGCGGTACGCGCCGTGGACGATGTGAGCCTCACGCTCCATGCCGGCGAAAATCTCGGTATTGTCGGCGAAAGCGGCTCCGGCAAGACCACGCTCGGTCGCCTCATCCTCCGCACGGTGGAACCCACTTCCGGCAAGGTGATCTACACGGATCGTTCGGGAAATGACGTCGACGTCACCGCGCTCAACAAGGCGGGCCTGCGCAAATTCCACGCCGATGCGCGCCTGATCTTTCAGGACCCCTATGCTTCGCTCAATCCCCGCATGACCATCCGCCAGATCGTCGGCGATCCGCTGGTGGTGCAGGGTGAGCTGACGCAAAAGCAGATCGGCGAAAAGGTGGCCGAACTGCTCCGCCTCGTCGGCCTTTCGCCCGATGTCATGGAGCGCTATCCCCATGCCTTTTCCGGCGGCCAGCGCCAGCGCATCGGCATTGCCCGGTCGCTGGCCCTCGATCCGCGCGTCGTTATCGCCGACGAGGCGACCTCGGCGCTGGACGTTTCCATCCGCAGCCAGATCCTCGACCTGCTGCTGGAAATCCAGCAGCGGCTCGGCCTGTCCTTCATCTTCATCTCCCACGACATCTCCGTGGTCCGCTATTTCTGCGACCGGGTGGCGGTGATGCACCGCGGCAAGCTGGTCGAAATCGGCGCTGCCGAAAAGATCTGCACCAGCCCGGACGAGGACTATACCCGCGCCCTGATTTCGGCCGTTCCCAATCCCGATCCCCGCAACAAGCGCATGCTGCACCGCACGCGCCTTTCCACACTCTCAACGTGAACAGTCTGCTAGCCAAATGACGTCAAATGCCAAGGCCGTGCTGGTTGGCGCGGGCGCAATGAGCAAGAAATGGCTCGATTGCATCAAGACCATCGGTGGTGTCGATATCGTCGGCATCGTCGATCTTAACCCAAAAAATGCCGAGGCCCGCGCCGCTGAACAGGGGATCAACCCCGATATCGGCATGGACCTTAAACCCATGCTGGAAAAGCATAATCCAGCCATCGTGCTCGATGTTGCCATTCCCGCGGTACGCCACGGGATCGTCTCGACAGCGCTCGAAGCGGGGGCGCATGTCCTCTCCGAAAAGCCCATGGCCGAAACGCTCGATCAAGCCCGCGATCTGGTCGCCCGGGCCAAGGCCGCGGGCCGGCTTCACGTCGTCATCCAGAACCGCCGCTACCTCGCCCAGCTCCGCCGTATTCGCCGCTTGATTGCTTCCGGCGCCATCGGCGAAGTCACTGGAATTCATTGCGATTTCTTCCTCGACCCGCATTTCGGCGGCTTCCGGGAGACCATGCCGCATGTCCTGCTGCTCGACATGGCCGTGCATACGTTCGACGCCGCCCGCTTCCTCGCCGATGACGCAGCGGTCTCGGCCTATGCCGAGGAGTGGAACCCCAGGGGTAGCTGGTACGAGCGCGATAGCTCGACCTTCGCCAGCTTCCGCTTTTCGCGTGGCGCGGTCATGACTTACCGCGGCTCCTGGTGCGCGCCGGGCCTGCGCACCTCCTGGGAAAGCGCCTGGCGCATCACCGGCACAGAGGGCTCCATCCTCTGGGACGGCGGTGACGACATCCGCGCCGAGCGCAGCCAGCCGCATCAGCCCGGCAAGTTGCTGCCGGATACCCAAGTCCTTGAAATTCCAGCGCTCGATCCCGCGGATCGCATTGGCGGGCATATGGGCGTCATCAGCGATTTCCTCGCCGCCGTGCAGGGCGGGCCGGTGCCCGAAACCGTCGGCAGCGAAAACATCAAGAGCCTCGCCATGGTGCTGGGCGCCATCGACGCCAGCGAGCAGGGCCGCCGCGTCGAGATCGTTATTTAAGGAGATATTTCATGGCCATAGACCCCAAAGCCATTCGCATCGGCACCATGATCCGTGGCCATGAGCCCGATCCGGTGGGTTATCTCGAAAAGATTCTGCCCCACGGTTTCGAGAGCATCGAGCCCTATTTCTGGCAGACCGTCAACAAGGACCTGCCCGAACTCGCCAAGCGCTTCAAGGACGTCATCGGCGACCGCGACGTCACCATCTCGACGCTTGGTATGTTCGGTAACCCATTGGAAGATAGGGAGAAAGACGTCGAAACCCTGCGCGGCTGGGAAATGCTCATCGACAACGCGCACCACTTCGGCGCCACCTGCATTGCCGGTTTCACCGGGCGTATTCGCAATCGCCCTATTGAGGAAAGCCTGCCGCAGTTCAAGAAGGTTTGGGGCGAACTCTCGAAACGCGCCGCCGACAAGGGCGTGAAAATCGCCTTCGAGAATTGCGCCATGCACGGCGGCAACTGGGCCACTGGCGACTGGAACATTGCCCACAATCCCGATGCCTGGTCGATGATGTTCAACGAGCTTCCCGAGGACAATCTGGGCCTTGAATGGGAGCCCTGCCACCAGATGGCCTATCTCATCGATCCGATTCCGCAGATCCGGGAATGGGGCCACAAATTCTTCCATGTCCATGGCAAGGACGCCACCATCCGCTGGGACGTGATCAAGAAGCACGGCTTCGGCGGCAAGGAAAAGGCTGTGTGGATGCGCACGCCCGGCTTCGGCGACACCAATTGGGCCGATGTCATCTCCGAACTGCGCCTCGTCGGCTATACCGGCGCCATCGATATCGAAGGCTGGCATGATCCGATCTATCGGGAAGAACTCGAAATGGTCGGCCAGGTCCATGCGCTCAATTATCTCAAGTCCTGCCGGGGTGGCGACTTCATCCCCTATCCCGGCCCGCTGAAGGGAGCCTGATCCATGCCCCGTTTTTCGGCAAATCTTTCAATGCTCTATACCGAGCTGCCCTTCATGGAGCGCTTCGCGGCGGCTGCGGCGGACGGCTTTAGCGCGGTGGAATATGTTGGCGCCTACGATCAGGACATGCAGGCGATTGCTGCCCTATTGCAACAGCACAATCTGACACAGGCCCTGTTCAACCTGCCCGCCGGAGACTGGGCAGCGGGTGAGCGTGGCATCGCCTGCCATCCCGACCGCGTCGATGAGTTCCGGCAGGGCGTGGAAACGGCCATCGCCTACGCCAAGGCGACGGGCTGCACCCAAATCAATTGCCTCGCCGGTATCGCGCCCGCTGGCCATGATCGCGCTGCCCTCGAACAGGTGCTGATCGACAATCTCGCCTATGCCGCCCCGCGCCTCGCCGCAGCCGGGATCAAGCTGCTGCTGGAGCCGATCAATACGCGCGACATTCCCGGCTTCCTCGTCAATTCAACCGATGATTTCGAGCGCATTGCCACGGCGGTCGGGCACGACAATCTCCATCTGCAATACGATTTTTATCACATGCAGATCGTGCAGGGCGATCTCCTGCCCACCTTCAAGCGGTTGCAGGCGCGCATCGCCCACGTGCAGATCGCCGACAATCCCGGCCGCAATGAGCCGGGCACGGGCGAGATCAATTACATCAACATTTTCAAGGCGCTGGATGAGGCTGGATATGCCGGCTGGGTTGGCGCCGAATATAAGCCGCTCGGCGGCACCTCGGCCGGTCTCGGCTGGTTCAAGGATTGGAGCACACGCGCATGAAGATTGGTTTCATTGGCCTCGGCGTCATGGGGCGCCCCATGGCAGGCCATCTCATCGCGGCCGGGCACGAACTCTTCCTCCATCGCGTCAAGGATGTCTCGCAGCATCTGGTCGAGGCGGGCGGCAAGGCCCTGGATAGTGCCAAAGCCGTTGCTGAAGCTGCCGACATCATCATTCTCATGGTGCCCGATACCCCCGATGTCGAAACGGTTCTCTTCGATGAAAACGGCGTCGCCTCGGGTCTGTCTGCCGGCAAGCTCGTCATCGATATGAGCTCGATTTCTCCCGTTGCGACCAAGGATTTTGCCGCCCGCATCGCCGCTCTGGGTGCGAGCTATGTCGATGCGCCTGTCTCCGGTGGCGAGGTGGGTGCCAAGGCGGCGTCGCTGACCATCATGGTCGGCGCATCCGAGGCCGATTTCGACCGCGCCTGGCCGCTCTTCGAATTGATGGGCAAGAATATCACGCGGATCGGCGATGTGGGCGCCGGGCAGACTGCCAAGGTCGCCAATCAGGTGATTGTCGGCCTGACCATCGAGGCGGTGGCCGAAGGCCTGGCCTTGGCCAAGGCGGCCGGTGCAGATCCGGCAAAGGTGCGCGAAGCCCTCATGGGTGGCTTCGCCTCGTCCCGCATTCTCGAAGTGCATGGCGACCGCATGGTCAAGGGCACGTTCGACCCCGGCTTCCGCATCCGGCTGCACCGCAAGGATATTGGCCTTGCCATGGAGGCGGCCAAGGCCCTGGAGCTTTATCTGCCCCATTCCGCCAGTCTGCAGCAGCTTATGAACAAGGCGCTGGCGGATGGACTGGGCGACAGGGACCACTCGGCGCTCTATCAGGTTCTGGCAAAGGACTGAGATTGGCGCATAAGCCGGATGACGTATTTCCTTGATCTGTTCAAGAAACGCAAATATTGCGTAAAAGGGCAGAATGGGGAACGAGATGGCGCCGACCAAGCGGGCAAGCCAGGCCGATATTGCCGAGAAGCTGGGCGTGTCCGTCAGCACGGTATCGCGGGCGCTGGCCAATGAAATTGGAATAAGCGACGCGGTGCGCGGGGACGTGCAGCGCGTGGCGCGCATGCTGGGCTACAAGTCCAAGCATCCGGTCGCCGGCGGCCATCTCGACAAGCGGGCACTGGCGCTGGTGCCGCTCAACAGCGCCATCGGCAATCTGGCGAGCTTTTATCACGGCATTGTCGAAGGCATGCGCAGCCAGGCCAACGAGGCCGGCATGGCGCTCGATGTCCGGCTGGTGAACGAGGAACTGGTGACGCTCGATTTTGTGCGGCGTCACGTCTCCAAGTCTGGCGCCAATGGTGTCATTCTGGCCGGTATCGATCCCGACGAAGACATGATCCGCTGGAGCCAGGAAAGCGGCATTGCCCTGGTTCTCGCCAATGGCACCGATCCGCTGATGCGCCTGAGTGCGGTGGCACCATCCAATTTTCATGGGGCCCACATGGCCACCAAATATTTGCTGGACCATGGCCATCGCCGCATCCTGCACTATACCTATCATCATCGCCCCACGATCCGGCAACGCCGGCTCGGCTTTGATGCAGCCATTGCCGAATGCCCCGGCGCCGAGGGCGTGGTGGTCATTTCCAACGAGCATTCCAGCCGGCAATTGCTGACCGATCTGATCGCTGGAAAATACGATGTCACCGCAGTGTTCTGCTGGAACGACAGCGTTGCAGTGACCATGGTCGAGGCCCTGCTGGGCCCCGATTCCCCGATGCCGGAAGGCTTCTCCCTGATTGGTTTCGACGATCTGCCCATTGCCGGCATGGCCAGCCCGCGCCTGACCACGGTGCGTGTCGACCGCGAGGCAATCGGGCGTGGCGTGGTGCGGCTTCTGGCCATGAAACTGCAAGGCGAGCAGGCCGCTCTCCAGCTTGAGGTGGGTCTCTCGCTGGTCGAGGGCGAAACGGTTCAGACGCTGCTCTGAAAAAGGCTCCTGGCAGGTTTGTCGGAGGGATTGGCCGCGTCCTTTCCCGCATTTTTTTCTCCGCCATGTTGAAAAGCGCCAATCGATAGTCCCGTCGGCCACGCCTATCCGATTGCCATATTGACGCAAATTCCACAAAATTGCGTAAATTGCACGAAATGCGCAAATTTCTTGAATATTGCGCAAGTTTATGCGTAACTTGCGTGTGCGGTGTCGCATCTGGGGGGCCATGTGCTGACAGATTGGTGACGCCGGCAACAACCGTTTGAGGATTTGGGCAAAGAGCGGACCGATGTGCCGCATGAACGCCAAAAGGCGAGCCCCATGCCCCTGAAACGGCAGGCCGGACCCTGTGCCGGCCACACCATGATGGGTCCGGCACGAGAGGACGTCCGGCTCAAACGCGCGATCCGGTCAATGCACCGGGCAATGGGAGGATGAGGAATGAGAAAAGACTTCGGTTTCGGCTTGGCCGGCGCGGTAGCCCTTGCGGCACTGCTCGCCGCGTCGGGTTCGGCACTGGCGCAGCAGCAGGCGCCGATGCTGGACGAACTCGTGGCCAGCGGCGCGCTGCCGCCGGTGGAGGAACGCCTTCCGGCCAATCCGCTGGTTGTCGATCCGGTGGAGAACGTCGGCACCTATGGCGGCACCTGGCGCAGCGCCCTGCGCGGCGGGCTCGACAATGCCTGGATTGCCCGCACCGTGGCCTATGACGGCTTGGTCCGCTATGACCGCGAATGGAAGGAAATCATCCCCAATCTCGCCGAAAGCTGGGAAGTCAGCGAGGATTCGCGCACCTATACGTTCAAGCTGCGCGAGGGGCTCAAGTGGAATAACGGCACGCCCTTTACCAGCGCCGACATCGCCTTTGCCGTCGAACTGTTCTCCGAGCCCAGCTATGGCGCCGGCACATTCATGAAGAATCCGAACAATCCGGTGACTGTCGATGTGATCGACGACACCACGTTCAGCTTTGTCTTCGAGAACCCCAACGGCCTGATCATGGACGATCTGGCCAGCGTCAACGGCTTTACCGTTGTGTCGCTGAACAAGGAATATTGCAGCCAGTTTTATCCGGCCTACAACCCGGACGCCGAAGCCAATGCCAAGGCGGCCGGCTTCGAGACCTGGGAATTGCACATGCAGGACCGCTGCTCCTGGGCAACGGAAACCATCCGCTGGGCCAATCCCGACCTGCCGATGATGAATGCCTGGATGATCGAGGAGCCGCTGACCGGCGACGCCACCCGCACCACCTTCGTGCGCAACCCCTACTACTGGAAGGTCGACACCGCCGGAAACCAGCTTCCCTATATCGACCGGCTGACCATGCGCGTCTCGGACTCGCTCGAAGAGATCACGCTGATGGCGCTCAATGGCGAGATCGACTTCCAGGATCGTCATATTGCCACCGTGGCCAATCAGCCCCTGTTCTTCGACGGGCAGGATGGCGGCGATTACCGCCTCGGGGCCAATGTCCCGGCCAGCATGAATACGCTGACCCTGCAATTCAACATGAACCATGTGGACGAGAAGCGCCGCGAGCTCTTCTCCAACAAGGATTTCCGCATCGGCGTCAGCCATCTGATCGACCGCGAGGAAATCATCGACGTGGTCTTTACCGGCCAGGGCGAACCCTTCCAGGCCGCACCGCGCCCGGAAAGCCCCTATTACGACGAGGAAATGGCCAAGCAATATACCGAGTACGACCCCGATGCGGCCGCCGAGGCCTTTGAGCGGGCAGGCCTGGTACGCAATGGCGAATTCTATACTTTCGCCGACGGCTCCTCGCTCAACATCACCATCGAGCTGGTGGCCGCGTTCCGCACCGAATGGGTGGACATGATGGAGCTGATGCAGCTCCAGCTGAGTGCCGGTGGTCTGGACGTCGATCTCAACAATATGGACCGCACATTGTACTACGATAAGCGTCCGGCCGGTGACTACGACGCCCAGATATGGCAGGGCGACGGCGGCCTCGACGTCGTGCAGGAGCCTCGCTACTACATGGCATCGGGCGCTGAATCGGTCTGGGCCTTCCGCTGGCAGGCTTGGTATAACGGCTCGACGCCGGAAATTGCCGAAGAGCCCGCAGAATGGGCCAAGACGCAGATGGAGCTCTATAACCAGCTCCGCGCGGAGGGCGATCCCGACAAGCGGACCGAACTGATGAAGCAGATCCTGGTCATCGCCAAGGAAAACTTCCCGGTCATCGGCGTCTCCCTGCCTGGCAATGGCTATTACATCGCCAAGAACAATCTGCGGAACGTCGCCGAACCGATGCTGCACGCCTATCTGTTCCCGACCCCGGCTCCCTACGACCCGTTCCAGTTCTACTTCGAATAGAACGGGTCCCTCCCGGCCTCCCGCGGCTTTCCCATGAGCCGCGGGGGCGCTGAGATGAAGCGCACTTTCTTTCTCCCCTGAGGGGGAAGGTGGCCCGCAGGGCCGGATGAGGGGTTCAGCGCCGAGGTCTTGCCGAGAGGCATTCACCCCTCACCCCAAACCTCTCCCATGAGGGGCGAGGGGGCGCTGGAGCCACCAAATCCTTCTTGGTGGATCAAATTCTTATTCAGGAGACGCCCATGCTGCGTTTCATTACGACCCGCCTCCTGGCCATGGTGATCACCCTCTGGGCGGTGAGCTTTGTGGCCTTCGCCATCATCCAGCTGCCGCCCGGCGACTACCTGACCACCTATGTCGCCACGCTCTCGGCGCAGGGCGAGCGGGTCGACCCGGCCACGATCGAGGCGCTGCGCCGCCAATACGGCTTTGGCGAGCCCTATATCGTGCAATACTGGAAATGGATTTCCGGCATTCTGACGCGCGGCGATTTCGGCCAGAGCTTTGAGTGGAAAGCGCCGGTGACGAGCCTCATCTGGGGCCGGCTGGGCAACTCCATTCTGGTCGAGGGTCTGGCGGTGATCGTCATGTGGACCATCGCCCTGCCCATTGGCATCTATGTGGCGGTCAAAAAATATTCGCTCGGCGATTATCTGGCGACCATTGCCGGTTTCATCGGCCTCGCCATTCCCAATTTCCTTATGGCGCTGCTGCTCATGTATCTCAGCTTCGTCTGGTTCGGCACGACGATTGGCGGGCTGTATTCGCCGCAGTTTGAAAATGCCCACTGGTCCATTCCCAAGCTCATGGATTTCCTGTCCCGCGCCTGGGCTCCTGTGCTGGTGCTGGCGACGGCAGGCACCGCGGAGCTGATCCGCATCCTGCGCGCCAACCTGCTCGATGAGTTGAAGAAGCCCTATGTGACCACAGCCCGTGCCAAGGGCCTGCCGGAATGGAAGGTGATCCTCAAATATCCGGTGCGCGTGGCGCTCAATCCTCTCGTCTCCACCATTGGCTGGCTGCTGCCGGCGCTGGTCTCCAGTTCGGTCATCGTCTCGGTGGTGCTCAACCTGCCGACGGCCGGACCGTTGCTGCTGCGCTCGCTCACATCGCAGGACATGTATCTGGCCGGGGCCATCATCATGCTGCTCGGTGTGCTCACCGTCATCGGTACACTGATCTCCGACCTGCTTCTGGCCTGGATCGATCCGCGTATTCGTTATGGGAGCAAGTAAGATGGCTGTTGAAACCATTGCCCCGGTCGCTGACCTGGTGCCAAAGAAAGCGCGGCGCGAATCCCAGCTTGCCCTGATGTGGCGGCGCTTTCGCCAGCACCAGCTTGCCGTGGTCAGTCTCTGGATTGTTGTGGCCTTCTACCTGGTCGCAGCGCTGGCCGAGTTCCTCGCGCCCACTGATCCATCCGCCTATAGCGCCCGCTACACCTATGCGCCGCCGCAAGGGATCAATTTCGTCGTCCAGAACGAGGATGGCGGCTGGTCTTTCATGCCCCATGTGAATGGCTACAGATCCGAGATCGACCCGGCAGCCATGCGCCGCACCTTCGTGATCGACCCCGAGGAAATCATCCCGGTGCGCTTCTTCGCGCCATCCGAACCCTACCGGCTGGCCGGGTTCATCCCCATGTCGATCAAGCTCATCGGCGTCGAAAATCCGCGCGACCCTTTTTACATCCTGGGCGCAGACCGGCTTGGGCGCGACCTGTTGAGCCGCCTCATTCACGGCACGCGCATTTCGCTATCCATCGGCCTTGCCGGAGTGACGCTGAGTCTGTTCTTCGGCATCATCATCGGCGGCTTTGCCGGCTATTATGGCGGGCTGTTCGACAGCGCGGTGATGCGGGTGATCGAGTTCATCCGCTCGCTCCCCACCATTCCGCTCTGGCTGGGACTGGCGGCGGCCCTGCCAAAGGACTGGAATGCGCTCCAGACCTATTTCGCCATCACCATAATCCTGTCGCTGATCGGCTGGACCGAGCTGGCGCGTGTGGTGCGCGGGCGGTTCCTCTCGCTCAGGACCGAGGATTTCGTCACCGCCGCCCAGCTCGATGGCGCCAGCGACTGGCGCATCATCACGCGGCACATGGTGCCCAGCTTCACCAGCCACATCATTGCTGCGGCAACGCTCGCCATTCCCGGCATGATCCTCGCCGAAACCGCACTGAGCTTCCTTGGTCTCGGCCTGCAGGCACCTATCGTGTCCTGGGGCACCCTGCTGCAGGAAGCGCAGAATATCCGGACCCTCGCCACTGCCCCCTGGCTGCTGACGCCGGGCATTTGCGTGGTCGTGGTCATCCTTGCCCTCAATTTCTTCGGAGACGGCCTACGTGACGCCGCTGATCCCCATGGCAGATAATCCGCTCCTCACCATCAATGACATGTCGATTTCCTTCACCTCGCCCGATGAGGCGGCCATTGAGGCCGTGCGGCAGGTGGACCTCGTTTTGACCCCGGGCAAGACACTGGCCCTGGTCGGCGAAAGCGGCTGTGGCAAGTCGGTGACGGCGCGGGCCGTGCTGCGCCTGCTCGACAAGAATGCCAGGCTCGGCAAGGGCGAAATCCTGTTCGAGGCCGATGGGGGGCGGGTCGATATTGCCCGGCTCAAACCCGACAGCGACGCCATGCGCGCCATTCGCGGGGCGCAGATTTCGATGATCTTCCAGGAGCCCATGTCCTCGCTTTCACCGGTCCACACTATAGGCGACCAGATCGACGAAGTGATCATCCTGCACGAGCGCCTGACGCCCAAACAGGCGCGGGAGCGCACCATTGCCCTGCTCGATCAGGTCGGGGTGCCGGGCGCGCGCGAGCGGGCCAATGCCTATCCCTTCGAGCTTTCGGGCGGGTTGCGCCAGCGCGCCATGATTGCAATGGCCCTGGCCTGCACCCCGCGCCTGTTGATTGCCGACGAGCCGACCACGGCGCTCGACGTCACCACGCAGGCACAGATTCTCGATCTCCTGCGGCAATTGCAGGACGATTACGGCATGGCCATGCTGTTCATCACCCATGATCTTGGCGTGGTGGCCGAAATCGCCGACGAGATCGCCGTCATGTATCTGGGCGATGTGGTGGAACAGGGCGATGTCTATGAGGTCTTCAGGGCCCCCAAACATCCCTACACGCAGGCGCTGATGAATTCGGTGCCGCGCCTGCAACGCAAGGCGGATCGCACCAGACTTTCGCCCATCAAAGGCACGGTGCCCTCACCCAGGGACCGGCCCGCAGGCTGCTCCTTTACCAGCCGTTGCCCCTTTGCCTTCGCGCCCTGCCGCGACAGCCGCCCGGCCCAGACCACGCTCGGTCCCGGCCATGTGGCGGGCTGCCATATGCTGACCGAAGTCAGGCAGGAGGAACGCGCATGAGCACGCTTCTCACGATCGAAAACCTCTCAAAGGTCTATACGCTGGGTGGCGGCATTTTCGGCAAGAGCCGGGAACTGGTGGCGCTCAACGACATCAATCTCACGGTCGAAGCCGGGGAAACGCTGGCTATCGTGGGCGAAAGCGGCTGCGGCAAGACAACGCTCGGCCGCTGCATCATCAAGGCGCAGCCGGTGACCCATGGTCATGTCTATTATCATCCAAGGGACAAGGAAAAGGTCGAGCTGACCGCGCTCGGCAAGCGCGAGATCAAGCCCTGGCGGCGCGATATCCGCATGATCTTTCAGGATCCCATGTCCTCGCTCAATCCCAATATGCGGGTCTTCGACATCGTCGCCGAACCGCTGCGTGTACACCGCATAGCACGCGGCAAGGCGCTCGAAGATCGTGTGTTCGATGTTCTGTCCAAGGTCGGCATAGCGCCCGACGCGGCGGGTCGCTATCCACACGCCTTTTCCGGCGGGCAGCGGCAGCGCATCGGCATTGCGCGCGCGCTGGTGCTCGACCCCAAACTGGTCATCGCCGACGAGGCGGTGTCGGCGCTGGACGTTTCCATTCAGGCGCAGGTGCTGAACCTGCTCGATGACCTGAAGACCGAATTCGGCCTGACCTATATCTTCATCAGCCACGATCTGGGCGTGGTCAATTACATCGCCGACCGGGTGGTGGTGATGTATCTGGGCCATGTGGTGGAAAATGCGCCCACCGAAATGCTGTTCGAGCGGCCGCGCCATCCCTATACCGAAATGCTGCTCGACGCGCTGCCCATTGCCGATCCCACAAGGCGCAAGGGCCGCAGCAAGGAACTGAAGGGCGAGATCCCCTATCTCGGCAATCGACCGCAGGGCTGCCCGTTCAATATTAGGTGCAAGTATGCCGAGGATCGCTGCCGCAGCGAAAAGCCGGCTTTGCGTCCCATAAACGGCACGGCCCAACTGGCCGCCTGCCATTTCGCCGAAACGCTCGAACTCCATGGCGCTTATGAGGCGCCGAGCTCTGCGCGCCCTTCGACTTTGGTGAGCGCCGCTGGATTGCCCGGACAGGCCGGGCAATGACGAAAGAGGGGAGAGCATTGAGCAGGGACGCGAAACCATCAGCTATCGTCGCCACCGGGCTTGTCCCGGTGGTCCATGCCGCAGCTTGAAGCCGGCCAGCGACAAACAGGAATTCTTGACCAAATGACCTACGATCCCGCCACCGCCAATCCGCTCTTCGGCAATCCCCTGCAAACCCGCGCCGATGTCGAAAAGGGTCTCCGCGACCTCTTCGCGCCGCTTCTGCCGTATTTTTCCGAGGGTGGAGCGCGGGTGCGGCTCGATGGCGCTGGCGCCCATTTCGACCGCGCGGCGGCCGATCTCGAAGGCTTCGCCCGCCCGCTCTGGGGCCTCACCCCGCTGGCGGCCGGTGGCGGCGAATTCGAGCATTGGGAGCTGTACCGGCAGGGTCTGGCCAATGGCACCGATCCCGCCCATCCCGAATATTGGGGCACGGTCAACGGCATCGATCAGCGGCAGGTGGAACTGGCGGTTATAGGCTTCACCATGAAGATGCTGCCCCATCTCGTCTGGGACCCTCTGCCGCAGCAGTCCAAGGACAATCTTGCCGCCTATCTCAAGCATGCGCGCAAATTCGACTATGCCGACAATAACTGGAAATTCTTCCGCATTCTGGTCGATCTCGGCCTCGAACAATGCGGGGTCGAGTTCGACCGCTCCTATACCGATAGGTTCCTTGCCGAACTCGAAGGCTTCTATCTCGGCGATGGTTGGTATCGGGACGGCAATGTGCGCCGCATCGACCACTACATTCCCTTTGCCATGCACTTTTATGGCCTGATCTATTCCAGGCTCGCCAATGGCGATGACCAGCGCGTGGCCGACTACAAGGAGCGGGCGCGGCTCTTTGCCAAGGACATCCAGCACTGGTTCGACGAGGATGGCGGCACGCTGGCTTTCGGGCGCTCGCTGACCTATCGCTTCGCCTGTGGCGGTTTCTGGGGCGCATTGGCCTTTGCCGATGTCGAGGCTATGCCCTGGGGCGTCATCAAGGGACAATTCCTCCGCCATCTGCGTTGGTGGAGCAAGCTGCCCATCGCCAATCGCGACGGCATTCTCTCCATCGGCTATGGCTATCCCAACCTCTTCATGTCCGAGAGCTATAATTCGGCCGGCTCGCCCTATTGGGCGCTGAAAGCCTTCCTGCCGCTGGCTCTGCCCGAGGATCATCCCTTCTGGACCGCCGAGGAAGTCGAGGCCGATTTCGGACCCAAGCCTGTGCCGCTCAAACATCCCGGCATGGTGATGCAGCATACCAAGGGCAATGTGGTGGCGCTCTCCTCTGGCCAGCAGAACTGGCAGATGCGGGCGGGCACCGAGAAATATGCCAAGTTTGTCTATTCCAGCCGCTATGGCTTTTCGGTGGAGGTCGACGAGCGCGCCTATCACAATGGCGCCTTCGATGGAGCGCTGGCGCTCAGCGATGATGGCCGCCACTACCGGGTGCGCGAGACCAACGAGGTCGCGCAGATCGCCGAGAACTGCCTCTATTCCCGCTGGAAACCCTGGAGTGATGTCGAGGTCGACACCTGGCTGGTGCCGGCCCAGGATTGGCATATCCGGCTGCACCGGATCACGACGCCGCGCGCCCTCCATGGCACCGAAGGCGGCTTTGCCATCGCCCGCGCCGATCTCAATGCCGATGACTATATCGACGAGCCGGGCCGGGGCGTGGCGCGCAGCAAGACCGATCTCAGCGCCATTCTCGATCTGTCGGGACAGCGCGAGGGACGGGCCTTCCGCGCCTATCCCAATACCAATCTCATCCACTCCAAAACCATCGTGCCGCAATTGCGCGGCGAGATTCCCGCGGGCGAAACCGTGCTGGTCACCGCCGCCATGGCCCTGCCAGCGGGGGCAGACGCCGAGCAAGCGCTCGTCAATCCGCCACGGGCGCCGGACCTTGCCGCGCTTGAGGCCCTGTTCGCCCGCGAGGGCATGGATGTCAGCGCCATATTGGTGCCGGAGCGCTTCTGATGCGGCCAAAACTCGCCTTCGCCTTTCAGCCCGACAAGACACGGCACGTCTTCGACGCCGAGGCATTGCGTCGGCTTGCCGCGTGTTGCGACATTCTTTCGGAAGCCCCGATATCTTCCTTTGCCGACCCGGAGGCGAAACGTCTGCTGGCGGAAACCGAAGTGCTGGTGACCGGCTGGGGCTGCCCCCAGATCACGCCGGACGTGTTGCGCAATGCGCCCCATTTGCAGCTTATCGCGCATGCTGCGGGAACCGTGAAATTCACCATCGATGCCAGCGCCTATGCGCGCGGCATTCGCGTGACCCACGCCGCCGAGGCCAATGCCGTGCCGGTGGCCGAATTCACTCTCGCCTCAATCCTCTTCGCCAATAAGCGCGCCTTTGAACTGCGCGACCTCTATCGCTCCGATCCGAGCCGGCGCAGTGCCTATGCGCTGATGGACCACAATATCGGCAATTTCCGCCGCACGATCGGGCTGGTCGGCGCCTCGCGCATCGGCCGCAAGGTGGCCGCCATGCTGGCCGGCTTCGATTTCGACGTGCTGCTCTACGACCCCTTTGTACAGCCGGACGACCCCGTGGCCCAGGGCGTGCAACTGGTCGATCTCGACACCCTGATGGCGCGCTCCGACATCGTCTCGGTCCATGCGCCATCGCTCCCCTCGACACGCGGCATGATCGGGGCGCGGCAATTGAAGCTGATGCAGGACGGGGCAGGGTTCATCAATACGGCGCGGGGCGCGCTGATCGACGAGGCGGCCCTGCTGGCTGAATTGCAGACCGGGCGCATCCACGCGGTGATCGATGTCACCGATCCTGAAATCCCGGCCCCGGACTCGCCCTTCTTCACCCTGCCCAATGTGTTCCTGACACCCCATATTGCCGGCGCGATCGGCACCGAACGGGCGCGACTGGGCCATATGGCGGTGGAGGAGGTGGAACGCTTCGTGCGCGGCGAGACGATGCAATACGAAATCGAACCGTCTCTTCTCGAAAGGCTGGCGTGATGAGGCAAATTCTCACTGCGGTCAGAATGAGGGCAAAGCAGTGCCTTGGGGTGGGCACGGCGCCCCCTTCTCCCCTTGCGGGAGAAGGTGCCCGAAGGGCGGATGAGGGGTATTGGCGCCATGCTCGATAGCAATCTCGACCATGACGACTGGCACGAGGCCCGCCTGCAATTTCTCACCTGGGACCGCACGCCCGAGGACATTGCCAGCCCCGATCATCAGGCGCGGCTCGAAACACTGCGGCACAAGGCCGGCGCCAGTTTTGCCCCCAGCGCCTATGTCGCGGCTGACGCAGCGATTTTCACCACAAGGCTGGCGCTGGGTGAGGAAAGCTGGATCGGCGGCCACGCCCTGGTGCGCGGCGATGTCAGCTTTGGCAGCCATTGCACGATCAACCCCTATGCGATGATTTCGGGCAAGGTGACTTGCGGCGATGGGGTACGCATTGCTAGCCATGTCTCGCTGGTCGGCTTCAATCACGGCTTTGACGATCCCGACCTGCCCATCTGGCAGCAAAAGCATGAGAGCCGGGGCATCACCATCGGCGACGATGTCTGGATCGGCGCCAATGCGGTCGTGGTCGATGGTGTCACCATCGGACGCGGCGCGGTGATCGCGGCGGGCTCGGTGGTCAGCAAGGATGTGCCCGCTTTGGCCATCGTCGGCGGCGTGCCGGCAAAGGTGCTGCGCTTTCGCGGGCGCGGACGCCGGGACGAAACACGGACGCAATTGCAGGCCCTGGGCGATCGGGCCGCGCGCCAATGGCGCGATGTGCTGGCGCGCAGTTCTGAGAATGGTGCCTATATCTCGCGCGAGGCCGATGGATGGGCCCGGCAGAGCAATCGTCACCTTTGCGATGCAATCGAGATCGCCACGAGCTTTGGTGAATTGCCGCCCGGCCTCGATGTGCCCGAGACTATTGAACGTCTCCAGGCCGTCCAGGACGCGGCGACGGGCCTGTTCCCCGACCCGTTCCAGCCGCCCAAAGCGGGCGAGGCCATGCGGGACAATGGCCTGGCGCTCTACAACATCCTTTCCGCCGGCTATGCGCTCGAAGTCCTCGGCAGCAGGCCGCTGCACCCCATTTCCGCAGTGGAGTTGCCGGCCATGGAACTGTGTGAATGGCTCAATGGCCTGCCCTGGCGCGAGCGGGCTTGGGGCGCGGGTGCGGCGGTGGATGCCATCGGCACGGCGCTCTATTTCAATGCGCGCTACTTTGCCTCCGGCCCGGCGCGGGAGACGCTGTTCGGCTGGCTGGCGCTGCATCAGGACCGCACATCCGGCCTCTGGGGCGCGCCGACCAAAGCGGAGGGTCTGCTCCAGCCCGTCAACGGTTTCTACCGGCTGACGCGAGGCACCTATGCCCAGTTCGGCATCGCCGTACCGCGCCCGGACAAGGCGATAGATTCGGTGCTGCTCAATTATCGCAATTATGGCGGCTTCACCGGGCCGACCTATACGGCCTGCAACCTGCTCGATACCATCCATCCCCTGCTGCTCTGCCTCGGCCAGACCGATCATCGCCGGGCGGAAGCCGAACAGATCGCGCTCACCGTCATCGCGCGGGCGGGCGAGCGCTGGGTGGACGGGCAAGGCTTTGCCTTTGCCGATGAGCAGGCGCCGGGATTGCAGGGGACCGAAATGTGGCTGTCCGTCATTCACCTGGCTGCAAAGCTGCTGGGCATGGAGGATGACTTCGCCTTCGTCCCCAGGGGCGTACACCGAACCGAAGCGGTAGGATTGGGACTATAGGATGACCAGCAAAAAGGCCCTCGTCGTCTGGGGCGGGATGGAATTGCATACGCCCGAGCGCGGCGCCCATGTGGTGCGGACATTGCTTGAGGAAGAAGGTTTTGCGGTCACCGTCACCCCCGACTATGACGCGCTGGGCGCCGAGGACGTCGGCAGCAATGACCTCGTCGTGCCGGTCATTACCGATGGCACGCTGGCGCCGGACAAGATGGCCAATCTCATCGCCGCCATCCGCGCCGGAACCGGGCTCGCCGGCTATCACATGGGGCTGGCGACGACTTTCCGCGCCTCGGTGCCCTTCCGCTATGCCGCCAGCGTCTATTGGGTGCAGCACCCGGGAAACATCATCACCTACAAAGTGGATGTCACCCGCTCCGATCATCCCATCATGGCCGGGATCGACAGTTTCGAGCACACATCCGAGCAATATTACCTGAACTACGACCCGGCGGTGGAGGTCCTCGCCACCACCACATTCTCCGGCGAATTCCACAATTGGCGCAAGGACGTGGTCATGCCCGTCGTCTTCACCACCACCCACGACAAGGGTCGGGTCTTCTATTCCTCGCTCGGCCACACGGCGGACGAGCTGGAAATCCCGCAGGTGCGTACAATCCTGAGGCGCGGCCTGCTCTGGGCGGCGCGCTAGCTATTGCTGCTGTTGCTGCGCCTGCTGCCGCAGCACTTCGGATTCGGGTAGGGCATTGGCATATTTCAGTTCGCGGTTGGCCCGCGCCCAGAAGGCGGGATGGACTGTGTCGAGCAGGCGTGGATCGGTGGGCGTGAGGGCCAGCTGTTCGGCAATGTGCGGCTTGAGGTAGAGCACCAGATTCTGCCTGTACCAGGCGGGAATAGCCTCGTCGGTCCACAGCTTGGGGCGGATGACGTCATGGGCGCTATAGCCCTGCGCCGCGAATAGTCCCGCCCAATAGCTTTGCCACTGCTCGTTGACATGGCCCACGCCGCCCTGACCGGGAATGGCGGCGCTGAACAGCACCGCAGGCGCCATGGCGGCAAGATCCGAGACGAATCCGGCGGCGCGGTCGGGCGAGAGATGTTCAGCCACTTCCAGCGACAGAACCAGATCGACCGCCGGGGCTGAAAAGCGCCGTTCGAGATCAGCCGGGGCGAAGATGATGCCGGGATTGTCCAGCATGTCCGCGCGGACCCAGTCGCCTTCCATGCCCAAGGCATAGGACGAACCACGTTCGAGCGCGCTGGCGAGAAATGTGCCCGTGCCGCAACCGATATCGGCAATCCGATTGCGATTGAGGCCCGAAGGCAGGGCATCGAGAATGCGGGCGGCGGCATATGCTGTGTGCTGGCGACGCTCGGCATAAAAATCTTCGGGGTAAAGACTGGTGCTCATCGGATAAATGCCTGCGCCTCGTGGGTCGCCATTTTGACCGGCAAAGAGGCAATGCGCCAGCGATGATCTTGTTGATCGACACGCCTCTCCCGTCCTAAATGCGGCACAAAGAGGCCCATCCATGATCACCTGTTTCGATATTGGCGGCACGACGATCAAGGGCGCGCTGGCCAGCGACCGGGAAAGCCTTGCCCCGCTTGGTCGCGTGCCGACGCCGCGCGACGATTTTGCCGCCTTCGCCGCCGCCATCGCCACGCTGGTCGAGCAGGGCGGCGCGCCGGCAGGAGCGCCCGTGGCCATTTCTGTCACCGGCGTCGTCGATCCCGATAGCGGCCGTGTCACCGTCGCCAATATTCCCTGTATCGATGGACGCAACCTCGGTGCCGATCTCGGCGCGGCGCTGGGGCGTCCGGTTCTGGTCGCCAATGATGCCGATTGCTTCGCCCTGGCCGAGGCGCATGCCGGCGCGGGCAGGGGACATCGGGTGGTGTTCGGCGCCATTCTGGGCACTGGCGTCGGCGGCGGCATTGTCGCCAATGGCCGCCTGTTCCGCGGCGCCGGCGGGCTGTCGGGCGAATGGGGCCATGGCACCATCGTTGCCACCAAAGTGTCGGTGCCGCCATATGACCTGCCGCATTTCGCCTGTGGCTGCGGCCTCAGCGGCTGCGTCGACACCATTGGCGGCGCGCGCGGGCTGGAAAGGCTGCATCAGCACCTGCATGGCGCCGCCTTGCCGAGCACCGACATTGTCGCGCGCTGGACCCAAGGCGATGCTGATGCGGCCCGGACCATCGATCTTTACGCAGAGCTGGTCGCCCAACCGCTGGCGCTGGTGGTCAATATCGTGGGCCCCGACATCGTTCCGGTCGGTGGCGGGCTGGGCAATAGCGCGGCACTGATCGCGCGTCTCGATACGGCAGTGCGCGCGCGCATCCTGCGGCGCATCGAGCGCCCGCTGGTCGTTCCCGCGCAACTGACCGTCGATGCCGGATTGCTGGGTGCTGCGGCTTTGGGCTTCTCCGAGGGTGGCGCATGACACTGCTCGAAATCTGCGTCGACGATGCTGCCGGGCTCGAAGCCGCCATTGCGGGAGGCGCCGACCGGGTGGAACTCTGCTCGGTGCTCGAACTGGGCGGCCTCACGCCCACGCCCGGCCTCATCGCGCTGGCGGCGCGCGCCGATGTGCCGGTGCGGGCCATGATCCGTCCGCGCCCGGGCGATTTCGTCTTTTCACCAGCCGATATCGAGGCCATGCTGGCCGACATCGCGGCGGTGCGCACTGCAGGGCTGGAGGGCGTGGTGCTCGGCGCAAGCCTTGCCGATGGCCGGCTGGATGTCGAAACGCTCGCGGCTTTAAGCGGGGCAGCGTCCGGCATGAAACGCACGCTGCATCGCGCCATCGACCTCGTGCCCGATATGGCCGAGGCGGTGGAGCAAGCCATCGCGCTGGGCTTCGATACGATCCTCACCGCCGGCCGCGCCCGCACAGCGCCCGATGGCATCGACCAGATCGCGCTGGCCCATCAGGTTGCGGCGGGCCGCATCACCATCATGGCCGGGTCCGGCATCAATGCGCAAACCGCCAGAGCAGTGCTCGACAAGGTGCCGCTGACGGCCCTGCATGCGTCATGCGGAGAAGCGGCCCCAGCGGCCAGCCCGCCCGCGATGCGGCTGGGATTTGACAGTCCGGGCCGCCGGGCGACGAGTCATGAGAAGGTTGCGGCGTTGAGGCGGGTGCTGACATTGCGCCAGTAAAGACGGTTCAAGGTGTTTCGGTTCTATCGCCTCCCTCCCCCTTGAGGGGAGGGATCGAGGGTGGGGGTGCTGAACCCTCCATGAACCGGATGAACATTGAGGTCGCTGGTCCCGCAGAACCCCCACCCCGGCCCTCCCCTCAAGGGGGAGGGTGTGCATTGGGGCTCCCCAGGCGCTGTGGCGGGGCTGGGCCTAAACCTTGCCCCAGATCGTCTCTGCGGTCTTGACCACGAGGTCGAGCTTGCGGCGCTGGTCGTCCATGGTCAGGTCATTGCCCTCTTCGGTCGAGGCGAAGCCGCATTGCGGGGCGATGCCGAGCTGGTCGAGATCGGCATATTTTGAGGCCGCGTCGAACTTGCGCTTGAGATCGTCGAGGTCTTCCAGTTCCGGCGTCTTGGTGGTGATGAAGCCGGGCAGCACGCGCTTCTTGCCCTTGGGCAGCAGGCGCAGCGGCTCGAGGCCACCGGCGCGGTCGGTGTCATATTCCATGAAATAGATATCGACATCGGTCTGGTTGAAGATCGCATCCGCCGCCGGGTCATAGGCGCCTTCGGCCACCCAGGTGGATTTGAAATTGCCGCGGCACATATGCATGCCGATCAGCATGTCCTCGGGCCGGTCGGCAATCGCGTCATGCATCATCTTGGCATAGCGCCCGATCAGCCAATCGGGATCCTCGCCCTTGGCCTTGCGCTCGGCGCGAATTTTCGGATCGCAGAGATAGGCGAAGAAAATGTCGTCCATCTGCAGATAGCGGCAGCCGGCATCGTAGAAGGCCGTGACCGCGTCCTTGTAGGTGGCGGTGATGGCTTCGAAATAGGCTTCGGCATCGTGCTTGTACTCGCTGACGGCAATGTCGTCATCGGCGATGCGGAAATGGATGGCGCTGGGGCCGGGGATGGAGATTTTCGGCGTCACCTTGGAATTGGCGGCAACGAATTTGAAATGCTCCAGCATCGGGTGATCGGCGGGGAAGCTGAGCGTGTCGGTGATGACGGGCACGTCCTGCTTGGTATGGACGCCATGGAACTGGATGCCGCCGCCCTCGCGCTGGATGATGTCGAGCCCGTTGAGCATGCCCATGAAATCGAAATGCCACCAGGCGCGGCGGAATTCGCCATCGGTCACGGCCTTGAGGCCGGCATCTTCCTGCATCTTGATGACGTCGCGGATTGCCTCGTCCTCGATGGCTGCGATCTCGTCTTCACCCATCTTCCCTTCGGCGCGGGCCTTGCGGGCGGCCTTGATGGAATCGGGGCGCAGGAAAGAGCCGACGACATCGGCATGATAGGGCGGCTTGGCAACAGACATGGATAGCGATCCTCCTCGTATTGGGCTGGGAGTGATAACCGCTCACGCGATCTTGGCAATCACATTCTTGCAAAATGTATACAACTGGTATTCATTACGTGGCGAGGACCTGTGAGGAGGAACGAGAATGACTGGCCCCGCCTTTCCGCTGAATGCCTGGTATGCCGCAGCCTATGATGTCGAAGTCAAGCGGGAGCTCCTGCCGCGGACCATCTGCAACAAGCCGGTCGTGCTCTATAGAAAGCAGGATGGCTCCGCCGCTGCGCTGGCTGACGCCTGCTGGCACCGGCTGCTGCCGCTTTCCATGGGCGAGCTGCACGGCGACAATGTCATCTGCGGCTATCACGGCCTCGAATTCGACGACACGGGTCGGTGTGTATACATGCCGTCGCAGGACACCATAAATCCTTCGGCTTGCGTCAAATCCTATCCACTGGTCGAGCGGCATCGGTTCATCTGGATCTGGATGGGCGATCCGGCCCTGGCCGATCCGGCTCTCGTGCCGGACCTGCATTGGAACCAGCATCCCGAATGGGCTGCCGATGGCAAATATATCCACGTCAATTGCGACTATCGGCTGGTCGTCGACAATCTCATGGACCTGACGCACGAAACCTATGTCCATGGCTCTTCCATCGGCAATCGTGCCGTGGCCGAGGCCCCGTTCGAGGCCACCCATACCGACACCACCGCTACCATCACCCGGTGGATGCTCGACATCGACGCGCCGCCCTTCTGGCGCGGTCAGTTGGGCAAGCCGGGCAATGTCGATCGCTGGCAGATCATCAATTTCCAGGCGCCCTCCACCATTGCCATCGATGTGGGCGTGGCGCCCGCCGGCACCGGCGCGCCGCAGGGCGACCGCAGCCAGGGCGTAAACGGCTTCGTGCTCAACACCATGACGCCCGAAACCGACAAGACCTGTCACTATTTCTGGGCCTTTGCCCGCAACTACAAGATCGACGAACAGGCCCGCACCCACAATCTGCGCGAAGGCGTCTCCTCGATTTTCCGAGAAGACGAGCACATTCTCGAAGCCCAGCAAAAGGCCATCGACGCCAATCCTGATCACGTCATCTATAATCTCAACATCGATGCCGGCTCGATGTGGGCACGACGGCTGATCGACCGGATGATTGCAGAGGAAAACGTCATGCAGCAGGCTGCAGAATGACCGAGAAAGCCGAGCGTGCCATGCAGTCTCAGCGCGCCCTGATGGGCGTGCGCGATCTGGTGATATCAGGCGGTATCCGCGCCGGGTCGCGCCTGTCCGAAGTGGCGCTGGCCGAAAAGCTGGGCATTTCGCGCACGCCGCTGCGCGCGGCTTTGGCCCGGCTCGAACAGGAGGGGCTGGTGGAAGCCATTCCCTCGGGCGGCTATGCGGTGCGCTCCTTCACCCGCGAGGATGTGATCGACGCCATCGAATTGCGCGGCGTGCTCGAAGGCACGGCCCTGCGGCTGGCGGCGGAGCGCGGCGTGGCTCCCGCCCGCATGGGCGAGCTGCATCGCCTGCTGGCTGAACTCGACCTGACCCAGAAGGGCGAGGTCGAGGAGATGAATTTCGACGCCTATGTCGATCTCAATGCTGCCTTTCACGAAAAGCTCTGGAGTCTCGCCAGCCAGACCATCAGCCGCGAGATCGAGCGGGTGACGAGCCTGCCCTTCGCCTCGCCCAGCGCCTTTCTCGACAAGCAGGCCGACGTCATGGCCTTTCGCCGCTCGCTCTATGGGGCGCAGGCCCAGCACCGGGCCATGGTCAATGCCATCGAACTGCGCGAAGGCGCGCGGGCGGAATCCCTGGCGCGCGAGCATGCAAGGCTGGCCCGGCAGAATCTGGAATTCGTGCTCGACCAGGACCGCAGCCTCATCCGCCGCGTTTCGGCGCTGTCGCTGGTCGTGGGGTAGGGGTGCAACACAATTCTATCGGCTCCATCGCCTCCCTCCCCCTTGAGGGGAGGGAATGAGGGTGGGGGTGCTGAGGTCGCCTCGAACAGGGAGTTTTGTGGAGCCACAGCCCCACCCCTAGCCCCTCCCCTCAAGGGGGAGGGGAACGAGCGGCTCGAAACATTTCTGGGAGGAAAACCACATGCGCAACCGTGTCGAATGGCGCGATGCCACAGTCGCCGACATCAGCACCATCGCGGACGACGTCCGTCATATCACCTTTGCCGTGGACGGGCCCGTGCCACGCTTCGATCCCGGGTCGCACAGCAATTTCGGTGTCGAGATCAATGGCCAGAAGGCTACCCGCACCTATACGATCATTCCCGCCCCGCCGGGCCACATCGCCATTGCGGTAAAGCTGCATCCGCAGAGCCGGGGCGGATCGCGCTTCATGTGGGGGCTGGAACAGGGGCAGTCCGTCCGGCTCACCATTCCCGAAAACCGGTTCGAGCTGAGCTGGCGCGCCCCCCATTACCTGCTGCTGGCCGGGGGCATTGGCATCACCCCGATCTATGGCATGGCCAAGGCGCTGGCGGCGCGCGGCGCCTCGCTCCGCGTGGTCTATGCGGCGCGCTCCCGGGCGCTGATGGCCTTTGCGGAAGAATTGCAGGGTGTGCTGGGCGACAGCCTCGTGCTGCGCGATAATTCGGCCGGCGAGCATATCGATCTCGCCGCCGAATTTGCAGCGCTCCCCCCCGATGCCGAATGCTATCTCTGCGGTCCCATCGGCATGCTCGAGGCGGCCAAATCCGCCTGGGCCGCGAGCGGCAGGCCGGTCAGCCGGCTGCGCTACGAGGTCTTCGGCGATAGCGGGCTCTTCGCTGAAAAGCCCTTCACCGTCGATGTGCTCAATCGCGGCATTTCGGTGCCGGTACGCTCCGACCAGACCCTGCTCGAAGCGCTGATCGGAGCGGGCGTCGAGATGATCTACGATTGCCAGCGCGGCGAATGCGGCCTGTGTGCTGTTAACATCGTGGACCGCGATGGCGACATCGATCACCGGGACGTCTTTTTCAGCGCCGAGGAAAAAGCGGAAAACCATCGCATGTGCGCCTGCGTCTCCCGGCTGAGCGAGGGGCGCGCCACGATCGATATCGGTTATCGCACCTGATTTTCACCTTTTGACGCTGGGGCACGCGTCAACGTCAACAGCCTGCTGACATGAGACAGCACCCCTTGCGCAGATAATAGTTATGCGCCATAACTAAATCCATGAGGGAGGAACTCATGGACATCAAGGCTGCCCCTATTCGCGCAGTGCGTCTGGGCAATATGGCTGCAAAGGCCGAGCGGCGCGCCGATGGCAGCACCGTGCTGCGCTCGATTGAGACGCTCGGCGCCTATCCCCGTTCGATCGTGGATGCGCTGGAAAGCTGGGCGCACAAGACGCCCGACGCTGTGCTGATTGCCGACCGCGAGGGCGAGGGCTGGCGCGAACTGAGCTTTGCCCAGGTGCTGGATGCCATTCCTCCGCTCGCGCAAGCCCTTGTCAATGCTGGGCTTTCTCCCGAGCGCCCGCTGATGATCATCTCGGGCAATGAGGTCGAGCATTTCCTCCTTGGCATGGCCGCCATCTGGGTCGGCATTCCCTATGCCCCGATCTCGCCGGCCTATTCGCTGGTCTCGACCGACTTCGGCAAGCTCAGGCATATCGCCGGCTTGCTGACCCCGGGCATGATCTATGCCAGCGATGGCGCCAAATTCGCCCCGGCCATCAACGCCGTCTTCGATGCCGATATCCCCTTGATCGTGCGAACAAATCCGCTCGACGGCCGCCAGAGCCAGGTCTTTGCCGACCTGCTCAAGACCCCGGTGACGCCAGCCGTGGCAGCGGCCCATGACGCAATCACGCCCGATACGGTCGCCAAGATCCTCTTCACCTCCGGCTCGACTGGTCTGCCCAAGGGCGTCATCACCACCAACCGGATGATGGCCTGCAATCAGGAAATGATCCGCACAGCTTTGGCTTTCCTCGCCGATGAGCCGCCGGTTCTGCTCGACTGGATGCCGTGGAACCATGTCGCCGGCGGCAGCCACAATACCGGCATTGCCATCTATAATGGTGGCTCGTTCTACATCGATGATGGTCAGCCGACCCCGGCGCGGATCGGGCGAACGCTGGAAAATCTCAAGACCGTCCAACCGACCTTTTTCACCAATGTGCCAAAGGCTTACGAATTTCTGGTCGCCTCATTCGAGGAGCATCCTGAAGCAAGGCGCAATCTCTTTGCCCGGCTGAAATTGCTGCAATATGCGGGCGCGGGACTGTCGCAACACGTCTTCGATGGTCTCGACAAAGCTGCTCGTGAAGAGACCGGCCAGCATGTGATGATCATCACCGGCTATGGCTCCACCGAAACTGCGCCCTTTGCCTTCACAACGACCTGGGCGGTGTCCGAGGCCGGTCATATCGGCCTGCCCGCCGCAGGCATGGAGGTCAAGCTGGTCCCCAATGGCGACAAGACCGAATTGCGCCTCAAGGGCCCCAATGTCACGCCCGGCTACTGGCGCGATGCGGAAAAGACCATCGAAGCCTTCGACGAGGATGGTTTCTACAAGATCGGCGACGCAGTGCGCTTTGCCGACGCTGATGATCTCGGAAAAGGTCTGGTCTTTGACGGCCGCGTTACCGAGGATTTCAAACTCTCGACCGGCACCTGGGTCAATTTCGCGGCCCTGCGCAGCGCGGTGATCGGGGCCTGTGCGCCGCTGATCCGCGACGTGGTGATAACCGGGCTCGACCTCAACTATATCGGTGCATTGATCTTTCCCGACATGGCCGCCTGTGCGCGACTGGCGGGACTTGCCGCCGATACCGATGCCAAAACCATTCTCGCCCACCCCGCCGTGCGCGGGAAATTCGAGGACAGCCTCGCCGGACTGGCGCAGAAATCCACCGGCAGTTCCAATCATATCGCCCGCGCCCTGCTGATGGCGGACTTGCCCGATATCGACAAGGGCGAGGTGACCGACAAGGGCTCGATCAATCAGCGCGCGGTGCGCACCCATCGCGCCGATCTGGTGGCCGCGCTCTATGCCGACACACCCGGCTCCGACATCATTTTGTGCCCAAGGAAAGGCGCCTGACCATGAGCAAAGGCCTTCGCCTCACCTTCGACGACGCATATCTTCTGGGCGGTGCCCGCACCCCTTTCGTGGACTATCGCGGCGTCTTTGCCGAGATCTCACCCATCGATCTCGGCATCAAGGCTGCGCGTGCCGCCATTGAAAAAACCGGGGTCAAGGCCGCCGATATCGGTCACACGATTGCAGGCTCCATGGCGCAGGCCTCGTTCGATGCCTATGTGACGCCGCGCCATATCGGCCTCTATGCCGGCGCGCCCATCGAAGCCCCGGCCCATCTCGTACAGCGCATCTGTGGCACCGGGCTCGAAGTCATCGCGCAGGCAGCGGATTCGGTGTCGCTGGGGCGGGTCGATCTGGCACTGGGTGCGGGCTGCGAGAGCATGAGCCGCAACCCCATTGCCGCCTATACCCATCGCAATGGCTTCACCATGGGCAAGGTCGAGTTCAAGGACTTCCTCTGGGAAGCGCTTTATGACCCGGCCGGTTGCGTCAATATGGGCGACACGGCCGAGAACCTGGCCAAGCAGTACAATATCTCGCGCGAGCGCGTGGACCGCTTTGCCGAGCGCAGTTTCAACCGGGCCATTGCCGCGCGCGATGCCGGCATCCTGGCCGAGGAAATCGTGACGGTGACGAGCGAGAGTTTCGAGATCGAAACGCTCGACAAGCGGGGCATCAAACTGCCGCGCGGGGTCGAGAGCGTGGATACCGACAGCCATATCCGGGTCTCGCCCTATGAGGTTCTGGCAAAGCTGCGGCCTGCTTTCGGCGGTGTGCAGACCGGGGGCAATTCCTCGGCCATCGTCGATGGCGCGGGTGCGGTGCTGGTGGCGTCATCGGCCTATGCCAGGGCCAACGGCCACAAGCCGCTGGCGCGAATTCTGTCCAGTGCCGCTGTGGGCGTGCCGCCGCAGATCATGGGCATCGGCCCGGCACCGGCCATTCGCGCCGTGCTGGAAGCGGCGGGGATGACGCTCGACCAGATCGACCGGATCGAGATCAACGAGGCCTTCGGCGCGCAGATCCTGGCCTGTGTCGATGAACTGGGCCTCGACGAGGACAAGCTCAACGTCAATGGCGGGGCCATTGCCATCGGCCATCCGCTGGGGGTGACCGGCATTCGGCTTGGCCTGACGCTGGCGCTCGAACTCAAGCGCTCCGGCACCCGCTATGGTATCGCCTCGGCCTGTATCGGTGGCGGGCAGGGCATCGCTCTGCTCATCGAAAATCCCGAGGCCGCGTGATGGATATTGCAGGCAGGACAGTTTTCGTGACCGGCGCCGCCTCCGGGCTGGGCGCCGAAACCGCGCGGGCCCTGGTGGGGGCGGGGGCCCGCGCGGCGATTTTCGACCGGGATGCGGAAAAGGGTGAAGCGGTCGCTGCCGAGCTGGGCGGAAAATTCTTCGCGGTCGATGTTGCAAATGCCCATAGCGCCGAAGCGGCGGTGAAGGCTGCAGTCGATGCGCTCGGGGCGCCATCGGTGCTGGTCAGTTGTGCCGGTATCGGTACGGCGTCGCGTATCGTTGGACGCGATGGTCCCATGCCGCTGGACGCCTTTTCGCGCGTCATCAATGTTAATCTTGTGGGCAGCTTCAACATGATGCGGCTCTGCGCCCATTCCATGTCGCTGGCCGAGGCGGACGCAAATGGCCAGCGCGGTGTCATCATCTCTACAGCCTCGGTAGCCGCTTTCGACGGCCAGATTGGCCAGGCCGCCTATGCCGCGTCCAAGGGCGGCATCGTCTCGCTGACCCTGCCGGCAGCGCGCGAATTTTCCCGGTTCGGCATCCGCGTTCTGGCCATCGCGCCGGGCCTGTTCCTGACGCCGCTTCTGGCCGAACTGCCGCAAGACGTGCAGGACGGGCTGGCATCCTCCATCCCCAATCCGCCCCGCCTGGGCAAGCCGTCCGAGTTCGCGGCGCTGGTCAAGTCTATGGTCGAAAACGACTATCTCAATGGCGAAGTGGTGCGGCTCGACGGCGCCCTGCGCATGGCGGCGAAGTAGGAGCGGCCGATGTTTTCCAACACCACCAAAGTCGAAATCCAGTTCGGCGACTGCGACCCGGCAGGCATTGTCTATTACCCCAACTATTTCCGCTTCTTCGACAATGCGACGGCAGCCATGCTGTCGGCTGCCTTTGCCATGCACAAGCGCAACTGGCTCGATCACTACGGCATTGCGGGCATTCCCATGGTCGATACCGGCGCGCGCTTCATCAAGCCGTCCAGCTTTGGGGATGTGGTCGAAATCCGCTCGGTGATCGCCGAGCTGGGCCGTTCCAGCTTTGCGGTAAAGCATGAATTACTGCGGGATGGCGAACTGGCCATCGAAGCACATGAAAAACGGGTATGGGTCATACGCGCCGAGGATGGCGGCATTCGCTCGGCGCCGCTGCCCGACGAGGTCCGCAATCTTTTGGGCGCTGCATGAGCGCCGCTTTGGAAGGAAACATTATGGCCAATGTGCTGATCGTCGAGCAGAAAGGCGCCATCGTCCATCTGACGCTGAACCGCCCTGAAAAGCGCAATGCGCTGAATGACGATCTGGTCGCTGCGTTCGACGAGTTCTTCGCTGCCGTGCCCGATGGTGCGCGCGCCATTGTCGTTTCGGGGGCGGGAGGCCACTTCTCCTCCGGCCTCGACCTGTCCCAGCATGTCGCCCGCCAGCCGCTCGACGTGATGGCGCATTCGCGCAACTGGCATCGGGTGATGGCGCGGATCGCCAGCTCGCCCGTTCCCGTCATCGCCGCCATGAGCGGCGCGGTCATGGGAGGCGGCCTCGAATTTGCCGCTGCCTGCCATGTGCGTGTCGCCGAGGAAAGCGTGCGCTTCCAGATGCCCGAAGGCTTGCGCGGTATCTTTGTGGGTGGCGGGGGCTCGGTGCGGATCAGCAAGCTGATCGGGCCGGATCGCCTGACGGAGATGATGCTGACTGGCCGCACTTATTCAGGCGTGGAAGGCGAGCGGCTGGGTCTTGCCCATCATCTCGTGCCCGAAGGCAAGGCGCTGGAAAAAGCCTTTGAATTGGCGGAGCGCATCGCCAAGAATTCCCCCACGATCAACGGCTTCATCATTCAGGCCATCGCCCAGATCGCATCCATGCCGCCCGAGGCTGGGCTTTATGCGGAAAGCCTCACCGCAGCGCTGAGCCAGACAGGTCCGGATGCCGAAGAGGGCTTGCGGGCCTTCCTGGAAAAACGCCCGCCGGTGTTCCGGTGAGTATCTCAGCTCAGCCGTTCGAGCAGGGACAGCAGCGTCTCGCGGTCCTTTTCTCCGCCCAGTTGTGCGATCAGGTCCTGCTCCATGGTCTCGTGCAGGTCGCGCGCCCGATTGAGGAAGGCCTCACCTTCTGCGGTCAGATGCAAGGCGTTGGCGCGCTTGTCGACATCCGAGGGCACGCGTTCGACAAAGCCGCGCTCTTCCAACCCATGCACCAGCGTGACGAAGTTGGCGCGTTTGATGCCCAGAACTTCCGCGATTTCGGTCTGCTTGCGGCCGGGATTGTCGGCAATCAACACCAGAACGGAATATTCGACCGGCCGGAGCTTGAGATCATCGAAGACGGCGAGGAATTTCTGGAACACGTTCAGTTGCGCCCGCCGCAGCCGATAACCAATAATGCCCGTCGTGGCGCCGATGCGCAAAATGGCCGTGTCGGCCTCGGACTGCGCAGGATTGGACGGGGGCGTCTGGTGCCGCATGAGCCCGATTGTTCCTGTTAGAAGTTGGAGCAGGTTCCGCTTCTAGCATTTGGGGTAATTGGTTATCCAGTATAACTTTGCTTGGAGAGCGCGCTGTGCGACGCAATATCAATCCAAAGTTATTGAACGCTGCGCATTTTGCCCGATTTTGTGGCATGTCTGTCGCTCAATGATAACCTAAAGGTTATATCGTAATGGGAATTTATCATTTTACTTGAGGTCTCGCGGGGCCTTAAATCGGGATGAAACGGGGGAGGAAATCCGTGTTCAGCGATAGTTCCTTATTGGGACGTGTGACGCATGGGCTGGCGAAGTGGATGGCCATTGCCGGGGGTGTTACGCTCCTTGCCATGATCGCCATCGTTGTGATCAGCGTGATCGGCCGCACTTTTCTGTGGGCCGGGCTCCGGCCCATTCTCGGGGATTATGAACTGGTTTCGGTCGGCATGGGTTTTGCTGTTTTCGCCTTCCTGCCCTGGGCGCATCTGATGCGCGGTCATGCGCTTGTGTCCCTGATTACCGATAGTTTCAGCGATCGCGCCAACGCCTGGATTCTTGTTGTCACCGACCTGATGATGCTGGTTGCCGCAGGCTTCATCACCTGGCGGCTCTATTTCGGCATGATGGACAAGTTCAGCTACCGCGAAACCACCATTCTGCTGGGCCTGCCTCTGGGTTGGGCCTATATGGCCGGATTTGTGGGTGCCGTGGTCCTCGTCCTCGTGTCTGTCTTTGTCTTTGGCCGCTCCGTTCAGGATGCGGTGGCCGGCAAGGCGCCGCCCAAGCACGCGGGGAGCGAGCATTGACCACGAACCTGATCCTCGGCCTGCTGGGTATTCCCGCCGTTTTGCTGCTTGTCTTCCTGCGCGTGCCGATCGGGCTGGCCATGATGGCCATCGGCGTTCTTGGCACCTGGATGATCACCAAGAATTTCAATCCGGTGATGGCCCAGTTCAAGACGCTGAGCTACTCCACCTTTGCCTCTCATTCGCTTTCGGTCGTTCCGCTGTTTCTCCTGATGGGCCAGTTTGCGACTTTGAGCGGGCTCTCCACCAAGATCTTCAAGGCGGCGACGGCCTGGCTGGGGCATCGGCAGGGCGGCGTGGCCATGGCCGCCGTCGGCGCCAGCGCCGGCTTCGGTTCCATCGTGGGATCGTCGTTGGCAACGGCCGCCACCATGGGCAAGGTCGCACTGCCGGAGCTGAAGAAATACGGCTATTCCAACGCCCTGGCGACCGGCGCGGTAGCGGCAGGCGGCACCTTGGGCATTCTCATCCCGCCCTCCGTGATCCTCGTCATCTTCGCCGTGCTGACCGAACAGAATATCGCCAAGCTGTTCATGGGGGCGTTCCTGCCCGGCATTCTGGCGGCGGTCGGTTACCTTATCGTCATTGCCATCTATGTGCGGGTGCGTCCCGAGGCCGGACGGCGGCTGGAACGTGTGCCCTATCGCGAGCGCTTCAAGGCGCTGGCGGATATCTGGCCGGTTCTGCTGGTTTTCATTCTGGTCATCGGCGGCATCTATTCCGGCATCTTCACCCCGACCGAGGCTGCGGCCATCGGGGCGGCCGGCACGGGTATCATCGCGCTGGCCTATCGGAGCCTCACCTGGGAAAATGTCCGCGACGCGCTTCTGTCCACGGCCATGTCCACGGCGATGATCTTCCTTATCGTCTTTGGCGCCGCGGTGCTGAACGGGTTCCTCGCGCTGTCGCAGCTGCCGCAGGTTTCGGCCAACTGGATCGGCGAGCAGGGTTTCAATCCCTGGATCGTGCTGGCCATCGTGCTGGTGTTCTATCTCGTTCTCGGCTGCGTCATGGACTCGCTGTCCATGATCCTGCTGACGATCCCCATTCTCTATCCGATGATGATGGTGCTCGATTTCGGCCTGTCGCCCGATGAATTCGGCATCTGGTTCGGCATCCTCGTGCTGATCGCCGTGGAGGTCGGCCTGATCACGCCTCCGGTTGGCATGAACCTGTTCATCATCAATTCCATGTCGCCCGGCACCAAGCTGTCGGAGACCTATCGCGGTGTGCTGCCATTCGTGTTGAGTGACATCATCCGCACCATTATCCTGGTAGCCTTTCCAGCAATCACGCTCGGACTGGTCTGGTGGTTCTACTAGGGAAAGACCTGCATTCCCGCGTCTGAGGAGGCGGGGGATGCAGACCATGATCCGGCCTTGGGCCGGCCATCGCAAGGGAGGGAAACCCAATGAAGACCAAATCGCTCGTTCTGGGCGCACTGGCGGCATTCGCCATGTCCACCACCGCTTTCGCCCAGGACGTCACCCTGCGCATTCATCAGATGCTGCCGGCCCAGGCCACCATTCCGGCCCAGGCCATAGAGCCATGGGCTGCAAAGGTGCAGGAAGAGTCGGGCGGCCGCATCGCCTTCGAACTCTACCCCGCCATGCAGCTTGGTGGAGCACCGGCCAGCCTTTATGACCAGGCCAAGGACGGTGTCGTGGACATCATCTGGACCGTTCTCGGCTATACGCCGGGGCGTTTCCCCAAGTCCGAAGTCTTCGAGTTGCCGTTCCTGATCACTAATGGCGAAGCCTCCTCGGCGGCTTTCTACAATTACGCCATGGAACATGCCGCTGACGAATATGAAGGCGTCAAGGTTCTGGCCCTGCATACGCACGGCCCCGGCCTGTTCCATTCCAAGGAGCCGATCAATAGCCTGGAAGACCTGCAGGGCATGAAGGTGCGTGGCGGTTCGCGCATCATCTCCAACATGCTGGCCCAGCTCGGTGCCGAGCCGGTTGGCATGCCTGTGCCCGAAACCCCCGAAGCCCTGTCCAAGGGCGTGATCGAAGCGACGACCATTCCCTGGGAGGTGACCCCCTCGCTGCGCATCGCCGAGCTGGTCAAGAACCATACCGGTTTCACCAGCCAGTATGGCCTCTATAGCCAGACCTTCGGTTTCATCATGAACCAGGACAGCTATAACAACCTGCCCGACGACCTGAAGGCTATCATCGACGCCAATTCGGGCCTGGAAGTCTCGCGTCAGTTTGGCCGCGTCATGGACAATGGTGACGCCACCGGCCTGTCCATCGCCGTCAATGCCGGCAACAATATCGTCCAGCTCGACGAAACCGAGACTCAGCGCTGGGTCGATGCTTCGCAGGCAACGGTGGACCAATGGCTGGCCGACATGTCGGCCGCCGGCATCGACGGTCAGGCCCTGCTCGACGCAGCCCGCGCCGCGGTGGCTGCCGAGTAACACCCAACCTCGTCCCGAGGCTCCGGAAGCCCCGCCATTCGTGGCGGGGCTTTTTGTTTGGGGCCCGCCCCCGAACCTCCTTGAGGGAGAGGGATGTATCAAGGGCGCTGGACTGTCGGTGACGCATCTCTTCTTCTCCCCATTTCTTGAGGGGAGGCCGGGTGGGAGGCTTCCGCAAGTCCTATTGCGGCAACCCCGTATAATTCTCGGCGAGACTCTGCTGGGCGGCAAGCGAACCGGTGAGATAGTCGAATTCTGCGCGCTGAATACGGCGGCCGAAATCGCCGCCATCTGGGAAAACATGGAGCAGGCTGGTCATCCACCAGCTGAAGCGTTCCGCCTTCCAGATGCGTGCGAGGGCCTTGGCGGAATAATTGTCGAGCCCGGCGGATGATTTCTCGCCATAGAACTCGATCAACCCATCGGCCAGCATGGCGACATCGCTCATGGCAAGGTTCAGCCCCTTGGCCCCGGTTGGCGGCACGATATGGGCCGCGTCTCCTGCCAGAAACAGCTTTCCGAAGCGCAGCGGTTCGGCCACGAAAGAGCGCAATGGCGCAATAGATTTTTCGAGCGACGCCCCGGTCTGCAGGGATTGGGCGGTCGCGGGATCAAGGCGCCGGCGCAATTCGTCCCAGAAGCGTTCGTCGCTCCAGTCTTCAACCTTTTCGCCGGCATCGACTTGCACATAGTAACGGCTGCGCGTGGGTGAGCGTTGCGAGCAAAGGGCAAAGCCGCGCTGGTGATGGGCGTAGATCAGCTCTTCGGAAACTGGTGGCTTGTCGACGAGAATACCCAGCCAGCCAAAGGGATAGACGCGCTCGAATGTCTTGACGGCATTTTGCGGCACGCTGGCGCGGCTGACGCCATGATAGCCGTCGCAGCCCGCGATATAGTCGCAGTCCACGCGATGGGTCGCCCCGTCCTTGCGCCAGGTCACATAGGGCCGGCCGTCGAAGTCGTGCAATTGCACGTCCTCCGCTTCATAAATTGTCTGGCCCTGCCGCGCTTCCATGAGGTCGCGCGTCACCTCGGTCTGACCATAGACGGTGACATGTCGGCCCACCAGTGCGGTGAAGTCCACGCGATGGCGGTCGCCGTCGAAACTCAGGATCGTGCCATCATGCACCAGCCCCTCGGCATGGAGGCGCGCACTGGCATGGGCCCGATCCATGAGGCCGACCGATCCCTGTTCCAATACGCCGGCGCGGATGCGGCCGAGCACATAGTCCGCGCTTTTGCGTTCAAGGATCAGATTGTCGATGCCGGCCAGATCGAGCAGCCGGCCCAGCATGAGCCCGGCCGGTCCGGCTCCGACGATCACAACATTGGTGCGCATGATATTCCCCTCACTTTTGGCGGCAGAATGCCTGTGAGCAGGAAAATGTTGAATGGACAGGCGAGGCAATCGCTTGCACTATCCGAACATGATCCTGATCCCCACCTATGCGCTCTATGGCGAACAGGAAAGCCCGCAGGACTGGCTGCACTGGGAGACCATTCCCGCGCGCAGTCGCCTGCATGGTTTCCGCATCGCCCCCCATCGGCATGAACACCTGTTCCAGGTCTTGGCGCTGACCGGGGGTAGGGCGTCCGTCGATCTCGACGGTGAAGTGTTTGAGCTTTCTGCGGGGGCACTCGTGCTGGTGCCGGCCATGGCCGTACACGGCTATGCCTTTTCACCCGATGTCGATGGGATCGTGCTGACCTTGTTCGAGCGCGATGTAAGGTCGCTGGATTTCTCCTTTGACCGGCCAGCCATTATCCGCGCCGGTGCCGGGCCCGTCATGGAGGCGATGAGCGGCCTGCTGCGCGAGGCCGACAATCCCGGCGAACGGCATGACCTGGCCATGCGGACCCGTCTCTGCCTGCTTTTGCTGTCTCTCTTTCGCGCCCAAAGCCAGTCTGTGGCTGGCGAGGGGCAGGCGGGGCGCATGCGTCGTCATGCGGAAGCCTTCCGCCAGTCGGTGGAGAAGCGCTATCGCCAGACCCGGCGCATTGCCGACTATGCCCGCGAAATCGGCGTGAGCCCGACCCATCTGAACCGCATCTGCCGGCAGGTTCTGGGAGCATCGGCACTTTCCATCATCGAACGGCGCATCGCGCTCGAGGCAAGGCGGCAATTGCTGTTTTCCACCTTGTCCATTCAACAGATTGGCGCCGAGCTGGGCTATGATGACCCGGCATATTTCACCCGCTTCATGACCCGCATGCTGGGCATGTCACCCGGAGCTTTCCGCAGACAGATGAGCCGGGCCTGAGCGTTCAGTCGTTTCTGCGCAGGTTCTCGGCGACGTCACGCACGGTCTGCATGAAGGCGGTTACGGCCAGGGCCGGCACGGTATCGGTGCGTGTGGTGAAGCCCACCGGACCCTGTGTGTCGCTCATATCGACCGGCAGCAGGCGCAGGTAATTCTCCGCCACATCCTCGGCCACGACGCCTTCGGAAATGAACCAGACGGCATCGCTCTGGCGGACGAAGGCGCGACCGAAGGCATTGGAGACCGTTTCCACCTCTTCCTGCTGGGCGCCGATGCCATAGGCCAGCAACAGGCGCTGCACCAGCGGCCGTATGACCGAGCCGGGCGTAGGCATGAGCCGCTGATAGCCTTCGATCATGCCCAGATTGAAGTCGCGGGCCGCCAGCAGCGGGTGCTCGGGACGTACCGCCAGCACCACGCGCTCGGAATAGAGATGCTCGAAGGAAAGGCCCAGCATGGAATCCGGCTCGGCCATGCGCCCGATGACGAGGTCGACATCGCCGGTTCGCAGCAGGGACAGAAGGTAGGAATTCGGTCCGGTGATGATACGGCTGTTGATCCCGGGTTCGGCGATGAAGAAGCGCCGCACTGCCTCCGGCAGGATGCGCGCCGAAACCGAGGGCAGCGCCCCAACCTTCACCAGCGCCGCTTCCTGCGCCCCGCGCGCTGCGTCGATACCCTGCCTCAGGGCGGCGATGCTGGTGGAGGCATAGCGATAAAACACCTCGCCAAACGGGGTCAGCGCCAGTCGGCGCCGGGACCGGTCAAACAGGGCTCCGCCCAGCACATCCTCAAGTTCCTGTACCGTTTTTGTAGCCGCAGGCTGGCTGATATTGAGCGCTTCAGCGGCATTGACCACGCTGCGCAGGCGCGCCACTTCGAGAAAGCAGGCAATGTGGCGGATCTTGATCCGGGGGTCGATGATACGTGGCGCCATGACTTTATCCGGTTATTCTAAGCGTCGGAATTCGCCGGTTTTCATGAATGCCGCGCATATAAGATAGTTCATAGGTTATTCTGTGTGCATCAGTAATCATTTTACTTGCGCACCGCCAATCCCCTAAATCGTCGACGAGAGGGAAATATGAACTTCGTCCGCATTCACGGCATCCTGCTGCATTATCGCCTGGCCGGCCCGATAGGCGCACCAGCTCTGGTGCTCGTCAATTCGCTGGGCACCGATGCGCGCATCTGGGATGCGGTGGTCGCCGAACTGGCTCAGGATTACCGTGTCCTGTCTTATGACAAGCGCGGCCATGGCCTCAGCGACAGTCCGCCCGGCGACTACAGGCTGGAGGATCATCTGAACGACCTCGAAGGCCTGCTGGACCATGTCGGATTTGATCGTGTGGTGCTGTGTGGCGTATCGATCGGCGGGCTGATTGCGCAGGGTTTTGCGCTGCGCGCGCCCAGCCGGCTGGGTGGGCTTGTTCTGTGCAATACGGCTCCGAAAATGGGCGATGCCGCCATGTGGGCGTCCCGCATCGATACCGTGCGCAACAAGGGGCTGCTCCCGCTTGCGGACCCGGTGATGGATCGCTGGTTCAGTCCGGATTTTCGCGCCAATCGGGGTGTGGAACTGGCAGGATGGCGTAACCTGTTTCTGCGCACCGATCCCGATGGTTATGCCGCCACTTGCGCGACGCTGCGTGATACCGACCTGACGCAAGCCATCGCGGACATAGACCTGCCGACGCTGATCGTTGCGGGCGAGGCCGATCTGGCCGCGCCGGTGGAGATGGTTCGCCAATGCACGATGATAGCTGGCTCGCAATTTGAAATCCTGCCCCGTACGGGACACATTCCATCCATCGAGCAGCCCGAAAGGCTCGCGGCGCTGATGCGGCAATTTTTCAAGGAGGCCGATCATGGCTGACGACAGCCGGTTTGAACGCGGCATGGCAACCCGCAGGGCGGTTCTGGGCGATGCCCATGTCGACAATGCGACCGCGCGCAAGACTGCGTTCGATGACGATTTCCAGACGTTCATTACCGAGGGCGCCTGGGGTTCGGTCTGGTCCCGCCCGGCGCTGACCAAGCGTGAGCGCTCGATGATCACCCTCGCCCTTTTGGCCGGGCTGGGTCATGAAGAAGAGTTCGCCATGCATGTGCGCGCCACGATCAATACCGGCGCCACCGCTGAAGATATCAAGGAAGCGCTGCTGCATGTGGCAGTCTATGCCGGCGTGCCGGCGGCCAATAGCGCTTATAAAATTGCCAAGCAGGAACTCGCCAAGCGTCAGGAGGCAGCGGAATGAGTGGGATAATTCTACCCGGCACGGACGGATTGCTGTTTCAGCGCGACCGTGACTGGCACCCGCCAGCCGACACGCCGGGCTATAAAAGTTCGACCTTCCGCGCGCCCAAGCACAGCCTTTTGGCGCTGGGACCGACCAAGTCGGAAATGAGCGGCCCCACTTTCGGCCACGAAAAGATCGGCCCGCTCGACAATGACCTGATCCGCAATTTCAGCCAGGATGGCACCGATGCCATCGGCCAGCGCATGGTCGTCTATGGTCAGGTCCTGGATGAGAATGCCCGGCCCGTGCCCAATACGCTGGTAGAATACTGGCAGGCCAATGCCGGCGGCCGCTACCGCCACAAGAAGGAGGGGTATCTGGCCGCGCTCGACCCCAATTTCGGTGGTTTCGGCCGCTCGATCACCGACGAGAATGGTTTCTACCACTTCCGCACCGTCAAGCCCGGTGCCTATCCCTGGCCCAATGGCGGCAATGACTGGCGCCCGGCCCATATCCATTTCTCGATCTTCGGCCATGCCTTTGCCCAGCGCCTGATCACCCAGATGTATTTCGAGGGCGATCCGATGATCTGGCAATGCCCCATCGTCAGCGTCGTGCCCGACAAGGCGGGGATCGATCAGCTGATCGCGCGGCTTGATCGGCAGAATACCGTGCCCATGGATGCACTGACCTATCGCTTCGATATCGTCTTGCGCGGCCGCCGCTCGACCATGTTTGAAAACAAGCTGGAGGGGAATTGATGAAGCTCCACCCTGTTCCCGTGCTCAAGGAATCCCCATCCCAGACTGCCGGGCCCTATGTCCATATCGGCATGACCCCCAATTTCTGCGGCATCACCGGGGTCATCGACGCCGATCCGGGCGTGTCCATGCTGACGCCCGAAGCCAGGGGCGAGCGCATCACCATTACCGGCCGGGTCTTTGATGGCTCGGGTGCGCCGGTCAATGATGCAGTGCTCGAAATCTGGCAGGCCGACAGCGAGGGCAGCTTTGTGGCGCCCATGTCGCCAAACTCCAACTCGGTGCCCGCCTTTACCGGCTGGGGCCGCCAGCCGACCCAGCCCGACGGCAGTTTCACCTTCGAGACCATCAAGCCCGGCCGCGTCGAAGGTCCCGATGGCAAGCCCATGGCGCCTCACGTCTCGCTGTGGATCGTGGCGCGCGGCATCAATATCGGCCTGCAGACCCGCCTGTATTTTTCAGACGAGGCCGAGGCGAATGCGGGCGATTATGTGCTCAACAAGATCATGGACCCGCGTCGCCGGGAAACGCTGATCGCCAGGAAAGAAGGTCAGCGCTATGTGCTCGACATTCACCTTCAGGGCGACAGGGAAACCGTGTTTTTCGATATCTGATCGGTCCAATGCCGGGCTCACCGCTTTGGGCCACCCCAACGAATTTCGTCATTGCCGGGCTTGTCCCGGCAATCCATTCTTGTGGACGCCGCGCATGGACCGCCCGGATAAACCGGGCGGTGACGATGGCACAAAGATCGAGTCACGCTCGCGCTGCCGCAGGATAATCCAATGACCCTTCTATCAGCCCTTGCCGGCGACGCTGAAATCGAAGCCCTGCTGTCCGATGCTAAGAAGATCGACGCCATGCTGCGGGTGGAGTGTGCCTTGGCTGGGGCCAGCGCCGATGCCGGCTGGATTTCGTCCGACGCGGCCGAGGCGATTGCCGGCGCTGCTGAAAATTTCGAACCCGACTGGACGGCGCTTGCGGCGGGGATGGCGCAGGATGGTGTGGTCGCTCCGGCGCTGGTCAAACAACTGCGTGCGCATGTGGCCGAGCCGCATCGGGCAGCTCTGCATCGGGGAGCAACCAGCCAGGACATCATCGATACGGCTTTTGTGCTGCAGTTGGTGCCGGTTTTCGACCTGTACGAAAACCGGCTGAACGCATTGCTGTCCCGGCTCGACCAGCTTGCGCGCGACTGGTCCGGACGAGAATTGATGGCGCATACGCGCATGCAGGTAGCGCTGCCCACCAAATGGGATGCTAAGCTCGCCTCATGGTCGGAGCCGCTGGCGCGGCATCAGCGGGCATTGGCCGGAATGCGCCGGAGCCTGCTGGTGGTCCAGCTGGGTGGGCCTGTGGGCGATCGCTCCAGTTTCGATGGGCACGGCGAGGCCATTGTCGCGGGCATGGCCCGCCGTCTTGATCTGGGTGTTGCCACGCCATGGCATACGAGCCGCGACCCCATCGTGGCCCTGGGCAATCTCTTGGCGTTGATTTCAGGCGCCCTTGGCAAGATCGGCGCCGATGTGGCCCTGTTGGCCCAGAATGAGATTGCAGCCTTGCGTCTTGAAGGCGGCGGCGGGTCCTCGGCCATGGCCCATAAATCAAACCCGGTGAATGCCGAGGTGCTGGTGGCGCTGGCCCGGGCCAATGCGGGCCTGTCCGGCACGCTGGCGCAGGCGCTGGTGCATGAATATGAACGCTCGGGCGCCGCCTGGACGCTGGAATGGCTGACCCTGCCGGCCATGCTGGTCAATACCGGCGCAAGCCTCAGGCTGGCACTGAAACTGGCCGATCAATTGCGTTTGGGCTAAACCGACCCCGACGATTCAATAGAGGGGGATTCCATGACCGATACGAAAAAAGTCCGCTGGGGCATCCTGTCCACCGCCAATATCGGCATGGGCAAGGTCACGCCGGCGATCATGCAGTCGCCCCATTCAGAGGTCGTCGCCATCGCCTCCCGCAATGGCGACTCGGCTCGCAAGGCGGCGGACAAACTGGGTATTGCCAGGGCCTATGGGTCTTATGAGGACCTGCTTGCCGATCCTGAAATCGACGCCATCTACAATCCCCTGCCCAATCATCTGCATGTCGAGATGACGCTGGCCGCCAATGCGGCGGGCAAACATGTCCTGTGCGAGAAACCCATCGCCATCACGGCCGAGGACGCCAAGCGCCTGCGCAACGCGCGTCAGGATCTGCTGATCATGGAAGCCTTCATGGTGCGTTTCCACGCGCAATGGCACCGTGCCCGTGAAATTGCCCGCTCGGGCGAGCTGGGCGACATTCGCGCCGTGCGCGCCGTGTTCAGCTACCACAATGTCGATCCCAACAACGTGCGCAACAAGTCGGACATTGGCGGCGGCGGCATTCTCGATATCGGCTGCTATCCGGTCACCGCAGGGCGCTTCTTCTTTGAAGCGGAGCCGAAGCGCGTCGTGTCGCTGGTAGATCGGGACCCCGATTTCGGCACCGACAGGCTGGCCAGCGTCGTGGCCGATTTTGGCGGCGGCAGGCAGCTCAATCTCCTCGTGTCCACCCAGATGGTGCGCAATCAGTGCCTCGAAATCCTTGGCACCAAGGGCAGGGTGGAAATCATCATCCCCTTCAACGCCCCTGAAGGTTCGGCCACGGCCCTTTTGGTCGATCACGCTCACGCCCTCGATGGCAGTCTGGCCCGCCGCGAAGTCTTTGCACCGTCCAATCAATATACCGAAATGGCAGAGGCCTTCGCGCTGGCAGTTCTGGGGCAGGGCACGCTTGATTACGGCATCGAGGATGCCATCCGCTCCATGCAGGTGCTCGACGCGATCTTTGAAAGCGAACGGATCGGCGCCTGGGCTGCGGTAAAGGCGGATTAGGCGCGGGACATTATTCCCACGCCTCCAGCATCGCCGCCGACACAAAATCGAGGTGCCGGCTCATGGCGGCGCGTGCCGCCTCGGCATTGCCGCTGACAATGGCGGCCACGATAGCCTCGTGGTCGCCCAGGATGTAATCGCGTACCGTCCCGCCTTCCACCAGATGCTGGTGGAAGCGGGTATCGATTTCATCACCGCGCGCCGTCCACAGACTATCCAGCGTCTCGCGCAGCACTGTGTTTCCGCAGGCATCGGCCAGGGTCATGTGCAGCATACGGTCGCTGTCGAACGACCATTGTCCTGAAGCGGTTTCGCTGCGCATGCGCCGCAGGGTCTCGGCCAGCCGCGCCGTGCCTTCGGGCGAAATCTGCTGGCTGGCCAGCGCCGCCGCCTCCGGCTCCAGGAGCCGTCGCACCGCCATGATTTCGAGCGGCGACGCGCTGAGTTCGGGCAGGACCCCCTGATTGTCGTCGCGCTTGCGCACAAAGGCCCCGACGCCGACCCGCACCTCGACCAGTCCGGCGACTTCCAGCGCGATCAGCGCCTCGCGCACCGTGGGCCGCGAAACGCCGAGATTTTGCGCCAGCTCGCGCTCGGACGGCAACTGGCGTCCGGCAGGCACGGCGCCAGCCGTGATCTGGTCGCGGATCTGGTCGGCGATCTGAATATAGAGTTTGCGGTTGGATACGGCTTGAAGTTTCATCGCGTCCCCTTTGACCTTCTCATAGACCTGCATGTCTGTCCTGTCCACTGGTCTGACCACTTGACAGCCTGGCCGACTTGTCATTAGCTCGCAGCAACGATGAGCCCGACCACTGGATCGGAGCCGCTGGGAGGAGGGACGGAGAATGGCAACGAGCATGCCTGCGTCTGCATTGCCGTCTGCTGCCGGCGATCCGCTCGTGGAAATGAGCGGCGTGGACAAGTCCTTTCCAGGCGTGCGCGCGCTTTCTCAGGCCCGGTTCGAGCTTTTGCCCGGTGAAGTTCACGCGCTGATGGGCGAGAATGGCGCCGGCAAATCGACGCTGATGAAGATTTTATCCGGCGTCTATTCGCGTGATGCCGGCGTCATCAAGTTCAATGGCCAGCCGGTGGAAATCACCTCGCCCCGGCAAGCTCAGGACCTCGGCCTGTCCATCATTCATCAGGAGCTCGCGCTGATGCGCGACCTCACCGCCGCTCAGAACATCTTCATCGGCCGCGAGCCGCGCCGCTTCGGTATTCTGGATGAGGGCCAACTCAACCGGGACGCAGCGGCGATCTTCCGCTCGATGAATCTCAATCTTGAACCGACGGTAAAGGTCGAGACGCTGACCATTGCCAAGCAGCAGATGGTCGAAATCGCCAAGGCGCTCTCCTACCGCTCGCGCGTCCTGATCATGGACGAGCCGACGGCCGCACTGAACGACGCGGAAATCGCCGAGCTTTTCGCCATCATCAACCGGCTCAAGGCCGAGGGTGTCGGCGTGGTCTATATCAGCCACAAGATGGACGAGATCAAACGCATATCGGATCGTGTGACGGTGATGCGCGATGGCGAATATGTCGGCACCGTTCCGGCCGCCGAAACGCCCATCGAGACCATCATCTCAATGATGGTGGGGCGCACGCTGACCAATGAGGCCCTTGTCATTCCCAATGCCGCCGATGCGCCGGTGGCGCTCGAAGTGCGTAATCTCAGGCGCGGCCGCGAGATCCGCGATGTCAGCTTCTCCGTGCGCAAGGGCGAAATCCTGGGCTTTGCCGGACTGATGGGCGCCGGACGCACTGAAGTGGCGCGCGCCATTTTTGGAGCCGACCGGCGTGAGAGCGGCGAAATCTGGGTGAATGGACAGCGTGCCGGTATCGCTTCACCCCGCGATGCGGTGGAGAAGGGTATCGGGTATCTTTCCGAAGACAGAAAGCTCTTCGGCCTCGCCACCGGGCTCGACGTCCGCAACAATATCGCTTTGGCCAGTCTCTCCCGCTTCACCGGGCCGATCGGTGTTCTCAACGAGGCCGGCATGGCGCAGGCCGCAAGAAGCGCGATCAGCCAACTCGCCATCAAGACGCCCAGTGACACGCAGGAGGCGCGGCTGCTTTCGGGCGGTAACCAGCAAAAAGTGGTTATCGCCAAGTGGCTGCTGCGCGATTGCGAGATCCTGATCTTCGATGAACCGACGCGAGGCATAGACGTCGGCGCCAAGTCCGAAATCTATAAACTGCTCAACGCCCTTGCCGCCGAGGGCAAGGCCATCATCGTCATTTCGTCCGAACTGCCCGAAGTGCTGCGTCTCAGCCACCGGATCGCGGTGATGTGCGAGGGACGCATTACCGGCATCCTGCCGGGCGGGGCCAGCCAGGAAGAGATCATGCACCTGGCGACTTTACGCGAGCCGGCGATGAGCGTCAGTGCCCAGAGGAGAACAGCATGACCGACACCACGGCCCCGGCCGCAAAATCCGGTATCCGCATCTCCGGCGCTTTCCATCGGCTGCTGGCCTTTTCAGGGCTGATCGCGCTGGTCGCGGTGTTTTCGCTGGCCTCGCCCAATTTCATGCAGACCCAGAATATCCTGGCCATCCTGCAGGCAACTTCGGTCAATGGCGTTCTCGCCATTGCGGCGACGCTGGTGATTATCACCGGCGGCATCGACCTTTCGGTCGGCACGTTGATGACCTTCTGCGCGGTGATCGCCGGGGTGATCCTCACCTATCTCGGCTGGCCGCTGCCATTGGGCGTGCTGGGTGCCATTCTGGCCGGAACGGCCAGCGGGCTGGTCTCGGGCGTGGTCATCGCCAAGCTCAAGGTGCCGCCCTTCATTGCCACGCTTGGCATGATGCTGATCCTCAAGGGATTGTCGCTGGTGATTTCCGGCACGCGACCGATCTATTTCAACGATACGCCGGGCTTTACCCAGATATCACAGGGTTCGATTGTCGGCGCGCTGATCCCCGCCTTGCCCATCCCCAATGGCGTGCTCATCCTGTTCGGCGTGGCGCTGCTGGCCGCTTTCATTCTCGGCAAGACCGCGCTGGGCCGCTACACCTTCGCCCTGGGCTCCAACGAGGAAGCGGTGCGTCTCTCTGGCGTCAATGTCGATCGCTGGAAGATCGCCGTCTATGCCACCGCCGGTTCCATTTGCGGTGTGGCAGGTCTGCTTATCGCCTCGCGCCTCAATTCTGCGCAGCCGGCTTTGGGGCAGGGCTATGAACTCGATGCCATCGCCGCCGTGGTCATTGGCGGTACGTCGCTTTCGGGCGGCCGCGGCACTGTGCTCGGCACGCTGATCGGCGCGCTCATCATTTCCGTTCTGGCCAATGGCCTGCGCATCCTTTCGGTGGCCCAGGAATGGCAGACGGTGGTGACCGGCACCATCATCATCCTGGCCGTCTATGCCGATATTCTGCGTCGCCGCACACTCTAGGCGATGGCTCGTTCCCCGCGCGTTCCGCGCCAAAAAGAGGCTCAAGCAATGCCCGAAAATTCAAAGCAGCATTTGGGAGGATAACCATGCTCAACCGTCGCACCCTGCTCGGCGCCATCAGCGCCATGGCCCTGCTGGCTTCCGCCGGCGCACCAGCCTTCGCGCAGGAAAATTATGACATTGCCCTGATTTCGAAGGGGTTCCAGCACCAGTTCTGGCAGGCCGTGAAGGCCGGTGCCGACCAGGCAGCCGCAGATCTCGGCGTATCCGTCACCTTTGAAGGGCCGGAAAGCGAAACCCAGGTGGACCGCCAGATGGATATGCTGGCCGCAGCCCTCTCGCGCAATCCCGACGCCATCGGCTTCGCCGCACTCGATAGTCAGGCCGCGACACCCCTGCTGCAGCAGGCCGATGCTGCCGGTATTCCGGTCATCGCCTTCGATAGCGGCGTGGACAGCGACATCCCCCTGACCACTGCCACCACCGACAATGTCGCGGCAGCGGCGCTGGCAGCCGACGTCATGGGCGAGTTGATCGGCGGGGAAGGCAAGATCGCCGTCGTCGCACATGACCAGACCAGCCGCACCGGCATTGATCGTCGCGACGGTTTCGTCAATCGGATCGCCGAAACCTATCCCAATATCGAAATCGTCTCGATCCAGTACGGTGGCGGCGATCAGCTGCAATCGACCGAAATCACCAAGTCGATCCTGTTGGCCAACCCTGATCTGAAAGGCATCTTCGGCACCAATGAAGGATCGGCCATCGGCGTTGCCAATGGCAAGCAGGAACTGGGTAGCGACGTCGTGGTCATCGGCTTCGATTCGGGCGCCGCGCAGAAGGGTATGATTGCTTCTGGCCTCATGGCCGGCGCCATCACCCAGAACCCGGTTGGCATCGGCTATCAGACGGTGCAGGCAGCCGTTGCCGCGCTCAAGGGTGAAGACCTGCCGCCGATCATCGATACCGGCTTCTACTATTATGACGCCAACAACATGAATGATGCCGAAATCGCGGCAGTTCTCTACGACTAAACGTCTCCGGGCCGGGCGGTTTGCCCGGCCCGCCTTCTTCAGGAATCAGCATGGCCGACCTCACAGGAAAAATCGTTCTCGTCACCGCCGCCGCGCAGGGCATTGGCCGCGCCTCTGCGGAAGCTTTTGTGCGGGCCGGCGCCAGGGTGATCGCCACCGACATCAATGCGGCCAAGCTGGCCGAGCTTGATGGCATGGCCGGCATCACCACCCGCCTGCTCGATGTGCTATCGACCGAGGCGGTCAAGCTGGCTGTCGCCGAGATCGGCCATATCGACGTGCTGTTCAACTGCGCGGGAGTGGTTCATTCCGGCACTGTGCTGGAGATGAGCGATGCCGATCTCGACTTCGCGCTGGCCCTCAATGTCAGGGCGCAGATCCGGACCATCCAGGCGGTGCTGCCACAGATGCTGGAGCGCCGTGACGGCGCCATCATCAACATGGCGACTGTGGCCAGCTCGGTGAAGGGCGTGCCCAACCGCGCGGCCTATACGATTTCGAAAGCTGCGGTCGTCGGCCTGACCAAGTCCATCGCCGCCGACTACACGACATCAAATATTCGCGTGAATGCCATCTGCCCCGGCACTGTGGACTCGCCCAGCCTGCACGAACGCTGGCATGCAACCGGTGATTTCGAGGCCGCCAAAAAATCCTTCATCGCCCGCCAGCCCATCGGGCGCATCGCCCGGCCCGAGGAAGTCGCCGATCTGGCGGTCTATCTTGCCGGCGCGACCTACACGACCGGACAAGTCCATATCATCGACGGCGGCTGGACGGCCTGATTGCCATGACCAAGATCACCACGCTCACCACCCACGATCTGCGCTTCCCCACCTCGGCCTCGCTCGATGGTTCGGACGCCATGAACCCCGATCCCGACTATTCCGCCGCCTATGTCGTCCTGGGCACCGACGGCGCGCATGAAGGCCATGGCCTGACCTTCACCATCGGCCGGGGGAATGAAGTTGTCGTCGCTGCCATAGAGGCGCTGCGCAGTCGGGTCATCGGTCTGGACCTTGAGTGGATCGCCTCCAATCCCGGCCGGTTCTGGCGCCATGTGACCGGCGATAGCCAGTTGCGCTGGATCGGCCCGGACAAGGGCGCCATGCACCTGGCAACCGGCGCTGTGGTCAATGCTGCATGGGATCTGATGGCCAAGCAGGCGGGCAAGCCTGTCTGGCTCTATGTAGCCGAAATGAGCCCTGAACAGCTCGTCTCCATCGTGGACTTTCGTTACCTCACCGACGCGATCACGCCCGAGGAAGCCTTGGCGATCTTCAAGGCCGCCGAGCCCGGCAAGGCCGAGCGCATCGCCACTCTGCGCAAGCAGGGCTATGCCTGCTACACCACATCCGCCGGCTGGTTGGGCTATTCAAACGAGAAGCTGACGCGGCTGGCCACCGAGGCGGTGGAAAGCGGCTTTACCCATATCAAGATGAAGGTCGGCCGCGATCTCGACGACGATATTCGTCGTCTTGAAATCGTCCGCTCCATTATGGGGCCGGACCGCCATCTGATGATAGACGCCAATCAGGTCTGGGAAGTGGACGAGGCGATCGATTGGGTCAACCAGCTCAAGCGCTTCAATCCCTTCTTCATCGAAGAGCCGACCAGCCCGGACGATGTCGAAGGTCATCGCAAGATCCGCGAGGCGATCGGTCCGGTAAAGGTCGCCACCGGCGAAATGTGCCAGAACCGCATTCTCTTCAAACAATTCATCACCCGCGACGCCATCGACGTGGTGCAGATCGACGCCTGCCGGCTCGGGGGCTTGAATGAAGTGCTCTCGGTGCTGCTCATGGCTGCCAAATATGGCAAGCCGGTCTGGCCTCATGCCGGGGGCGTGGGCCTGTGCGAATATGTCCAGCATCTTTCGATGATCGATTATCTGGTGGTGTCGGGCACCAAGGAGGGCAGGGTGATCGAATTCGTCGACCACCTCCACGAACATTTCCTCGATCCCTGCATCATCGAAAATGCCGCCTATATGCCCCCGGAGCGGGCCGGTTTCTCGATAGAAATGAAACCGGCCTCCATCGTTGACAATACATTCAGGGGCTGAGTTTCAGGCGGCGATGGTGCTGGAAATCGTACCCCAATCGCCGAACCGCCCGGTGACCTGTTGCGCGCCATCAAGCGCCAGCAGGGCGCGCGATCCAGTGATGATCACCTGACCGGCCTTGAGCGCCATGCCTCGCGTGCTGGCATGTCCGGACAACCAGGCGAGTGCATCCAGGATCTGGTCCCAACTGGCGCCCTCGCTGACGCTATGGGCGAGCTTTCCGTCATAGTCGAGCGTGACGTCCAAAGTGCCCAGATCGGCGCGGATGCGGTCATCAAAGGCCCCGCCGACAACCACGGCGCCATTGCTCTGCAAGTCGCCCAGCACCAGATTGGGGGGCATGGCGGCGCGGTCGACAAAAGGATTGGCGATCAGTTCGAGCGCCGGATGCACGCTGCCGATGGCCGCCTCCACCGCCTGCCTATCCGCACCCGGTGCGATATCGGCAGAAAGACGCACCGCGACCTCCACCTCGGCAAGGAAGAAGCGGCGCCCGGCGCCATCCAGTTTCGCGCCGGCCTCAAAATAGCGGTTCTGCGGCAGCGGCGAGCATAGCGGCTCATCACCTCGCCCGGCTGCAATCTTCCAGCCCCCGATCGCGCCCAACTGGCTCACGATTTCGTTCTGTAGCGCATAGGCACCGGCGCGGTCCGTGGGGGCGATGACTGGTGCGGCGTCGATCAGTGCGCCGCCGTCATGGGCGGCGATGAGCCAGGCCGCGAGCTCGGCAATGGTTTGCGTCATGATGATGAGAAGTCCTGGAAAAGCTCAGGCAAGGCCTGTTTCTACGAGTCGAATGCCTGCATTGGCGCAGACCTGCCTTATCGAGTCCAGCGGACAATGGTCGGTGATGAAACTATTGGCCTGTGCCAGATGGCCGATCCGCACCGGCGCGGTCCGCGCGAATTTGGTGGCGTCGGACACAACGATCACATGCCGTGCATTGGCGATGATGGCCTGCGCCACTTTCACCTCCCGATAGTCGAAGTCCAGCAGCGCACCATCCGGGTCGATGGCCGAAACGCCGATCACGGCGAAATCCACTTTGAACTGGCGGATGAAATCGACTGCCGCCTCGCCCACGATTCCACCATCGGCAGGGCGCACCACGCCACCGGCAATCACGACCTCCATAGAGGGCACCACGCGCAAATGGTTGGCCACATTGATGTTATTGGTGATAACCATGAGCCCGTGATGATCGATCAAGGCCTGGCTCACCGCTTCGGTGGTGGTACCGATATTGATGAACAGCGAGGCATTGTCCGGAATCAGCGCCGCTGCGGCCCTGCCGATGGCGCGCTTTTCCACCGGAGCGATCTGCCGCCGCGCCTCATATTCCACATTCTCCACGCCTGAAGGGTGCATGGCGCCGCCATGGGTGCGCCTGAGCACCCCGCGCTCGCACAGCGCGTTGAGATCCTTGCGGACGGTCTGTGGCGTCACCTCGAACAGCGCAACCAGCGCGTCGACAAGCACCTCACCCTGCTGGCGGGCCATTTCGATGATTTTCGCCTGCCGCATAGCTGGGGTCATGCTGCTTCCCTTTGCTTTCGCTTTTTGAATAAACGAAAGCACAGAGCAGGGAAAGCGGGCGATCAACCCGCCCGAGCCGACCACTTCACCTTCGGCGCGAATGCAAAATCCTTGTCGAACGGATAGGTTGGCATGGGTGTATGCCTGCGCTCGGTTCGTTCCACGAACTGATCCACCACGCCGGGCGACAGCGCCATAATGCCGGGATTGGCCATCGGCCCGAGCTCTGGCGACAGATAGCCCGATTTGACTGCCACGACGCGCGCGTTACGCGGGTCTAGGCCAAGCCGCGTGAAATCGGCAATATTATGAAACGGGCGGCGGCGTGCGGTCAGCACCAGGTCGATACCGCCAATGCGCACGACGGCTTCGCGCAAGCGGGCTTCGGCGGTTTCTGCGAGAAACATCACCTCCGCCTCGACATCGACTGGCGTGCTGGACGGATCGAGGCTGGCCCCGATATGGAGCTGCACTCTGGCGCCAATGCCCGCAGCATAGGCTTTATTGGTCGCCATGCTGTCGGCGATGCCGGCAAAAATGACATTCTGGGCGTCGCGTGCGATCAGCGCCGCCAGAACCTCGGCGCGATCGCCTACGCCGCCACCAGTGGGATTGTCGCCGGATTCGGCCAGCACCACCGGATGGGTCGGGCTGGCCAGTGCGCGCTCCACGCATGCGTCAATCGATCCGGTTTCCATGCCGAATACGAACTGGCTGCGAATGTTCCAATAGTCCTGCGCCAGATGCAACGCCGCCTCTTCCATTGCGGCGCGGTCGGTGCCGGTGACGATCGCGCAGGCCGTGGCGCGGGGCTCGTCGGCCCAGACATAGCCGACCTGAAAGGACGCATCCCAGATCCCGCTCGGCTCTTCCACCTGATGAATCTGTGTATAGAAGCTGCGGGCCGGCTCGTCCTGTGTGGACGTACGTTCGCCCGGCAACAGCACCGGGACCGGCGCCCAGGCAAGTTTGGGTCTGACACCAGTTTTGAGGGCCCGCACCAGCATGGTGACGGCGCGGCGCATCGTATCGGGCACGTCGATATGCGGCGCCGTGCGGTAGGTCGAGAAGATATCGAGGCTATCGATGATTTTCTGGCTGACATTGCCATGCAGGTCATAGCTCGCTGCAATGATGACGTCCGGCCCGACAACCTCGCGCACCGCTGCGATGAAATCGCCTTCGGCATCGAACATGCCCTCGACGAACATGGCCCCGTGCATGGCCAGATAGACGCCATCGAGCGGCAGGGCGTTCCGGATTCCGTCGAGTATCTGCGCTTTCCAGCGGTGGTACAGCCCGTTCTCGACCGGTCCGCCGGCAATGGCCCGGGCATGCAGAATGGTGATGAACTCGGCGGGGAAATGCGTCAGGAAATCGAAATACTGATCCTTGAGCATGGAAGGCCCAGCCAGCACGCGGAAATCGGCCTCTCGGGCGAGAACGGGATTGTAGGTGCTGCATTCTGTATGCAGTCCGGCGACGGCAATACGCATCTTGGAAATCTCCGTAGGACAAACCGCTTGAGTGAAACGAATTGAGATGGGGCGGCCAGCGGGACTATGCCTGATTGGCGCGATTGTTCTGCGAAGCCAGCCGCCCCGTCAGCAACAGGCTGAGCAGCAGGAAAGGCAGGATACAGGCGACGCCGAGGCGAATATCGCTGTGTTCAGCCACGAAGCCGATAAGCGGCGGGCCGACCAGGAAACCGGTCAGCGCCACAAAGGACAGCACCGCCACATTGGCTGAAGCGGCGCGGTCGCCGATGCCGGCAGCGGCGGTGACCGCCAGCGGGAAGCCGACCGAAACGCCGAAGCCGATCGTGCCAAATCCGACAAGGGCGATCGTCACATTGGGAGCAACGTAGAGCAGGACCGCTCCGAGAACGGCCAGAACGCCACACAGGCGCGCCGTGCCCACCGCGCCGAGCCGCGACTTGAGGCTGTCGCCACCGAACCGGCCCGCCGCGACCATGAAGGCAAAGACCGAATAGCCGAGACCCACGATTCCGCCTTCCGCTGCCAGTGCATCACGCAGGAAGATCGCCGACCAGTCGGCCATGGCGCCCTCGGTCATGGTAATCCCGAAGACGAACAGGCAGACACCCAGCAGCGCCGGGCCGGGCAACGACCAGGCCGAGCGTTGCGGGGCCTCGCGGTCCGGGGTTTCGCCCATAAGCGGCGGGAGGGCATAACCGGCAGCGATTCCCATGGGCAGGGAAAGCGCGGCGACCGCCAGAATGGCCCAGTTCGGCGCCAGACCGAGCCCGGCCATGCCCGAGCCGATAAGGCTGCCCACCATGATGCCGATGGACCAGAAGCCATGCGACTTGGTCATGATCAGGCTGCCGGTGGATTTCTCGACGGCATCGGCACCGACATTGAGGCCAAGCTCAAGAAAGGAAATGGCCGAGCCCGAGAGCATCAGGGCAATGAACAGCATGATCGGGTCTGGTGCAAAGGCCGGCAGACTGACCGCCGCGGCATAATAGAGGAAGCCGATCATGATGGTGGTCCGTGGCCCGATCCTGCCGACCAGCGGCCCGGCAAAGGGCAGTGTCAGCAATGTGCCAAGAGGCATGCCGAGCAAGGCCAGCGCCAGTGCGGCCGGTCCAAGTCCCAGCCCGGCCTGAATCTCTGGTATGCGCGGCAACCATGACCCAAAAGCGATGGGCTGAAGGAAAAACACCAGCATGATCAGACGTTGGGGGGTAAGGAGCGGCATGGCAGATACCTGATTGGCGCTGATGGTTGGTCGGGGGGCGGTGCACGCATTGCGCCGCTATTCACGCGCGGCGCCTGTGGCCTTGATGGCGTTTTGCCTTAACGGGGCGCCGTCGAGCCCATTGGATAGGGCAGGTATCCCACAAAACCGGTCAGCTTCCATTGGCCACCGACCTTGCGGCAGAAATAGAGCGTCTGCCAGTTCAGCCGATTCACGCCTCCATCTGCCTTTCTGATCTCACCATTGAATTTCTTGTGCGCCACGGCGCGTTCGCCGGAAATTTCGATCTCGGTAAGGCTGGTGGCCCGGTGAATGCCAGCTTCCTGATCCTCGGCATAGGCGACGCCTTGACCCTCATGGGCCTGGCGCAGCCATTCGTCCCGATATTGCGCCAGCGTGGGAAAGCTGATGGTCCAGCCATCGGGATTGTCGGTGCGATTACCGTTGATGCCCATGAAATCGTCAGCGACGAAATCGCCTTCCACCATCGACCAGTCGGCGTTCACATAAGCCTTGATGTCGCGCGGTACCAGCATGGTCCAGATAGCCGAGCGGTCGGCGTCATCAGGGAACGGGTTGGTCGAAAGGCTCATGTCCGTCTCGCTTCTGCTGATGTGACGCCTCTGATGTACGTCCACCAAGTCTGTTTCAAATTTTCAATTGCGTCATCAGTGCGCGGCCTTCTGAAAGAGGCCACATGGATACCAATTGCGACATGCTGCGCTTTGGACGTCATTTTGTCCACACCCTACTAGCGCATAACAACCGGAAATTGGCCTAGAAATACGGCAAAGCGCCGACAGTTTGAGCATATTTCGCGGGTGGCTTAAATTGGTATTGTATTGGCGTCGAATGTGTGTTGACATTGCGTCGGAAACACGCCTAGTCTTGAAAATCGTTTACACAAACGTCACCGATCCGCAAGAGATCGGCGGTCTAATAAGGCAGGGAATATCGTCGCTATGCGGGTAGGCATTATCGGCCTCGGCTATCGTCTGGGTTATCTGGCGCGGGTCTTTTCCGTGGCGCGCGATGACTTCGAGATCGTGGGCTATGTGGATCCGGCTCCCGCCGGGTTGCCTTACACGCAAGAGCATGGCGTTTCGGTTGGCAAGCAATATGACAGCCTCGAGACGCTGATCGACGAAGGCAAGCTCGACCTGCTGATGGTCGGCTCTCCTAATCATCTTCATCTCGGCCATATCCGCACCGGGCTTGAGCGCGGCATGAAGATCTTTGCCGAAAAGCCGGTCGTGACCACCATCGAGGATACGATGGCGCTGGCCGAGCTGATCGGGCAATACGGCTCCGACAATGTCATGGTGGGGTTGGTGCTGCGCTATGCGCCGCTCTATGTCGATCTGCGCAAGGCTCAGGCCGAGGGCAAGCTCGGCGATGTCGCCTCTATCGAAGCCTCCGAACATATTCCGCCCTATCACGGCGCCTTCTTCATGCGCGACTGGCGCCGCTACGCCAAATATTCGGGCAGCTTCATGCTCGAAAAATGCTGTCACGACCTCGATCTTTATAATGGCGTCATGGGCTGCCGTCCGCGCTATGTCGCCAGCTTCGGCGGTCGGCGCTCCTTCACGCCGGAAAATGCACCGCAGGGCACCGGCGCCAATGATCTCGAGGTCTATCATCGCAAGCCGTCGGGCTGGCAGGGCAGCGATAAGGTCTTCGACAGCGACGGCGATATCATCGATTTCCAGACCGCCATCGTGCAGTATGAAAATGGCGCAGCGCTGACCTTTCATACCAATATCAACGTGCCCGACGACTTCCGCCGCTTTGCGGTGATCGGCGCCAAGGGCATGGCTGAAGGCGATTTCATTCGCAACTATTTCAAGGTCACCGACGCCCGCACCAAGGACCGGCTGGAGGACAAGACCTACCAGACCTCCGAGCTCAGCCAGCACTATGGTGCGGACGAGCAGATGGCCGAGGATATTCTGAAGCATGTGCTCGAAGGTGCTCCGCTTCCCGTTTCGGTGACCGATGCACTGGAAGCGGGGCTTCTGGCGCTCTCCATGGATGAGGCCATGCGCAATAAGTCCGTCGTGGACATGACCCCGATCTGGCAGCGTTTCGACGCGGCTCTCGGGCGTGGCAAGTAAGGGAGACCGGCAATGACCAGCACCAGAAGCGCCACACTATTCGCCCTCGCATTGCTGGCTCCGGCCCTGATCTATATCCTGACCATCGTGGCCTATCCGCTGGTCGACACGGTCATTCTCTCCTTCACCAATGCCTCGCTGCGCCCCGATTACGATTTCGTCGGTTGGGCCAATTACGAGCGCATTTTCGGCGCGGGCAATTTCACCGAGGTGATCATCCGCACCTTCATCTGGACCTTTTTCTCGGTCTCGCTGAAAATGATTATCGGCATGTGCGGCGCTGTTCTCCTCAATGCCGCCATTCCCGGCCAGACCCTGTTCCGAATTCTCACCATGCCGCCCTGGATCGTTCCCATGGCCATCGGCATCTTCATGTGGGGCTGGATGTATAATGGCCAGTTCGGGATGATTTCCGGCCTGTTGCAGAATTTCGGCCTGACCAATGGCCCCATCGCCTTCCTTGCCTATGGCCACACCGCCTTCTGGGCTACCATCGTCACGGATGTGTGGATCGGCGTTCCCATGGTCACCATCTATTTCCTCGCCGCCATGCAATCCATTCCCAAGGATCTGCACGAAGCCGCATGGACCGATGGAGCAGGGCGCTTCTACCGCTTCCGCCGCATCACGCTGCCGCTCATGGTTCCGGCCATCATCACCATGAGCCTGCTCTCGCTCATAGCGACCTTCAACTCCTTCGACATCATCTGGATCCTGACCCAGGGCGGCCCGTCCGGCTCGACCACCACGATGATCATCGACACTTACAAGACCGCCATGGGCTCACGAAAATACGGCGAGGGCGCCGCACGCGCCGTGGTCATCTCCATCTTCGTGACCATCTTCTGCCTCGTTTACTTCCGCGCCGTGCGCAAGCTCCAGCAGGGAGAAGCCAAATGAGCGACGTTGCCCGCACCACCGAGATTGCGGCCGCCGACAGCAAGGCCAGCGTCAAGCCGAAGCGTCGCCTCTGGTCAGCTAGCAAGCCGATGATCGACCGCTACAAGTGGTATGAAGTTCTCGGACTTTACCTCGGCATCGCCGTCTTCCTGTTCTTCGTGCTGGCCCCGTTCATCGAAGGGTTCCTGGTGTCGCTGAAGCCCTTGGCGCAGCTCTTTTCGCGGCCCTATAGCTTCATCCCCCGCAATGGCTCCTTCGACGCCTATTTCACCATGTGGCAATCGGTGCCGGCGCTGGGCCTGCATATCTTCAATTCATTCTTCATCTCGACCGTGGTGACGCTGATCGTTGTGATCATCGTCGTCCCGGCCGCCTATGCCTTCGCCCGTTTCAACTTCGCCGGGGCCGGGCTCATGTTGGGCGGGTTCCTCGCCGTCAACATGTTCTCGGGCGCAGTGCTGCTGATTCCGCTGTTCCGGCTGATGCGGACAATGGGCCTTCTCAACACCTATTGGGCGATGATCGTGCCGGGCGCGGCCTTCCTCATCCCCTCGTCCATCTGGCTCCTGCGCACCTATATGCTGCGTATTCCCCGCGAGTTGGACGAAGCGGCTTGGGTCGATGGCGCATCCCGCCTTTACACTCTGCGCCGGGTCATTCTGCCGCTGGCCATGCCGGGCATCGTGGTTGTCGCCATCATGACCTTCATCGGCGCTTATGCCCAGCAATTCATCTTCGCGCTGACCTTCAATTCGCGGACCGAGTTCATGCCGCTGCCGATCGGGCTCTTCGCCTTTTTCGGCAAGCAGGAGGTGATCTGGAACGAGTTGATGGCAGCCTCTTTCGTCGGAATCCTGCCGGTCATGATCGTCATCGTGTTCCTGCAGCGCTATCTCGTCGCCGGTCTCACCGCCGGAGCCGTGAAGCAATAAATGAGTGCCCCTGGCCAGTATTCAGGGGCGCGTTAGCAAGGGTTTGGAGCCGTTCGGTGCGTGGCATCGGGCGGTGACAGAGAGGGCCCGAGGGGGCCCGCATCAAGGGAGACTACAATGCAAAAAACTATCGGTCTGGTCGCCGTATCCATGCTGGCTCTGGCCAGTGCGACCCCCGCTGCCTACGCCCAGGATCAGGAAATCAGCTTCATCAATTGCGGCGACACCCTGACCCAGGGCTATGCCGAAAGCTTCGCCGAATGGGAAGCGGCCAATCCAGGCTTCAAGGTCGTTCCGGAAATCGTCGGCTGGGGCCAGTGCCAGGACAAGGTGACCACGCTTGCCGCTGCCGGCACGCCCGTCGCCCTCGCCTATGTCGGCTCGCGCACGCTCAAGCAGTTCGCTCTCAACGACCTCATCGTTCCTGTTCCGATGAGCGACGAAGAAAAGGCTGCCTATTACAACTACGTTCCCGAGACGGTCACCTTCGACGGCACCCAGTGGGGCGTTCCGGTCGCTTTTTCCACCAAGGCGCTGTTCTGGAACAAGGATCTGTTCGAAGAAGCTGGTCTTGATCCCGAAGTGCCGCCCAAGACCTGGGAAGAAAAGATCGCTTTCGCCAAGCAGATCAGCGAAAACACCGACGCTGACGGTTACGGCCTTGTCGCCAAGACCTTCGACAACACCATGCACCAGTTCCTGCATTGGGTTTACACCAATGACGGCTTGGTCATCGATGCCGATGGCAATATCACGCTGAACTCGCCGCAGGTTCTGGCTGCGCTGACCGCCATCAGGGACATTGTTCCCTATTCCGAAGAAGGCCCGACGGCTTACGAGCAGAACGAAGTTCGCGCCATCTGGCTCGATGGTGGCGTTGCCATGATCGAAGCCTCTCCGGGTGCCGCTATCCGCGCCGAGGAAGCCGGCATGAACTGGGGCGTTGCCAACCTGCCGCTCGGCCCCGATGCAAAGGGCCCCGGCACTCTGCTGATCACCGACGCACTGGCCATCTTCAAGGGCACCGGCGTTGAAGAACAGGCCATCAGCCTTGCCAAGTTCCTCACCGATGGCCAGCGCCAGTGGGATGCCGAAATGCTGCAGGGCCTGACCCCGCTGCGTCCGCTGGAGCCCCAGACCGCCGAACTGATCGCCGAGAAGCCCTACTGGAAGCCCTTCCTGGACGGTATCGAATTCGGTGGTCCCGAGCCGCTGTTCGAAGACTATATCGGCCTGCAGAACGTCATGATCGAAATGGTCCAGTCGGTCGTGACCGGCGCCGCCGAGCCTGAAGCCGCGCTGGAACGCGCCGCTGCCGAGCTTGAGCAGTACAAATAAGCTCCTCCCAGAGCAGGCCGTCGCCCTTTTTGGGCGGCGGCTCCTCAAGACAATAAGCATCGCCCGGAGACGCGAACCATGTCGCAGCTGAGCCTCAAGCGCCTCGAAAAGTCCTTCAACGAGGCCCGTATCATCAAGGGCATCGACCTTGACGTTTCCGAAGGCGAGTTCGTGGTCTTTGTCGGGCCTTCCGGCTGTGGCAAGTCCACGCTTCTGCGCATGATTGCCGGGCTGGAAGATGTCAGCCAGGGCGAAATCGAGATCGGCGGCAGAATTGTCAACGACTTGCCGCCCGTGCAGCGCGGTATCGCCATGGTGTTCCAGTCCTATGCGCTCTATCCGCATATGAGCGTTTACGAGAATATCGCTTTCCCCCTGCGCGTCGAAAAACTGCCGCAGGCCGAGGTTGACAAGCGGGTTGCTGCTGCCGCCAAGGTACTTCAGCTCGAAAGCCGTTTGCAGCACCGCCCCGGTCAATTGTCCGGCGGCCAGCGCCAGCGCGTCGCCATCGGCCGCGCCATCGTGCGCCAGCCCAAGATTTTCCTGTTTGACGAGCCGCTCTCCAATCTCGACGCCGCCCTGCGCTCGGAAATGCGCATCGAGCTGATGGAACTGCACAAGCGACTCGGTTCGACCATGATCTATGTCACCCACGATCAGGTGGAAGCCATGACAATGGCCGACAAGATCGTCGTGCTCGATGCCGGGGTCATCGCCCAGGTTGGCTCGCCGCTCGATCTCTATCACAAGCCCGACAATCTCTTCGTTGCCGGCTTTATCGGCAGTCCCAAGATGAATTTCATCTCCGGCAAGGTGCGATCGGCCGATGGCCAGAGGGCGGTGGTCGATCTTGGCGCACTCGGCACGATTGAACTGCCACGCGCCAGCACGGCCATAGCTGGGCAGGATGTGACCCTGGGCATCCGCCCCGAGCATCTCGGTCTCGGCGAAGGTGGCTTCACACTCCAGACCACGCCCAATATCGTGGAGCAGCTGGGCATCCATACCATTACCTATTCCACCCTGCCGGGCGGCGAGAACTTCATTGGCCTGTTTGAAGGCAATCCGGACCTGGTGGATGGACAGCCAGTGCGAATGAGCTTTGCCCTAGACAAGGTTCACCTGTTCGACGCCAAGGGCCTCGCCGTGTACTAAGCGCAAGAGGCTGGCGAGGGGGAACGCGCGATGCTCGATATTGTGGGGCTTTTGCAGACCGAAAAGGACGCTTTCACGCGGTCCGAGCGCGCCCTCACCGAGATCGTGCTGGCCGATGTGGACTCGGTGCTCAAGATGTCCATCGTCGACCTTGCCGCCCAGGCCGATGTGTCGCCGCCCACCGTGACGCGGTTCTGCCGCAGGTTGGGCTGCGATTCCTATGCCGACTTCAAGGTTCGGCTGGCCCAGTCGCGCTTTGTTGGCCAGCGTTATTTCGCGCCCGCATCCGGCCCGTCCTCTGTCCGCGAAATTGCGCAGGGCGTGATCAATGGCATCCAGTCCACTATTTACGACACGTTCGAGCAATGCGATTTCGACGCCGTCGAGCGCGCAGCGGAATCGCTGGTCAAATCCAGTTTCGTCCTGTCCTATGGCTCGGGCGGATCTTCCTCCATGCTCGCCACCGAGGCCGAGGCACGCTTCTTCCGGCTTGGACTCAAGGTCTCGTCATCCACGGACCATCAGGTTCAGATGATGCGCGCCGCTGCCTCCGCATCCGACACTGCGATCATCGCCTTTTCGCTCTCGGGCAATAACCTGCCTTTGGTGAAGGCGCTTTCTGTGGCCGGCGAATATGGCCTGACCCGTATCGTGGTGTCGCGCGCTGGATCGGCAATGGCGGAACAGAGCGACATTTTTCTTCCGGTAATCTGGCGGGAAAACCAGGACATCCTGCGCCCGACCCCGGCGCGTTATGCCTTTCTGGCCATACTCGACATTCTCTCCCAAACCATGGCGGCGCGGCTGGGCTCGTCCGCCGTCGCCTCCATGCGCCGCATCAAGCACCAGCTTGTCGTCAACCGCGACGGCGACGACGCCCACCCGCTGGGCGATTAGCGCGGACCAGAATTAAGCCCCGATACTTGCGGGCGGAATATAGATCAGAGAGCAATTTCATGACCAATGCTTTTTCCCTCGTCACCACATGGTCGCCCGCCACAGAGGGCGAGCCACTGGGCTATGGGATCGAATTGACCAATACCGGCGACATGGCGGTGGGCAATTTCCAGCTGGGTTTTTCCGGTCCGGCGCGTATCGATCCGCATGCGACGCTGGAAAACGGCAAACTCCTGAAGCGCCTCTCCAATCATACGCTGATTGCGCCGCCCGATGGTTTCGTGCTCGAACCCGGCCAGACCTGGATCGCCACGGCACGCGGTCTCTCCTATGGCCTGCGCCATTGGAGCGACGGCGCGAATTCTGCCTATGTCGTGCTTGAGGACGGAACGGTCATTTCCATTCCGACCGCGCCAACCAAGGGTAAGGGCCATAACGCGCCCCTGCTCAAGGGCGCGGCGCGCTTTCCGGTTCCGGCCAAGGCGCCAGTGGCCCATTCCATCATTCCCTGGCCTAAACATGTAGCGACCACCGGCAGCCGCGTCGCGCCCACGGGCTTCGATCTCCAGCCCGAGGGCGACCTGGCGATCCGCGCCTCCGACGCTTTTGCCGATCTCACCGCCGAGCTTTTTCCGGTGGAAGCCATCGCCCGCCCCGCTTCTGAAGGCGGCGTGATCGTTCATGTCACCGAGAAGTCTGGGCTGGGTGAGGAAGCCTATGAAATCGCCTTTGCAGAAAACAGCGTTGGCGTCTCCGCTTCGACCCATGCAGGTCTCTTCTACGGCCTAGTCACGCTTGGCCACATGTTGCGCGGTGCGCGGCAATATCCGGGCACCTTCACCTGGCCGACAGCTGGCGTGATCAATGACGAGCCGGGCTTTTCTTTCCGCGGCTCCCATCTCGACGTGGCGCGCCAGTTCTATACCGGTGCAGAAGTCAGCCGCCTCATTCGCATCATGGCATGGAACAAGATGAACAAGTTCCATTGGCACCTGACCGAAGATGAGGCCTGGCGGCTGGAAATCGACGCCTATCCCGCCCTGACCGAAATCGCTGCCTGGCGCGGCCATGGCAAGGCGCTGCCGCCGCTGCTTGGCTCCGGCCCGCAGCCGACGGGTGGATATTATTCCAAGGACGTCGTGCGCGATATCGTTGCCTTGGCAGATGATCTCGCCATTGCCATCATTCCCGAAATCGACATGCCGGGCCATTTCTATGCGGCTCTTCAGGCTCTGCCCGAATTGCGCGACCCGGCCGAGACAGGCGAATATCAATCGGTTCAAGGCTTCCCGAACAACAGCCTCAATCCGGCACACGAGCCGGTCTATAAGTTCATCGAAACGGTGATTGACGAGACGCTAGAGCTGTTCCCGGCTGGCATTTTCCACCTCGGCGCCGATGAGGTCCCGCTGGCCGCGTGGTCCGGGTCGCCTCTGGCCCTCGACATGCTGGAGAAGATGGCCGGTCCGGCCATGCGCAAAAAGCACGAGGCGCAATTCAACCAGCTTGGCAACCATCACGGTGCCGACGAAATCGAGGGCTCGCCCACCGCAATCCTGCAGGCCGAATTTATCAAGCGTGTGCATAAATATATCGCCTCAAAGGGTGCGATCACCGGCGGCTGGGAAGAAGCCGCCCATGGCGACGCGGTAGCCAAGGACAAGGCCTACGTCATCGGCTGGCGCAATGTAGAGATTAACGCCGCTCTGGCCGAGCGTGGTTTCGACATCGTGGTCTCCCCTGGTCAGCGCTATTATCTGGATATGGCGAATGGCGTGTCATGGGCCGAGCCGGGTGCTGGCTGGGCCGGCTGGTCCGGCCCGCAGGAAACCTATGAATTTGAAGCGCGGGAAGGTTTTTCGGACCACGGTCTCAAGCACCTGCTTGGCATCCAGTCCTGCATCTGGTCCGAAAGCATGACCGATCGCGCCATTTTCGACCGCTTGGTCTTCCCGCGTCTGTCGGCAATCGCTGAGGCGGGCTGGACCATGCCGGACCGGAAAAGCTGGGATCGCTTTAAGGCGATCGTTGGTCTCATGCCGATCATGTATGGCAACTGGGCTGCCGAGTAATCTGTCACAACTGGTAGCGGACCATTCCGGCCAGCGCCGGGATGGCCGCTAATTTCCGCGCGCTGAACCAGATTTTTTGCCGCCACCATCTGTCTTGTTGACGGTTGCCCACGCCCTCGCCTCTGCCTCACCTTTGGAAACGCCGCGCTTCTTGTAGCTTTCCTCGATATGGTCAGCCTTGCGTTTCTGCTTGTCCGTATATGCGCTTTTATCGCCTTGGGGCATGATCTCACCTCTTAGATGAAACGGCCGGCGCGGATGGGACAAGGGCTTGGGCCTGGTTGAAAGGCTGGAGCGAGAAACCGGAAAAACCGTCTCCATCGCCCTATACCACCACGTCCGGTTGACGCGCGCCGACCTTGAGCCGAAACGAGGCTGAACGCTATCGGTTGCGCTGGAGCCGTTCACAAAGGCCGGTCTTTGGGCAAGGGCCTGCTCAAATAGGGCGAACCAGCGGCCACGAAACGCCATGGCGTGTCTATGCCCTTGCTGATCCCGATGCGTGTCCCGGTTGCCACGGCAAGGATTTCGTTGGCTGGTCCGAGATGGAACGGATGCTGGTCCAGCGCCAGCCCATTATGTTCCATGCCGATGGCAAGCGCCTGCGCCAGCTTCCCCGGCCCGGAACAGAGTTGCTTCTCACTGACGCCACCGCGCCGTTCGTGCATTTGCGACAGGCCTGTATCCGGCCTGAGCGCGCGGACCAATACGGCGCTACCTGGTTGGCAGACGAAGTTAAGGCAGAAATGGATGCCGTAAATTTTGTAGATATAAGCATGCCCGGGCGGTCCAAACATCGTCCTGTTGCGCGGCGTTGGTCCCCTGAAGCTATGCGATGCCGGATCGCTCTCGTCATAGGCCTCCACCTCGACGATGACCCCGCCTACACCGTCGAACAGCAGTCGCGTCCCGATCAAATCGTGAGAAACATCGAGAACCGGGCGATCGAAGAACGAGGCGGTGAGCATGCCCCCAATTTGGCCTGAATCGAAGGCGATGGGAAATGCCAGATCGGGGGAAAGTCATGTTCTTTAGGATCGTCGCGCTGCTGGCCGGCCTGACAGGGGCCTTGTTTGCCATCCTGCCCGCGCAGGCAGGAACCATCTGCACGCTGCTGGCAGACGCTAAGAGCCGCGCCGTGCTGCTGGCCGAGGGCGATTGCGAGACCCGTGTCACGCCGGCCTCCACCTTCAAAATTCCATTGGCTGTAATGGCCTTCGATGCAGGGATAATCACTTCGGCGCATGAGCCAAAGCTGCCCTTCAGGCAGGGTTATGCCGACTGGATCGCGGCATGGCGGCAGGATACCGACCCGCTTATGTGGATGCACCATTCCAATGTCTGGTACTCCCAGCGCCTCACCGAACAGCTCGGCGCGGAGAAACTTGCCGACTATGCCCGCAGCTTCAACTACGGAAACGCTGATTTTTCTGGGGATGCAGGTCGCGATAACGGCCTTGAACGCTCGTGGATTTCCTCGTCACTGAAGATTTCTCCTGTGGAACAGGCTGGCTTTGTCGCCGCATTGGTCGAACGGCAATTGCCGGTATCGTTGCGCGCGATCGACGGCGCAATTGGCTTGCTCGAAAGTCCCGGCACTGCCGACGGCTGGCAGATGTGGGGCAAGACGGGGTCCGCCTATCCGCGGCGCGCCGATGGCAGTTTCGACTATGCCAGAGGGTGGGGCTGGTATGTGGGCTGGGCGGAAAGAGCCGGAAGGCAAGTGGTCTTTGTGCGGCTCAGCCAGGATGAACAGCGCCATGAGGTCAGCGGCGGCCTGCGCGCGCGCGATGCTTTGATGCGCGAATGGTTGGGTGTGACGGAACGCGCCGGGCTCTGAGCCTTTACAGACCATGTCCGCATAATCGATTGTGCGGCCCGACAATTCTGAATGGAGACGATGATGCAGGGTCCCGAGGCGCTTATCCATTTCTGGTTCGTTGAACATGGCTATGAGGACTGGTTCAGCGGGGAGCCTGAATTCGACACCAAATGCGCCCGCTTTGCCGACCTGCATGCGCAAGTGGCGCGCGGCGAGGCCTGGACCTGGCGTGAGACGCCAGAGGGGCGATTGGCCGAGCTTATTCTGCTCGACCAGTTTTCCCGGCAATTGCATCGTGGCCGTCCCGAAGCCTTCGCGCAGGACAAGATGGCCCTCGCGCTGGCCCAGGAAGCGGTGGCCGCCGGCGCCGATGACGCAGTGCAGCGGGACTGGGTGAGCTTCTTCTACATGCCCTATATGCATGCCGAGTCCCTGGTGATCCAGAACGAGGGTGTTCGCCTGTTCGAGTTGCATGGCGACGAGAAATCGCTGCAATTCATGATCGATCACCGCGACACCGTTGCCCGCTTCGGCCGTTTCCCCTTCCGTAATGCCGCGCTGGGAAGGCAGAGCACGCCCGACGAAATCGCCTATATGCAAAGCCAGGAAGGGCGGGCCTTCTAGAAGGCCGGCAACCCTTGGCCGCAGGGTCCGTTGTTCTCTGAAAGGAGAACGATCATGGAGACAATCGGCCCAGGCCTCTGGCTCATCGCCCTCACCATCGGTGTCGTCATTCTTGGCGGCGCCATTGTCTATGGCATCATGCGCAACCGAAGCCGCACCCTGTCGGAGCGCGTACTGACGGAAGTCGAAACCAAGCGAGAATATGAACGCGAGGATCGAGACGGGCAGTAGAAAAAGGGCGCCCAAGGGCGCCCTTTCTTATGCAACCAGCCCCTTGGTCAGTTCCAGTGCCTGGCGTTCGAACAGTCGGCGATAGATGCCGCCTTCCAGGCGGATCAGCGCTTCGTGATTGCCTTCTTCGACAATAGTGCCTTTGTCAAAAACCAGGAGCCGGTCGAGGGCGCGCACCGTCGACAGGCGGTGTGCGATGACCAGTGTGGTACGGCCTTCCATAAGCCGTTCCATGGCTTGCTGAATCATCACCTCGCTCTCGCTGTCGAGACTTGATGTGGCCTCGTCCAGAATGAGGATCGGGGCATCGGCGAGGAAGGCCCGCGCGATGGCGACGCGCTGACGTTCGCCGCCCGACAGCTTGACGCCGCGTTCGCCCACCATGGTCTCGTATTGACGGGGAAGTTCCATGATGAAGTCATGCGCATTGGCTTGTTTTGCGGCCTCGATGATTTCTGCTCGGCTTGCCTCGGGCCGGGCATAGGCGATATTTTCCGCCAAAGTGCGGTGGAACAGGATCGGCTCCTGCTGCACGATAGCGATCTGGCCGCGCAGTGAGGCCTGCTGCACATCGGCAATGTTCTGCCCGTCGATGGTGATGGCGCCGCTCCTGAGATCATAGAGCCGCTGGATCAGCTTGACGAATGTGGTCTTGCCTGAGCCGGAATGACCAACCAGCCCGACGCGCTCCCCCGGCTTTATGTCGACCGAGAAGTTGCGATAGAGCGGGGTCTGATGCGCGCCATACTGGAAGGTGACATTATCGAACCGGATATGGCCGTCAGTGATGGCAATGGCCCCTGCACCAGAGCGGTCGGCAATACCCAGTTGCTGGTCATGCAAGTTCACCAGTTCCTCCATGTCGTTGACCGACTTCTGCAGGTTGCGGATATGCTGGCCGACGTCGCGCAGATGCCCCTGCAACAGGAAGAACATGGTCAGAACGAAGGTGATGTCGCCAGCGGTGGCGGCGCCGCTCTGCCAAAGCATCAGCGCCGTGCCGAGAATGGCGGTCTGCATGGCAACCATCAACACGCCCTGGACACCACCATTGAACGTGCCGCGCCGCCAGGTGCGCCTTGTACGCTTGCGCCATTTGGCGACCACCTTGTCGATCAGGCCATCTTCACGCGCTTCGGCGCCGAAGGCCTTGACCACGCTGTTGCAGCTCACCGCATCGGCAAGCGCTCCCCCCACCCTGGTATCCCAGGCATTGGAGAGGGTCGCGGCAGGAGCGACGAAGCCCACAGACATCCAGATGGTCACCGAAATATAGATCAGCGAGCCCAGACCCACGACCAACCCCATGATCGGCCAGGACGAACCCAGAATGACTGTCGCGCCGACCAGCATGGTCAACGAGGGCAGCAACGACAGCAGCAGCGTGTCGTTCAGCAGGTCGAGCGCCCACATGCCGCGCGTGATCTTGCGCACGGTGGAACCGGCAAAGCTGTTGGCGTGCCAGTCGGTCGAGAAACGCTGCACACGGTGAAAGCCCTGCGCTGCAACATCGCTCATGATCTTGAGCGTCAGCGGAATGATGTTGAGGAACACCAACTGCCGCAGGGCCACCGATGCCAGGTAAAGGCCTGACATCAGCCAGAAGGCGGAAAAAGCGACATCCCAGCCACTCTGGCCCGACGCGACGGCGTCGACAAGGCGACCGGCAAAAATCGGACTGAGCGCCTCGGCAATCGTTGCGGCAAGCACCAGCACGGCAATCAGGGCGATGCGGGCGGGTTGCTTTTGCCAGTGCTGGAAAGTGAACCCGAGGACGTTGCGGAAAGCATCGGCCCGGAAGTCGAGTTTCTTGCGACTCATTTTATGCGTCCGGTGCCGTTCTCCGGCCACCGGTTCCTCAAAACGGGATATGAATGGCGCAGCATCGGCCCTGCACGGGAAAACCTGATCAGGGCTGGCTGCGAAAGAGACGGGAAAATCGCGGGCGGCAGGCGAGCAGGCCAGATGGCCGGAGGCGCCGCGAAGGGCCAAGAACCTAAGGTCGGTGCTTGCCCATGAGGGAAACGACCATGAATGCTGTCATGCAACGCCTCCCTGTGCTGAAATGAAGCGACGGACGGTTTGTAGCCAAACCGTCCGTCTTTGCCAATGGCGTTTGCAGCGCATAGCCGCTCGTGATGCAGACGCGCCACACTGGGCGCGGGACGGCTATGCGCACGCCCTGGCAGGCCATTGCCGGCCTTGCTCCCGAAGGGCCGGGCAATGGAAGCGCAGTTCAGTCGATGGCGCGCCCACCCGGAGCGACGATGCCGCGGGTGGCGATTTCGGCATAGCCGATGGCTGTGGCGAAAGTGCCGAAGATGCAGAGGACAGCGGCGAGAAGGATTGTGATGCTCATGAAAGCCTCCTGTGAACTGGCTTTTCTGTCCCATCCCCCGCAGTGGTAAACTTTGATTTGGGTCAACGGATTTTACGAATTGGCCGGTGGCGCCGGGCACGGTGGGGCGATAGGCTTCGTGGCAATGATTCAAGAGCAAGAGGCTGCAAACCCGTGAGCATTTCCCCCATCGACCCGGTCAAACTCGACAAGCTCGGCGAAGTCGCCATCAAGGTCGGCCTGCAACTGGCCGAGGGCCAGGATCTGATCATTACCGCGCCGATGACCGCCGCTCCGCTGGTGCGCCGCATCACCGAACATGCTTACAAGGCCGGCGCTGGATTGGTCACCACGATCTATTCGGATGAAGACGCCACGCTTTCGCGTTTCCGTCACGCCAGGGACGCGAGCTTCGACCGCTCCGCCGGTTGGCTTTATTCCGGCATGGCCGAGGCTTTCAGGAACAATGCAGCCCGCCTCGCCATTTCCGGCGACAATCCGATGATGCTGGCCAACGAAGACCCGGACAAGGTCAGCCGCGCCAATCGCGCCAACTCTTCCGCCTATCGTCCGGCCCTGGAACTGATCACCGGCTTCGATATCAACTGGAACATCGTCTCCTACCCGACGCCGAACTGGGCCAAGCTCGTTTTCCCGGACGATCCCGAGGAGGTGGCGGTGGCCAAGCTGGCCGACGCCATCTTTGCCGCGTCGCGCGTCGATCAGGACGATCCCATCGCTGCATGGAAAGCACACAATGCCAATCTCAAGGCGCGCTGGACCTGGCTCAATGGCAAGAAATTTTCGGCATTGAAATATTCGGGGCCGGGCACGGACCTCACGGTTGGCCTTGCCGACGGCCACCGCTGGAAGGGGGGTGCTTCCGAGGCCAAGAACGGGGTCACCTGCAATCCCAATATCCCGACCGAGGAAGTCTTCACCACGCCGCATCGGCTGCGCGTCGAGGGCACGGTCTCGGCCACCAAGCCGCTCAGCCACAATGGTACGCTGATCGAGAATATCCAGGCCCGCTTCGAGGACGGTCGCATGGTCGAACTCAAGGCCACCAAGGGCCAGGATGTGTTCAATCGCGTGCTGGATACCGATGAAGGCGCGCGCCGCCTGGGCGAAGTGGCGCTTGTGCCCCATTCCTCGCCGATCTCGGCCTCGGGTATCCTGTTTTACAATACGCTCTACGACGAGAACGCGTCCTGCCACATCGCCATGGGCCAGTGCTATGCCGATTGCTTCGAAAACGGCAAGACGCTCACCCCCGACCAGATTTTCGCTCAGGGCGGCAACAAGAGCCTCATCCATATCGACTGGATGATTGGCTCTGACCAGGTCGATATTGACGGCGTCCATGCCGACGGCACCACCGAGCCGGTCATGCGCAACGGCGAATGGGCGTTCTGAGGTAGGGAGCAGTCTAGATACGACGTGCTCTTGAAGCCACCGTCATTGCCGGGCTCGTCCCGGAAATCCAGCCTGCCGCGCCATGGACCACCCGGTCAAGCCGGGTGGTGACGACGGAATAAGGATATCGGTTCTGGTGGCGGAGACTTACTCCCCCTTCATCTCCAGAAACTCATCGGCGCTCAGCACGATTTTTCTGTCGATTTTGCCGATTTCGTCCTCGTCCTTGCCTTCATAATCCAGCACATGCAGCACTGTACGAATGGCATTGAGACGCAGGCGGAGCTTGTCATTGGCGCGGATGACGGTCCAGGGGGCGTGGCGGCTGTCGGTGGCCTTGAGCATCGTGTTGCGCGCTTCTGAATAGTCTTCCCACAGATCGAGCGCTTTCAGGTCGACCGGCGACAGCTTCCAGGTCTTGAGCGGGTCATGCCGGCGGTCGTGGAAGCGCTTGAGCTGCATTTCCCGTCCAATGGACAGCCAGAATTTGAAAATGCGAATGCCGTCCTTGGTCAGTCGCTTTTCAAATTCCGGCGCCTCATCGAGAAAATGCGCGGTCTGTTCCGGCGTGCAGAAGCCCATGACCGGCTCCACCCCGGCGCGGTTGTACCAGGAGCGATCGAACAGCACCATTTCGCCAGCGGCTGGAAGCCAGTCGATATAGCGCTGGAAATACCATTGTGTCCGCTCGCGATCGTTTGGCTTGGGCAGTGCGGCGATGAGATTATAGCGCGGATTGAGGTTTTCCAGGAACCGCTTGATCGTTCCACCCTTGCCGGCAGCATCGCGTCCTTCGAAGACGATGATGGTGCGCGTGCCGGCCTTTGCCATATGCGCCTGATGCAGCACGAGCTGCTTTTGCAGCTTGTACATCTGCGTGTCATAATCGCCCTTGTCGAGCTTTTCGTCATAAGGAAAACCGCCGGACGCAAAGGCGGCTTTCTTTATGGTTCTGGGCAATTCGGGATTGTTTATGTCAAAGCCGTCAAACGGGTCAGGCACTCTGTCGCTCCATTGTCATACAACGCATGCTATCAGGCCATTTGCTGCCCGGAATGCGGGCAAATTCCGGTGACTCAGCCTCCTGATATGGACGACAACCAAACCGTTTCACCTCTGACCATGGCGCAGGCCGTGAGCAGCCGTCTCATCGGCTATGGAACTGTGGTCGCCGCGCTGGCCGGAATTATCCTCGGCTTTGTCCTGCTTGGCAATCTGCGTGCCGATATCGCCCTGATCGGCCTGGTACTTCTCATTGCCCTCTTGGCCGTGCTGCCGCTGCCTGTCGTCACGCTCACGCGGACGGTGGAAGTGCCGGCTCCGAAAGCTGAAGAGGAGGGGGATGCGGTTTCCGCCTTTGCCGAGGCCCTCGCCGACCCCTGCTTCGTGCTGGATCGACGCGGCACTGTGCTCTTCCGTAACACGCCCGGCGAGCGGCAATATCCTTCGCTGCAGCCCGGCAGGGTCATGACGCTGGTGCTGCGCAATCCTGAACTGGTCGCCGCAATCGAGACGGCCATCCGCACCGGCGAGCCGCGTGGCCTGGAGCTGCATGAGACCTTGCCCGCCGAAACCTGGGATAAGGTGCTGGTCTCCCCACTGCTTCGGTCCGGCGTGGATTGGATGGAAGACGACAGCCGGCAAGTGCTGGTGACCTTCCAAAGCCTCACCGAACTCAAGCGCGTCGACGCGATGCGCGCCGATTTCATCGCCAATGCCAGCCACGAATTGCGGACACCTCTCGCCTCGCTCATGGGTTTTATCGATACCCTGCTCGGTCCCGCCGCAAAGGACGAAGCGGCGCGTGAGAAATTTCTTGGTATCATGCGGGGGCAGGCAGATCGCATGAGCCGGTTGATCGACGACCTTTTGAGCCTGTCGCGTATCGAGATGCACCAGCATGTCCGCCCAACCGGCTCCCTCGATCTGGCGGGCCTCCTGCGCGAAGTGCGCGAGGGATTGCAGACGCAGGCCAAGGCGGCCGAGCTCGAAATTGTTCTGACCGTGCCCGACCATCCGGTTCAGGTTACCGGCGACCGTGGCCAGCTCTACGAAGTGTTCGAGAACCTCATCGACAACGCCATCAAATACGGCGCCAGCGGAAAAAGCGTTGAAGTGTCCCTCGGGGAAACGGGCCGCCCGGGTCTGCGCCATCAGGTGAGCGTGATCGATCACGGCCCCGGCGTCGAGCCGGAGCATGTACCGCGCATGACCGAACGCTTCTATCGCATCGATGCGGAAATCAGCCGGAAGAAGAAAGGGACCGGCCTCGGCCTTGCCATCGTCAAGCACATCATCCAGCGCCATCGTGGGCAGATGAGTATCAGATCCGCCCCCGGCGAAGGCCTGCGTGTGGATGTTCTATTGCCTTAGGCGATCCGTCCTGCCGTCCCGTTTGCCTATACGCCGCTGCCCATGGATTGTCAGGACAAGCCGAGCTTCGCCGACAAAATCAGCTGATGAATTTGGTCCATAAAAAGAGGCGCCCTTAGGCGCCTTTTTGCAGTTCGCGTTCCGAAATCGGCTCAGCGCTTGCGCTTGTCCATCTGGTGATAGGCCCGGCGCGAATGAAATTCGCAATAGGGGCCGGTCTCGAGGCTATGCTGTCCGCAGAAATAGAAATCCTTGGTCAGCGGATCGCCGATCGGCCACTTGCAGGTGTGCTCATTGAGCTGCAGCAGGTTGAGGCGCTTGTCTTCTGGAATGAACAGTTCCTGCGTCGCCGGTGCGACATAGAGTTCAGCTTCCATATCCGGCGCCATGGCCAGAGCTGTCGCACCCATGACCTGTGGCCGCGGCATGCTGGCCGGGCGCGGCTTGGCGCTCACATGGCTCATGCTGGCGGACGGGCTGGCAACACGCCGCGCGGAAGACGGCCGCGCCGCCGCCGGCCGGGCACGTGGAGTTGTATTGGTCGGCTTGGCGCGGGCCGACAGCTTGAGACGATGCACCTTGCCGATCACGGCATTGCGCGTCACGCCATCACCCAGTTCGCCTGCGATCTGACTTGCGCTGAGCCCTTCCATCCAGAGCTTTTTCAAAAGTTCGACGCGCTCGTCAGTCCAGCCCGCCGCTTGTGCTCCCGAAACCATCGTCAAAACAGAATCCTTCATTGCGCTGCCGGAAAGTTGTCGGCAACTTCTAAGAATCTACAGCTCGTATGTTGAGCGGGTCCGCCGCACGAGATGTCGTGCCCCCAACGCCTCGGACACTACGCCATGGCGGGAATCGGGATCAAGAGTCGGGGAGGATTTTCCCCGTTTATTCATTGGTTAAGATTGTCCTAACAATCCATGAGTCAAATCAGCCACTTGGCTGTGTCTCATTGACTTCGAGGCAGTTTTTCGCCTAATTCCCATGGCGAAAACGCGCTGCCAGCCGGCGCGTTTTTGTCTTTTGTGGCAGGTTTGCCACGCCTCATGTCAACGCGCGTTTCGCAAAAAGGAAGTTTCATCATGTCTGCGCTCTATGGCACATACGCCCGGTCCGATCTCGCTTTCGAGCGGGGCGAGGGCATGCGCCTATACGACCAGCATGGCCGGGACTATCTCGATTTCCATTCCGGCGTTGCCGTGAACGCGCTCGGTCATGCCGATCCTCATCTCGTCGGCGCCCTCAAGGCCGCGGCGGACAAGGTCTGGCACACTGCCAATACCTTTACCATTCCCGAGCAGGAACGGCTGGGCCAGCGGCTGGTCGACGCGACCTTTGCCGACAGCGTCTTCTTCACCAATTCGGGCGCCGAGGCGCTCGAATGCGCCATCAAGACGGCGCGGCATTACTTTTGGGCCAAGGGCCAGGAAGACCGCTACGAAGTGATTGCCTTTACCGGCTCCTTCCACGGTCGCACGCTGGGCACAATCGCCGCCGGCGGTAATCCCGATTACCTGCAGGGCTTCGGCCCAGCCACGCCCGGCTTCAAGCACGCTACACCCGGCGACCTCGACTCTGTAAAGGCGCTGATCTCGCCACAGACCTGCGCCATCCTCATCGAACCCGTGCAGGGCGAAGGCGGCGTCACCGCCATGACCAATGAATTCATGACCGGTCTGCGCGCGCTCTGTGACGAAAACGACATGCTGCTTATCCTCGACGAGGTCCAGTGCGGCTTTGGACGGACCGGGCGCTTCTTCGCTTTTGAATGGTCCGGCATCACGCCCGACATCGTCGCCGTGGCCAAGGCAATTGGCGGCGGTTTCCCGCTGGGCGCCTGCCTTGCCAAGGGCGATGTTGCGGCCTCAATGGTGCCGGGTACTCATGGCTCGACCTATGGCGGTAACCCGCTGGCGACCGCCATCGGCAATGCCGTGCTCGACCGTATCCTTGCGCCCGGTTTCCTCGATCACGTCAATACGATGGGTCAGAAACTGACCTGGCATCTCCAGCAACTCGCCCAGAAATATCCCGATCACGTGCTCGAACTGCGCGGCAAGGGCCTGCTCTCTGGCATCAAGATTGCCACGCCCGTGCGCGACATGGTCACCCGCCTGCGCGACGATCACCAGATCCTGACCATGAGCGCCGGGGACAATGTGTTGCGCCTCCTGCCGCCTTTGATCGTTTCCGAAGCCGATATCGAGGAAGCCATCAGCAAGATCAGTGCCGCCTTCGATGCAATTGACGCCGAAGCGGCCACTCCTGCGGCGGCTTCGTGATGGATCTGACATTCTACCACTTCGGACGCCGCCGAAGCCGCTGACATGGTTTGTTAGCTGTCATCATCCATGGTGGCGGCATTGATCCCATTTCAAGCAAGCGTCAATAAAAGGAGTCCGGCCCATGACGACCGGCAACCCAAGGCATTTTCTGTCCATCGACGATTTTTCCTACGCCGAGCTGCGTGGCATGCTCAATCAGGCGAGCGCGCTGAAAGCTCGCCTCAAGGACGGGGATCGCCCCCAATTGCTCAAGGACAAGGTTCTGGCCATGATCTTCGAGCGCCAGTCCACCCGCACGCGTGTGTCCTTCGATGTCGGCATGCGCCAGCTCGGCGGCCAGACCATCATGCTGTCCGGTCAGGAAATGCAGCTCAGCCGCGAGGAAACGCTCGCCGACACCGCGCAGGTCATGAGCCGCTATGTCGACGCCATCATGATCCGTATTCTCAGCCATGCCGACCTGCTCGACCTGGCTGAGAACGCGACCGTCCCGGTGATCAACGGTCTCACCCGCCGCGCGCATCCCTGCCAGATCATGGCCGACCTGATGACCTTCGAGGAACATCGCGGTTCGATCAAGGGTGCCAAGGTCGCCTGGGTCGGCGACAGCAATAACGTTCTGCATTCATGGGTCAACGCGGCCGAGCTCTTCGAGTGCGAGCTGACCATTGCCGTGCCCGACGAATACAGCCCCGAAAAAGACCTGATGCAGGACATCCAGCGGGCAGGGGAGTGGGTCAAGCTGATCGAAGATCCGCGCGAAGCGGTCGAGGGGGCGGACCTGGTCATCACCGACACATGGGTCTCGATGGGCGACGTCGATGCCGCCGAGCGCCGCCGGGTCTTGAAACCCTATCAGGTCAACACCAATCTAATGGCCTTGGCGAACAAAGACGCCCTGTTCATGCACTGCCTTCCAGCCCATCGCGGCGACGAAGTGACCGACGAGGTAATCGACGGCGCACAATCGGTAGTGTTCGACGAGGCCGAAAACCGCCTTCACGCCCAGAAAGCTGTTTTGTGCTGGGCCTTCGGGGTTGAAACGAACTAGGCGGGGCCCCCGCCCTCGTCGCAAATCCACCATCATGTCACCCCCGCGCAAGCGGGGGCCTCCGTTTTGTGAAACAGAGGTTGCCGCCTTTGCGCCACATGACATGATGCTGGCCTGTGGCGCGTTTTGCTTCCAGGGCGTAGCCTTGCGAAAGACACAAGAACCATGACCGCGGAATTGAACATGACCCAGAATCTGCTTGCCAATATGGGACTGGATCGCCCCGAAAGCGGGGACGATGCGGTCGTGCCCTTCACGCTGGACAAGCTCGATACGCGCGGCAGGACCGTCCGGCTGGGCGAGGCGCTCGACACCATCCTTTCCCGCCATGACTATCCGCTGCCCGTTGCGCGCCTGCTCGGCGAGGCCGTGGTGCTGTCGGCGCTGATCGGCTCCTCCCTCAAATTCGAGGGCCGTTTCATTCTCCAGACCCAGACCGATGGCCCTGTAAACCTGATTGTCGTCGATTTCGACGCGCCGGGCGGCATGCGAGGCTATGCGCGATACGACCATGACGCTCTGCTCAAGGCGGCCGAGGAAGGCCGGACCACCCCTGCCGAACTGTTGGGCAATGGGCATCTGGCGATGACCATAGACCAGGGCGCGCATATGGAACGCTACCAGGGCATCGTGGCCCTGAACGGCAATTCGCTTGAAGAGGTGGCGCACACCTATTTCATGCAGTCCGAGCAGATTCCTACCCGCGTCCGCATGGCGGTGGCACAGATGAGTACCAAGGGCGACCATCGCCCTCGCTGGCGTGCCGGCGGCATGCTGATCCAGCATCTGCCCGCCAGTGGCGCCGGTGTCATGGCCGATTTGCCGGGCAATGGCGATTTCAACGATCCTGCCATGGCTGACCCCGATCATGTGGAGGCGGATGGATGGGCCGAAGCGCGGTCCATGCTGGCAACGGTTGACGATCTTGAACTTGTGGACCCCGATGTGTCGCCTGAAAGGCTGTTGTTCCGCCTCTATCACGAGACCGGAGTCAGGGTGTTTCCGCCTCAGGTTCTGGAGGAACGCTGCACCTGTTCGGTGGAGCGGATCGAGGACATGCTCATCAACAGCTTCTCCGATGAGGAGAGGCAGGACATGGCTGTCGATGGAGAGATCGAGATCGTTTGCGAGTTCTGTTCGTCCGCATATCGCTTCAATCCACATCAGTTCCAAAACTAGGCCTGCATTGACGGCATCCCGGCGCCGGGGTGCCGTCACCAGCTTGCCAACATCGATTTAACCCGGCACATTATTGTTGTTCTAACGGCAATAGGGGCCAGCCGGGATGAATGCAGACTTGATGTTGACCATCGAGAACGTGCAGCGCCAGTCCAGCGCCGACGGCATTCTAAGCCTGCTTTACGACGCCATTGGACAATATGGGTTCCAGAAATTTATCGTCTCCGGCCTGCCCGATCCCGGCATGGATGTGCGGCCTTTCGTTCTGCTTTCGGGATGGGACGACGAATGGTATCAGCGCTATACCAGCCTCAATTATGTTCACCTTGACCCCGTAGCGCGCCATTGCTTCACGACGTCTCGGCCGTTTGACTGGTCTGACGCTCCCTATGACGGCGAAACCGATTTGTCTGCGCGGCGCGTCATGGAGGAAGCGCGCGACTTCGGTATGGATCAGGGTTTTTGCGTTCCAATTCACATGGAAGGGGGCATGCAGGGCGTCGTGTCTTTGGTGGGCGATACTGGCCATCTCGATGACACGGCCCGGCTCGAACTGCATATGCTGGCGCTCTATGCTCATGGCCGGTTGCGCTTCCTGCATGGAACCGATGAGGCCCTGGCGCCCCGCCGCGCCATAACCAGGCGCGAAGCCGAAGTCCTTAAATGGGTCGCCAATGGCAAGACCGCGGCCGATATCGCCGAGATTACCGGACTGACGGCGCGCACCGTTAACCAGCATTGCGAAAATGCCCAGCGGCGCCTTGGCACCAATAACCGTCTGCATACTGTTGTTGAGGCCATACGGCACAAGCTGATTGCGCTCTGAATCCGGTTGCTTGGGATTTCTGCCAATATCGGTATCTGTCTTCCCTGTGCGTAATTGAGGGGCTTATCAGATATTTAGGGGGCGAGGGATGCAGGTGCATATTGTCCGCGATCCAGCGGACCGGCAGGACTGTGCCTTGCTTGAAATGAACTACCGGCTGAGGCACAGGGTCTTCGTCGATTTGCAGGGCTGGGAGGCGCTGCGTCGTCCTGATCAGCGCGACGTCGATGAATTCGACAATCGCGACGCCACCCATATTCTTCTCGTCGATGAAGGCAATGTCGTTGGCGGATCGCGAGTGACCCCGCTGGATCGCCCCAATCTGCTGCATAGTGTTTTTCATGACCTGGTGCAGTCGGAACTGCCGGCTGATCCATCTCTCGGCGCGGACTGGACGCGCTTTTACGTCCGGCCCGATCGACGCGAGGGCCGCAGGCGCGCCCCTGAATCCGCAGCGCTTTTCTGTTCGGTGATGGAATATGCGCTCAACGAAGGCTTTGCCTACATTACCTTCGTTTCCTCCGTCTACATGCTCGAACATGGCACCGCGGTCGGCTGGAGGATCACCCCGCTCGGTGAGTCTCGACTGATCGATGGCAAACCGACCATTGCAGCCTGGATCGAAGTGTCCGGCGCTGCGCTGGACAATGTCCGCAGCGCTACCGGCTGGAACCGCTCCTTTGTCCCGTCTCCCCCCGGCAGGCCCGAAAACGCTGACCACTCCCTGATGCGCTGACAGGAGGCCGATCATGTCCGAGGCGGCCAGTCTGATGCAGGCAGTACTTGGTCCAGCATATGGTCAGCCCGAGGTTGATGATCTGCTGGATCAGGCGCTGCGCAGCGAGGTCGATCCCTTGCACTGGTGCGCTGTCCATCTTGGTCTCAGCCAGGCGGAGGTCATGCGCCGCGTCGCCGCCTGGATCGGTCTGGCCTTTTACAATGTGGTGCCGCGTCTTGCACCTGCCGAGATCGCGCCGCCCAGGCTCGAAGTGCTGGGCGAAGTGCGTCTGTTTCGCGTCAGGGTTCTCGATCGTGACGTCGCCTTTGCCGCGCCGGATTTTTTCGGGGCTTTGCGTCTCCGGCGCGCCTATGAAGCCAATCCCGCCATGCAACAGTCTGTTTGCCTCGTGCCGATGCCAGCACTGCGCGACCTGATTGTCGATGCTGCTCAGGAGGCGCTGATCGACGGTGCCCGGCAGACCCTGTCTCGCTCATGGCCTCATGCAGCCGCGCAACTCGACTTGTCCCGCACGGTGCGCTTCAGCTTCGCCCTTTTCCTTGTTGTACTAGTTGTTCTTGTGTTCGCCGCGCCGCTGACCGGGCAATACTGGTTGCTCCCCCTGTGGTTTCTGCTCGTGGTTCTGCCCACGGTGTTGCGGGTCTGCGCGCTGCTGACACCTCCGGCGCCTCCGCCCGAACATCCTATCGCCATCGATGATGCCGACCTTCCGGTCTATTCGGTCCTGGTGCCCCTGCGCGATGAGGCCAATATGGTCGATCAGCTATGCAAAGGCCTGTCCCAGTTCGACTATCCTCACGAGAAACTTCAGATCATCTTCGTGGTGGAAAGCCGCTCCCCCGAAACTGTTGCAGCTGTACGCCGCCATCTCGATGACGCCCGATTTTCTCTGGCAGTGGTGCCCGACGCCCTTCCGCGCACCAAGCCAAAAGCCCTCGATTTCGCCCTGCCGCTCTGCCTGGGCGAATTTGTTGTGGTTTACGATGCCGAGGATCGGCCCGCCCCAGGGCAACTGCGGGCTGTTGTCAGTCAGTTCCGGTCTGAGCCTGACATAGAGTGCATCCAGGCCCGCCTTGTTATCGGCAATGGTGCGCGCGGGTTCCTGCCTGCCCTGTTTGCCGGTGAATATGCGGGCCTCTTCACCGTCATGTTGCCGGCCATCGCCCGCTGGGGTGCCGTCATGCCGCTGGGTGGGACCTCGAACCATTTCCGCCTTGCCACGCTGCGGCTTCTAGGCGGGTGGGACGCCTATAATGTGACCGAAGACGCTGATCTCGGCGTCCGGCTCGCCCGCCGTCATCTCAAAACCGCAACCATTGCCAGCCTCACTTTGGAGGATGCGCCCACCCGGCTGCGCCCATGGATGGGCCAGCGCACCCGCTGGACCAAGGGCTGGATGCAGACCTATGCCGTGCATAACCGTCGTCCCCTGCGCCTGCTCGACGATCTGGGCTGGTGGAGCTTCTTGCTGTTTCAGGTGACCATGCTGGGCATGCTGCTGGCGCCGCTTCTGCATTCGGCCTTTGCAATCCTTGTCCTGTGGCTGGTGCTGGATTTTGGTGCCGAAGCTATCCGTCCCGACCCATGGCTGGTCGCCTGCATCGTCACGCTGCTGATCGGTCACGGCGCAGCAATCGCCACCAATCTTCTGGGCTTGATGCGCACGGGGCAGGCCGGTCTCGCCTGGCGGCAGGTGATGTTGCCGCTTTACTGGCTGCTGATCGCCTGGGCGACTCTGCGTGCACTATGGGAATTCGTCAGGCATCCGTTTCACTGGTTTAAGACGCCTCATGAAGTCAGTGCGCCGGCCGTGCCACGCGCACCGGACTATACGCGGCAGCCCCAGGTCGGGTGACAGCGACCAGCGCCAGAAAACCCGGGAGCCAACCGCTCAGAACCTGTCTAAATTATTGACGTAATTACATCTTCGTCGCTGCCATTGTCATCTTTGGGCAATGCTGCCGCAATGCTGATGCTGCGAAGGTGAGGGTGTTCAAAACGAAAGGAACACCACATGCGCAAACTCATCGTTTCCACCGCACTTGCAGCCGTTCTGATTGCCGGAGCTGCGCCGGCCTTTGCCGCTGACGACGTGTTCGGCCATTCCGCCTACTACACCGGCCAGGCCCTCGCCGCGCAGGGTTACCAGGTAACCAATGTCGAGGAATGGGGCACCCGCATCATGGCAACAGTCACCGACGCACAGGGTCATGCCACCATCAAGATTTTCGATGCCGATACGCTGCGCCCTGCAAACTGACATATACGAGGCGGCCTCGGCCGCCTCAGTCCTGCCCTTTAGGTAAGGCTCCCGCTGGTTAGGGCGAGGCTCATTTGTGCGGCTGACGGCAAGCAGGCCAAATTGCCGGAACCGGCTATGTGCCGGCCCGGGCCGCGGTTTTCAGAAACCGGGCTGTTTCAACTTCATCCTCATCGAGCCCATCGACCGGCTTGAGCCGGCCAGACCGTCTCAACGCCCCGCCCAGCCATGTCTCGGGCACGGCGGGATGCACATAACATTGCCGGCACACGGCGCGGGTATTGCCGAGCTTGGCGGCCACCTGATCGATGACGGCGTTGACGGTGCGGCTCTGCGCGGTTTTCGTTTCCGGCAGGTCCGTCGCCGAGAACAGGCCAAAGGCCCGCACGGTTGCCGCCCAGGTTCGAAAGTGTTTCGAGGTAAAGCCTGGCCCAGCGAACTCTCCGATATAATCGTTGACGTCGCGCGAGGAAATCGAGTGCCGGCCGTCGTCATCGAGATATTGGAATAGGTGCTGGCCGGGAAGGTCCTGCAGCGACTTGAGCAGGTTGGCGATGCGTCGGTCTGCCAGTTGCAGCCGCCATTCCTTGCCGGACTTGCCCTTGAACTGGAAGTGCATGTTCGATCCGGTGATATCCACATGGCGATTGCGCAATGTGGTCAAGCCGAAGCTCTTATTGTCCCGTGCATAGGTGGGATTGCCGACCCGGATCATGGAATTATCCAGGAGCCACACGATAGACGCGACAACGCGCTCATAGCCGAACGTCCGGCGGCGCAGGTCGCGCTCCACTTGCGCACGCAGGATTGGCAGGGTTTTTGAGAAGTCCGCGAGCGTGTCGAACTTGGTGGCGCTGCGATGGGCAGTCCACAGGTCGTGATAGCGATACTGCTTGCGGCCTTTCTCATCCCGCCCAGTGGCCTGGATATGGCCGGAGCCATCGCTGCAAATCCACACATCGGTCCAGGCCGGCGGAATAACCAGTGCCTGAATGCGCAGGAGATCGACATCGGATGGCCGCCTGCCGTCCGGATCGGCATAGGTGAAGCCCTTGCCGCGCTTCTGCCGCCGCCAGCCATGTTGATCGTCCGATGAAAAGGTCAATGCGGGAGCAGGGCTGATCTCTTCAGCGCGCATCCGATCGAGAACCTGTTGCGCCAGTCGCATTCTTGCGCTCCTTCGCCACTGAAAATGGCTGAGGTGCAGAAAGCGTTCCGGCCGCACATGGAGGTGATCCGGAAATCTGCGCCGTGTCGGTCACTCGCCTGCCGATCTGCAAGAGGTCATGGCGGCGGGGGCAAGCCCAATTTGTGCTGCTCGTGCCTTCCATCTCTTTGCTCGCTGCCCGCGTGGACAATAGCTGGGCGACCGTGTTAGGCAGCAGTCAGGCCCTGAAACACAACTCGAACACCCTCACTGCCTTATGCGGCGATGCGGTCGAGCAGGGATGACCTTTGCGACATGATCACCAGAGATCAGTTCAGGCGGAAACCAGCCGGCCGCGTCACGTATGGATTGCGACAGCGTTCGGCATCCAGTAATGCCTTGGCGGTGATGGGCGCTTCTTCCCTTATTGGAGCACATCATGAACTACCGTGCCGCACTTCTTGGCCTGAGCCTGGCCGTGGCATCCATGCTGCCTGTAACGGCACAGGACGCATTTCCCGTGACCGTGGACCACGCCTTTGGTCAAACCACGATCGACGCCCGGCCTGAGCGGATCGTCACACTGAGCTGGATGAACCAGGAGGCCATGATTGCACTCGGCGTCAAGCCGGTAGCAATCCAGTTTCAAGGCTGGGGCGGCGACGAGCAGGGTTATCTGCCCTGGATCAAGGAGGCCTATGAGGCCATGGGCGAGGCGCTGCCGCCCAATATCAACACCACAGACGGGATCCCTTTTGAGGAAATCCTTGGCTACGAGCCTGACCTGATTTTTGCCGCCTATGCCGGCTTCGAACAGGCAGACTACGAGCGCCTCTCGGCAATCGCCCCGGTCGTGCCCTACAGGGATGCGCCCTGGACCGGGACCTGGCAATATGTCGTCGAAACGGCTGGAATGGTGCTGGGCGAATCCGAAAAAGCCGCCGCGATAGTGGAAGAGACCAAGGCCAGGCTTGCCTCCTACAAGCAGGACTATCCCATCATCGAGGGCAAAACCTTTGTCTTTTCGGGCGGGACTTCGGACGGTTCGACGGTGGGGCTCTATATTCCTGCCGATCCGCGCGTCGGCCTGATGACCGATATCGGCCTTGTGCCGGCGGCCGCACTTTACGATCTGCCCACCGACAGCTTCAACCAGCCCTATTCAATCGAGCGGCTCGAAGCGCTGGAGGCCGATGTCTATATCGGCTGGTTCAACGACCAGGCCGGTGTGGATAGCCTGCTCAACAATGAACTGGTCTCGCGTTGGGCGCCCGTTGCCCAGGGCCATGTCGTGCCAGTCATCGACCGCGCATCGGTCATGGCCCTTTCCGCGCCATCGCCGCTTTCCATTCCCTGGATGATGGATCGCTTCGTGCCGGAACTGGCAGCTGCGCTTGAGTAGCAGTTCCGTCAGGCAAGAAGGGCGCCACACTGCGGTGGTGCCCTTTTCTTCGACCCGGCAGCGCTACCGGCCTTAGTGATGTTTGAAGGGCGTTGGACACATGTCTTGGCTCTTTGAGAGCGCGATCAGCCGCGCAGCGCCCCGCCGAATTCGCTCGGAATAACCAACGGCGTCCTGGCAATCGGATCTTCGATGATGACACATGGCAGGCCGAAAACCTTTTCGACCAATGCTGCCGTCACGATATCCTTGGGCGCCCCTTCGGCCACGATGGCTCCGTCCCGCATGGCGATGATGTGGCTGGCATATCTACAGGCATGGTTGAGGTCGTGGAGCACGGCGACCACGGTTTGTCCGTCGCGGCGGTTGAGCTCTGCCATCAGTTCCAGCAATTCGATCTGGTGGGTGATGTCGAGGAAGGTAGTGGGTTCGTCGAGCAACAGAAGCGGGGTCTGCTGAGCGAGCACCATGGCTACCCAGACGCGCTGGCGCTGCCCGCCTGACAGCTCGTCAACCATGCGGTGGGAGAGGTCACTGACCCGTGTTGCCTCCATCGCCGCAACGACGGCGGCCTCGTCGGCATGCGACCATTGCTGGAACAATTTCTGATGCGGATAGCGGCCACGAGCGACAAGATCGGCCACGGTGATACCATCAGGGGCGATCGAACTCTGTGGCAACAGACCAAGGCGCTTGGCCACGTCCTTGGCCGGTAGCGAAGAGATCGCCTCGCCATCGAGCACCACCCTGCCGCTGCTCGGCTTGAGCAGCCGGGCGAGCGCCCGCAGCAGGGTGGATTTGCCACAGGCATTGGCCCCGACAATGACGGTGAATGACTTGTCCGGAATCGCAAAGGAAAGCGCAGTCGAAATGACCCTGTTGTCATAGCCGATGGTGGCGTTCTCGGCGAAAAGGCGGCTATCCGCCGTGCTGGCCAATGCGCGGTCATGCTTGTTCATGGCTCCTCCTTTACGATCGGCGCGCTTCGCGTAGCAGCAGCCAGACGAAGTAGATCCCGCCCAGACTGACGGTGACGATGCCTACCGGCAATTGAGTGGGCGCGAAGGCGCGTTGCGCCACATAATCCGCTCCGGCAAGCAGCAAGGCGCCCATGGCCGCCGAGGGCAGCATGGACACGCCTGCTGATCCGGTAAGGCGCCGCGCCAATTGCGGCGCAGCCAGTGAAACAAATCCGATCGGTCCGGCCGTGGCCGTGACCGTCGCGGTCAGGGCTACCCCGAGCACCAAAAGGCCCAGGCGGTTGCGTTCAGCATTCACGCCCAGCGCCCGCGCCGCATCGTCACCCAGTTCCAGTTGCGCCATGGGGCGGCTCATCATCAGGGCCAATGGCACCAGTACGGCCAGGATGGCGCCGGAATAGAACAGCCGCTCCAGCGTCATCCCATTCAGGGACCCGGCGCCCCATATCGCCGCCGCCATGGCCACTTCAAGCTGTGCGCGCAGCAACATCCAGGTGTTAAGCGAGGTCAGCATGGCAGACACGCCAATCCCCACGATGATCAGCCGGAAACCCTGCACACCACGCCGATATGCAAGAAGATAGACCAGGAGCGCTGTGAGCAGGCCGCCCGTCAGCGCCCCCGCCGCCACAACGAGATAGCTGCCGCCCACCAGGGTAATCACCACCAGGGCGCCAGTGAACGAGCCGGCATCAAAGCCGATAATGTCTGGACTACCCAAGGGATTGCGCGTCAGCGACTGGAAGATGGCGCCAGACATGCCAAGCGCTGCGCCAAGAATGAGCGCGAGTGCCGTGCGGGGCAGGCGCCACTCCACCACCACCATATGGACCCGACGCTCTGCTTGCCCAAACAGGGCCCACAACACGTCCAATGGAGCAACATGGAATTCGCCCGAAGCCAGGGTGAGGACCCCGACCGCCAGCCCGGCCAGAAGCAAAGCCAGGCAAATTCCTGCTGTCTGGAGATCAATCCGATAGGACAAGGTATCGGCAAAAAGCCGTACCGGCTTTACCGGCCGGCCAAAATGGATGGTCTTCACTGGCGGAAGGCTCATAGCCCGCTCACGCGACGCCGCCGCGCCAGCAGGATCAGGACCGGCGCACCGACAAAGGCTGTCACGATGCCGACCTGCAATTCGCCCGGCCGCATGACCACGCGGCCAGCAATGTCGGACACGAGCAGCAGGATCGGCGCCAGAACCACCGTATAGGCGAATATCCACCTCTGGTCTGGCCCGACGATCCAGCGCGCCACATGCGGGACCATCAGGCCGACGAATCCGATGGGCCCGACCGCCGCTGTAGCACCGCCGGCCAGAAGCGTGGTGGCGATGATGGCCCCAATACGTGTCCGCAGGATATTGGCGCCCAGTGCGGAGGCCAGGTCATCGCCCAACGCCACGGCATTGAGCGGTCTGGCGACGATCAGGGCCAACAGAAGACCAAGCGCGAGGAAGGGTGCGACGGACAGGAAGGTTTCATATCCCGGCGTCACCAGCGAGCCGGCGCGCCAGTGGCGCATCCGGTCGAAGGTTGTGGGATTGAGCAGGGCAATGCCGGACGTTATGCCTGACAGGACGGCACCGATAGCGACGCCGGCCAGGGTCAGGCGAATGGGCGTGGCGCCGCGCGGACCGGCCGAGCCGACGCCATAGACCACCAATGTCGTGACGATGGCCCCCAGAAAGGCAAACCAGATGTAGCCTGATACGGAGGTGATGCCGAACAGGCCAACAGCGATGACGACAAAGAATGCCGCTCCTGCATTGACGCCAAGAATGCCCGGATCGGCGAGCGGATTGCGCGAGAACGCCTGGATCAGTGCCCCGGACAAGCCGAGTGCAATGCCGATCATGATGCCGAGCAGGGTCCGGGGCAGCCGCAAGGCCTGGATGATGGCGTGATCATCGCTGTCATTATAGGCAAACAATGCCTCCAGCACCGTCACCAGAGGAATATCCTTTGAGCCTATGGCAATGCTGGCCAGAACGGTCATGACCAGCAATCCGGCCGCAATGAGCAGCCAGAAAAGGCGCCCGGCATTGGTGTCGGTCAGGCCGGGACGCCTTGCGTCCGCCTCTGCCCGCTCGTGACTGGTCACCGTGGCAATAGTCATCAGCCCGTCCCCCGGCTCGTCTATTGAGCGGACATGGTTTCAATTTGATCCAGCGTCGCCATGGCCACCAACAGATCATGGGCATGAGTGCTCTGAAAGCCGAGGCGGCGAGAACCGCCCGTGATGGCCAGATCAGGTTGCCGTTGCAACAAGCCCTCGAAAGTAAAGGGCGCACTGGTCGAGGGCACCACCGCAGCCACATCGAGGCCCAACGCGTCAACGGAACCCGTCCCGATCTGCTGCGCCTGTACCGTGGCTGCGGGAAAACAGGCTGCGGTGTTCGCAATGACGAGAGCGGTCATGGACATATCGAAACCCGAAATATGACTATCAGTATCCGATTAACCTGACGCGTGCTCGCTGTCCACGCTTGAGTTGGGCTAAGTTTGGATATTGGAGCCGACGGTTGCTTTATCGGCGTCTTTCATGTCCCGAGCGAACCCAGCGTGGCATTCGCCCCGCATACGGTGCGCAGGCTCTCAATGCTTATGGCTGCAACCAGACGTTGACGATGCCATACAAGCCACTCTGTTTGCTTGTGGCTCATCAGGTTTACGGCGTGGAACTGCTGCCTCTCGCGCGCTACGCGAGAGGCCCGATGGACTGAAATTTCGGCTTGCGAAGAGACATGAGTCTGCCTCTGCACCGTGCCGTTGAGGCGCGCGGCGCCGTTCAGCCCACCTTGCGCGCAGTAAAGGGCGTCACGGTCTTGCATTGCATGCCGGCAATGATCCCGATAGCCGCGCCTTCGAGGCCCGGAATGTCGAGGCTGTATTCGAACACCGTGCTGCCGCTCACCTGGGTCGCGCTGTCCACGCGCATGGTGTGAATGACGCTCGCGCCCGACGATCCGCCATTGGCGGACATGCTCTCATCGACCACAACGCCGCGCCAGGTTGTCAGGCCGGTCTTGCTCCAGCGTACCATGCCGGTCGATTCCATGAACAGCTTGTCGGGGTGAAATTCGTTGCCCCAGACAATATTTCGGGTCTGCCCGCTCACCCCGCCTGCCGCGATTTGCCCGCCCACCATCGGGCATGCGGACGTGTCAGTGGTGCCGACGCTGATCTGCCAGCGCCCGTCCTCCAGTCCCGAATTGTCGGTGACTTCCAGCGGGCAGGAGCCGGTGCCGCCATATTTGCGGTCCACCTGGGCAGGCGTCAGGTCCTGCCAGCTGAACCCGGTATTGTCGCGGACCAGGATCATGTCGCTTGCGCCCTCTATTGCAGGCACGCCAAGCGTCATCTCAATATCCTCGACCGTCACTCTGGTGACCTTGCAAGTGCAGCCGGACGACCCGCAGACCGCGGTTTGGACATACTGTGCCTGTGCCGGAGCGATCTGCGCTGCAAGGCCGGCCGCAAGACCCAGTGCCATGGCCGCGCTTCTTGTAAACATCTTCATCGCGTGGCTCCTCAATTGTCCAACATTTGCTGAAAGGCTTCGGGTGTGGTGCTGCCGAGGTCGATGGGATAGACGGCGCCGCTTCTCGCTGCCTCAGCGGCAGGCACAGGCACACTTGCCTCCGCAACGATCTTTGCCTCCAGCAGATTGCCGTCGCTCAGCACTTCGACGGGTAGCGGACAAGCGACCAGCTCGCCGGCAGGCGGGGCGCCCATGCGGCAGAGAACCGGGCCTATCTCGACAGTCATTCGCTCACAGGCACCGCGCAGGGCCGCCTGGCCAATTGCGGCGCCATAGGTTCCGTTGGTGACGATTTCCATGACCAGCGGCTCCTCGGAACTGATGAGCGGATTGGCGGGTACGCCATTGATATGAGCGGACACGGGGGCATAGGCCGTGAATGTCTGGCCCGATGGGTCCTCGTTCTCGAAGTTGATGAAGCAACCACTGTCGAATTGGGTGGTGGAGATGAGCGACAGGCGCATCGTGTTGCCAGAATTGGCAGAGGGATGCGCTGCTGCCTCTGCGCCCTGAGGCGTGATGACCAGGGTGTCGAGGATCATCTCGAAGACCACATCGAGCATCATGTCCTGGCCCCGCATGTAGCAGAGCTGGCTGGTGCCGACCGGCGCACAGCGGCCATTGGAATCGAGCCATTGGCGCGGATTAAGCTCGATCGTGTTGACCGTCCCAAAACTCTCCCAGAAGAAAGTGGCCGTGGGCAGGTCGCTGCGTGCGCCGCCCGCCGTCTCGTAGAAATAGGGTTCGCCCATCGACCAGTCGTTCGGCAGCGTGAGCGATATGCCGCTTGCTGCATGACTGACCGGACATCCCGCCGGCGTGTTGGTGCAGACAAAGGCGACATCTTCGCCAAGCCCCGATTGCGCCGAACCGGAATCGCCGCCCTGTGCCAGCGGAATCTCGAAGTCATTGCGGCCAATGGGGTCGATGGTGATGGTGTCGGCGAGGTAAATGCCCGCGCCTTCATTTATGCCCTCGACCGCATAGGTGCCACCAGCCGCGAGGCTGGTGACAAAGCTCGTTTCCAGATCACTGCTGGCAAAGGCGACGTCCATTTCCTGCACGTCGGTTCGGATGGCCGACCATTGCACGCCCACATCGCCGATCTCGAACGGGGTGCGCAACCGCACCGGAACCATTGCGGCAGATGCAGTCTCGCCGGGCTGCGAAGCCGCCGGCGCCGACGAGGTCATGTCGACAAAGTCGGCTGGCGCGGGGCCATGAACGGCTTCGCGCATTTCGGCCAGCGAGGGCGGGGTATAGCCGCCGGGCCACATGACGACGCTGATGCCCATGGCGCCGGAGGACAGCGTGCCGGCATAACCGATCTCGTAGGGCGTGAGATAGAGCGTCATCGGCTCGGGGATCGGCTCGCCCACGGTGAAGGTCATGCGCAGAGCGTCACCCTCGAGAGCTGCAGTGGTGAAACTGCCTTCCCGGCCCGCAGCCTGCGGACCCGCCAGCATTTCGGCAGCCGTCCAGGTGCCGCCGATCGGTGCGTCAGGATAGGCCTGCTCCAGCGCCAAGGTCAGGAGTTGATCGGAGCCCGCCTGCACCTGATAGGGCGGCACGCCCAGCACCTGCCACGGTCCGTCAAGCGTGGGGACATAGGGGTCTTCCTCGCTCATCACCGGGATGACAAAGTCATTTTCCTGTCCGGGCAGGATTTCCACCACACCCCTGAAAATGTCCTTGGGGCCCCAGTTTGCCGTGACCTCATAGCGGCCGGGCTCGAAAAAGCCCTCGCCAATGACCGTCTTGCCACTCGGCGCCCAGGCTTCCGGGCTCATATCCGGATCAAGCGGAATGGCAGACCATTCATGTGGCTCCTGCGGATAGTCAGGCGGCAGGCGGAACGTGGCGGGTACCATGGGTAGATCATCCTGCCCTGGCGCGGCCTGGGTTGCGGCGGCGGCCTGAGCGGCCAGATCGGCAGTATTGGTCTGGTCCGCATCCTCGAACGGCACGCCGACACCGAACTGGCGGGAGAAGAGGATTTCCTGGCTGTTGCCCGAGATATAGCGGAGTTCGTAGAGACCGGGTTCTGCCGGTGCCCGCAAGCCCATGCGTTGGGACTGCCGGTTATTATACGGGTAGCCCCAGCTATCGAAATAGTCATTGGGAGCTGCACCAGACCGCGCGATGACGATACGCTCTCCCATCTGATTGGGACCGCGCCAAGTGAATTCGAAAGGTGCGTCAGTTTGCACCGAACCGATGGCGTCGAAGCCGTTGGATGGCGGAACCACGTCGATCGGCTGACGGGCGATAATCGTGCTGTCATTGGCGAACATCACCAGATCGTAGGCGCCCGGCTCGGTCGGCGCGGTCTTGGAGAACGGATTGTTGCCCAATGCGCCAGCGCCGCCGATAACGCCGAAGGAGGGGCTAGTTCTCGGTCGGCCCTCGCCGCGCAGCGTGAAGCCGGCGTAGTATTCTGGGCGAGGATCACCCCTATACGTAATAGAGTAAGTATAACCTGCTTCAGCGCTCGGCCCGATATCGAAAAACGCTTCGGCAACGGGCGCGGGCTCCGGCTCCGGCGCCGGGACCGGCTCCACCTGCGCCACCTGACGCAGCGCGTCGGCCAGTTCCTGCCCGGTCTGCGGGGTCAGCAATAGTCCGCCGGTGGCGTCGGCCACGCAGGACATGACTTCGCCCTCTTCGCGGGTCAGGCCGAAGCCGACCACATGGGCGCGAATGGCAATGCCTTCATTGGCCAATTGTGCCGCCAGAGCACAGGGGTCGGCCTCGCAGGTTTCCAGCCCATCGGTCACGAGGATGATGTCGGCGGATTCCGCCGTTGGCGGGATCATCGAGGCGGCAAGCGACAGCGAATCCGTGATCGGTGTCATGCCGCGCGGATTGAGCCGGTTGAGGCGGCTGGACAATCCGGCAGGGTCGTTCACCCCGACATCGGCAATGACCTCGATATCCGAACAGTCACCACGCCGGCTATGGCCATAGGCGATGACGCCGAGCGGAATGGAATTGTCTCGGCTGACGAAGAAGTCACCGATGACTTCACGGGCGATCTCGACCTTGGATATGCCGCCATCGAGCTGGCCCCACATCGAACCGGAGGCGTCGTAGATGAGGATCGAGGCGTTGTCTGCCTCCTGCGCCACCAGCGGCATGGCCAATGTGGCTGCGGCGCTCACCAGCGCTGCGCGCCCAAAAGTCTTCAATCGTCCCCTCATGCTGGACGTCCCTCCAAAACGGTAGTGAAATTTCATGTCGCGGCTCCGCCCTGCATGGTGGAACCGCCTGTGTTCTGTGCAGACCCTGGCTGCCAGCCCGCGGCCTTGTCCTTGATCTTGGTGAATTGCTTGGACATACCCGAAAGCTTGGCGTCCCATTCGGCATTGGGCACCTGGCCCTCGATGGTGCGGAAATAAACATCCATCATGCAGGCGATGGCAAAAGGCTCGATCAACGCGGCTTTCACCGCCCAGGCAAAGAGCAGGGCGAAGACGAAACCGCCCGCCGACCAGGCGCCGGGGATGAAGTAGACCAGCGCCGCCGCCGGAGCGAGCATGAGCAGGAAGACGAGGAAAGACAGGCCATAGACGATCAGCGTCAGCCAGGCAGCGTTCTTGAGCATGGGCTTGTAGTTCTGCCCGTAAAGCACCAGCGCCGTCCGTGCCGAGCCCCAGGGATTGGTCGAGCCGGTGCGGATGGCATAGGCGAGGATCACCTCGTCGATGAAACCCACCGCGATATTGAGAAAGGCGCGGAGGATGCCGGTTATCTGTTGCAGACCGGGAATGGGCAGGAAGGCGGCGATGCCCTGGATCAGCCCGGTGACCGCACGCAGAACGCCCTTGACCAGCTGGTCCACCGCGAACAGCACACTGGCTTCGCCGAAGCGCTGCTTGACCACGGAGGTCGCGTGGGACACCTGCGACTTGCCTTCGGGCATCTGCCGGCCGTCAAGCAGTTCGACCAAGACGGCGATATGGCCCGCCTTGACAATGTAAAGGATATATTCGCGCAGGAAGTACAGCACGCCTGCCGTGACCCCGAAACCGATGGCGCCACCCCAGAAGATCGAGCCGGCTCGGAAGCCTTCATCGCCAAAGGCGCCGACGCCCCAGCCAATGCCGGCGCCCGTGCCGGTGACGATCACATAAGCCGCCGCAATGCCGAAATAGACGGCCACGCGCAGCAAGACGAAGGGCATTGTCTTGCCCATCAGGCCCAGGGAACGGGCAATCGAAAAATCCCACATTATCGGGCCTGCTTTGGTTGAATGGTGATTGGTGTGAACATCTGCTGCGTCTCCAGAGAAATCGTCGTGTCAGTCATTGAGAAGGGGTATTGTCGAGGGCGGCAGCGTGCCGGTCCAATCGCCTGTGCCAAGAAGTTGCGCGCCGGCAAAGACGGACGCGAAGGCACCTTCAGGGGCTGCCTGCAGCCCGCCAATGCGGATGCGGACCATCTGGCTGGCGCTCGAATTGAGGCTCATCCGCGCATTGTCGGTTGCATCGAACAAAAGCCTGTCGAGATCGGCGCGGCTCACCCCGACATGGAGCGTGATTTCAGCGCGCGCGATCATCCCCCAGTTGGCCAGTTCTTCCCCAACATATGCCCAGAGCATGGACAGCCCCGGCGCCGTGCCGGCGAATGGCGAACCGGGCAGTTCCGGCAGGCCGGGGGCGGACGGCAAACTCTCTATGGCCCAGATCGGTCCGGTCCAGACGCGGTGCGTGCCATCGGTGAGATGCGGGAGCGAGGCAACAAGCCGCAATTCGCGCGCCACATGGCGCCCCATCTGCTCGCTTCTGCCGGTGTCGAATAGGCGGCTGGTCAGAAGCGGCGCATCCATCGGAAAGCCGCGCGTAGGATAGAATTTCAGCGCCGTATCGACGCCGGGCATGCGCCCATAGGCCCAGCCGGGCATGTCGGAGACCCCGACGATGTCGAGACCATCAGCGCGGAATGAGGCACCCCGGCCATTGGTCAACACGTCATATCGGCGGGTCGGCTGCCCCGTGGTTTCGAACAGCAGCGCATATTGCCAGGCCGGTGCGTCCGTCGCCACGGTGATGGCCGTCAGGTAGCCAGGGTCCGATCTCTCAGAGACGCTGGCATCAAGCCCGCTCGCCCGGCTCCAATGTGCCGCCAGGCCGGCCAGTTCCCAGCGCTTGAACCACTCGTGGCGATCGGCCCGCCACATCACGCCATTGGTGATCATGTCCTGACCGATGACATTGTTGGAGATCACCATGTCCAGGTCTTCGCCGAACACGCTCTGTCCGCTCAGCAGGTCGGCGACACGGGTGGGTATCGACAAGCCTTGGTCATCGCGCCGGCGATAAGGGGTGATATCGCCATCCTCATCGACCGAAATCTCGGTCCAGTTTTCGCCCTCGTCGCCGGGGTCCGTCAGCGCCAGGCAGGGTGTGCCCAGACAGTCCTGGGCCAGCGCCTCGGACTCACCCAGAAAGCGGTACGAAATGGCCGCGATCTTATTGGGCAGGTTCTGCGAAGAGAACATGGCAAAGCGATAGGCCACATGACGGCCGACGCCGACATCTTCTGGGCTTGGGGCGAACTGGTCGCCATAAATCTCTTGAACATTGGCGGCCAAGGCCGGACCGACATTGAAGCGGATGACCTCGATGAGGCGTGCAACCTTCGGATATTCAGCGTTCCCATCCACATTGCGCAGGCTGACGCGATAGCGCGTGTGGGGTAGGGCAGGCTCGAAGGCCTCCAGCGCCATGATGGCTTTGCCGGCGTCCGACATGCCCCAGTCGCGATAGCCGGTATATGGGGAGTCCCCAAAAGGAAACCGTTCGAGGCTGTTCCATTCGGGCGAGTCGAAATAGGCCGGATCGAGCTGAAAGAAGCCGGGCGCTCCCACATAGCGCTCAATTTCGGCGTCAATATGCGCGTTGACTGTATCGGGATACACCACGGCCTGCGCAGGCGCCGCCAGCAAAAATACTGTCAGGCAAGCCGCTATTGCCCGGCCGCAACCAGGGCCGGCAAAACTCTCCAACATTGCGTCCACATTCCCTCGTCCCGCGCGCAAGGCACGGGAAGTTGGCCCCTTGGCCGGAAGGCTAGATCGTGTCCCGTTGCGTGGTGTAACTGAGGCGGGGCCTCCACGCATGTCCGGCTTGGCCGGGTTGGTCAGCGTGCGGGGACTGCCGGCAGGCTGACGAGGGGATCATCGCTCAACGGGGCGACGGA
>JAEWGT010000013.1 GCA_023388175.1 Pseudomonadota bacterium
ACCTGATCATTTCGGGCCGCTATATCCTGCAGCCGGAGATCTTCACGCTGCTGGCCGACCAGCCGCGCGGCGCCGGTGGCGAAATCCAGCTGACCGACGCCATGCAGACCCTGATGACGCGCCAGCCGTTTACCGGGGTCAAATATCGGGGCCAGAGCTTCGACTGCGGCTCCAAGATCGGCTTCCTCACCGCCAATGTCGTCTATGCGCTCGGCCGCGACGATATCGGAGAGGGATTCGTCAAGGAACTGCGGAAACTTGGATTGAAAGTGACCGACTAGACCTTGCCCGAGCATGGTCAGAAAAAGCGCAGGCCATACTACTCATCTCGAGAAAAGCGCGACGCTATGGGAGGGCCCCGCAGAAATCAACCCGTCGTGACGTTCAGCAGTAAACGCTACATCAATAGAGCCGAGATTGCGGCGAAGGCATTCCACGCTGCGAAGAGCGGGAGCCACGCAACCACCGCCAGACTAACGACTATCCACCCGGAAGGCACTCCGGGAAGCGAATAGTGATCGACTTGGGCATTGCTGTTCATCTTGAACCTCCAGGGCCGCCTGACGCCAGGCAAACCGAGTAAACCCTTGATTTCTTAACGCACCACCAAATGCAATAGTTCGAATTTTACCGAATAGTGAATTTTTGTTTGCCGCGAGTTCGGATCACCCGGTCCACAGCGCACATTCAGGCGAGAACACGGCAAGGAGAAACAAAAGCATCACCCACGACATGCCCGCCAGCCCAAGAGCCGTCCATCGGCGCGGCAATGACACAAATGCGCCAAGCGCCATCGTCGTTGTTCCATCTGTTCGCCCTCCGCTTTCGACCTAAAACTCAGTTCGTCAATCCCTCAGGCTTGAAACGGGAAAGCACCTCCGGCGCTTCCCGCTGTTACTGGTTGTACAATTGCGTAAAGAAGGCTGATCCGCCGCCTTCTGAAGCATCCTTTTCCAACAAAGGCTCGTTCAGAAAAAGCCCGGTAAACGACATGTCGTCCCGCGAAAAACGTGACGGCATGACCGGCGCGGCCTCTTTCGCCTGGCCCCCAGCCCCCTGCCCCGCCAGCTGCTGAACAGAGAACCCTGCCGTCGCGCCGCCTTCATGCTTGGTGGTCAAGACCTGATAGACCTGTTTGATACTGCGCGGATTGCCGCCGGAATCATAGAATATCGCCCGATTTGCCTGAGCCTGGCGCGGGAAAAGGCTCACGGCCACGGTATCGGGGTTTTGCAGTCCGGCGCGAAACATCTTTTCGGCGCCCTGCGCGCCAAGGAAATGCGCGATATACAATTCGCCCGGACTTGGCATGCGTCCAAAGGCTGATTGCAGATATTCTCCATTGCCGCGTGTAAATGCGGCCGCAAGATCTGCAGCGATCTGCGGATTCATCCGCAGATCGAGTATTCTCTGCCGGCTTTCGCGGTCACGAATGACATAGTCACCCGACGGGGTTACCTCGATTTGATCCGCATACGCTTGGTATCCAAGGCGCGGTCCGTCGGTCTTCATGACGTGCAGCCAGGTCCCCTCCAAAAACTGAAACAGCCCGACAGCGGATGAAGTGCTGGCCCTGGCTTCAGGATTAAGGCTGCTTTCGCGTATGGCGGTTTGCAGAAGATAACCAAAATCCACACCGCTGCGATTGCCAGCAGCGTTCAACACGCTGGCGAGCTTTTGCGGAACGGATATCGGCTGCACACCCATGTCAGGGCTTTCGCTTGAGACTCAGAGAATCCAGCTTACAACTCTAGATGGTTAATGAATTGTTAAAGCCCGTTAAATCTCAGCCTTCCCAGCGCGTGGCGATATCACTGATGGCCGGACGTGGGCGGTCCTCGATATTCACGCTCGGCGTACCGATATGCACGAAGCCGACAAATCTTTCGTCCGGACCGGCACCAAGCATCGCGGCGGCATCTTTGTCGAAGGTAAACCAGCGCGTCACCCACGAGGCGGCATATCCCATTGCGTGGGCGGCATGAACAAGATTGAAGGCAACATTACCTGCGGACAGTAATTGCTCGATCTCCGGCACCTTGGAATGCGGCTTCGGCGCCGAAATGACACCGATCGTCAGCGGTGCGGGCAAAAACCGCCTACGCTCTACGTCCAGGCTGGCCTCATCCAGATCAGGGGTCTTGGACGCCGCGATATCGGCGAGCTTCACACCAGCCCTTGCACGGGCCTCACCTTCAAAAATCACGATACGCCACGGCGTAATCTTGCCATGATCAGGCACGCGTGTGGCGATTGTCAGAATGGTATTCAGTTCATCGGCCGGCGGGCCCGGCTCTTGCAAGAAAGCAAGTCCCACGGAACGGCGGCTCAAAAGATAGTCGCGTAAGTCGGGGTTGGCGGGCATGGGACTCTCCGGCTGGATATTTAGGCAGATACGTGAGTGACGAACTGGGAAGAAGGCGACGGCGATCTAGCCCATGGTGACCGACAAAAACCAGCCTTGAACGAATTCAAGAGACCCCGCATGGCTGCGGAGACGGAAATGAGCCTGTCTATAAGTTGCATTTATGCTCAGGCATCCGGCAGGGTACGTAAGAATTGTTCGACGGTGCCAGTAAGGTTAATCCATCACGGCCTGCGCAGGACAAAGGAATTCTATTGCATAGCACATGCCGTCCATCTTACCTGACCATCAGGACAGACTGCCCTATGCCTTGCTGTTCCGCGGATCAGCAGTTCGGAACAACGACGCGAGACAGATGCGGATTCGTCCCGCGAGAGGATTGATCGGTATTTATGCCCAATTTTATGCAAACCGGACTGTTGATTACCTCAGCCCTTGCAACGATCGGCGGGGGCGCCTGGGCGATACAGGGCGAGTATGCTGCATTTTCAATGAATGTACCGTCGCAGGCCGTACAGTACGACGGCATAATGTCGCTTTCGGCCATGCCGCCATCCATCACCAGTCAGCGTGACGTCGCATTGATGTGCGGAACGCTCCTGTATTCGTTCTATCCTGCTACCCGAGGCGATGGCGGCCAGAGCGCATTGCAGCAGCAATGCAGGAAACTCGTCGCCGATTCAGCGAAAGGCAACGGAGCAGATCCTTTGGGATGGTCCACTCTGGCGCGAACTTACGGGCTCGCAGGCGACTATGCAGCCATGAACGATGCTTTGATGAAGTCCTTCGCTACCGGGCCAAATGAGCAATGGCTGTCAGTCAACCGTTTTGTCACCGCCGAAAAATTCTGGGCCGAACTGACACCAGAAACGCGGGCCAACCATGAAACTGACATTCGCCTGATGCTGACCAGCCTGCGAGCCATTGACACACTGGTTCTCAACTACCTTGCCAGCCCGGATTTCGCCGAGAGACTCGTAACAATCGTGCAAACCATGCCTGACAATGTCCAGAGACGATTTGTCTCGCATGTCCGTCGTGTGAGCCAACAGCTTACAGGCGGCAACTCATGAGTGACGCAGTGTCTTCAACAAACGCGACCGGCTCCACGTACCGGCCGGGCCGCGCCGGTGCATCGGGCGCACGAACCAAGCTCAACAATCGACTGACCATTCTGCTTTGCCTTGTGGTTTTCGTGGCTCCCGTCGCCTTGGGCAGCAACCGCCCGCTCAGTTGGGCGACATGGGCAGTCGTCATGGGTGCCATAAGTCTAGTATCGGCCATAGTTATGGCACGAACGACGGAGCGCTTTCGCATCGGGCTGGATCGATTACGGCTCGAGAGCATGCTGTTTGCGATCCTGCTCTTCTATCTGGTGTTTCAGCAGCTGCCTTTGGGCTTCTCCCATATCCCCAACGAGCCAGGTCTGGACATCTCAGCCGCCCAGATTTCAGTTGCCCCGGGGGCGACGCTGCTCACGACGCTGCGAATGCTCACGTTTGGACTGTTCACTTTCTGGTTCTTGCAGGCCGCCGCCAATGGCGACCGCCGCAAGAGGATACTGGATATCCTCCTCATCATCGTAGTGGTGCATGCACTCTATGCTCTGGTGGCGCTTTTCCAGCTCGGCGACACTATTCTGGGGGCCGACAAATGGGCCTATTGGGGTTCGGCCACCGGCACATTTGTAAACCGCAATTCCTTTGCCACCTTCCTGGCGCTGGGCGCTGGCCTTGCCTCTGCCAGTCTTGGAGGTGTGCTCAGTTCTGGAAGACGCGACGATAGAGGGGGCAGCGCCATGCTCTATATCGTTGCCCTAGTCATCCTGCTGGTCACGACAATCGCAACCAATTCGCGCATGGGCCTGCTCGTCTGGTGCGTTGCCGCCACCATTCCAATGGTGGCACTGCTGGCTAAAACCAGAATACCACGCGCCGGCGTAGGCCTGGCATTGGCCGGCGTGACACTCGCCGCCATTGTCATACTGATCTATTTTGGATCGACGATGATCGAGCGGCTTGGCGGGCTGGATCAGGATATTGGGCTGCGTACTGCGCTATATACCCAGACCCAGCAGATGGTTTTGAGCCGGCCGTGGACCGGCTACGGCGGGGGCGCATTCGAGAATGCGTTTTATCTCTTCCATCAGCTCGATCTCAGCATCGATCTGAACTGGAACAGAGCACACAACACTTATCTGGGACTATGGGCTGAGTTAGGCCTGGTCGCCGGGTCCATACCCATCCTTATTATTGCAATCATCGGCTGGCGCATCCAGTCCGGTCTGAGCCGCGAAGGCGGATCATGGACCGCACAAGCCGCAGCCCTTTCAGCGCTGGGCGCTGGCGGTATCCATTCGCTATTCGATTTCAGCCTTGAAATTCAGGCTAACACATTCCTGTTCCTCGCAATTTGCGCCACCGGCTTGTCGGCGTCGCTCATGCGCAGGGAGAAGTAGCGCATGCGGGCTTTCTTCGACCTGTTCACCTCTGCCAGAAATGCGCAGCCTGCCAATCCTGCGCGCATGCATGTGCAGAAGGATGCCTGGCCAGCCGCGATCTATGCGATCGGTGACATACATGGCTGCCTGGACCAGCTGCTGCGCCTAGAAGCGGAGATCGTTCGGGACGCCGACACGTTCCCCGGCGAAAAATGGATCGTCATGCTTGGTGACTACGTTGACAGGGGCCCGGACAGCGCGGGCGTCCTCGATCATCTGGCCGCCCCGCATCCGCCTGGGTTTCAGCGTATCTGCCTTGTCGGCAACCACGAAATCATGATGCAGGCGTTTCTCGAAACGCCTCGCCTTACAGCTGAATGGTTGCAATTCGGCGGCAACAATACATTGCAATCCTATGGACTTGACTGGCATGAAACGACGAGACGCCAGCCTTCGGCGAGCCGGCTCCGCCAGATCGTCGATGCCTACATACCACAAAATCACATGGCCTTCTTGCGGTCTCTGCCGCTATCTTTAAGTGTGGGCAATCTGGTATTTGTCCATGCCGGCATGCGCGCCGACACACCTTTGACCGAACAGGACGAGACCGATTTGCTGTGGATGCGCTATAGCAAAAATGAAGCGGGGCCTCAGGGATGGATCGTGGTTCATGGACACACGCCGCAGGAAAAGCCTTTACTTCTGCCAACCCGGATTTGTCTTGATACCGGCGCATTCGCCACCGGAATTCTTTCAGGCGCCCGCCTGATACCAGGCCAGCCGCCCACAATTTTCCAAACCGCAGGTTAACCTGCGGCTGCCATAACAGAAGGCGCTTTCGTCTATCCAAACAGGCGCCCAAGAGGATTTCATGCCAGAAACCGAAATCGACATCCGCGCCATTCTGGGGCTGCTTCGCCGGCGATTTCGGCTGATTGCAGTAACGGTGATCACTATCGTCAGCCTGGCAGGCGTGGCGATTTTCGCGCTTACGCCGATCTATACGGCAACGGCGTTGGTGCTTGTTGATACTAGCCGAAAGAACCTGCTTGAACCCGAAGCGGCCATGACCAATAGTACAACCGACAGCGCCCGTGTCGAAAGCGAAGTCGAACTGCTGCGCTCTGACAATGTGCTTATGCAGGTCATACAGGACCTCAATCTGATCTCAGACAGAGAATTTGGCGTCTCGCTGGGCCTACGCTCGCGCATCCTGGCAATGCTGCGTCTGGACGATGGACAGCTCCCCTCCGGCGATGAAGCACTGAGCCAGGTTCTGAATAAGGTACGCGCGAATATTTCGGCCCAGCGCCGTGGTTTGACCTATCTTATCGCCGTGCAAGCCCGCTCTGAATCACCTGCGCGTGCGGCGGAATTGGCCAATGCGCTTACCCGCGCATATATCAGCGACCAGGTATCCTCCAAGGTTTCCAATACATTGGCATCTCTCGATATCCTGCAGGCCCGGATCGAGCAGGCCCGGCAGGCAATCGTGGACTCCGAGAGTTCGTTCGACACTTTCATCTCCGACAATATCGATCGTATCGTCGCTGAATCGGGCGATCAGAATGTCGCCGATCTGCGCCGACAGGTTGATGCACTGGAATCTGCCCGCGAGGAAAGCCTGCGGACGGTCGATCTTGTGCAGCAGAACCTTCAGGCGGAGAACTGGAGCGGCCTGGCATCCACCCTCGCCTCCGATGCCGTCCGCGCTCTGGAGCAACAGCGCAGCGAACTTGCTGGCGAACTTGCCACGCTCGCGGCAGGATCGGCAACAGCCATCGACTTGCAGGCGGAGCTGGCAAGTATCGACGACGAACTGCGCCAGGCGGCAACCACCGAGTTGAGTGCGTTGCAAAGCGCCATTGGCAGCAACCAGACGGCGCAGGACAACCTGCGCCAGTCCATCCGCAACAATGTCATCAACACCCGCCTGCCCGCAGGCGTTCTGACCCAGATTTATGAGCTGCAACAAAATGCAGCGATTGCTCGGGCACAGTATGAAAACCTGCTGGCAAGGGCGCAGGATCTTGGCGCCCAGGCCGACCTTCAGGTTGCGGACAGCCGTATCGTGTCGCAAGCTCTGGTGCCTGCTACGCCATCTTTCCCTAATCCGCAGCTGATCCTGATGCTCAGTGCCGTCCTTGCCTTGGGCGTCGGCGTCGGACTGGCCCTGCTGTATGAAAATTATATCGGCGGCTTTGTCAGCGAGGAACAGGTCGAAAACGTTCTGCGCACAAAGGTGGTCTCGTCGGTACCCAAGCAGCGTAACGTCAAACCGGGGCAGTTGAGCATCGCAGATCTCGTTGCCACTGCGCCCATATCAGCCTTTTCGGAAAGCATTCGCCGTGTGCGCGCAGCAGTCGATCGGTCGGTCAGAAGCAGCAACGACCCGGGCAGCGTGGTCATCATGGTCACCTCAACCGCCCCAGGCGAAGGCAAAACGACTGCCTCTCTCGCTCTGGCCCGTTCCTATGCCCTGACGGGCAAGCGCACCCTGCTGATCGACTGCGACATGCGCAAGCCCAGTCTGCACCAGCACCTGGGTCTGGGGCCCTCCTCCGGCCTGGTCGACTTTCTCAGCGACCAGAACAATCTCTCGGCGCTGACGGACATCCTGGCGCAAGATCCGATCAGCGATGTCGTCATCATCCCGGGCGCTCGCCGGACCAACAAAGGTACGGACCAGCTCATCGCCAGCCCCGCCTTCGCCCGGCTTATCCAGGCCGCCCGATCCTCATTCGACATTATCATTCTGGACACCCCGCCTCTCGGACCGGTGGTGGATGGCCTCTATATCGCCAATAACGTCGACGCCATCATTTTTGCCGTTCGCTATTCGGCCACGCGCCAGAGCGAGGCACGCCAGGCGGTGGCGAGCCTCATGCAGGCCAAGCCGGACAATGTCGATGTCTTTGCGCTTCTGAGCCAGCAAGACGTCTCGCGCCACACCTATAGCTCGCAATATGGTAGCTATTACGTCGAAGAAAGCTGACGCTTTTCTCGGCAGGATCGACTGCCGGGATGCCGGCGACCAGTCCTGATCCAGCCGCCAGTAACGACAATTATCCCCGCATAGGTGACGCCCGCCAATAATGGCGGCGTCTTCCCTATCGAGAGATTGTCATGTCCGACCGATTTGCCGTAAGCGCGTAGCCGTGGCCGTTACGGCCTGAAGTTCCAAGGCATGAGGTCGGCGATTTGGCTGTTTGGCCAGCCCTCTGCGATGCGTTCGAGGGTCTGTGTGTAAGCCTCCGTTGAAGGCCGCGGCTATTTCGCTTTTGCCTTGGGCCTCCACTGGCGGGCGTAGCGCATGAGGCCGGCTTGGATGGCTTCCTCATCGACCTGGCGCGGATCGAAGCCTTCCTGGAGATACCATTCACGCATTTCAGCGTGATCGTCGTGGTTGGGGTCGTTTATCGCTTCGAGGAAGTGTTCGTAGCCGGGCGGGCCGCCAACATCTTCGGGCGGGGTGCACCCCTCTGCCAGGATCAACTGAGGATAGAGCGCGCCGGCCTCGGGTTCGGAGATATGATTGACCCGAATGGTGTGTTCCCAGCCATCGCCGAAGTCGTAGAGATAGGTGATCGCACGGGCATTTGTCTCCTCAAGGACCTGGAGCAGCGTTGCCTTTGAGGCATCGCGGATGTTGCTGCCAAAGTCATAGTCGGGAACGCCCCATTCGATATCCTGATAACGGAACTCGTAGAGGTGGCTGTCCGTCCAGCCAAAAGCAACCTGATGCGCGGCAAACAGAGTGAGATTCAGCGTCAATCAGGATGAGACGGAGCGGTTGGTGCGTGTCGCAGGGAGGGCGTAGCCCGACCGGAGACATGCACCAACCGCTTTGCCCGTTTTCGGGGTCTGTGATCGCGGCCGTCCCGCTAGAGTGGTGGTTTTCAGGATTGGGGAACCACCTTTGTGCCGGGGCGCCATGTAACCGATCATCAGATGAGGCTTTTCATGAAGCTCAGACAAAACCACGTCACCGAGGCGGCGGCAGCCAAGGCCGGAATAAGCCGCGCGACAGGCTACCGGCTGCTAGAGAATCCGGTATTGCCGTCCCAGAAGCGAGAACCCCGGCAGCGTCGGCGCCCCGACCCGCTGGAGCACATCTTCGAGGCTGAAGTCGTGCCATTGCTGCAGGCAGCGCCGGGACTTCGACCTGTTGCCATTTATGAAGAACTGCTGCGCCGCCACCCCGACCTGCAGCCCGGCATTCGCCGCACGCTGGAGCGTCGTATTCGTGGCTGGCGTGCCATCCATGGTGCCGAGCAGGAGGTTCTTTTCCGGCAGGTCCACGAGCCGGGACGGATGGGTTTTCGGACTTTACCGACATGGGCGGGCTTGGCGTCACCATTGCCGGGCAGCGGCTGGACCACCTGCTATATCACTTCCGTCTGCCCTGGTCCGGCTTCGAACATGCCCACGTCATTCTGGGTGGGGAGAGCTTTGTTGCCCTGGCCGAGGGGCTGCAGAATGCCTTGTGGTCAGCCGGTGGCGCTCCTCATTATCACCGCAGCGACAGCCTCTCTGCCGCCTTCCGCAATCTCGACGCCGAAGCCCGAACAGATCTGACGACGCGATATGAGGCCCTTTGCGGCCACTATGGCATGACCCCGACGCGGAACAACAAGGGCGTAGCCCATGAGAACGGCTCGATCGAGAGCGCCCATGGCCATCTCAAGAGCGCGATCCGGGATGGTCTGCTGATGCGCGGCAGCCCAGACTTTGACGATCTCGGTGCCTATCGCGCTTTCGTCGACGAGATCATCGGCCGGCGCAATGCGAGCCGCGGCAAAGGTATCGAAGCGGAGCGATCGCATCTGCGGAGCCTGCCTGAGCGCCGCACCACGGACTTCGAAGAGGTGATCGTCACCGTCTCCAGCACGGGTGGGTTCACCTTGCGCAAGGTGTTCTACACCGTGCCATCCCGCCTGATCGGACACCGATTGAGGGTTCGCCTGTTCGATGACAGGCTGGAAGTGTTTATGGGCGGAACGCATTTGCTGACCCTGCCCAGAGGGCGCGCCCAGGCCAATGGCAAGCATGACCAGGTGGTGAACTACCATCACGTCATCCACTCCCTGCGCAAGAAGCCCATGGCGCTGCTGCACCTGGTTTATCGCGACAAGCTCTTCCCCCGGCCGGAATATCGACGCGCATTCGAGACCTTGTGTGCGGCGATGCCGGAACGGCCCGCCTGCAAGATCACAGTCGAACTCCTGGCGCTTGCCCATGAGCGCAACTGTGAAGCAGAACTGGCCAGCGAGTTGGGCCAGGTGCCAGACCGGTGCGCTTCCGGATCTGGCGGCATTGCGCAGAAGGTTCTCTCCAGATCCCGCCAACTTGCCCCAGGTCTTTGTGCAACCCGTCTGTCTGGACAGCTACCAGATCCTGGTCGGGACCCAGGACATGGCGGGAGAACGCGCATGAAAGCCAATACCCATTCCGTCGATGAAGCCCGCCTGGGCATCATGCTCAACGAGCTGAGATTGCCCACCATCAAGACCCTTTGGCCCCGGTTCGCCGAGCAATCCGATCGCGAAGGCTGGCCCGCTGCACGCTTCCTGGCGGCAATTGCCGAGCATGAACTTGCCGAGCGAGCGAACCGTCGGGTCGAGCAGCATCTGGCCGAAGCCCATCTGCCGCCAGGAAAAACGCTCGACAGCTTCGACTTCGAAGCCGTGCCCATGATCTCGAAGGCCCAGATCGTGGCCATGGCTGCCGGCGACAGCTGGCTTGCCAAGGGCGCCAATGTGTTGATGTTCGGCCCGCCGGGCGGCGGCAAAAGCCATCTCGCCGCAGCCATCGGCCTGGCGCTGATCGAAAATGGCTGGCGCGTGCACTTCACCAGAACCACCGATCTCGTTCAGAAATTACAGGTCGCACGGCGCGAACTGCAACTCGAGGCGGCCATTGCCAAGCTCGACAAGTTCGACCTGCTGGTCCTGGATGACCTCGCCTACGTCACCAAGGACCAAGCCGAGACCAGTGTTCTGTTCGAGCTCATCTCTGCACGATACGAGCGACGCTCGATCATGATTACCGCCAACCAGCCCTTTGGAGAATGGAACAGGGTCTTCCCCGATCCAGCCATGACGCTGGCCGCCGTCGACAGGCTGGTCCATCACGCCACCATCTTCGAGATGAACGTCGAAAGTTACCGACGGCGATCAGCTCTCGAGGCAAAACGGCAACGGGGAAGGCCGGCCTCCTTTGCGACAATCAAGAACACATCCGCCACTGACGCTCCGCGTCAATCAGACGGCGACGCCGGTGTTGCCCACGACAATCAACCTGATAACATCACAAACGCCGCGACATAGAATCTCATCCTGATTGTCGCCTGCGTCTCATCCAGATTGCCGCGCTATAAGCAACCTGCAATACGCGGTGAAGCCGGTCCATGCGCAGGTTGAGAGGCACGATCAGTTTGCGCCTGACCTGCGGCTCTACATCCTCGAGGATAATCGTGAGAGTGGCAACGAAGTGGGATGTTGGGCTCATGCAACGAGCTTAACGGCATCCCCGGGGGTGTTCCAGTTCCAGGGCAACAGTTCCCCCAGCCGGCTCTGTGGCATGTCAGCGATCCGGGCGAGCACGTCAGAAAGCCATGCCTGGGGAGTAAGCGCGTAGCCGTGGCCGTTACGGCCTGAAGTTCCAAGGCATGAGGTCGGCGATTTGGCTGTTTGGCCAGCCCTCTGCGATGCGTTCGAGGGTCTGTGTCAGCCAGGCATTAGGATCGACGCCGTTCATCTTGGCGGTAGTGAGCAGCGTTGCGATTGTTGCCCAGGCCCGCCCACCACCATCGGAGCCGGCAAAGAGCGCATTCTTGCGGGTAATGGTCTGTGGACGGATTGCGCGTTCGACGATGTTGGAGTCGATCTCGATACGGCCATCGGCGAGGAAGCGCTCGAGCGCGGCGCGGCGGCTCAGGGTATAGCGGATGGCCTCGGCCAGTTTGGATTTACCCGACAGGCGCGGCAGCTCCCGGTCCAGCATGGCGAACAGCTCGGCCACGATGGGACGAGAGCGCTCAGCCCGGATGCTGGCGCGCAGTTCGGCACCATGGCCGCGGATGTCCTCTTCGATGGCCCAGAGCGGTGCCATGGCCTTGACCACGGCACTGGTAAAGGGCGAGCCATCGCTGGCATGCAGGTCGAAGAACTTACGCCGCGCATGGGCCTAACACCCGGCCAGAGTCATGGCGTCATTGGCGCCACGATCCTTGCCCAGCCGGTTATAGGCGGCATAGCCGTCGACCTGCAGGATACCGCGATAGCCATCCAGATGCTGGGCGACGCAATCGCCCGATCGACTGTCTTCGAAGCGGTAAGCCACCATCGGCGGTCCTGACCCGCCGAACGGTCGATCATCCCGGGCATAGGCCCAGAGCCAGGCCGTTTTGACCTTGCCTGACCCAGGCGCCAGCGTCGGTAACCGGGTCTCGTCGGCAAAGACGCGCTCGCCCTGTTTGATGGTGTGCAGGACGTATTGAGCGAGCGGCTCGAGCTCGAAGCCGAGCCGGCCCATCCACTGGGCCATCAGCGAACGATCCAGTTCCACGCCGTCGCGGGCATAGATCTCTTCCTGCCGGTAGAGCGGCAAGCCATCGGCATATTTGCTGACCGCCACCTGGGCCAGCAGCGCCTCGGTCGGGATACCGCCGGCAATCAGGTGATCGGGTGCCGGCGCCTGCACGATGCGGTCCTCGCCGTCAGCCAGTCGGTAGGCGTATTTTGGGCGGCGGGTGACGATGACGCGGAACGTGGCCGGGGTCACATCGAGGCGCTCGGAGACGTCTTCGCCAATACGGACGGCCTCCAGACCAACACAGTCGGCCGGCACCTCGGGCTCGATCACCTGCTCGATGCGCTCCAGGTGCGGCGCAAAGCCCTTTCGCGGCCGCGGCGGACGGGCGGCAGCAGTTCCAGCGCGCTTGTCGCGTTCCGCCCGGATCTCGCCCAGACCCGTCTGCAGCTCATCGAACACGAAGGCCATCTGCTCGGCATCGAGCGGATCGATCCGCAGCTTTTCCGTAAGCCTCCGGTGGAGGCCGCCTTGCGATAGCGGTGCTTGGAGGTGATGCTGCGCTCATAAGGACGCACATAAGAGCGCAGCATAGTGCATATGACGGTGATTTCGGGGCCTGAGCGACGGCGTCGCTGGAGCGCGGCGGAGCGAGAGGAGATCGTGCTGGCGTCGTTTGCGCCGGGCGCGGTTGTTGCCGAGGTGGCGCGGCAGTTCGATGTGTCGACCAGTTTGATCTACCAATGGCGCCGCAACGCCCAGCAGTCCGAGACGATGTTTGTGCCCGCCGTCATGGCCGAGGACGAAGGTGCTGTGGCGGCGGTCGCGTCCGGGGATGGTCGTGCAGATGCTCCGGCGATCCGGCTCGACCTGGCCGGGGGGACGACGGTGAGCATTGCTGCGACGGCGCCCGCCCGGTTGGTCCTGGCGGTGCTGCGGGCATTGCGATGATCCCGGTTCGCTCCGATGTCCGCGTGTGGCTGGCCAGCGGCCATACCGATATGCGCAAGGGAATGGGTGGTTTGGCGCTGCTGGTCCAGGAAGGGCTGGGGCGAGATCCGTTCGCCGGGGACGTATTTGTGTTTCGGGGGCGTAATGGTTCGTTGATCAAGGCGCTCTGGCACGACGGCATCGGTCTGTCGCTGTACGCCAAGCGCCTTGAGCGTGGGCGCTTCATTTGGCCGTCCACAGTCGACGGCGTGGTGCATCTGAGTGGCGGCCAGATGGGCTATCTGCTCGAAGGGATCGACTGGCGCAACCCGCAGCAAAGCTGGCGCCCGACACGGGCGGGATAGGTCGTATTTTCTTCGGCCATGGAGCATTTTCGGCTTCACGCCGGAGGGCGGCTATGATTCCATCATGGTCATGCAAGCCAGCGTTTCGCCTATGCCCGATGACGTGGAAGCCCTCAGGGCGGCGTTAGCGGCTGCGCGGTTAGAGATTGCAGAAGCCAAGGCCGAGGCAGCAATGGTCCGGGCTGAGCGGTCTGACGACCAGGCGCTAATCGCCCATCTCAAGCTGCAGATCGAGAAGCTCAAGCACCAGCTTTTCGGCAGCAGGTCCGAGCGCAGCCAGCGTTTGCTGGACCAGCTCGAGCTGCAGCTCGAGGAGCTCGAAGCCACAGCCAGCCAGGATGAGGCAGTGGCCCAGATTGCGGCGCGCAAGGTCGCTGATGCCCTTGGTTTTGAACGCCGCCGCCCATCACGCCAGCCTTTCCCCGAGCATCTGCCGCGCGAGCGGCGTGTCATTGCTGCGCCCTGCGCCTGCCCAGCCTGCGGCGGAACCCGGCTGAGCCGGATCGGCGAAGACGTCACCGAGACGCTCGAGGTGATCCCGCGCCAGTGGAAGGTCATCCAGACGGTGCGTGAGAAGGTCGCATGCCGGGACTGCGAGAAGATCAGCCAGCCACCGGCGCCATTCCATGTAGTGGCCCGCGGCTGGGCCGGTCCAAGCTTGCTGGCGATGATGCTGTTCTAGAACTACGGGCAACATCAGCCGCTCAACCGGCAGGTCGAACGCTATGGCCGTTAAGGCGTGCCGCTGAGCCTGTCGACTTTGGCCGACCAGGTGGGTGCAGCCGCGGCCGTGCTCGAGCCATTGCACCATCAGCTTGCCGCCCATGTCATTGGCGCCGAGCGGCTGCACGGCGACGATACCACCGTGCCGGTCCTGGCCAGGGGCAAGACAGCAACGGGCCGAATCTGGACCTATGTCCGGGATGATCGACCCTTTGGTGGCCCAGCCCCACCTGCAGCGTTGTTCTATTATTCGCCCAACCGCGCCGGCGAACATCCAAGGCAGCACCTGGCCGACTGGTCCGGGATTCTGCAGGCCGATGCCTATGGAGGCTATGCCCGGCTCTATGACGCTGGCCGCCAACCCGGACCGATCACCGAGGCAGGATGCTGGAGCCATGCGCGCCGCGCCTTCTTCGTGCTGGCCGATATCGAGGCGTGCGCCCGGCGCAAGGCCGATGGCAAGAAGCCGGCGCCGATCTCACCGCTGGCCCTCGAGATCGTGCAGCGCATGGATCGCCTGTTTGAGGTCGAGCGGTCCATTAATGGCCAGTCATCACCTGAGCGGTTGACGGTCAGGCGCGAGCTGAGCGCGCCATTGGTGGACGAACTCGAAGCCCTGATGCTCCAGCACCGCCCTGGACTGTCGCGGCACGACGATTTGGCCAAGGCCATGGACTACATGCTCAAGCGCTGGCCCGCATTCACCCAGTTCCTTCAGGATGGCAGGGTCTGTCTGACCAACAATGCCGCCGAGCGGGCTCTGAGAGGCATTGCACTTGGGCGCAAAGCCTGGCTATTCGCCGGCTCCGATCGTGGCGGGCAGCGGGCCGCGTTCATGTACAGCCTCATCGTCACCGCCAAGCTCAACGATGTTGACCCGCAGGCCTGGCTTGCCGATGTCCTGGCCCGTATCGCCGATCATCCCAGCCACCAGCTGGACGACCTGCTGCCTTGGAACTGGGCGCTCCAACTTCAGCTCAGGAAGACCGCGTGACCAGCGACCGTATTGCCCGGCTCCATATCCGGCTCAACGATGTGGAGCCCACCATCTGGCGGCGCGTCGAGGTGCCCCTAACCAGCACCCTCAAGGCCGTTCACGACGTCATTCAGGCCACTATGCTGTTTGAGGACTACCATCTCTTCCAGTTCGAGATCGGCGACCGCCGCTATGGCTATCCCGATCCCGACTGGGGCGACGATATGCGCGACGCCCGTTACATCCGTCTCGGCGCCATCCTGGCCCGCGGCGAGACCCGCTTCGAGATGGAGCCTGAGGACGGCGTCATCTGGGTCTTCAGCCTGGACGACAAAGACGGCGTCATGGCCTTCACTCCTTACGGTGTGGAGTGCTTGCACGACCTCATCCGCGAACACAGGCGCCCCTGATTGCTGCGGCCCTCACCGGATGCTTACTATGAAGACGCAGGCGGTGGAGACGAAGAAGACGACCATCATCACCGGCGACACGGTGGCGATGGATCACCTGGCCAAGACCATCGAGGCCAGTAATATCATCCTCACCGAGAACAATGTCCTTCGCCGGGAGGAGCGGAGGGACCGCGAGGCCATGCGTGATGCCATTGAAGCGAACACAAAAGCGGTTGAGCAATCGACATCTCAGATCATCGAAGCTCGTCGCGACATCACGAATCTGGCCTTCACTTTAGCGCTCGGGGGGAAGTGATCAGCCGTGTTGAATGGGGTAGCAGGTGGATAAAAAATTGTGATGTACATTCCCTTGTCAATAAAGTCTAAGCATTGTGAATACTCCGGTGGTGAGTGTTAGTATTTACCAAACCAAGGGGGGGGTGAGCACTAGAGAGGCCGGCCACTTAACAGTAAGACGTTTTAGCTACATTTTAGATACGCGAAAAAGCGAGTTTACCATTTCACCTTCATTAAATGAAACCCGGGCGAAGGAGCGAAAAGCTAGGAGGTCACTATTTGGGCCATCCGCGGTCAGAACCACCTCAGTCCATCCTCCATCGAGTTTCTGGACCTGAGTTTCACTTGTTGTGAGAACTCGAAACGCTCCTGTCTCTGGATGTCGTCCTAGAATTCCAAAAGTTAAGTTGCCCGCGTCCATCTCGTCAATTTGCACCTGGAATTGACGATGACCTAGATCCTCCATCCTCTCCCAACCTCCCAAGAAAACTACCACGCTACCATCAGTGGCGGCAGTGCCGGTCGAGTGCACCTGCAAAATACCGCCATCGAGCCTAAGGACTTCACTGGAGACTTCGTGCCTGTCCAGAGCTAGCCACTCGGAGATTTCAGACTGTAGTGAGATAGCGACTTCGACCGAAGTACCCGAATTTTCAACGAACGTAGTCGCGATGATACTGGCTACATCGGCGCTCAGGGGGCCGCGACGGCATGTAGCTGCAATCTCGCGCGCTTCGCAATGCGCATACAATGCTTGGATTGTGTCTTGCGTCAGCAAGCCGTGGATTGGTCCGACATAAAACCCAGCATCTGACAGTTTGCGCTGCAGTTCCTCCACATATGCATTCGGGTCACTCGCCAGCAATCTGGGCAGGTCAGAGTCTTGCTGCGCAACTGCATTAGATGGAATTATCAGGCAAGTAAAAAAGGAGATCGCACCAATTAAGCTAACCAACGTTCTTTGATAGTACATATTGGGTTCTTTCTGTTATTTAGGCTTTTTGCTCGACTGCGAGGTCGAGAGCGCGGAGCGTCTGCTCTACGTCCGCGTGAGCCTCATCCATCACCTTCATGCGGTCAGCCGAATTTGGGTGAGGCGCTCGTCTAATGGCATCAAGGATTCGGTCAGGACCAAAATCACGCGCAGATATGCACGCACTGGAGAGGCTTACGCTTTCGAAGAAGGAGGCTAGCTTTGAATCCCAAAGCAGGCCGACTAGCCCCAAACCATAGGAGTATCCTATGACATTTGCGTGTAATCTGTGCGCGACCAGTACCTTATGTCGGGATATTATCGCGGCGAGATCGGAAGGGATTGTCGGCCTGGGAGCTATATGGATCAGAGGGTTGGGAAGTTGCGCGCCCAAAGCCTCTACAATTACGGCTTTGAATGCCTCGTCCTCTATTGCGCCGTTAGTAAAGACCGTTATGGACCTGCCCTCAGTGATAAGAGCAGTGATAATCTTGAGCCAAGTTGCAACGTAAAACTCAGTCCCATAGTCGCCGCCAGCTTCATCGCTATAAGTTGCCAATTCACTGGGGTCTGAGAGATTGATAGCGACATCTATAACGCCCTCGCCGGCAGGTAGGCCGTACATGCGAGAGGCTAAAACTCCTGGGTCTCTAACAACCTCAACGGGCATTTCAGGCCTATTTAGGTGACTGGTAAGAAGGTTAGCTGATTGCCTGTCACGGACACTGACGCGGGCATCGGCGGCTCTTAGCACCAAGGGACGAAAGAGTTTCAAAGCGATGCTTGACCAATGAGTGGAGACCCCGACCGCATGTAGCGCCACTGGTACAGACTCTGCTTTGGCCAAGCGACTTAAGACCGCCAGCTTGATCGGGAAATTAAGGTGCTTGTCCAGCAGCAGATGCCCGCCGCCAATTACCAGTGCGTCCACGGCCTTCAGCTTCGGTCGCCAAATGGTCCGCGAGGACCTTAAGGCGATTTTTGATATTCCTGCGGCCATTACTAGGTTTGCACACCACTTTGGCATGCGCCTCAGCATGGCAAGTTTCGCCGATTTATTCCGGACTACCTCGTGTGAATATTCGGTGCGTCCGGAAATGTCGATAATCTCAATTTCAGCGCTGGGACGATTTTGTTTAATCGCGAACTGAAGGCATTCAGCAATGATGCCGTCGCCAAGGTTGTCGCTATAAGCTACGCCGGCTATTCCGTAAGTTCGTGTCGGCATTTGCCTTCCATTCAAGAAACCAAAGGGCGGAAAAGAGATAAACTGAGGCCGACGACAAGTGTCGAAGGTGTGTACCGAGATCTGGATTAAAAAGGTAAAGCACTAGAACGTGGGACAAGAATAATAAAATAAGAAGCTTGGCCTTGGCAGCCGCCACAGGGCGGAGTGCGCCACTATTGATTGCCCGGAAAGACACAAAAATACTTGACCAAATTACGACCTGGCACAAATTCATAAATATTTCTGCAGGAGTGCGAGCAAACAATAATGGCAAGTTGAATTGGAGAAATGCGTATGCGTAGTTTCCCAAGAAATTTATAGGCGTTCCGGGCGGAAACGGGTTAGAAAACGACGATCTATTGTTGGATCCAATCAAGTTTCCATATGCATGAGCCATGTCGCGTGGGGACTGAAGACCTTGCAATATTTCAAATGGAACCAACCACAACGCGCCAATGGCTAATAGCGCCAATATTATTTTAGTGCTTAATTTCCGCAGTGACACGAAATATATAAGACCAACCCAAACAACGGGTATTAGGTAGTAATAAACTCGAACTTCGCTTGCGTAAGCGAAGTAGATAAGGCTTGCGATTATTATAAATGTTTTCGGTTTTGATTTTCGGCACAAGAAGGCAATGAGCGAAGATACTACTACTACAATAAAATCTTTAGTAGGCGCGACCAGGCATAGAAATAGAACTGGAACAACGACGAAGGCGAATAGAACGAAATGCCAGAAAACTCTGAGCCGGAGGGCCCAGACTACCGAAAATGAAACGGCAAAGGCGTACAGAATAAGGTTCAGCAGGCTGCGGGGGATTATTGCGAAGAGCGCCGCTGTGACGCCGAACGAGTTGTCGGCCGCTATGCCGCGCTCAGCAAGTTCTTCAATTTTGGATGCGTCGATGAGCCACTTCTCGGATAGGATTACTCCAGGGAAATTTACCCCGATCAAATACAAGAGGGCTACGGCTGCTGCTATGAAAAATCTTACGTCTAGCGAAAGGGGACGCTTTAGAAATGGCGTGGTTCGCCCCTGAACGCTGTGTTTCTTTTCTGGCCCGGTGCTAGCTATTGTCAATGTGTGGCCCGCCGATTTCTGCTGGTGGCGTGTTGCAAGGTCAGCCACAAAACTAGAGAATAACACAACTGCGATATCGCGCCACCGGTTAGGCCGAGAACTGACACCAGTAGGGCGCTAGACGCAATCTGTCCGGCCAATATGAACGCTAGATTTAGGCCGAGACTGCTGTCCTTAGTGCCAGCGTAGAGCGTGTTGTATTGCCAGTCAGCGTCGATGCGCACCAACGTCGCGACCGCCATAATTAATAGTTCTGGAATGGGTATGAATGAGGCCCCGGGTACCGCAATCTTTGCAGCGGTAAGCAGGGCGACGCCACATAACAGCAGTGGTGCTGACGTCAAGATCATACGTTTTCTTAGCGATTTTTCGAGGATCGCTTTCCATTCAGCATTTTCTCGGTTTGCCCTAATCAGCGCTGGCAACGCAGGCTGCAGCAAGCCCACCTGAACTAATAACTGAATGGCGTTTAAAGCGGTCCAAAGAAGGACATAGGCGCCAAGGGAGGTGCCGTCAGAAAAGGCGCCCAAGGTGAAGCGATCTACATAGGTTGACACTACGAGGGCGCAAGCACCTATCCATAGGCCTATTGAGGCTTTTGCCCTGTCCCACGAACGGCCCGCCAGTCCTGATAAATCAAATTGGAAGCCTGCTGACCGATTTAGCGCATGTAGGCTCACTACAATTGCTGCAAACGCGCCAACGAGCCAGAAAATCATAAGGCTTTGGAGTGTTACATTTTCTTGGCTAAAGAGACCTGCAATAATGAAGATATAGGCCCAAAGGCCATTGCGTACGAAGAAGGCAATGTTTGCCATGGTGGATCTGCCCAGAGCTATGAGTAGGTAGTAGCACTCATTGGCTAAGCACTCAAACAACATCACCATAATAACAATAATTGCTAATATGGTGCCGGTCTCGCTGGTGATCCAGGATATAGTTAGAAATGTAGGTAGGGAAAAAAGCGCGAAAAACAAAATACATCCGATGATGTGGTCGGATACGATTGATATCCTATTTTCCTCATTGGATGCTATATCGCGCACAACCGTGAGCCGTGCTCCAAATTGCGAAAAATTGTTATAGACCACACTGACGCCAACGATCAGGCCGTAGATACCCACACCTTCCAAGCCTAGAGACTGCGCCAAAAAGGCCATCAGCAATAGCTTTGCAACCATGCTGGCAACACGTAGCCCGATGTTGGTTGGGCCTACCAACCGCGACGCACTCAGCCGTAGATTAGACATTAAGGACGGTCTTATAAACTTTGTGGGTTTCTGCAAAAAGACGGTCTGAGGTGAATTCTCGCTCGAATCTTGCGCGGCCGTTTACTCCGAGCTGTTGAATGTCTTTTTGGCTGGTTTCCCGTATTGCTCGTATAAGGCTGCCAAGGTTGCCGGGCTCGAATAATGCACCTGTAACTCCATCCACGACAACTTCGGCCAGCCCCCCAACCCTGGCGGCAACAACAGGTCTGCCAGCGCGCATCGCTTCAACTGCCACCAGACCAAAACCTTCCCAGCGTGACGGAACCACGAGGATATCAGACTTCTGAATTGCATCCTGGACGCCCGCTGCTGATTGCCATCCCAAGTAAGTTACGGATTTCGGGATGACAGGACTTTCGGTCCCCACGACTGGTTCGCCTATCAAAGTAAGCTCAAAGCCTTCACTTTCGATGCTCTTGAAGGCGTCTAGCAGCAAATCTACGCCTTTCTGACGGTCGAACCTTCCCACAAATAGCAGTTTGCGGGCTCCCGCAGTTATGGGGAGAGGGGTCCAAGAAGCATCAGCTATACCATTCCTGACAACAAAGTCCTTTCCGGTCTGGATTCGATATTCTTGAGCCAGCAGATGTTCTGCACCGGAGATGTTGATGATCGCTGCTGTATCATGTGCCAGAAAGCGCTCTACGCTTGCGTAGATCTGCTTTTTAGCGAGAGACTTGACCCTGGAATGAGACCAGCCGTGAGCGCAATAGACGACCTTGGCTCCAGACGGCCTCACATTCACGCGCCCTATCAGTCCTGCAAAAGTACTGTGCAGGTGTACAATGTCCGCGTCGGTTCCCCTAACTGTCTTAGCCCAAAAATCGCGCCATTTCCATATTCCGGCAGGACTTCGAGACTGCCTGGGGGCTGGTATGATTTTGACTTCTGGGCAATCGAGAAGGTGGATTTGATCTTCAGGACACACCAGCGTCACGCTTTGATACGATCGAGCTTGAAGCGGTAATAACTGGTTGAGAAATGTAGCCGGCCCACCCGCAAGTATCTCAACTAGATGAACAACGCGCATTACTGAATTGCCTTTTATAGTTAGCTGGCACCGCTTCAAAGTTTAGGCTGATACATCGCGAAGCAACTGATCGAAATAGGCAATGGTCTTTGTGAGACCCTCGCGCAATTGCACGGTAGGCTCCCAGCCAAGTATCTCGCGGGCCTTGGTAATATCGGGCTTGCGCTGCTTGGGATCGTCGACCGGAAGGTTTTCGTAGATCACCTTGGAGCCGGAATTGACCATCTCGATGACCAGGTCCGCCAGTTGCTTGATGGTGAACTCGTTGGGATTGCCGGTATTGATCGGGCCGGTAACCGACGGGTCGGTACCCATCATCCGGATCATGGCATCCACCAGATCATCGACATAGCAGAATGAACGCGTCTGGCTGCCATCGCCGTAAACGGTAATGTCTTCGCCACGCAGGGCCTGCACGATGAAGTTCGAAACCACGCGCCCGTCGGCCGGGTGCATGTTCGGGCCATAGGTATTGAATATACGAATAACCTTGATCTTCACCTTGTGCTGGCGGTGATAGTCAAAGAACAGCGTCTCCGCGCAGCGCTTGCCCTCGTCATAACAGGAGCGCGGCCCAATCGTGTTGACGTGGCCCCAATAATCCTCCGTCTGCGGGTGCACCTCGGGATCGCCATAGACCTCGGAGGTCGACGCCTGCAGGATCGGCACCCGCAGGCGCTTGGCCATGCCCAGCATGTTGATGGCGCCCATCACGCTGGTCTTGGTCGTCTGCACCGGGTCAAACTGATAATGCACTGGCGATGCGGGACAGGCCAGATTGTAGATTTCGTCCACCTCGGCATAAAGTGGATACGTCACGTCATGACGCATGACTTCAAAGCGCTTGTCGTCTATCAGCTTGATGATGTTGCTGCGCCGCCCTGTGAAGAAATTGTCAACGCACAGGACTTCGTTGCCTTCTGCCAAGAGCCGTTCGCACAAATGCGACCCGATAAAGCCGGCCCCGCCGGACACGAGAATTCGTTTTGTCATAACTGTTCTACTCAGCAAATTTGACGGCGCCGGAAACCCCGCGCCTTTGAAAGGAAAGGAAGCTTACTCAGCAGCCTGAGCAAAATATCCCGCGCCGACACCTTCAGGCCGACCAATGCTGGTGTAGCTGAAACCATGTGCCGCAACGTCACCCGCCGCGTAGATATTACGCAGATCGACAAGGATGCGATGTTTCATGGCCGCGCCAAGACGCGAAAAGTCGAGTGAACGGAACTCATCCCACTCAGTGACGATCACGAGGGCGTCGGCGCCTTCCGCGACGTCATAAGCGCTGCTGCCATAGGAGACATCGTCGAGCATTCGCGAAGCCGCCTGCATGCCTTCTGGATCGTAGGCACGGATTAGAGCACCATTGTCCTGCAACGCCTGGACAATCGAAAGCGACGGTGAGTCACGCATGTCGTCTGTATTGGGCTTGAACGTCAGCCCAAGCACCCCGATCGTCTTGCCACGAACATTGCCTTCACACGCGGCGATCACCTTGCGCGCCATGGCACGTTTCCGATTATCGTTGATCGCAACAGTGGTTTCGATCAATTGCACCGGGCTGTCGTGATCGCGCGCGGTCTTCACCAACGCCAGCGTGTCCTTGGGAAAACAGGAGCCGCCATATCCAGGACCGGCATGCAGGAACTTGCTGCCAATACGGTTGTCGAGGCCAATGCCACGGGCAACATCCTGGACATTGGCGCCCAGAACCTCGCACAGATCGGCCATTTCGTTGATGAAAGTGATCTTCATGGCCAGGAAGGCGTTGCCGGCATACTTTATGAGCTCGGACGTCCGCCGGGACACGAACAGCAGCGGCGACTGATTGATGAACAGCGGCCGGTAAATTTCCGACATGACCTGCTTAGCGCGCTCGTGGTCCGTGCCAACAACGATACGGTCGGGGCGCTTGAAATCTTCAATAGCCGCGCCCTCGCGCAGAAATTCCGGGTTCGAGACCACTGCAAAATCGGCATCCGGCCGTACGTGCCGGATGATCCGCTCCACTTCGTCGCCAGTCCCCACAGGCACGGTGGATTTGGTGATCACGACAGTAAAGCCGTTCATCGCCTCGGCGATGGTTTTGGCCGCTGCATACACATAGGACAGGTCGGCATGACCGTCACCCCGACGCGATGGCGTTCCCACTGCGATGAAAACAGCATCGGCCTCAGCCACGGCAGAGGCCACGTCGGTTGAAAAGCTCAGCCGCTTACCTTCAACGCCATCCTTGACCAGTACATCGAGGCCGGGCTCGAAAATCGGAATTACGCCGTTCTGCAGCGCCGCGATTTTCTCTTCGGATAGATCCACGCAATGGACATCGTGGCCGAACCCGGCGAAACATGCACCACTTACCAGCCCGACATATCCAGATCCGACGACAGCAATACGCATTACACTAATCCTATTTATGTTGAAGCACGGTTAGGCTTGACGTTGAAACACGGTTAGGCGCCGCTGACGAACGTAACTCAACGCATGAGCATGCCGGTCATGAATGCCAAAAAACTAGAGACCGGACCCGGAGATGAACTCACGGCGCAAGGTGCGCAGGATAACCTTGATGTCCAGCAGTATGCTGAAATTCTGCACGTATGCGATATCGTGGTCGATGCGCGCACGAGCCGTGACCGCGTCGTCCGTCGGACCGCGCAGTCCATTCGCTTGGGCCCAGCCGGTAATACCTGGCTTCATGCTGTGGCGAGCGTGATAGTATGGCACCAGCTGATCGTAAGCCTTGCCCCCTGCAACCATGCCGATCGGATGTGGCCGAGGCCCAACCAGGCTCATATCGCCCCGAATAACATTGATCAATTGAGGCAGCTCGTCGATGCTCGTCTTGCGAATGAACCGCCCGATCGGGGTAATACGCGCGTCGCCCTTGCGGGTCTGCTGTACGCCTGTCGCATCACCCATGTCGGTGTACATGGAGCGAAATTTAAAAACCGAAATCACGTCGCCATTGACGCCATCGCGCTTTTGCCTGAACAGCGCTGGACCCGGGCTGGTCATGCGAATGACGATGGCCACACCGACCAGCATCGGAGCCAGGGCCAACAATGCAACACCGCCTATAGCGACGTCCATGGCCCGCTTGATCATCAGCGAAAAGCGCCTTCCAGCACTCATCTCCGCGACCACAGGCTGACCCTCCACAAAATTGACCGGGAGGCCGCTGGCCATCAAACCGGCCAGCCTGGCCCCCCCACCATCCTGCGTGACGACCCTGTCCGACCTATCACTCGTAGCCCAATCGCTTCGTATGAACTGTTCACCTGCTACATACTCACCGCTTGCAATATTGCTCATGACCACTTTCCCTGCACCTTGGTGGATTGGCTGCGCACGCTAAGAGTTACCCAATTCTAAATTTTAGCCAAGACGCAATTTTGCATACTTGCTATTCAGGTTAATACAGCCGCTGACGAAACAAGCTTTCAAAGCTAACCATCAAATTGAAATATAATATGGCAAAATGAAAATGGCCCGGTTACGCACCGAGCCATTTTCAAAATCAATTACCTGGAAAAATCCAGATCAGGCCGGAGAACCATCACCAGGACCAGCAGCCGTACCACCGGAGGCAGTAGTAATAGCAGCCTGCAGCGCAGTATTGTTAGGAGCTTCTTCCCGAAGGCTAGCAACGGCCTGCGCCAGAGTCACACCCGGGATACCGGCCGCAGCCGCAAGATAAGCCTCGATAGCGCCCTGACATGCCGGCGTCGGCGTTGGAACGCACGCCCGCAAAAATGCAGCATACTGTGTCTCAAGACCGGGGATTGCAGCAGCGTTCGCACCGCTCACTGCCGAAAGACCCATGGCAACGGACAACACCGCGCCGGAAATAAACTTACGCATTTCAAACCTCGCTCGCTGTTCCGCACTCCAATTATTTCGTCACGGCCCCTAAAGTCAAGACATAGTTGAGATATGGTGTATGCGTTTGATGCACGACAGACTTGTGGCAACCTCGCACCAATTCGTAACGTTTATCGGATTCAGCCCCGTGTCCACTTGTGCAGGCTGCCGGCCGACATAGCCTCAATACGGTACTCCGTATCCTTGATATGGCGAATGGCGGCAGTCCGGTTGTCGAGAATGAGGTTGCCGACCGACGTCCGCACGATCAGCACCGCATGAGGCTCACCACGGCGCGTCTTGGTCATGCCGATCCGCAGCGAATTTGGTGCGACGCCGGACTTGATCAGCGCGCTGCGCTTGCTCAGAGCATAATCCTCACAATCACCAAAACGCGGATTGAGGGTCCACTCATCCAGCGCCTCGGCGCGGTAGGTTATAGAACGATTAACATGCGAGTTAACCTTCTGAAGCAGCGCCATCAGATCATTGGTCGCTTTGACACTGTTGGCGCCACCCCCAGCACATTCCTGGGCATTTTGTTTGCAGAAGTATATGGCGCCGAACGGCTGCAGTGCAGCCTGTGCCGGCACGGTGTGCAGAGAGAACAGCACGGTCATACTGGCCGCGGCAATCGCAGTAAACTTATTCATTTAGGCCACCCCTGATGTTTGATGTCACCAGAATGGCTGATGTCGCTTGCTGTTAAATTCGCAATTTCGATAAAATTTTACTCAATTGCCGCGTTTTCGCGGCCCAACTCACGGACAGCAGTGGCCATGGCCCAATTCAGCAACAGCTGGGCCTTTGGACCGCTTTGGCTTTCCACATAGCAGCGCATTTCGGGCGCGTTACCCGAGGCTCGGAAGTGCACCATATCACCCGATTTCGTGAACACCTGCACGCCATCGATATGGAATATGTCTGCCACGCCATGGGCTTCGAACAATTGCGCCGCAAAATCCCGGTCATCTACGAGCCGGTTGAGGAAGGCCGCGCTTCGCGCGCCGGGCACATCCTGAATTCGATCAGCCAGCGCTTGGTGAAGCGGCAACTCTCCCACCATTTGCGCAATGCTCTGGCCGCTCGCAGCCGCCGCGCCCAGCGCGCAGAGCAGCGGCAACACTGCATCTCTGGTTTCCAGCGGCGGCAATGGCTCGCTGCCCACCCTCACGCCCTGGCCTACAAAGGTGCCGCCATTGGCTTCGAAACCAACAACGCCATCTTCCACCCCGGCAAGATCAGCGACCACATATGGCGACCCCACCGCGTACGGATGACACGGCGAAAAAATCCGGTCTTTTCTATCGCCGAGTTTGAGGTCACCGGCGTTACCACCGTCTGTGCTCCGAGAAAGCGCGCCGCTATCAGGCCTAGAGTATCGCCACGCACGAATGTTGCCTTGCCGTCCATCAGCAGAGGGCGGTCACCATCCCCATCCGCCGAGACCACGGCGTCCAGCTCATGCTCCCTGATCCAGTTCGGCAGCGGCTCAAAAACCTTATCACTGAACGCCTCCGTATCTACCGGCACGAATCCCTCGATCCGACCAAGGCTGACCAGCTCCGCGCCGAAATGGCCGATAATTTTGCCCAGGAGATCGCGTGCGACGGTCGAATGCTCGAAAACGCCAATGCGCATGCCCTTTAGGGCCCGTGGCGGCAACTGGTCCAAGTACCGTGCGATATAGCGCTCTGCAGCGGCGGCGGCTTCATCAACGGGGGCAACCACGCGGTCAGCAAGGTCATCTGGCGTCAGGCAGGCGAGAATGCCAGCTTCATCGCTTTTGCTGATCTCACCCGCCGCCGTATAGAATTTGAGACCGTTCCGATCTGCGGGGATATGGCTGCCGGTAATCATGATCGAGGGTGAGCCCGATGCCATAGCGTAGAGCGCCAAAGCTGGCGTCGGCAAGGTGCCGCAATCCACCGGCTCCAACCCGGCCGATTCTATGGCAATGGCGCAGTCGTTCAAGACTACAGGGCTGGACGGGCGAAAGTCGCGCCCCAGATAAACGCGCTTATGCTCGGCTTGGCCGCTTTGCTCCAAATGGCGCAGAAAAGCTGCGCAATAGCGCCGGGCCGCCTGCCCTTCCAGATCCACTGCCAGTCCGCGCAGGCCGCTGGTGCCGAATTTGAGGCTGCTTGCCGCGTCGGACATCGACATCTTCTCCGGACAATTGACTGGAACGCTATTCGGATCGAAGGGCTCGCCTGTACCAAACCGGAGTCAACCTGCCACAACGATCCGCGGCTGTGGAGGAGCTCCGAGGCGCCTCAGCGACGCCTTTCGGCATCGCATGCCGATGCGCTGTTTAAAAACTGGCGGGACTGTGACACAGCTTTTCCTCAATGTCGGCTTATAGAGCCAACAGGATTCGGCGACCTGTCCATGGCAGACATCTGCGGGAGTTTTCATGCGTTTTGCTGCGCATATGGCGATTGTGCTGGGATTGACGATGGTGCTCATGCCGCCAGTCACCATCGTGCAGGCTCAGGATAGCACCGAAATTCCGCCCCTGCCCCGCCCTCGGCCGGATCGCAACGCCACAGAGACACCCGCCGCGGCAACGCCTGCCCAGCCCACGGCAGCGACCGAAGCCATTGCCGCGCTGACCAATGTGCCCCAGCCGGTTACACTGAGGGCGCGCATCACCGAAGACGGCACAACCATTCCTGATGGCCTGATCTGGCGGGTTTTTGAGGGCACTCCCGATGCGAATGGCGAAATGGCGCTGGTGGCCAAGGCGGAAACCGGCAATGCCAGTCTCGAACTGACGCCAGGCGAGTATGTCGTCCACGTCGCCTATGGCCGCGCCCAGATCAGCGAGCCGTTGTCTGTCGCGCCCGGGCCCAATCAGGTCGAGGTCATCCTCCATGCAGGGGCTTTGCGGCTGAACTCTGCGGTCACCGGCGACATCGCCATCTCACCCGCCCTGCTGCGTTTCGACATTCTCACCGCAGGCGCAGGCGTCGAACGCGTAATGGTCGCCGAGAATCTTGCTGCCAATGAGATCGTCACCCTCAATGCCGGCACCTATCAGGTTGTCGCCCGGTTCGGGAACGTCAACGCGGTGGTCCGCGCGGATTTGCGGGTTGAGCCCGGCCAGCTCACCGACGCCACGCTCTATCAGCACGCAGCCGAAGTGTCGTTCAAGCTGGTGTCCGAGGAGGGCGGCGAGGCCATCGCCGACGTCGAATGGACCGTCAAGACCACGGACGGCACCACGATCTTCTCCGAACGCGGCGCATTTCCCTCGGCGGTGCTGTCTGAGGGCGAATACCTCATTTTGGCTAAGCTCGGCGATCAGGTCTATAACCGCGAAGTAGAAATCCGTCCCGGCGGCCAGCGCGAAATCGAAGTCCTGACCTCGATATATTGAGGGTGTAAGAAACGGGACAATAGCGCCGGACAAGGACCTGCCCTTCGCCGATAATTTTCGCTCCTGCCCCGTTTACGGCAGCAAGGCCACCCGACATTATCGGCTGCGGCGGCAATGCCACGTTTTGATCGTATTCCCGCGCCTTATCGGTATTGAAGACCAGGACGATTGAATCGCCTGCATCCGCCACCAGTTGTGCCGCATGGAACCGGGAGAAAACCATGTTTCTGAAAACAATCGCGCCGCGCACCCTGCCCGCGCTGGCCAGTGCCTGTATGCTCAGTGCTGCCATGCCCGCTTTTGCCAGTGGCGCGACCACCGCCCCGGTCGATCCGGCCCCAGTCGCGTTTGACGTCGAACACGCCGTGACCATCCCAAGCGTGGAAGCCATCAACTCAACCATTTCCGACGACGTGCTGACTGCGATCCTGTCTGGCGATATTGCAGATCATGCCGACGAACTGGCGGGCCTCAACGCCACCAGCATTACCGTACCGGAAATTCTGGTCTCGGTGTCCTCGACCAGTGGCGATGACAGCTACCAGACCTCGATTACCCTCACCGATTTGGTGCTGACCGATATAGTGGACGGCATCGCCGGCGCGGTGACCCTCGGCGGCATCGACATGACCACCGACAAGACGAGCGCCAGCTTCGGCACCATGTCCGCCGCCAATTTCAATATCGGCCAACTGCTGGCCGTCTATGGCCTGGTCGATACTGGTCGCACCGGGATTGAAACCATCTACACCGATTTCTCGTCCATCGGCGGCAGCCTGACCGGCGAAGACATTGATTGCGATATTGGCGCCGCTGGCGGCGCCGAGTTCAAGGCCCGCCCCCTCAAGACGTCCTTCCTCGACATGATGGCCATAGCACAGGCCATGGAAGGCGAACCCGATGATATTGACCCGGCGATGATCGGCCAGATCGCCCGCATGTATGCCGATATCTTCACCGCATTCGAAACCTCCGAAATCACCTTCGAAGGCATCTCCTGCGAAGGCTTCGACGATGATGGCGCGGCTATCTCTGTCGGTCTTGACGGCATGGTGATGGGCCCGATGTCGCCGGGGATCTACCCGTCTTTCTCCATGGATGGCTTTAGCATTGTAATGGAAGAGGACGGCGCGCTGTCTCTGGACAATCTGACCATCAAGCCGACCGATCTCAACAATATCGTCGCCCTGCTGGAAAACCTGCCGGATGATGTCGATGAGGCATGGTTCGACGCCAATGCGCGCCTGCTTGTTCCTGCGATGGAAGGCCTGTCCTTTGCCGGTTTCGCTATGGATGTGCCTGACCCCGACGGCGGCGACTACCGTATCAAGGCCAGCATCAGTGCCTTTGACCTGAGCCTGGCCAATTACATCAACGGCATCCCGAGCGACCTCGATATCTCTCTCGACAACGTACGGGCAACGCTGCCTGACAGCGACGACGAAGCCATCGAACAACTCCGCGCGCTCGGCATCACCGAACTGGACGCCAGCCTGCGGTTCGCCGCCGCCTGGGACGAGGCCACCAGCACGATCGACATCCGTGAGATTTCCGCCAGCGGCGTCGATCTGGCCAGCGTGACGCTCGCCGGCACGATCGCCAATGCCGGGGCCGACCTGTTCTCGCTTGATGAAAACGAAGCTCTCATGGCTGGCATGGGCGTGGCGCTGAAGGCGCTCGACATGCGCCTGGTCGATGCTGGCCTTGCCGACCTGATCCTCAGCGTCGCCGCCGCCGAGCAGGGCGGCAGTCCGGAACAATTGCGTCTGATCTATGCCGATCTGGCCAAGGGCACGATCATCGGCGTTCTGGCAGGCGTTGCCGATGCCGCAAAGCTCGGCGACGCTGTGAGCACCTTTGTAAGCGGCGCCGCAAAGACACTGGAAATCGGCATTACCGCCAAGGACGATCCTGGCATCGGCATGATGGACGTCATGGCTGCCGAAGAGGACCCCTCCAGCCTGCTCGGCAAGGTCAACATCACGGCCGTGTCGAAGTAGCCGCCGCCCGCTTCAGCCGCAACTCTGCATATAAGGCGGCTGTTCGGGCCTATCGCCTCCCTCCCCGCAACGGGAGGGAGCGAACACCTGCTGAGCCTCATCGGCTAGAGCGCACAGGCGACAATCACCAAAAACCCTCGGGCTACCGATCCTCGCCGGGCCGCCCGCGCATCTGCTTGACTTCCGAGCGCTTCGACTTTCCCTCCAGTCGCCGCTTTTTGGACGCCAATGTCGGGCGCGTGGCGATACGCGGCTTGGGCGGATAGGCCCCCTCGCGGATCAGCGCCACCAGCCGTGCCAAAGCCTCCGCCCGGTTCAGCGGCTGGTCACGATGCGAGTTTGAAATGATGACGATCACGCCATCCTTGGTCAGCCGGCTGCCCGCCAGTGCCGCCACCCGCCGCTTGACAGGCTCCGACAGGCTGGGGGAATTGACCAGATCGAAGCGCAATTGCACCGCGCTCGCCACCTTGTTGACATTCTGCCCGCCCGGCCCTGAGCCGCGCACGAATGTCTCCTCGATCTCGGAAGGATCGATGGAGATGGAGCGGGTAACGACGATCGGATCGGCCATGCCCCCTCCTAACCTTCCCCCTGAAGAATTGCGAGGAAACCACCGCGCGGATGGCACAATCTATTCTCATCCACAGGCTGCTGCTCCCCCTTCTTCGGGGAGAGGCCGGGTGGGGTCAAAACGCAACCTACCGCTTCCACCGCCCGGTGAAATAGACTTCCTCGTCGTGGATGATACGGCCCTTTTCCGTCGTCCGGAACTTGCCCGGCTCGACTTCCTCGACCCACTTCTTCTTCAGCATGCCGGCAAAGGTCTTTTCGCCGACATCCTTGAAGTCATCCGGGCCAAGGACCTTGTCCTCGCCCAGATGATAAAGCGCCTTCATTTCACGGTTGGACGGACGCTGCGGCATCAGGCGGCCTTCTCGGCCTTTTCCCTGAGATCAGGCGGGGTGGCTTCTGCCATGAGATCGACCAGCGCGTCCATGAAAGGCCGCACCTGCTGACCCTCGGTCCCGAGACGGCGGATGGACACATTGCCTTCCTCCGCCTCGCGCTTGCCGACGACGAACAGCAGCGGCACCTTGCCCACAGAGTGCTCGCGCACCTTGTAGTTGATCTTCTCGTTGCGCGTGTCGATCTCCGCACGGATGCCGGCAGCGCGCAACTGGTTCAGCAGCTTTTCTGCATACTCATCCGCTTCCGAAACGATGGTGGTCACGACCACCTGTGTCGGCGCCAGCCACATCGGCAGCTTGCCAGAACTGTTCTCAATCAGAATACCGATAAAGCGCTCGAAGCTGCCCAGAACGGCGCGGTGCAGCATGATCGGACGATGCTTGGCGCCGTCGGCCCCGACATATTCCGCATCCAGCCGTTCCGGCAGGTTCGGGTCGACCTGCAGCGTACCACATTGCCAGTCGCGGCCGATCGCGTCGGTCAGCACGAATTCGAGCTTGGGACCATAGAAGGCGCCCTCACCCGGAAAGACGATGTAGTCGTGCCCGGCGGCCTTGCAGGCATTGCCAAGCGCAGCCTCGGCACGATCCCAGCTTTCCTCCGAACCGATGCGCTTTTCGGGGCGTGTGGACAGCTTGATGCGCCAGCCCGTAAAGCCCAGATCGGCATAGACGCTGGCCAACAGGTCGATGAACTTCTTGGTCTCGGCCTCGATCTGGTCCTCGGTGCAGAAGATATGCGCATCGTCCTGGGTAAAGCCGCGCACACGCATGATCCCATGCAGCGCGCCGGATGGTTCATAGCGGTTGCAGGAGCCGAATTCGGCCATGCGCAGAGGCAGATCGCGGTAGGACTTGAGACCGTAGTTGAACACCTGGACGTGGCAGGGGCAATTCATGGGCTTCAGCGCATTGACCGTCTTGGTCTTGGCATGCTCCTCGTCCACTTCGACGATGAACATATTCTCCTGATAATTGTCCCAGTGGCCCGACTGTTCCCACAGCTTGCGGCTCACCACCTGCGGCGTGTTCACCTCGACATAGCCATCGGCGCGCTGCTTGCGGCGCATATAGTCCTGCAGCGCCACATAGATGCTCCAGCCCTTGGGATGCCAGAACACCTGCCCCGGCGCTTCCTCCTGCATGTGAAACAGGTCCATCTCGCGGCCAATCTTGCGATGGTCCCGCTTTTCGGCCTCTTCGACCATGAGCAGATAGGCTTCAAGTTCTTCCTTGGTGGCAAAAGCCGTGCCGTAGATGCGGCTCAACACGTCCCGATTGCTGTCACCGCGCCAATAGGCGCCGGCCACCTTGGTCAGCTTGAAGGCCTGCCCAACGTCCTTCACCGAACGCATATGCGGGCCACGGCAAAGGTCGATCCACTGACCCTGCTTGTACATTTTCAGCGACTGATCGGCCGGGATGGCATCGACCAGCTCGACCTTGAAGTCTTCGCCCTTGGCGCGGAAGAAATCCTTGGCCTGATCGCGCGTCCACACTTCCTTGGTGAAGGCCGCGCCGCGCTCGATGATCTCGGCCATCTTCTTCTCGATGACACGCAGCTCCTCTTCCGTGAACGGACCTGCCGGACGATAGAAATCGTAGTAGAAACCGTTCTCGATCACCGGGCCGATCGTCACCTGCGTATCGGGCCACAGCTCCTGCACCGCTTCGGCGAGTACGTGCGCAGCATCGTGACGGATCAGCTCCAACACGTCCTTGGAGCCGCTGTCGCGCGTCACGAATTCGATATTGCCATCAGCCTCAAGTGCGTCCGACAGATCGGACAATACGCCATTCCACTTCATGGCGACCGTCTTCTTGGCGAGACTCTTGGAGATCCCTTCGACCACGGTGGTGCCGGTGGTGCCACGCGGAAATTCGCGGAATGCACCATCGGGAAACGTCACCTTGATCGACATTTTAAGTCTCCAGAAATAGGGGTTGTTTGCAGCATCCAGCGCTGCAAGGCGGCCTGAATAGCACGATTTATCTTCTATGCCAGCCAATAGATGCCGGTCAGCCCGGCATTGCCTCGAACTGGGGCAGGTCGTCGGTGATCTCGTACCACGCAGCCTTCGAGCCAACGAACATATGAAAGGACGGCTGGATCGATGGCGTATCGATCAGCGTGCCCATGGCCACATGTGTGTTTCCGTTTTCGGCGATGACAGAATAAAGGAACGATCCGCAGGTGCCGCAATGAGCATCGTGAGTCTGCGAGGGCGCGCCATAGATCAGCACTCGATCGGCGCCATGGGTCAGTTGCAGCTTGCCGGTCTTGATAGAAGCCATCGGCTTGAAGGCCGAGCCCGTCGCGCGCCGGCAGCGCGAACAATGGCAATAAAAGGCTGCGGCAAGGTCATCCTCCACCGCAAAGCCGACGCCGCCGCACAGGCACCCTCCCCTAAGCATGCTCATGCTTTTCTCCCTTCCACTGCCCATAGCGCCACGGCAAATACCAGCGCCCCCGCTCCGGAAGATGTTCGGGCACAGGGTCATAGCCATGCGTCCCGCCTGGCCGGCAGCGCCAGAACCGGGCCAGTCCCATCCAGCCCCCCGGCCAGAAGCCGAACTGCCAGATCGCGTCCCTTGTATATTCCGAACAGGTCGGCAGGTGCCGGCATGTCCGCCCCATGAAGGCGGACAGCGTGTAGCGATAGACCGAAATCAGGAAAACGGCGGCGAGCTTGAACGGAAAATCCACCGCCCGCCAGAACAGCGACATGAATCGATCCATCAGTCCCGCACCACAACCCGCTGTGATGATTCGTATTTTTCAAGCGCCGCCGCCACCGCATCGAACACCAGCAGCGTCGAAACATGCCGGTTCGGATAGTCCCGCACCGGCTCAAGATATTTGAGGTCGCCCCACTTGCCGCCGGGCGGCTCGCCCCCGGCCTTGAGCATGTCGTGCATTTGTTGCCGTACATCCAGAAACGCGCCGACCGGCGTGCCTACGATTTCGCGCGCCACCACGGCTGCCGAAGTCTGTCCCAGCGCACAGGCAGAAATCTCGTGGCCATAGGCGACGATCACACCGTCCCTGACCTTGAGATCCACCTCGATCACCGAACCACAGACCCGGCTGACCTTGCGCGCGGAAACATCCGCATCTGCCAGGCGCCCCGGCTGGACAGCATTGCCCGCAAGGTCGAGGATTTTTTCAGAATAGAGATCGCTCAGTTCCATGATCCCGGCAATTCTGTTTCTTGTTCCAGTCCCGTTCCGCTTCTATATAGGGGCTCTCCACCGGACTGTCAGAACAATCTCTTGCTGACATGATCCGGCGCGGCCACAGCGCCGTTATATGAGCGGTCGCAACGCAAGGAGCACGACCCGATGGACGTTCCCGTCAAGCCGCCCTTTCCGGCGCCCGTTTCCAGCGTGTCCCTGCCCCGCCCCAGCCGCGAGGAAGCCGAGGCAGCCGTGCGCACGCTGATCGCCTGGGCTGGCGATGACCCGAACCGCGAAGGCCTGCTCGAGACCCCTGCCCGCGTTGCCAAGGCCTATGGCGAACTCTTCGCCGGCTATGGCCAGGATGCACGGGAAGTCCTGTCCAAGACCTTCAAGGAAGTCGGCGGCTATGACGACCTCGTTCTGGTGCGGGATATACCCTTCTATGCCCATTGCGAGCACCATATGGTGCCCTTCTTCGGCAAGGCGCATATCGCCTATCTGCCCCATGATGGCGTTGTCGGCCTCTCCAAGCTGGCGCGACTTGTGGAGGTCTTTGCCCGCCGCCTGCAGACGCAGGAAACCATGACCGCCCAGATCATCGACGCCATCAACGAGAATCTGGGCCCACGCGGCGCTGCCGTCATGCTCGAAGCCGAACATATGTGCATGACCATGCGCGGCGTCCGGGCCCATGATGTCAAAACCATCACCCACCGCTTCACCGGCGTTTTCGCCGAAGACCGCGTTGAACAGGACCGTTTCTTCGCCATGGTCGCTCACCGCTGAGGGAAGCCGGGCGCCATGCCCCTTCCCCCCGCGCGCCAACCGCGCTAAAGCCGCCCGGTGTTAAATGGAGCGCCGGCCATGACCATCGCTTTCGCCGATCCCAAAGCCCTCGACCACGCTGCGCTTGAGGAAGGCCAGGCCTTCGCGCCGCGTTTCGACGCACATGGCCTAGTCACCGTGGTCACCCTCGAAGCTGGCACCAATGACGTGCTGATGCTGGCCCATATGAATGCCGAGGCACTCTCCCTGACACTGGAGACCGGCATCGCCCATTACTGGTCCCGTTCGCGCGGCAATATCTGGAAAAAAGGCGAAACCTCGGGCGAATTGCAGGAGGTGGTGGAGCTCCGCACCGATTGCGACCAGGACGCGCTGGTGCTCACCGTCAACCAGACCGGCCGCGGCGCCGCCTGCCACACCGGCCGCAAAACCTGCTTCTATCGGAAAGTGGTCGTGTCAGCAGGCGAAGCCAGCCTCCAGGACACCGGCCTGCCAAAACTCTTCGATCCGAAGGCTGTGTATAGCGGCTAGAGGCTGGCAGGGGCTGAACTGATAGACGCTTCCGGCGTCCTTGCCCAGGCTGACACCCTTACACCCTGCCCCCACCTCGTGCCCAAAAGTGGTCTTGGTCGAGGTGCAGGAGTCCTTCGCGCTGGCCGCGGCTGGAAATTTTGGCGCACACGAACGCATTCGACTTTTTCTACGTCCGTCGAGACGAAAGCGGTCGCGGCATTGGCCGCAGGTCTGTCGGGCGATTGAGCAGTTAGGACGCCCAACGCCACCAAAACTTTGGTCGCAGCAAAAACGTGTTTGGTACCAAGGTTGTGGCATCACGCTTCGTCAAATGGTCAGAGACTTTTCAGGAGATCTGCCATGTTTCGCCAGACCATTGTTGCCACAGCCCTCGTGACCATGTTTTCCGTCCTGCCAGCGCAGGCCCAGGACGCAACCGACTATCTGGGCGTGCCGGGCCCCATTACGATTGGGAGCACGGACTATATGCTGGCATGGTCGTCCAATCCCAGCGAAGGCTATTTCAAGCAGGAATACCTGCCCGAAGGGGCCTTGCCGGAGAGCTACGACAGCATGGTCATTGTCGAGTTCCTGGCCTCCGACATGCCCCTGACCGATGTCATTTCGGCGCAGATGCAGATGATCAACGCGCGCAAGGCCACCGATCCAGTCGCCAACGCGGCCGTGCTGCAAAATGACGAGACAGGTGAATTCGTGCTCGACTTCCTGCTCTCCGCAAAGGACGAGAACGGCGAATTCATCCTCGAATGGAATGGCTATCGCTATGCCGAAGCCGAATTCGACGGCGAGAGTGGCTCGATCCTGTTCGCCATCAGCGAGCGGGCCTATGGCAATGACGCCGCGGAAGCCTTTCTGGGCAATCTGCGCGAATTCAAGGCGCAGCGCATTCTCGACCTGACCGAGGCGGACCTGCCCAACCTCGACTGAGACCCCTGCCCTTCACCCCACCATACAAAGGATCAGCCAATGTTTTCACCGCGCAACGGCTTCACTGCCAGTATCGCAATCCTGCTTCTTGCCAGCACACCCGCCTTGGCAAACTGGGAGGGAACGGAATGGGGCATGTCCCCGGGCGCGGCGCTGGCGGCGCTCGAGGGCGCAACCAGCCACACGCCCGGCGAGGCCGAGAAATACGACTATGACGGGAATAGATATTCCCCGCTGGTCAAGCAGGCCCGCGCCATCGAGGGCGTGGCCGGAGAGGCCACCTTGCTGTTCGATGCCAACGAGGCTCTCAGCTTCGTGGTCTTCAGCCCTGACGAAACGGCTCAATGCGATGCGCTCGGCGACGCGCTGCTTGCGCTGTACGGACCAGCCGAGCCGACGGGCTTTGGCTCAACCGAAATCTACAATTGGGCCAATCAAGGCGACATGGTCCGGTTCACCAATTCACCCGATGCCGGGTTCTGCAACCTCAACTATTCCGCCTCCTGAGGCCGATGCCCGGATCGCGGAGCTATCCGCGATCCGGGCTTTTCATCGAGCATCAGTTCTGGCCGATTTGCAGAACGCCGGGCTGACCGCGCATATAGATGTCCACCACGGCCCGATAGGCCGGGTTCTGCACCGCATTCTGCTCATCGAGATAGACCGTGACCGTAGCCGCGCAGAGGCCGTCCTCGGCTTCGGCGTTTTGTGCGGTGATCTCGCCCTGCGCCGCCTCGTCTGCAAGCTCCACCCAGCGCGCCGCGATGCTGTCGGCGGCCTCTTGCGCAATGGCGCAATCGGGATAGGCCAGGGCAATACCCACGCCTTGGCTATCGCCTTGCAGGTCAGCCACGATGCCGCCCATATAGGGCGGAATGCCCGATCCGAGCGAGGCCATCTGCTCCTCGATCTTCCGTTTGGTCTCTTCCATGTCTGCCGAGGGCGACAGGAACGCCCTTGGGTCCAGCCCCGTCATGCCGAAGAGCGGTGAGATGATGGTGGCCTGGACCACCTGGCTATCGCCCACCGCCTGCTCAAGGCCCGAAAGAGCCGTCTGCATGATTGGATTGTCGCCCAGGCGCGGCTGTTCGGCGGCGGCGAGCGCGGCGGCCTGCGGGGTCTGGGTCTGCACGACATTGGTGCCAAGCGCGGCGGCGAACTGTGCCGCGCCGATATTGGTCCGCCATGGATCGGAGGGATCGCGCAGGGATGGATCCATGCGCTGCGGCTCGCCATTGCCGATCACGCCTGCGCCGGCACTCTCGAAGCCGATGCTCTCAAGCGTCTCGATCAGACCAGTCGCGGCGGCCTCGTCGCTAAGGCCCCAGAAAGCGTGCGAGTTGGGCGGCCGGCCGTAGCCGGCAAAATACTGGAGGCGGTCGATCGTCGTCCCGGCCTTGCTTTCCCATTCCGCCTCGCTTCCAGAAAGAGCCTGCAGCGCAAGCAAGTCCGCCCCCGTCAGCACGCGGGAAAATGGCCGCACTTCGCCGTCTGAAAGGTCTGCCGCGACCTTCACATCGACAAAATAGGCGAGGTCACCATATTCCTGCATCAACACGGAGGCGGGCAGATGATCGAGGCTGTCGCGCAGGGCATCGAGGTTCTGGGCAAGTGCGGCGCCTGATGTGCTGAGCAGCAAGCTGGCGGCGATGATGGCATGGCGCATGGACGTCTCCTTATTCAAGTTCATTGATCTGACGTCGCGCCGCGTCCCGACCTTGGCCGAAGCACAAATTTTGCCCTCAAATGTCCTCATCCCACCAAGGTCCGCGCCATGCCGGTCGTCCTATCAGCACAAACGAAAGGATCAGGCCCATGAAACGCATGCTGCTATCCCTGCTCTTTGCCACGGCCATGGTCGCTGCGGCACCCGCACAGGACGTCGATGGCCTCGAGGCCATGAGCAATACCGAAATCGAGGCGCAGGCCAGCGACCTGCATCCAGCAGCCCTCTATGTCCTGTCCTCGCGGCTGCTCGCCGAAGGCCGTGGCCAGGAAGCGGCAAACTGGATGTATGCCGGCCAGCTGCGGTATCGCTTCCTCATTAGTGCGGAGAACGATGCGGCGAGCAATGAGGGGGTGCTGTTCAGTGCGCTCAGCGAACAGGTCGGTCGCCCGGTCAATGAATATATTGCCGGGAATGTCGATGAATGGATCGCGGCGATGAACTGGGCGCTGGATTGGGATGCCGCCAATGACAACGGCGTCACCTCCAAGGCCGAGCATGCAGAGGTCCTCGAGGCCGTTCGGTCGGGGCTTGAAGGCCTGATCGCCGATGTCGAGGCCAATCGCGACACCATCCCGCAGGAGCGTGAGGCCAATGGCCTCGAGAACCGGTGAGGGTCGATTATGCGCGCGATCCCCATGACCGTCTTGTCTGTCATCCTTGCGCTTATGGTGCTGCCCGCCCAGGCCGACGCGCCGGAGAGCGGGGAGCGCCTGCGCGTGGGCAAGACCAATATCTACTGCGTCATGGCGCCATGTCCTTGGCGCGGTATCTGGCGGGCCAAAGCCGTGCCGCTGGCCCCCGCTGACCTGATCTGGGCCGAACAAAGCCTGCCGCGCCTCGATGCCCTGCCCGCAGATGCGGCCAGCATCACCGAAAGCTGGAACGCCGATACCTGTATCGAGATCGAGGGGGCGCTGACCGGATCGACGCTGGTCGTCGACCGGATCGTCGGAGACTGTTCCTGATGCGTCGCCTCGGCTTCATCCTTGCGGCCACCGCAATGTCGCTGAGCCCCGTCCGGGCCGATCAGGCTGCCGATTTTTCAGAAGCCTTCAGCAAGGCGGCATCGGGTGCGACGCTGGCCGAGGCCTACATGGCGGCCTGCGACGCACATGACCCGGACAGCGCGCAATCGCGGCGCGATGCAATGGCGGGCTGGGCGCACCGCGTCGATCTGGCTGGCTACAAGCGGCTCCTCGACGGCGCGGCAGATGCGCTGCCCGACCTGACCGCCGAATTGGCGCAGCATGTCGACCGGGTCGGCCTGGCCGTGGATGAGGATGTCCGGCAGGACCGCTCGACCTGCACCGATTTCAAGGCGGAACTGGATGCGGAGATTTTCAATATTGAAAGCCCGATCCGCTATCTTTTGCGCAATGCCGGGGATTTCGGTATCGTCCTTGCCGACCATCCGGATGAACCGGTCAGCGACAAGATCGATGTCGTTCCCCTGGCCTCGCTCTCGGCGCAACTCGCAGAGAAGATGGACGAAATCGGCTCGAAGGCGGGCGCCGCCAGCGACCGCGACCTCAGGGCCGCGCGCGAAGATCATGCCGAGGCGTGGCTGGAGCAGCGTACGGTTCTGGCCATTCAGGGCCGGGTCACCGACAGTGACACGTTACGCGAGTGGCGAGGCGACCAGCAGTCATCGTTTTCCGCGACCTGCCGGTCCTTCGCCGATGACGAAAACGAAGCCGCGATGACCCGCGCAATCGGCGAGGAGCGCATCGTGGCCGGCACCATTCGCTGGGTCCGCGACGACCGCGAGGGCGGCATGCTCAGCCTCAACGATTGCCGGATTTTTGCCTACGATCCCGAAGAAACAGTGCTCGCCGCCCTGCCCGACGACAGTGCCGGCCTGATGCTGCGCCCACCCGAATATGATGAGGCATTTGCCGGGCCGGGTGAAGGCATATCCATGAGCGATGTCGACCGCGTGCTCTATGCAGCAGAGTTCAGCAACCGTATCGACGGCTTTGGCAATGGATATACGCAGCGCGACGAGGACATCTACGTTCTATTGCGTGACGGCACCGCCTATCGCCACGCCTGGAATTTTGCCTTTACCGATCTCGATATTGACCTCTCCCGCCAGCGCGAGCCTGACCGCTGGTTTTCCTGGCGCGATAGCTGGGGGACGGTGACCCTGACCCAAACGGGAGGTGTCGATGCAGGCGAAGAGATCGACCTTTCGAGTGCAAACCGACTGATGCCGATGCCGCAGGGACAGCTGCTGGAAGGCACCTATTACTACCTCAATGTCGGCATGGGCGGACGTCGCAGCGACCGCGACTACGCGTTTTCCGCCAGTGGCGAATTGGTGCATACACGCGGCGGGTTCGTCGCCGGCAATTTCGGCACCTCTTACATCATCGTCTCGGGCGACAGCAATGTCGCCACATCGCGCTACGCCTTTGATGGCTACACCCTGCTCATCGACGGACCGGGTGGCGAGGAACGCCATTTCGTCGCTTTGATCGAAGGGCAGGATTCCAATCGCCCCGAGGAGATCATCATCGACGGCCAGGTCCACTGGCTCAGGAAGGATGAGCCATGAAAACCCCGACGATTTTGCGGCTGCGATAATGACTGACGCAGCCAAATATCTGCCAGCGTGGGACAAAATCTCATTTTGGCCACAACCATTTCGCTTTTCAGGCATTCAGCCTGTGGGTGAATGGGGAGGCTTTGGCAGGGTGAGACTTGTTGATGGGGACAATTCCCAAGCACTCGACACCACAGAAACCCTTATAGTGCGGGTCAAGGGTGGCGATGCACGCGCCTTCGAGAGGCTGCTGTCCGAGCATTATCGCTTCATCTACAAGACCGCTTTCCGGTGGCTGGGCCACAAGAGCGACGCTGAAGACGTGACCCAGTCCGTCTGCATGCGCCTTGGCGATGCCATCAGCGGGTTTGACGGACGATCCAAATTCACCAGCTGGCTCTACAGAATAACCCTCAATGCCGTGCGCGACCTGCAACGTAGCCACAAGCGGCAGGGCAATCAGGTCGACGCAGTGGCAATTGTGGCCCGGGAAGAAATCGCGCCGGATCAGGAAGACCAACTGCGCGTCAACGATATCTGGCGTATAGTGCGTCAATTGCCGGAAAAGCAGCGCGATGCAGTGCTGCTGGTCTTTGGCGAGCAACTTTCGCAGGCAGAAGCCGCCGCGATCATGGGATGCAAGGAAGTGACCGTATCCTGGCACATCCACAATGCGCGCAAGTCGCTGAAGGACTTGCTATGACCCCGGACCGCGACCCGTTCGAACGCCTGCCGCACTTCGTGGCCCCCGAGCCCGATCCGGTGGTCATGAACGCAACAATCGCGCAGAGCCGCGATGCCTTTGCCAATCGCAAGGGCGCGGCCAGGCGCGCAAAGCCTTCTTCCCTTCTCGACTGGGCCCGCCGATCCGCATACTGGCTGGCGCCTGCTGGCGCCATGGCTGTTGCCGCCGCCGTTGTCATCGTGCTTGTCCCCAGCCTTGGTCCGTCCCCCCTGTCCGGAAGCGCAGACCGGGACCTCGTCGCCGAAGGCCCCGCGCCCGTGCCTGCGCCGTCCATTTCGGACGAAGCGCCGACATTGTCACGTGGCAACGGACAGCCCCCAGGGACGGAGGAAGACAGTGGTGTCACCCGCTTGGGCGTCACCCAGTCGCCAGGTCAGCAGCAGCCGATCAGGGAGCCCCTGCCCCAGGTCGTTTCCAGCTATCGGGGCGACAATATCGAACTCGAATTGCGGCTCGATGCAGAGGCACTCGAGATTTACCTGCCGCAGATTTCCGGTGAGCGCATGCTCGACGCCCAGAATGTCATGCCCGGCGAACAGGTCGAAATCCTCTCGTCCGCCCAGTTGGAGAGCGGTCTCATCGCCATCCATTTCAGGGTGGGCGACGCGCGGTTCTGGCGGATTTATGCACAGGCCGATGGCGCTTACAGCCGCGATCCCGACCTTTCGACACTGGTGTCGGATGCTTCTGACAGGGCCGAGGTCGAGCGACGCCTGAGCGCGAACTGATCCCGCTGCGCCTCAGCGCAGCGGGCCGTCATGGTCGCCCGTAAGGCCATCGATCAGCCGGTGCGGGACGGTCAGGTTCCACCAGAGCGAATCCGCATCTTCGATCATGTCCGGCATCGGCTTGAGCAGCCCTGCCGAGGCAAAAACCAGCTGGTCGATAGGCAGGCGCAGGCTGAACCAGCCATACTCGAAACGACCCGTCAGATACCTGCGCGGATACCGTGCGGCCAAGGCCAGCATGGCGCGTCGGAAGTTAGGCGTCAGCAAATCGGCGACCGGCGCTGCGTCCTCGACATTGGTCTCGAACACCGCATCAAATGCCGGCTCGACGGCCTGCCGCCGCCCCGTGTCACCCGACAACTGCCGCAGGACGTCGTCGATCTTGCCCATGAAGCCCGATTGGGGAACAAGTTCGATACGGCCAGAAAAGGATCGCGGCACTTCGATTTCCACCTGCATGAGATGGACCACCTCGCGCGGCATAGTATGACGCCGCCGGCGCCAGATGGTCGCCTCGTGCAATCGGTAGCTGATCTCGCGGTAGCGCCCATGGCTCTGCCAGGCAGCAAAGCGGGCGCCCTCATTGTCGAATATTTCGCGGATCCGCGTTTCGATGTCCACCGCAGCCCAGCCACCGGCGAAGCCGCTTTGTCCCCACGGCGCGCCAATTGCGGGCGCAAGGGCCGCAATGGCCTGATCACGCCAGAGCCGGTTGGAAACCTGCCAGATCGCCCCGGCGGCGATAGCGGCAACGAAAACATAAAGAATGCTGCCACCCGACAGGATCGAGCCAAGGATCGTCAGGGCCGCTCCGGCAGCCAGGTTAAGGCTGGCTGCCAGGGCCGCCAGCCGCATCGGCTCCGCGCTTTCCAACAAGGCTTCGATTTCGTTGCGCTTCAGCCCGCTGGCCAGGGCCTCGGTCTCTGCTTGGGGCGGGCTCATATCTATTGCTTGGCGTCCTGTTCAGCGAGATAGCGCTCAAGCAACCCGCTGAGCGGGCTATGCAACAGATCGCCATTGATGCGTGGCGGGGGACCGTAGCCGAAGGTGAAGTTGAACTGCCCACTGCGCTCGATCGTCAGATCAAGTATGGTCCAGGGCTCTTTTCCCCCCGTGGCCATGGCGTCGCGCAGCGCCAGCAACTTTTCCTTGCTCTCCCGGCTCAGCCGAAAATCGAGATCTTCCAGCGCGGCCCCGGGCTTATGAGCCAATACAGACGCCTGGCTGCTGGAACGGCGTCCATCTTCGATCAGCACTTCATGATTGACCGCGATATAGACCCAGTCCCGGTCCTCCCACTCGCCGTCCTGCAGATCGGTGATGTCGCCAACGATACTGCGCACGGCATCGCTTTGGAGGGCGGTGAGTTCAGGCAGTGACTGGTTCTTGCCACGGTTGGAAAACAGGCGGTTGAACATGGTCGGCTCACTCCGTGCAAAACTGTGGTTTGATTGATCGCCCGCTTGTGCCGTTGCGAGAAAAACTGGTGCCACAATACCGGCCAATGCAAATGCAGCGACGGCAAGGCGGTTCAATGTCCGGCCCGCACGACAGCATAACCGGCTTCCCGGCGATTGATGCCGTCATGCAGCCTCGTTGCCAAAATGGCGCCACCTGTGGGTCGGACAATCAGTGGCGCGCGCATCGCATTCTCCTCAGGCCAATCATGTTTCTGGAGATGAGACGATGCTGATGGCGCCGACCTTGGCGGAGTGACGAAATTCCTCTCGAATCCGGTCGTCGGGTTCCCGCCCGCATAAATCTTGCTCCGCCAGACCAAACTTGGCGAGGCTTCCGGCGTCTAAATTTCAGAACCATCGAGGGTGGAGCGTTGATCATGCAAGCCGGAGCGGCGACAACAGAGCGTTCTTTGCGGGTAGGTGCAGTATGATCTGGCGGGGTCTGATTGTTCACGGCATTCCTCTGGTCATCGCCATTGCAGCCGCACTGCTTCTGCTGCCCTGGATCATGGGCGCATCGGCAATCCAGGGAGATGCTGGATCGCAAGGCTATACTGTCGGCCTCGTGGCGCTATTTCTTTATCCGGCGAGCTATCAGCTTCTCATCATTGCCTGGGGCATCTGCCGCTGGCGCCGCTGGACCCTGGAACGCGTCTTTCTCCAACTGATCTGGGTCAGTCTGGTGCTTTTTGCAGGCGCGATGGCCTATGCCTTCGTTCAGTTGCAGCAATATCTGCAGATTTCAGCAGCCTGACCTGACCCGCGCCGTGAACCCAAGGAGGCCAAAAATGCCAAAGCGCCACACAATTGGTCTGATCGCGCTGATCCTGTCTCTGGCGGTTTCGGCGCCGTCTGCCGATGAGCAGACTTTGACATCGCTGGCGGCGGCGGCAACGAGCCCCACCCTCGATGCCAAGGATTTCGCCAGTGATGTCAACGCGCAGCGGCTGAGACTGCTTCAGCACGCCCCCGATGCAGCCGACATCAGCGCAATCCCGGCATTGATCGACGCCTTTTCGCGGGCCGATTCGGAAATCCAGGATGATGTGCTTGTGCTGCTTTCACACCTGCTGCCGCACAGTGGTGAACATCGGGCGATAATCCTGCAAACCGCGCATGCGGGTTTGGCTTCACCGGCCGTTCCGGTGCGCAAGGAAGCGCTGGACGTTTTTCGCCGCAGCGAGGACCCCGCCTTCATCCCGGTCATCATCGAGATGTTTGATGATCCCAGTGCGGATGTTCGTTATCAGGCGCTCCACACTATAGCGCCCTTCGCTGAAGCCGGCGGCTTTCCTGAAATTTATGAAGCCGTTTCCAGATTCCTCGATGACGACAATGAACGTCTCAGGTTCGCGGCGCGCTCCTTGATGAGGTTTGCCCCGCCGTCCGCAATGGACTGAAAATCGCACTGACGGGCACGTTTCGACCAAGCTCTTCGCGCTGGCAGGCGTCCTACTGGCAAACACGCTAGAGGATTATTCATGCGCTTCACGCTTGCCTTCACGTTAGCCGCTCTTATCGCTGGCCCGGCCCACGCCCAGATTGACACCGACTTCGCCGAAGCCAGCCGGATTTTTGGTCAGGTCGGCCCCTTCAATGTCGTTGACGACATTGAAGGAGAATGGCTGCCTCTCACCAAGCTTTCAAACCTGAATGGGGCCGAACCAGATCCGGGCCTGATCAGCAGCCTTATCGAGCGGTTTTGCAACAATGACACCGCTCGAGGCGCTGTATTCACCAGGGTTGACGACGCCAGTTTCGAGATGGTCGCTGCCAATTCGGGTGGCGAACTGATGTACAGGTTCGACTGGATCGGCGGGGCACAGTTCCACCGCAGCTTCGATCCGGCAGCCGTTTTTGCCGCCTTCAAGCTCGACGCAATCGAGGGCGAAAGGGGCTCGGAACTGCGTGCCCGCACACTCGATGGCTTAAGCAATCTCGTCAACCTTTACCGCATCACGCCTGACCTTCTGGCGATGGCAGAACGGCAGCGCGTCGAAATCTACGGTCGCTGCCCACAGTGACAGCGAGGCAGAACACGGTGGCGAGGACCAAAATGCTAAAACGAACCGTATCGGTGTTGACGGTGGTCTGGTGGCTTACCCAGCCAGCAGCAGTGTTTGCTCTGCAAGAGCAACACGATCGCTGCATGGCGGCAACGGACGGGGTCACCGTTGCCATGCTCGACTGCCTGGCTCTTGCCGTCGATGAGGCAGACGCGGCCTTGGAAGCCAGCCAGGATAGCCTGTTGCAATCCGTCAATTCGGAACTGGAAACGAAGCTGCGTGTCGCTCAGCAGGAATGGGCATCATACCGCAACAGCACGTGCCAGACGGAAGCCGCCGCTGCTGGATCGGGCAGCTTTTCAAATGTGGCATTTCTCGACTGCCATCTGAGGATCACCTGGGAAAGGCAGAAATGGCTGGAGCGCCTATCGGAAAACCCGGACCTCTTCGACCAGTGACCAAGCTCAAAAGGAGCCTGGTCACCTTCTGGATCACCCTGACGCTTTACCGCGCCCGCTGTGTGACCCGATGTCTGTTTCTGGGGTCCGTGAAGACCAGCCGAGCGACCAATTTGAGGCGGGTTACCGGTCGGCAGCAAGCGCCCCATCGTGCCTGGCCCCACCGCCCCATTCTGGCCGTTACGAGAACCCCTGCGTTTTCCGAAAGCGGACATCAGAGAATGGCCGCCCTAACGGCAAGGTTGGGGTTGGGAGGGAACTGGCGGCTATCGGATCGGTCGGTGGAATAGCGGACGGGCGCTGCACACTTGGTTAGAACTCTGGTTGCCCCTAAACTCGGCGTCGGTTGCCACGGCGGTAGAGTAGAGAAAAATGCCAAGCTCATCTTATGTCGATGAAGACGGGCTTCTCGCCATTCTCGAAAACTATGACATCGGCACTCTCGGCGCCTTTCGCCACTTTGCCCATGGCGCCGGACAGACCACGTTATTGCTCGAGACCAGTCAGGGGGAAGCGGTCTTGCGGCTCTATGAGAACCGCACTCTTGCTCACGTCAATTTCGAGGCGCAACTAATCGCCTTTCTTTCCAGCCGCGCCTATCCCGTCCCCGAAATCATCGAGGCTCGCGACGGTGGACGCGTCGGCCTTTTTCAAGGCAAGCCGTACGTTCTGCTCGAATTTGTTGGTGGCGAACACTGCCAGAATCCGAATGCCGAGATAGATGCTGCAGCCCTTTCCGCTATTGTTGAAGCCGTGGCTCAACTCCACAATTTGACGGTCGGAGCGGCACTGACCTTCGCCCATGACCGCGTGCCTTTCGACACGACTTATGGCTGGCAACAATTTCAACGGAAGCATGGGGCTCTAGCGACCGCCTCGGAAAGCCTTCGCTTCAAGGCGGCCCTGGATGCTCTTGAGTTCCCCGAAGGCCTGCCCAAGGGGATTTGTCACGCTGACCTTAACCACGCTAATTTCCTGCTGAGTGGTGGCACCATCGCATCCGTCCTCGATTTCGACATGAGCTTTTACGGGCCCGTGATCTACGACATTGCCAGCTTGATCTATTGGTGGGCTATGCCTCCCAACGAGCCGGTCAGAACTGACACGGCCCGGTTGATTGTTGCGGACTACCGCAAGCACCGCAACTTGCTCGACCTCGAAGCGTCTCACATCGGGGATGCGGTGAAGCTGATCGTCCTTCTTGGCATTGCCTGGGGCGATCATTCCGAAATCGAAGCCGAACTTGATCGCGTTGACGAACTTTTTGCCGGAGACTGGCTGTCACCACGCGGCTAGGTGCGCCCGTCAATGTCCGATAGTGACAAAAGACGCTGACGCAGCTTCTGACCGCACTGGGGTCGGCTGCCGCCAGACCCAACGCGCCCCATTCCGGCCATTCATGCTGCCTTGCAATTTCTCAAAGGTTGCCTCTGGATGGGCGCTAGGTGAAGGCCACGTTCTCGCAGTAATCCAGCGCCGCTTCCAGTCCGTCGATGAATTGTATGGCGAGGGTTTCGGTCAGCTCCTGGCGCCGCCCGGCATAGGCTCCCGAACCGAGCACGATGGCGCCGGAACCGGACGCCCGCGATACCGCGACCACGGAGGCCAGGGCAGTCTCGGCCCTCTCCGTCATGGCGGCCGTTTCGGAAACGCCGATGCCCGTCGCGCGCACCGTGCAGCGCTCGCTCATGCCATAGACATTCACAAGGGCCAGAATAGTGGGCACGGCCGCTTCGACCGTGGTGACGACATCAAATCGCGCATGGTGCGCGGCAGCGGCCCTGATGCCGGCCTCGGCCAGGCTGATGACTGGCGCGGATAGCGCCGCGCGCGCCTCGGCAATGGCGATGTCATCGAAGCAGGCGAGGATATAGCCATCATAGCCGGCGCCGGCCCCTCCGATGAGCTCAAGCACATGTGGAACCGCCGCAGCGCGGTCCTGCGGCGTTTCGATGGCGAAGGGACCCCGCTTTGGATTGACGACATCCAGTGCTGTGCCCGGTGCGGCACAGGCCTCGGCGGACCGGCGCACCCGCTCGGTCACGGCGGTATTGGTATTGGGGTTGATGACCAGCAGTCGCCTGCTGGCCATGGGTTGCGCAGGGCGGTCCATCATCGCCCGGCCAGCCTGTCGGGCAGCCACATGACGATATCGGGCACCAGCATGGTCAGGATGACGAATCCGATCATCACCCCCACATAGGGAAGCGCGCCCTTGATGACATCGTTGAAACTGCCGCCATCGCGCCTGAGGCCATGCACCACGAACAGATTCATGCCCACAGGTGGCGTGATCAGGGCGATCTCGCACATCAGGATGATGAAGATGCCAAACCAAATGGGATCGACGCCGGCGGCGACAACGATGGGCACGGCTATCGGCACGGTCAGCACCAGCATCGACATGGCATCCATGAACATGCCCAGCACGATGTAGAAGACGGTCAGCACGAGCAGCAGGCTAAAGGCGTCGAGCCCGAAGCCCGCCACCCATTGCGTGACCACCTGCGTCGCCCCCAGCATGGAAATGGTGACATTGAGCAGCAGAGCGCAGGTGAGCACGATCACGGTCATGCCCGTGGTGCGCGCCGCCTGCATGCAGCAATTGAGCAGCAGCGTCCAGCTCAGCCGCTTCATCACTGCAACGATGCCCAGGGCAATGACCACGCCCAGCGCAGCGGATTCCGTAGGGGTGGCCAGTCCGCCATAGATGGAGCCCATCACCACCCCGAAGATCAGCAGGGGTGGGAACAGATATTTCAGGTGCCCCAGCTTGGTGCGCAACGGGAGCTTGGGCTGCCCGACATCGCGGCCGCTCCGGCCCTGGAAGACTGCGATATAGAGCGAAAAGCACAGAGCCAGCAGGATGCCGGGGACAAGACCGGCGGCAAACAATTGCCCCACCGAGGCATTGGCCAGGCTGCCATAGACCAGCAGGTTGATCGAGGGCGGGATCAATATGCCCAGCGTGCCGCCTGCCGCCAGCGACCCCAGCGAGGCGCTGATCGGATAGTTGCGCTGGTTGAGGGCGGGCAAGGCGATGGTGCCCACCGTTGCCGCCGTTGCCACCGAGGAGCCTGACGTGGCCGAGAACAGCGCGCTGGTGGCGATATTGGTGTGCAGCAGGCCACCGGGCAGCCGATCGAGCCACACCGCAAGGGCGTCGAACATCTTGTCGGCAATGCCGCCGCGCAGCAGCAGTTCGCCGAGCAGCATGAACAGCGGGATGGCCAGGATCGAGGGTGAGTTGAGGCTGGTCCAGACCACGCCGCCCATCACGTCGACCAGCGGCATGCCGTAAAACACCAATCCGCCCAGCACCCCTACGACGACGATGGCAACGGCCACCGGAATGCTCAGGAACATCAGGCCGAGCATGATGGCAAAGCCAATTCCGACGATCGCGATGCTCATGGCTGCACCCCTTCGCGCGTCTTGAGGTCGGCCAGTTCGGCCTCCAGCTCATCCTGTGGCGAGCCGGGTCCGTATTTTCGGTCCAGCGTCGTCCAGTCCCTCCGGAACGCCAGCAGTGTGGCCCGCGCCGCGATCACCAGCGTCCCGGCGGTGAAGGTCAGCATGGCGACCAGCCACACGGCCTGCGGATAGATGAGGGGCGTTGCCCAGGGCGTCTGGGCAGTGGAGCGATAGGCCAGCGTGTCCTGCACGGTCTTGAAGGTGAAGTAGAGCAGGAACGAGGCCAGCAGGCCCAGGGAAATCGCCGCGACCGTGTTGAGAACGGCCCGTGCCCGCAATGGCAGCTTTCCATGCAGGATATTGATGCGGATATGGGCCTGCTCACAGGCGGCGACGAGGAAAGCCAGCGGCGCGACGACGGCCACGGCATAGCCGCCCAACTCGTCGATGCCGCCCATTGAGTGGGAGAAGAACTTCCGCAGGATAGTCTCTGCGGCAATCGCGAATGATAGCGTGATCATGATCACGCCAAACGTGATGCCAGACAGCTGGGCCAGGCGTTTCATGGTTCTTCTCCCCTTGGCTGGTGTCAGAGGCCGAGCTGTACGCCGACCGTCTCGCGCCACGTGGCTTCGCATTCGGCAAAGACCGCATTGCACTGCTCAGCCCAGACTGGCAGGGACACTTCACCCACGGCTGCGGCGACGGTCGCCACATCGGCCTCGGACACGGGCGCCTGCTTGAGGCTATAGGAGGTGGCGAGCGAACAGGGCGTCTCGCCGCTATTGCAGCGCATTGCGTCGGCATAGAGTTCTTCGGAATAGGCCCAGATGTCGTCGGTCAGGGCCGAAATGGCCGCCTGCAGCTTTTCCTGGTCCTCGGCGGACATGGTGTTCCACTTGTCGAGGTTAATGGCATAGCCGTTCACGGCCATCTGCAGGGCCAGGGGCAGGACCGTCGTGGTGGCTTCCGGCCAGCCGCCCGAATTGGCAGATGCCGGACCGGTGACTGCACAATCGACCACGCCACGCGCCAGCGACTGCTGCACTTCGCCAAAGGGCATCGGCACACCGGTTGCGCCGAGGCCAGCCATGAAGTTGGCGGCACTCTGGTCGCCGACGCGCACCTTGAGACCGTGCAGTTCAGCCAGTCCCGAGATTTCGGGTTTGCAGAAGATGATCTGCGGGCCAGCCGGCCAGACGCCGAGCAGCTTGGCATTGAACTGTGTCTGCAGGCGCTGGTCGACAGTGTCGTAAAAGGCGTCGATATGGGCGCGGCCGCTTTCATAGCTGGTGTTGAGGCCGATCAGGTCCATGCCCAGGATCGAGGGTTCGTCACGGCTCACCTGAGGGCCGCGAATGGAGACAATGTCGAAAAGGCCCGACTTGAGAACCCGCAGGCCATCGGAGTCCGGGATACCGGCAACATCCACCGGCAGATACTGCACGGACACATCGAGACCGGCATTCTCGGCGAGGGCCTCGAAGAAGGGTTGCTCCTTGTTCTGGGCGATAAGCCCCGAGCCGGCCGGCTGGCCAAGCACCTTGAACGACAGCGACTGCGCATAGGCGGCGGGAGCGAACAGCGTGGCGACGGCCAAGGCTGTCAGGATCGAACGGGTGATCATATCAATTGCCTTCCTGGTCAGTACCGCAACCGATCCCATGATCTGTGCGGCGGACTATTCCTGAAGCCCCAAAGGGCCGCCAACCGGTTTGGCTGGCCACTCAAGCAATGCAGATTTCATGCCAGAATAGTATGAAATCCAAGTTTCTTAGGTATTTCAGGCGCTTGGAAAGAATTTTGAGAAATTCTGGTTTCTCAACGTGAAGCAAATTTGATTACGGTTTCAGCATTTTGTCGCCTTGCTGCCATTTAAGGCGGCAGTCAAAGCTCGTTGAGGCTGTCATTGGCCGCTTCTATGCGGCGCAACCGGGCCCGACCGGTCGCGGCCGACAGGTCGATCGTTCGGGTGATCAATAAATGGCACAGCGCCATCACCGAAACATGGTTGAAGAGCGGGCCGGTCGAAGCCGTATGGCAGCGCAGGTGCCAGCGGGCGCGACGATCGGGCTCCAGTCCCTCATCCGTCACATAGGCCAGCGGCACCCTGCTGGCAGCAAGGTAGTCCAGCAAGGCCTCCATGCCCGCGACACGCCTGCGCAATCCGAAGACAATCACGCAATCATCGGCGGAAATACTCGCCAGGTGCTCGCCCAGCGTTTCGCCGCCTCCCGGGATCGCCACGACGTTTTCGATGACCTGCGTCAACTGCCAGCGCAGGTAGTCGGCCAGCGGGTGGCTGGCCCGGAACCCGATTATCCAGACCTTGCGGGCGCCGAGCATGGCCTTGGCCACCGCGTCAATCTCAGCCTGGGGGATCGCCGTGAATGTCTGGTCGAGATTGGCCTTGCTCTGCTCGATCGCCGCCAGCAGCGATGCCTCGGGGTTGGTGTCGCCAGGGTGGCTGAGAAACAGGCGTGACCCGGACCGCTGGTCTTCCCGAGCATGACGCCGGGCTTCGTCATAGTTGGCATATTCTAGCCGTCGCACGAAGCGCGACACGGTTGCCTTGGAGACATTGGCTAGCCGCGCCAGTTCCTGTGCGTCATAGCTCGCCAGTTCCCCGGGAAAGTCACAGAGGAATTCCCCGAGGCGCCGTTCGGCAGGATGCAGGTCGGGCAGTGCAGCACGAATGCGGCCCAGAAAAGTCTTCGGCAGGGCCTGTTTCACGCACGCACTCCTGAAACTGAGGTTTCATCAACGCTAGCGCAGACAAGCGCCTTGATAAAGGGGCTACCGCAGGAGCCAGCAATCGCGGGCAGCTTCTGTCTTCCGACCCGACGCCCGGGACCCGTTCGGCAACCTTGCTTCTGAATGGGTTGAAACTCGCCCCATTGCGGTCATTTAGAGTGGGGCATTCAATTCATCAAACCTGCCAATATTGCGACGAACCAAAATCGCGCTTATCCGATCCATCTGGCTCATCTGGGTCACTATGCAATTAATATTGATGGCTAAATAGTACTGACAGGTATGGTGTAGTACCTTTTGTCAAACTCACTAAGAACCATTTCAAGCGTTGCCTCGAAAGCACCGCGCTCGAACGTTATCGACTTGGGCTCGTGCATGTAGCGCCAGTCCACAAAGGCATCCTTATGCTGATAGAGCACATGTCTGATGCCGTAATCGATAAAGAGGATGTTGGGATGAAACGGTGCTACGGACTTCTTGAACTCCTGATCCAGTTTCTCCTGGCTTTCCGATTTGAGCTTGCCGAACAGCATGGACAGGTCATGTAACTTAGAGTGATCGGGGTCATCGAAGTCGAAGACAAACCAAGCCTTCAATGCCAGCTCCATCGCTAGGGCAAGGAGCATGAGTTCGACCCCCATCTCCTTCATATGGAGGATGTCGCTGTGGCCGGGAGGTGTCTCGCTGGGGAAGCGTCGAGTTTTTCGGAGTATCGCCTTTGCGGCGTCGCATATTCGGACGGCAGTCGTTAGACGATGGCTCAAGGGTTATTCTCCCCTTATCAGGCAATCATTGAATGCCCGCCTAGATTTAACAGCAGCGCCCCAACGTCGGCCCTACTTCAGCCGGAAAACAGTTGCTGGACGAATGGCAGGTTTCAGGCGCTTCGCTGCCCAACCCGAATGATGGAATTGGGTTAGGCATCTGTTGTACGGCGACGCGCCCCATTTCGGCCGTTCGGGCCGCACACTCTATTCCCAAACCCGAGCCCCTGCTCGACTGATAGCGGATACTGCTATAGGGAGCAATCGATGGACAAACTATTGCTGTGGCGTCAGCCGGAAAACCTGCTGTAGCTAACGAAAGTGGCGGCTTCTGCTGGCCTGGCGCCGAAAGCAGCATGACCGCTGATGGCCCCAACACGGCCAATCGAGTAACGTCCGCTTTTATGTCCGACCGCCCAAAAGCAGACGGTCCGCGTCTCAGCCTAATACCAGCCTCACACCTTCCGCTCGAAAAAACCCACCAGCAGAAACCCGGCAAGAAATCCGCCGAGATGGGCCTGCCAGGCGACGGCCAGTGAGGCGCCGGTAATCATGGGCACCAGCGGCACGGCGGCGTTGAGGATCAGCCAGATCAGGGTAAAATAGCGCGAGCGCGGATTGGCAAAGACCTCGCCCATGCTGGCAAGCCGCCGCCCGAGCAATACCGCTTCCCCGGTTTCGGGATCGCGCCCGACAAGAACAGGCTGGAACATGAAGCGGATCGCCGCCCCCGTCAGCCCGGCCACCCCGCCCGAGGCGCCAACCAGATAGATCCCGGCATGCAGCGTCGTGGCCGCAAAGAATGCCGCCCCTGCGGCTGCGGAAACCAGAAACAGCGCCAGCATCGCCCCGCCACCATAGCGGCGCACCACGGGCGTCGCAAAAATCACCAGCCAGGCGGTGTTGAACAGCACATGCTCCCAGCCCGCATGCAGCAGGGCATGGGTGAAGGGCGTCCACAGCAAGGGAATGCCGAAGCTCGGATCCTCGGCCATCAGCACGATGCGATAGGGCTGGAAGGCAAACCAGATGGCAAGCTGGATCTGCCCCTCCTCGTTAAGGATCAGGGTTGATGCAAGGTGAAAGACCACCAGCAATCCCGCCAGAATCGTGACAGCGCCGGGAAGCAGGAAGACCGGTTCGCGCTCCGGCAAGCCCGGAGAACCGGGCGCGTGACCTTGTTCAGTCATGGATAGGTCCTGTAAGTGCGGCGCCGCCTGCCCTGCCGTTAACTTTTCCACATTTGGCCACAGGCGTTAACCTTAACTCTTCTTTAAGCGGGCATTTGCGGCGGCATTTTGCGATTGTCAGGCGTTGTTGGGTCGATCTCAAGGGGGAGATCGTCCGAGGCCATCACAGACCGGGTTCCTGAATATGCAAATGCCGAGCACCACCTCGCTATACACCTATTGGAACACGATTCGTGGGTCGCGTAGCGCGCCTGATCGCCGCGACATCGACCCGACCCGCATCCGCGAGGCACTGGCCAATACCTTCATTCTCGAACTGGACGATGCCGACCGGTTTTCATTCCGCCTTGCCGGCTCGCATCTGTGCACATCCTATTGCCGCGAGCTCAAGGGCCGGTCCTTCTCGGCGCTCTGGCATGACCGTGACAGCGACGCCATGGATACGCTGATCCGCGCCGTCACCGAGGATCATGCCGTCGCGCTGGTCACCTTCCAGGGCTCCACTGCCTTGCAGACCAAGGTCAACTTCGAGACCATCCTCATGCCCCTGCGCCACAACGGCTCCACCCACACGCGCATTCTCGGCGCAATGACGGCGCTGGAAGACCCCTACTGGCTCGGCGTGCAGCCTGTTCTCGAACAGCGCATTACCGGCCTGCGGCTGATCTGGCCCGACGAAATCTCCGCTGGCGACAAGATGCCGAACGCCATGCCCAGCGTGGTCAACGATGTGCAGTTTTCCGCTGGCCCCACGACGGCGCTGCCGACCACCATCTATGGCCGCACCGCCCGCCGCTATGCCCATCTGGCGGTTATCGACGGCGGCCGCAGCAACTGAATTACTTGGCCTTTGCTGATAAACGAACAGTAAAGCCTCACCAAGCGTTAACCAACACAGGCTAACCTTGCCGTGGATTCCCATGGCGTGGAACAGGTTGGCCTATGCTCAGTGACGATATTTCCGTGCCACAATCGGCAGCGGCCAGCGATATTGGTCCCCGCGACACGCGCTTCCAGCGCGTTCGGGTTTCCATTCTTGGCCGGTACATGCTGGCCGATCGCCGGGAATTTCCCTGTCAGGTCCTGTCCATGTCGCCGGGCGACGCCGTGGTGATCGCGCCGGTCGCCGGCATCGTGGGCGAACGCATCATTGCCTATCTCGATCACCTCGGGCGCATCGAAGGCACCATCCTCACCCAGGTCGATGGCGGTTTCGTCATGGACATCGCCGCCTCCCCGCGCAAGCGCGACAAGATGGCGGCGCAGCTCACCTGGCTGGCCAACAAGGATCTGCTCAACCTGCCCGAGGACCGCCGCCACGAGCGCGTCGTGCCCGACATTCGCCATTCCACGGTCGTGCTCGACGATGGCCGCCGCTACAACTGCAAGATCATCGACATCTCGCTGTCCGGCGCCGCCATCGAGCTCGACGTCCGCCCCGCCATGGGCACGCCGATCACTTTGGGCCGCATGCGCGCCCGTGTGGTCCGTCATTTCCAGAATGGCGTGGCCGTCGAATTCGCCTCCGCCCAGGAGATGATGAATGTCGTTCAACAGAATCTGCGCGTGAACTGACGTTTTCGCCCTATAGCGGCGCTCAAGGCTAACAGTCTGCCAGCGAATTGCCCCCGGATGTCATGGTAAACACAAGCCTGCCGGCATCGATAAAACACGCATAAAAACTGCATATCAGTTTTCGGATCGGCCTAAGCCGCGACGCATAACGTGGTCTCCATCAGGGAGACTACACAATGGCTTTGAACAAGAAGGGAATGCTGGCAGGGCTGATCACAGCCTTGATTTCGCTGGCAAATCCCGTCGCCGCTATCGATTTCACCAATGTTGCTTTCATTCAGACCGCCGCCGGAACCACCTCCATTCCGGTCGGCCACCTCGAATTCTGCCAGACCCGTCCGTCCGAATGCCAGGCCTATGACCTTGTCATGCCGGCAACCGTGCTGACCGACGCCAGCTGGCAGCAGCTGGTTTCCGTAAATAGCTATTACAATCAAACGATTGTGCCGGTCACCGACCAGGATCTCTATCAGGTCGCCGAGTTCTGGACCTATCCGAACGGCTATGGCGACTGCGAAGATTTCGCCCTGATCAAACGCCGCGATCTCATCGCCGCCGGTTGGCATCCGTCCACGCTGATGATCGCCGTCGTCAAGGAAGCCAATGGCAATGGCCATGCCGTGCTCATCGCCCGCACCGATCGCGGCGACATGGTGCTGGACAATCAGGATGGCACCATCCGCCTGTGGAACGACACGCCCTACAAATATATCAAGCGCCAGTCCCAGGCGCATGCCGGCCAATGGGTCGACATGATCGATGACCGCGTCACCATCATCGCGGCAAACACGAATTAAGTTTCCGGACCCCGCCCAAAGCCTAACCCTGATAGGGGTCTGAAGAGTAAGGCCGGCCTCGCGCAAGCGGAGCCGGCCTTACTGTTTTCGCCTCAATGGCGCAGAAACACATAGATGCTCATGAACATAAGGCCGGTGATAAAGGCCCAGCCAAAGGCGACCAGGGCGGAGACCAGCACCGACGCCATGGAAATCGTGCCGCCCTCCTCATGCCGCCAGCCATATTGCAGCATGATATAGGGGCCGCAGACAAAGCTCATGAACAGATTGCCCAGCGACGCAAGGTACGTGCTGCCATCCATGCGCAGCATGGCGGGCTGACGCGCCAGCCATTGATAGAGATGCGTGGCCATCCCCGACACACAGAGGCCAACGCCCATGATAAATGCCGCCAGCAGCAGTTCCCTCGTCATGCCTGCACCCCGATACAGTTCTTTACCTTTTGTTAAGCATATTCACTGCCCAATGGCCTGTCACCTGAAGGCGGAAAAACTGGTTAATGTCGGCCCCACTATCCACAACCGGCCCGGCGCAGTCGCGCACCAGCCTCGCCTACAATCTGGCGGGCATTGCCGTTCTGGTGCTGCTGATGGCCGTCGGGCTGGCCTATCTCGTCGATCGCGCAGGCCGCTCATCGGCCCCCGTCCAGCCGGCGCTGGGCGATGGCGACATCGTGCAGCAGACCATTGCGGGCCGCGAGCTCGACATTCCGGCAGCTTGGTTTCGCTATGGCGAGCAGATAAAGAGCGGCTTCGCCAGCCAGATCGACCTGCGCTTTCTTCTGCAGCTTGAACCCGGCATGGCGCCGCTTCCGGTCGGCGTCACCCTGCTGCCGCGCAGCCGTGCCCGCGCCAGCAGCGCCCTGCTCGATGCGGTCTATCTTCATCAGTTTGAAGATGGAATGAAGGGTGGCGTGCCCGGTCTGGTGGGCAAGTCATTGGTGGCGCGCGACGGTTATGCCGGAGAAACGGTGTGGTACGATCCGCTCTCGCCGGTACCCTTCGTCGCCAAATGCGCCTCTGCGGTCACGCCCGGCCGGCCGGACCAGTGCCTGCGCACCATTCACCTGCAAAGCGGTCTGGCGGCAGTGCTGAGTTTTGATGCGACCGCCCTGCCCTCATGGCGGCAATTCGATCAGGAACTGGCCCTGTGGCTGGGCCAGATCGGCGCTCTGTAAGCAAAGGCAGCGCCAAAGCGCCGCCATTCAATCAGTCGATATCTTCGAGGTCGATGTCCAGGATCGACATGGAGAACATATAGGACTTGTCGCCGTCCTCGTCATCCACATGGATCAGGCCGATCGACTCGTCCCCGATAAACACTTCGACGGAATCGTTGAGCTTGGCGCGGGGACGCACGTCGATATTGCGGTTGTTGAACTTCTGCTGCAGGAATTTCTGCAGCTTGATGATCTCGGGATGGTTCACTGGAGCCTGTCCTGCTGTTTCGTTGAGCGGGCAATCTAGTGCCTGTCCCGGCGCTGACAACCCCCGGTAACAGCCATTTTCCGGTAAAACGCTTATGCCGGCCTTGCGTTCAGATCAGTTGGTGTCGTGAACCAGAACCATCTGGTCCATCACCAGTGCCGGTTGCGCACAGCCCGCCTCGCCGATGACCTTGGCCGGAACGCCCGCGACCGTCGTACGCGGCGGCACTTCCTTGAGCACCACCGAACCGGCCCCGATGCGCGAGCAGTCGCCCACCTTGATATTGCCCAGAACCTTGGCGCCAGCGCCGATGAGAACGCCATTGCCGATCTTTGGATGGCGGTCCTGATCAGACTTGCCGGTGCCACCCAGCGTCACATTCTGCAGCATCGAAACATTGTCCCCGATCACTGCCGTTTCGCCAATGACGAGGCCCGTACCATGGTCGAGCATGATGCCCTTGCCCATCGGCACTGCCGGATTGATGTCCACCTGGAACACCTGACTGGACCGGCTTTGCAGATAAAGTGCAAAATCCCTGCGCCCCGCCTTATACATGGCATGGGCGAAACGGTGGGTCTGGATGGCCTGATAGCCCTTGAAATACAGCAACGGCTCCACGGCGCGGTGGCATGCCGGATCACGTTCCATCGTGGCGGCCAGATCGACCCGCGCTTCCTGCCCGATTTCAGGATTATCCCTCAGCGCTTCGGCGAAGGCCTGCCGGATCATGTCCGCCGATACATCCTCGTGGTCCAGCCGCGCCGCAAGCCGATGCGCCAGCGCATCCTCGAACGTTTCCTGGTTGAGAATATTGGACAAGACCAGATTGGCCAGCGACGATTCTTTGTCCAGAATATGCGAAGCCCCGGCGCGTACCGCTTCCCATACCGGGTCGACAGACTGGATTTGCACAGGCTTCCGGGCAGCACCGCTCATGGACACGCACTCCGTTTCATCGAAGAAGACCGATATAAGCCACATCGTTCCATAAAACAAAGGCCTGGGGCATAGATTGGTTCACGAATGGGACACAATCGGGAATGTCCTGCCCAGAAACGCCAGTGCCGCTGCTTTGAAGACCTTGTCGCCGGTCGCGCGCATGTGATCCCGCTTGGGGATTGTGACCGCTTCGCCATGGGGCAGCAGTTCCGCCAGCGCCTCGGCTCTGCCCGCCATCTCGTCGGCCTCGCCCACCGCGACCAGCACGGGCACCTCGATCCGCCGCACATCGGCGCGCGCCATGGGCTGGCGCGAGGTTTCCATGCACGCGGCCAGCGCCTCTCGATCCGAACCGGTATGGTCGGCGAAAATGCGGAACTGGCGCGCGGTCGGATGCGTCAGGTCGGCCAGTGCCGGGGCGCGCAACCCCGCAATGATATCATTGCCATCGGTCAGCCCATTGATGAGGTTCATCCCCATGCCACCGAATATCGCTGCAGTGACACGCTCGGGATGCGCATAAGCCATGAAGGCGGCAATCCTTGCTCCCATCGAATAGCCAAGCACAGCGGCGCGACCGATATTGAGATGATCGAGCAGGCCAATGGCGTCATCCGCCATCTGGCTGGGATAATAGGCTTCGGGGTCGTGCGGCTTGTCCGATTGGCCGTGGCCGCGATTATCGAGTGTGATCGCCTGATATCCCGCACCGACAAGCGCCTCGACCCAGCCGGTGTCGATCCAGTTCACCTTGCCGCTTGAGGCAAAACCATGCACGCACAGCACGGGCGGCCCGTCGCCATGAATTTCGTAGGCAAGGGAAAGACCTGAGCTGTCGAAATGGGGCATGGCATGGTCCTCGTGGCTTATGCTGCGGGTTTTGCGGCTTGTGGGTTTAAAATCAAGGACATTCGGACGCGGCCTTTGCCCTTTTCTTGTTGAGGGGCTTTGGCTATGGTCCCGGCAATTCAAATCACATTCCAGGTTCCGACCATGGCCCACGGCTCGACCCCGCATTTCCACAATACCCAAGGTCTGCGTTCGATCGAGGTGGGTTCCAAGGAATTCATGTGCGTCGGCGCCCTGCCCCCCTTCGATCACCCCCATATTTTCATCGATATGGGCAAGGACAACGAAGCGGTCTGTCCCTATTGCTCGACGCTCTACATCTACAAGGCCGAACTCGGTGCCGGCCATGCCAACCCGGCCACCGCGGTTTTTGAGGCACACGCTGCCTGAGTGACGCCATGCCCGCCACGGGCCGCAATTATGTCATAGCCGGCGCCGGGATTTCCGGCATGACGCTTGCGCTTGGCCTGGCCAAGTTCGGCGCCAGCGTCATCCTGCTGGAACGCAGCCCCAATGTTCAGGAATTCGGCGCTGGACTGCAGATCAGCCCCAATGCCCGTCATTGCCTTGATCAGTTGGGGCTCGGCGAAGCACTGGATCAAATCGGGCTGGAACCGCAGGCGCTCGACCTTTACCCGCAAGGCGCGCAAAGCCCATCCGCAAGCATGGAACTCGGCGCCATCATGCGCAGCCGTTTCGGCGCGCCTTACCATGTGATGCACCGGGCCGATCTGGCAGACCTGCTCCACAAAGCCTGCCGGCGCTTTGCCAATATCGACATGTCCTTCGGCGTGCGAAACTGGGATGTGGTGTCCCATGCCCGAGGCGTCACCGTTGCTGTCGACGAGTCCGATGGCCAGAGCCGCACCAGTCGGGCGCACGCCTTTATCGGTGCGGACGGCGTCCACTCACACACCCGCCGCGCCGTCCTGGATGGCCCCGACGCCCACTTCGGCAATCGAATCGCCTGGCGGGCATTGGTGCCGCTCGATCTCGTCTCGGGCCAGATTGCGCCAGATCGGGTTTCGGTATTCTTCGGAACAGGCTTTCATCTGGTCTGCTATCCCCTGCCCCATCGCCAGCAGGTCAATCTTGCCCTGTTTATGCCCGGTCAATCCCCGACACCGGAGGGCCAGCCGCGTCCTTCGAGGCCGGGGCCGCGTGTCGACGCTATCCTGACGGCGGCTGCGGACAGTTGGACACCCTGGGCCCTGTTCACCGTGCAGACAGATATCTGGCATCGCGGCAATATCGGACTCATCGGCGACGCCGCCCACGCCATGGTGCCATTTCAGGCACAGGGAGCCGCAATGGGTATCGAGGATGCGACAATTCTTGCGCCGCTTCTGGCGGAAACAAAAAGCGCCGAAGATGCGTTTACCCGCTATGCCGGCCTGCGTCGGGAAAGGGTGAAGCGGGTCGCGGCACTCTCTGCGCAGAATGGCCGCATTTTTCATCTGCCATGGCCTTTGAGTCTGGCGCGCAATGCCGTTCTATCCGCACAGGGGCCGCGCGCACATCTTCGGCGTCTGGGCTGGATTTACGACTACAAGGCCGGCGCGGGCACCTGACCGGCCTTGCTTTACCGGGCCCGGGCGTGTCAATTGCAGCGCTTGGCCCTGCGGAGCGTTTCCAGCAAAAGTGCAAACCACTTTGCGGTTGGAAAACCGCAAAACAAGGTCTGGATCAATTTACCGGTTCGGCAAAACCATGAATTGATCTAGCGAACGGGACAGAAAAAAGGTTCAAGAAGCCGCATGCAAGCTGCGACCCGCTCCCGACTGACGCTCTCCTGCATCCTCATTACCATTCTGCTCGACATGATCGGCGTGGGCATCATCGTGCCCGTTCTGCCCGAACTGCTGGAAGAACTGACGGGTGGCAGCGTGGCAGACGCAGCCGTTATTGGCGGCTACCTCGTCTTTGCCTATGCCTTCATGCAATTCGTCTTCTCGCCCATCCTCGGCAACCTATCCGACCGTTTCGGCCGCAGGCCAATCCTGCTGCTGTCGCTATTGGGGCTGACCTTCGACTACCTGATGATGTCGATCGCCCCCTTCGTCTGGTACCTGTTCATTGGCCGCATCATTGCCGGCATTGCTGGCGCCGCCCTGGCGACAGCCACCGCCTATATGGCCGACATCACCCCGCCCCATAAGCGCACGCATCGTTTCGGCCTCATCGGCGCGGCCTTTGGCCTCGGCTTCATCATTGGTCCGGTGATTGGCGGCGAGCTTGGCGAGTTTGGCCCGCGCGTGCCGTTCTTTGCCGCTGCTGGCCTCGCCTTCGCCAATTTCCTTTTCGGCCTGCTGGTGCTGCCCGAAAGCCTGCCAAAGGCCTCGCGTCGCAAGTTCGACATTCGCCGGGCAAACCCGCTCGGCGCGGTTCTGGCGCTCAAGAAATATCCGTCCGTGCTGTGGCTGCTGGGTGTCCTGTTCTTCTTCCAGCTTTCCGCGCAGGCGCTGCCGACGGTGTTCTCCTATTTCACCGTGGAAGTGTTCAACTTCACCTCATCGACCATCGGGCGCACGCTTGGCGCCTTCGGCCTCGGCTTCGCCGTCAGCCAAGCCGTGCTGGCCGGGCCGCTGTCGCGCGGCATGGGCGAGCCCGCCGTCGCCATGATCGGCCTGCTGGCGGCCTCGGCAGCCTTCGCCGGCATAGCCTTCTCCGCCGACGTCTATCATCTCTATCTTTTCATTCTGGTTGGCACGGTCAGCGGCCTCGCCCCGCCGGCCATCAATGGCGTACTGTCGCGGCAGGTCCCCGATAATAGCCAGGGTGAATTGCAGGGCGCAGTAAACGCCGCCAGCTCGCTGGCCACGATCATCGGGCCGCTCGCAGCAACCCAGATCTTTTCGTACTACACTGCCCGCGAGACCGACCACTATTTCCCCGGCGCGCCCTTCATTGCCGCCGGCATCAGCGTAATCGCCGCATTGCTCCTCTTCGCCTTTGCGGCATGGCGGTTTGAACTGGGCCGCCGCCCCAGCATTGCCGACCATCCGCATGCGCCAGAAATGGCTCCGCCGGGCCAGGTCCGCACGCCACCGATCGATGAAGATGAACGCTATGACGATACGTCCCGCCGCTGAGACCGACTGGCCCGCCATTCTGGCCATTGTCGCCCCGGTGCTCGCGGCCGGCGAAACCTATGCCATCGACCGAAATCTGGATGACCAGGCCGTCCGTGACTATTGGATGATGCCCGCGCATGAAGTGTTCGTGGCAGAGAGCGATGGCCAGGTCATCGGCACCTATTACCTCATGGCCAACCAGCGCGGTGGCGGTGCCCATGTCGCCAATTGCGGCTACATGACCGCCCCCGAGGCACGCGGCAAGGGCGTGGCCCGGGCTATGTGCCTGCACTCGCTTGATCAGGCCCGCCAGCGCGGCTTCCGCGCCATGCAGTTCAACCACGTCGTCTCAACCAATACCGGCGCTGTCGCCCTTTGGCAGAAGCTTGGTTTCGAGATCGTCGGCACGCTGCCCAGGGCCTTCAATCACCCCGTCCACGGCTATGTGGATTCCTATGTGATGTTTCAGACGCTCTAATTGTATCGCCGTAGATCCGACGGCGAACACAGATGCGTGCCGATGAACCGCCGCACCGGCCCGTGCGTAGTATCGCCATGGCCAAACTTCGTTTCATCCTCGGTGATCACCTGTCTTCCAATGTGTCTGCTTTGCAGGACATCGACGCACAGGCCGACATCGTGCTTATGGCCGAGGTCGGCAGCGAGTCCACTGTCGTCGGCTTCCACAAGCAGAAACTGGTCTTCATTTACTCCGCCATGCGGCACTTCGCTCAGAGCCTGCGTGAAAAGGGCGTTACCGTCGACTACGTAACTCTCGATGCCAAGGGAAATACGCAGAATCTGGAGGACGAGCTGGCTCGCGCATTGCGGCGCCACAAGGTTGACGGCGTCGTCGTGACCGAGCCCGGTGCGTGGCGCGTGCGCGATATGATGAATGGCTGGCAGGCTCGGCTTGGCCTGCCTGTCGACATCCGCGAAGATGATCGCTTTCTCTGCAGCCACGACCGTTTCAAGGCCTGGTCGGCGCCTCGCAAGTCGCTGCGCATGGAATTCTTCTATCGGGAGATGCGGCGCGACACTGGCCTCCTCATGGCAGGGGAAGCGCCCGAAGGCGGGCAATGGAATTTCGACACTGAAAACCGCGAGCCGTTGCCAGCCGATTATATGCCCCCCGCACGGCTGCGTTTTGAACCGGATACCAGCACCAAGGCGGTCATCGAACTGGTCCGGACCCGCTATTCCAAGAATTTCGGCGATCTCGAACCCTTCGAATGGGCGGTAACGCGTAGGGATGCAATCAAAGCGCTGGACCACTTTATCGAAAACGCCCTGCCCGGCTTCGGCACTTTTCAGGATGCGATGAAGACGGGCGAGCCTTTTCTGCACCACGGCCTTCTTTCCCCCTATCTCAATGTCGGCCTCCTCACCGCCGACGAAGTCTGTCGCGCCGCAGAGCGCGCCTATTATCAGGGCGATGTACCGCTCAACGCCGCAGAAGGTTTCATCCGGCAGATTATCGGCTGGCGCGAATATGTCCGTGGCATCTATTGGTGGAAAATGCCCGACTATGCAGGGACCAACAGTCTGGGTGCGAAACGCGATCTGCCCTGGTTCTACTGGTCAGGCAAGACATCGATGAATTGTATGGCCCAGGCAATTGGGGACACCGCTGCTCACGCCTATGCCCACCATATCCAGAGGCTGATGGTCACCGGAAATTTCGCGCTTCTGGCAGGCATAGAACCGGCACAGATCGAGGCCTGGTATCTGGCGGTCTATATTGACGCCTTCGACTGGGTAGAGTTGCCAAATGTCCACGGCATGGTCATGTTCGCCGATGGCGGTCTGCTCGCCTCGAAACCCTATGCGGCCTCCGGCGCTTACATAAACCGCATGTCCGATTATTGCGCGGGATGCCGATACACCCCCAAGACCAAGGACGGCGACAAAGCCTGTCCGATCACCCTGCTCTACTGGAATTTTCTGGTCGAAAACCGCCAGAAGCTGCAATCCAACCCCCGGATGAAAATGCCCTATCGCAACCTCGACCGCATGGATGCAGCCGACATCGCCCGGATCCAGGCGCGAGCAGCCGGATTTCTGGACCGCATGTCAGCAACCGCTGACGAAGAAGATCAGGAACCACAAATGCGCCTGGACCTTTGAGATAGGAGAGTGAGCCTGTCGATCCACGCGGTCGGAACACCACTTGCCCGCAAATCACTCTATTCTTCTTTCCCTCGGGGAGAAGGTGGCGCGTAGCGCCGGATAGAGGGGGATGCCTCCCCAAACAAAAAAGGCCGGGACATGCCCGGCCTTTCGCAATTTCTGGCAGCTGCTTACTTGCCCAGCGTCGACGGCCAGGTGCCGTGCAGATCCGCACCGCGCCCTTCGATCTCGAAGCCATGGGCGCCAAAGAAGTCGCGCTGGCCCTGAATAAGGTTTGCCGTGCCCTGCGCCTGGCGATAGCTGTCGAAATACGACAGGGCGGCAGAAAGGCAGATCATGGGGAATTCACCGACGGCTGCGGCGGCAACGACCTTGCGCAGGCCCGGATGGCTGTCCTTCATGATGGCGACGAAGTCAGGCACGACCAGCAGATTGGTGGCCTCGCCCTTGGCATAGGCGCTCGACATCTGATCGAGGAAACGCGAACGGATGATACAGCCAGCGCGCCAGATCTTGGCAATGGTGGCCAGCGGCAGCGCCCAGCCGTTTTCTTCCGAAGCCTTGGCGATCACGGCGAAGCCCTGCGCATAGGACACGATCTTGCCCGCCAGCAACGCCTTTTCGAGATCTTCCAGCGTCACATCGGTCTTGGCCCGGTTCGGCTTGCCGTAGATGCCCTCGGCAGCCACACGCTCGCCCTTGCGCGACGAGATCGAACGCGCCGCGACGGCACCTTCGATGGCCGTTGCCGGCACGCCCATCTGTTGCGCCACGATGGCGGACCAGACGCCGGTGCCCTTCTGGCCGGCCTTGTCGAGGATGAGATCGACCAGCGGCTTGCCAGTCTGTTCATCAACGGCATCCAGGACATGCCCGGTGATCTCGATCAGGTAGGAATTGAGCGGGCCCTCATTCCACTTCTTGAACACGGCGGCGCATTCCTTGGCCGACATCCCCAGCCCGTCGCGCATCACGCCATAGACCTCGGCGATCATCTGCATGTCGCCATATTCGATGCCATTATGGATGGTCTTGACGAAATGGCCCGCGCCACCTTCACCGAGATAAGCGCAGCAGCTTTCGCCATTGAACTGGGCCGCGATGGCTGTCAGCACGGCTTCGGCATTGTGCCACTGTTCCTTGGAGCCACCCACCATGATCGAGGGACCATGGCGCGCGCCCTCCTCGCCGCCGGAAACACCCACGCCGAGATAACCGATATTCTTGGGCTTGAGGTAATCGAAGCGGCGCTGCGTATCGGTGAACAGCGAATTGCCGCATTCGATGATGGCATCGCCCGGCTCCAGATGCGGCAGCAGCTGTTCGATCATGTCGTCAACCGGCTGACCGGCCTTGACCATGATGATGATGGAACGCGGTGCCTTCACCGTCTGCACGAAGTCGGCCAGGTCGTATTTCGGGATGGTCTTGCCATCCAGGCCCTGCGCCTTGGCATCGGCCATGTGCTCATCGACACGGCCAGCCGAACGATTGTGAACAGCGACGGTGTAGCCTTTCTCGGCGATGTTGAGCGCCAGGTTGGAACCCATCACAGCAAGGCCGATCAGGCCAATATCCGCAGTCGACATCCGCAAAGTCCTTCCGAAATCGTCGTATTCTCTGCCCGTATGCCGGGCGCTTGGGCGGGGAAATGACCACAATATGGCCCGCGAAGGAAGGGCCGAAACCACACTTTTCGACCAACACGATAGTCTTGTATGGAAGATTTTATCCTTCCTTGCGCCTCGCCGCCCACTAAACTAACAAGCAGATGTGCCAAGCGGAGCGACTTTGATGAGCAAATCCGGACCATTTGACCTCACCGGCCGCCGCGCCCTTGTCACCGGCTCCAGCCGTGGGCTTGGCTTCGCCATGGCAAAGGCGCTGGCTGAAGCCGGGGCCAGTATCGTTCTCAACGCCCGCGACAGCGTAGCGCTCGGCAATGCGGCGGCCGATCTGTCAGAGCGGGGACATAAAGCCGACGCCGTCGCCTTCGACGTTACCAGCCGCGACAGCATCAACGACGCCATCACCTATATAGAAGAGGAAATCGGCCCCATTGATATCCTCATCAACAATGCCGGAATGCAATTCCGTTCCGCACTCGAAGCCTTCCCGCCCGAAAAATTCGACCAGATCGTTGCAACCAACCTGACCTCGGTCTTCAACGTTGCCCAGCCGGTGGCGCGCCACATGATTTCGCGCGGGCGCGGCAAGATCGTCAATATCTGTTCGCTGCTGGCCGAACTGTCCCGCCCCTCCATTGCACCCTATGCGGCCACCAAGGGCGCTGTCGCAAATCTGACGCGCGGCATGGCGGTGGACTGGGCCAGGCACGGCCTCAACGTCAACGGCATTGCGCCCGGTTACTTCTCGACGGAGATGAACGAGGCACTGCTCAAGGACGAAAAATTCAATTCATGGATCGCCGGCCGCACCCCGATGGGGCGTTGGGGCGAACCAGAAGAGCTGGGCGGTGCTGCCGTCTTCCTGGCCTCCGAGGCCTCCCGTTTCGTGAATGGACACATCCTTTATGTCGACGGCGCCTTCACAGCCACAGTCTGAACCCGCCCGCATCATCATTGTCATGGGTGTATCGTCTTCGGGCAAATCCACCGTAGGCGCAGCGCTCGGGCGGGCGCTGCACGCGCCTTTTCTGGACGGGGATCAATACCATCCGGAAGCCAATGTGGAGAAAATGCGCAACGGCATTCCACTGACCGATGACGACCGCTGGCCATGGCTGGAAGCGTTGAGCGCCGCGCTGGTGGAAGCGGCAGCCAAGAAGAACGTCTCTGTCGGCGCCTGCTCCGCTCTGCGTAAAAGCTACCGCGAGTTCATCACCGAAAAAGCCGGGGAGCCGGTATTGTTTGTCTATCTTGACGGCTCGAAGGACGTAATTGGCGAGCGCATGGCAAAGCGCAACCACGAATATATGCCAACTAGCCTGCTCGACAGCCAGTTTGCCACGCTCGAAGTGCCAGACCCGGCAACGGAAAATGTGCTGAAAGTGCCGGTGACCGATCCGGTCAACCGCATCGTCACAACTGTGACCGCAGCCCTGCCGCATCACAAGAGCTTCAAGCGCTGGCAGTAATCATTTCGACTCCTGCCTTTGCTGCACCTCGGTGCTCGGCTGTTGCCACGGCCAGCGTCCGGACACCTCGACCTCCAGCGACAGGCTGAGAAAGGTCCGTATGGCCACGATGCCGGCCAGCACGGCCAGGCTTTCAAGACTCGGGCGCAGGGCCACAGTTGCAATAATATCGGCCGCTACCAGGAATTCCAGCCCTAGCAAAATGCCGCGTCCAACATCGGCACGGTATCGCCGGAAGCGTGGCTCATCTGCCCTGCGGGCGATGACGCTCCCGGCAAACCGGGCGCTGCCAAAGACCAGCCCGCCCACGATAATGGCAATCCCGCACCACTCAATGGTGCGGGTGATCAGATCGAGTAATCCGGAAAATGTGCCGTCCATGCCCTGACCTCATTGGCTTTCTGAAGCCAACGCGGCCGGGCACGATGCGATCCCTATCGCCTATTGCGCGGTGAATCCGCCGTCCACCAGATGGTAGGAACCGGTGATATTGGCAGCTGCGTCCGAAAGCAGGAACAAAGTCAGCGCCGCCACATCTTCGGACTTGCCCAGCCGTCCCACCGGATGGAGCGCCGTGAGCCCGTCATGGGCTTCCTTGGCCATGCCTTGCAGCAGCGGGGTTTCAATGAAACCCGGACCCACTGCGGTGACCCGAATACCCTTTTTGGCATAGTCGAGCGCCGCCGATTTCGTCATGCCCACCACGCCATGCTTGGCGGTGACATAGGCAGGAGCGTTCGGGAAGGCGACCGAGCCGAGAATGGAGGCCATGTTGACGATAGCGCCACCGCCTACCTTCAACATAGCCGCGATTTCGTATTTCATGGAATAGAAGACCGAGTGCAGATTGACGTCGATCACCTTGTGCCAATCGTCGAAGCTGTAGTCGCCCAAGGGTGCGGCAGCGCCACCGATACCGGCATTGTTGACCGCCAGATCGAGCCTGCCGAATGTATCAACCGCGAACTGCACGGCACTTTCCACCGCATCCGCCTGCCCCACATCTACTGCCACCGCGGCGGCTTCGCCACCTGCAGCCGTGATTGCCTCAACGACCTTCTGAGCCGGTTCGAGCTTGAGATCGGCAACGACAACCTTGGCCCCGCGCTCCGCAAGCTGTTTGGCAACGGCCTCGCCGATGCCGGAAGCAGCGCCGGTAACGAAGGCAACCTTGCCTGCAAAATCCTTGGTCATGTGGACCTCCTGTGTTGGTCCCATATATTTGGTGCGACCTATGAGGCGCCGCCATGACAAGGATCAAACTTTGCGGCGAACAGAGTGTTCAATCTGGAAAGCGGCGGCACAAGGCCGCCGCTTCAGTCCTGCTGTCTCTTGACCCATGAACGCATGGCCGTAGCCAGATATTGAGCGAAGCCGGTTTCGATCTGTTCATATCGCGCAACGAAATCGGGATGAGCGAGATAGGTGTCGGCCAGACCGGCATAGGCTTCCAATGGCGCTGGCTGGTTCCACATTGAGGCCACCCATTCGTGATGCCGCGAAATGAGCGGGTCAAGGCTTGCCGCCTGAGGCGGTATTCCGCGGCGCAAACCCTCGGCAAGTCCCTGCTCGATGCTTTCAAGCGCCTGCATCATGCCGTCGCGCTCGGCAGTACTGAGAGCATCCAGCTTGCGCCGGCTCACTGCGATATGGTCGTGAATCAGGGGGCCATAATGCTCCACCAGCCAAGCCTCATACTCGGCCTGTTTTTCCGCGGAAACGACCCCTGCGTAAAGTTCTGCATCCTTCATTTTGCGCTCTCCTTTGAGGCGGGCGATCGTGCGGTCGATCGTCCTCACCATTCCGGCATAGCGCTTCGCCATTTCCTCCAGACGTTCCCGCTGTTTCTGCAGCACCTCGACCCGATCAAATCCGGGTGCGTCGAGGATCGCTCCGATCTCGGCCAGGGAAATATCCAGTTCACGATGGATGAGTATCTGCTGCAGCCGCAACAATTCATCCTCGCCATAATAGCGATAGCGATTTTCGCCGGTGAATGCGGGCTTGAGCAGACCGATCTCGTCATAATGGTGCAGTGTCCGCACGGACACGCCCGCAAGCCGGGCCAGTTCATTGACAGAATAGGTCTTCATCGTCCGCATCCTCCGCAGGACGAGGTGATAGTCCCTTACGCAGCGTGAGGGTCAACTGGAGGTATGCCCGGATTGCGCGACAGGCTGGCATTGGCATAGCGGTCGTCATGGCTGACCTCCCTGCCCGCCCATGCCGGCAGATTAATCACCTGATCCGCGCGATCCAGTTCGATCTCCGCAACGACCAGTCCGGCATGCGCGCCCTCGAAGACATCCACTTCCCATGTGAGACCATCGTGGGGCACAAAATACCGGCGTTTCTCCACCACCTGAGGGCGGGCCATTTCGAGCAGGGCCTGACCGTCGGCAAGCGGCACCTCATATTCAAATTCGGCCCGGCTGATCCCGCTGGTCGGCCCCTTGAGAGTGAGAAACGCCTTCTCATCATCGACGATGCGAATGCGCACCGTCGCCTTGGCACTGGTAGAAAGGTAACCCTGGCGCATGGCGGCTGACCCAGTGGAGGCAGCACGCCAGTCATCCCCGTCCACCAGAAACTTTCGCTCGATCTCGATGCCCATCACCTAAAACCCGAAATTCATCTGACCTGCGGGCGCGCCCACGGAAACGCCTTCCAGCGCCAGCATCCTTAACTTCGACAGCGCACCGCCCGGTGCAGAAAAGCCTCCAGGCTTGCCATGACTCGCCAGAACACGGTGGCACGGGATGATCAGGGGCGTGGGGTTCGCGCCCATTGCCTGACCAACCGCACGGGACAGATTGATGTTACCGAGCTGTCGAGCCAGATCGCCATAGGTGAGAGTCTCACCCCATCGCACCGCGAGCAGCACATCATAGGCGCGGCGATGGAAGTCCGGAACGCCTGAGAGATCCAGAGCGATGTCTGAAAACTCGACCCGCTCGCCATCGGCATAGTCCTCTATGCGGTCCATCAGCGCAGAGATGGCTCTCGACGGCTCTCCAGGCCGCGCCCCTCCCGCGCTTAGGCGCTTCTGCATGAATGCCGCATCGTCGCCGGGAAGCAAGACCCGCGCCAGTCCCCTATCGGTCCAGCCAATGCCGAAAGGTCCCAGAGCAGTGTCGAAAATTGCCGTTTCCATTTTGCCTAGAATAGGCCTCGGCGCGGTGCAAAGCCAGAGCGGCCAAAGATAAAGGGCCCCTTTTCGGGGCCCTCTGTCATATCAGTTCTTCAGGGCCTTGCTGGCCTTGTCTTTCATCTCACCGGCCTTTTGCTGGACCTTGCCCGCAGCCTTGTCCATCTTGCCTTCGGCCTGCAGCTTGGTGTTGCCGGTCAGGCCACCCACTGCATCCTTGACCGCGCCCTTGGCCTGCTTGCCTGCGCCTTTGACTTCATCCTTGTGCATGACCGTCTCCTTTCAAGAAACTCGCATCCACAAACGGGCAACCGGCCATGGCTGTTCCATCGCATGCCTATCACATCGCCGTGGAGCCTCCGAAGCGCCGGGAGGCCCACCCGGCGGCCTTGTCCTTGATCTCGACAAACTTTTTGGAAGCCGACGACAGGCGCTGATCCCAGACAGGATCGGGACTCTGGCCCTCCACGGTTTTGAGCTGTTGGTCAAACGGGCTCGTCTCTGCTACAGGGCCTCATGCCCGGTCCCATGCCCACATTGCTTGACTACTTTCCGCCGACTGAACCCTACCTGAATGTCATCCATGTCGATGAGGATATTCTGGTGGTGGACAAGCAGTCTGGCCTGCTGAGCGTGCCGGGCAAAGATCCGAGCCTATGGGACTGCATAGAGTATCGCGCGCGCAGGACATATCCATCCGCCGGCATGTGCCATCGGCTGGACAAGGACACGTCGGGCGTACTGGTCCTGGCGCTCAACAAGCCAGCCCATGGCTTCATCGGCAGCCAGTTCGAACACCGCAAGACCACAAAACACTATGTGGCGCGCGTTTCAGGTATCATCGAGCAGGATAGCGGCCTCATCGACCTGCCTCTGGCAACCGACTGGCTGAACAAGCCGCGGCAGAGGGTGGATCACGACCATGGCCGCCCCGCCCAGACCGAATGGCAGGTCATCGAGCGCGAGGAAAAGGCCACGCGGGTCAAGCTGATCCCTCTCACCGGCCGCACCCATCAGCTCAGGGTTCACATGAAGGCATTGGGTCATGTGATTCTAGGCGATGCGTTTTATGCCGGGGCCGAAGACTTCGCAGCAGCCGACCGGCTACAGTTACACGCTGCGGAACTGGGCTTCACCCATCCGACGACCAGAGAGTTCATGACGTTCACAGCGCCCGTGCCGTTCTGACACTGGCCCGGGCCAGGACTGCGCTATTCTTGGCCGAGATAGCCCACTTCGATACGCTGGAAGAGCGCGCCCTCTTTCATCGTATCGAGCCAGCGGCGGAAATCGGCAACATCCTTGAAACCGGCGCGCTGCGCTTCGCCTTCCGTGACGTCGTCGGGGCTCATGTCGGTCACGGATTTGATCGCCAGCAGCCCAACCTTGGTCTTCAGCGTGCCGCCTGCCTTGACGGTGGGCCGGTTCCAGCGCCGGAAAATAAGGTCCACCTTGCCAGCTTTGATGTCTTCGAGCAGATCGCGCTTGAGCAACATCAGTCGAGGACTCCCTGTGCGGTGATCTCGATGCGCAGCCCCTTGGCCAGCAATTCCTTGACCACCACCGTCGCGCGCACCGGATAGGGCTGCGCCGTAAAGAATTCACGATAGACTGCATTCATGCCGGGCGCATCGGCACTGTCGACGAGAAAAATCTGCACCATGGCCAGGTTGGCCAGCGTACCGCCAGCGGCCTTGATAGCAATATCGAGATTCTGGATACAACGCCGCGCCTGCGCCTCTATCCCGCCCTCGACGATCTCACCCGTCACAGGATCTTCAGCGATAGCCACAAGCCAAACATGCTTGCCTGCCCGCACCGCATCATTGATAGGCGCGGACGAAGGCGCAATGCCGGTTTCGATACGTTCGATCATCTTGTCTTCCAGATAATGGTGCGGGCGGCGGGGCTCGAACCCGCATGCCTATCGGCGAGGGATTTTAAGTCCCTTGTGTCTACCATTTCACCACGCCCGCCAGCGTGAGGTCAGTCTGTGCCGCCAGAGATCGGCGCCACATAGGCCACGTCGAGATCCCACGGGAAGAAAATCCAGGTATCCTGGCTCACCTCGGTGATGAAGGTATCGACCATCTCCCGGCCCTTGGGCTTGGCATAGACGGTGGCGAAATGCGCGCCGGGCAGCATTTCGCGGACGACGCGGGCCGTGTTGCCGGTATCGACCAGGTCGTCGACGATCAGGATTTTGCCGCCACTTTTTGCGAGCTCAAGAACCGGCTGGCTGATTTCCTTGAGCACCTTGATACCGCTCTGGTTCTGATGGTCATAGCTCTTGCAGGCGACGGTTTCGACCGTACGGATATTGAGCTCGCGGGCCACGATGGCAGCCGGCACCAAGCCCCCACGCGCAATGGCAACGACGGCATCGAACGGACCAAGGCTGGTCAGACGCCATGCCAATGCGCGGCTGTCCCGGTGAAACTGGTCCCAGGTGACGGGAAAAGACTTCTGGTTATTTGTGCTCAAAACCTGCTCTCCTGCCGAGCGCGCTATGTCGTGAAGGGTGAGTGCCTGGAGTGTTTCCAGCAAAAGTGGCTGACACTTCTGCGGTTCGAAAACGCGACGGAAAATGCTCTAGCAAAACATGGAGCCCGCGCCAATTCCGCGCCCGCGATTTCCCGGAATTACCGCCGCATAATCTCAATAGGCATCGTCCGGCAGGGCGATCCCCGCTTTGCGATGCGCTTCGGTGACCATTTCGCGCACCTTGCCCGCCGCTTCTTCCAGCCGGGCTGGGTCGGAAGAGCGCAAGACCAGTTCCGTCATCACCCGGCTTTGTCCCATCTGCGGATAGGAGCCCATCTTGACGTCGGGATATTGCTCTTGCAGCGCAGCCAGCGGGCCACCCAAAGTTCCCTCGCCGACTGCGGCCTTGACGGCCACGGACATAACCTTCTTGCCGCCCTTGAGGGTCGGCGCGAGCGCTTCAAGCATGGACCGCATGATCACCGGCACGCCTGCCATGACATGAACATTCTCAATACGGAAACCCGGCGCAGCACTGACCGAATTGACGATGAGGTCGGCGCCTTCGGGAATGCGGGCCATGCGCTGCCGGGCTTCGTTGACCTCGGTGCCGGTCTGTTTCCAGCGCGCTTCGAGCATGGCGCGCGCCTGCGCATTGATCGGCAGGGCCACGCCGAAGGCCGTGGCAATGGCATCGGCGGTAATGTCGTCATGGGTGGGCCCGATTCCACCGGAGGTAAAGACATAGGTGCAACGGGCGCGTAGCGCATTCACCGCCTCGACAATGGCCTCCATCTCATCGGAAACGACGCGCACTTCGATGAGGTCAATCCCAAGATCGGTGCAGAAATCGGCGACGGCGCCAATATTGACGTCCTTGGTGCGGCCGGAAAGAATTTCATCGCCGATGACGATCATTCCGGCGGTGACGCGAATATCTGGCTGGGTCATGGTTTGGGGTCCGATAGGGGCTCCTTTGGATGCCCTGCCAGACAAAGCCGAGTCAAGCCGCCCTTCGGCCTTCCAATAATCCGTCCAAACCCCTATTTTGCCCGGCAGGAGACCATTCATGATCACTTATGTCGACGCAACCAGCAAAGCCCGCCGCACCCACGGGGTCATCCCGCTGCATGGCGAGGAAGGTTTTGAGGGCATGCGCAGGGCCGGCGCCCTTACCGCGCAGGCGCTGGATATCCTGACCGAATATGCCGAGGCTGGCGTTACCACGGCCAAGATCGACCAGATTGCCTACGAGTTTGCGCGCGACAACGGAGCCGTTCCGGCAACGATTTTCTACAAGGGATATCGCCACTCCCTCTGCACCTCGATCAACCATGTCGTCTGCCATGGCATTCCCGACGAGCGGCCGCTGCGCGATGGCGATATCGTCAATATCGACCTCACTCTGGTGGTCGATGGCTGGCATGGCGATTCGAGCCGCATGTATCCGATCGGCGAGATTTCCCGCAAAGCCGAGCGGCTGATTGAAATCACCTATCAGGGGCTTGAGGCCGGCATAGCTGCGGCAACGCCCGGCAATACGACCGGCGACATAGGCGCTGCCATTCAGGCGATCGCAGAAGCCGAGCGCATGAGTGTGGTGCGCGACTTTGTCGGACATGGACTGGGCCGCCTGTTCCACGATGAGCCCAATATCCTCCACTTCGGCACACCCGGCACTGGCGTGCCGCTCAAGCCGGGAATGATTTTCACTATCGAGCCGATGATCAATCTGGGGCGCCCCCATGTGAAAATCCTCTCCGATGGCTGGACGGCCGTAACGCGTGACCGCACGCTCTCCTCGCAATGTGAGCATTCCATCGGCATTACTGAAACCGGCTGCGAGATTTTCACCCAATCGCCCGGCGGTCTGTTCAATCCACTGGCGAGCCGGTCGGCAGCGTGACGAAAAAGCCCGACAGCCCAGAAACAGGCATGGCCGAGGCGCTGAAACCGCACTATCTCGGTCACCGGGAACGCGCACGGGAGCGTTTCAACACGGTTGGCAGCGAAGCGCTGGCCGATTACGAACTGCTGGAATTGCTGCTGCATATCCTCCTGCCCCAGCGCGACACCAAGGCTCTGGCCAAGGATTTACTCGCCCAGTTCGGGTCGTTCTCCGCAGTCCTTGGCGCCTCCCCCGCCCGCCTGGCCGAGGTCAAGGGACTGGGGCAGACTTCGATTACCAATCTCAAGGTCATACAGGCCGTGGCTCAGCGCTATGGCCGCGACCAGATCGACCGTGACCAGCCCATTCTGGCGTCATGGTCGCAGTTGATTGATTATTGCCGCCGCCAGATGGCCTATGAAACCATCGAGCAGTTCCGCATCCTGTTTCTCGACAAGAAGAACCGCCTCATTGCTGATGAAGTGCAGCAGGTCGGCACTGTTGACCACACACCGGTCTATCCGCGCGAAGTGATCAGGCGGTCGCTGGAATTGTCGGCGACGGCCCTGATCCTCGTCCACAATCACCCATCGGGCGACCCCGCGCCGTCATCGGCCGATGTGCGCATGACCCGCGAGATTGCCGACATCGCCAAGCCGCTCGGCATTGTGCTGCATGATCACATCATCATCGGCAAGTCCGGTCACGCCTCGCTGCGCGGCCTAAAGCTCATTTAGCTTTCCAGTGCTGCGCAGCCGGTCGCCGGCCTGCTGCAATCCCCGCAGCACTTTCTTCACCGCCGGATTTGCCTTGGCCCACAGGCGCAGTCTCTGCCAGGCGCTATGGGCCTCGACCACCACCTCGCCCAGCGGCGTCAGGCTGATATAATGATGGCGCAGTTGCGTCTGCACATTGCACCAATGCCGCTTTTCATCGGTATAGCCAGCGCCCATGTCGAAGACCTGAAAGCCGGAGTCGAAGACATTCTGCATCACGCGCAACAGGCATTGCTTGCCCGGCGAGCCGCCCTGTATCCGCGCGCAATCGCTCATTGATGAGATGAGGCAGAACATGCGATCGCCATGCACGATATTATAGCGCACGGCGACCACCGCTCCATCGAGCCGGAGCACATGCAGGCGCACATCGATGCCCGAATCCTGCTCCATGGCTTCATGGTAGAAGCCTATGAGATCGTCCTCCACGAAACAGTCGCGGATACCCTGCGCCTGAAAGCGCTCCGAGCGCTGGCGGAACATGGTATCGATCACCTCATGGGCAACGGCCGGGTCGGTAACCTCCTCGAAGCTCACCTCGCCCATGGCGGCAAGCCGGTCCCCCTGCTGCCGGTCATGCTTGCGGCGTGAACGGCTGCGCTGTTCGGTATCGCATTGGGCCCAGGACGAAAATTGCGCCCGGTAAAGCGTTTCTGTGTCGAGCGAGGTCCCCAACTCGCTGAACAGATCGGATTGACCCTCTGTCGCGCCCGGGATTGATCGCAGATAGACCAGCCCGGCGCCCGAAAGCTGTCCGGTCATCGTTTCCCAGAGCCGTTTTCGTCCAGTCGCACCAAGCGCTGCAAGCCGTGCAACATCGGCCACCGGCGTATAGCAACCGGCGTTGGAGCCCGGAAACCAGGTGAAGACCCTGATACCCCAGACCCGCTTGAGATGCAGCGGCAGGATGGCCACAACCTGTCCGTCTACTTCGCCAACGACATAGCGCTGGTCACTGGCAGGAATGTTGCGATTGCGCACCCAGAGGCGAATGAAGTCATAGCTCTGTCCGGGCGATTCGATGGACGCCGTAAGCTGACGCCACGCGGCTTCCACCTCCTCAATTCTGGTTGTGACACGGGCGCTGATGGCTGCGCGCACGTCGGATGACCCGAGCGCCACGACTGACGCAAAGCCGTCCACCGCTCCATCTATGATATGGCTGCTCGCACTCACCGCTGTCCGCCCCCCGTGCCCGAAATCGTTGCCACCTTCACCCCCGAGGGTAAATCAGCTCTGAAAATTGGCGCGCAATAGCGGTTTGGCCCCGGGAAAATCCCCTGAAGGTTAACGTCGGCTTCTCGGTCAGCCGAAGGTTGCAAGCACTGGGAAGGTTTCGAGGAACCAGTAGGAAATGCGGGTAAAATTGCCCGTCAGGAACAGCACGCCGGTCAAGACCAGCAGGCCGCCCATGACCTTTTCCACCGTACCGAGATGCTTCTTGAAACCCTGGAAGAATGTGAGGAACGGCCCCACGGCGATACCCGCCAGGAAGAAAGGAATGCCCAGCCCCAAAGAATAGAGGCCGAGCAACGATGCGCCTTCCCAAGCGGTGTCGCGGCTCGCCGCCACCGAAAGAATGGCAGCCAGGACCGGGCCGATGCAGGGCGTCCAGCCAATGGCGAATGCCAGACCCAGCAGAAAGCCGCCCAGCGGTCCAGACGCCACGCCGGGGCCGTTGTGTCGCAATTGCCGGTCCAGAAAGCCGATCCTGTACACGCCCAGAAAATGCAGGCCCATGGCGATGATCACCGCGCCTGCAACGGGCGTCAGAACAGGCAGGAGCTGACGGAACACCTGTCCGAAAGCCGTCGCCGTCGCGCCAAGGGCCACGAACACGACGGTAAAGCCGAGAATGAAGAAAATCGAGGTCGCGGCAACGCGAAGCTGCAACCGGCCACCGACGCTGGCAGACTCAGCCCGCAACTGGTCGTAGCTCGCCCCGCTCATATAGGTCAGGTAAGGCGGCACCAGCGGCAGCACGCAGGGGCTGAGAAAACTCAAAACGCCTGCGCCGATGACCAAAGGCAGGGAAAATTCCAAAGCGACGCTCCTTGCTGGCCCCTGTTTAGCGTCTGCACCTCACAAAGCAATGAGCCGCAGCGTCGCATCGCGGCGATGTGAGCATGCGGCAAGAACACGTTAACCAGCCCGGCCATCCGCCGGCACGGATTAACCGCAGGTTCTGATCCCGATCCTAGAGTGACCGGCAAAGGGATCAGGACAGCCATGACTGCGGTTTTCATTCTGGGAATCAACATGTTTGTTGCCGCGGTGTTTGCCACCGCCTTCGGCGTTGTCGCGGCAACAATCCGCACGTCTCGCGGCGCACAATGGATGGCCGCCGGATATAGCGTTGGCGTCTTCTATGTCCTGATCCAGTTTGTTTCGGCGGCTTTTGGCGACCAGCTGCTGCTCAACAGCATTTCATTCGTGACCTATCTCGTTGCCGTGGCCCTCTGCGTCGTTGGCGTATCGCACCATTATCGCGTCAGGCCACCGCTGCGCAGCATCTTGCTGATCCTGGGCCTGTGCACGCTGTTCGCCCCCGCCTTTGTCATCGCCTATGACCAGTCCCTCTGGGGCGTGGCACTGTATCAGATGACCTATGCCGCAATGCAGATGCTGTGTTTCTGGGTGATCCTGCGCTCGGGACAGCGCAAACCGCTCGATATTCTGCTTCTTGCCTTGCAGGTGATAACCTCCCTCACCTATCCGCTGCGGCCACTTCTGGGCATTTTTGTCGGCGAACCCGGCCGCGCGGATGCCTACATTGCCTCGACCTATGCCGCCGTTTCCCAGACCATCGGTGCCGTTTCGCTGGTCTCCCTGGCGCTCGTGCTGCTGTTGGTGATCATGCGCGACAACAATGCCGAGATGCAGAAACATTCGGAAACCGACCTGCTTTCCGGCGCACTGAACCGGCGCGGCTTTGAAACCTATGCCGATATCGCACTGACCGAAGCAGCAGCGACCGGCACAACACTCACCATGATTGTCACCGATCTCGATCACTTCAAAACCATCAACGACAATTTCGGACACGCCGCCGGCGACAGGGTGATCGCCGCCTTTGCCGGCGTGCTGAAAGAGGTAGCACCGGAAAACGCAATCGTCGGTCGCCTGGGCGGCGAAGAATTTGCCGTCATCCTCGCCGGAATGCCGCTGGCAGCCGCGCGCCTCTATGCGGAAACGGCTCGCGTCACATTCGCCAATCTGGAAACGCACGGCGTGCCGCAAGCCGTTTCCGCTTCATTCGGCGTCGCAGAACTGGCCGCGGATGAGGGCCTGGCAGAAATCCTGCGCCGGGCCGATACGGCACTCTATGCCGCCAAAGCAGCAGGCAGAAATCGGGTTTGCAGTGGCATGGAAGGCTTCGACAAGCCTGTACCGGCAAACAACGCCGCCTGAACCTGTCAATTGCACCGCCCTTGCAGCCCGTCATGGGCGCCCCTATAGCTGGCCGCAAGCCATATCCCGACATCGGCAAAGGTGCTTTCATGTCCGTCCGTCCGCTGCGCATCGCTCCTTCCATCCTCTCAGCCGATTTTGCCCGGCTGGGCGACGAAGTGAAGGCAATTGCCGACGCCGGCGCCGACTATATCCATGTCGATGTGATGGATGGGCATTTCGTGCCCAATATCTCGTTCGGCGCACCGATCATGAAAGCCGTGCGCAGCGTGACGGACAAGGTCTTCGACGTCCATCTCATGATCGCGCCGACCGATCCATACCTTGCCGATTTCGCCCATGGCGGCGCCGACATCATCACCGTCCATGCCGAAGCGGGCCCGCATCTGCATCGCTCGCTGCAAGCGATCCGTGCGCTGGGCAAGAAGGCTGGCGTGGCACTGAATCCCGCAACGCAGGTTTCTGCGATCCAGCATGTAATCGACGATTGCGACCTCGTTCTGGTGATGAGCGTCAATCCCGGCTTCGGCGGCCAGAGCTTCATTCCCGAAAGCATCAGCAAGATCCGTCAGGCCAGGGCGCTGATCGGCGCTCGGGACATCGACCTTGAGGTCGATGGCGGCGTTACTGCCGCAAATGCTGGAGAGATCGTTGCGGCCGGCGCCAATGTGCTGGTCGCAGGCTCGGCGATCTATGGCGGCAACGATCCCGCAACCTATGCCAGCCGCATCAAGGCGATACGGGATGCAGCGACTGGTCTCGTCGCCTAACCCTCGCCAGGCATTGAGAACCGTAGCCCGGCCGACCGGCTGGCTTGCCAGGCGACCTGAAACGGCTCCATCCGGTGGTCGAAGAGAATATAGCCCTCCTCTCCGATCACGGCCTCTCGGTCGAGCCGGATGCGCAACCCGCTGTCAGACATGTCCAGAATGATGGCAAAGGCCCGGATAAGCCCGTCGCCCCAGACGACGATTGCCCTTGTATTGACGACTTTTCGATCTGCGCTGCGACGTTCTCTGACCATGCCTACGATCTGGTCCGAGTCGCCAAACAACAGCCTAACCGAAACGTTAAAATGCGATCTTTCACAACAGCCATGAACCCCGTGCAGGTCATGTTTGGGCTGGTCCTCGGCAACGCAGCACTGTAGTGAAAGTCCGAAAACGGCAGTGGACGCGCTGCCCACCTGAATCAAACTCTGACCTATCAAGGCTAAACCCATGATTCCGCGCTATTCCCGTCCCGAAATGGTTGCAAACTGGTCGGCCGAAAGCCGCTTTGCCATCTGGTTCGAGATCGAGGCGCACGCCACGTCCAAGCTCGCAGAACTGGGCGTCGTGCCGAAGGAAAGCGCCGACAAGATCTGGGAAGTGATGAACGCCCGCAAGGCAGAGCTGGGCAATTACGGGTTTGACGTCGAGCGCATCGACGAGATCGAGCGCACCACCAAGCATGACGTCATCGCCTTCCTGACACACCTTTCCGAAATCGTCGGCCCAGACGCGCGTTTCGTGCATCAGGGGATGACATCGTCGGACATTCTCGACACCACGCTCTCCGTACAGCTCAAGAACGCTGCCGACCTGCTGCTCGCCGATATCGACGCCCTGCTGGCAGCGCTGAAGAAGCGTGCCCACGAGCACAAGAATACCATCACCATCGGCCGCAGCCACGGCATCCATGCCGAACCGACAACGTTTGGCGTCAAGCTGGCAGAAGCCTATGCAGAGTTCAGCCGCAACCGCGCCCGCCTCGTTGCCGCCCGTGATGAAATCGCCACCGCTGCCATTTCCGGCGCCATCGGCACCTTCGCCAATATCGACCCGTCGGTCGAAGAATATGTCGCCGAGAAGCTGGGGCTTTCCATCGAGCCCGTTTCCACCCAGGTGATCCCGCGCGACCGCCACGCCATGTTCTTTGCCACGCTGGGCGTCATTGCCAGTTCCATCGAGCGCGTCGCCGTTGAAATCCGTCATTTGCAGCGCACCGAAGTGCTCGAAGCCGAGGAATATTTCTCCCCCGGCCAGAAGGGCTCCTCAGCCATGCCGCACAAACGCAATCCGGTGCTCACGGAAAATCTCACCGGCCTTGCCCGCCTCGTGCGCGGCATGGTGACCCCGGCGCTCGAAAACGTGGCGCTCTGGCACGAACGCGACATTTCCCACTCCTCGGTCGAGCGTATGATTGGCCCCGACGCCACCATCACACTCGATTTCGCGCTGGCCCGCCTCACCGGCGTTATCGACAAGCTGGTGGTCTATCCCGAAAACATGCGCAAGAATCTTGATCTGCTTGGCGGTCTGCACAATTCCCAGCGCATGCTGTTGGCCCTGACCCAGGCAGGCTATAGCCGCGAGGACAGCTACGCCGCCGTCCAGCGCAATGCCATGAAGGTGTGGGAGCATCGCGGCGACCGCACCGGCCTGTTTGCCCAGAACCTCAAGAACGACCCGCAAGTGACTCTGAGCGACGAACAAATCGACGCCATGTTCGATGACGCCTATCACCTCAAGCATGTCGATACGATTTTCGCGCGAGTTTTCGGCGCATGAGAATTGCCGATGCGGATATCCTGATACTGCCGGGGCTGGGCGGCCACAAGCCGGGCCATTGGCAGATGCGCTGGGCCGAAAAGATGCGGACCGCTGCAATCGTGGAACAGGCCGACTGGTGGGAGCCCGACGCTGCTGACTGGATCGACACCATAGTCAAAGCCGCTGAGTTGACGGAACGTCCCATTGTTTTCGTGGCGCATTCAACCTCGGTTTCCGCCCTGGTCCATGCAGCACCCCGCCTGCCCGACAATATCCGCGGCGCGTTTCTTGTCGCCCCGACAGACGTGGAGCTCAGCCCTGCCGCTCCCGAAGCGATCCACGTCTTCCGGCCCATTCCGCGCGATCCCCTGCCCTTTCCTTCCATGGTCGTCGCATCCAGCAACGATCCTTACGTGACGTTGGAGCGAGCCGTCGAATTTGCCAATTGCTGGGGCTCGGACTTCCACCAGGCCGGCGAGGCCGGGCATATCAACGTTGAATCAGGTCATGGCCCCTGGCCGGAAGGCCTGCTGATGTTCACCCGTCTGATGCAGCGGCTGTGACGGCTGAATACGACATCGTGCCGGGCACGCCGGCCACCGCCGATTATCTGCGGCTGCGCGTCGCGTCCGGCCTCAGCCCCAAGACGGTGGAGCAGGCCGAAGCCGGCTTGCCCAATACCTGGTTCGGCCTGACCGTTCGCCACAAGGGCAATATTGTCGGTATGGGCCGCATCATCGGCGATGGCGGCACCGCCTTTCAGATCGTGGATATCGCGCTCGAGCCCCAATATCATGGCAAAGGTGTTGGCAAGGCAATCATGGCCGCGCTTATGGATCACCTCAATACGAACGCTCCACAGGGCGCCTATGTCAGCCTCATCGCCGATGGGGATGCAAAACACCTCTATGCGCAATACGGTTTCGAGCCGGTCATGCCGCATTCCATCGGCATGGCGATGCGCGTGCCCAAGCGCTGATCTGGACCTGTTCCAGATTGCCGGAGATTTGCCGGAATTTCGCCGCAGACGCCCGGAATTTGGGCATTTTCGCCACCGCCAGAATTAAATCTTCTTAACTTGAGAAGGGCACTGACCGGGCCTAAACCTGTCCGCGCTGGTTTGAGGCCGCCGGCGGGAACCAAGCAGCCCGCGACGCGACGGCCCCGGAAAACCCGCCTATGGGCCAAACAGGCCCGCGCTGTCTCATGGAGACTATCATGCGCAAATATATTGCTCCCGCCTTCCTAGCCCTCCTCGTCATCGCCCCGATGAGCACCGCCTTTGCCGCCTCGGCAACGCCGGCTGCCGCCAGCGCGACAGCCGAACAGACCGTGACTGGAGTGGTGAAATTCTTCAACACGGGCGCCCGCTCGCTCGAACTGGAAGACGGCAACTGGTTCTACCTGCCGCTGGACTACAAGGCGCCCGACATCAAGGTCGGCGAGAAGGTCACCGTACACTGGAAGCAAAACGGCTCTGCCCATGACGTCATGAGCATTGAGGCCAGTTAACCTTCGGCCAAACGAAAAGGGAGCCGGCCAGGCCGACTCCCTTAAATCTGTACGTGAAAGCTGCAATCAGCCTTCGGCAGCGACCTGTTCGTTGGCAAGTGCCACAAGCTGATCCATCTTGGCGCGGATAGCCGCATCGTCAATGGCCACACCCTTGACCTTGAGATCGCCCGAGACCTTCTCGAACACATCGCTGTCGCCCGGCTTAGCGAAGTCGGCGGCCACGACTTCGGCGGCATAGGCATTGGCTTCATCGCCGGAGAGGCCCAGCAGTTCGGCAACCCAAAGGCCCAGCAGCTTGTTGCGGCGAGCTTCGGCCTTGAACTTCTTTTCGGCGTCGAAAGCGAACTTGGCTTCCTGGCCCTTCTGCCGATCTTCAAACTGGCTCATGGTCTCTCCCAATTGGCTCCAGAGTGCCGGATAACCGGCTTCGCCTCAGGACATAGGCGCTTCGCCCCGGCAAATCAACATTTCGCCCGGCATCTGCGACGCCATGCCATCCTGCCGCAGAAGACAGGAAAGCCCTTGCTTTTTGGCTCCATTCTGGCGCATGAAGCGGCCAATCCTCCTCACCTCTCAAAGGCAGCGGATTCGCTCATGAACCGTCGACGTAAAATCTATGAGGGCAAGGCCAAGATCCTGTTCGAGGGTCCCGAGCCGGGCACTTTGGTTCAATACTTCAAGGACGATGCCACCGCCGGCAACGGCGCCCGTCATGAAGTGATCGACGGCAAGGGCGTACTCAACAACCGCATTTCCGAGTTCGTCTTTTCCAAGCTCAATGATCTGGGCATTCCGACCCACTTCCTGCGCCGCATCAACATGCGCGAGCAGTTGATCAAGGAAGTCGAGATCATCCCGCTCGAAATCATCGTGCGCAATTATGCCGCCGGTTCGCTGGCCAAGCGCCTCGGGCTTGAGCCGGGTACCCGCCTGCCCCGTTCGATCATCGAATTCTGCTACAAGGACGATGCGCTCGGCGACCCGATGGTGTCCGAAGAGCACATTACGGCCTTTGGCTGGGCCAATCCCGCCGAACTCGATGACATCATGAGCCTGGCGGTTCGCATCAACGATTTCCTGACCGGCCTGTTCATGGGCGTCGGCATCCAGCTTGTCGATTTCAAGATCGAAGTCGGCCGTCTCTACGAGGGCGACCTGATGCGCATCGTGCTGGCCGACGAGATCAGCCCGGACAATTGCCGCCTCTGGGACATCAAGACCCGCAACAAGATGGACAAGGATCGCTTCCGCGAAAATCTTGGCGGCCTGATTGAGAATTATCGTGAAGTGGCCCAGCGCCTCGGCATCCTGGTGGAAAACGACAACGCGCTGACCACCGGTCCGCGTCTCGTCCAGTAATTTCGGGAACTGATCTGATGAAAGCGCGCGTCACAGTCACGCTCAAGAACGGCGTTCTCGATCCGCAGGGTCAGGCCATTGAAGGCTCCCTGGCCGGCCTGGGTTTCGCCGGCGTAAGCTCTGTCCGTCAGGGCAAGGTATTTGATCTCGAAGTCGAAGGAACCGACGTGGAAGCCGCGCGTTCCCAGATCAAAGCGATGTGCGAAAAGCTCCTCGCCAATACGGTGATCGAAAACTTCGCTATCGAAATTTCAAATTAACGCCTTTACGGCAAACTACGAATTCGCGCCCAGTTGGCGCAGGACCATATAGCCATGCGTAAAACCCAGATTGCTCTCTCCGTAATGTTTGTCGCCTCGCTTGGCCTGCTGTTCGCAGCCTATGCGTCCGTGCCGGTCTGAGGCTGGCTTTAGCCAAATCCTTACCAAACCCAAGGTTTTGCAAGGTTCTGCTGCAGGTTTAATCCTGCGGTGACACCAGCCCATCTATGGTCCGCCAGTCTTTGGAGGAACATAGATGGAAAACAATAGGGCGCGGCTCGCGTGGGTGGACATGGCCAAAGGCCTTTCCATCTTTCTCGTCGTCATCATGTATTGCGCCTCCAGCGTGGGCGAGGACACCGGCCAGACCGGCTTCCTGCACTGGACCATTGCCTTCGCCATGCCCTTCCGCATGCCGGAGTTCTTCCTCCTGTCGGGCCTGTTCCTGAGCAATGTCATCGCCCGTCCTTGGCGGGCCTATACCGACCGCCGCGTCATCCACTATTTCTATTTTTACGCGCTCTGGGCGGTCATCCATATCGTCTTCAAGGAAGCCCTGGTCGGCCGCGACCCGATCGGTGCGGCGGGATCGCTCGCCTGGGCCATTGTCTCGCCCTATGGCGTCCTGTGGTTCATCTATATGCTTGGCGTTATGGGGCTGGCCTGCAAGCTGCTCTACCAGCTCAAGGTGCCGCATTGGGTCACGCTGACCGCCGCCGCCGTCCTGCAAATGCTGGCTGTTCACACCGGCAGCTACCTCGTCGACCAGTTCGCCGCCTATTTCGTCTACTTCTATGCCGGCTATGCCTTCGCCCCGCAGATTTTCCGGCTTGCCGATTGGGCCGCGGATAACGGCACTGCGGCTCTTGGCCTGCTCGCCGTCTGGGCTGCAATCAACGCTGTCATGGTCTTTTCGCCCGGCTTCCGCATGGATCCGGTTCACATCGAAATGGGTTGGGGCGCCCTGCCCGGACTGCATCTGCTCCTTGCGCTGGCCGGCTCGCTTGCAATCGTGGTCAGCGCCGCCCTTCTCGTTAGACTGCCGTGGATGACATGGCTGCGCTGGCTCGGCTCCAAGTCCCTCATTATCTATGTCGCCTTCGTGCTGCCCATGGGCATTGCCCGCATCGCTTTGCTGCGTTTGGGGATCGAAGAGCCCAATCTTGTCAGCCTCATCACCATGGTCGTGGCCATAACTGCGCCGCTCGTCCTGTGGTGGATTGTCCAGAAGATCGGTTTTGGCAAATTCCTGTTCGAGCGTCCCTCCTGGGGCCACCTGCCCGGAACGGGGCGGTCACGCACAATGGCCGTTCCTGCGGAGTAACAGCGCAGCGGAGACTTTTCCGCCGGATACCGCACCAGACCCTTGCCTTTTCCATCAAGACTCACCACAAGGGCCTCGCACACCCCTCAGTGACAAAGGATGGAGCGATGAAGGCCGCCGTCATCGTGTTTCCGGGACTCAATCGCGACCGCGACATGATCGCGGCGTTGACGAAGATCGGGGGCGCCAAGCCCGAAATCGTCTGGCATCAGGACGCCGACATTCCCGACGTTGACCTGATCGTCATTCCGGGTGGCTTCTCCTATGGCGACTACCTGCGCTGCGGCGCCATTGCCGCCCGCTCGCCCATCATGGACAAGGTCCGCGAACGCGCCGCCAGCGGCGTCAAGGTGCTGGGCGTCTGCAATGGCTTCCAGATCCTGATCGAGGCCGGCCTCCTCCCCGGCGCATTGATGCGCAATACCTCGCTCAAATTCGTCTGCCGCGAAGTCAAGCTCGAAGTCGTCAATGCCGACACCGACTTCACGCGCGGCTACACCAGGGGCCAGATCATCCGTTGCCCTGTCGCCCACCATGACGGCAATTTCTTTGCCGATGCCGAGACGCTGGCACGGATCGAGGGCAATGGTCAGGTCGCCTTCCGCTATGCCGAAGGCACCAATCCCAATGGCTCGCTGAATGACATTGCCGGCATTTTCAATGATCAGAAAAACGTGCTCGGCCTCATGCCGCACCCGGAAAACCTGATCGAAGCCGCCCATGGGGGCGATGACGGCCGCGCCCTCTTTGCTGCCGCGCTCAGGCAGGTGGCATAGCGCTTCATGCTGAACCGCGCGCTGACATGGGCGGGTTTGCTGCTGGGGCTGGCCGGACTGGTGCTGCAATTCACCATCTCCATTCAGTCTCTGCTCGCGGCGGGCCGCGACCTGCCCGGCGCGCTCGGGCACTTCTTTTCCTACTACACAATCCTCAACAACATTGCCTTGGTGCTGGTCTATTTGTCCGCAGTGACCTCTGCGCGCTGGCTATCGCTGTTCCGCATGCCGCTGACACGCGGCATCATGGCCGCCAACATCGCGCTGGTCGGGCTCTACGTCTTCTTCGTGCTGCGCTTCCTGCAATCGCTGGAAGGGGCATTTCTCGTGGCTGACACCGTGCTCCACTACATTGCGCCAATCGTCTATGTGCTGTGGTGGACCATCACCCAGCGTCATGGATTTCTGCGCTGGGCCCATCTGCCGATGATGCTGGTGCCGACACTGCTCTACTTCGTCTATGCAATGGCGCGTGGTCTCTGGGTGCAGGAATACCCCTACCCGATCCTCAACGCCGTCGAGCTCGGCTATGGCCAGGTCGGCATCAACGCCATTTACATGACTGTCTTTCTTGCCGTGCTGGCGCTGCTCGTCATCGCCGCTGACATGCTCCTTGCCCGAACCTCCCGGACATCTTCTCAATGACCCTGCGCAACGACCCCGCCATCACGCCCGAACTGGTCGCCAATCACGGCCTCAAGACCGATGAATATCAGAAGATCCTCGACCTGATCGGACGCGAGCCGACCTATACCGAGCTGGGCATCTTCTCGGCGATGTGGAACGAGCACTGCTCGTACAAGAGCTCGAAGAAGTGGCTGCGCACACTGCCCACCAAGGGGCCGCGCGTCATTCAGGGTCCGGGCGAAAATGCCGGCGTCGTCGATATCGGCGACGGTCAGGCCGTGGTCTTCAAGATGGAGTCGCATAACCACCCGAGCTTCATCGAACCCTATCAGGGCGCCGCGACCGGGGTTGGTGGCATTCTGCGCGACGTCTTCACCATGGGTGCCCGCCCCGTCGCCGCCATGAACGCCCTGCGCTTTGGCGCCCCCGACCATGAGAAGACCCGCCACCTCGTCCACGGCGTCGTCGCCGGCGTCGGCGGCTACGGCAATTCTTTTGGCGTGCCGACGGTGGGCGGCGAAGTCGAATTTGACGCGCGCTACAACGGCAACAATCTGGTCAACGCCTTTGCGGCGGGCCTCGCCGACACCGACAAGATTTTCTATTCCAAGGCCGAAGGCGTCGGTCTGCCGGTTGTCTATCTCGGCGCCAAGACCGGCCGCGACGGCGTTGGTGGCGCGACCATGGCCTCGGCCGAGTTTGGCGACGACATCGAAGAAAAGCGTCCCACCGTTCAGGTCGGCGACCCCTTCACCGAAAAACGCCTGCTGGAAGCCTGCCTTGAACTCATGGCCACCGGTGCGGTTATCGCCATTCAGGACATGGGCGCAGCTGGCCTCACCTGCTCCGCCGTCGAAATGGGCGCCAAGGGCGACCTCGGCATCGAGCTCGATCTCGACAAGGTGCCGGTGCGTGAAGATCACATGACCGCCTATGAGATGATGCTGTCCGAGAGCCAGGAACGCATGCTCATGGTTCTCCACCCTGAAAAGGAACCGGAGGCCCGCAAGGTCTTCGAAAAGTGGGAACTCGATTTCGCCACCGTCGGCAAGACCACCGACGACCTGCGCTTCCGCGTATTCTGGCAGGGCGAGGAAGTCGCCAACCTGCCGATCAAGGAACTGGGCGACGAGGCCCCTGAATATGATCGTCCCTGGACCGAGCCGAAAATCCCGGCGCCGCTGGACAAGTCGGACGTGCCGCAGATGGACGTGTCGGAGGCGCTGCTCGCCCTGATCGGCGGACATCACTGCTCGTCCCGCCGTTGGGTCTATGAGCAATACGACACGCTCATTCAGGGCAATTCCATGCAGCGCCCGGGCGGTGATGCCGGCGTAATCCGTGTGGAGGGTGCCGAGCATAAGGGCCTGGCTTTCACCTCCGACGTCAATCCGCGCTATTGCGAAGCCAATCCCTTCGAGGGCGGCAAGCAGGCCGTTGCCGAAGCATGGCGTAACCTTACCGCAACAGGCGCCGAGCCGCTCGCCGCCACCGACAATCTCAATTTCGGCAATCCCGAGCGACCGGAAATCATGGGCCAGTTGGTGAAAGCCATCGAAGGCATCGGCGAAGCCTGCCGCGCGCTGGACTTCCCCATCGTCTCAGGCAATGTCAGCCTTTATAACGAAACCAATGGCCGCGGCATCCTGCCGACGCCCACTATTGGCGGCGTCGGCCTCCTCCCCGAATGGGAAAAGAGCGTCGGCATCGGCTTCGTTGCCGAGAACCAGCCGATCCTATTGATCGGCGGCCCTGCAGAGCGCGGCAGCCATCTTGGTCAGTCGATCTATCTGCGCGACCTATTCGACCGCCGCGACGGCGATGCGCCCCATGTCGATCTCGCCGCCGAAAAGAAGACCGGCGATTTCGTGCGCAAGCTGATCCGCTCGGGCGTCGTCACGGCCTGCCACGACCTCTCCGATGGCGGCCTCGGCGTCGCTCTTGCTGAGATGGCCATTGCTGGCGGAATCGGTGCGACAGTAACCGACGTCGACGGCAATGATCCGATCCTCACCTTCTTCGGCGAAGATCAGGGGCGCTATCTTGTCACGCTCAATCTCGACCCGCAGGGCGACGAGATCGTCGCACTGTGGGATGAGGCCAGGGCGCTCGGAATTTTTGCGTCCTGGATCGGCTCAACGGGCAACAATGTGCTAACGCTTGGCGCTGCAACGCCGGTTCCGGTCGCAACCTTGGCGACAGCGCATGAAAACTGGTTCCCCAACTATATGAATGGCTGATCTGGCTTTTGCCGACTACCGCCTTATGTTCGCCTTGCTTTGGAGCGCATTGCTTCGGACAGGCGGAGTGGCAAGGAGCTGGAAATGAAGCAGTTTAGGACGCTGGCATTTGTCGTGAGCGCCGCCATGGCCCTGACGCCCCTTGGTGCGGCGGCGCAAAGCGTCAACATCACGCGCTCGGTGCTGATGGATTTGCCCTATACGCTCATCTATCCTGCCGAGATGGTCGCCAGCGGCGGCATGGACGGTCCGCTGACCATCAATCACGCCGATGCGCCACTGCAATGTGATCTGAGCGTCGTTCCGGTCGACGACACCGAATGGTCGGCACAGGCGGCGCTGTCAGAAATCGATGATGCGGAAATCGCAGCGTCTTGGTCCGGCCCTCTGCCTGGATTTTCAGTGTCAGACAAGGGTTTGGCGGAATATCAGGACACCACGGCTCTGCGGTACGAGGGCACAAGCACAGATTCGGCCATGGGCATTCCGTTGACCCTCGTGCATACCGAGGCAGTGGCATCGGGCCGAGGCTATGTGCTGGACTGCATCTACGCCGCCGATCAGGCAGAACAGGCGCGACCGCTGGTGGACTTCATCATCGCCAATTTCTCGACCCGCTCGGATGCCGATTGCTGCGTGGGCGCAACCATTGCACCCGAGCCGGAGCAGCCTCCGGCCCAATAAGGCACTGGAGCGAAGTCTGCATTCGTCCGCGCCGCGGTTGAAGCGGCCCAACCCGCATGCCATATCAGAGACAGACCGGGATTCTTCGGCCCATAAACAGATCGGGAGACAGCACATGGCCATGGCCGCCACCGAGATTGAGCGCCGCATCAAGGCCGCCCTGCCCGATGCAGAAATCGAAATACGCGACCTTGCTGGCGACGGGGATCATTGGGCGGCGACCGTGAAGTCAGAGCAGTTCCGTGGCAAGACCAGGGTTCAGCAACACAAGATGGTCTATGACAGTCTGCAGGGCGACATGGGCGGCGCACTTCATGCCCTGGCTCTGCAAACCGTAATTCCCGACTGACCATGTCGCTGCGCGACTCGCTCGATCTCATCCGCATGGTCCGGCCCCAGGCCGGTACTGCTGCGCTGGACCACGAGATCAATGCCGAACGCGCCAATTCACTCGGCGCCGCCGAAGCAAGGGTGAAGAAATCCATTGCGGCCCTCGGCGAGAGTAATGATCGGGATAGCCGCCTTGCTGAAGCCCGTGACGCCGTCTGGTCCTATTTCGTGCAACGCGAACTGATCGGCTTCCGCCAGCACCAGGACGTGATCCGGGATCTCGCAATCCCCGCCGAGGTCCTGAATGGCCTTGGCGCAATGGGCGGCAAGGCGAGGTGAACAAGCCCCGCAGTCTTGCAGGCATCTCGACAGCGCCGCAATCCTGACCTATCTAGAGGCAACGCAAGCCGGCCCTTGAACCCGGACTTTTCGAAAGGCTCCTCCCATGACCGATATCAATGCCTTCATCGACGAGAAGGTGAAGAACAACGACGTGTTCCTGTTCATGAAGGGCACCCCGGACTTCCCGCAATGCGGTTTCTCCGGCCAGGTCGTGCAGATTCTGAACTATCTCGGTGTCGAATTCGACAGCGCCAACGTGCTCGAAAGCGACGAACTGCGCGACGGCATCAAGACCTATTCCAACTGGCCGACGATCCCGCAGCTCTACATCAAGGGCGAATTCGTGGGCGGCGCCGACATCGCACGCGAGATGTTCCAGTCCGGTGAATTGCAGACGCATTTTGAACAGGCCGGCATCGCGGTCAAGCAAAGCGCCTGATCGTCCGCAATATGGTTTGAAAGGCCCTGCCGCAAGGCGGGGCCTTTTGTTATTGCCCATCACAAATGCTGATCGGCATCATCAGCGAATATCGCTTTTCGTGCGGGCCGGGCGGACATAGATTGTCTGCTCCTGCCGAGGCTCTCCCATGACCACTCTTGCCGCCCGCCCAGCCGTTCCGCTTCCGCTCGTCATCATCGCAGGCTGCATCATCGCCGCTATCGGCTTTGGAACACGCGGCTCCTTTGGCCTCTTCACCCTGCCAGTGACCGCCGATCTCGGGCTGAGCCGCGAGCAGTGGGGCATGGCAATGGCCGTGCAGAACCTCGTCTGGGGCCTCGCCCAGCCATTCGCCGGCGCCATGGCCGACCGCTACGGCACGGCGCGCGTCCTTGCCGTGGGCGGCATAGTCTATGCCTTGGGCGTATTGGGCATGGCCTTCTCGCCGGATACACTGACCATGACGCTGACTGCCGGCGTTGTGACCGGTGTCGGCATCGCCATTGCTTCTTTCGGCGTCGTGATGGCTGCGTTCGGCCGTGTTGTTCCAGCCGAAAAGCGCAGTTTCGTGTTCGGCATCGCCACAGCAGCGTCCTCGGCCGGGCAGTTCATCTTCGCCCCCCTGGGTCAGGGCTTCATCAATGCCTTCGGCTGGCAGATGGCGCTGGTCTGGATTGCAATGCTGCTCTTGCTCATCATTCCGCTTTCCGCAGCTTTGCGCGGTCGCACCGAGTCCACGCCGGGCCAGGCCGACCTTCCCTTCATGCAGGCACTCTCGCGCGCTTGGGGATACGGCTCCTATCGCCTTCTGGTCATTGGCTTTTTCGTCTGCGGATTCCATTTGGCCTTCATCAATGTCCACATGCCGGCCTACCTGGTGGAATGCGGGCTCTCTCCTGAAGTCGGCTCATGGACCATTGCGGTCATCGGCCTGTTCAATATTGCCGGCTCACTGCTCTCTGGCTGGCTGGGCAGCCGCCTCCCCAAGCAGATGCTGCTCGCGACCATCTATTTCCTTCGCGCCATCGCGATTGCTGCTTTCCTGCTGTTCCCGGTCAGCGAATTTACCGCCTATGCCTTCGCGGCGCTCATGGGGCTTTTGTGGCTGTCCACCGTGCCGTTGACGGCGGGCCTCGTAAGCCTGTTTTTCGGCCCGCGCTATATGGGCATGCTCTACGGCATCGCCTTTCTCAGCCACCAGATCGGCTCCTTCATCGGCGTCTGGCTGGGTGGATATGTCTATGATCTGACCGGCGCCTATGATCTCGTCTGGTATCTCGGCATCGTTCTGGGGCTGGCCTCCGCGGCAATTCATATTCCCATCAATGAGCGTTCCGACGCTGGTTTCGCGCTCAAATCGGCATAGTCATCCATCGGCTAATGCCGATTGAAGTCTTGCCAAACACATTCCATGAGTTCATGGTCCGGCTATCAATTTCGGCCGCCATTCTCGCGGCTATGAAGAGTTTCAATAATGTCCGATCATTTTACGCGGGTTCTCTCGCGCCTTGAATTCATTGCCTTGATCGCTGCACTGATGGCGGTAAATGCCCTTGCCATCGACGTCATGCTGCCTGCCCTGCCCTATATGGGCGAGGCGTTGGGCATCAGTAACGAGAATGAGCGGCAATTCGTGGTCACCGCCTATATGCTTGGCATGGGCATTGCGGTTCTGGGCTTTGGCCCGCTGACTGATCGCTTCGGTCGCCGCGGGCCGCTGCTGATTGGCGTCGGCATCTATGTCGTAGCCGCTATAGTGGCGGCCTTTGCGCCGAACTTCACCATGCTGCTGGTGCTGCGGTTCATCCAGGGCATGGGCGCAGCGAGCGTGCGCGTCATATCGCAGGCGGTGGTGCGCGACCGCTATTCGGGCCGCGAAATGGCGGAAGTCATGTCCCTGACCTTTATGGTCTTCATGGCCGTTCCCATTATCGCACCCGGCGTCGGGCAGGTTCTGCTGCTGACCGGTCCGTGGCAATCGATCTTCTTTTTCATGGGCGGCCTTGCGCTGGCCCTGTGGGTCTGGACCTATCTTCGCCTGCCCGAAACCCTGCCGCTGAACCAGCGCCGTCCGCTGAGCGCCAGCGGCATTATCGAAAGTTTCCGGATCGTTTTCACCAATCGCGTCGCCATTTCCTATGGTCTGGCGGGTATGTTCCTGTTTGGCGCACTGTTCGGGTTCATCACCTCGGCCCAGCAGATCTACGTCGATATCTACGGGCTGGGCGTCTATTTCCCGGTGGCGTTCGCCGCAATGGCGGGCCTGATGGCCATATCGTCTTTCACCAACTCCAGGGTTGTACGGCGTTTTGGCATGCGGCGGCTGTCGCATGGCGCAATGCTGACCTTCACGCTGTTCTCCGGCATCTGGCTGGTACTGGCGATGAACGACATGCTGCCGCTCTGGCTTTTCTTCAGCCTGCTCGCCATCATCATGTTCTGCTTCGGCTGGTCGGCCTCGAACATGAACTCGCTCTCCATGGAGCCCTTGGGCAATGTCGCCGGCACGGCCGCATCTGTCTTCGGCTTTATCCAGACCGTGGGCGGGGCGCTGATCGGCTCTTATACCGGCCAGCACTTCGATGGCACGACCATCCCCACGGCAACCGGCTATTTCCTCATGGGAATCATGGCTCTGGTCTTTATCCTGATCGCCGAGAAAGGCCGGTTGTTCGGCGTTGGCGAGCAATATGGCAAAGCGTCAGCCGAGCCGATCATCGACGCGCACTGATCCTATGGACCGACCGGCCCCGGCACTTCGAGCTGGGACCGGTCGGCATAGACGTGATCGACCAGCCCCCAGTCCCGCGCCTGTTCGGGCGACATGTAGTGGTCGCGCTCCAGCGCCGCCTCCACCTCTTCATAGCTGCGTCCGCAATGCTTTGCGTAAAGCTGGTGCATCCGGCGCTTGAGCCGCAGGCTCTCCTCGGCATGGATCATGATATCGGTCACCTGCCCCTGATAGCCGCCCGATGGCTGGTGCAGCATGATCGAAGCATTGGGCAGGCAGACCCTCTGCCCCGCTTCGCCGGCCATCAGCAGAAATGATCCGGCCGATGCCGCCATGCCCATGCACAATGTGCCGACCGGGGCCTTGATGAACTGCATCGTGTCATACATGGCGAAGGCCGAGGTCATCACGCCGCCGGGCGAATTTATATAGAGATATATGGGCTTAGCCGGGTTTTCGGATTCAAGGAACAAGAGCTGGGCGCAGACCAGACTGGCCATATTGTCCTCGATCTGGCCGTTGAGAAAAATGATCCGCTCGCGCAGCAGGCGCGAATAGATGTCGAAGGCGCGTTCGCCCCGGCTGGACGTTTCCACCACCATAGGGACGAGATTCATCATGTCGCGCATAGGCGATTTCCTTTTCATATCAATGCGTTGAGGCGAAGGCTCAGGCGGCGCGCAGCATGATTGGCACCACTTCGTTGCTGTTTGCAGCAGCCGGAATGGTGACCGGCGCATGGGTCAGGCGGAAGCCGGTCGAGCCGTTACCGCGTGGCGTCAGCTCGATTGTCACAAGGCTCTCTTCTTCGCCCTCATTCCAGCTATATGTCAGCAGGCTGTTGACGCTGACACTGACCAACTGGACGCTAACGCCACTGGGAGGTTGCAACCAGCGGTCCCGAAATTCGGGGATGGTCAGCGCCCGCCAGATTTTCTCCGGCGGGGCATCGAGGACCGTCTCGAAAACCAGTTCGGCGTCGTCGTCGCTCATTGATCCATCTCCTTGAGCAAGGTCCTCAGATTGTCGATCCGGCTCGGCCAGAAGTCGCGATAGCGCGCCAGCCAATCATGCAGGGGTGCAAAGCCGTCGGGCGCGATGCGGTAGTGGGCATAGCGTCCCTCCCGCCTCTCGCTGATCAGGCCCGCGCTGCGCAGCACCGCCAGATGCTGCGACATGGCCGGCTGGGTAATGGCAAAGCCGTTCCGCAGGTCCGTCGCGGTCAACTCGGCGCCCGAGAGGCGTTCGAGAATGGCGCGGCGGGTCGGATCGGCCAGAACCTTGAAGATTTCCGTTTCGCTCATGGCTTCACATAAGCATAAACTTATGAGTCGCCGCAAGGGACCAAATTCGGGCAGGGCAGACACCCGATTTCGCGTAGCTGACCGGGCCCGGTCTTTACGCTAGGCTCGCCGCACCTGCCTTTCGGATTCTCTCTCCATGCCCCCCATTACCGGCCGCACCTATATCGCCATTCCGGGCCCCTCGGTCATTCCCGACCGCGTGCTCAACGCCATGCACCGCGTCTCCCCCAATATCTATGATGGCGAAATCATCGCTATTACCGAGACCATTTTTGCCGGCCTGAAGCGGCTGGCCGGCACGCGGCATCATGCGGCCATCTACATCGCCAACGGCCATGGCGGCTGGGAAGCGGCAATCACCAACATGTTCTCGCGCGGCGACAAGGCGCTCAGCATTGCGACCGGCGTTTTCGGCACCGGCTGGGCCGAGGCGGCGCGGCGCATGGGCGTCGACGTCGAAATGCTCGATTTCGGGCGCAACGCCGCCGATCCTGCCCGCATTGCCGAAGCACTGCGGGCCGATACGGAAAAGCGCATCAAATATGTGCTCGTCACCCATGTCGATACGGCCTCCAGCGTCCGCAATGACATACCCGCCATCCGCGCCGCCATCGACGAAGCGGGCCACCCTGCCCTCCTCGCGGTCGACGCCATTGCCTCGCTTGGCTGCGACAAGCTGCTCATGGACGAATGGGGCATCGACCTGCTGCTCGCCGCCAGCCAGAAGGGCATGATGCTGCCTCCGGGCCTGGCCCTGCTCTGGTTCTCCGACAAGGCGCTGGCCGCCGCCGAAAAGGCCGATCTCGCCACCCCCTATTGGAGCATCGGGCCCCGCGTCAGGCCTGAGGCCTATTGGCAATATTTCGGCGGCACGCCGCCCACCCAGCACCTTTATGGGCTGCATGAAGTGCTGAAAATGGTGCTGGAGGAGGAAGGAATCGAAGCGGCGTGGGCCCGCCACGGCAAGCTGGCCCGCGCCATCTGGGCCGCCTTCGACGCATGGGGCGCCGATGGCTCGGGGATTGCGCTCAATATCACGGACAAGGCGGCGCGCGGTCACTCGGTGACGGCAGCCAGAATCCCCAATGGCGGCGCAGCGAAGCTCCGCGCCTGGCTCGAAAGCGAGGCCGGTGTGACGCTCGGCATTGGTCTGGGCATGGCCCTGCCCGGCGAGCCTGCCTATGGCGACTATTTCCGCATCGGCCATATGGGCCATGTCAACGCGCATATGGTCATGGGCGTCCTCGGCACGATGGAGGCCGGACTATGCGCGCTCGACATTCCCCACGGGCAAGGCGCCATCGAAGCGGCGGCGCGGGCGCTTAGCGCGGCTTCGTAGCCGCGCCGTCGAGCCAGAGCATATTGCTCTCGTCCCGATGCACGCCCGTCGTGCCGACATGTTTCATGTCGATCTCAGGGCCCTTCCTGATGACATGGACCAGCGCCATGCCATGACCCCTGCCCAAGCCATACTCGGCCTTCAGCCAATCGAGAATGACCCCGGCCTTGACCTTGGGGTCGTCGAACCCCCTCGCCTTGGCCAGTTCGACGATCTCGCGCGGCGTCTTGCCGGTCTTGGTTTCGACGGCGTCGAGATAGGCCTGAAAGGACATGTGTATATCTCCTGGTGTTCGCCGACGCGACGAATGGCGCCATCCGTCTTCGACAGTTCAGACCGTGAAAACCTCACGCCGCAGCTCGTCCCAGCTTTCCTTGTCCGGGGCGACCAGCAATCCGCCATCGACATGCTCGGGGCGATAGGCGCTTCCGTCGAAACGGGCGACATGGGCGCCTGCCTCGCGCATCATCAGCGCCCCGGCCACGTGATCCCATGGCATCAGCTTGCCATACATCATGAAGTGCATATTGCCGCCCGCCGCGAAGCGATATTCGTGGCCGGCGCAGCGATAGGCGGCAAGCATGCGGATCTTGGCGAGATTTGCGAGCATCGGCCCGCGCTGTTCGGGCGGCAGGAAGAAGACCGAAGCCACCCCGCCCATTTCCGAGAGCGGCACCGGATCGGCATATTTCATGCGCTTGCGGCGGCCATCGGGAAACACCTGCCAGGTGCCACAGCCTTTTTCGGCCATGATGAAATCGTCGCCCAGCGGATCATAGATCACGCCTGCCACCGGCTCGCCATTCTGCACCACGGCCGCCATCACCGCGAACAGCGGCAGGCCACCGGCAAAATTGGCAGTGCCATCAACGGGATCGACGTAAATTGTGATTCTGTCTTCGAGGTTTGACGTGAGCAGCGCCGGATTGGCGGCCACCGCCTCCTCGCCGATCACCAGCGTATTGGGCGAATGCTCGCGGATCGCGGCGGTGATGACCCTCTCGGCATTGGTATCGGCCTCGGTGACCAGATCGAAGGCGCTGGTCTTGGTCTGCACCATGCCATCGTCGAGGCGCCGGAAGCGCGGCATGATCTCCTGCTTGGCGGCCTGTTTGAGGATGGCGGCCAGGCGGTCGATATTCATGCGTTTATTCCTTTGGCTTGGTTGAAAGGCCCGCGAAGTCGAACAGGCGCGGGTCGAGCATATGGCTTGGATTGATATTGCCCAGCGCCCGGACCATCACATCCTTGCGGCCGGGCATGGCTTTTTCCATATCCGTGAGCATGGCCTTGGTGACATTGCGCTGCAACCCGTCCTGGCTGCCGCAAAGATCGCAGGGGATGATCGGGAAGGCCATGGCGTCGGAAAAGCGCTGCAAATCCTCTTCCGCGCAATAGATCAGCGGCCGCAGCACTTCGAGGTCTCCCTCGTCATTGACCAGCTTGGGCGGCATGGCCGCAAGCTTGCCGCCATGAAACAGATTCATGAAGAAGGTTTCGAGACTGTCATCGCGGTGATGTCCGAGAACCAGCGCCGTACAGCCCTCTTCGCGCGCGATGCGATACAGATTGCCCCGGCGCAGGCGCGAACAGAGCGAGCAATAGGTGGCGCCGGCCGGCAGCTTGTCGGTGACGATCGAATAGGTGTCCTGGTATTCGATACGGTGTTCGAGCCCCAGCCCCGTCAGGTATTCGGGCAGGATATGCTTGGGAAAGTTCGGCTGGCCCTGATCGAGATTGCAGGCCAACAGCTCCACCGGCAGCAGGCCGCGCCATTTGAGGTCGAGCAGCAGCGCCAAGAGGCCATAGGAATCCTTGCCGCCCGAAAGCGCGATCAGCCACTTGTCGCCCGGGCGCACCATGGCGAACTTGTCCAGCGCTTCTCGCACATTGCGGATCAACCGCTTGCGCAGCTTGTTGAACTCCACCGAGCGCGGCGCATTGGCAAAAATCGGATGCGCGCCGGCATTGTCGGCATCGTCAGGCGTCACCGGGGCTTCCATCGCCGCAGACATGGCAAAACTCTCTTGGGGGCAATCTCGTAGCTGATAACCCCGATAGAACGGGATGGAAAGGCCCAAGACTTTTTCGCAACCTTACCAAAACTTCATTTGCGCACCTTGATTTGCGCGCCTTGTGGCAGTTGGATGAAGGCCTTTCCTCGCACCCTCTGGAGTCTCACGGTGTTTCGCTCCTTCTTCCCCGCTCCCAAGCTTTTCTTCGCCTCTGCCGCGCTCTGGCTCCTGGCGTCCGTCCTGATCTGGTTTGCCATTGGCGAACCGATCCGCAGCGTCATCAGCATCGACCGGTTCACCCATCCCGCGGCCACAGCACCGGCAGAGCCGCTGCCGAGCGAAATCGAAACGACCGCGCCGCCCCCGGTGGTCGGCGACGAGCAGGCCAATCCCAATGCCCCCGCGAGTACGGAAAGCGAAGCGCCCGTCGCGCCCAATCCGACCGCTGCGGCAGAAGCCGGCTCCCAGCTCAATTTCCTGACTGCGGAACGCGTCTGGCTCTACCAGTATGTCCTGTTGGTCGCCTTCGTCTTCTGCGTCTTCTGGTACTTCTACAAGCGCAACGAATGGTATTGGTGGTCGGTGGTCTCCTCGACTGTCATCCTGCTGATCATCTATTTCCAGGTGCAGGTATCGGCCTTCGTCAACGAGTGGTCCGGGGCCTTCTTCAACACGATCCAGCTGGCGCTGACGCAACCGGGCTCGGTCACGCCGGAGCGTCTCTATGGCCTGACCTGGACTATTGTCCTCGTCACCATCCCCATGATCCTCGTCGCCGTGGTCCTCGCCTTCTACACGTCGCACTATGTGTTCCGCTGGCGTAAGGCGATGAACTTTTACTACATGGAATACTGGCCGCAGATCCGGCATACCGAAGGCGCGGCGCAGCGCGTTCAGGAAGATACGATGCGCTTCGCCCAGATCATGGAAGATCTCGGCACCGCCTTCTTCGATTCCCTCATCACCCTTGTCGTCTTCCTTCCGCTGCTGTGGACCCTCTCGTCCAATATCAGCGAATTGCCGATCTTCGGGCCGATTCCGGGCGGGCTGGTCTGGGTGGCGCTGGTGGGGGCGGCGGCGGGCACGGCCCTCTTGGCCGTGGTGGGCATCAAGCTGCCGGGCCTCAACTTCGCCAACCAGCGCGTGGAAGCGGCCTACCGCAAGGAGCTGGTGCTGGGCGAGGACTATGAGGACCGGGCACAGCCGCCCACCGTGCGCGAGCTGTTTGCCGGGGTGCAGAAGAACTATTTCCGCCTCTATTTCCACTACAGCTACTTCAACCTGGCGCGCTACGGCTACACTAATATGGTGGGCTATGTGCCGCTTCTGGTCATGGCGCCGTCCATCCTGGCCGGCACACTGACCATGGGGCTCTACCAGCAGATCCAGATCGCCTTCCAGCAGGTCTTCGGCTCGTTCCAGTTCTTCGCCCGTGCCTGGACCGTGATCGTGGAACTGCAATCGGTGGTGATGCGCCTGCGCAAATTCGAGAGCTACATCCCAAAGGATCAGGAGCCGATCAAGGTCAGCGTCGGCGACGTCCCGACCACCGAATAAGCAAAAGGGCCGCTCCGAAGAGCGGCCCTTTCCTATTGGGCAAAGGTCACGTGCCCATGCTCGTCGATGGGCCAGACCGGGTTCCAGGCGATCTCCCAGGCATGGCCATCAGGATCGGCGACATAGCCGCGATAGCCGCCATGGGGCGGCGCATCTGCGGGCCGCAGCAGGGTGGCGCCGGCATCGAGCAATTGCTGCATGGCCGGCTCGACCGCTGCCTGACTGCGCACATTATGCGCCAGCGCATAGGCGCCCGGACCGGCAAGGCCCGTGCGCCCCATATCGGCCTCAAGGGACGTGTTGAGAAACAGGCCCAGCACGAAGCCATTCATCTGGTAAAAGATGATCTCGGGATTCTCGAAGACAGGATTCCAGCCGAACCCGTTGAGATAAAAGCGCTTTGCCCGATCGAGATCGGTACTGCCAAGCGTGATGACGGCCATTTGCTGTTGCATGATCCATTACCTTTTATGCGCCGCGCACCACGCGCGGACGTTAAAGGCCATGGGACTCGCTGCTCTGGGCAGGGTCAGGACCCGCCTGCGCGGGGACCGGGCTAACCGCACCGGCCTCTCCTTTTCTGACCGTCCAAGATTAGTCGCTTCTGTTGGGGCCGACAATGAAAAAGGGCCGCTCCGAAGAGCGGCCCTTTCCAATTCTGTGATCGTTCCGTCGCGATTAACGCGAGTAGAATTCGACGACCAGGTTCGGTTCCATCTGGACCGGATAGGGCACGTCCGACAGGGCCGGCACGCGAGCATAGGTCGCGGTCTGCTTGCTGTGATCGACTTCCACGTAATCGGGAACGTCGCGCTCGGCCAGCTGGTTGGCTTCCAGAACAACTGTCAGCTGCTTGGAGCGCTCGCGCACTTCGATCTTGTCGCCAACCTTGACCTGGTAGGACGGAATGTTGACGCGCTTGCCATTGACCATGACATGGCCGTGGCTGACGAACTGGCGGGCAGCGAAGACGGTCGGCACGAACTTGGCGCGGTACACGATCGCGTCCAGACGCGATTCGAGCAGGCCGATCAAGTTCTCGCCGGTGTCGCCCTTGCGGCGGGCAGCTTCGTCATAAAGCTTGCGGAAGCTCTTTTCGGTGATCGAGCCATAATAGCCCTTGAGCTTCTGCTTGGCGCGCAGCTGCAGACCATAGTCCGACAGCTTGCCCTTGCGGCGCTGGCCGTGCTGGCCGGGGCCATAGGCACGGGCGTTCAGCGGGGACTTGGGACGGCCCCAGATGTTTTCGCCAAGACGGCGGTCAATCTTGTACTTTACGGAATGACGCTTCGACATCGCGTATCCTTTTCTTTTTTGGCTCCAAAGACGTGCAGGCCTTTTGGAAAAGGCCACGCGTCCCAGGGACCGGTTGAATGGATCGCGCCCTCCTCTGCCCTGCCTTGCAGCAGGACCGACAGACTCCCAACAGAGAATCCCGGGTGCGCCTATGGGCCAAGTGGCCGGAATAGGTGCGCGCGTCTTAGAGGGGCGTGCCCCTTGAGTCAAGCACTGGCGCCGCTTTGGCGTCTTTCCCGGTGAAAGACATAGAGCCCCGAGGCCAGAATGATCGCCGTGCCCACCCAGGTCCAGACATCGGGAAAGTCGCCGAAGACCAGGTAGCCGATCAAGGTCGCGCCGATGATTTCCAGATATTGAAACGGCGCCAGGGTGGATGCCGGTGTCCGCCGGAACGCTTCGGCGAACAGGAAAAAGGTGAAGGCGGACAATGTGCCCATGAAGGCCAGCATGGTCCAGGGGCCCGAAAGATCGATGCCGGACGGCGAAACCAGCGACATCTGCCCGGTTGCCAGCAATCCAGCCCCCAGCACCAGGCTGGCTATCAGCGCGAACCAGAATTGGATGGAGACCGAATTCATCTGCCGGGACAGCCGCCGCATGATGATCGCATTGAGCGCGAAAGCCAGCGCCGCGATCAGGGGCAAAAGTGAGGCCCAGCCGAATATGTCCCAGCTTGGCCGGATGACGATGATTGCGCCGACCAGCCCGACCAGCACCGCGCCATAGCGCCGCCAGCCCGTGCGCTCGCCAAGCAGGAGCGCGCTGAGCACGGTCAGGATCAGCGGTTCGACGAAGAAAATGGCGATGGCTGTAGCGATCGGCATGACAACGAAAGCGCCGATCAGCGCACTGAGCACTGCGGCCGAGGTGATCCCGCCCAGCAGCAGAAGCAGCACCGGCCCCCGTTCCAGCCTTTTGCGCAGGACCACGATAACCAGTCCCAGCACCAGACCCTGCAAGGCAAACCGCCAGAAGGCGATCTCGAAGGGATTGAGTATGGGCGTCAGAAATTTGGACATGGCATCCCCAATGGGGACCACCATCATGGCCAGCACCATGATCACCATGCCGCTGCGCTGGGATGCAGCGGTGGCTCCAGCATTGGCGGGGACAGGCATGGACTAACCGAAATCGTGAAATTGAGGCACGAGCCTAGCCCAGGCCGCCGCCCATGGAGAAGCCGGTTTTGACCCGCTCCGTTCCCTAAAGCCGGATTCCATTGGACAGTGCCGCTTGACATTCAGGCCAATCGGACCAACATCAGGCCAATCGGTCTATTTTTGGAATCCCATGTCCTTCATCGAAGAACAGCGCCGCAAACAGATCATCGACGCCACCATTCGCGTGCTTGCGCGCCACGGCGCGGTGCAGGCGTCCCTTTCACGCATTGCTGCCGAAGCGGGAATTTCAAAGAGCATCATTTCCTACCATTTCGACGGCAAGGAAGAGCTCTTCCGGCAATTATTCGCCACGGTCAGCCAGCGGATAGAGGCCGCCCTGGTGCCCGAAATCGAGCGAGCCGACGGCCATTGGGAGCGCATAGCCGCCTATATCGCGGGCCAGATGGCCTATATGAAAACCCACCGCGAGGAATTGCTGGCCATAGGCCATATCGCCCTCAGTCATATCGGCACCGGCACCACGCCCGCCTATATTGCCGAAACCAGCGCAGAGGAGCATGCCCTGCTGCGCGACTGGCTCACCGCGGGGCAGGCGGATGGCAGCTTCACCCCATTTGACGCGGACGTCATGGCCGCCACTATCTCCGGCGCCATCGAGAGCACGCTGAGCCGCTGGGCCGAAAACCCGGATACCGATCTCGACCATTATTCTGCAGAGCTCATCGCCCTGTTCGCGCGTGCCGTGGGCAAGGCCAATGGCTAATATCCTGCACGACACGGCCTTCGCCGACCTGACCTATCGCCTGCTTCTGCCGGTCGCAGCGGTGCTGCTGATCATGGGGCTGACGCTCGGCCTGTCCGGACGCGCCGATGAGCTGGCGCAATGGAACGCCTCCACCGGCATAGTATCGACGATCACCCTCATCGCCTTCCTGCCAATGGCCGCATTGGCCGCGCGCGCCAGTCGGGACCGTTGGCTGGCCGTGCTGTTGGTGGCACTCATCTATGCGCTCAACCTGTTTGTCCTGTCCCTGCCCCGGCTCGACATTGTCGCCGGCCTCGACTGGAACTGGCAAGGCAAGACGCTCGATCTGGTCTGGATGCTGGCCATTGTCGCCCTGCTCTCCTCCGATCAGCGGCGCGAGATCGGCTGGACCTTGCAGGTGCAGAAGGGAACGCTGCCCGTAGTCCTCATCAATATCGGCATTCTGGCTGTCGCGGGCTTTCTGCTGGCCGATGCCGCACCGGGGCGCACGGACGGCGGATTGACGCTGGAACGGGTGCTTTTCGATGCCTCCTACCCCAATCTCGTCGAGGAAATCGCCTTTCGCGGCTTCATGCTGGCGTTACTGGATCGGGTATTCATGCGCCGCTGGTTCTTTGGCGGCACAAGGATCGGATGGGGCGTGGTGCTGACTGCATGGCTCTTCGGCCTCGCCCACGGCATCACCCTGGATCAAGCTGGCGCGCTGCATTTCGACGCCACCTGGCTCGCCTTCGCTTTTGTCATGGGTCTGGTTCTCGGCTGGATCAGGACACTGACCGGCAGCCTCTGGCCCGCCTGGCTCGCCCATTTCGCTCCCGAGGCCGGCATTCTCGTTGCCATGGCCATTCGCTAGATCATGAGGAGGTTTACATGACCGAGAAGATCGTCATCCGCATCAGCCTGGTGTGGATTGCACTCCTCGCCATCTTTCTTGGCAAGACTCAGTTGGCAACGCTGGTTTTCGGGCCGGACTACAATTTGATGCGACACATCTTCATGGCCGTGCTGACGAGCCTGCTCGTCGTGCCGCTCATCGTCATGGCGCGCCGTATGGTCGACAGGGAGCCCTTCGCCGATCTTGGGCTGACGCTGGATGCTGCGGCGATAAAGCCGTTCATCATCGGGGTCCTGGCCTGGCTCATGCCCTTCACGCTGGCTATTGCCATCTGCCTGGCCTTGGGGATGGTGCGGATCGAAGCCACGGCCTCATGGACCGAAATCCTGGCCTTTATTCCCCTGCTGATCGTGCTGGTCTTCCTGCTCGAAGCCCTGCCCGAAGAACTGGCATTCCGCGGCTATCTGCAAACCAATCTGGGCAAATTGCTGGAGCCGTGGCTGGCAGTGACCATTCAGTCGGCGCTGTTCGGAAGTTGGGGCGTGGCGCTTTGGCTGATCACCGCGGGTGGCATCGACATTGCCCATGCGTCCCTGTTTTACGTCATGGGCGCGGTTCTGGGCGTCATGCGCCTCATCACCGGCTCGGTCTGGACCGCCATCGGCTTTCACCTGGCCTTCCAGACCGTGGCCCAGTTGCTGTTGAATTCCGAACGCGGGCACTTCGCCATTGACGGCGCGTTCTGGCTTCAGGTCATTGCGCTTGGCGCCGTGCCCTTCTCGCTGGCCATTCCCATCGCAGAACGCTTTTATCGGGACAGGGTCGACTGGCGTGCCCGGCCCGCCTAGCGGTTAACCGTCAGACCATTTTCTTGTCGAGGCTGCGCTGATTGCGCAGTTCGGGAAACAGCCCCGCCCATGCGCCTGCAATAATCACCGCGCCCACGCCGCCCATGATGGCCGCCGGAACCGGACCAAGCAGATGCGCAACCGTACCGGCGCGGAAATCACCCAACTCGTTGGATGCACCGATAAACACGGAATTGACCGCATTGACGCGGCCACGCACCGCCTCGGGTGTCCACAATTGCATGATGGTTTCGCGGATGGTGACGCTGACCATGTCGGCCGCGCCCACCAGGGCCAGCGCCGCCATGGACAGCCAGACATTGGTCGAAAGCCCGAAAACCACGGTGAAGACGCCGAACATACCGACAAACAGGAACAGCAGTTTGCCGGCATGATCACGAATGGGATGGCGCATGAGCCAGAGCGCCATCATCAATGCGCCTATGCCCGGCGCGGCGCGCAACAGGCCCAGCTCTTCGGGGCCGGCCTGCAGAATGTCCTTGGCATAGATGGGCATCAGCGCCACCGCCCCGCCCGCCATCACCGCGAACATGTCCAGTGACATGGCGCCGAGCACGACGCGGTTGGAGAAGATATAGCGGAACCCGCCAAGCAGGGTTTCAAGGCTCTTGGCCTGCGCCTGACGAAGCTGGGCCGGACGCGGAATGAGCGAAACCATGATGACCGCGACGAGAATCAACCCTCCGGCCACGCCGAAGGCGACTTCCGGCGCGATACCATAGAGCAGGCCGCCGGCAGCAGGGCCCATGATCGAAGCAAATTGCCAGGCCGAAGCATTGGCGGTGATGGCATTGGCCAAAGCTTCGGGCGGCACGATATTGGGCGCCAGTGACTGCGCCGCAGGCCCCCAGAAGGCGCGTGCCGTGCCCAGGAGAAACAGAATGGCAAAGACCGGCCATATCTGGTCGGCATCTGCATTGGCCAGCAGGAAGAACCCGCCGGCGCAGGCCGCTTCGACAAAAAGGCAGATGCGCATGATGCCGCGGCGGCTGAACCGGTCGGCGGTGAGCCCGGTGATCAAGATCAGCAACAAGGCAGGCGCGAACAGGCAAAGTCCCACCACCCCAAGCAGGAAGGCGTTGCCGGTCACATCGTAAATCTGCCAGGCCACCGACACCGCCATGATCTGCACGGCGAAGCTGACGAACAGCGTGGTCAGCCAGAAGAAGCGAAAGCCTCGATAGTGAAAGGCGTGTTTGGAGGGGGCGGCGGAACTAGCTGTGCTCATGATGAGCAAGCCATGTCACTTCGGCGACCGCCGGTCAAAGCCGTAATAAGTCGAATGGGTACGGTTGAGGACATTTGCCTGCATTATGTCCTGGTTGCACGATGACCGTCCGTCAATGAATGCCATCCCCGCGAGGGCCAGGGTGACATCCAGGTTTGAGCGACGCTCAACGACACTGCAACCGTGTAGTTCGAGCACACAGTTAGCAGAATATCCGACAACGACTTCCCCTATTCCTCGGACTTCTTCTGGCGGTTGGGATTGGGCCGCTCGTGCCGCCTATCGATCGAGGAAATCACCCCGCGCAGGGTGCTCACTTCCTGCGCCGTAAAGCGGCCACGCGTCAGGGCCGTGCGCAGATTGTTGACCATGCTGGGCCGCTTGTCGGGCGTTGTGAAAAAGCCTGATCGATCCAGCACGCTTTCGAGATGCTCGAACAGGCCGACCAGCTCGCGGCGCGGCGCGGCCTCGTCCAGCCCGTCCGAAAAGGGCAGCGCCCTGCCCGCTTCGCTGCTGCGCCGCCATTCATAAGACATGAGCAGCACGGCCTGGGCGATGTTGAGCGAGGCAAAGGCCGCCTCGACCGGCAGGGTGACAATGGCGTCCGCCATGGCCACTTCTTCATTGAGAAGGCCCCATTTCTCCCGGCCGAACAAAAGGCCCGCGCCCTTGCCGCTGCCAATGTGACCGGCCATGTGTTGGGAGGCTTCCTCGGGGCCAAACACTTCCTTCTGCATATCGCGGGAGCGGGCGGTGGTCGCATAAACGAGCGTCAGGTCGCTGATCGCTTCTTCGAGCGTTTCAAAAACGCGGACACGATTCAGCACATGATCGGCGCGCGAGGCGGCGGCAATGGCCTTTTCATTGGGCCAGCCATCGCGGGGGCGGACCAGCCGCAGATCCCAAAGACCAAAATTGGCCATTGCCCGCGCCGCCGAACCGATATTCTCGCCCAGCTGGGGTTCACACAGGATGATTGCCGGCGATGGCCCGAGATTGACGGGGAGTGAAGAGTCTGTGCCTGCCATGTGCCGCCCACTTCCGAAACTGGCGGGCGGCATAACTCAAATGCGATTGTCGTGCAAATCAGGCCACGCGTTCGCGCAAGGGCAATTGATGCACCTTGGTGTCGCGTCGCCACTCGCGATCAAGGAGCGCGAAATGCAATTCCTCGTCCCACTCACCCTGAAACAGGGCATGTTCGCGGTAATGGGCCTCAAGACGCATACCCAGCTTCTGCATCAGCTTGATCGAATGGTGGCTGCGGCCATCGCAGCGCACCATCAGCCGGTGGACGCGGAAATGAGTGAATGCCAGATCGAACATCGCGGTGAGGGCTTCGGTGAGGTAACCATTGCCGCTGAAGGCCGGATCAATCACGAACCGCACTTCCCCCTGCCCGGATGTGGCGTCCGACCATTTGAGGCTGACCTGTCCCACCAGGGCAGAATCGCCCTTGCGCACCATTGCCAGCGTCAGCACATCACCGGGCCGGTGCAGTTCGACCTGCTTGCGCATGATGCCCACCGCCAGCGAAACATCATCGGCATAACGGGTCTGGCGCTCGACATAGCGCTGCACCGCCGGCAACGTATGATAGCGCGCGACGGCATCGCAATCGCCGCGCTCAAATGGGCGAAGGCGCAGGTGGCTGGTTTCGATCGGCAGGCGAAAAGTGGACATGATTGAAATTCCCGGCGGTCAGAGGAAAGCCCTGAGGCGAGAACGCCATGACGGGGGTCCGGTTCCTGCTCAAACCGGTAACATCTTTCGGGAATAAAAAACGGCGTCAGACCGCGCCGGACTGGCGCAGGCTGACCCATTCGCGCCGCAGCATGGCATAGTAGAATTCCTCGTCCCAGCCGCCCTTGAACAGGCCATGTTCGCGGAAATGAGCCTCACGCCGCATGCCCAGCCGCTCCATGAGCCCCCATGAGCGCGTATTGCCCGCGTCGCAGCGTGCATAGACGCGATGCAGATCGGCCTCGCCGAATGCCAGATCGAGCAGGCGCACCGAGGCCTCCCGGGCATAGCCGCGCCCCTGATGGTCGGGATGGAAAATCCAGCCGACCTCGCCCTGCCGCGCCTCCACGGACCGCCAGATCAACGACATTTCTCCCACCAGCACACCCTCGTCGAGCGTCTCGACGGCGAGAATGATGCGGTCATTTTCCGCCTCCAGCGCCAATTGGGTCGTGCGCTGCTGGATGGCCAGCGCGCATTCGTCCCGGCTCATCGCCTGGTCGAACAGATAGCGGGCCACATCCTCGCGGCTGCGATAGGCAAACACGGCATCGACATCGCCGCGCACGAATGGACGCAGGCGAAGCCGTTGGGTAATCAGCGGATATTGCGGACGGACAGCCATATTCCTCCTCGCTGGCCGTGCCAGTTATGGCGGAAGTCGCGGCAAAGGCAAGCATGACCCTTGCAGGCCTGCCTGCCGCATGCCAGCCTCCGCCCATGAGCCAGATGCCCCAACTCGACCTGACCGCCACCTGCGATTGCGGCGCCGTGACGCTGAGCGCCAAGGGCCAGGCGATTTCCATGTTCCAATGCGCCTGCCTCAATTGCCAGAAGGTTTCGGGCAGCGGCCATTCTTCCGTCCTGCTGCTGCCGGCCGATGGCGTGCGAACGCTCGGCGCAACGAAAACCATTGCCCGGCCAGCCGATTCCGGCGCGACCTTCACGCGTCACTTCTGCCCCGAATGCGGCACCACGCTCTATGCGCAATCCTCGCGTGCGCCGGCTTTCAAAATCCTGCCCGTCGGCATTTTCGCTGGCCGGAATGACTGGTTCGTGCCCAACCAGATGATCTTCGCGCGGAGCCATCGGGCTTGGGATCTGATTGACGACCACCTGCCCCGCCATGATGCCTACCGCCCGGAAAAACCGGCATGAGCATGGCCCGCGACGAGCTGGCCGAGCGCATAAGGGCAGCCCTGCCCATTGGCCTTCACACCATCGAAAAACGCATGTTCGGCGGCATCGCCTTCATGCTCGACGGCAATATGCTGGTCTGCCCGCTGAAGGATGGGTCACTGATGGTGCGCGTGGGCAAAAAGGGCATGGCCGACGCCCTCAAAAAATCCGGCGCCGGGCCGATGGACATGCGTGGCAGGCCTGTCACCGGCTTCGTCCTGGTCTCCGGCGATGCCGTGGAGGACGATGAGGCGCTGGCCGGCTGGATCGCCATGGCGCATGCCTTCGTGAAAACGCTGCCGGCGAAATAATGGCAACCCGCTCGGCAAGCCCCCTTGCCGAGCCCGGCTTTGCGCTTTTTGCCAGCGATGCTATACGGGCCGACGAAATGGCCGAATGGCCGAAATCCGCATTTTCAAGGGAGTTTTTCGATGAGCAAGATCAAGGTCGCCAACCCGGTCGTGGACCTCGACGGCGATGAGATGACCCGGATCATCTGGCAGGCGATCAAGGACAAGCTCATCCATCCTTATCTCGACCTGCCGATCGAATATTACGACCTGTCGGTCGAAAGCCGCGATGCCACCAATGACCAGATCACGGTCGATGCGGCCCATGCCATTCAGAAGCATGGCGTGGGCATCAAATGCGCCACCATCACCCCCGATGAGCAGCGCGTCGAGGAATTCAAGCTCAAGAAGATGTGGAAGTCGCCGAATGGCACGATCCGCAACATCCTGGGCGGCGTGATCTTCCGCGAGCCCATCATCTGCAAGAACGTGCCGCGCCTGGTTCCCGGCTGGACCCAGCCGATCATCGTCGGCCGCCACGCTTTCGGCGACCAGTACCGCGCCACCGACTTCCTGTTCCCCGGCAAGGGCACGCTCTCGATCAAGTTCACCGGCGAAGATGGCCAGGTCATCGAGCACGAAGTCTATCAGGCCCCCGGCGCCGGCGTTGCCATGGCCATGTACAACCTCGACGACTCGATCCGCGACTTCGCCTATTCGAGCTTCAACTACGGCCTCGCCCGCGGCGTGCCGGTCTATCTCTCGACCAAGAACACCATCCTCAAGGCCTATGACGGCCGCTTCAAGGATATCTTCCAGGAGATCTACGAGGCCGAGTTCAAGGAGAAGTTCGAAGCCGCCAAGATCTGGTACGAACACCGCCTGATCGACGACATGGTCGCCTCCGCCCTCAAGTGGAGCGGCGGCTATGTCTGGGCCTGCAAGAACTATGACGGCGACGTGCAGTCCGATATCGTGGCGCAGGGCTTCGGCTCGCTGGGCCTGATGACCTCGGTTCTGGCCACGCCCGACGGCAAGATCGTGGAAGCCGAAGCCGCCCATGGTACCGTCACCCGCCACTACCGCCAGCACCAGCAGGGCAAGGAGACCTCGACCAACTCCACCGCCTCGATCTTCGCCTGGACCCGTGGCCTGGCCCACCGCGCCAAGCTCGACGACAACGAGGCGCTGGCAAAGTTCGCCGCGACCCTCGAAAAGGTCACCGTAGACACTATCGAGGAAGGCAAGATGACCAAGGATCTCTCCCTGCTCGTCGGCCCCGACCAGCCCTGGCTCTCGACCCTGGGCTTCCTCGACGCCATCGACCTGAACCTGCAGAAGGCCATGGCGTAAGCCGGGCTGCATCCATAGCGAAAGGGCCGGAGCAAATGCTCCGGCCCTTTTTCGTTGATGCTAGGCGATGTACAGCTCCAGCCCTACTTGCTCTTGCCCTTGTCGGCAGCAGCCTCCACCGTCAGCTCGAACCGCTCCCCGGCCATAACCGTCACCGGCGTTTCGGTCTCCACATCGCTGATCCGCGTCACCACGACATAGTCGCCGGCGGGCAGCGTCGTGCAG
>JAEWGT010000014.1 GCA_023388175.1 Pseudomonadota bacterium
CCTCCGGTGCATGGGGCGAGGTTTTCCTCACCTTTACTTTCGCCGGACGACCGGCACCGAGGCGAACCTCGCCCCATGCCGCAACCCTTCGAGGCGCGCGGCGACACTATAGCAAACCCGGAGGCCCATGGCCGTCCGGCGCTTCAGCTCGCTTATTCCTCTATTGGCTGGAACATGGCGTTGAGCTGCCGCACGATCTCATCGGTCGGCATGACGGAGTCGGGCAGCATTTCGGGCGCGTCCGGCACCACGGCGAGATAGGGCACGCCGCTGGGAAAGGCTCCGAAGCGCTGGAAGAATGCCACCATGTCGTCGAGAACCGGCATGCGCCAGCGCCACAGCGCGCCCATGGCGATCACCGGCTCCATATGCCCGAACCCCTGATAATATTGCGTCGTGATCCAGACGCCCTGCGCGCGGAGCCGGTCGGCAAAGCGTTCGGTATTCTGCATCCGCACAATCGGATCGCTGGTGCCGGTGGCCAGATACATGGGCGGCGAGTCCGAGGTGATCAGGTTGATCGGCTGCGTGCCTTCCGGATTTGGGGCCTGCCCGAAAGCCTCCTGAACCTCGAAATATTCGAAGGGATAAAAGTCATAGGGGCCCGAAAGCGCACCAACGGCCAGGATAGGTATGGTGACGCCATATTCCTGGCGGAAGGACGGGTCGAGCGCCAGCATGACCGCGTTATAGGCTCCTGCCGAATGACCGGATAGAAACACGCGATTGGGGTCGCCGCCATAATTGGCGATATTGTCCTGCACCCAGCGCAGGGCGCGCGCGCTGTCCTCGATAAAGGCAGGATAGCGCACTTCGGGCACCAGCCGGTAATCGGCGATCACAGTGACAAAGCCGCGCGAGGCCAGGGCCCGCCCGACGAATTCATACTCGCCGCGATTGCCGCGACTCCAGCCGCCACCGTAAATGAACATCACCACCGGTGCCGCCGTGCCACGCTGTTCGGGCGCATAGACGTCGAGCTTGTGGCGCGGGCCATCGGCATAGGCCACCCCGTCCCCGACCTTGGATGTCCCCCCATCCATGGCTGCGGGTACATTGAACGGGTCCATGATGGATACGCCATGTGCCGTGGCAGGCACGAGGGCGGCAAGAAGAGCGAGAGCAGCAAGGACGTGACGAAGCGCGGTCATGGCGGAACGGGGCTCAAAGCGTTGAATGGAATAATTCCCTAGCGTGCAAAACCGTCAGGATTCTGACGCTGGAATGGGCGAGGGCAGGCGCGCCGTTTTCCGGTCGCTTACCTGCCCTCTGCTTAAGCGCAGTGACTTTGCGCCGAGTTCGTTAACAGATGATTAACTGTGACCTTAGCGTTTCAACCGGTCAAGCAAGAGGCCGGACACATGTCCGTCAGCAGGCAATCCGGTTCGCGCCTGAAAGGCCATGACCGCCGCCCTTGTACGAGGCCCCACCACACCGTCCGGCGTCCCAACATCATAGCCGGCGCGGTTGAGCAATGTCTGCACCTCGGTCCGCTGTGCCTTGGTCAGCGAATAATCCCCGCTCGGCCAGGCCGTGGCAAAGTCGCCGCCGCCAATGATGCGGTCGGCAAGATGGCCGACGGCAAGCGCGTAGGAATCCGAGTTGTTGTAGCGCTTGATCACATCGAAATTGGGCAGCAGCAGGAAGGCCGGCCCCCGGGCGCCCGCCGGCATGTAAAGCCGCGCCACGTCTCCATGCCGCGGGAAATCGCGCCCGGAAACCCGGGCCACGCCCAGACGCTGCCACTGGCTGATCGGAGCCTTTTCCAATTGCCGCGCCGCATTGAAGTCAAATCCCTGCGGAAGCCGCACTTCATAGCCCCAGGTCTCGCCCGGACGCCAACCGAAGCTCTTGAGATAATTGGCAGTCGATCCCAGGGCATCAGGCACCGAGTTCCAGATATCCTTGCGCCCGTCGCCATTGTAGTCGACCGCATAGCTCATGAAGCTGGTGGGCATGAACTGGGTATGCCCCATGGCACCCGCCCAGGAGCCGGTCATGTTACTGGCGCTCACATGACCTTCAGTCAGGATGCGCAATGCTGTGATCAATTCCTTGCGGAAGAAGCTCTCCCGATAGCCATTCTGCGTCAGCGTGGCGAGTGCATGGATGGTGTTGTTTCCACCCATATAGCCGCCGAAATTGGTTTCCATACCCCAGATCGCCAGCACCACTTCCGGCTGCACGCCAAAACGCTGCTGCACCCCGCCCAGCGTTTGCGCCCACTCGCTGCGCATCGCCCGTCCCTTGCTGGTCTGCGCTGCATTGACGCGACGGTCGATATATTGCTGCACCGTCTGGGTAAATTCCGGCTGGCTGCGCGTCAGCTCCATGACCTTGGGCAGCGGGTTATAGCCCGCAAAAGCCGCCTCGAAAGCCTGGCGGCTTACCCCGGCGCGTTCAGCCTCGGACCAGAGGCCGCGCACGAAGTCGGCCGTATTCGCAAAGGCTGTGCCGCTGGCCAGCAGGCTCAGCGCGACTACGGCGCCAAATTTGCGAAGTCGGGGAAAAGCTCGGAAAGACAGGGACATTTCGGCCTCGTGATACGCAAAGACAAATTCGCGCCCGCCCGCATGCCGACACGAAACGCAGCCGCCCCCGAAGCGCGTATCTCCATTTTAACCGTTTCAATTAAGATCGCCTTAAGGCAGGCGCCCCGCCGGCGATCACATCGTCGTCAGTCGCTGGCCGAACCATCATCCTTTCCCGGCTCGTGCCGCCGGAGCGTACGACCGGAGGCACGCGCCTCCCCGCCCTGAACATAAGTGACGTGCGGATAGGGGATTTCGATGCCGCGCTTGGCAAAGATCGACTTTACCAACTCGTTATATTTGCGGCCTATGGCCCAATGCTTTCCAGGCAGGGTCTTGATCCGCGCCCGCACGGTGATTGCCGAATCCCCAAAGGCGATGACCCCCTGCATATCCAGATCATCGAGTATCTCGTCCTTGTGCTCGGTCTCCATGAGCATGTCGAACGCCTCGCGCATGGCCGCCTTGACCTCATCGATGTCGCTGTCATAGGCCACGCCCATTTCAGCAACATGGAAGGAGAAGCCGCGCATCATGTTGCTGACCTGGTCGGCCGAAGAAAACGGGATCAGATGGACGGTACCCGTCAGATCACGAATCGTAACCGAGCGGATGGTCAGCTTCTCGACCACGCCGGACTTGCCGGCCACCATCACGACATCACCCTCGTTCATGACGTTTTCGAACTGAATGAAAATACCGGTGATGATGTCCTGCACCAGCTTCTGCGCCCCGAAACCGATAGCCAGACCAACGACACCGGCACCGGCGAGAAGCGGGGCAATGTTGACCCCGATCTGCGCCAGAGCCAGCATCAATGCAAAAATGACCAGCGCAATTGTGAAGGCGTTCTTGAAGAGGTTGAGCAGCGTCTTTTCGCGCGGGGTCGGCATACGCCCCACATTGATATTGAGCCGATACTCGACCCATGATGCGACCACCACATGCAGCACGATGGCCACAAGGATGATAAGCGCAGCCGAGACGATGGACCCGACAACCGCCAGGCCTTCATCGCTCGCAACCCAGCCAGCAAAGTCAAAAAGGGCCCAGGCCTGGCCTATGGCAAGCAGCACGCCAAAGATGACCAGCCACCGAACGATGGTCATGACCCCGGGCACAAAGGCACGCAGCCGCGTTTCCAACAGCGGCAGCCTTTGACGCACATCGTCGGGCAGGCTGAGCCCGGCAGTGACAAAGCGTCCGATAAAGCCGGCAACCAACGTGCCGACGGCTATGGCGATAAGCGACTGCATGGTCGCTCCGAGCATGAAAGGCAGAGCGCTTTCCGGGTAGGCGAACCACACAACCAGCAGCGTCAGCAGATAGGCTATGGCCAGCACATGCCAATGCTGCCCAAAGGCCGCCAGCAACCGGCCTGTGCCATCATTGCCGCGACGCTGAGAAATCTCGGTCAGCCAATTTCGGATATCGATCTTGTTCTGCAGCACGATGATGATGGCGATGGTGATGAACGTGGCCATCACCAGAACCTGCACAGCATTGCCGGCCGCCGTCGACACCGCACCATTCAGCAGCGGCGACACGAACATGAAGGCATAGCCGAGCAGCGAAATCAGCCGGCCAAGCCAGAAGGACCAATAGGCTGCGTTTTCATCGCTGACGGGCAACAGCCGCAACGTGCCGGTCCGGGGCATCAGCAGCAGCCGCACCACCAGCTTGCTGGCCTCGACGGCCAGGAAAGCATTGAGCAGCAATGACTGATTGATACCCATCTGTCCGGTGGGATTGACGCCGGTATTGAGCGCCAGCACATAGCCGAAGGCCCAGGCAATCACGATACCCGCCGCCTCGATCAAGCCGACGAGAACCGATAATCCAAGGCGCTGCAACAGCCCCTTGCCTGCCACGTCCGGTGCAACCCGGCGGACAAGCGCATTGGTCAGCAATCGGAACACCAGGAACGAGCCGAAGAGACCGGCAATGACGATGCTGATATTGATGGCGAGGTCGCGCACAACCCCCGCATCGGCACTCATACCGCCATCGAACAGCGTCTGGAAATTGCCCAGCGCACTGCCGAAGGAGCGAACCGTGGCCGAGGCGCCCTCCGCGACATTGCGCGTATACTCGGCCAGTTGTCGCGCGATGCTGAGATCGGGCACGCTTGCCGGTTCCGCCGCCGCCGTTTCTCCCGGAGCGGCCTGACGCAGCCGCTCTATCAATTCCGCCCGGGCCGCATCATCTTCGAGAATACGGATCAGTTCGTCCGCGGGGGCCGGATCGCTTGCCGTCTGCTGCGCCTGCGCCGGAAGAATGAGCAATAGGGCAGCAAGCAGCGGAATGAGAAAGCGCATAACGATCATAGCCTTGGGTAATTTGTCGGCCACAGCATGGCCGATGCCCCGCCGAGGTCAACCCCCTGCCGCTCTCAATATTGCTTCTCGATCAAGGGGGCGGCGTCGCAAATGCCGTGCTGCGGCTACTCGGCCAGTGCCGGCGCCAGACGGCGCAAGAAGGACTTTGCCTCTGCCAGTGTCTCGGCCGCAAAACCCCCGACATCTTCCTGGCCACTATCGGCGAGATCGCCAATACGCCCAAGCAGGTTACGCCGTTCCATATGCAGCGCCTCGCCCAATTCGAGTTCCGCCGCTGTCGACAGCGCCTGACGCATTTCCTGCAGCCGCATCAATGTCGAGAAGTTGGCATAGAGCCGGCGCGCGACGCTGCGGTCCTGTCGCCAGTTTTGACCGGCAAACAGCGCACTGGCCCGCTGGCCGGCACCGAGGCAGTCAAACGCCTCGCATCCGTCATAGCCCAGATCCTCCCGCTGGGCGTGAATACGACAGCGAAAGTCGGAAGCAAGATATTGGCAAGGCTGACCAGCGAGCTTGTCGTGACCGAACTGGGGTCCCCTTTCGAAGGAAAGAGCAACACAGCAAAGTCCGAAACAGTTTTCACACTCAGCCTTGAAGGTTTGCTGGTTCATTCGCCTTCATTCTCTCAGTAACGCGAAAGCCCCGCATCGTTTCCGATGCGGGGCTTTAGGTTGGTTTTGTATTGAGACGTTTATGTTTTTGGCAGACCTTGCAGTGACCTACTCTCCCGAGTCTTAAGACTAAGTACCATTGGCGC
>JAEWGT010000004.1 GCA_023388175.1 Pseudomonadota bacterium
TGGCAAGCGGACGCAAATCCGCCCGGCCCAGCGCGTCAGAACGAGCCTCCGGTGCATGGGGCGAGGTTTTCCTCACCTTTACTTTCGCCGGACGACCGGCACCGAGGCGAACCTCGCCCCATGCCGCGGTCTTCAAGACTGCGGCGACACCATAGCAAACCCGGAGGCTCATGGCCGTCCGGCGCTTCGGCATGTGCTGGCCGTGCGAAGAATCTTTGTCACCAGCAGAGGCATGAATCGCGGTATTCGCGCCTATCCCCGACCGCCCTCTTTCATGATGCGGGCCTTGTCGCGGTTCCAGTCGCGGTCTCGGCTGGTGGCGCGCTTGTCGAAATTCTTCTTGCCCTTGCCGACGCCGATCAGCAGCTTCGCCTTGCCATGATCGTTGAAGAACAGCTTGAGCGGCACGATCGTATTGCCGGCTCGGGCCACTTCCTGATCGAGCTTTGACAGCTGCTTCTTCGACACCAGCAATTTGCGCGGGCGGCGCTCCTGGTGGTTGAAGCGGTTGGCCTGCAGATATTCGGGAATATGAGCGTTGATCAGCCATAGCTCGCCACCTTCGGGCGAAGCATAGGATTCGGTGATCTGCGCCTTGCCCAGACGCAGTGATTTTACCTCGGTACCGGTCAGTACGATGCCGGCCTCCAGAGTATCGCCGATTTCATAGTCGAACCGCGCACGACGGTTTTCCGCCACGAGCCCGTGGCTGATCCATCCATTCTTGTTCTTGTCGTTCTTGCTGGACATTAAAATATCGCGGTTCAGAAAATGGATTGTCCGGCCCTTGGGTCAGACCGGACAATCGAATTGGTCAGTCAAAAGTTGCAGATGCCTGCCGATTACATAAGCCCGGCATGGCGCATTGCAAAGTCCATGGCATCCTGAGTCGGCTTGGCGATCGGCACCAGCGGCAGGCGCATCTCATTGGCGCAGAGATTGAGACGGTTGGCGACATACTTTGCCGGCGCCGGATTGGGCTCCATGAACAGGTCGCGGTGCAGGTAAACCAGCTTGTCGTTGATCTCGCGCGCCGTCTTGAAGTCGTTTGCGGCACAGGCTTCCTGCATCTGCGCACAAAGGCGCGGCGCGACATTGGCTGTCACCGATATGCAGCCACGGCCGCCATGGGCGTTGAAGCCGAGCGCGGTGCTGTCATCGCCCGACAGGAGAATGAAATCCTCGCCCAGCCTGCTGCGCTGCATACTGGCGCGTTCAAGATTGCCGGTCGCATCCTTGACGCCGGCAATATTGGAATGCGCCTCGCGCAGGCGCACGATTGTATCGACCGAGAGATCGACGATGGTGCGGCCAGGCACAGAGTAGAGAATGATCGGAATGCCCACCGAGCTCGCCACGGCGGAGAAGTGTTGAAAGAGCCCTTCCTGATTGGGCTTGTTGTAATAGGGCACGACCGAGAGCACGGCGTCGGCACCGGACTTTTCCGCGTGCCTGGCCAGCGAAACCGCCTCGGCAGTCGCGTTGGACCCTGCCCCGGCAATCACCGGTACGCGCTTGTTGGCAACCTCGATGCAGATCTGGACGATGCGGTGATGCTCTTCATGGCTGACCGTGGGGCTCTCGCCGGTGGTGCCAACGGGCACCAGGCCATGGGTGCCTTCCGAAATCTGCCATTCGACAAAGCTGGCGAAGGCTTTCTCATCCACGACCCCATCGCGCATGGGGGTGATGAGCGCCGTAATCGAACCTCGCAGCATTTGTCGGTATTCCTCGATTGGTGCCGGCATGATGGCCGGGCATTCCCATGTTGATTTGGCCCGGCACATGCCCGTGCCGAACAGGCCGCACCATACTTTTATCAGCGGCGCGCGACAAGGCGCGTGAAACGCCTTGTGGGATGGGGTGCGCCATCTTTAAATGGCGCCATGTTTGCCTTGTTTCAGCGCACCAGAACCGTACCCAGCGACCATCCGGCCTTTGCCGGCCTGCCGGTGCGCCATATCGTATTGCGGGATGCGCAAACACGCGCTGCCGTGCATCTGCGCGGCGACTTCGCCTCGGGCCGCATGCCGCTGGTCTGTGTGCCGGGTTATCATCGCAATATGAGCGACTTTGCCGCCTTCGCCGATCGATTCCGGTTGATGGGACCGGGCGACTGGCCCACCGTGCTGGTGGATCTGCCCGGACGCGGGCGTGCCGATGATCGCCGAAACATCGCCGACTACGGCTCCCTCGCCGATGCTGCCGACCTCGCCGATATTCTTGCGGCACTGGGAATAGGCAGAGCCATCCTGTTCGGACAGGGGCATGGCGGGCAAGTGGCGATGGCGCTGACCGCAGCGCACCCGCTGCTGGTGGGCGGCACCGTTCTGCTCGATGCCGGACCGGTGACGGATTCCCGCGGGATTGTCCGGCTGCGCACCAATCTGGCGCATGTCGCCGGCCTGCGCGGCAAGACGGCAACCGCCGGCTTTCGGCGCATGCTGGGCGGCGACCATCCGGGCTTGCCCGATCCGGTTCTCGACGCACTCGCCTTGCGCACGCATTATTTCGACAAGAGCGGGCGGCCTCAGCGTCTGTTCGATCACAGGCTTATCGAACTGCTGGCCGATTTCAGTTTCGACGATGTGCTGGTGGCGCAATGGCCGCTCTATCATGCGCTCAAGTCAGCGCCGCTGATGCTGCTGCGCACACAGTTGACCGATCAGTTGCGCCGAGAAACATTCGACGAAATGGTCCGGCTTCGTCCCGATGCCGCCGCGTTCATCATTGCCGGCCAGGGTTCGCCGGCCCTGTTCGACCAAAGCCCGGAAATCGAGGCGGTGGCAGAGTTCGTCTTCGGAATTGCCGCCAAGGCGCGCAAGGCGGCATAGCAGGCTCAACCGGTCCGGCGTAGCGGGGCTTCGGTGGCGAGCAGCGCTGCCTGCTCTACCCACTGCTCGCGCTGTATCCGCTTCTTTGTCGCCACGCGACCATCGAGCCAATCCACATGAACCCGATGCCAGGCAGCGATCTGATCGAAATGATAAATTCCCAGATCGTTGAGCGCCACGACCGTCTTGGGGCCTATACCTTTGATCTTCTGAAGATCATCCGGCCTTCCATTGCGCGGACCCGGTAGCTGCAATGGGCGCTGCATGTCGGCGTTTGTCACAACCGCGGCATCCTCGCGAGCCGAGGCCTGGGCCAGTCGTCGAGCCGCTGAAGGCGGCGCGGCACGTATAGCGGGAGTGGGGGCGAGAGCCTGTTCGGTACGCCTTATGGACCGACGGACCAGCAGATGCGCGCCATATCCCAGCACACATCCCCCCAGATAGCTGCCAAGGATCAACAGGGCGATCTCCATGACATGATCGAAAGTTATCATCGATCATGCCCTTGCCGCCGCGACAGACTGAGCCATCCGGTTATCAGGCCGACAAGGGTCGCGCCGAGCATGTAGGGCCAATAGACACCAGCGAGAAAAACCAGCGTTGCCCAGAAATGCGCCACGACAAGAAGCCCCTATGGTGTTCGACGAACGCTCTCAGTCATCCTGCACCGTGATCACGATGCGGCGGTTCTGCCGCTTGCCGTCGGCCGTCGCATTGTCCGCCACTGGCTGGGATTCGCCATAGCCGATTGCGTAAAGCCTTGAAATGTCAGTGCCGCGCTCGATCAGGGCATTGACCACTGCTTCGGCCCGCGCAACGGACAGCGCAAGGTTGAGCCGGTCATCGCCGTCGCTGTCGGTGTGTCCTTCTACATAGACGCTGGTATCAGGGCAGAGCGCCAGCGCTTCGGCGAAGCGATCAAGCTCGGCATTGGCACTGTCTGCGATGACGGCATTGCCCGACTGGAACAGAATGGCATTGTGTGCCGAAAGCTCCGCCATGCGCGCCTGACAGACGGCCAGGGCCGATGCGGAAGATGCGGCGGATTCGGCCGCCGGCTCTGCCTGTGCCTCGAGTTCAACTGGCTCGTCAGGCTCCGGCGTCGGAGCGGCAACCGTGGGCATTTCGTCCGCAACCGGCTCAGGTGGTGCCGGCTCAGCGTCAGGCGCCACTACAGCAGCTGCCACTTCAACAGGGTCAGTCAGCCGCAACTCCCAGCCTGCCTGCGCCAGCCCACGCACGGCAAATTCGGCTTCGATAGCGCCCTTGTCTATGGCCGATCGGGGCGTACCGGACACTATCCAACTGACGCCGTCATAGGCGATCTGTCCCTCGCCAAGCCATTGCAATAGCGCAATTGCCTGTTCGGCGGAGGCAGCAAAATTGTCAGGCTCACCTGACGCATAATCAATATTTGCCGTCGCATTTGGGCCGGCAGCAGCGCGCAGGCTCTGCTCAAGCTCAGGATTGGGCAACATACCGGTCAAGGTGATGTCGCCATCGGCGGACCTGGAAATGGCGAAGTCATACTGTGCCGCAAGGGGCGCCCGGATTTCGGGGGTGCCGAGGACAATATTCTGCGGCACATCATTGTCGAGCAGGCTTCGGATGGCCCGATAGGCCGTTGATGTTTCGGCGATACCCGACACCGACAAGGTATTGCCGCTGAGCGCGAAGCGCCCCTCGGACATATGCGCGAGCAATTTCAGGCCCAGATCGACCCCAGCATGATATGGCGCAGGCGCGCCGCCGCCCAGTTTGAGAAAATTGACATCGGCATTGGCATTCTCGGCAAAGCTGTCCAGCGTTGCCTGATCTGGCGCATAGCCGTCAAAAACCAGCACGCCGCCCGATTGCAGGGTGGCGCTGACCCAGTAATCGCTGACGCGCGGCGGCGAAAGCTGGACAATGGAGCCAGTGCCGGACAGCGTTTCGGTGATTGCCTGGGCGACTTCGACACTGGGCGGCGCGCCGGTCAGGCGACTGACACCATCGACAATGCTCGCATTGCCATGCTCCAGGCGCGCCAGCTGTTCCACCAGCAATCTGCTGAGATCGGCAAATCCGTCCGGAGCGCCGGATGCAAGCGATAGTCCCGTCGCAACCGGCATACCCGATATGTCTGCAGTCCTGAAGCGCTCGACGAGGCGCGCCTCTGGCACATGGCCTGAGATCGCAATGCGATGTCCATCGAAATCGGCGGTCCAGGTGTATGGCGTCACCCGGACCGGATCGAGACGCACCTCCCCCAGAGCAAGGCCGCCGGGCCTATCGGCAAGCGCCATCTGCATGGCGCCGAGGGCTGGCTCGGACCGGACGCGCCCCGTGACGTTCAGCGTGAGGCCAGACAGTTCGATGACGCCGGTATCAAGTTGGCCAACCTGCGCCAGGGCAAATTCCACACCCGAGAGCCAAAGGGCTTCATCGGGCTGACCGGCGCGAACGGCAAGATCGGCCGTGGCAATGCCTGGCCTGGCCGCAAGCGACCGCTTCAGTTCCGCATTCGGCACGTATCCATAAAGGCTTACGTCGCCAGCTTCGACCGATACATTGAAAAGAAAAGGATCGGCCAGAGGCGCCAAGGTGACGTCTTGCTTGACAGTTCGCACTCCGGGCAACGCCGCCAGAAGCGCAGTGGCGGCATCGCGTTGTGCCAGCGTATCCGTGGTGCCGGAGAGGACAAGGTCACGCCCTTGCACGGCGACATGTGCCCAGGTCAGACCATCGTCTGAAAGCCGATGCGCCCCCTGCCCTCCGAGATCGGCGAGCATGGACGGGGTTGTCATGGCCAAGGCCGTGATAGTGCCGCCAAATAGTGTCGCCACACCCGGCGCCACCCATTTCAGGAGGTCCCTGATCATCCCGAATCCATTGGAAAACCGCAACTTTCTCAACGGTAGATGATTTGCGCGGCAGGACAAAGAGAAATGGCGCGACGATGAAATGCTGGCCTACCATTTAAGCTATCGATATCCGGTCTGTCTGTCAGCATTTGCCAATCAGCAGGCACGACCAGACACCGGCCGGTTACTGGAACCTCCGGGTTTGTCTCATCTGACAGTGCCCCGAGACGGTTCCCGCCTCTGAGTGGTAAAAAATGAGACGATAACCGCCTCGGAGCGCCGGGATTTCTGGCAGGGGGTTTCCCAGGGCCGGCTCTCACCGGAATTTCCCATCCCCGGACCCAGCCTCCTTTAACGATCAAGAGGCCTCCCGGCTGTCACCGGGCAGTTGATCGTTGCAACTCCATCTTCGCCCGGTTGATAGGCAGAGTATGAAGCAGGTCGAGTATGGCGGGGATAAGAGGAACAAGCGGGATAAAGAAGCCTAGCCGCCCAAGGCCCAACCGGGATCATGGGTTGGTTGAAAGAAAAAGAAAGGCCCGGCAGAGCCGGGCCTTTCCCAATTCAGCAGTAATCCAAGGATTACTTGAATTCCTTCGAAGCCTTGAAGGTAACCTTGTAAGCGCCGTTCTGGTGGATTTCTGCACCGAGCGACGATTCAAACTGACCACCTGGCTTCCAGCCAACCGAAGCCTTGGCGTAGAAGTCGGTTGCTTCAACAGCAGCAGGCTTGTTGGTGCCATAGACACCGACTTCACCGGTGAGTTCAACAGACTCAGTGACAGCAGCAACGAGCTGAGCAGCGATCTGGTAGCCTTCGGTGTCGTTGACGGCAGTGTTTTCGTCGAACCAACGACCACCGAGGTTGATCTTCACGCCTTCGGTGACGGTAGCGCCAACCGAGCCGCCGAAGCCGACCTGGGTCGGAGCAACCGAACCGCCAGTGGCTTCACCGGAGAGAGCGATCGTGAACATATCGAACTTGGCTTCACCCGAAGCAAGCACGTTGTAGTAGGTCACGCCAGCAGCAGTGGACGTCCAAGCACCAGCACCACGGATCTTGAACTGGTCGAACGTGCCGGTGAAACCAGCATGCGCGCCCCAGTTACCAACGGTACCGGTCAGGACGTCAGCAGCAGCAAGCGTCAGGTGAGCGGTGATGCCCGAACCAGCATATTCGAGAACGCCAACGGCAGTGCCAGTGGTTTCAAGCTTTTCGAGACCGCCCTTGATGGTCACGCCGTTGCCGAGGTTGGACACGACCTGGATGACATGGCCGCCGAGAGCCGGGAATGCAACGCCAGGAGCCGGAGCGCCCAGAACACCCTTATCAACGGCGTCGGAGTTGAAGAGGCCGAGCCAGTTGAACGGCTCGTCGTCGTCGCGGTTGGCAATGGTGCCCTTCTTACCAGCCATCAGGGTGGTGGTGTCGCCGACCTGAACGAAAGCTTCGTCCATGATCCAGCCGAAGGTCTCGTCGCCACCGGCGCCAGCAACAGCGGCACCCCAAGGAGCGGTCTTACCCGGAGCAACCGGAGCTTCGTTCTGGTAAACCTGGTGGCTGACGTTCTTGATCTTGATGGTGGCGGAAGCCGGACCAAAGTCGCTCGAAGCCGTACCAACGAACTTCAGCCAGGTCTCAACCTTGGAATTCCAGTCGTTGTTGGCCGGAGCAAGACCGTCATTGTCCATGACGTTGCGAGCGCCAGCAGCGGAGTTGATGAACGGCACGCCGCCATCCCAGTTGCCAGCGAAGTCGCCCCAGTTGAATTCGTAAATGACCTTGCCGGAGATGGCGAGGCAGTTGTCCGAGGACGAGATGGTCAGGCCGGAAATGCCCAGCGAGTCGCAAACGTCCAGCGAGGTGAGCACGCCCAGGTCGGCGGCGAAGCCAGCGGTCGAGAGACCGGCAGCAGCAACAGAACCGAGAATAAGGCTCTTGAGTTTCATTGGTTGACCTCCAAAGTCAGTCATTCTTGTGCCGGTTGCCCAGCGGTTTGTCGAAACGCGACCACACAATTCGTGGTGCTGTGTGTTGCCGTCGCGTTGCGACCGACAAACGATCCCATGCATGGATTCGCAAGACCCACTCTACGCATGCAAAATTCCGACGCAATCGCGGCAAGCGGGTTTTGGGCCTGACACAATGTGGTTGCCCATCACTTGTTGCAGATTCAGCACACAGTCGGAAACGAGCTGTTAACCGGCCTGAAGAAATCGTTAAATTCAGCGCTATTCGGGCCCATGATCGCTGAAGACAAGGCGCTATCCCGAGGCTAGGCCGTCCGGAAAGCATGGCGCTTAGATGGTAGAAATATGGAGAATGCGGTGAACGAGGCTCGTACGGCACTGGTAACAGGGGCAACTTCCGGCATTGGCAGGGCAGCCGCGCTGGGGCTTGCAGCAGCGGGCTGGCGCGTTGTCGCCTGCGGCAGACGCGCAGAGCGCATTGCCGAGCTGACCACACATAAAGGTATAGACGGGAAGGTCTGTGACGTGACTGCGCCTGACGCGGTGGCGGCTCTGTTTGCGTCCATAAGAGACGAGCATGGACGGCTGGATCTGGTCTTCAACAATGCGGGGCGGTTCGCGCCGGCCACATCCTTTGGCGATATGGAGATCGAAACATGGCGGGAAATGGTCGATACCAATCTCAACGGCGCCTTCTATGTCGCGCGCGAGGCCTTCCGGCTGATGCGCGACCAGAATCCGCAAGGCGGCAGGATCATCAATAACGGCTCGATTTCCGCCCACGTGCCGCGACCGCAGGCTGCGTCCTACACGACAACCAAGCACGCCATTACAGGGCTGACCAAGGCAATTGCTCTCGATGGCCGGGCCTTTAACATCGCCTGCGGCCAAATCGACATCGGCAATGCGGCAACGGACATGACCAGCGCCATGAATTCCGGATCGTTGCAGGCCAATGGCACGATAATGCCCGAGCCGACATTCGATGTCGCGCATGTGGTCGATGCGTTGCTCTATATGGCGGGCCTGCCGCTTTCGGCAAATGTGCAGTTCATGACGGTGATGGCCACGAACATGCCCTATATCGGTCGCGGATAGCCGATCAGCCGCGCCAGACCGGTTCTCCGCTCACCCAGGTGGCGCGAACCTCTCGCGCGTCACCCAGATGCACGAAGCTGGCGATGGCCCCGCGCCCCAGATGGCCATGCGTATCGGCAATACCCATGGCCTCGGCGGGATACAGCGCTGCCATCCGGAACGCTTCGTCCGGCAGCAGGCCGATTGTATCGATCATGAAGTTGACGGCGTCGATCATGTCGAGATCGGCCCCCGCCAGTGTGCCGTCATCGAGGCGCAAGGCACCCTCGCTACGGGTGATGGTGCGCCCGTTGAGGGAGAATGAAGCCAGGTCGGTGCCGGTCTGCGACATGGCATCAGTCACCAGGAAGATGCGCCCCGGCCCCTTCTTTGCGCGCAGGGCGGCAGCGATGGTGGCTGGGTGAACATGGATACCGTCGGCGATCAGACCGGCAAATATCCCGGAATTATCGAGCGCAGCACCAACCAGTCCGGGCTCGCGATTGCCGAGCTGGCTCATGGCATTGAACAGATGGGTCACCATGCTGGCGCCGGCAGCGAAGGCGGCATTTGCCGAGTCATAGCTGGCGTCGGAATGGCCCAGGCTGACGATGGCGCCCGCGCCAGACAGGGCGGCAATCTGTTGCGGCGTCGTGGATTCGCTGGCGACGGTGCAGAGCAGATTGGGCAAGGCGCCGGCGGCGTCGAGCAATCTGGCGAGATCGCTTTCGTCCATAGGACGGATCAGGGCAGGATCATGGGTGCCCTTGCGGGCGAGCGACAGGTGCGGCCCCTCCAGATGCAGGCCCAGAAAGCCGGGCACGCGTTGCTCGTGAGCTGCAAGACCGGCGGCGATTGCGGCAATGTTGATTTCGACGCTGTCGGTGATGAGGGTCGGCAAAAGCGCGGTTGTGCCGAACTGGGCATGCGCGCTGCAGATGATGCGGATGGTTTCAAGGCTGGGGGCATTGTTGAACAATATGCCGCCGCCGCCATTGACCTGCAGGTCGATGAAGCCAGGCACAAGCATGCCGCCGTCAAGGTTGGTCCGGCGGGCATGGGCCGGTATGTCCTGATTGGCGACGATCCCACAGACAAAGCCAAATTCGATCAGCAGCGCAGCATTGTCGTGCCAGACATGACCATCAAAAATGCGCGGAGCGGTGATGGCGAGAAGGTCGCTCATATTGTCTCGGTCACCTTGCGCAGCATGGGCGGCTCATCGGGATTAAGGCCGCGATGGCGGGCCAATGCCTCAACGAAGCCGTAGAAAGACACGATCAGCGCCAGCGGATCGGTGATCGGGTGGCCAGTGGCCGCAAAAGGAAGTCGCGCCGCCGCGCCTGGCCGGTCGCTGGTCAGAAAGGCGCGGGCGCCCTGCCCGGCCAGCTTGTGCGCCATGTCTGCGACCGAGGCTTCGGCCGAATCACGGGCTGCGAGGGCTAGAACGGGGTAGTCCTTGGTGACGATCGAAACCGGCCCGTGCATGACCTCGGCAGCACTGTAGGACTCTCCCTGAATGCCGCAGGTCTCCTTGAATTTCAGCGCTGCCTCATTGGCGATGGCAAAGCCGGGGCCTCGACCAAGCACATAGAGCGCGGCGTGACCATCGAGCGCCGGGATCATTTCGGACCAATTGCAGGCGACCGCCTTGGCGAGGCTGTCCGGCAGTGCCTCTACAGCGCGCCGCAGGTCCGCGTCACCGCTCCAGCGGGCGAGAAGTGCCAGGCCGGCCACTACCGAGGTTACAAAGGTCTTGGTGGCGGCGACGCTTTTTTCGACGCCGGCATGCAGGTCGATGGTGAAATCGCTGGCTTCGGCCAGGGGCGAGCCAATCGTATTGGTGATGGCGATGGTCGTGGCGCCGGAGCGGCGGGCGGACTGGGCCATGCCGACAATGTCCGGACTCTTGCCGGACTGGGAGATGGCGATGGCGGCCGCCCCGGTGAGCTTGAGATCCTTGCCATAGATGGATGCAATGGACGGACCAACCGAGGCGACAGGAAGACCCAGCGTCAGCTCGATAGCGTATTTCAGATAGGCGGATGCGTGATCTGACGAGCCACGGGCCACGGTGATCACGACAGAAGGATCAGCCTGTCTGAGCCGCTCCGCCGTCTTGTCGAGAACGGGCGCGGCTGCATCGAGAAAACCGGCCACGACTTGCGGAATCTGGTCGACTTCCTGACGCATGTGGGTTTGAGCGGTCATGGCTTGCCTCCGGTGGCGGGATCGCCAAGACGCAGCTCGGCGACGAAATCATAGGTGTCGCCCCGATAGATGGAGCGGGTGAATTCGATGACGCGTCCGGTGGAAAGGTATGACGTGCGCTCGATGTGCAGACCTGCCGACCCTACTGGCACCTGCAACAGCATGGCGTCTTCCTCGGCAATGTTGGCGGCGCGAATGCGCTGGATGGCGCGCACCGGCCGGACGCCGAAAGTCTCAAGATATTTATAGAGCGAATCGCCGATACCGGCGGGATCGGGCAAGACGCCGGACGAGAGGCTGGCGCGCTCTATGGCCAGAGGCACATCACCGGTAAGACGCAGACGGGCAATGCGGGCCACCTGCTCGCCGGAGCTCAGGCCAAGAATGATCGTTTCCTCTGGCGAGGCAACGTAAATGCCACGATCGAGCCATTCGGCGCGAACCGACATGCCGCGCCGCGCCATGTCCTCGGTAAACGAGGTAAGCTGAGACAAAGACTGCTCGACGCGCTGGGTCTGGTTGGCAACGAAGGTGCCGGAGCCATGACGCTGCACCAGGATGCCGTCCTGCACCAATTGCTGGACCGCCTTGCGCACCGTCACGCGGGACACATCGGCACGCTGGGCGAGGTCACGCTCGGACGGCAACGCATCGCCGGGGTTGATTGTGCCGCGCTTTATGGCATCCTCAATCCAGCGCTTGAGTTGCAGATAGAGCGGCCCCCCTACAGGCAGGGTGACGGGACCATCGCCAAAGATGTTGCCGGATTGGTCAGTCACACTCTCCTCCGCCGGGCTATTTGTGAGCCCACATGTAAAATGGCGGCCACCCCGCTCTCGGTACACAATACCAATAAAATACCATTTACCAAGCCCCTTTGATGGCAAGCAGTGGATTTCTGCTGGATGAGCCTGTAGCGATTGCATTTTTTGGTAACTCTTATGCCGAGGCCAGACGATCTGGACAAGTGGTATTTTTTTGGCATTATCAATGCAAAGGGAGGCGTTATGGCAGAAAGACAGACCGAACAGCGCCATGCCGCGACCGATGGCCTCGATCTTCGAACCGATGCAGACATTCTGAACCTGCTGGCAAAAGGGCAGGCCGATGCGGCAGCCGCGGTGGGCAAGGCGACCCCTGCGATAGAGCGGGCGGCGGAAGCAGCGGCGAGCAGTCTGCGTTCGGGCGGGCGCATAATCTATGCAGCGGCAGGCAGCTCGGGCCTGATGGCGCTTGCAGACGCTCTCGAACTGCCGGGCACCTATGGTCTGGACCGCGACCGGATCGTCGTGCTGCTGGCCGGGGGCATGGCGGCGCTTTCCGATATGAAGGGCGGGCCCGAGGACGATGGAGTGGCAGCGCGCGAAGCGGTTCTGGCCTTGAATCCCGGACCTTCCGACTGCCTGATCGCGCTGACGGCGAGCGGACAGACGCCCTACCCGCTCGAAGCCGCGAAGGCGGCCAGGGCGGCCGGCGCGCCGACGGTCGGGCTGGCAAACAATGCCGGCGCGGCGCTATTCGAAATTGTCGACATTGCGGTTTTCCTGCCGACGCCGCCCGAGGTCATCGCCGGCTCCACGCGGATGGGTGCGGGGACAGCCCAGAAAATTGCGCTCAATATGCTGTCCACACTGATGGCGATCAGGCTTGGCCATGTTCACGATGGGCTTATGGTCAACGTGTTGGCTGACAACGAAAAATTGCGGATTCGTGCGCGCGGCATAGTCGCTGAAATTGCGCAGGTCAGCGATGACGTGGCGGCCAGTGCGCTGGAGACCAGTGCGGGCGCCGTGAAGCCGGCGGTGCTGATTGCCGCCGGGGCCGATCCCGCCGAAGCTCATGCCCTGCTGGACAAGCATGGCGGCATTCTGCGGCAGGCGCTGGCGGCATTGCGGAGCTAGCGGACCAGCTGGTTGGCGCAGCGCAGGATGGGCGCAATGGCGCCTTCGGACAATTCATCAATGTTTTCAATGATGAAGCGATGGCTCTGCCCCGGCAGAAGTGTAACCAGCATGTCACTGATGTCCGCATCGGGCGACAGGCGATCGACGAAGATGCAGATGTCCTTGAGCATGGTTTCGGCCGTTACGGTCAAGGCCCAGCGGGAATTTCCGAGATTTTCCAAGGCGATGGCATATTCGGGCTCTGGCAGATCCAGTTCGATGTCTTCATTGAACCAATAGAGCGCCGTTTTGTCGTGCATGGTCGCCACAAGAACCTCCCGGCGCGGATCACCAGGGACAGAAACATGTTCTGGAACAATGAGTTCTGCGGCGGAAAAGCGGTCGGCACAGAGGCGCCAATGGTCCCATTCTGCCAGCACAGTGCCATCGAAACGAATGCGTTTCACTTTCACTGCGCCCCGCCAGAACAGTGTGCGTTCGTTTATCGCAATGACAGCCAATCGTGACGCGCGGGGCTGAATGGTGAGCAGACTGTTGGCGTTGACCGCGCGCAAGGCGTACCAAAGCGGCTTTTTGCGACCATATCCGTCAATTGCCGCCCATGACGTCACCGGCCAGCAGTCATTCAGCTGCCAAACGATGTTTCCCATGTTGAGCGGACGATGGCTGCGCATATGGGCAATACCATAGGTGATGGCCCGCGCCTGATTGAGCTGGGTGGCAAAATGCCAATCGTCCATGTTCTGCGGTGTGGGCAGATGGCCATTCAGGCCGCGCAGCAATTTGTCGTTGCCGATGGTCGCCTTCTGATGATGCCAGACACCGGGCGAGGTCGGGGTGAGCGGATTGTCGTGGACCGACTGGGTCAGCGTCGCCCAGGTCGGTGGTGCCTGCCACCCGAATTCCGAACAGAAGCGCGGTACGCTGTCGGCATAGTGCTCATAGCCGATCTCGTTCCACACATCCCAGAGATGGGTGCATCCATGGGCAGGATCATTGGGGTGAATGTCCATGGAGCCCGAATAGGGCGATCCGGCCCAATAGGGACGGGTCGGGTCGAGTTCTGCGACGAGGCGAGGCAGCAGGTCGAGATAATAGCCCTGCCCCCAGCTGCGGCCTTCGAGAGCCGGTTGCCAGCCCCAGTCGAAGAAGCCCCAGATGTTTTCGTTATTGCCATTCCAGAGCACCAGCGCGGGATGAGGCATGAGCCGGACGATATTGTCGCGCGCCTCGGCCTCGATCTCGGCCGGCAGATCGCCTTCTTCGGGATAGGCGGCGCAGGCGAACAGAAAGTCCTGCCAGACCAGCATGCCGGCGCGGTTGCAGGCCTCGTAGAAGGTGTCGGTTTCGTAGATGCCGCCGCCCCAGACGCGAAGCAGATTGATATTGGCCTCCCTGGCCTGCTCGATCCGCTTCGCGTAGCGCCCCGGCGTGACGCGCGGCAGGAAGCAATCGTCGGGAATCCAGTTCGCGCCGGAAATATAGACCGGCACGTCATTGATGATGAAGGCGAAGGGCGTGCCATGCTCGTCCGGCAGCGTATCGAGCCGCAGCGAGCGAAAGCCGATGTCGCGTGACCAGCTGTCGAGGACCGCGTCGCCCGCGCAAAGATCGACGGACAGCTTGTAGAGCCTTGGATTGCCCAGATTGTGAGGCCACCAGAGTTCGGGTGATTTCACCGTCAGGTCGAGCGTGGCAGCAGCGCCGGCCACCGGTAGCGTCTCGGTTACCTCGCCGACGGAAACGCGCAGTGACAGAGGGGCTTGGGCGCTGCCCTCGATATCGGCATGGATGCGGACCTTGCCATCGGCACCATCCAGGGTGATTTCGGGACGAATGCGGGCCAGGCGCGCATCGGACCAGCTTTCCAGCGTCACGCCCTGCCAAAGGCCGGCGGTGACCAGCGTCGGGCCCCAGTCCCAGCCGAAATTGCAGGCCATCTTGCGCATCAGATTGGCCGGCCCGGGATAGTTGTTGGGGCGCGGATCATATTGGGCGGCAAGCACCTCGCCACGCTTCCAGGCAGAATCAAACGTGATGGAGAGATGGTTCTCCCCTGCCCGCAGATGATCGCGGACGGCGAACCGATATGTGCGGTTCATATTGGCCGTCTGGCCGATCTCCACACCGTTGAGCAGGATGGTGGCAAAGGTATCGAGGCCGGCAAAGACCAGATCTGCGTTTTCAGCGCCCGCATCCTGCCAGTCGAAGCGTGTGTCATAACGCCAGTCGCAGCGGCCGACCCAATCGACGGTTATTTCATTGAGATCGATATAGGGGTCGGGAATGAGACCGGCGGCGAGCAGATCGGTATGGACCGTGCCGGGAACGCTGGCCACAATGGCGTCGGGAAGACCGGGCCTTGCGCCGGGACCGCCAAGGCAGGTCAGGGTCCAGCCGGAATGGAGGGGGCGGATTTCGCGCATGACAGGCCTCGACTGTGGGAGCGAGGCTTCCATACATGAGTGACCGAAAATTTCCAGAGCGGACGGCAAGATGGAGCGCCGTCGAGGCTTGCGTCAAAAATTTCGCAGTCCGATTGTCGAAGGCTCGTTGAGCGCATCGTCGCATTGGTGAAGACAATTCACATCCAAGGAAACACAGTCATGACTTTGCCTGCCGACACCGACCCGAGCCGCGATCTGGTGCTGACGCGCCTGATCGATGCTTCCCCTGAATCCGTCTATCGCTGCTGGACGGATGCTGACCTGCTGCCGGCATGGTTTGCGCCAAAGCCATGGAGCGTGCCACGCGCCACGCTGGATGTGCGCCCGGGCGGGACGAGCATGGTGGTGATGGCCGACGAAAACGGCACGGAATATCCTAATCCCGGCCAATATCTCGAGGTCATTCCGAACCGTAAACTCGTGTTTACCGATGCCTATACCGGCGACTGGAAGCCTGCGGAGAAGCCGTTCTTCACCTGCGTGCTGACCTTCGAGCCAGAGAATGGCAAGACCCGCTACACGGCTGTTGCGCGGCACTGGACCGCCGAAGACCGCGAAGCCCATGAAAAAATGGGCTTTCACGAGGGGTGGGGCCTGTGCGCCGCACAACTGGAGGAGGTCGCCAAGGGGCTTTAGTGGTCCGATACCGCGGCGGCCCGTTCCTGGTGATCGAAAGGGATCAGCCGTAGCGCCTGTAGAGCGTCCAGTCGATCAGCCCGGGGCGACCCAGCAGGAACCCCTGGGCCTCGGTGCAGCCTTCGGCGCGCAGCACGTCAAGCTGTTCGGTGGTTTCCACGCCTTCGGCCAAAACCGGGACGGAGAGGCTCTTGCCCAGCGCCAGAATGGCCCGCACGATGGCCTTGGCCTGCTCGTCACGCTCCACCTCGGTCATGAAGGAGCGATCGAGCTTGATCTTGTCGAAGGGGAAGCTGCGAAGCGTGTCGAGCGATGAATAGCCGGTGCCGAAATCGTCAATGGCGATGGAGACCCCCTGCGCCTTGATGGCGTTCAGTACGGCCAGCGCCCGCTTGCGGTCGGAAATGATAGCGGTCTCCGTCACCTCCAGTTCGAGGCGCTCCGGCGCCAGGCCGGTCTGTTCGAGGACCATTTTCACCTGATCGACCAGATCGAGCTGCGCCAGCTGCAACCCCGATACATTGACGGCGATCTTGTGCGGTTCGGGCCAAAGCGCAGCTTCGCGGCAGGCTTCAGCCAGCACCCATGCGCCGATGGCATTTATGGCGCCGCATTCTTCCGCCACGGGAATGAACTCATTGGGCCCCACCGCGCCGTGGCCGGGCCGGTTCCAGCGCAGCAGCACTTCGTAACCGGTGGTCATTCCGGTGGTGACCGATTTCTGCACCTGATAGGCGAGGTGGAATCCGTTGGTTTCAACGGCATCCCAAAGATCCTTGGCCATTGCGCGCCGCTGGCGGGCCGCCTCGTCCATCTCATGCTCGTAATAGCAGACGCCGCTGTCGATCTCGGCCTTGGCGCGATACAGCGCCAGATCGGCATTGTTCAGCAGTTTCGACCCATCCATGCCATCGTCGGGCGCGATGGCGACGCCAATGGAGCCACCCACGACCAGCATGTTTTCGCCATAGGCAATTCTGCCCCCGACTGCCTTTTCCAGCCGCGCCAGAAAATCGCGCAGCGCGCCCATATCGGCGAAGGTCTTGACGGCAGCGAATTCGTCGCCGCCCAGACGCCCCATGAACTCGCCTTCCCTGAGCAGCGCACCGAAGCGCCGCGCCAGTTCGCGCAGCACGTGGTCGCCGCCGGCATGACCATAGCTGTCATTGATGTCCTTGAAGCGGTCGAGATCGATGGCAATGACCGCCAGCCTGTCTTCTGTTCCCGCCAGCGCGCCGAGCCCGGCGGCAAGCGCCTGGCCGAACCTCGCACGATTGGGCAGGCCGGTCAGGGAATCATGGTGGGCCAGATGGGCGATGGCCGCCGCATTGCGACGGCTTTCGGAAATGTCCTCGACCGTGGTGATCCACGAGCCATTGCCAGCGGGGCTGTGGCGCACGCGGAACGCCAGCTCGTCGGACACCTGCTGCACGGCCTCACCACCGCCCTCGGCGATCAACGCGCCGTATTGTTGCGCCAGTTCCAGCGCCCGCTCACCGGCCTCAGCCTCCGGGCGTCCCAGCCCGGTCAGGCTGCGCCGCAGAATCGCTTCGAGGTCCAAGCCGACCAGATTGGCGTCGCTGCCGAGACCAAGCAGGGAGACCATGCGTTCATTGTGCAATTGCAGCCTGCCGTCGGGCCCGAACAGGGCCAGCCCCTGCCCCATATGGGCCAGCGCCAGGTTCAGCCGGTCATTGGCGTCGGCCAGCCGCCTTGCATCCTCGGCGCGGCGGGCCGCTTCGCGCGCCGTGCGGCGGCGATCGGCCTCGTCGAGAACCAGACTGCCGATAGCGGCAGCCAGAACCAGAATCGACAGGAGCGCCACAATCGCGGACATCAGGCCGCCATCAAGCTCAGCGCCATTCTGGACCGGCAGGCAATTGCTGAAATCGGCAGCGGCCATGGCGGTGAAGTGCATGGCGCAGATGGCCGCGGTCAACAGACCCGCCGCCGCGAGATTCCAGCGCCAGCCGCGCCGGAGCGTTGTCGCAAAAGACAGGCCAGCCAGGACCATGCCCGCCAGAATCGACAGTGTCACCGCCCCCGACTGCCAGACGATGTCGCCTTCCAGCACAAGGGCGGCGATGCCGGTATAGTGCATGGTCGAAATACCGACGCCGACGGTGATGCCGCCCAGAACGCGGTCGGAACGGCCCTTGCTGTGAACGGCAAGGGCAATACCGCCGCCGCAGACCAGCACGGCGATCAACAGGGAGAGCGCGGTGTGCCCCAGATCGTAAGTCAGCACAAAGCCGGGCCGGAACGCCAGCACCGCGATGAAGTGGGTGGACCATATGCCCAGCCCCACGGCCAGCGCCGAGACCGCATTCCAGACATGGCGCATGCGGCCGCTGGCCTGGCGCGCATGGTGCATGAGGCTGATACAGGCATAGGCAGAGGTCAGGCAAATGGCTGCGGCCAGCAACACAAAGGGCAAATCATGGCCAACGATAAAAAAATCCAGCACCGAAACACCCGTTCAGCAGGCCAAGAATAGCCAGTCGTCTCTAGTAATATTCCCTTACGGAGCCGTTACCTTGTGCCGAACCACTGGCACTGGCGCATTTCCGATGCTTTTATGCTTAGGGAATGCTTGCGTTTTGCCGGGACAAGCGAAACCCACAGCCACGGTCCCGCCTCAGGGCCTAAAGCGCAAAAAGCGCTTGCCATAAGGATAGGCTAAGGCTAGACCCGACCCCGCCGGAGAGGTGGCCGAGTGGTCGAAGGCACACCCCTGCTAAGGGTGCAGATCGGGAACGGTCTCGAGGGTTCGAATCCCTTCCTCTCCGCCACTTGCTTTTGACGTGATTAAGCCGTTGAAAAATAAGACCTTCTTCGGGAGGTCTTTTTTATTTGTGCCCCCGCTTTGTGCCCCCTCAATTGGGTTTAAAAGAGCGATAGTGGCGCAGGGCTGCTGGGAGTGGATGATGACGACAGTTTTCACCATTGGGTACGAGGGAACGGACATCGCTCGTTTTCTAGCTACGCTAAAAGCGGTCGGCATTGAATGTCTTGCGGACGTGAGGGCGGTTCCCCATTCGCGCAAGAAGGGATTTTCCAAGAAGGCACTCTCTGAGTTGCTAGAAGCGAACGGAATTGAGTATCGACACTTCCTGGCGCTCGGTGACCCCAGGCCGGGCCGCGATGCCGCCCGTGCCGGTGACTACGAGACTTTCCGAGCCGTCTACACAGATCATCTCGCCCAAGACGATAGCCAAGCATCGCTTGAGGACCTTATGGTGGTGGTTAAAAACAAGAAAACCTGCCTCCTCTGCTTCGAGCGAGACCCAAAGACTTGCCATCGGTCAATAATTGCTCAGAGTATCGTGTCCCGAGGTCACGAGTCGTTTGAGCTTTATGGCGATGATCCCACAAGATACGAACGGCACGCTTCAAGATTGCCGGGTGGCGGTGCTGGTAAAGGCACTTCCGCATCCTAGCCAGAAGAACGGTGAGACTGTCTGCTGCGCTGGCGTCACCGAGGACGGTATTTGGAAAAGACTATACCCCGTTCGCTTCAGGCACCTGAGCAACGAGTCTGCCTTCAAACGCTGGGATTGGGTAAACTTCCGCTATCATCGCCCCACACATGACGCTCGGACCGAGAGCTGCCACGTCCATGAGGAAAGCATCACCATCAATGGTGAGCTTCCAAAGGGCGAGCGGACGCGCTTCCTTGAAAAGATTATCGTGCCGTCTACCAGAGTTGCCATAGAACGGGGGCAGACTTTAGCCCTCATCCGCCCCCAGAACACTCGGTTCTACTGGAAGGAAAAGAGCAAGGCAGACTTGGCGGCGGAGGTCGAGAACATCAAGGATCATTCTAGGCAACAGTCGATGTTGGACAAGGAGTTGCCCGACTTCGAGCCAATCCCCTACGAGTTCCGCTTCAAGTTCAAGGATGCCGAGGGCGGTGAGCATGACTGCGAGAACGGCGATTGGGAAGCACACGCGACTTACTGGCGGTGGTCCAAACAGTACGGATCAGAGGACGCATTGAGGAGGATGGGGGAGAAGTTCAACGACGAGTACCCTCGCCTCGGCATGGCCTTCGCTCAGGGGACTATCTTCAAGCGCCCAAACATTTGGACGCTGCTTGGGGTAATCCGCTTGGACCCATATGTGCAGGCGGACCTTTTCTCCTAACAGCGAGTATTGAATGACCCAGTTGGTTTTCGGAGTTCCTCTCATTGGCGTTGACCGCTGCCCGCACTGCAATGTTGCCAACCCGCTGCTGTCCTCAATGTGGAGTTCCGGCGAGGAGAAGGTGATGGGTACCGATGAGGTGCGCTTCTGGGCGGTCTATCAGTGTTCGAAGTGTCATAAAGCCGTTCTGGCTGAAGGTCAGGCTGCGCCAAAGGTACAACGCCAAACCGTCCCGAAGCACCGGAACATCGTTAGGTTGTATCCCGGTCACAGGACGCTAGATGTCAGCCTTCCTGAGGGGGCGCGACGATATTTGAAGCAAGCAATCGACACATTGTTTGCGCCAGACGCCAGCGTGGTTATGTCGGCGTCCGCTGTAGACGCAATGCTCAAGGACAAGGGCTACACCAAGGGATCGCTGCACAGTCGAATTGACGAGGCCGTTAAGGATCACCTGTTGACTGAGGGAATGGGTAAGTGGGCGCACCAAGTCAGGCTTGAGGCGAACGCCGTGCGTCATGCCGATCTTGAGGAAGACCCGCCCAGTGACGCCGACGCTGCTGCCACTCTAGAGTTTGCCAAGGCCCTTGGGGACTTCCTTTATGTGTTCACAGCGCGGATTGAGAAGGGCCTCGCAGACGCAGACAAGAGTGCGGCGGCAAACTTGGAAAAACCGAAACGTCTGCCTGCACCAGACGGACCAATGTGAGTATTATATTACCGCGTTACCTCTAGGCAGATCAACTTGGAGCCCTTACATTTAGCGGTAACATAATACCGCAATTGGCACCATCATGTCCCCTCAACTCGCCCTCCGAGCCCTCCTCGAAGTCAACCGCATGTTCATGGCTGAGCAGCGCGAAATCAATGCCGCCATCATCTCTTCGTACCTGGGGATTGCCATGAGCAGTTCGGACGGTTGCACCTCTGAGGCGGTGCCGGTGGCCGAGATGGCGGAGCGCATCGGGTTGCCGCCAAGTACCCTCTATCGGCACATTGCCTACTTGGGGTCTGGACCGAGGGCTGAGGTGCCGGGCTTGGGCCTTGTGGAGACCTTTCCTGACCCGGAGGATGGACGCTCTAAGCTCGTCCGGTTGACCCTCAAAGGGGAAGCCTTCATGGGTCGCCTGCTCCGAGCCATTGGGTGAGGGCTCGACCTAGTCGGCCAATCCGTCCTCGTTCTTAATCCTCTTGGCCAACTTGGCGATGGTGTGGGCCGAAGGGACTGACATCTTGCGCTTGCCGTTCTCATAGACGGGCTTGCCGTTCTTCGTCACCGCGTGGGCGAAGTGGTCCTGGATGCGCCCATAGCTCCAGCCATCGCGTAGCAGCCCCATGATCTTAGCGTTGCGCTCCTCGTCCTCGGGCCGTCCCTTGTAGACCCCTTTGGCCTTGGCCTTTGCTATGCCCTCGCTCTGGCGCCTGTATCGGTCCTCTAGGTCCTTCCGGGCGATGGCCGCCAGCATGTCCAGCATCATCCCGTTTACGGCTTCAAGCATCCGCCCGGAGAACTCGTCGCCACCTTGAGCCGCCATCTGGTGGGAGGTGGGAAGATCGAGGGCCACCACCCTCACCCCCCGGTTGCGTATCTCCTGCTTGAGGCGCTCCCAATCGTCAGCCCTGAGGCGGCTTAGTCGGTCAACTTGCTCGGTAAGCAGAATGTCCCCATGCTGAGCGTCGTCCAGTAGACGGAACAACTCGGGGCGGTCCAGCTTGGTGCCGCTCTCGTTCTCCCTATAGTAGGCAGCGATCCTCAGACCCCGTTCCTCACAGAACCGCTCAAGGGCAGCCTTGGCCCGCATGGCGTCTTGCTCCTCGGTGGAGGCGCGGAGATATGCACGGATGAACATGGGGTCTACTCCGAGGCCAGCAGGATGGCCCGCCGTGGGTTGGCGTCAATGGCCTCTAAGCGGCGGTCATAGGGCACATCTGCATGTGACAAGAGGCAGTCCACAAAGATTGTGTGCCTGGTCTCCTCGTCCAGCCTACGCATCCAGCGCTGTAAGGTCTTTCCATCCTTGTGGTCAGCGAGAAAGTCGCCCCGTTGGGCTGGCTCCAGGTAGCGCTCGGCAAAGAGCTTGGCGTCGTCCATCGTGATGGGCGCAATGCCGGGCATGAAGTTGGGAATGGCCTTCTCGGGGACGTTGTGACAGGTCGAATAGTGTGCGGGCATGATGTGCTCCTTCGAACAAAAAACACTGATGGGATGAAGAGGCGGGACCAAGCCCGCCCCTCAAGGGCTACTCGCGGAAGAGGAGAACCTGGAACGGGCCTACCCAGAGGTCGTAATTGGTGATGGGAGTGCCTCGTCCATGCAGCAAGGCGACCGAACCTTCCTCAAGAGCGGCAGCAAGTGCCATCTCGGGTCTGTCTAGTCCCCACTGCCAAGTGGCCATCCCGTGGCGCTCAATGTGGACATCCCAGCCGAAGGGGCGGGTAAGGAGGTTGAGGAGGCGCTGGGGCCAGCTCATTGCTATCCAGTCTTTAGTGAGGTTCATTTCGAGTTCTCCAAAACCACCCAATGCAGTTTGGGTATATGCACATAATGCACTGCATTTTGGGTATGTCAACTGGGTTTAGTGCATCAGACATAAAATAATGCACTTAAGGCATAGCCAATATGCAGTGTCATTAGACCCCTGTTCTCGGTCGCATAGTTTTCGGGGCTTAGAGATACGGAACGTGCCCGATTGACCTGGAGGCGGGGCATGGGGTGGCAACATAGCGGCGCGGCCTGTCGCAGGTTCATTCCAGAAGCCCCCCACCGGGGGGAAGTTGCTGCGTCGCCACGTATATTGGAGATGTCGCGTGAGCGGCCCCCAAAACCCTCCGGTAAATTCTCCCTGCTGTAATCCGTCTCGCTCCGTGAGTGGTGAACAAGGCGGTCCACGGATCAAAGTCCATAGGCTCATAATTTTTCCTGTAGTTATGCAGACTTAATGGCGAAATGCGGGAGGTCTTTGAAGGACTGCCAGTCGGCTCCAATGTCGAGTTCAACACCAAGCTCCTGAGCGGCTTGGCGCATCGCCTTGACGATTTCCTGCTGGGCCTCAGGGTCGAACTTCACAGCGCCTTCGATGATCGGCCACAGGTCCAGTGCTCCGCCGTGTAGGTGATCGCTGTCCATTGTTTTGGACCAGCCCCACTCGACGGCTTTCCGTTGAAGCTCCTCGTCACGTTTACCGCTGCCCACTACGAATTGAACGCCGGAGATTTCCTGAGCACGGCGAACCACTGAGGCCAGCTTGGGATCAACTTCGCTCAGGTTCTTTTCGTGATTGCCAACGGGATCGCTGTTCCACTGAAGGAACTGGTCCCGTTCTCCTTCTGGGATGTTGCGGTAGGCCTCAAGGTTAGGCTCAGAGGTCACCTGATCGATGGCTTGAAGTGCCGCGTTCTGGTTGCCTTGCTTGAGAGGAGCAAGGGCCATTAAGACGCCACTGGTGTCAGTGCCGACACGCTGTCCTTCATAGGTCCCCTTGCCGTCCGCTTTAGGCAACGATGCCCATTCGGCGGAAAGGTTGTCCATAAAGGCTTGGTCAGACATTTGGCCGTTCTTCCATCGGGACAGTCCACGACCTTCGAGAAGGTGAAGGGCTAGACGGTCCTGTAGTTCTGGGGTGAACTTCTCCTGTCCACTAAGGCCCAGCTCATCTTTCAGCCCACGCAAGGTAGTCCGAACGATCTGGTAGCGGCCCAGAGCTGAGCTGTTCCAAGTGTTTTCAGGATGGCGGAGCATAGAGGTCTGAAGCGCATCGATTTCGTCCAGCGTCATCGAAACGAGGTCTTTATCTCCGCCTGTAAGACGGCCATACGCGAGCGTCTCATTGTAGCCGCGCCGCTTATCGGTCCCTTCAGTATTACCGATTAGGTCCAGAACTGAGGAGACTTGCTGTATCTCGGGCGTCTGGCTGAAGGTCTTTCCAGAGGGAGAGAAGATTTCAGGGTTGGCCTGCGACTGACCTGGTGCTTGGACTTGTGGCGGCGCTGGAGGAGCGTACTCGGTGCTCAGGCCGAGGCCTTCGCGTACCGTCTTCCACAGCTCCAGACTATATTCCTCAAATGTGTAACCTTGGCTTTCGGCCCTCTGCTTGAGTGCAAGTCTTGACGCTTCTTCCATGTTTTCGTAGCGCGGCGGAGTATCTTGGCCGAACAAGCCCAATGTCTCTGCATTGTACGGCGGGACAGTCACACCTTCGCCAACTATGCGACCAAGATGGGCCACGGGGGTGTTTTTAGGGGCATCCCGAACCGCATGTACGACATCAGCGATTGAGTTGATCGGCTTTGGCGGCACTAGAGGAGTACCGTCGATCTGCACTTTGTCAGGAGCCGGCGTTGCTGGTTGTTCTCGACCGATAGGCCATGTGACGGGCGGCGCAAGAAGCTGCAATGGATTAAGGGGCGCCGAGGTTTGGTCTTCCACCGCGCCGCTGGCTATACCCGCGACATCCTCAAGAAGGGCCTCCGCACCCATTCTTTCTGCGTCAGCCGGAGAGATGTATTGGGGGCCATTCGGGTCTTCTCTGTCGATACGGCGAAGAACCAACTCGCCGGCCTCGTAGAGGAACTTCTCACGCTCATAAACGGACTTATCCGGGTTGGAGATAATCCAGTCGATGACCATGTTTTCGAAATCTTTGGTCGCTTCAATGCCTTCGTCCGTCAGTCCATCGGGCACAAATAATCCCATCGTCTCGTCAGGCGTGGTCCGCTCCTTGATGGTGGTCAGGAAGCGCTTTGCCGTCTGGGAGGACAAGGCATCGACGCCAACCTCCTGCCGCTTTTGAGCGCGGTCCATCAGGCTTCGGAAAGTCGCAGGATCGGTAATGACACCACTGGAAGCCAGCTCGAAGATGTCCCGAGGCCCTGCCCCGTCTTGGATCAACTTCTCGATGGCAATGATGTCGTCTGGGTCCTCCATGGTGTTCTCGTCCATGAAGGTTTTCCGGGCGTTGGCCAGCTTGACGCGGGCCTCAGGGTCGTAAACTTCCCACGCCGAGATTACCTCCTCGGGAACCTCCACCAGAGGACTTTCCGAAAGATGCTTGAAGACGGTCGAGACGATTTGACCCTCGGCCTCTTCGTCGGCCTTCTTCTGGAGCTGCGCCTGTTCGGTCATCTGCCGCCTGGCTTCGACTTCGAGCGCCGCGATGGTGGTTGCCTTCAGGTCCCGATATTCGGGGAGGGAGGAGAACTTAACGTCATAGCCGGGGAGCTGCTCGTCCAAGAGGTCCAGCAGGTAGGGGTCACCATGTTCGATGGCCTTGGCGGCAATCGTCGCTGCCACCTGCTTGTCGAAGTCCTCCATGCGGACACCGGAGGCCATTGCTTCCTGTCGCTGCTGGATGATGTCTGCGAGCAGCAGATCGTAGCTGGTCCCCTCGCCCGTGCTGACACCTTGGATCGACGCATGGTCGATAGTGTCCCCGATGACGGCCGCCCTCGTGTTGACATGGGCGTTGTAGACCGTCTTCGAGCGCTCCTCGGAGTGGGTCTTGTAGGCCTGCTCCATAAGCAGGTCCACATGGGGGTTGAAGCCTTCCAGAACGAAGGGATCGTCGGTGTCGATGTTGCTGGAGATGAAGTCAGAGAGAAACTGCTCGAAGACGGCCGGATCATCGGAGTTCCGACCCTCCCAGAGGGTGTAGGCCTGCGAGAAACTCTCCCGCATTTTGATGCCTTTGTAGTTCCCCTCCGTCTTCTTGAAAGACTCCATAAAGATGGGGGATGCGTTGGCGGGGATTTCCCCCGACGCCACGCCGGCAGCCCAGCCCGCTTGGTTGTTCCGGTTGAAGGCAGCCTCTCCTCTGACGGCATCGGCCTTTTTCTGCTCGGCCTCCCGTTTCTCCATCCAGCCCTTGAGGCCACTATCGAAGGCTGCCAGACCTTGGGCCAGTTGGTGGAGGTTGGATGGCGCCGGAGTAGGAGGCTCCACATAGGTGCTTACGGGCGCTGCTACGGGCTGGATCGGCGTGGGCCGGCCGATCTGGGGGACGGGTTGTCGGGCCATAGGTGTTCCTTTGGTTATGGCGTGAAGAAGCGCGGCCTGAAGCTGGGGAGCTTGAGGTCGGGCATGGGGTGGTTGGAAGGGATTGACGGGCCTTGCGGTCTGCTCGAAGCTCCCGCATGGACGGGGACATCAGCATGACCAGACAAGAGACGCGCCATTTGGCGCTGGTGGTATTGGTGCTTGTGGTGGCAGCCTACTATTTCGGCCAGCAGCACAAACTGGCGGAGTTGCAGCAGAGTAGTGGCTGGTTTCAGGCAGGGTACGATTGCAAGCGGCTGGGAGCCTCGGACAGGCACCTTTGCGAGAAGCTCTAGGCAGTGCCTAGCGCCCGGTCTCTTCGGCTTTAGACCCCATCGATCCCTTTGCTGAACGTGGCGCTTGAGGCTGGGATCGGGGTGGTGACTTCAAGTCCAGAGGGGTCTTATCAGACCTCATCTTCTCCTTGCTTAGAGGAGCTACGTGAGCTTGTCCGGTAAGTGTCCAGTCACATTGAGCATAGACGCATAGTGGAGGCTGAGAGTGTCGTGCTTCAGGTGTCAGGGAGGGGTGAGGTGGTCAACCTCCCTTCTTTAAAGCTGCAAGCAGCACCTGGAGTAGAGGGACACCGGGAGGCCATTATGGGGCCGTTAAGTCTCCACGACCGGGGCAGTTATTTCCTCGCCACGGGAAACTCAAAGCCGGTGACCTTGAAGGCCGCTTCCCGCATGACCTCGGCGCATACTTCCGCATGGGGCTCCCCCACAAGCAGCCCGTCATGTATCGGCAGGGCCACGATCCCGCGCTGGATCAACTCCAGAAGCACCGACACCATGATCTGGCTCTCCGTGAACATGAGACGGGGCCAGATGCCTTGGCCGAAGAGGGGCGCGATGGCTTGGTGTTTCGATTGCACGGCGGCCATGACGCGGCGTCCGTTCCAGCCTTCTCCGAGTTCGGACTTGAGGTCATCTGGAAGGCGCACCATTGGCCCTACCCGACATAGCAGCGCAGAGATGGCTGTCTTGCCTGCGGCGCGTGACATTCCCAAGCCTTCGTAGAGGTCTCCCGGTGGAGGCGGGATGCCGACCTCGGCGTAGGCCAGGCGGGCGAACATGCCGGAGTAGTCCAGCTCCGCTACCCGGTGCCCGTCAATCTGGATGCCGGCTCTCTGTGCCTTCTCCAGTCCCTGCCACCAGCCCCAATAGAGCCGCCCATGACCTTTGAACTTCGGTGGGGCAACCTTGGATGGGAGGAGGAATTGCCGGACCAGATGCACGGGTAGTTGCCGCTGGCGATTGAGGGTGATGGCGCTGGCATTTATGGCACCGTTGATCGTCTCCATTTCTTGCCGGAGCTGGGTGCTGTGGTCGGTATCTTCGTACTCCACCAATACCTTCACCTTGTTCCTTGGGACGGGTGCCTTAAGCAGGATGCTTTCTGCGCCCCTGAGGCGGCCCACAGCGGGTGTCTCACCAAAGCGGGGCAGATGGCCAAGGAGGCGAGAGGTTGGCCCCAGCGTTGTCCTGAGGCCCTTGTAGGTGCCCACTATGCGATCAAGGTAGCCAAGCCGCTCCAGTGACCCCACCACCTCTGCGAAGGCCTTCAGCGGAAAGCTCGGGCGGGCATATCGGGTGTGCTTCAAATGTCTGGAGGAGACGATGAGGCGGGGGCCGTGAGGCCTGTATGCGGTGAGAGCGGCCAGGTTAGCCACAAGGTTCGCTACCATCTCCTGCCGCCTTGAAGCCGCGTCCTGACGGGCAGACCTCGGCCGGGGCGTTGCGGCCTCCACCTCAAGGAACAATCGCCTGGAGAGCTGCCATAGGTCGCTTCCTGCCGGGACTAGCCAGCTATCGTGATGGAGGTCTCCGGATGCGCTGAAAGGATCGTCGTCATCAATATCAGCGCCGCTCATTGTGTTCCGTGGCCGGGGTGTCGGAACTGCCTGTCTCCAGCATATGCCAGTCGGGATGGTCGGCGCGGAAGGATGGGAACTCGATGGCCCGGCTCTTGGCCACCCATAGCGCCCTATCGGCTAGACGCTGGGCAGCATCGAAGTCTGCTGGCTCCTCGCCCCTGCCGAACGTCTGGAGGAACCACGAGCCGTCACGGAGAGCTTGCTCCACAGGGTCAAACAGGGCGTAGGCCGCGAAAGGCTGCTTCTTGTTGGAGCCAGACCTCATGCCGCCGTTGGCACGAGCTGCGGGGACATGCTTGAGGGCATCGATATTGGTGGACCAGACCACGAGTTGGGGCTTGGCGTCGGGCAGCACGGTCAGCAGGTGTTGGACCATGGCAGCACGGGCTTGATCGTCGGACATTGCGTAGCCTGCCATCCAATACCGAAAGACCCCGGCAGTGCTCCTCACAATCGCCGCAACGCCCACGGCCCTCATGGCACCGTCAATGGATTGGCTGATGGGTCTGGATACTGCGAGGACGGCTTGCGGCGTATCGGAGGTTGGCATCGCTATGGACGCGCAAAGTTGCTGGGAGGGCGGCATATGGCCTTCCTTTCGAGGTGACTGATGGGGATAGATGGAGGTGAAGTGTCGGTCCCGCTGAGCGCAACGGCATCAGGAGGCCACACTGATGGGATAACGTTTAAGGGCCAACTCGTTTGGGCTTAACGGCAACGGGTTGTCGAGCTTAACTGCCCCGCTCGTCGCTTATTTTGAGCGGTTTCATGGATGGCAACTATTCTGATGGCTACCTAATGGGGCCGCGTAGGCAGCACACACTGTTATTTCTAATACCAACCTAATTGTATGTTGCTGATTAAGCTGTAGAAATTACAAACCTTCATCCGAGTAAATCTCGGATAGTGGTGCACCGCGCTGTCGAAGCTTTACGCCGTCCGGCTTGTAGTAGCGCTTCGCGTTCCACTCCCCGCCGTTATCGTACACAGCAATCTCCCCCTTGAGCACCTTCCGGTCCAGCCACTTCGAGGTTCGATCAACGTGGTGGGTTGTGTTCGCCTTGATGATACCTTCGGGTTTATCGGGGCGGCCCCGCCAGTGTGAGTACCATGCCGCGACCAACTCACGGGCCGACTTAGGGGACCATGCCTGGTTTAGGTGCTTGATGAGCCAGTCGATCAGACCATCGCTGTTAGCCTTGATCGGCTGCTTCGGACGCGCCCTCCGCTTCTTCTCCTCTGCTTTGCGTTCGCTCACAGGCTTGAGTTTCTGAACGGGCTGCGCTTCGCCATCCTCGGGTTGGCCAATGCCAAGACGCTGCCGGTAGAGTGCCTTATGTCCGGGCATTCAGTTCCCCTCTTCGTTTGCGTCGTGGGTAGATGGTGCGGAGGTGTCTGAGTTCAAGGGGGCTGGCAGGCTCACCGCTTCTACACAGGCCCTCTTGGCGGCCTCCGGTGACGGCCCCGGATAATGCGACATGGTGAGCTGGAGGGGCAGATCGTCCTTGCTGTGACCTACGACATCCGCGAGGGTCCACTCAGTGTATCCCTTAGCGCCGGCCAGCAATGCGTTGCGGGCTTGTTGCATGAACCAGCGCCTGAAGCTGTGGAAGTCCACATTGGATTTGGGCTTCCCGTTCGGCCTCTCATCGACCCCCAGCGCCCTACGGTAGTACCCGAAGGCCTTACTTGCCGCCTGTGACCTGATGTCGGTGTGCTCCACGATTTCGGCTTCAGGGTCCAACAGAAAGTCTGTCTCCTGCTTGTCTTTCTTGAGGCGCTTTATGATGGGCTTAAGTGCGGGGTGGATTGGCACGGTTCGCACGGCATTCACGGTCTTGCCATCACGCACGGTAAACACCTCGCCTGCAACATCGCGGACCCTCAAAAGGTAGCATTCTTCCAGTCGCATCCCACTTAGGGCAGCAATGCGCATGAGGTCCGAGATGTGCTCCTTTGGCGTCCCGCCGAGTAGCTTCCGCATTTCGGCCTCTGTGAAAGCCCGCTTGCCGCCATCAGGCTCAAGAACAATCCCACGACCTGGACCTTTGGCTTCGGGAAGTTTGCCAAGCCACGGGCTGGAGTTGCGCGGACGATGACCCTGTTCCTCCATCCATCCCCAGTAGGATCGCAGAAAGGATATGTACTTTCCGGCGTTCTTTCGGTCGAGCTGGCGCGTAACCACGAGATGACGCATGAAGTCCCCTGCTACCGGCTGGGTTACAGCCTCAAGCGTAAGCGGCAAGTGCTTCTTGGCCATCCAGTCGGCCAGCCACTTCATGCCACGCCTGAGGTCCAACACAGACTTCGGCCTGTAAGGCTTATCCCCGATGAAGTCCTCTAGGTGGTCGGAGAGAGGGGTGGTGCGTCCGAACGCGGTGTCCGCAAATGCCTTTGCCGTCTCAAGACCCTGAGACCGGACCAATTGCTCTGCCCTTTGGACAATCTCGTAAGCCGTATCAACAGTTGGACTTGTAATGGGAACTCGGTGACGGGTGCGGAGGACCTTCGCTTCCTCCCACATTGTCGCTCCCGGTTGGACGCTATCTACGGCCTGAGCAATCTGGAGCTTGAAGCGGGATACGTGCTCGCCCTTCAAGACGTTGGCGGTCTTGAGGTTTCCGGTGCCTAGTGACTGCTTAAGGTATCGCTTGCCGCCGAAGAGATGGCGCACGGCATCGGGGACCCGGATACGCACCCGGTACTTCCCCCTATGAAGCTCAAGATACTCCCTGCTCTCCGTCATTGTGCCCCCGCTTTGTGCCCCCATAAATGGAGGGAGGGGACCGGAAATCAAGGGGTCTGTGTGCTTTTATCTCTGAGCCGCGAGTGTCCCTTCCTCTCCGCCACTTCCGTCTTCGTCGTTCCTGTCGTCGTCTATGGGCCAGTCCATGGATGTGCTGTCGCGCAGCTTTTGACGATCAGGTTATCCGGCCGTTCAGCAATTTCACTTTCAGGCTTGATGCCAGGAAAGCGCCATTCCCGGCGCGCCACAGCGGGACGATGACGCCGCCCGCTTGTGCAGGCGGCGCCTTAGTTGGCCTGTCAGGCCTTCATGAGACGCATCTGCGGCTGGCCGTTGCCGCGCAGGGCGGGTGAGATGCCGTTCATGTCAACCGTTGCGGTAACGCGGTGGCGGTGGGCAGCGAACATGAAGTTGGGCGTGACGTTGACCGGTTCGTCGAAGAGGACAGTCACCGTGAAGAGCGGCATGTTGCCGGACAATTGCACGCCGATCAGCATGCCGTTGAAGGGCTGCTCCAGGTAGAAGCCCTTTACGCGCATGCCGACCTGGAACGGGACGGCGATGCGATCCGGCAGGGCGGCACGGGCGGTGTTCCAGTCGCGGTAGCCGTGGCTGCGTGCAATCTGTTCGAGCGCGGCGCCATGGGTTATGGGCTGGCCCAGGCGCGCACGCTGGTCACGCAGTTGTTTCGCCTCGGACTTGAGGGTCTGCGCCGAGGGGGTATCAAGGGAAAAAGACATGGTTTGGTCTCTCCGGATGGAGGCGACTTCCTGCATGGGGCCCGCATTGCCATGATGCGCCTTGGGAGAAAACAACCGAAGGGATCAGACGTCAAAGGCTGGACTTCACCAGGGATCACACGATCCGCGGGCGGCAGGCGCCAGCAACCGGGGGCGTAGATGCGCCCGGTCCGGCGCCAAGTCAAGAGCGTCCCGATCAATTGCGGTGATGGGATGATCAGACAATTGCGTTGGGCGAAATGGGCTCGCGGGGGTAGGACGAGCAGACTGGGGGACAGACGATGACGGAACTTCTGCTGCTTGTTGCCGGCCTTTTGGGCGGCGCGGTCAATTCGCTGGCGGGCGGCGGCTCGTTCATCGTCTTTCCGGCATTGCTGTTTTCGGGGGTGCCGCCGGTGCTCGCAAATGCCTCCAATACCTATGCCGCCCTGCCCGGCTATGTGAGCGGCGCGGTCGGCTATTGGAAGGCGATGGCCCCGCACCGCGACAAGCTCATTGTCTACGGGCTGATCGCCGCGATCTTCGGCTATGTGGGCGCCGAATTGCTGCTGGTTGTGTCCGACGAACAGTTTTCCATGGTCGTGCCCTGGCTGATGAGCTTTGCCGTGGCGCTTTTCGTCTTCGGCAATCAGATCAATGCGGCGCTCAAGGCGCGGGGCGGCGAAAAGCGCGGGATGAAGGCGCTGGGCGCTGTGCTGCTCCTGGCGCTGCTGGCGGCGGTCTGTGTCTATGGCGGGTTCTTCAATGCCGGGCTGGGCATATTGCTGCTCGCCTTTCTGGCCATGGCCGGGATGACCGATATTCACGCCATGAACGGGCTGAAGCTCTATGTCTCATCCATCGTCGCGCTGGTAGCGGTGGCGCGGTTCGCGCTCAATGGCTCAATCGACTGGTATCACGGCTCGATCGCGCTGGTGGGCGTGACCATTGGCGGCTATGTCGCCGCGCGGCTGGCCCAGCACATTCCGCGCGACTGGATCCGCAATGGCGTCATTGTCTATGGGATCGGGATGACGGGCTATTTCTTCTGGGTGGCCTATTTCGCCTAAGCCAATCTCCCGAACAGCAGCCGAATTTCTGGACGCTGCTAGCCCGCTTTCCTGACCCACACCGCTGCATCGTGAAAGGCGGCGCCGCCGAAGGGCGGGGCGGGCTCGGCGCTGGTCAGCATATTGATGCCCCTGCCCCCGCGATGCGCCTTGTTGCGGTGCAGACCCTCGGCGATGAGGACGCCGGTACAGAGGCCGGTATGCAGCCGTGCGGTGAGTTCCACCTGGCCACGGCGATTGCCGACAATAACGGCATCGCCCTCAGCAAGCCCGAGACGGACCGCATCTTCGGGGTGGATAAAGACCGACGGCTCGCCCTCGCGCTTCAGGCTGCCCGGCGTCTGGTTGAAGGAAGAATTGAGGAAAGCCCGCGCCGGAGAGGTGGCGAGCTTGAAGGGATGTTCGTCGTCTGCTGCCTCGTTGATGGCCCAGTGGTCGGCGAAGCGGGGCATGTCCGCCGGATCACAGACCCAGCGATATCCCTTGAGAGTGGCCACTTCCTGCCAATCCGGCTTGAAGCGGAAGCGGCCATCGGGCCAGCCGAAGCCGTTGGCGAAGCGCGCTGCGTCGTCGGGCCGTTCGCGGTCGATGAAGCCGGTTTTTTCGACCTCCTCCAGAGCCGGATAGCGGGAGCGCGCGAAGGTTTCGGCGACGACGTCGCGGTCGCTGGTCGAAAAGATCGGGTCGTCGCTGCCGAGACGCAGGGCGATGGCGTTGATGACGTCGTGGTTGGAGCGGGTTTCGCCGGGCGCATCCACGACGGCAGGCCCATACAGCACACGGGTATGGCCGCCGCGCGTGTAGTAGTCGTTGTGTTCGAGGAACATGGTCGCAGGCAGGACGATATCGGCCAGTTCCGCCGTTTCGGTCATGAACTGCTCGTGGACCACGAGGAACAGATCGTCGCGCAGCAAGCCCTCTCGCACCAGCGCCTGATGCGGTGCAACGGTGGCCGGATTGGTGTTCTGCACGATCATGGCGTGGACCGGGGCGCCGCCTTGCAGGGCTTTCCGGTCGCCGGTGAGGATGGGGCCGATCTCGGACATGTCGAGCAGGCGCGGATTGCCCTTTTGCAGATAAGTGCCTTCGAGGCGTGACTTATCGAGGCCCCAGGTGCCCGAATTGGAATGGAAGGCACCGCCGCCGCGATGCTGCCAGGCACCGGTCATGGCCGGAATGCAGAGGGCGGCATGAACTGCGGTGGAGCCATTGCGCTGACGCGAAAAGCCGTAGCCGAGCCGGAAGAAGGTTTTCGGCGTCGTGCCGACGAGATGGGCGAAGGCTTCGATCTCGGCGACGGTGAGGCCGGTGATTTCGGCGGCCCATTCCGGCGTGCGGCTTTGAAGATGTGATTCAAAATCGGGGCCGAAGTCCGTGTATCTGCCCATATATTCGCGGTCGGCCAGGCCATCGCGCAGCAGAATGTGCATCACTGCCACGGCCAGCGCCCCATCGGTGCCCGGGCGCAGGACGAGCCCCATATCGGCCTGTTCCATGGTGGCATTGCGATAGATGTCGATGACCACGATCTTGGCGCCGCGCTGTTTGCGGCCCCTCATGGCATGGGTCATGACATTGACCTGGGTATGCACGGCATTGGTGCCCCAGATGACGACGCAATCGCTTTCCGCCATCTGCTCGGGATTGACGCCACCGAGCAGGCCGGTTCCGGCTATATAACCGGGCCAGGGCAGACCGACGCAGATCGTGTCATATTGATGCGAATAGCCGCGCACCGCGCGCAGGCGCTCGATGCCGTCACGATGCACATGGCCCATCGTGCCGGCGTAGAAATAGGGCCAGACCGATTCCGGGCCATGGGTGTTTTCGACCTCAAGGAAGCGCGCGGCGATTTCGTCCAGCGCTTCATCCCAGGATATCGGTTCCCACTGCCCTGCCCCTTTCGGCCCGACGCGGCGCATGGGGTGTAGCAGGCGCTCCGGATGATGAATGCGCTCTGCATAACGGGCGACCTTCTCGCAGATCACGCCGGCCGTATAAGGATCGTCCTTTGCCCCGCGCACGCGGCCAATGGAGCCATCGGTGAGAATATCGACGTCGAGCGCGCAGACAGAAGGGCAGTCATGCGGGCAGACGGAGCGGATAGTGCGGGCGGGGGCTGGGGCGTTCATGCGGGAAGGCTAATTCAGCCGGGGCATGGCGGCAAACGGATTGTGCTTATGAGAAGGATAAGGCGCGGTGATGGGTTGCGGCATCGGCGACCTGACACACCGCTCGTCACCCTCGGGCTTGACCCGAGGGGTCTTCACTTTTCCAAACGGTCGGCTAGTGCAACACCCTCGGGTCAAGCCCGAGGGTGACGATCCGGGATTTGGATAATCTTGCTACGCCGCGAAAGCCCTGGTGGCGGTTTCCGCATTCCGCTTTGCCCGTGTTGCGGCGTGGGTGGCCAATTGTGCGGCGCCGCCGTGGAACTGGGAAAAGGTGAGCCGTCCATGCGGCGCGAGAATGGTGATGCCGCGCCAATTTGGCCGAACGGCACGAACATCGGACCAGTCGATCACCGTTTCGCGGCCAAGAGCGGAGCGGTGGCGCACCTGCCGGTTGTCCCAGCGGGTCTGGGTGAACAGGCCTGCAAAGCCGATGCCGAGCGAACCTGCGGCGAGCAGAAGCACGGCGATATAGGTTGCGACAAGCTGGGTCGTGTCGGCGACACTGCCCATGACGATGACAGCAAAAAGCAGGATGGCCGCCAGCGCCGCCGAGCCGTAGCAGGCAAAATATTCAACCAGCGAAGGCCGCAATTCGGCCCAGCCGCCTTCGACCATCACCCCCTCCTCCGGCTGCACCAGACGCAGCGCCAGAAAGGCCGCATAGCCAAAGGCGACAATGCCCGCCGCCCGCGCCAGCGGCAGATGTTCAGTGAGGGGAACATGTTTGAGCATAATGAGAAAGGTGATCGTAAACAGTGGCAAAGCCACTTCCTGCCAACGCAAAGGCACTCTTGTTTTCTCCAGGGTGCAGGCCGGCGACGCAATTTCGGCAAAGCTGATAAGGCTATAAGGGGGATATGCCAGCCGATTTGGCTATTCACAATTTCGCCATAAGTGGCGCCGTGGCGAAGAGGACACAGCGCTGTGCCTGAGAAAAAGATTCAGAGCGTTGGCAATCTGAATCGCCAAACGCTGCTATCTGTTTGAACGAACACGGTTTTGACGGCCGCCTTAACAGCAACCGTCAATTGGCTGTATTCAACGCGTTGCGCCGATGGGTGCGCCCACCATGGCAGCAGTAACCTGTTCTTCCGCGTCGATTTCTGCCTCGGGTTCCTTGCGCAGGGTCGTTGCGAGCGGACGTTCCTCCAACAGGAAGGAAAGGCCGAAGGCGAGAATGGCGGCAGCGGCGGCGGTGTAGAAGACCGGGTGCAAGGCGCTGGCAAAGGCTTCGAGCACCAGATTGCGCACCGGTTCGGGCAAGGCGGCGACGGCCTGGGCGCTGAAGCTGCCTGTGCCGCCACTGCTGCCGGCCGGCATGACATCGCCGAGACGTGACGCGAGGCCGCTGGTGAAAATGGCGCCAAAGATGGAAACGCCGATGGAGCCACCGATCTGGCGGAACAGCGTGTTGCCGGCGGTCGCCGTGCCCACCACTTCGCGCGGCACGGCGTTTTGCGTGGCGGTGACGCTGACGCTGTTGACCGGGCCGATGCCCACACCGACGAGGAACATATAGATCGCCACCAGCCAGGACGGCGTATCCAGCTGCATATTGGCCAGCAGCAACAGGCCGATCGTCAGAACAAAGGTCGCCAACGTCGGCAGGAGCTTATAACGCCCCGTACGGGTCATGAAGAAGCCCGACAGCATGGATGCGCCGATCAGGCCCACCATCATCGGCACCAGTTGCAACGCGGAATCGGTGGGCGAAATGCCCTTGGCCAATTGCAGATACATGGGCAGGAAGGTGATCGAGCCAAACATGGCCATGCCGACCAGGAAGCCCACGGCGCTGGTCACCGCAAAGGTGTTGTTGCGGAACAGGGTCAGCGGCAGGACCGGTTCGGCAGCGCGGGATTCGACCAGGAGAAAGGCGCCGAGCGCGACCACGGCAAAGATGATCAGGCCGAAAATCTGTGCCGAGAACCACGGCCAGGTATTACCGCCCAGCGAGGTCGCCAGCACAAAGGCGGTGAGCCCTCCCGACAGCAGCACAAATCCGACATAGTCGATGGAGTGCTTGACGCGCTCGGCGCGTGGCTTGAGGGCAACGCCGATGACGATCAATGCCAGCAGTCCCAGCGGCAGGTTGATGAGGAAAATCCACTGCCAGGACAGATGCTCGACGATGAAGCCACCGGCCAGCGGTCCAATGACCGTGGCCACGCCGAAGACAGCGCCGAACAGGCCCTGCACCTTGCCGCGCTGGCGCGGCGGGATGATGTCGGCAACCACAGTCATGGCCACGACCATAAGGCCGCCGCCGCCGAGGCCCTGAATGGCGCGGGCAATGATCAGGAAGGTCATCGACGTTGCCATTGCGGACAAGACCGCGCCGCCAAGGAAGATGACGATAGCCGTCTGCAAAACGATCTTGCGGCCATAGAGGTCGCCCAGCTTGCCATAGATCGGCGCAACGACCGTTGAGCTCAGCAGGTAGGCAATCACCACCCAGGTGAGGTGATCGAGCCCGCCAAGCTGGCTGACAATGGTGGGCAGAGCGGTGGACACGATGGTCTGGCCGAGGGAGGCCAGCAGCAGCGTGACGGCAACAGCACCGATAACCAGCCGCACGGACTGGTCCTGCGGCTCGTCGGCCGGTTGCATGGGTTCGGACATTGGGGCAATCCTCAGAAAGAGAGGGTCGGCGCCCTGCGTCGGCCCTTGCGAAATCAATTCTGCGGGCATACATGTGCCTTCAGCAATTACATGTCAATAGCATGCAATTGACCGAGACATGCAATTTCATGGAGGCTTCCATGCCTTTGAGCACCAAGACCGAACTCAACGCCCTGCTGCAAGGCGCCGGAATCGACAAGGCATCAGCCGAGGCGGTCATGGAAATCGACGCATTGATGCAGCGCTGGCGTCGCCGGGCGATGAAACGCGAACTGGGCACAAAGGCGCTGGTGGATCTGGGCATCGAGCTCGACCTGGCCCAACTCGATGTTCTGGTCGCCATAGATGGGCCTGCGCTTGACCATGACGAGCCGCAGCAGGAAGTCATGGTGGCCACCGTGGCCGAGCGGCTCAATATAGATCCATCACGCGCCAGCCGGATTGTGAGCGATCTGGTCGAGCAGAATTATGCCCGCCGCGCCGTCAGCCAGACGGATGCGCGACGCACAATCATCGAGCTGACAGAGCGCGGCGCCGCAATCGTGGCCGCCGTGCGCGGCTACAAACTTCTGGTGATGGGCAATTATCTGAACGAGTGGGATGCAGCCGAACTGGCGGCTTTCGTGCCAATGCTGAAACGGTTTGGCCAATGGATGGACGGCATCGACCCCGCAACCGAAAAATACGCCGCTGAAATCGCCGTTCTGGCCAAGACCATTGCAGACGAGGCGGCACAGGGCGAGCCGGCCTAGCCAGGTGCAAATCCCCGCCTTTTGGGGCGGGGATTTATTGCCGATCAGTCTTCGGCGCGCTTCTTCTTGTGGTCCTTGGCGGCCTTTTTCTTGGGCGGGCGCGGCTCGCCCTCGGCCACGGGCTTGGACCATTTCGGCTTGCCCTTGTCCTTGGAGACGGGCTTGTCCTTGGCCACGAAAGGCTTCTCGGCCTTTGCAGGCCGCGCTTCGCGCGTTGGCCTCGGCGTTTCCATGAAGGTCTCGAAGTCGTCGGACCTGGGCTTTGCATAACGCTGCTTGCGGTCGGCCTTTTCGGGGCGCGGCTTCATCGGATCGTATTTTTCCGGCGGGCCGGGCGGGCGGCGCTTCGATTGCGGACGCTCCTGCCGTTCGCCGGGACTTTCGATGGACGAAATGTGGACGCCGCGCTCGCCAGTGCCGTTCTTGCCGACCGAGCGGAGGAAAGAATCCACCTTGTCGGCGGCCACTTCAAAATGCGTTTCAGTATCGAAAATGCGGATGGAGCCGATGGCTGACTTGGTGACGCCACCAGCCTTGCAGATCATCGGCAGAAGCCAGCGCGGCTCGGCGCGCTGCTTGCGGCCGATGGAGACCTTGAACCACGACCCGCCGGCAAAGGCTTCGCGGGTGCGTGGGGCGCGATCGCCGAAGTCATCAACAGTGGCGGTTACCTCTTCGGGCACCTGACGAGCGGCGAGCTGCATGCGCAGATAGGCAGCGGCGAGCGCCTCGGCTGGCCATTTCTCGATGAGGCTCGCAATGCTCGGCTGCTCTTCTTCCGTCACCGGCTCGCTGAGCAGCGCATTGGTGAGAATGGATTCCCGATAGCGGGCATCGATGGCGTCCGCACTTGGCGGGGCAATGGTTTCCGCCTCGATCTTTGCGGTGCGCAGGATGGAGAGCGCGACCCGCTTGCGATGGGCCGGTGCGATGACGACGCAGGTGCCCTTGCGCCCTGCCCGGCCGGTGCGGCCCGAACGGTGCAGCAGGGTTTCCGCATTCATCGGCAGGTCGGCATGGATGACCAGATCGAGATTGGGCAGATCGATGCCGCGCGCGGCGACGTCGGTGGCGACGCAGATGCGGGCACGGCCATCGCGCATGGATTGCAGCGCATTGGTGCGTTCGGCCTGGGTGAGTTCGCCCGACAGGGTCACAACGTCGAAGCCGCGATTATGCAGCCGGGCAGACAGGTGTTTCACCGCTTCGCGCGTGGAGGCGAAGACGATCGTATTGGTGCTTTCGTACCAGAGAAGCGTGTTGATGACCGCATTTTCGCGCTCGGCCGCGGGAACAGCCATCAGCTTGTATTCGATGTCGGCATGCTGCTCGCCGGTGCTGGCGGCAGTGATGCGCAGCGCGTTCTTCTGGAAGGTCTTGGCCAGCTCGGCAATGGGCTTGGGCACCGTCGCGGAGAACAGCAGCGTGCGGCGATCTTCGGGCGCGGCGGCGAGAATGAATTCGAGATCTTCGCGGAAGCCGAGATCGAGCATCTCGTCGGCTTCGTCGAGCACGACGGCGCGCAGCTCGGACATGTCGAGCGCGCCGCGGGTGATATGATCGCGCAGGCGCCCCGGCGTCCCGACGACGATATGGGCGCCGCGTTCAAGGGCGCGGCGCTCGGTGCGCTGGTCCATGCCACCGACGCCCTGGGCGGTCTGCGCGCCGGTCTGGGCGTAGAGCCATGTCAGTTCGCGCTGCACCTGCATGGCCAGTTCGCGGGTTGGGGCGATGACCAGAGCCAGCGGCGCGCCGGGCGGGGGCAGCATTTCGGCTTCGCCCAGCAGGGTCGGCGCGATGGCCATGCCGAAGGCCACCGTCTTGCCGGAACCGGTCTGGGCCGAGACCAGGAGGTCGCGGCCAGCGGTGTTGTCTTCCAGCACGGCAGACTGCACCGGGGTGAGCGTTTCATAACCCTTGGCCGCAAGAGCGCGGGCGATGGGCGGGGAGATGGTTTCAGGCAGAGACAATGTCGTTCTTTCGGAGCGGGATACACCATGGGTGCCGTGCCCCGACACAAGCGGGATGCTCCGACATAAAAATGGTGTTCATCAAAGGGGTCCTGGCCATCATGGCGGCGGACCGGTCAGTGTTCGGCACTATAGCACGAACAAGCAAAAAGGCCGCCCGGCGGGCGGCCTTCAAATGTGTCTCAAAAGACAGCGTTAGCCGACGAGCTCGTCGTCGGAGAAGAAGAACTTGATTTCCTCGGCAGCGGTTTCGGGAGCATCCGAACCGTGGACCGAGTTTTCGCCGACGGACAGGGCAAATTCCTTGCGGATCGTGCCTTCAGCAGCGTTGGCAGGATTGGTTGCGCCCATGATTTCGCGGTTCTTGAGGATGGCGCCTTCGCCTTCCAGAACCTGAACCACGACCGGCGACGCGATCATCTGCTCGACCAGTTCACCGAAGAAGGGGCGCTCCTTGTGGACCGCATAGAAGCCTTCGGCCTGCGCGCGGGTCATGTGGATCTTCTTGAGGGCGATCGGGGTCAGACCGGCTTCCTCGAACTTGGTGAGGATCTTGCCGATCAGGTTACGGCGGACGGCATCGGGCTTGATGATGGAAAAGGTACGTTCGATCGCCATGGCGGTCAGGTCCTGCATTTTGCTTGGAAAAGGTGGGGCCTTTTAGCGGGAGAGTGCGATTGAAGCAAGACAGCGCGAAAGATCACCACACAGGGCGTTTTGCCGCTTCGGATCGGTCAGGATATTGAGCACGCTGGTGGGATGCGGTAGGCCATCGCCTAGTCTGGAAGTGGTGAACAATGTGACTGAACCGATGTTGAGGACGCATTCGCCGGCCATGCTGGAAGAAAACTCACCGATGCGCCGCGCGACGCGGGCGCCCGGGCGGGTCCGCCAAGCCTCCTTCTATGAACACTATGAACAGCGGTTGCTGTTTTACGATTGCTTTCGCAGCGGGCGCGATGTGCTGCTGGTGGGACCTCCGCCCTATGGGCTGGGCAGCACGAGATTTTCTGGCCTGCCGGGGCATGCCGCCCTCAGCGCGAAAAATTATCGGTCGGGATCAGTAATGATTACACGGCTGGTGGATGTGCCGGCAGAGGTCACGGCGGTAAGGGCGGTGCTGGACGACGGACAAGGCTTTGAGCTGACTGTCCAGCCTTCTTCAGTGGCAGAATTTGCGGGCGCGCGGCTGCTGTTCACTATGAGCAAGGACAATGAGCTGGCCTGGATTGCCGAATGGGCGCGCTATCATGCGCGGGTGCATGGCACGGACGGCGTCGTATTCTTCGACAATGGCTCGACGCGCTACGAGATGGGCGAGCTTGCCGCAACCATCTCTGCACAGGGGATTAAGCGCGTTGCGGTGCATAACTGGCCCTATATTTACGGGGCGCCGGACCCGGCTGTGCGGCTGAACCCGTTTTACACGCAGTTTCTGCAGATCGCATCGATGAGCGTGGTGCTGCGCCGCTATGGGATGGCCAGTGCTGGCATTCTCAATTGCGATGTGGATGAGCTGGCAGCCACGCCCAGCGACACGAACATTTACCAGTTGGCGCAGCAATCGCAGCAGGGACTGATCGTGATGCGGGGCCGGTATATGGAGCCGGTCCCCAATGAGGGTGCCCCGTTTGGCGATCACCGCGACTATTCGCGCTACCTGGCCGATCCGGCGCTCTCGACCTCGCGCCCGAAAAAATGGGCGCTCGACCCGAGCCGAGGCTGGGTAAAAAACCTCAAGGTGCATCCTTACATGCACTGGATCGAAAACCGGCCATTCTTTTCCAAATCGACACCGGACGGGGTGTTTTACCGGCATTTCCGGGCGATCAACACCAATTGGAAGGATCGTCGAACGGAGAGCCTGCCCGACGCCGGACAGGCTCTGATCGTGGATCAGGATTATATCGAGACCGTCAGCCGAAGCTGATCAGTCGAGGTCGATCTTACGGGTATCGCGGGCGACGATCTGACCATCGGAGGCGAGCAAGGTTACGTCGACGCTGGTGATCTCTTCGCCGGCTTCGATGGCTTCCTTTATGTCGTGTTCGACCATCTGCATGGTGCAGACTTCGGCGGTGTTCACGATCTGGAAGGTGACAGCGATTGTGCCATCGGTGATGTCGCCCAACTGGGCCTCTGCCACTTCCTCACAGGCGCCGCCGTCATATTCGAACTCGATCAGCACCTGACGGGAATTGAGCCGGTCGGCATCGAGGTCGTCAAACCTGGCGGCGTCCTGCGCCAGGGCGGGAAGAGCGAGAGCAGCGCTGGCCAGTGCGATGATGGCGATTGGTCTGGCGATCATTGGAAACCTCATGAATTATGTTGGCGATGAACGTCCGCCCGCCAATATGGATGCCGCCAAATCGGGCGACAGAGTGACGCGCGGTTGCCTTATGCGCGGCAAGCCCCTAATTCGGGCAGCAGAATTTTCATGCGTCCCCTGCCCCATCTGTGCGTGCGGGGTCGACGCCAGCGGATTGATCGACTGCAATGCTGACTATCAACAATCTGACCTATCGTATCCAGGGCCGCGTGTTGCTGGAAGATGCCATTCTGGTGCTGCCGGACGGCGTCAAGGCCGGTTTCGTCGGTAAGAACGGCACGGGCAAAACTACGCTGTTTCACCTGATCCAGGAGCATATCTCTGCCGATTCAGGCTCGATCGAGGTCAACAAGAAGGCCCGGATCGGCGCGGTGGCGCAGGAGGCGCCGGCGGGCGAGGAGACCGTGCTGGACGTGGTGCTGGCGGCCGACAAAGAGCGCAACGCGCTGATGAAGGAGGCCGAAACCGCGACCGACCCCGACCGGATTGGAGAGATCTACACCCGGCTTGCCGATATCGATGCGCATACAGCTGAAGCCCGCGCCTCGTCTATCCTGAAGGGCCTGGGGTTTGAACATGAACGGCAAAATGCGCCGACGCGGGAGCTTTCGGGCGGCTGGCGCATGCGCGTGGCCCTGGCCGCAGTGCTGTTCAGCCAGCCCGACCTTTTGCTGCTCGACGAGCCGACCAACTATCTCGATCTCGAGGGCACGCTGTGGCTGGAAAAGTATCTCGCCACCTATCCCTACACCGTGTTTCTCATCAGCCACGACCGGGACCTGCTGAACAAGGCGGTCAATTCCATCGTGCATCTCGAGCATCGCAAACTGACGTTCTACAAGGGCAATTACGACACGTTTGAAGAAACGCGCCGGATGCAGATGGAGCTCAACAACAAGAGCCGCGAGAAGACGCTGGAGCAGATTGCGCATCTGCAGAAATTCGTCGATCGTTTCAAGGCCAAGGCCACCAAAGCCAAACAGGCACAGGCCCGCGTGAAGATGATCGAGAAGCTCAAGCCGCCCGAGGCAATGTTCGACGAGCACGGCGCGCCATTCCAGTTCCAGCAGCCAAAGGTGGAACTACCAACCCCGATGATCACGCTCGATGGCGTGTCCACCGGCTATGGGGACAAGGTGATTCTGCGCAATGTGACGCAGCGGATCGACCCTGATGCGCGCATCGCGCTGATCGGGGTGAATGGTAACGGCAAGTCGACCTTTGCCAAGCTGCTGGCGGGCGACATACCGGTGATCGACGGCAGCCTGCGCATCAACAAGAAGCTCAATATCGCCCATTTTGCGCAGCACCAGATGGACAAGCTCAAGCCTGAGCAGACGCCGCTGGAGCATGTGACCGAGCTGATGCCACTGGACAATGAAGCCAGGCGGCGCAGCCGGCTGGCCCAGATGGGCCTCACGACCTCGCGCATGGACACCAAGGCCAAGAACCTGTCGGGTGGCGAGCGCGCGCGGTTGCTGATGGGGTTGATCACGTTTTCGGGGCCATCGATGATGATCCTCGACGAACCGACCAACCATCTCGATATCGATAGCCGCGACGCGCTGGTCTATGCGCTCAATGATTACCAAGGCGCGGTGCTGATCATTTCGCACGACCGGCACCTGATCGAGGCCACCTGCGACACGCTATGGATTGCCGAGGGTGGCACGATCCGCGAACTGGATGAGGACCTCGACAGCTACCAGCGCAACATCACGTCGGGCAAGGACAGCAAGGGCAATGGCGCTGCCGCAAGCGGGGAGCGAAAGGTGTCGCGGCAGGAAGCGGCGGCGCGGCGGGCGGAACTTGCGCCGCTCAAGAAGCAGATCAGCGATGCCGAAAACAAGATGAACCGGCTGCGCACCGAGATCGACAAGGTCGAAGCCCAGCTCAATGACCCCAAGGTCTATAATGGCCCGCCGGACAAAATGATCGCGCTGGGCAAGGACAAGGCCCGGTTTGGAGCGGATCTCGAGACGATCGAGGAAAAATGGCTGGAGCTGAGCGCGGAGCTGGAAGCGGCGGAGAAGGCCTAACGAGGTCACGACCCCGACACATTTGCGGGTAACCACTTAACCGCGAGGCACGTTGACAGGATGAGCGCATCTGGCCTTTGTTTGGGGCAATGGCTCATCCGAGGGGACGCATGCAACGCCTGGCATTCTGGTTGACCGCCCTCTTCTTCGGCCTTGCTACGCCTGTTCTGGCCGACCCTATGGCCGGGCTCAGCAAGCAGGAACGTGCCGACACCCTGCGCTTTGCAGTCAATAACAGCCTCTTCACGCTCTATCACGAGGTCGGGCACCTGCTCATCGACAAGATGAAGCTGCCGCTGCTGGGCCGCGAAGAGGATGCGGCGGACAATATCGCCACCTGGATATTGCTGCAAAAACGGACGCCGGAGGCCAATCAGGCGCTGGAAGACGCCGCGCAGGGCTGGATGATGACCGGCCTGCTCTATGGCAGCGAGTTCGATGACGACGATTTTGCTGCCGGCTACACACCTGACCGGCATCGCTCGATGCAGATTGTCTGCCTGATGGTGGGCGCGGACGGCTCGGCATTCCGGCCCGTCGCCAATTCCTTTGCGATGCAGCCTGACCGGCAGCGTAGCTGCCATTTCGACTATGAGGTTGTGGATCGCTCCATAAAAGCCCTGCTGGCCGATGCTGGCAGTGGCACCATTGTCGATGTACGCTATCACGATGGTGGACGCCGCCTGCGCATAGCCGAAAGGGTGTTTCGCAGCAGCGGCATCTTCGACCGCGTTGCCGAGGAGGTGCGCCGGGGCTATCGGCTGGACGGGCGGGTGAAATTCACCGCAAGGCGCTGTGGCGAGCCCAATGCGTTCTACGACCCGGACGCTACGGAAGTCATCTTCTGCTACGAGCTGGTGCAAGACTTTATCGAGATGTATGTCGACGAATTGCCTTCAATGCGCGGAAGGCCGAACTAGACAGCGCAGGATTTCATGCGGCGGGGGCGCCGCATTCTGGGGGACATATCCATGAAGACCATCGTGACGGCACTCGCCGCCTCATTGTGCCTTGGCGCCATGGCCGGGGCAGCTCTTGCCGAGGACAGCGAAAACGAAATTCTCGGCCAGGCCATGGCATTTGCCATGCATGACGCCGCTTTCACCATGTATCACGAAATCGGCCACATGCTGGTGGGCGAGCTCGGCCTGCCGGTACTGGGCAAGGAAGAAGACGCCGTCGATGCGCTGGCAACCATCTGGCTGCTGGAATTCGACGAGAGCGAGGACAGCTATGACGCGCTGATCGACGCGGCGGATGGATGGTATTTCAACGCGGTCAATTCCACAGGCTCGGGCGTGGACGAGTTTTCCTATTACTCCGACCACAGCCTCGACATCCAGCGGGCCTATGCCATGGTCTGCATGATGGTGGGCAAGGATCCCGACGCCTTTGGGGAAACGGCCGATATCTACGAGATCGACAAGGACCAGCAGGAAAACTGCGCCTATACCTATGATCAGGCCTTCACGTCCTGGATGCGACTCCTGGAGCCGCATTTCGCCCCCGATGATGAACCATCCGAAATCGAGGTGGTTTATGACGATGCGGGGGACTACGCAGACTTTGCGGAGGCCCTCAAGACCTATGGCATCATGGAATACGCGGCCAATACAGTGGCCACCAGCTTTGCCCTGCCTGTCCCGGTGACGTTCCGGGCCACCCAATGTGGCGAGGCCAACGCCTATTACAGCCCTTCAGACAGCGAAGTGATCTACTGCTACGAACTGGCTGAGCAGATGTTCTACATGTATCTCTATGACATCGTCGGCTGGGGCGACACGGCTAACTAAAGCCGACATAGCGGTCGCGGCGGTGATTGAGCGCAATGATCATGTTGAGGACCAGCGCGCCGAGCACCGAATATATCACCTTGTCGAAGGGCAGGATGAAGAAGGCCGCGATGAGGATGACGGCGTCCACGCCCAGCTGGAAATAGCCGGCGCGGATGCCGAAATTGTCCTGAAGGAACAGGGCCAGAATATTGATGCCGCCGACGCTGGCCTTGTGGCGGAACAGGGAGAGAATGCCCAACCCTATCAAACCGCCGCCGACGAGAGCGGCAAAAAGCGGTTCGATGCGGTCAATGCCGATCCAGGCCGGAAACTGGCCGGCAAAAAGCGACACGATCCCGACGCTGGCAATGGTCTTGAGCGCAAAAGGCAGGCCCATGCGCAGGAAGGCCAGCGCATAGAATGGCAGATTGATCACGAAAAACAGCCAGCCGAACGGAATGCCGGTGGCATATTGCAGCAGGAGCGCAAGGCCCGCGGTGCTGCCCGTCGCCAATTGCGCTTCGGTGTAAAAAGCAATGCCGAGCGAAACCAGCGTGGTGCCGATGAAGATGGCGAAGATATCCTCGTACCATCTGTGGTGGCTGGGCGAAGAGAGATCGGGCGTCATACCTTCTTGCCTCCCTTGATCCAGCGGCCAGTTTCATCCTGCTGCCAGTAGGTGACGTCATTATCGGCGCGCAAATCCCTGTATGACAGCCGGGCGGCGGCCATGGCTTCCGGGTCATGGCCCGAGAACAATATCACCATGCGCTGGTATCCCTCGCCCGATTGCGGCAAGGCGCCATCGGCATAGAAGCGCACGGCGGCGCCATTGGGGTTTTCCGGGCCCGTGGTGATCAGGATGGGCTGCATGGCATCGGTCTCTTCGCCAGCCAGTCCATGGGGCAGGAAACTGTCGTCGCGCCAGCTCCAGAGATGGCTGTCCAGCGCTTCGGCGCGCTCGCGCGAGCCCACCTCGATGACGGCGCGCCAGCCACGCTCCAGCGTCTTTTCCAGAAGCAGCGGAACGACGTCTTCAAGCGTGCGGGTTTCAAGGTGATAGAAAAGGACTTCAGCCATTGCGGCAACTTAACGTCGGCGGGGGTGGTTCGGCTAGCGGGATTTACGCGCTCACCATTGTTTCGCCGCACGAACTACAGCAAGGTGCGCCCGCACGATGCCAAACGAATATCGATGAGAAAACTCACTGCCTACCTGACGCGCCTCTTCGCCGTGGACGCATTGGTTCTGTTCGGAATCGTGTGCGTTCTGTTGTGGCTGGTGAACTGCCTGCGCTCGTTCGAGGTGGTGGCCGTCAAGGGTCAGGGATTCGGCACGCTCGCCCTGCAGGCGCTCTACACCATGCCGCCGCTGGCGCTGTCCTTTTTCTACATCTGCGTGGGCATAGGCATGGTGCGGGCGCTGACGGCGCTGCAGAACAGCCATGAATTACATATCATTCACACCAGCCACGGCCTGCCCGGCCTGTGGCGGGCGACGATAGCAACGATCAGCGCCGCCTCGCTGGCCGCGCTCCTGCTGGCGCATGTGGCGGAGCCCTGGGCAAACCGGCAGCTCAATGTGCTGTCATCGGCCATTGCCGCCGATCTCGTCAGCTCGACACTCAAGCCCAATCGCTTCACCCAGGCGACGCCGGGCGTGGTGATGATGATCGGCGGGCGCGAAGATGGCGGAGAGATCAGCGAATTTTTCGCCGATGACCGCCGCGACCCAAAAACACGCCGCACCTATATCGCCAAATCCGCCCGGGTCATGGCGCTGGACGACGACTTCATTCTCGAACTGCATGACGGCACGCTGCAATATGTGGGCGATGACGGCCGCTATTCGGAAATCCGCTTCACGCGCTACGACATCAATGTGGAAAGCCTCAGCCAGCCTGCCGCGCTGGTCGATCCGCTGGCGGAAAAGGACAGTTTCGCAATGGTCGGAGAGGCCATGGCGAGCGGCCACCTGAGTGATGAGGTGGTGCGGCATCTGCTCAACCGCTCCGCAGAGGCGCTGCGCGTTATCGGGATCTGCCTGTTCGTGCTGGCCATTGCGGGCTTCCCAAGCGGGCGGAGGGCCCGCATCAAACTGCCGCTGGAAGCCCTGGTCATGGTGGTGGCTTTCGTGGAACGCGGCATCGGCTCCTATAGTCCGCTCGGCGCCGGCACGGGCGCGATCCTGCTGATTGGCCTTTCAGCCGCCATCCTCGTTGCACGCCTGCGGCCCCGTCGCCCTGAACTGGCGGTGCAGCCATGATGAACCGCATCGATCTTCTGGTTCTGGGACGGATCGGCAGCCGGGTACTGGTCACGGTGCTGATCTTTTACGGGCTGATCGCGCTGGTGGAATCGCTGGACACCTGGCGCTTCACCTATGTTGCCGACCAGAAGGGCCTGCCCACCGCCATTCTGATGGTGGCCATGAGCGCGGTGCGCTGGACCATCAAGACGCTGCCGGTGACGGTGCTGATGGGGGGCATTCTGGGGCTGGCCGATCTCAAGGCGCGGCATGAGCTGACGGTGATCAAGGCCAGCGGCATTTCCATATGGCGCGTCCTGCGGGCACCGGTGGCGGCGCTGGTGCTGGTCAGCTTCTTCATTGCCCTGGGTGCGGAAACGATCAGCACCCAGATCAACCGCGAACTCAGCCCCACCCCGCCCGGCCAGGCCACGCAGCTGACCCCTCCCGGCGAAATCTGGCTGGAGCAGCGCAGCGGCGACACCCATTATGTGCTGATGGCGCGCAGCATGGCGCCCGGTGGCGCCTCGCTCGCCAATGTCACGCTGTTCCATATGGGCGAAAGCGACGCCCCGAGGCTGGAAGCCGAAGAAGCCATTCTGGAAAATGGTTTCTGGCTGATGCCGGTGGCAACCGCACGCAGCGCCAATGCACCGCCCCGGCGCATTTTCGACCTGCGGGTGCCCACCACCTCCTCAATGGCCGAAATCGGCCTGCTCACGGCCTCGACGGAGGACCTCACCTTTTTCGAGCTGGCCGAATTGTTGCAGCGTGGTGTGTCTGACCCCTCGATCCGGGCGGCCACCAGCATGCGGCTGATCAAGCTGCTGGCGCTGCCGCTGGTGCTGACCGGCTCACTTCTCATCGCCTTTGCCTTCACCGCCGGCTATTCGCGCAACAACCAGTTTGGAGCAGCAGTGCTCTACGGCGTGGTGCTTGGCTTTGTGGTTTTCGTCATCACTGAAATGGCCGACAGGGCCGGCTCGACCGGCGTGCTCGACCCGGTATTTGCAGCGGTCGGACCGGCGATTGTCGCAATCGTGATTGGCTTGACGGTCCTGCTTTACAAGGAAGACGGGCGTATCTAGCGGCACCTCGAATTTTGGCCGCATTCGTCGCCCAATTGACAGCGAGGAGCGGACGCCGCATTGAAGGCGTTCAAAACGAGCGGACCCGACCATGACATTTGCAGACTTCCGGCGCGCAACTGCCGCCCTGTTCATTGCCCTCGGTGTAGCGACAAGCGCCATGGCGCCGGCCTTTGCGGCAACGGTCGTGACCGTGAATGGCGAAGCGATCAGCGATGTGCAGGTGGATCAGCGCATGCGCCTGTTCCGCATGGAAGGCAACAATAGCGGCCGCAACGGCGCATTGGAGCAGCTGATTACCGAAGCCATCCAGACGCAGGAAGCGAAACGGCTCGGCATTACTGTCACCTCTGCGCAGGTCGACAATGCCTTCCTGCAGATTGCCCGCAACCTCAATGTCAGCCGTGACCGGTTGCAGCAGATGCTGCAGCAGGGTGGCGTCAGTGGCGACACCTTGCAGGCGCGCCTCCGCGCCGCCATCGCCTGGAATGCGGTGGCGGAGATGGCGGTGATGCCGAATGTGCAGATTTCGGAACTTGAGCTCGACCAGCAAGCCGCCCAGAAGGTCGCCGACTATCAGAATTTTGACTACATCCTCAAGGAAGTGACGTTTATTGGCGGCGGTGGCCGCTCCGGCCAGGCCAATAGCTACCGCTCCAATTTTGCCGGCTGTGATAGCGCCGTACAATTGTCGCTGACCTTCAGCGATGTGGCCGTGGTCGATGTCGGACGGCGGCATGCCACGCAGATGCCCGATGCCATCGCCCGGGAACTGGCAGGCCTCAATGTGGGCGGCATCACCAAGCCGCGCGCTACCGAGGCCGGTCTTGCCATGCTCGCCGTCTGCGAAAAGGTGCAGGCGCAGGACCTGACCTTCGTCAAGGGCGGTTTGCGCGACGAGGCTGGCAGCGGCGCCTATGAGCGCGAGGTGAAGGCCTATCTCGACCGGCTGCGGGCCAACGCCAAGATCATCCGCTGAGGTGAGGCGGGGCCTCGTTCGCCCCGCATTCGATGAACGATCTGGCAGCCGCATCGAGGCGGCTGCCTTGCTTTTGGGGGCAGCATGACAAGGCCGCTGGCGGTGAGTATGGGCGAGCCGGCCGGGATCGGGCCGGATCTGTTGCTGAGGCTTTATGCGCAGCGCGCGGAACGCACATTGCCGGCCTTTGCCGTGTTTGGCCATGCGGGCTTTCTTGCCGAGCGCGCCAGGCGGCTGGGACTGGACATTGCCGTCGCCGCAACGACGCCTGAGGGCGCCTCTGCAGTTTTCAGCTCGGCCCTGCCTGTCATCCATATTGAAGGCGTTGTCGCCGACCTTCCGGGCGAACCGCAGCCTGAAGCCGCTCCCGTTGTGATTGGCGCCATCGAGCAAGCCGTGGCGGCGATAATGGGTGGCCAGTTCCGGGCGCTGGTGACGGCGCCGATCCATAAGGGTGCGCTTTATCAGGCAGGGTTCAGACATCCGGGGCATACCGAGTTTCTGGCGGACTTGTGCGGCGCAAAGCTGCCCGTGATGATGCTGGCGCATGAGGATTTGCGCACGGTGCCATTGACCATTCATGTGCCGCTGAAAGACGTGCCGTCGCTGGTGACGCGGAACCTGATTGTCGAGACGCTGGGCGTGATGGCGCAGGACCTGCGCATCCGGTTCGGTATCGCTGCGCCGCGCATCGCGGTGGCGGGACTTAACCCGCATGCGGGCGAGGATGGGGCCATCGGACGTGAGGAAATCGCGGTGATCATGCCAGCCGTTGCCGAGGCGCGGGCGGCAGGGATCGACGCTATTGGCCCCCTGCCCGGCGACACGCTGTTTTTTCCGCCGCATTGGCGGCAATATGATGCTGTGCTGGCCATGTATCACGATCAGGCGCTGATCCCGATCAAGACAGTGGCGTTCGACGCCGGGGTGAACGTGACGCTGGGCCTGCCCATCGTGCGGACGTCGCCCGACCATGGCACCGCTTTCGGGCTCGCGGGGACCGGCAAGGGCTCGTCATCGAGCTTTGCAGCCGCTATCGAAATGGCGGACAGAATGAGCGCGCCAGGACCATGAGTCAGATCGACAATCTTCCGCCTCTCCGCGAGGTCATCGCCACCCATGGCCTGCGCGCCAAGAAGGAGTTGGGGCAGAATTTCCTGCTCGACCTCAACCTTACGGCGCGCATCGCGCGGGTGGGCGGATCGCTGGAGGGCGTGCGGGTGATCGAGGTCGGGCCTGGTCCCGGTGGATTGACGCGGGCGCTGCTGGCCGAAGGGGCCAAGGAAGTCATCGCCATCGAGCGCGACGCGCGGGCCCTGCCGGCCTTGGCCGAAGTGGCTGATGCCTATCCGGGCAGGCTGACGGTGATTGGCGGCGATGCCATGGAAATGGACTATCGCATGCTGGCCGAAGGACCGACGCGGATTGTCGCCAACCTGCCCTATAATATCGGCACGCAACTGCTTACGGGCTGGCTGACCATGGAGCCCTGGCCGCCGTTTTTCGAGAGCCTGACACTGATGTTTCAGCGGGAAGTGGCCGAGCGGATCGTGGCGAAGCCGGGCGATGACGCCTATGGACGGCTGGGCGTGCTTGCCGGATGGCGGAGCGAGGCGCGCATTGCCTTCAATGTGGGCCGGCAGGCCTTCGTGCCGCCGCCGAATGTCACATCGGCCGTGGTGCATATCGTGCCGAAGCCGGTGGAAGAGGGCCTGCCGGTGAAACTGGTCGAGCAGCTGACCAAGGCTGCATTCGGGCAACGGCGCAAAATGGTGCGGCAATCGCTGAAGTCGCTGGGCGTGCCGGTGGAAGGCCTGCTGGCCGCGGCTGACCTCAAGGGCGACGAGCGGGCGGAAGACTTGCCGATCGAAGCGTTTCTGGCCATGGCGCGGGCGTTGCCGGGGCTGCGGTAATCACTGTTCCAGAGGCGGATTGGCCGCTTTCTCGGGCGCAGGCAATGGTGCAACAAAAATCAATCTTATCGCCACGAGCAGCGCGAGAGCCCCTGCCCCGCCGCTGACCAAGAGGACGCCTGGCCAGTCCCAGGCGGTCCAGGCATAGCCGCCCAAAGTGCCGAGGATCGAGGCGCCGAGATAATAGGCGACCAGATACATGGCTGAAGCCTGCGCCTTGCCGATGGTCGCGCGGCGCGTCACCCAGGCGCTGGCAATGCCGTGGGCGGCAAAGAAGCCGATGGTGGCGATGGCCAGGCCCCCGATGATGAACGGCGTTGACGGAATGGCCGTGATGGCGATGCCAAGGCACTGAACGGTCACCAGAGCCCAGAAGACCTTGCGGCGGCCAAGGCGCTGGGACAGGCCTCCAGCCCATGTCGAGCTGGCGCTGCCCAGCATATAAACGAGAAAGATGGCAGCGATGGCCGAATGGCTGAGCTCGTAGGGCGGCAGCGCCAGGCGGAAGCCGGCATAGTTATAGAGCGTGACGAAGCCGCCCATGAGCAAAAATGAGCTGGCAAACAGCCATGGCAGCGCCGCGTCGTCGAAACTGGCGCGGCAGCGCCGCAGGAGTTCGGGGACCCGGATGGGATCGCGGACGAACTGGCGGGGACGCGGCAGCAGGACAGCAACCGCTATGGCCGCGAGAAGGATCAGCAGGGCGAGAATGCCGGTGCCCCACCGCCAGCCGAGCAGGTCGGACAGGACGCCGGAAATGACGCGCCCCGCCATGCCGCCAATGGCGGTGCCGCCGATATAGAGGCCCATGGAGAAGCCGAGCGCTTCTGGGTCCATTTCCTCTGACAGATAGACCATGGCGACGGCGGGAATGCCGGCGAGAGTAATGCCCATGAGCGTGCGCAGGGTGATGAGCTGCCACCAGACCTGGGTGAACGGCAGCAGGCAGCCGAGCGCCGCCGTGATCAACAGCGCGCCGACGATAAGATTGCGGCGGCCGAGACGGTCGGCCAGCATGCTGGCAGGAATGAGCGCAAAGGCCATCGTCGCCGTGGTGGCGGAAAGGGCAAAGGAGGCCGTGCCCGCATCGCGTACCCAATATTGGGCGAACATGGGCAGGAGCGGCTGCACCGAATAGAGAGAGGCAAAGACCGAGAAAGCGGCGAGGAAAAAGGCGATGTTGGCGCGGAGGAATTCTGGCGTACCGCGGCGGATGGCGGGGCGCTGTTCTACCACCGCGTCATTCCCGCGAAGGTGGGAAACCCCGTTTGCCGATCACGCCCAAAAGAGGTCCCGGCTTTCGCGGGGATGACGTCGTCGAGGGGGCGAAAGACTTGCACTTCACCCTCTCAAAGAGAATCGATCTGTTTCTGCAAGTCGCTGACAAAGATGGGCAAATTGGTCTGGCGCTCGCGCTTCAGGCGTGAGGAGGCGAGAATGGACCGGACATTCTGGACCGACTGCTCCAGATCATTGTTGATGATGACATAGTCATATTCGCTGGCATGATCGAGTTCGATGCGGGCGTTGCGCAAACGCTTTTCGATGGTGCCGACGCTGTCCTGAGCGCGGCGCTCAAGCCGGGCGCGCAGCTCCTGGATGGTGGGCGGCAGGATGAATACCGTCACCATGTCGGCACGGCATTTTTCATAGAGCTGCAGAGTGCCCTGATAATCCACGTCAAAAAGGATGTCGTTGCCGGCGGCGAGCTGTTCTTCGACCCTGGCCCGGGGCGTGCCGTAGAAATTGCCGTGGACTTCGGCAGATTCGAGCAGGCCATCCTCGGCCTTCATGCGGTTGAAGGTTGGAATATCGACGAAATAGTAATGGGTGCCTTCGACCTCGTCGCTGCGGCGAGCGCGCGTCGTAACCGACACGGACAGACGGATATTGGGATCCTGCTGGAACAGCGAGCGCGATATGGAGGACTTTCCGGCTCCTGAGGGGGAGGCAATCACCAGCATGACGCCGCGGCGCTGAAAATCCATTTTCGCAACTCTATTCGATGTTCTGAACCTGCTCGCGTAGTTGATCGATCGCCGCCTTGAGGTCAAGACCGATGGCGGTCAGCTCCACCGCGTTTGCCTTGGAGCAGAGCGTATTGGCTTCGCGGTTGAATTCCTGCGCAAGAAAATCGAGCCGCCGGCCCACAGGTCCACCCGCTGCGATCAGTTTTCGGGCCGCCAGAATGTGGGCCCGCAGGCGGTCGAGCTCTTCCTGAATGTCGGCCTTGGTGGCCAGCAACAGCGCTTCCTGCGCCAGCCGGTCCGGCGGCAGGGTGATATCGGCGTTGAGGGCAGCGAGCTGGTCGCGGAGGCGCGCCTCGATATTCTCCCTCGCACGAGACGGATGGGCCTCGGCACGGTCGGCAAGGGCCGCGATGGTATCGAGATGGCCCAGCAACACGGCGGCGATTTCCGCACCCTCAGCCTGACGCGCCGCTTTCAGATTTTCCATGGCCTCGGTGGCGCAGGCCAGCAGAAGCGATGCCAGCTCATCCTCATCGAGGGCCATCGCCCCATCATCGCTTTGCAATACGCCCGGCAGGGCCAGAATGCCTTCGGGGCGCGGCGCGTCGGTTCTGACACGACTTTGGACGTTTTCGATTGCCGCCAAAACGGCATCGAGCGCCTGTTGGCTGACGCGGACAGCGCCGGTGCCGGACGCGCTGGAAAGGCTGGCCACGAGATTGACCGAGCCCCGGCTCAGCGCCTTGCCAAGAAGCTGACGGAGCGGGATTTCCGACGCGTCGAGGCCCGATGCGAGGCGCAGACGCATGTCGAGACCCCGGCCATTGACCGATTTGATCTCGACACGCAGGGTCACATTGCCGGCTTGCCGCTCGGCGCGGGCAAAGCCTGTCATGCTGGACAGGGCAGCGCTCACTCGGCCGCTGCGTCGGCTTCGCCGGCTTCTTCGGCTTCCAGCGCCTGTCTTGCGGCCTCCGCTTCGGCCTCGGCCTGTGCAGCAGCTTCAGCGGCTATGGCGCGATAGGCGGCGACATTCTGCTGATGCTCGGCATAGGTTTCGGCGAAGACGTGACCTTCACGCGGCGTGGCCCCCTTGGCGACGAAATAGAGATATCCGTGGCTGTCGGGATTGGCGACGGCGCGCAGGGATTCGATACCCGGATTGGCAATCGGCGTCGGCGGCAGACCGTCTATCTGATAGGTATTATAGGCCGTGCGCTCCTCGATCTCGGAGCGGCGTATGCCGCGGTCGAGCGTGGATTGGCCCAGGGTGATGCCGTAGATGATGGTCGGGTCCGATTGCAGGCGCATGGGCACGCGCAGGCGGTTGACGAAGACGGCGGCGATCTGCGGGCGCTCGGAGGCGACGCCGGTTTCCTTCTCCACGATGGAAGCAAGGATCAGCAATTCGGCGGGCGAGGCAAGCGGCAGGTCGGGCTGGCGCGTCTCCCAGACCTCGGCCAGGGCCTGGGTCATGGCCAGTTGCATCTTGTCGAGCACGGACTGGCGGGTATCGCCGGGCATGTAATCGTAGCTGCCGGGCAGGATTGATCCTTCAGGCGGCAACTGGCCGATTACGCCGGTCAGGCGGTCATCGGCATTGATGCGCTGAATGGCCTGCCAGACCGTCCAGCCTTCGGGAACGACCACCGCATAGCGCAGCGGGGTGCCCTCGGTGAGTTCCCTATAGACCTCCGCCATGCTGGCATTGGCAGGAATGCTGAAATCGCCGGCGCGGATAACGGTGTTCGATTCAACGCGCGTGCCGAACTGCGTAAAGATCATCGAGTTGCCGATAATCCCCTGCTCTTCCAGCCGGGTGGCGGTGCTGGACAACGAGGCGCCGGTCTCGACGCGGAAGACGCGATCCTCGTTGAGCGGGCCTTCGCCATAATACTGGCTGGCGACGAAAATCAGACTGCCGGCAACCACGACAAGGCCGATGACCAGCAGGGTCAGCAGGCCGTTCAGAATGTCGATCAGGGCATTGCCGGAACGGCGGCGACGCCGTTTTTTGCGGTCATTCATCGTGCAGCTTCACTCGCAATTGGCCAGTCCGATTCACCGGCGGCCGTTCTTGATTATGTTTGGTGCCAAACTGTGGCCAAGCGCCGATAAAGACAAGGGGCACATGGCGGTTAAGCGCCATGTGCCCCCATCAAATTCGCAACGAAGATCAGTTGACCTTGCGCATGACCAGCGTGGCATTGGTGCCGCCAAAGCCGAAGCTGTTGGACAGAGCCACGTTGATTTCCTTCTTGAATGCCTTGTGGGGCACGAGATTGATCTCGGTTTCAACCGAAGGATTGTCGAGGTTGAGCGTCGGCGGCGCGATGCCGTCGCGCATGGCGAGCAGGCAGAAGATCGCTTCGACCGAACCGGCAGCGCCCAGCAGGTGGCCAACGGCCGACTTGGTGGAGCTCATCACCATCCTGGGGGCAGCATCGCCCAGAACGCGGGTGACCGCGCCCAGTTCGATCTCGTCACCAAGCGGCGTCGATGTGCCATGGGCGTTGATGTAGTCGATGTCGGCAGGCGAAATGCCGGCCCGCTTGATCGCCGCGCTCATGGCGCGGAAACCACCATCGCCATCCGGCGAGGGAGCGGTGATGTGATAGGCGTCGCCCGACAGGCCGTAGCCGATGACTTCGCCATAAATCTTGGCGCCACGGGCCTTGGCCCGCTCGTAATCTTCCAGCACGACAATGCCGGCGCCTTCGCCCATGACGAAACCATCGCGGTCCTTGTCATAGGGCCGCGAGGCGGCGGTGGGGTTGTCGTTGAAGCCGGTCGACAGAGCACGGGCGGCAGAGAAGCCAGCCAGAGACAGGCGATTGACGCAGCTTTCGGTGCCACCGGCGACCATAACATCCGCATCGCCCAGGGCGATGAGACGCGCAGCGTCACCAATGGCGTGAGCGCCTGTCGAACAGGCGGTCACCACGGAATGGTTCGGACCCTTCAGGCCGAAACGGATCGACACATGGCCAGAGGCCAGGTTGATCAGGCGTCCCGGAATGAAGAAGGGCGAAATGCGGCGCGGACCCTTTTCATGGAGGGTCACGGAGGCATCATAGATGCCGCCAACGCCACCAATGCCAGAGCCGATCAGGACGCCAGTGCGTTCCTGCTCTTCAGGAGTCCTGGGCTCGACGCCCGCGTCCTGAATGGCCTGTGTGGCAGCTGCCATGGCATAGACGATGAAGGCATCGACCTTGCGCTGCTCCTTCACCTCCATCCATTCGTCGGGGTTGTACTTGCCATCGGCATAGTCCCCGAGCGGAATGCGGTGGGCGATCTGACAGGCAATATCGTCGATCTCGAAATCGTCGATACGCTTGGCACCACTCTTGCCGGCAAGGATGTTGGCCCAGGTCGGCTCAACACCACAGCCAAGAGGCGTGACAAGCCCCAGTCCGGTTACGACGACTCGGCGCAATTCCATGGTCAGCGGCCTATCCCAGTTCTTAGCTGGTAGCCTTGGTCAGGAAACCGACGGCATCGCCGAAGGTCTGAATCGACTCGGCAGCGTCATCGGGGATCTCGACGGAGAATTCTTCCTCGAAAGCCATCACCAGCTCGACCTGATCCAGGGAGTCAGCGCCCAGATCGTCGATGAAGCTGGCCTTTTCGGTGACCTTCTCGGCGTCCACATTAAGGTGTTCCACAACGATCTTGCGAACCCGATCAGCGACATCGCTCATATTTGACTTCCCTTTTTAGAAATCGAAGTTTCGTTCCGCTTCATATTGGCGATGAACCAATTCTTCAAGCGGTGTTGGCTTGCCGGGTGGCAATGTAAGCGTCCCGAAGAACGCAAGCAAGGCAGACCGGCAAGGGTAAACGCGGCGCGAGGTAACACGTTTCCTCACAAATAGCCAATCGCGTTTTGCCCGGTTTGCAAGGGTTTTTCCCGCAAATCAGATCATCGCCATGCCGCCGTTCACGTTCAGTGTGTGACCGGTGATATAGGCGGCGGCATCGCTGGAGAGAAACACGGCGCAGCCCGCAATTTCCTGTGCAGTGCCCAATCGGCCCGCAGGAACGGTCGCAAGAATCGACTCGCGCTGCTTGTCGTTGAGCTCGTCGGTCATGGCCGAGGCAATGAAGCCGGGGGCAATGGAATTGACGGTGATGTTGCGGCTCGCCACTTCATAGGCCAGCGCCTTGTTCATGCCGATCAGGCCGGCTTTGGAAGCAGCGTAATTGCCCTGCCCCGGATTGCCCATGACGCCGACAACAGAGGAAATGCCGATGATGCGGCCCCAGCGGGCCTTCATCATGCCGCGCAGCACGGCGCGGTTGAGATGGAAGGCGGCGGTGAGGTTGACGGCGATCACGTCATCCCATTCCTCGTCCTTCATGCGCATGAAGAGATTGTCGCGCGTCATGCCGGCATTGTTGACCAGAATATCGACGCCCCCCATTGCCGCTTCCGCAGCAGGGACCAGCTTGTCCACCTCGTCCAGCTTGCTGAGATTGGCGGTCAGAATCGGGCAATCCTTGCCGATGGAATTGGCAGTTTCTTCCAGCGCGCCAACACGGGTCCCCGAGAGGGCGACCGTTGCGCCGGCAGCGGCCAGCGCCTTGGCGATTTCGCGGCCAATACCGCCGCTGGCGCCGGTAACAAGAGCGCGTTTACCTGACAGATCAAACATTTAGGGCCTCTTTCGAGAGAAAGTGAGTCAAGCGCTTGCGAGACTGATTCAAGCAGTGATTTGGGCGACGAACGCGTCGATATCGGCAGGCGTGCCGACCGCCTGAGCCGTGGCGTCAGCGGCAATGCGCTTTGCAAGGCCGGTCAGCACCTTGCCGGTGCCCACTTCAACCAGATTGGTGACGCCGCCCGCAGTTGTCAGCCAGGTAACACTGTCGGTCCAGCGGACCATGCCGGTGACCTGCTCGACCAGACGCTGGCGGATTTCGGCGGGGTCGGAAATCGGGGCGGCGAGAACGTTGGAAACGACTGGCACCACCGGTGCATTCATCGTCACTTCAGCCAGCGCAGCGGCCATGGCATCGGCAGCAGGCTGCATCAGTGTACAATGAAACGGGGCGCTGACGGGCAGCAACAGAGCGCGCTTGGCACCCTTGCCCTTGGCGATCTCGACGGCGCGCTCGACGGCAGCCGTCGCGCCGGAAACGACGACCTGGCCGGGCGCGTTATCATTGGCGACATCGCAGACTTCACCCTGCCCCGCTTCGGCGGCGACGGCGCGGGCGGTTTCAAGATCGAGACCGAGAAGCGCTGCCATGGTGCCGTGACCGACCGGGACGGCCTTCTGCATGGCCTGGCCGCGAATGCGCAGCAGGCGGGCGGCGTCGGCAAGAGAAAATGTGCCGGCGGCACAAAGAGCGGAATATTCGCCCAGCGAGTGTCCGGCGACATATTTCGCGTGATCCTTGAGAAACACGCCTTTCGATTCGAGAACGCGGATCACAGCCATGCTGACGGCCATCAGGGCGGGCTGGGCGTTCTCCGTGAGGCGGAGAATATCCTCGGGGCCTTCAAACATTATGGCCGACAGGCGTTCGCCCAAGGCTTCGTCGACTTCCTTGAAGACGGCCCGAGCCTCCGGATAAGCGGTGGCAAGATCCTTGCCCATGCCAACGGCCTGGCTGCCCTGGCCGGGAAACGTGAATGCTGTATTGGACATGATGGCCCCTCCGACTATCCACTGGCCGCCTGATCAAGCGGCTATCGTGACGGCGGCTTTGCAGGCTCGGTGTGGCAGAGTCAAGGCGCGAGCGGGCCTGCGCCGGGTGCCTCTGCATATCCGGCGCAGTTTTTCAGTGCTTATCGCAGGCCAAGCGCATCGCGGGCGCTGCGTTCGGCCACGTCGCCGGCCTCGGTTATTTCAGCCTCGGTCTGTCCGAGCGCGCGTGCGGCGGCTTCGGCTGCCCGGCGCGCGCTGACGACGGCATCCTGCTTTGCCTGTTCGCTCATCGTGGCGGCCCGGTCACGCAGGTTGTCCATGGTCTGCTGCGGATTGGAGATAGCTTCAATGGCAGGAGTCATCGATTCCGGCACGTTGATCTGCACCGTCGAGGAGCCATCGGGCTGCGTCTCGACATTAACGAGGGGCTGGGACGGCTGGGCGGTCTCGTTGTTGGGGGCATCGCCGCAGGCGGCGAGGGCCAGCGTGGCCAGGATGGCGGCGATGGGGAGGAGCGACTTGGTCATCTATACATCTCGTCTTTGCAGCGTCTTGTGACGCGAGGCGCTTTCTAATGTGCGATAATCGGCAAAGATGTGGCGGCGGCGCAGACTGAGAGAGGCCGCGCCCCTTGCCTTATCCACCCCATTCCCCTATAGCGACGCCAGCAATTCGTTTGGCCGGGGGCTGAACGGAGGGTTTTTCCTTTTCGGAAAGATAGGGTTCGTCGAGCCCGGCCTCCCGTGTTCCCGCTCTTTGCAAGACTGCTTTGACGCCTTTCCGGCTTCGAAGGGGCTCCGCGCCAGACATTGCTGAGTACAACTCGAAAGGAAGGCGCATCCATGGCCCTTTACGAACACATCTTCCTGGCGCGCCAGGACGTTTCCCAGCAGCAGGTCGAAGAGCTGACCACTGCGCTCACCGACATCCTCGCTCAGGGTGGCGGCAAGGTGACCAAGAACGAATATTGGGGCCTCAAGGGTCTCTCCTACCGCATCCGCAAGAACCGCAAGGCTCACTACACCCTGCTGAACCTCGACGCTCCGGCCGCCGCCATTGCCGAGATGGAACGCCAGATGCGCATCAATGAAGACATCCTGCGCTTCATGACCGTGCGCGTTGACGAGCTGGAAGAAGGCCCGTCGGCAATGATGCAGAAGCGCGATCGCGATGACCGCGAAGGTGGTGGCCGTCCCGGCGGCGACCGTGGTGGCTTCTCCGGCGAACGCCGCCCCCGCCGGTTCTAAGATAAGGAACGACAAAGATGGCTATTAAAGACCTTACCACTGCCCAGGCCCGCCGCCCGTTCCAGCGTCGTCGCAAGACCTGCCCGTTCTCGGGTGAAGGCGCGCCAAAGATCGACTTCAAGGACGTGCGCCTGCTGAGCCGCTACGTCTCCGAGCGCGGCAAGATCGTGCCGAGCCGCATCACCGCCGTTTCTGCCAAGAAGCAGCGTGAACTGGCCCGCGCCATCAAGCGTGCCCGCTTCATCGGCCTGATGCCCTACGCCGTGCAGTAAGCCCACCGTCTCCGTCATTGCCCGGCTTGTCCGGGCAATCGATCTTGCGGAGACATAGACCACCCGAACAAGTCGGGTGGTGACGACATTGAGGGCCTCGCGCCTAAACGTCGTCAAAGCTGGGGTCGCAGATGGTCTGCGGCTCCTAACCGCCCCAGAGGCGGGACAGCCAAAGGAAATAGACATGAAAGTCATTCTGCTCGAGCGCATCGGCCGTACCGGCACGATCGGCGACGAAGTCAACGTCAAGGACGGCTTTGCCCGTAACTTCCTCTTGCCCCAGGGCAAGGCCCTGCGCGCCACGGAAGCCAACCGCAAGCGTTTTGAAAACGAGCGCGCTCACATCGAGCAGCGCAACGAAGAGCGCCGCAATGCCGCTGCCGGTATTGCCGAAGGTCTCAACGGCACCACCGTCGTCCTGATCCGTCAGGCTGGTGAAACCGGCCAGCTCTACGGTTCGGTCGCTGCCCGCGACATCGTGGAAGCTCTGGCTGCCGAAGGCTTCACCGTTCAGCGCAACCAGGTCGACCTGGCCGACCCGATCAAGACCGTCGGCGTCCACAATGTCGCCCTGTCGCTGCATGCCGAAGTCGAAGTCTCGATCACCGTCAACGTCGCCCGTTCGGCCGACGAAGCCGAGCGTCAGGCCTCCGGCGAAGACGTCACCGTGCACACGTTCGAGGCTGACGAAGCCGGCGATTTCGCCGCTGGTCAGGCCGACGCTGCTTCGGACGACCGTTTCGAAGACTGATCGGTTTCGATCACAAGTTCTTAAAGGCCGGGCCAATGTGCCCGGCCTTTTTGTTTTTGCGCTATGGTGGGAACGGGACTCAGCGGGCTTTCGTGGCACCGCCATACGCAAGACACGATTGCAGGCTTCCCCGTTGTCCACAGAGTTCACAAGCGGCTTTGCGCGTCGTTAACCCCGGCGGCATTAGCCCAAGACACATGCCCGAGTCGCATGATTAAGAAAGGTTAACACCTCAGGAAAAGTCATGGCCGAGATCGCACGCCTTCACCCCGCCGAAGACAAATCCTTTCGCACGGCGCCGCACAATGTGGATGTGGAACAGGCGCTGCTGGGTGCGATTCTGATCAACAATGACGCCTTCTATCGCGTCGCCGATTTCCTGATGCCCGAGCATTTCTACGAGCCGATCCACCGCGAGATTTATGAACTCGCCGGCAAGATCATCCGTGCCGGCAAGGCTGCCGAGCCGGCGACGCTCAAGACCCACCTGCCCGACCAGCTGCTGCCCGATGTCACGATGATGCAATATCTGTCGCGGCTGGCGGCGGAAGCGACGACCGTGCTCAACGCCGCCGACTATGGGCAGGCCATCTATGACCTGGCCATCCGCCGCAACCTTATCCAGGTGGGCGAGGAAATGGTGTCGGTCGCCTATGACAGCGATGTCGAGATGACGCCGGTCAAGCAGATCGAGAAGGTGGAAGGCGAGCTGTTCCAGCTGGCGGAAAAGGGCCGCTATGACGGGGGCTTCCAATCCTTCGGCGCGGCACTCAGCGCCTCGATCCAGATGGCGGGCGAAGCCTTCCAGCGCGATGGCGGCCTTTCGGGCGTTGCCACGGACCTGCACGATCTTGACCGGCAGATGGGCGGCTTGCAGCGCTCCGACCTGATCGTGCTCGCCGGGCGCCCCGCCATGGGCAAGACCTCGCTGGTGACCAATATCGCCTACAATGTTGCCAAGAACTGGCGCGGCGAAATTACGCCCGACGGGCACAGCAAGACGGTCAATGGTGGGCATGTGGGCTTTTTCAGCCTCGAAATGAGTTCCGAACAGCTGGCCACCCGTATTCTGGCCGAGCAGGCGGAAATCTCCTCATCGGATATTCGCCGCGGCCGCATCCACGACAATCAGTTCGCCAAGCTGGTCGATGTGTCGAACATGATGAGCAAGGTGCCGCTCTATATCGACGATACCGGCGGCATTTCCGTTGCCCAGTTGGCCGCACGCGCCCGGCGCCTGAAGCGGCAGAAGGGGCTGGACCTGCTGATCGTCGACTATTTGCAGCTTCTGTCGGGCTCGTCGAAAGCATCGAGCCAGAACCGCGTGCAGGAGCTGACCGAAATCACGACCACGCTCAAGGCGCTGGCCAAGGAGCTGGAAGTGCCGGTTATCGCCCTGTCACAGCTCTCCCGTCAGGTGGAAGCGCGCGACGACAAGCACCCGCAATTGGCGGATCTGCGCGAATCGGGCTCTATCGAGCAGGACGCGGACGTGGTTCTGTTCGTGTATCGTGAAGAATACTATCTCAAGAACAAGGAACCCAAGGAGGGGACGCCCGAGCATCTGGCCTGGCAGGGGGAAATGGAAAAGGTGCATGGCAAGGCGGAAGTCATCATCGCCAAGCAGCGCCATGGTCCCACCGGCACCGTGCAGTTGAGCTTCGAGGCGCAATTTACCCGCTTTGGTAACCTTGCTCGGGCAGACTATCTGCCTGAACGCATGGAATAGGCATGACGCTGACCTCTGGCCTTGGCGGCCAATTAAGCATCGATCTTGGGGCACTGGCCCGAAACTGGCGCGCACTGGACAAGGTGAGCGCCGGCGCGCTGACGGCTGCAGTGGTCAAGGCCGACGCCTATGGCGTGGGCGTGGACATGGCCAGCAAGGCGCTGCATGCGGCGGGGGCGCGGTTCTTTTTCGTCGCCACGCCCGACGAGGGCATTGCCGTGCGCGCGGCTGTGCCCGATGCCCATATCTTCATTCTCTATGGGCTCTATCCCGGCGCGGCCAATCTCTACATCCGGCAGAACCTGATGCCGGTGCTGTCCTCCATGTCCATGCTCGACGAGTGGCTGGCCAAATGCGTCGAGCGGAATGAGGCCTATCCCGCCGCTTTCCATTTCGACACGGGGATCAACCGGCTGGGATTCCGCCTCAACGAGGCGGTGCAGGTGCGCGAACGGATCGAGCCGCTCGGCTTTGCGCCACAGATGATCATGAGCCATCTGGCCTGTGCCGATGTCCCCAACCACGAGAAGAACCGCACGCAATTGGCGCTGTTCGGCTCGGTCCGGTCGCAATTCCCCAATATTCCTGCTTCGCTGGCCAATTCAGCCGGGCTGATGAGTGGACGCGACTATCACTTCCAGATGGTGCGGCCCGGCATCGCCCTTTATGGCGGGCGGGCAGTCAATGGCCGCAAGAACCCGATGCAGCCCGTGGTGACGCTGCATGTGCCGATTCTGCAGATCGCCGAAGGACGGACGGGCGAAAGCGTGGGCTATGGTGCCACTTATACGCTCAACCGCAATTCCAGGCTGGCCGTGCTCGGCTATGGCTATGCCGACGGTTTTTTCCGCAGCTTGTCCGGCACCAATCAGCGGCCGGGCGGCAAGGTGTTCATTCGCGGCAAGCTCTGCCCGGTCGTCGGCCGGATTTCGATGGACCTGACCATCGTGGACGTCACCGAACTGGGCTCGGACCTCCCCAGTCCCGGCGAGGGCGCCGAAGTGCTGGGCGCCAATGTCAGTATCGATGACCAGGCGGATGCGGGCGGCACGATCGGATACGAAATCCTGACCAGTCTCAAGGGGCGGTATAGCCGCAACTATATCGGGGACGGACGGCTGCCCGACTAGGGTTTGTTCTTTATTTGTTCTTGCCAAATCGTGATGTCATGCTAGGCTGAACAGCGCGACGAAGCAGCCTGGAATATTTGCGTGGCGAAAAACCGATCCAATTTTGTGTGCCAGTCCTGTGGTGCCGTTTCCACGCGGTGGCAGGGCCGCTGCGATGCCTGTGGCGAGTGGAACACGATTGTCGAGGAGATCGTGGATTCGGGGGTCGGCGCGGGGCCGAAATCGGCCAAGGCCGGTGGGCGCCCGGCCAATCTCGTGCCGCTTTCGGGCGAGACGGAAAGCGCGGCGCGCGTGGTCACCGGCCTTGCCGAACTGGACCGGGTGACCGGCGGCGGCTTCGTCAAGGGCTCGGCGCTGTTGGTGGGCGGCGATCCGGGAATCGGCAAATCGACGCTGCTGCTGCAATCGGCAGCGGCTTTGGCCTCGAAGGGCAAGCGCGTCGTCTATGTGTCGGGTGAAGAGGCGGTGGCGCAGGTGCGCCTGCGGGCGCAGCGGCTGGGGCTCGGCGAAGCCGAGGTGCTGCTGGCGGCCGAAACCAATGTGGAGATCATTCTCGCCACCCTGGAAAACGGCGCGCCGCCCGACCTCGTCATTATCGATTCAATCCAGACGCTGTGGACCGACCGGGTGGACTCTGCGCCGGGAACGGTGACCCAAGTGCGCACGTCGGCGCAGGCGCTGACGCGCTTTGCCAAGAAAAGCGGGGCAGCGGTGGTGCTGGTGGGGCATGTCACCAAGGATGGGCAGATCGCGGGGCCGCGCGTGGTCGAGCACATGGTGGATGCCGTTCTCTATTTCGAGGGCGACAGCAGCCACACCTTCCGCATCCTGCGGGGGGTCAAGAACCGCTATGGCGCGACCGACGAAATCGGCGTGTTTGCCATGACCGAGCGGGGCCTGGAACAGGTCGCCAATCCATCGGCGCTGTTTCTCGACCAGCGGGACAAGGACGCGGCAGGCTCGGCCGTATTTGCCGGCATGGAGGGAACACGGCCGCTGCTCATCGAAATCCAGGCGCTGGTTGCGCCCTCTCCGCTCGGCACGCCGCGCCGGGCCGTGGTGGGCTGGGATTCATCGCGCCTCTCGATGGTGCTGGCCGTGCTGGAAACGCGCTGCGGGGTGCGGATCGGGGCCAATGACATCTATCTCAACGTGGCAGGCGGGCTGAGGATCAACGAGCCGGCGGCAGACCTGGCGGTGGCGGCAGCGTTGATATCGTCCCTTACCGGATCCCCCCTGCCTGCCGACGCGGTCTATTTCGGAGAGATTTCGCTGGCGGGCGGCGTCCGTCCGGTGGTGCATGGCGCGCTCAGGCTGCGCGAGGCGCAAAAACTTGGTTTCGGTTCGGTGGTGACGGGCAAGCTCGGCAGCGCCGACCGCAATAACGGTCTCGACGTCACGGAATATGGCCAGTTGAGCGACATGGTCAGCCGCATAGCGGCGCAGGGCAAGCGCCCGATTCCCGAGCCAGAGCCCGATTCATGGTAAACAATCAGTTTCCAGTGAGATTCGGACGCTGCCCGGTGGTTGGTCTTGGCAGCGGGCGCTAAAGTGTTTATTGGTCCCCGCAATTAGCCGGGGCGGCTCGAAAAACAGGCGAGAACATATGCTGACAGCGTTCGACGTTGGTGTGGGTGTGCTGGTGCTGATCTCAGCAATCCTGGCGACGGCGCGGGGCCTTACCCGCGAAGTGCTGTCGCTGGCGACCTGGGCCGGCTCTGCCGCGATCGCCGTTTATATGTTGTTCTATCATCCCGACATTGCCCGGCAATATATCGCCGAGCCGGTTGTCGCCGATATCGCAACGGTGGTCGTGACCTTCATCCTTGCACTGATCGTGCTGCATCTGCTGACGATGCGCATTGCCGATTTCGTTGTCGATAGCCGCATCGGGCCCATCGACCGCACGCTCGGCTTCGTGTTCGGCGTGCTGCGCGGCGTGCTCATCGCCATTGTCATCACTATTTTCGGCCTGTGGCTGCTGGGCAGCAACCTGCCCGACTGGGCGCGCAATGCGCAGACGCTGCCGCATCTGGACAATATGGGCAAGACGCTCATCTCCATGCTGCCAGAGGGTCTGGAGCAGCAGGTTACCGATATTCTGCAGGGGGGCGGCGCCAATCTGTCCGACGATCCGCCAGCGCCGAGCGCACCGCTGGAAGGCGGTGAAGTGGACCCGAACCTGACGACGGTTGACCCCACCGATCCTGTGGCCGACCCGCAGGCCTGATAGAGGGCACGGCGGGCACCGCATCCGCCGCAAGCCTGCCGACCGCACTTGTCATTGGTGGCCGGCAGGAAAATGCGCTATTGGCGAGCCAGCCATTCGCAGTTTTTCGCATGGAGCCCCCCGTGACACATCCCAGCGATGATGACGATTTCAACCTCGATGGAGACACGCTGCATGAAGAGTGCGGCGTGTTTGGCATTTTGGGGCATGACGATGCCTCCACGCTCACCGCGCTGGGCCTGCACGCGCTGCAGCATCGTGGTCAGGAAGCGGCGGGCATCGTCAGCTTCGACGGCCAGCAATTCCACCAGGAAAAGCGCATGGGACTGGTGGGCGACCACTACACCGATCCCGCTGTCCTAGCCAAACTGCCCGGCAATATCTCCATCGGCCATACCCGCTATTCCACCACCGGCGAGGTCGCACTGCGCAATGTGCAGCCGCTGTTTGCGGAGCTGGAAGTGGGCGGCATCGCCATCGCCCATAATGGCAACTTTACCAATGGGCTGACACTGCGCCGCCAGATCATCGCCACGGGGGCCATCTGCCAGTCCACCTCGGACAGCGAAGTGGTGCTGCACCTGATCGCGCGCTCGCGGCACTCCTCCAGCACCGACCGCTTCATCGACGCCATCCGCCAGATGGAAGGCGGCTACGCCATGCTGGCCATGACCCGCACAAAACTGATCGCGGCGCGGGATCCGGTGGGCATCCGCCCGCTTGTGATGGGTGAGCTCGACGGCAAGCCGATCTTCTGCTCGGAAACCTGTGCCCTCGATATCGTCGGCGCCAAATATGTGCGCGATGTCGAGAATGGCGAAGTCATCATCTGCGAAATGCAGCCGGACGGCTCGATCAGCATAGATGCCCGCAAGCCGGCGCGGCCGGCGGCGGAGCGGCCCTGCCTGTTCGAATATGTCTATTTTGCCCGCCCCGATTCGATCGTCTCAGGCCGTTCGGTCTATAAGGCGCGCAAGAATATGGGCATCAACCTGGCCAAGGAAGCGCCGGTGGAGGCCGACGTGGTCGTGCCCGTGCCCGATGGTGGCACGCCAGCGGCCATCGGCTTCGCACAGCAGAGCGGCATTCCTTTCGAGCTCGGCATTATCCGCAATCACTATGTGGGCCGAACCTTCATCGAGCCGACGCAACAGATTCGCGCCTTCGGCGTGCGCCTGAAGCACTCTGCCAACCGGGCCGAGATCGCCGGCAAACGCGTGGTGCTGATTGACGATTCCATCGTGCGCGGCACGACGTCGATCAAGATTGTGCAGATGATGCGCGATGCCGGCGCCACCGAGGTGCATATCCGCGTCGCCAGCCCGATGATCTTCCATTCGGATTATTACGGCATCGACACGCCCGACCCGGACAAGTTGCTGGCCAATCAATATGCCGATCTCGATGCCATGTGCCGCTATATAGGCGCGGATTCCCTGCAATTTCTGTCCATCGACGGGCTTTACGAGGCCGTGGGCGGCGAGAAGCGCAATCCACAGGCGCCACAATTTACCGACCATTACTTCACCGGCGACTATCCAACGCACTTGACCGATCTCAATGGTGGGACCAAGAGCAGCCCCAAGCAGGTTTCGCTGCTCAAGGAAGCGGGTTAATGACCGAAAATAACGAACTGACCGGCAAGGTCGTGCTGGTCACGGGCGCATCGCGTGGCATCGGCTATGCAGCTGGCCTGGAAGCAGCGCGACGGGGTGCTCACGTGATTGCGGTTGCCCGCACGGTGGGTGGGCTCGAAGACCTCGATGACGAAATTCAGAAACTGGGTGGCTCCACCACTCTTGTGCCGCTCGACCTGCGCGACGGCGATGCCATTGACCGGCTCGGCGCGGCGATTTTCGAGCGCTGGGGGCATCTGGACGGGCTGATCGCCAATGCCGGCCAGCTCGGCGTGCTGAGCCCCGTCGCCCATATCAAGCCGGACGATTTCGACAAGGTCCTGGCGGTCAATGTGACGGCCAATTACCGGCTGCTGCGGTCGCTGGACCTGCTGCTGCGCCAGGCCGAGGCGGGCCGAGCAGTGTTCGTATCATCCTCCTCCGCCCGGTCCGCGCGGCCGTTCTGGGGGCTTTATGCGGCCAGCAAGGCGGCGCTGGACGCGCTCGTCAAGTCCTATGCCGGCGAGGTGGAGCAGACCAAGGTTCGGGCCAATCTGTTCTATCCCGGCGCCGTGCGCACTGCGATGCGGGCAAAGGCAATGCCGGGCGAAAACCCGGAGACCCTGCCGGCGCCGGCTGCCATCGCTCCGCAGGTTGTCGATCTCCTCAGCCCTTCGCTTGCCGAACATGGCCGCCTGTTCGACGTGGCGACAGGCCAGTTTGAAGACATCTGACCATGGTTGAGCTGCGCCCATATCGGCCCGGCGACCTTGATGCCCTTTATCGCATCTGCCTGCAAACCGGCGATGCCGGAGGCGACGCCACCGCATCGCATAACGACCCGCAACTGGTTGGGCATATCTATGCCGCACCCTATGGCGTGATCGAGCCACAAAACGTGTTCGTTGCGGAAGATGAGGCCGGCGTGGCCGGATATGTCGTCGGCACCCATGACAGCACTGGTTTTGCCGAGAGGCTGGAAGCCGAATGGTGGCCGGCGCTACGCCAGCGCTATGCCAGTGCGCAAGGCATGACCGAGACCGATACCGCCCGTATCGACATCATCATGCGGCCACATCGCTCGCCAGCGGATCTGGTGGCAGCCTATCCGGCGCATATACACATGAACCTCCTGCCCCGCCTGCGTGGGCAGCGCATCGGCACCAGATTGCTTACCCTCTGGGTCGAGCAGGCGCGGCAAGCCGGAGTGAAGGGCATTCACCTGGGTGCCAGCGCCAGCAATGCGGGCGGGATCGCCTTCTGGACGAGCAGCGGCTTTGTCCGCCTGCGCGATGACGGCGGCGCCGCCTGGTTTGGCATGGCGCTTTGAAAAAAGGCCCGGTCAGACCGGGCCTCCTATTGTTCAGCTTGGCACGACCAGCGGAGCGATCAGCACCTTGTCGATGCGGTGGCCGTCGAGGTCGACGACCTCGAATTTCCAGCCGTCGCGCTCGAAGGTTTCGCCCACTGCAGGCATGTGATTGAGGCTGGCCAGAACGTAACCCGCCAGCGTCTCGAAGCGCGCATCTTTGGGCACGGGCACCTTGAAGCGCTCGCGGAAATCGCCCACCGGCATCCAGCCGGCGACGAGCCAGGAGCCGTCCGCACGCTCGACGACGGCCGGCTCGTCGCCTGGCTCCTCGTTGTAAACGCCCGTGATCACCTCAAGCACGTCGCCAAAGGTGATGATGCCTTCAAAATGGCCATACTCATCGACCACCAGAGCGAGCTGGGAGGTGGACTTGCGGATGGCGTCGATCACGTCCAGCGCATTGGCATGTTCCATGACCACCGGCACAGGGCGTACCAGCTTGCGCAGATCCGGCTGCTGGCCCGCAGCAAGCGCAGGCAGCAGGTCGGACAGGGAGAGCGCACCAAGGATTGAGTCGGCGTCTCCCTCCTGCACCAGAACCTTGGAATGGCTGCTGGCGAGAATGGTCTTGAGGTTTTCCTCATAGGAGTCTTCGACATCGACCACGATGACATCAAGGCGCGGCGTCATGATACCGCGGGCGGAGCGATCGGCCAGGCGCATGACGCCGGAGATCATGGAATGCTCCTCGGTCTCGAAAATACCTGCGGTGGTGGCTTCGGCGATGATGGTGCGCACCTCTTCCTCAGTCACCGATTCCTCGGCCTGCCCGCCCTGCCGCAGAAGGCGCAGGACCAGCTTGCCGGAGATATCGAGGAACCAGACGATCGGCGTGCCGACCAGCGCCAGCATGGTCATCGGGCCCGCAACACGCGAGGCGACCGCCTCGGGATTGCGCAGTGCGACCTGCTTTGGCACCAGCTCGCCCAGAATGAGCGTTGTATAGGTGATTGCCACCACGACGACGCCCGTACCGACAATGTCGGCGACACTGGATGCCACGCCAGCTTCGCGCAGCACTGCAGCCAGGCGCAGGCCAAGCGTTGCGCCGGAAAACGCACCTGAGAGAATACCCACAAGGGTAATGCCGATTTGTACGGAGGACAGGAACTTGCCCGGATCCTCGGCCAGCTTGATGGCCTGAGCGGCGCCTTTGTTGCCCTGATCGGCCAGGACTTTGAGACGCGCGGGACGGGAAGAAACGACGGCCAGTTCAGACATGGCCAGAGCGCCGTTCACCAGAATCAGAACGACGACGATGAGGATTTCTGTAAGCAACAAAGTGCAATGTTGACACGCCGCGACCAATGGCGGGGTGCTACGACGCGCGCAATATAGGGCAAATTCGGGCGGCATGAATAGCGGCCGCGGGAAATTACCCTATTTATACCCCTTGCACTTTAGCCGATGCGCCGCTTGGTCTTGTCGTCATAGGGGTTCTTGCCCCCTCTGATCCACAGGCGAATGGGCGTGCCGGGCATGTCAAAAGCCTCGCGCATGCCATTGACCAGATAGCGCTGATAGGAAGCGGGCACAGCATCGGGACGCGAGGCGAAGATGATGAAGCTGGGCGGCCTTGTCTTGGCCTGGGTCATGTAGCGCATCTTGAGGCGACGGCCAGACACGGCCGGGGGTGGATGCCCCTCGATCATTCCCGCCAGCCAGCGATTGAGCCGGGAGGTCGAGACGTGGGCATTCCAGCTGCGCTCGATGGTGAAGATCGCGTCCATGAGCTTGTCGATGTTGCGACCGGTAAGGCCCGACAGCGTGACCAGCGGCACGCCCCTGATCTGTGGCAGCAGGCGCTCGCAGGCTTCGCGCAGCTCGGACAGCGCCTTGTTCTTGTCCTCGATAAGATCCCACTTGTTGAGCGCGATGACCATGGCGCGGCCTTCGCGCTCGACAAGATCAGCCAGCGCCAGATCCTGCTTCTCGAATGGAATGGTGGCGTCGAGCAGCAGCACGACGACTTCGGCATATTGAATCGAGCGCAGGCTATCGCCCACGGCCAGCTTTTCGAGCTTTTCCTGCACCCGGGAGCGGCGGCGAATACCGGCAGTATCCACCAGATTGATCGTGCGCCCCTCCCATTCCCATGGCACGAGAATGCTGTCGCGGGTAATGCCGGCTTCGGGGCCGACCAGCACACGGTCCTCGCCCACCATGCGATTGACCAGCGTGGACTTGCCCGCGTTGGGGCGGCCTACAATGGCAACGTTGAGATAACGACGTGGATTCCAGCGGAGCGTGGCGTCCTCACCCTCGCCTTCCAGCATGTCGGGAGTGATATCGACATCGACCTCGGGCATGAAATCGAGGTCATCAATCCCCTCTGCGTCAGCATCCTGCTGCGCCTTCTTTTCGGCGGCGCGATCGATGGCGGCGGATACGATGGAATACAGTTCGGACAGGCCAAGCCCGTGTTCGGCAGATAGCGCGATGGGCTCGCCGAAACCGAGCTTGAAGGCTTCGACAAGGCCGGCTTCGGCGGTCTTGCTCTCGGCCTTGTTGCCGACCAGATGGACGCCCTTGCCCGCCTTGCGCAGCACCTGGGCGAAGCGCTGGTCGAGCGGGGTGACCCCGGCCCGGGCATCGATCATGAACAGGATAATGTCGGCTTCCCGGATCGCCAGTTCGGTCTGCTGACGCATGCGGTCTTCGAGGCTGCCATCGCGGACATCCTCATAACCGGCCGTGTCGAGGACGCGGAAAGTGAGATCGGCAATATGCCCCTCGGCCTCCCGGCGGTCGCGCGTAACGCCCGGCGTGTCATCGACCAGCGCAATCTTGCGGCCGACCAGCCGGTTAAACAGGGTGGACTTGCCCACATTGGGACGACCGACAATGGCTAGCGTGACCGTCATGGCGGTTTTCCCTTCGGCGAAGCCGGATTATTCGGCGACCGGCTCGTCGGCGGCGATGGCGTCATCGCTCGCAGGAGCGCTTGCAGTGCCGGCGGAGAGCATCTGCGCCATGTAATAGGCCATGCGGCTGCGCAGACCCGAGGTCGCCAGAGGATCGTCCAGAACCGCCTGGAAACTGGCTTCGGCGGCAGCAAAATTTCCGGCCTTGTATTGTGCGAGCCCCAGAATCTCGCGCGCAACGCGGCGGAACTGACTGTCATCGGTGGCGAGGGTAGCGATGCGGGCCTCCACCTCGGCCAGAGTGCCATGATCGACAAGAAGATTGCCCGCCAGCAGCAGGGCCAGCTCGCGCAGGCGCATATTGGACTGGGTATTGGCCAGAGCGTCATAGGCGGCAACGGCGGCCGGGACATCGCCCTGCTCGGCAAGAAGCGCTGCCCGCCGGAATTCGGCAAGCACCGGATAACCGCCCGAACCATCTGCAATCAACTGTTCGAGCTGGGTTTGAGCCGCAGCCAGGTCGCCCCGCTCGGCGGTGTCGAGCGCCGCGTAAAGCTCCTGGGAGGACTGCGAGGACTGGCTCTTGGTGTACCAGGTCCAACCTTCATTGGCCGCCACAAGGACAACGATTGCGACAGCGCCACCGATCACGAAAGGCGCAAAACGACGCCAGAGCGCCCGCATACGGTCGGAGCGCAGTTCTTCGTCGATTTCGCGAAAGATGTTTTCGTTGGACATAGCCAGCCGCCGATACGTTCAAATTCGGCGCAGCTTTATCATGCGTCCCTCGGAATGCAAACCGGATGCGGCCCGTGTTTGACGGCATTAACCCTGGTTCCAGCCTTAACATGCCGGTGTTTGCGCCCGGGTGTAGATTGCCCGGCAAATCAGGCGCGATGTCATGAGCAGCAGACGAGACCAAAGCATCGACTTTTTCAGGGGCGTCGCAATCCTGCTCGTGGTGTTGTTTCACTTCACGGCGCGGCTACCGAACGCGGCACTTCATATCGTCGAAGACGCTCCCCTGCCGGTTTTCCTGGGCTGGGTGGGTGTCTATTTCTTCTTCATCATATCAGGCTACTGCATCTTCATGACGCTGGAGCGCTCGGCCAGCGTCAGCCAGTTTCTCGCTCGCCGGTTCTCGCGCATATACCCGGCCTTCGCGGCGGCGGTGTTGCTGCTGTTCGCCTTCGGACTGATCTTCCAGATTCCATCCGTGCCCGAGGCCAATTTCCATGAGACCCAACCCGGCCCGCTCGACGTGGCGCTGAACCTGATCTTCATTGGCGAGATCGGAGAATGGGTAAACGGCTCATTCTGGTCCATCGCGGTCGAGGTCAAATTCTACGCCCTCGTGGCGCTGCTGGCCTATCTGATGCCGGACAGAGGCCGGTTTGGCCGTGTATTCGGCTTCCTGGCCCTGGGCATGGGCGCCGTATGGATGGCGTCGACGCTGGTCAGCGGCGCCGGCGCGCTGACGCCGCAATCGCTTCTGAAATTCCTCACCATCGCGCCCTATCTGTCGTTTTTCGCGGTTGGCATATTGGGCTGGCAATATGAGCAGGGCCGCGCGGGGGCCGGCAAATTGCTATCGGCCAATCTGGTGCTATCCACCGCGATCGTATGGGTAGAGGCTTATTCGTTCGAGTTGCATGACGGCTGGCTGATCGCTTCGGCCTGCGCGCTGGCCTATCTGGCCCTGACACTGCTTTTTGTCCGCTTCATTCGGGGACATGCCATCCCCGCCATTCCCGGCGTGACATGGGCCGTGGCGCAGATGGGTGTGCTGAGCTTCTCCTGGTATCTGATCCACGAAAATATCGGCATCAGCATGCTGGCGACCTTTGATCTCTACCTGCCGGCACAGGTCGCACTCTGGCTGGTGGTTGTCTCCACCTTCATCATGGCCGAGGTATTCACCAACCTGTTCGAATGGCGGTTCCGCAAGCCTGTAGAGCATGCAGCGACCGCAGTTCTTGAATGGATAAGCAGCGCATTCAAGCTGGTTCCGCGACAGCAGGTCGACCCGCGGTTCTTGACGAAATAGCGAAAATCAGCGCCGCGGTGCTGAAAGTACCATGCCGCCAAGGCCGCCTTGCCGAGCTGCTTGGAGGATGGGCGGGAGCATCACATGCGCCGCCGGAAACCAGACGCCACAACAGGCATCACATTCCATTTATGTCGCTAAAATTAGCACAATGTTCTAATACTGATGACTTTTGCGCAAATTCATTTGGTATATTGTGGGTTCAAGCAGTTTGCGCTGACAGACGCAACCTGCACCAGACAAGCCTTATCGAGCTGTGCCATGAGCCTTATCGACACCCCCATCCAGAAGCGCGGCGCCGGTCAGCAAAACCCGGCCACGCCTGCAGCACCCGGAACCGACTGCCCGCGGCGGGCATGGACACGCCAGGCACTGCTTCTGCTCGAAGCCGAGGGGCGCCGCTCTGCCGACACGCATCTCATCCCCCTGCCGATCAAGGGGTTTGAAAATACGCCGTTTTATCTCAAGGATGAATCCGCGCACCCGACAGGCAGTCTTAAGCACCGCCTGGCGCGCTCGCTATTTCTTTATGGCATCTGCAACGGGCTGATCAAACAGGACACAACACTCACCGAGGCGTCGTCTGGCTCCACTGCGGTGAGCGAAGCCTATTATGCCCGCATGCTTGGGCTGAATTTCATCGCCGTCCTGCCCGCCACGACCAGCCCGAGCAAGATTGCTGCGATCACCCAGCAAGGCGGCAAGTGCCATCTGGTGGACGATGGCGGCACCATCTATCAGGTCGCGGCGGAGCTGGCCGAGCAAACCGGCGGCTATTATCTCGACCAGTTCACCTTTGCCGAGCGCGCCACCGACTGGCGGGGCAACAATAATATCGCCGAGTCCATCTTCCGGCAGATGGAGAGTGAGCGCTTTTCGGTGCCCAGTTGGGTCCTGATGGGCGCAGGAACGGGCGGCACGGCAGCCACGATAGGCCGCTATATCCGTTATCGCGGCTATAATACCCGGCTCTGCGTGGCCGATGTCGAACATTCAGCCTTCTATGACGGCTGGCTCAATGCCGATACCGAGGCGCGCTGCGCACGCCCAAGCCGCATCGAGGGCGTTGGCCGGCCGCGCGTGGAAAAATCCTTCATGCCCGGCGTGGTCGATCACATGATCAAGCTGCCGGATGCCGCATCGATCGCCGCGATGCATGTGTTGTCGAAAATGCTCAGCCGCCGCGTTGGCGGATCGACCGGCACCAATTTCTATGGCCTGTGCTGGGCAGCCGACCAGATGCGGCAGACCGGCGTCGAAGGTTCGCTCGTATCGCTGATCTGCGACAGTGGCGAGCGTTATGGGGATACCTATTACAATCCGGCCTGGCTGGCAGAGCGCAATATCGACCCGACGCCACATATAGAAATGCTCGAACGCTTCCTGCGCGGCGAAGGACCGTTTGAAATGGCCTCGGTGATCAGAACAGAGAGCCCGGCAGCCTAATAGGTACCGACGTCCCGGCAATTGCCGGGACTGACATTCTGACGATCATTCCCACTCGATAGTGCCGGGCGGCTTGGACGTCACGTCATAGACCACGCGGTTAATGCCACGCACTTCGTTGATGATGCGGGTTGCGGTCTTGCCGAGGAAGTTCATGTCGAACTGGTAGAAGTCGGCAGTCATGCCATCGACGGACGTGACGGCGCGCAGGGCGCAGACAAATTCGTAAGTGCGGCCATCGCCCATGACGCCCACGGTCTGGACCGGAAGGAGCACGGCAAAGGCCTGCCAGATCTTGTCATACTGGCCGGACTTGCGGATTTCATCCAGATAGATGGCGTCGGCCTGACGCAGAATATCCAGCTTTTCAGGCGTGATACCGCCCGGGCAGCGGATGGCGAGACCCGGCCCCGGAAACGGGTGGCGACCGATGAAGCTGTCCGGAATGCCGAGTTCACGGCCCAGCACGCGCACTTCATCCTTGAACAGCTCCCGCAAGGGCTCAACGAGCTGCATGTTCATGCGCTCGGGCAGGCCGCCGACATTGTGGTGGCTCTTGATGGTGACCGAGGGGCCGCCGGTGAAGGACACCGATTCAATCACATCAGGGTAAAGCGTGCCCTGCGCAAGGAATTCGGCGCCGCCGAGCTTCTTGGCTTCTTCCTCGAAAACTTCGATGAAGAGGCGACCGATGATCTTGCGCTTGGTTTCGGGGTCGGACTGGCCGTCCAGCTCACCGAGGAATTTCTTCGACGCATCGACATGGACCAGCGGGATATTGAACTGGTCGCGGAACATGGTGACGACCTGCTCGCTCTCGTTGAGCCGCATCAGGCCATGGTCGACATAGATGCAGGTGAGCTGGTCGCCGATGGCCTCGTGGATGAGCACGGCTGCAACCGACGAATCGACGCCGCCGGAGAGACCGCAAATGACCCGGCCGGTGCCGACCTGGTCACGGATCTTTTCGATCATCTTCTGGCGATAGGCGGACATCGTCCAGTTGGAGGCGATGCCGCAAATCTTGTGTACGAAGTTTGCATAGAGCTTGGCGCCGTCGGGCGTGTGCACCACTTCGGGGTGGAACTGCACGGCCCAGATGCGGCGGGTCTCGTTGGCGATCATCGCAAAGGGCGCATTGGGCGAGGTGCCGACGACCTCAAAGCCCTCTGGCAGTGCGACGACACGGTCGCCATGGCTCATCCAGACCTGATGGTCGGTGCCGACTTCCCAAACGCCTTCGGACAGCGAGTTCGGCTTTTGCAGCGTCAGCTCGGCGCGACCAAATTCGCGGTGGTGGCCAGCCTCCACCTTGCCGCCGAGGGCCATGCAGAGCGCCTGCTGGCCATAGCAGATGCCCAGGATCGGCACATTGGCGGCCAGAATGGCGGGATCGATGGTCGGCGCGTTTTCATCCAGCGTCGAGGCCGGGCTGCCCGAGAGCACGACGCCCTTGGGATTGAGCGCCACCATGGCGGCGCCTGCCGACTGGAAGGGATGAATTTCGCAATAGACCCCGGTTTCCCGGATGCGGCGCGCAATCAATTGCGTAACCTGCGATCCGAAATCGACGATCAGGATGGTATCGTTGCGGGGGGCGGTGTCTGGGTGCAGCATGGCGAGGCTTTAGCGCCAGAAAATGGATTCCGCAAGCGGCCCAGACGGGCGGGCACCATGCATCTTTGCATGGCGCCCCGAGCCCGGCGTCAGTTCAGCAAGGCAATGGACAGGTTGAGATAGGTGGCGAAGCTCACCCAGGCGAGGTAGGGCACGAAAAGCCAGGCGGCCAGCGTGTCCCTGCGACGGGCGGCGCCGATAAAACCGGCAATGCTGAGCCACATGGCCACGATGATGGCAAAGGCGAGCCAGGGCATATTGGCATTGAACCAGACGGGCGACCAAGCCCAGTTGAGCAGCATCTGCGCGCCCCAGAACTTCATGGCCGCCGATTTGGGCTCGATCATCCAGATGCGCCAGCCCGCCACGGCAATCATGACATAGAGCGTGAACCAGACGGGACCGAACACCCAGTTGGGCGGATTGAGCGGCGGCTTCTGCAACTGGTCGTACCACGCGCCCGGCGCGGTCTGGGTGCCGATAAAGGCGCCGATGCCAACGACAATGGCCAGGAAGACGGCGAGGATGACCCATGACTGGGGCGTACGATAGTCGGTGGTGGTGGCGTGCATGGCGACGCTCCTGTGCATTCGGGAATTACCGAATGAACGTGCGCCAAGGCGGACTGGTTCAATTCATGTCTGCGTGAAGGCTCAGCGCTTGCGGAGGAGATGGATATAGAAGCCATCGGTGCCGGTGCGCCGCGGCGTGAGACAAAGACCACCGCCAGCCGTGGCAAGCCCGTCCGGCAGGTCGGTGATGAGAGCCTGTCGCCACGCCACCGCAATGTGCACGCTTTCAAAGCCGTCCTGGGCCGCGAGAAAGGCGGCGACCTGATCGTCATTCTCTTCGGGGAGAATAGAGCAGGTGATATAGGCCAGCGTGCCGCCGGCTTTGAGATAGCGCGCGGATTCGACGAGCAAAGCAGCCTGTTCGCCCTGCCGCTGGGCCAGCAGCTCAGGCGTCAGCTTCCACTTGGTATCGGGGCGGCGGCGCCATGTGCCGGTGCCGGTACAGGGCGCATCGACGACGACACGATCCATCTTGCCAATGAGGTCATCGAGCGCGCCGTCATTTGGCGCGCGCACCTGCGCATTGCGGACGCCATTGCGCTTGAGCCGGTCATAAATGGGCGCAAGACGCGAGCGGTCGCTGTCATAGGCGAAAATCTGGCCGGAATTGCCCATGTTTGCGGCGAACGCCAGGGTCTTGCCCCCTGCCCCGGCGCAAAGATCGAGCACCTGCTCGCCCTCGCGCGCATTGGCCAAGGCCGCCACGATCTGGCTACCCTGATCCTGCACCTCGAACCAGCCTTTCAAGTAGCCTTCGTCTGTCGTGACATTGGGCGTGCGGGCATCGCGCGGGCCGGCCGGCATAGTGAGGCCGAAGGGTGCGATGGCGGCGGCTTGTGGCGAAAAGCGCGCGAGCGACTTCATCACCTTTTCCGGAGTTGCCTTGAGTGCGTTGACGCGCAGATCAAGCGAGGGACGACCCGCCAAGGCCTCGCCTTCGGCTACCCAATCGGCACCAAAGGCCCGCTCCAGCGACGGTGCGAGCCATTCCGGGAAATCGGCGCGCACGGCCGGCGGCGCTTCCGACATATCGGCGGTGGCGCCTGCGGCTTCCTCCGGGGTCAAAGCCTGAGGCGCGTGGTTATCGCCCGCAAAGGCTTCATTGAGGCTTTCAGGCGTCTCGCCCCAGTCGCGCATGGCGACGGCCAGCACCAGAGCCCGCGGGGTATCACTGCCCATGGCATGGGCATGTGAGGCGCGGCGGCGCAGGGCGTCATAGACGAGATTGCCGATTGCGGCGCGGTCCCCTGCACCGGCAAACCGGTTGTTCAGCCCCCAGGCCTTGAGCGCTTCCGATACGGGGCGCTTGCGCTGCTCCACATCGGTCAGGACATCAATGGCGGCGGACAGACGGCCGGGAAAACGCATCGATCAGCGCCCGCTGCGGTAATTGGGCGCTTCACGGGTGATGGTCACGTCGTGGACATGGCTTTCACCCAAAGCGGCAGCGGAAATTTTCACGAAGGTGGCGTTCTCGCGGAAGTCCTTGAGCGTATGCGCGCCGGTATAGCCCATGGACGCGCGGAGGCCACCGGCGAGCTGATGCAGCACGGCCCCGACCGAACCCTTATACGGCACCTGGCCTTCAATGCCTTCGGGCACCAGTTTCATCTGGTCGCGCACATCCTGCTGGAAATAGCGGTCGGCGGAACCGGCGCCCATGGCGCCCACCGAGCCCATGCCGCGATAGGATTTGTAGGATCGGCCCTGATAGAGATAGACCTCGCCAGGGCTTTCGTCGGTGCCGGCCAGCAGCGAACCGACCATGACGCAAGAAGCGCCGCCCGCCAATGCCTTAGCCATATCGCCTGAGAATTTGATTCCGCCGTCGGCAATCACCGGTACGCCAGACTTGGCGGCCTCTTCGGCACAGCCCATGACAGCGGCCAGCTGGGGGACGCCGACACCGGCAACAATGCGCGTGGTGCAGATGGAGCCCGGGCCGATACCGACCTTTACTGCGTCGGCGCCCGCATCGATCAGGGCCCTGGTGGCCTCGGCGGTAGCGACATTGCCAGCAACGATGCGCGTTGAATTGCTCTCGCGCTTGACGCGTTCGACGGCCTCGGCGACGCGAACGGAATGGCCGTGTGCCGTGTCGATAACCAGCAGATCGACGCCGGCATCGATCAACGCCATGGAGCGCTCGAAGCCGCCATCGCCCACCGTGGACGCCGCGGCAACGCGCAGGCGCCCCTGCTCGTCCTTGACGGCGTTGGGATGGAGCTGCGCCTTCTCGATGTCCTTGACGGTGATGAGACCGATGCAGCGGTAGTCTTCATCAACCACCAGCAGCTTCTCGATGCGGTGACGGTGAAGGAGAATCTTGGCTTCTTCCTTGGACACGCCTTCGCGTACCGTAATCAGGTCCTGGTGCGTCATCAGCTCGGAAATGGGCTGATTGGGGTTGGAAGCAAAACGCACGTCACGGTTGGTGAGGATACCGACCAGCTTGCCGATAGCCCGACCGCCCTTGCCACCGTTTTCCACCACGGGAATGCCCGAGATGCGACTCTTCTGCATCAGCGCATGCGCATCTGCCAAGGTTGCGTCGGGGCCAATGGTGATCGGGTTCACCACCATGCCGGACTCGAAGCTCTTCACCATCCGCACCTGCTCGGCCTGTTCAGCAGCAGTGAGGTTCTTGTGAATGACGCCCATGCCGCCGGCCTGCGCCATGGCAATGGCCATATTGGCTTCGGTGACAGTGTCCATCGCCGAAGACAGAATGGGAAGTTTGAGCGCTATGTCCTTGGTGACATAGGTAGAAATATCGGTCTCAGTCGGCAGGATGTCGGAGCGCGCGGGCTGGAGCAGAACGTCGTCGAACGTCAGCGCTGCATCGCCAGTGATGGTGGTAATAATCTTCGCCAAGGCCAGACCCTTCCTGCCTTCTGATTGTCTCAGAGTTGTTTGGAATATGAACCGGCGCTGATAAGGCGCGGGTTCAGGTTGGCGAGGGTCAATAGCATCGTGACCGACACTTGCATAGGGGTGCAGGAGCCGGGTTGCGCAGGACGCGCTTGCATTTTTTCAGGGAAGACAGGGCGCGGGCAGCATGCAATAAGCGCGAGGTTTGACTGGCCAAGCATGGAAAAGCCATCCATAGTGCTTGCACGGCTCACTTCTGGCCGCTGATTTCCAGTCCCAATGTCATCCTCCCTACGCGTTACCCCGCTCATACTGGCGGTGGCCCTGTTCATGGAACAGATGGATTCCACTGTCATTGCCACCTCGCTGCCGGCCATTGCCGCCGATATCGGCAGCGAGCCTATTGCGTTGAAGCTGGCATTGACGGCCTATTTCGTGGCCCTGGCAATCTTCATCCCGATCAGCGGGTGGATGGCGGACCGCTTTGGCGCCAAGAACATTTTCCGGCTGGCAATCTTCGTCTTCATGCTCGGCTCTCTGGCCTGCGCATTCTCGTTCTCGCTCGAAACCTTCGTGATGTCGCGATTCTTTCAGGGCATCGGTTCATCGATGATGACGCCTGTCGGCCGCCTGTTGCTGGTGCGCTCCACCCCGCGCAACGAACTGGTTTCGGCGATGGCGTGGCTGACAATCCCGGCACTGATTGCCCCGGTGACCGGCCCGCTGATCGGTGGGTTCCTCACCACCTACCTCTCCTGGCACTGGATCTTCTGGATCAACATCCCCATCGGAATCGCGGGCATAATTCTCGCCAGCATCTATCTGAAAGTGCCTGACGAGCGCACGCCGCGCCCCGTCGACCTCGTCGGCTTTTTCATCGCCGCAGTGGCCTTTTCCGGCATGGTGTTCGGCCTGTCAGTCGTCAGCTTGCCCGCACTTCCCATCATTTACGGTTATCTGACTCTGGCTGTCGGGGTGACCGCCGCCCTGCTCTATCTGCTGCATGCGCGCAAAACGAAATATCCGTTGCTCGACCCCCGGCTCTTTCGCCACAAGCTCTTTCGCGTTTCGATCACTGGCGGGTCGCTGTTCCGCATCGGCGTGGGCGCGGTGCCGTTTCTTCTGCCGCTGATGCTGCAGCTGGGCTTTGGACTCAATCCGTTTCAATCGGGTGCGATCACCTTTGTCTCGGCAATCGGCGCCATCATGAGCAAGTTCATTGCCGAGCGAATCTTTGCCCGGCTGGGTTTTCCGCGCGTGCTCGGCTTCGCGGCGGTGTTTGGCGGCTTGCTGATCGGGGCGCAGGGGCTGTTCACCACCGATACGCCAGTGCCCGTGATGATGCTGGTCCTCATTGCCGGCGGCGTGCTGCGCTCGATATTTTTCACCGGAACCAATGCCATTGGCTATGCCGATATTTCCGACGAGGAAGCCAGCCAGGCCACTGCAATCGTGGCCGTCAGCCAGCAATTGTCCGTGGCATTTGGCGTGGCCGTGGCCGGCGCCATCATCGAAATTTCAAGCACTTTGAATGGCGGCGTGCTTACATTGCTTGATTTCCAGATTGCATTTTTCGCGGTCGGCGGCCTCAGCGCCCTTGCCGGCATCATCTATTTCCGGCTGCCTGCCGACGCCGGCAACAATGTTTCGGGCCACAAGGGCGCGATCAGGGAGTGAGCGGTCCGGATTTCGGGCCGATATGAGATTTGTCACGCGCTACACCATTGATACTGGCCACCGCGATCTTCATGGAGAACATGGACTCCACGGTGATCGCGACATCGCTCGCCGCCATTGCTGCCGATATCGGCACCGACCCGATTTCTCTCAAGCTGGCGCTCACCGCCTATCTCGTTGCCCTGGCCATTTTCATTCCGATTTCGAGCTGGATGGCCGACCGTTTCGGCGCTCGGCGCGTATTTCGCGTGGCCATGCTCGTCTTCATGATCGGCTCGGTCGGCTGCGCCTTTTCGAGTTCACTCGCAGAATTCGTCATCGCCCGTTTCGTGCAGGGCATGGGCGGGGCCATGATGGGACCGGTGGCACGCCTTGTGCTCGTACGAATGACGCCTCGCCACCAGCTCGTCGATGCTATGGCCTGGCTCACCATTCCGGGCCTGATCGGGCCAATTGTGGGACCACCCTTTGGGGGCTTCCTCACCACCTATTTCTCCTGGCACTGGATCTTCATCATCAACATCCCCATTGGGGTTCTGGGGATCTTGCTGGTCGGCTTTGCGCTGCCCAACGAAACGCGCAACAAGCCGCGCAAGATCGACGGCAAGGGCTTTGTGCTTGCCGGCCTCGCCTTCGCGCTGTTTGCATTCGGGTGTTCGGTGGTAAGCCTTCCCGCCCTGCCCCCGATCTACGGCGTCATTGCCGCCGCGTTCGGCATTGGTCTGGGCTATTTCTACATGCGCCATGCCCTCAGTACAGAGTATCCGCTGCTGGACCTCAGGCTGCTCAAGGTGCGCAACTTCCGCATTGCCATTGTTGCCGGCACTTTCTTCAGGCTCGGGCAAGGCGCGACGCCTTTCCTGTTCCCGCTGATGCTGCAACTGTCCTTCGGGCTGACACCGTTCGAAAGCGGCATGGTGACCTTTGCGGGCGCGGTCGGTGCTTTGGTGGCGAAATTCGTCGCCAACTGGATCTTCGCCAACTGGGGGTTCAAATATCCCCTGGTTATCTCCACCGCCATTTCGGCGGCAGGGATTCTGGTCATGGGTTTTTACGTGCCTGGCACACCCATACCCCTGATGCTGGCCATTCTCGTCTTTACCGGCTTCTGGCAATCGACCTTCTGGACCGGCTCCAATGCCTTCACCTTCGCTGACATCGAAGACAAGGATGCGGGCCAGGCCAATGTGATGAGCCAGGTCTGGGGCCAGCTCATGTTCGCCATGGGTGTGGCGCTCGGTGGCGGCATGCTGGAACTGGCGCATCGCCTGCGCGGCGGCGACGCATTGGCATTGTCGGATTTCCACGCCGCATTCTTCGTGGTTGCGGCGGTGGGCGCTATCTCGACGCTATTGTTCCTGCGCCTGCCCCGCAATGCGGGCCACCAACTGATGGGCGGCCCACATATGCATTGAGCGACTACTCCCGCGCTTCACCGCGACGGGAGAACTCCTTGTTGACCCGGGCGATGGCTGACTGGATCAGGCTCGCCTTTTCCCGATTGCCGCTTTCGGCCTGACCGGCCTTGTCGCTGCCCTTAGCAGCGCGATTACCCTTGCTCACTGAGCGGTTAGCCTTGTCCCGGCGCTCGCGCAGGGATCGGGCCAGCTTGCGCAGGTCATCCGGCTTCATCTCGGCAAGTTCGGGGTGGCGGGACGCAGCCACGAGCTTGTGCTCGTCTGCATCGAGAAGGCGTTCTTCACTGCGGCGGTTGACGCTCATTGCATGCTCCTTGGTTTTGTCTGCAAGGAGGTAACGAGCGAAATCCGGCTAGAGTTCGACCTCTTCGCCAGATTCGGGCTTCGCCCGGCCCTTAAAGCCTTTTGCCACCAGATAGGCCTCCGCCGAATCCTTTCGGCTGGAAGGCGGCTTGACGTGAAAGGTGGTCGAAAAATGCCGCTTCAGCATATGCAGCAGCTCGTGTTCGGTGCCGCCCTGAAAGACCTTGGCGACAAAGGAGCCGCCGGGATTGAGCACCTGAATGGCGAATTCCGCCGCAATCTCGATCAGGTGAACGATGCGCAGGTGATCGGTGGCGCGGTGGCCGGTGGTCGGCCATGCCATGTCGCTCATCACCACATCGGCGCCCTTGCCGCCCATGGCTTCGATCAGCATGGCCGGAGCATCGTCCTCGGTGAAATCCTTGCGCAGCAGGATCACGCCGGGAACAGGGTCCATTTCGAGATAATCGATACCAACCACCAGCGGATTTTCAACAGTGGAGCCCACTGCCTTGGCCGCCACCTGCGACCAGCCACCGGGAGCAGCGCCCAGATCGACGACGCGCATGCCCTTCTTGAAGAACTTATGCTTTTCGTCGATTTCCTTGATCTTGAAGGCGGCACGCGAACGATATCCCTCCGAGCGGGCCCGCGCCACGTAGGGATCGTTAAGCTGGCGCTCAAGCCATTTGGTCGAGGCCACCTTGCGGCCCTTGGCCGTCTTCACCCTGATCTTGAGATCCCGGTCGGACTTGCGCCCACCTGTGCCCAAAGCCTTGTCATTGGCCATTGCCGTGCCTCCTCGGATAGCGGCCAGGCCGCTTTTGCGTCCGGTCCGCGTCCATGAGTGAAATCAGAATACCCTCGCGCAGGCCACGATCGGCCACACGGACACGCTCCGTCGGCCATTCGCGGCGAATGGCCTCAAAAATGGCACAGCCCGGCAGAACCAGGTCGGCCCGGTCTCTGCCGATACAGGGATGAGAAACGCGCCGCTCGAAAGGCATGCCCAGAAGCGCCCGCATGGTTTCGTCCACCTGATCGCGCCGCATCCACAGGCCATCGACCTTCTGGCGCTCATAGCGCTCCAGCCCCAGATGCAGACCGGCAAGCGTCGTCACAGTGCCCGACGTGCCGATGAGATGCACGGGATGGCTCCCGATCATCTGGCGCAGTTTTTCGCGGCCCCGAAACTGGCGCAGATGCTCCGACACATGCCTGACCATGGCCTCGAAAACATCGGTCGTCACATCGACGCCGCCGAATTTTTCGGCGATGGACACGACGCCGACGGGCATGGACTGCCATGAGCGGATCGAAGCCGACATGCGCCCCTGGGACCGGGGCCGTCCGCCTCGAAAGTCGAGCCACGCCAGTTCCGAGGAGCCGCCGCCGATGTCGAACATCAACGCGCCTTGCGCCTCGCCGTCGATCAGGTCGGCGCAGCCGGTCACGGCCAGTTCGGCTTCGGTCCGCCGGTCGACGATTTCAAGCTCCAGTCCGAGCTCGGCCTTTACACGCTCCAGAAAGGCCGGACCATTCTCGGCAGCGCGACAGGCTTCGGTTGCGATCAGGCGCATCCGCGTCGGCTGATGCTCGCGCAGCTTGTTGCGGCACTGGCGGAGCGCCTCCATGGTCCGCTCCATCGCGGCGTCGGAAAGGCGTCCGGTCACGGAAACGCCCTCGCCCAGCCGCACGATACGCGTAAATCCATCGATAACGCGAAAGCCGCGCTCATGCGGGCGCGCAATCAGCAGGCGGCAATTATTGGTGCCCAGATCGAGCGCAGCATAGAGAGGACCGCGCGTGCGGCGGTTATGGGGGGCGGAAGATGTCCGCTGGTCTGGCCGGGGCGGCGCTGTGCCGGCCCTATCCTTCCGGGAAGCGCCGGAAGGCGTACCAGACCCCGCCTCGGCCACGAGAGCCGACGCGGCAGCGGACCGATTCGAATCGGTCACGTCTGTCTCCTTAATGCGCGGTCGCAGGACCGGACCCAGCCGGACGCGCCCGAGCGCATATATGTTGCATTGTCAAAAGTGACGGTAGAGCAAGGGGCGACGAAGCGCAATGAAAACGATGATGCCGCCGGATTGCGCAGAGGCGCTTGCAATCTCATTCCGCTTTGTCTAATGAGACCCCGCGCCGTGCTTCGCAGCCTCCCGGCTCCGCCCACGCCGCCCAGCCTGACGGCTCATGCTGGGGAATAGTTCAATGGTAGAACAGCGGACTCTGACTCCGTCGATCTTGGTTCGAATCCAGGTTCCCCAGCCAAAATCTCCCCCAATATGACGGGGCTGAAAGAGTGCCACGATTTGGCTGTAAGAATGCAGCGATCCGGCTGTAGGAATGCAGCGATTCATCTCACCGAAGGTATGGTCATACTTCAGCGCCAACAATGGTATGCAGCGAGGTTTGGATGCTGGTGAGCGCGACCATGCCGGATTGGTATAATGCGACCAAAAAATGTTGAGTCGATTTGACCCTGGAAAACCGGGCATCGACCAAAAGTCGTGAGTCGATTGAACTGCAATACGAGAGTCGGATCGTCACGGTCCGGCTCTCAGCTTTTTCTTGGCGGCATTTCGTTGGTCGACAGCCAGGTGCTGCGCTTATCGAATTCGGTTCCGGCATGGGCCGCAAGCGTGGCATCCGAACATTCGAAGCCGTGGCGGGCAATGAGGTCGAATTCTGCAGGCGATAGCCTATTCAGTGCCGTGGGATGAGCGACGGCAGCCTTCGTCAGTTCATCGCTGAGATATGCGGCATGCTCCGACTCTGGTCGAATGAAGCCCGCCTTAAGGTCGATATCGCGGATCGAGTTACCCATGCGTACTATGACGCCGCGCAGGGGCCCGTAGTCGAACTCGCGCATGAGCATCCTCGACCGCAGGCTTCTGACCTGGTCCCCCATCAGGTCGAATAGGCGAGGCGTGGCCAAATTCCCTTTAAAAAGATTGGCCACCACTCCCCCGGAAGGCGGAGCCAGGACCCCGGATGCATCGCTGCAGATGAGGAAATCGAAATCGGTCGAGGGTTGGCCCGGCTTCACCAGGGCTTCCAGAGCAAGATTATCATAGGCTCCTCCGTCCCAGATGAGGAGGACCCGAACGTTGGGATCGATGGCCTGCTGCGGTTTCCTCGTAGCCGGATCGGTTCGATACCAGCCGCCCTGCGGTATTTCGAGCCGAAGGGCACCGATTGCGTAGGGCACCGCTGCCGAGGCCGCGGCGGCTTCGGCGATCTTGACGGCAGGCGAGTAGTGCCGACCGAATTTCCAGTCACCCATCTCGCCGTTACTGAAGCGCCAGTTCTTGCCGGAATGGATGGAGGCGGCGTTGATCCACCATTTAGGACTGGTGGGCAAATCCGCAAGGTTGCCGGTGACGCCCCATTCCGTGCCGAGTCGATCGGCCAATACGTGAGCACGCCGGTTCACGAGCCGGAAATTGTGCTTGAGCAGGCTGCCAGGATTTAACAAGGCCGGGATGCTGAAGAGATCCCTCTCGGTCAAGAGACTTCTTACGGTCGGATATACCTCTTCCCTGAAGGCCGCCGATGTTGGCCACTTATTGCCGTTGTTGCCGAACACCGCTGCGATCACCAGGCTGCCGCCCGATACCGTCGATATTGCCGAAACGCTTTCGAGCTGGTCCTGAATGGCAAGCCTGAGCAGCAACCCCAGATGAAAGACTGCAGCCCTAGTCCCACCGCCCGACAGTGCCAGCCCGAGGCGGAGGGGTTGTTCGGCTCCGGCAACCCCCAATGTCGTATCGGTCATCGCATCGTCCCGACCAGATGCCGGGCCTCGTTCTCCCCGACGATGAACATCACGCCGGGCATGCCATCACCGGCCATGGTCGTGCTCAACCAGGCAAGTTGTTCGATATCGATGGTGCTGGGCCGGCTTGAACTGCCCTTGGGGTGAGAATGCCATTCGCCCACATACCTGATCTGCCCCGCGGAACGGGCAATGGCTGCCTCCACGGTTTCGCGCAGTCCCATCGTGCCGCGGATGAATTCGGTCGGCGCTTCCGTGCTGTCGCTCGGAGCAGGAACCGCGGCCACCAGTTCGATACGCTTCGATTGCGGATCGACTATGCCAAGCAATGCGCCACCCGTTTCGTTCGGCAGCCGCTTCAGGCGCTGGGCGGCGAGCTCAGCCGAAAGGGTATCGGGCATCCTGATCGTCCAGTCCCCCGCATGATCTATGGCCAAACCGACTTCCGGTGAGACCAAGGAGACTTCCCCCTCTTCGCCGAGGGACCAGATCTTGACGCAGGCTTCGCTGCTGCCGAGCGCTTGGCTAAGCCCGCTTGCCACCAGACCCGACAATACCTGCACCCGCGACGCGGGTATGCGGCTGGTCAGCATTCGGCACGCACCGGTGTACCGGATCATCTCGCTGTCAAGGAGGTGGTTCTCGAGGACGGGATCGGTTTGGATGGCGCGATGATAGATCGCCTCCAGAGCGCGCAGGTCGATGCGGCGATCCTCGTCCTCGGCGAGCAGCACGACCGCGGTACCGGTCGGGTTGAAGAAGATCGACACGCGCCGCGCATGGCCGGCAAGGTCGCTTAGCCTGCGGCCAACGGCTACCGAAGCCGAGGCGTCGACGATGGTGTCAGCAGCCTGCAGCAACGCTTCCGCCTCGGGGGATGGTTCGGCCAGGAAGTTCCCGTCGATCGCCGACACGTCGAGGTCAGGCCTAATGGACTGCAGGCGCTGACCAATGCTGGTCGCCTTCGGCCGCGTCACCTCATTGGACGTCAGCGTATGGCGGGCAAGATTGTGCGGAAGAAGGGTGTCGTCGTCCATTACGGCCATGCTGTCGAAAGCGCCTTCACGCGCAAGGATTTCCGCAACGGAGGAGCCGATGGCACCGGCGCCAATCATCACGGCCTTGCCCACCACGGGCGAAGCCACCCCGGAAATCGCCCGAGCCAACTGGGTGTCGAACGCACCGTGGACCAGGCATCCTTCGAGGCGAACGGCGTCGAGATCAGGATCGCCGGAAGGAAAGCGGAGCTGATATCCTATACTGTTCAGGTCGCTGCTCCGGTCGCAATAGAACAGGCCGAGCGCCACCCCGATGTCGCCGACAGTGCCGTCGACCATAAAGCCGACCGTGTCGAGCCCTTCTAGATGGCCTGTGACCGGGTTGATCATGGGCAAGCGGAGCAGGATGCACGGATGAGAGTTGAGAACGGCGGCACGCCGCGTCTCGTCGGCATACCAGGTCTTCAGCCGAGCTTTTAGGTCCGCGACGACGTCCACGCCACGTCGCAGGGTCTCCTCGGCGAGATCGGCCAGTGTCGCCGGCGCCTGGCGCATTCGGGACATGGCTTCCGCGGACAGGTCGTAGGCAATCACGGAGATCACCGGGGTGGCGCTTTGTCGCCGTTCCGCAGGCAGCAATGTCACCATCGTCTGGCGCTGGTGATCCTGAACGATGCCGATCAGCTCCGTGACCTTGTCGGCATCGCAAGCCCAGACCTCGCGGGGCATGATCAATTCATATGGTGATTGCAGCGAGAAGAATGGTTCGAGGGGCTGGGCCGCGTCGTGCAACTGGCCACGTGCCGCCTTCCGGAACCACTGCAGGATGCGATGACCCAGCTCTGCCGGGCCATATGACGATTTCGCCTCCGACCATGGCCGGTCGTCGATGCAGATACAGAACGGCATGCCCTTGGGCAGGCGGGCTTGGTGCGGCGTATCCGGGAAATCCTCACGAAGCGCCATTACGCAAGGGCCGTGCCTTCCATCCCCGAAGACAATCGCGATGGGCTCAACCCGGTCGATTGCGACGACCGGGCGCTGTGGGCGTTCGGTCCGCACATTAGCCAGGATCAGCTCCATGCCGCGATCGCAGCGGGCTTCTACCAACTCGAAGATGCCGTCCCCGCCATCGCGCACGTGATCGACGAAGGCGCTGGCAAGGGGGTTTCCGAGGGCCGAATACTCGACCACGGGAAAGGAGGCGATCCAGGGCTGCATGTCAGCCGCCCCGAACCGGCGTGGAGGTTGCCGTCCCGGTCGAACTGCTGCTGATATAGCTGATCGCAGCGCCAAACGCGGTGATGTCGATCCGGAACGGTTTCGGCCTGATCCTGTCCGGCGTCTCCATGGTCACCTTAAACTCTCCACCCCGGTCGGCGACGACGCGCTTGTGATGATTGGCGGCCTGGCGGTGCGGCGGCTGAACGTCGTCGTCCTCCGCGGTGCCCTTCTGCGGGATCTCCCAGCTGGGCGACACGATGATGCATCCATCGCGAGACTGCTCCTCGAAGAGCCAGCGCGTCTCGTCCACGGATTCCGTTTCGTCCTCGCCAATCTCGGGCCCGATGGACTTGTAGGAGCAGTGGTGGAAGAGCTTGAGCACATCCCACTCGAGGCGGTGCTCGTTCCCGTGCTTCTTGCTGGTCTTTACGATCTCGCAGAGCGTTCCGTATTCTACGTCCGATCCGAGCAGGGCCTTTGTCTCGACGCCGCCCTCGATGAAGGTGACGTGAAGTACGACGGAATCCTTGTTGCGGTCCTCGAGCCCCCGCTCGTCGGTGCGCCAGGCGAAGGGGCAATGCACAAAGAATTCCGCTTTAGCCGAACCTTCCCTGGTGAACCCCGGCACCAGCTTACCTGCGTCGACGATGCAGTGCTTGCGGTCTTCGAGCGTCAGGCCGTGTGACGCGAGGAATTCCTTTAGCAGTTCAGGACGGGAGAAGACCTTGATGCCGGTACCTTCGATGAGGCGATGGCGCGCCTCTTTGCGGATGGTGGCGGCATTGCCCACCAGGCCGGTTTCCGTGATCGCGCCGGCCGGCACCCACAATTCATCGATCTTCGGGCGGCCTTTGCCCTGATGGGCGGTGGAGTGCCGCAACCAGAAGAAGTCGCTGGCGCCGCAGATGTGGTCGTTGTCCAGATGGGTGAAGCACACTACGGCGAAGTCGGTCTGGCCGGCTTCTGACATTTCCTTGCGCAACGCGACAGGAAGGTCGCAACGACTGTCGAACTGGTCGTTCGGGTTGCGCATGTCCGCATAGTCGAGAAGGACCAGGCGGTTGTCGGCCAGTCGGATCAAGGTGGTGTCGGCATTGCCGAGCGGGAAGAAGGTAAGCCTGGTCATGTCGAGTATGCCCTTCTATAGTGAATTAGCGACCCGTTAAGTACGTCTACTCCGAACAAATGGAACTCCTTGCTGCTGCTGTCAAGGGTGCTACAATGCGTCTACACCGAACTTTTGTCGTTCGGTGCGTTTGGCAGGAGTTTGAACACGCATGGCCGCACCGTTTGGCGACAGGATTCGCGAGCTTCGTAAGAAGAAGGGCATGACGCTTGACCAGCTCGCGACCGCCACTGACTCGAGCAAGAGTTATATTTGGGAGCTCGAGAACAAGGACCCGCCACGACCCTCGGCGGAGAAGATCGCCAAGATCGCGGCGGCGCTCGACGTCACCGGCGACTATCTCATGGGCGTGGACGACGGGAACTTGCAAGCTGCTGAGGATAAGGCATTCTTCCGCAAGTACAGCCAGATGAGTCCCGAAGCTCGGGCGCGGCTGCGACGATTGGCTAAGGCGCTCGACGAGGACGACTGATGGGGCCAGAGGGCTGGGCGATACAACTGACGAAACTGTTGGACGCCGCCCACCGTGATGGCCCTGACCGTTATCCGATCGACGTCCGGTCACTGGCATTGCAATATTCGGCCCAGCGATTTCCGGATGCTCCGATCAAGCGCGTCGAGGCCGACGATCTCGACGGCTTCGAGGGGGCGCTTCTCCCCGGCGAGACCAGGAAGAACCTATGGGGCATCCTCTATGACAGCAAGCAAACGGCTGAGCGCGCCAGGTTCACGGTCGCCCATGAACTGGGCCACTATCTCCTGCATCGGGAGAAGCAGCCCAAGGGGTTCTGGTGTGGCGAGGACGCCATCGTGCGCCGCGAGGTCGAAGGCATCGAAAAGGAAGCCGACACCTTCGCCGCGTTCCTCCTGATGCCCTTGCACGACTTCCGGGCGCTGATCCCGCCGGACCACAAGCCCACCTTCGAGGAGCTCGGCGAATGCGCCAAGCGTTACGGCGTATCGCTGACAGCTGCGATACTGCGCTGGCTCGAATACACCAACCGCCGCTCCATCTTGGTGGTTTCGAACGAAGGTTTTGCGCGCTGGGCCAAGGCCAGCGGCCCTGCATTCCGTTCGGGCAAGTTCATACGAACACGGGCTTCCGTGTTCGAGCTGCCGGGGGCATCGCTGGTCGCCACCATGGGTGCCGATGTCGACCCCACCGTCGTGGTCAGGCAGAGTGCCGGCGTCTGGTTCGACGAGCCGGTGGAGGAATCCTGCATAGCGTCCTCCCGCTATGAAATGGAACTCACGCTCCTGCACCTCGGCACGCAATCGGCGCGTTCATGGCATTCCGAGGCTCCGGACGAGGAGGATTCGTTCGATCGCTTCAAGCGTTGAGGGGGACGTCTTCGCCCGACCCACGACGCTGCGGTCCACCGACCGGCTACGTGTCGGTGAACCGAGGCAACTGGTCGTCGAAATCTTTTACGCCCAAGAATGTCGCCAATGCCATGAGGGCCGGGACGAGTTCTGCCTGCATGGGCCGCAGATCAGGCCCGATCCCCGGCGACAGGCTATCGACGCCGTGCTCCCCGATATCGGCATAGGCGACTTCGAGGACATGCCGGTCTGCATCCAGCAGGACGAAGACGGGGAGCGGTTCGTCCCGCTTCGCGTTTTGACGCCAGCCGCAATAGAGGGTGGTGCAGTCATATCGCATCGAAACCCTACCGAACGCTCGACGGACGCGTTGGGCCACGGACCAGTCGGTTACCTGATACCAGACCAGTGCTCCCGCCCTAAGAAGGGGCGTCATGCCGGTGCAAGGCACACGCCCTCCCGCCAGCACGCGGAAGAGGATGATGTCGGCCATCTCGCCGGTGACCGAACGAAGCTGGTTCCAACGGTATCTTGCCACGGAGCGAAGGGTCCAGGCGACCACCACCGCCCGGTCGGCTACCGTCAGTCGGTTCTCGAACAGCACCGTCTCGAACAATGGCCGCGTGAACAGGGCTCGATCCAGCCGCCGCCCGAGGGGTTCGCGATGTTTGTTTGCCATCCCGCCAATACGGTCTGCGAATCGGTCGCGGGCAAGCCGCCTCGACCGGGATCCACAGGCTTCCGCAGCGGGGACGCTCCACGTGGCCGACGCAAGCCGAGATCGCCGACTCTTCAGAACCGCGGGGGTGTCCGCGACCTTTTGAATGCGCCCTGCTTGCGCTGGTGATCGAGGTGGTCGACCAGCTGGGTGATCTCGTGCCGAAGCCGGTCCTGGTCCGTCTCTTCATCCTGCGCGATCTCGATAAGCATGCTCGCGAGAACGGCGGCGCCGCCGAAGTTGCGACCCTTGCCACTGGGTCTCTGGGTCCGACGCTTGTTGCCGTCGACCTCCACCGGGCCGAGGACGTTGGCGATGCGGATCATGGCGTTCCTGATACGCGTGCTGCTGGCGCCGGTCTGCTGCTTGAGCGCAGTGGTGGGAAAGACGGCTTCGTCTCCGTGGACCAATGCCCCCAGACGAGCCAAGACCAAAAGGTCTCCCAAAGTTACATCCGGCTCGAAAGCCACTCGACGAGGCATCCCATGTCTCCGAAGGTGCCTCGTCATTGTGCATTCGGCATCTTGCGAAAGGGTTTAACCCCAAGTTGCCATCAATCGGGACATAGTGATGGTTACAACACCTCTAATGACGTCGACTCGACATCATCGGACCTGAAGTGGCGGCTAAATGCCATCGCAACTCTATTTGCGACCTCGTTCCACCATCGAAAGCAACTGGTTGGTGGTTAGCACCCATCATTCCAGGCGGGAAAGCCTTGATCCCCCATCATAATGGTGGCGATCATGGGCAAGGTTGCAGCGACGGCTGTCGGATCAGCGTTCACTCTCCTCTTACCATCCTCGTCCGCAGGGGTATTGACCTTCCAATGATGGGAAGGTGCAGAAAGGAAGCACGACAGCAATTCGACAAGGAGCAAACCTATGTCCACCGTGGTGGCCAACGCCGGCAAGAAGGCGGTTATCCATCGTATGGTGATGCCGAGCCACACCTGCCCCTATGGTCTCAAGGCCGTGGATCTGCTGAAGCGGTCCGGTTACGAGGTCGAGGATCACCACCTTACCACCCGCGAAGAAACCGACGCATTCAAGACCGAGCACGACGTCAAGACGACACCTCAGGTGTTCGTCGATGGCAGGCGGATCGGCGGCTACGACGACACCCGCCGCTTCCTGGGCAAGACGGTCGCGGATCCCAAGGCGACTACGTATCGGCCCGTGGCGGTGCTGTTCGCCATGACCGCCCTCACCGCCATGGCAGCGAGCTTTGCGGTGAGCGGCAACCCTCTCACCCTCCGGGCGCTGGAATGGTTCATCAGCTTCTCGATGGTGGTCCTGGCGCTGCTCAAGCTCCAGAACGTCGAGACCTTCGCGACCATGTTCCTTAACTACGACCTGCTGGCCAAGCGCTGGGTGCCCTACAGCTACATCTACCCCTATGCCGAAGGTCTTGCGGGCATCCTGATGGTGGCCGGAGCGCTAACCTGGCTTTCGGTGCCCGTGGCCCTCTTCATCGGGACGGTCGGGGCCGTTTCAGTGTTCAAGGCCGTCTACGTCGACAGGCGGGAGCTCAAGTGCGCCTGCGTTGGTGGGTCGAGCAACGTGCCTCTCGGGTTCGTTTCGCTCACCGAGAACCTGATGATGATCGCAATGGCGGTCTGGATGGGGCTTTCCGCTCTCGGGATCATTCCCGCCGGGCACGCGATGTAACCTCAACGCACGCGAATTTCTTTGAACAACGGAGACGAACGATGAAGCACACCATTATCGCCCTTGCCGTCCTCGGCATGTCGACATTGCCGTCATTGGCGCAGGATGCACATGCCGGTCACGGCACCGCTGCCGCACCTGTCGACATGCCATCGGTGGCCCGATTGCCCGAGATCTGCCTGTCCGCGGAAGCTCCTGCATCGGCACCGATGGAAATGGATCACGAGATGGACCAGCCACATTCTGACCTGATGGCGGGAATGGACGAGAACAACCGGCTGATGATGCAGGCAGGCATGGTCGAGGACATCGACGTCGCTTTCGTTTGCGCCATGATCCCCCACCACCAGAGCGCCATCAACATGGCCAAGGCCCAGCTTGAACATGGCGACAATGCCTGGGCCAAGGAGATGGCGCAGAAGATCATCGACGCGCAGGAATCAGAAATTGCCGAAATGCTGGGCTGGCTCTCGGGCGAAGGCGCTTCCGAATAGGCCTGCAAAACGATCGTGACGCTTGATCCCCATCGAACGCCGCCTCGCGAGGTCCTTGGGTTCGATGGCGGTCAATATGATTCGTCGTCGTCACCGCGGAGCAGGTCTTCCAGGCCGGAGTTCATCGCGAGAAACCCGCCGTCGTCCAGGCGATCAAGCGTCAGGAGCCCGGCGCGTTCGAAGATGATCCAGATCCGGCGCTCCGCCCGGGAGAGCCAAAGCTGTATGGACAGCAAACGCCTGCTCATGAAGCGGCAGTCTTCCCCGTCCAAGTCGCCGGGCCACACCCCTTCATGGAACAGGCGGTGTACGAAGTAGTCGCGCTTGTCCTTGATCCACTTCAGGTACCTGATGTCCTCCGCCGCGATGCCGTGTTTTTCCAGAACCTTGATGAGTGATCCCAGTGTAGAACCTTGAAGCGTGGCCCGTTTTGCCACGAACCGGTCCCACCGGTCGGCGTCTTCACCGAGCCTGTGCTGCACCTTGAGTCGGTCGCACATCTGCATGGCGCTGATCAGCATGTCCTCGAACTTGCCGACTGCCAAATAAGTACCGGCCATCTCCTGGCAATAAAGAAATCGAGCCACGTCGTCCTCTGACATGGCGCCGATGATCTCGAGGAGCTGTTCCTTTGACAGTTCGGGACGAAACACCGCTGCTACTCCTCCGCGCGTCGGTCCCGCGTATGATCGCGCGAGTGACCCTTAGGCAATACCGGGTCGAGCCAACGCCTACTTGGCATGCTAACAGGTTTGATCCTGCGCGGGGTCATGTCTCATCACACCGGCTGTTAGTTGTGGCAGTGCTGACGCTTCCACGCCCTGCACAAGACGCTGCAAAAACCTCATCTTGACAGCGAATGATAAATCCATAATCTTCGATATATGGAATCAACACATGCGATCGAAGTCTTCGCTGCACTGTCGCAGTCGACCCGTCTGTATACCTTCCGCTTGCTCATGGAACACGAGCCTGAAGGACTGCCGGCAGGGGAAATCGCGCGCCGCCTAGAGGTGCCACAGAACACGATGTCGTCGCACCTGGGCGTACTAACCCGTGCCGGCCTGATCGAGTCCGAGCGTCACAGTCGTTCGATCGTTTATCGTGCCGTCGTTGATCGTGTTCGGGAGATTGCGAGCTTTCTGGTGCAAGACTGCTGCGGTGGTCGACCGGAGCTGTGCGAGCCGCTCGTCGCCGAGTTCACCCCTTGTTGCCCACCGAAGGAGTCGAGCCATGCCTGACCGCGTCTACAATGTCCTGTTCCTCTGCACCGGCAATTCCGCCCGCTCGATCTTAGGCGAGGCGATCCTCAACCATGTCGGCCAAGGCCGTTTTCAGGCATACTCCGCGGGCTCGACGCCCAGGGGGTCGGTTCATCCAATGACGCTGGAGACGTTGACCAAGGTCGGCATTCCCACTCATGGCCTTCGCTCGAAGGCTTGGGATGAGTTCGCCGCCCCAAATGCACCCAAGATGGATTTCATCTTCACGGTCTGCGACAACGCTGCCGGCGAAGTCTGTCCGATCTGGCCCGGTCAGCCGATGACCGCCCACTGGGGCATCGAAGACCCCGCCGCGGTTGACGGACCGGAGTTCAAGCAACGTGCCGGCTTCGATGATGCCATGCGCTATCTGCGCAACCGGATCGGCGCCTTCATCAACCTGCCGATCGCCAGCATCGACCGCATGGCGCTGAACTCGAAGCTTGAAGGCATTGGCGCCATGGACGGAACGACCACCAAGTCGTCCAAGGTCGCATGATCAGCCCGACTCCCATACCGGGGAACGATCCGAAGTTCCTCGCCGCTCTCACCGAAGCAAAGCTTCCTACCGACGATGTTGGTGAACCTGACCGGTCGTTCTTCAGATTCGAGCAGGACGGTCGACTCCTCGGTTTCGGCGGCTTCGAGCTCTACCGCGAGGACGCCCTTCTTCGATCCGTTGTCGTGCCGCAGGAAAGCCGGGGCACTGGCGCCGGGCGTACAGTAGCCGAGGGCATGCTTCGTGAGATCTCCAATGCCGGCGGCACGCGAGCGTACCTGCTGACCACCACGGCAGCCGACTTCTTCAAGCATCTTGGCTTCGAGGTCATCGACCGTGAGGACGCACCTTCCGCGATCCTCAGGACACGTCAGGCCTCTTCCATCTGCTCATCCGCGTTGATGCTGTTCCGCGCCATCTAGGTTTCCCATGTCCATCTTCGAACGCTACCTGACCATTTGGGTCGCCATCTGCATCGTCGTTGGCATCGCCGCCGGCCACTTCTTCCCTGCCGTCTTCCAGGGTCTGGGATCCTTTGAGTACGCTCAGGTCAACATCCCTATGGCAGTGCTCATCTGGCTGATGGTCGTGCCCATGCTGGTCCGCATCGACTTCATGAGCCTGCGGCAGGTCGGTTCCTACTGGCGCGGCATCGGCGTCACCGTCTTCATCAACTGGGCGATCAAGCCCTTCTCGATGGCGCTGCTGGGGTGGCTCTTCATCGGTTGGCTGTTTCGCCCGATGCTGCCGGAGATGCAGATCGACAGCTACATCGCCGGCCTGATCATCCTGGCCGCGGCACCGTGCACCGCCATGGTGTTTGTCTGGTCCAACCTGGTCAGGGGCGAACCGCACTTCACCCTTTCTCAAGTCGCCCTGAACGACGCCATCATGGTCGTCGCCTTTGCCCCAATCGTCGGCCTACTGCTAGGGCTATCGGCGATAACCGTTCCCTGGGACACGCTGCTGCTGTCGGTCGGCCTCTATATCGTCGTGCCCGTCATCGCCGCCCAGCTCTATCGTCGTTGGCTGCTTGCCAATGGCGGCATCGACGCCATTAACCGGGTGCTGGCCGTCCTGCAGCCGATTTCGATCGCGGCGCTGCTGTTAACACTTGTCATGCTCTTCGGCTTCCAGGGCGAGCAGATCATCGCTCAGCCCACAGTAATTCTCCTTCTGGCTGTGCCGATCCTGATCCAAGTTTACCTGAACTCCGGACTGGCCTACTTCCTGAACAGGGTCTCCGGGGAGCAACACTGCGTCGCCGGGCCCTCCGCCCTGATCGGCGCCTCGAACTTCTTCGAGCTCGCCGTTGCCGCCGCAATCGCCCTGTTTGGCTTCAACTCGGGAGCAGCGTTGGCCACCGTCGTCGGCGTGCTGGTCGAAGTGCCGGTCATGCTGTCGGTGGTCTGGATCGTGAACCGCAGCAAGGGCTGGTACGAACGTAGCGCAGCCGTCCGTCACAACACTGAAACGAGGGCCGCCGAATGAGCATCACTATCTACCACAATCCCGACTGCGGCACGTCTCGCAACACGCTTGCGATGATCCGGCAGTCTGGTGTCGAGCCCACCGTCATCGAATACCTCAAGACCCCGCCCAGCCGCGAACGGATCGTCGAGCTGGTCTCCGCTGCCGGCATTTCCCTGCGCGATGCGATCCGCAAGAAGGATACGCCTTTCGACAAACTCGGCCTTGCCGATCCGGCCAAGACCGACGACGACCTGCTCGATGCCATAGAAGCGCACCCGATCCTGCTCAACCGTCCGCTCGTGGAGACCCCGGTGGGCACCCGGCTCTGCCGGCCATCCGAAGTCGTGCTCGACATTCTGGAGAACCCCGATATCGGGCCGTTCATCAAGGAAGACGGCGAAGTCATCATCAATGCCGAAGGGAAGCGGCTTGTCTGATTTGCCCAACGTCCTGTCTGCAGCCTTCCAGGTTCCCGATTTCGGCCAGCTCGTCGCTCCTGCCCTCGACCACAAACCACGCATTCTGATGCTCTACGGCTCGCTCCGAGAGCGCTCCTATTCCCGGTTACTGACCTTCGAGGCGCAACGGCTGCTTGAGGCCTTCGGCGCCGAGGTCCGCATCTTCCATGCCAATGGGCTGCCGTTGCCGAACGACGCCCCCGACACCCACCCGAAGGTTCAGGAGCTGCGCGAGGCCATGCTGTGGTCGGAAGGCCAAGTGTGGACATCGCCGGAACGCCATGGTGCGATGAGCGCGGTGTTGAAGTCGCAGATCGACTGGATACCGCTTCCTGGCGGCGCCATTCGGCCCACGCAGGGTCGGACTCTGGCGGTCATGCAGGTGTCGGGTGGGTCCCAGTCCTTCAACGCCGTCAACCAGATGCGCATTCTCGGACGCTGGATGCGGATGGTGACCATCCCCAACCAGTCCTCGGTGGCGAAGGCCTTCCAGGAGTTTGACGAAGACGGTCGCATGAAACCGTCATCCTACTACGATAGGGTCGTCGACGTAATGGAAGAGCTGGTGAAGTTCACGCTGATCAACCGCGGCGTATCCGGCTACCTGACCTCCCGCTACAGCGAGCGCAAGGAAGCGGCAGCCAAACTCGAGGAGCGGGTCGGCCTCAAGTCGATCTAGGATACGATGGCCGATACCCACTCCAATGCCGACGCCATCTGGCTCGGCGTCACCCAGATCATCGGGTACGGCACCCTCTATTACAGCTTCAGCATCCTTGCCCCGAACGTCGCCGGCGACCTGCAAGCACCGGTGGAGTGGATCTTCGGCTGCATCTCCCTCGCACTGCTCGCCGGCGGGCTCGTCTCGCCCTGGGCAGGCGGGCTAGCAGATCGGGTCGGTGCAGGCAGGGTTATGTCGATAGGCTCGATTGGTGCTGCCGCAGCGCTTGCGGCGGGCTGGCGGGGAACGCCATGGCCTTCCTGACTAGCGTGATCCTTGTCGAATTGGCGTAGGCCTTCGTGCACTATTCCACGGCGTTCGGGTTCCTCGCCCAGACAACGGGCTCCGCGCGCAGCGCAGCATTACTCACCTCACGCTGATCGCAGGCTTTGCGTCGACGATCTTCTGGCCGCTAACCACCTGGCTGCTGCAAGCCATGGACTGGCACCGCATTGGCGCCATTCGCCTTGTCGGTCTCCCTCGGCACTATCGGACCGGAGCCATCGCTCTGGGTCTTGGCTGGCGCCGGCACCTGCTGCGTCGCGGTGTTCGCTGAAGTGTGGCGTCGCTGCTGTCCGTCAAGATCAGTAATGCCAGCTCGTTAGTGCACAAAGATCACGTTCTGCAATTTACCTATCTCGCAACCGCTCTATAGATCTGGTCACGTCATCAGGCTCTGGCGCGTGCTCGACAGGAGCATTCCGTCGGGATGCCGGGAAATTCTTTCCCGACTTCCGACACTTCGTAGCCGAGCGCTTTCACGCAACCAAACAAGTCGGCGAGGTCGAACCCCTGGCCACTGCGGACGGTCATGCTTGCGCCGCTCAGCGAAACTCCGACATAGGCAATGCCCGGGAGCCGATTGACCGCGTTCTCCAGCACCTGGACGCAGCCGTCGCAGGCCATCCCGGCGATCCCGATCGTCAGCTTCTCCCCGACCCCCAGGACGTCATGCATCGAAGCTGACCTTGCCGGCCATGTCGAACTCGTAGACATCGTCCCGGAAACTGACGACCCCGTTCCGGTTCGCCCAC
>JAEWGT010000007.1 GCA_023388175.1 Pseudomonadota bacterium
TGGCAAGCGGACGCAAATCCGCCCGGCCCAGCGCGTCAGAACGAGCCTCCGGTGCATGGGGCGAGGTTTTCCTCACCTTTACTTTCGCCGGACGACCGGCACCGAGGCGAACCTCGCCCCATGCCGCAGCTTTGAGTTGTGCGGCACGCCAAATCGGTCCAGTGGACCGATTTGAAACGAGAAGGCCATGAGAGCTATGCTCGAATGGCGGTCTCTATCCACAGCAAACCCGGAGGCCCATGGCCGTCCGGCAACTTGGTGCGTCTTCCATGCACCAACCGTACGCTTCGGTACGGTTCAGCCTTGACCAAAACCCCGCTTTCGCGCAAAGACGCTCTTAACAGCGAGGTCCCAAAACCCATGGATAAGTTCACCACTCTGACCGGTGTCGCGGCGCCCCTGCCGATCATCAATATCGACACCGATATGATCATCCCCAAGCAATATCTGAAGACCATCAAGCGCACGGGTCTGGGCACCGCCCTGTTCTCGGAAATGCGCTATAATGAAGATGGCACCGAAAACCCCGATTTCGTGCTGAACCAGCCGTCCTACCGCAATGCCCAGATCATTGTGGCCGGCGATAATTTCGGCTGTGGTTCCAGCCGCGAACACGCGCCCTGGGCGCTGCTGGATTTCGGCATCCGCTGCGTGATTTCCACCAGCTTCGCCGATATCTTCTACAACAATTGCTTCAAGAACGGCATCCTGCCGCTGGTGGTGACACCTGAACAGCTCAAGCTGCTGCTCGACGATGCCGAGCGCGGCGCCAATGCGACGCTGACCGTCGATCTCGAAGCCCAGACCATTCGCGGTCCCGATGGCGGCGAAATCCATTTCGACATCGATCCGACCCGCAAGCAGATCCTGCTCGAAGGCCTCGACGACATCGCCGGCACGCTCAAATCCGACAGTTCCATCTCTGCCTTCGAAGGCAAGATGGCCGCGTCCCGCCCCTGGCTCTAAAGGAAGAACAATTGGTTCAGCGCGTTTCCACCGGCTCCCCCTTCGAGGCAACCTTCGGCTATTCCCGCGCCGTGCGCCACGAGGACACCATCTATGTGTCCGGCACCACAGGCTATGACTATGCCAGCATGACAATGCCCGAAAGCGTCGGCGAGCAGGCAAAGAATGCGCTCGCCACCATCGACAAGGCGCTCAAGGAGGCAGGCTCCTCGATAGAGGACACCGTGCGTGTCGTCTATTATGTCGGCGACCGCGCGCTCGTTGACGAAGTGGTTGCCGCTGTCGGCCCGGTCTTCAAGGATATCCGCCCCGCGGCTTCGATGCTGATCGTCCAGATGATCGAAGAAGGCATGAAGATCGAAATCGAAGTCACCGCCCGCATTGGCGCGGCGACGAGCCATAGCTGACACGCGCGGGCGATGAGCAGACAGCAGCTCGCCCTCATTATCCATGCAGCGCTCCTAATCGGGGCGCTGTTTTTGCTTGTGCCCTGGCTGACCCAATGGGATGCCCGCGCCGGCTATCTGTTCTCGCTCACCTTCTACTGGCTGTTCTTCTGCCTGCCGGTGATCGGACTGCATGCCCTGCCCGGCAATGATGGATTGCTGTTCACCGAGAAGCTACCTTGGCGCTATTGGTGGTTCATTCCGCTGCTCTTGCTTCAGGTCGGGATAATCGCCCTCGTCAATTTCGTCCCCAACACCGCCATGCTCACCAGCGGCGGCATGTGGCTGGCCATTCTCATCGCCTCGATCAATGGCCCGCTTGAAGAGACTGCCTGGCGCGGCGGCTTCCTAGGGGCTTTCCGCGACCGTCCCACTTTGGGCTTCTGGCTCGGCTGGCTCCTGTTCAGCGCCTGGCATGTGCCGCTGGCCCTCAGCGTTGGTATCACCTTTGATGGCGGCGCGCTGGCGCTGGTCGGTGGGGCGGCGCTGCTCGGCCTGTTCTGGAGCTGGGTCGTGTGGATGACGGGCTCGGTCTTTTACGTGAGCATCGCCCACGCGCTCACCAATCTTTTTGCCTTCTGGGTGCTGTTCGACCGCAACGGCTTTGCCGCCTGATCACCAGCCGTAATCGACCACGGTGAGCGTGCGCATAGTGCCCTCGTCGAGCCATTCGATGGTTGAATTGCGGTGCATGCCGATCAGCGCCGCACCCACGGGTCCCAGAATGGGCACATTGCCCCGCTCGCCAAAGGGCCGGTTCGGATAACACAATTTGCCGAGGCGCACCCGGGGCTCGTCATCGAGGCGGAACATGACGCGCTGGCCCATCGACACGCCGGCCGGATGCCAGGGCTCACAGATATCCGCGCGCTTCAATTCCCGTTCAAGATAGGCCGAGACATAGGGCAGCGTGTGAAAGTTGCGCTCCGCCAGCAGCATGACCCGATTGTAGTCGTCCGAGTTTATGAGGATTTCAGGCAGCGGCAGGGAGGGAAACACTTCGGGCACACCAGATGGGAATAGGCACCCATATTCCGCCACCAATCTGCACAGTCAATGGGCAGAGAAGAATATTTCGGGGCACTTTGTGTCAGGTTTATTGACCTAACAGCAGCGCCGTGGCAGGTATATGCCGCATTTTTATGCTTCCTGCCCAAATCATATACATAAAGGTCAACCATGTCCGACGACACCCTGCTCGACCGCGCGCTCATTCGCCTGGAAGAAGCGGCCAACCATCTGCAGATCGATCCGGACGTGACGGAGAAACTGAAATATCCGCGCGAAACCACCAAGACGCGGCTGCTCATCCGCATGGACGATGGTTCGCGCAAATCGTTCCTCGCCTGGCGCTGCCGCTATGACGACACCCGCGGCCCCACCAAGGGCGGCATCCGCTTTCACCCCGATTCGACCATCGAGGAAGTCGAGACGCTCGCCTTCTGGATGACGTTCAAATGCGCGGTGATGAACCTGCCCTATGGCGGCGGCAAGGGCGCCATTCGTGTCGATCCGCACCAGCTCTCCAAATCCGAGCTCGAACGCCTCTCCCGGGCCTATGTGCAGGCCTTCGCTAATATCATCGGCCCCGACCGCGATATTCCCGCGCCCGACGTGTATACCAATGCCATGATCATGGGCTGGATGGCCGACGAATATAACCAGATTACCGGCCAGGTTTCCCCCGCCGTCATCACTGGCAAGCCCATCGCGCTGGGCGGCTCGCTCGGCCGCAATGATGCCACTGCCCGTGGTGGCTTCTATCTCGTGCGCCATCTCGCCAGCGAGCTGGGCCTCGACAAGGATCACACCGTCGCCATCCAGGGCTTCGGCAATGCCGGCCAGTTCTATGCCCGCCTCACCGCCGCCGATGGCAATTCGGTTGTCGCCGTCTCCGATTCCGCTGGCGCCATCTACCGCCCCGGCGGGCTCGATGTCGAAAAACTGATCGCCGGCAAGAATGCCGGTCGCCGCGTTGCCGACATGGCCGCCGAGCTCGGCGCCAATGTCATCTCGCCCGAGGACCTGCTCGCGGTGGAAGCCGATCTGCTGGTCCCCGCTGCCCTTGAGGACATGATCACCAAGGACAATGCCCGCAGCATAAAGGCCAAGGTCGTTCTCGAACTGGCCAACGGGCCGGTCACACCCGATGCCGACAAGGTGCTCGAGGAAAAAGGCATTATCGTCTTGCCCGATATTCTCGCCAATGCCGGCGGCGTCACCGTCTCCTATTTCGAATGGGTGCAGAACCGGCAGGGCTATTACTGGGACCTTGAGGAGATCCATGCCCGCCTGCTCAAGATCGTCGAGCGCGAGGGCCGCGCCATCTGGACCATTGCCAAGGACCGCAATGTGTCGGCCCGCTCCGCGGCCTATATCCATGCGCTGGGCCGCCTCTCGACCGCCATTGAAGCCCACGGCACCCAGCCGTTCTTTGCAGGCTGATCACTACGCCATAGTATTCGGAAGGCCGGGCAACACGCCCGGCCTTTTTGTCTGGGCGAACACATCCGGCGCTACCGGTCCTTGCCTAAACACCCAAAATCCCGCTATGTGCGGCTCCAAGTGTACCCACCAGTACGGCGAGGAGTTTTCCGACCATGGCCACCCATTCCCTTTTCCTTCTGCCCGGCGACGGCATCGGCACCGAGATCATGGTCGAGGTGGAAAAGCTCATCGCCTGGACCAATGCCGAAGGCCTCACCGATTTCTCGACCGATAGCGGCCTTGCCGGCGGCGCAGCCTATGACAAGCATGGCGTCGCCATCACCGACGAGGACGTGGCCAAGGCCAAGGCCGCCGACGCGGTGATCTTCGGCGCCGTGGGTGGCCCCAAATGGGACAATGTCCCCTATGAGCACCGCCCTGAAGCCGCTCTGCTGCGGCTGCGCAAGGAACTGGCGGTCTTCGCCAATCTGCGCCCCGCCATCTGCTATCCGGCTCTGGCCGAAGCCTCTTCGCTCAAGAAGGAACTGGTCGAAGGCCTCGATATCCTGATCGTGCGCGAACTGACCGGCGGCGTCTATTTCGGCGAACCCAAGACCATCACCGATCTCGGCGATGGCCAGAAGCGCGCCGTGGATACCCAGGTCTATGAGACCTACGAGATCGACCGCATCGCCCGCGTCGCCTTCGACCTGGCCCGCACCCGCGGTGGCAAGGTCCACTCGGCCGACAAGAAGAACGTCATGAAGTCCGGCGTGCTCTGGGACGAAGTGGTCAAGACCGTCGCCAAGGACTATGCGGACGTCGAACTGCACCACATCCTGGCCGACAATGCCGCCATGCAGCTCGTCCGCACGCCAAAACAGTTTGACGTCATGGTCACCGACAATCTCTTCGGCGACATTCTCTCCGACGTTGCCGCCATGCTGACCGGCTCGCTCGGCATGCTGCCCTCCGCCTCGCTCGGTGCGCCCGATCCGGTCACCGGTAAGCGCAAGGCCTTCTACGAGCCCGTCCACGGTTCGGCCCCTGATATTGCCGGCAAGGGCATCGCCAATCCCATCGCCATGATCGCGTCCTTCGCCATGGCGCTGCGCTACAGCTTCGGCATGATCGAACTGGCCACCCGCGTCGAAGACGCCATCTCGGCTGTCCTCAGCGACGGGCTGCGCACCGGCGACATCGCCCAGGACAACCGCAAGACCGTCGGCACCGAGGAAATGGGTGCCGCTATTCTGGCGAAGTTGAAGCGCTAAGGCCCGCGCATTTTTCTGCGCCCACCGGGCTGGTCCCGGTGGGCCATCGCGCTCCTAGTCGACGCCAAAAAATCTCTGGTCATCACCGATTAGGTCGTCACGCGCGCCCTTGGGCAGCGGAAAGCCATAGCCCTCCCAGGGCTTGAGCCACCACATGGCGCGCTCGTGGTGATAGCGACTCATATGCAGCTCCATGCCGATCTTCTCGATCGCGGCGAAGAGCGCGGCAATCGCGTCATTGCCCCCGGCAAAGCTGCGCACTGGCCGATCGGGCCAATCGATCTCATATCGGCAGTCCCATGCCTCACCCACCTTTTCCGGCAGATGGAGCACTATTGTCACCGCGCGCTCCCGTCCGTCGTGACGAGCGGTCAACACTCTTGAGCCAACAATCATGGCGCTACCCTCCCGCAAGCTGTGCACTGCGTGTCCATCGATGGCTGCTCTATCCGCAGGGTCATGGTTGAACTCCAATATCTTTGGAGCCTATTCAGTCCACATCATGCGAGACTAACAAAAAGCCCCGGTGTCTCCACCGGGGCTTTTCTCATTCCAGCTCTGCCGAACTTACTCGGCAGCAGCTTCTTCGGCCGGTGCATTGGCCGCGGCTGCCTTGGCGGCGCGTTCTTCAGCGCGTTCCTTGGCCTTGTCGCCGGGAACGGCCTTGTTCGGGTTGTTGCGGGCTTCGCGCTTGGCAAGGCCGGCAGCGTCGAGGAAACGCAGCACGCGGTCGGTCGGCACGGCGCCGACGGAGAGCCAGTGCTGAGCGCGCTCATTGTTGAGCACGACGCGGTTTTCGGCGTCCTTGTCGAGCAGCGGGTTGAACGTGCCCAGCTTCTCGATGAAACGGCCGTCGCGCGGCGAACGGGCGTCAGCGATGACGATGTGGTAGAAGGGGCGCTTCTTGGTGCCGGCGCGGGCAAGGCGGATCTTGAGAGCCATTGTGTAAGTCCTGTCAGTAAAGTCGGTTGAGTTCGGGTTATTTCTTCTTGCCGAGGCCCGGAAGGCCAGGGAAACGGGCTGCTCCGCCAAGGCCGGGAAGAACCGGTCCGCCGGAGGATTTCAAAAGCGCATTGACGTCGGTCGGCAGGGCCTTCTGCTGCGGCAGGTCTGCCGAAGGCAGTCCCTTCAGCTGGCTGGGGTCGATACCGGCCTGGCGGGCCATCTGCTCAAGCTGAGCCGGGTCCATCTTGGAGAGATCCGGCATGCCGCCGAGCATGCCCCCCATCTTGCCGCCAAACATGCCACCGAGAGCGCCCATGCCGCCCTTGGAGACCTTCTTCATCATGTCCGCCATCTGGCGGTGCTGCTTGGCCAGCTTGTTGATTTCGCTGACCTCGACGCCCGCGCCGGCAGCAATGCGCTTGCGGCGGCTGGCATTGAGCAGGTCCGGTTCGGCCCGCTCTTTCCTGGTCATCGAATTGATGATGGCAATCTGACGGTCGAAGACCTTCTCGTCGACATTGGCGCCGGCCATGGCCTTCTTGATCTGACCCGCGCCGGGCAACATGCCCATGAGGCCGCCCATGCCGCCCATCTTCTTCATCTGAAGAAGCTGAGCCCGCAGGTCTTCAAAGTCGAAAGCGCCCTTCTTGAGCTTTTTCGCCATCTTCGCCGCGTCTTCGGCAGAGACGTGCTCGGCGGCCTTCTCGACGAGCGAAACAATATCGCCCATGCCAAGGATACGGTCGGCAATACGCGCAGGATGGAAATCCTCCAGCGCATCCATTTTTTCGCCGACACCGATCAGCTTGATCGGCTTGCCGGTGGCCGCCCGCATGGAGAGCGCCGCGCCGCCACGGCCATCGCCGTCGACGCGGGTCATGACGATGCCGGTGACATCGAGGCGCCCGTCGAAGCTGCGCGCGACATTGATCGCGTCCTGGCCGGTCAGCGCATCGACGACCAGCAGGATTTCGTGCGGCTTGGCGATGTCCTTGATGCTGACGGTCTCGGCCATCAGCTCTTCATCGATATGGGTACGGCCCGCCGTATCGAGGATCAGCACGTCATAGCCACCGAGACGGCCTTCGCGCTCGGCGCGGCGGGCGATCTCGACGGGATTTTCGGAAGCAACAATCGGCAGCGTATCGACGCCGACCTGTTCGCCCAGAACCCGCAGCTGCTCCATGGCGGCCGGGCGGCGCGTATCGAGGGAAGCCAGCAGAACCTTCTTCTTCTGCTTGTCCTTGAGGCGCTTGGCGATTTTTGCCGTGGTCGTGGTCTTGCCCGAACCCTGCAGACCCACCATCAGCAGTGTGACAGGCGCGGGCGCATTGAGGTCGATGGTGACGGCGTCCGAGCCGAGGACGGAAACAAGTTCGTCATTGACAATCTTGACCACCTGCTGGCCCGGCGTCACCGAACGGGTGACTTCAGCACCAACGGCACGCTCGCGCACCTGCTCGACAAAGGCGCGCACGACTTCGAGCGAAACGTCGGCCTCGATCAGCGCCCGGCGGATTTCGCGCATGGCCGCATCGACATCGGCAGCGTTCAGCGCGCCGCGTCCGCGAAGACCATCGAAAATTTTGCCAAGCCGGTCTGAGAGGCTCTCGAACATATCTTTTCCTTTTCGCTCGCGGGAACAGTCCCGGAGAGATAGGTGCCACAAGGCCAAATGCAAAACCCACCCGCGGGCGCAACGCGCTGGCGGGTGTTGGCCTCCGGGATCGTGGAACCCTTGCGGGGCCCCGGTCGGCTGGTCAGGAGCAAAAGCCTGATGAACGCGCTGGCTTTAGGTCAAAGACAGCAGGGAGTCAAGAAAGCCCGGAAATATCGCGTCCGCCCGTTCAGCGTCCGCCCGTCAGTTCCATAATCCTGGCGCGCAACCCGGCGGGCATGCGCAGCATCGCCGCCTTCAGTGCGGGGCGCAGCACCACGTCCCAGGCCCGCGTCACGAGCCACCCCTTAGCCGTCACCGGCAGGGCAAAGTCGCGCACCGGCACGGTCTCGGTGGCAAATGTAATTTTATAGGGCATGGCCGGCACCCCCAGGTCGCAGCCGGAAAGCCCCAGATCCGAGCAGGCCCTGATGATTTCCCCCAGTTGCAGCTTGCCCGGGCTCTCGTCCGAATTGGAGAAGTCGCGCGCGGCCACATAGGCGTAATAGCGCCCGCCATGCACAAAGCCCCATTGTTCGGCAATCGGCTTGCCATTGTGGGTCAGTGAGAACGCCAAGAGCCGGATATCGGTGCGCTCGGCCAGCCCTGTGCAGAAATCGGGAAAGCCCCCATCGCGGAAGGCGCGCGACGTAAGCCCCTGCTCACGCAGCCGTTCGGCGCGGCCCACCAAGGTCCGCTCGATGAGATCACGACGCTGCTCGGGCGGCACCAACTGGTGGTCAACGACCCCGTCGCGCTCCAGCCTGTTGCGTGCATTGCGCATATTCTTCCGCGTCTTGGTGCGGATAGTGGCAAAATAGCTGGCGAAATCGTCAAAGGCGTCGAGTGCGACATAGGGCGCGCCCATTTCGGAGCCCGTTTCAATTCTGGTCGCGGGCAGGCCCTTCGCCAGACTGGACCCTTCCCGCACCTTGAGCAGGCTCACCACATCGCAACGTCCCGCCCGCGTCGCCGCCTTGAGCAGGCTTTTCACCGCCATCTGCGGCTCGACACCGCTATCGAGCAGCATATCGGCATATTGGGTAAAGCCATTACCCAGCGGCACCAATACCGCACGCATCGGTGTCGCCACGCGCTCCAGCGGCAGCACCGCAACGAGCCGCCCGGCATCTTCGAGCACTGCTATCACTGGCGCAAAATGCGTATTGCCGCGCCTGGCCTCGAAATCGAAGATCGCCTGCGCCCAGGCCAGGCTCTGAAACGGAGTCGCGCCGACAGTCTTCCGCTCCAGCACCAGCCAGCGTTCGGCCAGCGCGTCGAGTGCCTCGCGGCTGCGCAGCACCCTTGCCTCAAGGCCAGGCGCCAGCGCGGCCGGTAGCGCCGGGCTGTGGTCGTCGGGCATGGCTATGGTGCCTGCTGCGATCATTTTTCGAATGTATGGGCTGCGATGTCGCGCACCCCTTCGGGGGCACTGGGATCAACCCGGAAATCGACCGTATAGACCTTCTTCTTTTGCGGGTTGAGCGGCGAGAATTTCACGGCCCCGGCCAGACCCAGCTTGGCGAGGTAGGAAAGCCCTGTCACCTGCTGGCTGAGCTTTTGCATCCCCATCCTGTTGCGCAGCACGCCATTGGCGTAATTGACCGCATAATGCTTGCGCAGATCGTCGGTCCAGTGCTCGGTGGTGAAACTGACATTGAGCATGCCGTGATTGACCACGCGATGCGGTCCATTGAGCGGCCAGTGCAGCATCTGTCCCGCTTCAAGGTCATAGACCTGGGCGAAATCGTCGAACCAGGGCTCGAACGGCATGTCGGTCTCGCGCAACTGGCCCAGGATCAATTTTTCCAGCGCCGGTTGCGAGATGAACGGCGCCTGCGCCGGATAGACATAGACCTTCTTGGTGCCACGCACCTGCCACAGGCTCTGCCCCGGCACGTCGGAATGATACTTCACCGAAACATTGGGCGAAGAAATGAGAATGGTCAGGTTCCGCTTGTAGCTCTTGAAGCCGGGCACCCGTTCCTCGAACTCGGCATAAAGACTGTCGAGCAAGTCGCCATAGGCCGGATCGGTCTTGGCGGGCGCGGTTAAGTTCACCCAGATATTGCCATTGCGCACGATATCCAGCACCTCGGCGCCGGAAATGTCCTTGATTTCGCCTTCCCGCCGCTTGGGCGGATTGCCCGGCGTCTTCTGCGAATAATTGACGTGATAGGCTTCGCGCGGCGAGCGATCGATCAGCGATGCCAGCGCCGCATCGCTGAACAGCGGCGAGTTCACGAGGCTATGGGAAAGGCGCAGGGACTGATTGCCCCACAGCTTGGGATAATGCGGCTGCCAGTCAGTGATGATCTGGTCGGTGATCAGCTTCATGTTCATGGACAAGGCTCCGGAGAGTGGCACGCGGCGACATTGCTTCAGCCGCCAATTTAGACGAAGCGCTGTCCCGCGCACATTAAAGCTGCTGCTCTGGTTAAGATCGAACCCCGCGCAAGTGGTTAAAATTAAAAGAAAAACGACACCTCTTGCACCTTGGCGAGATCGAAATCGATTTCGCCTCCCATGCGGCCCCTACTGGAATTTGCCGGCCAGTTCCGCCATATACTTCCCCCATATGCCTGAATTTGAACCTCCCGGAACAGCGCATTGAGCGACGTCAGCTTTTTCAAGATGAACGGACTGGGCAACCAGATCATTGTGGCCGACCTGCGCGGCAGCAATGAAAGGGTGACGCCCGAAGCTGCCATCGCCATCAATGCCCGTCCCGAAACCCGCTTCGACCAGATCATGGCCGTGCATGATCCGAAGACGCCGGGCACTGCCAATTACATCGAGATCATCAATTCAGACGGCAGCCGCGCCCAGGCCTGCGGCAATGGCATGCGCTGTGTGGTGCAGATGCTGAGCGCCGAGCAGGGCCGCCAGCGTTTTACCTTCGAGACCGTGGCCGGCATTCTCTTTGGCGAAGAGGCCGAGAGCGGCCTCATCACTGTCGACATGGGCACGCCGAAATTCGCCTGGTACGACATTCCGCTCAACGAGGAATTTGCCGATACCCGCGCCATCGAATTGCAGATCGGCCCCATTGATGCGCCGGTGCTGCATTCGCCCTCCGTCGCCTCCATGGGCAATCCCCACGCCACCTTCTGGGTCAGGGACGATGTCTGGTCCTACGCGCTGGACCGGTTCGGGCCGCTGCTCGAAAACCACCCGCTCTTTCCCGAGCGCTGCAATATTTCCATCGCCAATGTGGTGGCGCCCGACCGGATCATCCTGCGCACCTGGGAGCGTGGCGCGGGCCTCACCGAGGCCTGCGGCACTGCGGCCTGCGCCGCTCTGGTCAATGCAGCCCGCACCCGCCGCTCCGCCCGCAAGGCCACCGTGACCCTGCCCGGTGGCGATCTCGTGGTCGAATGGCTCGACAATGACCATGTCACCCTGACCGGCCCGGCGGAATTTGAATGGCGCGGCCTGCTCAACCCGGCAAACGGCGCCTGGACGCGCAGCGAGGCCGCATAATGGCGGTCGAAACGCTGACATTCGGCTGCCGCCTCAATGCCTATGAAGGTGCGGTGATCAAAGCCGAAGCCGAGAAGGCCGGGCTGGACAACGCCATCATCATCAATTCCTGCGCCGTCACTGGCGAAGCTGTGCGTCAGGCCCGCCAGGCCGTGCGCAAGGCGCGCCGCGACAACCCCACGGCCCGCATCATCGTCACCGGCTGCGCCGCCCAGACGGAGGCACGCTCTTTCGGCGACATGGACGAAGTCGATCTCGTCATCGGCAATCAGGACAAGCTCAAGGCCCAGAGCTACGCCTCTCTCGCCCTCGGCGCCCCGCTCAATGACAAGGTCCAGGTCAACGACATCATGAGCGTGCGCGAGACAGCCGCGCATCTCATCGAAGGCATGGACGGCCACACCCGCGCTTTCGTGCAGGTTCAGAATGGCTGCGATCACCGCTGCACATTCTGCATCATCCCCTTTGGCCGCGGCCCCTCGCGCTCTGTCCCGATGGGCCTTGTGGTCGATCAGATCAAACAGCTCGTCGCCGGCGGTTATGCCGAGATCGTCTTGACTGGGGTGGATATCACCTCCTACGGCCCAGACCTGCCGGGCAGTCCGGGCCTCGGCCAGTTGGTGCAGGCCATTTTGCGCCATGTGCCCGACCTGCCACGCCTGCGCCTCTCCTCGATCGACTCCATCGAGGCCGATCCGGCGCTGTACGACGCGCTGGCGGAAAGCCGCCTGATGCCGCATCTGCATCTTTCCCTGCAATCGGGCGATGACCTGATTTTGAAGCGCATGAAGCGCCGCCACCTCCGTGAGGAGGCGCTGGCCGTCGTAGAAAATCTGCGCGCCCGCCGCCCGGACATGGTGTTCGGCGCCGATATCATTGCCGGCTTCCCTACCGAAACCGACGCCATGTTCGAGAACTCCCTCAACTTCATCGCCGAGGCGGGCCTCACCTATATTCACGCCTTCCCCTATTCCCCACGACCCGGCACCCCCGCCGCCCGCATGCCGCAGGTGCCCAAAAAAGTCGCCCGCGCCCGCGCGTCGCTGTTGCGCGAAGCCGGCGAATCCCAATTTGCCGCTTTGTGCCAAAGCCGGCTTGGCGCTATCGAACAGGTGCTGGTGGAACGCGGCGGACGTGGCCGGACCGAACATTTCATTCCGGTCCGCGTTGCCGATGCAGCGCCCGGACAATTGGTCACCATGCGCATGACCGGCACGGATGGCGCTGGCCTCTTGGGCGAAATTCTTCGGACTGCCGCATAGGCGCCGATACTTCAGGACGTGTAATGACCGAGAAAAAAACCGGCTTTTTCCAGCGCCTTTTCGGCAATCAGCCCGCGCCATCGCCCGCGCCGCCCGAGGCTCAGCCCGGCGCACCGGCCGAACCCATCCCGGCTGTTCCCGAAGTGGTGGTGCCTGCGCCGGAGCCCGAAAAACCTGTCGAACCGGTGGATCACCCACCCCCGCCGGGCCCGCCTGAAACCACGCCGGATTATATCGAACAGATCGAAGACCAGTTCGTCGCCCCGCCGGCCGCCGTGGTGGAACCCGCCCATCCGCAGGGTTGGTTTGCCCGCCTGGCCTCCGGCCTCCGGCGCTCCTCGGACAATCTGGCAAGCTCGATCACCTCGGTTTTCACCAAGCGCAAACTCGATGCGGCCACGCTCGATGAACTTGAGGACGTCCTGATCCAGGCCGATCTCGGCATCGACACCGCCATGGCCATCACCGAAACCCTGCGCCGCGATCGCTTCGACAAGGAAATATCGGACGCCGATGTGCGCGCCGTGCTCTCCGCCGAAGTCGAAAAGGTGCTCGGCCCTGTCGCCCGACCGCTGACCATCGAAGTGGGCAAAAAGCCTTTCGTCATTCTGATGATCGGGGTCAATGGCTCGGGCAAGACGACCACTATCGGCAAGCTGGCGCAGAAATTTACCCGCGAAGGCCGCTCGGTCATGCTCGCCGCCGGCGACACCTTCCGTGCCGCCGCCATCGAGCAATTGCAGGTCTGGGGCCAGCGTACCGGCGCTCCGGTCATGGCCCGGCCCGCCGGCGCCGATGCCTCAGGCCTCGCCTTCGACGCCGTCACCCAGGCAAAAGCCGAAAATCGCGACGTCTTGATCATCGACACCGCCGGCCGGTTGCAGAACCGAGACGAATTGATGGACGAGCTGGAAAAGATCATCCGCGTCATCCGCAAGGTGGACCCCGCCGCGCCGCATGCGACCCTGCTGACCCTGGACGCCACCACCGGCCAGAACGCCCTCAGGCAGGTCGAAATTTTCGGCAAGCGCGCCGGAGTCACCGGCCTTGTCATGACCAAGCTCGATGGCACGGCCCGGGGCGGCATCCTTGTCGCCATTGCCCGGAAATTCGGGCTGCCCGTCCACTTCATCGGGGTCGGCGAAGGCGTGGAGGATCTGGAGCCTTTTGAAGCGCGCGACTTTGCACGGGCCATTGCCGGCGACGCATAGCCCAAATCTTACCACTCTTGCGGCCTATCGGCTTGCATCGGATGGCCTCTGCCATCACATTGGCCACCAACGCCATGGAACACAAGATGACCGACAAAGCCGCAGAACCGGACGTCAATTGGGATGAATTGAGGCCCCAGATCACCAAGCTGGCGCTTGAGCTTGGCCCGCTTGTCGTCTTTTTCATCATGAATGGGCGGGCGGACATCTTCGTTGCCACCGCCTGGTTCATGGTTGCCATGACCATTTCGCTGCTGTTGAGCTGGCTGATCCTCAAGAAAGTGGCGGTCATGCCGCTGGTCACCGGCGCCGTGGTTCTGGTCTTTGGCGGGCTGACCCTGTGGCTGCAGGATGACACTTTCATCAAGATGAAGCCGACCATTACCAATGTGATGTTCGCATCCGTGCTGCTTGGCGGCCTGCTGTTCGGCCAGTCCCTGCTGAAATATGTCTTTGGCGAAGTCTATAAGCTCACCGCCGAAGGCTGGTGGCGGCTGACGCTCTATTGGGGCCTGTTCTTCGTCGTGCTGGCCGTGCTCAATGAAGTGGTCTGGCGCAATTTCTCCACCGATTTCTGGGTCGCGTTCAAGGTTTGGGGCATCATGCCGCTGACCGTGGCTTTCTCGATGACCCAATTGCCGTTGCTGAGCAAATATGCTCCCGAGCCGGAACCGGTCCCAACGCCGCCAGTCACCGGCTGATCTAACGCAGCACTATCGCCCCGGACGCGTTCGCCGCCAGAAAAGTGTCCACTTTGGCCGCGAGCGCCGCATCAGGATCGGATCGCGGCGTGTCGCCGGCAAAGGTATGCTTGAAGCCCGAAGCGGTGATCACGCAAACCGTACCGGGGGTGACCAGCTCAGGCTGACGCAGCAATAAGGCTATCCCCGCACAGGCGGAAAATTCGGCATCCAGCCCGTCACAACGCAAGAGCGCAGTGCGGGCCGCGGCCAGTTCGTCATCGCTCACGGCCTCAACCCGTCCCTTGCTGGCCCGCACGGCATCGAGAACGCGCGTCCCATCCTGCGGATAACCCGTCAGCCGGTCGGCAATAGCCGCAGCTCTGGTCGAAACGTCACCCATCCAGGGTTCGACCCTGTCCTGCCCGGCAGCAAAGGCACGGGCAATCGGAGCGCAACCTGCCGCCTGCACCGCGACCAGAGGCGGCACGGGCAGGCCAGCCTCCCGCAGGCCATTGGCGAGCCCGACCAGCACCGGCCCGGCGCTGACCGGCGCCACCACTTTCGTGATATCCGCGCCCAATTGTCCCGCCAGTTCGCGTCCGATGGCCCGGCATCCCCATTCGGCCCAGGGTGAAGCAAAGGTCGAATAGAGGCGGAAAAAACCCAGCATTTCAGACAGCCGGTCCGCCAGCGCGTAGGATTGGCTGGGCCCCTCCCCCGCCCGCACCACGAAGCCGCCGCGGCTCAAGACCGGCGCCAGCCGCTCAACGGGCACGCTGACCGGCACGATCGCCACCATCGGCAGGCCATGGCGGGCGCAAAGGGCGGCCGCCGACACCGCCGCATTGCCGCTGGAGGGGACGACGACGCCGGGGCAGTCAGGCTCACGCACCAGCAATTCGCCAATGCTGGCCGCCATGATGCGATCCTTGAACGAACCGCTGAGATGGCTGCCCTCATATTTGAGCCAGACCCCTTCAAGCCCCGGAATGCGCGAGGCAATCAGCGGCGACCAGGCATTGGCCGGATGACCCCAATAGGCCGCGGGCAATGGATCGCTGATCTCGCAGATCCCACCATCGTCGCCATAGCCGAAGACAGCATCGGATCGCGCGATTTTGCTGACCATGCTCACCGCGCCTGTACCGTGTTCAGAGCCCACCCATCTTGCAGAGCAGTTTCCACTCCGCATCCGAAACCTTGGACACCGAAAGCCGGGAGAGCTTCACCAGTTCCAGTTCGCTGAGTTCCGGCGTGGCCTTGATTTCGGCCAGCGTCACCGGTCGGGGAAAGGGCCTGACCGATTGCACATCGACGCAATCCCACACCACTTCGCCCTTGCCATTGAGTTCGCCGGTCGAATCGGGATGGGAGGGCGCGACGATCTTCATGATCCCCACGATCTCCTTGCCGATATTGGAATGGTAGAAGAAGGCTTCCTCGCCCACTGCCATGGCCCGCATATTGTTGCGCGCCGCATAATTGCGCACGCCATGCCATTCCTCGGCCTCGCCCTTTGCGGTCTTGGCCACGAGATCATCGAAGGAGAAAACGTCGGGCTCCGACTTCATCAGCCAATAGGCCATGACCTAGAGCTCCACGCCGGAATTGTTGATGGCAATGCGCCAGCGCTTGACCTCGTAGCTGGCAAAGACGCCCGCAGGAACGAAGGGATCGGCTGCCGCCATTTTCTCTGCCTCTTCCAGGCTTTCCGCCTCGAAAATCACGATCGAGCCTTCCGGCTTGTCATCGGCGTCGAGCAGCGCCCCGGCAAAGACCAGCTTCTTGCCGAGCCCGTTGAGATGCTCCAGATGCACCGGGCGCGTGTCGAGCCGTGTTTGCAGCGCCCCGGGCGCGTCCTTGGCGATCATGGCATAGAGCATATCAATGTTCCCTCTTGAGTGGACGGGACATCAGCCCCGCAACGATAGTGGCAATGTCGGCTTTGCCGGCAACGAAGGCGTCGACCGCTTCGATCAGCGGTGCATCGACATCAAGGCTACGCGCCAGAGCCGCCGCCACCGGCGCGGTCGCTACCCCTTCGGCCAGCTTGGCGCCGGAGGCCAGAATATCTTCGGTACGCTGACCCCGGCCAAGCGCCATCCCGAACTGATAGTTGCGCGATTGCACGGACGTACAGGTCAGCGTCAAATCACCCAGCCCGGCAAGTCCGGTAAGCGTGTGGGCCGAACCGCCCATGGCCGTCACCATCCGCGCCATTTCGGCATAGCCCCGCGCGATCAGCGCCGCCCGGGCAGAAGCGCCAAGATTGGCACCTTCGACCGCCCCGCAGGCCAGCGCATAGACATTCTTGAGCGCCCCCGCGATTTCGACCCCGATGCGGTCATCGGCGGCATAGGGCCGGAAGCTCGGACCGGCAAGGGCTGCAGCCAGATTCGACGTGGCGCTGGCATCGTCGCCCGCCAGCGTCACCGCTGTCGGCCGCCCGGCCGCGACGTCAGCTGCAAAGCTGGGGCCCGACAGCACATAGGGCACCGCATCAGGGGCCATGTCGCACAATATTTCGCTCTGCCGTGCCAAAGTGCCGGTCTCGAGCCCCTTGGCCGAAAGGATGACAGGCTTGCCTGCCAGCAAGGCCGGATCCATCGCTGACAGCAGCGTGCGCGTCACCTGTGCAGGGACGGCGAGGATGACGATATCGCTTCCCGTAAAGGCCGGGGAAGCCTCAAGGCCATCAAGCAGTTTCTGTCCTGGAAGCGCCGCGTCATTGCTGGAGCCGGCATTGATCGCGGTGGCCTTTTCGGCACTGCGCACCACCAGCGTCACCGAACGCCCGGCCATGGCCGCAGCCTGCGCCAAAGCCGTCCCCCAGGCGCCACCGCCGATGACGGAAACCGTTTCAAGCCGCATCGTCGGTAACCTTCATATCGACGCTATCCAGCGGCCAGCGCGGGCGAGCCGCAGCCGCGAGGCTATCGTCACCGCCCAAAGCCAGCCGCTCCGCCCCCGCCCATGCAACCATCGCGCCATTATCGGTGCAAAGCGCGACAGGCGGCACCACCAGCCTGGCCCCCATCTCCGCCACCACGGCGGCGAGCGCCGCCGCAATGCTGCGATTGGCAGCCACGCCTCCCGCCACGACGAGCTGCGGCATGGCATCGGGCAGTTGCGCCCTGAACCGCTCCAGCGCCTGCCGGGACCTTGTGGCGACGATCTCGGTCACTGCCGCCTGAAAGCTCGCCGCAATATCGGCCACATCCTGATCGCCCAGCGGCGCAATCGCCTCGGCCTGCAGGCGCACGGCGGTCTTGAGCCCGGAAAAGGAAAAATCGAGCCGCGCCTCGCGCAGCAATGGGCGCGGAAATTTGAAGCGCGCGGGATCGCCGGTCTTTGCAGCCTGTTCCACCGCCGGACCGCCGGGAGGACCCAGCGACAAAAGCTTGGCCACCTTGTCGAAGGCCTCGCCAAGCGCATCGTCGATTGTTCCGCCCCAGCGTTCATATTCGCCGACGCCGCGCACCAGTACGAACTGGCTGTGGCCACCCGAAACCAACAGCATGAGATAGGGAAATTGCACGCCATCGGTCAGCCGCGCCGTCAGCGCATGCCCTTCCAGATGGTTGACGGCGATCAGCGTCTTGCCGAGCGAGGCGGCCAGGGCCTTGCCCGTGGTCAGCCCCACCAGCACCCCGCCGATCAATCCCGGCCCGGCCGTTGCCGCCACCGCATCGATATCGGCCAGACTGATGCCGGCCTCATCCACGGCCTGCGCGATGATATGATCGAGCCATTCGACATGGGCGCGCGCCGCCAGTTCCGGCACCACGCCACCAAATGCCGCATGTTCATCGAGCTGGCTGCGCACCACATTGGAACGAATGGTCCCGCGACCGGATTCATCCCTTGTGACAATGGCGGCGGCGGTTTCGTCGCAGCTGGTCTCGATACCCAGAATGATGGCTGGCGCTTGCCCGGTCATGTCGAATTGATTACTCCCACGAGGGAGCCTATCGCCTACACCAGGACCGCCCGGATATGCAATCGCCCAAGCCCTTCGCCCGGATCGGAACACGCGGCAGCCCGCTGGCGCTGGCTCAGGCCAGGCTGGTGCGCGCTCTGTTGTGCGGCACCCATGGCGTCGCCGAGGATGAAATCGTCATCACGGTGCTCTCCACCGGCGGCGATCGCAGCCAGGCAGAAAACATCACGCTGTCCGACATTGGCGGCAAGGGCGTATTCACCAAGGAAATCGACGACGCCCTGCTGACCGGGGCGATAGATATCGGCGTGCATTCGAGCAAGGACGTCGCCACCGGCCTGCCACCCGGCATGGTCCTGGCAGCCTTTCTTGAGCGCGAAGATGTCCGGGACGCCTTCATCTCGGTCAATGCCAGGGATATCGACAGCCTGCCGGACAATGCCCGTTTCGGAACTTCATCCATCCGCCGTGCCGCGCAGGCGAGGCGCTTGCGGCCCGACCTGCGCATCGTGCCTTTCCGGGGCAATGTGCATACACGGCTGCAAAAACTGCTCGACGGGGTGGCCGATGCAACGCTGCTGGCGCTGGCAGGGCTGAACCGGCTGGGTGAAGCGCATCGCGCCACGGCCATTCTCGATGCAGACGCCTTCATGCCTGCGCCTGCCCAGGGCGCCATCGGCCTCGCCATTCGGGAAGGCGACCAGCACTTCGCCAATATCGTCGCGCCACTGGATCACTCGGCCACGCATGCAGAGATCAACGCCGAGCGCGCCATGCTGGCCGTGCTCGACGGCTCCTGCCGCACCCCTGTGGGCGCCCTCACCCGCCGCAATGGCGACATGCTGACGCTCAAGGGCGAAATCCTCAGCCTCGACGGCCAGACCACTTTCCGGGCCGAAGCCAGCGGCATCGATCCGGCCGCGCTCGGCGAAGCGGTCGGAAAAGACCTGCTGGCCCAGGCCGGTGCAGACTGGCAGAGCCGTTTCCTCTCATGATGCGGATGCTGGTGACACGGCCTGAGCCCGATGCCGCAGCGACACAGGAAAAGCTGGCGGCGCTCGATATCGCCTCTGCCGCAGCCCCCATGATGACCAGGCAAACCCTGGCGGCCAATCTGCCAAAAGCAGAAGGGTTTGGCGCCATCGCCATCACCAGCACCAATGCGCTGCGGGCGCTGGCCGATCTGGGGGCGCTGGCGTCCTTTCTGACAATTCCGGCTTTCGCCGTAGGCGACCGCACGGCCCATGAGGCCGAGCAATTGGGTTTTGCCTCGGTCAAAGCCGCCGATGGCACACTCGAATCACTGGTCACCACCATTGCCCTGGCCCGCCCGCAAGGTCCGGTCTTTTACCCGGCTGGCAAGCACCTGAGCGGCGATCTGGCTCACGCCCTTGCGCCGCATGGCCTGATGGTCGTGACCACCGCAGTCTATGAAATGGTGGCGCAAACCGATGCCGATCCCGCGGTCATCGCCGCATTGGCCGATAACGAATTTGGTGCCGTTCTGTTTTATTCCCGCCGCACCGCCGAAATTTTCGGTTCGCTGGTGGCCCCGCGCCTGCCGGATTTGAGCAAGCGGAACCTGTCCATGCTGTGCCTGTCGGAAAACGTCGCGTCTCCAATGATTGCAAACGGTTTTGCCCGCATTCTGCTCGCCGACCATCCCAGCGAAGCGGCAATGATGGCACTGGCACTGGCTTTTGCCCGCGAGCAAACTGGGCCATGATCGGAACAAGCAAGAGGAAGTCCAATGGCTGATACGACCGGCAAGGATACACAGCCCTCCGATCCCAAGGCGCAGGAAAAGACCGGCCCGGTACGCCCGCCGATCCTTGAAGGCACGGCCCGGACCGGCGCAGGACCGAAGCCTGCCGAGCCCAGCGCGGCCAAAAAGCCTGAACCGTCCAGGCCTTCGGTGGCAAAAAAGCCCGAGGAAACATCGAGGACCAATGGCACGCCCTGGCTCGCCGGCATTGTCGGCGGCGCAATCGGCCTTGGGGCAGCCTATGGCCTTGCCTGGTTCGGCCTGTGGCCGGTTCAACCCCAAAGCCCGCCACCGGCTGATCCCCGCATCGCCCAGTTCGCCACGGCCATTCCCGATCTGCAGACGCGCTCCGGCAGCCTGCAGAACGAGGTGACGGGCCTGGCGACGCGCCTTTCCGCCATTGAAGCCAATATCGCCGCCCTGCCCGCCGAAACCACCGATTCCGGCCTTGCCGAACAGGTTGCCGCGCTTGCCGCCGAGCTCGATGCTCTCTCCACCACACCGGCGCCCGATGCCGAGGCGACGGCAGGAAATGCGGACGCCATCACCGCTCTGCAGGAGCAATTTGCGGCATTGCAACAGGAGAGCCAAGGCAATGCCACGCGGTTGGCGGAAGCCGAAGCCCGGCTCGCCGATCTGGCAAGCGCGGCCGAGCAAGCCTCGGAAAATCCCGATACGCGCCTGCCCTTCATCTTCTCGGGGCTGGAGAGCGCCTTCGCCGCCGGCCGGCCCTATGAGGGTGAGTTGGCAGCGCTGCGTCAGGCCTGGGCCGAGGCACCCGTCCCGCAGATCATCTCGGCCAATGCTGCGACGGGCCTGCCACGCCCGGAGGATGTGGCCCGCCGCTTCAATGCCGCCATACCGGACATGCTCGCGGGACGCCCCGCCAATGCCGATGCAAGCTGGCAGGACAGTGCCATGGATTGGGTTCGGGGCGTCGTGGCCATGCGCCCGCTTGGCGATGTCGAGGGCGATAGCCCCGATGCCATTGTCGCACGGCTCGAAACCGCCATGGCGCGGCGCGATTTCAGCGCTGCCCGGCAGGAGCTTGCCGCCCTGCCCGACAGCATGCGCAACGCTGCCGCCTCGATCACCGCCGATATTGCTCTTCTGGCCGATGCCGAAACCTTTCTTGCCAGCCTGCGCCAAGCAGCGCTCAATCCGGAGAACGGGGCATGATCAGGCTTGCTTCCTGGATCATCGGCAGTCTTGCCGTCGCCGCGCTGGCAGCGTGGATCATCGCCCTGCCCGGCACGCTGACGCTGGAATTTGCCGGACAGCGCCTGCAGCCGCGTCTGGGCACTGCGGTTGTCATCCTGCTGCTCACCGCCGCTCTCATCATTGCCATCTGGGCAGTGCTGCGCCGGATCATCGGGGCGCCAAAGGCCATGGCGCGCCGCCGCGCCGCCAAACGGCACGAACAGGGCGTGGAAGCGCTCTCCGATGCAGTCATCGCCCTTCAGTCCGGCGATCCGGCCCGAGCCCGCATCATGGCCCGCGAAGCCCAGGCGCGTCTTCCCGATAGCGGCGCCGCCAAACTGCTCGAGGCGCGTGCCGACCTGGCGCTGGGCGACATGCCGGCGGCGCGGGAGCATTACCGGGCGTTGATCGCCAGCGAAAAGACCGCCGTAGCCGCTCTCACCGGGCTTTACGATCAGGCCCGCGCCCAGAACCGGTCCGACGCCGCCCTCACCTTCGCACGCAAGACCCTCGCGCTCGCTCCTGCCACGACCTGGGCCTCGGAGGCGGTATTCGGCGATCTGGCCCAGCGCGGCCAATGGGCCGAAGCCGTCGCCATCGTCAATGCCGAGACACCCAGCTCACGCGAGGAAAAGGCCCGCAAACGCCGCCGTCAGGCCGTCATTGAAACGGCCAGGGCCCGCGAGGGCGAAACAGGCGCTCCCAATGCTGCCCTCGAGCATGCCCTGACGGCGCTGAAGCTTCTCCCCGACTTCGTGCCGGCTGCGCTGATCGCGGCGCGCATCTACATCAACCGTGGCGAAACCCGCAAAGCCCAGAGCCTGTTGCGGCGCATCTGGCGCGCAACGGGTCATCCGGACATCGCAGCGCTCTATGCTCACGCCCAGCCGGGCGCTTCTGCCGTCGAGCGGCTGAAGCGCATCCGCGAGATCATCGAATTGCCCGCGCCGCACCGTGCTGCCGCCATGGCCATGGCCCGCGCCGCCATCGACGCCTATGACTGGCCGCTGGCGCGCGACGCGCTCCTGCCCTTTGCCGGGCCGGACGCCACGCAGGGCGTTGCCAGCATGATGGCGGAAATAGAGGAAGGCCAGAGCGGCGATCAGGGCAAGGCGCGGCAATGGCTGGCCCGCGCCCTCACCGCACCGCGCGATCCGGCATGGACCGCGGACAATATCGTCAGCGACGAATGGGAGCCCGTCTCGCCCCTTACCGGGCGGCTGGACGCCTTCGAGTGGAAGGTCCCGGTGGCAAATAATCCCCGGCCGGCGCCGCTTGCAACGGCCACGCAGGACAGCCTGCCTGCTTTGGCGGCGACGCCGTCTGCCTTGCCCCTTGCGTCAGCCGAAAACGATCAGTAAAAGACCCGCCATCCGCTGGGGTCACGACCCCATCCGGCGCCGCTTTAGCTCAGTTGGTAGAGCACATCATTCGTAATGATGGGGTCACGTGTTCGAGTCACGTAAGCGGCACCAGTTTTCTCCTCACATCCTTTCCATCAGTTCCAGACGCTGGGCCTGCCGCGCCGAGGGCGCTATGGCGATCAGGTCGGGCTGTGGCGTGCCGAACAGGGCGGCCCGCTCTTCAGGCAGCGACATGAAGAAGGGATAGCGATCGGCAACCCGGTCACGAATCTCGGGAACATCTGCCGTATAGAGCTGCATGGGAAAGGTCAGATTGGCATAGCGGCGTTCGTCGCCCAAAGGCTTGGCGCCGAAAATCCGCTTGTAGAACGCTGTGTGTTCGGGCCGGACGGCGGACATGCAATAGCGGACGGGAAAATACTCGCAGGCCATCGCCGCGATGCGAAGCGTCAGATAGGGCAGCGCGGGATATTCGAGCGACAGATCGAAATCGACCGTGAACCGTCCAGGATCGATGAAGCTCAATCCCTGATCCAGCAGCGGCTGCAATACATCGGGCCAGACCGACATGCAGGGTGAATGCGGCTGCTCGGGCGTGACCACGTGAAACCGCAGCGCACTGGCCAGCCTGTCCTCGATATAGACACCGAAAGAAAAGCAGTTGGGCAGATCGTCGAATTCGTCGCGCGTCACCTGCTGCGAGTTGACGGGGATGAATTCCTCGCGCCGATAGGCTTCGTAGCGCAGACGATAGACCGGATCGAATTGCGCATCCGCGCTGACCCGCCGATAGCGAACCTGATCAAGAAGATCGATTAACGCATTCGCAAAACGCGAACTGGATTTGGTTTCGGCAGGTGTGGCCGCAGTCATGAACATCGCCCCATTGTTCGGGGCGCATCTTAACGCCCTAATAGGGACAGCCGCATTGTAAAAAATACCGATGCACCGGACAAAAGCGCATGCAGGTGAGTGAAATAGCCTGTCAAATCATATGGTTAACAAGGCGTTAACCATGTAAGCGCTTTTCCGGAGACCGGGGTGCGGAGGTTTTCCCGTTGAACCGCTCGATCAACTCGGCAATGTCCTTGGCCGGCAGCGGGCGGCTGAAGAAATAGCCCTGCACCTGCTGTACGCTGGTCTCGTTGAGCATCGCATTGAGTTGCTCTTCGGTCTCCACCCCTTCGGCCACGACAAGCAGGTCAAGGTCGCGGCCCAGCCGCGCCACATTGGCCAGCAGCCGCAGGGCGCGCGAATCCGTCGCGATATCCACCACGAAGGAGCGGTCGATCTTGAGCTTGGTGAATGGCAGGGCGCCAAGATAGCTCAGCGAGGAATAGCCCGTGCCGAAATCGTCCAGCGCGATGGCAATGCCGCGATCGGCCAGGGTCTGCAGCACACTTCCGGCCAGGTCGCGTTCCTCGATCAGGGCGGTTTCGGTCACTTCGATTTCAAACCGCTCGGGCCCTATGCCCGCTTTTTCCAGCGCCTTGTCGATCAGGGCCGGCAGGTCGATGCCGCGGAAATCGCGCGCCGAAACATTGACGCCGACCCCCACAGGGCTGGCCCAGCTTCGGCATTCATGCGCTGCATTTTCGACCACCCAGGCTGTAATCTGCGAGATCAGCCCCATTTCCTCGGCCAAAGGAATGAACACAGCGGGAGGCACCGGGCCCAGTTCGTCATGGGTCCAGCGCACCAGGGCCTCACAGCTCACCACCCTGCGTGTCGAAATGTCCACCAGCGGCTGGAATGCCAGGCCCAGCTGCCCGTCGGCAACTGCTTCGCGCAGATCGGCTTTCAGCCTCTGCCGATAATGATAATCGGTATCCATCTGCGCATGGAAAACCTGGCTGCGTCCCTTGCCCTCGGCCTTTGCGGCATTGAGGGCGAGGTCGGCCTTGGTCATCAGCTCTTCGAGATCGGTCTGGCTGGCGGGAACGGACACGACCCCGATGCTGACGCGCACCGGCAGGGCGATACCATTGAGCATGAAGGATGGCTCGAACGCTGCCAGCGCATGAGCCGCCTGCCCGTCACTATCTGCATTTGCAGAGCACAGCGCGATGAATTCGTCACCGCCCAGCCTGGCCAGCAGGGCATCGGCCGGCAGCGCCTCACGCAGGCGATTGGCAGACTGGCGCAGCAGTTCATCGCCCACCACATGCCCGAAACTGTCATTGACGTTCTTGAACTCGTCGATGTCCACGATCATCAGCGTGCTGTTCAGCCCCGCATCGGCGCGCGTCTGCAATTGCTTGAGGGCCAGGGTGCTGAAATGGCTTCTGTTGGGCAGACCGGTGAGGGCATCGTGGCGCGCGATGAAGTTGATGCGCGCCTCGGCCATCATCTGTTCGGTAATATCTTCGAACAGCAGCACGGTGCGCTTCTGGCCGGACGAGACCGTAACTTCGAAAATGCGGTCGGCGTCGACATTGATCTGCACCTTGCCGGAACCGCGCTTGCCAATGATGGCCTGCAGCCGCGCCGCAGCGTTTTTGGGTGCGCTGCCGCCCTGGCTCATGGCGTCGAGAACGGCGGAAAAAGGCTGCCCTGCAAATTTGCCGATATCGAGCGAGGCAAAGATCTCCACCGCCCGATCATTGGCCAGGGTGATGGTGCCGTTTTCGTCGAGCATGCACAATCCATGCTCGAGCGTGGTGATGGCTATGTCGAATTCGGCGGCAAGCCGGGAAACCTCGACCCGCCCATGCACGGCCGACAGCAGCAGCGAGCGGATTGCCGCGGCATGCTTGCGATAGCTGAGCAGCAGCAGCACCATCATGGCCGCCAGCAATTGATTGTAGAAATCGCCCCGGAACACCATGGCAATCCAGAGCGGCACCGACAGGGAGATGATCTGGATGGTCAGCAGGCGATCGAGGCCGAAATTGCGCGCCACGAGCCCAACCGTCGAGGCGATGGTCAGGGTGCAACTGGCCAGTTCGGCAAACGGGTCCTGCACCAGCAGAATTGCGACAAGGCACCACACGCCATGGGTGAATGCAACGAGTGCGCCACCGACCAGGGCCCGGTTTTCCCAGCGTTCTGCCGCTTCTGCATCATCATCGCCAATGCCGGCGCGCCAGAAGGCATTCATGTTGTGGAAGCGGATAAGACCAACGATGAGAAGGGCTGCGGCGACGCCCCAAAGGATTGGAGCATCGGCTTTGAACGCCGAAATCGCGGCCATTGCAGCGCTGGCGAAAGCACCCAGCAGCATTTGCCGCCGGTCGCTATAGACCGAGCGGATGATGGACACATAGTCCAGGGCCGGCATGGTTTTTCTGGCTGGTGTCAGCACGAAAATTTCCCAGTTACCGCGCTATTTGGGGCGCAAGCCCTTAACAAGGTCTTGTTCTGGCGGCACCATTGGGGTCGGTTTCGATTGGCAGCCTGAACGACAGGTTAATGAGTAAATGGACCAATCCAAGGCAGCCTTTCACCGCGCCATTGCGTTCCGTCCTCCGCGTTGACGGCTGCGCCTGAGGAGAAAGACATGGTCGAAAAATTATCCGCCCGCGACCGGGATTCTGCGTTGTCGAGGCTGACCGGCTGGTCGCTTGAGCCGGAACGGGACGCAATTGGGCGGGAATTCCGCTTCAAGGATTTTCCGGCGGCCTTTGCCTTCATGACCCGGGTGGCTTTCGCTGCGGAAAAGGCCGGCCATCACCCCGAATGGTCCAACGTCTATGACAAGGTCCACATCCTGCTCACCACCCATGATGCGGGCGGATTGAGCCAGAAGGACATTGATCTGGCGGAGACAATCGATGCCCTCAGCGGCCAGGCTCAATGAAAATTGCGCCCGCCCGGCAGCGCTGCATAGGCCCGGCGGCGGGCCAGTTCGATCTCGCGCAGGGCGTCGCGATTCCGGCTCTCCGGCCTGTCCGGTCCCGACCGACCCTCATCGGCACGCGCCAGAATACGCTCGCCAAAATCCTTGCCATGGGCAAGATCGAGCAGATGCGGTGTCAGGTCCTCCAGCTCCTCGGCAACGAGGTGAATGACCCCATGCGCCGATTGCACCTTGCCGCGCACAGCCAGCATGCGGGCGGAGAGAATGGTTTTGCGATACTCCGTAAAAACCCTGTCCCAGATCACCACATTGACGATACCGGTTTCGTCCTCGAGCGTCGCGAAAACCACGCCCTTGGCCGTGCCAGGGCGCTGGCGCACAAGGACCAGCCCGGCCACTTCGATCCTTAAATCGGCTTCCACCTGCGGCAGGTTCCCCGCGCGGGTCGTGCCGCGCCCGATCAGCATGGGCCGCAGAAATTGCACCGGGTGTCCCTTGAGCGAAAGGGACAGCGTCGCATAATCGTGGATCACCTCTTCGCCCGGCGCCATCAGCGGCAGATCAGCCGCCTCTGCTTGGCCGGACTCTCCCGCACGTTCCGAGGCCGCAAACAGCGGCAGCGTTTCCGCCCCATGCGTGCCCACCAGCCCCTTTACCGCCCACAGCGCATCACGCCTGTTGAGCTTCATCGATGCAAAGGCATCGGCCCGCGCCAGTTTTTCGAGACTGGCAATCGGCACCCCGGTTCGCAGCCAGAGATCGCGGATGGATGTATAGCCGGAGCCGCGGCGGGCCACGATGATATTGATGTCGTTCTCGGACATCCCCTCAACCCAGCGCAGGCCAAGCCGGATAGCCTTGTCTGAAAGAATATCGCCGATCATTTCGGCATGCCGCGGCCATATGCGATCGCTTACCGGGCAATCCCCGCCGTCTTCCAGAAGACATTCGAGACCGGACAGGTTGACATCGGCCTCCCGCACGTCAATCCCATGCTCGCGGACATCCCGAATGATCTGGCTGGGGGCATAAAACCCCATGGGCTGGGAATTGAGCAGCGCGCAGGCGAATACATCGGGATAATGGCATTTCAGCCAGCAGGACGCATAAACGAGCAGGGCAAAACTGGCCGCATGGCTTTCCGGAAAGCCATATTCGGCAAAGCCCTCAATCTGCGAAAAGCAGCGCTCGGCAAAGTCCCGGCTATAGCGACGCTTGGGATTTGCCATCATCCCCTCGATGAACCGCTGCTTGAAAATCCCGATCTTGCCGGTGCGCCGCCAGGCGGCCATGGCCCGGCGCAATTGGTCGGCCTCGCCTGGGGTAAACCCCGCTCCGATGATGGCCATCTGCATGGCCTGTTCCTGAAACAGCGGAATGCCCTTGGTTTCCTTGAGCACCATATCGAGCGGGTCGGCGGGATCGGCCTCCCATTTTTCGATATTGTCGCGCCGCTTGAGATAGGGATGGACCATGCCGCCCTGGATCGGACCCGGGCGGACAATGGCCACCTCGATGACCAGGTCATAAAATCGTTCGGGCCTGAGACGCGGCAACATGGACATCTGCGCCCGGCTCTCGATCTGGAAAACCCCGATCGTGTCGGCCCGATGGGTCATGGCATAGACGCGCGCCTTGTCCATGGGCCCCTTGCCCGTTTCCTCGGCAAGCAGGTCTGCCAGCGTGTAGTCCTTCCCATAATGGACATGCAAAAGCTCGAAAGCGCGCCTGAGGCAGGACAGCATGCCCAGCGCCAGCACATCCACCTTGAGAATGCCCAGAGCATCGATATCGTCCTTGTTCCACTCGATGATGGCGCGCTCGTCCATCGCCGATCGACCGATGGGAACAAGGCTTTCCAGAGAGTCCCGCGTGATGACGAAGCCACCCACATGCTGGGACAGATGCCGCGGAAAACCGCGCAGCACTTTCACCACCTCGAACATCTGGGCCAGCACCGGATCGTCGGGATTGAGGCCAAGCCCTTTGAGCTCGCGCAGGTCGAGCTTGCTGCCCCAGCCCCAATGCAATTGATTGAACGCCGCTATCGTGTCGTCAGAGATGCCGAAGACCTTGGCCGTTTCGCGGATGGCGCTGCGAGAGCGATAGGAAATGACATTGGCCGTGAGGCCGGTGCGGCGCCCACCATATTTTTTATAGACATACTGGATCACTTCTTCGCGCCGCTCATGCTCGAAATCGACGTCGATATCAGGCGGTTCATCGCGTTCCGTCGAAATGAACCGGCCGAAGACCAATGTCCTCTGGGTGGGATCGACCTCGGTAATGCCAAGGCAGAAACAGACCGAGGAATTGGCCGCCGATCCCCGCCCCTGGCATAGGATTTTGCGCTCGTAGCGCGCATAATTGACGATGTCCTGCACCGTCAGGAAATAGGCGGCATAACCCTTGTAGGCGATCAGGCAGAGCTCTTTCCAAAGGCTTTCCTTGACCGAGTTTATGACGCCTGCGGGGTAGCGCCGGGCTGCCCCCTCCCAGGTCAGCCGTTCCAATGTCTGCTGCGCTGTCTCGCCATTGCCGATGGTTTCTTCGGGATAATTGTATTTGAGCTGGTCCAGCGCAAAGCTGATCTGCCGGACAAAAACCTGCGTCTGGGCAATGGCGTCGGGATGCTCGGCAAAGAGCCGGGCCATTTCCTCGGGCAGTTTGAGGTGCCGCTCGGCATTGGCGCTGAGACGGAAACCGGCTTCTTCGAGCGTGACATGCTCGCGGATGCAGGTGACGACATCGAGCACGATGGACCGGTCGGGCTCATGATAGCGCGCATCATTGCTGGCGATCATGCTGGCGCCATGGCGCCTGGCCAGAGCCGACACGCGGTTGAGGCGCGCCCGGTCCTGCCCATCGAAATAGGGAACCCCCGCCACCCAGACCCGATCGGGTGCTTGGCGGCTGAGGCGGTCAAGCGTCTTTTCGGTCAGCGCCCAATCGCTCTCATCGGGCATGAGGATGAAGAGCTGGCCCTGCGAAAAGTCTTCCGGCGGCCCATGGAGCACGGTATCTGCCGGATCACCCGTACCGAACAGGTCGGCAAAAAATAATATGGGATTGCCCTTCTCGCCGCGTTTATTGCCGACAGTCAGCAGCTTGCAGAGCCGTCCATAAGCCACGCGGTCACGGGGATAGGCGATGATGTCCGGCGTTCCATCGGAAAAAGCCAGCCGCACCCCCACCAGATAGCGAAAGTCCGGACTGCGCTCCTTGTTGTCGCGTGCCGTCACATAGCCGCGCACCACGCCGGCAAAGGAATTGCGGTCGCACACGCCAAGCGCCCTCATGCCGAGCGCCATGGCCTGCGCCACCATTTCTTCGGGATGCGAGCCGCCGCGCAGGAAGGAGAAATTGGTCGTGGCAACCAGCTCGGCATAAAACGGCTCTGCGATCGCCACCGCTTCCGATGGCTTCTCCTGTCCTGCCCCGCTCATGCGAAAAACCCGTGCAGATACCAGGCTGGGGCAACCCTTGCGGCATAAAAGCCCTGCCGATACACCCAGAATCGGCGCCCATCCTGATCTTCGACCACGTAATAATCGCGCGTGCCCGCATCCGGGTCGAAGCGTTCAAGATCGGGAATATAGGGCGGCAGCTCCGGCTCTTCGCCCGGTTCGGGCTGCTTGGGTTTTGGCGGCTCAACCAGCTTGAGCCGCATGGATTTGCGCCACCATTCTGCCCCCAGCCTCTCGGGGCCCTCCCCCCTGATCAACCGATAGCTCTGCCGCCGCCACACCATCGATGCGGGAAGCCCATCGGGCACTTCCGCCATGATCTGGATGCGTTCGGGTTGCGGCAATAGCCGCAAGGGGCGTTTCAGTTCCGGCATGGCCAGAGGCGCATGCTGATACCCCTGTGCCGGCACGAAGCGCTCGGCCCGTTCGGGCAGGCGGGCAGCGATGAGCTGGCTTTTGAGCACGCTTGCTGGCCCCAGACGGCTGGCCAGCCGGTCATTGAGCCTGTCGATATCTGCAAGCCCGCTCTCGACTGAAAAAGCCCCGGCCTGAACGGCATCGAGCTGTTCGGTGCTGGACGCTGCCAGCCGGACCATGTCGATGCCGAAACCGGCATCATATTCCCCGGCCAACCGCTGGGCCCGATGGCGGAAAAGATCGGTAATATGCGCCGGATCGCGGGTCAGCCGCGCCGCATTGAGCGACAACGTCATGACCTTGTGATCGACCCGATAGACGAAGAGATGAAATGTCTGCGCCCCCAAACCGTCAGCTTCGAGCCTGTGCCCCAGCTGGATGGCCAGATCGTGGGTGACGAGGAGCACATCGTCCATCAGGCTGATCGGCTCGGCCAGCCGCCTTTCGGCAGAGTGATCGGCCTCTGGCAGGCGCGGCACCATCCGCTCCTCGATCTCGCCGAAGGCCTGATCGATGCGGATGAGAAGCTGCGCCCCGAACCGCGCCTGCAAGGGTTTGCGCGGGCGCTGCCGCACCTGGCCGATATGGGTCAGGCCCATTTGCAGGAATGTGGCATGCTGGCTTTCCGAAAGCCGTAGCCCGGCCACCGGCAAGCCATCCAGAACAGTTTCAAGATTGGCCTCGCTCACCACCTGGCTACGGGCAAAATGGCTGACCGCCCAGGCCGCGCCAATGGTTGGCGCTATGGCGCCCGCAACCGTATAGCCGAGCGTTCTGAGGCGATGCAGCAGCAGACGCAGCATGGCTGCTTCACCGCCGAAAAGATGGCTTACTCCGGTAATGTCGAGCACCAGATCGCCGAACGGGGCCATGTCACTCATCACCGAAACCAGCGGACTGGCATTGGAATGCCAGTCGGCAAAGTTGCCGAAAGCGTTTTCGAGCATGGATCGGTCGATTTCCTGCACCACCATGTCGGGACGAAGCGCGCGGGCATCGGCCAGGTTCTGCCCGATGCGCAAACCGTCCCGGCTCAATTGCGGGTCGAGCGCAGCCAGCCGCAATCCGCCCTTGATCCGCTCGTAAAGCGCCAGCGGCTGGTTTTTGAGCCGGACGTCAGCCCGCTTGAGATAATCGGTGGCCCAGAACGGCAGGTAGAGCACCAGAAACCGGCGTTGTGGGCCGGCTTTTGCGGACATGGGGCTGAGAGAGAGTTGCAAAGCCATTCTTGTTCCACTCCAGCATCCATTGCGTCCGATTGCCCGCAATGCGGCCTTTTTCGAGGTTCACCTGCCAGCGCGCCGCGCCGGGCGCCCGTTCGTCATAGGCCAGCCTGCCGCTGCGCTGCGGCTGCAAATGCCAGCGCAGATGCCCGGCGCTGCTGGCCCGGCCATGGCCGTAGCGCAACAGAAACAGCGACACCTTGCTGCCGGCAGCGCGCAGGCTGAGGCGGCGGCTGGCGGTGAAATTGAGCAGTTTAGGCTCCCCCCGCACCTCGGCCACCAAGGTGGCAACGGCCCGGCAGGCGATGATCTCCTCTGCCGCCCAGAGAAATTCTCCCATATCCGCAGCCTGCACGATCACCAGCCGGGCAGGATCGAGCCCGAACCAGTTGAGGCCCGGTCCATAAGGCATGCCCTGCTTCTGCGCATCGTCGGCAAGATGCAGATAAAAAACCGCTGGCCGCCTGGCGCTGAGCAATCCTTTCGCCTGCGCCAGGGCAAAGGCCAGGGAACCGGCGCCATTCCGGATATCGTCGGCAAACACCTCCTGCACCAATCCACCGGGCAGCAACGGAAATTCTGCAGCCGCGCCAGCATCGGGCCGGTGTGCCGCCTCCAGCAGGGCCGGCTTGCGCTCGATATCGGCAATGACATCCCGCAGCGCGGCAAGGCGCTGTTGCTGACTGTGAGCCTGCATCTGACGATCACTTAAATGAACAAAACAAGAACATTTAGACTCTCAATTCGGCAGGAGTCGAGTCTCTTTTCGCGTCCGGCATGTGTGGCGGGTCTGCATCAGGCCCGGTCAAGAGCGCGTGAGACGGCATATAAGCCATTGAGCAGAGGCCACTTATAGCTAAGTCTGGCGTTGAATTGGCCTCCGGCCCTGACGTCGTTTACCGATGGAGACCGCCCTGTTTGACGCCCTGACCCGCCTCTTCGGCAAGCCGGAAACCCCGGCAGATATTTCGGATCCCAAGCTGGCCGTTGCCGCGCTTCTGGTGCATCTGGCCGCCGTGGACGGGGTGATGCAGGAAACCGAGCGTCAGGCCATTCGCGGTGCCTTGATGGATCATTACGATCTGGACGAAGCCAGCGTCGATAAATTGATCCGCGACGCCGCCCGGCACGATGCCGAAGCGGTGGATTTTTACAGGTTCACCAGTGGCTTGACCCAGTTGGAGATGAGCGACCGCATCGAGATCATCCGCATGATGTGGGCCGTGGTCTTTGCCGACCGCACCAATCACGAACTGGAGGACAACATGGTCTGGCGCATTGCCGAGCTCATCGGCGTCTCCAGCCGGGACCGCACCATCCTGCGCAATCAGATCCGTGGCCGCGCCAGCGAAAGCGCGGATGATCAATAGGCGGAAAACGCCCCGATCACCTCGACCTCATCAGTCAAGCAGTTGAAATCGCCAGCTTTATCAGCGGCTTGCCGGGCCAGCTCATTGGCGTTTGCATTGGCCAGCGCATCGATATGGGCGATGTGGCAAGTGTTTCCGTCCTTGAGCTGGGTCACCACCAGCACCTGCCCCTTGTTCACCCCGGTTTCCGGATCAGCCGTGTGATAGCGCACGATCGTGGCGATGGGCATCCAGCGGCCAAGCGCGTTGGACAGCCGCCATTCGAGCGTGCCCCCCAGCTCGTTGAATGGCGGAAGTGTTTGAAATCCCGCATTATTCTCGTCGACATTGAAGCCATAGCGCAGGGAAAACCGCAGGTCGCCCTCCTGCACCATCAAGGGATAGCCACGATAGCCCGGACAGGCCCAGCTGGCCCCGAAATCGTCGGCATCGAGCACCAGGCACTCATCCAGATCGAGATCGGTATAGGTGCTCATCGTCGCCGCCTGCGCCGCGCCGGAGCCCGCAACGAGCAGTGTCATCACAGCCGATAATGTCAGCAGACTGTTAACCTTGAGCGTCGCCATGCGTTCTCCTCGCCATGATCGGGTTATGATCGAGATCAATGTGCCGCCATCATGATCATGGCATTGTGGGTCAAACAAGGAGGACAGATATGTTCAAGACCCTGCTGATCGCTATCGACGGTTCCGAACTCGGCGACAAGGCGCTTGCCGCCGGCATCGAACTGGCAAAACTCAATGGCAGCAAGATCGCCATCCTGACTGCCACCGATCCGGTGAGCACCGGCATAGGGTCGGGCGGTTTCGGCACCATCGATGCCGGCAATATCATTGCCCGGCTGGAAGAAAGCTATACCGCGCAGGCCAAGACCCTGCTCGATGCCGCCAGGGCCAAGGTCGAAGCCGCCGGCCTCGTCGCCGAAACCTTCCATGCGCCGCGCCAGCGGCCGGCCGACGCCATTCTCGCCGCGGCCGGACAACAGGGCAGCGACCTCATCGTCATGGGCTCGCATGGCCGGCGCGGTCTTGGAAAGCTCTTGCTGGGCAGCCAGGCCGCCGACGTGCTCTCCCATGCCGCCATACCGGTGCTGATCGTCAAATAGCGCTGGCCGGACAAGAATCGTGCCGGACTGCTCCGTCGCCGCCGCATATGGGGTGCGGTGGATTTGTGGCTTGCCTTTGCAGGGCTTTATGGGCAGAACCTGCCCCATTCCGTCCCTCCCATGGCGAAGGCAAGACATGAATATCGACGCGATCCCCACCGGCAAGAACCCGCCCGACGACCTCAACGTCATCATCGAAGTGCCGCTCGGTGGCGAGCCGATCAAGTATGAAATCGACAAGGAAAGCGGCGCGCTTTTCGTCGACCGCTTCCTTTACACGCCCATGCGGTATCCGGGCAATTACGGCTTCGTGCCCCATACGCTGTGTGGCGATGGCGACCCGCTCGACGTCATCGTGATGAATTCGCGCCCCTTGGTGCCCGGCGCCGTGGTGCGCTCCCGCCCGATCGGCGTGCTGTTCATGGAAGACGATGGCGGCCAGGACGAAAAGATCATCGCCGTGCCGGTTTCCAAGCTGACGCGCATGTATGACGCCATCCAGGATATCGGCGACATGCCGGAAATCCAGCTGGAGCGCGTCAAGCACTTCTTCACCCATTACAAGGATCTCGAGCCCGGCAAATGGGCCAAGATCGACCGGATCGGCAATCTGGCCGATGCCCGCCGGGTCATCCTCGAATCCATCGAAATGGCCCGGTCGGCATAATCCTTGTCGATCCAATTTGAGCCCTCGGCGTTGTAGAAGAACTGTTCCGCAATGCCGAGGGCTTTTTCATGAATTATTTTGCCGCTCTGACCGCAGCAGCCCTGCTTGCTGCACCCGCACTGGCACAGGAGGCGGCCATGCCCTCGGATGCAGAGATCGCAAAAATCCTGGGCGACCGTATTGGCCGCGACCAGGCCAATGTCGGCATTGCCGTTGCGGTGATCGAGAATGGCGAAACCCGCTTCGTGTCGCACGGCACAATCGCGCTCGATAGCGACGAGCCGGTGGACGAACACACCATTTTCGAGGCCGGATCGATCACCAAGGTCTTCACCAATCTGGCTCTGGCCCAATTGGTCAATGAGGGCCGGATCGACCTTGATGCGCCGATCGTGGATTACCTGCCCGACGGTTTCGTGCTGCCCGAACAGGAGAGCCGCGCCATCACGGCCTATGATCTGGCCACCCACACATCCGGCCTGTCCGGCCTGCCGCCGGAAATGCTGGCAGGCGATATCGGCAATCCCTATTCCGGCTACGGCATGGAGGGCCTGCGCGCCTGGCTCGCCACATATGAATTGCCCCGCCCGATTGGAGAGAGCTTCGAATACAATAATGCCGGCACCACCCTGCTCGGCCTTGCCATCGCCCATGTCGGCGGCGCCACCTACAAGGACATCATCGAGGACACTATTCTGAACCCGCTCGATATGGCCGATACCAGCCTGGAACTGACCGGCACGCCGCTGCCCGCCGCCATGGCTTGGGGACACGACACGGCACGCGAACCCACATCGAACTGGGATTTCGATGTCTTCGCGCCTGCGGGGGCCCTGCTCACCAACAGCGCCGACCTCATAAAATTCATCGCTGCGGCCAGCGGCCAGACCCGGACCGACATGACGCCCGCCTTCGACACCATGCTGGCCCGCACCAGTCCGGTGGAAGAAGGCACATCCATCGGGCTGGGCTGGTTTGTCACCACGACGGGCCAGGGCGAGATCGTCTGGCACAATGGCATGACCGGCGGCTATTCAAGTTTTGCCGGTTTCGACCGCAACAGCGGCAATGGCGTCGTGGTCCTGACCAATATGGCTGCCCAGCGGGGTGTCAACGACATCGGCATGCATATCCTCAATCCCGCCATTCCGCTCAACGAGCAGCCCAGGCTGCGCACCGCCGTGACAGTCGATCCCGCCATTTTTGAGGACTATGTCGGCGAATACGTCCTGGCACCGGGCGCCGTCCTGACCGTCACCACCGCCGACGACAAGCTCTTCGCGCAATTGACCGGACAGCCCGCTTTCGAAATCTTTCCCGAAAGCCAGACCGAGTTTTTCTACAAGGTGGTCGATGCCCAGATCACATTCGATGTGAATGACGGGGCGGTCAAATCCCTCACCCTGCACCAGAACGGCCAGAACATGCCGGCGCTGAAACTGGTGGAGTGACGGCCAGGATGGGTTTGTCCGTCCGCGCTGGCGCGGAGCACCTGTCGGATCAAGGCCCGCGCCCCCGGCAGCGCGGGTGAGCAGGAGCCGCAGGCTCCGCCTATGACCCGAACCCCATTCGTCCGATCAGCCCGTCACGCTTGATGAGCTGATGCCAGAGCGCTGCGCCGACATGGCCGAGGGCCAAAACCAGCAGCAGCTTGCTCACCAGGTCATGGGCGGCAAACGGCGGCAGGGCAGTGAAGTTTGGCAGGACGCCGCCACCGAAGATCTGCGGGGCAGCGCCGCTGAGCGCCACCATGGCAATGCCCGAGGCGACCATGACGAGAATGGCGGCATAGAGGCCAAGATGCACAATTCGGGCCGCCAGATGCTGCGCCGATGACAGGCCGGTGACCGGCGCGGGCTGGCGATCAAGGAACAGCCACCACACGATGCGGAACAGCGTCAGCACGCCGACCAACAGGCCGAGCGCGACATGGAAGGGCAGTATCGTACCCAGATTGGGGCCACCCATGATCTGACCGCTGATCAGCAGCAGGATGATGGCGAGCGCCGTAAGCCAGTGAATGGCGGCGGCAACGGCACCATAACGATCTGTGGACGATTTGAGCTTCATGCCAACCCCGATTGCCTTGTCAGGCCATGCCATATATTTAGCGTACTATATAAATTAGTGAGCAAGCTATGTAAATGGCGCTAATACGCAGGACATCGGCGGGATACATGACCAATCTTGCCGGCCGGCTGCTGGTCCGGGCGCTGGAAAAGCGGCTGGCGCCGCTCGGCCTGACGCCTGCCCATATGCCGGTCCTGTTGGGGCTGGAAGCGGGGCCGCAGCCGCAAAAGAAGCTGGCGGAACAGGCCATGGTGGAGCAGCCCACCATGACCGCCACGCTCAACCGCATGGAGCGCGACGGGCTGGTGGAACGCCTGCCCAATCCCGATGACGGGCGATCCTCGCTCGTGGCCCTGACGGAGAAGGCCCGCGAAAAGCTGCCGGAAATCGAAAAGGCGGCCGGCGAGGTCAATGACCTGGCCTTTTCCCGCCTCGGCAAAAAAGAGCAGAAGCGCTATTTTGCGCTGCTGACCGAGATCATCGCCGCGCTGAATGAGGACGATTAGCGGCGCGGTTCGAGCTGCTGCCGCAACGCCGCCAGTTCTGCCCGGAGCGCGCGCACTTCACCCAGGACCAGCGCGCTTTCATCCTGCATCGCCTTGCGATCCGCCGAGGCGCTGGCCTCGGTTTCCTCCTGCATGGCCGAAACGATGACACCGATAAACAGGTTGAGCACCGCATAGGTGGACAGGAGAATGAAGGGCACGAAGAAAAGCCAGGCCTGCGGATAGGCCTCCATGACCGGACGGACTATGCCCATCGACCAGCTTTCCAGCGTCATCACCTGAAACAGCGTGTAAAGCGAGGCCGGCATCGATCCGAACCAGTCGGGGAAAGTACTGCCGAACAGATTGGTGGCCATAACCGCCGCCACATAGAACAGCATCAGCATGAGCACCATGATCGAGCCCATGCCGGGCAGCGCCGCGATCAGGCCGCCGACCACGCGGCGCAGCGAGGGCATGACCGAAACCAGCCGGAGCGCGCGCAGGATGCGCAGCGAACGCAGCACCTGGAACGGGCCGGAAGCGGGGATCAGCGCGATGACGACGATGGCAAGATCGAACAGGCTCCATGGATCGCGGAAAAAGCGCGGCCCGAAGGCATAGATGCGCAACACGATCTCGACCACGAAAATGCCGAGAATGACCGTGTCCAGCGCCATGAGCAGCGGCCCGAACGCGGCCACGATGCCGGCATCGGTCTCAAGACCGAGCACCACGGCATTGACAAGAATGACCGCAATGATCGTGCGCTCCCAAAGGGACGAGCTGAGGGCTTCGGCGAGTTTCTGACGCATGAATTTTCTCCGTATGCCGGAGGCAAATGCCATAGCCGCTTTTCTGTCAAGCCATGGCCATTGCCAAGCCCGCCGCCGCCCCCTCATATGGCGCCATGACGCCGCTGCCCTATGATCTGTCCGCACGCCTGTTTCAGATCGGCACCAGACCGCTGGACCCTGCCGACTGGCTTGCACCTGATGCCGCCATGACCGCCCAGCTGGCTGAGAAGCAGCGCCTTTGGCAGACCCATTCGGGCGCTGTCTTTGCCGAGACGCCGCATAGCCGTCCGGCGCAGACCGAGCTTCTGGCGCTATTGGCCAACTACCTGCCGGAGCGTTTTCCGGCACTCTGGCAGCGCGAGAACGGTGATATCCATGTCTTGCCCACGGGCGAGCGTATTGCGCTGGGCGGGGACGCCAGCCCCCTGTTGACGGCTGCAAGGCTGGTACAGGACGATCTGCTGCTGCTCGAACGCGACGCGGATGGTTGGCGGCTGACGGCCGGGGCGCTGTTTTTCCCCTCATCCTGGCTCCTGGCCGAAAAGATGAATGAAATGTTAGGCGCCATTCATCAACCGGTTCCTGGCTTCGGTCCCGGCACCAGGCCAGCCCAGATCATGGCCCGCATGTTCGACGCCGCCCGCCCCGAAACGCCCATGCTCCGCTGGAATTTCTCGCTCTACGGCGACGACCGCCTGTTTCACCCCGACATTTCCGGCCCGGAAACGGCCCGGTTTGGCAGCGAAAAACGCGCAAATCCGGTGTTTTTGCGCGTTGAGCGGCAGACGCTGCGCAAGCTGGAAAAGACCGGCGCCATGGCATTCACCATCCGCATCTCGCTGCACGAACTGGATGAACTGGCCCATCACCCCGAAGCGGCACGCATCGCCTCGACCCTGATCGAACAGATCGAAGCGCTGACCCCGGAACAATTGGATTACAAGGGTTTAACCCGGGAACGGAACCGCGTTCTGGCCCGTCTGGCAGAGATGGCCTTATAAAGAGACCCGGCGCTTTCGCGCCGGGCCCTTCCTGATCCAGTCCGGAAGACGTCTGGTTACATCCCCCAATTCGCCAGCACCGCCAGCAGCAGCAACGCGACGATATTGGTGATCTTGATCATCGGATTGACGGCGGGGCCCGCCGTATCCTTGTAGGGATCGCCGACAGTGTCGCCGGTGACCGAGGCCTTATGCGCGTCGCCGCCCTTGTGATGGGTGACGCCATGGCTGTCGGTGAATCCGTCTTCAAAGCTCTTCTTGGCATTGTCCCAGGCGCCGCCGCCCGCCGTCATCGAAATGGCGACGAAAAGTCCGGTGACGATCACGCCCATCAGCATGGCGCCCAGAGCCGAGAAGGCATTGGCCGGGCCGGCAATCCACAGAATGGCGAAATAGACCACGATGGGCGACAGGACCGGCAGGAGCGACGGCACGATCATTTCCTTGATCGCCGCCTTGGTCAGCATGTCCACCGCCCGCGCATAATCGGGCTTTGACGTGCCGGCCATGATGCCCGGATCGGCCTTGAACTGGCGGCGCACTTCCACCACCACCGATTGCGCGGCGCGGCCCACCGCCGTCATGCTCATGCCGCCAAAGAGGAAGGGCAGGAGACCACCGAACAACAGGCCGACCACGACGTAAGGGTTGGCGAGGTCGAAATTGACCGTCAGATCGGTGAAGTAGTGTTTCAGATCCTCGGTATAGGCCGCGAACAGCACCAGCGCGCCAAGACCCGCCGAGCCGATGGCATAGCCCTTGGTGACGGCCTTGGTCGTGTTGCCGACGGCGTCGAGCGCATCGGTATTCTTGCGCACGTCCTTGTCGAGGCCGGCCATTTCGGCAATGCCGCCGGCATTGTCGGTGACCGGGCCAAACGCATCGAGCGCCACGATCATCCCGGCAATGGCCAGCATGGTGGCGACCGCAACCGCGATGCCGAAGAGCCCTGCAAGGCTATAGGTGACGATGATGCCGGCAATGATGGTCAGCGCCGGCAGCGCCGTCGATTCCAGCGACACGGCCAGGCCCTGAATGACATTGGTGCCGTGGCCCGTCACCGAGGCTTCGGCGATGGAATTGACCGGACGGCGATTGGTGCCGGTGTAATATTCAGTGATGACGATGATCAGCCCGGTAATGACCAGACCGGTGACTCCGCACCAGAACAGATGCCAGGGGGTGAAGGCCTTGTCGGCGGTTTCGATGGCCACATTCATGTCGCCGAACATCAGCCACAGCACCGGCAGCAGCGCCACCAGCGACAGCACGCCCGAGGCGATGACGCCCTTGTAAAGCGCGCCCATGATGTTGTTGTCAGAGCCGAGCTTGACGAAATAGGTGCCGATGATCGAGGTGACGACGCAGGCACCGCCAATGGCCAGCGGGAGCACCATGCCGATCAGCTTGAACGGCTCGGGCAGGATGATGGCGGCCAGGACCATGGTGGCAACAATGGTCACCACATAGGTTTCAAACAAGTCCGCCGCCATGCCGGCGCAGTCACCGACATTGTCGCCCACATTGTCGGCAATGGTGGCCGGATTGCGCGGATCATCCTCGGGAATGCCGGCTTCGACCTTGCCCACCATGTCGCCGCCCACATCGGCACCCTTGGTGAAGATGCCGCCGCCAAGCCGCGCAAAGATGGAAATCAGCGAAGCGCCGAAGGACAGGGCCACCAGCGCGTCGATAACGGTGCGGCTGGTGGGCGCAAAACCCATGCCGGTGAGGATCATGAAGTAGAGCGTAACGCCGAGCAGGCCGAGGCCCGCCACCAGCATGCCGGTGACCGCGCCGGACTTGAAGGCCAGATCGAGACCCTTGGCGAGCGAGCCGACAGCGGCCTGGGCGACGCGGACATTGGCGCGCACCGAGACATTCATGCCGATGAAGCCGGCCGCACCCGATAGCAGCGCCCCGATCAGGAAGCCGATGGCGGCATAAATGCCGAGCAGCAGCCAGGCCGCGATCAGGATGACGACGCCGACAATGGCGATGGTCGTATATTGACGCTTGAGATAAGCCGACGCGCCCTCACGCACGGCTGCGGAAATTTCCTGCATGCGCGCCGAGCCCGCATCGGCCTTGAGCAGACCCTGCGTGGTCACGACGCCATAAACGATAGACAGACCGCCACAGACGACGATCAGCCAAAGTGCCAGATCCATAAGAATGATCCCTCGATTGCTTCCTCCGAGACACCCACGCTGCGGCGGCCGGGTCTCCTCCCCCGATCCGTCACGGCCCTCCGACGGGCACCTCCCGAGGGGAGATTAACCGGAATAACCGGTTAAGCAATGGAGATTGCGCTATTTTGTCGCGGCGCGCCGAGCCGCTTCGCTGCCGCTTGCAATGCGCCGGCATCGCCTGCAACGGCAAGCGTCTTGAGCCGGCTGATGTCGCCGCTGACCACGGAAATGGAGGATTTGGGCACACCGAGCGCCTTGGCGATCAGAACAATGACCGCTGCGTTGGCCTTGCCCTTGTCGGGCGCGGCGGCAACGCGAACCCGCAGGGTGCATGACCCATCATCGCGTGTTTCGACGCCGTCTATGACGTCGCGCCCGGCATTGGGCGTGACGCGGAGATGGAGAAAGAGACCCGTTTCAGTGACCCGGAAGAAACTAGATTCCGGCGCGGACAACGGCGGGATAGATGTAATAGCCGATGATCGACTGGATGAAGAAGATCAGCAGGAACGCGATCAGCGGCGACAGATCGAGGCCGGAAAAATTCGGCATGAACCGTCGGATGGGATTGAGCACCGGCTCGGTCAACTGGTTGATAACCCGCCAGACGGCGGCGACGAACTGATTGCGCGTATTGATGACGTTGAACGAGATCAGCCAGCTCATGATGATCATGATGAGCAGCACCCACCAATAGAGCTGCAGCAGAATGAGGATGATGTCGAGCACGGCGCGCATAGGCGTCTCCGATTGAGATGGTCTGCCCTACTTAATGGCTGGGCTGCGGTGCGACAAGGCGGAAGCGCGCCACAGGGATAATGCCAGTCTAAAGACTTCGGGGTCCTGCATCAGAATACGCGATGCAGGACCCCAAATGACTGACTTGCCCGGTACGCAGCACACTTCATCCGGACAGCACCCTCCTTGCAGGAAGCGTGCCAGTTTCAAAGCGCCGGAAAGCGGGGGGCAGATGTTAAGCTCTTCTGAATATTCGCATTTTGCGTTGCAGGCTCGCATTGCAAAATGCAATCCCCTTGCAAAATGCAACGCGATCAGCGCGTCGCAGTCAAATTATTCTGCTGGCTTGTCGCCGACAGGCTGGCTGGGTTTCCAGGTGACGACGCGGAACAGGTAGATCAGCACCACCAGCGCCAGGACGATGTAGCTCAGCGGGTCCAGAACCACTTCGATGACGTGATAATGTTCGTGCAGCAGGAAGCCGGCCATGGTCAGGAAGGTGTTCCAGATCAGCGCGCCAAGCGTTGAAGCGAGCAGGAAGATCCAGAGCGGCATGCGCGACAGGCCGGCGGGAATGGAAATCAGCGTGCGGATCAGCGGGATCAGCCGCCCGAACAGCACGATGATCGGGCCATAGCGCTTGAACCAGGTGACGGCCACGTCGATTTCGTCGGCATTGAAGGCCATGAAGCGCCCGAACTTGTCGGCCAGCCAGCGCACCCGCGTCAGACCGAAAATGCGTCCGGCGAAATACCAGGGCAACATGCCCACGACTGCGCCCACCGTCGCGGTAATCAACACGCCGAAAAGGTTGAGGTCGCCATTGGCGGCGGCGAAGCCGGCAAAGGGGATGATCAACTCCGAGGGTATGGGAGGAAAAAGGCTTTCGGCCAGCATAACGAGGAAAATCCCGACATAGCCGAGGTCGGTTATGGTCTGGATGATCCAGTCGGTCATGCAATGCTCCTTGCAGCTGTCCCAAACGATAATGCCCGGCCTTGGATCAGGCCGGGCAGGAATGATGCGGCCAGTCTAGAGCCGGGAGGCTAACAGCCCCTTACCCATGACCAAGCCCTAAAATGACATGGCTCCCATGAAGGGAGCCATCTCAGTTCATTATGCAGACTTGGCAGCGCGGCTCATGCGCTTGCGATCGTTCGGATCGAGCCAGATCTTGCGCAGGCGGATCGACTTGGGCGTCACCTCGACATATTCGTCTTCGGCGATATAGCCCAGGCTCTGTTCCAACGTCAGCTTCTTGGGGGTGGTCAGGCGCACGGCCTCGTCCTTGGACGTGGTGCGGATATTGGTGAGCTGCTTGCCCTTGAGCGCGTTGACCTCGAGATCGTTCTCGCGATTGTGCTCGCCGATGATCATGCCTTCATAGATGTCGACGCCGGCATCGATCAGCATCGAACCGCGGTCTTCGAGGTTCCACAGCGCATAGGCGACGGACTGGCCGGTGCCATTGGAGATCAGGACGCCCGTGCGACGGCCCGGAAGCTCGCCCTTGAACGGCACGAAGGAGTGGAACAGGCGGTTGAAGATCGCCGTGCCGCGCGTATCCGACAGCAGTTCGGGCTGATAGCCGATCAGCGAGCGGGTGGGGACGAGGAGCTGAATACGCGTGCGACCGACGCCGGAGGGGCGCATATCGGTGAGCTCGCCCTTGCGCTCGGTCAGCTTCTGCACCACGGCGCCGGTGAACTCGTCATCGACGTCGATGATGACTTCCTCGACCGGCTCCATGCGCTTGCCGTCTTCTTCCTTGAACAGCACTTTCGGGCGGCCGATGGTCAGCTCGAAGCCTTCGCGGCGCATGTTTTCGATCAGCACGGCCAACTGCAATTCGCCGCGGCCGGCCACGTCATAGGAATCATTGTCTTCGCCGGGCGTCACCTTGATGGCGACATTGCCCTCGGCTTCGCGCATCAGGCGCTCGCGGATGACGCGCGACTGCACCTTGTCGCCTTCACGGCCGGCCAGCGGGCCGTCATTGATGCGGAAGGTGACCGACAGGGTCGGGGGATCGATCGGCTTGGCGGCAATGGGCTGGGTGACCGAGGTGGCGCACAGCGTATCGGCCACGGTGGAGGTCACGAGACCGGCAATGGCGACGATGTCGCCGGCTTCGCCAACGTCAACTGGTGTACGCTCGAGACCACGGAAGGCCAGGACCTTGGAAACGCGGCCCTTTTCGACTTCCTTGCCCTCGCGGTTGAGGGTGTGGATGGCGTCGTTCGACTTGACCGAGCCGGACGTGATGCGGCCGGTCAGGATACGGCCCAGGAACGGATTGCGCTCGATCGTGGTGACGAGCATGCGGAATTCGCCCTCTTCCACCTTCGGCTCGGGCACATGCTCGACGACCTTGTCGAGCAGCGGCGCCAGGGTCTCCTTGGGGCCGGTCGGCTCGGCGGCCATCCAGCCCTGCTTGGCAGAGCCGTAGAGCACCGGGAAGTCGAGCTGCTCGGAAGTGGCGTCGAGGGCGACGAAGAGATCGAAGACCTCGTCGAGCACTTCGAGGTGCCGCTCGTCGGATTTGTCGATCTTGTTGATGGCCACGATGGGCCGCAGGCCCTGGGCCAGCGCCTTGCCGAGCACGAACTTGGTCTGCGGCATCGGGCCTTCGGCGGCGTCCACCAGGATCACCACACCATCGACCATGGACAGGATACGCTCCACTTCACCGCCGAAGTCGGCGTGGCCGGGAGTGTCCACGATATTGATGCGGGTATCCTTCCACATCAGCGAGGTCACCTTGGCCAGGATGGTGATACCGCGCTCGCGCTCGATATCATTGCTGTCCATGGCGCGCTCTTCGACGCGTTCATTCTCGCGGAAAGAGCCGGATTGCTTTAGCAAAACGTCGATCAGTGTGGTCTTGCCATGGTCGACGTGAGCGATGATGGCGATATTGCGCAGGGCCATGAGGGTCCGCCTTAACTGGCACGATCCGCGAAACCGCCCCACGGGAGTTATCCTCTTGTGGGCTGGCCAGAACAAACCATGCGATATGATGGCGCCGGGCTCAAATGGGGTGGAGCTCCGGCAGGGTCGCGCGTCCTTAACGCAAGAGGCTCGATTTCACAAGGCGGCAATATGCAGGGCGGGTTTGCGCCCTGCACCCATTAGCGTGCCCTATCGCAGCGAACGCGGCAGTTCCCCCGATTGCCAGAGGCCGAGACCAAAACCATCCGGGTCCAGAAAATCGGCACTCCAGCCGCCGGGCGCTTCCGAAACCGGTGTGACGATGGTGACGCCCTTTTCGGCCAGATCGGCCACGATGTCGTCAATGCCGCCCTCGGTGACATCGAAGACCACCGCCGGCGTATTGCCGCGCTGACCTTCCATTTCGAAAAAGATGAGGTCGAGCCCGCTTTCGAGACGACCCTGCAGCCAGAAGGGCTCCGCGCCCTCCATGCGCTCCAGGCCCAAGTTGAACGTATCGTTGTAGAATGCCTCGGTGCGGGCGATATCGGCGACGTAGAAGACGATGCTGGCGCTTTTCGGCTTGAAGCTCATGGCGAGCCCTCCTTGCTTGATGACACCATCCTATTGCCGCGGCATGACCTTTTGTGAGCGCCGCACGATAAAAAGATGCCCGTCGGGATCGTGGCCGGCAAACAGCCCGTCATGCCGCAGCAAAGCCGGCAGCAATGCCTGGCGGATGCGGCCATAGGCCAGATCGAGATTGAGACCGCTCAACTCTGCCGGCGCGGCAAATCCCCCTTGCCGCAAATGCCGCCTCAGCGCGCTGACCCGTTGCCGCAGCGCCGTGTCCGGCAGATCGAGCAGATAAGCGATCTCGCGCCGATTGTGGCCGGTCAGCACAAGGGCGGCAAATGTACGGAGCGCAGGCGGCAGGCCCGAAAGGATTTCGGGCATGTCGGGCGAGGCGCCGGCACGCTCTGTGTCGTGGCCGGATTGCCATTGGGTTTCCCGGCTCCGCTGGCGGCGCATGGTCCGGGCCGTCATCCGGGCGCGATTGCGCACGACGCCACGCAACCAGGCAATATTGGCGGCCTCGCCAAGGTCGTGGCGACCGGCCTCGATGGCAACCAGCATTGCGTCCTGGACGACATCCTCTGCATCGGACCCCGAACCCAGCCGCGCGGCCAGGGCCAGAAGCTGCCTGTGCAGTCCGGCCCTTGCCCTCACGACGCTTTCTGCTTGGCCTGTGCCTTGACCGCCTCGGAATGCAGCAGATTGGCGAGCGTGGTGGATTGCAGCGGCGGCGAGAACAGATAGCCCTGCACTTCCGAAACGCCGAAATCGCGCACCAGCGCCATCTGTTCCTCGGTTTCCACGCCTTCCGCGGTCGTGACCATGCCCAGCGACTGCCCCAGCCCGATCACCGCCCGGATGATGGCGCGACTGTCATTGCGGGTGGTCAGGTCGCGCATGAAGGAGCGATCGATCTTGATCTTGTCGAACGGGAACGAGCGCAGATAGGACAACGAGGAATAGCCGGTGCCGAAATCGTCCATGCAGATGCGCACGCCCATGCCGCGCAATTCGTGCAGGGCCGCGATGGTGGCATCGCTGTCGGTGAGCAGCAGGCTCTCGGTAATTTCAAGTTCGAGCCGCGTCGGTTCGAGCCGGGCGGCATTGAGGGCCGACTTGACCTGGCCCACGAGGTCCTTGTTGCGGAACTGCACCGGGGAAAGGTTGACGGCCACGCGCACGCTGCTCGGCCAGGCGGCGGCGGCGCGGCAGGCCTCGTGCAGCACCCATTCCCCGATTCCCACGATCAGGCCGGTATCCTCGGCGACGGGAATGAATTCACTGGGCGGAATGGTGCGCTCGTCATGATCCCAGCGCAGCAGCACTTCGACACAGGTGACGCGGTTTTCGCCCAGCCCCAGCAGAGGCTGGAACATGAGGCGCAATTCTTCGCGCTGCATGGCCATGCGCAGACCCGCCTCGATGGAGCGGCGCTGCTGCAATTCGGCATCCATGCCGGATTCAAAGAAATGGTAGGTCGAGCGCCCTTCGGACTTGGCCTTGTAAAGGGCCAGATCGGCATTCTTGACCAGCTGGTCGGTGGATGTGCCGTCCCCCGGCCCGACGGCGATACCCACCGAGGCGCCGATTTCAATCTGCTGGCCGCCGATATTCATGGGTGCGCGCATCGCCTTGACGATGCGGTCAGCGACCTTGGCCGCCATATCGACGCCGTCGATGGGCCGCAGCAACAGGGCAAATTCGTCGCCGCCGAGCCGGGCCAGCAGATCGGTTTCACGCGTCGTGCCCCAGAGCCGCACCGCAGCCTGTTTGATAACCTCATCGCCCACCGCGTGACCGAGCGTGTCATTGACCGCCTTGAAATGGTCGAGGTCGATATAGATGACGGCGGCCATTTCGCCGCGCTTCAGCGCCGCCTCGGTCTTGGCCATCTGTTCAAGGAATTCGATGCGGTTGGGGAGGTCGGTCAAGGCGTCATGGCGCGCCAGATGCTGGATGCGCGCCTCCGCCTGGCGCTGCTCGGTAATATCCTCATGGGTCGAAACCCAGCCGCCATCCTTCATGGGATGATGCTGCATCAGGATCGTGCGGTTGTTCAGCTCGTGGATATTCTTGCCATATTCGCGCTTGGCGATGACGTCCCGCCGCCAGGCGATATATTCTTCCTTGCTGCCGCTGGTCGACATGCCCATGTCGAACAGATGGCTCAGAATGTCTTCGAGCTGCGTGCCCGGACGGAGCAGCGTTACCGGCAGATTATAGATGCGGGCATAGGGCTCGTTGCAGATCACCAGCCGCCCGCGCGCATCCATCATGCACAGGCCAATGGAAATATTGTTGACCGCCGCGTCGAGCCTGATGTTCTGCCGCTCCAGCTCCATCTTGCGCTTCTGCTGGCTTTCGGAGCGGGCGATCTCGTCGGTAATGTCCTCATGGGTCACCACCCAGCCGAGATTTTCCGAATAGATATGCGCCGTCTCGATGATGCGGCCACCATTGACCACTTCCTGGCTCTTGGCGCGCGAACCCTCACGATTGGCCAGCAATTCACTGGTATAGTGCTCGTAAAAGGCCTCCGGGCTCTGGCCGGGATGGTTGCCCAGCCGGGCCGAGAGGTGGACAATATCCTCCAGCGTCATGCCACGATGGATGGCGTCCGGCGCAAAGCCGTAAAAATCGCGGTAATGCTTGTTCCACATCAGGAGCCGGAATTGCGGCGACCACACACAGAAGCCATAGGGAATGCTTTCCAGCGCCGCATCAAGCAGCAGCGCTTCGGCAACTTCCCCCACCTTGCCCGCCTTGTCCGAGCGCATCGAACCCCCTAGTTCCCCAAAACATTATCCGACGCTGGCGCGAAGGCTAATCAGCCCGGCTTAACGGGCAATTAAACCGGATCGCCAGCTTGGATTTCGGTGCCGGCCAGTCGTCGCGCCACCGCTTGAGCGCCGGCTTCGGGCGCAAGAATGCCCATATCAAGCCGCATGTCATAAGTCTTGCCACGATGCACCGCATCCTGCCAGCGCTGAACCGGTTCGGGGATGCCGGGGCCGGCAGCATAGAACCCGCCGCGCGGATCGGCATTGCGCCGGGCCATGATGATATCGAGGGCGCAATCCACCCCGATCAGCGTCACGGGCAGCCCGGCCAGGTCGCGCAGCACTATATCCATGGGATCGAACGCGGCGGCATAATGGTCGTGGAGCCCAAGATCGGCCACGACATCGAAACCGTCACAACTGAGCCGCGCCATATGCGCAAAAAATGTCGCGTAAAGCCTGCGAATCGCGGGTTCCAGCTCGGGGCGCTCGCCGCCGGGCCTGAGGCCGATACCGGGCCAAAGTGTTTCCGGCAAACTGGCATTGAAGGCATCGACGCCCCAATTGATCCATTGACCGGATACCCCCGCCTGAATCGCTCTGGCCAGAGTCGATTTGCCGGAACGCGGCGCACCATTGAGAATGACGATGCGGCCGGCCATCAACGCGCTCCATGAAAAAGGGGTGGACCATTGCCCACCCCTTCTGAACTCAGTTCCGCGCCTTGGCGTTGCGGGCGGCCCAGGTCTTGAGCCGCAGCCCATTGAGGCGGATGAAGCCTTCAGCATCCTTGTGGTCATAGGCCACCGCACCTTCTTCGAAGGTGACGAGGTCCATGGAATAAAGGCTATGGGGCGAACTGCGGGCAATGACGCTCGCGCTGCCCTTGTAGAGCTTCACCGTCACCTCGCCGGTGACATAATGCTGGCTCTTGTCGATCAGCGCCTGCAGCATTTCGCGCTCCGGGGAATACCAGAAGCCATTGTAGATGAGCTCGGCATATTTCGGCATCAGCTCGTCCTTGAGGTGAGCTTCGCCGCGGTCGAGCGTGATCGATTCGATGCCGCGATGCGCCACCAGCATGATCGTGCCGCCGGGGGTCTCATAGAGGCCGCGGGACTTCATGCCGACAAAGCGGTTTTCGACCAGATCGAGACGGCCGACGCCATGCTTGCCGCCCAGCTCGTTGAGCCTGGTGAGGAGCGCCGCAGGAGACAGCTTTTCGCCATTGATCGAGACCGGATCGCCCTTTTCATAACCGATGGTGATGATCTCGGGCTGGTCCGGCGCCTTTTCGGGATCGGTGGTGCGCTGCGGCACATAATCGGGATAGGGCACTGCCGGGTCTTCCAGCACCATGCCCTCGGAGGAGGTATGCAGGAGATTGGCATCGACCGAGAACGGGGCTTCGCCGCGCTTGTCCTTGGCAATCGGGATCTGATTGGCCTCGGCATAGGCGAGAAGTGCGGTGCGGCTGCGCAGATCCCATTCGCGCCACGGCGCGATCACCTTGATGGAGGGATCGAGCGCATTGGCGGTCAACTCGAACCGCACCTGATCATTGCCCTTGCCGGTCGCACCATGGGAAATGGCATCGGCCCCGGTTTCGTGGGCAATTTCCACCAGGCGCTTGGCAATCAGCGGGCGGGCAATGGAGGTGCCGAGCAGATACTGGCCCTCATAGACCGTATTGGCGCGGAACATCGGGAAGACGAAGTGGCGCACGAATTCCTCGCGCAGGTCTTCGATATAGATGTCCTTGATGCCGAACATTTCGGCCTTCTTGCGCGCCGGCTCCAGTTCCTCGCCCTGGCCCAGATCGGCGGTGAAGGTCACCACCTCGCAATCGTAGGTTTCACGCAGCCATTTGAGGATGATGGAGGTATCGAGGCCGCCCGAATAGGCCAGCACGACCTTCTTGATGTCTTTCGCCATATGTATCGTCTCGGAATTTGCGGCCACATCGGCCTGAAATCGGGCGCACCCTAGTCAGGCGCGGGCTTTGGTGCAATTGTCCGCGCCAAGATTCTTGAGCGCCCGCCATGCCCGCCTTTATCCCCGACCTGCCTGTCATCCTCGCTTTTGCCCTGGCTGCCTTCGTTCTGGCGGTGACGCCGGGACCGGACATGGCGCTGTTTGTGTCCCGCACCATGAACTGGGGCCGCAGCCATGGCTTTGCCACGGTGCTGGGCGCCACGACCGGCATTGCCGTTCACACCACGCTGGTCGCCTTCGGCATATCGGTGCTGATCGTCACCGCCCCGGCCCTGTTCTGGACCCTCAAGATCGTGGGCGCACTGTATCTGGTCTGGCTGGCCATCCAGGCCGTCCGCGACGGCGGCGGCATTCTCGTGACCCGCGCCGCCGGGAAACAGCCGAACTGGGGCCAGTCCTATCTCACCGGGCTCGGCATCAACCTGACCAATCCCAAGGTCGCCCTGTTCTTCGTGACCTTCCTGCCCCAGTTCGTCTCCGCCGATGATCCGGCAGCGGCCAGCAAGCTGATGTTTCTCGGGCTCGAATTCGTCGTGGTCTCGCTGCCCGTGGTCATCGCTATCGTGCTGTTCGCCGAATGGCTGACCCGCACGCTCAAGGAAAATGCCTGGGTCGGCAAGGCGCTCAACTGGAGCTTTGCCGCGGTCTTCATGGCCTTTGCCGCGACCATCCTCCTTGCCGAAGGCCGCAAGTGAATTATAGACACGCTTTTCACGCCGGCAATTTCGCCGATGTCGTCAAACACATCATCCTGACGCGCATTCTTGCCTATCTCATGCGCAAGGACGCTGCTTTCCGCGTCATCGACACCCATGCGGGGCTCGGCATCTATGATCTCTTCGGCGATCAGGCCGAAAAGACAGGCGAATGGCAGGACGGTATCGGGCGGCTGATTCACGTGAAACGTCCGCCGGAGGTTGAGCCGCTTCTGGCGCCCTATCTCGATGCGGTCCGGGCACAAAATCCCGACGGCAATCTGCGCTATTATCCCGGCTCACCCTTCATCACCCGGCATATGCTGCGGGATCAGGACCGGCTCATGGGGTTTGAACTGCACCCCGTGGATGCCGATCGCCTCAAGGAAAACTTTGCCGGCGACTTCCAGACCCGTATCACCCAGCTCGACGCGTGGAAGATTTTCGGCACCCACCTGCCGCCGAAGGAAAAGCGCGGCCTGGTGCTGGTCGATCCGCCCTTCGAGGAAAAGGGCGAATTTTCCCGCATGGTCAAAAGCCTCGTCCAGGGTCACCAGCGCTGGCCCGGCGGCACCTATGCCTATTGGTATCCGATCAAGGAGCCGGGGGAGGTCGACGCCTATATCAAGGCGCTCAAGGCCACCGGCATCCCCAAAATCCTGCGGATTGAACTGACCATCCGCCAGCCATCAGAGCCACCGCGCCTGCACGGCACCGGCATGGTGGTGGTCAATCCGCCCTATGTGCTGGAAGATGAAATGCGGACGGTGTTGCCAATGCTGGCGGGCCTGCTGAGCGATGAGGGGCGCGGGCGCTGGGCGGTGCAATGGGTCGCGGGGGAATAGCGGAACGATAGCCACAAAGCGGCGTTCCTGCCCCTCAACGAAAGGGGCATTTCGCCGATGGACGTCCTCCGTATCATTTTATCCGTCATCATTCCGCCCGTGGGCGTCTTCCTGCAAGTGGGCCTTGGCCTGCATTTCTGGCTCAATATCCTGCTCACCCTGCTCGGCTACTTCCCCGGCCTGATCCATGCGGTCTGGGTGATTTTGCGCAAATAAGACCTATAAGCGCTCAAAGAATCGCAGCAGATAGCCGTCGGGGTCCTGCACGCAGAACTGGCGTTGGACCACGATTAACTCGCCTGTTTGGTATCGCCGTGTTTCCGGCAGCTGGAAGAGAGTGATTGAGGCTGCTTCGAGCCGCTTCAGGATCGGGTCGATGGCATCAACTTCGATCTGGAGATTGATGCCGCGACCGAACGGCGCCACCAGAAGTCCGGTCGTCCAGTCGCGTCCAACGCCGATCTGGTCCAGCATCAACTCTGCCGAACCCATTTCGAGATAGGCAAAGCCCTCCTCGACCCGCTCATAGCGGACGGAGAAGCCCAGAAGCGCGCAATAAAAGTGCCGGGTTGCGGTAAGGTCACGAACCGAAAGCTCGGGCACCAGCGCCATCACAGTGCCAGCAGCGTATCGCGGTCTTTCTTGCTCAGCCGCTCGCTCTCGCTCTTGAGCTGGCCGCAAGCGGCGAAGATGTCGCGGCCGCGCGGGGTGCGGACGGGGGAGGCATAGCCGGCCTTGTTGACGATGTCGGCGAAGCGCTCGATGCGGCTTGAGGGCGAGGTGCCGTAATTGCTGCCCGGCCAGGGATTGAACGGAATAAGGTTGATCTTGGCCGGAATGCCGGCAAGCAGGCGCACCAGTTCCTTGGCCTCCGCATCGCTGTCATTGATGCCGTCCAGCATCACATATTCAAAGGTGATGCGGCGCGCGTTCGACAGGCCGGGGTAATTCTTGCAGGCTTCGAGCAGCTCTTTGAGCGGCCATTTCTTGTTGATCGGCACCAGCACGTCGCGCAGATCATCGCGCACAGCGTGGAGCGAAATGGCCAGCATGACGTCGATTTCGCGGCCCGTCGGCTCGATATAGGGCACGACGCCCGAGGTCGAGAGCGTGATGCGGCGCTTGGAAATGGACATGCCATCGCCAGCCGAGGCAATGAGCAGGGCCTGTTTGACACTGTCGTAATTGTAGAGCGGCTCGCCCATGCCCATCATCACGATATTGGTGATGGCGCGGGTTTCCCCGCCCGGCACGAGGCCGCCGTCATCGGGGCGCGACCCGCCGGGGAAATCGCCAAGACGTTCGCGGGCCATGAGGATCTGGCCGAGAATTTCGCCAGCCGTGAGGTTGCGGACCAGCTTCTGCGTGCCGGTGTGGCAGAAGGAGCAGGTCAGCGTGCAGCCCACTTGCGAGGAGACACAGAGCGTCCCCCGGTCGCTTTCGGGAATATAGACCGTTTCCACCTCGACCGGCGGCATATTGGGATTGGCCGGGTCGCGGAAGCGGAACAGCCATTTGCGCGTGCCATCCACCGAAACCTGTTCGGTGACGATTTCCGGGCGGTCGAGATTGAAGGCGTCACTGAGCTTCTGGCGCACGGGCTTGGCCACATTGGTCATGCGGTCGAAATCGGTGACCCCGTTCACATAAAGCCAGTTCCAGAGCTGGCTGGCGCGCATGCGGCCTTCCTTCTCGGACACGACGTCATGATTGACCAGCATCTCGGCAAGCCCGGCCTTGGAAAGGCCAATCAGCGAAGGACGGGTCGCCGCGACGGGGCGGACGGCACTGGAATGGTCAAGGTTCAGCGCAATGCTCATGGCGCGGCGGGGCTCAAAATGCGGGAAAGTGCTGGCCGTGTATCACATGGATAGACGAAGCGCAAAGTCACTCTGCCGCGAACCAGCAATGCAGTTCAGCGGCAGGACCGCCCGCCGGCGGTGTTCAGCACTCGGCGCCGACGGCCTGTTGCGCGGCGGTCGCGCCCGAGAGCGAATAGGATTGTACGACAGAAGTCCCATCGGCGGCGGTGCCTTGCACGGTCACCGTCGAGCCCGCGCGAATGGCCGAGGCCAGATTGGCGGACTGGCTGGCATCGTCGAGCCAGGCCGCATCGCCCTGGGTAAAAAGATTGAAGCTCTGACTGCCGACACTCACGACGGCCAGCGAGCCGGTCTGGAAGGTGTAGCCGGCAACGACATTGAACTCGTTGACCACATCTTCGCCCGGGCGGGTCGTGACATAGATATAGGCGTCGCCATAGCCCGCCGGCGTGGGCTGGGTGGTCTTGGGCCTGCTCATGGCAAAGCAGATCTTGCCCATGCCATCATCTGCCGAATAGCTGGACCAGTCGCGAAAATCCCCCAGCACGCGCGCCGATTGAGCCTGTGCGGGCAGGATGGACGCTGCGGCGGCAAAAGCGAAAACGAATGCGCGGGATCGGATCATCGGGAATCTGCTCTCGAATAAGCAAAGGACGACGGGCCTTGAAGACCCGGCGCCCAGTTATGAGGTTTCCTGCCTTCCGGGCAAGCCCTTACTGGCAGGCGGCGTCGATGGCGTTCATCGCCGCGGTGGCGCCGGACAGCGAATAGGTATCCACCGTATCGGTGCCGCGCTGGCTGGTGCCACGCACCACCATCTGGTTGCCGGCCTTGAAGGCAGTGACAAAACCGGCCTCGTCTCCTGCCGAAGCAAGCCAGGCGGTCTGGTCGCGCGCGCCCATCGTATAGGAGCGGCCATCGACGCTGACGGAGGCCTTGGCATCCGTGGTATTGTACGGATAGCCGATCTGGGTCTGCACTTCGTTCTTGGAGCCGACGCCCTTGCGATGCACGATCAGGAACTTGATGTCGCCGCGATTGACGCCGGCGGGTTCGCTGCGGGTCGGTTCGCCGATGATGAAACACATCTGACCGCTGGCGTCAGTGGCCGTATAGGCCGACCACGCATTGAATGTGCCCAGCTCTGTGGCCTGCTGCGCCTGCGCGGCCGATGCCAGAGCCATGAACGTTGCGACCGCGAGCCCGATCCTGAGGCCACCGGTTTTCATCGTCATCGCCAATTCTTCCTCTTGTCTTGCTGCCGTTCGAGGCAATGGTCTGCCCGCACAGAATGGCCCGAACATGGTTACCAAGGTGTCAAATCCGCCTGAATTTGACTGTATTTGTCTCAAATGAAAGCCAATCGCGGCGGCATTTTGACGGAACGGCACCGCTCCGTCCGGTTTGCGCGCCAACGGTTAATGTAACGCTAACACCTGTGTGAACGTGACCGCCTTACGCCGCCAGCGGATAGGACTGCTCGACCAGATAGGGCCCGCCCCCAACCGAATCGCGGCTGGAAAACAGCACGAACCGTGCCGGCACGAACGTGAGAGGCTCGAACCGCGCCGCTTCAGCGATAAATCGGGCCACATCAGCGGCCGAAGTGCCGCGCAGCCGCGCCAGACTGACATGGGGCACGAATTTCCGGCCCTCCGGCGGCAGCCCGGCGCGCTGCAGCACGCGTTCATGGGCCGCCTGCAGGTGTTTGAGCGCATCGGAAGGCTCGACCCCGGCAAACAGGGCCCGCGGCTTGTCGCCGCCAAAACTGCCCAATTGCGTCAGGCGCACCGGAAAGCAGAGCGAATTGGCCAGTTTGTCCAGACTATCGGCCACGTCATCGGCGGTCTTGTGGTCGACATCGCCGATGAAACGCAGGGTAATGTGATAGTTTTCCGGGTCGATCCAGCGCGCGCCTGTCAGCCCGCCGCGCTTCAACGAGAGGGCAAAGGCCACGTCCTCAGGAATTTCGAGGCCGGTAAAGAGCCGGGGCATGGCTTTCTCCCTGGCTGGAGACAAGGCGCAGTCAGCGCGAATCTGGGCCCAAGCCTAACACAATGAATTTATCGGGCCAGTCCCGTTGCCGCAGCGGGCCATTTATCCTTGTCAATCAAGGAGACTATCCCCATATTCCCTCGCAAGTGGCAGCACCAACTGCCCCCGGCGGTGACAAGACCGCAGTTTTATGTATCGGGAAAGGAGCCTGAGAATGGCTGAATATGACCGTCAGACCCTCAATGCGCGGGCCGGCTCGGCCTTGGCCATCGATGAGGGCCTCCGCAGCTATATGCTGCGCGTTTACAATTATATGGGCCTTGGCCTGGTGATCACCGGCCTTGTGGCCTTCTTCGCCGCGCAGGCGGCCATCACCTCCGACCCCTCCGCTGCTGTGGGCGAATTGGCCAATGGCCAGTATGTGACCCAGTGGGGCGCTCTTCTGTTCGGCAGCCCGCTGTCCTGGGTCGTGATGCTGGCGCCGCTCGGCTTCGTGCTGGTGCTGAGCTTCGGTATCAACAAGCTGTCGGTTCCGGCCGCACAGGGCGTGTTCTGGGCTTTCGCCGCGATCATGGGCCTGTCGCTCAGCTCGATCTTCCTCGTCTATACCGGCGCTTCGATCGCCAAGGTGTTCTTCATCACCGCCGCCACTTTCGGCACGATGAGCCTTTATGGCTACACCACCAAGCGTGACCTCTCCGGCATGGGCAGCTTCCTGATGATGGGCCTGATCGGCATCATCATCGCCTCGATCGTCAATATCTTCATGCAGTCCTCGATGATGGAATTCGTCATCTCGGTGGTCGGCGTGCTGATCTTCACCGGCCTCACCGCCTATGACACCCAGCGCATCAAGGAAAGCTATTCCGAGCACTATGGCGCCGACGTCATGGCCAAGAACGCCATCATGGGCGCACTCAGCCTCTACCTCAACTTCATCAACCTGTTCATGATGCTGCTCCGCCTGTTCGGCAATCGCGAGTAGTCTCAAAAGGATTGATGCGCCGATCAAACAATTTGGTTGGACGAAAAATCGGACCGCAGCTTACAAAGCTGCGGTCCTTTTCTTTTTGTCAAAGCCATGTCCGATTATTTGCTTCGCCCCTTCACCTGGTCCGATGTGCCCGCCATCACCGCCATCTATCGCCACTACGTGGACAACACGGCCATTACCTTCGACACCGAAGCGCCCGACGAAGCCACCATTGCCGAGAAATATGCCGGGCTCAAAAAGCTCGGCCATCCGCTGATCATCGCCGAACGGGCCGGCAAGGTCGCCGGCTATGCCTATGCCAGCTTCTACCGCCCGCGCGCCGCCTACCGCTTCACCTGCGAGGATTCGATCTATCTTGACCCGGCGGAGACCGGCAGAGGCCTGGGCAAGCTGATGCTGACCGAGCTTCTGGCACAGTCCAAGGCTTTCGGTTTCAAGCAGATGTTAGCAGTGATTACAGCCGACACCGCCAATTCCATCGCCATCCACGAAAAGTTCGGCTTCGGCAAAGTCGGCTACTATTCGTCCGTCGGCTACAAATTCGACCGCTGGCACGACATCGTGCATCTGCAAAAGGCGCTTTGACCGAAGCCGACCTGCCGATCAGCCCAATAGGCGCTTTCGCATCGGAAAGCCGTTGACGTGCCTGCCGGTGGCCTGTGGACCATTGGCGACCCAGCCGGCCTTCTCATAGAAACGGCGCGCCGTTGCCGTGGCTTCCAGATGCCCTTCGGCAAACCCGAGCCCTACAAGCTCGGCTTCCAGCCGGACCAGCAGCGCCTTGCTGATTCCAGTGAAACGGGCCTCCGGGGCCACATAATTGAGTGCCACGCCGCCCTGGCGCGTCACCGCCCCTACCGCAACCACCGATCCCTCACGCTCGGCGACCAATGTGAGCATTTCGGGATTGGCGAGCATGGCGGCGACGCCTTCCGCGCTTTTGTTGCGCGTCCAGGCGGCGAGCTTGACGGGATCGTTGTGATGATCGGCAGCGCAAAGCGCGGTGATCGAGGCGATAAGCACACGGCTCATCTGTGCGATATCCCCGGTCTGCGCCGGGCGCACCAGAAAGCTCACCCGACCACGACGAGATCGGGGTCGAGCACGCGCAGCACCTGTGCGAGATCGTGGCCGCGTTTGAGGATGAGACCCTGCTGATTGGTGACCATGTACTGCCCCTGGCGGGTGCGCAGCTTCGGGTTCTTCTCGATCACGAAAAGCGGGCGCTCGGAGACGCGGGCATAGATGGAGAACAGCGCGCGGTCCTTGAGAAAATCCATGGCATAGTCGCGCCACTCGCCCTGCCCGACCTTGCGGCCATAGACCGAGAGAATCTGCATCAGTTCCCGCTTGTCAAAGGCGATGACCGGCTGCACGGACCGGCCTTGCTGCGCCTGTGGTTCACCCACATGCACAAGGGATAGAGTGTTCCGAACCTGGTTACCTGGACCCTGCACGCGGCCTCAACGCAAAAGTCATCGCGCTGTCATGATCGGCGTAATTTGCGGGCATGGCAAGGGGTTGAAAATACCCCATTTCGGCCATGATCTGTCCCTTTTCGCGCCAGAAAGGGCGAGCAATATCCCATCATTGCCTCCAGTGGCTGGCAGGCAGACCGACCGAGCCCCCAACCTTGACGTCCGCCTGCCAGCCGCCCCCAATGAGAGTTGACCCAAGTCAGTCGCCCGCTCCTGCCTCCAGGGGGCGGGCTTTTTTCATGCTAGAATTCGTAGACCGCCGCACCCAGGATCGGCCCCGGCAGCCCGTTGCGCTCGTTCTGTACGATGATCGCCAGACCGGTATTGCCCTGTTCGCTGCCCTGCAACCCTGTCAGCGGCAGCTTGATCTCGGCACCGGTCGAGGCTTCCCACATGCCCAGGATCTGCCTGTCAGTGACCACCTGCGTATAGACCATGTTCTTGCCGGCATTCTCGCCGGCCTCGATGCCAACATCGGCACGCACCAGATAGCGCACCAGCCAGATATTGGCGTCGGGCAGACTGTCATCGGCAGGCACCTGCACCGCCAGCATGTCGCCCTGCCGTCTGAGGCCGACATCAAGCGGCAATTGTGCCGAGGCCAGCGCATCCTGCACCGCTTCGCGCTTGGAGCCCACCACGCCCTCAGCTCCGTTGACCACCATTTGCGGCGTGTAGATACGCGACGATCCCCAGCTCTTGGCATAGCCGCGCTGGCGATCCGAAAAGAGCTTGCTTCCGAACGTATCCGCCCAGCCGATATAGTCCCAGTAATCGACATGATAGGCGAGAGCGACGACATCGCCCCGCTCGGCCAGACTGGTCAGCAGCGCATCGGCCGGCGGGCATTGTGCGCAGCCCTGGCTGGTGAACAATTCCACCACCGCCTTGGGCTTTGGCATCACGGAATCGGCACCCGCCCCAGACGCGAGGGCGAGAAAAAAGGCCGGGCCGGCAATCAGACCGAGAACGAGGCGGGAAAACATGGGCACGGTTTTAAGCCGCCACCGCGGCCCATGCCTAGTCAAAAGCGGGTGAGAGACGAAATCTTCTGCCCAGATGTGAAAATGGCGGCCCCGGTATGGCCGCCATTTTCGTCAAACAGGCAATGTAAGCGCTGCTTACGCGGCAACCAGGCTCCGCAGCACATAATGCAGAATGCCGCCATTGCGGAAGTAATCCAGCTCATTGGCCGTATCGATGCGGCAGCGGGTTTCGATCTCGACCACATCTCCATTGGCGCGGGTGATCTTGACCTTGACCAAGGCGCGCGGTTCCAGGGCTTCAACACCGGCAATATCCACGGTCTCGGTTCCATCGAGGCCAAGGCTCTGCCAGCTTTCGCCCTCCTTAAACTGCAACGGGATCACACCCATGCCGACAAGATTGGAGCGGTGGATACGCTCGAAACTCTGCGCGATGACCGCCTTGACGCCAAGCAGATTGGTGCCCTTGGCCGCCCAGTCGCGCGAGGAGCCAGTGCCATATTCCTTGCCGGCGAAGATGACCAGCGGCGTGTTCTGCGCCTGATAGGCCATGGCGGCGTCGTAAATGGGCATCTGGCTGCCATCCGGCCCCTTGGTAAAGCCGCCTTCGACGCCATCGAGCATCATGTTCTTGATGCGGATATTGGCGAAGGTGCCGCGCATCATGATCTCGTGATTGCCGCGGCGCGAACCGTAGGAATTGAAATCCTTGGGCGCCACCTGCCGCTCGGTGAGATACTTGCCGGCCGGCGTCGCCGCTTTGAACGACCCGGCCGGGGAAATATGGTCGGTGGTGATGGAATCGAGGAAGAGAGCCAGCACCCGCGCCGAGACCACGTCGGTCACCGGCTTTGGCTCCATGGTGAGGTCCTCGAAATAGGGCGGGTTCTGCACATAGGTGGACGCCGCGTTCCAGCCATAGGTTTCCCCCCCTTCCACGGCGATGGCCTGCCAGTGCTCATCACCCTTGAACACGTCCGAATAGCGGGCGCGGAACATGTCGGCATTGACGTGGCGGCGCACGATCTCGGCAATCTCGTGATTGGAGGGCCAGATATCCTTGAGATAGACCGGCTTGCCGTCCTTGCCCGTGCCCAGCGGCTGGGTCGTGATGTCGATATTGAGCGTGCCGAGCAAAGCGTAGGCAACCACCAGCGGCGGCGAGGCCAGATAATTGGCCCTCACATCAGGATTGACGCGGCCTTCGAAATTGCGGTTCCCCGACAGCACCGAGGCGGCCACCAGCTTGTTCTCGTTGATACAATCCGAGATTGCCTGCGGCAGCGGACCGGAATTGCCGATACAGGTGGTGCAGCCATAGCCGACAAGATTGAAGCCGAGGGCATTGAGATCGTCCTGCAGACCGGAGGCGGTGAGGTAGTCGGTGACCACCTGCGAGCCGGGAGCGAGCGAAGTCTTGACCCATGGCTGGGATTTGAGCCCCAGCGCCCGCGCCTTGCGGGCGACGAGACCGGCGGCGACCAGTACCGAAGGATTGGATGTATTGGTGCAGGAGGTGATCGCCGCGATCACCACCGAGCCATCGGAAATCCCGTAATCCTGGCCTTTGACCGGAAAGGCGGCTTCCTCGGGGATGTCGTCGACGCCATTGGCGCCTTCGTCGACATAGCGGCTTTCCTGCTTGTCATCCGGCAGCTTGGTGCGCTCGATCCGGCCACCGGACAATTCCGGCAGGGCGGCTGCGAAGGCGGATGTAACGTCCTTGAGGGCAACACGGTCCTGTGGGCGCTTGGGGCCCGAAAGAGAGGGCACAACCGTGGACAGATCGAGTTCCAGGCTGTCGGTAAAGACCGGGTCTTGCGTGTCCGACTTACGGAACATGCCCTGCGCACGCGAATAGGCCTCCACCAGCGCCACGCGCTCGGGATCACGTCCCGTGGTCGAGAGATATTTGAGCGTATCGGCATCGACCGGGAAATAGCCGCAGGTGGCGCCATATTCGGGCGCCATATTGGCAATGGTGGCCTGGTCTTCAAGGCTGAGATAATCGAGGCCCGGCCCATAAAACTCGACGAATTTGCCGACCACGCCCTTTTTGCGCAGCATTTCGGTGACGGTGAGCACGAGATCGGTGGCGGTAATGCCTTCATTGATCTTGCCGGTGAGCTTGAAGCCGATCACCTCGGGGATGAGCATGGAGATCGGCTGGCCGAGCATGGCCGCCTCGGCCTCGATGCCGCCCACGCCCCAGCCGAGGACGGCGAGGCCATTGACCATTGTGGTGTGCGAATCCGTGCCCACCAGCGTATCGGGATAGGCCACCGTCTCGCCATTCTCTTCCCGCGTCCAGACCGTCTGGGCGAGGTATTCGAGATTGACCTGATGACAGATGCCGGTGCCGGGGGGCACGACGCGGAAATTGTCGAAGGCCGATTGGCCCCAGCGCAGAAATTCATAGCGCTCAACATTGCGCTCATATTCGAGCTCGACATTCTGCTGGAAAGCGAGCGGCGTGCCGAACGAATCCACCATCACCGAATGGTCGATGACCAGATCGACCGGCACCAGCGGGTTGATCTTCTGCGGATTGGCGCCGAGCTTGGCGGTGGCGTCGCGCATGGCGGCGAGGTCAACCACGGCCGGAACGCCGGTAAAATCCTGCATCAGCACCCGCGCCGGGCGGTACTGGATTTCATATTCGGAGGTGCGGGAGACCAGCCAATCGGCGATGGCCTCGATATCTTCTTTCTTGACCGTGCGATTGTCTTCAAAGCGCAGCAGGTTTTCGAGCACCACCTTCATCGAGCCCGGCAGGCGCGAAACGCCGGCAAGGCCGTTTTTTTCTGCTTCGACAATGGAATAATAGGTGTAGCTCTTGCCACCGACAGTGAGTGTCGATCTGGATTTGAAGCTGTCAATCGAGGTCATTCGGCTCCGCCCTTCTTGCTGCTGACGCGCAATTCCGAACAATTGGGGCCGCCGGAAGTTCCGCGTTTTTTGGAATGAGTCCAACCTGGCAAAGATATAGCCCGTCCTATTACCCCTTGCCAGTACGACCATGGGTTCAATACGAGATGGGGTCATGACAGAAGGGCAAGCACAGTCGCCGTTTTTGCTTGAGGTTGAAGGCCTTGCCTGCGGCCGCGGCGAGACCGTGCTGGCGCGCGACCTGTCCTTTCGCCTGAACCAGGGGAGCGGCGTTCTGCTGCGCGGCTCCAATGGCGTGGGCAAATCAACCCTGCTGCTGACACTGGCCGGACTGCTGCCACCCATCGCAGGCACGGTCCGTTTCCACGGCCACGATCCCGAAAGCGGCCCGGCACTGCATTATTGCGGCCACCGCAACGGCATCCGGCCACGCCTGAGCGTCGAGGACACCCTTCGTTTCTGGGCCGCGATCAACGGACCCTGCGGCCTTGCCATCGGCGACGCATTGGAACGGGTCGGACTGGCCGGTACGGCAAGGCTCGACGCCTCCTATCTCTCGGCCGGGCAACAAAGGCGGCTGGCGCTGGCCCGGCTGCTGGTTTCGCCCCGCAAGCTCTGGCTGCTCGACGAACCGACAGCCGCATTGGACAGCCAGGGACACGGTTTGGTAGCGAGCCTCCTCGCCGAGCATCTGGATGCAGGCGGCCTGGCCATCATCGCCACCCATGACGATATCGGCCTGACCCGCATGACGACGCTGACGCTGGGGGCAAAGCCATGACCGGTTTTCTCGCCACGCTGCGGCGTGAATTGCGCCTGTCCCTCGTCGGCAGCGGCGAAATCCTCACCCTGCTTTTGTTTTTTATCATCACCGGCGCGCTCGTGCCCTTCGCGGTGGGACCCGACAAGGACTTGCTCGCCCGGATCGCGCCCGGCATTGTCTGGATCGCGGCCTTTCTCTCCATGCTGATCGGACTCGAAAAACTGTTCCGGCCCGATCGGGACGATGGCACGCTGGCGCTCTATCGCCTCGCCGACCTGCCGCTTTCGGCCATCATTGCCGCAAAAGTTATCAGCCACTGGCTGACCAGCGCTCTCCCCCTCATCCTTGCCTCGCCGTTTCTGGCCGTGATCCTGTCGATGGATATGGCAGCCTTCTGGCGCACCGTGCTGTCACTGCTGCTGGGCACGCCGGCTTTGGCCGCATTCGGCACCTTTGGGGCGGCGATAACCGTTGCAATAAGGCGCGGCGGGCTGTTGGCGCCCATTCTTATCGCGCCGCTCTGCGTGCCGGTGCTGATCTTTGGCGTCGGGGCCATTGCGCCCATGGGCGGGCCCGACCAGGCTGGCGCGGCTTTGCTCTTCCTTGCGGCACTCAGTCTCATCTCGGTCAGCCTCTCTCCCTTTGCCGCCGCACTTGCGATAGATTGGGGCGAGGAGTAGAGGCCCGGCATGACAATCGAGACCACACCCAAAATGCGCTGGTGGGACAGGCTGGCCCATCCCGGTCAGTTCCTGATCTGGACGAAATATCTGCTCTGGCCGCTGATCGTGGTCACGGCGCTGCTCTTTGCCTTGGGCCTGTGGTTCGCCTTCTTCAATTCGCCGGCCGACTACCAGATGGGTGACACGGTGCGCATCATGTATGTGCATGTCCCCACCGCCTGGCTCAGCCAGTTCGTCTATGGCGCCATGGCCGTGTCGGCGCTTGGCACACTGGTCTGGCGCCACCCGATGGCCGACGTCTCGATGAAGGCCGCTGCCCCGCTCGGCGCCGCCTTTACCGCCATGGCCCTGTTCACCGGCTCCATGTGGGGCCGCCCCACCTGGGGCACGTTCTGGGAATGGGACGGGCGCATGACATCGACCCTGATCCTGCTCTTCATCTATCTCGGCATCGTGGCCCTGTGGCGGGCCTTTGACGATCAGCTGCGCGCGGCCCGCGTCATCGCCATTTTCACACTGGTCGGCGCGGTCAATGTGCCGATCATCAAATTCTCCGTCGACTGGTGGAGCACATTGCACCAGCCAGCCAGTGTCTTCCGCGCCGATGGCCCGACCATGCCGGGTTCGCTGCTGACGCCGCTTTTCATCATGTTCTTCGCCTTCACTTTCCTGTTCATCAACCTGCAGGTGGTGACCATGCGCACCGAAGTGCGCCGCCGCCGCCTCGTGACGCTGGAACGCAAGGCCGCACGGGAGGCCGTCGCATGATCGAGTTGGGCCAGCATGCCAGCTTTATCGCCGCTGCCTATATCGGGGTATTTGCCGGGGTCGCCGGCCTTATCTGCTGGACGATTTTCGATAGCCGCCGCGTTTCGAAAAAGCTCGAACAACTCGGGGATCGCCGCGGTTGATGCGTTACCTGTTTTTCGCCTTGCCGCTCATTGCCCTTGTGGCGCTGGTGTCGATCTTTGCCTTTTCCATCGACCGCGATGCGAGCCTGGTACGCTCGGTGCTGATCGACCGGCCAGCACCGCAATTCAGCCTTTCGCCCGTCGAGGGGCTGGACGTGCCGGGCTTCGACACGGCGGCCCTGACCGGCGCGCCGACAATCGTCAACGTCTTTGCCTCTTGGTGCATTCCCTGCCGCGACGAACATCCCCTGCTTGAAGCGCTCAAAGCCGAGACATCGGTGCGCATGTTCGGCATCAACCATTCCGACGCGCCGGAAAATGCCCGCGCCTTCCTCGCTGAACTCGGCAATCCCTATGACGCGGTGGGGGCCGACCGGGACCGGCGCGTTTCCATCGACTGGGGCGTCTATGGCGTGCCGGAAACGTTCCTGGTCGATGCCGACGGGGTGATCATCTACAAGCATGTTGGCCCGCTGACACAGGAAGCGATCACATCTGAGCTCAAACCGGCCATTGAAGCGTTGAACCGCTGATTTGTTCAGATTTCATTCAGCTTTGGTTTGGCATCTAGGGACCGTTAGCTTTTTGGTAAAAGAGTAGTGGCCTTGCGTCTGATCCAGAACTTCATCCGCAACGAAAGCGGCGTGTCTGTTATCGAATACGGCCTTATCGCCGCCATCGTCACCGTCGCCACCACCTTTGCCGTCTCGGCCGCAGGCTACAACATCACCGACATTCTGGGCTGATCCACTTGGTTTCAGGGCAACAATTGCTTCATATGGGGCGAGGAGCTGCCTATGTCCCGCACTGACGAGTCCAGCCGACTGATCGCCGCTGACCCCCAGATCATATATGATGCCATGTCCAACCCCGAGGCATTGGCGACTTGGCTGCCACCTGCCGGCATGCATGGGGAAATGATCGATTTCGCGCTGCGGCCGGGCGGTCATTACAAGATGATCCTGCGCCATGATGATGTGTCGATTGCCGGCAAAAGCGATGGCAATGAAGATATTGCCATGGCCCGCTTTGTCGAGCTCGTGCCGGGCAAGCTGATCGTTCTGCACATCGATTTTCCATCCGACGATCCCGCCTTCGCCGGCACCATGGTCATGCACTGGAAACTTGATGATGCAGCTGGCGGCACCTTGGTCACGATCCGCGCCGAAAATGTTCCTGAAGGGATCAGCGCCTCCGACCATGCCGAGGGCTTGAGTTCATCGCTGGAAAATCTGGCTGATTTCGTCGAGAAGTAAGCGAGTAAGCCGCGCTTACATCAGAAATCGCTGGTCAGACCCTTGATTTCCCAATCGCCATAGCGACCCGGTTCGAGCCCGCCACGGCCGCCCTTTTCCCTAGGCGCCATGGCACTGGCCTTGTCAATGTCCAGCCGCCGCGCCTCTGCTTCCGCCAGAGCGCGCTGCGCCGCCGGCGTCAGCACCCTTGGCTCCACGGCCTCGACTTCGGTTTCAGACTCGTCCATGTGATGATCCGACATTACGATTTATCCATCCGCTTGCACGGAACCGGCAGACACACAACATAGTTGGTCGAAAGATCCAACCCAAGGGGTTTGACCCATGTTCAATGCCTTCCGCACCTTTGTCCTGCTCGCGGGCATGACCGCGCTCTTCATGGTGGTGGGCTATTTTATCGGCGGCACCGGCGGCATGATGATCGCCCTCGTCTTCGCCGCAGGCACCAATCTCTTCGCCTATTGGAATTCGGACAAGATGGTGCTGCGCATGCAGAACGCCGTCCCGGTCGAGCGCTCCCGCGCCCCCGAACTCTATGAGATGGTCGACGTGCTCTCCCAGCGCGCCGGCATTCCCACGCCTGCCGTCTATGTGATCGAGACTGACCAGCCCAACGCTTTCGCCACCGGCCGCGATCCGAATAATGCGGCCGTTGCTGTCAGCTCCGGCCTGTTGCGCCAGCTCGATACCCGCGAAGTCGCCGGCGTCGTGGCCCATGAGCTGGCCCATATCAAGAACCGCGACACGCTGACCATGACCATCACGGCCACACTCGCCGGCGCGATTTCGGCGCTGGCGCAGTTTGGCCTCTTCTTCGGCGGCGGCAATAACCGGGATAATCCGCTGGGCGGTATTGGCGCATTGCTGATGGTGTTCCTTGCGCCCATGGCGGCCATGATCGTGCAGATGGCGGTGAGCCGTACCCGCGAGTACGAAGCCGACAAGGACGGCGCCATGATTGCCGGCGACCCCCTCGCTCTGGCCTCGGCGCTGAATAAGATTGCCAGCCTGGCCGGCCGTCAGGTCAATGTCGCCGCCGAGCGCAACCCGGCCATGGCCCATATGTATATCGTCAATCCGCTTAACGGACAGCGGATGGACAATCTGTTTTCCACCCATCCCGATACCGGAAACCGCATCGCGGCCCTGCAAAAGCTTGCAGCAGAGATGAGCCTGGACGATAAGGGACGCCGCCCCCAGCCCCGTCCGCGCCCCGCTTCGAGCGGCCGCGATATTGGCGGCGGCTGGCGCGTGCCGACCGTGGGGCGCACCGAAGACGATGGCGGTGCGCGCGGTCCCTGGGGATAGAAGATAAACGTGGCGCATAAACCCGATCCTGCGGGCCTCAAACTCCGTCTCATTGCCGCCCAACGGTTGAAATCCGTTCTGGGCGGCGACCATTTTTCGCCCCTGTCCAGCACTGACCTGCCGGATGGCCGGGATCGCGCATTGGCCAACCGGCTGATCACAACTGCCCTGCGCCGCCACGGCCAGATCGATGTGATGATTGGCGAATTGCTCGAAAAAGGACTGCCAGCCCGCTCGGGCACATTTGAGGCCGTGCTGCGCCTGTCCCTGGCTCAACTGGTCTTCATGCCCGATCTTGGCGCCCATTCGGCACTGTTTCTCGCCGTGGAAGCCATCAAGCGCGACAACAAGGCCCGCCATCTCTCGGGGTTGATGAATGCCGTCCTGCGCAAGGCGCAATCCAACTCGGCCCGCTATGGACTGATGGACGATATGCTGCTCCTGCCCCGGGCGGTCGAGCAGCGCTGGACCCAGACCTATGGCGCCGACGCCACTGCCCGCTTTGCCGAAGCGCTTGTTGCCGGCGCGCCGCTCGACCTCACCCTGCGCGACGACGATGCCGAACTGGTCACGGCTCTGGGCGCTGAAAAGCTGATGGCCGATTCGGTGCGGCTCGAAAGCCGCGACCGCCCGGTCGAAGCCCTGCCCGGTTATGAGAGCGGTGGTTTCTGGGTGCAGGACGCCGCCGCCGCCATCCCCGCACGGCTGATCAATCTGCCCGTCGGCGCCAGCGTGCTCGACCTTTGCGCCGCGCCCGGCGGCAAGACCGCGCAATTGATCAAGGCCGGTTACAGGGTCACTGCCCTCGATAATGACGGCAAGCGCCTTGAACGGCTGCAGACCAATATGGACCGGCTCGGCTATGCCGCTGACGTGGTGGAAGCCGACGCGGCCAATTACGCGCCGCCCAAGCCCTTTAACGGCATCCTGCTGGACGCGCCCTGTTCGGCCACCGGCACATTCCGCCGCCATCCAGAAGTGCTCTGGCATCGCTCCGCAAGCGATATTGCCGGGCGCGTGCGCCTGCAACAGGCCCTTATGGCCAATGCCTTCCGCTGCCTCGAAATCGGCGGCATCCTGATTTACTGCACCTGCTCGCTGGAGCCTGAAGAGGGTGAATTGCAGGTGGATTGGGCCGTCGGCGCCTTGCCGGGGCTCGAACTTGCGCCCATAAGCGCGGACGAGCTGCCGGCCCTTTCGGGTGCTGTAAGCCCGCGCGGCCTGGTCCGCACCCATCCCGCAATGTCGCCGGGCACAGGAAATGCGGGAATGGACGGGTTCTTCGTGGCGCGCTTCCGGCGAACGCGGTAAAGGCTTCGTGAACGCCGTTATGGCAAACTCGGCGTCAGGAACGAGTGAGTGAGATTGGCCGTCATGCGCAGCAATGCCACCGCACCGGACCATCTGGAGCGCGGAACGTGAGCGGTCGGTTAATCGGAACCGGGCGCCAATGGGCGTATGGTCTGGCTGATTCCCTGGTGACCCTGCCGCTGTTGCGCTGGACCTGGCGTGGCCAGGGCGACATTGCCTTTGCCGGCGACCTGCCCGATTTCCGTCCTGCCGACCGCGATGCCGTCCGCGACATGATGTCGGGGCGCTATCTCCTCGCGTCGAAGCTGTTCGAAACCGGCGGCGCCTCACCCTTTTCGCTCGATATCGATCATCCCGACTGGTGGAACAACCTGCATGCCTTTTCCTGGTTGCGGCATTTCCGCGATGTCCGCGACCCGGGCGAACGCCTGTTTGCCCGCACGCTGGTGCTTGACTGGATCGGGCGTGAAGGCCAATTCGAGCATGATAGCTGGACCCTCAGCCTCACCGCGCAGCGCGTTCTCAACTGGCTTCGCCACCTGACCCTTCTGCTCGATGGCGCAACCGCCGATCAGGCGAAGACCATCCAGCGCAGCCTCGGCACCCAGGTGCAGAGCCTGCGCGTCCGCGGCTCGCTGGCTTCCGAGCCGGTGGAAGCCCTGTTTGCCGCAATCGGCCTGCTCGGCGCCGAACTCTGCAATGTCGCCGACGTGCCCGACATCGATGCCGCCGTGACGAGGCTCGACGCCACTCTGGCGCGGCAGCTCGATGATGACGGCCTGCATCTGTCGCGCAATCCGCGCCTGCAACTGTCGCTGCTGACCGAATTGTCCAGCCTCAAGCGCGCCCTGGGCCGCCACGGCAGCCCCACAACTGCCGAACTGAGCAACCGCATCGACCGCATGCACGAGGCGCTGGACGCGCTGACCCTCTCCAGTGGAGAGCCGGTCTATTTCAACGGCTGCGGGCAGGTGCCGCACGATATTCTGGTGGCCGTACAGGCCAATGGCCCCACGCCGTCCCGCCGCTCCCGGCTTCTGGGTGGCTATGGCATTGTGCGTGCCGGCGACAGTGTGGTTATTGCCGATTCCGGCCTTGTGCCGCCGCGCGGCTTTGACGGAGAAATCCACGCCGGGGCGCTGGCCTTTGAATTTGCCCATGGCAGCGAATTGATTGTCGGCTCCTGCGGGCCCGCGCCCTCCGACATGCCGGAAAGCAGGGAACTGTTCCGGCAGGCCATTGCCCATTCCACCGCCACGATCGACGCCGAGGACGCGCTGACGAGGGATGGGGCCGCGCCGCCGATGACGCTCGATACCGCCGAGCACATGCTGGCCATGACCTCCGCAGGTTATGCCGGGCCGTTCGGGGCCGAGGTCGAACGGCGGCTGACCCTGTTGGCGGACGGCACGACGCTGGTGGGGCAGGATCGCATCCTGGTCCAGAACGACAAGCTCGCCGGACGGCTGGCCATCCGCTTCCACCTCGCGCCGGGCATCATGGTGCGCCGCCCTTCCGGCGAGGGCATGGCGCGGCTCGTCCTGCCCAATGGCATGATCTGGAGCTTCCTCTGGGAAGGCGCCGACTTCCACGAGGAAGACAGTGTGCGCCAGTCCTCCTATCTGGGCTTTCACCGCACGCGCCAACTGGTGCTGGAAACCGATATCGCCCCCGGCGCCGAAGTGGCCTGGATTTTCACGCTGGAACAGCAATAGCGATTGGCCTTTTGGCTGCGTCGTGCTAGCGAGCCCCGAAATCCTCCTCAATTGACGGCGAGACATTATCCCATGGGCAAGACGGTACAGGTCGGGCGGGCACTGCTTTCGGTTTTCGACAAATCGGGCATGACCGATTTCGCCAAGGGACTGTCCGACGCCGGCGTCGAACTGGTCTCCACCGGCGGCACCCATCGGCTGATTTCCGAGGCCGGCCTGCCGGTCCGCGAGATTTCCGAGCTTACCGGCTTTCCCGAAATGATGGATGGCCGCGTCAAGACGCTGCATCCGAAAGTGCATGGCGGCCTGCTCTCGGTGCGCGACAATCCCGAACACAAGGCATCGATGGACGCCCACGAAATCGGCCCCATCGACCTCGTCGCCGTCAATCTCTACCCGTTCGAGAAAACCGTCGCCTCGGGCGCCAGCTATGACGAGATCATCGAGAATATCGATATTGGCGGCCCGGCCATGGTGCGCTCCGCGGCCAAGAACCATGCCTATGTGACGGTCGTCGTCGATCCTGACGACTATCCGGCAATCCTTGAAGCCATCAAGGCCGGCGGCATCCCCTTCGAACTGCGCCAGAAGCTGGCCGCCAAGGCCTATGCCCGCACCGCCGCCTATGACAGCGCCATTTCGAGCTGGTTCGCCCGCGAGATCGACTTTGCCGACGTCACGTATCGCAGCTTTGCCGGTACGCTGAGCGAGGTGATGCGCTATGGCGAAAACCCGCACCAATGGGCCGCCTTCTACAAGAATGGCGATAACCGGCCCGGCGTCGCCACCGCCACCCAGGTGCAGGGCAAGACGCTTAGCTACAACAATATCAACGATACCGACGCCGCCTTCGAGCTCGTTTCCGAATTCGACCCGGCTGAAACGGCTGCCGTCGCCATCATCAAGCACGCCAATCCCTGCGGCGTTGCCGTGGCCGGCGATCTCAAGACCGCCTATTTGAAGGCACTGCGCACCGATCCGGTCTCTGCCTTTGGCGGCATTGTTGCCACCAACCGCGAAATCGACGCCGAAACGGCAACCGAAATCGTCAAGGTCTTCACCGAAGTGATCGTCGCCCCCTCGGCAACGCCGGAAGCCCAGGACATCATTGCAGCCAAGAAGAACCTGCGCTTGCTTCTGACCGGCGGCATTGCCGACCCCAAGGCCGATGGGCTCATGGTCAAATCGGTGGCCGGTGGCCTCCTGGTCCAGGGCCGCGACAACAAGAATGTCGATGATTGCGACCTCAAGGTCGTCACAAAACGCCAGCCGACCGAGCAGGAGCTCATTGACCTCAAGCTGGCCGCCAAGGTCGCCAAACACGTCAAGTCCAACGCCATCATCTATGTGAAGGACGGCGCCACGGCCGGTATCGGCGCCGGGCAGATGTCCCGGGTGGATTCAGCGCGCGTCGCCCACCGCAAGTCGATCGACGCGGCCGAAGCGGCCGGTATCGAAGGCGCGCTGACGCAAGGCTCTGTCGTGGCGTCGGACGCCTTCTTCCCCTTCGCAGATGGCCTTGAAGCCCTGGTCGCCGCCGGCGCCACCGCCGTTATCCAGCCCGGCGGCTCCATGCGCGACGATGAAGTCATCGCCGCCGCAGACGCGGCCGGCATCGCCATGGTGATGACGGGCATGCGCCACTTCAGGCACTAGATCCTGCTGCCGGATTACAAAAATGTAATCTGGCAGGAGCCCGCCCGGTAAGGGCTTTTTGACACAGACATGTCAAATTCATCGTCCACCTGCGCGTCTGCTGGTGGACGAGGCACACGATGCGGCTGAACATTCCCACCGACCTTTCGAGCCTGCTCAAGACAGGGCTCTGGCGCTCCGTCGGCTCGCTGGGCATCAAGGTCGCCACGGCAGGGCTGACCTATCTGACCTATGTCGTGCTCTCGCGCAGCCAGACGCCTGACGAATACGGCCATTTTGCTTTCGGGCTCGCACTGGCCACGGTCCTCGCCATTCTGGCCGGCCTCGGCCAGCCCATGGCAGTGATGCGTCTGTGGGCCGAGTTGAGCGGCAAGGGCGACGAAACCGCGGCACGAAACAGTATCGCGGCCGGATCAGTCATCACCTTTGCCGGCGGTCTGTCCGTCTCGGTCCTGCTCTGCCTCGTCACACTCGCCTATCTGCCCTTCGTCCCGGAAGGCGAAACCGCCAATCACTTTTTCGCGGCTGCCATCATCGTCCTGCCTCTGGCTCTGGCCGAATACAATTCCTCGGCCCTGCGCGCCCAGGGCTCGCTCTGGACCGCGCTATTGCCGCGCGACATTTTCTGGCGGCTGGCACTGCCGGCGCTGGTGCTCATTCTCGTCGGGTTCGGCGTGGTGCTGAGCGGCCCGGACGCGCTGGCACTGTCCGCGGCAATCCTGCTGCTGATGCTGGCCCTGCAGATGTATGGCGGGAGCCGCCGCAACTACACGATCTGGCCTGCCCTGCCGCCCGTGAGGCAGCATGTCCGGCGCTGGCACAGGCTCAGCACCTGGCTCCTGCTCGGCGCCCTGATCGAAACCGTCGCGCTGAATGCCGACGTGATCCTTGTCGGCATCATGCTGGATCTGGAAAGCGCCGGGCTTTATTTCAACGCCTTCCGCACCGCTGGACTGATGACCCTGTTCACCTTTGCCATCGAACTGGTGATCGCGCCCATGGTCGCCGAGCATTATCACGCCGGAAACATGCGCAAGGCACAAGCGATCACCGCCCTGTGCGCCTGGGCCGGCTTCATCTTTTCCCTGCTCATTTTCCTCGGCTTCGCCATTTTCGGCGATACTTTGCTCAACCTTTTCGGACCGGGCTATGCCCAGGGCTGGCTGATCCTGATGCTGCTGTCCTTCGGGCTCTTGTTCGACGCCCTGACCGGGCCGTCCAAGATCGTCATGATGATGACCGGTCATGAGCGCGCCTATGTCGGAATTTTCGGCGGCATCACGCTTTTCGGCATCCTGCTGCAGATTGCCGTCATTCCGCTTTTCGGCATTGTCGGCGTGGCTGTCGTCAATATGGCCTCGCGTATCCTCGCCCAGGTCGCCATTGCCCTTTACTGTCGCTACCGCATCGGGCTCGACACCAGCCTGCTCGGCATATTTGCGATACGGAAACTGGCAGCCTGAACCGTACCCATGAGTACGGTTATGCTTGACCCCCGGCCCGGCTTCGCATTAGAACCAGTCCAAACTTCATTCCTTTGGAAGCACGGAAATGACCAAGGCCCGCACGCTCTACGACAAGATCTGGGACGATCATCTGGTCCAGAACAACGACGATGGCACGAGCCTGCTCTATATCGACCGTCACCTCGTCCACGAAGTGACCAGCCCGCAGGCGTTTGAGGGCCTGCGCATGAATGGCCGCAAGGTGCGCCATCCCGAGCGCACGCTGGCCGTGGTCGACCACAACGTGCCCACCACCGACCGCTCCCTGCCCAATCCCGACCCGGAAAGCGCCATCCAGATCGCGGCCCTGGCCGAAAACACCCGCGATTTCGGCATCGAATATTACGACCCCTTCGACAAGCGTCAGGGCGTGGTTCACATCGTGGGCCCTGAACAGGGTTTCACCCTGCCGGGCATGACCATTGTCTGCGGCGACAGCCATACCTCGACCCACGGCGCTTTTGGCGCTCTGGCCCATGGTATAGGCACCTCGGAGGTCGAACACGTTCTGGCGACGCAGACCCTCAAGCAGCAAAAGGCCAAGAACATGCTGGTGCGTGTCGACGGCCAGCTGCCGCCCGGCGTCACCGCCAAGGATATCATTCTCGCCATTATCGGTGAGATCGGCACGGCAGGCGGCAATGGCCACGTCATCGAATTTGCCGGCGAAGCCATTCGTTCGCTATCCATGGAAGGCCGGATGACGGTCTGCAACATGACCATTGAGGGCGGCGCCCGCGCAGGCCTGATCGCCCCCGACGAGACCACCTTCGCCTATGTGAAGGATCGTCCCCGCGCGCCCAAGGGCGAGGCTTTCGACATGGCTGTCGATTATTGGAAGACGCTCTATACCGATGAGGGCGCCCATTACGACAAGGTCGTCATTCTCGATGCTGCCAAGCTGCCGCCCATCGTCTCCTGGGGTTCTTCGCCCGAGGATGTGATCTCGGTGCAGGGCGTCGTGCCCAACCCGGACGATATTGCCGACGAGACCAAGCGCGCTTCCAAGTGGCGGGCGCTCGAATATATGGGTTTGAAGCCCGGGACCCCGATCACCGACATCAAGCTCGACCGCGTCTTTGTCGGCTCCTGCACCAATGGCCGCATCGAAGACCTGCGCGCCGCGGCAGCCGTTATCAAGGACCGCAAGGTCGCCAGCCATGTCTCTGCCATGATCGTGCCGGGCTCGGGCCTGGTAAAGGCGCAGGCAGAAGAAGAAGGCCTCGACGTCATCTTCAAGAATGCCGGTTTTGAATGGCGCGAACCGGGCTGCTCCATGTGCCTGGCCATGAACCCCGACAAGCTGGCGCCCGGCGAGCGCTGCGCCTCGACCTCGAACCGCAATTTCGAGGGCCGTCAGGGCTTCAAGGGCCGCACCCATCTCGTGTCCCCCGCCATGGCCGCCGCCGCCGCCATTGCAGGCCACTTCGTCGACATCCGCGAGTGGAACTAAAAGGAAAAGACTGGTCGGGGCTCTATGCTCCGACCCTTGACGATCTGGAGGCTCTGGCACGCTCCGCCCTGGCGGAATTGCCGGAGCCTTTTGCGTCACTGGCGGCCGATGTCACCTGCTCGGTGGCCGAATATGCCGAAGACGACGTGCTCGAAGGCTTCGGCATGGAAAGCCCCTTCGAGCTGATGGGCCTGTTTACCGGCATCGGCATGACCGAAGACGGTGCCGTGCCCCAGACCGGCCAGTTGCCCAACACCGTTTTCCTCTACCGGCGCGCTATCCTCGACTATTGGGCCGAGCATGATGACAATACATTGGGCGAGATCGTCACCCATGTGCTGATCCACGAACTGGGCCACCATTTCGGCTTTTCCGATGAGGACATGGAAGCGCTGGAAGCCGCTGCGGATGCGGAAGAGGGCCTTTAATCGGCACTCCCTCAATCAGCGTCATTGCCCGGTTTATCCGGGCAATCCACCGCTCCAGCGCCGAAAGATGGACCACCCGGACAAGCCGGGTGGTGACGACAAATCAAAGATCGCGCCCATGGCCGGCAGGATTCAGCCGCTAGTCCCGCTCGACGAAACTGAATTCCGCCTCATTGCCGCCGGCCGGATCGTCGGACACCATCAGCGCCAGATTGCCGTTCTCGAGCGCCACGAACCATTCTTCCCAGCTGACCAGCTGAAATCCATCAACCCGGTCGGGGCCTTCATTGGCGTCGGCGTTGAGAATTTCCTGCCCGAAGGACAATTGCAATATCGTCCGGGTCTTGCTGCCATCGGGCACATCCATCAGCACGGGATTGCCGCCCCGGGCAATGACCCATTGGCGGATGGCTTCGCGGTCAGTCAGAATCTGCGACATGAAAAACTCCCAATGCTGGCATTGGTTGAGGAAAGCATGACCCCATGCAAAGTTCCTTGATCTGGATTAAGGGAGGCCGATCTTGCGAAAATTCTCCGCCCGCCTCACTGCGGCAAGCCTCGCCGCTATGCTGGCCCTGCCCATCGTGTCGCCGCTGGCCTGCGCCGTGCCCGACAATGCCGGCTTGAGCGAGGCCGACAGCACCCGCATGAGCCAGTTCGATACGGCGCGCAGTCGCGGCCTGGGCGAAGCCCTGCTCTCGACCGATGCCGATGAACGCGCCATCGTCGCCGCGCTGTTTGCGCCCGGCATCGAGCCGGTCGAAGCTATCCCAGATGGCAATTACCGCTGCCGGACCATCAAGCTGGGCGGCATCCTGCCACTGGTCACCTATAATTACTTCGCCTGCCGGATCAGCGAGGATGGCACCCGGATTGAGAAGACATCCGGCTCCCAGCGCTTTACCGGCACGTTCAGCCCCAGCGGCGATGCCCTGTTCTACCGGGGCGCCCTTCACTACAACAACGATCCGGCCATGGCCTATGGCGACAATGCCGAGATGGACCAGGTCGGCTGCCTCTACAAGGTCAGCGGCCAGGAGGTCTATCGGCTCGAAAAGCCCTACCCCCTGTTCGAATCCACCCATGACGTCATCGAGCTCATTCCGGCAAACTGACTTGGAGCCCTTTCACCGGCCTGCTATGACCGGCCCGTCACAATCGAGCGCGAACATGGCAGAAAAAACCAATCTCATCCTTCTGGGCACGATCGGCGCCGCTCATGGCATCAAGGGCGAGGTGCGCATTGCCTCCCACACCCAGGACCCGGAGGCCATCGCGTCCTATGGCCCGCTGCTGACCAACAAACAGGGTCTGACCATCACCATAGAGGCGGCGCGGCTGAGCAAGACCGTGCTGATTGCCCGCCTCAAGGGCGTGCGCGACCGCAACGCCGCCGAAGCGCTCAACGGCACCAGCCTCTTCATCGAACGCGACCGCCTGCCCGAACCCGAGGATGAAGACGACTTCTACCATACCGACCTGATCGGCCTTGATGCCCGGATCGAGGACAGCGGCGTTTCCATCGGCCAGGTGCTGGCGCTGCACAATCACGGCGCCGGCGACCTGATCGAGATTCAGGATCCGCGTTCCGGCGATACCTTCCTTTACCCCTTTACCAAGGCCGTCGTGCCCAATATCCGCATCGCCGAGGGCTATCTGACCATCGCGCCGCCGCTCGATGCCGATCCGGGCGAGGAAGAACCGGATTGAGCTTTTCCGCCGACATCATCACGCTGTTTCCCGAGCTGTTTCCCGGCCCGCTGGGCGCTTCTGTCCTCGGCCGTGGGCTCAATGACGGGCTCTGGAGCCTCAGGGCCAATCAATTGCGTGATTTTGCCAGTGACCGGCATCGCACTGTCGACGACACGCCATCGGGTGGCGGCGCGGGCATGGTGCTCAAGCCGGACATTCTGGCCAGCGCCATCGATACGATCGCGCCGGAAAACGATCCGCGCCCACGTATCCTGATGTCGCCGCGCGGCAAGCCGCTGACCCAGCGGCGCGCCCATGAACTGGCAACAGGCCCCGGCGCGGTCATTATCTGCGGACGGTTCGAAGGCGTCGACCAGCGCGTCATCGATACCCGTCGCCTCGAGGAAATTTCCATCGGCGACTATGTCCTGGCGGGTGGCGAAGTGGCCGCCATGGTGCTCCTTGAGGCGGTCGTGCGGCTCATTCCGGGCGTTCTCGGTGCGCCCGACAGCCGCGACGAGGAGAGTTTTGAGAATGGCCTGCTCGAATATCCGCACTATACGCGGCCCCAGAGTTTTGAAGGCCACGACATTCCGGCGGTGCTGACCTCGGGCGATCACGGCAGGATCGCCAAATGGCGGCATGAGCAATCGCTGGCTTTGACGCAGGCACGGCGGCCGGACCTGCTGAAATAGTATTACGCCGCTTTTCCCTAGACTCTGCGGGCATTTTCCCCTATGAGCCGCCCATTGCCGTGGCTGGCGTTTCGGACCGCCGCGCAACAAGACCAAGAAGACTGCCCTTCCGTTACCAACCAAGACCGGGCGACGGGGCCGAACAGCCCTAAAGTTGCTCCTATGAAAAGATCGAACGGATCGAAAATGAACATTATCGAACAGCTCAATGCCGAGCATGCTGCCGAGCTCGCCGCAAAGCGCGAACTCCCAGAATTTACCCATGGCGACACCGTCAAGGTGTGGGTCAAGATCCGCGAAGGCGACAAGGAACGCCTGCAGGCCTATGAAGGCGTCGTGATCGCCCGCTCCGGTTCGGGCATCATGGAAAGCTTCACCGTCCGCAAGATTTCCTATGGCGAAGGCGTGGAACGCGTGTTCCCGATCTACTCGCCCAACGTTGCCTCGGTGGAAGTGATCAAGCGCGGTAAGGTCCGTCGCGCCAAGCTGTATTACCTGCGCGATCGTCGCGGCAAGTCGGCTCGTATTTTCGAATCGACCAATTCGCGTACCAAGAAGATCGAAGCCGGCGAGCGCGAAGCCGCTCTTGCTGCCAAGGAAGCCCGCGAAGCCGAGAAGATCGCAGCGGCAGAGGCCTTTGCCGCCGAGCAGGCCGCCAAGGACGCCGAGGCCGCAGCTGCTGCCAAGGCCGCCGAAGCAGAGGCTGCTGCAGCTGCTGAAGGCGAAGCCAAGAGCGAATAAGCTCTGCCGCCGATATGGAATTGAAAAGCCCGGCCATTGTGCCGGGCTTTTTGTTTGGGACGTGGGTTTTAGAGGAGACTCACATGAAACCTTCAGCATGCTTGCGCAAGGTTCTGGGGTCTTAGCCGGCCCAACCTACTACATGTTGCGGTTTTGTTCGATTCAGCGTTGACGATGGGCTGGAATCGCAGCAGGCTTACGCGTGGCCATGAAATGGAAAAGGTCGCCGGGGCTTCCAACCAATCCGACGACCTCACCAATTTCACTGCAAACACCGCCAAGCGCAGTGTTCGAATGTGATTTGCGGGGTGATTCTCACCTCTAAATGTTCGTAGGTCAAGCTTGGCACCATCAACTCTCATGGAGGCCAAAATGGCTGCCAGAAGTTTTCCTTCTTTCTATATTTATCGTGACAATCGTGGTGAGTTCCGCTGGACTTATGAAGCCAGCAACGGGCGCACAATTTCGGTGAGCAGCGAGGGCTATGTCGCGAAAGCTGATTGTGTACGCAGCATCGACATCATGAAGGCGTCGTATGCCAGTCCGGTGTTTGACAGCACGAGTGCATACGCGTAGCTCAAGCACCAGCAAACAAAATGGCAGGTCTCTTAGTTGGGGCCTGCCACAGAGTCCTTATAATGACCCAATCCATCGTCACCTGGAACATCAATTCGGTTCGCCTGCGCCTGCCCATGGTGCTGGATTTTCTCGGCAAGCATCAGCCCGATGTCCTGATGCTGCAGGAAATCAAATGCACCAATGACCAGTTTCCCGCCAATGCCTTTGCCGAAGCCGGCTATCCCCATCAGGCCGTGCATGGCCAGAAGGGCTATCACGGCGTCGCTATCGTTTCCAAATTCCCGCTGACCGATATTTCGAGCCGCGTCTTCTGCGAAATCCCCGAATCGCGTCACATCTCGGCGCTGGTCGATATGGGCCACGGCCCCTTCACCCTGCACAATTTCTACATCCCGGCGGGCGGCGACGAACCAGATCCCGAGATCAATCCCAAGTTCAAGCACAAGCTGGGCTTTCTCGACGAGCTCAAGAGCTGGTTCGGCGAGCCGCTGTTTTCGCGTGGCCATCTCATTGCCGGGGACTTCAACATCGCGCCGCATGAAAACGATGTCTGGAGCCACAAGCAGCTGCTCAAGATCGTCAGCCACACGCCCCAGGAAACCGAACGTCTGGATGCCCTGCTCTCAGGCGGCCATGGCTGGGTCGATCTCGTGCGCAAACATATCCCGCACGACCAGAAACTCTATTCCTGGTGGAGCTATCGCAGCGCCAATTGGGAACTGGCCGACAAGGGCCGGCGCCTTGACCATATCTGGTCCACGGCGGACCTGGCCGAACGCTCCATCGGCGCGGAAATCATCAAGCCCTATCGCGGCTATACGCCCCAACCCAGCGACCATGTGCCGGTGATTGCCCGGTTCCAGGCGCCCTAGACGCCCTTCATCTTCCGCTTGAGCGGTTCAAGCGCGTGCATGTAGCGCCCCAGATCCTGCTCGATGCGGCGAGCGGCGCGAGCGGCAAGCTCAGGATTTTGCCGGGCCAGCTTCAAGAAGGCGCTGCGCGGCACGAACAGCATTTCGCAATCGGTGACGGCGGTGAAGGTCACCGGTCGCGGCTTTTCGAGAATGAGCGCCGTCGGTGAAATCACACTGCCCGGCTCGCTGAGCGCATAGGGCTTGCCCGCTTCGGCACCTTCATGCCGGGCCTTGACCGTGCCCTCGATCAGCACATAGGCGCCCTGCGGGTTTGAGCCGGCTTTGTAGATGATCTCGTCGGCAGCAAAATGCTGGCGGTCGCCGGCAAAGCCGAGCATGCGCAATTGCTCATCATCGCAGATGTCGAAAAAATCGGCCCGGGCCAGCACCCCGGCCGCATCGTCCATTCTCATCAGAACCAGACCCGGATGCGCCAAAGCCGCCCGCGTCATGCGAGCGGCCCTGAAAATCTATAAGTCAGTTCGCCGAGGAAATGAACAGGAGTGCCCCTTTATCAGGGGACAAGCCTATAGCCACCATCTTCGGTCACCAGCAGGCGCGCATTGGACGGATCGCGCTCGATCTTCTGGCGCAGCCGATAGATATGGGTTTCCAGGGTATGGGTGGTCACGCGGTTGTTGTAACCCCAGACCTCCTTGAGCAGGATGTCCCGCGTAATGGTCTTGGGCCCCTGCCGGTACAGGAACTTGAGAATGGACGTTTCCTTGTCGGTGAGGCGAACCTTGATGCCATCGCCGGTTTCAAGCAGCTTGGCTGCCGGCTGGAAACTGTACTGGCCGATGGTGAAGACCGCATCTTCGCTTTGATCATGCTGGCGCAGGGCCGCATTGATACGCGCGAGCAGCACGGGATAGCGAAAAGGCTTGGTCAGATAGTCATTGGCCCCCGCCTCGAGACCCTTGATCTCGTCGGCATCGGTATCATGGCCGGTGAGCATCAGAACAGGGCTCTTGTAGCCTTCCTGACGCATCAGGCGCACCGCCTCGCGGCCATCCATATCGGGCAGGCCGACATCGAGAATGGTCAATTCGACATTATTCTCGCGCAGCGTGCTCAGCGCATCATTGGCTGTACCGGCCTGGAGAATATCAAAATCAGGCTCCCCGAGTAGTTGATCAACCAGGGTCTGGCGCAGGTCCGCGTCGTCGTCCACGACAAGGATGCGTCGCTTGTTCATTGTTTTCTCCGGTCTTTTCCGTCCGAACCGACCAAGGTCACAATATTGCGACCGCTTTTGGGCCAGACCATCACATCGGCGTTATTCAACTTTTTCAAACGCCTGAAAGGCCGAAAAGTTGCACCACGCAAGGGTCACGCAGAAGCGGCGCGCCGCCCGAACAGCGCCGAGCCGACACGGACCTGTGTCGCGCCCATCCAGATGGCCGTTTCGAAATCCCCGCTCATGCCCATGGAGAGATTGTCGACCCCGGCGGCCCGGCCAAGTTCTGCCAGCTGGGCGAAATAGGGCCCCGCTGGCAGGCCATCGGGCGGAATGCACATAAGACCAATGATATTAAGTCCATGCACCTGCCGGCAGTGGCGCACGAAATCGACCGTATCGCCGATGGCGATACCGGCCTTCTGCGCCTCGCCGCCAATGTTGACCTGCACATAGCAGGGCAGGTGCCGGCCGGCGCGCTGCATTTCTTCACCGAGAATGCCGGCCAGCTTCTCCCGATCGACACTCTGGATCACGTCGAACAAGGCGACAGCGTCGCGCGCCTTGTTGGTTTGCAGCGGTCCGATCAGATGCAGTTCGATATCTGGATATTTTTGCTTGAGGCCCGGCCATTTCTCCTTGGCCTCCTGCACGCGGTTTTCCCCGAAAACCCGCTGGCCCGCCAGCAGAAACGGCTCGATTGCCTCAGCCGGGAAGGTCTTTGAGACGGCAATCAAATCTACCTGTTCGGGCGGCGCGCCGAAGCGCCGGCGTGCCTTTTCCATGCGCGAAACAATATAGTGGAGCGCGGTTTGCGCATTGGCGGCGCTGTTGGCCATATCGTGGCCCCGTTGCTGTTGACCTGATAGGGGATTTCTGGTGATGGTCCGGTAGCCAAAATCCCATGAAAACGCAAGCTGCGCCGCCCTTTGGGCAGCATCTCGCGTCAATCTTGCAAGGACGACAAAAGTGAGCGGCGAACGCTACAATCCGCGCGAAAGCGAACCGAAATGGCAGAAGGTCTGGGACGAACGCCAGAGCTTCGTGACCTCCAATGACGATCCGCGCGAACCCTATTACGTCCTTGAAATGTTCCCCTACCCGTCAGGCCGCATCCATATGGGCCATGTGCGGAACTATTCCATGGGCGACGTTGTCGCCCGCTATCACCGCGCCAGGGGCAAGAATGTGCTGCATCCCATGGGATGGGACGCTTTCGGCCTGCCGGCGGAAAATGCCGCTATCGAGCGCAAGACCCATCCGGGCACCTGGACCTATGCCAATATCGAGGCGATGAAGAAGCAGCTGAAATCGATGGGCCTGTCCATCGACTGGACGCGCGAAATCGCCACCTGTTCGCCCGATTATTACCGCCACCAGCAGGCCATGTTCATCGACATGCTGGCTGCGGGCCTCGTGACCCGCAAGAGCTCCAAGGTCAATTGGGATCCGGTCGACATGACCGTGCTGGCCAATGAACAGGTGATCGACGGCAAGGGCTGGCGCTCCGGCGCCGTGGTCGAGCAGCGCGAACTGACCCAGTGGTTCTTCAGGATTTCCGACTTTGCCGAAGACCTGCTGAGCGCGCTGGACGGCCTCAAGGACTGGCCCGAGAAAGTGCGCCTGATGCAGCGCAACTGGATCGGCAAGTCCGAAGGCATGCGGCTGCTGTTCGAGGTCGCGCCGAACGAAAAGACCAATGCTACGGCCGTCGAGGTCTTCACCACCCGCCCCGACACCATTTTCGGCGCCTCCTTCCTCGCGCTCTCGCCCGATCATCCTCTGACCGCCGGCCTGACCGCCGGCCTGGCCGCTGGCAATGCTGAACTGACTGAATTCATTGCCGAATTCCACCGTCAGGGCACGGCTACGGAGACGCTGGAAAAGGCCGAGAAGAAAGGCGTTTTCACCGGGATTCACGTGAAGCATCCCGTGCTTGAGGGCCAGACGCTGCCGGTCTATGTCGCCAATTTCGTGCTGATGGATTACGGCACCGGCGCCGTTTTCGGTTGCCCGGCCCATGACCAGCGCGACCTCGACTTCGCCCGTAAATATGACCTGCCGGTCAAACCCGTCGTGCTGCCACCCGGTGCGGATGCGGCCAGCTTCAGCGTGGGCAATGAGGCCTATGTTGATGCCGGTAACATCTTCAATTCGGCCTTTTTGGATGGTCTGTCCATCGATGAAGCGAAGGCCAGGATCGCCGAGCATTTCGCTGCGCGCATTGTTGATGGCCAGGTTCAGGGCAAGGTGGAAGTCAATTACCGCCTGCGCGACTGGGGTATTTCCCGCCAGCGCTATTGGGGCTGCCCGATCCCGGTGATCCATTGTGAGGTCTGCGGCACCATTCCTGTCCCCAAGAAGGACCTGCCGGTGGTGCTGCCGGACGATGTCAGCTTCGACAAGCCCGGCAATGCGCTCGATCATCACCCGACCTGGAAACACGTCAACTGCCCGCAATGCGGCGCAGCGGCACGGCGCGAAACCGACACGATGGACACGTTCGTGGACTCGTCCTGGTACTTTGCCCGCTTCACCGCGCCGGACGCCGATACGCCCACTATTCCCGAAGTCGCCAATCGCTGGCTGCCTGTGGACCAGTATATCGGAGGCATCGAGCACGCGATTCTGCACCTGCTCTATTCGCGCTATTTTACCCGCGCCATGAAGGCCACCGGCCATGTCGGGCTGGACGAACCGTTCAAGGGCCTGTTCACCCAGGGCATGGTGACCCACGAAACCTACAAGTCCGAAAAGGGCGAGTGGGTGCCCCCGACTGAGATCATCTTCGAAGCCAATGGCGAGCAGCGCACTGCGCGCCATGCCGAGACCGGCGCGCCGATCACCATCGGCTCCATCGAAAAAATGAGCAAATCCAAGAAGAACGTGGTCGATCCCGACGAAATCGTCGGCGGCTATGGTGCCGACACGGCGCGCTGGTTCATGCTTTCCGACTCTCCCCCAGAGCGCGATGTGCAATGGACCGAGGCCGGCGTCGAAGGCGCCAGCCGCTTCCAGCAGCGCGTCTGGCGTCTGGTGCATGAAACGATCGATATTACCAAACAATCTCCGGAAATTGTTGCTTCGGATAACGCTGATGCGCTTGCCCTGCGCAAGATCATTCACCGGGCTGTTGCCGGCGTCGGTCAGGATATCGAAGGGTTGAGCTTCAACCGCGCCGTGGCCCGCATTTATGAGCTGACCAACGCGCTGGCCAAAGCCAAGGACTATGCCAGAGGCACCGCGCTCCGCGCGGCGCTGATGGAGGGCGTCGAAAGGCTGATCCTGCTCATCAACCCGATGATGCCGCATCTGGCCGAAAGCTGTTGGGAAGTCCTGGGCAAAACGGGCCTCGTCGCCGACACCAATTGGCCGGATGTCGATCCGACCATGCTGGTTGACGACGAAGTGACCATGCCAATTCAGATCAACGGCAAGCGCCGCGCCGAAATCGCCGTATCCAAGGGCATGACAGCAGCTGAGGTCGAGGCCTTGGTACTGGCTCTGGACGCCGTGCAGAAGGCACTGGAAGGGCAAAAGCCGAAAAAGGTCGTTGTGGTGCAGGACCGCATCGTCAACGTCGTCGTCTAGCCGATGACGGCGCTCAAGGCCCATGAAGTGGCGCGGTTTCTGACGCGGCCCGATCTGAGCGAGGGTATTTTCCTCGCCTATGGGCCTGATGGCGGGCTGGTGCGGGAAACCGCCCAGCGCCTTATCCGCCAATTCAGCGGCGACGATCCGGCATCGGCCAATATCTCGATCTTTGACGGGCCGGAACTGGCGTCGGACCCGTCGCAATTGCTGCTCGAAGCCCGATCGAGTTCACTCTTTGGCGGCAAGCGCATTATCCGCGTCCGCAATGCCAGCAAGGCGCTGGTCATGCCGCTGACCGAGCTGCGCGATGATCCCGGCGGTACGGCGATCGTGCTCGAGGCAGACAATCTGCCGCCCCGAGATGCGCTGCGGGCACTGGTGGAAGCGGCAAAATTTGGTCGCGCTCTGCCTTGCTACCCGGACAGCGACGAAACCCTGATGGCGCTGATGCGTGAAACCTTCAACCAGGCGGGAATACGAACCGATTCCGACGTTGTGCCCACCTTGCGCGAAATTCTGGGTAACGACCGCGAAATAACCCGCAGAGAACTGGAAAAGCTGACGCTTTATGCCACCTCGACCAAGAGCCTGACCCGGGACGACGTGCTGCTGCTGTGCGCCGACAATGGTGCGCTCGCCATTGACGCCATTCTCGACGCCACAGGCGGCGGGCATGCCGAGAAGCTGGAGTTGGCGCTCAACCGTGCACTTTCGGCCAATATCAATCCGCAGCAATTGCTGGCCATGCTGAGCAATCACTTCGCCAATCTGCGCCGCTGGCGCACTGAGGTCGATGCCGGAAAATCGCCACGTGGCGTTCTCGACGGGCTCAAGCCCAAGCCGCATTTTTCCCGTATCGGCGCTCTGGAACAACAATTGCGCACTTGGTCTGACGCGGCATTGGCGACAGCCGGCGAACGGCTACTGCAGGCCACATCGGAAACCAGGCGCCGGCCCGTTCTGGCGGAGACCGTTCTACGCCGCACAACACTGGCCCTGTGCATGATCGCAGCCGCGCATTGAAAAACCGCGCCTTTCGACGCGGTTTCACGTGGAACAGCAATAAATTCAAATAATTAGCTGCTTCTGCCGGTGAGGCGCAGGCAAAGATCGTCCAATTGCTCAAGTGTCTTGTAACGGATTTCCAGCTTTCCCCCCCGTTCGGAGTGAGTGAGCGCCACGCTCAATCCTAACGCATCGGCCAGACGCCGCTCCAACGCCACGCTATCGGCATCGCGGGAGGAACTCTCATCGGCGACGGGCTTGCGCTTGGGCAGGTCGCGTTGCTGGCTCAGCGCTTCTGCCTCGCGCACCGACAAGCCCTTGTCGACGATCTGCCGTGCCAGGGCTGCGGGATCCTCGACGGTAATCAAAGTCCGTGCATGGCCGGCCGTCAGCGTGCCGCTGGCCACCATGCCGCGGACATCTTCCGGCAGACGCAACAGACGCAGTGTATTGGCGACATGGGAGCGTGACTTGCCGATCACCTGCGCCAGATCCTGCTGCGTATAGTCAAACTGCTCGATCAACTGACCATAACCCATGGCCTCTTCAAGCGGATTGAGATCCGCGCGCTGCACATTCTCGATAATGGCGAGTTCAAGCGCTTCCTTGTCATCGACCTCGCGGACAATGACCGGAACATCATGCAGGCCCGCCTTCTGCGCCGCCCGCCAGCGTCTTTCGCCGGCAATCAGCTCAAAGATGTTGGGATCGTCGGTCGGGCGCACCAGGAGCGGCGACATGACGCCCTTTTCGCGAATGGAATTGGTCAGCTCTTCAAGCTGTTCGGCGTCAAAGGTCCGGCGCGGATTGGCGCGGTTGGCGATAATAAAATCTACCGGCAACTTTTTGCCGCTGGAGGCCGATTCGGTAACGCGCGCACCTTCCATGACGGCCATGTCGCCGATCAATGCCGCAAGGCCCCGCCCAAGTCGCGTCGGTTTGTCGGTCATTATCGGGCTCCTAGGCTGCATTCAGCCGGCGTTCGCGGCGGATAACTTCGGTAGCAAGGCGCAGATAGGCCTGGCTCCCGGCACATTTGAGATCATAAAGCAATGCGGGCTTGCCATAGGACGGGGCCTCGGACAGGCGCACATTGCGCGGAATGACCGTATCATAGACCAGCTCGCCCATCTCGCTGCGCACGTCAGCCAACACCTGCTCGCTGAGATTATTGCGCTTGTCGAACATGGTCATCACAACGCCCTGAATGGACAGGCGCGGATTGAGCGTGGAGCGGATCTGCTCGATTGTCTGAAGTAGCTGGCTAAGGCCCTCCAGCGCGAAGAACTCGCATTGCAGCGGCACCAGAACCGCATCGGCGGCAACAAGCGAATTGACTGTCAGCAGGTTCAGTGACGGCGGGCAATCGATCAGAATATAACTGACGGGCTGCTCATTGATGCGCAGCGCGGTCAGATCCTTGAAGGCATTGCGCAATTTGAAGGCGCGGTCGGCCTGCGCTGCAATAGTCAGCTCAACACCAAGCAGGTCCATGGTGGACGGCACGATTGCCACATTCGGCACGCTGGTCATGATTGCCGCATCCGGCACGCTGGCCTCGCCGACCAGGACGTCATAGGCCGAAACGGCGCGATCGGTCCGCGAAATACCGAGGCCTGTGGACGCGTTGCCCTGCGGATCCAGATCGACGATCAGAACCCGCTCGCCGATTGCCGCTAACGCCGTGGCCAGATTGATGGCCGTGGTCGTCTTGCCGACGCCGCCCTTCTGGTTCGCCAAAGTCAAAATCCGGGGTGCCAAATCGGCCTCCGTATGCCGCTAACTCACTGATTTCCGGCGTAGATTTGTGACTATCAGAATCACGCCACTCGGATCGGTGTCACTAGGCTTTATTAACACATCAAAATGCCACTGCGCACCCGCCTGTGTGAGCTCTTCAACATGTTCCCGCCCTTTATGCAGGATTGCCCTCGTTCCATTGCCCCAGAATGGCTCCATCCAGGCACAAAGCTGCACCAACGAGGCCAGTGCGCGGGACGTTATGACATCGGGCACGCCTGTTTCACGTGAATCAATCTCATCGCTGCGCCGTCCGATAACCGTTGCATCAAGGGCAAGGTCTCGCGCCACGGTGCGCAAGAAGCTGACCTTGCGGGCATTGGGTTCGACAAGCACAAATTGCCTGTCCATACCCTTGCTGGCAATCGCCAGGGGCAAGGCCGGAAAGCCCCCGCCGCTCCCGAGGTCAAGAAACAACCGGTCCTCATCTGTCGAATGGGTCAGTATCTGCAGGCTGTCGGCGAAATGGCGCGTCCAGATCCGCTCGATTGTTTCACGTGAAACCAGATTCTGCACCTTCTGCCATTTGCGGAGCAAATTGGCATAGGATTCCAGATCCGTCGCGACGGCATCCAAAGGCCTGCCATAGAGGTGCGTGTAAGCAGCAATGGCCGTGCGTTCCGACATCAGCCAGCCCTGCGCAAGGTGCTGCGCCTGATAATTGCCAAAAGCAAGGTAATGGCCGCGGGCGTCATGCCGTCCATGGCCTGGGCCTGCGCAATGGTCTGCGGCCTCTGCTGGTCAAGTTTCTGCCGCAGCTCCATCGATAGTCCTGGGATAGCGAAATAGTCCAGATCATCCGGGATGCTGCGCTGCTCGTCGCGGCGCATGCTCTCAATATCGGCCTTCTGCCGATCGAGATACACCGCATATTGCGCATCAATGCCGATCTGCTCGGCAACAGCGGGCTCAATATCGGTCAATTCCGGCCAGACGGCTGCCAATTTGTCGATGGTCAGGTCGGGATAGGACAGGAGTTCGAAGGCACTTCGGCGCTTGCCATCTTCATTGACAGCCAGTCCGGCCTTGCGCGCTTCGCTGGGTGAAACAGCAAGCGAATGCAGAAGCACTCTGGCCTGATCAAGCGACGCGGCTTTGCTCCGATACAGCTGTGCCCTAGACTCATCCACCAGGCCGAGATCAATCCCAATGGGCGTAAGGCGTTGATCGGCATTATCGGCGCGCAAATGCAGCCGGAACTCCGCCCGCGAGGTAAACATGCGATAAGGCTCGCTGACGCCCCGGGTCACCAGATCGTCGATCATTACCCCGAGATAGCTCTCGGTTCTGGACAGGATCATGGGCGGACGACCCGACGCTGCCAGAGCAGCATTGGCGCCAGCGAGCAGGCCTTGCGCGCCTGCCTCCTCATAGCCCGTCGTGCCGTTGATCTGGCCTGCAAGATAAAGGCCAGGCTGGCGCTTCACTTCGAGCGTCGGCCGCAATTCGCGCGGGTCAACATAGTCATATTCGATCGCATAACCAGGCCGGATGATCTCGACCTGCGCAAGACCCGGCATCGAGCGTAAAAAGTGTTCCTGCACTTCGGCGGGCAGCGATGTGGAGAGACCATTGGGGTAAACGGTGCTGTCGTCCAATCCCTCGGGCTCAAGGAAAATCTGGTGGCTGTCCCGATCCGCGAAACGCACGACCTTGTCTTCGATCGAGGGACAGTACCGGGGACCGCGTGACTGGATCCGACCCGAATACATGGCCGAGCGATGAAGATTTTCGGAGATGATCCGGTGCGTTTCCGCCAGCGTGCGCGTCACGTGGCAGGAAATCTGCCGATTGGTAATGGCCGGCGTCAGCGCTGAAAACGGTTCAGGTGGATTGTCGCCTTCCTGTTCCTCCAGCACGGAATAATCAATGCTTCTGCCGTCGAGACGTGCTGGCGTCCCGGTCTTGAGACGGCCCAATTGCAAGCCGAGATTTTCGAGTCGTGTCGAGAGACCCAGTACTGGCTTTTCCCCCAACCGGCCTGCGGGCACCGTTTCTTCGCCACGGTGAATCAGGCCGCGCAGGAAGGTGCCGGTCGTCAGTACAACAGCCTTGGTAGTGAAGCGCCGGCCATCGAGGAGCACAACGCCGGCAATAGCGCCGTCCTTCACGTCCAGGTCATCGACTTCGCCCTCGATTACATCGAGATTGGGCTGTGCTGAGATCGCGGCTTGCATAGCTTGCCGGTAGAGCTTGCGGTCGGCCTGGGCGCGCGGACCGCGAACGGCAGGTCCCTTTCGGCGATTGAGCACTCGAAACTGAATGCCAGCGGCATCGGCTACCCGGCCCATCAAACCATCGAGTGCGTCGATCTCGCGCACCAGATGACCTTTACCCAGGCCGCCAATTGCCGGATTGCAGCTCATTTCGCCAATGGTTTCGAAGCGGTGAGTGATCAGAGCGGTTGGGACGCCGAGACGCGCCGAAGCCGCAGCAGCTTCGGTCCCGGCATGGCCACCGCCCACGATGATGACAGCATAGTCAGTCATGGCTTTTCTCCAAGGCGCCTGACATAGGCCAATGTTTCACGTGAATCAATTCACGCTGGCCTTGGCGTAGCATCCGATGTTTCACGTGAATCATTTGCCGATGCAGAAACTGGAAAACAGTCTGTCCAGAACTTGCTCTGCACCCATCCTGCCAATCATGCGCTCAAGCGCTGCAGAGGCCATGCGCAGCGATTCCGCGGCCAATTCCCAATCATGCAAGGCAGCCCGCGTCTCCCCGAGCGCTGCAAGTGCACTATCAAGGCTTTGCCGGTCACGTTCATGGCTGACCAGGGCCGGTTCCCCGCCAGCAAGACTATCCCCGATGGCCCCGAGGCGGCCGATGAGATCGGGAAGGCCAGCCAGGGTCTGGGTTGAAACAGTGATATCCGTACCGTCCACGCCGCCGAGATCGGCTTTTGTGCCAACGACAACAAGGCGGGCACTACTCGTCGGTCGCGGCACATCGGCAATGTCAGGCGCGCGCAGCCAGAGCAGGATATCTGCGTCAGCTATGGCCTTTTCGGCCCGCCGAACGCCTTCTGCCTCCGCCTTGCTATCGGTGGCGCGCAATCCGGCCAGATCCAGCAGGATGAACTTTTGCCCATCGATATCCAGCGGCACTTCACGCACATCGCGCGTCGTGCCCGCTTCTTCCGATACGATTGCAATATCGGACTTCGCCAGTGCGTTGATCAGGCTGGATTTGCCGGCATTGGGAGCGCCGCCCAGAGCCACCCGAATGCCTTCACGCACGATCCGGCCGCTATTGACGGAAGCCAGCGCTGCAGAAATGGCGATTTCAAGCTCTGCCAGGTTCTCAAGCCAATTTTGCGGCAGGTCGGCCGCGACATCGCCTTCATCGGAGAAGTCAAGGCGCGCCTCGATTTCGGCGCGCAAATCGAGCAGCGTCTCGCGCCATTGGTCGACTTCCTGGGTAAGGCGGCCATCATAGCGGGCCAAGGCCTGCTGCCGCTGCTTTTCCGTGTCGGCGGCAAGAAGGTCGCCCAAACCTTCGACGGCGATAAGATCGAGTTTGCCGTTTTCAAAAGCGCGCCGAGTGAATTCTCCAGCTTCTGCCAGCCGTAGCCCTAGTCGACCCAGGGCAGCTAGGATTGCTTTGACGCCTGCGATCGAGCCGTGGACATGCAATTCGGCGCAGTCTTCACCGGTGAAGCTATTGGGAGCCGGGAAAAATGCCACGAGGCCCTGATCAAGGCGACGCTCGGAACCGATATGACGCAGCACCATTTTGCGCGGTTCAGGAACACCGCCCGCGAGAGCGTCAAGACTGGTCCGGACCAGCGGTCCGGACAGCCTTATAACCGCAACTCCGGCCGGCAGCGCACCGGAGGAGAGCGCCATGATCGTGTCGCCCGCCTGCATGCAACGCTCCCGGCAGTCCTTGTCAGGTATTCATGGAATCGAAGAAGTCGGAATTGGTCTTGGTCTGGCGGACCTTGTCCATGAGGAATTCCATGGCGTCGATCGTGCCCATGGGATTGAGAATGCGGCGCAGCACATACATCTTCTTGAGGATGTCGCTTTCGACCAGCAATTCTTCCTTGCGGGTGCCGGACTTGGTGATGTCCAGTGCGGGGAAAATGCGCTTGTCTGCCACCTTGCGGTCGAGAATGATTTCCGAGTTACCCGTGCCCTTGAATTCTTCAAAGATCACTTCGTCCATGCGCGATCCCGTATCGATCAGCGCCGTCGAGATAATGGTCAGCGAGCCGCCATCCTCGATATTGCGCGCCGCGCCGAAAAAGCGCTTGGGACGCTGCAGGGCATTGGCATCGACACCGCCAGTCAGCACCTTGCCGGAGCTTGGAACCACGGTGTTATAGGCTCGTCCAAGGCGGGTGATGGAATCGAGAAGGATCACCACATCGCGTTTATGCTCAACGAGGCGCTTGGCCTTTTCAATGACCATTTCCGCCACCTGAACGTGGCGCGAAGCCGGCTCGTCAAAGGTCGAGGAAATCACCTCGCCGCGCACCGAGCGCTGCATATCGGTCACTTCTTCGGGACGCTCGTCGATCAGCAAGACGATGAGATAGCATTCCGGGTGATTGGTGGCGATTGATTGTGCGATATTCTGCAACAATACCGTCTTACCGGTGCGCGGTGGCGCAACAATCAACGCACGCTGTCCCTTGCCCAGAGGCGCGACCAGATCGAGCAGGCGTGCAGAGCGATCCTTGAGCGTCGGATCGGGAAGCTCCATCCGCAGGCGCTCTTCGGGATAAAGCGGCGTCAGGTTGTCGAAATTGACTTTGTGGCGGACCGCTTCAGGATCTTCGAAATTGATCGTTGAGACCTTGAGCAGGGCGAAATAGCGCTCGCCTTCCTTGGGAGAGCGGATTTCGCCCTCGACCGTATCGCCGGTCCGCAGACCAAACCGCCGGATCTGGCTGGGGCTGACATAAATGTCATCGGGGCCCGGCAGATAATTAGCATCTGGTGAACGCAGAAAACCGAAACCGTCCGGCAGAACCTCGACCACGCCTTCGCCGACAATATTGATGTCCTGGGCCGCCAGTTCCTTGAGGATGGCGAACATCAATTCCTGTTTGCGCATGGTGGAGGCGTTTTCGACCTCCGATTCCTCGGCAAAGGCCAAGAGTTCGGCGGGCGATTTGGCCTTGAGCTCGCTGAGCTTGATATTCTGCATGTATGCGATGGACCCTTGAGGGAAAATCGAAAGAAAAAGTCGAGAAGGGGAAGGTTCGGCACCACGCAGCAACCAGGGCAGTCGCGCAAATCAGGTTATGCCTTGGCTCCATGTAGCCCGATCCGGGCATTGTTTCAAGATTGAACATGCCATAGCGGGCCCGGTGCGTCGATTTTTCTGCGCCGCAGCACGCTCGGGGCGATGCGGATTCACGTGAAACCAGACCGGCCTCAATCTAGAACGGGCGCACGATGACCATGATGACGATAACGATCATCAAGACGGTCGGCACCTCGTTGAGCATGCGGAAATATTTCTGCGGCTTGTCGTTCCGGTCCTGCGCAAAGGCCTTGAGATGCCTGGCGTAAAGTCCGTGAACGCCTGACAGCGCGATGACGAAAGCCGCCTTGACCCAGGGCCAGACAGAGCCCCAGTCGACAATGCCATGACCCACCATGGCGAGGCCGAAAATCCAGGTTGCAATCATGGCCGGCGTGGTGATGGCGCGAAACAGCCGTCGCTCCATCACCTTGAAGGTTTCCGACTGCACTGAGCCGATTTCGGCCTCGCTGTGATAGACAAAAAGCCGTGGCAGATAGAGCATGCCAGCCATCCAGGCGATGACCGATATGACATGAAGCGCCTTGAACCATTCGATCATGTCTTGCTCCTAGCCTTGCCGGACCAATTCGATCAATCGCTCCACATGAGCGATCGGGGTTTCGGGCACGATACCATGACCGAGGTTGAAGATATGCGGCCGGTCGGCAAAAGCCGACAGAATCGCCCTGACCTGATTTTCCATCGGCGCCCCACCGACGACAAGGCGCAACGGATCGAGATTGCCCTGAACCGGCAAATCGGCGGGCAAAGAAGCTGACACAAAATCCAGCGGGGTTGCATAATCGATGCCTAGTGCATTGACGCCAGTCGCCTGTGCGTAGCGCGCCAGATTACCGGCAGCGCCGCGGGGAAATCCGATGACCGGGGCATTCGGGATACGCTGGCGCAATCCTTCGACAATGCGCCGATTGGGCTCGACCACCTGGCGTGCAAAGGCCGCATCATCCAGATTCAGAGCCCAGCTTTCAAAGATCTGCACCACATCGGCGCCTGCTTCCAATTGAGCCGCCAGATAATCCACGCTGGTCTCAACCAGAATATCCATGAGGCGCGCAAAGGCTTCCGGCTGCTCCAGCGCAAAGCGCCGTGCCGTCCATTGGTCGGGCGAGCCACGGCCATTGAGCATATAGGTCGCAACCGTCCAGGGCGCGCCACAGAAGCCGATCAGGGTCTTTTCTGGCGGCAATGCAGCCCGCAAGCGCCTTACGGTTTCGAGGACGGGTGCGAGATGGTCCAGCGCCCTGTCCTTCTCAAGCCCTGCAATACCCTTCGCATCCACGGGATCGAGAATGGGACCTTCGCCGGTTTCAAAGCGAACGGACTGGCCGAGAGCATCGGGGATGACCAGGATGTCGGAAAACAGGATGGCTGCGTCGAGCTCGAAGCGTCGCAGGGGTTGCAGTGTGACCTCGACCGCCAGATCGGGCGTGTAGCAGAGATCAAGGAACGAGCCGGCCTGCTTCCGCGTTTCACGATATTCCGGAAGATAGCGTCCGGCCTGCCGCATGATCCACATGGGAGGGCGTGACTGCCGCTCGCCCAGCACCGTGGCGAGAAGAGGTTTGTGTGCCACCGGACTCATGGTGTTGACCCTTCCAAATCCCTAAAGGATTCTTTCTGTCTTAGTTTCTTTATCTTTATGACGGTGTGTAGCCGCTATTCACGCCCATTCACAATCGCCCCCGCCGGTGACACTTGCGCGCAGAGCTATGGTTAACGATATGTGAACATCTCTCTGATCCGCCCGCTTCTCCCCGTCGCCCAATTCCTTAACAAAAGCTTAACCGGGCGCCTGCCGAGTCAACGATTCGATTCCGCCTGTGGATGGACCGTCGAACAAGCCAGCCTGGCCGCGAAATGTTTTCCCCAGAACTGTCCCAAGCGGCCGCCAGCATAGCCGCCGGGTCAGGCTGTTAATGTTTTATTAGCTATGTCGAACAAGTCGCCGTCTTTGCCAAACTTGCGAGTCTTACGCACAGATCGGCCTTGAGCTGGGGATGAGTGTGTGGAAAACATGGCCCCATGCTCATCCTCGCTTCAAGCAGTGTCACGCGCAAAGCCTTGCTGGACAAGGCCGGTCTGCGCTTTGAGGCCGTGGCAGCCGACATTGATGAACGCGCCATCGAAGCCAGCGCCACCATGGCCGGAGCCGATGGGCGCGATCTCGCTTTGCTCCTCGCGCAGAAGAAGGCCGAAGCAATTTCCGTCGCGCGACCCGGCGCATTTGTGATCGGCGCTGATCAGACCCTGGCTCTCGGGCTTGAGCTTTTGCACAAGCCTGAAACCCGCGCTGGTGCCATTGCCCAGCTTGACCATCTGCGCGGCAAGACCCATCGGCTGCACGCGGCAGTCACTTTGGTGCGCGACGGGGTGCTGCTCTGGTCCGACATTCAGACTGCAGAGCTGACCATGCGCGATTTCACCGCCGAAGAGCGCGATCATGTTCTCGATCTCGAAGGCGAAGCCGTGCTGGCTTCGGTAGGTGCCTATCGGCTCGAAGGCCCCTCTATCCGCCTGTTTGAAACTGTCAGCGGCGACTATTTCACCATTCTCGGCCTGCCCCTCCTGCCCTTGCTGGCGGCGTTGCGCGATCTTGCACCGGACCTTCTGTCGTGACCAAAAAAGCCTTTGTCATCGGGCATCCCGTTGCCCATTCCCGCTCGCCCATCATTCACTGCACCTGGCTGGCCGAACATGGCATTGACGGCACCTATGAACCAATCGATGTGGCGCCCGAGCATCTGCCCTCATTCTTCGAGGGCCTGCGCAGCGGTGAATTTGCCGGGGGCAATGTCACCATTCCGCACAAAGAAGCCGTTTTTGCGCTGTGCGACAGCGTCGATGAGCTGGCGCGCACCATAGGCGCGGTCAACACGCTGGTGATTGAGAATGGCCGGATTCATGGGTCCAATACCGATTATCTTGGTTTTCTGGGAAATCTCGATGATGGTGCCCCCGGCTGGTCCGACGGTCCAAATGATGCGCTGGTTATCGGCGCAGGCGGTGCAGCGCGGGCAGTGCTGGTTGCCCTGCGCCGCCGCGATGGTGGGCGCGTCCATGTGCTCAACCGCACCCTTGCCAACGCCCAGGCCCTGGTCGACGATATTGCCGGCCCGTTCGAGGCCCATGGTTTCGATGCCTTTCCTGCGCTTGCGCCCCATATCGGGCTCGTGGTCAATACTTCGTCCATCGGCATGCATGGCAGCCGTTTTGATTGGTTGGACCTGTCCCTCCTGCCAAAATCGGCGCTGGTGACCGATATCGTCTATACCCCGCTCATTACCCCTTTGCTGGCCGCAGCCCAGGCCCAAGGGCTCAAAACTGTCGATGGCCTGGGCATGCTGCTGCACCAGGCCGTGCCCGGCTTTGCCGCATGGTTCGGAACAACGCCGAAGGTAACCCCGCAACTGCGCGCGCGCGTCGTCGCCACACTCGATCACTGACATGCTGCGGATCGGTATCACCGGCTCGATTGCCACGGGAAAATCGACCTTGCTCGCCGCCTTTGCCAAGGCTGGCGTGCCGGTCTTCTCGGCGGATGCGGCGGTTGCGGAGCTATATGCCGGCGATGCTGTCGATGCTGTTGAAGCCCTGTTTCCAGGGACTGCCAATCATGGCGTGATCGACCGTCAGGAACTGGCAAGACGCCTTGCCGGAGATCCCTCCGGCTTTTCCCGGCTCGAAGCAGTCGTTCATCCATTGGTGCGCGAAAAAATCGCCGGCTTTCTCGCCGAAGCCGAAAAGGCCGGTCATGCCCTGGCCGCGGTGGAAGTTCCGCTGCTGTTTGAAAGCGGCCACGATTACGGCTTCGATGTAATCGCCGTCACTCATGTCGACCCCGCCATTCAAGAGGATCGCATTCTGGCGCGACCGGGGATGAGCGTGGAAAAGATGCAGACTTTGCTTGCCCGCCAGCTGCCACAGGCCGAAAAGATCAAGAGGGCCACCTGGCTCTTCGACATGGCGGAGCCACGCGAAGCCATCGAGGATCAGGTTGCCGACCGGGTTGCTGGCATAAGGGCGGAAACACACACACGATGATCAGGGAAATTGTCCTCGACACCGAAACCACGGGTCTGTCGCCACAAAGCGGAGACAGGCTGGTGGAAATCGGCTGCGTCGAGCTGATCAATCACATTCCGACCGGCAAGAATTTTCACGTCTATATCAATCCCCAGCGCTCCATGCCCGAAGAGGCTTTTCGCGTGCATGGGCTGAGCGAAGAGTTTCTCTCCGACAAACCTGTCTTCAAGGCCGTAGCGGAAGAGTTTCGCGCCTTTATCGGCGATGCCACGCTGGTGATTCACAACGCACCCTTCGATATGGGTTTTCTCAATGCCGAGCTCGAAACGGCCGGCATGGCCAGGCTTGGCAATGCCGTGATCGACACCGTCATGGTGGCGCGCCAGAAACATCCGGGCGCGCGCGTGAGCCTCGATGCGCTGTGCAAGCATTATGGCATCGACAATTCCCGCCGCACCCTGCACGGCGCTCTGCTCGATAGTGAAATTCTGGCCGAGGTCTATCTCGAACTGATCGGTGGCAAGCAGGTGAGCCTGGCCTTGATGGCCGAGGAAGCGCCGGGTGCGACCAGCGTCGTTCTTGAGCGCATACCTGCCCGGACCCGCCCTGCCCCATTGCCGGGCCGCGTTCATGTCCTGGAAGCCGAAGCCCATGTCGCCTTCGTGGCCAAGATGGGCGAAGGCGCCATTTGGGCTCAGTATGATCAGGCCGAAGCGGCCGAATAAAAAACCCCGGCCTGGCCGGGGTTCTTCAAATCCGATAATGCGACGCCTGCTCAGTTGAGCTTTTCGCCTTCGGCACTGGCCGGTGCAGGCGCGGTCGGGTTGCCCTGTTGTGCGGCAAGCTTGGCAAGATTCTGGCGATAGATCGCGGCGAAATCCACCGGTTCCATCATCAGCGGCGGGAAACCGCCCTGCTGGGTGACATTGGCCAGAACCTGCCGTGCAAACGGGAACACCAGACGGGGGCATTCCACCATCAGCAGCGGCGAAAGCTGGGCTTCGGGAACGTTGCGCAGACGGAAAATGCCGCCATAGACCAGTTCGACATTGAACAGGATCGTCTCTTCACGATTGGCCTTGGCATTGAGCGTCAGCTCGACCGCGTAGATTTCCTCGTTCTGCTTCTTGACGCCGACGGCGATCGAAACGTTGAAGGCGGGATTGCCGCCACCGGCGAGCAATGCAGCCGGCGCGCCCGGATTTTCGAAGGAGAGATCGCGGATATACTGGCCCACCAGGTTCATGCTGGGTGCGGTTCCGGGCTGCGGCGCTGCCGCGCCCTGATTGTCGTCGGCCATTTATTGGTCCTTTTCACTGCGGAATTTCAAAGAATTCTGGCCGGCTGGCTAACATTTTTGGCTCCTGCGAACAAGCCAAACGCTTATTTGCCCTCGTCGCGCCAATCATCATTGCTGGCATCGATGATGCGCGGCGCGTCGGGGTCATGCCCATGGGCGTCGCCATAGCGGCGATAGCTGGTCGTCGTTTCCACCACACGCACCCGTCCGGCCAGCGCCGAGAACATCCTGTCGCGCAGAGGTGGCAGCAATAGCAGCAGCGCGATGGCGTCGCTGAGGAAACCAGGCAGGATCAGCAGCAGCCCGGCCAGCCCGATCAGCATCGTATCGAACATGGCGCGGCCCGGAATCGTGCCGGCGCTGACATTATTGCGCAGCCGCGAGACCACGCCCATGCCCTGCTGGCGCAGCAGCAGCCCGCCACCGATCGCGCCCAGAATCACCAGCCCCAGTGTTGGAAACAGGCCGATGGCGCGGCCGACCACGATGAACAGCGCGATTTCCACCAGTGGCAGGGCCAGGAAACCAAGAGCAAAAAAGCGGGCCAAGGGCGAATCCTCGTCTGATGTCGTTCGGCGGTCGCGGCAAAATGCAACTCGCCCCATCGTGAACTGGTTTTGAGCTAAAGCTTTGCCTATATATAGGATCACATGGGCGCAAAACGAGCGCCGCAACCCGTTTTTATCGACGCCTCCTGCGCAAGGTGCCTATTCATGGACGAATTTCTCGACCTGCCGACCCTCATTGCCATTGTTGTGGCCGTGTTCGTGCTGTTCCGGCTCCGCTCGGTTCTTGGCACCCGGACCGGCAATGAGCGCCCGCCCGTCGATCGTACACGCTCTACGCCGGTGGAAAAGAACGCAGATAGCGACGAAACCGTCGTGCCCCTGCGGCCACGTCCTTCGGTGGCCCAGCCTGATCTCGACGACGAACGCCGTGCCCGCAAGCTGGAGGCCGAGATCGAACAGGCAGCGGCGGGCAATGCCGAATTGGCCAATGGCCTGCGCGCCGTCGCCGAGGCCGACCCATCCTTCACGCCGAAATCCTTCCTGGGCGGCGCCAAGCAGGCCTATGAGATGATCGTCACCGCTTTTGCCGAAGGCGATCGCCAGACACTGAAGAACCTGCTTGAAAAAGATGTGTTCGATGGGTTCCAGCGGGCCATTGCCGATCGTGAAGCGGCCGGAAACAGCGTCGATTTCACCTTTGTCGGCCTGCCCAAGATTGCCATCGTCGATGCCGAATATGACAAGAAGAACGTCAATGTAACGGTGGATTTCCACGCCGAGGTTGTCTCGGCCACCCGTGACAAGGATGGCAATCTGGTTGAAGGCAATGCCGATACCGTCCAGACCATCGCCGACGAATGGACATTTTCCCGCAATCCGAAATCGCGCGATCCCAATTGGAAGGTCGTCAGCACCTCCCAGCTCGATTAAATTTCTGCGGCAGGCCTCAAGTCCATGTCCAAGCGCGACCCCAGGCGCCTGCCGCACGACTTCCACTTGTGGACGCATGTCACCGAAAGCGTGGAGCCCCTGCGCCGCAAGGGCTTGCTGAAACTGAATCACGGCACTCTGCCGGTTCCCGAGCCGGAACCCGCGCCGCGGATCAAGGCGCCGCCGAAAAAGGCCAGTCCGGTAAAGCCATTTCTGGCGCCCTATCAGGCTCCCTTGCCCATGGCGCGAGTGCCCGAAAAGGCGGTCGATCCCGCCATTCACAAAAAGGTCCGCCGCGGTCACATCGACATCGATGGTACGATCGACCTTCACGGCATGACGCAGAACGAGGCGCGCGAGGCACTGTTTCGCTATGTCACCACGCGGGTGGCGCGGGGCGCGCGCACCATTCTCGTCATCACCGGCAAAGGCCTCAAGACCGATAATGATTATATTGCCGCCATGACCGAACGGGGAATCCTGCGCACCATGCTGCCCATCTGGTTGTCCGAACCGGGGCTTGCCCACCTGATTTCAGGCTGGAGCGCGGCGGCCCGTGGCCATGGTGGCGAGGGGGCGTATTATGTGCGTCTGAGGCGGCAATGACCCCGCTTGGCGCAAAATTGCGGGCCATGCGCGAAGCGCGCGGCATCTCCCTCAAGGAAATGGCAGCGGCATTGAATGTATCATCTGCCTATCTCTCGGCCCTGGAACATGGCAAGCGCGGCCAGCCGACCAGTTTTCTGCTCCACCGCATCATCGCTTTTTTCAACGTCATCTGGGATGAGGCGGAGGAATTGCAGCGGCTGGCCGAAATTTCGGACCCCAAAGTGACGATCGATACCGGGGGACTGACCCCCGAGGCCACCGAGCTGACCAACCGCTTGCGCGATTCGATCACGCGGCTGGAAGCCGACGACCTGAAATTCCTGCGGGATGAACTGGTGAAGCGGGCAGGCCGGCGGCGGTAAAGCCACCGTTTTACCTTCTCCCACAAGGGGAGAAGGCAGACCCGGTGCATTGCGTCAGCTTACAGGACGAACTTGCTCAAATCCGTATCGCCGGCCAGCACGCCGACCTTTTCGCGGACAAATGCCGCGTCGATTTTGACCGTCTGTCCGGCGCGGTCCGGCGCGTCGAAGGAGATTTCCTCGACCAGCCGCTCCATCACTGTCTGCAAGCGGCGGGCGCCGATATTCTCGACCGATGAATTGACCAGAACTGCGGCATCGGCAATCGCCTCGATAGCGTCCTCCGTCACCTCAAGCGTCAGCCCTTCGGTGCCCATCAGCGCCACATATTGCTTGATGAGGCTGGCTTCGGTGTCATTGAGAATGCCGATGAAATCCTCGCGCGTCAGCGCCTTGAGCTCCACCCGTATGGGCAGGCGACCCTGCAATTCGGGTAGCAGGTCGCTTGGCTTGCTGACGTGAAAGGCGCCAGAGGCGATGAACAGGATATGATCGGTTTTGACCGGTCCATATTTGGTCGCCACGGTCGTGCCTTCGATCAGCGGCAAGAGATCGCGCTGCACGCCTTCGCGCGACGGACCACCCTGTACGCCGCCCTCGCGGGCCGCGACCTTGTCGATTTCGTCGATAAAGACAATGCCGTGGTTTTCCACCAGTTCGATGGCTTCGCTTTTGAGCTGGTCCTGATCGAGCAGCTTGTCGGCTTCCTCGGCGATCAACGGCTCATAGGCGTCCTTGACCTTGATCTTGCGCTTGACCCCGCGCCCGCCCATGGCCTGCTTGAACATGTCGGAAAGGTTGATCATGCCGATGCCGCCATTGGGCATGCCGGGAATGTCGAAACCACCCGTATTGGCCGCCGGCTGCATCTCGATCTCGATTTCCTTGTCGTCGAGATCGTTATTGCGCAGTTTCACGCGGAACGAGTCGCGGGTCGACGGCGTGGCCGAAGTACCGACCAGCGCATCGAGCACCCGTTCTTCGGCATTGTGGTGAGCCTGCGCCTGCACATCGCGGCGGCGCTTGTCGCGCAAAACGGTAATGCCCGCTTCCACCAGGTCCCGCACGATCTGCTCGACATCGCGGCCGACATAGCCGACCTCGGTGAACTTGGTCGCTTCCACCTTGACGAAGGGTGCTTGAGCCAGGCGAGCAAGACGCCGCGAAATCTCGGTCTTGCCGACGCCGGTCGGCCCGATCATCAGGATGTTTTTGGGGCTGACCTCGCGGCGCAGTTCGGGGGCAAGCTGCTGGCGCCGCCAGCGATTGCGCAGCGCCACCGCGACGGCGCGCTTGGCATCGGCCTGGCCGACAATATGGCGGTCGAGCTCGGAAACGATCTCGCGCGGGGAAAAATTGGTTTCACTCATTGTTCTGCTCCTGGTGCCTTGTCGAGGAAGCGCACCATCAGGTGTTCGTCGAGATATCGACCGTTCACGAAGAGATAGCGGGGCTCGGTGCCATAGACTTCAAAGCCCAGCTTTTTATAGAGGCGGATGGCCGGCTCGTTTTCCGACCAGACGCCCAGATGCACCTGGATGACCTTGTCCGCGGCGAAGTCGAGCAGATGCTCGACCAACGCCCGGGACATGCCGGTGCCGCGATGCTCGGGCTTCACATAGACCTGGATCATCCAGCCGCGATGGCGGTCCTTGGCGCCGTCATTGCCGAGAAAGGCATTTATGCCGCCAAGCGATCCATCGGGCAGCACGGCACCGAAAATGCTCAACGCCTTCAGCGTTTCGGCGATATCGTCATCCGATTTCTGCGCGAAGGCTTCGGCCGAGGACAAGAAGGCTTCGGGATGATGGACCAGGGCTTCAAGCCTGATGGCGCGGTAGGCCCGCGCGTCATCCACGCCTAATTGCCGGATCCTATAGGTCACGCGCCAAGCTCGATGGTTTCGACCGTCACATTGCCATTTGTATAGACGCAGATTTCTTCGGCGATCTTCATGGCCCGGCGGGCAATGTCCTCGGCATCGAGCTCGGTGGCCTGATGCAGGGCAAGCGCCGCCGAATGCGCATAATTGCCGCCCGAGCCGATGGCGATGACACCATGGTCCGGGGTCAGCACGTCGCCATTGCCGGTCAGCACCAGCGTGTCTTTCTTGTCGGCCACGATCATCATCGCTTCAAGCTTGCGCAGATACCGGTCGGTGCGCCAGTCCTTGGCCAGTTCCACGGCGGCGCGCATCAACTGGTCGGGATATTGCACCAGCTTGGCTTCCAGCCGCTCGAACAGGGTGAAGGCATCGGCAGTCGATCCGGCAAAGCCGCCGATCACCTTGCCATCGGCCAGCCGCCGCACCTTCTTGGCGCCATGCTTCATCACCGTCGGGCCCATGCTGACCTGACCGTCGCCGGCCACCACGACCTTGTTACCCTTGCGCACGGAAACGATGGTTGTCCCGTGCCAGCCGGGATTTGTGTGTTCACTCATTGGGGGAAGTACTCCGAACTGTTGAGTGATATTTAGGGTCCCCGGCCACGATTGCAACCGAGGCCGCCCTAACCCAATCTTCACGCCGCTGTGCCTATCTGCTAATCACCCGCCACCGCCGGAGACAATAGCCATGCGCACCGCAAAAATCGCCCGCAAGACCAACGAGACCGAGATTTCCGTCTCGATCGATCTCGACGGTACCGGCAAGCATGCAATGAAGACCGGCGTCGGTTTCTTCGACCACATGCTGGACCAGCTCAGCCGCCATTCGCTGATCGACATGGACATCACCTGCAAGGGCGATCTGCATATCGACAGCCACCACACGGTCGAGGATGTCGGCATTGCCCTGGGCCAGGCCATCAGGGAAGCGCTGGGCGACAAGAAGGGCATCCGCCGCTATGCCTCCTCCGATCTGCCCATGGACGGCACGCTGACCCGCGCGGCGCTGGACGTATCCGGCCGCGCCTTCCTCGTCTTCAAGGCCGAGTTTTCGCAGGGCAAGATCGGCGATATCGATACCGAGCTGTTCCGCGAATTCTTCCAGGCCTTCGCGGTCAATGCCGGGATCACGCTCCACATCGAAAACTTCTATTTCGACAATAACCACCATCTGGCCGAGTCCATGTTCAAGGCCGTGGCCCGCGCCCTGCGCGTGGCGGTGGAAATCGATCCGCGCATGAGCGACGCGGTGCCCAGCACCAAGGGCACGCTCTAAGGCGGGACGTCCAATTTTCGTCACCACCGGGCTTATCCCGGTGGTCCATTGCGTCACAAGCTGGATTGCCGGGACAAGCCGGGCAATGACGCTGGGGAATGGCCAATATACTCAACCACCATCCCGCCCTTCCCCCACTGCGCTTTTTGCACTAGATCAGCGCCATAATCTGATCCCGAGGCTGGCCCATGAGCACCATCGCCATCATCGATTACGGCGCCGGCAATCTGCGTTCGGCGGCCAAGGCCTTTGAGCGTGTGGCGCACGAACGGGCCAAGGGCGACACCATTATTGTCACCGCCAATCCCGAAACGGTCCGCAAGGCCGACCGCATCATGCTGCCCGGCGTCGGCGCCTTTGCCGATTGCATGGCGGGCCTGAAGGCCGTGTCCGGCATGATCGAGGTGCTTGACGAAAAGGTCATCAAGGGCGGCACGCCGTTTCTCGGCGTCTGCGTCGGCATGCAGCTGCTCGCCAGCGAAGGCCGCGAAAAGACTGTCACCGAGGGTCTTGGCTGGATTCCCGGCGCCGTCGAAAAGATCGCCCCCGCCGACCCCGCGCTCAAAATCCCGCATATGGGCTGGAACACGATTGCGGTGACCCGCCCCCATGCGCTGATGGCTGGTATCGCGGATGGCCCGGATGGGCTCCATGCCTATTTCGTCCATTCCTATCATCTGAAGACCGAAGACCCGACGCACACCATCGCCACCACCGATTATGGTGGCGCGCTGACGGCCTGCGTCGGCCGTGACAATATTTTCGGCACCCAGTTCCACCCGGAAAAAAGCCAGGCGCTGGGCTTAAAGCTGATTGAGAATTTTCTTGGGTGGTCGCCGTGATGTCAGTTGGCCCAATCTTTCCTTCTCCCCTTGCGGGAGAAGGTGCCCCGAACGGGCGGATGAGGGGTCTGCGATCTGTCGGAAACCGCGGAGTGCGTGGCAATAAACGCCTCACCCGTCTCGCGCTATGCGCGATCCACCCTCTCCCGCAAGGGGAGAGGGGAACATCGGAGACCAATCCATGATCCTCTTCCCCGCCATCGACCTCAAGGACGGCCAGTGTGTGCGCCTCAAGCTGGGCGACATGGAACAGGCCACCGTCTTCAACGACGACCCCGCCGCGCAGGCAAAGGCGTTCGAGGATCAGGGTTTTGAATATCTCCACGTGGTCGATCTCAACGGCGCCTTTGCCGGTGAAAGCGTCAATGGCGCGGCTGTGGAAGCCATCCTCAAAGCCGTAAAGTTCCCTGTCCAGCTCGGCGGCGGCATTCGCAATCTCGGCCATATCGAGAGCTGGCTCGACAAGGGCCTCGCCCGGGTCATCCTCGGCACCGTCGCGGTGCGCGATCCGGCGCTGGTGAAAGAAGCCGCGCAAAAGTGGCCCGGCCAGGTCGCCGTGGGGATCGATGCGCGCAAGGGCATGGTGGCGGTGGAAGGCTGGGCAGAAACCTCAGAACTCTCCGTCATCGAACTGGCCAAGCGCTTCGAGGGCGCGGGCGTTGCTGCCATCATCTATACCGATATCGACCGCGACGGGGTGCTTGCCGGCATCAACTGGGACTCCACGTTGGAGCTGGCCCGCGCCACCGCCATTCCCGTCATCGCCTCGGGCGGCCTCGCCTCCATGGCCGATATCGAACGCATGACCCAACCCGAATATGCCGTTCTTGAAGGCGCAATTTCCGGTCGCGCCCTTTATGACGGCCGCATTGATTCACGTGAAGCATTGGCTTTGCTGAGGGCAGCATGACACAGGCCCGGCCGGACAGATTTCCCTATTGGGCCTATCTGCTGGCGCTGGCCATTATCGTCCTGTTTGCGCTGGCCCCGGTCATTTCGGTCTATTTCACGTATCTGGTGGCCGAGGCTCATGGCTGCATCGTCAATGAAGCCATGGTCCAGAGCTGCATGGTCATGGGCACCGATTGGGGCGGGCTGCTCTATTTTACCGGCATTATGGGCTGGTTTGGCTTGGCCACCCTGCCCCTGGGGGGCGGCGCCCTGCTCGTCTGGCTGGCCAGCCTCATCATTCACCGCATCGGCTGGGGCCAGATGCAGAAGGGCAAGCGCATATGAGCCTGAAGACTCGCATCATTCCCTGCCTCGACGTGGCCGGTGGCCGCGTGGTCAAGGGCGTCAATTTCGTCGATCTGGTGGATGCCGGCGATCCCGTGGAAGCGGCCATGGCCTATGATGCGGCGGGCGCCGATGAGTTGACCTTTCTCGACATCACCGCCAGCCATGAAGGCCGCGATACCATTTTCGATGTGGTGGCGCGCACGGCCGAACACTGTTTCATGCCGGTGACGGTGGGCGGTGGCGTCCGCTCGGTGGACGATATCCGCAAACTGCTGCTGGCAGGCGCCGACAAGGTAGCAATCAATTCCGCCGCCGTGAACGATCCCGATTTCATCGCCCGGGCCGCCGACAAATTCGGAAATCAGTGCATCGTCGTTTCGGTCGATGCCAAGGCGCGCAGCGATGGCGGCGCGGGCTGGGAAATTTTCACCCATGGCGGCCGCAAGCCGACCGGCATTGATGCGGTGGAATTCGCGGCAAGCATGGTCGAGCGCGGGGCCGGCGAATTGCTGGTGACGTCCATGGACCGCGACGGCACCAAGTCCGGCTTTGATTTGAAGCTGACCCGCACCATTGCTGATGCAGTGGAAGTGCCGGTCATCGCCTCGGGCGGTGTCGGCACCCTGCAGCATCTGGTGGAGGGCGTCACCCAAGGCCATGCCAGCGCCGTGCTGGCCGCCTCGATTTTCCATTTCGGCACCTTCACCATTCCCCAAGCCAAGACCTATATGGTCGAGCACGGCATACCCATGCGGCTCGATCGGGCTGCTTAAGTTCTATTGCGGGCAGTTCGATTTCCGCCAATGGTCCGCGCTGAGGAGACCAGCCTGAAATGACTCTCGAAGACCTCGAAGCGCGCATCGCTCTGCGCGCAGCGGCCTCGCCCGAAGACAGCTATACGGCCAAGCTGATTGCCCGCGGAATGAACAAGGCCGCCCAGAAGCTTGGCGAGGAAGCCACCGAAGCCGTCATTGCTGCGGTCACCCATGACCGTGCCGAACTGGTCAAGGAAAGCGCCGACCTGCTCTATCACCTGCTGGTCGTGCTCCGGGCCGCCGATGTGCCGCTGGCCGAGGTCATGGCAGAACTCGATGCCCGCACCGCCCAATCGGGCCTGGCCGAAAAGGCCGCCCGCAAGGATAGTTTTTAGATGACCAAGCGTCAGGCTGCTCTCGATCCCTATCGCCACTTTACCAAGCAGCAATGGAGCGACCTGCGCAACGGCCAGCCCATGACGCTGACCGAGGATGACATCAAGCGGCTGCGCGCGCTGACCGACCCGATTTCGCTGGCCGAGGCCGAGGAAATCTATCTGCCTCTCTCGCGGCTCCTGTCCTATTATGTGGAGGCCATCCAGGGCCTCAACGCGGTCTCGACCCGCTTCCTCAATACGCCGAACGACAAGGTCCCCTTCATCATCGGGGTCGCCGGCTCGGTGGCGGTGGGCAAGTCCACCACCTCGCGTATCCTGCAGGCCCTGCTCTCCCGCTGGCCCTCCAGCCCCAAGGTCGATCTCGTCACCACCGATGGTTTCCTGCACCCAAACAGGGTTCTCGAAGAACGCGGGCTGATGCAGCGCAAGGGCTTTCCCGAAAGCTATGACCGCGCCCGCTTCGTCAATTTCCTTGCCGATATCAAGTCGGGCAAGGGCAAGGTGGCGGTGCCGGTCTATTCGCATCTGGTCTATGACGTAGTGCCGGGCGAAGAAGTGATCATCGACCACCCCGATATCCTCATCGTCGAAGGCCTCAATATTCTTCAGCCCGGCGAATTGCCGCGCGACGGCGCGCCCATTCTCTTTGCCTCCGACTTCATCGATTTCTCGATCTATATCGACGCCGATGTCGAGGACCTGCGTGACTGGTATGTCACCCGCTTCTTCCGCCTGCGCGAAACCGCCTTCCGCGACCCCACGTCTTTCTTCCGTAAATTCTCGGAAATGAGCGAGGAAGAGGCCGGTATTTTCGGGCGCAATGTCTGGCAGACCATCAACCTGCCCAACCTGCTCGAAAACGTGTTGCCGACGCGCGGCCGCGCCGATCTGATCCTCAAAAAGGGCAAGGATCACCGGGTCGAAGAGGTCAAGCTCAAGCGGCTTTGAAGGCCGCCGTCCCTTCTCCCCTTGCGGGAGAAGGTGCCCGAAGGGCGGATGAGGGGTCCTTATGAAAATGCGGGTGTGTGCGGGCCAAGCCCCTCACCCGTCTCGCGCTACGCGCGATCCACCCTCTCCCGCAAGGGGAGAGGGGAAGAAGGCGGCTAATACGTCCCCTGCTGCGGCTGGCTGAGGATGATGAGGTTTCCATCCGGGTCGCGCAATTTCGCCGTCTTGAAGAAATCCCCGATGGCCTTGGCCACCGGCTTGATGCCGTGCATTTCCAGCCGCGCCAGTTCTTCGGCAATGTCATCGACGATCAGCATGGTGACGCTGGCGCCCGCCCGGTCTTCATCGCTCATGACATGCACCCAGCCACCGCCGGGCAGTTTCCATTCGGCAACGTCCTGCATGGTGCGGGCATCGGCCGGGCGGCCGAACAGATATTCGTACCAGACGAGGGAGTTGCCCAGATCTTCCACGGCAATACCGGCCAGCACATTGGTGAGGGTCATGGACAGGTCCATTTCTCTTCTTGCTTTTGCCGAATCGTAACACATGCCGCCGCTGGCGGCACCATGGTTGGCGGCGCGCGCCTGCACTGCTATAGGCGTCAGGCAATTGCAGGGAGTTTGCGGCATGACCAGGCTGCGCATCATCATCGCCGGCGCCGGCGGCCGCATGGGCCAGGCCAATATCCGCGCCGTCGCCGCCCATGCCGATCTCGAACTGGTAGGGGCGCTGGACCGGCCCGGCTCTGCCGTCATCGGACGCGATGCCGGGGCGCTGGCCGGAATCGAGCCGCTGGGCGTCGCTGTCTCCGATAATGCCGCGGCGCTGGTCGAACAGGCCGATGCCATTATCGATTTCTCGGCTCCTGCTGCCAGCGTGGCGCTGGCCCAGCTTGCCGCCACCCATGGCCTCGTCCACATCATCGGCACGACGGGTTGCCTTGAAGCAGAAGACGCCGCCATAGCCGAAGCCGGCAGGAATGGCGCGCGCATCGTCAAGTCAGGCAATTTCTCTCCCGGCATGGTGGCGCTGGCCGTGCTGGTCGAAAAGGCCGCCGCAGCCCTCGCCGATTACGATGTTGAAATTCTCGAAATGCACCACAATCTCAAGGTCGATGCTCCTTCGGGCACCGCCCTCATGCTTGGTGAAGCAGCCGCCAGGGGCCGCGATATCGCGCTCAAGGATCATTCGGTGCGGGTGCGCGATGGCCATACCGGGCCGCGGCAAGCCGGCACGATCGGCTTTGCCACCCTGCGCGGCGGCAATGTCATCGGCGATCACATGGTGATTCTGGCCGGTCCTTCCGAGCGGATCGAGCTCAATCACCGGGCTCAGGACCGCACCATTTATGCCAATGGCGCGGTCAAGGCGGCGCTCTGGGCGCACCGGCAGCAGCCGGGTCTCTATTCCATGGCCGATGTGCTCGGCCTCAACGACTGATCTGATTTAAGGACAAAGACATGACCGGCACGCTCATTCTCGTTCGCCATGGCCAGAGCGAATGGAATCTTGAAAACCTCTTCACCGGCTGGCGCAACCCAAACCTGACCGAGCAGGGTCAGGGCGAGGCCCGCGCCACCGGCAAGGCCCTCAAGGCCGCAGGTATCGTTCCGGACCTTTACTACACTTCGGCCCTGCGCCGCGCCCAGCACACGCTGGACCTGATGCTGGAAGAGATGGGCATCCTCAATGTCACGATCACCCGCAATGTCGCGCTCAACGAACGCGATTACGGCGATCTGTCAGGCCTCAACAAGGATGATGCCCGCAAGAAATGGGGCGAGGAACAGGTGCTGATCTGGCGCCGGTCCTTCGACGTGCCCCCTCCGGGCGGTGAATCGCTGAAAGATACGGCTGCCCGCACCCTGCCCTATTACGAGAGCGAGATCCTGCCTCAGCTCAAGGCCGGCAAGACCGTGCTCGTCGCCGCCCATGGCAATTCGCTGCGCGCGCTGGTCATGGCCATCGAGGGTCTGAGCCCCGAGGAAATCCTTGCCCGTGAAATCGGCACCGGCGAGCCGACCGTTTACAAGATCGGCGCCGACGGTGCGCTGGAACAGCGCGTTACTCTTTGATGATCAGGGGGTCGGCCAGGCCGGCCCCTTTTTCCTGCCGCGGCTCGACATAGAGTTTCAGCGTCAGCATCCGCCCCACTGCGTAGATCGGGGTGGCCAGGGCAATGCCCATGATCCCGAACATCGTGCCCAATACTGTCATGACGCTCAGCGACCAGGCCGGGTGCAGCTTGATGATGCGCTGCTGCAGCATGGGCGTGAGGATATAGCCCTCCAGGTTCTGGATCAGCAGCAGCCCGATGGCGCCCATAATCAGCACATTGGTGTCCTGCGCGGCGAGCGTCAGCAGCACCGGCACCGCCGAAAAGATCGGCCCCAGAAACGGAATGAAGTTGAGTGCGCCCGCCAGCAGGCCCAGCACTGCAGCATTCGGCACGTCGAGCGCCCAGAGCATCAGAAAAACCAGAGTGCCGATCAGCACCATCATGGCTAGTTGCGTCACCATCCAGCCGCGCAGCGCCTCGCCCGTATCCCCCAGCGCCGCGGACACCCGCGCGCGGTGACGCGGGGGCAGCAGCAGCAGGAATCCATCCCGATAGGCTGCCGGGTCCATGGCAAAGAACAGGCCCAGAAAGACGATAATCACCGCATTGCTGAAAATGCCCATGGTGGAGCCGAACAGCGAGCTGGCCTGATTGAACAGCCCGCCCGGATCGGGGAAGAAGGTCGTCACCATGGTTTCGATATCGGAGCGGCTGATTTCGCCGACCATGCCAAGGTCCTGCAGTTCCCCATAGATGCGGGTGATTTCCCCGATCAATAACCGCAACAGGTCCTGAACGTTGCGCCACAGGCTCACCCCGCCCAGCGAAAAGGCGATGACCACGAAGATCAGGATGGCGAGGCTGACAATGATCAGCAGCACCGGGCGCGGCCAGGGGGCAATGCGACCCAGCGCGCGAACGGCGGCATCGAAGACGCAGGCCACAAGGATCCCTGAAAAAACCAGCAATATCGGGGTCGATACATGCCAGGCCAGAACCAGGGCCGCGGTAAGCAGGACGCCGATGACGATGGCGCTTGTGCTGCTGGTCATAAATCCTCCGGAATTCTACCCGGTCACTAACGCATGACGGCGGGGGAATATCCAGACCTAACGGGATTCACGTGAAACGCGGCGGGCCGTCCCATAGGCCAGGCGGCGCCTGCTTCAGCCTCGCGTCGAAATCACCCCCGCCTCCCAGCCCAGTATCGCCCGCTTGCGCGGCACGCCCCAATGATAGCCGGTCAGTGCGCCGGATGTCCCGACAACCCGATGGCAGGGCACGACGAAGCTGATGGGGTTCTTGCCCACCGCCGCACCCACGGCGCGGGACGCCGATGGTCTGCCGATATGCTGCGCCACGCTCGAATAGGTCGTCGCCATACCGACGGGGATTTTGAGCAGCGTCTCCCAGACCTTGACCTCGAAATCGGTGCCGATCAGCACGATACGGACAGGCTGATCCGCGCTCCAGCGCCGGGGCTCGAAAATTCCCGCCACCAGCGACGTGATTCGGGCATCGTCCCGCGTGAACCGCGCCCGCGGCCAGCGATTGGCCAGGTCCTCGAAGGCGGTCGCAATGGACGTCTCCGCATCGGCAAAACCCAGCCCGGAAATGCCATATTCAGTCGCTGTCACGACGGCCGTGCCGAATGGCGAAGCCGCCGCGCCCCAGACCATGTCGATGCCGGCGCCGCCCGCCCGGAAAACGCCCGGCGGCATGGCTTCGTAGGTGACGAACAGATCGTGCAGGCGCGACGACGAGCTGAGGCCGACTTCATAAGTGGTGTCGAGCACGCTGGCCTGGTCGCGCAGCAGGCCTTTGGCGTGATTGAGCGCCACGGCCTGGGCGAAACTTTTGGGCGACAGGCCACACCAGCGCCGGAACAGCTCCGTCAATTGCCGCTCGCTCAGCCCGAGCGCGCGCGCGAAACGCGGCAGATCGGTGGCGTCGGGCCCATTCTCGCTGAGATAGCGGATGGCGCTGCGAATGATGTCGTAATCGCTGTCGGGGGCGAGACTGGCAAGCTGGTTCATGTCCGGCTCTTTCATCGGTTCGCCACAGTCCTAACCGGACTTGCGACCCGATGCGACCCGGATTTGACGGCAGGCTCAGCCCGTACGTCGCGCCTGCCGCAGGGCCGCGCCGAACGCCTTGGCAAAGCTCGACTTGTCGTCCCGTCCCAAAAAAGAGCCAAGCTCCAGCTCGCCCTGCTCATGGCGCAGGAAAATGCCGGTGGTCCGCTCGAACTCATCGCGCATCAGCCGCAGTCTGACCTTGGACGGCTCAAAGCGTTGCATCTGCCTGTCGCCCCCATGGCCTGAGGATGCGATTTCCAGCTGGTCGGGCCAGAGCGTCACCTGCTGCACCTGCTGCCCGCGCCGCTGCTGGCGCAGCCCGAAGGTGATGAGCCCGCCACTTGCCAGTCCAAAGGCGGCGAGACCGGGCAGCAGAAATTCCGGAATGGTGATGAGCAGGGGCGCGCCGACAATACCCGCCAGCACAAGGCCCAGCCAGCCGCCGGCCGTCTTGTAGGAACGGTCTGGCCGCAGGGTCGCTGCAAACAGAGGCGTGGTTGTGGTGGCTTGCATCGAAAACTCTCTTGCTCGAAATACTGGCAGAGATTCGTGGGCGAGAGAATGGCAATGGCTAAAAAAGTGAAAGCGATGAGCCGGGCCGATGCCGAAGCGGTCTTTGCCCGTTTTCACGAGATCGAGCCTGAGCCCAAGGGCGAGCTCGACTATGTCAATGCCTTCACCCTGCTGGTGGCGGTGGTGCTGTCCGCCCAGGCGACCGATATCGGCGTCAACAAGGCGACGAAAAAGCTGTTCGAGCTGGCCCCTTCGCCCGCCGCCATGGTGGCTTTGGGCGTTGCCACCATCGAAGAGCATATCAAGACCATCGGCCTTTATCGCGGCAAGGCAAAAAATGTCTTTGCGCTGAGCCAGATGCTGATCGACCGGCATGGGGGCGAAGTGCCCGAAGACCGGGAGGCTCTGGAAGCGCTGCCTGGCGTCGGTCGCAAGACCGCTAATGTGGTGCTCAACATCTGGTTCAAGCAGCCGACCATTGCGGTGGATACCCACCTTTTCCGCGTCGGCAACCGGACGGGACTTGCGCCGGGCAAGACACCGCTGGACGTGGAGAAAGCGTTACAGAAAAAGGTGCCGGACCGCTTCATGCTCCATGCCCATCACTGGTTGATCTTGCATGGTCGCTATATCTGCAAGGCGCGCAAGCCCGAATGCTGGCGTTGTCCGATCGTGGAATGGTGCGGTTTCGAGCAAAAGACACCCTTCCCCAACAAGCCATTGCCGAAACACGTCTAGCTTCCATAGCCCCGCGCCATGACGGCGGCAAAGATCGGGATCAGCAGCAGCATGCCGGCCTGCAGGTGAATGAAGCGGCGGCTGGTGGCAATCTCGGCCTTCGGCGGCGCATAATCGGGACTGCCTTTGCCCGCCTTGTCCCAGCGCCTGATCGCCAGGGTCGGCTGGATGGTCAGCAAACCCATAATGGCAAAGGCGGCCATCTTGCCCCAGAAGGCATGATTGCCCAGGTAATAGGCCGGGTCCACGGCGCCAAAGAACACGCGCATGACGCCCACGGCAATCACCAGGCCGGCGACGGCGCCATAGGCTGCATCGAGCCGCGCCACCTGTCCGATCCGGGCGCCGGCAAGGCCCGGCCGCACCAGTGCAAATTCCGCGGCAAAGATTGCGACCAGCGTAAACACCGCCAGGTGATGCGCACAGGCCAGCACCAGATCCCAATCCATGATCAGCGCCTCATGTTGACAATGCTCACATAATTATTCATGATGTTACCAATGTCAACATTACCCAATTCCCCCTATCATCATGGCAATCTGCGTCAGGCGCTGCTTGAGGCGGCGCTGGTCATTCTGGAAAAGGATGGCGAGGCCGGGCTTGGATTGCGCGATCTTGCCCGGGCTGTGGGCGTGTCCTCCGCCGCGCCTTACCGGCATTTCGACAGCCGCGCGGCACTGCTCGAAGCCCTTGCGGTGACCGGGTTTCAGCGCTTTGCCGCCCGCATGCAGGCTGTCGCCGCCAGCGAGCCTGGTGATCCCATGGCGGCCATGGGCAAGACCTATGTGGTCTTCGCGCTGCAAAATCCCAATCTCTTTCGCCTCATGTTTTCGCCCCTGCTGAAAAAGGATGCCCGCCCCGGCCTGCGCATGGCGGCCGACGCGGCTTTCGACACATTGCGGCACGTCATCGGCACCGATCCGCAGACCGGGCGCATCAGGGCGCTTGCCGCCTGGGCCAAGGTGCATGGCTTGGCCGTCCTGCTGCTCGATGGCCAGATTGCCATTCGCGCTGGTGAGGACAGCGAGGCGCTGGTCGCCGAAATCATCAATTCGCTCTAGCGGGGGCTCCGGTTTGGCGCAGAAGGGCCGGGCATGGGATAAACGCTAGGCGTTGCTCCGATCCCGGCATTGCACTAAACGGAACAACGGCCCCTAAGTAATGTAAGCCGGAACCCCTGCATGACCCAGACCCGTTTCGACGTCCTGACCATCGGCAATGCCATTGTCGATATCATCGCGCCGGTGGAGCCCGGCTTTATCGAGCGCGAAGGCATGCAGGAGGGAATCATGCACCTGATCGATACCGATCGGGCAGAGGACCTGTATGGCAAGATGCCGCTTGGCCGGCAGCAGATTTCCGGTGGCTCCGCTGCCAATACAGCGGCTGGCGTCGCCTCGCTTGGTGGCCGCGCCGCCTTTGTCGGCAAGGTCGCGGACGATCCGTTGGGCGATGTGTTCGAAACCGATCTCTCCCGGACCGGGGTTCACTACAACACCTCCCGGCTCAAGGGTGGCGCGCTGACCGCCCGTTCCATGATCTTCGTTTCCGAAGATGGCGAGCGCACGATGAACACCTATCTCGGCGCCTGTCACGAATTGACGGAGCGGGACATCAATCCCGACGAAATCGGTGCTTCGGCAATCACCTATATGGAAGGCTTCCTCTGGGACCCGGTCGAAGCCAAGAAGGCTTTTGTGCTCGCGGCCCATTATGCGCACAAGCATGAACGTGCAGCCGCCTTCACCCTGTCCGATCCTTTCTGCGTCGATCGCTACCGGGCCGAATTTCTCGACCTGATCCGCTCAAAGACCATCGACTACGTCTTTGCCAATGTGCACGAGCTCAAGTCGCTCTACGAGACCGATGATCTGGGCGCAGCGGTGCGCGAAATTGCCAAGGACGCAGAAGTCGCAGCCATCACCATGGGTGCCGATGGCGCCATGGCCATCTTCAATGGCGAGGTCATTTCCGTCCCGGCCTTCCCGGTCGACAAGGTGGTGGACGCCACGGGCGCCGGCGACCTTTTCGCTTCCGGATTCCTGCTCGGGCTGGCGCGCGGCCAGAATTTCGAAGCGGCCCTGAAGACGGGCTGCCTCGCCGCCTCCGAGGTCATCTCCCATATTGGCGCAAGACCGCTGGTGGATCTGGGTGACCTGACCCGCCAGCATGGCCTTGCCGGCTGACGCGAGAGCATCGGACTGAAAACTGTACTCGCGGTTTTCGGACAAATCCGACGCGCATCCAGGAACTGGCGCGGCACTTTGCGTTCGTTAGAACGCGCGCCGCTCTAAGCCAGGCTGACGCGCTTTCCATCCATCTCGGCCAATATCGCCCGCGCAGCCGCTGCTGGGTCTGCCGCCTCGATGATCGGACGGGCCACCACCAGATGGCTGGCCCCGGCTGCCAGCGCCTCGGCGGGGCCCATGACACGCTTCTGGTCGCCCCTTGCGGCGCCAGCGGGACGAATGCCGGGCGTGACCACCGCCATTTTCGGTCCGGCAATCATACGCACCATTTCGGCCTCATGCGGCGAGGCCACAATACCGCCGATACCGGCTTCGCGTGCCTGCTGCGCCCGCATGGCCACCAGCCCGGCGGCGTCACGCTCATAGCCTGCTTCCTTGACGTCGGCATCGTCCATCGAGGTGAGCACCGTTACGCCCAGCACGCAGAGGCCGGAGCCCTCGGCCCCCTTCTGCGCCGCCCGCATGGCCTTGGGATAGGCGTGTACGGTCAACATTGTCGCGCCGGTCTCGGCGATGGCGGCCACGCCCTTTTCGACCGTATTGTCGATATCGAGCAGCTTGAGGTCGAAGAACACTTTCTTGCCTGCCGCGAGCAACGCCTTGCCCAGCGCAAAGCCATCCGCGCCATAAAAGCACTGATAGCCGATCTTGTAGAAATCCACCTGGTCCCCGAGGAGCGAAACAATCTCTTCGGCGCGCGCGCGCGTCGACACGTCGAGCCCCACGATCAACTGACCGGCCATTCTTCTCTCCTGCGATGTGCTGTATTCTGTTCCGCCTAGACCAATTCTGCTGTTCCGGCAAGCCGGTCAGGCAAACCAGTCCGCGCCGATCGCTTCCATGGGCGTCCAGTCGCTCAGCAACCGTCCGGCCCCAAGGTCGAACATAAAACCATTGCCCCCACCGGGGTCGCCCTTTCGGCTCTGGTCTTCGCTGCGGTCTATTCGCCGTCCGGCGACGTGGCATTTGAGCAGCGTGCCCACCGCTCCATGGCCACAGAAAATCACCTGCGCGTCACCCGGAACGCTGCCCAGCGCCATGCGGACACTGCCGACAATCCGGCTTTGCGCGTCCACTGCCTTTTCCCAGCCTTCGATGCTCTCATACGGACTGGCAAAGAAGCGGTCCGCATGATCTTCAAACAGGCTCGGGGGCAAAAAGCCGGTGGACGAGCGATCATTTTCGCCCATCGCGTGATCGAGAAGGACCGGGGTTCCGGTTGCCCGCGCGATGATGTCGGCCAGTTCCATCGCCTTGGCTTCACGGCTGGAAAAGACCACCGCGCCGCCCGGCACCAGCTTGCGCTCCACAAATGCCTCTGCCCGCGCCCGGCCAATGTCGGAAAGCCCCCAGAGTGGTACAGGCACGGCTGCATCGATGCGCACCTGCGGATGGGTGAGATAGATCGCGCGCAAGCCTATCCCCGGCTGATATGGGTGAGATCATGCACCATGGTTTCGACCTTGCGGATGATCGATTTTTCGCTCGGTGCGCCGTTTTCGGTGAAGGCGCTCTCGGCCGGTCCGATCCCCAGCAGGCCCGGCACCACGAGGCACCCGATCTTGCCCAGACTGTCCTGCAGATGGCTCAACGCCCAGATCGTTCCATATTTGCCCGAACTCACCCCGCCTATGCCGAACACCGCATGGCGGAACGGGCTCGGTTTCTGGCGGGAAAGCCAGGCAAGTGTGTTGACCAGGAGCGGCGGCAATCCACCATTATATTCGGGCGTGGCTATGAAGATGATATCGGCCTGCCGCCACAGCTCGGCCAGTGCGCCAGCTGCTGCCGGCACATTGTCCGGCTCCAGATCCTCGTTGAAGATCGGCATCTCGAAATCGCCTAGGTCGAGATCGGTCACATCGACACCGGCCTCACGCAGCTTTTGCCCGATATGGAGAGCCAGCTTGCGGTTCTCCGAACCCTTGCGGATGGATCCTGACAGGGTCAACGCGGTCTTCATTTTGCCTCCGTGAAACCAGGGCCTGTCGAAAGCCGCCGGGGCCATTCGTCAGGACGATAAGCGCCGCCGCAACATGGCGGTGTGCTACACATTCAAGCACAAGCCCGAAGGGGAAGGAAACGCTCCATGTCTTCGATGATTTTCGTCAATGTTCCGATCCGAGATCTTGCCGCCGCCATGGCCTATTACAAGGCGCTTGGCTTTGATCATAATCCTGACTTCACCGACGAGACGGCGGCCTGCATCGTCATCAGCGACACGATTTTTCTCATGCTGCTGACCCATGCCAAGTTCAGGGAATTCTCCTCGCGCCCGATTCCCGACCCCAAAGAACAGACACAGGCTCTTTATGCCCTGTCGCGCGATAGCCGGGAAGCGGTGGACGCCATTGCCGAAGCCGGGCTCAAGGCCGGCGGGTCCGAATATCGGCCGGCCCAGGATATGGGCTTCATGTATTCCCGCGCCATCGCCGACGTGGATGGCCATGTCTGGGAATATGTCTGGATGGATATGAGCGGCTGAGAACCGTACCGCAGGGCAAATCGCGCCAGTGGCGCGATTTTGCGCGCAGCGCCGGTTTTAAACCTCGAACATCTTCTTGAGCTTGTCGAAGAAGCCGCCCGAATTGGGGCTGGTCTCCGCCGTTTCGAGAGCGGCAAACTCTTCGAGCAGTTCGCGCTGCCTGCGGCTGAGATTCTGCGGCGTCTCGATGTCGAGCTGCACATAGAGATCGCCGACATCCTTGCTGCGCAAGACCGGCATGCCCTTGCCCTTGAGCCGCACGCGCTGGCCGGGCTGGGTGCCCGACGGCACCTTCACCTTGGCCCGGGCCTGATCCAGCGTCGGCATTTCGAACTCACCGCCAAGCGCTGCCGTGGTCATGGAAATGGGAATGCGCGCATAAAGATCGGCCCCGTCGCGCTGGAACAATTGGTGGGGCCGGATGGAGACGAAAATATAGAGATCGCCCGGCGGGCCACCGCGCAACCCGGCCTCACCCTCATTGGCCAGGCGGATACGGGTGCCATCCTCGATGCCCTGCGGGATATCGACACTGAGCTTGCGGTTCTGCTGCCGGCGGCCCTGACCACCACAATCGGTGCAGGGCTGGTCCATCATCTCGCCCCGGCCCTGACAAACCGGACAGGTCCGCTCGATCGTGAAGAACCCCTGCGCTGCGCGCACCTTGCCATGGCCATTGCACTGGCGGCAGGTATGGGTGCCGGTGCCCGGCTTGGCCCCATTGCCATCGCAGGTTTCGCAGGTGGCAAGGCTTGGGACGTCGATCTCGACCGTGCTGCCCTCAAAGCTTTCTTCAAGGTCGATCTCGAGATTGTAGCGCAGGTCCGAACCGCGCGTCTTTGCTGCGCCGCCACCCCGGCGCCCGCCGCCCATGAAGTCGCCAAAAATATCCTCGAAAATATCGGACATAGAAGAGGTGAATTCCGGCCCGAAACCGGGGCCTCCCCGTCCGCCGCCATTTTCAAACGCGGCATGGCCGAAGCGGTCATAGGCAGCGCGCTTCTGCGGGTCCTTCAGCGTGTCATAGGCTTCGTTGATATCCTTGAACTTGGCTTCCGCCTCGGCATTGCCCGGATTGCGGTCCGGGTGAAACTGCATGGCGAGCTTGCGGTAAGCGCTCTTGAGGGCGGCATCGTCGGCGCCCTTCTGGCAGCCGAGCACCTCGTAGAAATCGCGTTTGGACAAGGTCAGATCTCTCTTCGATCGCGCCACCCTGGGCGTCGCGTGTCTGAAATAAACAAAGGCCGGTCAGGCCGGCATCATTATCCCGCATATGGGCAGGCTGGCGGGTATTAGCAAGGGTGGTCCGGTGGATCAACCGGCATGGATTCACGTGAAACTTCGAACCTTGTTACCTCAATGGCTGGGTCAACTGCACGCCCATCTCCGTAACCGTCACCACCCGGCTTGACCGGGTGGTCCATCTCTCCACACAATCGATCCATGAAGGGCTACGTCTACATCCTTGCGAGCGACCGGAACGGGACGATCTATACAGGCGTCACCTCCAATCCTGCCCGGCGCATGCTTGAGCACCGACATGAGCTCACGCCCGGATTCACCTCCCGTTATGGCGTCAAGACGCTGGTGTGGATCGAACGTCATGACTTGGTGGTGGACGCAATCAAGCGTGAAAAGGCGATCAAGAAATGGCCACGGCAGTGGAAGGTTAAGTTGATCGAGACGGTTAACCCGAATTGGGAAGATGTCTCGCACTGGCTTTTGGACGGATGAAGCTTCGTATGGACCACCCGGTCAAGCCGGGTGGTGACGATGGTTGATAATCCCGATTCCTTCAAAACGTCATTGCCGGGCTCGACCGTGCAATCCATCTCTCCCAGACAACGAAAAGGCCCCGGCGTTTCCACCGGGGCCTTCTCATTCATTCATGCTGGCTTACGCAGACTTCTTGTCGTCGCCGTCGTCGTCCTTGACCTCTTCGAAGTCAGCGTCGACCACGTCATCGTCTTCTTCGTCACGCGTGCCATTGGCCTTGGCTTCGGCTTCTTCCTGGCTGGCCTTGTACATGGCCTCGCCCAGCTTCATCGACACTTCGGCCAGCTTGGAGGTCTTCTCCTTGATGGCTTCGGCATCGTCGCCGTCCAGCACCGTCTTGAGATCGGCAATAGCGGTCTCGATGGCGGCCTTGTCCTCGGCCGGAACCTTGTCGCCATAGTCGGCCACCGACTTTTCGGTCGAGTGGATCAGCGATTCGGCCTGGTTACGGGCCTCGACGGCTTCGCGCTTGCGCTTGTCGGCTTCGGCATTGGCCTCGGCATCCTTGACCATCTTTTCGATGTCGGCGTCCGAAAGACCACCAGAGGCCTGGATGCGGATCTGCTGTTCCTTGCCGGTGCCCTTGTCCTTGGCCGACACGTTGACGAGACCATTGGCGTCGATATCGAAGGTCACTTCAATCTGCGGCACGCCGCGCGGTGCGGGCGGGATGCCGGCCAGGTCGAAATTGCCCAAGAGCTTATTGTCTGCCGCCATTTCGCGTTCACCCTGGAAGACCCGGATGGTCACGGCAGACTGATTGTCCTCGGCGGTCGAGAAGGTCTGGCTCTTCTTGGTCGGGATCGTGGTGTTGCGGTCGATCAGGCGGGTGAACACGCCACCCAGCGTTTCAATGCCCAGCGACAGCGGGGTCACGTCGAGCAGCAGCACGTCCTTGACGTCGCCCTGCAGCACGCCGCCCTGAATGGCTGCGCCCAGCGCCACGACTTCGTCCGGGTTCACGCCCTTGTGGGGTTCCTTGCCGAACAGCTGCTTGACCGCTTCCTGCACCTTGGGCATGCGGCTCATGCCGCCCACCAGCACGACTTCGTCGATCTGGCTGGCCGAAATGCCGGCATCCTTCATGGCCTGCTTGCAGGGCTCGATGGTGCGGGTGATGAGGTCATCGACCAGCGATTCGAGCTTGGAGCGGCTCAGCTTCAGCGTCAGGTGCTTCGGACCCGAAGCATCGGCGGTGATGAAGGGCAGGTTGATTTCGGTCTGGGTCGAGCTGGACAGCTCGATCTTGGCTTTTTCGGCAGCTTCCTTGAGGCGCTGGAGAGCCAGCTTGTCGCCACGCAGGTCGATGCCCTGTTCCTTCTTGAACTCGTCGGCGAGATAGTCGACCAGACGCATGTCGAAGTCTTCGCCGCCGAGGAAGGTGTCGCCATTGGTTGACTTCACCTCGAACACGCCATCGCCGATTTCGAGGATCGAGACGTCGAAGGTACCGCCGCCAAGGTCATAGACGGCGATGGTGCCGCTATTCTTCTTGTCGAGGCCATAGGCCAGCGCAGCTGCCGTCGGCTCGTTGATGATGCGCAGCACTTCAAGGCCGGCAATCTTGCCCGCATCCTTGGTCGCCTGACGCTGCGAATCGTTGAAATAGGCCGGAACGGTGATGACGGCCTGGGTAACGGTCTCGCCGAGATAGGCTTCGGCGGTTTCCTTCATCTTCTGCAGAATCATCGCGGAGACCTGCGACGGCGAATACTTGTCGCCCGAGGCTTCCACCCACGCGTCGCCATTGTCGGCGGACACGATCTTGAAGGGCACGAGGCCCTTGTCCTTGGCCACGACCTTGTCGTCATAACGGCGGCCGATCAGGCGCTTGACGGCAAACAATGTGCCTTCGGGATTGGTCACGGCCTGCCGCTTGGCGGGCTGGCCGACAAGGCGTTCGCCGTCCTTGGAAAAGGCGACCATGGAAGGCGTGGTGCGCGCGCCTTCCGCATTTTCGATCACTTTGGGATTGCTGCCGTCCATCACGGCGACGCAGCTATTGGTCGTACCGAGGTCGATACCGATAACTTTAGCCATTTACTCAGCCTCTCTTTACAGCGAACCCGTTGCACAGCCCCATGCGGCAGCTTTGTGCCCCTCGCGGATCGGGTCCCTCGTAGGATTGATACTGCCCGTTGCCGGGCCTCGGGGCGTATATAGGGGGGTGGGCCAAGGGCTTCAAGCGCGGCATGGAGGAGATTTTCCGCTCTTTGGTCGGCATGACGATTTCGTCCGGCGTCGAAATTTCCTAAACCTGCTCCATGTTTGCACCCGGCTCCGTGCTTTTGCACGATAACCTCAATCCAGATGGCCGCAATCTGCTCTTCACGCAGCCGCGCGAAGTGCTGCTGGCCCATGATGCGAACACGGCACGAATGGCGCTGCAACGCCTTGCCGAGGCCGGGCAGCGCAATCTCTGGGCTGCCGGCTATCTGTCCTATGAAGCCGGTTTCCTGTTCGAGGAGCGGCTGGCCTCGCTTCTGCCCGAACGCAGCGAGCAGCCTCTGCTCTGGTTCGGCCTCTACGACACGCCGCGGGATATGCGCTCTGCCGAGGTCAGTGCCATGCTCGCCGATGCGGCGGGGGGATCGGTGACGGGCCTCAGGCCCAGGCTCGACCTGCCCGCCTATGAAAAGGCCTTCCACCGCGTCAAAGCCCTGATCGAGGCGGGTGACACCTATCAGGTCAATCTGACCATGAAGGCGGATTTTGCCCTTTCCGGCGACCCGCTTGGCCTCTACCGCACCCTTTCGCATAGCCAGCGCGTTGCCTATGGCGCCTATATTCATGCGGGGGACCATCACATTCTCTCCCGCTCGCCCGAGCTGTTTGTCTCCGGTGCGGGCAATATGCTGCGGGCGCGCCCCATGAAGGGTACGCTCAAGCGCGGGCGCAGCATGGCTGAAGACGCTGCCGGCCGTCTTGCCCTGGCCACTGACGAAAAAAACCGCGCCGAAAACCTGATGATCGTCGATCTGCTGCGCAACGATCTGGGGCGCATTGCGCGGACCGGCTCCGTGCGGGTCACCGACCTTTTTACTGTGGAGACCTTTTCCAGCCTCCACACCATGACGTCCGGAATCGAAGCTCTGCGCCGGCCCGGCGTGGACATGTCCGAAATACTGGAAAACCTCTTTCCCTGCGGCTCGATCACCGGCGCGCCGAAGCTGCGGGCCATGGAAATCATCCGCGAGGTCGAAGCGGGGCCGCGCGGTCTCTATACCGGCTCGATCGGCTATATCGCGCCCAATGGCGACTTCAGCTTCAACGTCGCCATCCGCACCGCGATCATCGACGGGAAGGGCAATGGCACGATCGGCATTGGCGGCGGCATCGTTGCTGATTCGATCGCCCACGCCGAATATGAGGAGGCGCTGCTCAAGTTGAAATTCCTTTCCGACCCCGCCCCGCCGGTGACCCTGATCGAAACCCTCAAATGGTCTCCCGAGGACGGCTTTGTTCTTCTCGACCGCCATCTTGATCGCCTCAGCGATTCGGCGCGCTATTTCGCCCTGCCGTTCGACAGAAGCCAGACCAGCGATTTTCTCGCCAAGTCGGCCGGAGACTGGACCGGGCCGATGCGTGTCCGCCTGACGCTGTCCGAAGCCGGCCGGGAACTCACCGCCGTCCCCCTCCCGCCGAGCCCGGAAACCTTCCGTTTCGCCATCGCGCCCGAACGGCTCGATTCTGCTTCCCTCTGGCTAGCCCACAAGACCACCAATCGTGCCTTTTATGACCAGCCGCGCCATCGCGCCCACGACGAACAGGGGCTCGATGAAGTGGTTTTTCTCAACGAGCGGGCCGAACTGACCGAAGGCTCATTCACCAGTCTGTTTATCGAACGGGACGGGCTATTGCTCACACCCGCCCTGTCCTCGGGCCTGCTCCCCGGCACGCTGCGCGCCGAGCTGCTCGCTCACGGCAGGGCAGAGGAGCGTGTGCTCACCCTTGCCGATCTGGGCCGGGCCGATGCAATCTTTCTGGGCAATTCAGTACGCGGCCTGATCCGGGCCGAATGGGTGAGAGACGCCAATGCTTGAAATTCAACCCGACGACGTGCTCGTCATTGTCGATGTGCAATATGATTTCCTGCCCGGCGGCAGTCTGGCGGTGTCAGGTGGTGACGAGATCGTGCCGCTGATCAATACGCTGGCGGAAAAATTCACCCATGTCGTGCTGACCCAGGACTGGCATCCGGCCAACCACATTTCCTTTGCCAGCCAGCATCACGGCAAGGCCCCCTTCGACACGGTGGAACTCGAATACGGTACCCAGGTCCTCTGGCCCGATCATTGTGTCTGGGACAGCCACGGCGCCGAAATCAGCCGCGACCTCCATATCCCCCATGCCCAGCTCATCATCCGCAAGGGCTATAATCGCGCCATCGACTCCTATTCCGGCTTCCAGGAAGCCGACCGCGAAACTCTGACCGGCCTTGCCGGCTATCTGGGCGAACGTGATCTCGGCCGCCTCTATATCGTGGGCCTCGCCACCGATTTCTGCGTCGCCTGGACGGCCATCGACGGCGCGGCGGGCGGTTTCGACGTCACCGTGATCGAGGACGCCACCCGCGCCATCGATTCGAACGGCTCGCTTGAAAAAGCCTGGGCCGATATGGACGAGGCCGGTGTGCAGCGCATCCAGAGCCGGGAAATCCTGGGATGATCACCGGCTCCTGCCATTGCGGCGCGGTCACCTGGCGCTTCGAAAGCCAGCCGACCCATGCCACAGCCTGCAATTGCACCCTGTGCCGCCGCTATGGCGCGCTCTGGATTTATGGCCACGAGAACGAAGACGTTTTCGTTTCCGGCCCCACCAGCATCTATCTGCAAGGCGATAAAAGCCTCGCCAATCACTTCTGTAAAACCTGTGGCGGCATGGCCTATTGGCGCGGCTGCGCGCCGGAAGCCGATGGTCGCACACGCATGGCGCTCAATGTGCGCCTCGCCGATGATCCGCAGGCGGTGGCCGATATCCCGGTCCGGCGCTTTGATGGTTTCGACACCTGGACCGCCCTGCCCGATGAGGGTCGCACGGTCGGCCATGTCTGGTTCTGACCAGCCATGAAAAAGGGCGCCGCAGCGCCCTTTTTATTCCATTCACTCAGGCGCTCTTGTCGACGCCATCGCCTTCCGTAGGCGCTGCCGGTGCCGCGGCCCCGCCCTTGGCGACACCGACCATGGCCGGGCGCAGCACGCGCTCGCCAATGGCAAAGCCTTCCTGCACCACCTGCACCACCGTGCCCTCGGGCACATTTGGGTTCGGCACCTCGAACATGGCCTGATGCTTGTGCGGGTCGAATTTCTGTCCCGCCGCCTCGATCTTGGTCACGCCATGCTTGGCGAGCAGGCGCTGGGTCTCGCGCTCGGCCAGCTCGATCCCCTCGATGAGGCTTTTGAGCGTGCCCTCGGCACTTTCGCGCACTTCGGCGGGAACCACCACCAGCGCCCGGCTCAGCGCATCGGTCGCGCTCAGCATGTCGCGGGCAAAGCCGGCAATGGCATAGGAGCGCGTATCGGCGACATCGCGCTCGGTGCGCTTGCGCAGATTTTCCATCTCCGCAGCCGCCCGCAGCACGCGGTCCTTCAGTTCGGCATTCTCGGCCGTCAACGCCTCGACGGGATCGACCTCCGGGGTTTCGTTCACCGGCACTTCAGTTTCCGGCACTTCGCCCTGGGCGGCGTTTTCGTCGCTCATGTCGTCTCTTCCGTAGCAAAGGTAAATCTCTTGCCCCGCCATATCGGCCAAGCAGGGTTGCAATTCAAGTGTTCCGCTTGCGTGACATCATCGCCGAAATGACATTGGCGGTATAATCCACCACCGGCACGATCCGCGCATAATTGAGCCGCGTCGGCCCGATCACCCCAAGAACACCCACTATCCTGTCATTGGCATCCTTGTAGGGGCTGAGAATCACCGATGATCCCGACAGCGAAAACAGCTTGTTTTCCGAGCCGATGAAAATGCGCACCCCCTGCGCACGCTCGGCATCGCCAAGAAGGTCCAGCAATCCATCCTTGCTTTCCAGCGCGTCGAACAGTTCGCGCATGCGCAGCAATTCATCGCTCGCCATGGCGTCATTGATGAGATTGGCGCGACCGCGCACGATCACTGTGGGCGCGCCATTGCCCTTTGTATCGGTCAGCGTGGCAATGCCGGCATCCACCAGCTTCTGCGTCAGCTCGTCCAGCTCCGCCCGCTGCTCGGCCCGCCGCTCCTGCAACACCTTCCGTGCCTCGGACAAGGTCCGCCCGACCACGTAATGGGCGAGATAATTGCCCGCCTGGCTGAGCGCGCTGGCCGTATAGCCCGGCGGCAGCTCGAGTATGCGATTTTCCACCTGCCCGTCCGCGCCCACCAGAATGGCCATGGCGCGGGCAGTGTCCAGCCGCACGAATTCGATATGCTTGAGCACCATGTCGGCCTTGGCGGCGATCACCACGCCCGCCCCCTGACTCAGGCCCGACAGCAGGGAGGACGCTTCGGTGAGCAGGTCCTCCACCTGCCCATGCCCGGCATTGCCCTCGATATGCCGGGCGATCTGCTTGCGCTCGTTTTCATCCACGCTTCCCATTTCCAGCATGGCATCGACGAAAAACCGCAACCCCTGCTGCGTCGGCGCCCGTCCGGCGGAAGTATGGGGAGCGGCGATCAGGCCGAGATCTTCGAGGTCCGCCATCACATTTCGGACAGAAGCGGGGGAGAGTTCCACCTGCAGCAGTCGTGACAGATCGCGCGAACCGACGGGAAGGCCGGTATCGAGATAGCGCTCCACCAGCCGCCGGAAAATCTCCTGGCTGCGGGAATTGAGCACGGAAAGGAAGTCTTCAGCCTGTCTCGTCATCTGGGTTTGACTAAAATCGTCCGCTTTAACCTTGGACTCTCATTTAAGCCCTTCCTCCCCAGCCGCCAAGCGGGGGGCGCTTGTGGGCCGGTTCGATGAGGGTTAAGACGCAGTTAACGCCAAAAACCAACTGGAACTATGATGCGGCCATCCGGACGTCAGCCCTCCGATATGCGGGCAGTGACCCTCGAGCGAAACGTCGCCATGAAGGCCGAAGGCTCCTGCCTGGTTGCTTTCGGCAATACCAGGGTCCTGTGTACCGCCTCGGTCGAAACCTCTGTTCCCGGCTGGCTGCGCGGCAAGGGCAAGGGCTGGGTCACCGCCGAATATGGCATGCTGCCGCGCGCAACCGGCTCGCGAACCCGCCGCGAAGCCACAGCCGGCAAGCAGTCCGGCCGTACCCAGGAAATCCAGCGCCTCATCGGCCGCTCGCTGCGTGCGGTGGTCGATCTCGAAGCCCTGGGCGAGGTGCAGGTGACGCTCGATTGCGACGTGCTCGAAGCCGATGGGGGCACCCGCACCGCCTCGATCACCGGCGCCTATGTTGCGCTGGCCGACGCCATTCAATGGATGGAAGAGCGCAAGCTGACCAAGGGTCAGGTACTCAAGGATAGCGTCGCTGCCATTTCCTGCGGCATCTATCGCGGCATGCCGGTTCTCGATCTCGATTATCTCGAGGACGTGGAAGCGGAAACCGACGCCAATTTCGTCATGACCGGTTCGGGCAAGTTCGTCGAAATCCAGGGCACGGCCGAAGGCGCCCCTTTCAGCCGCGAAGAACTCGAAAGCCTCATGGGCCTTGCCGAAAAAGGCATCGGCGAATTGAGCGTGATGCAAAAGACGGCTCTTGGCGCATGATTGGCTGGTTGAAGACCCCCTCACCCGTCTCGCGCTTTGCGCGATCCACCCTCTCCCACAAGGGGCGAGGGTTGGCATCGAGCGCGCGGCACGCACAAGGTGCCCGAAGGGCGGATGAGGGGTATTCTTTCTCTGCCAATGACTGCCCCATCTGGAACGACATCCAGCGCGCCCTTGACGGAGCTAGAAAATGACGACCATTCCACGCCTCCGCCCGGGCACGCGCCTCTGCATCGCCACCCATAATGCCGGCAAGCTCACTGAGTTTCGTGAGCTGTTCGAGCCCTTTGGTCTCGAACTGGTCTCTGCCGGCGAACTGGGCCTGCCCGAGCCGGAGGAAACCGGCACCACCTTCGCCGAAAACGCCCGCACCAAAGCCCATGCCGCCGCCAAGGGCGCCAACATGCTGGCGCTCAGCGACGATAGCGGCATCTGCGTCGATGCGCTCAATGGCGAGCCTGGCGTCTATACCGCCGATTGGGCCGGCGTGCCGCGCGATTTCGGTCGCGCCATGAAGCGCGTGGAAGATGCCCTGCAGGCTGCGGGCGCCATCTCGCCCGGCCAGCGCCGCGCCTCCTTCAATGCCACGCTCTGCCTTGCCCATCCTGATGGACGCGACGTGCTTTATGTCGGCAAATGCGATGGCACCCTGATCTGGCCGCCGCGCGGCGATATGGGCCATGGCTATGATCCCATGTTCATGCCCGATGGCCACGACATCACCTTTGGCGAAATGTCCCGGGACATGAAGAATGCCTGGGTACCCGGCCAGACGGGCCTCAGCCATCGCGCCAGGGCCTTTTCGCAATTCGTGGAACAGCAGATTGAACATGGGTGAGCGAACCGCCTATTCCGGCAGTGCGGCTCCGGCGCCTCCCTCCCCCTTGAGGGGAGGGACCGAGGGTGGGGGTGTCGTACTCTCCTCCGGCGCCGAGCTTGCGGAACGCGCAGCACCCCCACCCCAACCCTCCCCTCAAGGGGGAGGGGGCGCATCGGGGCGTATCATGGATCGGAGCATATAAATGGCCCCAAATCCCAACGACCTTTTCGGCATTTACGTCCACTGGCCCTTCTGCGCAGCCAAATGCCCCTATTGCGATTTCAATTCCCACGTTCATCGCGGCGCGTTCGATGAGGACGCCTTCGTCGAGGGCTATAAGCGCGAAATCGCCCATATGGCGGCGCTGACGCCGGGACGTCTGGTGCAGTCGATCTTTTTCGGCGGTGGCACGCCCTCGCTGATGAGCCCCAGGGCCGTCGGCACCATTCTCGATGCCATTGCCGAGGAATGGCAGATCGACCGCAATGCCGAAATCACGCTGGAAGCCAATCCAACGTCTGTGGAGGTCGACCGCTTCAAAGGGTTCCGCGCCGCCGGCGTCAATCGCGTTTCCCTCGGCGTACAATCGCTGCGCCCCGGCCCGCTGGCCGAACTCGGCCGCCGCCACAGCGTCGAGGAAGCCGTCGCCGCCGTGCGCATCGCCCAGTCGGTTTTCGAGCGCTCCAGCTTCGACCTCATCTATGCCCGCCCCAAGCAGACGCTTGAGGACTGGGAAGACGAATTGAAAGAAGCGCTCTGGATGGCGCGTGGCCATATCAGCCTCTACCAGCTCACCATTGAGCAGGGCACGCGCTATTTCGATCTGCATCAGGCCGGCAAATTGGCCATGCCTAATGAAGATCTGGCTGCCGATTTTTACGAATTGACCAACGAATTGGCGGCCGAAGCCGGCATGCCGGCCTATGAGATTTCCAACCATGCCGTGCCCGGCCAGGAAAGCCGCCACAACATGCTCTATTGGCGCTATGGCGAATATGCCGGCATCGGCCCCGGCGCGCATGGAAGGCTGATGGTCAACAACCAGCGCCATGCCACGGCAACCGAGAAGATGCCGTTTGACTGGCTGAAGCGCGTCAATGATTTCGGCCACGGCATGACCACCGACGACGTGCTGACCTGGGAAGAACAGGGCGACGAGTATCTGGTCATGGGCCTGCGCCTGAAGGAGGGCATCTCACCCACCCGCTTCATGTCGATTTCCGGCCGCGGCATTTCCGAGCAACAGATCATGGCGCTCAAAGGCTATGGCTTCCTCGAAACCCTCCCCAACGGCAATCTGCGCGTCACCGACAAGGGTTTTCCTGTGCTCGACGCCGTCGTGGCGGACCTGGCGGCCTAGACGCTCGGAAAACGCCAGCCGCTGTTGTGGCCCGTCTGAACCATCCCCCATCGGCACCACCCGGCTTGTCCGGGCGGTCCATGCCGCCTCAGGCTGGATTGCCCGGACAAGCCGGGCAATGCCGAGAGCCGAAAATTCCAGCCACTAGAGCTTCGCGCCGTCCAGCGTCGTCGCGCCCCCTGCCCCGATCTGCCTGATCACCAGCGCATAATCGCTGCGGCCATTGGCGTTGAACCGGAACAGCCCGTCGCGCCCGGCAAAACCGGAGGGATTGGTGAGCAGCGCCGGGCTATAGGGCGGATTGGCCAGCGACAGCGTGTTGACGTTGGCGAGGATCGTCGCCGTATAGGCAATGGTCGCCATTTGCGGCGGTGCCGAGCCGAACTGGCGCTGATAATCAGCGCGAATCGCATTGAGCCCGGCCTCGTCCACCGCCGGAAAGATCGCCCCGCCCAGGGCGGGATTGGCAAGCAGGCCCGGATCATTGCCCCAGTCCGCCGAGCCGACCAGTTGCACAAACTCCTTGTCCACACCCGTCTGCGCGACGAGGCCCGCAAAAGTCGCGGCGCTGGCGCGATCGGGCAGAAACAGCGCATCGATCATGCCGCTATCGAACATCGGCTTGGCCTGGTTGATGATGCCCTGCGCCTCGGAGAGGTCCGAGAACGTGTAAACCGCGCTGGGCGAGAATCCGGCCGCAATAGCCTGCTGCCGGAACGCCGTTGCCAGCGCCTCGCCATAGGGCGTCGCCGGAAAAATCCCCGCAGGTCCCCGCCGCCCCTGCTCGCGGATATAGGTAATGGCCCGCTTCATCTCCGTATCGGGCAGCACATTGAGCACATAGACGCCCGGCCCAGCCACCGCGCCATTATTGGCAAAGCCGATCAGCGGAATATTGGCCGCCCGCGTCACACCGGCCACCGCCGTCACCTGCTCCGCCGTCACCGGCCCCAGCACCAGTTTCGCCCCTTCGGCAACAGCCGCATTGGCCGCGTTGATCGCACTCGCCGAACTCGTCCCGGTATCGCGCAGGGTAATGTGAATATTCTCCCCGATATTGGGATTGGCCTCGATAAAGGCCACGGCCAGTTTGCTGGCATTGGCCATCGCCGTCCCCAATTGCGCCAACGCCGGCTCGCCCGAAAGCGGCAGCAACAGCGCCACCGGCACCGCGCCCCGCCCGAAGCGTTGCGCATTGCCCGATGGCATCGGCGTCATCGGCGTGCCGATCGTATTGCCGCCCGGTTGAGCACCGGGTCCAGCATCATCACCCCAGGGCAGGTTCAGCGTCCGCGAGCCGAGCTGGAACGAGCCGCCGGAACATCCGGCCAGCGCTGCGGTCAGCCCGATCATCACCGAGCGCCTTGTCCAGTTTGACGCTTTCGCCTCACTTGTCACGGGATGCGATCCTCAAGGTGCACAGTCTGTTAACAAACTCCCCTCATTTCGTTAATCAAGGATTGAAAAACGGGGATTGGCGATGAGTACCGAGAGCAAAACCTATTTCATTGCCGGAAACAGCCATTCCGCCCCGCCTCTCGCGCCCGGCCTCTATGTCGTGGCCACGCCGATCGGCAATCTGCGCGACATCACCATCCGGGGGCTCGAAACCCTTGCTGCTGCAGATCTCATTCTCTGCGAAGACACCAGAACCTCCGCGCGCCTGCTCGACCATTATGGTATATCGGGAAAAAAGCAGGCATTTCATGAGCATAACGAGCGCGGCAAGGCTGATGACATCGCTGCCCGCATTGCGTCGGGCGCGGCGATTGCGCTGATTTCCGACGCGGGAACACCGCTCCTCTCCGATCCCGGCTTCCCATTGATCCGGGCGCTGGCGGAACAAAACCTGCCGGTTTTCCCTATTCCCGGCGCCTCCGCCCTGCTCTCGGCGCTGGTGGTCGCGGGCCTGCCCACCGATGCCTTCGCCTTTCACGGCTTTTTGCCATCCAAGGCCGGCGCGCGGCTTAACGCCTTGAAAAAGCACCTCGATTCACGTGAAACACTGGTCTTCTACGAAAGCCCGCGCCGTCTCGGCGGCACGCTTGCCGCCATGTCGGAGGTTCTGGGTGATCGGCAAGCCGTAGTGGCGCTGGAATTGACCAAGCGCTTCGAGCGCACCCATCGCGGCACGCTCGCCGATCTCGCTACCGAATTTGCCGACAGCGACACAAAGGGAGAAGCCGTTATCGTTGTTGCCGGGGCCGCCGAGGCCAGCGTCCCATCCGCCGAGGATTGGCAGGCGGCTTTGGCCGAAACCATGCAAGATCAACCCCTGCGCGCAGCAGTCGATCACGTCGCCGTTCGCTTCGGCCTCAAGCGCAAGGACGTGTATGATGCCGCGCTCGCCCTCAAAGCCGCCGGCTGAACGCCGCCTGTTGGCGGAAAAGCAAGGCCATCGCGGAGAGCTTTTAGCCGCCTTGCTTCTACAGGCAAAATTCTACCGCCTGCGCGAAAGGCGGTTCAAAACGCCGGTCGGCGAGATTGACCTCGTCGCGGAAAAATCCGGCGCGATCATCTTCATCGAGGTCAAGACGCGGGGCAGGAACGCTGATGAGGCCATGGCTCTGGGCGCGGTCAATCGCTCCCGCATCACCCGCGCCGCGCAATATTGGCTTGCCCGCCACCCTGGCGAAAGCGGAAAGGACATCCGCTTCGACGTGATTTTCCTTGCACAAGGGCGCTGGCCGCGCCATCTCATCAACGCCTTTCCCGCTTTCTGAGTGATCCCATGAGCCTCAAAGTCGCCGTCCAGATGGACCATGTCGCCACGATCAACCCGCTGGGCGATTCGACCTTCGCCATGATGCTCGAAGCCCAGGCGCGCGGGCATGAACTGCTTCACTACACGCCCGATACCCTGTCGCTGAATGGCAATGTCGTCTCGGCGCTCGCTCAGCCGATCACGGTGAAAGATGCCGAAAAGGGCAGCCATTTCACTCTTGGCGAAGCCAGCCGCGTGGACCTCTCGACCCAGGATGTCGTCCTGATGCGTCAGGACCCGCCATTCGACATGAACTACATCACGCTGACCCACCTGCTCGAGCGCATCCATCCCAAAACGCTGGTGGTCAATCCGCCAGCTGCCGTGCGCAATGCGCCGGAAAAGATTCTCGTCACCGAATTTCCCGAGCTGATGCCGCCGACCCTGGTGACGCGCGACCGCGCCGAAATCCATGCCTTCCGCAAGCAGCATGGCAATATCATCGTCAAGCCGCTCTACGGCAATGGTGGGGCGGGCGTCTTCTTCATCCAGGAAGGTGACCATAACCTCGCCAGCCTGCTCGAATTGTTCGAGGCCAATTACCGCGAACCCTTCATGGTGCAGCGCTATCTTCCTGACGTGCGCAAGGGCGACAAGCGCATCATCATCATCGACGGCGAGCCGGTCATGGGCCTCAACCGCATTCCCGCCGATGGCGAGGCGCGCTCCAACATGCATGTCGGCGGACGCCCCGAGCTTTCCCCGCTGACCGCGCGCGAAAAGGAAATCTGCGCCGCCATTGGCCCGGCGCTCAAAGAACGCGACATGATCTTTGTCGGTATCGACGTCATCGGCGGCTATCTCACCGAGATCAACGTCACCTCGCCCACTGGCATCCGCGAGATCAAACGCTTCGGCGGTCCCGATATTGCGGTCCTGATCTGGGATGCCATCGAAAAGCGCCGCGCCTGACGGGGTTGGCGCAGAGCAACAAATGCCCTAGTCCTTGGCTTTGGGCCGGGGCAAAATCATGAACACATTCCTTGTCGCATTCGCCACTTTGTTCGCGACTGTCGGCGTAGCCGATATCGCCTTCATCTTTGCGGCTTTGACCAAGGATAATACGCCTGCCCAGCGGCGGCTGTTCGCCACGCGCGGCGTGCTGGTGGCACTCGCCATCCTGCTGTTCTTCGCCGTTCTGGGCAATGCCATCCTCGATGTCTTCGGCATCACCATTCCGGCCCTGCGCACGGCGGGCGGCATTCTGCTGCTGCTGATCGCCATCGACATGGTTTTCGCGCGCCATTCGGGTGGCACCGGCACCACGGACGAGGAAGAGATCGAGGCGCGTCAGAGCCACGATATTTCCGTCTTTCCGCTGGCCATGCCGCTCATGGCGGGTCCGGGCGCCATCAGTGCCGTCATCCTGCTCACCACCGGCGCGACGTCCGATCTCGAATTCTGGCTGGTCCTCGCCGCCATCGTCGTAATCCTCGCCTTGTGCTGGCTGACACTGCTGATTGCCATTCCCATCCAGCGCCTGCTCGGCCTGACGGGCCTGTCGGTGGTGTCGCGCGTGGTGGGGATTTTGCTGGCCGCTCTGGCGGTGCAATTCGTCTTTGATGGCATCAAGACCAGCGGACTGCTGGGTTAAGCGCGTTGAGCAGGGACTTCATCGATTTTTAAGCATTAAGTAAGTCTTAACGCTGTGATTGACCCTGTCGGTCGGCGGAGGCACCCCAAGGAACCGTCCCTTGGTGGAGAGCCCCAATGCGCCTCACCGCTGCTCTACTGCTGCTGATCTTTGCCATGCTGTCGGCCAGCGTTTCCGGCGTCAGCGGCGCACGCTCCGAAATGGCGACACCCGTTTCTGCCTTGCCCGCGAGCGACTAAAGCGCGGGCTCGTCCGCTTCGGCCTGCCTGTCGATACCGACGCCAAAGGCATCGAGCCGGCCTTTGGGTGCGTCCATGAGCTGGCCCAGACTGAACCCGGCACCGGCGTCTCCCGCGCCTGTGGTGACCAGCAGGTCGGCTGCTCTTTGTGGCGCCCGGCTGAGCGGCATGACCGCCCCTGCAACTTCCAGAAGGCGGATCTGCCCCAGACCCTGATAGGGCGGACGCAGCATATTGGCCGCATCCGTGCCGGACAGGGGATCGGCGATGGCGATGCTCACGCCGCCGCCGCGATAGAAGCTGCGAATGGACTGGCTGATATAGAAAGCCAGTTTGTCCGAGCCGGCATTGGAAAAGTGAATGCCGTCATCCTTGCGCATGAGCCCGTTCTGCCCGTTGACATCCGGCCCATAGGAAGAATAGCGACCGTCTTCTCCAAGAAACCGGTCATAAATGTCGAGAAATTCGGCGCCGCCCGAAAAGGCTGCCATGCGATGGAGCGCGCTGATCTGGCTGATGGCGCCGGAATATTCCGTCCGTGACATCGGCGGCAGGCCCAACCAGATTGCCGGCTTCCGCGCGGCGCGCAATTGGCCGAGAAAGGCATTGAGCCGGGCCTGATAAGCGGTAACCCAGCCATCGCTCAGGGCCGGAAAGGTCTGGCCGTCGGCGCGGATTTCCTGCCGGTCATTGATGCCGATGATCACGACGGCGATGTCGAAACTGTCTTCCGCTATTTGTTGGGCCAGCGCCCCGTTCCAGTCGAAATAATCGTCACGAACAAAGCCGGACGAACTCACCCCCTGCCCGATCACCACGAGGTTGGGGTCTTCGGCATAAAAGCGTTCCAGCGCGCGCGACAGGTCGATGGCCAGCGAATCCCCGAACACGGCAAGCCTTGTGGCATCGGGCGCCTTGTCGATTGCCGGCCTGGGTGGGGGCAGGGCTGCGCTTGGTGCGCTTTGGCGCGGCTGGGTCTGCTGTACGGGCGCAGGCGGCGGCGAATCGTCCCCAAACAGCAGGTCGAATAGCGTCCGGCGTCTCGGCTCGGCCTGCTGGGCCACCAGCACCCGGTCGCCGGCCAGGGCCTGCGCCAGCACCGGGGCGGCCTCGACAAGGCCGAGAGTGGCAATCAGCAGAAAGATAATGAGCCGCTTCATCGACCTGTCCAGAATTCTTCCAGCCTTTTAGCATCCCGCCCCGATCAAGGCCACGCTGCTCCCGCTGGCGTTACCGCGTGGCACCGACAAGGGCATCATGGGCGGCGCGTGTCACGAAGCCGTCGGCCAGTTCGCCGCGCCTGGCCTGAAATTGCGCATAGGCTGCTTGAGTAATCGGGCCAATCCGCCCATCGATTGCGCCGTCATAAAGGCCCAGGATCTTGAGATTCTGCTGGATGGCCTGTCTCTGGGCGAGGTTGGGGAAGACCGTATTGCGCGGCCATGGCGTCGCAAAAGCGCCACCGCCCTTCAGGCGGTCGGTCAGGTGGGCCACAGCCAGCGCGTAGCTGTCGGAAAAATTGTAGCCCTTGAGCACGAGGTAATTGCCGGTCATCAGGAATTTCGGGCCATTCTGCCCGGCAGGCACATAGAGAAAGACCGGCACGCTGGCATCGGCGAAGATCCGGCCGGAAACCCGGGTCACCCCGCGCGCGACAAAAAAGCTGATCGGACGCAATTGCTCGCGTGTGGCGAGCAGATAATCGAACTGCTCGGGAACATCGACCTCGAAGCCCCAATCCAGGCCCGGCTGATAGCCCAGATGACGCAGGAAAACGGCGCTGGTCGCCAGCGCGTCGGCAAGTGAATTATGCAGGTCGACCCGCCCGTCGCCGTCGCCGTCCGTGGCATGGGCCAGTACATTGGATGGATTGACCTGCAAATGCCCGATCGCCCCGGCCCATGATCCTTTCGGCTCGACGCCACCGCCCGCTTCGGTCAGGCGCAGTGCGGCAATCAGGTCGGCCTTGTCCTCGACAAAGCGGCTGCGCTGCTGCCAGACCAGCGTGGCCAGCGGCCGGATAATGGGCGCGATCATCCGCTCATTGCCCAACACGCCGCCATAGTCGGTTTCCATGCCCCATATCGCGCCAAGCAGATAGGGATCGACGCCATGGCGCTGCCCGATGGTGGCGAACAGATTGTTATTCCGGCCCAAGGCAGCCCTGCCGCGCTCAATGCGGCTATTGGTGACGCGGGCGTCGAGATACTCCCAGATCGGCGTCGTGAATTCGGGCTGGGTTTCCACCAGATCCGGCACGCGTGGATCGGGCGTCAGTCCGGCCGTCAACCTGTCATAGGCGTCGGCGCTGACGCTCCCGGCCAGCGCCTCGCTGCGAAACTGCACCAGAAAATCGGCAAAGCTCATATTTGGCTGGGCAGCGACGGGCCCGCACAGCAGACCCAGCCAGAAAAGGACTGCCCAGCGCATCTTTCTGCCCTCAGCGATTTCGGGTCATCAGGTGTCGTTCCCAGGCATAGGCGGTTTCGACGATTTCGTTGAGATCGTCATGCTGTGGCGTCCAGCCCAGAAGCTGGCGCACCTTTTCGCCGGTGGCGGTGATCGAGGCCGGATCGCCGGCGCGGCGCGGCGCTTCGTCGGCGCGCAGATCGATACCGGAAACCTTGCGCACCGTATCGACCACTTCGCGTACCGAATAGCCGCGGCCATAGGCGCAGTTCAGCGTCGTGCTGTTGCCGCCGCGGCGCAGATGCTTGAGCAGCAGGGCATGGGCGGCGATCAGGTCGGTGACATGGATATAGTCACGGATGCAGGTGCCATCGGGGGTTTCGTAATCCGTGCCAAAGATATTCATCTTGTCGCGCTGGCCGAGCGCGGTCTGGCAGGCGACCTTGATGAGATGGGTGGCTTCCGGGCTGGATTGGCCGGAGCGTTTTCCGGGATCGGCGCCGGCGACGTTGAAATAGCGCAGCACGCCATAGGTCATCGGGTGCGCTGCGGCCACATCGGCCAGCATCCATTCCGTCATCAGCTTGGAGCGGCCATAAGGTGACATCGGATTGAGCGGCGTGTCCTCGACCACGGGGGCCAGCCCGGTCATGCCATAGACAGCAGCGGTGGAGGAAAAGATGAAATGCTTTACCCCGCCCTTGACCGCCGCCTCGATCAGATTGCGCGAAGTTGCCGTGTTGTTGGCGTAGTATTTGAGTGGATTGGCGACCGATTCGGGCACCACGATCGAACCGGCGAAATGCACGATCTCGCTGATCTTGTGCTTCTCGATCAGCCGCAGCACCAAATCGATATCGCCGGCATTTCCGGCCTCGAATTTGGCACGGCCGTCCACGGCCCAGTCAAAGCCGGTGATGAGGTTGTCCAGCACGACAACGTCTTCGCCGCTATCTGCCAGGTTGAGCACCATATGGCTGCCGATATAGCCGGCGCCACCGGTTACGAGGACCGTCATGCTTTTGAACTCCCGGTGAGAAATGCTAATTGCCACGCAACGATATGCGTCAGACGTTGATTTAGCTTTACGTCCGAACAGCGTCCATCAAGGAGAGAGTTTTGTCCAAGCGCGTACGCACAGCCGTATTTCCCGTTGCCGGTCTAGGGACCCGTTTTTTGCCGGCGACCAAGGCCATGCCCAAGGAAATGCTGACGGTGGTGGATCGCCCGCTGATCCAATATGCGGTGGATGAGGCGCGCGAAGCGGGGATCGAACATTTTGTCTTTGTGACCGGCCGCAACAAGGGTGTGATCGAAGATCACTTCGATCGCCAGTTCGAGCTTGAAACCACGCTGGAAACGCGCGGCAAGACCGCGGCGCTCAAGGAATTGCAGCGCGACCTGCCCTCGGCGGGCCGCACCAGCTTCACCCGCCAGCAGGAGC
>JAEWGT010000018.1 GCA_023388175.1 Pseudomonadota bacterium
GTAAGCAACCAGACCTTACCGGAAATCCGTCGATGACCACCCAGCCGCTCGCTCGCTACGGCGCTCGTAATGGCGCGCTCGCGAGCGGCTTGACCACCTCAGTTACACCACGTCCCGGGACACGACCCGAATGCGCAAGATCCTGCGGGACGCATCAATGCTGCAAATCCACCGTCATATGACTGGTTCGGCCAGCATCCGCGGCGTGTTGGCATTTGATCCAGAAAGCATCGAGGAGTGGAACCGCATGCAGGCCGCGGCGGCCCGCCCGCGTGCGCGTCTCATCAAGCAAATTTACCAGAGCGGCGACGAGTGAGTACGGAGCACTACATACCTGGCTTTCTCGGCTTGGAACTCATTGCAGACGGCGAGGTCCTCGTCGCTCCTGCCGACGATGACTTCTGGAACGCTTGGAACGGCCACCGCACGTTATTGACGTCGATCGGTTACGGCATGCGGAAAGTGGGCGGGCAGTGGCAGGTCACCTTTCGACCTGGCACCGCTGACAAATCGACCATCCTCGAGGTCTTGGGACGTATCCGGCAGCGGACGCACGAAGCTCTCATGAAACGAACGATGCCGCGCTGGTAACAGGGCTGGTGCCTTTCGTGCATCCGGGCGAAAACTGAACTCCTTTGCTGGGGAGCACAATTATGGGCCGAGTATTTTTCACTGCCGACCAACATTTCTGCCATGAATCGATCATCCACATGTGCGGCAGGCCTTTCTATTCGCTGCATGACATGAATAGCGGCATGATCGAGGCTTGGAATAGCGTCGTCCGCGATGATGACGTCGTGTGGCACCTCGGCGATTTCGCTCACCGCGGCAAGCCTGCAGAGGTCCGTGCAATCTTCGATCTTCTCGCTGGCACCAAAAAGTTAGTTCGCGGCAACCACGATAAGCAGATGACTACGCAATTGCCGTGGGCCGAGCAGTGCGATTTCAAGCACATTGCCATAGACGGCGTTCAAGTGACGCTGTCGCACTATGCGATGAGGTCCTGGCCGGCCATGCACCGCGGGGCGTACATGCTTTTCGGCCATAGCCATGGCGTCCTGCCGGGCTCTCGCAACACGATCGACGTTGGCGTCGATAACGTCGGCTACATGCCCCTGCAGCTATCTAACTTGCGTAAACATTTCATGGACAAGCTGCCCCGCCTCGCTTTCGACGAGGGCCGTCCATTTGAACAGCCTGAGAACGAACTTGCGGACAGCGGGGGGTTCGAACCGTGAAACTCGCCTTCACCTCCGATCTTCATCAGGAATTCCTCCGCGACAAGGACGCCTCGCAGGATCCGAACACACGCTTTGACCTCTGCAGCCTCCCGTCCGATGTTGATGTCACGGTGATCGCCGGAGACCTCGACGTCACCCTGGCCGCCAGCCTGCGTAGGATCGCCCAGGAACTTCCCGATCGGGAATGCATCTATGTGGCCGGCAACCACGATTATTATTCGGATACTCGGCAGCCGCAGACCATGGACGAGATCCTGGCAGAGGGGCGTGAACTCGCCGCAGAGCTGGGCATCCACTTGCTGGAGAACGACACCGTTGACTTGTCGGGCGTCCGCTTCATCGGGGCGACCCTTTGGACAGATATGATGAGCGTTGGCCGGGGGCACCAGGCGTCAAAGATCGCCGAAGCCCGTGGGCGATATGGCATGAATGACTACCGGAACATGAAGCGTTGGTCGTCTGCGCATCCGGGCAAGCGGAAGCCGGCCACGCCTCAGATGACAATCGCAATGCATGAGGCTTCGCGTGCCTATATCGAGCACACGCTGGCCGAGCCGTTCGCCGGCCCGACCGTGGTTGTCACCCACCATGCGCCGCATCCAGACAGTCTCGATCCCCGCCACGCAGGCAGGCTGGACTGGTGCTATGCGAGCAATCTGGGGCTGATATTCGAGAGCGAGGACGCGCCTGATATCTGGCTGCACGGGCATATCCACCAGCGGCGTGATTACCATCTCGGCCCAACCAGAGTGATTGCGAACCCGCGCGGGTACCAGTTCGGCAGGGACAACGATGCGGAGAATGGGTTCGAGTCGGATCTGGTGATCGAGCTGGAGGGGTATGAGCCCAGGCCGCGGGGGATGTGATCATAGCGTCCGCGAGAGTGGCGGAATCAGAGGAATTACTTTCAGACTTATTGTATGACGCCAGTGATGTGACCGGGTAGACGCGGATGGCGCTTTACGCTGCCGACCAATGCCAAGCCGACATCGCCGGATACCCTTGCCAACGACCAATTCGACAGCACCGGCGCGTGGTTTAGCTCATCCTCGGACGTGGTCGCTGGCACCCAGCCAAATGGCTTGGCACCAATGCGATAAGCGGGATCGCCGTACTCTCGAGCCAGGTGCTTGAGGTCGAGTGCCGCCGTTGCTTCTTTCACAGCCTTCTCCAACGCATCTGCCCACGCGCGCATGACGGACCACGAGTGATGCAGCCGCAATTGCCGCCTTGAGCTCTCCAACGGGCTCCAACGTTGCAATGGCGGCATCGATGTATGGCTGGATGCCGTCGACCCACGCTTGCTCAACCAGCCGCACCTTCTCGGCCACTGACCAGCGACTGCGGCGATGCACGGAGGTGATGACTTCGACCCGTCGAAAAGGCTCGTCGGTACTCTTGGACATAGTCGTACTCATAGGCGCATGCCTATGGCTTATCGGCTATGCCGACCGTCCGGTCAAAATAGGGTGCGCTCCAGCAGCGAGTTCCGCCGACAGGGTACTAGAAATGACCGTATTCAAGATTTCCCCACTTTTTCGGACCGTTTCAGACGGCCAGCTTCGCGCGTTTGAAGCGTGCGATGCTGCAGACTACTCTTAGACCGCCAAAGATCACGCCCAGACGATGGTATAGTGAACGACCTTCTTTGAGGTCCAGTTTTCGTCTGCATCCCTGCGGCTCCCACAGGGCCGGGTCTCGACGGCATTCAATACCGGTAGTTTCGACATTTCTGGCAAGCTCATTCCGTGAAGGATCGGATCACGACGTGGTATAATCGCTTCCGCAGCAAGACCGCTGCAATCTTGGCAGCAAGCCTATCGCTAGATTGACGAACAACGGCTAATGTCAAAGCAAATCCGATGAGGGCTTGACAATAGTTCGGCCACGAACCTGTCCGTCCAGAATGCGCTGCGCTGCGTCCGGCAGATCTGCAAAGCCAACTTCTCCGACCAGATCGCCATAAGCTGCAAGATCGAAGGTTTTCGCGATGCGCGACCAGGCGGCAATGCGATTGGCATAGGGCTGCATCACACTATCGATGCCCGCCAGGGTTACCCCGCGCAGGATGAAAGGCAGCACATTGGTTTCGAGTCCGATGCCGCTTGCATTCCCAATGGAGGCTGCCGCGCCGCCATATTTCATCTGCTTGATTGCCTTGGACAGAATCGCGCCCCCAACATTATCGATCAGCCCGGCCCAGCGGGCAGATTCCAGCGGCTTGTCTGGCTGGGCGAGAAATTCATCGCGCGCAAGGATTTCGGTGGCGCCCAGATCTTTCAATGTGTGGGAATGCTCCGGGCGGCCCGATAGAGCCACAGCCTCATAGCCGAGGCGCGCCAGAAGGGTGATTGCAATCGAGCCAACGCCGCCGGCCGCACCGGTTACCAGGACCGGACCACTTTCGGGCAGGACACCCAGCGTATCCAGACGGCCAATGGCGAGCATCGCGGTAAGACCTGCTGTGCCGACGACCATGGCATCGCGCGTGGAAAGACCGTCGGGCAGTGGCACGAGCCAGTCGGCATTGACGCGGGCACGCTGGGCATAACCGCCCCAGTGGCTTTCGCCGACGCGCCAGCCTGTGAGAACGACCTTGTCGCCGCTCTGGTAGCGCTCATCCGCGCTCTCGCGCACCGTGCCGGCAAAATCGATGCCCGCCACATGCGGGTAATTCCGTACCAGTCCCCCTGCCCCGGTGAGGCAGAGGCCGTCCTTGTAATTCAGCCCCGCCCATTCGACATCCACGGTGACATTGCCCTCGGGCAAACTTTCATCACCGAGCGTCTCGATGCGGGAAACAACCTTACCGTCCTCACCCTTGCTGGTGACGAGTGCCTGAAAACTCATCATACAAGCCCTTTCAATCCTTTCAGTCATCGACCCGGACCTGCGCGTATTGCAGGGGCCAAGCTGCCCGATATTCGCGTTACGGCGGCACATAGCCCACCTTGCGGATCAATCTACACCCGTGCGACCGCACTGTCTCAAGCGCCAATCCACCGATTCCCGTAACGGCCTGAGGCGCAGTTTATCAAATGCGCCTTGTCGGTCTTGTCAGTTTCAGCGCCGCTAGACGATGACCTGAGCCCCTAGATCTCCTCCAGATCTTGGTAGAGTCCGCCGCAACAGAGGGCGGATGCATGAAGCGCGGCAGGTTCAACGAAGAACAGATTATCGCGATATTGAAGGAGCAGGAGTTCAGGCTGGGGACGGCGGACTGAACCGCACCGGGTCTGTCGGAGGCTCTAACTCCCAAGTAGGATAGAGCCTGATGAGCAAGACAACGAACAAGTTTTCCCGCGAGGTGCGGGCCCGGGCGGTGCGGATGGTGCTGGAGCATGGCGGGGAGTATCCGTCGCGCTGGGCGGCCGTGGTTTCGGTTTCCCAGAAGATCGGCTGTTCAGCCCACACCTTGAACGACTGGTTGAAGAAGGCCGAGGTCGATGGCGGCCGGCGTGGTGGCGTGCCCAGCGAGGTGGCCGAGAAGCTCAAGGCTCTGGAGCGGGAGAACCGGGAGCTGCGGCAGGCCAACGAGATCCTGCGCAAAGCCTCCGCATATTTCGCCCAGGCGGAGCTCGACCGCCCACTGAAGCGATGACCTCCTTTATCGATGAACATTGTGGGGAATATGGGGTCGAGCCGATCTGCAGGTCCTGGCAGTCGCCCCATCCACCTATCATGAGCATGTCGCTCAACGCCGGGATCCCTCACGGCTGTCGGCCCGTGCACAACGCGATGAAGCGCTCAAGCCTGAGGTCATGCGGGTCTTTGCCGAGAACTTCTCGGTCTATGGCGTCCGCAAGGTCTGGCGACAGATGCAGCGGGAAGGGTTCGATGTTGCGCGATGCACGGTGCAAAGACTGATGCGGGAGCTTGGCCTGCAGGGTGTCATTCGCGGCAAACCGGTGCGCACAACGATCAGCGACAAGGCCGCTCCTTGCCCACTCGACCAGGTGAACCGCCAGTTCCGTGCTCCGGCACCTGATCGGCTCTGGCTTTCGGATTTCACCTATGTCGCCACATGGGCCGGCTTCGTTTGCGTGGCCTTCGTCATCGATGCCTAAGCCCGCCGCATCGTCGGATGGCGTGCGTCGCGGACCGCCCATGCCGGTTTCGCCCTGGGCGCCCTGGAGCAGGCCCTGCATGACCGGCGGCCATTGCATGGCGGCGGCCTCATCCATCTCAGCGATAGAGGCACCCAATACGTGTCCATCAAGTACACCGAGTGGCTGGCCGAGGCCGGCATTGAAGCTTCAGTGGGCAGCGTGGGCGACTCTTATGACAACGCCTTGGCCGAGACCATCAACGGTCTCTACAAGGCCGAGGTCATTCATCGACGCGGCCCCTGGCGCAGCTATGAAGCGGTGGAGTTCGCCACCCTCGAATGGGTCGACTGGTTCAACAACCGGCGCCTGCTCGAGCCAATCGGAAACATTCCGCCCGCCGAGGCCGAGGCAAACTATTACGCCGCACTGGATCAACCGGCCATGGCCGCATAACTTAAACCAAACGGCCTCCGGAGAACCCAGTGCGGTTCAGCTGGCCTATATCGTCCATTGCACACAGAAGTCACAACGGCAGAACAATGAAAATTTTCGTAACTGGTGCTGCAGGGTTTATCGGCTTCCATTTATCCCAACACCTGATGGAAGAAGGCCATACGGTGCTCGGATTCGACGGAATGACCGAGTATTATGACGTCTCGCTGAAATCCAAACGTCTAGCCATCTTAAGACAATCATCAAGATTCAATTTTGTTGAGGCAATGTTGGAGGACAAGGCCGCGCTGAACGAAGCGGCTCATGCCTTCGCTCCCGATGTCATAGTCCACTTGGCGGCCCAGGCCGGCGTCCGCTACAGCATTGAAGCACCGGAAGCCTATATCAGCTCGAACATCCTGGGCACCTTTAACGTGCTTGAACTGGCCAAGTCCATAAAGCCGAAACACCTGCTTTTCGCCTCAACGTCCTCAGTATATGGCGGCAATGAGGAAATGCCTTTCTTTGAGGCCGACCGAACGGATTTTCCCGTCTCGCTCTATGCGGCGACCAAAAAGTCTTGCGAAGTTATGAGCCACTCCTATGCTCATCTCTTCAAAATCCCGACAACATGCTTTCGGTTCTTTACAGTATACGGCTCTTGGGGACGACCGGACATGGCACTTTTCAAGTTCGTAGAGGCAATCGAAAAAGGAAAACCTATAGACGTCTACGGCATGGGCAAGATGCAGCGCGATTTTACTGCAGTTGACGACTTGGCGAAAGGCATAGGACTGTTAATCCCGGCGGAACCTGTCGAAGGAACTCCGCTATCAGGTGGTATTGACTCGCTTTCGCCGGTAGCACCGTGGCGCGTCGTCAATATTGCTGGCGGAAGGCCGCTAGCGTTGCTGGATCTTATTGACGCTATCGAGGCTGCACTAGGAAAATCGGCCATTAGAAATATGCTGCCTATGCAACAAGGTGACGTCGTCGCAACCACCGCCGACCCTGCACTGCTCAAGGGCCTCACCGGCTTTATCCCGGACACTCCTTTGGAGCAATGCGTCGAAGACTTCGTGGCCTGGTATAGAAACCACTACCTAGCCTGAATGCATCCTGCCAATTGATATTCATACCCATAAAGCTTGCCCGTTAAGCCTAACGTCTACTTCCCCTTGCCGACTTTCGTCCTAATGTGGCCTCATGTAATAATGAGCGAGAATTTCTGGACTTGGGCAAACATTCTGAACGTGGTGATCCTGGTGGCAACTGGTCTGTTGGGCCTATATGCCGTATGGATCATGAGCCGAGCCCGGCGGCTGCCAGCACCGCGCATTCAGATTGAAAGCGAAGACATTGAACCTGTCGAACGTCTTCAGGCGCCCGCAAAGGTCAGACACACAGAGAATGTGGAGCGATTTGTTGCCTTGTTAAAAGACAACGACAGACCGGACGCTTAAAACCTTGACGGTTACACACCGCTCGACTTAACGCCCCAGCCAGCATGGATACTCCACCAAAAAGTGCGAAGTCCCTATGCGCGCAATCATCGGCGTGGTCAGTGCATGCCCGCTTTACCGATATTACCATTGAGGATGGACGGCCGTGCAAGGCGCATGTTAGAGCAACCCGAGAAGATGCGGGAGCCGGTTTTCCGCAATAAGCCACGCGTCATCCAGCAGATGGTCCAGGTGATTTGGCCAAGTCAGATCACTCTATGCCATGCCCCGATGCCCGTTCTTTGGAGGCAGCGCACTTGGCAGACCCCAAGATTTGCTTTGTGACGAATAATACGGCCGCCGCCAATGCAGCAGCAGAGCGTTTGCACCGGCGCTACGGCAAAAGCGCAATAGACTCAGCTGACATGGTCGTCGCCTTGGGGGGTGATGGACTTATGCTGCAAACCCTTCATCAGGTTATGGGCAGCGACATTCCCGCCTACGGCATGAATTTTGGTTCGGTGGGCTTCATGATGAATGAATTTAGCGAGGACGGTCTCGATGAGCGCCTTGCCGCAGCTCAGCGCACCCATATCTATCCGCTTTCCATGGCCGTCATCGGCGCGTCGGGTGAAACACAGACGGCACTGGCCATCAATGAAGTCTCACTGTTCCGTTCCACCTATCAGGCGGCAAAATTACAGATTATGGTCGATGACGAGGTCAGGCTGGACGAATTGATCTGCGACGGGGCGCTGCTGTCCACCCCTGCCGGGTCAACCGCCTATAACCTCTCCGCGCATGGGCCTATTCTGCCTATTGAAGCGCAACTGCTGGCGCTGACCCCGATTTCGCCATTCAGGCCCCGCCGCTGGCGCGGCGCCATCCTGTCCAATCGGGCGGTGGTGAAGTTCGTCACGCGCGAATCCGACAAACGTCCCGTCAGCGCGGTTGCCGACAATGTCGAATTCCAGAATGTCCGCGAAGTCACAGTGCGTGAGGATCGCAGTCAGCGTGTCACCCTGCTTTTCGATCCAGGCACCAGCCTTGAGGAACGAGTGCTGAGCGAGCAGTTCCGCTTCTGATGGTTTGACTGCCGGTGCCTTCAAGCCGCCGGCAATTGCAACACGCCGCTCCGGGATTCAACGAAGGCCCGCATGACGCCCCGCGCCGCCTGACGTGCCAGGGCGACATTCTGCTCGCTGAGATAGGCAAAGGTTTCTTCCAGCTCCGCCGGAATATCGCCGTCGAACTCGGCCAGCAATTCCTCGGTCAAAGCGGTCACCACATAGTGGCGGGCAGCAAGGTCGTCTGACAGATCGGCAACGCGCGCATGCAGCACCATGCGAACAAAAAGGCGGGCGATGGCGGGATCAAGCCCGCATCGTGCGAAAAGCGCATTGAGCGCGGCGCGGCTACCATTTTCCAGCAACCCGAAGACCTTCTCGCGGCTCACCTGCCCCAGTGACGCCAGGCACGCGGAAAAAAACATCACATGGCCCGTGACCATCGCATGCAGCAGCAGACGCGTATTGAGCTGATCAGTGCCAACCAGTTGATCAACGAATTCGGGACTGGCGCTCGCTGTCTCGCCAATGGTGGATACGGCCAAATCGGTGCCATCTCGCAGCAGCCGGTCCAGCTTTTCCGGCGCGATCGCACCCTTGACCATGCGGCATTGGCGCAGGCTCTCTGCAGCGCGGCGCACCAGAACCAGCCGGCCAGCGGCTGGCAGGTCTCGGCGGGACAGCAATGCGCCGCGAAGCGCGGCATCGCCGCCATGCGAGAGCGTCAGCGCGTGAAGAATATCTGGCGGAACCGGTACGTCGTGCCGGCGCAACACCCTAAGGGTCAGATGGTGATCGTCGCGGGCAAGCAGGCCAGCGGCTATGCGGGCACTGATGCAGGAACGCTGCGCGATGGCCAACAGCGCCGACGGGTCCCCTACCCTGACAATCGGCATGAGGTCGGCGTCAACCAACAGCGGTGAATACTGCAATACGGCGCGCGAAATGATCGGGCTGTCGCGCAACAGAGAGAGGATGATGGGACGCGGCGCTTCCGCGGAATGCAGAAGGCCATAAGCCAATGCCGCACGCACCTTGACCGAAGGGTCGTCCAGAAAACCGATCAACCCGGCATAGAGCGCGGCATGCTCTTCCACGGACCCACGATGACCAAGATAGCTGAGGGCTGCCAGATGGGCCGCATGTCCCCGTTCATTGCTATCGCTGGACTGCGAGAAGTCCGCAAAGGCCTGGTACCCGTTCATAACGCTACTCCATCCACGCAGAATAGACTTACCAATCAGAGCTTAAGGAACGGTTCACCATAAATTTGTCACGCCGGCTTTGGACGCGGGACGGACAAGCGAAGCGGTTAATCCAAGGCGCAAGAAAGTGCATAGCTGCCATGAGAATAGATGCGATGCCTAATCTTTGCTCTTGCTGCCAAAGTTAACCATCGATGAAATTGTTCCCCCGGCAAAGCGACACTGTCATAAATTTTGGTATATATGATGGTCATAGCCCCGACCCCAGGAGTAAGTAGTTCAATGAGCACTGTTCTTGTGCCTCTAATTCTCGCCGGTGGCCAGGGAACGCGACTTTAGCCAATGTCGCGCGCCGCACGACCCAAGCAGTTTTTACCGCTGACCGGGCCGACCAGTCTGTTCCAGCAAACGCTTCGGCGCGTCGCTGATACGCGCTATACGCCTGCGGTCATCATCACCAATTCGGACTACCGTTTCATTGTCGGGGAACAGGCGAGCGAGCTGGGCGTCGAGCTTGGAGGTGTGTTGCTGGAGCCGGTTGCGCGCAACACGGCAGTGGCGATTGCCGCCGCCTACATCGTCGAGCGCTTTGGCCCGGATGCTGTCATCCATGTCCTGCCTTCTGATCATCAGGTAACGGCAGACGAAGGCTATTGGCTGGCTGTTGATCAGGCAGTGCAGGCGGCCAGCGAAGATAAATTGTTCACTTTCGGCATTCGACCGACTCACCCCGAAACCGGCTTTGGCTACATAAAATCCGACGCCACGGTCGGTGGCAGCGCTCGTGCCGTCGAGCGCTTTGTCGAAAAGCCCGACAGCGATCGCGCCACCCAGATGCTTGGCGAAGGCGGCTACCTGTGGAATTCAGGCATGTTCATGCTGGACGCAGGCCGCTTTCTGGCGGAAGCGGAGCGGCTCGCGCCCGCAACGCACCAGGCCGCCGTGAACTCGGTAAAGCATGCGCGCGCCGACCTCGATTTCATTCGGCTCGATGAAGACGCCTTTGCGCAAGCTCCCAACATTTCCGTCGACTATGCAATCTTCGAGCAGACCGACCGCGCCGCAGTCGTCGCGGTGGATTTTTCGTGGTCGGACCTTGGCAGTTGGGACGCTGTATGGAGAAGCAGTGAGCACGACCCTTCTGGTAACGTCATCCAGGGCCAGGTCACTCTGGCAGAGACGTCTAATTCTCTGGTCATCTCCGACTATGCTCATGTTGCCGTTAACGGTCTTGATGACGTTACGGTAATTGCCACCAATGATGCCGTCTATGCGGGCCGCCTTTCGCAGGGCCAGAAAGTGGGCGATATGGACAAACACTTGCGGATTGGTGAAACATCAGGGCTGACCGATATTCAACACACCGCCTACCGACCCAAGGGGGTTATTCCTCGGTCCTCAATGGAATTCGTCTCCAGGCCATGCCGCGTTCCGTCAAGCTATGCGAGAAGCTCGGCCTGCAAAAGCACCATTGCAGTGCCCCACACTGTATCGTCGTGGGCGATCCGGTCGAAGTTACAGCGGACGTTACGGTGACTACATTGGACATAAACCAGCCGAGACACCTTCCAATTAGTTGCATTGGTCGTCTTGCAAATCCCGGTAAGATCGAACTGGAGTTGAACGAGGTCCAAACCCGGTCGTATCTCGGCAAAGGCGACATCATCAGCATCGAAGACGAACGCGGCATCGCCTGACCGAGTCGGCGTCTCTCACCTCACCCTCTCAAAGGATTTCAAATGTCCAAGCGCGTACGCACAGCCGTATTTCCCGTTGCCGGTCTAGGGACCCGCTTTTTGCCGGCGACCAAGGCCATGCCGAAGGAAATGCTGACGGTGGTGGATCGCCCGCTGATCCAATATGCGGTGGATGAGGCGCGCGAAGCGGGGATCGAACATTTTGTCTTTGTGACCGGCCGCAACAAGGGTGTGATCGAGGATCACTTCGATCGCCAGTTCGAGCTTGAAACCACGCTGGAAACGCGCGGCAAGACCGCGGCGCTCAAGGAATTGCAGCGCGACCTGCCCTCGGCGGGCCGCACCAGCTTCACCCGCCAGCAGGAGC
>JAEWGT010000003.1 GCA_023388175.1 Pseudomonadota bacterium
GTAAGCAACCAGACCTTACCGGAAATCCGTCGATGACCACCCAGCCGCTCGCTCGCTACGGCGCTCGTAATGGCGCGCTCGCGAGCGGCTTGACCACCTCAGTTACACCACGTCCCGGGACACGACCGAAGGCTAGGTCAGTTAAATGCGTGGCGCATGTCCCAGATGGTATAAAAAGCTAGACGAGGCCGGCCTTGGCCGCCAGTGCCAGCGCCATGCGCGGCGCCAGGGCCGGGTGTGAAAAGGCCAGCGTGTGGCCAGCGTCCTCGAAAACTTCGAGCTCAATGCCGGGCCTGTCTGCCACCAGGGCCCGCAGGCTTTCCAGTGGCGCTGTCTGGTTCAGTGCGCCATGCAGCAATCGCATTGGGTAGGAAACGCCATCGAGATGGCCCGACCAGTCCATGTTGCCCACGGGAAGATCCAGTCGGAAACCGAGGGCATCCTGAACGATATTATAGGCATATGCACCGACGATCGAGGGCAGGATGTCGGCGCGTGAGGCCACGGTTTGATCAATATCGACGCCGGCAAATACCGCCTGGGGCCAGTTGGTTGCACCCAGCCGGCGCATGCGCGCCACGCCAAGGCGTACGAGAAAATCCAGCATCCAATGGGCATTCTGCGCCGCCCAGGCAAAGATGCGTTGCTGCGGCGGCAAAAGCTGAACATGCTTTGGCTGATAGGGGGGCAAGCTCGAAACGCCGACAATGCCACACACCCGATCTGGATGGGTCTTGGCAAGCGCCGCGGCAAAGCAAAAGCCAAAGTCGTGTGCAATGACCACCGTCCGCTCAATGCCCGCCTTGTCAAGGACGGCTATTGTGTCGGCGATCACCAGTTCGATGAGATCATCCCTCTGCGGACAAGGACGGGTACGTCCATAGCCCGGCCGCTCCGGCGCGATAATATCGAGACCCATGGCATGGGCAGCATCGCGCTCGGCCGCCAGCTCGCCGATTCCGAACAGCGAACCGTGCAGCAGCAGCACTGGAGTACCATCTGGCGCGCCATAGCGCCGCATTCCAATAGTGCGGCCATAGTCATCCACCACGGTGTCGTGGCGAATATCCGAATTGAACGGGCCACGCACCAATGGGCTGCCATTGAAACGGCCAAGCGCGGCAGCAGCCGCGGAAACGAAAGCGACTGCCTGGGTCTGGGAGTTGACGCCCAGCTTGCTGAGCACCGCCTTGATCTGCTGCCGTATCGTGCCGACTGATCGGCCCCCTTCGGCCGCTATGGCCAATACGCTTTCGCCGCGGCTGAGAGCGGCCAGCACTTCGCGTTCACGCATCGAAAGACCGAACACCTCGCTCAGGGCTTCGTCGAGCGCTGCGGGCCAGGTCCATTGCAGCGCTGAGAGCAATATCACCTCGAAGCCTGACATCATGCCGCCCGACAGAATGATCGGCTGGTTGCTCTTCAGGCTGGACGCAATAACCAGCGAGGAGGAGCGGTCCTCCTGAGATATGCGGGTCCGAAACCGGTCAAACGCGTCCCGGTCGATGCCGAGCGCCGTATAGGTTGCTCCCGCCTCGATATCGAACCTGGCGCGAGCGGCAGTATTTGCTGCAAGGATCGTGCCTGTGTCCACAATGGCGATCACCGGTTCGCTATGCCGTTCAATTTGACGTTCCAGCGCCGATTGCTGCTCCAGATCGCGGCTGGCCATTTGTACGCTGGCCAGCTCCACGACCTCCCCCAAGGCCTCATCAGGGCTGAAGGGCTGGGAAAGCAGATGCGAGACCAGGGTTTCGAACTGCGCAGGATCGTCGGCCGCGGCCATAATCGAATCACGCAGCGCACCAAAACCTCCAGCGCCGAACGCTGCAGTTCTGCCGGCGACGTCTGTTGCTGATGCCATGTCAAAACCCGGATACTGAACCAAGGAATACCAAGCGGACCCCGTAGCTAATGTTGCAGTATCAGGACTTTACGCATCGATAGCCCGGACTGGCAAATGTTGAGCGATAGTGCTGCGGAATTTCTGGCCGGTGGTGAATACTTCCCATTGGCAACAGGCGAGCGCTGCCCGGGGTTTGGAGACGCAATTTTCGAAATTATCGCCGTAAAATCGTTGGCTCACTGTCAATTGATCTGCGTGACGACTGGCTAGGTGGCCCTTCCGGCCACTAAACTATTTCCTTAGCCGGAACTAATCTGCCTAAATTGACCTGCGGAAAATGGAGGGCCACAAACTGACATTGAGCGAAAACAACGAAGCGCTGGTGAAATTAGGCACTTCGCTCAGTCAGGCCGCCGACGATCCGGTGGCGTTCGAGAGTCTCGTTTGCGACATTCTCAGTTCCGCGCGTGCGGGCGCGCCACTGGCTGATGGGCGCTTCGAATCCATGGTTCGGGAAACGCTCCCCAGCATCGCATCTGCTGCCCGATCAGCGCGTGCTTATCTGGCATCTTACGTCGAAGCGATGGACGAGCCCGCTCTCGCTTTCGACGAGGAGGGCCGCATCCTGGCCAGCAATGCCGAGGCGGCCGAGCGGCTGGACTGGCGGGGTGGAGGCAGTCTCTTTGACCTCGGAATAGCCCGCGACGCCTTCGAGCGTTTTTTGGAGCGAGCCGATATCGGAGATGGCAGTTCCTTTCTGGTTGGTGCTCAGCAACAGGGCGCCCAGCCGCCGATCTGGCATGGGCGCCGCCTGCCGGCGCTTGGGTGTTTCTGCCTGACGCCGGTCATGGGCAAGAGCTGGACCGATGGGTTGCGGACCGTGCTGGCCAGCGAGTTCGACCTCTCCGCCCGCGAGATCGCGATCCTGCGGGCCCTGTCTGACGGCCTCAGCCCGGAGGAAGTCGCGCTGCGTGACGAGCGTGCCCTCAGTACGATCAGGCAATCGATCAAGTCGGTCCTGGCCAAGCTCAATGTCCACTCCAGAAGCCATGCCATTGCCCTGGTCGCGGCCATGGCGTCTGCCACGCTGCCACAGGCGCCGGTGCTCGATAAGAGCCAGCCTGTTGCGCTCTTCAACGCTGCTGACCCGTTTGGCCGCAATATTGGCTGGCGGCGTTATGGGGTTCCGGGCGGAATTCCCGTTCTGATGATCCATGGGACGCTGTTCGGCATTGCCGAATTGGTGGCCGAACGACGTTTCGCTCTGGACCTCGGCCTCGATATCGTCGCCTGCGAGCGGCCCGGCTATGGTCGAACTCCGGTCTGCAAGGTGCGCAACGATGCCATGGGGGCAGCAGTCGCCGACATGGTCCTGACGCTCGACGCGTCCGGACTGGATCGCGTCATTATTCTGGCTCACGATACCGGACTGGCCTTTGCCCATGCACTGGCCATGCATTGCCCCGAACGGATCGCCGGCATCGTGGCGGTGTCGCCGGTGATCCCCATGCGTGCGGTGGCCCAGACTACGGCCATGCCGCCGCAGCAGCAGGTCTTCGCCTGGGCGGCGCGTCATGCGCCATGGCTCGTGGAGGGCTTGACGCGGATCGGGATCGAACGCATGCGGCGGCTCGGACCGTCAGGCTGGCCGCACGCAGTCTTCGCAGGCGCACCGCGTGACCTGGAAGTATCGGCACGCCCCGACATACTGCCGGCGGTAAATGCCGCCTATGCGTTCAATGCCGGTCAGGCGGCGGCCGGGTTCCGCATGGATGTCACCGTGGCCAATGCCGATTGGTCTGCCGATCTGAAGCAGATCAGCTGCCCTCTCCATCTCATACACGGCACCGAAAACCGTACGGTTCCCGTCGCCGCCGTGCGCGCCTTGGCAGCGCAGCATGGGGACAGGATTACGCTCGACTGTATCGAGGGCGAAGGACATACACTGCCTCTGGCTCAACCACATCTGGGTTTGCGGGCGGCATTTGCCATGGCGGCCCGGCAAGGGCTGGCCTGAAGACGCTACCGCTGGGGAAACCCGAGCCGGGCCAGGAACAGTGTCAACATGCCAGCGAACCGATCGCGGAACGGGGGTGGCAGCAGACGCATGAGCAGGAGGGTGACAAGGCTGATCAGCACTGTTCCACCTTCTCCGCTTCTGCACTGATGGTCGGGCTGGTTTGGGTGGATTCATCGGCAAGCCAGCCGACCGGTCCGGACAGGATGCGCGCGGCAAGCGCCGTCTGGCCGGAAACGCCCACCTTTTCATAGATGCGCTTGAGATGCGTGCGCATGGTGTTCATCGAAATGCCGAGCTGGTTCGCTATCGTTTCGGTCGAATTGCCAGTGGCGACATGGATGGCCACCTGCGCTTCCTGGCCGGTCAGGGCATAGGCCATTTGCAGCAGTGATGCCTTTTGGCTGTTGGTGGCGGCACTTGCGCTTGCGGAGTGCCGGACAATCAGGATTCCCGAGGGGCCGCCGCGCTGCAGGCCGGTCTGGCGCAACGAGGGCGGACAGAAATAGACGCCCAGAGGATTTCCGTCCCGGACCAGGACCGTCTCGGTTTCACCCGCTCCGATACGCTCCCGGAAGGCGGCGTCGAGCAATTGCCGTGTCGGGTTTGCGATCTGAGGGAGCGAGTCGGGCGCGCAACTGGCCAGGCCCAGGCGAACCAGCAACTGACCATAGGCCTCATTGTAGTGGACAGGTTCGAGCTCCCGCGTCAGCAGCACCATGCCGATGTCAAAGCGCTCGATCACGTTCTGCAGCACGACGCCAAGTGCGGCGTTGGTCATGATCTGGCGGTTGACCTTGTATGATCGGTCCCAATGCGGCATCAGCCGGATGAAGGTCTGTTCGATCTCGCTTTCATCCATATCCTGTCGGCGGGCGATGTCGCGGGCCACGCGATAGAGCATCTCCACCCAGCGGGTCTCGTCCTCGATAGCGTTGTAGCAAAGCTCGACCAGCGCATCGGGTCGCAATTCCTGCGTGCTGTCATCGAGCCCCAGCTTTTCCAGCATCTGCGAGGATATTGCATCCATGTCGAGCTGGGCAGGCGGCGTGTCCCCGGATGTGGCCTCCTGATCGGCATACCAATCCAGAATACGCCCCGAGACGCCCAGTCTGGCCTCGTCCAGAAACAGTGCAGTGCGTCCCCCGACAACGCCTTGCGCTGTGACATTGTCGACACCGTGGGACCGAAACCATTTGGTCATCGGCTTTACGAACCGGCCCATGGCTGTCATCGCATCCTCGGCGCCATACAGGACCAATATGCGGGTTCCCGGCTTCATCCGGGCAGTTCGGGGCCATGTCCACGCCTGCCCGAAGCCCTTGAAGATCGACAGCCAATAGCCAAGCGTAGGGGTCGGATGGGCCAGTGGGTCCGCGATCATGCGCTCGATGATCGCCCGATCGGGGGTGGCGACATCGAGAAGGTGCTGCCGATTGTCCAGATGCGCGCCGAGAAAGGCGTAGAGGTGGTGCAGCGTCAACTCGTCCGGCAGGTCGGCATCCTGCACCATCATCCGGCCCTTGACGAAGGCGCGGGCCATGATGGACAGCGCTTTCTGGTTCGGTGGCGGGGAAATCAGCACGATCGAGCGGGCAAGGTCGGGCGCCCCCTTGAGCATTTCCAGTGTCAGCAGCGCGTTGATATTGGGCATGACCAGCAGCCTGTCATTCCAGGGCACGCCGCTGAACGCGGTCTGGGTCATCACCGTGGCATCGGCGACAAGATCGTCCCATCCGGTTTCCCGATGCAGGTATCCCAGTGGCGTAGTAGCCGAACTGGACGCCCCGTGTCCGCGAAGGTCGCCTGTCCACGCGCTCAATCCGGCGGCATTGAGCGACAGGGCAAGGTCGGTGAGATAGGCGGAATAGGTTGGCTGGCTGTGTCCCAGATATGCCACCGGCGCGCCGGCGCGGCCCGGCCAGTTACGCATGGCCAGGGGCGTGCCATCCAGGCTGAGGACGTTGCGTGCCTTTCCCTCGCTCATCACCCCTCATTCCTCCTGCCCCGAGCGCGACCTGCCGGGCATGGCAAGGTGGCGACGGCAGAAGGACCCGTCCACTACCACTTGGTAGTGCGGGCGCGAACTGGCGTCATTTCGGGAACAGTGTTGCGCCAGACATTTCCCGCATCACCCATCCGGGTGACGCGGCGCTTTTTTGCTCCTGCGCAAGATGCCCGCAGCCGGGGGGCTTGCCGACTTCACGCATGGATCAGTGCGGATATGAAGTGGCCATCAGGGAGGTTGCATCATGCTTCATGCGGCTGTGTCTTGTCGTATTCAGCTAATGACCCACGCTCTGGCCTGGGGCGTGGCTGCCTGTGCCATGCTGACGGCCACTTCGGTCACCCGGGCTCAGGATGCTTCAGATGGCGGAGCTGTTTTTCCGCCCGGCGTCTATACTCAGGCGCGGCTCGGCAGTGCTGAGGACATGGAATATGACCGCGCCATGGGGTGCGCCCGCCGGCCGATGATTTTCTACCCCGATGGCAAGATGGTCGGCAAAGAACTCGACTCCATGCGAGGCGAGGCCGGGCTCCCCCCCTACCGGATACAAGTGGATGGCCAGTGCAGCCTTGTCGATGGCATCCTTGACTGCGATGCGACCTATCCGTCGCCGAGTGGGGAGCCAGACCAGCGCAATTTGACCGCGTCGCTGCGCGAACTCGGCAATGGCGACTACGCCTTGAGCGAAGACGACGGATTCCTGCAATGCAATCTGGCCGATCTCGATCAGGACGTAGGGGGCCGCAATGTTCTGGGCGAAATCCTGCGGCGCGACGATGATGGTCCTTTCCCGCCAATCGGAACCGTGGCGCTGGACCTTGAAGCCTATCGCGGCACCGGCGTGGCCGAGGTCGCAAAAGGGTCCTGGCATGGCGCCGTCAACGGGACCATGCAGGATGGCGCGGTTGTTCTGTCCATCGACATCGTGCAGGCGGCCAGCAATCCGGCTGACGCCTATGGCGACCACTATTTCTACGTCGAAGACGCAAACAGTGCTTGCGAGGGTCTGTCCGAGATTGCCTGTGGCGATCTCCGGGCGCTCAGCGCTGTTGAGCCCTCCACGCGCGGATCGATATTGGTCGAGGGAAAGCTGATCTCGGCTTTTGCCGTCGAAAACAGCGCGGCGCCTGCCGATCTGCGCCTGTCGGTGGTGGAAAAGCAGAGCGATGGCAATGCAACCCTGTCCATTTTTCATCCCGAACACGGGGCCATCCTGACGGTGACGGCGCCTTTCGAGCCGCATTGGTGTGACTCGTCGGGCGGCAATCCAGGCGATGATTTCTGCATCGCTACCGCGGGGCAATTGGGGGCCCTCTCGGATCCGGAAAAGGCAAAGCAGGCCCATGGCATATTCGGGACAACCGGCAACCTGCTCGAGCCGTTCTTTTCCCATATTCCCGAGCTGCAGGCGCTCTTTTCCGAGCGGACCTCGAGTTCGGAGCAGCCCGCAGAAAGCCTGGGAGCGCTGCCGGTCGGTATCTACGCGAACCTGCTCAATACCGCGCCCACCGCCGACTGGGTTGCAGAGCGCTGCGAAACCTCGCCCACCATTTTCTACCCCGATGGCATGGTGGTCTCCAAGATTCCTGGCGCCAACAACTACATCGTGGACCAATCGCTTCAGTGCCAATCATTGGGGCAGGGAGCGTCCTGCACGTTTGAAGACACGCCGGATGGCGTAATTGATGTTGCCTTCAACATTATCAAGACCGCGGGTGGCTTCGAGATGTGTGCGCAGGGCGACCAGGTCTGCGAGACCTTCCATCAATGCTCTGGCGATCTGATCGCATCCTCTCTCTACGCCGGCCTTGTGGCGCGCGATGACGGCGGCGCGCCTTTGCCGGGCAATTGAGGGGCAGGATCATGAAACACATTGCTCTTGTCCTTGCCGCGCTCCTCGCCTTTGTCATTCCTGCTCAGGCGCAGAACGGCCCCTGGTACGGCAGTTACACGATGGAAAGCGCGCGCGGCGTGCTCACTGTCGAAATCGAACTCGATCAGCTTCCCGGTGGCGACACCGGCATGGGCCACATCTATCTTTTCAGCCAGCCGGGTGCTTGTCCTTCTGAAACGCTGCGCCGGCTTTGTGCTGACATCGTGCGAGGGTTGAACAATGCAGACCCCGATGGCAATGCCGCCAATTGGGTCGAGGTCGAAGGCGTCGCCTTCCATGCTGACACTGCAGCCGTCGCTTTCTCTTTCCCAGGCGAAACGCTGGTGCGAGTGGCCGAAATCCGGAACGTCGGCGGCCAGTACGAGTTGCGCATCCTGCATCCGGATCGCGGCGTAGAATTGACCTCCGCCATCCAGCGCGGCCCCCATTCCTGCAGCTTTGCCATGTGCTCGGCAGACCGGCTGTCAGACCTCCGGCGCAATCCGGCCGCTTATGCCGGCCCGCTCGGGGCGATGGCTTTTCTGCGCATGTTTCCCGATCTCGTTCTGGCCGGCAATGCGCCGGCGCAGCCGCAGCCTGCGCCGACACAATCAGCACGTGTTGCTCTGTGGGATGTGCGCGCCATCCCCGACGGCAGCGTCCTTGGCGCACTATACTTGGTCGGTCAGGGCGCCACGATGTCGGGCGAAGGCAGCCTCGATTCCGTTGCGCTCGGTCCCAACCGCGAGGTTGCCGTCGCGCCTGACCGGCGGCGCGGCGACGGGTTCGGTTTGCAGGTGACCTTCTTTGCCGATGGCTCGGGCGAGCGAAGCGAAGCTCTTTTGTTGCTCGGCCCTGATCGTGGCGGGGTTATGCAGGGCTCGCTGGTCGAGGCCACCAATGTCAGGCTTGTGCGTCTGGTGCGCGACGACGGCTTTGCGCCCAATCCGGACTTCGTCGGCGATGAACCCGATGAAAACGGCCTGCCGGGCATCGGCGTTTATGGCCCTAGTTACAAGTTGCGCAACGTACCCGAAGGTCAACGCCTGGCTGTCCGTCAAAGCGCGTCGCGCTCGGCACCCAGTCTAGGCACCCTGCCGCGCAATTCGACCGATGTCCTGGTTTTGGGATGCAGTCCCGACATCGACAGTTGGACATTCGAGCAGGCCGACATGATGGGCAAGCGGCGATTGCTCGATGGCTCCTGGTGCGAGATTTCCCACGGCAATCTGCGCGGCTTCGTCGATGGCCGATATCTCGATCCTGACGTCCTGCCCGAGAGGCTGTGATCATGAAAGCATTTGTTCTTGCCGTTCTCATGCTTGTGGTGGGGGCTGTCACGGTCAGCGCGCAATCTTTTTACAACCACAATGGTTCGATCATGCGGCTGGTCCAGCAGGGCAATACGGTCCGCATTTTCTACGAGGAGCCGCGGGATGGGCTTCGACCGCATGGCGTGGTTCCCGGCACGCTCCTGTTCGAGGGCCAGTTGGATGCCAATCTCTATCTTGATGGCATGAGCCGCATCTTTTCGTCCCGTTGCGGCGAGATGGACTATTACGTCTATGGCCAGTTCCGCCGCGATGGCGATTTCACCCTGGCTGGCGCTGCCCCGGTTCTGGAACGCAATGGCTGCCGGGTGATCGACAACACCTATGATGGCGACAATGCCAATCTGCGCTTTGCCTGGCTGCGCAATAGTCAGGGTGGACAGTCCGGACCCGGCGGCGGTGTGGGTCTTGTCGAGCCGGCACGCGGGGCAGGGCCTTTCTGCGTCACGGGCGTCGGTTCGGCGCTCAATCTGCGGGCAGGCCCCGGCACCAGCTATGCCGTGGTCGGCACGCTCGCCGCCAATAGCTGCAATGTCGGCGGCTACAACCAATGCGAAAGCGGTTGGTGTTTCGTCGCGCGCGGCAACGATCTGGGCTGGGTCGCCAATCAATATCTGCGTCAGCAGCGATAGCACGCTGGCGTCACTCAAATGGGTGACGCCGAACACGCACGACCGGGACAGAACTGATTGCACCGGGGGGCCGGTTAAAACGAGGGAGGCCCGGCTGTGGTCCATGCGCGTCTGGCAAGACATGGTTTGAGTGCCCTGGCGGCAATGCTGCTGGTGCTGGTGGGGATGGCGGGCGCCGTGCTGGCGCAGGAGCGCTGGACCGGCACATGGTCTGTTGGCGATACGGCCATGCGGATCGTCCAGCAGGACCGGCGCGTCTTCGGCGATTTCGGCGCTGCCGGCTTTTTCGAGGGCAATGCCAGCGCGGACGGCCGGGTGTTGCGTGCCATCATCCAGCTCGACCCGGCAACCTATCGCTTCATGGAACTGGACATGCGCGGCTCGGGCGATGCCTTCATTGGCTATCGCGCAGACTGGGGAGCGCCGGATACGGCCTTGCCCCTTTGGGAAGGCGTGACCATGGTTGGCATTCGCACCAGCAATGCCCGTCCTGCTCTGTCTGTGGCGCGAGAGAATGAGATCAATGAGCCCGGTCGGCTGAGGCGCCCCCTGTTCCGCCCCATCGCGGAATGGCTGGATTTTGCGCGGCCGGCCTTCACCTTGCAGCAATTGGCGGAGGCCGGCAGCGCCGAGGCCGCAGCCGTTGAGACCGACCCGGTCGTGACCGCTGAAGCTGCACCCGGCCTCTGGCATGGCACCTGGTCAATCGGCGTCGCCGACTTTGTCCTGAACCAGACGGGCGATCTTGTGGTCGGGCGAAACTACGTGCCTGGCTCTGTAACCACCTTGCTCGGGCAGGTGTCCCCCAATGGACGGACGCTGCGCGCGCTGCTTGAAACCAGCGTCGTGGTGCCCAACGCGCCTCTGCCCTCACGAGAATATGTCGAACTGCTAATGGGGGGCGACAATTTCAGTTTTGTTGGCGATCGCGGGGAGGATCCATCAAGCCTCTCGGGATTTTTTGACGGTTCGAAATCCGGCGAGGATGGTGACATCGAAGGCTGGACCCCGCCCGCAACCTGGAAACAGGCCCTGGATGCCCAGACTTTGGCATGGATTACTTTTGCTGACGCCTCCGCTCCAGCACCTGCGCGCCAGACAGGACTTGCCGGGCGTTGGCAGATCGAGACTGTCGGTACCGACCTTGCGGCCCTCTTTGGCAATGCAGTGCTCAATCTCGCTCCCCCGGACGGTTCGGGCACTGTCATCGGAGAAATCACGGCGACCGGCAAAGCCTCCGTCCGGCTCTATGGTGCCATGCCGAGCGGCAGCGAATTCCGGGGCATGTTCATGGTCACCGACCGTTCGGGAAACAATCCCAATGGCCAGTGGGGCACCATCCGTCTGCTGAGTAATTCCGGCAGCGGCCAGATCAGCGGGTCATGGGCCTTTTCCTATCGGGCGCCGATTGCCAGCTCGGCTCCGGGCTTCACCGGCGGCCAGATTTCCGGGCGGCTGGACGGCGAAGCGGCCAACCTGGCCTTTTCGCCCAATGCGGTAGGGGCGAACCGAAGCCATCTTGTCCGCACTCTTGAGATGCCGCTGTTCAGCCCCGCCAAACCCGATGGTGCGGTCTGGGATGCCCTGCAAGCCTGGTGGCAGGGCAGCGGTGACCTTTGCGCCGCCCAGTGTTCAGGGCCAATACCCACCCGACTGGTGCTCAACGCCAACGATATTCGCCACAGGCGTGGCGCGGGCAGCAGAGAGATCCGCTATTCCGATATTTATGGATATCTGCGGACTATCGTCCTGTTCGGAGCCAACGGAAATTTCACGCGTGCAGAGGAAACGCCACATTGGGCCGACCTCTGGCGTGCATCGGAGAGCGACGCTGCCAGTGTGGCGAGCCGGGGATCTGGTTTATTTCTGACCGCGCCTGCGTCTGGCGAGTTGCCGGGCAGTGCCTGCTCGACCCTTGATCAAGCCTCGCCAATTGCAGCAGGGCGAAGCGCCGTGACGGTAAACCTGCCGCCAGGCTTCTTCCTGGTTCCTGGCAATGAAATAGCGGTCAATTTGGAGGGGAGCCTTGCCTTGTCGCGCTCGATCCGGAGCGACAATGTCATCGGAACAGAACGCGGACGCATCGATCCCCTCTATTCCGCAAAGGGCGGCTTCGATGACAACCGCAACCGTATGGGCCTGCCACCGCTCTCGGAAGATGAAATGCGATGCGGTTGGGACAGGCTGCTTCTCTCCAAGGGTGGCGATTCATTCCAGATGTCCGTCTGGGCGCGGCTGGAGCCATGACCATGATCCGATTTGCCCCCTCCGCAACTTGTGCCATTCCAGAAAGGTCCACGACCATGCCGAACTGGGTCCGTGCCGCCGTGCTTTCGGTGTTCTGCCTGCCCGCACTCGGCGCCACCGCCCAGGCGGAAGACGCCGCCCAGGGCGTTTGGCGTGTCGATGGCTTCGGTTTCACCTTTGATTACGTTGTCGAACCCGCCAGAACCACAGGAGGCCCGCATGAGGTCACCGGTGTCGTGCGCATGGGGGCATCCGGCGCGGCCTGCCCACCGGCCCTGATCCGGCTTTGCGAGAAAGCGGAAAAGGATGGCCCCTTTGTCCTGTGGGGTCAGATCACCCCCGTCCAGCAGAACAACGATGCCGAGATTTTCTCGATGCGCGTCAACTATGCCGGTGGCGGCGATCCCATCGTCTTTGATATGGCGCAGTTCGAGCGCGGCGATGCCCACCTCTCCTATACGGTACCGGATACGGGCTCGGTGGGCGCCACCGCCCTTTACCAGAACAACGATCTGTCCCGTCCGGCGCGATGGGCAGAAGGCAACTGGACCGCAGAACTGGACGGTGTGCGGGTCGAGGCGGCACTGGCATCGACCGGCGATACCGCGCTTGACGGTACGCTCGCCGTCCATCCCGGCGGATATGGCATGGTCAGCAGCGCCATTCTCGATAACTGGCGCCAGGTCATCGCCGATTATTACCCCTTCGCCATGCGTGTAGACGCGCAAAGGGCGGCCTTTGGCCTGCACTTTCCGGGGCGGGCCGAAACTGGCCCCGAATACACCCAGATCGGACAGAGTGCGGACATCAGCTTCATCCCGTTTGAGGGGATCGGCCTCGTCACGCGCCTGTACAATCCGAACTTCGGTGCCGACTGGTCCGAACCTTTCTTGATGGTGCCGATGGACGGACCTCTGACACCCGTCCCCCCGCCTTCGGGCCAGCGGAGCCAGACAGGTGAGCTGGAGCAGAACACCGCCGTCACGCCACTCCAGGGGGGTGAACTGGCTGGCCTTTGGAGCATTGCTGGCTCCTCGTTGACACTGGATCTGGTCATCGATCCGCAGGTGGAAGGCGGAGCCTATCCCACCTATCTCGTGGCGACGGGCGGTCCGGGTCCGATCTACCCGTGCCCGGCGGAGGACATGCCTCTGATGTCCGCCCTTTGCGAGCGGATCGAAAAGGGCTTTCCGGTGGTCTTCGCGGGTACGCTGTCGACCTCAGCGCGGAGCAGCAGTGCCGAGCCCGGATATGCCGGGACACTGGCTTCGGATTGGGCCGATGCCATTGCGGTCAACTTCATTGTCGGCGCTTCGCACATGTCCGGACTTTTCACCAACCAGGCGCAATTCGATCCCCATCTGGGCCGTCGCGTCGTGCCGGTCCAGGCAAGCAAGCTGGAGGAAAAATTCACGCCCGCCAGCGCCTGGGCCGATGGAAACTGGTTCTACGACGATGGCAGTGTCCGTTTCGAGCTTGGGCTAGGTGCCAACGGGCCGGATGCGCTTGCCGGCGAGATACGTGTCGTGCCGCCCAGCGGCGAGCACGCCTATAACAGCGCCAATGCCGTGCTGGCCGACTGGGCCAAGGTGGCAACGGAGCAGGGAGGGTTCTCTACCGCTATCAATGCCCGGCTCGGGCAGCTCGGCTCCTTCTTCGATGCAGGCATTGCTGCGGACTTCGGACCCGATGCACGCATCCGCATCATGCCGGTGGAGAACAATGCCCTGGTCATCCTCTTGGACGATGCGCAAGGCGGCGACGCGCTGCCCTTCACCATGATGCGGACGGACGCGCTTTCAGCCGTTCCCGCCGCTTCTGGTCCAGCGCCACTGCCGCAGCCCGCTCCGGGCGGCGGCGGCGCGCAGCAGCACTGCACCGCTGCCGGCACATGGCAGGCGCGGCATGGCGGCCCCTTCCTGCGGTTCCTCAACGACGATCCGGCATTCCTGCCCGTCAGTCTCTCGATAACCGGGGCGCTGGACACCACCATCACGGCACCATGGCGAACCGAGACCCTTCCGGCCATTGAGGAGCAAGATGCCTTCCGCGACCGGGCCCTGTCCGCTGCCGATAGCCTGGGCCCCATGTCCGGCCAGACGGCCAGCGCCTGGCTGGGGCCGAATGGGGCCACTGCTCCGGCGGTCGTCGCACACAAGACCAACGGAGACCCGCCGCTGATTTTGCTGGCGGGATGCGAGCGTGCTGTCTTGCTCACCAATGGGCAGGGCTACGATGTCTATGCCGACCTGTTGACCATTGGCCAGATCGGTATCGGGTCGCGCCTGTTTTTCCTTGAACGCACAAGCGCGCTGTCGCAGGCCGCGGCGACGGGGTCATCCGGACAATCGGGCTCACCATCCCAGGGGCCGGCTGCTGCTGCAACTGGCCTCATGGGCGTCGTGGACCCCGCTGCCCCCTGCGCCTCTTTGCGCAATCTTGAAATGGGCCTCTGGGCCGGCGCCGCCGATGGCAGCGTGGCGCTCGACGACCTGCGTGCCCTCTCCATGATCATGTATCCCGCCGGCGTCGGCGGCGCGGGGCTCAGCAATGACGGCCAATGCGCCGGTGTCCTGGCCATGCTTCAGGGCGAAATGGCCCAAAGGAACCTGCAATGAAACCCCTGTTCCGCATTCTCATTGCATTGGCCCTCACGCCGTCACTGGCCCTGGCGCAATCCGATCCGCCACCGGATCTCATGATCGTGCTCGATGGCTCGGGGTCCATGTGGGGTCAGATCCAGGGCCGCACCAAGATCGAGATTGCCCGCGAAACGCTGTCCAGCGTTCTCGGCGAGACCAGCGCCGAACAGAGTATCGGCATGATGACCTATGGCCATCGCGTGCGGGGTCAATGTTCCGACATTGAACTCATGGTTCCCTTGGCTCCGGCGTCTCAAGCGGTGCCACAGATCATCAGTGCCGCCAATGGCCTTAATCCCATCGGCATGACGCCGCTGTCCGATGCTGTGCGCCAGTCGGCCGACTATCTGCGTTTCACCGAACGGGCCGCGACCGTGGTGCTGATCACCGACGGCATCGAGACCTGCGAGGCCGACCCATGCGCCCTGGGCAATGAACTGGCGCGTCTGGGGCTCGACTTTCGCGCCCATGTCGTCGGCTTCGGCATGAGCGAGGAAGAGGGTGCGCAGGTCGCCTGCCTTGCCGAAAATACCGGCGGCGAGTTCTTTCTGGCCAATGATCCGGATGCGCTTGCCGACGCGCTGAGCCAGACCCTCAATTACGAAGATGACTTTGTCGCCGACGAGCCGGTGCTGTCTGGAGAACGGGAGGTTCACCTGCTGCTGCGCGACGTGGCGGGGGGCGACCTTCTGCGTGGAACGCCAAGTCTCAGGCTTTCGGTTCTCTCGGAGGATCTGGCAGATTTGCCGGCGCCTTTCATTCCCGCCCCCTCCGTCAACGCCACATATTCGGCCAGCGTCACCCTGCCGGCGGGCGACTACATGCTTGACGCCGGTGTGGCCGGCGGCAATCAGCGCCAGGCCTATACCGCGACCGTACCCTTTGCGGTCGAAGCAGGGGACGGACCGCAGGTCATCGATCTTGTTCTGGGCGCGCGCCTGCGCATCGTGCCGATGATTTCGGCAAATGAGCCTTTCGAGCGCGGATTGCCCAGCGCCACCTCTGGTTCACCACATCTCGACTTTGTGGTGACGCCTGTTATCGATGGCCAGCCGGTACCGGACCGAGCGGTGCGTATCGACAATATGGCCACCCTGCTGCGCGATGGGGGTTATGAGGCCGCTTTCGGCTCCGGCACCTGGCTGGTGCGCGGCACGTTGGGCCGTGTCTTTGCCCGAGAGAAGCTGGTGGACCTTGCCCCCGGTGAAACCACCACGCTGACCTTCGATTTCGCAGCCTCACGCGTCATCTTCGATTTCAACGATGGCGGTGTGCCGGTGCGCACGCCGACTTTCTATCCCCATGAAGGGCCGGATGCCCGGGCCTGGGCCGAGGCGCGCTGGCGCGACAACAATGGCAATTTGCTGCCGCTCTTCATGCCGGTCGGCTCATGGCTCATCCGTGGCGGCGACTATCACAATCAGGGCAACAGGGCCGAACTGATCCTGGATGTGACGGCGCCCGGACAGACCATCACGCTTCGCCCCGGCAGTGGTGATGTCGTGGACCCCGCCGAGATGGAGCTGTTCAGAAACCCCGACTATCCCGGCTGTCCTGAGCGTCTGGGGTCGAATGAGACGGGCCCGTGCCTTGTCGAAAAGGTGCAGTTCTGATGGACGCGGTCCGTACCCATTGGGACCCCTTCGGCCGCACCATTGCGCCGCAGGTTCATCAGGTGGCCACGCCGGCCCTGCCGATCAAGGTGCCGCCCTCGGTGATGTCGGTGCTGATGATGGCATGCGTTGTGGTCAGCATACCGATGCTGGCGCTGGCCTTCCTCCAGCACCCGTGGATGTGGTGGGCGGCCGGACTGTTCTCGGTCTGCATTGCGCTGGTTCTCGGCCTCAGCGTGCTCGACAAGTCCGATCAGCGGCGCTTTCATCTTTACATGAAGATGGCCGAGCGGCTCGGCTGGTCCTTCCGTCTGGCGCCGAAATTTGTCGCCGGTGCGCCGGGATTGTCAGGGTCGCGCCGGGGGCGGCGGCAGGGTCTCGATGTGCCGCGCGACCGGACGCCGGGCTTCATGGCCGACGCCCTGGACAAGGCCGAGGCCTCCCAGCGCGCCGCCGGCACTGTCAGCGATACCGAAATGTCGGAGCTGCAGGCGGTCTATCGCACCATCCCCGAACTGTTCAAACCGCGCCCGGGCCAGCCGGTGGCCATGACGCTCGAAAGCGAATTCTGGGGCGAAACGACGAACGGACTGCCGTTCTGGCTAGGCGCTCGGCAGGTGGATATGGATACGACCTTTGCCAGCCGCCAGCTCAAGCAGGACCTGCATGGCAATGCCGGAAATCAGGGCGCCTTGCTCATGCTTGTGGCCGGGTATGGCCTCGGGCGCGATACCGGCATACGCGCCGCCCTCACCGCAGAAATGCTCGGCGACAGCCGTCGGGATTTTAAGACCGAGTCCACTGAGTTTAACGACCGGTTCCACATCGCGGTGCGCGGCGACGAGGGGGATCCCGCCGAAATCGAGATGCGCTTGCTGCAAGCACTGACCCCCGCGACACAGACCAGCCTGCTCGATCTCTGGGATCGCTATCGCATCCAGATCATCATCGATGGCTTGACGATCTATGTGTCCGGCTATGAGCGGATCAACACGCGCGACGAGGCCCTTTTGGCAGACGTCATGCCGCGCGCGGCCGAGGCTTTCGCCGCCGCCGCCGTGAGTTTCAGGCGATATGTGGAGTAGAGCCGAATGGGGGAAGTGCTCTTGGTTGTCGTCATCCTGCTGATGCTGGCAGGCCTCATTTTCGTTCTCACATATAACGGCCTCACGGCCGCACAGACCCGAGTGGTCCAAGGCTGGTCGGGTATCGAAGTGCAGCTCAAGCGGCGCCACGACCTGGTGCCCAATCTGGTCAAGGCCGTGCGCTCGGCCATGGGCCACGAGGACACAATGCTCAGGACGGTAACTGAAAGCCGCGAACGGGCCCTGGCAGCCCTGTCGCGCGGCGACGCGGGGGAAATCTCGCAGGAAGAAGCCCGCCTGACCGGTGCCCTCCACACGCTGATTGCCTATTCCGAGAGTTTCCCGGACCTCAAGGCAACCACCAATATCGAGACCTTCCAGCGCCAGATCGAGGAGACCGAGGACCAGATTGCCGCCTCGCGCCGCCTCTACAATGGCAATGTGCAGGACCTCAATCGCCGTATCCTGGGTATTCCGGGCAATCTGGTCGCGCCGCTGGCCGGGGTCTCGCTGGCTGCGTCCTTCGAGCTTGATCCGGCAGAAGTCTCTGACGTCTATCGCGCGCCGGAGGCCGATCTTTGAATTTCACCTGCCGGGGGGCACAAGGGAGACTGAAATGATGTCCAGAATGGTTGTCGCCGGCACCGCTTTATGTGCCGCAATCGCAATGGCCGGCGTTGCATATGCTCAGCCCGTTCCCCGCGCCGCGTCGCCGCTCATGGCGCAGGTGAAAAACCAAAGCGCGCCCGGCGCCTGCGCAGTGCGGGTCATAGTGCCAGTTGATCGCGGCGATCCCTCCATAATGATCTCTGCGGCAGTCGAAGCCAGCATGCACCTGCGCGGTGTGCTGCGGCCGCAGACCCTCGGCAGCCCACGCATAGAGGATGCCGGTGACCGGATGATTTTCACCTTTGATCGACCAGCGGCCAGTTGCGGCCAGATGTTCCGCCTCAGTCCTGTGGTGACTTGCACGGCAAGAGCCACTCCTGCCACGGCTTCAAACACCCACAGCTACGCCTTTCCTTCGGCAAGCGGCTTCTCAAATCTGGCTGAAGTGATCATTCCCCGTTCGTGTTGACCGGATCGAGCCTCGAAATCCGCAATGCCAGCAGCGGTATCTGTGGTGCCCCGGCAAACTTGGTCTGGAGGCGTCAGGGACCGCTTTCAATCTGGAGCGTCTAGCACTGGACCACCAGGAGAAAAGTTGAAGACTTCTAGGCGCATGACGCTTTCGCCCGGCTTGTTGGCAAGAATTGTGAGACTTGCAGGACCAACCGGAATGATACGCTTGGGCGACAGGTCGAGAAGGCTTTGCAGGAGGGCACGGATGACGCCGCCATGGCAGACGACCAGCAAGCGGTCGGCCTCTTTGGCCGCTTCTTTGGTGGCGTGAACCGTACGGGCACAAAAATCCATCCAGTTCTCGCCGCCTGGCGGCGCGAAGCTGCCGGCGCGCCAGCCGCGATAGGCCTCGGGGTCATTGGCCGTGATGGTGGCGATCTCCTGGCCCGTCCATTCCCCGACATCGACTTCACGAAGGCCCGGCTCATGGCGCGCCTCGGGATATCCAAGAAGTTCGGCGGTATGCCGGGCGCGTCGCAGGTCGGAGGTGACCACCAGGTCAGGTGCCAGCTGTGCGATGGTCGGGCCGAGCTCGCGGGCCTGGGCCACACCTTTTTCCGAAAGGCCGATATCGGCCTGGCCTTGCAGGCGGCGGACTGCATTCCATTCTGACTCGCCATGGCGGACGAGGAGGAGACGCTTCATGACAGGCGCTCCCCGTTCTGGCCGAAGAGCGCCGCTGGCGCAGGCGGGAGGATGAATTGGACCTTGTCCCCGACCTTGAAGCGTGGCGCGGCATCGACTACGGCGGTGATACGGAGGGCGCCTTGCGTGCCGGTCAGCATGGTGCGGCCTGCAACGGGACTGGCTTCGGCGAAATCGCAGGCGAGGCTCCCTTCGACCGGCGTTGCACTCACCAGGAGATCTTCAGGGCGGTACATGGCAGAGGCGCTGGGCGGCAGGTCGCGGGCTAGTGCCGGTGGCAGTGCCAACACCGGCACCAGGTTCGCCGGCGGGGTGCCGACGAAAGTGGCAACGAAGGCGGTAGCAGGATTTTGCACCAGCTCCTCCGGCGTGCCGAACTGCTCGACCTTGCCCTGGTTGAGCACGGCGACATGGGTGGCCATGGTCATGGCTTCCACCTGGTCGTGGGTGACATAGACCGAGGTGGCGCCGGTGGCTCGGTGGACGCGCAGAAGCTCGGTGCGCATTTCGACACGGAGTTTGGCGTCGAGATTGGAAAGCGGCTCGTCGAACAGCAGGACCGAGGGGCGCGGCGCGATCATGCGGGCAATGGCGACGCGTTGCTGCTGGCCCCCGGAGATTTCGTTGGGATAGCGGGCCGCAAGCGCTTCAATGCCGAGCATTTTCAGCACCTCTGCGACGCGAGCCTGCCGCTCCGGCTTGCCGAGGCCCGCGACCTTCAGCGGCCAGTCGACATTGCCGGCCACGGTCATATGCGGCCAGAGCGCGTAAGACTGGAAAACCAGGCCAGTATCGCGTTGCGCTGGGTCGACAGTCCAGCCCTTGGTGCCGTCGGAAACGACCTTGCCGCCGAACTGCACTTGCCCGCCGCTCGGCTGTTCGAGCCCGGCCAGCATGCGCAGCATGGTGGACTTGCCGCAGCCCGAGGGGCCGACCAGCACGAGAAACGCGCCTTCCGGCACGGAAAAGGAGATGTCGTCGACAGCATTGCTGCCGCCGAAGGTTTTAACGAGGTTGTCGATGCGGATCATGGCGTTGACTTACGATTTGAGCCAGGGCTGCGACTTGGCCTGCAGCTGATTGGCAAGCAGGGTCGCGGCGATCGAGATCACGAGGATCACGACGGTGATGGCATTGGCGAACTGGGTGAAGCCTTCGGAGGCATAGCGATAGGCGAGGACCGAAAGTACGGGCATGGTCGGGGTGAAGAGCAGCACGACCAGCGACAGGTCGCGCATGATCTTGACGAAAACGATGAGCCCGCCGGCTGCAAGGCCACGGCTGGCCAATGGCACGGTAATGGCGGTCAGGCGGCGCAGGAACCCGGCGCCGGTCATGCGGGCGCTTTCGTCGAGATCGCCTGATACCTGCTGGATCACGGCGCGGCCGGTCTGGACCGAGAAGGGCAGGAGGTAGGCCGTGCCGGCGATGAGCAGCAGCGCGAAGGTGCCGTAGAGCGCCGGAAACGGGCCGATCGGCGCGCCGAACAGTGCGATATAGGCGGCGCCAAAGGCGATGCCAGGCACCAGCAGCGGCAGGAAGCTTACCTGATTGATGATCCCGGCCAGCGGGCCCTTGCCATCGCGGGCGAGGACGAAGGCGACGATGAGGCCGATCACCGTCGTGGTGATCGCCACGGCGACGCCGAGGCTCATGGTCAGGCCGGTGGCCGAAACGATGAATGGATTGGAAAAGATGCCGGCCTGACCCTGGGCGATCGATGGGTTTGATGCTCCGGTCCAGTAATGCAGGGTCCAGTTGGAAAACAGCGCCGAGGACGAGGGGGCCAGTGAGGATGCGATGAGGATAGCGACCGGCACCACGGTGGTGAGAAGGCAGATCACGGCCGCCAAGGCAAAGAGCGGCAGGCGGGCCGTGCCGAGGTCGAAGCGCTTGGCGCGGCCACCCTTGCCGGTGATGGTGGCATAGGAGCGGCGGCCGGATATGACCTTGTTGCCCAGCCAGAGGAACAGAGCCGAAACGGCGATCAGCAAGATTGCGATGACATATCCGCGTGCTGTCTGGCCGACTTCGATAAGGCCATAGAGGCGGGTCGCCATGGTCTGCATGCGCACCGGCAGGCCGAGCAGCGCCGGGGCAGCAAAATTGGAGACCGCGCCGGCAAAGGTGAGGGACGCACCCGCGATGACCGCCGGCAGCGCGACGGGCAGAACGATGCCCATGAGAATGCGGCCGCGCTTGGCGCCGGCCATTTGCGCGGCCTCGACGAGGTCGGAATTGACCGTGGCGAGGGCAGCGGCGATGACCGTGAAGGCCAGCGAATAATAGTGGGCGATGAGCACGATCAGCGTCGGCACCATGCCCCAGGCGAGCCAGTCCGGCACGGCAAAGCCAAGGCCTTCGAGAAAGCCGGTCTGGCCGCCGACGCGGGAGTTGCGGAACAGCGAGCCCCAGGCAAGCGCGGTTGCAAAGCTGGGGATCATGAAGGGAAGCGTCGCCATCAGTCCGATAGTGCGGCGGAACGGCACGTCGGTCATGACCACGAGCCAGGCAAGGAAGCCGCCGATCAGTACGCAGCCGCAGGCAACACCCACGCCCAGGATCAACGTATTGCCCAGCGGCAGCCAGAGCAGGTTGCGCGACAGGCGGCCGGAGGTGACGTCGCTCCAGGCCACGATGGCGTCGGGACCCAGTGTCTCGAACAGGATACGCAGCAGCGGCGCGGCGACGAGCACGCCGAGAATAGCCAGAACGAAGAGTTTCAGCGCCAATCGGCCATCGAGCCGGTAGGGCCGCGCCACAAGACGGGCTGAAGCAGGGGACATGACGAGGTTCCTTGAAGCTCCCGGCGGCGTGGCCGGGAGCTTGGGAGAAGGTTACTGCAGCGAGAGCACGAGGTCGCCGACGTCCTGACGGATTTCGGCGGTGGCAGCAGGATTGATCGACCAGGCCACAAACTCGTCCAGCGGCACGGCATCGGGATGACTGACGATGTCGCTGCGCGTTGCGTAATCGCCGGCCACGTAAAACGGCTTGAAGCCGTCGCCGCCGGTTTCGCTGTCGTCGCCCATCAGAAAATCGATGACCAGACGGGCGGCTGCCGGATGAGTGGCGGTGGACGAAACAGCGAGCACGGCCGGGAAGATGATGCCGTTGGACGGCGTTACATCATTGGCCACCTGCAGGGCCCAGCCCTCGTCTTCGTTGTCGCGGCGATCCGAATAGGAAGTGAAGCCGACCGGCGGGTTGTCCTGGCCGAGTGCGCCGACCGCAGAGTTTACGTCGTCGGTAGAGGAGACCAGGATCAGGTCGTTCTCAAACAGGTCGACGATGAACTGCTGGCCGGCATTGTCCACGCCTTCGTCGAGTGCGATGGGCGCGCCGAACTGGGTTTCGTATGCGCTGGCCATTTCATCTGAACGCAGCACGATTTCGGTCATCAGATCGAGATAGTCGCCGCGCTGCAGCGGATCGACCATGATGACGCGGCCGGTCCAGTCTGGCGTGGTCAGCTCCCAGAGATTGCTGACCGGGGCGCCATCGGGATTGGCTTCCTCATTATACATCAGCACCTTGGTCGACAGGCGTTGCGCCAGGAGCGGTTCGCGCTCGCTGCGATCGAGGAGCGGCACGACACGCGGCGGCACATAGGGGGTCACAAGGCCGGGGCCGAGCAGCTCGGAGAAGACGACCGGGGCGTCGGAAATATAGATCACGTCGACGCTGGCAATGCCCGCACTGGCTTCGGCTTTGATGCGGGTGATCTGTTCGGTCGAGGACATATCGTGGCTGATCATGTCGATGCCGGGATAGGTTGCTTCGAAGGCCGCTTCCACTGCCGCGATACGGCTGGTGAAGGCATAGACGGTGACGGTACCCTCTTCGAGTGCAAGCGGCAGGAGCTCCTCAGCGGTCATGGCGTCGAGCGCCGGGTCATAGCTCTGTGCGGCGGCGGGTGCCGCCAGGGCCACGAGAGCGGTCGATAGCAGCAAAGTCTTCTTGTCCATCAAATCCTCCTCAGGAATGGCGCCTTATGCGCCTTGTGGATGCACGCGCATTTGCACGATGGCTGTGACATGCGTGTGAACTTGCAGAAATTAGGCGTGCGCGTTTCCTCCCTTGCACGGCCTTTAGTCGAAAGCGTCGATGAGCTGGCCCAGGGTCTCGAGATGGTTGAGCGAGGCCCTTGGATCTTCCTTGGCCATGGCCAGAACCAGCGCATTGCAGATGGCCATGGGAACCGTGAGCGTCTGGAACGCATCCTGCGAACCGGTACGGGGGGCAAACAACAGGTGATCGCCCGCCGGCACCAGCGAGGGACCGACGCTGCCCGAGACGACGACCGAAGTCGCCTTCATGGCGCGAGCGTGGTTGAGCAGGGCGGCGTAATGAGTTGGCTGGCGCCGGAAGGCGAAGGCGACGATGGCGTCATCGCCATTCATGCCCAGCACCTGTTCGGCCAGATCGCGACCATCACCGGCCAGCATGATGGCATCTCGGCCCATGCGGCGCAGACGCCTGGCGATCAGCACCGCCAGGGCCTCTGCATTGCCGCGGGCGAAGACATAGATGCGGCGCGCCTTGAGCAGTGCCTGCGCGGCGGCAAGCAGCTTTGCGTCATCGACATAGCGCTGCAGGCCCGCCAGCGCCTCGATCTCGCGGCTGACGAGATCGGTGACAAGCCCCGCTTCGCTGGTCTGTTGCAGCGTGTTGCGGACGCGGGTCGCCGGATCGGTGCGGACGATGAATTCTTCCTGGATTGCGGCGCGGAATCCGGCATAGTTTGGATAGCCGAGCTTTTTGGCGAGGCGGGACGCGGTGGCCTCATGCACGCCTATGCTCTGGGCCAGTTCACTGGCCGTGCCGAGCGCGACATTGCGTGGACTGGCAATGACCTGCTTGATCAGCAGTTGCTCGGCCGGTGTCAGCGTTTCCGCCGCTTCCTTGACGCGCTCCAGAACAGACATGGACTCCTCCTGTCCGCAATATGCACCATGCAAGAAGAATTGCAACACATAATATTTTTGCAGGACAACTTGCATGATGGCGGGGGAGACGCCCAGGGGCAAAGGTCGTGGCCTAGCTGCCCTTTTCCTTGAGCGCCTGGCCTGCCCGCTTTGGCTTCAGCGTCAGCAGAAAACTTTCCAGCGCCTGCTCGTCGATCCCGTCTGCAATGACGACAATGCGGGTTCGTTGGTCCTCGCTGGGCCATTTGTCCAGCCTTTGCGGCGGATGGAATATGCCCTGCACGATATGGATGAGATAGGGGCGGTCCGGATCGTCAACCAGGGACACCAGACCTTTGAGGCGCAACAGCCGGTCTCCTGCGGCGCGCATCAGGATGTCCATGAACGTCATGACTTGACGGGAGGTCACCGAGCCGTCCACCAGCAGGCTCTTGGTATAGATATCGGAATGGCGATTGCCCGGCAGCCATTGGGACGATTTTTGCACGCCGAGCGCCTTCGAAAGCGGGCTCTCTTCCTTGAGCCATGCGAGCACATCCATGCTGCGGCCATCAGGCGCATAAATTCCGTGCTCAAGCAATGTCTCAGGCTGCGACAGCGGGTCCTGTATGTCGAGAACGCGCGCCGAGGGGTTGATGCGCGCCACCAGCGAAGCCAGGGCTTCCCTCCGCCCGGCAGGATCGTCGAGCAGCATGTCGGCCTTGGTCAGCGCGATGCGGTCTGCGAAGGCCAGTTGCTTGTGGGCCAGGAGGCGCTCTTCCACCGTCTCTTCGCCCTTGAGCGCGTCGAGTGTGGTGATGACGGCGGCCAGGGCGAAAAAGCGTCCGGCGATTGAATGATGCGAAGAGATCAGCATCTGGTTGATGATGGGTGCCGGATCGGCAAGTCCCGTGGTTTCGATCACCACCCGATCCACGGCGCTCACCGCGCCAGTGTCCATGGCTTCTGAAAGCCGCGCCAGCGTGCTGACAATGTCATTGCCCGGCTCGCAGCAGATGCAGCCGGTAGAGGTCTCGATCAGGTCCGAAGCGGTGCCGTCCACCTTGAACAGGTCATTGTCGATTGGCACATCGCCGAACTCGTTGACGATAACAGCCGTTCGTGGCCCGTCTGACCGCAACATTCGGTTGAGCAGGGACGTCTTGCCAGAACCCAGAAAACCGGTGAGCAGGTAAACCGGTACGGGATTGTCGAAATGTCCAAGTGCCGCCGTCATGGCGCTGCTCCTGCGCAATCCTGGCACAGCCCGCGCAATTCCACTGTCACCTTTGCAATCTTGAAAGGCTGGCTGCTGGACCAGCGGGCCAGCCCGCGCCCGATATCTGGATCGGTGAATTCCTCGACCTGGCCACAGATGTCGCAAATGGCAAAGGCCGTTGGTCCATCCTCGCTGTGTCGATGGGCGCAGGCAACGAAGGCGTTGAGGCTTTCAAGGCGGTGTACCATGCCATACTCGACCAGCTTGTCGAGCGCGCGATAGACCTGCAGCGGCGCCTTGAAATTGCTGCCCTTGAGCCGGTCGAGCAGTGCATAGGCGCCCAGGGGCACGCCAGCGGCCAGGAGTGTGTCCCATACCTGCTGTTGGTTGGAAGTGAGTGCTGCGTGTTGATTCATTTTGATTCCAGCCTTGCGTCGCACAGACTGTAATGTAATAACGTCACAGAATTTCAGCAACTGCTTTTCGGGCCCGGCGTGCAACCAGCTGTCGTCACATTCTCCGATCTCACGCTTGGCTATGGCGGGCACCCGGCGGTGCATCATCTGAACGGCGCCGTGCGGCAGGGGTCTTTGACGGCGGTCGTCGGGGCAAACGGTTCGGGCAAGTCCACCCTGATGAAGGGCATTGCCGGTATTCTGTCGCCGATGACCGGACGCTGTACCGTACAGCGCGGGCTCCGCATGGCCTACCTTCCGCAGCAGTCCGAGGTGGACCGCAGCTTCCCGGCGCGGGTCATCGATCTGGTATCGCTTGGGCTTTGGCCGAAGCGGGGACTGCTTGGCCGCCATGGCAACCACGACCGCGACGCGGTGCTGCAGGCCTTGTCGGCCGTTGGCCTTGAGGGCTTCGAGAAACGGCCGATCGACAGCTTGTCTGGCGGGCAGATGCAGCGGACGCTGTTTGCGCGGGTGCTGGTGCAGAATGCCGACCTTATTCTGCTCGACGAACCGTTCAATGCCGTCGATGCACGGACCGTGACCGATCTCGTCGCATTGCTCAAGCGCTGGCAGTCGGAGGAAGGGCGCACCGTCCTGGTCGTGGTGCATGACCTTGAATTGGTGCGCGAGCATTTTCCCGAAGCCTTGTTGCTGGCGCGTCGTCCTGTGGCCTGGGGCGAGGCGCGTGATGTGCTTGGTGCCGGCAATCTCCTCAAGGCGCGCCAATTCCATGAGGCATGGGACGAAACTGCGCCCTGGTGCGAACCGGCGCACGATCATGTTCCCGCAGGGCGCGCCTCATGATCTGGCTGTTCGACGTCTTCATTGCCCCTTTCCTGGAATTCGCGTTCATGCAGAAGGCGCTTTTGGGCGCACTGATGCTGTCCTTGAGCGCCGGGCCGGTCGGCGTCTTCCTGATGTTGCGGCGCATGAGTCTGACGGGCGACGCCATGGCGCATGCCATCCTGCCCGGTGCGGCAGCCGGCTTTCTCCTGTTCGGGCTTGAGATCCTGCCGATGACCATTGGCGGATTGGTGGCTGGTGTGCTGGTGGCGCTGGGGGCCGGCGCCGTGTCGCGCCTGACCATTCAGAAAGAGGATGCCTCCATGGCCGCCTTTTATCTGATCGCGCTTTCAGTCGGCGTGGTGATGGTGTCGATGCGCGGCTCCAGCATCGATCTCATGCACGTGTTGTTCGGCACCGTTCTGGCTCTCAACACCGATGCGCTGGTGCTGATCGGGCTCGTCGCTCTGACGACCATGCTCGTCCTTGCAGTCTTCTGGCGGGCGCTTGTTGCCGAGTGCCTCGACCCGCTGTTCCTGCGCTCGGTGTCGCGGCTCGGCTCGCCCGTCCACTTCATCTTTCTGGGTCTCGTCGTTCTCAATCTGGTCGCCGGATTTCAGGCACTTGGCACTTTGCTGTCGGTCGGCCTTATGGTGCTGCCCGCCGTGTCCGCACGCTTCTGGGCGCACCGCGTCGAGACCATGGCGCTTCTGGCGGTGGCAATCGGGATGGCCTCGTCCATTTCCGGCCTGCTTCTGTCCTACCATCTGAGCCTGCCCTCGGGTCCTGCAATGATCCTGTCTGCCGGCGTCGCCTATGCTGTCTCCGTCGTCGCAGGCCGGCGCGGCCTTCTTCTCACCTTGCGTCCCCGCGCGTCTCACCGAACCGCCTGAAAGGTCATGACCATGATCCGCCAGTTCTCTGCTGCTGTGTTTTGTTCTGTTATATCATTCTTCCCTGGTCCGGCTCTCGCCCAGGAAAAGCTGCAGGTTGTCGCCAGCTTTTCGATTATCGGCGACTTCGCCGAGCAAGTCGGTGGCAATCATGTCGAGATCAGGACGCTGGTCGGGCCCAATGGGGATGCTCATGTTTATGAGCCCAGGCCGGCCGACGCCATCGCTCTGGCCCGCGCCGATGTTGTGCTGACCAATGGCCTCTTGTTCGAGGGTTTTCTCAAGCGGCTGATCGAAGCCAGCGGCACAACGGCACCAATCGTCGAACTCACCGACGGGATCGATGTGCTGCAGGATCCAAATGGTGGGCATTACCACTTCGTCGATGGCGAAGCAGTGTTCCACGCGCAGCCAAACAACCCCCATGCCTGGCAATCCATTTCAGCGGCCAAGGTCTATGTCGAAAACATCGCCCGGGCATTCTGCACCGTCGACGCCGAAAACTGCGCCGCGTATGAGGCAAATGCCACTGCCTATACCGCCGAGCTGACAGGGCTAGACCAGCACGTGCGGGACGCCATTGCTGCCATTCCTGAAAATCGGCGGGTCATCGTCGTTGCGCACAATGCTTACCAGTATTTCGAGCGCGACTACGGCCTGCGCTTCCTCTCGCCAGTCGGCATCTCTACCGAGTCCGAGGCTTCTGCGGCCGACGTTGCCAGCCTGATCCGCGAAGTCCGCGAGCAGAATGCCTCTGCGGTCTTTGCCGAGAACATTTCCGATTCCCGCCTCGTCGAGCAGATCGCCGCCGAGGCGGGGCTGGCTCTGGGCGGCACGCTCTATTCTGACGCCCTGTCCGAACCCGAAGGCCCGGCGCCGACCTATGTCGAGATGATGCGGGCCAATATTTCCACGATCACGACGGCCATCGCCGCCGAGTGAGCCTTTGCGGCCCGGGTCGGGCCGCTTTCTTCAACTGAACTTGGGAGAATACCATGAAGCATTTTGCTCTTGGCACCTCAGCCATTGCGCTACTGACTGGACTATCCGGTCCGGTGCTGGCCGACGACGTCACCGCGTGGCGCCTTTTCGTATCCGATCATGCCGAACCGGTCGTGCATGTCCTCGATGCGCTCACCAATGAAGAAATCACGCATTTCGACATTTCCGGCCCGGCTACCCTTTATCGCAGCAATAGTGGCGCCACGGTCTATGCCGTCCAGGGCGCCGCTGGCGCCGTCACCGCCATCGGCAGCGGCATCCGCTTTGACGACCATGGCGACCACGCCGATATCGACGTTTCCGAACCTGGCCTGACCGGCTTTTCGGTCGAGGGCCAGAGCCCGTCGCACTTCGTCGAGCATAGCGGGCACTTCGCCGCCTTTTTCGACGGTGAGGGCATTGCCCGCGTATTTAGCGAAAGCACGGCGCTCACGGGCGAAGGCGAGGTTTCCGAGGTCAAGGCCAATGTGCCGCATCATGGCGTGGTCGTGCCCTTCGGCGACTATTCGATCGTCTCGGTCTATAACGAAGGCGAAAGCGCCGTGGCTGGCGTGCAGATCCTCGACAAGGACGGCAATCCGGTCGGCGACGTCGTGGCATGCGTCGGCCTGCATGGCGAGGCCCTGTCCGGCAATCTTGGCGCCATCGGCGGCTGCGAGAACGGCATTCTGCTGATCAGTTCGGAAGGCGGCCGGCCCAAGGTTGAGGTGCTCGAATTCACCGCAGGTCTGGGCGAGGGCCGTGTTTCAACATTGCTTGGCGGCCGCGGCCTCCAATACTTCCTGGGCAACTGGGATCCGGACACCGTTTCGATCATCGAGCCCGGCGCCGACGAACCCTATCGCCTCGTCGATCTGCCGACCCGTCGCGTTCACTTCGCAGTCGACCCCGTCCGCCCGCGCTTTGCCTACATCTTCACCGAAGACGGCACGCTGCATAAGCTCGACGTGATCAGCGGCGCGGTGACCGCTTCCATCAAGCTCACCGATCTGTATTCGATGGACGGCCACTGGAGCGACCCGCGTCCGCGCATAGCCGTCGCCGGCAACAATGTCTTCGTCACCGATCCGCTCGCGGGCAAGATCCACGTCGTCAATGCCGAAACCTTCGCGGAAGACGGTGAGATCGTGGTCGAGGGCACGCCGTTCAACATCGTCGCCGTCGGTGGCAGCGGCGTCGTGCACGAAGGCGAGGACCACGATCACGAAGGCCACGATCACGACCATGATGGCCATGACCACGCTCATGGTCACGACCACGACCACGACGATCAAGTCTATCAGGGTTACTTCGAGGACAGCCAGATCGCGCCCCGCGCTCTGGCCGACTGGGAGGGTGACTGGCAGTCGGTCTATCCGTTCCTTAAGGACGGCACGCTTGATCCCGTCATGGAGCACAAGGCCGAAGCCGGCACCATGACCGCCGACGAATATAAGGCTTACTATGATGTCGGTTATCAGACCGATGTCGATCGCATCACCATCGAAGGCGATACCTTCACCTTCTATGCCGCGGGCGAACCGATGACCGCGCGCTATGAAGCAGACGGCTACGAGATCCTGACCTATGAAAAGGGCAATCGCGGCGTACGCTTCATCTTCGAGAAGGTCGAGGGTGACGAGGCCGCGCCGCGCTTCGTCCAGTTCAGCGACCACGCGATCGCCCCACAGGATGCCCACCATTTCCACCTCTATTGGGGGGACGACCGCGCCGCCCTGCTCGAAGAGCTGACCAACTGGCCGACCTACTATCCGTCCGAGCTGAGTGCCGAGGAAGTGGTTGAGGAAATGCTCGCCCACTAGGGCGCTTGCCCAAGACATCTTTGCTGCCCGGCCGCTTTGGCCGGGTGGCTCTTACGGTCCCCATCCTGCGAGAACCAAATGGCCCAGCGTCTTCCCGTTACCGTCCTGTCCGGCTTCCTTGGTGCCGGCAAGACCACCCTGCTCAACCACATCCTCAACAACCGCGATGGGCGCCGCGTTGCTGTCATCGTCAACGACATGAGCGAAGTGAATATCGACGCCGAACTGGTGCGCGACGGCGGCGCCAATCTCAGCCGCACCGACGAAAAGCTGGTCGAGCTTTCCAATGGCTGCATCTGCTGCACGCTGCGCGACGATCTCCTCAGCGAAGTGCGCGCTCTCGCCGAAAGCGGCCGCTATGATTACCTGCTCATCGAAGGCACCGGCATTGCCGAGCCGCTGCCGGTGGCCACCACCTTCGAATTCCGCGACGAGAACGGCGTTTCCCTCTCCGACATCACAAGGCTCGACACCATGGTCACCGTGGTCGACTGCGCCAACCTCCTCAAGGATTATGCCTCGCATGACTTTCTGCGCGACCGCGGCGAAACACTTGGGCCTGAGGACGAGCGCTCGCTGGTCGATCTTCTGGTCGAACAGATCGAATTCGCCGACGTGATCGTGCTCAACAAGATCTCGATGGCCCAGGATTGGGAACGCGACGCGGCGCGCAAGATCATCAAGGCACTCAACCCGGTCGCCAGGATCATCGAGACCGACTGGAGCAATGTGCCGCTCGACGATGTGCTTGATACCGGCATGTTCGATCTTGAGCGGGCGCAGGAGAACCCGCTTTGGTTCAAGGAGTTGAACGGGTTCAAGGACCACATTCCCGAAACCGAGGAATATGGCATCCGCTCCTTTGTCTATCGCGCCAAGCGGCCGTTCAACCCGCTCCTCTTGTCCCAGTTCATCAACAAGCCCTGGCCCGGAGTGGTCCGCTCAAAAGGCTTCTTCTGGCTCGCCACGCGACCGGACCAGGTGGGCGAGCTCAGCCAGGCTGGCGCCTTGGTGCGCACCATGCGCCGGGGACGCTGGTGGGCATCGGTACCGAGGCAGCACTGGCCGGACAATGACGAGTGGCGGACCGCCATGGCGCCCTATATCGACCCCGTGTGGGGCGATCGCCGTCAGGAACTGGTCTTTATCGGCATGGACCCGATGGACGAAGCCGCCATCCGCCGCGAGCTCGATGCCTGCCTGATCCCGGCACGGCAATTCACCCCGGAGGCCTGGACCCGACTGCCCGATCCATTCCCGAGCTGGCAGGCAGCTTAGCTGCCTTGCCACCTGAACAAACGACCGCATCCGCCGCCTTGCGGCTGCCTTGGAGTATTCGTTTTTCTGGAAAGGCCGCTGGAGCGGGTGAAGGGAATCGAACCCTCGTCGTAAGCTTGGGAAGCTTCTGCTCTACCATTGAGCTACACCCGCCCGGAACAGTCTCCGCCACGCTCCTGGCTTGCAGGCGCGGCGGTCAGGCTGCGCGATCAATGCGGGAAATCGGCGAGGGCGTCAAGCGGCCAGCGCGTCGTGCGGGCGCGAAAATTGCTGCTGCCCTCCCGGTTCCTAACCTGCCGGAAACGCCTTGAAATGCTTGGAAAGCTTGAGCGTCTGCGCCTGGTAGTTTGAGCCCAGATCGGTGCCATAGAGCCGGTCGGGCTTCTCCGCCAGATTTTCGTAGATCAGCCGCCCGATGATCTGACCGTGCCCGAGCAGGAATGGCACTTCGCGGCTGCGCACTTCCAGCACCGCCCGGCTGCCCGTGCCACCCGCTGCCGAATGACCGAAACCGGGGTCGAAAAAGCCGGCATAATGCACGCGGAACTCGCCCACCAGCGGATCGAAGGGTACCATTTCGGCGGCGTGGGTCGGCGGCACATGCACCGCTTCCAGGCTCACCAGGATGTAGAACTCGTCCGGGTCGAGGATCAGCTCGCTCCGGCCCCGCGCGTAAAGCGGCTCCCAGAAATCGAGCACATCCAGCGCGCCCTTCCTGTCCACGTCAACCACGGCCGTATGGCGCTTGGAGCGGAACCCGATCAGCCCGTCGCGGCCTTCCCCGAGCAGATCTATCGACAGGGCGACGCCATGATCCACCGGCTGCTGCCCGTCGATCACCAGGATGTCCGACGCATGCAGCGCCTGGTGTTCGGCAACCGACAGCCTGCTGTCGCCGCGTCGGAACCGCATCTGGCTGAGCCGCGAGCCGGTGCGCACCAGCACCGGGAAGGTGCGCGGGCTGATTTCAAGGTAGAGCGGCCCCTTATAGCCGGCCGGCAACTGATCGAAACCGCGCGCCCGGTCGCCGATGACGCGGGTGAACACGTCGAGCCGCCCGGTCGAGCTCTTGGGATTGGCCGAGGCGCTCACCGATTCAGGCAGGTCGAGGCTTTCCTCGAGCGGCACCAGATAAACGCAGCCCCGTTCCAGCACCGCGCCTTTGGACAGGTCGATCTCGTGCAATTTGAGCGCCTCGATGCGCTCGGCCACCGAATGGGCCGGGCCGGGCAGAAAGCTGGAGCGGACACGAAAGGCTGTCTTGCCCAGGCGCAGGTCGAGGCTTGCCGGCTGCACCTGATCGGCGTCGAAGGGCCGGGCGGCGATGATCGCGCCTTCCTCATGCAGCTTTTCGATCAGTCGCGCGGTGAAGACGCCTTTCGGCCAGGTTTCCATCATATCGAGGCTCTCTCCGCGACCGTCATTGCCCGGCTTGTCCGGGCAATCCAATTGTTCCCTTGTGCCAAAGCTGGATTGCCCGGACAAGCCGGGCAATGACGATTGCTGGGGGGAGCTGATTGACGCCACGATATGTATGGTTTTAGGGTAACGAATAGTGGTGATTTGGCCGGTCGCTTGCAGCCACTTAAAAGAAATTGCTAAAGACCGTTTGTGGAACCGGCCGCCATTCGCGTGCCGGTTTTTTGTTTGAAAGTGTGGCCCATGTCCAAGAACAACAATCCCCTGAACGATCCGAAAAAGCTCTCGTCAGCGACACAGATGGTTCATGGCGGCGGCATGCGCTCACCCTTCAACGAGACCAGCGAGGCGCTGTTTCTCAATTCGGGCTATTCCTATCCCAATTCCGAACATGCCGAACTGCTGTTCCAGAACAAACTGCCCGGCGCCCACAACTACTCCCGCTTCGCCAATCCCAATTACGACATGTTCCAGAACCGCATGTCGCTGATCGAGGGCGCTGAGGCCGCGCGTGCCTTTGCCACCGGCATGGCCGCCGTCACCAATGCGGTGATGAGCCAGGTGCGGGCAGGGGATCATATCGTCGCCTCGCAGGCGCTGTTTGGTGGCTGCCGCTACGTCGTGGAAGATTACGCGCCGCGTTTCGGCGTGCCGTCCACTCTCGTCGATGGCCGCGATCCGGAAAATTTTGCCCGCGCCATGCGGCCCAATACCAAGGTGGTGTTCATCGAGACGCCGACCAATCCGACGTTGGAACTGGTCGACATCAAGGCCGTGGCCGAGATTGCCCATGCCCATGGCGCCAAGCTCATCGTCGACAATGTCTTTGCCACCGCGCTCTATCAGAAGCCGCTTGATCTGGGGGCCGACCTCGTCACCTATTCGGCCACCAAGCATATCGACGGCCAGGGCCGGGTCATGGGCGGGATCGTGCTGGGTTCGAGGGAAATCATCGAAGGCGATGTGCATACCTTCCTGCGCCACACCGGCGCGACGCTTTCTCCCTTCAATGCCTGGGTCTTGCTCAAGGGCCTGGAAACCTACGCCCTGCGCGTCGAGCGCATGACAGACAATGCCGAAAAGATTGCCAACGCGCTGGCCGGCCACCCCAAGGTCGAGCGGGTCATCTACCCGCATCACCCCAGCCACCCGCAATACGACCTGGCCATGCGCCAGATGAAGCGGGGCTCGTCGCTGCTGGCCATCGACGTCAAGGGCGGGCAGGAAGGGGCCTTCGCCCTGTCCGACAATCTGGCGGTGATCCTGATTTCCAACAATCTCGGCGACGCCAAGTCGCTGATCACCCATCCGCGCACCACCACTCATGCGCGTCTGAGCGAAGAGGTCCGTTTGGAAACCGGCGTCACCCCCGGCCTGTTGCGTCTCTCGGTCGGGCTCGAAGACCCCGACGATCTGATCGCTGACCTCATGTATGGGCTGGATCAGGTCTAGAATGCCCATGATGCGCAATTCCGTCGGCTCCATCGCGCCCTCCCCCCTTGAGGGGGAGGGCCGGGATGGGGGGTGCTGCGCTTGCTTTATGCACCCGGGGCAGAGCCTGTTGCAGCACCCCCACCCTCATTCCCTCCCCTCAAGGGGGAGGGAGGCGCTGACCCGAGTGCTTGGCGTGTTCTTGGCGATCGCGGCCTTTGCCAGCCCAGCCCTGGCGCAGTCCATCCCCTATCACGCCGATCCCGACGCGCGCGAAATCCTGCCCAATAGCCAGCCGATACCGGCCATTCGCTTTCTGACCACGGCAGATTTCCCGCCCTTCAATTTCCGGGACGGCAACGGCGAACTGGTCGGTTTCAATATCGATCTGGGCCGGCGCATCTGCACCGAGATCAATGTCGCCTGCACCATTCAGGCCTGGCCCTGGGAGCAGGCGGCCACCGCCCTTGCCGACAGTCAGGGCGACGCGCTGATTGCCGGCCTCGCCATGACCCCCGAAAACGGCGAACTGTTCGATTTTTCTGCCGTCTATCTGGCGCTTCCGGGTCGTTTCGTCACCCGGGCCGGCAATATCGAGAGCTTCGCGCCCCATGCTCTGGCTGGCCGGCGCGTCGCCGTGCGCGCGGGCAGTGCTCATGCCGATTTCATGGCGAACTACCTGCCGGCAGCAGAGCGCGTCGGCTTCGACAATGAAATCGAGGCGCTGGAGGCCGTCAGGGCCGGCAGCGTCGACGCCTTTTTCGGCGACGCTATGCGCGCCGCGTTCTGGCTCAACGAAAATCTGGGCTGCTGCGGCTTTGCCGGCGAGGCCTATTTCCGTCCGCACCTGTTTGGCGAGGGCATGGCCATCGCCTTGCCCGCCGGCAACGATCCGGTGCGCCACGCCATCGACTGGGCCTTGGTCCGGCTCAAGCAGAACGGCGCGCTGGACGAACTCTACCTGCGCTGGTTCCCGGTCGGGTTCTACTAGGACGCTGAAGTCCCGCCGCAGGCGCGGGACACAAGACCCATGCTCAGAGCCAGCCGGTCGGGTTGGGGATAGGCTTGGAATCCATCGCGTAAACCAAGCCGCGAATGGAGCGGAACAGCACCCACACGCCAAGGGCCAGCAGAACCAGGAAGCCGATCAGCACGAACATGAGGACAACGCCGATCAGGCCTATGATCAGTGATGTCCAGAACGTGCGAATTGCCGAGGTCGCATGCGATTGAAAAGCCGTGCCGGCCAGGTCATCCCGCTTCACATAGGCCAGGATCACCCCGACCAGCGCCATGATGCCGGTAAAGCTGCCCAGGATATAGCAGCCCCAGATGATTATCGCCCATGTCCTGGCGTCCGGATTGGAGATGGCGGGCTCGTTGGTCATATGTCGTCCCCTCGCGTGCAGTACCGCAAATTCCGCCCGGCCCTCCCGGACAGATCATGGCATGTTGCGGAACGAGGCCGATTTGGCAAGCGGTCAGTTTCAGGCTGGGAGCTTGCGATGCCGCGCCCGCGCCGCGACTTCGATCGCTGCCGTAGTCAGCCGGTCAAGGCTGAGCTTGTCGCGCAGCAGTTCGAGGAACCGCAATTCCTCCTGTTCGAGGAACAGGTCCACCGCCGTCACTTCGACCGCCAGCGCATAGGCTGTATCCTGCAGTTTCACTGGCAGCGCCGCAATGGCATTGTCCAGCACCCGGTCCAGCCCGTCGGGGCCGTTGAGCACGTCTGCGCAGGCATTGGCAACCGCTTCCAGCCGGCTTTTATCGAAGCCCTCGAACACGGGCAGCCGCTCGATCAGCGCCTTGATCCGGGTCAGTTCCTTTTCGGTGATGGCGCTGTCCGATGTGGCGGCAACGATCATTACATGGATAAGCGCATCGTGGATCGGGCTGGTCATGGGCGGGTTCCGCAAACAAAACTGGTCAAGAACTAGGCGCTGTCAGCCGCCGGCGCAAGAACCTGCGACATTGACGCCGCATGCCAGAACGTGCACTTACCCGTCCTCGTCTTTTCCCTTTGTTCCGAAAGGCTGCAACCCCAGTGTCGCCCGCCGCTTTGCCCCCCCTTGATCCCTCCTTTTTCGAGCCCGCGCAGACAGCGCGCGCTTGGCCGTTCGAGGAAGCGCGCAAGATCGTCAAACGGCTGGAGAAGTCGGGCAAGGGCGAAGCCCTGTTCGAAACCGGCTATGGTCCTTCGGGCCTGCCCCATATCGGCACCTTTGGCGAAGTGGCCCGCACCACCATGGTGCGCACGGCCTTTCGCCTGCTGACCCGCGACCAGGTTCCGACCCGGTTGATCTGCTTTTCCGACGATCTCGACGGCATGCGCAAGATTCCCGATACCGTCCCCTCCAAGGAGGCGATGGAACCGCATCTGCAAAAGCCGCTGACCGCAGTCCCCGATCCCTGGACCAATGAATATCCGAGCTTCGGCGAGCACAACAACGCCATGCTGCGCCGCTTCCTCGACACCTTCGGCTTCGACTATGAATTCGCCAGCGCCACCGGCTATTACAGGTCCGGCAGGTTTGACGAGGTGCTGCGTCGCGCCGCCGAGCGTTATGAAGACATCATGGCGGTGATGCTGCCCACGCTGGGCGCCGAGCGTCAGGCCACCTATTCGCCCTTCCTGCCGATTTCCCCGATCTCTGGCCGCGTGCTCTACGTGCCGATGAAGGAAGTCAACGCCAAGGATGGCACGATAACCTTCACCGACGAAGATGGCCGCGACACCACCGTCCCGGTCACCGGCGGTCATGTGAAGCTGCAATGGAAGCCCGATTTCGGCATGCGCTGGGCTGCGCTCGGCGTCGATTTCGAAATGTTCGGCAAGGACCACCAGACCAATCAGCATATCTACGACAAGATCTGCGCCATTCTCGGCGGCACCCCGCCCGAGCACTATGTCTATGAGCTCTTCCTCGACAGCGAAGGCCAGAAGATTTCCAAGTCAAAGGGCAATGGTCTCACCATCGATGAATGGCTGACCTATGCGCCGACCGAGAGCCTGGGCCTCTACATGTTCCAGAAGCCCCGCGTCGCCAAGCGCCTGCATTTCGATGTCATCCCGCGCGCCGTGGACGAGTATTTCGCCCATGTCGCCTCCTACGAAAAGCAGGAAGCCCCGGCACGGCTGGAAAACCCGGCCTTTCATATCCATAATGGCGCTGTGCCCAAGGTCGACATGCCGGTCACCTTCGCGCTGCTGCTCAATCTGGCCACGGCATCCAACCCGGAAACGCCCGAAGTCATGTGGGGCTATATCTCGGCCTACGCGCCGGGCATTTCGGCCAAGACCCACCCGCAGCTCGACGCGCTGGTCGGCTATGCCATGCGCTACTTCCGCGACTTCGTGAAGAAGACCTACCGCGCCCCCGACGATGTCGAGCGCGCCGCGCTTCAAGCCCTGTCGGACGCCTTTGCGGCGCTGCCCGCAGACTCCACCAACGAAGCCATCCAGAACGCCGCCCTCGACGTGGCGCGCGAGATCGAGCGCTATCAGGACCATTCCAAGACCGGGCCCAATGGCGGCCCCGGCGTCTCGGGTGACTTTTTCCAGATGCTCTATCAGGTGCTGATCGGCCAGGAACGCGGCCCCCGCTTCGGCTCCTTCGCCGCGCTTTACGGCATCGACAATACCCGCCGCCTCATCGGCAGGGCCCTGGCGGGCGAACTGCAGGCATAAGGGCCGCCAGAACTGCTCCGGTGGCATGCGCCAACGAATAAAAGCAGGCGCGGGCAGCTTTTTGCCCGCTTCTGCGTTGGTCGTTTTGCTGCATAATGTGGTTTGCGTAGATAGGGTGTCGCGCCCCAGGGGATTTGCTGTGGGTGCATCGGGCTTTGGTTCTGCTCAGCTGGATAGGGCAGAGCGTTTTCGTCAACGGCCCCTTCTGGCCTACTGCACTGCCATTGCCGCCTTCGCCCTGGCGCTGGGCCTCCGGTTCGCGCTGAACGGTGTCTTGCCCACCGGGTTTCCCTATCTCACATTCTTCCCTGCCGTCCTGCTGACAGCCTTCTTCTGCGGCACCGGCCCGGGCATTGTCACTGCGGCCCTGTCCGTCGTCGCCGCCTGGTTCTGGTTCATCCCGCCCTTCGATTCCTTCGATCTCGATACCCAGAGCACCATTGCGGTGCTGTTCTTCATCGTGATCCTCACCGCCGACATTCTCATCATTCACCTGATGCATTCGGCCCTCACCAGGCTGCGCGAGGAACAGGGGCGCACCGCCCACCTCCTTGAGCGCCAGAACACCCTCTTTGAGGAACTGCAGCACCGCACGGCGAACAACATGTCCTTCATCGGCGCGCTGCTCTCCATGCACAAGCGCCGCGCGGCCCATCTGCCCGAGGTCCGGAGCGTGTTCGAAGATGCGTCGGCCCGGCTCGAATCCATGTCGCGCATCCATCGCCGCCTCTATGATCCCACCAATAGCGACCTGCCGCTCGATACCTATTTCGGCGCGCTGCTGCAGGACACGTTCGAAGGCGCGGGCAGGGACGACATCACAGTCGAGGTGCGCAGCACCATCGCCCGGATCGACGTCAATCGCCTTATCACCCTCTCGCTCATCGTCACCGAACTGGCAACCAATGCGGTCAAGCATGCCTTTGCCGATCGGAAAGGCCGCTTCACGCTGCTGCTGGAAAATGACGGTGACAATTTCAGGGTCACTGTGCGGGATGACGGTCCGGGCTTCCCGGAAGGCTTCGATCCCGCCTCCAGTGACCGGCTTGGCTTCCGTGTTCTCTCGAGCTTCGCCCGCACGCTCGACGGAACGCTGGATTTCCGCACCGAGAATGGCGCCTTGACCACGCTGACTTTCGCCGTAGCCGACCCGAGGCAGACCGGTCAGGGTTGATCGCTCAGCTCAGCCTCTTTCTGAAATAGACAACCCGCTCGGTCTCTTCGAAATCCAGGGCCGCATGCATCATTTGGCTTTGGCCATTCTCTATCAGCGCGTCTGATGCCAGCTCGCTATAGCCCTTGTCCTTTGCCCATTGCTCCACTGCGGCCACCAGCGCCCGCCCCACGCCGCTCCGCCGCGCCGCGGGCAGCACATATATGCCTTCAAGGAACGCCACCGGCGAGGTGATGCAGCCATTGACGTAGTCGTGCCGCACGGAGACCTCGGCAAAGCCAAGCGTGGTGCCGTCCCTGTCCCGGGCAATCAGGTTGAGCCTCTGGTCCGGCTTTGCCAGCAGGTCCATGATCTCGGCGGCATGCTCGGCCGCGTCACCTTCGGGCCAGAGCGCCGTCCGCATTGCGACCCAGTCCTTTGCATCGGTGGCTGCCATCGGCATGATGCTGAAAGATTTGCCCGAATGCTGCATGGGACCTCATGTTCTCGCCACTGGCTCGGCAGGGTTTTGGTCGCGCGCCCTAACCAAACCTGGCCGCGAATTGCTCGGCGTCCGGCGGTATATCCTTGCTGATCTTGATATAGACCCGTCCGTCGGGCGTCCGCCGCAACAGGTCGAGATCGACCAGTTCCCGCCGCAGCAGCGCATAATCCTCGTAGTCGTGCCAGCCCTTGATCAGGCCACTCAGTTCCGCCTCGCTCATCTGCCGGTCGCCCGGCAATTGCCACCAAACCACCCAGAGCACCAGCAATTGGTCGCCGCGTTTGGAGGGCCAGCGTTGCAGCCGGCCCTTGGCGTCGAAACAGCGCGCCACCCGCGCCATTTGCCTGGTGTCGGCTGCCTCGCTCACTGGCTTGCCCAGATGATCCGCGCCACCCATTCCACCTCCACCAGATCGATGATGCGCGGCTCATAGGCGGGGTTGAGCGAATGCAGCTCGATTTGCCTTGCGCTCTGCCGCGCCAGGATCTTGGCCATCACCTCGCCATCGCGCGTCTTGACCACCACCCGGTCACCGCGCCGCACCTGTTCGGTGGGGGAGACGACGATGCGGTCGCCCTCGCGGTAAAGCGGTTCCATGCTGTCCCCGCTCACTTCCAGCGCATAGATGCCGTTTTCCTGGGGCGTGGGCAATTCGATCTCGTCCCAGCCCTGTCCCACCGGAAAACCGGCGCCGTCGAAAAATCCACCCGCACCCGCCTGCGCCAGTCCCAGCAGCGGCACGGTGCGCTGCGCCGGCTCGGAAAAGCCGCCTGCCTGCATATAGGCGCCGGTGCCGGCAAGAAAGCTGTCGAAACTCTCGCCCGTGGCTTCCAGCACCTTGGCGATGCTTTCGGTGCTCGGCCAGCGCTCGCGCCCATCCTTGCTGACACGCTTGGAAACGTTGAACGCCGTTGCATCCAGCCCCGCCAGCCGCGCCAGTGCCGACACGGAATGGCCGTGCCGGCGCGCCAGCCCGTCAATGCCATCCCATATGGCCCTGTGTGAAAGCATATGCCGGTCCCGGAGAGGAAATATATCTTATGAAGGGAATGCAGTCCTATCGTATTGTCCGCTCCCCATCTTGTAAAGAGAACCTTTACGTTTTACCCCCTGCACGTCCCGTTTCGCAGGTGCGCCATGCCATCCGACAGCCCCCAGTTCATCTACAAGATCGCCACTGCGGCCTCGCTCGCCGGAGCCCGCCATTCGGGGCGTTACGAGGGCATGCCCATCGATGCAGGCGATGGCTATATGCACTTCTCCACCGCCGCCCAATTGGCCGAAACCCTGCGCCTGCATTTCAAGGGTCAGTCCGATCTTGTCATCCTGGCCATTCGCACCGCCGATCTGGGCGACGCGCTGGTCTGGGAACCTTCGCGCGGCGGCCAGCTCTTCCCTCATCTTTATCACGGCCCGCTGAATATGGACGCGGTGGCGTGGGAAGCCATTGTCAGCGTTGATGCCGACGGAAATTGTGTTTTGCCGGAGGCCGTACAATGATCTTTTCCGCCTTCTCGCCGCTGCTGCGCAATGCGGGCCTGGCCGGTCTTACCCGGGATACGCTGTTGCGCATGGACCCCGAAACCGCCCATGGCGCCACCATCACCGCCCTGCGTCTCGGCCTCGCGCCGCAGCAGCAGCATAAGGACCCGCCGGAGCTGTCCACCCGGCTTTGTGGCCTCGATCTGGCCAATCCCATCGGCATGGCCGCCGGCTTTGACAAGAATGCCGAAGTGCCCCGTCCGCTCGCCCTGATGGGTTTTGGCATGGTCGAGATCGGGACGGTGACCCCTCGCCCGCAAGTGGGCAATGACAAGCCCCGCCTGTTCCGCGTGCCTGAAGCTGAAGGCGTCATCAACCGCATGGGCTTCAACAATGAGGGGCACGAGGCGGCATTTCAACGGCTTAAGGGCCTGCGTGTTCCCGCTGCCCTGGGGGTCAATATCGGTGCCAACAAGGACAGCGCGGATTTCGTCGCCGACTATGTCACGGGCGTCACCCGCTTCGCCGATCTGGCAGACTACCTGACCGTCAACGTCTCGTCGCCCAATACGCCGGGCCTGCGCAATCTTCAGGCCGACGAGGCGCTGCGTCGCCTGCTGGGCGAAGTGCTTGCCACCAGGGCCAAGGCGAAGGTCCGTGTGCCTGTCTTCCTGAAGATCGCGCCAGATCTCGACGAAGCCGGCATGGATGCCATTGCCCGCGTCATCCTCGAAACCGATCTCGATGGGCTGATCGTTTCCAACACCACCATTTCCCGCGATCCCGTCATGGGCATGGAAAACGCCACCGAAACCGGCGGCCTGTCCGGAAAGCCGCTGTTTGATCTCTCCACCCGGCGGCTCGCGCAGATGCGCCAGCGCGTCGGCGCCCTTCCGTTGATCGGGGTCGGCGGCATTCATTCCCCGCAAACCGCGCTGGCCAAGTTTGAAGCCGGCGCCAATGCCATTCAGCTGTATTCGGCCATGGTCTTTGGTGGCCTCGACCTGCTCGAGCGCATCAAGCGCGGCGTCGTCGCCGGCGTCCGTGCGGCGGGCAAGACCAATATTTCCGAACTCGTCGGCACCAGAACCGATGCCTTTGCTTCGGGGGAATTCTAGGCAGCCTGCCTGTCCCAGCCCGCCGGTCGTGACCTGCGGGCAGGGCCCCGATGGGCCTCTGATGCGCCCGGTTTTTCCTGTCCGGACAATTCCTTAGCGATCGGCGCCACGTTTACCATAAGCTTTTGTTAACCTTGCAGGCCTCCGCAACGCTCGCCTATTAAGGTTTCATTAAGCAGAGTCTGCCGCCCCGCGGTCCGCTGTGCAACCATTTGCGGTGGTATGGCGATGCGTGTTGTTGCGGGCGGCCCCTCTGGGGCGCATTCGGTTAAACCTGTTTTCTATGATGCGTCGCGTCGCCGGTGGTTGGGCTTTGCCACGACATCCGGCCTGTTGACCCTCTTCGTCGTAGGAATTCTGGGCCTCCTGGCGCTCTCGATCGCTGATACCCCCACGATCCGCGCTGTTCCGCTGGCCCAGCCGGGTGCGGTCGCCATAGCCACCATCAGTCCGGTCCCCGACCTGTCCCAGACGATGGACATCGTGGCCGATCCCATGGAACTGGCCAGCATTGCCTCCCCGTCGCGCCCGGTGGAAGCGGTCGCCATGCCGCCCGTCCTGCCCGCCGCCAATGCCGGGCCGGACACCGTCGCGCCATCTCCCGAAGCCACTCTTGCAATGGCCGGCGTGCCCCTGCCGCGCCCTCGGCCCCAGCTCGCTCCGGCGCCCAGAACGGAAGTTGTTGCCGCAGTGGCGGTTCGCACACGGCCTGCGCCGGCACGGACCGTCATCGATAGCCCGAGTTTCGTCACGCTGGGCAGCGGGTCAAGCGTGGCCGTACATGTTCCGCGCGACAGCTCTGGTGGCTCCATCACCCACTTGCCGCCTGCCAGCCGCCAGGTGTCATTCACGATGATTTTGGATCAGGTGCTGGGTGGCCTGCTGTCCGTCCTTGCGCCGCCGGTGAATGCGCAGGAATTCACTGCCGACGCGCCAGCGCCTGAAATTCAGGCTTTTTTCGTCAACTGGGACCATTCCAGTGCCTCCTCGCTGCATCAGTTCATCCGCAATATCGATGTGCTGGTGCCCGACTGGATCACGCTCAGGGACGATGCGGGCAATCTCGCCTTCGACATGGGCCAGCGCACGCTGCAAACCCTTGCCCTGCGCGCCGACACGCATCCCGATCTGCGTGTCATGCCGCTTTTCACCAATTATGCCGGCGGCCAGTGGCAGGTCGAGCGTCTGCGCGCCGTCATGGCATCTCCCGGTCTGTCGCGCCACTTCGCCGACCAGATTGTCACCTATCTCACCGAAAACGGCTTTGATGGCCTGACGCTGCGGTTTTCCGGTCTCTCCAGCGATGACCGGGCCAGCCATCGCCGGTTTCTCGAAGTGCTGTCGCCCATCCTCGCCGACAACGGCCTGCGGCTGCAGCATGTCGTCAATATCGAAGGCGGCGCACTCGATCCCGTCCTGTTCGCCGATCTGGTCGATATCGTCATTGTCGAGGCCCATGGCCAGACGGTCGCCACCGACGCGCCCGGGCCTCTGGCCGGGCAGGACTGGTTTGCTGACCTGGCAGCGCAATGGACCACGCGCATCGCGCCCGAAAAGCTGGTCTTCTCGCTGGCAAGCCTCGCCTATGACTGGCCCGAAACCGGACCGGCCGAACAGATTTCCATGCTCGAAGCCTACCGCCGGGCCGAAAGGGCAGGGGCCGAAGTCAGCGTTGATCCGGCGAGCCTCAATTCCAGCTTCACTTATAACAGTGCCGACGGCGCATCCCGCTCGGTCTGGATGCTCGATGGCGTCGCTGCTTTCAATCAGGCCCGCGCGCTGTCCGGGACCGGCATAGCCGGCCTTGCCCTCAATCGCCTGGGCACCGAGGACGCCAGCGTCTGGCAGGTTCTCTCCAATCCCTATGCGGGCTCGGCCTCGGCGCTCGAAGCCATCGATTATGCCTATCAGATCGCCCGCAACGGCTCGGGTGAGATCATCAAGCTTGTGGGCCTTCCCGCCACCGGCAGCCGCAGCGTCACGCTTGGCGAAGACGGCTTCGTCACTGCCGCCGCCATCACCACCTTTCCCAAGGCCTACGAAATCGATCATTGGGGGTCCACCGACTCGCGTCTCGTGGCGCTGACCTTCGATGACGGGCCCGATCCCGCCTTCACGCCGCAGGTGCTTGATATTCTTGCGCGCTATGACGTGCCCGCGACCTTCTTCGCAGTCGGCGCGCAGATGCTGCGTCACCCCGATATCGTGCGCCGCATGGTGGCCGAGGGCCACGAGATCGGCAGCCATACCTATTCCCACGTCAATATCTCCACCATGAGCCCGGAAATGCTGCGGCTCGATCTCAACGCCACCCAGCGCGTGTTCGAGAGCATTACCGGCCGCCACATGGCCATGTTCCGCGCGCCCTATGCCGTTGACGCCAATCCGCGCACGCCATCTGAAATCGCGCCGCTCGCCACTGTGGGTGCGCTGGGCTATGTCACGGTCAACATGAATATCGATCCGCTCGACTGGTGGCTGCCCTCGGCGGGCCGCATCGCCAAAGACACCATCGAGGGCATCGAAAGCGGTCTGGGCAATGTGGTCCTGCTCCATGACGGTGGCGGCGATCGCCAGCACACTGTCGATGCGCTGCCCGAGATCATCGAGACCTTGCAGGCGCGCGGCTATAGTTTCGTCGCCATTTCCGATCTGGTGGGTCTGTCCGCCGAGGAGATGATGCCCGTCTCATCCAGTGCTGAGGGACCATTCGCCGCCATCCAGAATGTCGGCTTCACCCTGCTGCGCGAGGGCGAAAAGCTCATGGTCGGCCTTTTCGCCCTGGCCATAGGCCTCGGCATCGCCCGCTCCGTACTGCTCATCCTGCTTTCGGCATTTCGTCGCCCCCATGCCCGTCTCCCTTCTGCCCGGGCCGGTCTCAGGTTCGGCGTGATCGTGCCCGCCTATAATGAGGAAAAGGTGGTCCTCAAGACCGTCCGCTCGCTACTCCAGTCCGATTATTCCGATCTCAAGGTCCTGGTGGTCGATGACGGTTCGAAGGACAATACCTTCGCCCTCTGCCGCGACACCTTCGCTGACGAACCGCGCGTCGAGGTCGTCACCAAGCCCAATGGCGGCAAGGCGGCGGCGCTCAATTACGGCTTCGAGCGGCTCGATGTCGATGTTGTCGTTGCGCTCGATGCCGATACCATTTTCCTGCCCGATACCATTTCGCGCCTCGCCGATCATTTCCACGACGAGCGCGTGGTGGCCGTTGCCGGCAATGCCAAGGTCGGCAATCGTCTCAACCTGCTGACCCGCTGGCAGGCCATCGAATATATCACCGCGCAAAATCTCGATCGCCGCGCTTTCGATCTGCTCAATTGCATCACCGTCGTCCCCGGCGCGGTCGGCGCATGGTGGCGCGATACTGTCATCGAACTGGGCGGCTACAGCACGGATACCCTGGCCGAGGACGCCGATCTTACCATCCGCATCCTGCGCGCTGGCTACAAGGTCACCTATGAGGAAGGCGCGCTGGCCTATACCGAAGCGCCCGAAACCACGCGCCAATTGTTCAAGCAGCGCTTCCGCTGGATGTTCGGCATGCTCCAGGTCACCCAGAAGCATCGCGGCGCGCTGGCCATGAAGGATTCCATCCCCTTCGCCCTGTTCGGCCTGCCCAATATTCTCCTGTTCCAGATCATCTTCCCGCTTCTGGCGCCCTTCGCCGATCTTGTGGCGCTGCTGACATTGGCCGGGCTGGGCGTGCAGATGGTCACCGGCTCGAATCTTCTCGGCTTCAGCGAGGCGATGATTTTCCTCGGCCTGTTCGGCGCCTTCATCCTGCTCGATTTCGCCGCCGCCGCCATCGCCTTCTGGCACGAGAAAAAGGAAGATTGGCGCCTGCTCATCTGGCTCCTGCCACAGCGCTTCTACTATCGGCAATTGCTCTACATCGTGGCCATCAAGGCGGCGCTGACGGCCATTCGCGGCTCCATGGTCGGCTGGGGCAATCTCGACCGCTCCGCCAGCGTTCCGGCTCTGGGGCAGAAGGCCGGCCAGTCCGCGATCCGCTGAGCCGCCCCCACCTGACCTCCCCATGAAGAAGGGGGAGGAACAGATCGTGTTAGTGTCAGGGTCAGCGAGCCTCGATGGGCTCCTCCCCTTCTTCAGGGGGAGGCAGGGTGGGGGTGGTTCTTCCCTTTACCCCGCCACATCCATTTCAAACACCACATCGGCCCGATCGCGTGACGCTTCCACCAGATCGTAATTGGGCAGGTCATTGCGCTCGATATGCGCCCGGTTCCGCTCCTCGGAAAACAGGCCCTCTTCGCCATGGCGCCGCATCAGCCGGCTGCGCACCATCTCGCGCGGCACATGCAGGAAGACGGCATAGTCGAGCAGCGACCTGACCCCCGCCCATGGCCCTTCGGTCAGCAGCAGATAATTGCCTTCCACCACCAGCACCTTGACCTCCGGCTGCACGGCAAAGGCATCGTCCACCGTATCTTCGATTTTCCGGCTATAGCCCGGGCCATGCACCGTCTCCCGCGCATGCTTGAGGTGATGCAGGAAACTGACAAATTCCGCGCCCTCGAATGTGTGCGGCGCGCCCTTGTAATTGGTCTGCCCCATGGCCTCGATCTTGGCATGCTTCATGTGAAAGCCATCCATCGGCACCAGCGCGGCGCTGCCGGGCCGCACGGCATTGAGCATGGTCACCAGTTCCGCTGCCAGCGTCGACTTGCCGGCGCCCGGCCCGCCCGCGAGCCCGATGGCCACACGCGCGCCATCTGCGGCGCTTTCCATCTCGAGGACATGCGGCACCAGCCGCGCCAGCGCCGATTGCGGTGTCAGCCGGATGGTCTCGGCCATCTCAGCGCCCCCGCGTCAGCCGCAGCAATAGCCAGATCGGCACCACAATGGCCGCACCGGCCACAATATAGGCGCCCAGTTGCCGGAACACGCCCGCCCCATCCTTGATCGCGTCGCGCACCATGTCCACGGCCCCGCGCACGAGATCGGCGGCGTCAAAGCCGAAGACCGACATCACGAACCCGACCAGCAGCGAGATCAGCACCAGCTTGATGATCACCGAAACCGGGCTGCCGCCCATAAAGCGCGCCAGCGGGGAACGCGGCTCGGGGCGATAGTCTTCTGTCATGGCTTGGCTCCATTTGGCAGGGTCAGGCCCATCATATAGGCTCAATGCTGATTTGTATTAGGTGCTCGGTGTCACAAATGCTTCCATTCTCACCGGTCCTCCCTTCTCCCCTTGCGGGAGAAGGTGCCCGAAGGGCGGATGAGGGGTTTGGGATTATCGGCGGCACCGAATGCGCCAGAAGGACACAACCCCTCATCCGTCTCGCGCTGCGCGCGATCCACCTTCTCCCGCAAGGGGAGAAGGGAGAGCGGGTGGCTTCATGACCGCCCCACTCCCCCCCATCATCGCCAACTGGTTCACCACAAGGTCCTGGTCCCCCCGCCAGCACCAGCTCGATGTGCTCGCCTCCTACCGGTCCGGCGCCAGCCAGCTCCTTATCGCCCCAACCGGCGCCGGTAAAACCCTGGCCGGCTTCCTGCCGACCCTCGCCGATCTCGCCGATGGCCGGTTTGAAGGTCTCCACACCCTCTATATTTCTCCCCTTAAGGCGCTGGCCGTGGATGTGCAGCGCAATCTCTCCACCCCTATTACGGAAATGGGCCTGCCCATTCGCGTCGAGGCCCGCACTGGCGATACCTCCGCCGCCAGGCGGGCCCGTCAGCGCACGCGGCCGCCGCAGGTGCTCCTGACCACGCCGGAGCAATTGGCACTGCTCATTTCCCATCCACAGGCCGAGCTCATGTTCGGCACGCTGCGCCGCGTCGTGCTCGACGAATTGCACGCGCTGGTCACCAGCAAGCGCGGCGAGCTGCTGTCCCTTGGCCTTGCCCGCCTTGCAAAGCTCGCGCCCGATATGGGCATCACCGCTTTGTCCGCCACCGTGGCCCGCCCGGACCTGCTGCGCGACTGGATCGCTGCGCCCCTGCCGGGCCGGCAGACCGATCTTCTCCGCATGTCCGGCGGTGCCCCGCCGGAACTGGCTATCCTGCAAACCGAGGAGCGTCTGCCATGGGCCGGCCATTCGGCCGCCTATTCCCGTCCCGAGCTTTACGACATCATCAAAAGCCACAAGACCACTCTGCTTTTCGTCAATACGCGCAGCCAGGCCGAAATGCTGTTCCAGGGCCTCTGGGACATCAACGAGGACATGCTGCCCATCGCGCTGCATCACGGCTCGCTCTCGGTCGAACAGCGCCGCAAGGTCGAGGCGGCCATGTCTTCGGGCAAATTGAAGGCCGTCGTCTGCACCTCAACCCTCGATCTCGGTATCGATTGGGGCGATGTCGACCTTGTCGTGCAGGTCGGCGCGCCCAAGGGCTCCTCGCGCATGCTGCAACGCATTGGCCGCGCCAATCACCGGCTCGACGATCCATCAAAAGCGCTGCTCGTCCCCTCCAATCGGTTCGAGGTGCTCGAATGTGAAGCCGCCGTCGAGGCCGTGTCCGAAGGCCATCAGGATAGTGAAGACCCCCAGCCGGGCGGCTATGATGTCCTGGCCCAGCACATTCTCGGCATGGCCTGCGCCGAGCCCTTTCTCGCCGACGATCTCTACGCGGAGCTGATCCGCGCCTGGCCCTATCGCCACCTGACGCGCGACAAATTTGCGCGCGTGCTCGATTTTGTCGCCACCGGCGGCTACGCCCTGCGCGCCTATGAGCGCTATGCGCGCCTGCGGCAATTGCCGGATGGAAAATGGCGCATCGCCAATCCGCAGGTCGCCCAGCAATACCGGCTCAATATCGGCACCATTATCGAAGAGCCCATGGTCCGGGTGCGGCTCATCCGCAGCAAGGAGCAGAAAAGGGGCCGCACGACAGGCCCCATCGGCGCGGGCGGGCGGGTGCTGGGCGAGATGGAGGAATATTTCTTCGGCACGCTCGTGCCCGGCGATACCTTCATTTTCGGCGGCGAGATCGTCGCCTTCGAGGGCATGAAGGACAATGAGGCCTTCGTCTCCCGCGCTGTCGCCAAAAGCCCGAAAATCCCCTCCTATATGGGAGGCAAGTTTCCGCTTTCGACCTATCTCGCCGAACGTGTCCGCCGCATCATGGATACGCCCGACGACTGGCACAAACTCCCCGATCAGGTCGCCGACTGGCTTCGCCTCCAGCGCGATATTTCCGTGCTGCCGCGCCGCGATAGTCTGTTGGTGGAAACCTTCCCGCAGGGCAGCCACAATTTTCTCGTCTGCTATCCGTTCGAGGGCCGGTTGGCGCACCAGACCCTGGGCATGCTGCTCACCCGGCGCCTCGAACGCATGCGCGCCCGACCGCTGGGCTTTGTCGCCTCCGAATATGCCCTTGCCATCTGGGGGCTGGGCGATCTCTCCGCCATGATCCGCACCGAGCGTCTCTCGCTCGACGAATTGTTCGACGAGGATATGCTGGGCGATGACCTCGAAGCCTGGCTCGATGAATCGGCGCTGATGAAGCGCACCTTCCGCAACTGCGCCATCATTTCCGGGCTGATCGAACGCCGCCATCCCGGCAAGGAAAAGTCCGGGCGCCAGATCACCATGAGTTCCGACCTCATCTATGACGTGCTCTACCAGCATGAGCCCGATCACATTCTCATCGAAGCCACCCGCCACGATGCCGCCCGGGGCCTCCTCGACATCGAACGCCTCGGCCACATGCTGACCCGCATCCGCTCCCATATCGTCCACAAGGCCCTGCCACGCATCTCGCCCCTGGCGGTTCCCGTCATGCTCGACATCGGCAAGGAACCCATTTTCGGCGAAGGCCGGGAATCAGCTATGGCTGAAGCTGCCGAAGAATTGCTGCGGGAAGCCGTGGGCGAGCACTGACCCCTCCATTCTTCTCGTGGGAGAAGGTGCCCGAAGGGCGGAGGAGGGGCCTTCGTTATCTGGACCAAAAGCCTATATGAACAACCTCGCCCTCGCTGACCCCATCCCGGATACTCCCGTGCTGCGTTTCGCCGGTCACAATTTCGAACCGCTCGCATCCGGCGCGCTTTACTGGCGCGCGCGAGAGACTTTGATCGTGGCCGACCTGCATTTCGAAAAGATGGCGAGCTTTGCCCGTCGGGGCCAGATGCTGCCCCCCTATGACACGGCCATGACCATGGCCCGGCTCGAAGCCGATCTGCGGCGCACCGGCGCTGTGACCCTGCTTTCGCTCGGAGACACATTTCATCGTGCCGACGCTAGCAGTCTGTTAACGAATTCGGACCGGATGCGCCTCGATGCTATCGTTGAGAATGTCGATTGCATCTGGCTCTCCGGCAATCACGATCCGGCCCCGCACGCCATCGGCGGCACCTGCCGCCCCGACATCGAGCTCGACGGCCTTACCTTCTCCCATGAACCCCAGAAGGGCAAAACAGGCTTGATTTCCGGGCACTTGCACCCGGCCGCCCGCGTGGCAATGGCCGGGCGCTCCACGCGCAAACCCTGCTTTGTCCACGATAATCGCCTGATGATCCTGCCCGCCTATGGCAGTTCCACCGGCGCGATCAACATCCTCGGCCCCGCCTTTGTCGGCCTCTTCAACTGGCCGGCGCTGGAAGTCACCATGCTCGGCCGCGACCGGGTCTATCCGGTGCCGGTCAAGCGGCTTGTTGGCGGCTAAATATCTGTCAGCGGCGGAAAATAACGCCGCCCAGCCAGCCGGTAAACAGCGCCAGGATCACGCAGGCAATGCCGTAAAGCAGCGGCGATTGCGTGGCCGACTGGGCCAGGAACCGCTCGAAGCCGATCTTGCGCACTGCAAAGCCTTCGGACTTCCGGGCAATGATCTGGCCATCCTTGAACACATAGGTCTGTGCAATATAGGGACCCGGCGGAGCGCTGCTCGGCAAGGTCAACTGTGCCGAATAGAAATTGTCCGACATGAATTGAACGCCGTTTTCCTGCACCCCGAACAGGCCTTCTTCGGACATGAGCCGGATCAATTCACGACCGAAGATCAGTGTTCGCATGAAGCCGGCCGTATTCGGCGCCATTGCATGCGATTCAGGCAGGATATAGTTTTCGTTCAATAGATTTATATCGGCGATATCCAGCAGCCGTCGGCTGGACAGCACGTGGAAATAGCTGGGAAACCGGCGGTATGTCACCTGTTCGGTGTTGAGCCAGATGCCGAAATTATTGGTCTTCCGCCGCGCCACCCGGTCCTGCGTTGGTCCCAGGATCACCACGACCACCTGAAACGGCCCCTCCACATAGCGCTGATCGGACCCGGCGGCCGGCGCGATAGTGCCGAAAAATGTCAGCCTTTCGCCGTCAAAGCTCGAGGTGATTTCCACCCGGTCATTGGAGATGCCGGACACCAGCCTCTGTGCCTGCGCCGGAGCCGCGCAGGCGAGGAGCAGAATGATGATCATCACCAGCCGCATCATCGCACAATGCTCGCCACGGCCATGGAAAATACATCGGTCGGCGTCAGCACCAGCGACAGCCCGAACCGGATCGCCACCGCCAGCACCAGCAGAGCCAACAGGCCGCGCAATTGTTCCCCGCGCAGATGCTTGCCCGCTGCGGCGCCGAACTGCGCCCCGGCCACGCCGCCCACCATCAGACAGAAAGCGAGCAGGATATCGACGCTCTGGCTCTGCACGGCATGCAGGATCGTGGTCGCACCCATCATCGCCACCACCTGTGCCAGCGAGGTGCCGATCACCACATTGCCGGGCACACGCAGCAGATAGACCAGGGCCGGAACCATGATGAAGCCGCCGCCGATCCCCAGCAGCGAGCCAACAAAGCCGATGAACAGGCCAATCACCAGAACCGGCAGCACGCTGATATAAAGCCGGCTCTTCTTGAACCGCACCCGCCAGGGCAGTCCGTGCATCCAGGTATGCTGATGGGGCAGGCGTTCCCGCACGACGATGCCTTGCCGGCGCTTGAGCAGGGCCCGCACCGATTCCTGCAGCATCATCACGCCGACAAAGCCGAGCAGGACGAGGAAGCCGAGCGCAATGACCAGATCCAGTTGCCCGGCATCGCGCAATAACGCGAAAGCCGCTACGCCGCCGAATGCGCCCAGAATGCCTGAAAGCACGAGATACAGTGCCAGATGCAGGTCAATGCCACCGCGACGGTAATGACTGAGCGCGCCCGATGTCGAGGCGGCAACCACCTGGCCGGTGACCGAAGCCACCGCAACCGCCGTCGGTACGCCGGAAAAAATCAGCAGCGGTGTCAGCAGGAACCCGCCGCCCACGCCGAACAGACCGGACAAGAATCCGACCGCCCCTCCGATCCCCACGAGAAAGAAGAGGTTCACGGAAAGCTCGGCGATCGGCAGATAGACCTGCAAGACCTCAATCCCGTAAAAATGGTTCGCGGCCCATCCTAGCGGACGGTCTGTCAACAAGAGGTCAAAGCCCCGTCAGTTTGACTAAAAACTTATAGCCCGGTTTTGCAACCGGGCCATGTCGCATCAACGGCGGAGATTCTACACCGGCTGGCTGCCCAGCACGGCCAGAAGCCGTGGATTGATCCTGCCGGTTTCACTCATCCCGGTTGCGCGCTCGAAGGCCTTGATGGCTTCCGCCGTCTTGGGTCCGGCCACGCCGTCGGCAGTGCCGATATCGAAACCGAGCCTGCCGAGCATCTGCTGCACCTTGAGGATAATGTCCCGCCCGCTGACCGTTTCGCCGGGATCGAAACTGTCCGACCATGTCCCGATCGGGGCGAAATTGGCCTTGATGTCCACGGGCACGACGCGCCAGGAGCTCAACTCTTCGGTAATGCGGCTCACGGCTTCCGCCGAAAGGGATTTGGCAATGTCGTCGCGGGCCTGGGCCGCGTCCTTGTCGCCGCTGCGTGCCGCAAGGGCAAACCACTTGAACGATTGCTCGAAGCTCTGCTCGACGCCAAGTCCGCGCGCATAGAGCATGCCAAGATTGAACTGGCTGTCCGTCATGCCGTGATTGGCGGCCTGCTCGAACCATTTCGCAGCCAGCTCGAACTGCTGGTCGCCCAACTGGCCGCCGGCATAAAGCGCCGCCAGATTGTGCATGGCCATGCGGTTGCCGGCTTCGGCGCCGCGCTGATACCAGAGCCGGGCCTGCTCCATGTCCTTCTCGACGCCCGAGCCAACTTCAAACAGATTGCCCAGCCGGTATTGTGCCGGGGCAAAGCCCTGTGCGGCCGCGCGCTCGTACCACCTAGCGGCCTCCACTAGGTCCTTTTCAACCTGCCGGCCTTCGCTGAACACGGCTGCGACCTCGAACTGAGCCTCAGGATTGCCCTTGGCAGCAGCGTCGCGCAGCCCCACCGGCCCGACGGCCTCTGGCGGCAGCTCGAAGGTTTCCGGAACTGCCGGCTGGTCGGGAATGGACCCCGTCACTTCCGGCGAAACGTCAATTTCGGGAACAGCCAGCTCGATCCGCCCCGCGCCCGCCACGAGGCCGGGCGGCATCGGCGTGGAAACCGGCAGGCTTGTCGACCTGGAAAAACTCATCGGCTCGCCGGGATTGATCGAACCTGTGGCTGTCGGATCGATCAGATCGATGACGCGTGGCGGAACAATCGAGGACTGATCATCGGAGGCCGGCGGATTGCTTGCGGCGGGCTGGACCGTGGTGCTGGCTTCTGCCCGCACCGGCGCCGCGGGTGCATTCATCCGCTGCAACACCAGGTTGAGCGCCAGCATCGACACGGCCACCAGCGTCGCGGCCAGCAGCAGGGGCCGGCGATGGCGCGTCAGGAAACTGGCCTCGGCCGGTGCCGCCTCGGATGCCTCGGCCTGGGGCGCGCCGTCGGCCTCGCGGACCTTTCTGCGCTTCGGCGCGACAGGCCGCTCTTCGGCGACGGCCATGGCTGGAACGGGAGCCGCAGGCTGGTCCTGGGCAGGAGCCTCGTCCTTGTTTGGACGAACGCGGGCCATGGCGCGGCTGAGGAGCGAATTGCTTGGCGCGGTTTCGGCCTGCTCCTGGCGAAGTCGCTGGGCGCGGCGCGCTGCGGCCACGAATGTGCTGGTGCTCGATACCGGCGCAACAGGTTCTGGCGCCTGGGGCGCTGCCACCCGCTCGGCAAAGGGATCGGGTTCGGACGGTGCCAGGCTCGACTGTGGCGGCGGCGGACGGGTTGCCTGGCTGGGGTCGAAGCGATGTGGGGTGGCAGGCGCAGCGCCGGCCTCCCGCTTTGGCTGGGCCGGGACGGCGGCCTTGGCTGCTGCCGGCCTCGTCTCATTCTTGAAGCCGGGATCGACAAGCGGCGCGTCATCGGCCGGATTTGCCGGCATGGCATCGCTTTTCTCTCTGGCAAGTCCGGCCAGAATGGATTGCAGCGGGTCATGCGCCGCCGCTCGGGGCTTCATCGCCGCCTCGAAAGCATCCGTTTCCGCAGGCGGCACAGGCGCAACGCTGCGCTGGGTGTTGCTGGCGGTGGCCGCAGAGGATACGGGGGCCTTGGCAGTCGAGTCAGCGTCGCTGCGGTTCGACAGCATCGCTTCAAGGCGCGTCAGCCGATCTGCGGTTTCCTTGCCGGCGGTGTTGAGCAGCGCAGTCATGCGCTTCTCCATCGCCTGCATGTCATCGCCACTGCTCGCCGAGGAGGCCGATTTGGCCACTGCATCGGAAGCTCGCGTCGCGATCATCTCGGCCAGCGTGTCATAGTCGGGCGTCTTGCCGGCCGACTTGATCAGGCCGGCCATGCGATCTTCAATGCTTTTCAGGCTCTCCGGGCCGAACACGGCCACCGGGGCAGGGGCCTTTCGGCTCATTGCCTCCCCGGTGCGCTCGGCCACCAGGTTGGCCAGGGCCTCGAAGTCGGGCTTGTCCTCGCCGTTTGCATAGATCCGGGCCAGCCCATCCAGTTGCGAGCCGGCATCGTCCATGCGCGCCATCAGCGCCTTGAGCTGGTCTTCCACCGCACCGGTGTCGATTTTGCCGCTCAGTGCCTCGATCTGGCTTTCCAACCTTGAAAACCGAGGCTCCATGCCCATCAGCACGGCGTCGCGCAGGGCGGAAATATCAGATTTCAGCGCGGCAACTTCACCATTGCCATTGTCGATCCCCTCAAGCCGCTGTGCCAGCGCCTCCACCCGGCTGACCAGGGCATTGGGCGCGCCCGCATTGTCCTTCATCGCCAGGGTGAAGGCCGCCATTTCGCTGGTCAGCTTCTCAAAATCGTTTGAGGACAGCGAGACATTCTTCTCGATGGCGTCGATGCGGTCATAGACGTTGCGCACGCTCTCCTCGATGGCGTGCATGGCCGGAGCGAGCTTTGCCAGAGGCTCTGTCTTGGGATTGGCGCTGCGCTTCTTCTCGCGCGCCAATTCGCGTTCCATCTGCTCGGCCTGCAATTCAGCCAGCTTGCTGACGGTGCCCGAGACATCGTCCAGCCGCGCATTGATGGCGTGGAGATTGATCCCCGGTGCCTCCTCGATCAGCCCGGCCAGCGCGGCGATCTGGGCTTCCAGGCGCTTGACCTGACCGGTTTCCCCGATGGCGCCGGCCAGCAGTTCCACGACCTGCGTCAATTGCTCGACCTGCCCGGCCACTTCGCGCACATGGCTGCCATTGGAGCGCTGTGTCTTGAGCTCGCCTTCCAGCCGCTCAAGCCGCTGGCTCATGCCGCCGACCAGAGTGCCCAGCTCGTGTATTTCAGAGCTGTCGGTGCGGCGAACGGCCGGCGACGTCCCGCCCTGCCGGTTGCGGATTTCGGCGATGGCGTCGGTCAGATCGTCGGATTCCTCGGCAAAGCCGCTCCGCTCGCGGTCGCTGAAACGATCCACGGCGCGCTTGACCGTGCGCAGCGCTTCTTGCCGGCGGGAACTCGTCTCGGTGCCGCTCATCTGGTCGCGCAGGGTTCTCACGCGCCGCGCCAGCCCGCTCATGGCGGGCTGTTCCGGGGCAGCTTCGCTTTGTCCGTAGTGATTTTCGACCTTGTCGAGCAGGGCCACCAGCTCACCGCGCAAAGCCTGCCATTCGCTGGCGCCGACATCACGGTCCAGGTCGGCATAGTCCGATTGGGAATATACGCGCGGCATTTCGGGTCCCTGCTACAGATACGCGGACCCCTCGCGATTCAACACGAAGGTATGACGCTCACTCTTGGGAAAACATGGTAAAGAACCCGTTAAGCATGGTCGCATTATGCAGTCACGACTTGCATAGACCCCGCGCGATTTCGGGTTATTACGGATGAAAGAACAGGTATTTGTCCATGACGCGCCGCCGTATCATCATCGTCGATGACCATCCTCTTTTCCGCGCTGCCCTGCGCCAGACGCTGGCGGGAGGAGATGCGACGGTTTCCGTCGAGGAGGCTGGCGATCTCACCGGCCTGAGCGCTGCCCTCGATTCCGACCGCGACTGCGATCTCGTTCTGCTTGATCTCAACATGCCGGGTGTCAGAGGTTTTTCCGGCCTGCTGCTGTTGCGTGCCCAATATCCCGATATTCCGGTGATGATCATTTCGGCGGTCGAGGATGGCACGGTCATCCGTCGTGCTTTCGAGTTGGGCGCAGCCGGCTATCTGCACAAGTCGGTCGGGCCGACGGAAATCCGGCGCGCTATCGAAACCGTGCTGTCCGGCGAGGTTTTCATTCCGGCCGGGATGACCCTTGGCGGCGAGGATGATCACACCGCCCTGATGAAGCGCCTCGCCACGCTGACGCCCCAGCAGGTCCGGGTGCTAATGATGCTCAGCGACGGGCTGATGAACAAGCAGATCGCCTACGAGCTGTCGATTTCCGAAGCGACGGTCAAGGCGCACGTGTCGGCCATCCTGCAGAAGCTGGACGTCGACAGTCGCACCCAGGCTGTGATCGCCGCTGCCCGGATCGAGGACGGTCAGTTTGAGGCGCTGTTTTCCATCGGTGGCGAGAAGGCCAATTCATGAAGCCGCAGATTTCGATTATCACCATTGGCGTCGATGACCTCGAACGGGCCTTCGCCTTCTATCGCGCGCTGTTCGACATTGCCGACGCGCAGATCGGTGCTGGCGAGGACCATGTCGCCTTCTTCTTCGATGACGGATTGTCCTTCGTGCTTTTTCCCCGCGCTGACATCGCGCAGACCGCGGGAAAACCCGAAGCCGTTGCCGGAACCCCGGGATTCGTCCTCAGCCATCGCACCGACAGCCCGGAAGATGTCGACGCCATTCTCGGCAAGGTTCTGGCCGCTGGCGGCGCCATTATCACCCCCGGCACCCAGTCAGAATGGGGCTACTCGGCCTATTTCGAGGATAGCGAAGGCAATGTCTGGGAACTGATGGCCACACCGCCGGCGCATTGAAGTTGGTATCGGATTGGTCGCACACCCCTCGATGCGTCAATCAAGCGTCACCACCGGGCTTGTCCCGGCAATGACGACAACACCGTATTATTGCTGGCGCGTTGCGACGGTCGCCGCCTAAAACCCGCCACCCGTCTTGAACCCGCCGCTCTTGCGCGTGCCCGACGATCCCGTACGTGGGCGGGAAAATCCACCACCGCCCGACGACGATGAGCCACCGCCCCAGCCGCCGCCGAAACCGCCCGATGGCTTGCTCTTCTTGCCGCCACTGCCGGTGCCGCCAAAGCTGCCATCCGGCCAGTTGAAGCCGCCGCCGCTTGGCGGCCACGGATTGCTGTTGCCACTGCCCGCGCGGGTCTGGCGCGTACTCTTGTAGCCGGCGCCCCATTCGCTGCCGGGCGCCCAGTTCTGGCTGCGCCGCCACTGGTCCCAATAGCTCGCCGCCGAAATGCTGCCGCGTAGAAACTGGTCCAGCATGTCGCCCACCAGCCGGTCTTCCTTGAAGCTCGATGTCGGGTCGTCGAAGCGCTGCTTCTTGAATTCCCACTGGATGTCTTCGAGTTCGCGCCGCCGTGCCGCCAGCGTCTTGAGGCGGTCCCGCAACTCGCGGCTTTCCTCGTCCTCTTCGCGCATTCTGGTGCGCGCTTCGTCGATCTGGGCGACAATGGTATCGTCCTGCCCGGTGCGGGTCAGGCGCGCCGTGGCCAGCAGGGTCTGGATGTCTTCCCGGCCCAGAGCCGCCGCAAGTTCGGCCGCAGCCCCCTCAAAGGCAGGGTCCTTGCCTTCTGCCAGGGACTGCAAGGCGCTTGCCGCTGCGTCGCGCTGGTCCTCAGAAGCCAGGATTGCGGCGTCGAGCACCTCGATTTCGGCCTGCGCCGCCGCAATTGCTTGGCGGATTGGACCGCCACCGGCCTTGTCGACCGCAGCCATCTCGAGCGCGGCCAGTGCGGCTTCGGCCTCCTGCACCAACGCTTCCTGATGCTCGGCATGTTCGCGCAGCCGCAACGGGATTTCGTTGAGCATGGCATAGTTGGGCCGCGCCTTCTGGAAGCCGACAAGATCGGCCACCATGCGGTCGAAATAGCGCGTCAGATTGCCTGCCTTGTAGCTGGATGTGCCATATCCGGCGTCCCACAGATACATGAAGAGCGGGTCCTCGCGGTAGGGACGACCCTTCTCCTCGCGGTCGGCTTCGGCCTGCTCGGTCTTGCGCATCGACTGTTCCGCGACGCGATCCAGTTCCTCGGTCTCCGCTTTCTGGGCCTGGAACTGCGCGTCGGACCGCAATGTCACGGCGAGGCTCGCCGTCAAGTCGCTGAGTTTTTGCTGCTGTTTCTCCAGCTCCGCCACGGCCGCATTGCGCTTCTCGACCTGCCCGGCGCGGGCTGCATCAAGGTCACTCATGGCCTTTTCGGCCTTGCTGACGTCACGCGCATGGTTCTTCAGCGTGTCGCGCGCCTTGGCTTCGGCGCTGGAAATGCGCCCGTCCAGCTCGCCTTGAATGGCGGGGTCGAGCCGCAGCTTGGCCAGCTGCCGGAACAGCTCAGCCTCGCTTTCCTTTATCTTGGTTATGCGCTCTGCCGAGCGCGCCACGCGCTTGGAAAGCTCGTCCTCCTCGCGGCGAATGTCGCGCATTGCCTCTTCGAGACTGGCCAGTGCCTGGGGTCCACGGATGCTCATGCCATCACCACTGCGTCACCGCGCCGCCCATGACGGGCATCAGATATTCGACGTCCAGAAAACCATCCGATTTCCGGCCCACCAGATTGCCCTGGATGATCCCGTCATCCAGCTTGTCCGCTGCAACGGCGTTATAGACGGTCTCTGGCACACGCAGGCCCCACATGGCGACGGTCTCGGTCTGCCCGTTTTCTTCATTGAGAATGGGCAGCGACAGCGCGTTGCCGTCCGGGTCCAGTGCCTCCACCACGATGTAGTAATTGGTGGCATCGGTATTGATTTCGGGGAAGGTCCAGAAGCCCGACTGCACATCCTGCCGATTGACCACGCGCAGGCTGTATTGCTGGCGCAGCTGGTCGCGCAAGGCCGTCAGGCGCTCGATTGCATTCTCCGCTCCCTCGCGATTGCCTTCGGCGGCATTGGCTTTGCCGCGTGCGATCAGTGCGTCGGCCTGCACTACGGCCTGCTGCACTTTGGTTTCGTCGTAAATGGTCTCGTAGAGCGCGTCCATTTGCGCTGGCAGCGTCTCTGCCAGCTCGATCCGGGCCTGCTCGGCCTGCCCGCGCTGATAGGGTTGCCAGATACCGAAATATCCGACGCCAAGGGCGGCAAGCGCCACAAGGCCGGCCATGACCGGCCGGCCCCAGCGTTTGCGGCCGACATAGAGCCGGGCAATTGTGGTGTTGAAGCCGGGGGCAGGGGGCACATAGGCGAAGCGGCTTTCCGCCAGCGCCGCCACGCCTTCCTTCAGGATATGGTCGGGAACCTCTATCCCCTGCTGGTGATAGACATTGCGCAGCCTTTCGATCAGCTGCTTTTCCCGTGCCGCGCCATCAAGTTCGCGCGTCACCAGGTCCTGCCGGTGACGGAGCGTGTCGACCACGTCCATCGCCAGCATGACTTCATCGAGAGGTGCAGCGGGCTTTGCCGTCGCGTCGCTCATGCCTGTCTATCGCCCCTGATGCCCGAGGCTTCAGTTCTTGGTGTCGAGCAGGAGGGCATTGCCCTCTGCGGCCAGCGTTGCCAGCCGGCGCTTGCCGTCTTCCACCGCATCGCGGATTTCCGCCGAATTCTTGGTGGAGGCAATGCGCATCTCATTGATGATGCCGCGGCTCTTTTCCTGGAAATTCACCACGCTATCGACCAGCTTCTTGACCGCATCGGCGCGAACCGTCGGGCCGTAACCGGCGCGAATGGCTTCTTCCTGCACCTTGTCGCCGATTTCCGAGAGCGTTTCGAGGCTCTTGGACATGCCTTCCTTCATCGCGTTCAGCGTTTCGGTCGATTCATGCAGGCCAAACATGCCGGTGAATGAGGCCGACAGCGCCGTCAGCACGGTTTCATTGGTCGAGAAGAACGAGATCGACTGCTGATAGACGCGCTCCTTGGCATTGGTCGTCTGCATCAGCCGCGCCATCACCACTTCGGACGTGTTGTAGGAAATGGTCAGGTTATCCGAGAGATCCTTGGCGATCTGGTAGCGCTTTTCCTCGTTCTGCATTTCGCGCAGCCGCTCGTCGCGGGCCATTTCGAGGCGCGCACGATCGGCGGGAACATCACCGGCATAGGCCGCCAGATCGTCGGCCGATTTCTGCAGGATGTTCTTTTTCTCCTCGAGGCGCTGCTCGGCCACATGCAGCAGTTCGAGCGCCATCACTTCGGCCTGTTTCAATGCGCCCCGGAAGTCGCGATAGGCTTCGAGGATGATCTGTTCGCGGTCGATCTGGTCCTTGGTGTCGCGCGTGACTTCCAGATAGGTGTCGCGGATCTTGTTGAAGCGGGTGGAAATGTCGCCCCGGCTGACCTTCATCCACACATTGGAGACACGCTCCACCAGGTCGATCTTGTTGTCCGCCAACTGGTCCACCATCGTCTTGGCGTCGTCGCGGATGGAATCGAAACCCTTGGTAATATCCTCGTAGCGCTCGCCGATCTTCATCGCCGCGACCTGCTCGCGCACCACTTCGTTGAATGCGCTGGCCTGCGACAGGGTGCGGCCGATCAGGATGACCCGGGTTTCATCCAGCTCGGTGATCTGGCTCAAGAGCCCGGTAATGGGCTGTTCGCCCTGCTGTTCGGGCCAGATACCGAGATCGCGGATCGCGTTGACCGCCTTGTCGAGATACTGCAACGGCTTCTCCGCCAGCGTGGTTACGCCTGTGGCTGCACTGGTTGCGGTATGTGTTGCTTGGTCGGTCATGCTTTTCCCTCTGAATTGGGCGCGCTCGGCTTCTGGCCGTGTGCCCTAGATTGCGTCTGCCGCGCCGCCTGACAATTGCAAGTGCGGGTATGGCCAACTATTTAGGTCATATTGGTGCGAAAAAGCCGCAGGTAAAGATTGGGGATCGTTGAAATGTTTGTCCTGTCCCCGGCCCGGAATTCCGGGTGTTTTTCCAATGTCATGAGCTGCTGAATGGAGTTCGGTGGACGCTATCGCATTGCCGCGCCGCGCATGGCGGTCTGGGCTGCGCTCAATGACCCCGGCATGCTCAAGGCGGCCATTCCCGGTTGCGACAGCATCGCCTGGTCTGGCCCGGCAAATCTCGATCTCGAAATTCGCGTCAATCTCGGCGTTGTCAAACCTGTATTCAAAGGTGGGCTGGAGCTTTCCAATGTCGTGCCGGCCGAGCGTTACACCCTGGCCGGGCGGGGCAAGGGCGGGCTTATGGGCCTGGCCGAGGGCTCGGCAGACATCACGCTGGCCGATGACGGCGATGCCACCATTCTCGCCTTCAAGGCCAATGGCGGCGCTTCGGGTCAGGTGATGAAGCTGGGCAAGGCCATTATCGGCAATTCGGCCCAGAAGATCATCGATGGCTTCTTCGAGCGTTTTGCCGAGGCTATGGGCGCGGACATCATCGCGCTTGGGCCCCAATAAACCAGAATTTACCGCGCCCTAACCACGTTTGCATGCGCCCTGAATCGGCCACGTTTCCGCCGCGGTGGGTGCGATAGACAGACCGGGTTGTTTTCAATTTGTGTCAAATCCCGCCCATGTCCTCCCAGACCCGCGACTTCATCACTCTTTACGCCATTGCCGCCATGTTCATTCTGGTGACGCTTTACGCCGATGGCGGTCTGGATCGGCTGTTTCAGGCGATCCTGGACCGCATCTAGCAAAGCTGCATATCTTCTGGGCGTGTGCCTGCCCTGATTTGCTTCAGTGCGCGCGAATTTTGACCAATCGGAAAAAATTCGCGCAATCCCTCTTGCGGGCGAACCCATTGCACGGTTTTATCCGCTGTTAGCGCATTCAGTTTGTGCCTCGGGACGTGTTTCCGGTACTGATTGCGAGACAGGGAGACTAATCAATGAAAATTTCGACCCTTACCAAGGCCGTCGCTTCTGGCGTTGCACTCAGCGCGCTGATGGCCGGTGCAGCCTTTGCCGATGGTGCGCTCGTTTATGACGGCGGCGGCAAGTTCGACAAGTCGTTCAACGAGGCTGCCTATATGGGCGCCGAGATGTTCAAGGCCGAAGGCGGCAATTACCAGGATCTGGAAATCTCGGGCGATGCCATGCGTGAGCAGGCCGTGCGCCAGTTCGCCTCGCGCGGCAACAACCCGATCGTGCTGCCGGGCTTCTCCTGGGAAACCGCCCTGCGCGCTGTCGCGCCGGAATTCCCCGATACCAAGTTCACCATCATCGACTCCGTTGTCGATCTGCCGAACGTTCAGTCGGTCGTGTTCAAGGAACATGAAGGCTCCTACCTCGTCGGCATTCTGGCTGCCATGCAGTCCGAGAGCGGCAAGATCGGTGTCATCCCGGCCTTCAATTTCGACCTGCTCGAAGCCTTTGCCTGCGGTTACGCTCAGGGCGCCAAGTCGGTGAATCCCGATATCGAAGTGCTCGAAACCTATGTCGGCACCGGCTTTGATGCCTTCAACGACCCGGTCAAGGCGACCGAAGTTGCCAAGTCCCAGCTCGACCAGGGCGTCGACGTGGTCTTCCAGGTTGCCGGTGGTGCCGGTGCGGGCGTGCTGCAGGCTGCTGCCGACGCCGGCAAGTTCTCCATCGGCGTCGATTCCAACCAGAACCATCTGCACCCCGGTTCGGTCCTGACCTCCATGCTCAAGAAGGTCGATGTTGCCACCTACAACGCCATGAAGGGCGTTGCTGATGGTACCTGGGAGCCGGGCGTGATCGTTCTGGGTCTGGCTGAAGGTGGCGTTGGTGCCGCGTTCGACGATAACAACGCCTCGCTCATCACTCCGGAAATGACTGCTGCGGTCGAGCAGGCAACTGCCGACATCATTTCGGGCGCCGTGACCGTTCACGACTTCCGCGACGACAAGCAGTGCCCGGCGCTCTAAAAATCGAAAGGGGTCAGGACTTAGCATGACAAGTCTGAACCCGGAAAACACGCAGCGGTCCGAAGGGACCGCTGCGGCACCGCTCGCCATCGAGCTTATCGGCATCAACAAGCATTTTGGCCCGGTTCACGCCAACCGCGACATTGACCTCGCGGTCAGGCGCGGCACGGTGCATGGAATCGTGGGAGAGAACGGCGCCGGCAAATCGACGCTGATGTCGATTCTCTATGGCTTCTACACCGCCGATAGCGGCGAAATCCGCGTCAACGGTACGCCACAGACCATCACCGACAGCCGCCACGCATTGGCGCTCGGCATCGGCATGGTTCACCAGCACTTCATGCTGGTCGACAATTTCACGGTCCTCGAAAACGTCGTTCTCGGCGCCGAGGATTCCGCGCTCCTGCGCCCCACGCTCAACAAGGCGCGCGACCAGCTCAAGGCGTTGGCCCGCGACTATGGGCTGGAGGTCGATCCCGACGCCATCATCGAAAACCTTTCGGTGGGCCAGCAGCAGCGCGTGGAAATCCTCAAGGCGCTCTATCGCGGCGCTGAAACGCTCATTCTCGACGAGCCCACCGGCGTTCTGACGCCGGCTGAGGCCGATCACCTGTTCCGCATCCTCGGCAAGCTGCGCGAGGAAGGCAAAACCATCATCCTCATTACCCACAAGCTGCGCGAGATCATGGCGATTACCGACCAAGTGTCGGTCATGCGTCAGGGCGCCATGGTCCGCACCTTGCAGACCGCAGAGACCTCGCCGGGCGAGCTGGCCGAATTGATGGTGGGCCGTCGCGTCTTGCTGCGCGTCGAAAAGGGCCCCGCAAATCCCGGCGATGTGCTGCTCGACGTGCAGAACCTGATCGTCACCGACGATTTCAGGGTGCCGCGCGTCAAGAATATCAGTTTTCAGGTCCGCGCTGGCGAAATCGTCGGCATTGCCGGTGTCGCAGGCAACGGCCAGTCCGAACTGCTCGAATCCATTGCCGGCATGCGCGACCAGCTTGGCGGCACCATTCTGGTCAATGGCAAGCCGCTCTCGCTGGATGGCGACGACGGTGCCGCCCGCGCCCGTGTAGCGGGTCTTGCCCATGTGCCGGAAGACCGGTTGCGCATGGGTCTGGTGACCAATTTCGCGGCCTGGGAAAATTCCATTCTGGGCTATCAGGACAAGTATGGCGAAGGTCTTGGCCTCGACATCGCCAAGGCGCGGTCGACAGCCGAAGACTATATGAAGAAATTCGATGTCCGTCCGGCCAATCTCGATCTCAAGACCGCCAATTTCTCCGGCGGCAATCAGCAGAAGATCGTGCTGGCGCGCGAGATGGAGCGCGATCCGGACGTGCTGATCGTCGGCCAGCCGACGCGCGGCGTCGATATCGGTGCCATCGAATTCATCCATAACCAGATCATCAAGATGCGCGACGCGGGCAAGGCCATCCTGCTTGTTTCGGTGGAACTGGACGAAATCCGCTCGCTGGCCGACCGCATCCTCGTGATGTTTGACGGCCACATCGTGGGCGAAGCCGATCCGGCGACAGCCGATGAAACCGAACTGGGCCTGCTCATGACCGGCTCGCATCCGGACCGCAAGGTCACCGAGCCCGGCACATTGCCGCCGCATGAAACGCCCGTTCAGCAGACCATGGTGCAGATGAGCCCCAAGGACAATTCCGGCAGGGAGACAAACTGATGACGGCCTTGCCGCGCTGGGCCGATGTGGTCCTCCTGCCTGTTCTCAATGTCGTGCTGGCCTTCCTTGTCGGTGGCCTCATCGTGCTTGCCGTCGGCCAGAATCCGATCGAGGCCGTGGGCATCATGCTCTATGGCGCTTTCGGTTATGGCTCGGGTTTCGGCTATACGCTCTATTATACGACCGACTTCATTTTCGCCGGCCTGGCCGTGTCACTGGCCTATCATGCTGGTCTGTTCAATATCGGCCCGGAAGGGCAGGCCTATGTCGGTGGCCTCGGCGTTATCCTGATCGGCCTTGCGCTCAATGGCACCCATTGGGCCATTGTCTTCCCGCTGATGATCATTTGCGGCGCGGCCTTTGGCGCGGCATGGGCATTCATTCCCGGCTATCTGCAAGCCAAGCGCGGCAGCCATATCGTCATCACCACCATTCTGTTCAACTTCATCGCCGTTTCGCTGATGGGCTATCTCATCAGCCGGGTGCTGAAGCCGGCCGGGGTCAATTCCGACGAAAGCGCGCCGCTCGAAGCCATTACCCGCGTGCCCCAGCTCCGAACCTTCATCGAGCTGTTCCGAAACTCGCCGGTCAACCTCACCTTCTTTCTCGCCATCGCTGCCCTGTTCCTCGTCTATTGGCTGATCTGGCGCACCAAGTTCGGCTATGCCGTGCGCGCATTGGGCAATAATCCGGTTGCTGCCGGCTATGCGGGCATTTCCAACCAGAAAATGATCATGATCGTCATGGCCATGGCCGGCGCGCTCGCCGCCATGGTCGCGGTCAACAATGTCGGTGGCGTTCAGGGCCGTCTCATTCTTAACTTCGTCAATGGTGCTGGTTTCGTGGGTATTGCCGTGGCCTTCATGGGCCGTGGCCATCCGGTGGGTGTCGGTCTCTCGGCGCTGCTGTTCGGTATTCTCTATCAGGGCGGGCAGGAACTGGCCTTCCAGATGCCGGGCATTACCCGCGAGATGATCGTCACCATTCAGGCGCTGGTTATCCTGTTCACCGGTGCCATGGGCGATATGCTGCGCGGCCCACTGGGGAGAATACTTGCCCAGCCCGACCCGGTCTCAGGAGGCAAGTGATGGAACAGGCTCTCGTCGACATCACCCTCATCCTCGATTCCACCGTACGTCTAGCCGTGCCGCTGATACTGGCCTGTCTGGCGGGCCTGTTTTCCGAACGCGCCGGCATTGTCGATATCGGCCTTGAAGGCAAGCTGCTGGCGGGGGCATTCGCCGCCGCCGCCATGTCGGCTGTCACCGGTTCGGCCTGGCTTGGCCTCTTTGCAGGCGTCGGCGCAGCTTTGATGTTCTCGGGTATTCATGGCCTGGCCTCGATCAACTTCAAGGGCAATCAGACCATTTCCGGCGTGGCGCTCAATTTCCTCGCCGCCGGTCTTACCACTTTCCTTGGCCAGTCCTGGTTCCAGCGCGGCGGCTATACGCCCCAGCTCACCGGCGATCAGCGCTTTGCCCCGATCACCCTGCCTTTCGCCAATGAACTGCGGGACGTGCCGATCTTTGGCCAGATCTACTGGGAGCTGATCTCGGGCCACAATATAATCACCTATTTCGCCTTCCTTGCCGTTCCGGCAACCGCCTGGGTGCTGTTCCGCACCCGCTTCGGTCTGCGCCTGCGCGCCGTGGGCGAAAATCCCAAGGCCATCGACACTGCCGGCATTTCGGTAACGTTGCTGCGCTATCAGGCGCTGATCATCACTGCCGTGCTTGTCGGCATTGGCGGGGCCTACCTGTCCATCGCCCAGTCGGCGGGCTTCAACAACAATATGTCCGCCGGTCGCGGCTATATCGCGCTCGCCGCGCTGATCTTTGCCAAGTGGCGGCCGGGTCCGGCTTTGCTGGTCTGCCTCATGTTCGGCTTCCTCGATGCGTTCCAGTTCCGCATTCAGGGCCAGTCCTTCCCGCTGATCGGGGAAGTGCCGGTTCAGGCCATTCAGGCGCTGCCCTATATTCTGACCGTGGTTCTGCTCGCCGGCTTTATCGGCCGCGCCGTGGCACCCAAGGCCTCGGGCATACCCTACACCAAGGAGCGCTAGCCGAAAGGCTGGCGCTATGACGCCATGACTATGACAGAAAACGACGGGGCCTTGTTCGAGGCCGCCGAGGCCGTTCGCAAGAACGCCTATGCGCCCTATTCGAAATTCCAGGTCGGTGCGGCCATCCTCGCCGATGACGGCAAGATCTATGTCGGCTGCAATGTTGAAAATGCCGCCTATCCGGTTGGCAATTGTGCCGAGCCCAGCGCCATCGCGGCCATGCTGGCCGGCGGCGGCAAGCGCATCAAGCGCATCTACGTCACCGGGCCCGGCACCATGCCCGTCACGCCCTGTGGCGGCTGCCGTCAGCGTATCCGCGAATTTGCCGATCTCGACGTGGAAGTCATTTCCCACGGCGTCGATGGCACCCCGCTCGTGCAGACCCTCGGCCAGTTGCTGCCGCACAGCTTTGGCCCCGAATATCTGCCGTCGTAATTCGGGCAGCATTGCCCAATAAAGTGGGACGAGAACCAGCATCGTCCCGGAGGAGGATCGATGAGTCTCAAGATCGTCGACAAGACAAGTTCAGAAGCTGTTCATAAACGTAATCCTGGATACCCCCTCGACCTCGACTGGGTCGAACGCGTCCGCATGAACCGCTCGGCTCTGGAGCGCCGCGCCGGCTCCATCGGTGCACGCCGGACGGTCAAGAAGGACTATCAGCTCGCCTGGTTGTTGCGCGCGATCACCATGATCGACCTCACCACGCTCAATGCGGACGACACCGATGGCCGCGTCGAGCGCCTCTGCGCCAAGGCCCGCAATCCGCTGCGCGCCGAAATCCGCGAAAAACTCGGCATCGGCGATCTCCGCGTGCTTCCGGGCGCGGTCTGCGTCTATCACACCTTCGTCCACACGGCCGTCCAAGCCCTTGAAGGAACAGGCATTCCGGTCGCCGCCGTCTCCACGGCGTTCCCTCATGGCCTTGCCCCCGTCGAAACAAAGATCGCCGAAATTGAAGCCTCGGTGAAGGACGGCGCCAAGGAAATCGACATCGTCATCGAGCGCGGCATGGTCCTGCGCGGCGACTGGCAGGCGCTTTACGATCAAGTAAAAGCCTTCCGCAAAGCCTGCGGCGACGCCCATATCAAGACCATTCTCGGCACCGGCGAACTTGCCACCCAGACCAATATCGCCAAGGCCTCACTGATCTGCATGCTGGCAGGTGCCGATTTCATCAAAACTTCGACGGGCAAGGAAAAGGTCAACGCCAACCTGGTCACCAGCCTGACCATGATCCGCATGATCCGCTGGTTCGCCGAGGAAACCGGCATCGAAATCGGCTACAAGCCTGCTGGCGGCATCGCCACGGCTGGCGACGCGCTCAAATATATGGCGCTGATCAAGGAAGAACTGGGCAACCGCTGGCTCCAGCCACACCTGTTCCGGTTTGGCGCAAGTTCTCTGCTCACCGACATCGAACGCCAGCTCGAACACGGCCTCACCGGCCACTATGCCGCCGACTATCGCCAGCCCATGGTGTGAGGACCGAAATGAACAGAATCGCACAAATCTTCGATAGCCTGGAATACGGTCCTGCACCCGAAGCCGCCGATCAGGCCAATGCCTGGCTCGACAGCAAAAGCCGCTCTTTCGGCCATTTCATCGATGGCAAATGGACCAAGCCGGGCAAGAGTTTCGCCTCGACCAACCCGGCCAATGGCCAGAAACTTGCCGACATCACTGATGGCACGGCAGCCGATGTCGACGCCGCCGTCAAAGCCGCCCGCGCCGCATTCAATGGCTGGAGCGCTTTGCCCGGCTATCAGCGCGGCAAATATCTCTATGCCATCGCCCGCATGATCCAGAAGCACAGCCGCCTCTTCGCCGTGCTCGAAACCATGGACAATGGCAAGCCGATCCGCGAAAGCCGCGATGCCGACATTCCCTTGGTGGCGCGGCATTTCTATCATCATGCCGGTTGGGCCACCCATCTCGATGCCGAGTTCCCCGGCATGGTGCCCTATGGCGTTTGCGGCCAGATCATCCCGTGGAATTTCCCGCTTCTGATGCTGGCCTGGAAGATTGCCCCAGCTCTGGCGGCGGGCAATACTGTCGTCCTCAAGCCCGCCGAATTCACCTCGCTGACGGCTCTGCTGTTTGCTGAAATCTGTGAACGCGTGGGCCTGCCCAGGGGCGTGGTCAATATCGTCACCGGGGAGGGCGATACCGGCGCGGCCATCGTCAACCATCCCGATATCGACAAGATTGCCTTCACCGGTTCTACCGAAGTCGGCAAGGTCATCCGCGCGGCCATCGCAGGCTCGGGCAAGGGCCTGTCGCTGGAGCTGGGTGGCAAGTCGCCATATATCGTCTTTGAAGATGCCGATCTCGACAGTGCCGTCGAAGGCCTGGTCGAAGCGATCTGGTTCAACCAGGGTCAGGTGTGTTGCGCCGGGTCGCGCCTGCTGGTGCAGGAGAGCATCGAAGAACGCTTCATCGCCAAGGTGAAGACCCGCATGCAGAACCTGCGCGTCGGCGATCCCCTTGATAAATCAATAGATATCGGCGCGTTGGTCGCTCCGGTACAGGTCGAGCGTATCAGGGATCTGATGAAGCGCGGTGTGGCCGAAGGCGCCGTGGTCTATGAGCCCGATGGACAAATCCCGGCAGACGGATGTTTCCTCAAGCCGGCGCTGGTCACCAACGTTTCGCCCGCTAACACGCTGGTAGCAGAAGAGATTTTTGGGCCGGTCCTGGTCGCCATGAGCTTCCGCACCCCCGAGGAAGCCGTGGCTCTCGCCAACAATACCCGCTATGGCCTCGCCGCGTCGCTCTGGAGCGAGAATATCAATCTCGCCCTCGACATCGCGCCGAAACTCAAGGCAGGCGTGGTCTGGATCAACGGCACCAACCAGTTCGATGCGGCGGTTGGTTTCGGCGGTTACAAGGAAAGCGGCTATGGCCGCGAGGGCGGCCGCGAGGGCATGATCGCCTACCTCAAGCCCTTGTGGGAAAAGGATTTAAAATCTGCTCCGGTCGCCAAGGCCGCTCCAGCGAAGCCCACAAATCCGCTCGATGGCGGCCATCTCGACCAGACCGCCAAGATGTATATCGGCGGCAAGCAGGCGCGTCCGGATTCGGGCTATAACCGTCCGGTCTATGGCCCCAAGGGCGAGCTCGTCGGCGAGGTCGGTGACGGCAACCGCAAGGACATTCGCAATGCCGTGGAAGCGGCGCGCGCGGCCTCTGGCTGGGCCACTACGGCTGCCCATTCCCGGGCGCAAGTGCTTTATTTCCTTGCCGAAAATCTCGATTACCGCCGCGACGAATTCGCCGCGCGCATCAAGGCGCAGACGGGTGAGGATGGCGCCAATGAAGTGGCGCTGTCGGTGGAGCGACTGTTCGCATTCGCCGGCTGGGCCGACAAATTTGACGGTGCGGTTCATAACCCACCCATGCGCGCAATCGCGGCAGCAATGGTGGAGCCCCTGGGCGTTGTCGGAATTGTCGCACCAGATAGCATTCCGCTGCTTGGTGCTGTCAGCCTGTTAGCGCCGACAATCGCAATGGGGAATACGGCCGTTCTCGTGCCATCCTCGCGTCATGGCCTGTCGATGACCGACTTCTACCAGGTGCTCGAAACCTCCGACATGCCCTCGGGCGTGGTCAATATCGTCACCGGCGACAGTCTGGCCTTGGCCAAGACGCTGGCCGAGCATGATGGCGTTGACGGGCTCTGGTTCATGGGCTCTGCCGAAGGTTCGGCCATGGTCGAAAAGGCGTCCGTCGGCAATCTCAAGCAGACCTGGACCAGCCGAGGACTGGACTACGATCTCTCCGATCCGCGTTTCTCCGGCGACTATTTCCTGTCGCGGGCCACGCAGGTGAAGAATGTCTGGATTCCGTACGGAGCCTGATCCATGGCTGAAAAGATCGACGTTGAAAATGTAGGCCAGCCCGGCAAGACCTATCGGGTCGATGCCGCCAAGTTTGCGGCGATGAAAGACGCGGTGCTCGCCACCTTGCCCGGCGATGCCCCGGGCATGTCGGTCAGCGATCTTATCGCCGGGGTGAAACCCAAGCTGCCGCAGGATCTGTTCCCCGGCGGGGAAAAGGCGGGCTGGTGGGTGAAGGCTGTGCAGCTTGATTTGGAAGCCAAGAAAATCATCGCCCGGGCCGAAAAGCCGCCAGTGCGGCTTTACCGGTTATAGGCCATGGTCTTCCTCCCTCAAGAAGTGATCATCAGGAAGCGCAATGGCGCGGTCCTGTCATCCGACGAAATCGCCCAGTTCATCGCCGGATTTGCCAGGGGCACTGTGTCCCACGCGCAGGCCGCCGCCTTTGCCATGGCGGTCTATTTCAACGACATGTCCATGGACGAGCGCGTGGCGTTGACCAAGGCCATGCGCGACAGCGGCAATGTGCTCGATTGGTCCGATCTCGATGGTCCTGTGGCCGACAAGCATTCGACCGGCGGGGTGGGCGACAATGTCAGCCTGATGCTGGCGCCTATCCTGGCGGCGCTCGACATTTACGTGCCGATGATCTCGGGGCGGGGTCTCGGCCATACGGGAGGAACGCTCGACAAGTTCGACGCCATTCCCGGCTATCAGACCAGTCCTGACAATGCCCTCTTCCGCAAGGTGGTCAAACAGGCCGGCTGCGCCATTATCGGGCAGACTGCGGGCCTCGCCCCCGCCGACAAGACGCTCTACGCGATCCGCGACGTCACCGGCACGGTTGAATCCATTTCCCTGATCACCGCCTCCATTCTCTCCAAAAAACTGGCGGCGGGTCTGGATGCGCTGATCCTTGATGTGAAGACCGGCTCAGGCGCTTTCATGCCGACGCTGGAACAGTCTCAGAACCTTGCCGAGAGCCTGGTCACCGTGGCCAATGGCGCAGGGCTGAAGACCAGCGCGCTGATCACCGATATGAACGAGCCGCTGGCCAGCGCGGCCGGCAATGGGCTCGAAGTCCGCAATGCTGTCGATTTTCTGACCGGTGCGCATCAGGATGCACGGCTGAAAGAAGTGACCCTGGCGCTTTGCGCCGAACTGGTGGTGATGAGCGGCAAGGCGACTTCGCCCGAACATGCCCGTGCCCAGGTGGAAAGCGCTCTGGATTCGGGAAAGGCCGCCGAGCATTTTGGCCTTATGGTCAAGGCTCTGGGCGGTCCGTCCGATTTCATCGCAAACATGGACGCGCACCTCGCGCCCGCCCCGATCATCCGCGATGTCTTTGCACAAGGGCAGGGGACAGTGTCTGCCATCGATACCCGCGGCGTCGGCATGGCCGTGGTGGCGCTGGGCGGCGGGCGGGCGACACCCACCGACACCATTGACCACAGGGTCGGTTTTGACCGGCTGGTGGGGTTGGGAACAACCGTAGATGCGCGCACGCCCATTGCCCGTATTCATGCCGCCGACGCAGCAAGCGCGGAGGATGCCGAAGCGCGGTTGCGGGCGGCCTATGCCTTTGGCGATGCCGCGCCGAACAATACGCTCATTGCCGGGCGGGTCGGGGCGAGTTAGGCACGATACCACCCCACCGACATCACCCGGCTTGTCCGGGTGATCCATGCGATAGCGTTGCGCTTGCTGAAAGATGGATTGCCCGGATAAACCGGGCAATGACGACGAATTCGAACCTGGTGGAATAGGAGCCAGTCATGCCCCGCGCCATTGTCTGCCTGCTCGATAGTGTCGGCATCGGCGGTGCGCCCGATGCCTCCGCCTATGGCGATGATGGCGCAAACACGGTCGGCCACATTGCCGAATGGGCTGCTGTGGGCAAGGCCGACAAGCCCGGTTTGCGCGCTGGTCCTTTGCATGTGCCGAACCTGGATTCCATGGGGCTCGGTGCAGCGCTCGAACTGTCCACCGGCATCCTGCCCCCCGGCCTGTCCGGCACGCCCAGGGGCGGCCGTTTCGGCGTTGGCCGCGAAATCTCCAGGGGCAAGGATACGCCTTCCGGCCACTGGGAAATCGCCGGCGTGCCCGTGCCCTTCGACTGGGGCTATTTCCCCAAGACCGTTCCGGCCTTTCCGCCTGATCTGATCGCCGAATTTATCCGCCGCGCCGGCCTGCCCGGCATTTTGGGTGACAAGCACGCCTCGGGCACCGATATCATCACCGAACTGGGCGAGGAGCATATCCGGACCGGCAAGCCCATCTGCTACACCTCGGTGGACTCGGTGTTCCAGATCGCCGCCCACGAGAGCCATTTCGGGCTGGACCGGCTCTACGAAATCTGCCGCATTGCCTTTGAGCTGACCGAGCCGCTCAAGATTGGCCGCGTCATTGCACGGCCCTTTATCGGCGAGGCCCGGGACAGCTTCAAACGCACCGGCAATCGCCGCGATTATGCGATGACGCCACCCGAGCCAACCCTGCTGGATCGCAATGCCGCAGCGGGCAATCAGGTCTTCGCCGTCGGCAAGATTTCCGACATTTATGCAGGGTCTGGCGTAACCCATAAGCTCAAGGGCACGGGTATCCCGCAGCTTTTCGACCGGACGCTGGAAGCCATGGAAATGGCCGGCGACCGGGCATTCATCATGACCAATTTCGTCGATTTCGATAGCGAATATGGTCACCGCCGCGACGTGCCCGGCTATGCAGCGGCCCTGGAACTGTTCGATTCCCGTCTGCCCGAGATTATAGCGGCCATGCGCCATGATGATCTTCTGGTGCTCACCGCCGACCACGGCAACGATCCGACCTGGCCGGGCACCGACCACACGCGCGAACAGGTGCCGATCCTCGTCTTTTCCCCAGTCCTCAAGCCGGGGGAGATTGGCATTCGCTCCAGCTTCGCCGATATTGGGGAAAGTCTTGCCGCCTGGCTTGGGCTCGCCCCCGGCCGCCACGGCAAATCCTTCCTTTGATGATCCAAGCCGAGGTGATCGAGATGAGCGCAAGTGCGGGTAATGTAACGGTCCTCGATCATCCGCTGATCCAGCACAAGCTGACGATCATGCGCAACAAGGAAACCTCCATTGCCGGGTTCCGTCGCCTGCTGCGCGAAATCGCTCATCTCATGTGCTACGAGGTCACCCGCGATCTACAGTTGGAAATGATCGACATCGAGACGCCCATGGCGCCGATGAAGTCGCCGGCGATCAAGGGCAAGAAGCTGGTCTTCGCCTCCATCCTGCGTGCCGGCAACGGCCTGCTCGACGGCATGCTGGACCTGGTGCCCGCTGCCCGCGTTGCCCATATCGGCATGTATCGCGACCATGAAACGCTCGAACCGGTCGAATATTACTTCAAGGCGCCATCCAGCCTCGAAGGCCGGCTGATCATCGTGGTCGATCCGATGCTGGCCACTGCCAATTCCGCCACTGTCGCCATCGAAAAGCTCAAGCAGGTCGGGGCGACCGATATCCGCTTCTTGTGCCTGTTGGCTGCGCCCGAAGGCGTCAAGCACTTTACCGAAGTTCATCCGGACGTGCCGGTCTATACCGCCGCCATCGACGATCACCTCAACGAGCACGGCTATATCGTGCCCGGTCTGGGCGATGCCGGCGACCGCATGTACGGAACACGGTGACGCCGTCACACGCGACGTCCGTCCATTCAGACTTAGAGATCAGATAAATGGCCAAACTCGTGCATTCGATGATCCGCGTCATCGACGAAGCCCGTTCTGTCGCCTTCTATGAAAAGGCCTTTGGGCTGAAAACCGCCGACCGTCTCGACTTCGAGACGTTCACGCTCGTTTATATGACCGGGGACGAGGTGGGGTTCGAGCTCGAGCTGACCATCAACAAGGGCCGCACCGAGCCATATGATCCCGGTGACGGCTACGGCCATCTCGCCGTGGTGGTCGATGATGTTGCTGCTGAGCATGCCCGCTTTACCGCTGAAGGACTGACCGTCGGCAAGCTGGTGGATTTCAAGAACGGCGAGGTGGTGGTGGCCAAATTTTTCTTCGCCACCGATCCCGATGGATACAAGATCGAGGTCATCCAAAAGGGCGGCCGGTTCAGGTGAGGTCTGCTCCCGGCAGAGAGGAACAACGGCAGTGAACCAACTGCCCCCCTGGCAGGTTCTCCATGAAAAGGAGAATTGCCATGACACAAGTCCCTCCCACCATGCGCGAGCCCAAGGGCGATCATAACCGACGCCTGTCGCTTGGTCTCGAACCCGAGCGCTTTGCCGCACTTGCCGGCATCACCACTGAAGATCTGCGCCGCTATGAGCTGACGAGCCCCGACGAGGAATTCGACCTCGAAGTGGCTCGCAAGGTCGGCGAGACGCTGGACCGGCTCGAAACCAATCCGCCGCCGAGCCAGGCTGTCCGGAACTAGGCCTTGGCCTTGAGGGGCAGGCCGAGCGCGATGAGGTCGGCGCGCAGGTGTACCGGGTCCTTGAAGTGGATGCCGTGCATGCCGAACTTGCGGGCAGCGACGATATTGGGCTCGCTGTCATCGATGAAAACGCAGCTTTCCGGCGCCATGCCATAGCGTTCGCAGAAGACGCGATAGATACGCGGATCAGGCTTGACCAGACCTTCGAGGCCCGAGACCACCACGCCGTCGAATTTTTCGAGAAATGGCCATTCGCCTAGGCAACTGACCCATTTCTCCCATGAGAAATTGGTGATGGCGAAGGTGGGGATGTCCTGTTCGATCAATTCGTTATGAATGTCGATCGTGCCCTGGAAGAAGCCCTCGAAAGTTTCCTTCCAGCGCAGGTCGAAAGCCTGGATTTCCCGCCAGTATTTGGGAAAACGGGTGATGAGCTTGGCCACGCCCTCCGCATAGATCTCGCCCGCGTCGAATTCCAGATTCCAGTCGCCCGTGCAGATATTATGGTGGAACCACACAGCTTCTTCCTCTGTCTCGAACAGCTTGCGAAACAGGTAGAGCGGGTTCCAGTCAACGAAAACGCCGCCCAGATCGAAGACGGGGATGATGGTGTCGTTCATGGAAACCTGCCGGATGGATGAGTGGTCCGGCGCTTGTGCCACGGGTGGCCCGTCCGGGCAAGGCGCGCCCCTAATTGATGGTGATGGTGCCGCCAAACCGGGGCAGGTAGAAGCTCGACCGGTAGAGACTGATGGGCTGGTTGAAGACCAGGCCGAACAGCGGCGTATAGGAATAAGAGGCCTCGGCAGCGATCACCATCTGACCTTTGGATATGTCGATCATCTCCTTGGGCAGCGGGAATACCGAACCCTGGGCGTGGGGCGTGGTTGCTGAATACTGCCCGTTCTGAAGCTGGCGTGACCAGACCACCCGCGCCACCTCATCTTCCCCGACCGATATTGCCGTCACAACCTGCAGGACGGGTTCGGAGGAATAGGGGGTCATGATGCCGCTGGCGGCGCGGAAATAGTCCCGCATCTGGCTGGTTGTCAGGCTCTTGTCGGCCCGCGCCACCAGATCGCCGACGGCGCCGGCAACCGATTGGACCTTTCTATCCATCGAGATCAGCGTACTGGCCTCGATGGCGCCGACATAGACGACGAGCATGATCGGCACGACCAGAGCAAATTCAACTACGGCCACGCCGCTTCTGGCATGGCGGAAGCGCTTGAGCGCCCGTAGCATATGTCGCGCCATTGCTATCATCAGAACGGCTCATTCTGAAAAACGGTGGCCACGCCCAGCAGACGGTTGCCATCGGCCAGATTGGCCATGCCGAGCGGACCAAGCTGCAGGATGATGGGATAGCGGTAGTGTGCCTGCACCATCACCACACTCTTGCCGGTCCCGGGAGCCCAGGCTTCGGGAACGGTCCATGTGCAGTTTTCCGGGCAGGCCGGATTGACCGGAGCCACGAAATCCGTCGACTGGAAATTGGTGACTTCAACCACGCGCAGATGCAGGCCGCCGCAATCGGCATAGAGGCCGAAAAGCCGGTTGCATATCTGGCTGCGGAACGTGGTGAGGTTTCCGCCCGACAACTGGAGCTGGCCTGTTCTGATCTGGCGCGAGGCGTCCTGCACCGCGCTTTCAAGTACATGAGAGGCCAGGAACACCACCGAGGTTTGCAGAAGCCCGCCCACGATCAGGAAAAATGGCAGGGCCAGCAGCGCGAACTCGACGGCGGTGGCCGCGCTGTCGTCGCGCCGCAGGGCGCGCCCGCGGGTTCCGAGATAAGCGGCAAATCTGGCGAAAGGATTGCTCATGGCCCGCGCGTGGTTGCTTGCGGGGCAACACTAGTGCCTGAGCGCTAATCCCGGGTTAGCAGAAAGCCTGCAAAAGCATCGATCTGCTTCAGAGTAAATGAAGCCCTAATCGGCGCGCCGTGCGCCTTAATTGGTCGCCGACTGTATCATCTGGGAGGACGACAGCGTCTGGCCCGTAAAGCTGTTGTCGTCGCCCATCATTACCACAGGCTGGCAGATCGGGGCGCAGGCCAGCGTCGTGCGCGCCAGTCCCTGATAGACGGTCATCACGCCCGCCTGCATCTGGACGACTTCGATCAGCGTGTCGGCAATGGGTTCGCCCCGCCCGTCCAGAACGATCAGATTGGTCTGGCCATAGCTCTTGCCGGTCAGAATAAGAGTCATCGGATCCTGAATGGTCACATCGGCCACGCCGGGATTGCCAACGATCACGGTGGCGGCGGGAGCGCTGATGCGCAGCACGCGCGCCATGTTCACACTGACATTGATGGCCCCGCCATCCTGCGCCATGACGGGCAGCGGCGCGAACAGGCTTGCGGCAAGCAGCAGGGCGGCGGCAACACGATACATGGCAGGCTTCCGGAACTGGGATACGCTGCCCTGCATGATCGCCCCGAATGGTAAATACTTGGCAAACGTCTCGTTTTTCGGCCTGCCGCCGAGGCCTGCAAGTGCCCTGCCAGTAATCATTCGCCGCGGTGCAAGCTGATGGTGTGAATAGAAATATCCGCACTTCATTATGAAGGTTATTGGATGTGAAATCTGGCGCTTAGAATGCAATCGTCCTTTTTAACATATTGATTACTATGAAAAAAACGACGCACGAAGTTGTTGGGTCGTTCGCCGATTAACGCTATTTCAACAAGTGGGGGCTAGCTTCCGCTCATGTTCGATGTGTGACGTGTCCGACAGTGACGTCACTCGAGGACGTGTAAAAAAGGAGCCTGGGAATGAACATTTTCGCACGTTTCGCGCAGGACGAGTCGGGCGCGACCGCAATCGAGTACGGCCTGATCGCCGCACTTATCTCCGTTGGCATCATCGTTGCCGCCACCACTCTGGGAGGCTCGCTTGGTGACCTCTTCAACAACATCGCCGATGAACTGGACGTTCCGTTCCCGACGACGACTGACGGCTAATACGTCGGTCTGACCACATTGGCATTTGAAGGGGAGGGCGCCCGCGCCCTCCCTTTTTATTTGACGTTTCTTAACGTCACGGGCCCATGCTGGGACCGACGACGACCAGAGGCTTGCCGATCATGTCCACCATTGCGCTCCTGTTCTTTCCCCTGGCCATGGCCTTTGCGGCCTCCTCGGATCTGCTGACCATGCGCATCTCCAACAAGCTGGTTCTGCTGCTGGCTGCGGGCTTCGTGGCCATGGCGCTGCTGGTGGAACTGCCCTTGCAGCAATTTGCCATGCACGTCCTCTGCGCCTTCATCGTGCTCGTTGTGGCTTTTGCCATGTTCGCCATGCGCTGGATCGGCGGCGGCGACGCCAAGCTGGCGGCGGCCACCACGCTTTGGCTCGGCTTTGGGCTGACCTTGCCTTATCTCGTCTATACGGCGCTGCTGGGCGGTGCCCTGACGCTGCTCATTCTCATGCTGCGCCGTATGCCGCTCAATCCCGTTATCACGCGTTTCGCCTGGCTCAATCGGCTGCACGATCCCAAGCAGGGCGTGCCCTATGGTATTGCCATGGCCATTGCCGGCCTCATTACCTATTCCAACACCGCAATCTTCGAGCGCCTCGCCGCCTAGGCAGCGTGTCATCACCTGATCTGCAGCGGGTGGGCGGCAGCGCATGCGCGCCGTTTTGCTGGCCTATACTCGCAAAAAGCGAGTATTCATAAGTTGTTAACGCATTTTGAAAAGCGCTGATTAACTAAAACTTGACCCTTTGATTTCATATTCGAGCCGGTGGAATTGGGCATATCGCCCTGCGTACAACCGGAGTAGGTCATGAGACCGGCGCGTATTATCCTGTTGTTGGTGGCTCTGGTCGCAGGCGGTCTTGCCGCCTTTCTTGTGACCCGTGGCAGTGGGCGCCCCGCCCCGCAGACAACCCAGGTCGTCACCCAGGTGGTCGAGGAAGCCAAGACCCAGATTCTGGTCGCAAAATCGGCGATCGGCATCGGCGAGCGGCTGACCCAGGCCTCGGTCGAATGGCAGGATTGGCCCGAAGGCGCATTGCGCTCGGAATATGTGTCCATCGCCGCCATGCCCGACGCGCCCGCACAATTGACCGATGCCGTGGCGCGCTTTGAATTCTTCCCCGGCGAACCGATCCGCGAAGCCAAGCTGGTGCGCTCGGATCAGGGTTATCTTTCCGCTGTTCTGGCGCAGGGCAAGCGCGGCGTCTCGGTTGGCGTCACCGCCGCGTCCAGCGCCGGTGGTTTCGTTGTGCCCAATGATCATGTGGATGTGGTGCTGACCACCGCTTCCGCCACCGGCCAGCGTTCCGAAGTCATTCTGTCGGATGTGCGCGTGCTGGCCATCGGCAAGCGTCTTGGCGAAATGGGCGCCAGCGGCGGCAATACCGAGGGCGACCCGTCCAGCCCCAAGCCGGTGACCTTCGACAACAGCACCATTGCCACCCTCGAACTCGATCCCGCACAGGCCGAAACGCTGATCAACGCCTCCACGCGCGGTCAATTGACGCTTACCCTGCGCTCGGTTGCCGATTTCAACCGGGCCGATCCGGGATTGGCGGCCGCGTCCAATCAGGCCGTGCGTATCATCCGCTATGGCCGTGAGCAGAGCGTCATCACCGGCACCTCGTCCAATGAGATGCAGAACGCGAACTTTGCCACCGCCGTCGATACCGGCTTCACCGATGACACCCAGTTCCAGCCGGCGGCCGAAATGCCGCAGGTCCTGCCGCAATAGGGGCATGATGATGGAAAACGCAAACATGCCGCGCCACACGCTTCGTACCGCCCTGCTGCTGGCCTCGGCCGCGCTGATCTCCGTGCTGACGCCCGCGGGCGTGGTGCAGGCTCAGTCCCAGGCGCAGGTCACCATTGCAGCCAGCGCCTATGGCGCGGTGCGCAAGATGGATGTTGAGCTCAACAAGTCGATGATCGTCGATCTGCCCGCAGGCGTCGCCGAAGTCATCGTGTCCCAACCCAATGTTGCCGCGGCCATCATGCGCACCCGTACCCGCGCTATCGTCCAGGGCATTACCGGCGGCGACACCAATATTTTCTTCCTCGACGACAATGGGCGCACCATTCAGGTGCTCGACCTGCGCGTCATCGAACAGCCCTCCATGGTTGGCAATGCGCTCGAAGCGGCGCTCGCCCGCGTCATTCCCGGCTCGCGTATCAGCGTTGAATCGGTGACGCTGGGTGGTGACACGAACCGCGTCGTGCTGACCGGCACCGTGCCGACCTCCGAAGACAGGGATCGCGCCGAAGCCATTGCCGTCCAGTTTGCCGGCGATCCGAAAAACGTTGCCAATATCATCGACGTGTCGGGCGCCCAGCAGGTCATGCTGCAGGTCACCGTTTCCGAAATCCGCCGCGAAGTGGCCAAGCAGCTCGGCATCAATCTGTCCGGCACGGCCACGATTGGCACCGCAAGTTTCGGGTTCAACGCCATGCAGCCGGCTGCCGGCGTTGCTGCGCCGGGCGCCAATACCATCGCCGCGGCCTTCCCCGGCGCCGATGTCAGCATTCAGGCCTCGCTCAAGGCTTTGGAAACCCGCAATGCCCTGCGTCTGCTGGCCCAGCCGGTGCTGACGGCCATGTCGGGGCAGTCGGCGGAGTTTCTGGTGGGCGGCGAGCTGGCCGTGCGGGATTACGATTCCGCCGGCAATCCCCTGACCAGCTATAAGCAATATGGCATCAAGCTCAACTTCACGCCCACGGTGAAATCCAATGGCGGCATTGGCCTGGTCGTTGATACCGGTGTGTCCGAGCCGCTGGCCGGCAACACCGCCGCGCTGAGCCGCCGTGACGTCAAGACGACCGTTGAACTGACGCCGGGCACGACGCTGGCTATCGGCGGCCTGCTCAGCGACAAGGGCAGCCGGGTCATGAACCAGCTCCCTGGCCTGGGCAATATTCCCATCCTGGGCGCCCTGTTCCGGTCCAATGAATATCTCAGCCAGCAAACCGAACTGGTGATCCTGGTGACCCCCTATCTGGTCAATCCCAGCCCCGCCAATTCGATCCCGGTGCCGACCGACAATACCTATATCGCCGGCGATGCCGAGGCGGTGTTCCTCGGCCGGCTGGAACATATGTATGGCGTCGGCGCCACCGGAGAATTCCGTTCGGGCTATTCAGGCTCGGTCGGTTTCGTTCTGGATTGATCGTGGATCAGGAGCAGTCTTTCTCATGAGTTTCCTCACCCCCGAACAGCCGCCAAGGGCAGACGAACCCGCAGCCGATATCGCATCGGGCGCGCGTCTTGTTCCCCGCGTCACCATCCAGGCTTTCTGCGAACTGTCCCAGACTGCCCAGCTGGTCGAAGCGGCTCTGCATGACCGCCGCATGTCAAAGGTGGCACTGACCACCCATAATGGCGGCATTGATGGCGCAGTGGAGACCTACAAGTCCAATCCCACGCCCAATCTGATCATTGTCGAGACATCCCTGTCCCCGCAGGAAATTCCGCAATCGCTGGGCCGCCTTGCCGAAGTGTGCGACGCGTCCACCCGCGTGATCGTGCTGGGCCATGTCAATGACGTGCTGCTCTACCGCGAGCTGATCCGGTCAGGCATTTCCGAATATATCGTCCTGCCGGCTAGCGCGCAGGACATCGTGACCGCCATCTCCGATCTCTATGTGGCCGAGGGCGCTGCCCCCATTGGGCGCACGATCGGTTTCGTTTCGGCCAAGGGCGGCTCGGGCGGCTCGACCGTTGCGCACAATGTGGCCTGGTCCATCGCCTCGCAATTGCGCCAGGACTGCCTGATCGTGGACATGGACCTGGCCTTTGGCACTGCCGGGCTCAATTTCAACCAGGACCCGCCTCATGGCCTGGCCGATGCAGTTCTTGCCAACCAGAAGGTCGACCAGACCATGCTGGATCGACTGATGAGCAAGGCGGCCAATCATATCAATCTTCTGACCGCGCCGGCCACGCTGGACCGCACCTGGGACTTCGAGGAGCGCGATTTCGAAGCGATCATCGAAATCTGCCAGAAATCGGTGCCCGTCATCATTCTCGACATTCCGCACGCCTGGAATGCATGGACCCGGCAGACCCTCGCCTCGCTCGATGAGGTGGTGATCGTCGCCGAGCCCGATCTCGCCAATCTGCGCAATGCCAAGAATCTGGTCGACGCCATCAAGACCTTGCGGCCGACCGAAAACGCCACCGGCCTTGTCATCAACAAGCAGGGTCTGCCGCGCCGCCCCGAAATCGGCGCCACCGAATTCGCCTCGTCGGTGGAATGCCGGCTGCTCGGTCAGGTCGGCTTTGACGCGGCACTCTTCGGCACGGCGGCCAACAATGGCCAGATGATCGCCGAGGTCTCCGCCAACAACAAGGTCAACGAGGTCTTCTCGTCTATCGGTATGCAGGTTACCGGGCGACAGGTCAGCCATGGCGCCGGCAAGGCCGCCGGCCTGCTGAAGTTGCCCACCCTGTTCAAGAAGCGGGCCTGACGGTTCCGGGAACGCAACAAGGATATTATTTCCATGTTTGGCAAGCGCACCACATTCGGAGGCAATACGCCAGGCGTTGGCGAGATCGCGCGGCCCGTCGCCAGCCCGCCGCCTGTCGAAAAGGCCACCGCGCCAAATCCGGTGGCGGCGCGCCGCGCCAGCGATGGCGACGGCATCGGCGCGCGCATGCGCACCACCGATGAAGTGCTCGACGTTCGTGCGCCCGCCGATGCGCAGCGCGCCAAGGAATATTTCCAGACCAAGTCCGCCATCTTCAATGCGCTGATCGACAGCATCGATCTCAGCCAGCTCGCCACCATGGAAAACCAGGCGGCGCGCGAGGAAATCCGCGACATCGTTTCGGAAATCATCGCGCTCAAATCCATCGTCATGTCGATTTCCGAGCAGGAAGATCTGCTCGAGGACATCTGCAACGACGTGCTCGGCTATGGTCCGCTGGAGCCTCTGCTGGCCCGCGACGACATCTCCGACATCATGGTGAATGGCAGCCAGCGCTGCTATATCGAAGTGGGCGGCAAGGTGCGGCTGACCAATGTGCGCTTCCGCGACGATGCCCACCTGATGAATGTGTGTCAGCGCATCGTGTCCCAGGTTGGCCGCCGCGTCGATGAAGGCTCGCCCATCTGCGACGCCCGCCTTCCCGACGGGTCCCGCGTCAACGTCATTGCCCCGCCGCTCGCCATCGATGGCGCAGCGCTCACCATCCGTAAGTTCAAGAAGGACAAGCTGACCCTCGGGCAGCTGGTCAAATACAATTCCATTTCGGACGAAGGCGCCGAGGTGCTGCGCATTCTGGGCCGTGTCCGCGCCAATGTGCTGATCTCGGGCGGTACCGGCTCGGGCAAGACCACTCTGCTCAACTGCCTCACCGCCTTCATCGAGAAGGATGAGCGCGTCATCACCTGCGAGGACTCCGCGGAACTCCAGCTCCAGCAGCCCCATGTGGTGCGGCTGGAAACCCGCCCGCCCAATCTGGAGGGTGAGGGTGAGATCACCATGCGCGATCTCATCAAGAACTGCCTGCGCATGCGTCCCGAACGCATCATCGTCGGCGAAGTGCGTGGACCCGAGAGCTTCGACCTGCTTCAGGCCATGAATACCGGCCATGACGGCTCTATGGGCACGCTCCATGCCAACTCGCCGCGCGAGGCCCTGTCTCGCCTTGAATCCATGATCACCATGGGCGGCTATGCCCTGCCCAGCCGCACCATCCGCGAGATGATCGTCTCGTCCATCGACGTCATCGTACAGGCTGCCCGCTTGCGCGATGGTTCCCGCCGCATCACCCACATCACCGAAGTGCTGGGCATGGAAGGCGACGTGATCGTGACGCAGGATATCTTCGTCTATGACATCATGGGCGAGGATGCCAACGGCATGCTGCTCGGCAAGCATCGTTCCACCGGCATCACCAAGCCGCAATTCACCGAACGCGCCCGCTATTTCAACGAAGAAGCCAATTTGGTGGAGGCTCTCGAAAAGGCCAATACCGAACAGCGCGACATCCTGGGGATCTAGGCCCATGGTCACGATGCTGCTCGCTCTTCTGGCCATGATTACCGTCGGTGCCGCCGGTCTGGCGCTGGTACCCTCCGCGCTGGGCAACAAGCGGGCCGAGAAACGCATGAAGGCCTATCAGGGCGACATGCGGACCAATCGCCGCGAGGCGGACGCCAATCGTGTCCGCGAATCCCGCCGCAAGAGCGTGCAGGAAGTGCTCAAGTCGCAGGCCGACGAGAACACTAAAAAGCGCCTCACCACGTCCGACATGCTGTTTCAGGCCGGCATGACCATTTCCCCGGCCACCTTCATCCGCAACAGCGTGATTTTCGGAGCCGGTTTGTTCATCGCGCTGGTCCTGGCCCAGGTCCCGTTCTATTTCGCGGCCATTTTTGCCGTCGCCGGCGGCTATCTGCTGCCGCGCATGTATGTCATGCGCAAGCGCCGCAAATATCAGGACAAGTTCCTCGACGAACTGCCCAATGCCATCGAAGCCATTGTTCGCGGTGTGAAAACCGGCCTGCCGCTCAACGATTCCATGCGCGTCGTCGCCAAGGATACCAAGGAGCCGGTCAAGTCCGAATTCGGTCGCGTGCTGGACCAGCAGAGTTTCGGCTTTTCCATGACCGATGCGGTCCAGGTCCTGCTCGACCGGGTTCCCCTGCCGGAAGTGAACTTCTTCGTCGTGGTGATCTCGGTGCAGCAGCAGTCGGGCGGCAACCTGTCGGAGGCCCTGGGCAATCTGGCGCGCGTGCTGCGCAACCGCAAGAAGATGAAGGAAAAGGTCAAGGCCATGTCGTCCGAAGCCAAGGCCTCCGCCGGCATTATCGGCTCGCTCCCCATCGTGGTGGCGATCCTGGTGTCCATCGTGTCACCAGCCTATCTGCTGCCCCTGTTCACCACGCCCGTGGGTCAGCTCTGCCTGGGCGTCGGCGTCATCATGCTGGCGTCCGGCATTTTCGTCATGAGCCGCATGGTGCGGTTCGAGATCTGACCGGAGGACTGTAGATCATGAATATCGTCGATCTGCTGACCCGGGGCGATTTCCTCATCGCCGTTCTGGCCGCCATCTCGGCGGCCGCTGTGGTGTTCACCTTCGGCTCCTCCCTGATTGTCCGGCAGGAAATGAAAGGCCGCATCAAGCGCGTCGCGCTGGAACGCGACCGGATGCGCGCCGAGGAAATGGCACGTCTGCGGGGAGGCAGCACACAGGACCCGCGCGCCTCGATCCGTCGCGGCAGCGAAACCAAGTCCTACATGAAGAACGCAGTGGAGCGCTTCGATCTCAAGAAGGCGTTCCAGGATGACAATACGATCGATCAGCTGGCCATGGCCGGTTTGCGGGGGCAGGGCGCACTCACCACCTATCTGTTCCAGCGCTTCGTCACGCCCATCGTCATTTTCCTGTTCGCGGCGCTTTATCTGCTTGTGCTGGCGCCGGGCGATCGCCCTGCTTATCTCAACCTCGTCTATTCCATAGGCGCCGGGCTGATCGGCGCCTATCTGCCGGTTCTGCTGCTCAAGAACCGCACACAGAAGCGCCAGCAATCCATTCGGCGCTCCTGGCCTGATTGCCTCGATCTGCTGCTGCTCTGCGTTGAAGCCGGCATGTCGATGGAGCACGCCTTCAAGCGCGTCGCCCGGGAAATCGGCTCGCAGAGCGCCGAACTGGCCGAGGAACTGACCCTGACCATGGCTGAATTGTCCTTTTTGGAAGACCGGACCCGCGCCTATGAAAATCTGGCCCGTCGCACCGGCCTTGATGGCGTCAAGGCAGTGATGACCGCTTTGATCCAGGCGGACCGCTACGGCACCTCGGTTGGTCAGGCCCTGCGCGTCATGGCCGAGGAAGGCCGCGAAGCCCGCATGATGGAAGCCGAAAAGAAGGCTGCCGCCCTGCCGCCAAAGCTGACAGTGCCGCTCATCGTCTTCTTCCTGCCGGTGCTGTTCATCGTCATCCTGTCGCCGGCCATGATCAAGGTCTTCACCGGCTCGGTCGCGTCCACCATTGGTGGCGGCTGATGCTGGGGATCATCTGACCGTTCCGCTTTCGGAAAGGATGGCGGAGCGAATTTGTGCCGCCATCAAAGCCTTCCTGGACATCAATCGCGCGCGCGGGCGCTTGTCATCCCCTCCTTCGCCGGGACGACACCGTGGACGAGCCTCAACCTCAGAAGCTCCAGTCGGGCCAGTTCAGCTTTTGTCGATCATGTCCCAGCGGTTCTGCTGGGTCAGCAGGGCGCGGATATAGGCCATGTTGGACTCGACCTGCGCGGCGGGCAGGTCGGCGGCGTAGAGCGCACGGGCTTCGCTGAAACGGCCTTGCAAGCCCACGACCAGTGCCAGATTTTGCCGCGTCTGGGTGGAGGCGCCGCGCATCTGCACGGCGCGCCGCAGATGCTGCTCGGCGCGGACCAGATCATTGGTCATGGCATAGGACAGGCCCATATTGGCCTCTATGGAGGCCTCTCCCGGCGCGATGACGGACGCCTGCGCATAGACCCGGCGCGCATTGTCGTGCTGGCCCATCTGGTCAAGAGTCGCGCCCTGAACCAGAAGTGCATTCCAGTCAGGCGCGTCCGGCCGGATGACGCGGCTGATGATGGTCAGGGACTGCTCGAAACGCCCGGCCGAGGTCAATGCCTTGGCATAGGCAATGGTGAGGGCAACATCGCCGGGATGGGCCAGTACGGCCTGCTCCAGAGCAGCCATTGCCTGTTCGGGTTGCCCTGCTGCGCGCAGCATGGTGGCATATTGGATGACGACCGCGCGATCCTTGGGATTGCGGCGATAGCGTTCGGTCACCTCGGAAAGGCTGGCCTGGCTCTGCCCTGCGGTGATGCTGGCATAATCGGAGCCCATCTGACCCCGATTGGACGCACAGGCGGAAAGCGCAATCGCGGCGACGCCTGCAAGCAGCAGGGGGCGCATGATCCTGACGATGCCTTGGCGCTGCAACACGATAAACTCCCGCCCGGATACGGTTTTTTCCGCCTTGCCCGGTCTGTCGAGCAATAGATCATTAACCCTAACGCCCGGTTAAGCCGGCGCTGAATGAGGGCGTTGCGGCGCGGGCGCCGGGTCGCTAGAACCGGCTGAGACAAAGGAGTTCCCCATGGCCAATCCATCCGTAATGCCCATCAGATTCATTGCCGAGGGTGGGCTGGACGGGGCAGGGCTGGACGCGCGCCAACTGGCCTGGGCCAGCGCGAATGGCTTTTCCGGTCAGCGGGGCAAGCTCTTGGCCATGCCTGATGAACAGACCGGCCTCGGCTTCTGGCTGTTCGGGGCAGGGCCGGCGGAAGCCCATTCGCCCTTCATCGCCGGCCAGGCGGCTGCGGCCCTTCCTGAAGGCACTTACACGCTTGAGGGTGAATATGGCGATCCGACGCTGGCCGCCATTGCTTTCCGCCTCGGCGCCTATCGCTTCGACCGCTATCGTGAGGTGCGGCCCAGCGCGACGCTGATCCTGCCGCCCGGTGCAGATGAAGACGAAGTCGAGCGGCAGGTGGAGGCAGCAAGCCTTGCGCGCGATCTCATCAATACGCCGGCCAATGACCTGGGGCCCGACGCACTGGAAACGGCGGCCCATGATTTCGCGCGCCGCAACGGCATGGATATCCGTGTTACCGTCGGCGACGATCTGCTGAATGCCAATTTCCCGATGATCCATGCAGTGGGGCGCGCCAGCACGCAGGCCCCGCGCCTGATCGAACTCAGTTGGGGCAACCCGGAGAATCCGAAAGTGACGCTGGTGGGCAAGGGTGTCACCTTCGATACCGGAGGTCTCGACATCAAATCGGCCGCCGGCATGCTGATGATGAAAAAGGATATGGGTGGCGCGGCCAATGTGCTGGGCCTTGCCCATACGATTGTTTCCGCCGGGCTGCCGATACGGCTGCGCGTGCTGCTGCCGGTGGTCGAAAACTCCATTGCGGGGTCATCCTTCCGTCCGGGAGATGTCTTGCGGTCCCGCGCCGGTCTGACGGTCGAGATCGGCAATACCGATGCCGAGGGACGGTTGATCCTTGCCGATGCGCTGGCTCTGGCCGATGAGGAGTCCCCGGACCTGCTGATCGACATGGCGACGCTGACTGGCGCGGCGCGGGTCGCCCTGGGGCCGGACCTGCCCCCGCTCTATTCGACGGATCTGGCGCTTGCCGGACGCCTTGCCGAACTCGGGGCTGCGGTGGAAGACCCGCTCTGGCCCATGCCGCTCTGGTCCAATTACGACAGCCAGCTATCGTCCAAAATCGCTGACATCAACAATACCGGTTCGGGCGGCTATGCCGGCTCTGTCACCGCTGCCCTCTTCCTCCGGCGTTTCGTCAGGAAAGCGGGGACGTGGCTGCATCTCGACATTTTCGGCTGGGCGCCCGAAGCGCGGCCAGGCCGGACGGTAGGGGCCACAGATCAGGGCATCCGCGCGCTTTACGCCCTCATCCGCGAGCGCTATCGCGCATAAAAATGCGGGCCGCAGCCCGCATTTTTCGATGACCTGAAATGAGGGCCGGCTCAGTTGGCCGGCGCTGCCTCGGCGTCTCCCGCAGGGGCTTCGCCGCCGGTAATGAGATCGATGGGATTGGGCAGAATTTCCCCCGGATTGGGCAGCAGTTCGCGCGGCACCACCTCGTCCACCGCGGTCATGTGCTCAACGGCGATTTCGGTCGCCGGGCCATGGCTCTTGGGGAACAGTAGCGGCGCCATCGCAAAGCCGACGATCACCAGGACGATCATGCCCCAGCCGGCCCATTTCTTGTGCCGCTCGATGAACTCGCCTGCAACGGGCCCGAAGAAATAGAACAGGCCGCAGGGCACGAAATAGCGCAGGCCGCGCCCGATCAGCCCATAAAGCACGAAGGTCCAGATATCGAGGCCCGCAACGCCCGACGTGATGGTGATCACCTTGTATGGAATGGGCGAGATCGCGCCGATCAGGATCATCAGCGGACCATTTTCATTGAAGCTGTGGCGCAGCGATTCAAAGCCATTGCCGGCACCGTAAAAATCGATGATCGGGCGACCGATGGCGTCGAACAGGTAAAATCCGATGGCATAGCCAGCCAGCCCACCGACAACGGAGGAGACGGTACAGATCGCCGCCAGACGCCAGGCGCGCATCCGATCGGCAATGATCATTGGGGCGAGCATGATCTCCGGGAAAAGCGGGAGGATCATCGCTTCCAGAAAACAAAGCGCCGCCAGGATGGGTTCGGCAAATCGATGCTTGGTCGCCAGCTTCAGTCGATCATAGAAGCTGAGCTTGGCAGGAGCGGCGCTGGTGTCGGTCATTAAGTCTCGGGGGTGGTCGGTTCGGAGTCTATGCTTGAACAAAAAACGGCAATCGTACCAGTGAAATTTGTGTGTCAGTAACCGCGTTCACGATCCACCACGTTTATCAGGGGCTTGCCCGCCTCGGCATCGAGCAGGATCGACGAAAAATACCGCACGCCGCTGGCCTCATTGGAAATGGCGGCGATGTGCGGCGTGATATAGCAGTTTTCGATATCCCATAGCGGGCTGCTTTGCGGCAAAGGCTCGGTCTCGAACACATCAAGGCTTGCCGCGCCCAGCACACCATCGCCCAGGGCGCGGGCGATGTCGGCTTCCTTCTGATGCCCGCCACGGGCCGCATTTATGACCACCGGCCCGCCCGCCAGGCGGTCGCGGCGCAGTTTGCCGAAGGTTTCATAGTTGAGGATGCCGGCCGTTTCGGGCGTCAGCGGCAGCAGATTGACCAGGATGTCGGTGCCGGCCAGGAAAGCATCCAGGGCGTCCGCACCGGAAAACCCGGTCACGCCCTCGATCTGCTTGGGTGTCCGGCTCCAGCTTCTCAGCGCAAAGCCGAGCGGGCGAAGGCGCTGGACCGCGTCCTGACCCAGCACGCCCATGCCCATGATTCCGACAGCGGTTTCCCCGGCGGCGGGCGGGTAATACTGGCTCCAGAGTTTCGCCTTCTGGTCGGCCCGGAACCGGGTGAACTGGCGATGGTGCATGGTCACATGGGCCACCACGTAATCGCTCATCCGCTGACTGAGATCGTCATCGACGAACCGCACCACCGGCACGTCAGGCAATTTCGGGTGCTTCATCAAGGCATCGACACCGGCACCCAGCGACAGCACCGCCTTGAGATTGGTCAGGCCTTCAAACGCGTCGGCGGCAGGCTTCCAGACAAAGATATAGCGCACTTCAGCCGGGTCGAAATCGTCGCCGCGCCGCACGACGCGGTAGGGCGAGAGCGCTGTGGCAAAGGCCTTGGCCCAACTGGCTTCGTCAACATCGGACAGGTGGAGCAGCAGCATTGTCTAAAAACCCCCGGAAAAAGAAAGGCCGCGCTTTTGGCGCGGCCCGTATGCTCAGACAGATCACACGACGATTACTGGCCAATGGCCGGGGCGGTGGTCTCGTCGGTGGTGCCACCTTCAGCGGGCGTGCCCTGAATTTGCGTGTCCTGCTGCGTGGTGGTCGGGGTTTCCACGACATTGGCGGGCGGCGTCACGGGCGTTGTTTCGTCCGAAGGCGGCGCGGTCACTTCAGTCGGCGAGACTTCACCGGCGGGAGCATCTTCGATGGCAGTGCCCTCGGCTTCAACCGGTTCGGCTTCTGGCTCCGGGAAAGGCACGGGGTTGGCAGACAGGGTCTGCAGATAGGCGAGGATGTCGGCGCGTTCTTCGGCGGTCCGAATACCGGCAAATGCCATCTTGGTGCCCGGCGCATAGCCGCGCGGGTTGGTGAGGAAGGCGTCCAGGTTCTCGTAGGACCAGACCTGGCCCTCGGCGCGCTGCTGCAGAAGAATATCGGAATAGGCGAAGCCTTCTGCATGGGCCTTGAGTTCACCCACGGTGCCCCAGAGATAGGGCCCCTGCTTGTTGGGCTCGCCTTCGCCAAAATTGTGGCAGGACTGGCACTTGCGCACAGCCGCAGCACCGCGCTCAACGCTGGCGCTGGCCAGCAGCACGGCCAGAGGAACAGTGGGCACTTCTTCTGCCGGACCAGCGGCGACCACTTCCGGTTCGGGAAGGGCGTAGCCAGGGCCGCGGCCTTCAATTGGGCTGTAGATGGCTTCGGCAAGAAAGCCGACACCCATGACGAACAACAGGGTGCCAAGGACGGCGCCTAGAATTTTATTTAGCTCGAACGAATCCATTTGGTCTCTCTGCCAGTCCATCCCCTGCGGACATCTTACGGTGCTGACCCAAATTCCAAATTCCCCGCACGGGGAATCTGTCTCAACCGGTCAGCGGACGCGCGCGGAAGATAGTATCAAGCCCCACAAGGCGCAACAGTTCAAAGCCAAGTGCGACACTTCGAGGCGGCGCAAAGGGCAAAATCTCTCCACTGGAGCGATTTTAGCGGAGAAGGCCATGAGAGCCGCGCTCGAATGGCACGGGCCAAATACGCAGATTTCTGCCACTGGCAGATCAGATTGACTCCGCCCTGCCACCGCGTCAAAACGCGGCTGCCAATCGTGGACGGACTTCTCTCATGACTCAAAAGATTGCCTTTCAGGGCGAACCCGGCGCTTTCAGCCATGCTGCGGCCCTGAACGTGTTCCCCGATGGCGACTTCCTGCCCAATGTCACCTTCGAGGAGGCAATGGCGGCGGTGCAGTCCGGGAAGGCCGACCGGGCTGTGCTGCCGGTGGAAAATTCGCTTTACGGCCGGATCACCGACATTCACCACCTCCTGCCCGAGAGCGGTCTTTTCATTGTCGGGGAAACCTATCTCCGTATCGAGATGAATCTTCTGGCAGTGCCGGGCGCCACTCTTGACGATATCAAGGCGGTGCAATCGCAGCCGCCCGCGCTTGGCCAATGCCGCAAATTCATCGCTGCCCACAATCTGCGCACCATCAACGGCAGTGATACCGCCGGGTCGGTGCGCGAAGTGGCGGCGCGCGGCGATCCTGCCGTCGCCGCTATCGGGTCGCGGCTGGCCGGGGACATTTATGGCCTCAACCTGTTGCAGGCCAATATCGAGGATGAAGGGCACAACACCACGCGCTTCCTCGTCATGTCGCGCGACAAGGACGAAGCACCGCAGAGCGAAGAAAAGCTGAAAACCACCTTTGTCTTCCGCGTCCGCAACGTGCCGGCGGCCCTGTATAAGGCCATGGGTGGCTTTGCCACCAACGGGGTCAACATGACCAAGCTCGAAAGCTATATGGTGGGCGGCAATTTTACCGCGACCCAGTTCTATGCCGATATCGAGGGCCACCCGGACGATATCGGCGTCCAGCACGCCTTTGACGAGCTGAAATTCTTCACCGACCATTTCCGCATTCTCGGAGTCTATCGGGCGGCAGAGGCGCGTTGACACGCGCCTTTCCCCCGCTATGGTCCGCGCACTATTCCCAAGGAGCCGCCATGTCGCACGCCCAGCTCGCCCAGATCATTGACGCCGCTTTCGAGAACCGTGCCGAGGTCAATTTCGCCACCAAAGGCGAAATCCGCGACGCGGTCGATAGCGCCCTGCGCCTGCTCGACACCGGCGAGGCCCGGGTTGCCGAAAAGATCGATGGCAATTGGCAGGTCAATCAATGGCTGAAGAAGGCGGTGCTGCTGTCCTTCCGTCTCAATGACAATGAGCTGATCTCGGGCGGCCCGGGCGGCTCGTCCTGGTGGGACAAGGTGCCGACCAAGTTCGAAGGCTGGACCGAAAACCGCTATCGCGAAGCCGGTTTCCGCGCCGTACCGGGCGCCATCGTGCGGGCCTCGGCCCATATCGGTAAGGGTGTCATTCTCATGCCCAGCTTCGTCAATCTGGGCGCCTATGTCGATGAAGGCACCATGGTGGATACCTGGGTGACGGTCGGCTCCTGCGCACAGATCGGCAAGAATGTGCATATTTCGGGCGGCGTCGGCATTGGTGGCGTGCTTGAGCCCTTGCAGGCCGGCCCCGTCATCATCGAAGACAATTGCTTTATCGGCGCGCGCTCCGAAGTGGTCGAGGGCGTAGTGGTTGGCGAAGGTTCGGTCATTTCCATGGGCGTCTTCATCGGCGCCTCGACCAAGATCGTGGACCGGACCACCGGCGAAATCCATATCGGCAAGGTGCCTCCCTATTCGGTCGTCGTGTCTGGCAGCCTGCCGGGCAAGCCACTGCCGGACGGCACCCCCGGCCCGAACCTTTATTGCGCCGTTATCGTCAAGACCGTCGACGCACAGACCCGCTCCAAGACCGGCATCAACGACCTGCTGCGCGACTGATTTGCGGCCGGCGCTGGCCCAGCCTGCGCCGGCATCCTATCCTGTCACCGCGGCAAAGTCTGATTCCCGGGGCGCCGCCTGAACCAGACCGGAGCCGTCGTGACCATAGATCCGCAGACCCTGCTCGAACGCCTTATTGCCTGCCCTTCGGTGACCCCGGACGAGGCCGGGGCGCTCGACCTGCTTGAGGCCGAGCTGGCTTCTATCGGTTTTGCCACAACCCGGCTGCGCTTTGAGGGCGATGGCTCCTATCCGGTCGACAATCTGTTTGCGACGCGGGGTGAAGGGGGTCGCCGGCTGCTCTTTGCCGGCCACACCGATGTCGTCCCGCCCGGAGACCGGGCGCAATGGACCAGTGATCCCTTCGTGCCGCGTATTGCCGATGGCAAGATCCATGGCCGCGGCGCTGCTGACATGAAGTCGGGCATTGCCGCCTTCGTCGCGGCCTGCGCCGCCCTGTCGGCCGATGCCGGCACGGTCCAGCTCGCCATCACCAATGACGAAGAAGCCGACGCCATCAACGGCACGGGCAAGCTTGTGCGCTGGATGGCGGACAATGGCCACCATTTCGACTTCGCATTGGTGGGGGAGCCCAGCTCCACGGAGCTTCTGGGCGACAGTATCAAGATCGGCCGGCGCGGCTCGTTCTCCGGCGTGGTGACGGTCAAGGGCGTGCAGGGCCACGTTGCCTATCCGCACAAGGCCAACAATCCCCTGCCGGTGCTGGCCGCCGTGGTGACCGCGCTCAGCGCCACACGGCTGGACGAGGGCAGCGAGCATTTTCCAGCCAGCAATCTCGAAGTGACGACAATCGATGTTGGCAACCCCACCGGAAATGTCATTCCCGGCGCCGGCACGCTGAGATTCAATATCCGCTATAATGATCGCTGGAACCCGCAGACGCTTGCCGAATGGGTGCGGGCGCGCATCGCTTCGATCGATGCGGGGGGCGCAATGGTGGAGTTTGAAATATCGGGCGTGCCCTCGCTATCCTTCCTCTCACCGCTCAGCGCCGACATCGATACGCTGTCCGACGCCATCCAGCAGGTGACGGGGCGGCGCCCGCAATATTCCACTGGCGGCGGCACGTCGGACGCACGTTTCATTGCCCAGTATGGCCCGGTGGTTGAATGCGGTCTTGTCGGCCCGTCCATGCACAAGGCCGATGAGCATATAGCGCTGAGCGACCTCACGGGGCTCACCCAGATTTATGCAGACTTCATGCGCCGGTTCTTTTCGGGGGCGGCGGCGTGAAGATCTGGCAGTATCTGCAACAGGCCTTTGCCGGCTGGCTGATGATCCTCCGCGGCGAAGCCGGTTGGCAAAGCCAGTTTCGCCTGACCGCGCCCGGCTTGGTGGCTGCTCTCGCCCTGTTCTACATTTTCGCGTTTCTGGCCATTGTGCTGGCCTCCATGCAGGTCGGTGTTCCCACGCTGGGCGGTTTTCTCGATATCATGGTGGTCCAGTCGCTATGGCTGGTGGCGCTGCTGATCGGGGTTTTCGTCACGCGGAACTTCCTCAAAAGCACCGGGTCGTCCCTGTTGCTGCTGGTTCCGGGCATTTACGCGCTGATCGCCTATCTGGCGCTTGGATCGCTGGTGTCCCTGATCACTGATCTGCTGCTGCCCCTGCTCTGGATCGGGCTGGCCTGGATGCTGTACCGGCTGGGGCGCGTGGCCGGGGCTTGGACGATAGGGGTTTCGACCGCTTTTGCCCTGTTGACGCTCGTGCTGCTTGTCGGGCTGCCCATGACGCTCTACATGCTAGCAACCACTTTTGCTCCAATTGCCTGAGACGAGATTGAATCCTTGGCCCAGCCTAACCAGACCTTTTTCGAAGAAGCCCTGAACGCCGCGCGCGGCTGCTGGGCGCTCATCATCGGTCGTCAGGACGCGGGAGGCTGGTTCGACTTTTCCCAGCGTGGCCTGATCGGCAGCCTTGCCGCCGTCTTGCTGGCCCTGCTGGTGGCCGGGTTCGGCCCCATGCTTCTGGGCCTGTCGGTGCCGGCCGGCGCCCCCACCCAATCCATTTTCATGAATGGCGCGCTCTTCCTCGCCCAGGCCGCAATGGCCTTCATCGCCTTGCGGCAGATGGGACGGCAAGACGGTTTCGTGCCCTATCTGGTGGCCAGCAACTGGGTCACCTTTGTTTCGGGCCTGGTGCTGCTGTCATCGCTGCTGCTCGGCGAAGCCGGACTGGTCGTGCTGCTGGGCGTCGTGATCATGGCCATCGCGACCTTCATCAATATCGGCCGCTTTATCGTGACCCTGAAGCCAATGCAGATCCTGCTGCTCTTTGTTTCTCAGGGGGTCGGCGTGTTTCTGGCGCTGGGCGTTCTCGCGCTCATCCTGCCGGTGCCGATGCCGTAAATCAGACGTCGCAGTCTAGTAATCGGCCCCGGTGAGATAGAGTCCGCTTGACGGGGCCATGGCGCCGCAGCGCGATCGATCGGCGGCATCCAGGGCTGCGCGGAAATCCGCCGGGCTCCATTTTCCTTCGCCCACCAGCTTCAGCGAGCCCACCATCGAGCGCACCTGATGGTGAAGGAAGGAGCGGGCGCTGGCCGTGATGGCGATGGTTTCTCCATCGCCGCTGACGTCAAAGGCGTCCAGCGTACGGATGGGTGAATTGGCCTGACATTCGGCGGATCGGAAGGTCGTGAAGTCATGCAGCCCGAGAATAAGCTGCGCCGCCTCGTGCATCCGGCCGGCGTCGAGCGGCTTGGGCACATGCCAGACCTGGTTGCGCTCCAGCGCCGGTGGCGCGCGCCGGTTGAGAATGCGGTATTCGTAGTGGCGGGCCTTGGCTGAAAAGCGCGCCTCGAAATCCTCCCCCACCGCCTCGCATTCGATCACCACCACCGGGTGTGGCCGCAAATGATAGTTCAGCGCCTCGCGGACGCGGAATGGGTCCCAGTCCTTGCCGAGATCGAAATGGGCGACCTGTCCCAGCGCATGGACGCCCGCATCGGTGCGGCCCGCCGCCTGCGTGGTCACCGTCTCGCCGGAAAAGCCCGTAATGGCCTGTTCCAGTGCCTGCTGCACGCTCATCCGGTCCGCCTGCCGCTGCCAGCCGCAGAACGGGGTGCCGTCATATTCGATCGTGAGCTTGAACCGCGCCATCAGCTGACTGTTGCGGGCAGCGTCCCCGCGCCGCGCAGGAAGGTCGCGCTATCCATCGGTCCCTTGCCTTCACGCTGCACCTGCACCAGCCGCACTGCGCCGGACCCGCAGGCTATGGTGAGGTCGCCGCCGAGCAATGTGCCAGCCTCGGCGGTCCCGCTCGCCAGTGTCGAGCGCAACGCCTTGATCCGCACCGGCTTGCCGCCAAGCTCCAGTTCAAACCATGCGCCGGGGAAGGGCGACAGGCCACGGATGAGATTATGGACCTCGGTGGCGGGTCTTGAAAAATCGATCCGCGCTTCGGCCTTGTCGATCTTGGCGGCATAGGTGGCGCCATCGGCCGGTTGTGCGGTGAAGTCGAGGCTGCCACGTTCCAGCGCCGCCAGCGCCCGCCCCATCAGATCGGCGCCCAGCCGCATCATCTGGTCGTGCAACTCACCCGCCACCATATCGGGTCCGATGGGAATGATTTCGGTCGGTCCCATGGCGCCGGTATCGAGGCCCTCATCCATCTGCATCACCACGATGCCGGTCTGTTTGTCGCCGGCCATGATGGCGCGCTGGATCGGCGCCGCGCCGCGCCAGCGCGGCAGGAGGGAGCCATGCAGGTTAAGGCACCCATATTCGGGCGCTTCGAGCACGGCTTTCGGCAGCAGCAGGCCATAGGCCACGACGACGGCGACTTCGGCACCGAGCGCAGCAAATTGTGCCTGCTCGGCCTCACCTTTGAGCGAGCGCGGCGTGAATACCGGAATGCCGAAGGCCTCGGCCGCCTCATGCACGGGGCTTTTCCGCTCGGCCTGCCCACGCCCCGCGGGCTTGGGCGCGCGCGTATAGACGGCGACCACCTCATGCCCCGCCGACACCACCTCGGTCAGCGTTGGAACAGAAAATTCGGGCGTACCCATGAAGACGACGCGCATGGTGGCTCCTGTCTTCCTTCTCCCCTGGTGGGAAAAGGTGCCCGAAGGGCGGATGAGGGGTCTGGTGCAGCGATCGCGGACCCCTCATCCGTCTCGCTGCGCGAGCCACCTTCTCCCACAAGGGAGAAGGGAAGGGACAGGTTCAGCCAGCCGCTCGCTTGGCAGCCTTGTCGAATTTCTTGATGACGCGGTCGCGCTTCAACCGGCTGAGATAGTCGATGTAGAGCACGCCATCGAGGTGGTCGAGCTCATGCTGGATGCACACGGCCAGCTTGCCCGAGGCGTCCTTGGTGACTTCATTGCCCTCGAGATCGGTATATTTCACCGTGACGTCATTGGGCCGCTCGACCTCGTAATAGAGCTCGGGAATGGAGAGGCAACCTTCCTCTGTCACCTGCAACTGATCGCCGAAATGGGTGATTTCGGGATTGATCATCACCAGCGGGTCGGGCGCTTCGCCTTCACCGACCACATCCATCACCACGATGCGCTTCATCACCCCGATCTGTGGCGCAGCCAGGCCAATGCCCGGCGCGTCATACATGGTTTCCAGCATGTCCTTGGCCAGCGTCCTGATCTCCTCATCGACCTCGATGATGGGATCGCAGACGGCGCGCAGGCGCGCATCGGGAATGACAAGAATAGGGCGGATGGCCATGGCATGAAGTCCGGCGGAAATGGGATTTCCCCCGATATGGCGATTTATGCCCCTGCGGTCAACAGCGGCACGGATCATTCCGGTCCTGACAAGAACATTTTGCGAACATCAGAATCGGGGTAACATGCACGCATGAATGAGCTTGATCGTATTGTCTTTTCGCTGGGTGACGTGCCCGTCAGCCTTGCCGTGGTGCTGGTGGCCGCCGGGTTTCTGGCGCTGATGCTGGTCATTGCGCTGCTTGCCCGCTCTGCCCGGGCCAATGCGGCTCGTGTCGAGGCGGTGGCGCGGGACGCCGCGGATGGATTGCGCACCAACTTCCAGGAGCAGATCGCCGGACGGGACAGCCGCATCCGCGAACTGGAAGCGCAACTCGAGCGGGAGCGGGACAAGGGGACCAGCCTGCATGGCGAACTGACGGCCATGCGTACAAGGCTCGACGAGCAGGCGCGCCAGAACGAGGCCAATCTCAAGCGCTTCACCGATGCGCGCCAGCAGATGACCGACGAGTTCAAGGCCATTGCCGGGGACGTGCTGCGCAGCCACAGCGAAACATTCTCCAAGCAGAACCGTGAGCAGGTCGACGTGCTGCTCAAGCCCTTGCAGGAAAAGATCGGTGAATTTCACAAGGGCCTGATCGAGGACCGCTCCGCCATGGGCGAGCGCATCAGGGCCCTGGCCGAAAGCAATCTGCAGATCACCACCGAAGCGCAGAACCTGACCCGCGCACTCAAGGGCAACTCGCAGACCCAGGGCGCCTGGGGTGAGATGATCCTTTCGACCATCCTTGAGCAATCGGGCCTGCGCGAGGGCGAGCAATATATCACCCAGCAAAGCCATTCCGGCGAGGATGGGCAGAGGGTGCGCACCGATGTCGAAATCCGCATGCCCAATGGCGATGTGCTGGTGATCGATTCCAAGGTGTCGCTCACCGCTTTCGAAGCATTCGTGAATGCGCTCGAGGAGGACCGCGACCAGCATCTGCGCGCCCATATCGCCTCGGTGCGCAGCCACATCTCGACGCTGGGCGACAAGACCTATCATCGCGCCGCCAAATCCAGCCTCGATTATGTGATGATGTTCGTGCCCATCGAATCCGCCTTGGCCACCGCCATCCAGAATGATGCCAAGCTCGTCGAATTCGGCATGTCCAAGGGCGTGATGCTGACGACGCCGACGACGCTGATGACCGTGTTGCGGACGGTGCGCAATGTCTGGGATATCGAGAAGCGTCACCAGAATGCCGAGGAAATCGCCGAGAGGGCAGGGGCGCTTTACGAGAAGGTCGCAGGCTTCCTGGGCACTATGGACCAGGTTGGTGACGCCATCGACAAGTCGCAGCGCGCCTATGCCAAGGCGAAGGACCAGTTGACCTCTGGACGCGGCAATGTGGTGCGGCAGGTCGAAATGCTGCGCGAACTCGGCGCCAAATCAAGCAAGCCGCTGCCGCAGGGTTGGGATGGCGGCAGCGAGGACAAGCCCGCGCTGCGTCTCGTCGGCGAAGAGCCTGGCGATCTCAACTAGGCCGCGCTCAATTCGCTTCGGCTCTTGAGCACTTTGTCGCCGTCGTCTTGCTCGATGAGATAGGCGGGCTCTTTCGCACTGGCATCCCGCTTGATCTCGGAACCCTTGATCGTGCGGCTCACCGGCTGGGTGAACCGCTCGACGATCTTGCCCGATGCCGTGTTCGCCCCCCATTTCCACGTCACTTTCGAGCCCTTGCCCAGCGCCATGTCGTTCTCTCCCGATCACTTTGTATCCAGCAGCGAACTCGCGCGGCCCCGCTCGCGTTCCAGAGCCGGAACCAATGTGAATGGGAGACAGGCTCATGGCCCAGAATCACGACCATCCCGGCAGTCTCGTGCCGCAGGAAACCAATTTCGACAATGCCGACACGCCCGGCATTGCCCAGCCCTATAGCCAGAGCGAGATCGAGGAACTGCTTTATGGCGATGACCGGCCGGTCGAAGATCGTGTGGCCCGCTTGCGCGAAATGCGCGATGAGCTGGCCGCTCGTGAGAGCGGGGATTTCGGCGATGAGGACCCCGCCGCCATGCTCGACGAAATCGAGCGCGCCATCGAGGAATTGCAGGGCGATGCCGACAATCTCGATGAGACCGGGGACACTGCGGCCGTCATGTCCGCCGACCCGGCAGATCATCTCGATGCGCTTTCGCCCGACGATGTCGAAGCCCGCGAGGCGCTGACCGGAGAAGACGAATTCTACGAGGAAGAGGAGGACGGGCCGGTCGACGACGACAATGTCTGGCAGGGCAGCAACGAGTTCAAGCCGGACATTTAGATGGCAGTTCGGGCCTTGAGGGCCTGACTGAGCGTGCCTTCGTCGAGATAGTCGAGCTCCCCGCCCACCGGGACGCCATGAGCCAGGCGGGTGATGGTGACGCCCGTTCCAGTGAGGCGGTCGGTGATGTAGTGGGCCGTGGTCTGGCCTTCCACATTGGCATTCATGGCGAGCACGATTTCGCTGTAGTCGCCCGCCCGCGCGATGAGATTGTCGAGATTGAGCTCCTCGGGGCCGACGCCATCGAGGGGGGACAATACGCCCCCCAGAACATGGTAGCGGACCTGACCGACCCCGGCCCGCTCAAGGGCCCAGAGGTCGCCAACATCTTCCACGACAATGAGAATCCCGCTTTCGCCCCGGCGTGGATCGGCACAGATCGAGCAGGGGCTGACCGTATCGACATTGCCGCAGATCTGGCAGCTTTTGACTGCCAGCACCGCCCGGTCAAGCGCTGCGGAAAGGGGCAGCATCAATTGCTCCTTGCGCTTGATAAGATGCAATACGGCGCGGCGGGCCGAGCGCGGGCCAAGGCCCGGCAGGCGTGCCAGAAGCTGGATCAGTTGTTCGATTTCCTGGCCGCCGGACGCCATTTAAATGTCACCGCAGAAGGGAGTTGGTTAGCAGACTGTTAACGTCGAGCGCCGCCGGAATCCGAAGGGGTCAGAACGGAAACTTCATGCCAGGCGGGATGGGCAGACCGGCCGTGACCTCGGCCATCCTGCGCTGCATTTCCACTTCGCTCTTGCCCTTGGCATCGGTGAAGGCGGCAACGATCAGATCTTCGATCACCTCAGCGTCGTCGGGATTGAGCAGGGTCGGATCGATCTTGATACCGCGCACGTCGCCCTTGCCGGACAGCGCAACGACGACCATGCCACCGCCCGAACGGCCCTCGACCACCATTTCGGCAAGCTCGGCCTGCATGGCCTCCATCTTGCCCTTCATTTCGCTGGCGGCCTTCATCATGCCCATGATGTCTTTCATTCGTCGTCCTCTTCCTGTGGGGCGGGGGGCAGGTCTTCAACGCCGGCGGCATCCTCGCGCACCGACACATTGACCAGTTTGGCCCCGGGAAATGTTTCCATTATGGCTTTGACCAGCGGATCGTCATGCGCAGCGGCGGTTGCCGCCTGCTGCCGCTGGTCCCTTTCCTGGCGTATGGTCAGGCCCTCGACCGGCCTGGTCGAGACGGTGACCAGCCAGCGCTGGCCCGTCCAGGTCTGCAGGCGCGCAGCCAGCGTATTGATGATGTCCGGATTGACGCCCTCGGACAGGGCAATTTCGATCCGGCCCTGTTCGAAAGAGACAGGGCGCATCTGGCTTTCCAGTGCCAACTTGACGAGGACGTCGCGCTTGGCTGCGGCCAGCGCGATGAGATCCTTGTAGCTGGTGATCGTCGCCAGAGCCGCTTGCGCAACGGCGACCGGGGCGGGATTGGGATTGGACACGGCCATGACCGGTTCGGCCTGCCTCTGAACCGCCTCCACCCGCATGGCCGACGCGCCGCCGGTCGGGCCGGACGGGCCGCGCGGCGGCAAAGCCGGTGCGCTGGGCGCGGCGGCGGGCAAGCTGCCTTGCTGGCTTAGCCTGGTGATCAATTCATCCGGGCTCGGCAGGTCGGCGGCATAGGCGAGGCGGATGAGCACCATTTCGGCAGCCTGCAATCCATTGCCGGCGCGCGCCACTTCCTCATTGCCCTTGAAGAGGATTTGCCAGGCCCGCGTCAAAGCCCGCATCGGCAGGCGATTGGCCAGATCGCGGCCGCGCGTGCGCTCGTCGGGCGTCAGCGCCGCATCGTCGGCTGCGGCCGGAACGACCTTGATGCGCGTGACCAGATGGGTGAATTCGGCGAGATCGGCCAGCATGGTCTGCGGATCGGCACCCAGATCATAAAGCTCGCGCAAGGCGGTCAAGGCTTCGGCAATGCGCCCGCCCATCAGGTCTTCGAACAGGTCGATGATGCGCGCCCGGTCGCCCAGCCCCAGCATGGTTTTCACCGTCGCGGCGCTGACCGTGCCATTGCCATGGGCAATGGCCTGATCGAGCAGGGACAGCGAGTCGCGGGCCGAACCTTCGCCGGCGCGCACGATCATGGCCAGCGCGTCCGGCTCAAAGCCGATGCCTTCCTGCCCGAGGATTTTCTCCAGATAGGCCGACATGATCTCGGCCGGAATGCGGCGCAGGTCGAAACGCTGGCAGCGCGACAGGATGGTGATCGGAACCTTGCGGATTTCCGTGGTGGCGAAGATGAACTTCACATAGGGCGGCGGCTCTTCCAGCGTCTTCAGCAGCCCGTTGAAGGCAGCCGTGGAGAGCATATGCACCTCGTCGATCACATAGACCTTGTAGGGCGCGGAAACCGGACCGTATTTGACCGAGTCGATGATCTCGCGGATATCGCCGATGCCGGTATTGGAGGCGGCGTCCATTTCCACGACGTCGACATGGCGGCCCTCGATAATGGCGCGGCAATGCACGCCCTCTTTTTCGAGGTCGAGGCTGGGATGGCGGCCGGTCTCGTCTTCATAGTTGAAGGCGCGGGCGAGAATGCGGGCCGTGGTGGTTTTGCCCACGCCGCGCACCCCGGTCATGATGAAAGCGTGGTGGATGCGGTTCTGGGCAAAGGCATTGCCCAGCGTCTGCACCATGGCGTCCTGCCCGACCAGGGTGGAGAAGTCGCGCGGGCGATATTTGCGCGCCAGCACCAGATAGGGGCTGCTTGCGGTCTCAGCCATTGCGCGCCTCGCGCCGGATTTGGAATCTGCCTTCGTTCATGTCCCGACCATAGGGCAAGCCACAACCAACCGCAAAAGCCATGAGCCGATTTGCGGGGTGAAGAACCCTGTTGTGAACAGATTGAGTAGGAGGCTGGCATCGACCCGTGAGGATCTCGTTGGGGCTGCTTCCTTCCGGACCTGACCCGGTTGGCGAGGAACACGTCCGCGCCAACCTCCCGAAGGGCTATATGCGGATTATTGGGTCGGGATGCAAGGGGGAGGGTGATGAAGCAGCCCGCTACGGGGTGGGAAGGGGAATGGCGGGTCTTGGGTCAGCGGTGGGATTAACCGGCCATTCTCACAAAGGCAGATCGAGGACACCATGAGAGCTAAAGCGGTGTCCTCATCAGCTAGATCATTGCTCACGCCATTCCCGCGAAATGCAACGCGAGGCCGACTATCGCACAGCCTGCCAGCACGGTGACAGGGCCAAGCTTCAAGCGAAACACCGCGACAAGCGCGGCCAGCACCAGCGCAGCCGCCGCGAGATTGATCGAGGACCAGACGGGCACATCGAGGTCGAGCCCGAAGGACGCGATCGTCTGCACCTCCTCGAAGACCACGTGCAGACCGAACCAGACCGCCAGGTTCAAAATCACGCCCACCACGGCGGCCGTGATCGCCGTCAGCGCCGCCGTCAGCACCTCGTTGTCGCGCAAGCGTTCGATGAATGGCGCTCCAAGGAAGATCCACAAAAAGCAGGGCATGAAGGTTACCCACGTCGTCAGCAGTCCGCCCAGGGTTCCCGCCACCAGCGGCGATAATCCGCCCCCATCGCGGAACGCGCCCATGAAGCCCACGAACTGGGTGACCATGATCAGAGGACCGGGTGTCGTCTCGGCCATGCCAAGACCGTCCAGCATCTCGCCCGGCGCGAGCCAGCCGAAATTCTGTACCGCCTCCTGCGCGACATAGGCCAGCACCGCATAGGCTCCGCCGAAGGTGACGACCGCCATCAGGCTGAAAAAGCCCGCGATCTGGGCAAAAACGTTGGCCGGACCGAGCACGGCGAACAGCAGTGCTACCGGTGCCAGCCACAGTAGGAGGAACACCGCCGAAATCCGAAAAGCCCAGCCCCGGTTGACCTGCGTGTGTTCGGGCGACTCTTCGCCGAGCAGCGTGTCGGCGTCGTCGACCTGGCCGGTGCCGACCTTGCCGTGTCCGCCACCGTTTCGGAATGCAGGCAGGCCCGCGCGTGCACCGAAATACCCAATCAGGCCAGCGGCCAAAATGATTACCGGAAATGGCACGGCGAACCCGAAGATCGCGATGAACGAGACGGCGGCGATGGCGACCATCGCATTGTTTTTGAGCGCGCGTGAACCGATGCGGATGACCGCTTGCACCACTATGGCCAGCACCGCCGCCTTGAGACCAAAGAACAGCGCTTCGATCGGTCCGACATTGCCGTAAAGCGCATAGGCCCAGCTCAGCGCCATGATTGCGACGACGCCGGGGAGCACGAAGAGAGCACCCGCGATGATGCCGCCGAGTGTGCGGTGCATCAGCCAGCCGATATAGACGGCAAGCTGCATGGCTTCGGGGCCTGGCAGCAGCATGCAATAGTTGAGCGCATGCAGAAACCGCTTCTCGCCCAACCAGCGCTGCTCCTCTACGAGAATGCGGTGCATGAGCGCGATCTGGCCTGCAGGGCCGCCAAAGCTCAGGAGTCCGATGCGGGTCCAGATACGGGTGGCCTCGGCCAGTGAGGGGTAAGCGCGGTCCTGCATCAGTCTGCCTTGGGCTTGTTGGTGGGCCAGTTGTGGGTCTCGTCGGTCGCGTCGCGCGCCCAGCGGTAGAAGGCGTCGTAAAGCAGCATGCCGGCCTCGAGTTGCTCCAGATCATCGGAGTACATCCGCGACAGGCCAAGCGACGCGGCAAGCAGCCCGGCCGCCTCGGGCGCCAGATCAAGCCGCGCCGTATCCGCACCGCGCACGATGGCTGCCAGCCGGTCGAGCGCTGGAATAGTCAGGCCGAACTCGGCCAGCATCACATCGAACGTGCAAAGCTCGCTGCGGTGGCTCCAGAACACGCCTTCGATGTCGAAGGGCGCGGCGTTGTAGCGTTCGGCAACGCCCACTACCTCTGCGGGCGCGACGAATAGTATGATCGCGCGCGGATCGAGAAATCGCCGGATCAACCAGGGGCACGCAATGCGGTCGATCTTGGGACGTGACCGCGTAACCCAGATCGTCCGGCCCTGCGCATCGCGCGCCGGAAGCTTCCCAGGATCGATCAGCGGCAGCGCGGCCGACCGCCAGGCTTCGAACCCGCCCTCGAGATATTCCGATGGGCACTTCTCGGCGCGCAGCCAGGCGGCCGTCCCCTGGCTGCGCCGGTGACCGGCCTGACAGATAGCTATAGACGGCTGCCCGCCGAGCTGCGGCACGAGGTCGGTAAGCGCCCGGTCGTCGATCCGGGTAGCCCCCGGAAGCAACCGCGGATCGGCGGCGAAGTCTTCTTCCGAACGCACATCGAGCAAGAGCGGTGCGCGGGGCGTTCCGATGATGCGGGTGAGTTTATCGAATGAAATGGCATTTGGCGCAGGCATGAGCGTTCCTCCGTTGCCGGGTTGATATGGAACGCGATCTTCAGCTGACGCCTCGTGGGGAGTTCGCAGCCCCCATGCACGTCTATTACCGGCGGCCGGTGCTTTTCGTCAACATGACTTGGCGGTCAAAGACCATATATCGCTTCCGCGAAATGGCAGCTCCCAGGAGCGAGTTGAGAACCGCTTAATGACCGGAATGGCGTCGTAGGCGGAACTGGCTGGTGCTGCGGGCGCGTGTCGTCGTCATGCCGTTCACGACAGTCTGTCCAACTGCCCTTTCTTCCTGACCAGGTTTTTATAATCCCATTGCACGGTTCGCGCTTCTGCCAGCCATGCCTTGAGCTCGGCCTCGTCTATTGCCGTGACGGTCGTGTAGCGTTTTTCCGCTGCCTTGAATGTGCCTTCGACCGCCAGCCCCGGCGTTTTGAAGGATTGCCCGCTCCAGAACAGCAGGCGCACGCAATCCTTGAGCTTGCTGTAGCCGACCACTGGATTGCCTTGCAGAAACCAGACGGGATGGGCATGCCAGATCCTGCTTTCGGCATCGGGCAAATGGCGGTCGATGATCTGCCGCAGCGCGTCGCAGATCAACCGGTCCTCGTCCGCCCGGGCGGCATTGTAGTCGGCAATACTGGCAGGTTTTTCGGCCATGGTGGCCCTCCACATGGTTCAGTATAGCGACGATCCCATGGCGGGTCTTTCGACACCGATTATGAAATGGGGGCGTCCCGCCATTCGCCCGGCGCCAGCCCGTCCAGCGTCCAGTCACCGATCTGCCATCTGACCAGCCGCAGGGTGGGGAAACCCACTGCGGCGGTCATGCGGCGGACCTGCCGGTTGCGGCCTTCCTTGATGGTGAGGCTGAGCCAGCTGTCGGGGACGGTTTTTCGGAAGCGGACGGGGGGATTGCGCGGCCAGAGGTCGGGCGGATTGATGCGTCTGACAGTGGCGGGGCGGGTGGGGCCGTCATTGAGGGTGACGCCGCGGCGCAGGGTTTCGAGGGCCTTTTCGTCGGGTTCGCCTTCGACCTGCACCAGATAGGTCTTGGCGAGCTTGAACTTTGGATCGGCGATACGGGCCTGCAACTGGCCGTCATCGGTCAGCAGCAACAGGCCCTCGCTGTCCTTGTCGAGCCGTCCGGCGGGATAGACGTTTTTGGCGTTGATATATTTGGCCAGCGTCTCGCCCTCGCCGGAAAACTGGGTGAGCACGTTGAAGGGCTTGTTGAAGAGGATGAGGCGGGCCATGGGCAAGGCATCCGGCATGGTGGCCTGTTCGTCAAGGCCCAGTGCCGCAATGCGCCCGGCAAAACGGGGCGCCGGGTTTGCGCTTCCAAGCCCCGACGAAAGGCACCCGCCGCTGGCGCGTTGTTGAACCGGCTACCCTTGCCCGAAGCGGCGCGGATGGTTATCCCCTGATGCAGATACCGAACGAGGAGCCCGTTTTGGCCAAACGCCGTCACCCCACTTCGCTGCGCACGTCCGGTGAAGACGTCGCCGTCTCGCTCAAGGCCCCCGATACCCCGCAGACCCGCAGCGCCGCCTATCGGCTGGCCTTTGCCGACCCGGAGTTCATGACCTCGGAAGACACGCGCGGCATTCGCTTCCAGCTTGAATATCTCAAGCCTGAATTCCGCCTGCGCGAGCATGGCATCAATTCGACGGTGGTTCTGTTCGGCGGCGCGCGCATTCCCGAGCCGGGCAAGCCGGCCTGGGCCGCCAAGAACGAGACCCAGAAGAAAAACCTCGAAGCCGCCTCGCGCTATTACGAGGAAGCGCGCCGCTTTGCGCAATTGGCGAGCCAGACCGCAGCCTCGATGGATTTCAAGGAATATGTGGTGGTGACCGGCGGCGGGCCGGGGGTGATGGAAGCGGGCAATCGCGGCGCCGCCGATATGGGCGCGCCCTCGATTGGGCTCAATATCGTTTTGCCGCACGAACAGGCGCCAAACCTCTATGTGACGCCCGACCTCTCGTTCAATTTCCACTATTTCGCCACGCGCAAGATTCATTTCCTGATGCGCGCCAAGGCCATTGCCGTCTTCCCCGGCGGCTTCGGCACGCTGGACGAATTCTTCGAGACGCTGACGCTGATCCAGACCGGGCGCATGGACAAGGTGCCGGTGCTGCTGTTCGGCAAGGCGTTCTGGACCAAGGTGATCAACCTTGAGGCGCTGGCCGAAGCCGGGACCATTTCGCCGACCGATCCCGACCTGTTCACCCTTGTCGACGACGCGGAAGCCGGCTGGGATTGCGTGCGCAAATTCTACAACCTGCCGGAAATGGGCGAGCCCGCCTGGATCGGCGGCTGACTGCACATCTGGCCTGCGCCGGGGGCGCTGCCGCTGGTTTAACGGCAATGCCACACTCATCGCCTATTGTGCGGCGAAGAGGCTAGGGGACAGGACTTGGAAAAATTCGAGCTTATCGTCATCGGTTCGGGGCCGGCCGGCCGCCGCGCCGCCATTCAGGCGGCCAAGCTGGGCAAGTCGGTGCTGGTGGTGGAAAACCGGCTGCAACTGGGCGGGGTTTCGGTGCATACCGGCACCATCCCCTCCAAGACGCTGCGGGAAACGGTGCTCAATCTCTCCGGCTGGCGCGAGCGCGGTTTTTACGGCCTGTCCTATCGGGTGAAAAAGGACATCGAGGGCAAGGATCTCGGCGCGCGGCTGCGCAAGACGCTCGATTATGAAATCGAGGTGCTGGAGCACCAGTTCGCCCGCAACGGCGTGCGCACCTTTGGCGGCATGGCGCGGTTCAGGGACGAGCACCACATCAGCGTCACCGGCCATGATGGGGAAGCCCATATATTCGCTTTCGACCATGCGATCATCGCCGTCGGCACCGCGCCCTATCGCCCGGCCAATATCGATTTCGACGGTCACACGGTGATGGACAGCGATACGCTGGTTTCCGAATTGCGGGTGCCGCGCAGCCTGACGGTGGTGGGCGCGGGCGTTATCGGCATCGAATATGCGACCATTTTTTCCGCGCTCGACGTGCCGGTCACCATCATCGAGCCGCGCGACAATTTCCTCGACTTCATCGACCGCGAAATCATTGAGGAATTCACCCATGACCTGCGCCAGCGCGGCGTGACCATGCGGCTGGGCGGCAAGGTGGAGCGGGTGGAAAAGGACGCGCAGGGCTGGGCCATCGCCCATCTCGGTGACGGCCGGCAAATTCGCTCCGACATGCTGCTCTATGCGGCGGGCCGCGTCGGCGCGACTGCCGATCTGGGGCTCGATTGCTGCGGCGTGGTGCCCGATTCACGCGGGCGTCTGAGCGTGAATCCCAATACATTCCAGACGCAGATCCCCCATATCTACGCGGCCGGCGATGTGATCGGCTTTCCCGCGCTCGCCTCGACCTCGATGGAACAGGGGCGGATCGCGGCGCTGCATGCCTTTGGCGCCAAGATGCCGCCAGCGCCCGATTTCTTCCCCTATGGCATTTATGCCGTGCCGGAAATCTCCACCATCGGCCTGACCGAAGCGCAGGTGCGTGAGCAGAAAATCCCCTATGAATGCGGCGTGGCCCGGTTCCGCGAAACCTCGCGCGGCCACATTATGGGCCTGCAGTCGGGCATGATGAAAATGATCGTGGCGCTGGACACCCGAAAACTGCTGGGCGTCCATATCGTCGGCGAGGGCGCGACCGAGCTGATCCATATCGGGCAGGCGGTGCTGAACCTGGGGGCCACGCTCGATTATTTCGTCGAGAACACGTTCAACTATCCGACCCTGGCCGAAGCCTACAAGATCGCCGCGCTCGACGCCTGGAACCGCATGCCGAAGGTGATGCCCGTCGCGCCGGTCATGGACAAGGCAACGCCAACGCCCGACGCGAGCCCGGACACGGCGGAGCCGGTCAAGGGGTAAGTCTCAATCATGGAGAGCCGCCAGCCTTCCCCCTCCCCCTTGAGGGGAGGGCCGGGGTGAGGGTTCTGCGTCTGACGCTGACTCTACGCTCATGGATGGTTCAGAACCCCCACCCTCATTCCCTCCCCTCAAGGGGGAGGGAGGCGATAGAGCCGGGATGCCGTCCCATGATGAAACGATCTAGTAGCTCTTCTCCGGCAGCGGGATGAACTCGGTCTCATCCGGCACCGGGCCGAAGCGGGCCTGTTTCCAGTCTTCCTTGGCCTGTTCGATCCGCTCCTGGCTGGAGGAGACGAAGTTCCACCAGATATAGCGCGGACCTTCCAGCGCCGTGCCGCCGAGAAACATCATGCGGGCGGGCGTGATCGCGGTGACGGTAATGGCGTCGCCGGGGCGGAAAACCAGCAGGCGCGGGCCTTCGAACTGGTCGCCGGCAATGTCCACGGTTCCGCTGACCAGATAGATGGCGCGTTCTTCATAGTCATTGTCGAGCGGGGCACTCATGCCCGCCCCCAGTTGCACCTCGACATAGAACCAGTCGGACGTGGTGGAAACCGGCGCGGTTTTCCCGAACGCGCGTCCAGCAATGATCCGGGCGGAAAGGCCCGTATCGGTCACCGAGGGGAGCAGGTCGGCGGCAAAATGCTGGAAGCTCGGGTCGATCTCCTCCTTGCCCTCGGGCAGGGCGATCCAGCTTTGCAGGCCCAGCAGCTTATGGCCATCGGCGCGCTCGACCTCGGGCGTGCGCTCGGAATGGGCAATGCCGCGCCCTGCCGTCATCAGGTTCATCGCGCCGGGGCGGATATCCTGGATATTGCCCTCGCTGTCGCGGTGCGTGATCTTGCCGTCGAACAGGTAACTGACGGTGGCGAGGCCGATATGCGGATGGGGTTTGACGTCCATGCCCTGCCCGGCGAGGAATTGCACGGGTCCGAAATGGTCGAAGAAGATGAAGGGCCCCACCATCTGGCGCTTGCCATGGGGCAGGGCGCGACGCACGGGAAAGCCGCCGCCAAGATCGCGGGTGCGGGGCACCACGACGAGTTCGAGCGCATCGCAGCTCTGCTTATCGCCGGCAATGGGGTCGTAATCGGGAAGCCAGGTCATGGGCGTCTCCTTTCAGGCAGAGAGTTTGACGCGGCTTGCAGGGTGCTGTCGAGGCGGCACAGGGATGTGACTTGGGGTGGCGGATGTGGCGGCATGGGCGCCGGGGCACCTTCCGCCTTGACGGGGAGCCGATAGCCCGAAGCTCACCCCGCCTTCTTCGTGCTCCGCCCGCTCTGGTTGGCGAGGCCGCTGATCGTGGCGCGCAGGGCCGCCGGCTTGACCGGCTTGGTGACGACGGCAATACCGCGATCCTCGGCGAGCGTACGCACTGCCGGGCTGCGGTCGGCGGTCACCAGGGCGGCGGGCAGGTGGCCGCCCAGATTGTGGCGGAGCCATTCGATGGCGTCGAGACCCGAGGTCTGGTCGAGGTGATAGTCCATCAGGACGAGATCGGGATACCAGCCTTCGAGCAGGCGCTCGCGGTCGATCTGCTTGAGCGAGAGCGCGGTGCGCACATCGCAGCCCCAATGGGTGAGCAGGCCCTCCATGGCTTCGAGGATGGCCCTTTCATTATCGACGCAGAGCACGCGCAGGCTGAGCGTGCCGAAATCGGGCTCGGCGGCGGGCGCCTCTGCCTTGGCAGCGGGACGTGCATTGCGCACGGCGGGCAGATAGATGGAAAAGCGCGAGCCATGGCCCTCGCGGCTGTCCAGTTCCAGGGTCAGCCCCAGCGCGCTCACCAGTCTTTGCACGATGGAGAGGCCAAGCCCCAGCCCCTGCGCCATGCGCGCGCCGCGCTCCAGCCGGGAAAATTCGGCAAAGACCAGCTTGTGCTGGTCCTTGTTGAAGCCGATGCCGGTATCGATGACATCGAGCCGCCAGCGATTGCCGCGCCGCCGGAGGCCGATCAGCACCTTGCCGCCGACGGGCGTATATTTGATGGCGTTGGAGACCAGGTTTTGCACGATGCGGCCGAGCAGGGCCCGGTCGGCCAGGATTGTCGCCTTGGTCGGCACGATGCGCAGGGCAATGGAGCGCTCCCGCGCCATTGGAGCGAATTCCACCTCCGCCTTGCGCAACAGATCCTGCACTTGCATCGGGGCAGGCGCAGGCTTCAGCGCGCCGCTGTCGATGCGCGAAATATCGAGCAGCGCGCTCATGATGTCCTCCACCGCCGTCAGCGAGGCCTCGATGGAATTGGCCAGCTCGGCAAAGGCGGTGGATTTGGCGCGCTCGATCAGCGTCGAGGTGTAGAGCCTGGCGGCATTGAGCGGTTGCAGCAGGTCGTGGCTGGCGGCCGCCAGAAACCGGGTCTTGTCGTGATTTGAGGCATCGGCCTTGGCGCGCGCCACTTCCAATTCGCCATTGACCTGCCGCAAAGCCGCCGTGCGCTCTTCCACCCGTCGTTCGAGGCTCTGGTTCATCTGCTCCAATTGCTGTTCGGCGCGCACCCGCGCCGTGACGTCGGAAAAGCTGATGACCAGCCCGGCGTCAGGCAGGCGGCTCGAATGAAATTCCAGCACCTGACCTTCACTGCCCAGCCGCTGGGTAATGGTGGTGGGCGCCGAGGTCAGCACGTTGATGCGCTCGATCGCCAGCCGCGTTGCATCGCCAGAGCCCAGATCGCCCCGATCAGCCATGAACAGGGCAATGTCGAATAGCGCAGTGCCGGGCCGGGTGAGATCCTCGGGCAGCCCCAGCAGGCTGTTATAGCGCTGGTTGGATGCGGTGAGCCGCAGCCCCGCATCGAACAGGGCTATGCCCTGGGGGACATGGTCCATGGCCAGCTTGAGGGCTTCGGCCCTTTCCTGTGGATGCGAAGACATGAAGCGGCGACATGGGTTTGTGTTGAACACAAGCGTTATCGGCCCGCTCAACCATCAGTGCAAGACCGCCAATAGACCCATTGCTTTTGGGGCCAAAGCCCTGCAATCGTTAACACGGATTAACCAGAAACCGCCCAAAACGGCGGCACGAGACTATGGAGGGCTTCCAGTGAGTGGCTTTTTGAAGGAATTCCGGGACTTTGCCGTCAAGGGCAACATGATCGACCTTGCCATCGGCGTGATCATTGGCGCGGCTTTCGGAGCCATCGTGTCGTCCATCGTCGATGACATTTTCATGCCGCTGATCGGCATTATCATTGGCGGCATCGATTTTTCCGCTGTTGTCCTGCAAGTGGGTGAAGCACGGGTCAATATCGGCCTGTTCCTCAACGCCGTGGTCAAGTTCACCATCGTCGCCTTCGTGCTCTTCCTCGTGGTCAAGGGCATCAATTCGCTCAAGCGCGAAGCCGCCAAGGAGCCGGTGGAAACCACGCCCGCCCCGACAAAGGAAGAAATCCTGCTCACCGAGATCCGTGACGCCCTGCGCGCGCAGAACAAGGCCTGAAGCAAAAAGAGGGCCGGTGAGAACCGGCCTTTTCTACGCAGTGATACTAGGAATAATAGCTCTAGACAGGAATATAGTCCTGATATACCGTGAAGGGCATAGGTGGTTCCTCCTACGAAATGTCCTTATCGGACCATGGGACCACCTAGGGCAAACTACAGGAGAGGGGGATTCGGACGGGAGGCGGCTTTGGCGGCTTATGCCGTGGGGCTGGCCGATGGCTCCGGGTTTTCCGGGCGCGTCAGGCGGATGCGGTGCAGCGTCTCGCGGTGACACGTCGAGCAGGGGGAGTGAGCTTCGGCCGCGCGCAGCTGGCTCCCGGTCACACTGTGCCGAAAGGGATATAGGCATGAATACGCATTCTTACTATCACGCCTTTCTCAACCGCGACCGGCTGGTCCATATCGTCGATTCAGATCTGGGCATTTGCGAAGCCTTGAGTGTGTTGTTCCGGCTGGAGGGCTTCCAGACCAGTTTTTCGCGCGATGCGGCCAGCGCCATTACCGCCATGGAACGGCGCTATCCCGACGTGGCCGTCATCAACCTCGTCCTGGGCGAAGATAGCGGGCTGGGTCTGTTGCGCCGGGTCAAGGCATTGCGCACCGGGGCGCCGGTGATCATGCTGTCCAACGCCCCGCAGGTGGAGGCGGCGGTCACCGCGATGAAGCTGGGCGCCACCGACGTACTCACCAAGCCCATAGACAGCGAACACCTGCTGACCGTCATCCGCGATGCGTTGCGCCGGGACGTGCATCTTGGCGCCATGAGCGAAGGTCGCCGCCCCGTGGAAGTGCGCGGCTTCGCCCAACTCACTCCGCGCGAGCGCGAAGTGCTGCAATTGATCACCAATGGCCAGTCCAACAAGGAGGCCGGACGCGAATTGGGCATTTCCCCGCGAACCATCGAGGTGCATCGTGCCCGGGTGATGGAGAAGCTGGGCGCGCGGAATACCGCCGACCTGATGCGGATCGTCTTGACTTCGTAGCGTTAGGAAATCGCTCCGGTGGAGCGATTTTAGCGAAGAAGGCCATGAGAGCTATGCTCGAATGGCGAGGTAGCGTCAGGAAATCGCTCCGGTGGAGCGATTTTAGCGAACTTCGCGGCCGGTCCGAAGGACGGAAGGCTTCAGTGAAGCCTTGCGAGGCAAGAAGGCCATGAGAGCTGTGCGCGAATGGCGAGGTGGCGTCGGGATTGGACGGCACGGGCGCTGGGAGTGACAGCGGAATCCTGATAGGGCTGGGCCTGCGCGGTCATACGAGTGCGTCCGTCTGCCGTTTCAGGTGAGGCGTGTATTTTGTTAGGATAGTTTTTGCAGGTACAGGTTCGCGACAACAATGTCGATCAAGCCCTAAGAGTATTGAAAAAGCGCCTTCAGCGAGAAGGTGTGTTCCGGGAAATGAAGATCCGGAAATATTACGAAAAGCCCTCGGAAGTGCGCACGCGCAAGATGGCCGAGGCCGTGCGGCGCGCCCGCAAGAATGCCCGCAAGCAGGCCATTCGCGAAGGTCTTATCGCTGCGCCCAAAAAGCCTGAGCGGACCAGTTCGCGTCCACCGGCCCGCCCGGCTAGCTAGGGTCTCACGCTGATGGCCGGCCCCTTGGCCTGGCCATCAGCCTGCCATGCAGGTGTCTGATCTGGTTCGGCCCAAGCGTATGGTTGCCCACTTCAAGCCTCGCGCCACGCAGGCTGACTGGGGCGGCCTGTTCGACCGCGAAGCGTATGGCATTGGCGGCGGAGCGGAATTGGCGTGGGCCCTGTGCGAGCGCCGTTGTGGTATCGCTGCCAAGGAACAATTGCCCCGGCGCGTTCAAAATCTGGATATTCATAGTGTCTTTCTGTCGGCCCTTGGCCGGTAATTGCAGCGCTATTCGCGCTGGAGCGGATAGTCCGGGGCATCGTATAGCGCCCGGATGGAATCGCCCTCGTGTCTGTCGTCGCCGCTTTCGAGAACCAGCGCGCGCATCTGCGCCTGCGGCAAGTCCTCGACGGCATAGCGGATGGCCTCCGCCAGTGATGGAAAGCGCATATAGCGGCTTTTGCGCGCGCCAAACGAGGCGCTGCTTGAATAGAGTTCTGCCGGCCTCGACCAGTCTATGGCCAGTTTCACCGCTTGCCGATGGCGATGCTGAAAATGCTTTCGCCTTCCGGGAACGGGGCCTTCGTCGCCGAGCTGGGGGAGAGGTCGGCTTCCTCGACGACCCGCTCGTTGCTCTCACCCCGGGACTTCACCCGGTAAAGCACCGGGCCTTTGTCATGCGGCAGGCAGGTCACGACCTCGCAGGGGCCCGATGGGCGATTGCTGTGCCGTGGTGCGGAACGCAATTCCAGCATCTGGCCGACTTTATAGCGATGCAACATGATGCGCTCCTTCGTGGAAATGGAGTGGAGGCACCTGGCGGCGCCTCCGCAGAATTCAGGCCAGCTGCAGATTGACGGCGGACTCGCGTCCGTCGCGGCTCTGTTCGAGGTCATAGGAAACCTTCTGGCCATCGGCGAGGCCGGATAGGCCGGCACGTTCCAGAGCGGAAACATGCACGAAGGCATCCTTGCTGCCCGTATCAGGGGTAATGAAGCCGAAGCCCTTGGTGGAATTGTAGAATTTCACGGTGCCGTTGATCATGATGGCGCCTTTCTGAACAGCTCGAAGCAGTGCAAACGAGCAAGTTTCCTCCACGCAATATGCAGCGGAGGCCTAAAACGTTCGCAGTTCGGAAGGAAAGCCAATCAACCGGACACGCCGGGAAGGTCAGGTCGCCAACAGGGGCAGAAAACGTAGAATGCAAGCATCTACCTCAATTGCGCCGAAGTCAAGGCCAGGAAAAATTAGTCCTTGAAGCCCGAAAATTCGACGCTGACGTCCCGTTATCTGATGACTTCAATCAGGGCGCGAACCAGTTTTGTCGGCGTCTTCTCGACTTATAATTATCGAGTGCTCACGCCCATATGAAGATTTGCGCTGGACGGCGCGCCTGATCCGGACATCCTGGTAAACACCGCCAGCGGTGATGAGGCCGAAAAAGGCGGTTATGGCGACCCAGATCAGCAGGGTGAGATAAAAGCCCTGAGGATCGGCATCGCGCAGGATATCGTCCGCGCCGAACCGCCTGAGTTCCCTCACCTCCCCGGTGATGAGCGCAGAAACAACAATTCCGGCGCCGATTGTGAACAAAACCGCGCCGGCAAATGTCAGCCAATGCTCACGCAGCCAGCGCCGGAGCGCCATCAGCCACCCAGGCTGGGCAGGGTCAGATCACCCGAGGTCAGCTTGCTGGCGGTGATGGCGGCATCGGCCTTTTCACGCGGCAGTTCCAGCGCCGTCCAGACGCTGACCAAGGCGTGGCGCAGCTCGAAGATCATCTCGTCGGTATGCAGCGGGGTGGGGGTGATGCGCAGCCGCTCGGTGCCCTTGGGCACGGTGGGGTAATTGATCGGCTGGATATAGATATTGTGCTTGTCGAGCAGCATGTCGCTGGCCGCCTTGACGGCGCGGGCATCGCCCACGATCAGCGGCACGATATGGGTCTCGGTTTCCATTACCGGCAGTCCGGCATCGGCCAGGATCGCCTTGGTCAGCCGGGCCTGGCGCTGGTGCATCTGCCGCTCGAGCCCATTGCCCTTCAAATGCTCGATCGAGGCGCGGGCGGCGGCGCAGAGCGCCGGGGGCAGGGCAGTGGTGAAGATGAATTCGGGCGCATAGGAACGCACGGCGTCGATAATGGCGCGGTTGGCGGCAATATAGCCGCCCATGACGCCAAAGCCCTTGGCCAGCGTGCCCTCGATGATGTCGATGCGATCCATCAACCCGTCACGCTCGGCAATGCCGCCGCCGCGCGGGCCATACATGCCCACGGCATGGACTTCATCGATATAGGTGAGCGCGCCGAATTCCTCGGCCAGGTCGCAGATTTCCAGAATCGGCGCGATGTCGCCATCCATCGAATAGACCGATTCAAAGCAGATGAGCTTTGGCCGCTTGCGGTCGACCTGGCTGAGCAGTTCGCGCAGGTGCGCCACGTCATTGTGCCGGAAAATCTTCTTTTCCATGCCGCTCTGGCGCACGCCCTGGATCATCGAGGCGTGGTTGAGCTGGTCCGAGAAGATGATGGCATTGGGCATGAGCCGGGCAATGGTGGAAATGCCCGCCTCGTTCGAGACGAAGCCCGACGTGAAGACGAGCGCGGCTTCCTTGCGGTGCAGGTCGGCGAGCGAACGCTCAAGCTCGACCAGCGGCCGGTTGGTGCCCGAAATATTGCGGGTGCCACCGGCGCCGACGCCCATCGTGCCGGCGGTTTCCTGCATGGCGCGCACGACCTTTTCGTGCTGGCCCATGCCCAGATAGTCATTGGAGCACCAGATGGTGATTTCGCGGGCATTGTCGGCTTCGTCGCGATAGACCGCGCGCGGAAACTTGCCGGCAATGCGTTCGAGATCGGCAAAGACCCGATAGCGCTTTTCAGCCCGCAGCGTGTCCACCGCATCTTCAAAAATGCCGCGATAGTCCATGAAAGCTATTCCTTCGCTTACGTCCGAGAGGGGCAGAGGCCAGACCGGGCGAATATGGGTGTGTCTCCTAAACCGCCGACACGCGCATTGATATAGGTCAATTCGACGCGCAGCCGCAGGCTAAACCCTTGTTTGGCAAAGGGAGCGCAGTTTATCTTGAGACTCATTCTAAAGTTCTCCGCGCCATCTGCCAACAGCCTGCTGCGATCAAAGCTGCTTGAGGTGGTTTGATCGGGACTGAACCCCAAAATACGCAAGATGCTGACCCCTGCCATTGACCCGCCAAACTCGCCCGCGCCCCCGCGGCAGGCGCGGCAGAAAATGATGGTGCAAAATCTGAGGTACGTACATCATTGTGGCTTGCCGTCGTCCGGGGGCAGCGCTATTTTGCTGTGATTGCTGCCAGTTTTCAGGATGCCCGCGTCATGGCCTATGCCACTTATCCCAGCCTCAGGGACCGCCCTGTCGTTATTTCCGGTGGCGCGTCGGGCATTGGCGAAGCCCTGGTGCGCAGCTTTGCGGCACAGGGCGCCAAGGTGGGCTTTGTCGATGTGGCCATCGCGGCGGGGGAGGCGCTGGCGCAGGAATTGAGCGCCGCCGGCCAGACCGTTGGTTTCACCCCATGCGACGTGACCGATATTGCGGCATACCAGGCGGCCATTGCCGGCTTCGCCGAGGCCCATGGCGATGCGCGCGTTCTGGTCAACAACGCCGCGCATGACCAGCGCCATGACTGGGCCGAGGTGACGCCCGATTATTGGGATGAGCGCATGGCGGTCAATCTCAAGCACGCCTTCTTCGCCATGCAGGCGGTGGCGCCGGGTATGGCGCGTGCCGGTGGCGGGTCGATCATCAATTTCGGCTCGATCAGCTGGATGATCATGACGCCATCCATTCCGCTCTATGAAACGGCCAAGGCCGCAGTGCATGGACTGACGCGCGCCATGGCGCGCGAATTGGGGCGTTCGGCCATTCGCGTCAATTCGCTGGTACCCGGCGCCGTGCTGACGCAGCGCCAGCTCGATCTCTGGATTACCGAAGACGACAAGAAGGCCATCGAGGCCAATCAGGCCCTGTCCGGTCATCTGACACCCGACGACTGCGCCCGCATGGCCCTGTTCCTGGCCGCCGACGACAGCGCCATGATTTCCAGCCAGCATTTTCTCGTCGATGCGGGCTGGGCGAATGGCTGACGGAGAAGCGAGACACGACCGGACCGGACTTGCATTGGGTATGGTCATTATGGCTGCGATCATCGGACTCGCGGCGCATTCGCTTCTCTGGTTCGGCTCGCTCGGCCCGGCCATCTTCTGGCCTTTGCCGCTATTGTTCATGCTGGGCCCGGCGCTGCTGCCGACAACTGTGGTTGCACTGTTGATCGGCATATCCACTCACCATGATCGTTGGTCCCGGGTTCTGGCGGTGGCAACGCTGGTTTTCGTGCTCGAGCAGATTGTGTTCTGGCTCTGGCATGGCACAGTGGACGACACATTCGGCTATTCCATGCTCTACTTCCTGCCGATCTTTGGCGGATGGTTCCTGGCTGTTGCGTGCTATGGCGCGGTGAAATTCTGGCGGGCGCGCTGATCCCCATTCATCCGGCGTTCATCATATTGGCCTTACCACGCTCCTGCCTTAATGCAGGGACATCACAAGGCCACTTTTCCGCGAATCCTTCAGGGGGATATTCATGAAGTCGAAGGTTCTCGTCGCTCTTGCAGCGGCATTGGCTCTCAGCGCCTGCACCACCACCGATCCCTATACCGGCCAGAGCCGGCTTTCCAATACGGCCGGCGGCTCGCTGCTGGGAGCTGGCGGCGGCGCTGTTGCGGGTGCTATCGTGGGCGCCGCAGTGGGCGGTGATCCGCGCGTCGGCGCATTGATCGGCGCTGGCGTTGGCGGCCTGACCGGCGCGGCTATCGGCAATTACATGGACCAGCAGGAAGCCGAGCTGCGCGCGCAGTTGCAGGGCACCGGCGTCTCGGTGACCCGCTCGGGTGACCAGATCATCCTCAATATGCCGTCCAACATCACCTTTGCCACCGATCAGTCGACGGTCCAGCCGCAGTTCAACCAGACCCTGGTTTCGGTCGCACTCGTGCTCAAGAAATTCGACAAGACCATCGTCGATGTTTACGGCCACACCGACTCCACCGGCTCGAACGAGCATAATCTGGCGCTCAGCCAGCGCCGCGCCGTGTCCGTGGCAACCATCCTGGCCAATCAGGGTATTGACCAGCGCCGCTTCTATATCGAAGGCAAGGGCCCTTCGAGCCCCATCGCCTCCAATGCGACCGAAGCCGGACGCGCCCAGAACCGGCGTGTGGAAATCCAGCTTTCGCCGATCCGCGGCTAAGCATTCCCATCTATCAAATGAAAACGCGGCCTCCCGGGGCCGCGTTTTTTATTGCACTGTCGTTTCTGTGACGGGCGCCGATACCGGGGTGCCCGGCTGCATGTCGGTGCCTGGCGCGCCGGAAAAGACCTGCAGCAGCAGTAGGAAGGCGATGATGATGGCCAGGGCGATGAGGCCATAAAGCCACCAGTTTGTCGGGCCCGTAGCGCCAACCGAGGCCTCGTGCTCGCCCGCAACCTTGATGCCGGAATCGGCAGGCACGTCGATGCGCGAGCCATTTTCATCGACCAGAAAGTCCACCTTGGCGTCTTCCTTGACCCGGGCTCTATTGTCGAATTTGGGTTCCTGCGGATCGGCCATCAGTAATCCCCCCGCAAGACCGTTTCGGTGCCGACGCCCCGCGCCGCGCCTTCGCGGACATGGGCAATGGCTTCATCGATCTCTTCCGGCTCGAAGGCGACAGCATCGCCTTCCACCTGCGCGCCCGTGGCCTCGGCCTTCAACTGGTTGAGCAGGTCGAGTTTTTCGCGCGCCGTGAACAGGGTATGGCGTGCAATCTGCATGGGGTTGAGCTGATCGGTTCCGCCCATGCGTTGCTTGAGTGTGTCGAAGACCATGATCTTTCTCCTCGCTCGAATGGCTGTGGTGGACATTCCTCAAGGCTCAATGCGCGCCGGGCGCAGCGGTTCCGCGCGCCGCAGTCCCGGCTTAACCACCTTTTGAGAGGTTATGGCGCTTGATGGGGTCCCCAATGGAGGCCCCGGAATGGGTCGGATTTCCACGTTTCTGATTTCGGGCACGTATCGGCGCGTGCGCCAGGCACTGGTCTTTCTGCTGATCTTTGCCCTGCTTGTGGGCGGAGCAGCCTGGATTGCCGCCGAACAGGTGGCGCAGAACATGCGGGCTGAAATCGCCCGGAGCCTGGTTACCTATGGCAGCGTGCGCGCCAGTATCGTCACCATTTTCGATGCCATGGATTCCCAGCTGACAGCGGAGCCTTGCTCCGCCGATTTTCTGGCCGAAATGCGGCGCATCACCTTCATGCCCGATGGCATCAGCGAGCTGCTTTACGCGCCCGACGGCCGCGTTATCTGTTCCGGCGATGCAGGCTGGCTGGCGGAGCCGATGGAACTGGGCGCGCCCGATGTCGCCGCCTCCGACGAATTCGGCATCGCGCTCTGGCTCGACCGGTCCCTTGCGCCCCTGGGTCTGACCGATCTGACCGGCACTATTGCCCGGCGCGGGAATTATGCGCTGGTGGTGCCCCCGCAATTTGTTTCCGGCGATGCGGTGTCAAGCGACTTTGAACAAGAGCTGGTCTTTCGCGTTGGCCCCGACATGTGGATGCATCGCGCCGGCATAGAGGGCGTGCTCGCGGCGGCGCGGGCAGCGCCTCAGCCGGTCGTTCTGGACGCGTTCGCCGGGGCGCTGCATCAATATGCCTGCGACCCGGCGGGCGAGCATTGCGTGGCGGCCCGCGCACCCCTGCTGCCGCTTGCCATGCAGCGGGCCGGGGCCATCGTGCTGGTTCTGGCGGCCCTGGCCGTGCTCGCCGCCTGGCTGACCCAGCAGATCTGCGGCGTCATCGAGCGCCATTGGTCTTTCGAGGCGAGATTTCTGCGCCGTTTCGACACGGAATCGCTGGTCTGCGCCTATCAGCCCCTGCTCAACCTGCACAAGGACAGCATCACCGCCTGCGAAGTGCTGGCGCGCTGGCGCGATGTCGATGGGACGATTGTCCTGCCCGACCGTTTCCTGCACATCGTTGAAAAACATGGATTGACCGAGCGTTTCACGGCCATGGTGGTTGCCCGTGCCCATGCGGACCTGTCGCAGCTGCCGCCGGATTCCACGCCTTTGCAGGTCAATTTCAATATCTTCCCGCGCGATCTCGACGCGGCACGCCTCGTGCCGATCTTTGCCCCCCTGCTGGCGCCTGCCGGGCGCTTCGAGGTGGTGGTGGAACTGGTCGAGACCGACGAAGTGCAGCCGGAAATTGCGCAGGTCGAGATCGAAAAGCTGCGACAGGCCGGGATCGGTGTCTATATCGACGATTTCGGGGCCGGCTATTCCTCCATGCGCAATCTGGCGGAACTGTCCATAGACGGGGTCAAGCTCGACCGCTCATTCGCCATGGCATCGGAGGATTCCGTGATGGCCCGCATGCTCGATCACGCCATCGACCTGGTGAAAGCCTCCGGCCGTCCACTGGTGGTGGAGGGCGTGGAAAGCCTGCGACGCCTCGATAGCCTGCGGGCCGGTGGCCGCGTGGATTTTGCGCAGGGCTATGGCATTGCCCGTCCGCTTTCCATCGAGGCCTTCGCTGCGTTCAAGGCTGAGTATGGAACTCATACGACGACCGAACCGCGCCGCTGCGCCTGATCACATTTTCTTTCGGGGCGAAACCGATCCCATTGCCTTGCGTTGGTTGGATATCAAATCCCATGCAAGGAGGATCAAATGGCTTACGATGACAGCCGCGTTGCAACGGCAGACCTCAAGGAAACGCACGATCTGATTGCGTCCGACAAGGTTGAAGGCACCAAGGTCTTCGATCCGATGGGCGAGCATATCGGATCGATCGAACGCATTCTGGTCGAAAAGCGCTCCGGCAAGGTTTCCTATGCCGTGCTGAGCTTCGGCGGGTTCCTCGGCATCGGCCAGGACCACTATCCGCTGCCCTGGTCCATGCTCAATTACGATCAGGAACTGCAGGGCTATCGCGTCGATATTTCCAAGGAGCAGCTCGAAGGTGCTCCGAAATACGAACGCGAGAGCGACGATTACTGGACGGAAGAGAACGGCCGTCGCGTCTATGACTATTATGGCGTGACCCCGTACTGGATCTGATCCAGCACAAGGTTTTCATGACGTAGTGATTGCCAGCCGGTGTCCCTCGGGACGCCGGTTTTTTCTCGTCTGCCTAAATGCAGGCGGTGGCAAAGGTGACCGGCAGATAGACCAGCACGCCGGACGCCAGGGCCGCGCGATTGGCCCAGAGCGCAGCCGTCGACAGCGAAGTCTGCGGCTCACCCGTGGCGTAGGGGCGGCGCAGCGACAGCCAGATGAGCGGCAGCAGCGATATGAGATAGGCGCCGATCAGGATCGGCCTGTGCCACGCCCAGTCATAGGCGCAACCCAGCGCCTGCAAGGCATAAAGCAGCACAAAGGCAACTGCCCAGGCGGTAAAGCCCGCAATCAGCAGCACCAGCGCCCGAAGATCCTGCCGGCTCATGCTGTCCCTCCTGTCATGGCCAGCAGCGCCACCAGTCCCATGCCGGGGATAAGGGTGGCTGCGGCATAGCCATTCCACAGCCATGCCAGGATGATTTCGGTCTGCCGCCGCGCCGACACATAGCCCTGGCCCAGCCGCCAGTATCCATGCGCCGCCATGAGCCCGCCAACAAAGCAATGCAGCGCCCCATAGCTGATCAGCGCGAGGATGATTGCCTGCCGTGCATGTGTGGTGGGTTCGGGCAGGGCAAGGCCCATGGCCACCAGCAGCGCCACAGCCAGCCCTTGCAGCAACGCGCTGAGCAACAACAAGGGTCCCACCGGGCGGCCCTTTCCATTGGCCCGACGGGCCATGAAGGCAATCCCCGCTGCCCCCAATGCAGCCGCAAGCGCCATGGCGCCCGGCCACAGGCTCCAGTCGAGTGCGGTGACTGTTTCCCAGTTCGGGGCGACCACGATCAGGAACAGTCCCCCGAACAGCAGCGATGAAAACAGTGTGGCATTCATCACCAGCGCGGCGCGATTGGCGAGAATGGAAACATTGTGCGGGCTCTCGACATCGAGCACCGCAGTCTCCCCCATGCCGATTTCGACCGGACCGAAGTCCTGCTTCTGTCCCAGCGTGACCGGCCAGAACAGGAACAGGATCAGCGTCGCCAGCGCGCCGAACGGGGCCAGCCAATATTGGCTGAACAGCATGGCGAGGAAGAAACTTGCCGTAGCCATCGCCGTCCACAGCGGCAGATAGGTGCGGCGCGGCAGGATGATGACATGCTCGGGTGCGCCGGTCAGCATGTCGACGCCCATGGTTTCTTGATCGCCATTGCGGGTGAAACCGAGATAGCCGAATCCGCCTGCCAGCACCGGGCCGATTTTGGCCGGCTCCAGCCCGTCGGCACGCTCGTCCACGCGGGGGATGGCGGCGAAGTTGTAGCTTGGCGGCGGGGTCGCGGTCGCCCATTCCAGCGTCTGTGCCCGCCAGGGATCGCGGCGGAACCAGCGCCCGAAGCGGAATTGCAGCACGATATCGGCCAGCACTAGGCAGAATCCCATGGTGAGGATGAACCCGCCGACCGACGAGAGCAGGTTGAGCCAGTCCCAGCCCCAGTTCGACGGATACGTCGAAATGCGGCGCGGCATGCCCATGAGCCCGGTCAGGTGCATGAGGAAGAAGGTGAGATTGAAGCCGATGAAAATCAGCCAGAAGGCGGGGATGGAGAGTTTGTAGAGGCTCTGCTTGCCCGAGATGTGCGGCATCCAGTGATAGATGCCCGCCAGCATCGGAAAGACGAAGCCGCCGACCAGCACGTAATGCAAATGCGCCACGACAAAATAGCTGTCATGGGCCTGCGTGTTGAACGGCACCATGGCCAGCATCACCCCGGTCAACCCGCCGATCACGAAGACGAAGAAGAAGCCGAACACATAGAGCATGGGAATATCCCAGCGCGGCCGGCCCGAGGCCAGCGTGCCGAGCCACGCGAATATCTGCACCGCCGTTGGAATGGCCACCAGCGCACTCGCCGCCGAGAAGAAGGCCAGCGCCAGATGCGGAATGCCCACGGTGAACATGTGGTGTACCCAGAGCCCGAAGCTGAGAAAGCCCATGGCGACGATGGCCGCGATGATGGCGCGATAGCCGAGGATTTTGCGCTGCGCGAAGACCGGAATAATGGTCGACAGCGCCCCGGCGGCGGGCAGAAAGATGATATAGACTTCCGGGTGCCCGAACAGCCAGAACAGGTGCTGCCACAAGAGCGGATCGCCACCGCGCGTCGGATCGAAAAAGGGCAGGTCAAACGCCCGTTCGAGTTCGAGCAGGATCGATCCGAGGATCAGCGGCGGAAAGCCGACGATCATCATGCCCGTGGTGACCAGCATATACCAGCCCAGCAGCGGCATGCGCGTCAGCGACATGCCAGGCGCGCGCATCTTGAGAATGGACACGAAGATTTCAATGGCGGCGGTCACGGCCGATATTTCGACAAAGGTGATGCCGAGCAGCCAGACATCGGCATTGATGCCGGGCGTATAAGGCTTGGAGGCGAGCGGCGTGTACATGAACCAGCCGCTATCGGGCGCGGCGCCGAACAGCATGGCGACGATCAGGATCGTCCCGCCAAACACATAGCACCAGAAGCCATAGGCGGTGAGGCGCGGAAAGGCCAGATCGCGCGCGCCCAGCATTTTGGGCAGCATGTAGATGGCAAAGCCTTCCAGCATCGGAATGGCGAACAGGAACATCATCACCGTGCCGTGCATGGTGAAGATCTGGTTGTAGATTTCCGGCCCGATAAAGGCGCTGTGCGGGGTCGCCAGCTGCGCCCGGATCAGCATGGAGAGGAAGCCGCCAATGGCAAAGAAGGTCAGGGCCACCACCATGAAGCGCTTGCCCAGAACGGTGTGATTGACGCTGGACAGCCGGGCTAACCCGGGTGGCGTGCGCCAGATGGCGTCGAGCTGCTTGTGGAGGCGGAGGGGGGAGACAGGCGCGCTCATTGCCCGCCCTCCATCAGTGCCGCAAAGGCGTCCGGCTCGTGCGCTTCGACGCGGAAGAACATGACGTCATGACCCTCGCCGCAATATTCGGCGCATTGGCCCCAATAGGTGCCGGGCCGGTCGGCTTCCAGCCGGATGACATTGGTGTGGCCGGGAATGGCGTCGATCTTGCCGCCAAGGCGCGGAATCCAGAAGGAATGTATGACGTCCTCCGCCGTGATGATGAAATCGACCGGCTCACCCGCCGGCATATGCAGCACCGCGTCGGGCATGGTGCGGCCATCGGGATAGGTAAAACTCCATTGCCAGCGGCTGGCATGGGCTTCGATTTTGATCGGCTCCTCGCCATGGGGCAGCAATTGCTCGCCCAGCACCAGCGCCGTGCCGGTGAGCAGGACCAGCACCGGGATGGGCAGGATCAGCCCGCCGCCCACGATCCATTGGCCCGGCGTCACCTTTTCTATCCAGTCCTTGCGCAGATAAGTCAGCGCGAACAGGACCATCACCAGGGCAAACAGCACGACCGAGCCCCAGAACATCACCCACCAAAGCGTGGCCAGGTTCTCGGCGCGCGGCCCGGCCGGATCCAGGGTCGAAAGCGCGCCGCTGCAACCAGCCAGCGCCAGCGGCGTTGCACAGAGTGCAACGAATTTGAAACAGGGGGCAAAACAATGAGCGAGACGTCGCGCGAAGCCGAACGAGCCGAAATTGCGCTGGAGGAGGGCAAGGAAGCCAGCACCACCCACCCCAATCCGCATATACGCGATGTGGCCGAACAGGATATCGGGTCGGCCATTGCCGTTGCCGGTCACCCCATTCACGCCATGCTGGTGCATTTCCCCATCGCCTTCGTGATTTCGACGCTGGGCATCGACATCTTCTACTGGTTCACCGGCGACGACTTCTGGCTGCAAGTGGGCACCTGGTCCGCTGGCGCGGCCTTCGTCTTCGGCGTGCTGGCGGCGATTGTCGGCACGGCGGAATTGCTGGCCGTTCCAGGCATTCGCGTCCGCGTCGCCAGTTGGAACCACGCCATCGCCGCCATGGTCATGCTCGCCATTGTCGGCGCCAATGCGGGTCTGCGCTTGTTCTGGCCCGAAACGGTCCTGCCCAGTGGCCTGATGCTTTCGGTACTGTCCAGCATGGCCGCGGCGTTTGCAGGCTGGCATGGAGGCAAGCTGATTTTCGATCACGGTGTCGGCCTCCTTATCTCTGCCAAGGATTGAATGGAGCGAGCAGTTCGCCCAGCCGCCCCGGCACGAACAGGTCGGCGAAGAATTCCGGCCATTCGAGGCGGGGTTTGCCGAGGACCAGAATGAGGATCGTCGCCACGGTCAGCAGCGTCAGCGGCATGACCACGCTGAAGCGCCAGAGCGGATAGCTTCGGCCCGGCTCGAACAGTCTGAGGATCATCAGGCCCGAAAAGATGTGGATGCCGGTCATCACCGATACGGCCAGCAGCTTGGCTGAAAACCACGCTTCATAAGTGCCCATCAGGAAAATCAGCACGGTGCCGGTCCCGATGGCGATAAAGGCCGAGGGCGAGACGATGTTGACGTAGAGAAAACGCGCAAAGGCATGCAGGCGGTACAATGCTCCGTCCTCCAGCCCCTTGCGCTGCAGATAAAGGAAGGGCAGGGCGATCAGCCCGGCGCTCCAAACGGCGATTGTGGCCACATGGATGAACTTGAACCAGGTGACGATCATTCGGAGGCCTCCCGGCGCAGGCCCAGCCCGTCCAGCAGCCGCCACAATACCAGCGCCAGCAATGGCAGGTTCGCCGGGACCCACATGATCAGTCCGCCCAGTTGCTGGTCATCGAGCGCAGAGAGATTGAAAGCCAGCGTGGTGGCGAAGTGGGGCACATAAAGCGGGGTGGCTGCAAAGACCAGCAGCGCGCCCAGCATGCCCATCTGGATGGCGCTGGTCAGCGCTGTGAGCCCCGCCGCCATTGCCGAGGCAGAGCGCAACAGGCCCAGCCATAGCCAGGTGAACGAGGTGAGCAGGCTCAATTGCATCGCCCAGTAGAGCGCCGGATGGGCAAAGGCTGATGTGTAGATGTCCGGGCTATGCCATAGCCAGAGTGCGATCGTGGACAGGATAACGGGTGGCAGCAGCGCCATCCAGCGCCCCCACTGTGCCGGAAGTGCCAGCGCCAGCAGCGGCGCGACGAGCATGGTCAGCGCAACATGATGCCCAACCCGTGCCGAGAACAGGCTCACCGTCAGCGCGCAAAGCGGCGAGACGAAAAGCACGGCGGCAAACAGCCAGGCTAGGCCGAAGGCGAGCCGCCGCCCGCCTGTCGCCTGGCGCAGCAGGAATGTGCCGATGACAGCAGTCGCAAAAAGCCCGGCCAAGAGGCCCGGCTCGAAATTCCAACGGCTCCAGAGGTCATCCGGCAAGGCCGGCGGGCCGCAATAGCTCATATCGAAGGAAAAGGCTGACGCTTGATCCATTTCCGTTCCGTTTTTCTGGTTTTCTCCGCGCTGTGCGAAGTCTGCGGTTCCTGCGCCTCCCTCCCCTCAAGGGCAGGGAGGCGCAGGAACCGCAACATTTCAAAATGGCTTGGTGCCTACTCGTCCCCATTTTCCCCGGTCAGCGCATCCACGGCGGCATGCGTTTCCGGCAGCGCATAGGCCAGGAAATAATCGCCAATTGGCGTTTCCATGAAATTGTGGCCGCCGGCATTGATAACCAGGAATTGCTGGCCATCCACCTCATACATGGCCGGACCCGCCTGGCCGCCTGCGGGCAGTTCAGCTTCCCACAGCACTTCGCCGGTCTCGATATCCATGGCCCGGATCAGGTCGTCGGTAGCCGCCGCGATAAAAATCAGGCCGCTTTCGGTGACCACGGCGCCGGCATTATTCGGCGTGCCGATATCGAAGGGCAGCATGGATGGAATACCGAAGGGTCCGTTCTTGCGAGCGGTGCCGAACGGCTTGTCCCACAATACTTCACGCGTAGTGAGGTCGATAGCCGTGATGCCGCCATAGGGAGGCTCGGTGCAGAGCATGCCGGTAAAGGGCACGCGCCAGCCGGCATTGACCTTGATGCCCCAGGGTGTGTCGCCCTGCGGGCTGATATTGTCCGGCGCACCGTCTTCGCGTCCGCCCTGATCGATGGAGCGGATGCCCAGGGAGTCGACGTCCTCGCGCGGGATCAGCCGGTTGAGATTGGCGGTGTTGTTATAGTTCGCCACCATGATGTTGCGCACCGGATCGATGGCCACGCCGCCCCAATCCGAGCCGCCATTATAACCCGGCCACTGGATCCAGTTCCGGTCGGCGGAGGGCGGCGTGTACATGCCCTCGTAATAGGCCTCGCGGTACTGGATACGGCACCAGAGCTGGTCCAGCGGGGTCATGCCCCACATGTGCTTTTCTTCAAGGTCGGGTTGCAGCAGGTTCGGGAAATCCACCACGAATGGCTGGGTCGGCGACAGCCGTTCCGGCTCAACGCCACCCTGCGGCACGGGACGCTCTTCGACTTCCACCAGCAACTCGCCGGTGCGACGGTCGAAAATCCAGAACATGGCCTGCTTGGTGGGCAGGATCAGCGCCGGAACCGGGCCATCGGCCGTGGGGAAGTCGATCAGCGAACCTTGCGAACCTAGGTCATAGTCCCAGATGTCGTAATGCACCGTCTGGTAGAACCAGGCGACATCGCCGGTTGTGACGTCGAGCGCGACAAGCGCGGTAGAATAGGTGTTTTCCTCCTCCGAGCGCATGCCGCCCCAATAGTCGACGGACGAATTGCCGAGCGGCAGATAGACATGGCCCAGTTCATTGTCGCCCGAGGCAATGGTCCACACATTGGGCGTGCCGCGGGTATAGGTTTCCCCTTCGGGCGGCAGGCCTTTCTCGCCCGGACGGCCCATGTCCCAGGCCCAGAGCATTTCCCCGCTTTCGGCATCATAGCCGCGCACCACGCCCGAAGGCGCATCGCGGCGCTGGTTATCCCGCACCTGCGAATGCACGACGGCAACATTGCGCACCACGGTCGGCGGCGAGGTCGGCGCGTACCAGCCCGGAACAGTGTGGCCGAGGCCTTCTTCGAGATCAACCAGACCGGCCGTGCCGAAGTCCGAGCAGAGCTGACCGGTCTGCACATCGACAGCCACGAGCCGGGCGTCGAGTGTATTCATGATGACGCGCTCGGCGCATTCATCCTGGGGGTCCAGGGTCGGTGATGCGTAATAGGCCAGACCGCGGCAGGTGGCATTATAGGGGATCGCATCGGTCGAAACCTCCGGATCATAACGCCAGCGTTCCAGCCCGGTCTGCGCATCCACAGAGATAATCTTGTTCATCGCCGAGCAGATCAGCAGCTGATTGCCGATCTTGAGCGGAGTGTTCTGGTTGGAATAGCGCTCACCATCTTCCGGCATGTCTCCGGTGCGATACTCCCACACCAGCTCCAGTTCGCCCACATTGTCCCTGGTAATCTGGGACAGCGGCGAATAGCGCGTTGCGTGATGGGTGCCACCATAGGCCGGCCAGTCGGCGCCCGCCTCAGGCATGGCGAAATTGATGAGTTCGGGCACCACTTCCGGTGTTACGCCCGTTTCCGCGCTGGTTGCCTGCGATTCCTCGGGCACCGGCACGCCGCCATTGGTCGGGTCAAGCGGATCAGCAGACGGGCTGGTGACCGGCGCTTCTTCTGCGGGCATAAGCGGGGTTTCAGCGGGCGCCAAAGGCGCCTCCGGCAGGATTTCTTCCTGCGCATAAGCCGGCTCGACGCTATACTGGGCAACATTGATCGCGCCCATGGCGCCAACCAGTGTCACCGCCGCTGCCGCCATGCCCGTGCCGTACCGGCGGATCGATCCCCGCAATACAGGCAATGTGGACAATACAAGCACGAGGACCACAGTCGGCGCGACGAGGCGCGGCACCTGCGCCCAGCCATTGAAACCGGCTTCCCACAAGGCCCAGATCACGGTGCCGATATAGGTGAGGAGATAAATCCAGACCGCCATCATGTCGCGCCGGAACAGGAAATAAGCGGTGGCCAGAAGACCGATCCCCGCCGGCAGATAATACCATGATCCGCCAAGGGCGATCAGCCAGATGCCGCCGGCAGCAATGGGCAATCCAAACAGCACAAGGACCACGCCGATCAGCATGGTCCACCAGAATCCCAAACCCCTGCGGTCTGAGTGCGACGCTATGTGTGCGGTCATGGAGCCCCTCCATTGGCGTGATGAAGGCCCAACGCCTCAAAGCCGCCACAGTTCCACAGACCGCGCAGGAGAGATAAAATCACCCATTTCCCCGCCCTTGCTGAAGCGCAAGGCGGCGTCTTTGGCAATGAACAGATGCTGGAAAACTGGTGCTGCCGGACAGGATTGAACTGTCGGCCTCTCCCTTACCAAGGGAGTGCTCTACCACTGAGCTACGGCAGCAAACCGATTTGTGCGGCGCGGAGGTTACCGGCGCGGCGACGGGGGCTCATTTGCCATAGTGCCTGTCTCGACGCAAGGCCAAAAACAGCCTATCTACCGCCGCGATGGATCAGTTGGGCAAAAGGCCAATGGGTAAAGCCGAACAGGCGCAGCGTCGTGAGCAAAGATTGGCCGCAAAGTTGCGTGAGAACCTCAAGCGCCGCAAGGAACAGGCAAAGGCCCGTATATCCGGGTCTGATTCTGTTTCCACCCCGGACGGCCCCGAAACGGACGCGGACAACAAACCGTAAACCATTTTCGGGCGAGATAATCGGATCAGGCGAAAGGGTCAGAAACTCTTTTTCCCGCCACGATACGAAAATGGGCCGCAAGGCCTGCATCGTCACCCTTTTTCTAGAGTGCGGCTGGTCTGGCCTACGCGGCAACGAAGACCCTGCCTTGCCTCCCCAGTTAGCGGGCCCATGGGCCCATATCGAGGACTTCTTATGGATCGTATTCGTTTGGTCGGCGGCAATGAGCTCAATGGCGAAATCGCCATTTCCGGCGCCAAGAACGCCGCCCTGCCGCTGATGATCGCATCCCTGCTCAGCGACGAGCCGCTGGTGCTGCATAATGTGCCGCGCCTGGCCGACGTGAAGCAATTGGAACGCATTCTGGAGAATCACGGCGTCGATATCGCCGTGCATGGCCGCCGCCGCGGCGAGGACGAGGGCGTGGGCCAGCGCATGACCTTTCATGCCGCCGATATCGTCGATACCACGGCGCCCTATGATCTGGTGTCCAAGATGCGTGCCAGTTTCTGGGTCATCGGGCCGCTCCTGGCCCGCTGCCATGAGGCGCGGGTGTCGCTGCCCGGCGGTTGCGCCATCGGTACGCGGCCGGTCGATCTTTTCCTGTTCGGCTTGCAGGCGCTGGGCGCCGAGATCGATATCGATGAAGGCTATGTCGTGGCGCGCGCGCCCAAGGGCGGGCTTGTCGGGGCGACGATCAATTTCCCAAAGGTGTCGGTCGGCGCCACCCATACCATCCTGATGGCCGCGACGCTCGCCAAGGGCACGACGGTGATCGAGAATGCCGCCCAGGAACCGGAAATCACCAATGTCGCCGAATGCCTCGTGGCCATGGGCGCGAAGATTTCCGGCATCGGCACGCGCACGCTCACCGTTGAAGGCGTGGAAAAGCTGCATGGCGCAACGGTGGAAGTGATCCCCGACCGCATCGAAACCGGCACATTCGCCATGGCCGCGGCCATGACCGGCGGCGACGTGCTGCTCAAGGGCGCCCGCCCCGAGCATTTGCAGGCGGCGCTCGATATTCTGGCCCGCACGGGCACCGCGCTCAGCGTCGAGGCCAATGGTCTGCGCGTGCGCCGCAATGGCAATGGCATTCAGGCGGTCGATGTGGAAACCGATCCGTTCCCGGGTTTCCCGACCGATTTGCAGGCCCAGTTCATGGCGCTGATGACCATGAGCGACGGCGTGAGCCATATCCGCGAGACCATTTTCGAGAACCGCTATATGCACGTGGCCGAACTGGTGCGCTTCGGCGCCGATATTTCGGTCAATGGCCAGGTCGCCACCATCACTGGCAAGTCCCAGCTCAAAGGCGCGCAGGTGATGGCCACCGATCTGCGGGCCTCGGTTTCGCTGGTGATCGCCGGCCTCGCGGCCAAGGGCGAAACCGTGGTCAACCGCATCTACCACCTCGATCGTGGTTTCGAGCGCCTGGAAGACAAGCTCAGCCGCTGCGGCGCCGAAATCGAAAGACTTGCTGGCTAGCGCGCGGCCTTCAGCAAAATCGCTCCGGTGGAGCGATTTTAGCGCGCTAGGCCCGAAGAGCTATGCTCGCAGGGCGGGTATGCGGCCTTCGGCAAAATCGCTCCGGTGGAGCGATTTTAGTCTGTCAGGCCCGGAGACTTCGCCGGCGGTCCGAAAGGACGAAAGGCTCCAGTGGAGCCTTTCGAGCCAAGAAGGCCACGAAAGCTATGCTTGAGTGGCAGCTCGCAGGGCGGACTGCTTGCCCATCCTCCATCCGTCACCCTCGGGCTTGACCCGAGGGTTCTTCATCTCAGTGCCTGGCCCGAACGGTCTTGCCTCCCGGGTCAAGGCCAAGGGCGGCGAGCAGTGGGTAAGGTGCTGAACATCCACAAGCAACGCATTGCCCTCCTGCCCAAAAACCTTGTAGATCGGCATTGGCGTGACCAGATAGGCTGCACCGCATCAACAGGGCCTTGACCATGACCGATCTCAAGCTCATCGCGCTTGACAGCGAAGACCTCGAAGTTGTGTCCGCGCATGTGCAGGACGCCGTCATCCGCGTTGCGGACATGGGATATGCCCGTGGCGACCGGCGCTTCGCGCTGCTGATGAACCGGTTCGACTGGGCCAGCGATCAGCCGCGCGCAAAGGGCCTGCGCAAGCGCGCCGCGCTGCATTTCGATGGCGTCACCCACGTCGCCTATGCCGGCTTCGATCCCGCCGCGCCTGAAGGCGTGCTCAACCTGCTCGCCGTGGTCTTCGAGCCGGTCGATCCGCCCTCCGGCATTGTCGAGCTGCGCTTTGCCGGTGGTGGCACCGTAAGGCTCAGTGTCGATTATCTCGAAGCGCGCCTGGCCGATCTCGGCGCTGCCTGGGCCGCCACGGCCAAGCCTGCCCACGCTCTTGATTGAAAGCTCTCCATGCCTCTTCGCCTCGATAGCGCCGATGCCGATTTCGAAACCCGCTTTTCCGAACTGCTTGGGGGCAAGCGCGAATCCAGCAAGGATGTGAATGACGCGGTCGCTGCGATCATTTCCGATGTGCGCCAGCGTGGCGACGCTGCCGTGGTCGAGCTGACCAATCGTTTTGACAAGGCCAACGTGTCGGAAACGAACCTGGCCTTCACCGCTGCGGAGATTGCCGCTGCGGCGGCAAAGGTGCCGGCCAATGTCCGGGCTGCCCTGCAAACCGCGCATGATCGGATCAAGGCCCATCACCACAAGCAGAAGCCTGAGGATCACGTCTACACCGATGCGCTCGGCGTGACCCTGGGCACTCGCTGGACGCCGGTCGATGCGGTCGGCATCTATGTGCCGGGTGGCCTTGCCTCTTATCCCTCGTCGGTGCTGATGAACGCCGTGCCCGCAAAGGTTGCCGGCGTTGAGCGCATTGCCATGGTCGTGCCGACGCCGAACGGCGAGATCAATCCGGCCATCCTCGCTGCCGCGCAGATTGCCGGTGTCACCGAGATTTACCGTATCGGCGGCGCGCAGGCCGTCGCAGCGCTCGCTTATGGCACCCAGTCCATTGCCCGTGTCGACAAGGTTGTCGGCCCCGGCAATGCCTATGTGGCCACGGCGAAAAGACAGGTGTTCGGCCAGGTCGGCATCGACATGATCGCCGGTCCGTCCGAAGTGCTGGTCATTGCTGATTCCTCAGCCAACCCGGCCTGGGTTGCTGCCGATCTCATCGCGCAGGCGGAGCACGGGGCAGGGGCGCAGTCCATCCTCGTCACCACCGACCAGAGGCTTGCCGATGCGGTGGAAAAGGAAGTGGATCGCCAATTGGCGTTGCTGCCCAAGCAATCCATTGCGCGCGAAGGCTGGGACGAGTTCGGCGCCATTATTGTGGTGGCGTCGCTCGATGAGGCGGCCGGGCTGGCCAACCGCATCGCCTCCGAACATGTCGAGCTGGCGCTCGATGACCCGCAGGCACTGCTGCCCGCCATTCGCCATGCCGGGGCGATCTTTCTCGGGCACCATACGCCCGAAGCCATCGGCGACTATGTCGGCGGCTCAAACCATGTCCTGCCCACGGCGCGGTCGGCTCGCTTCGCCTCAGGCCTGGGCGTACTCGATTTTCTCAAGCGCACCTCGCTCCTCGGCTGCACCCCGTCTGCGCTGTCGGCACTGGCCGAGCCGGCCGTCACCATTGCCGGGGTGGAGGATCTCGACGGGCACGGCCGCTCCATTTCCATCCGGTTGAACACTTGAGCATTTCAATGGGCACAGAGCAGGCGGTGACCGACAAGGACAGGCTCGTCACCGTTACGCTCGACCCCAATACCATCACCTCGATCAATCCCGACGAGGTGCATGAATGGCGCATCGCCATCTATGATCTGCTCGAGGATAACAGCTTCAAGCCGGCCCGCGTCAGCGCCAGGGGCCCTTACGCACTGCATGTGTCCATCATCGGCAATTTCATCGTGCTCGATGTGCGCCACCCCGAAACCTTCCAGCCCATTGCCGCTCACTACCTTTCCCTGACCCCGTTCCGTCGGTTGATCCGCGATTATTTCCGCATCCGCGACGCCTATTACGAGGCGATCCGCTCGGCTCAACCCTTCCAGATCGAAACGGTCGATATGGCGCGGCGCGGCATGCACAACGAGGCGGCCGAGCTTTTGCGCGCCCGCCTCACCAACAAGATCATCATCGATCTCAATACGGCGCGGCGGTTGTTCACGCTCATCTGTGCCGTACAGCCCTATGCTTCGCGCATCGATGAAGCGACCAGTCAATTGCCCACCGTGCTCTTCGTGTGTTCGATGAATTCGGTGCGCTCCCCGATTGCTGCGGCCCTGGCCCGCCAGGCCTTTCCGGGGCGCGTCATCGCCCGCTCGGTGGGCGTCAATGGCGGCAAGGCCGATGCCTTCGTGCATGAGGTCATGGAAGAGATCGGCATTGATATGAGCGTTCACACGCCCCATATCCTCGATGAACTGGTCGCCAACCATTTCGATCTCGTCATCACGCTTTCCGACGATGCGCCCGAGGCGGTCCGCCGCAAGGGGCTGGAAGCGGGTGCGGTAGAGGAATGGCAGGTGGCGGACCCTTCGCTGGTGGAGGGCAGCCGCGACGTCGTTCTCAATGCGTATCGGGATTTGAGGGATGGTTTGCGCCGCCGCGTCCGCGACCGTTTGGAGCCGCTGATTTCCAGTGGTTCACAAAACAATTGAATTGAAGTAGGTTCCGCCCGATTTTGCGGCCCCGGCCAGCCAACAATGGCGCATGGGGGCCTTCTCAGGAGAAAGTATGGCCAAGGAAGAAGTGCTCGAATTCCCGGGCGTGGTCACCGAATTGCTTCCCAACGCGACCTTCCGGGTCAAGCTGGAAAACGAACACGAAATTATCGCCCACACCGCGGGGCGCATGCGCAAGAACCGCATCCGCGTTCTGGCCGGCGACAAGGTTCTGTGCGAAATGACGCCCTACGACCTGACCAAGGGTCGTATCACTTACCGCTTCAAGTGATTTGATGGCGGGCCGTCCCGAACTCATACTGGCGTCTGCTTCGCCGCGCCGTCTGGCGCTGCTGAACCAGATTGGCATCGAGCCTGAGCATCTGGTTCCGGCCCATGTCGATGAGACGCCCGAAAAGGGCGAGCTGCCGCGAAAACTGGCCCAGCGCCTCGCTGATCTCAAGGCGATCACCGCCCGGCACAAGGCGCAGGTGGCCGGCTTTGGCTCCAATTCGCTCGTGCTTGCCGCAGATACTGTCGTGGCCGTCGGCCGCCGTATTCTCCCCAAGGCCGAGACCATGGAGGAGGCGAATGAGTGCCTGCGGTTGCTCTCGGGGCGCGCCCATCGGGTCTATACCGGCATGACGCTGATCACGCCCGCCGGCGCCAAGCGCCATCGGCTGGTGGAAACGCGCATCCGCTTCAAGCGCCTGTCTGCGCGCGAAATGGAGGCCTATCTTGCCAGCGCCGAATGGCGCGACAAGGCGGGCGGCTACGCGATTCAGGGCATTGCCGGGGCATTTGTCGTCAAGCTCACCGGCTCCTATTCCGGTGTCGTGGGTCTGCCGCTGCACGAGGTCACCCAGCTTCTGGCGGGCGAGGGCTATCCCGTGCATTTCAACTGGCTCAACCAGTCCAGCCTGTCCGGCGTCTGATGACCGAGCGCCCCGAAAAGAAATGCCCCATCTGCGGCCGCGCCGCCGATGAGAAACTCAAGCCATTCTGCTCCAAACGCTGCGCCGATGTGGATCTCAATCGCTGGCTGAGCGGCTCCTATGCCATCCCCGCCCGCGATGACGACCCTGTTGGGGATGATGACGGCGAGGTCTAGCCGTCCCTGGCTTGACAGGTCTTCAACTCCAGCCCAATAACATGATTATCAATATCATGTTATTGGGCTGGATTTTCCATCATGACCGCTTCCCGCAACCGGATGCGCCTTACTCTGGCGGCGCTGCTTGGCTTCGCCGGCCTCACCCTTCCCGCAACCGCTCAGGTCGCGCAGGTGGTCTCCTCTACCGATACCACGCGCCTGATCGAGCATGCTGCCGGTCAGACCGAAATCCCCGCCAATCCGGTGCGGATCGTCACCCTGCACAATGTCTTTGCCGAAGCCCTCGCCAGCATGGGCCTGACGCCCATTGGCTCGGTCGACCGCCCCTCCGGCATGCCCAGCCAACTGGCAGAAGCCCTCAAAGACACCGAAACGGTCGGCAATCACTCCGAACCCGATTTCGAGCGTGTCCTTACCCTGGAGCCCGACCTGATTCTGGCTCAGGAAAAGCAGCAGGGCGACAATTACGAGCGCCTGAGTGCCATTGCTCCCACGCTCCTGCTCAATGAGCCGGAAAGGGAATGGCGCGACTGGTATCGCGGGCTCGGGGCCTCGCTGGGCCACGAGGCCGAAGTGAATGCGACCATCGCCGCCTACGAAGCCAAAGCTGCCGAAGCCAAGGCCGAGCTTGCTGCCAGGCGCGGCGGCGAAACCGTCCTCCTGCTGCGCGTCCGCGAAAAGGATCTGCGCGTCTATGGGGGCGCCCGCCGTTCCGGCCCGGTGCTTTATGAAGACCTCGGCCTCACCGCGCACGAATCTGTGCCGCTGGATCAAGACCATCAGGAAGTCTCGTTGGAAAACCTCACTGAGCTTACCGCCGACCACATCTTCCTGATGATCGAAGATGAGGACAAGATGACGGCAATCGAGCAGTCCGACCTGTGGCAGCGCCTTCCCGCCGTTCAGTCGAACCACGTCTATCGTGTCAATATAGAGCCTTGGAATCAGTCCGTCGGCCCGATCAGCTTCGGCGTCATCATCGACGATGTCCGCGCTGCTCTGCTGACAGAATAAACAACAGGTCGCCCGGACATCGGTTCGGGCGACCAAGCCTTTGGCCCTGCATGCTTTCTGGGGAAATCGTCAAAGGCGCAAGATTCTTCGCCGCCCTTGCTGGACACAGAACCCCAAAGCCACTATACACCGCCCGTCCGCAGCAACAGCGCGCGACATTTGGATGCCCAGATAGCTCAGTTGGTAGAGCAGCGGATTGAAAATCCGCGTGTCGCTGGTTCGATTCCGGCTCTGGGCACCATCTTTATCAATTAATTCAATAAATTGATCTTGGCGCCCTGCGGCGCTTGTAGCGTTTCATGTCGCATATGCCGCGTGTCGCTAGGCGCAGGCACGAGCTTGGCGTGGGTGTTGTCGGCGTGCGCTCCATCGCACCAATGTGAAAAGGCGGGCTCCTGCCCGCCTCTCCTGGTTCAGTTCGAATTTTGCGCTTCGGATGCCGCGGCGCGCCTGCGCTCGATACTCTCTATATAGGCCCTGGCGAGGGAGACATTGAGGTCTTCGAGGGATTCGACGAGGCTTTCCAGAGCCACATCAAGCTGGTTCTTGGTGTCAGGCGATCCGTCGGGGGCCGGTGCAGCTCTTGATGCTGGCTGCTTCTCACGGCCTTCCATCTCTGCATCATAGGCAAGATACAGCATCAGAATTCGCTCCAGTCCTGCGCAAGCGCCGCATTTCCGCGTGTCAGAAAGGTTTTGGCGGCGGCTTTTGCCTTGGCCACAAATTTATGAGGTTCAGTTTCGGCTCGGGCAGCAGGCTTTGCTGCGGTGCCCACGCGCGGTTCGATCACGAAGACCTCGACCGTCGCATCCAGTGTGCGGGCCTGGCTCTCGGTCTGCTCGATGGCGGCATTGGTCTCTTCCACCAGGGCCGCATTGTGCTGGGTCATCTCATCCATCTGGCGCACCGCCATGCCGACCTCGGCGATTGCCTGGGCCTGCTCTTCGCTTGCCCCCGCAATTTCCGTGATGAGGACGCTGCTGTCGCGCATCCCTTCAATCATCGAGTTCAGGGCACTTGATGCGCGGGAAACCAACTGGGTGCCGTCGGCAACGTCAGCTGCGCTTTGCTCAATGAGAGCCTTGACCTCATCAGAGGCGTGCGCCGCTGATTGCGCCAGACGACGCACCTCGATGGCAACGACTGCAAACCCCTTGCCGGCCTCGCCCGCCCTCGCTGCTTCCACCGAGGCGTTGAGCGCCAGAAGATTCGTTTGAAAGGCGATGTCGTCGATCATGCCGATGATGTCTGAAATCTTGCGCGACGACTGCGTGATGCGATCCATGGCTTCAGTGGCCTGCTGAATGGTCTGCCCACCCCCTTCGGCGGCCCGCGTGACGTCACGGGCCTTCTGGCTGGCCAGTTCGGCGCGCTTGGCGTTGGCGGTGACCGTGGTGGTCACCTGTTCCAGGGCGGCAGTGGTTTCCTCTATGGCCGCCGCCTGCTTTGTGGTTCGCTCGGAAAGGTCATTGGCGCCCGAGAGGATTTCGCCAGTGGCCATGCGCAGGCCGACGGTGGTGTCACGCACCTTGCCCATGATCTCGGACAATTGCGTGCCCATGCTGTTGACGTTGGTCTTGAGGTCGTCGAATACGCCCTTGTAGTCGGCCTTCATGCGGCGGGTGAGGTCAGCCCCGGCCATGCCTGCCAGTACGTCGCCGGCCTCGTCCACGGCCTTGCTGATCGTGTCGAGCATGTCGTTGAAGGCAACGACCACCTGGTCGATTTCCGGGTCACCGTAATGCTCGTCGATGCGCTGGGACAGATCGCCTTCTGAGGCGGCGTGAACCACGCGTGCAAAGGCATCCTGAAAGCGCTGCATCATGTTCTGGCGGGCCAGGTTGGCAGCCCGGCGGCCTTCCTCCTCGCCTGCCAGTTCGGCAATACGGACGGCGTTTTCCTTGAAGACGCCGAGCGCGCGTGCGATCGCCCCCACTTCGTCGGCCCGTTCGGTATGCAGCACCTCGACATCGAGCCGCCCGGAGGTCAGTTCACCCATCGCATCGGTGAGGCGGGACAAAGGCGAGGAGACGCTGGAGCCGATGATCCATGCAAAGATGCAGCCCAGGCCAAGTGCAAGGGCGATGCCGGCCCCGACGACATAAAAGGTGGTCATGGTTGCCGAGGCGCTGTCAGCCGAACGCTGTGCCAGCAACTCTTCCTCGATTGAAACCATGGCCTGAATGATGCTGCGGAAGGCAGAAAATCCCTGGCTGCCACCGAAGCTGGCATAGCTTTTCAGAAACTGGGTCAGTTGCTCATCGGTCACTGCAGATCGCCGCGCGGCAATGGACCGGTCGGGAGAAACCTGCACCCATTCGTTGAACAGGCGCAGAGCCTCTGAAGCGCGCTCCACTTGCGCCGGATTATCGCTGACAAGCTGCTGCAGGGTTTCAAGATTCTTCCGCACGGCAGCGGAGCCTTGCTCGAACGAGGCAAACTGCGCCTCATCGGCAGTCAGGGCGAAGCCACGCGCTCCGGACTGCGCCAGGACGGCGTTTTCATGCGCGCCCGTTGCAAGGCCGATGACATTATAGGTGTGTTCAACCTGTCCGCTGGCAGTTTGCATCGAACTGATGCTCATCAACGCCACCACGCAGACCGCAAGAAAGAAGACAGTCGGAATTGCTGCAACGAGCAGGATCTTTGCCTTCACAGAGGTACTGAATATTTTCACGAGCTGACCCTTCTGGTTCATCTGGGCGCACTCGGCCCACGTCCCCCTGATCAAAGGTCGCGCCGCTTAACCGAAACTTTCTGGATCGGTCCCTTGCGTTAAGTGGAAATGCGTAAAGTCAGAATGGACATCGGCATCGGGTCCAATTTGCCACATAAAAACAATGAGATAAGGCAATTCGCGCGGCAGCCGCGTCCACAAGTTTAGGTGATACTACGTAAGCAGGTGCCCCGATAACCTGCCGTTAACATGGCTGGCGCACACGATGGCTCGACGATGTCCCGTCCTGCACCGGCCATGCCCCTGGCCGTCCCTTGAGAGAACAGCCATGCCCGCCCGCCTTCTGGATGGAAGCTTAAGCCGCATAGCGCCTATTTCGGTGTTCGTCGCTCTCTGCCTGATCGGCAACAGCTGGTGGACGATACACAACATATCACAACTGGTGGACGCCACCCTCTGGGTAGAGCGGACGGCGGGCATCCAGCTCGAAGTCGCGCGCATTGAGACAGATCTCGTCAATGCGGAAACCGGCCAGCGCGGTTATGTGCTGACCGGCCAACCCGAATATCTTGAACCCTATCATGCTGGCATTCGCTATGCCGGCCGACGCATGGAGGTGCTCAGGGAGCTTGCAGCCTATGACGCCGATCTCGTCCAGCGGCTGGACGCCCTCGATGCGGCCGTGCAGTCCAAATTCTCCGAGATGCGGACGGTGATCCGGCTCATGGAAGGCCGTGGCCAGCTCGTGGCCCAGCAGTCGATTGCCGCGGGGCAGGGAAAGGCCATCATGGACGACGTCCGCCAGATCGTCGAAGCCATCTACAAGTCCGTCGCAGCCGATTTGCAAGACAAGACCACCCAGGTTGCGCATGCGCGCACCTCGGTCCTGCTGGCCCTGACCGTCTTTGTCCTGGGCACGCTGACGCTTATCGGCATGCTTTATCTGACCTCGCGCCGGGAGCTGGTCCGCAAGGCAAAGGACGCCGCCGAAATCGCCCAATACGCGCAGTCCCTGAAGGGCTCGATGAGCGAATTGCGGCGCGAACGCAATGAGGTGCAGTCCCTGATCGAGGCGGCGGGATATATGCAGAGCTGCGACTCGATCCCCGAGCTCGTGCGCCTTCTCAAGCCGACCCTCGAGCAATTGTTCTCCGGCTTCTCGGGCCATGTCTATCTTCATGCTGCCTCGCGCAACCGGCTCGACGGCGTCGTCAGCTTCGGGGGCGCAGCAGAAACCGCCCCCATGGCCCCGACGGATTGCTGGGCGCTGCGGCGTGGACAGGATCATCTCTACACGCTCGACAATGGCGCCCCCTCCTGCACCCATTGCGACGGCCACCATGCCGAGGTCCTTTGCGTGCCCCTGATTGCCCATGGCGACACCATTGGCCTGCTGATGCTGATGCGAAAGAACCTGAAGTCCGAAGGCAATGCCGGTATCGACATGGAGGACGCAAGACGGCTGTCTCACATGGTCGGAACCCAGCTGGCGCTGACCTTTGCCAACCTCAAACTGCAGGATTCCTTGCGGCAGCAGGCCATTACCGACCCGCTGACCCAAGCCTTCAACCGGCGCTACCTGGACGCCATCGGCGACAAGATCCTGGCACAGGCAAACCGCTTCAGTCAGCACCTTGCCGTGGCGATGCTCGATGTCGATCATTTCAAGCAATATAACGACCTGCACGGCCATATCGCCGGCGACCACGTCCTGACCAGCGTCGCCCAGTTCATGCAGACCCATATTCGTGAGGCCGACTGGTTGTTCCGCTATGGCGGCGAAGAGTTCCTGATCATCCTTCAGGGCAGCAGCGCGCAATCTGCACGGGAGAAACTCGACGCCATGCGCGAGGCCATTGCCGGTCTGCAGTTCACCAATGCCGATATCGTGCTGCCGGGGGTCACGGTGTCCATCGGCTGCGCCTTCTATCCCGAGGACGACACCGGTTTGCTCGAACTCATCCATCTGGCCGACGAGGCGCTCTATCGTGCCAAGGCCGCGGGCCGAAACCGCGTCTGCCTGCACCAGGGCGAGACCATTTCGGTCGCCAGTCACAGCAATATAGTGTCCATTGCGGCAGAGGCATGAGATTACAATGCGCTCTTCAGTTCACAGGGCCGATCAAGCGGCTCCAGCGCAACTGCTCAAAATTCTTGTGGTCGACGATGATGCGGCGGTCAGTCGCCAGGTCTGCCGTGCGATCGAGCGGCTGGGCGGCGAAAGCCGCACAAGCCAAGGCGCCGACGAGGTTCTTGCCATCGTCAATGACTGGCATCCTTCGCATCTGATCCTGGATCTGGTGATGCCCAGCGAAAACGGGATCTCGGTTCTGCAGAGACTGGCGGCCGCCGGGATCAGGGTACCCATCATCCTCTCGAGCGGTGCCGACCGGCGCATCATGGAAGCGGCAGCACGGTCTGCGCGCCTGCATGGCCTCGATGTGACTGGCTTGTTGCCCAAGCCATTCACGCGGAGCAGGCTTGCCGCGATCCTGGGGCAAGGCGAGCCGTCCGGAGAAGCCGGGGCCGCGCCAGCCAGCATTGAACCGGCGGGTTTCGAGGTCACGCCCGACGCGCTGGACACGGCAATCAAGCGCGGCGATATCCGGCCATGGCTGCAGCCGCAGGTCTGCTGTTCGACTGGCGCCGTGGTCGGGTTTGAAGCCCTGGCCCGCTGGCATCATCCCCACCATGGCATCATCATGCCTGCGGCCTTTATCGACATGGCCGAAGCCGAGGGAATGATCGGCCGGATGACGCTGGCGGTGGCCAACCAGGCCCTGCACTGGATCGGCAATACGGCTGGGCATCCGCAGGCCAGCATTGCCTTCAACGTGCCGCCCAGCCTGCTTGAAGAAAAGGACTTCACCGACAAGCTGCTGCGGTCCTGCAACCGATACGGGGTAGCGCCGGGCCGCATGGTGCTGGAGCTGACCGAAAGCACGCGCCTCGGACACGACCTGGCCATGCTTGAGCGATTGACGCTGCTGCGCCTCGACGGTGTCCGGCTGTCATTGGATGATTTTGGAATAGGCTACTCGTCGCTTCTGCAACTTGCCCAACTGCCATTCTCTGAAATCAAGATCGACCGGTCCTTTGTTTCGGCGGCTGGCCGTTCAGAGGAATCCAGAGCCATCATTGTTGCCATCATCTCGCTTGCCCGGGAACTCGGCATGACCAGCGTGGCAGAGGGTGTGGAGGACAAGGATACAGCGGCTTTTCTTCGGTCCGCCGGCTGTAATCGCATTCAGGGCTATTACTTCTCGAAGCCGGTCAGCCTGCAGGACGCAAAAAATGTTCGCAGTCAATATGATATGTAAAACAAGTGTTGGCAAAAGGACCAATCAAAGTTACGTCTGATGCACCACTCCCGCGCCATTCCAGTGACTACGAATGCAGCAGACAGCGTTTACATGCTTTGTCCTGGACGACGACGTCGCCGTAAACGAAGTCATATGCGGGATTCTGGCGCGCAGCGGCATCGCATTCCGCAGCTTCCTGCGTTTGGAAGGGATGCTGGAGGCCATGGCCGAAGGTCCTTGCGACCTGCTGTTTCTCGATGTCCGGCTTGAAGATGCCGACGCGGTCGAAGCGATACGTCGGCTCCATGCGATTGGCTATGGCGGCGATATCCAGGTGGTAAGCGGCCTCAGCGGTCCGCAACTGAACGAGATCTACCGCATGCTGGAGCGCTATGGCTACGGCAAGCTCTATCCGATTGCCAAGCCTTTCCGTTCGGCCGCGATCAAGGCTGCCCTTTCGGAGGTGATGACACTGGCGCCCGGACCATCTTCCACCGAAGCGGCCGCAGCGTCGGCCCTCATCGGCGGCTGGATGTCGGATAGCAAAGAGAATATCGGCGTGATGGTCATGCAGCCGCAACTGGACCATCAGGAACAGCAGACGGATCTGTTTGCATCGGCGACCGATTTCGAGAATACGCTCAAGGCAGTGCTGCACGAAATACGCAGTGCAGATCCGGTGCGGCCCGCCCAGGTGTGGCTGCATATGACGGCGGGTATTGCCCTGAACCTGCCCCTTTTCTCCATTGCGGCAGAGGGATCAGACAGCCCGCCATCGCAATTGTCGATCATTGTCCCGTCGGGCCAGTTGACCTCTGCGCCTGACCAGTTCGAGGACCTGCGGACGCGGTTGGCCGTTTATGGCATTCGGGCCGGCATCTACACGCAGAACCTGCATGAAATCTCCATCAACTCGCTTGCGCGCCTGCGCGGCGGTCGGCTTGTGCTCGGCGCAACCGGCGTGAGCCAAATTCTTGGGAGCGCAAGCGGCCGGACCCTGGGCGAAAATATAATCGGCGCCTGCCGCGACAAGTCGATTTCCGTTGCCGCTATGCGGCCCGCAACCGGGGATGAACAGAGCGAGCTGATTTCGCTGGGCATCGAATGGCTGATCACACCGATTTCCGGGATGACTCCCCTGGGGCAACTGCTGGAGCAGGAAAGGCCGCATTTCGGCATCGCCGACCGAAATAAAAGCGAGCCGCATCCGCCGCTGCAGGATTTTCCTGGTCGCAGCCTGCTTAGCCTACGCGAAATCGAGATCGTTGCCCTGACGGCGTCTGGGCTTTCCGCAAAAGAAGCCGGCCGCAACCTGGGTCTGAGCCACCGCACGGTCGAGGTGCACAGATCCAATATTTTCGGCAAGCTCGGCGTGAAGAATGTTACGCAACTTCTCAGGCTGGTGTCGGGCCTGAAATAAGTCTTGGTAAGTGTAAACACCTAGTCAGCCGCGGGTGCTGTGCGGCATCATTCTTTCGTGCGATTAACTGCCGTCCTTGTCGATCGGGCGGCACAAACCTATGGATTTCCGCACAATATCCAAGTGGAAGACGCTTGCTGCAGCATTTTGTGCCTCTGTAGTCTTCCTCGCAATGGCATCACTATTCGCATCGCATGAGAGGGTCATCTATCATGACTATGCGCTGGAGCGACTGCAGCGGCAGGCCTCAGTTATTGCGACGGCTTCTGCAACCCTGATGCAGGAAGTTGACCAGACACTGATCTTTGCGGCGCAGGCCGTAGATAATTATTTGGGCACACCACAATTCAAGGCGCAGCTGCACACGGCCCTGCAAACAGCGCGATCTACAACCCAGTTGCCCTCGTCCATTTTTGCGCTCGACCCGACCGGGCGCCTCCTTGTTACAAGTACTGCCGCCGATCCCGATCCGTTTTCGCTAGCCGATGTCGATTTCGCCGAAGCCCATATGGGCGAAAACACAGCAGACGGGGTATTTGTCGGTGCTGCGCGGTTGGGCCGGCTAGGCGCATTGGCGGGACGTTGGATACTGGGGATCAGCAGGGCAGTACGAGACGACGAGGGACAACTGGTGGCCATCATCGTCGCAGCGATCCCAATCGAGCGCCTTTCGCCGCTTTTGGCCTTTTCGCATTCTGGGCCGCAGGGCGTCGCAGCCTGGATTTCGCTGGATGGTCGCGTGCTGCTGCGGGACCCGTTTGACGCGGATGCGATACTGCAGCTCCCTGACGCGCAGCGGGCTTACAACAAGCAGATGCTCGCATCTGAGGCAGCCGGGACAACGGAGATCGTCTCCTACGTGGATGGCGCAAGTCGAACCGTCGCCTGGCAACGGGCCGACCTTTTCCCCATCGCGGCCACCGTTGCCGTCAGCTCGGCCGAACTCACGGACGAGTGGAACCGGACGCTGGCAACCTGGATCGTGGTATCCGCCCTGTTCTGCGCATTCTTGCTCATCGGTGGATACATCATCGACCTGATGCGCCATTTCGCCGCCGAGGAAAAGCGGCTCGTCATAGATAAGTTCGAGCACCTGCTGAGCGGCATAAAAGATGTATTCGTCGCGGTCGATCGCGATATGAACGTCACCGAATTTAACGCCAGTGCCGCAGAATTCCTGGGTACGGGCGACATCAGGGGAAATTCCCTCTGCACCTTGTTCCCTGAGATCGAGGAGGAGCGGAACAGGGATGTGTTCTTCTCGGCGCTGCATGGCCGCCGGCGGGCGCAAATCCGCATTGAGCAGCCGGAAAAGGGCGAGACGTTCATGCTCCATGTCTATCCGTTCCTCGATGGCGTAGCCATACTGGCAGAGCGCCTTACGGAGCGGCTTTCCATCGAGGCCCGGCTGCACCAGTCACAGAAGATGGAGGCCCTGGGTCAGCTCACCGGCGGCATCGCTCACGACTTCAACAATCTGCTGACGGTTATCGTCGGCAATGCCGAAGCCTTGCTGGACGGTGAACTGGATGCGGAAGGCAAGCGCAATGCGCAGGGTATCGTGCATGGTGCCGAGCAGGCTGCGGAACTGACCCAGCAATTGCTGGCCTTTGCCCGCCAGCAACCGCTGACGCCGCGCAGCCTTGAGTTGAACAGGCACATCACCTCCATGGATGCCATGCTGCGGCGTATCCTGCCGCAGAGCATCGCCTTCGAACGCCACCTCAATGCTGCCTGGCCGGTCTGGGTCGATCCCAGCCAGCTCGAATCTGCCCTCCTGAACATTGTCATCAACGCCCGCGATGCCATGCCGGAAGGCGGGAAAATCCTCATCGAAACGTCGGATATCGATATCGATGTGCGCGATGAGATTCACGGATCGGACCTCAAGAGCGGGCATTACGTGCTCGTATCGATCACCGATACCGGCATCGGCATGCCGGCCGATGTTGCGGCCCGGGCATTCGACCCCTTCTTCTCCACCAAGCCCGAGGGCAGCGGCACCGGCCTGGGTCTGTCCATGGTCTATGGCTTTGCGCGCCAGAGCGGCGGGCAGGTGAGCCTTTACAGCGAACCCGGACACGGAACGACGGTACGCCTTTATCTTCCGCGGTCCCTGCAGGGCTTTTCCGGTGTCCATGTCGTCAAGGACACAAGCCAGAAGGAGCCGCTGGTTGGCGGTTCAGAGACCGTGCTCATCGTTGAGGATAATCCTCTCGTCCGCACCTTTGCCTCAAACACACTCAAACAGCTTGGCTATACGGTGGTGGAAGCGGAGGATGCTGCCAAAGCGATTGCACTGTTTGACAATGGCGCTCACTTCGACTTGGTGTTGAGCGACGTCGTCCTGTCCGGCGATATGAGCGGGCCGTCCTTGGTTGAGGAACTCCGCCGCCGCAATGCCAAGTTCGCGCTGCTGTTCATGTCGGGATATCCCAAGGCATCCATAAAGAATGTGAACGCATTGGGCAGCACGGACTTGCTGGGAAAACCGTTCAAACGCGACGCCCTGGCCCGCGCCGTCCGCGCAGCCCTCCAGCGCGGTCCATGAACTGAAACGCCAAGAGACGGGCAAAACGCTTGGGTGTGTCAGGGACTACTCTCTGGCACCAACCTTCACGCGCAGACAAAGAACCCCGCTCCATTTGAGCCCCAATGGCGATATGTATGAATGCGCCCCAATGGCTCGCGTCGTCGTGCGGTGGTTCAATCCCGCCCCATGGCGGTGAGGAGCAGGTGAGGGCGCATCGCTGAAAGCTGATGCTGCAGGAAGGCGCGGGGCTGCCTGTCTCACCGCAAGAGTTGCTGCGCGGGCCCGGGTGGTTCATGCTTGGCCCGCAACCGGACCACAGGTGTCACGCATGGATTTCATGAAGCTCCTCAAGTCGATCGAGGAACTGCTTTACGAGCTCATCACCTGGTTCGTGTTCTATCCGCTGACCTTCTGGCGCATCGTCAGGCATCCGATCACCATGCTGGCTTACGCCCAGAAGGAGTTGACCGAGAAAGACCACGAGCAGTTTGATGACGCGGTTAGCCCGCCCATTCTCCTGCTGTTGACGCTGGTCCTGCTGCATGTGCTGGAAGGCGCTCTGGCCGGCGGCGCGCCATCGGTCTTCCCCACGCTATTGCAGGATGACCGGAACCTCCTGGTGTTCCGGGCCCTGGCCTTCAGCCTGTTCCCGCTGCTGTTTGCCACGATACGGTTGCGCAATAGCGGCGCCCGCATGACCCGCACCACCCTGAAACCGGCCTTTTACAGCCAGAGCTACGCCACCGTCCCCTTCGTCATGGCAATTAGCCTGGGCATGCAATTGTCCTCTCACGCCCACGCATTGCCGGGCGAAGGCATCTGGGGCCTCATGGTCATGCTGGCCGGCGCGATATGGTATATCGGGGTCGAAACGGAGTGGCTCACGAGGAGCACTCAGATAGCACGGCCCCGCGCGCTGTTGATCTCGCTGGGCATATTCTTCGCGGCCATCTTCATTCTGCTCCTCGTCGCCACCCTGGTCGCCGTGGTCGGCTACCAGATGGATCAGCAGGCGCTGGCAACGCCCTAGCCCCCGATCCCGATCGGGCCGTGTCCAAGCAGGAAGCTCATGAAGAACAGCGACCAGTCGTTGATGATATGGGCCAGCGATGACACCCAGAGGTTGCGCGTCAGCAGGTAGCACAGGGTCAGCACAATCCGCGCCGTGCCGATGGTGAACAGGCATTGCAGGATGTTCCAGTCATAGGTCGGCAGGTGCAATGCTGCGAACCACACGGTGGAAACGGCGACGGCCACGATGATTGCGGTGCGCCGGGCTATGCCGAAGCGGCTCACGCACAGCCACAACACCGCCAGCAGCGGCAGGATTGTCACGACTTCCTCGCCCACCAGCTGGATCAGCGTCGGCGCCAGGAAGAACAGCGTCTCCAGAAAGCTCATATTGGCGACGCTGGTGGCCACATTGTTGGAGGCGAGCGGGATGAAGCGCGAAAGGATGTAACCGGCGACGAAAGAGCAGATAATGGTCAAAAGGCCAAAGCCGATGGCGATGGCGATTTCTTTGACGCCGAAGGACCGGAACATGGCCGGCCGACGCCATCCGGTGACAGCCATCAGGGCCATCAGCGGAATGATGGTGAACAGGGTGGCCGAGACGAAGTTGAGCGGAAAATTCGGGAATGGCCAGAGCGTCAGGACCAGGAACGCCAATGCGCAACTGGCCAGGACAAGCGCCCAGCCGCCCGGGCTGATCGCAACCGGCGTGCCGTCATAATATGGATAATCTGGTCTGCTGCTCACTCTTGCCCCCCGAGAGTTGCGGCCCCGCCCGGCGCGAGGCCGACTGCACAGTTAAGTCACATATTGAAAGCTGCCGTCCAGCCCGAAGTAGCAGTTGAAGAACTGGGTATTGCCGTCAGCCTGATCGAACCAGCCCTGGACGACATAATTGTTGGGAAGGCTGAGGACGTTGTTGACCGTCATCTCGGTCGGGCGTACCCCAAAGCGCGCCGAGGCCTCTCCAGCGCAGAAGCGTGGCATGTCAGAGGTCGAGACTGCATCGGGCATAGGGTTGGCGGGCACCGGCCGGGGTTGCTGGGCCGGCTGCGGCAGGGGCCGCGGGGCCATGTTGGATGGCAGGGTAGTGGGCTGGCCAAAGGATTCGTGCAGATAACGTCCTGCGACCCAGCCGCGCTGGCCGCGCGGTGTTTCGACCTGGCACCACCGCGTGCTGCCGTTTGTGGTGCAGCCGAAATTGCGCAGCGTATCGCCATTGCGCACCGTGCCGATGACCGGATTGCTCGTCGATGGGCCGGAGCGCACATTGAGCGTATCGCTGCCCAGTCCCTGCACCTGCCAGTAATCGGGTCCGCTGCCCACGCTGACCGGTGCCACCGGGCCGGATGGAAGCGTGGTTGTCCGCGGCGCTTGAGCCGCAGAGCCGTCCACATAGATGGTCAGGTCGAAATCAGCGGCTTCATTGCGGCGGGCCGCGTTGCGCATCAGGTAAACGCTGATGATGTAATTGCCTGACGATGCCAGCCGCAGATTGGTGGAATTGCCCGAGATCGAGCCATTGAACACCGACTCCGAAGCGCCTGGGGCATTGATGTTGAAATAGTTGCTCGCATTGTCGGTATCGAGCTGCACGGACATGGTCTGACCAGCCGATACCCCGATGCGATAATTGATCGTCTGATACCCCACGATCGTGTCCGAAAGCGTGGTGCCGCTGGCGCCGCGAGGAAAACGAACATCGACGGTCCTCGTATCCTGAGCCGCCGCCGGAAACAGCGAAAACATCAGCGTGATGACCATGGTGAGGGTGGCAGGAAGCAAGGCACGGCGGGATGCTATGGTGGTCATGACAGTCTCCGCGAACAAGTTCATCACCTACAGTTTGGCCCATAAGTGCCGATATTGTGGCAATAAAAATCACTTTTTACTTCGCCCCAATTTTAGTCAAAACTCGTCATTTCTGAATGGTCTTGGCGTCAACTGCGATTTTCGCGAGTAACGCGCAATAAGTGATTTGCCTTTTCGCAAATAGCCAATTTTGATGAGCCTCATTGCGTCAGTCCTGAGGGAAATCAAGCATGAGCCGTAAACTCGCCTTCGCCCTTGTCGCATCCACGGCTTTAGTGGGGGTACCGGCACTCGCCCAGGATGCTCCCGCCATTCCGCCGCTTGGCGCAGGGGAGCTGAATTTCTCTGTCGAAAATATGGACACTTCGGTCTCACCGAAGGACGATTTCTATCGCTACACATCTGGTGCCTGGCTGGACGAGGCCGTCATCCCGCCCTCCGCGCCCGAGGTGAATGTGTTCAGCTTCATGATGGATCATGTCACCGAGCAGATGGCCACGGTCATATCGGATGCGGCCGCCAATTCTCGTGAAGCGGAAGCCGGAACACCGACGCAGCAGGTCGGTGACCTCTACAATTCCTTCATGGACGTGGACCGTATCAATGTCGCGGGCGTCACGGCGCTGCAGCCTGCGCTCGATACACTTGAAGCCGTCGATTCCCTTGACGATCTTGCCACTTATCTCGGCAAGCGCGGGCGCGACACCGCATCTTTCGTGCTGGCCGCCATCGTGCCCAATGCCGATCGAGCGGATAGCACCAAGATGGCGCTGTGGTTCCTCAGCGGCGATCTTGGTATTTCATTGGGTCCCATCTACGAGGGGGGCGCGGATTCTGCGTCTGCCCTCGCGTACAAAACCTTCATCAGCGACACGCTGATCCTTGCTGGTGACAGTCCTGAAGTCGCCGCGCAAACCGCTGACCTCGTTTTTGAGCTTGAGGCCAAGTTGCACGCCGGCAAGGCAACGCCGGTCGAGCGTGTGGACCCGCGCAATGTCTACAACCCGGTGCCATTTGCCGACTTGCAGGCCGAAATCCCCGAACTCGACCTGACCCTGCTCGCACGAGGTCTGGGCCTTGAGCCCGAAGAGACCGTCGTCAAGACCGAGCCGCGCTATCTTGGCGTGCTGTCGCAGATCCTGCGCGATTATTCGCTCGATGACATCAAGACCTATCTCCGCTTCCGGCTGATCGAGAACTATTCAAGCTATCTCGGCCCCGCTTTCGAGGCGCCGGGCAGTGCCCTCATTGAATCGCTGATCGGGACGTCGGAAACCAAGCCGCGCGAAGAGACGGCACAGAACCTGCTCAAATCCAATCTTGGACAGCCTCTGTCGCGGCTCTATGTCGATGCCTATTTCGCCGAGGAAACCCGGCAGACCGCACTCGACATGATGGACCGCATCAAGGCGGCCTTCCTTGAGCGTATCAAGACCCGCACCTGGCTCAGCGAAGAAACGCGCGCCGCCGCCATCGAGAAGCTGGAACGGCTGACCTATTATGCCGGCTATCCCGATGAATGGCTCGACTACAGCTCGGTCGAGATCAAGCCCGATGACCTGATCGGCAATATCACGCGCCTCAATCATCGCATGATCGATGTCGAGGTCGCCAAGATGGGTAAGACCGTCGTAGAGACCCATTTCAGCGACGACGCCACGCTGCCCCTCAGCGTCAATGCCGCCTATAGCCCGTCGATGAATGGCTTCGACGTGCCTGCTGCCATTATCCAGCCCGGCATGTTCGATATCTCGCAGCCAGCCCCCGTCTATTTCTGCCGCCTCGGCGCGGTTCTTGGCCATGAAATGACCCATGGCTTCGACAGTGGCGGGCGCCTGTTCGATGCCGATGGCAATCTGCGGGACTGGTGGACGGCCGATGATGCGGCAGCCTTCGAGGCTGAAGCGCAGAAGCTGGTGGATCAGGCCAATTCCTATGAAGTCCTGCCGGGCGTGATGGCCAACGGCCCCCTTAACGTCAAGGAAAACATGGCAGACTATGGCGGCATCACCCTCGCCCATGACGCGCTGATGACCTATTTGGAGGAGCATCCGGAGGAGAATGTCGAAACAGACGGCCTGACGCCATCCCAGCTCTGCTTCGTCGCCTTCAGCCAGATGTGGGCCACCAAGTCCACCGACCAGTACACCGCCTATCTCGTCAGCAATGACGTCCATGCCACCGGCGATTATCGCGCCTTTGCCGCGCTCCAGCATGTCGATGCCTTCTACGAAGCCTTCGATATCAAGGAAGGCGACCCCATGTGGCTCGCGCCCGAAAAGCGGGTCCACGCCTGGTAGGCCGCGATGATGACCAGGCTCGCGATCATCAGCGCTATCCTGGTTTCGATGACCGGCATCGCCCTTGCCCAGGACGATGCCGCCTCCGGCCCCGACTTCTGGGCCGTTGCCGGGCTCAAGGCGGGCAGCAGTCTCAACGTGCGGTCGGAGCCCTCGATCTCGGCTCCGGTCTCGGTCCGGATTTCCCAGGGCACGATCCTGCGCAATCTCGGTTGCGAGGGTACTAGCAAGAGCCGCTGGTGCCAGGTCGCCTCGCCCGATGGCATGGCGATTTCCGGCTGGGTCAGCGGCGCCTATCTCGTGGAATCCGGCCCGCCTCCTGCTGCCGATGCACTGGTGGCCGGTACGCCCTATAACGCAACCGGGTCGTTGCCCTGCATGGTGGCAGGCCATCCTGACATCACCCAATGCTCGTTTGGCGTCATTCGCGCCAATGCCGCGCTCGCCAGCATCTTCATAACCCTGCCTGACGGGGGCGAGCGGTTGCTTGAATTCCGGGACGGTCAACCCGTTGCCCCGCCGGGGACGACGATGACCTTCACCAAGGTTGAAGACACGACCACCGTCATCCTGGACGACGGTGCGGAAACCTACACGATCGCCGACGTGGTTTTTCTCGGCGACTGACGGCAGCCACGCCGTCGCCAACTGGAAGGACATTGCGATGAACAAGTTTAGTCTGGCCACCGGCCTCGCTACTGCCTGCCTGATGACTGTCCCTGCGCAGGCACAGGTGCCGCAACTCAATTTCACCTGCGCTGATGGTATCGAGGTGCATGCCGACCAGGGCGGCCCCGTCTATATCGACGGAGAGGAAGCCGAGCTCGAAGTCTTCAACGACGACTATTCCGAAGCCAGCCTTGGCGAAACCACGATCTCCATCGCCATCAACACCGATGGCACCCCGGCTCTGTCCTATACCGGACCCGCCGGCGCCAATGGCATCTGCAATCCCACGCCCGGCACCGCAACGGCGTCCACGGGCGGCGCCACCATCCCCTTCTTCAATGCCGAATGCCCGGGCGAGCTTTTCGTCCATGCCGATGAGGGCGGCCCGGTTTATCTCAACGGCGAAGAGGCGGAGTTCACCTCCTTCAGCGAAACCTATTTCGAGGCAAAGGGCGGCAACGTGACCGTGTCGGTGACCAATATGCCCGACGGGACGCTGGACGTTTCCTATACGGGGCCCGGTCGCGCCAATGGTGTGTGCAAGCTGCAATAGCGGCTAGGCGCGCTTTAAATCAAAGCCACCGCATTCCCTTAGGGAAGCAGCGGACGTCGCCCGGCAGTGTGACCCAGGTCGAGCGTCGCCCTTCAAAGCTCTCGGAGATCGCAATGATCACGACCAGACTTCCAGTTTTTGCGACTATTCTTTTTGGCGCCACGGTGCCCCTGCTGGCCGCAGACATGGCCCTGGAGCCCAGGCGGTCAACCAAGCCTGCGACCGGTCAATGCCAGGGCTTTTTTGACCGGCCTGTAACCAACGACATGCTGCCCGCCATGCACGATGCCGGCTGCTGCGACGTGCTTGTGACGATGTACGAGACAGCGGCGGTCAATGCGCTTGAACGCCGGCTGATGTGCCCCGCATGGCATCACTACAAGATGCTCTACGATGCTCCGGCCGAGGAGCTGGAACATCTCGCCTCGATCGATGTGCCGCCGGAACTGACGGCGATTGTCATCCCTCCACAGACCGGTGACACACCCGCTCAGCCCCAGCCGCCCTTGCCGCTTCCCACTGTCCAGGGGCCCGGCCGGCCGACATCAATTCCCTGGACCATGATGACGTCGCCGGCCGAATTTCCGGAAGACGTGCCATGGCCGGAGGGCTACGTTCCCGGCCCGCTGAATTTGGGGCCGTGACGCCGTCCCGCCGACTGCACTGCATGTAGCTTGCTCACGCGCGGATGCCGGCACAGACACGCGGTGCTGTACCCATGGTGCAGGGCCGCGTCAGAGTGTTGCCAGTTCCCGATTGGTCAGGCGGCGGCCATAGGCCTCGCGGATGGTCATCTTTTCTTCCAGCGCTTCGATGACCGCCTCCGCAAAATTGGTCTCGTACATCTCGGAGAGATTGTTGAGGCCGCCCGGCGTGAAGACGTTGATCTCCAGCACCTTGTCGCCAACGATATCCAGGCCAACCAGGAACATCCCGTCGTGAATGAGCTTGGGGCGCACCCTGTCGGCAATTTCGAGCATTGTGTCGGTGACCTCGACCGGGGCAGGGCCGCCCCCGACATGCACGTTTGAGCGGATTTCACCCTTTGCCGGCACACGCCGGAAAGCGGCATATTTGCCGTCACGCATCAGCGGGCGTCCGTTCATCATGAAAAAGCGTACATCCCCTGCCGTGGCCTCGGGCATATAGGCCTGCGCAATCAGATAGCCCTCGCCACTGACGGCCTCGAAAATCTGGTTGAGGTTGTCGTCCTTGGGCGAAGTGATCTTGAACACATTCTTGCCGCCGGAGCCCTGCAGGGGCTTGACGATAGCGCCTTTCTTCTGGTCGTCGATGAAGTCGCGGATCTCCTGGATATTCTTGGAGATCAGCGTGGTGGGCCGCACCGAAGGCGGAAAATCCTGGAAATAGAGCTTGTTCTGCGCCTGGGCCAGCCCATCCGGATCATTGACCACCAGCGTACCGCGCTGTGCTGCCATACGCCCGAAGATCACACCGATATTGGCGGCCCATGGCCGGTCATTGGCATCCTGCGAGGGATCGTTGCGCAGGAACAGGACATCGATTTCGCTGATGTCGAACTTTTGTGTCCGGGCCTTGTCGCCAACCAGGTCCTTGAAGAGCGTTTCCGTCTTTTTGTAGCTCGAAGCCGGCAGAACCCGCCCCAACACCGACAGGCTGTCGTCGGCGCGCAGCACGAAGTCGGCGGGCGTGACATAGCAGATGTCATGGCCATGCCCCAGCGCGGCCAAAGCCAGCGCCGTGGTTGAAAAGTTCGGCGTCTCGTCTTCGATGGAGTTGACGAAAAAAGCGATGCGCATAGCCGCTCCTAAGCTTGCAAAAGGTCGATGGGTGTGAGGCCGGCCCGCAGCCGGTCAAGGCGCGCATCGGCGCCTTTGGCAGAAAGAAATTGTGGTTCGAGCCGCGCCGACTTGAGCAATCCGCGCGTGCTCAATTCCTGCATGACGGCGAAATGACCGGCGGCAATCTTGCCGAGCCAGAATGGCTCCAGCGATCCGCCGCTTTTGAGATGGGAAAGAATTTCCAGCAGGCCCCGCAGATAGATCGCATCCTTGGCGAGCCCTCCGCCCCGGTGAACGCGCAGGGCCACGCCGAAGGCGCTGGAGTCGGTGAAGCCGAAATCCTTGTTGAGCAGGCGGAACGTCTCGACGAACCCGGCGCCGCCAAGCATGGCATCCACGGCGACCACCCGGCCGGCAAGCAGCCGCAGGCGCGCCATGGTCATGCCGCCGGCCAGGAATTCGGCCAGCACGGCGAGCCCCTCCTGCGTGCCCTCATAGCCGCCAAGGCCCGACCGGAAGAGCTTGAGGCCATGGCCCGAGCCGTTGAAATAGGTCAGCAGATGCACGCCCACCTCGTGGCTGAGCAGGGCCTCTACCCGGTCCCTGGCCATTTTCGTGTTGCGTGAGATTAGCAGTCGGCCATTGGACACCATCAGCCCCGCCGGCAGGTCGTCGCGGATGGCGATGTCGGCGGTAAAACTGTTCGATTGACCGGCATAAAGCGCGATCATCGCCTGTGCTCTTTTCTCCACGAAACGGTAGTCGACATTTTCCGTTTCGTTGCGCCCCGCCTTGCGTGCGGTTTCGGCAAGAATGTCGAGCGCCAGGGCCTTGAGGCGCGGTTCGACCGAGCCGTAGAGCGCGCGGCTCAGCTCCTTGAATTGCCTTCCTTCCCGCAGGGAGAGCATGGAGAGCTGCAAATCCAGTTCCTGCTGCTTCTCCCGGTAGAGGCGGGACAGAACCGGGTCCTCGAAATGGTCGAGCGTGATGGCAAAGAGATTGCGCTTGGTGGTAGCCACCTCAAAAGTCAGCGGGCGATAAAGAAAATGCGGCGCGCGCTCGAAGCCGCTGGCGCTGAACGCACTCCATGCGGCTTCGGCGTTGATGGGCGTTACGGCCAGCAGAAAGTCGAAACGGCTGGCGATGTCGTCAATGGCCCGGTCAGCGCGGCTCACTGCGTCGATGAACACCCGGCGGCCCAGCGCGCGATGGCTGTTGAGGGCAAGCGAGGTCTCGGACTGGGCAAATCTGGCCGCGCCCTGCAGCAGGGCGTCAACGACATTTTCTGCCAGGCGTTCGCGCAGTTCAGGATAGAAAACGTCCGCCTGCGGCGCCTTGTAGATGGGCGCGAAGCGAATGGTGAGCACCGGAAATTGCCGCAGCTTCTTTGACAGGCCCGCCGCCTTGTCCTCGGCCGAATCCATGCGCGCAATGCGGGGCGAACGATAACGGGCATCGACCTTTTGCAGGGCGCTGGCAAGCGCATTGCCCGCGGCCCGTGCCGCATCGTCCGGTGTATTGGAAATGGTCACCGCGAACGGCGCCAGATAAGGCGCGTCGTCTGCCAGATCGTCTTCCGCCATCTCGCCCAGATCGATCACGAGAAAATTGCCGAACCGCGCCTGCATCGCCTTTCCGACGACGGCAAGGACGGCAACTGCGTCGGTAATATTCCTTGCCAGAAGATAGGCCGCATTGGCGGTGGCCGCCTCTTGTGCCGCTGCCTGCCCCTTGCGGCCGATATGCACGGCAATGAAGGGGACTGGCCGGTCGATATAGAGCCTGCCGCGCCCGGCGAGATCGAACCGCACCGGCTCCTCGCCCCGCAGGCAATCCTCAAGCCCCACAATGTCGATCGAGCGCGTCTTTGCAGTCATGCCCTGGCACCCAGCGCCGTTTCCAGCACGGGGAGGCTGGCCGCAACAGCCTTGCGCAGGTCCGCAATAGCAGATGGATCGGGCGCTCCGGTCCATTCGTCCATGAAGATTTTCTTGAACTCGACGGCGATGGCGCAGCCCGTTTCCGAAAAGTGCTCATGGACAAAGCGCGTCTGCTCGCCCTTGCCGGCAAAGGCGACGTTCTCCCGCACATCGAGCCTCTTTCCGCCGACCGAAAATTGGCGAAGACGCTCGATGAAGGGATCGAGAACATGCGCCCAGCGGTCCCGGTCCATGGAGAAAGTGCCGATATTGATGTCCGGCGCTGCCTCTTGCGCCGTTGGCGCGGCGGCCGGTCCGGCGCGGTAATGGTTATAGCTGTGCATGTCGAGCAGAACGAAGCGTCCATGCTCGGCCACGATGTCGGCGAGGACATGGCGCAGGGTGGCGTAATAGCTGGCATGCTGGCGCATCAGCAGAGCCACATCCTCTGCCGTGGGCTGGTCCCGCCAGACCTCCAGTCCCCATGCCTGGTCAGGGTGGAAATAGATGGCGCCCTCAGGCGCGCGGTTGAGGTCCACCTCGAAACGCGACCGATGCACAACGATCCGGTTGTGAATGTCGTCGATGAACCTGGCCGTGAACGGGTCTTCCTCGCGCAGCCTGCCAGCATCATCGATCGCCATCTTTGCCGCAAGGTGCGGCCAGACGGCATGACCGTCATGGATCGCCGTCCCGATCAGCGGTGAACGGGCGCGATGGACTGAAAACAGAGACGACGGATGGTGAGCCGGTTGAGTGACGCTTTCCTGCATGTTCACGAGAACGTCAATGCGCGAGCGGAAGTTCCGCTCGCCCGGATCGGTACGTCTGGAGCCTTGCCTAGACCACGCCCTTGCCGCCAGTCGCGCCAAATACCTCGCCGGTTATGAAACTGCCTTCCTGCGAGGCGAGCAGCACATAGATAGGCGCAAGCTCAACCGGCTGGCCGGGCCGGCCAAAGGCGCTGTTCTTGCCGAAATTCTCCACCTTTTCGGGAAATTGTCCGCCGCTGGGCTGCAATACCGTCCAGAATGGGCCGGGCGCGACCGAATTGACCCTTATGCCCTTGTCGATCAGCTGTTCGGCCAAGGCCTTCGTATAGGCGACGATTCCGGCCTTGGTCGTCGCGTAATCAAGCAGGTGCGCGGAGGGCTCAAACGCCTGAATGGACGATGTGGTGACGATTGAGGCGCCGGGCGGCAGATGCGGAACGGCGGCCTTGGTGAGCCAATGAAGCGCATAGAGATTGGTCTTCATCGTCTTGTCGAAATCTTCGCTCGAAACCTCGTCCACAGAGGCGCGCGCCTGCTGGCGCGCTGCATTGATCACCAATATGTCGAGGCCGCCCATCTGCTTGACCGCGTCGGCGACAATGGCCTGACAGGTCTCCTCACTCGAAACATCGCCGGGCAGGGCAATAGCCTTGGTGCCGGCCTGCTCGATATAGCCGACGACTTCATTGGCATCCTCGACTTCCGAAGGCAGGAAGTTGATCGCCACATCGGCGCCCTCCCGGGCAAAGGCAATGGCCACGGCGCGTCCAATGCCGGAATCGCCACCGGTAATCAGCGCTTTTCGACCGAGCAGCCGCCCGAATCCGGCATAGCTCGTCTCGCCATGATCGGGCGCCGGTTTCATCTTGCTGACGAGGCCGGGCGGGGATTGCTCCTGACGGGGGAAGGGCGGGGCCGGATATTGGTGGCGCGGGTCTTGCATCGTAAAACGGTCTGTCACATCAGCCTCCTTGAACTACAGGCCAATGCACCAGCAGCGCCGCGCGTTCCCTGTTCCGGGGCGGCGCGGCTTAATGTGAAGAGCGCTGGGGCCAAAGGTCCGCGAGCGCCTCAATCTCCACCGGGCATGCCCAAGGCCCGGCTAGTGCAGTTGTCTTGCAGCCCAGTTTGAGACTGTCCCGCTCGTCGGAAACGTCTGGCGGGCAGGAAGCGTGGGGCACCGATCTTCGCGGAGTGTCATCCCGAAACCGATAGGCCTGCTCAGCAGCAGAGCCAGCGTCTGCCGCTGTCCGTAGCCATCTCGCCCACAAGCATCAGCGCATTGTCGACAAAGCCCCGTTGACTCCCGGGATGCGGGATGTATGTTGTGCCTATGCACTATTGCAATGGTACAATATGACATTGAACATTACCCTGGTGAAAGGCGAGGCGGCGCTGCCGATCCACCAGCAGATCGTGAACAGTGTGCGGCACGCGATCAGCTCCGGAAGGCTGAAGGCAGGCGATCGCCTGCCGCCGGTTCGCAAATTGGCGCTCGACCTCGATGTGGCCATGAACACCGTTGCCCGTGCCTATCGCGATCTCGACCGCGAAGGTTTGACCGACAACGGCCCCGGTCGCGGAACATTCGTGAAGCAGCTGATCGTGCCGCAGCCGCATCACTGGTCGATCGATGCCACCGCCATCAATATTCTTCGTCCGGCCATCACGGCGCTCATGGCCATGGGTCTCAGCCGGATGGAGATTGCCGGCTCGGTTGAAAAACTTCTCAGTGAAGCGCCGTTGCGCGTCGGGGTCGTTGGCAGCAGCCAGCGCGGCGCCGAGAAATGGGCCCGCGCGCTCAGTATCGAACTGCGTGAGTTCCGCATCGAACCTATCCCCGTAACGCTCTCCGAACTCACCGCCGATCCGGAGGCGGTCGTCCGAAAGCTTGAGGGTGCAACCTTCGTCTTCACCCTGTTGACCGGCTATCATCTGGCGCGCGAAATTCTCGAAGCGGCCGGCCGCCATGTGGTGCCGCTGATCACCCAGCTTTCGCACCAGTGCCAGCAGGATCTTCTCGCCCTGCCGCGCGGCGTCCGTATTGGGCTGGTCTGCGAGGATATCTATCTCAACAGCATTCTCGAGGTCGTTGCCAGCTACGCACCCACCGCGCAGGTCGAGCGGGTGGAACTGGAAGACATTGCGGGCGCAAGGCGTCTCACGCTCGAAGCCGACATCATGGTGTATAGCTTTGCCGCCGGGGAGATCGTGGAAAGCCTGCCGGCGGGGCGCGCCCGGCTATTGCCCCTGATCTACACGCTCAGCGAAGAGAATAGCGCCCATGTCCGGCGTCTCATCGCGCCCCATGCCCCCCCGCAACGGCAGCTCGCCACACCTGCTGCCGCCGTGGCGGCGAATGGAGCGGCGTGATGGCGCGGTACCTGTTTCGTCGCATCGCGCAGATCCTGCCAGTCGTGCTCGCGCTGGTGATCTTCAATTTCATCCTCGTGCGGGTGGCCCCCGGCGATCCGGCGACCGCCCTGGCCGGCGACAATGCGCCGCTCGAATATATCGAGGCTCTGCGCGCATCCTATGGTCTCAACGAGCCGATATGGATGCAGTTGCTCATCTACCTGCAAAAGCTCCTTCAGGGAGACCTCGGCTTCTCCTTCGCCTATCGCACGCCCGTGCTGGACGTGCTGTTGAGCCGGCTCTATCCCACCCTGCTGCTGGTCGGCGTCAGCCAGCTTGTCGCCATTCCGCTCGGCATCCTGCTCGGGGCCATCGCCGCCCGTTACCGCAACAGTGCGCTGGATACATTCATCTCCAGCTCCATGCTGGCGCTCTACAGCATTCCCGTCTTCTGGCTGGGCCTGGTCTTCATCCTGTTCTTTGCGGTGCAGCTGCAGTGGCTGCCCAGCTCGGGCATGATGAGTTTCAGCTATGGCCGCCCGCCTGATCCTTTCGACATTGCCCGCCACCTCATCCTGCCGCTCAGCGTCCTCGTGCTGCATACCCTGCCGACCTATGCGCGCATCACCCGTGAAAGCGTCATCGAGGCGGCACAGGACGACTCGATCACAACCGCCAGGGCCATCGGCTATTCCGAACAGGTGGTGTTTCGCCGCTTCGCCCTGCGCAATGCACTGCTGCCGGTAACGACGGTAGCAGGGCTGTCCCTAAGCTCGCTCTTTGCCGGCGCGCTTCTGGTTGAAACGGTCTTTGCCTGGCCCGGCATGGGGCGGCTCATGTACGACGCCGTGACCCAGCGCGACTTTCCCGTGCTGATGGGGGGCTTCCTCTTTACCTCCATCATGGTGATCGTCGGCAGCCTCGTCACCGACATCATCTATGTCTATCTCGATCCGAGGGTCGTTTACAAATGAGCGACCTCGTCAAGGCGCTGCGCGCCAATCGGCAGGGCCTGCTGGGCCTGTGCATTCTCGGCACCATCTTCCTGATCGCCATTCTGTCGCCGCTGATCGCGCCGGGTGATCCGTTCCGCATGGACGCCAGCCCCTTCCTGCCGCCGGGTCCCGACCATCGGCTGGGGACAGACAATATCGGGCGCGATGTCTTTGCCCTCATGGTTCATGGCACCAAGGTCTCGCTGCTCTTCGCCTTCGGCGCTGCGGGCGTTTCGCTGGTCATGGGCATGTTTCTCGGCGGCATTGCAGGCTATTACGGCGGCATCATAGACGACGTGATTTCGCGTCTCTCCGATGCGTTTCTCATCATTCCGCGGCTGTTCCTGATCATCGTCATCGTGGCGCTGTTCGGCTCGCAACTCTGGATGGTCGTCTTCGTCATCGGTGCCACGCTCTGGCCGGCCAATGCCCGCATCATGCGCGCTCAGGTCATGTCACTGCGTGGCAGGGGCTTTGTGCAGGCAGCGCGTGTCGCCGGGGGCAGCGACGGTGCCATCATCTTCGGCCAGATCGCGCCCAATAGCCTCGGGCCGGTCCTGGCCAATTCCGTCCTGCAAATGGCCTATGCCGTATTGACCGAAGCCTCGCTGGCCTTCCTGGGCCTCGGCGATCCCAACGTGCCGTCCTGGGGCCAGATCCTGCATTCGGGGCAGAACTACCTGTCTTCTGCGCCTTGGCTGATGATTTTCCCCGGCCTGGCACTGGCCGTGCTGCTGCTCTCGCTGCACCTGGTGGGCACAGCTCTGGTGGAAGCGCTCAATCCAAAACTGCGTCCCGTGCGCCGCGTCCCGCCGATGCCGCGCCCGCCCGTCGCGGAAAAGGAGGCCTGACATGCTGCTCGATGTCGACAACCTGTCCGTGGCCTTTGCCACCGATACCGGCCTGCTGCACGCGGTCAACAATGTCTCGTTCCGGCTGGCGGCGGGCGAAAGCCTCGGCCTGGTCGGAGAGTCCGGCTGCGGCAAGAGCACATTGGGCTTCGCCCTCATGCGGCTGCTGGCAGAAAACGGCGGCATTGTCGGGGGTAGCGTCCGGCTGGAGGGCGAAGACGTCGTCGGGATGAGCGATGCGCGGCTGCGCGCCATTCGCTGGGACAAGGTGGCCATGGTGTTCCAGAACGCCATGTCGGCCCTCAGCCCGGTGGCGCGCATCGGTGACCAGATTGTCGATGCCATGCGCCTTCATCACAAGATTGGGCGCGAAGAGGCGCTGCGGCTGGCAGGCGATACCTTCGAGCGTGTGGGTGTTTCGCGTTCGCGGCTACAGCAATATCCGCACGAATTTTCCGGCGGCATGAAACAGCGGGCCATGCTGGCGCTCGGCCTGGTTTGCAGTCCCCAGCTCCTCATTGCCGACGAGCCCACGACGGCGCTCGATGTCGTGGCGCAGCGCCAGGTGCTGGACCTGTTCCGGGAACTGCGCCGCGAAAGCGGCCTGGCCCTGATCATGATTTCGCATGACATCTCGGCCGTCTCGGAAATCTGCGACAGGGTTGCCGTCATGTATGGCGGCGAGATCATGGAAATCGGGCCGCTGCGCGATGTCTTCTTCCGCTACCGGCATCCCTATACCTGGGCGCTGATCCACTCCTTCCCCTCACTGCATCAGCCCCTGCGTCAACTGGTGGCGCTGCCCGGCGCGCCGCCGGCCCTGTCCGTGCCGCCAAAGGCCTGCCCCTTCGTGTCCCGCTGTCCGTTCGCCCTGCCGCTTTGCTCGCAGCAGAGGCCGCCCGTCGTCGAGGTCGGGGCCGGCCACAGCGTGCGGTGTCACCGCGTCAACGAGCTTGATCTTGCCTCGACCGATGGAGATGCAAATGCCGTCGCTGGTTGAGGTGCGCAACCTCGTCAAGGACTATCCTCTCAAGACCGGACTCATCGCCAGCCTGACCGGCGGGGCCCGCGTCGCCCATGCCGTCAGCGATATCAGCCTCGATATTGCCCCCGGCGAAATTGTCGGCGTGGTGGGTGAATCCGGCTCCGGCAAGACCACGCTGGGCAAGGTTCTGGTGCGCCTTGAACAGGCCACCGGCGGCGAGGTTCTGTTCGGCGGAAGGCCATTGGAAGGACTTCGCGGCACGGCGCGCAGGCAGTTCCACCGCGACGTGCAGATGATCTTCCAGGACCCCTACGACACGCTCAATCCGCGGCTGACCATATTCGGCAATGTCGAACTGCCCTTGCGCTATCTGGGCATCGGCAAGACGGCCGCAGAACGGCGCAAGCGTGTCATGGAAGCGCTGGAGCTGGTCGAGCTCAACCCGCCCGACCAGTTTGCCAACCGCTATCCGCATCAGCTTTCCGGTGGCCAGCGCCAGCGCGTGGCGATTGCCAGGGCGCTCATCGTCAATCCGCGTTTCCTGGTCGCGGACGAGCCGGTGTCCATGCTCGACGTCTCCATCCGGGCCGGCGTGCTCAATCTGCTCAAGCGGCTCAATGCCGAGCTGGGCATTGCGATGATGCTGATCACCCATGATCTGACCACGGCCTATTACCTCAGTCACCGGATTGCGGTGATGTATCTGGGCAAGGTGGTCGAGCTGGGTGCGGGCCCGGCCCTCATCGGTCATCCCGTCCATCCCTATACGCGGCTGCTTCTCGAATCCGCCCCCGATCTGATGCGCGAGAACATCGATCGCCCGCCGCTTGCCGCCGAAACGGCCAATGCCATCACCCCGCCGGCAGGCTGCCGTTTCGCGCCGCGCTGCCCATACGTCCTTTCCGTCTGCCGCGAGGTGGACCCCGCCCTTCAACCTGCGGACTCCGGCCGCCAGGTTGCCTGCCATCGTGCAGCGGAGCTGACCCCCGCTGCCGCATGGTCCCCATAGCCGGAGCAATAAACAGAACGGTGAAAAATCCGCACCAACAGGAACGTCGCACACAAGGGAAAACCATGAGAACCAAACGAACCGGCGCGCTTGTCGCTGGGCTGCTCGCAGCCTTGCTCGGCACCGTGCAACCATCGATGGCACAGGACGAAACACTGGTCCTTTCGATGTCCTACGAGCCAAAATTCCTCAATGTGAATTATGACTCCGATCTGGGCGCGCCATACCAGAACATGAATATCTTCTCCAAGCTGATCACCTACAGCTACGCCAATTCCGAGCTGCATGGCGACCTGGCCGAGAGCTGGACTGTGTCGGATGATGGCCTGACCTACACATTCAACCTGCGTCAGGGCGTGAAATGGCATGACGACGCGCCCTTCACCGCCGCGGACGTGGTCTGGACCATCGAGGACATTCTGCGCGAGGGTGCGGCGGCTGTGTCCTACAAAATGGTTCAGGACATCGAGACCATCACCGCGCCGGACGATTATACGGTGGTGATTACGCTCAAGGCGCCAAACTCGGCCTTCCTGGCCAATGTTGCCTCCTATTACGGCTTCAACATCCTGCCCAAGCATCTCTATGAGGGCACCGATGTTCGCAATAACCCCCTCAATATCGCCCCGATCGGCACGGGGCCGTTCAAGTTTGCCGAGACTGTGCCCGGCAGCCACACGGTCATGCTCGCCAACCCGGACTATTTCGGCGAAGGCCCGTTTGTCGACGTGCTCGTCTTCCGCACCATTCCCAACCTCGCAACCGCGATTTCGGCACTCGAAGCCGGTGAGACCGCTTATTCCATCGCCTCGCCCCCGCCGGGTGAAGTTCCGCGTCTCTCCGCCTCGCCAGGCATCACGGTGGACTCGTCCAATTCACCCATCGTCATGTGGTTCGGTTTCAACTTCGACCGTCCCGAATTTCAGGACGTGCGGGTGCGCACCGCCATCGCCCACGCCATCAACCGCGAGGAAGTCGCCTCCAAGCTCTATGGTGGTCTCGTCAAACCCGCCAATGGCTACCTGACCTCGGCCGTGGGATGGGCAAACAATACCGATGCCACCCAGCCCGCCTTCGATCCGGCCCGTGCCGAAGAATTGCTGGATGAAGCCGGCTACCCGCGTGGCGCCGACGGCGTCCGCTTCCGCACCAGCTACACCGCCTTCTCCTTTTCCATCTGGGGCGGGCCCGAACAGGCACAGATGATCCGGCAATATCTGGCCGATGTCGGGATCGAGATGAGCGTCCAGACCGCTGAATTCTCGCTCTTCAATGAAATGATCCGGTCCAAGCGCGATTTCGACATGGTCAATTCCGGCGGTCAGCGCGGCCCCGATCCCAGCGAACTGGTCAACTTCCTTGGCTCCAAGGGCTCCCGAAACGTGATGACCTGGGTCAACGAGGAAGTCGACGCGCTGTTCGCCGAAGATCGCCTTGCCGTCACCCAGGAACAGCGCCGCGATATCTACTACCGCATCCAGGAACTGGCTGCGGCTGAAGTCCCGGTCGTCAATATCATCGAATATGCCTATGCCCGCCCCTACCGCTCCGAATGGACCGGCTGGTGGTGGTCGGAGGACGCCATCGGACGCGTCGGACAGGACATGTACAACCTCGTCACCCGCGCCGAGTAACCCCATAGGCTCCTCACGGAGCCCTCTCGGGCCGGCAGGTCCTGCCGGCCCCTCTCCCCCCAGAAAAGGACGCCACGCGAACGCGTGCAGAGGAAAGCCATGCCCAAGTCACTTTCAGCCGAACAACAGGAGCGCGCCGCCCAGCTGGGCGCAGAGGCCCTGATCATCGATGCCATGGGAGGCTATATCGTCGCCCCTGAGCCCCCGCCGTATCAGGGCCGCAACTATCTCGACCGTGTCGCTGATTCCAATGTGCGGGTGACAAACATCACCATCGCGGCACATGCCGAGGGCTTCGAGTATGCGCTCGACAAGATGTTCCACTATTTCAATCTGTTCCAGGTCGCCCAGGACCGGGTAGTGCATATTAAGTCGGTGGCCGATATCGAGCGCGCACACCGCGAGAAGAAGGTAGGCGTCCTGTTCGCCTTCCAGTCGCCGACCCCCATCGATATCCATATCAACCGCTGGACCATCTTCCGCCAGCTCGGGCTGCGCACCTGCTCGCTCGCCTATAACGAACCCAACGTCTTTGCCCATGGCTGCCACGATCCGCGCAATGGCGGATTGAGCTATTATGGTCTGCAGGCGATCAACGAGATGAACCGGCTCGGCATCGTGGTCGATCTGTCCCATGTCGGCGAGCGCTCGTCTCTCGAAGCGCTGGACCATAGCAAGAAGCCGTGCATCTTCTCGCATTCCAACGCCAAGGCTGTCGCCAATACGAGGCGCAATATCACCGACGAACAGGCTAAGCTCGTTGCCAGCAAGGGCGGCGTCATCGGCCTGTCCCCGCATGCCTTCCTCTCGGCCAAGGAAACCGCCGCCCAGCCCAATCTGGACGACTACCTCGATCACTTCGACTATCTGGCCAAGCTCGTCGGTGTCGATCATATCGGGGTGGGCAGTGACGTCTTCGAGAGCTACACGAAGTTCTCCTGGGAGACCTCGACCAAGCTGCTCTACAACAGCCCCTGGACCTACGAGACCGTTCAGAACGCCGACTACAATCGCGTCGAAGGCATCCATCTTCTCATCGCCGGGCTGGTGTCGCGCGGCTTCTCGGACGAAGAAATCACCAAGTTTCTGGGTGGCAACTTCCTGCGCGTGTTCAAGCAAGTCTGGCGCGACGACATCTGATACCACAGGCGGGGGCAGGTTGTGCCCCCGTCCTTCTCCATGGTGTCAAACCAGCAGGCGTTCAGCAGCCCGTGGCCGCGACATAGATCAGATAGGTCGAGGTCGACGCCGTTATGAACAGGCGGTTCCGGCGCGGGCCGCCAAAGGTGAGATTGGCGACGCGCTGGGGCACCCTGATCTTGCCGAGCAATTCGCCCTGTGGCGAAAACACATGCACGCCATCTCCGGCGCTCGACCAGACATTGCCATTTCTGTCGCAGCGGATACCGTCCGGGACGCCATTGTCGAGCGTGCAGAAGATGGCGCCGCCCGATAGAGTGTCCTCATGGACGTCGAAGACGCGGATGATGCCGCTTACGGCAGGGTCGTGGCTGCCGCCGCTCTCAGCGATATAGAGCCTTTTCTCGTTGGGCGAGAAGCAGAGGCCATTGGGCTGGACGAAGTCGTCAACCACGGACGCAATGGTGCCCGTCTCGGGGTCGAGCCTGAAAACATTGCGCGCCGCCTGTTCGGGAACAGCGCGATAGCCTTCATAGTCGGACAGGATGCCGTAGGTTGGATCGGTAAACCAGATCGTGCCATCCGACTTCACCACCACGTCATTGGGCGAATTGAGCCGCTTGCCCTCGAACCGATCCGCAAGAACCGTAATGGAGCCATCGGGCTCGGTACGGGTCACGCGGCGCAGCCCATGCTCGCAGGACACCAGCCGCCCCTGACGGTCGCGCGTATGACCATTGGCGAAATTGGAAGGCTGCCGGAAGACACTCACGCCCTGCTCGGGCGTCCAGCGCAGGATGCGCTCATTGGGAATGTCGGAAAACAGCAGCACATTGTGGTCGCCGAACCAGACCGGCCCCTCCGTCCAGCGGCAGCCACTGGCGATTTCCTCAAGCCCGGCCGTCACCACGACGCATTCGAGGAAGCGCGGGTCGCGGATGTCATAAAGGTCCTGTGACATATCCTGGCTCCTAACGGGTCACGGCAGGCTGAATGGGTGAGGCGTCATGGTGTCGCCCGGTTGTCGCTTTCGCCCTCGACCAGTTCGAGCGGGCAAATCTTGCGCACCACGCCGAAGGGATAGGTCTGCTGGTGTTCGGGCATGGTCGCCAGCAGCGCCTCGGCAAGCGAAATGCCAAGCTCGCGCAACGACAGGCGGAAGCAGGTGAGCTTGGGGACAAGAAAATGCGCATGCGGGCTGTCGCGTCCGATAATGGCGAAGTTCTTGCCCGGTATGAGACCCACTTCATAGAGGCCATTGTACAGCCCCACCGACATGACTTCATTGGTCAGCACGAAGCCTGTGGGGCGCTTGTTTTCGGGCATGGCGGCAATGGCATGGGCGATGCCATGTCCGCCGCGCTCATTGGGATGGGCGCGAAACACCAGATCGGCGTCAAAGCCGATGCCATGCCGTTCCAGCACCTTGCGATAGGCGTCGACGAAAACCGTGCCCAGATTGATGTCGTCGAGCGGCGCAAAGACGCCGATCCGCTTGTGTCCCTTGGCAATCAGCCGCGAAACGCCAGTCTCGGCCATGCCTTCGAAATCAAGGTCCAGCCAGGGATGGCCGGCATCGGTCTGCGAGCGGCCCAGTGCGATGAAGGGAATTTTCCGCTCTGCAAGGAAGTCGATGCGGTGATCCTCGCGCTTGGTGGCCGAGATGATCAGCGCATCGGCAAAGCCGCGCGCCACCACGCGCTTGAGATAGGCGTCGGGATCTTCCTCCGATGAGCAGAGCAGGGCGACGAGATCGAGCTGGTGACGGGCAAACACCGTCTGCACGCCGTCGAACACGCTCATGAAGAACACATCGCCTTCGCCGGTGATTTCCGAGCCGGTCTGCATCATGAAGCCGACAACGCCGGTCGATCCCTTGCGCAGCGCCCGACCGGCCTGATTGGGCACATAGCCCATGGCCTCTGCCGCCTCCATGACGCGCTTGCGGGTCTCCTCATTCACATCAGGCTTGCCGTTCAGAGCCCGCGATACGGTGCCGATCGACACGTTGAGCTGCTGGGCCAGGCGTCTGATTCCAGTCATGTTTTTCGACTTTTCTCCACAGCGGCCTGGCGCGCCAGAAACGTTTACGAAACCCTATTGACACGTTCTTCGTCCCGCAGATAACGTCGTAAACGTTTACGGGACTTCGTTTTGCAATGCCGCAAAAGACGGCAAGCAGGCTCGAAAGTCCAGAGGGAGGATAGCTTGGTATTGAAAGCGGTGCTCGCTGGTTGTGGCGGCATGTCAAAGGGTTGGCTTTCGGCCATTGCCGAGCATCCCCTGCTTGCTGGTCGCATCGACATTGTCGGGCTGGTCGATCTCGATCCCGCAACGGCACAAGCGCGCGCCGATGAGTTCGGGCTGGTCCAGGCGCTGATCGGCTCCGATCTCGATGCCGTCCTGTCCCAGACCAGGCCCGATCTGCTGTTCGACGTGGTCGTGCCCGGTGCGCGCGGCAATGTCGTCGAAACCGGCCTGCGCCACGGCTGTCACGTCCTCAGCGAAAAGCCCATGGCCACGAGCATCGAGCAGGGCAGGGCACTGATCGCCAAGGCCGCCGCCGCCGGCCGGGTTCACGCCGTCGTCCAGAACCGCCGCTTCATCTCCGGCGTCCGCCGCATTCGCCGCCTGATCGAAAGCGGCGCCTTGGGCGAAATCACCAGCCTCAATTGCGATTTCTTCATCGGCGCCCATTTCGGCGGTTTCCGGGAGGACATGGACAATGTCCTCCTGCTCGACATGGCCATTCACACGCTGGATGCCGCGCGTTTCATGGCCGGAAAAACCCCCAAGGCTGTCTATTGCCTCGAAACCAATCCGCGCGGCTCTTGGTATCGCCACGGGGCTGCCGCCAATGCCATCTTCGAATTCGAGGATGATGTCGTCTTCAACTATCGCGGCTCATGGGCGGCAGAAGGCGCCAATACCAGTTGGGAAAGCGCCTGGCGCATCATTGGCACCAAGGGCACGCTGATCTGGGACGGTGCCGAACACTTTGAAGCCCGCGCCGTCAGCGGCGATACCGGCTTTTTCCGCGACCTCGAGGATATCGAGGTGCCGGCTCCCGCCGACGCGGATCAGACCCATGGTCATGCCAGCGTCATCGCAGATTTCCTTGCCGCCATCGCAAGCGGCCGCCCGCCAGAGACGGCCAGCAACGACAATATCAAGAGCCTGGCCATGGTTTTCGCCGCCATCGAAAGCGCGAAAACCGGCCGGCGCGTGACCATTTCAGCCTGAGGTTTTTTCAAGTGAGCAATCCCGCAAATTCCATTCGTATCGGCACCATGGTCAGCGCCTCCGCCGGCAAGGCGGCAGAACGCATCGCCACCATCGCCGATATGGGCTTTGAAAGTTTCGAGCCCTTCTTCTGGCAGACCACCAATGGCCAGGACATTGCCGAGCTCGGCAAGCGCTGCAAGGACGCCATCGGCGACCGCGACATCACCATTTCCACGCTGGGCATGTTCGGCAATCCGCTCGAAGATCAGGACATGGACCGCCAGACCCTGCAGGGCTGGAAGGACTGCATCGACAATGCCCACCATTTCGGCGCCACCTGCGTTGCCGGCTTCACCGGTCGCATCCGCAACAAGCCGCTGACCGACAGCCTGCCGCAATACAAGAAGGTCTGGTCCGAGCTGGCCAAGCGCGCCGCCGACAAGGGTATCAAAATCGCCTTTGAAAACTGCGCCATGGATGGCAACTGGCAGACCGGCGACTGGAACATCGCCCACAATCCCGACGCCTGGGAGCTGATGTTCAACGAAACCCCGGACGACAATATCGGGCTCGAATGGGAGCCCTGCCACCAGATGGTCTATCTCATCGATCCGCTGCCGCAGATCCGCAAATGGGCAGGCAAGATTTTCCATGTCCACGGCAAGGACGCCACCATCCGCTGGGACGTGATCCGCGAGCACGGCATTTTCGGCAAGGAAAAGTTCGTCTTCATGCGCACGCCGGGCTTCGGCGATAGCAACTGGACCGACGTGATTTCCGAGCTGCGCCTGGCAGGCTGGTCGGGCTCCATCGATATCGAAGGCTGGCATGACCCGGTCTATCGCGACGCGCTCGAAATGACCGGTCAGGTCCACGCGCTCAACCATCTCAAGGCCGCGCGCGGCGGCGCCTACGTCGACAACCGCGACTGAAGAATTGCCCTGCCGCCTTCGAGGAGGTCGGCGACAGGGTTTTAAACGACAGGCGAGGGGCCTGTCACATTGGGAGGAAAAACCATGACTATCCGTTTTGGATTGCTGGGCGCGCTCGCCCTTGCTTCCACCTCGTTCCTGTCGCTCGGCGCTGCCGTGGCGCAGGACGAAGTCACCATCACCATCTGGTCGCTCGACGATGCCAATCAGCCGGCGCTGAATCTGGCGCGTGAGTTCGACGAGCTCGAACCCGGCATCAAGGTCGAATACCGCGAAATCCAGTTCGATGACGTGGTCGCCGAATCCATGCGCGCTTTCGCCACCGGCCAGGCGCCCGACATCATTGCCATCGACAATCCCGAACATGCCTTGTTTGCGGCCCGCGGCGCCTTCCTCGACATCACCGACCGCGTTGCGGCCTCCGATGTCATCGATCCGGATAATTACTTCGCCGGCCCGCTGAATTCGGTCAGCTGGGATGGCAAGCTGTTCGGCGTGCCCAAGGCCACCAACACCATCGCGCTCTATTACAACAAGGATCTTTACGCCAAGGCCGGCATCACCGAGCCGCCGACGACCTGGGACGAGCTGGTCGAAGTGTCGCGCAAGCTCAATGACCCGGCCAACAATGTCTATGGCCTCGCCTTCTCGGCCAAGGCCAGCGAAGAAGGCACGTTCCAGTTCCTGCCATGGGCGCAGATGGGCGGTGGCGGCTATGACAATATCAACGCCCCCGGCGCGGTGAAGGCTCTGGAAGTCTGGAAGACCATCATGGACGAGAAGCTGGCCTCGCCCGACACGTTGACGCGTGGCCAGTGGGATTCCACCGGCACCTTCAATTCAGGCAATGCGGCGCAGGTCATTTCGGGGCCCTGGGAACTCAACCGCATGCTCGAAGAAGCCAAGTTCGATTGGGGCGTTACCCTCTTGCCGACCGAAACCGAAGGCGGCACCCGCTCCTCGGCCATGGGCGATTTCAACTGGGCGATCTTTGCTTCGTCCAAGCATCCCGACGAAGCCTTCAAGGCGCTGGAATATTTCGCCAGCCAGGATGATCGTCTCTTCCCCGAATTCGGCCAGCTTCCCGCCCGTTCCGATATCGAACTGCCCGAAACCGGCGAGCCGCTGAAGGACGCGGCGCTCAAGGTATTCCAGGAACAGCTCCAATACGCCCAGGCCCGTGGCCCGCACCCGGAATGGCCCAAGATCTCCAAGGCCATTCAGGATGCCATCCAGCAGGCCCTGACTGGCCAGCAGGAGCCGCAGGCCGCGCTTGATCAGGCCGCCGCCACCATCAAGGGCGTTCTCGGCAACTAAGCCTCCCGACGACTGGCTGCCCGGGCAACCGGGCAGCATTTTCCTTCACGCCAAGGGAGGGGTGCGATGACACGCCTGCTTTCCAGCCTGCGCGACGGCAAAGGCTTCGACATTGTGCTGGTCACGGTGCCGCTGCTCTTCCTCATGGCGCTGTCGGGGCTGCCGCTGATCTACAATGTGGTGATGAGCTTTCAGGAGGTTGACATGTTCAGCCTCGGCACATTCGCCCGCCCATGGGTCGGCTTCAGGAATTATGTCGAGGTGTTCAGCCAGCCCGAAACCTGGCCCATCATGCGCAATACGCTGGTCTTTGTGGTGGTATCCATTGCCGGGCAATTCGCCATCGGCTTTGGTCTGGCGCTGTTCTTCACCCTCAAATTCCCTGCTGCGTCCTATATCCGCGGCCTGTTCCTCGCCTCCTGGGTCATGCCCGGTCTCGTCGTCGGCGCCATCTGGAACTGGATTCTGGCGGGTGATTTCGGCGTGCTGAATTATGTCCTCAAATCGCTCGGCATCATTTCCGAAAGCATCTTCTGGCGCTCCGATACTACCTGGTCGCTCTGGGGCGTGATCATCGCCAATATCTGGAATGGCGTGGCCTTCAACATGATCCTGCTGGCTGTCGGCCTCGCCGGCATCCCGCGCGATCTTTATGAAGCGGCCGCTCTTGATGGCGCGACGGCCTGGCAGCGCTTCTGGACCATCACCCTGCCGATGATGCGTTCGACCATCGGTGCAGTCATCTCGCTGGGGCTGATCTTCACGCTGCAGCAATTCGACCTTTTCGCCGCCATTACCTCCGGTGGGCCGGCAAATTCCTCCAATGTCGCGCAATATTGGGCCTGGGAGCAGTCCTTTCGGCAATATGATTTCGCCAAGGGCTCGACCATTTCGGTGGTCATGATCGCCGTCGTGCTCTTTGCCTCCATCATCTATGTGCGCTCGACCCGTCATGAGGTGCGCGGATGACCGAGACCTGGAAAAATCGACTGCTGCTGCTGGTGGCGCTTTGCCTGGCAGGGCTCTACCTGTTTCCGCTCTATTGGATGTATGTCACCAGCCTCAAGACCGGCTCGGAAATCTTTGCCACCCCGCCCGGCATGGTGCCCGCCAACCCCCAATGGGGCGTCTTCGCCTATGTTTGGGAATTGCGCGGCATGGGGCGCTTTCTCTGGAACTCGGTGATCATTGCCTCGGGCACAATGGTGCTCACCGCCATTCTGGGCACGGGCTGCGCCTATGTTCTGGCGCGGTATCGCAATGGCTGGATCGACGTGGCCCTCTTCCTCGTGCTCATGCTGCAGGTCCTGCCTGCATCGCTGATGATCACGCCGCTTTTCGTCGGCTTCTCCCAGATCGGCCTGCTCAGCCACCCGCAACTGGCGGTTATTCTCGCGGCGACCGCCAAGACCATGCCCTTCTTTGTGGTGCTTGTGCGCGCCACCTTCATGTCCGTGCCCGGCGAGCTGGAAGAGGCCGCACTCGTGGATGGCAATTCGCGCATCGGCGCCTTCTGGTTCATCGTTCTGCCCCTGGCGCGCAACGGCATCCTGGTCTCGGCCATCCTCATCTTCATGCAGGCCTTTGGTGAATTCGTTTATTCCAAGTCCATCATCCAGGCGGTTGAGTTGCAGCCCGCCTCGGTCGGCCTCAACACCTTCATGGGTCCCAACACCACCGAGTGGAACAACATCATGGCCTACGCCACGATCTATGTGACGCCCATTCTCGCCGTCTTCGTCATCCTGCAACGCCGCATCGTTTCCGGCCTAACCTCGGGAGCCCTCAAATGAGCGCAGAAGCCCAGATCGAACTCGTCAATATCGACAAGCATTACGGCAGCTTCCACGCGCTCAAGAACATCAACCTGACCATTCCCAAAGGTCAGTTCGTGGCACTGGTCGGGCCGTCGGGTTGCGGAAAATCCACCCTGCTGCGCTCGCTGGCCGGGCTGGAAACCATTTCCGGCGGCACGATGAAGATCGGTGGCGCGGTCATGAACAATGTCCCGCCCCGCAAGCGCGACGTGGCCATGGTGTTCCAGTCCTATGCGCTTTATCCGTACATGACTGTGGAGCAGAACCTGACCTATTCGCTCCGCCTCAAACGCGCCCCAAAGGACGAGATCCAGCGGGCGACCGAGGAAGTGGCCAAGACGATCGGCCTCTCCCAATTGCTGCACCGTTATCCCCGCGAGCTCTCCGGTGGCCAGCGCCAGCGCGTCGCCATGGGCCGGGCCATCATCCGCAATCCCAAGGCCTTCCTGTTCGACGAGCCGCTGTCGAACCTGGATGCGGCGCTGCGTGTCCATATGCGCAAGGAAATCCGCGCCCTCCACGACCGGCTCGGCGCGACCTCGGTCTATGTCACCCACGACCAGATCGAGGCCATGACCATGGCCGACCACGTCGTGGTCATGCGCGACGGCGTCATCGAGCAGCAGGGCAGCCCCCTTGAGCTTTATGATCGTCCGGCCACCAAATTCGTCGCCGGCTTCATCGGCTCCCCGGCCATGAATTTCCTGCCCGCAACCATCGGTCCCGATGGCAGAAGCGTTCACTTCGACGCCGAAGGGCTCGGAAATCTGTTCATCAACAGGGTCCAGGACCCCGGACGCAAGGTCATCGTCGGTCTCCGCCCCGAGCACCTAGACCTTGGCGGCTCCACTTCGCCCGGCCTGTCCCTCGCCATCGGCGTCGTCGAATCCACCGGCGCGCTGACCTATCTCACCAGCGCAAATCCTCACCAGATCACGATTGTGCTTACCGGTCGCACCGACATCAGACCCGGCGAAATGGTCAACCTGTCCGTCGCGCCCGAGCATATTCATATCTTTGACGCGCAGACCCAGAAGGCCCTTTAATCCGGCCGTTTGCGGCAATCATAGTGGGCAAGCCAACGCAATATTTACTCCGACAGGTCTAGGCTCTGCTTCGTCTATTGTGAGGGCTGAAGCAGATTGGCCGACAATACCGAACTTTTGCTGCGCCTGCAGACGGATGTTTTGGAGGCGGTGGCACGCGGTGATGCCCTTGCGGATGTGGCGACGATCCTCTGCCGGCGCGTGGAGGAGAATGCGCCCGGTGTCATCTGTTCCATTCTCCTGGTTGACGATCAGCAATGCCTGCGCTCCCTTGCTGCGCCGAGCCTGCCCCCATCCTTCTGTGCCAGCATTGACGGCGTGCCTGCGGGCCCCTCGACCGGGTCCTGCGGCACTGCGGCCTGGCGCAATGAGCCTGTGGTCGTCACCGATATCGCCACCGATCCCCTATGGAAAGACTATCGCGATCTGGCTTTGCCGCTCGGCCTGCGGGCCTGCTGGTCGAGCCCGATCAGGGGTGCGGATGGTAAAGTGCTCGGCACTTTCGCCTTCTATTATGCCACACCGCGTGGACCGTCCGCGCTGGAGCGGCAGATCGTTGATGTCTGCGTCCACCTCTCTGCCCTCGCCATCGGGCATGAGCGCGTGCGGGCGCGCAATTACCGGCTTGCCTATTTCGACGCTCTGACCGGCCTGCCCAATCGTGGCCGCTTCAACGAAGAGCTGGAGATACGCATCCAGGCCGGGCGGCCATTCGGCCTGATCCTGCTCGATATCGATCACTTGAAACTCGTCAATGACAGCATCGGCCATGCCGCCGGCGATGCGCTGATCCGGGCAACGGCGAAACGGGTTGCTGACTGCGGCGCGGATATCATGGCCTGCCGTCTCGGCGGCGACGAAATTGCGCTTCTTGTGGCTGACTGTGCCGATCATGACACGCTGGAACTGGCCGCAGCGCGCGTGCTGCAGGCGACCCGTGGCATGATCGAAGTGGGCGGGCAGACCATTGATGCCCATGTGACCCTTGGCGGCGCCGTTTTCGGGGCCGATGGCACGGACGCCGATACGCTGTTCCAGAATGCCGACTTCGCGCTCTATCAGGCAAAGCAGACCCATCGCGCCGGCTATTTCGGTTTCCGGCCCGATTTGCGCACTGCCATGATGCAGCGCATCGCCATTGTGCGCCAACTGGATGCGGCTCTCAGCGAGGGCCGTATTCTGCCCCATTACCAGCCGATCGTCCGGCTTGAAACGACCGAAATCGTCGGGCTCGAGGCATTGGCGCGCCTTGTCACGCCCGATGGCAGGATTGTCAGCGCGGGCGAATTTCACGCCGGTCTGGCCGATCCTCGCATCGCCTATGACCTGACCGGACAGATGCTGGACGCCATTGCCCGGGACATGCGTATGTGGCTGGATGCGGGTATTCCCTTCCAGCATGTCGGCATAAATGTCACCACCGTCGACTTCCAGCGCGGCGATCTGGCTGATCGCATGGCAACCATCTTTGCCCGGCACGGCGTGCCCCTCAGCCATGTGGTGCTCGAGGTCAATGAATCGGTTCTGGTCGGTGGTGAAGATCAGACGGTGCCGCGCGCGGTGAAAGCGCTGCGGGCTCAGGGCCTGCTGGTGGCGCTCGATGATTTCGGAACCGGCTTTGCCTCCTTGACCCATCTGATCACATTTCCGGTCGATATCATCAAGATCGACCGCTCGTTCGTTGAGCGGCTGGGCGTCGAACAACCAAGCGAGGTTGTCGTCCATGCCATTCTCGATATCGCGCACAAGCTCGGAATGCGGGTAGTGGCCGAGGGCATCGAATTGTCCCAGCAGGTGGACATCCTGCGCAATCTGGGCTGTGCCATGGGGCAGGGCTTCCTGTTTTCCCGGCCCGTTTCGGCGCGCGATGCAACCGATCTGCTGCGAGTTTCCGCCCAGCCCGCCCCCCGGTGACTGTCACACGGCCTGAACAGGCAAGAAAAAAGCCCGGACACCGGGGAGGGAACCGGTATCCGGGCTTTGTGCATCGACCGGGCGCATCTGGCAGCCGAGGGAGGGCAGCGCCAGCGCGTCGACCTGTGTCGAGCCTGAGGGAAGGGCGTCGGGGGACAAAGCCGCTTCCTTGCAACAATAGATAGGGTGCCAGCCCACGGTTTCAAGGTGAGGCGCTGTCGCCGGGATCCGCCTCGATGTCAGAATATTTTGGTCAGCAGGGTTCCCGCGACGGAGACGATTCCCATCGTTGCCAAACCTGCTGCAGCCAGCATGATCCGGGCCCTGTGCGCATGATCGCTGCGCCTGACGACCCTGCGGATCGCCGCCATGTCGGAATGATTGTTGAGGTCGATATTGGCCATTGCTGCCTCCGCACAGAAGCCCGGCATGGAGCCGGTCGGTTCTTGGGCAGCCGCCTTCATCAGGGCCGTTTCTCACCCTCTCGCGGTGAACGATACGGCGCTATGCCCCGGCCCTGAACTGCAAGTTGGAAACGCGGTTAATTTGTTTCAAATGCCAAACACCCTCATCTTGTATGGAAGATATTGAAACCGCCCGGCGAACATGCCACAAACGCGCCATGACCCAGCCAGCTCATCTGCATCCAGATCGCCTGTTTCCCGCCTCCGAGCCCGCGCAGTCCATTGCGCGCGACCTCTACCCGGCGGTGACGGACCTCCCCATCGTTAGCCCGCACGGCCATACCGATCCGTCATGGTTCGCGGATAATGGCCGCTTCGCCAGCCCCACCGCGCTGTTTCTGACGCCGGATCACTATGTGCTGCGCATGCTGAAAAGCCGTAGCATCTCCTATGACGCGCTGGGCATTCCGCGTAAGGACGGCAAGCCGGTGGAAGGCGATGGGCGCAAGGCCTGGCGTCTTTTTGCCGAGAACTATTACCTCTTCGCCGGAACGCCGTCGAAAACCTGGGTCGACCATTCGCTCCATGCGGTTTTCGGCATCACCGAGGAATTGTCGGGCAAAACCGCCGACGGCATCTATGACGCCATCGATGCAAGGTTGGCCGCGCCGGACCTGTTGCCGCGCGCCATTCTCGATCGCTTCAATGTCGAGGTGATTGCCACCACAGAATTTGCGCTCGATTCCCTCATCCATCACCAGAAGATGGAAGGCGACGGCTATATCGGTCGCGTCCGGACCACCTATCGCCCCGATGACGTGACCGACCCCAGTCGCCCGGCCATCGTCGAAAATCTCAAGAAATTCGGCGAGTTGACCGGCGAGGACGTCAGCAAGTGGGACGGCCTCATTAATGCCCACCGCAAGCGCCGCGAATACTTCCGCCGCTTCGGCGCTGTCGCCACCGATCATGGCGTTCCCTCGGCCAACACCGCCGACCTGCCGCTGGTAGAAAAGCAGGCCCTGCTCGACAAGATATTGGCGGGCAGGCATGACGCCGCCGATGCCGAGCTCTTCCGCGCCCAGATGCTGACCGAGATGGCGCTGCTCTCGGTGGAAGACGGAATGGTCATGCAGATCCATGCCGGATCGCGCCGCAATACCGATCCGCTGCTCTTTGCCGAGCGCGGCGCCGATCTGGGCGCCGATATTCCCGGCCCGACCGATTATGTCGGCGGAATGCGGGCGCTGCTTTCGCGCTGCGGTAACGAGCCCAACCTGCGGCTCATCATGTTCGTGCTCGACGAAACCACCTATGCGCGCGAACTGGCCCCCATGGCCGGTTACTGGCCATCGCTGATGATCGGGCCGCCCTGGTGGTTCCATGACAGCCCGCAGGGCATCCGCCGCTATCTCGATCAGGTCGTGGAAACCGCCGGCTTCTACAATCTGGCCGGCTTCAACGACGATACCAGGGCCCTGTTGTCCATTCCGGCGCGCCACGATGTGTGGCGGCGCGAAGTCTGCGGTTTTCTCGGCCGCTGGGTCGGTGAAAATCGTCTGAGCCGCGCAAGTGCCGAGGAAATCGCCATTCATCTGAGCTACAAGGCGGCAAAAGACGCCTACAAGATCAAGTAGGGCGTTTATCGCCCCACTTTCATCACCTTTGCGCGCCAACCGTCGAATCCTGCCCCGGCTTCTGCTCTAATGGCGCCATGATGAATCAGTCCCCCGTCGAAACGGCGCTGAGCCGCGCCTTGATCCGCTGGTCGCTGACCAAGTCCACGCCCGTGGCCGAGACACCGCGGAGCTGGATCTTCAAGGTCGAGCAGAATGGCCGCAATTTCGGCGCGCTCAAAATTCTCAAGCCCGCCGTGGCCGAAGAAGAGGGCAGGGGCGCCCGCCTGCTGCAATATTATTCCGGGGACGGCGCGGCCACGGTATTCGATATCCATGGCGATACCATTTTCATGGAGTGGCTCGGCGGTCCCACCCTTGGCGAACCTGCCCGCAACGGCCGCGACGAAGAGGCCACCAACGCCTTTGCCACATTGGTCGCCAATCTCCATCGGCCCCGTCCCGACTTGCCCGAAGGCCTCCAACCGCTGCGCGAACGTTTCGAGACGCTGTTCAAGGCCGATGTGCGGTCCTGGCCCCATACGGCGCGTGATCTATATGCTCGCGCTTCCGGCATTGCCTTGAAACTGTTCGACAAGCCCATGCCGGATGTGCCGCTGCACGGCGATCTGCATCACGACAATATTCTGTCGTCGGACCGCGGCTGGCTGGCCATCGATCCAAAAGGCCTGATCGGCGACCCGCATTACGAGGTCGCCAATGCTTTCCGCAATCCGGCAGGCGCGACCAAGCTGGCCGCCGATCCAAGGCGCATCAATGCCATGGCGGACGTTTTTTCCGCGCGGCTCGGGCTCAATCGCAAGCGCATTCTGGGCTTTGCCGCCGCCCAATCCGGCCTCAGCGCCTGCTGGGACCTTGCTTCGGGCAATTCCATCACCACCGATCTTGCGGTATTACCGCATCTGCTCAGCGCCTACGATCAGGCCTGAATCTTGCGGAACCTCCACATGCCTCATTATTCGCGCCGCGCATTCATTGTCCTGGGCACAGCGTCGCTGCTCTCGGCCTGCGCATCCACCATGCCTCCGCTCCCTGCGAAACTGTCGGACCGGCCCGAAGACCTGACGCGTGACCAGATTCTCACAGCCATCAATGAAGTGCGCCGGGCCAATGGAGCGCCCGCCTGGACCTATAATGCGGCGCTGGAAAGCGCTGCAAGGTCACAGGCCAGGCTGATGGCGCGTCAGGATAAGCTCAGCCACGATCTGGGCGTGACGCTGCGCCAGCGTGTAACCGAGGCGGGCTATGCTCTGGCGGTGGGTGAGAATTTGGCCAAGGGCTACAAGACCTTGCCCGAAACCATCGATGGCTGGCTGAATTCGCAGGGCCATCGCAATACATTGCTGTCTCCCCGGTTCAGGGAGTTCGGCTTGGCCTTTGCCCGCACTGGTTCGGGCAAGCTCTACTGGGCGATGATTGCCGGCGGACCTTACGAAGCCTGGAGAGTCTGAGCTTCAACAAACTTATCCCCTCACCCCATTTCCTCAGGCACATTGTTCCCACCCCTGCACAGGCTGCGCGGTCGCGACGAACAATCGGTGCGGGGGACCGGATGGAGACGGGGTCGCCTGTCTTCCGTTCGCGCGTATGGAGGGCCTTACCCAGCAATGCCGGGGAGACCATGTCG
>JAEWGT010000008.1 GCA_023388175.1 Pseudomonadota bacterium
ATGGCTAAGAGTAAATTTGAGCGCAACAAGCCGCATGTGAACATTGGCACGATTGGTCACGTTGACCATGGCAAGACGTCGCTGACGGCTGCGATCACGAAGTTTTTCGGCGATTTCCGGGCCTATGACCAGATCGACGCCGCTCCGGAGGAGAAGGCGCGCGGCATCACCATCTCGACCTCGCACGTCGAGTACGAGACCGAGAACCGCCACTACGCCCACGTCGACTGCCCCGGCCACGCCGACTATGTGAAGAACATGATCACCGGCGCCGCGCAGATGGACGGCGCGATCCTGGTCGTGTCGGCCGCCGACGGCCCGATGCCGCAGACCCGCGAGCACATCCTGCTCGCCCGCCAGGTCGGCGTTCCGTCGATCGTGGTGTTCCTGAACAAGTGCGACCAGGTCGACGATCCGGAACTGCTCGAGCTGGTCGAGCTGGAAGTCCGCGAGCTGCTGTCGAAGAACGAGTTCCCCGGCGACGACATTCCGATCATCAAGGGCTCGGCGCTGGCCGCTCTGGAAGATTCGGACAAGAAGCTCGGCGAAGAGGCCATCCGCGCGCTGATGGCTGCGGTTGACGCCTATGTGCCGACGCCCGAGCGCCCGATCGACCAGCCGTTCCTGATGCCGATCGAAGACGTGTTCTCGATCTCGGGCCGCGGCACCGTGGTGACCGGTCGCGTCGAGCGCGGCATCGTCAAGGTCGGCGAGGAACTCGAGATCGTCGGCATCCGCCCGACCGCCAAGACGACCTGCACCGGCGTCGAGATGTTCCGCAAGCTGCTCGACCAGGGCCAGGCCGGCGACAACATCGGCGCGCTGCTGCGCGGCGTCGGCCGTGAGGACGTGGAGCGCGGCCAGGTGCTGTGTAAGCCGGGCTCGGTGAAGCCGCACAAGAAGTTCAAGGCCGAGGCCTACATCCTGACCAAGGAAGAGGGTGGCCGCCACACGCCGTTCTTCACCAACTACCGTCCGCAGTTCTACTTCCGCACGACGGACGTGACCGGCATCGTGCATCTGGCCGAGGGCACCGAGATGGTGATGCCCGGCGACAACGTGACGGTGGACGTGGAACTGATCGTGCCGATCGCCATGGAAGAGAAGCTGCGCTTCGCCATCCGCGAAGGCGGCCGCACCGTCGGCGCCGGCGTCGTGGTCTCGATCACGGAATAAGTTGCAGGAAACTGCTTCCAGGGAAGGGCGGCTTCGGCCGCCCTTTTCTTTTTGGAATAGTCCCGGGGCAGGCCGTTCGGCTCTAGTGATTCTTTTGCCGGCAAGAGTGCGATTCGGATTGGGTGCGGCGTTGCCGTCTCCCGCAGGCTTCTTTTCACATCGGCTTTCCACAGGCACGACCCGCGCAAACCGCAGCTCAGCGTAGGCTTTGCGGCGGTGTCGGAAAATGATGTGACGGAAAACGCAGACAGCTCTTGAAACAGCGCCGGCTTTGTGAAATGAAGCAGCCGCGATAGGGGTATAGCTCAGTTGGTAGAGCGGCGGTCTCCAAAACCGCAGGTCGCAGGTTCGAGCCCTGCTGCCCCTGCCAGCGTCGCGGTCAAACCGCATTGTCGCTAGAGTGATGGCAGGACGATTGAATGGTTCTGCAAAGCACGTACAGCAGGTAAGGTGGATTTTAGGCACTTGCATGTGTCGAGAATCGGTCTTATTTAGACACAACAGACACGCGGCGCGTCGAGCTGGAGGTCCGGCTTTACGCGCCCGAAATGCATGGGCGGAATATTGCGCTGATTCGCGCAAAGGTCCGAAACCAGGCAGGCACTTCCCGGCCAACGGGAGTATCCAGGGCTCGGTCTCTCCGGGTTCTTGAAAACAGAGCGGCAGATGGCGTCAAAAACCACCAACCCAATTACCTTCCTCCAGCAGGTGCGCTCGGAGACGGCCAAGGTGACGTGGCCCTCGCGGCGCGAGACGGTGATCTCGACTGTCATGGTCGTGTTGTTTGCGATTCTTGCGATGATCTTTTTCTTCGCGGCCGATCAGCTCATGGCGCTCGGGGTCGGGTTGCTCCTGGGTCTTGGTCACTGAACACCGACGAATACGGAGAAGTCTTGCAATGGCTGCGCGTTGGTACATCGTCCACGCTTACTCGAACTTCGAGAAGAAGGTCGCCGAGGACATCGAGCACAAGGCTCGCCAGAAGGGGTTGGGCGACCAGATCGAGCAGATCGTCGTGCCGACCGAGAAGGTTGTGGAGGTCCGTCGCGGTCGCAAGGTCGATGCCGAGCGCAAGTTCTTCCCGGGCTATGTTCTGGTGAAGATGGATATGACCGACGAGGCATTCCATCTGATCAAGAATACGCCCAAGGTCACTGGCTTCCTCGGTTCGGACAACAAGCCGATGCCGATTTCTGAGAGTGAAGCCATGTCGATCCTGCAGCAGGTGCAGGAAGGCGTGGATCACCCCAAGGCCACGATCAGCTTCGAGGTCGGCGAGAATGTCCGCGTGTCGGATGGTCCTTTCGCCAGCTTCAGCGGCATCGTCGAAGAGGTGGACGAAGAACGTTCGCGCCTCAAGGTCGAAGTTTCGATTTTCGGTCGCCCCACTCCGGTGGAGCTCGAATACGGTCAGGTCGAGAAGGTCTGATCTCTTAGGATCGAAAGGTCCTGAAAATCCGTGGAAGGGGATGGCGCTCAGCCAGCGTCAGGAAACCGCACCACGGCATCAACTGCCCTTCGGGGCAAACTGTAAGGATGAAAAATGGCTAAGAAGATTACGGGCTATATCAAGCTCCAGGTGCCGGCTGGCTCTGCCACCCCGTCGCCCCCGATCGGTCCTGCGCTGGGTCAGCGCGGCCTCAACATCATGGAATTCTGCAAGGCGTTCAATGCTGCCACGCAGGAACTGGAAAAGGGTTCGCCCATTCCGACCGTGATCACCGCCTATGCCGACAAGAGCTTCACTTTCGAGATGAAGCAGCCGCCGGTGACCTACTTCATCAAGAAGGCGCTCAACCTCAAGTCCGGCTCCAAGCTGCCGGGCAAGGACAGCGCTGGTACGATTTCGCAGGCTCAGCTGCGCGATATCGCGGAAAAGAAGATGAAGGATCTCAACGCCGATGACGTTGAATCCGCAATGACCATGATCGCCGGTTCCGCGCGCTCCATGGGCATCCAGGTCGAGGGCTAAGAAAAAATGGCAAAGATCGCAAAGAAGGTCGCCGCTGGCCGTGAAGGCATCGACCGCAACAAGCTTTACTCCCTCGAAGAAGCCGTCAAGCTGGTGAAGTCCAAGGCTTCCGCCAAGTTCGACGAATCCGTCGAGATCGCCATGAACCTGGGCGTTGACCCGCGTCACGCCGACCAGATGGTTCGCGGCGTCGTGTCCCTGCCCAATGGCACCGGCAAGACCGTTCGCGTCGCCGTGTTCGCCCGTGGCGCCAAGGCTGACGAAGCCAAGGCCGCCGGTGCTGACATTGTCGGTGCCGAAGACCTGCTGGAAATCATCCAGGGCGGCAAGCTCGATTTCGATCGCTGCATCGCCACTCCGGACATGATGCCGCTGGTCGGTCGTCTCGGTAAGATCCTGGGCCCGCGCAACCTGATGCCGAACCCCAAGGTCGGCACCGTGACCATGGACGTCAAGGGTGCTGTCGGCGCTGCCAAGGGCGGTGCTGTCGAGTACCGCGTCGAGAAGGCTGGTATCATCCATGCCGGTATCGGCAAGGTGTCGTTCTCGGAAGAGGCGCTGCTGCAGAATATCAAGGCGTTCACCGACGCTGTCGTGAAGTCCAAGCCGGCTGGCGCCAAGGGCACCTACGTCAAGAAGGTTGCCGTGTCGTCCACCATGGGCCCCGGCGTTCACGTTGAGCCGGGCACGGCTCTCTAACCAATTCGCAGGGCTACGGCCCTCGAAGTTAGCAGTCTGCTAGCGCTTAGCTGCGGACTGCTAACGAAAGTCCTGTCCCAGACTGCCGGCCGGCATCAGCCGTTAATTCCGATTTCGGAGCCAGCAATAGACGGGGTGAAGACCCAATTTCGGGCGCAAGCCCAGGGTTGAGGTTCGAACCTAAGCCAGTTGCCCCTCGGGGCTCCCGGTTGGCAGGCACTAACCGTTGTTCCTCGGTCCCGAAAGGGGCAGGGGGCAGCAATTGGCAATGGTTCCAAGGCATTAGCCGAGGAGCCAGACTAGTGGAGACTAGTGTGGAAAGAGCGGAAAAGAGTGCAGTCATTGCCTCGCTCCAGGAAGCCCTCGCGGGCGCTGGATCGATCGTGGTTGCGCACAATACCGGCCTGACCGTCGCTGCGTTCACTGACCTGCGCGTGCAGGTCAAGAAGGCTGGCGGCAAGGTCAAGGTCGCCAAGAACCGTCTTGCCAAGCTTGCTCTTAAGGAAACCGATGTCGCGGACATTTCGGGCCTGTTTACCGGCCCGACCGTCATCGCCTATGCGGAAGACCCTGTCGCTGCACCGAAGATTGCAGCGGCCTTCGCCGAGAAGAACCAGAAGTTCGTCATTCTCGGTGGTGCCATGGGCCCGACCGCTCTCGATGCCAATGGCATCAAGGCGCTGGCAACCATGCCGTCGCTGGACGAACTGCGTGCCAAGCTCGCAGGCCTCGTCAAGCAGCCGGCAACGAACATCGCTTCCATCCTCGTGCAGCCGGGCGCGGGCATTGCTCGCGTTCTCAAGGCTCACGCCGAAAAGAGCGAAGCGGCGTAAGGCCGTTCCAAACTACCTCAATATTCGAACCCAAACCCAAACTGAAAAGAGTATAAAATGGCTGCTGATCTCGCCAAGCTCGTTGATGACCTCTCGGCTCTGACCGTCCTCGAGGCTTCTGAACTGTCCAAGCTGCTGGAAGAAAAGTGGGGCGTTTCCGCCGCTGCTCCGGTTGCTGTTGCTGCCGCTGGCGGCGGTGCTCCGGCTGCTGCCGCTGAAGAAAAGACCGAATTTGACGTGATCCTGGCCGCCTTCGGCGACAACAAGATCAACGTCATCAAGGAAGTCCGTGCCATCACCGGCCTGGGCCTCGGCGAAGCCAAGGCTCTGGTTGAAGGCGCTCCGAAGGCCGTCAAGGAAGGCGTGTCGAAGGCTGAAGCCGAAGACATCAAGAAGAAGCTGGAAGAAGCCGGCGCCAAGGTCGAACTCAAGTAATTCGACTTTCGGTCTTGAAATTTGCGAAATGGCGCTTTATGTGCCATTTCGCTTTTCCGTTTCTGACGGAACGATTCGCTGGAGCCGATTGGATGGGTTCGAGCGCCAATTTGCGGAAATATATGACGATTTTGGATGTCGCAGGCAATTTCAAGCCTCTGATGCCCTCGCTGCGGGTTGGCCCGCGAGCGGGGATTTAGTGGTTTATCACGAGTCTGTGATCCCGTTTCCGGGCCTGGAACGGGATGAGATGCGTCGTCCCCGAGGCCTGAGAATAGAGTACGGGCATATATCCCGAGCGCCGACGGCTGATAGTCGGTTCTTTGGATATCTGCCTCCGAGACAAGCAATAAATGCGTTTTCAGGGAATGTGGTTCACCGCTTTCCGGCTGAGGGCGCCAGAAAATCTGAAACAGGAGCTTTCATGGCTACCACGTTCAACGGCCGCCGCAAGGTTCGTAAGTCCTTCGGCACCATCCGCGAAGTCACGGAGATGCCCAACCTGATCGAAGTCCAGAAGGCTTCCTATGATCAGTTCCTTCTGGTCGACGAGCCGAAGGGCGGTCGCGGTGATGAGGGTCTGCAGTCGGTGTTCCGGTCGGTTTTCCCAATCACCGATTTCTCCAATACCGCTTCGTTGGAATTCGTCCGTTATGAATTCGAACAGCCGAAATACGACATCGATGAGTGCCGTGCGCGCGACATGACTTTCGCTGCCCCGCTCAAGGTGACGCTGCGCCTGATCGTGTTTGAAGTGGACGAGGAAACCGGCGCCAAATCCGTCAAGGATATCAAGGAGCAGGACGTCTATATGGGCGACATGCCCTTCATGACGCCGAACGGCACCTTTATCGTCAACGGTACCGAGCGCGTTATCGTTTCGCAGATGCACCGGTCGCCGGGCGTGTTCTTCGATCACGACAAGGGCAAGACCCATTCCTCGGGCAAGCTGCTGTTCGCTGGTCGCATCATTCCCTATCGCGGTTCCTGGCTCGATATCGAATTCGACGCCAAGGACATCGTCTATGCGCGTATCGACCGTCGTCGCAAAATTCCGGTTACCTCGCTGCTCAAGGCGCTCGGCATGGATGCCGAGGAAATCCTGTCCACCTATTATGCGACCCTTTCTTACGAAAAGACCGAGAAGGGCTGGCGGGTTCCTTACAATGCCGAGAAGTGGAAGGCTGCCAAGCCGAGCCATGACCTGATCGACGCCAAGACCGGCGACGTCGTGCATGAGGGTGGCAAGAAGCTCTCGGCCCGTCAGGCCAAGAAGCTTGCCGAAAACGGCCTGACCCATCTGCTGGCCGTCGATGAAGATCTCTATGGCATGTACATTGCCGAAGACCTGGTCAACCTCAAGACTGGCGAGATCTACGCTGAAGCCGGCGACGAGATCGACGAGAAGGTGCTGACCAAGCTGGTCGAGCTTGGTTTCGACGAACTGCCGATCCTGGATGTCGACCACATCACCATTGGCGCCTATATCCGCAACACGCTGGCCGTGGACAAGAATGAGACGCGCGAAGACGCGCTGTTCGACATCTACCGCGTGATGCGTCCGGGCGAGCCGCCGACCGTCGATACGGCAGAAGCCATGTTCCAGTCGCTGTTCTTTGACAGCGAGCGCTATGACCTGTCGGCCGTTGGCCGCGTCAAGATGAACATGCGCCTCGAACTCGATGCACCCGACACCATGCGCACGCTGCGCAAGGAAGACATCGTGGAAGTCGTCCGCACGCTGGTCGACCTGCGCGATGGCCGCGGTGAAATCGACGATATCGATAATCTGGGTAACCGCCGCGTCCGTTCGGTCGGCGAACTCATGGAAAACTCCTATCGCCTTGGCCTGCTCCGCATGGAACGCGCCATCAAGGAGCGCATGAGCTCGGTCGAAATCGACACGGTGATGCCGCAGGACCTGATCAACGCCAAGCCGGCAGCCGCCGCCGTGCGTGAATTCTTTGGTTCCTCGCAGCTCAGCCAGTTCATGGACCAAACCAATCCGCTTTCGGAAATCACCCACAAGCGCCGTCTGTCGGCGCTTGGACCGGGTGGTCTCACCCGTGAGCGTGCCGGCTTTGAAGTCCGCGACGTCCATCCGACCCATTATGGCCGCATCTGCCCGATCGAGACGCCGGAAGGCCCGAATATCGGTCTGATCAACTCGCTCTCTACTTTTGCCCGCGTCAACAAGTACGGCTTTATCGAAACCCCGTACCGCAAGATTGTCGACGGCAAGCTGACCGAGGAGGTCGTGTACCTCTCGGCCATGGAAGAGGCAAAGCACTATGTCGCCCAGGCGAACGTGCAGTTCACCAAGGATGGTGAACTGGCCGATGACCTGGTGGTTGCCCGCCATGCCGGCGATAACGGCCTGACGCCCAAGGAAAACGTCGACCTGATGGACGTTTCGCCCAAGCAGATGGTGTCTGTTGCCGCCTCGCTGATCCCGTTCCTTGAAAACGACGACGCGAACCGCGCTCTGATGGGCTCGAACATGCAGCGTCAGGCCGTGCCGCTGCTGCGCGCCGAAGCTCCGTTCGTGGGCACTGGCATGGAGCCTGTCGTGGCCCGTGACTCAGGCGCCGCTATCGTTGCCAAGCGTACCGGTATCGTCGATCAGGTGGACGCGACCCGCGTCGTTATCCGCGCAACCGCTGAGACCGATGCGTCCAAGTCGGGCGTGGACATCTACAATCTGATGAAGTTCCAGCGTTCGAACCAGTCGACCTGTATCAACCAGCGTCCGCTGGTTGTCGTGGGCGACCATATCAATGCCGGTGACATCATCGCCGACGGTCCCTCGACCGAGCTGGGCGATCTGGCTCTGGGCCGCAACGTGCTCGTCGCGTTCATGCCCTGGAACGGCTACAACTTCGAAGACTCCATCCTGCTTTCCGAGAAGATCGCAATGCAGGACGTCTTCACCTCGATCCATATCGAGGAATATGAAGTCATGGCCCGCGACACCAAGCTCGGCCCCGAGGAGATCACCCGCGATATTCCGAACGTGTCGGAAGAAGCCCTTAAGAGCCTTGACGAAGCCGGGATTGTCCATATTGGTGCCGAAGTGATGCCGGGCGATATTCTCGTCGGCAAGATCACTCCGAAGGGCGAAAGCCCGATGACGCCGGAAGAAAAGCTCCTGCGCGCCATCTTCGGTGAAAAGGCTTCGGACGTTCGTGATACCTCGCTCCGCGTTCCGCCGGGCGATGCTGGTACCGTTGTTGAAGTGCGTGTGTTCAACCGCCACGGCATCGACAAGGACGAGCGCGCCATGGCCATCGAGCGCGAGGAAATCGAGCGTCTCGCCAAGGACCGTGACGACGAACAGTCGATCCTTGACCGCAACGTCTATGCCCGTCTCAAGGAAATGCTGTTCGGCAAGGCCGCTACGGCAGGTCCGAAGGGCTATGTCGTGGGCACCAAGCTCAACGATTCCATCTTTGAAGCGCAGCCGCGTTCCAAGTGGTGGCAGTTCGCGGTCGAAGACGACAAGGTCATGACCGAGATGGAAGCTCTTCATGCTCAGTATGAAGAGAGCCGTCGCCTGCTCGAACAGCGGTTTATCGACAAGGTGGACAAGCTGCAGCGCGGTGACGAACTGCCTCCGGGCGTGATGAAGATGGTCAAGGTCTTCATCGCGACCAAGCGCAAGATCCAGCCGGGCGACAAGATGGCCGGCCGTCACGGCAACAAGGGTGTGGTTTCCCGCATCGTGCCCGTCGAAGACATGCCCTATCTTGAAGATGGCACTTCGGTGGACATCGTGCTGAACCCGCTTGGCGTGCCGTCGCGCATGAATGTGGGCCAGATCCTCGAAACGCACCTGGGCTGGGCTTGTGCCGGCATGGGCAAGAAGATCGACGAGATGGTCCGCGCCTATCATGCCAAGGGCGACCTCAAGCCGCTGCGTCTCGAAATCGGCGAACTTTTCGCCAATGACGAGACCATCAAGGACCTCGATGATGACGGCCTGGTTCGTCTGAGCGAGCATCTGTCCAAGGGTGTGCCGATTGCCACTCCGGTGTTCGATGGTGCCAAGGAAGCCGACATTGTCGAGCTTCTGGAGCGGGCAGGGCTGAAGTCCTCGGGTCAGTCGACCGTCTTCGATGGCCGTACGGGTGAGCAGTTCGACCGTCAGGTGACGGTGGGCTATATCTACATGCTCAAGCTCGACCACCTGGTGGACAACAAGATCCACGCTCGTTCCATCGGTCCTTACTCGCTGGTCACCCAGCAGCCGTTGGGCGGCAAGGCCCAGTTCGGCGGCCAGCGCTTCGGCGAGATGGAAGTGTGGGCTCTCGAAGCGTATGGCGCCGCCTATACGCTGCAGGAAATGCTCACCATCAAGTCGGACGACGTGGCTGGCCGTACCAAGGTCTATGAGGCCATCGTACGCGGCGACGACACCTTCGAAGCGGGTATCCCCGAAAGCTTCAACGTCCTGGTCAAGGAAATCCGTTCGCTCGGTCTCAATGTCGAACTTGAGAACCGCGAGCTGGAGGCCCCGGCCAACGAAGCTGAAGGCGAGCTCGCGCCTCCTCAGGAAGCGGCGGAATAATCCGGCACTTCCAACCCCATTCACCTTCCGGCCGGACCAGCAGCGGGGCTGCGGTCCGGGCGGATAGAGGAGAGATTAGATGAACCACCATTCCCACGTCATGGACCCGTTCAACCCGGCCATTCCGGTGCAGACCTTCGATCAGATGAAAATCTCGATCGCGTCGCCCGAGAAGATCCTTTCCTGGTCCTACGGCGAGATCAAGAAGCCCGAGACCATCAACTATCGCACGTTCAAGCCCGAGCGTGACGGCCTGTTCTGCGCGCGCATCTTTGGCCCCGTGAAGGACTATGAGTGCCTGTGCGGCAAGTACAAGCGCATGAAGTTCAAGGGCGTCATCTGCGAAAAGTGCGGTGTGGAAGTTACCCTCAGCCGCGTTCGCCGCGAGCGCATGGGCCATATCGAGCTGGCTGCTCCCGTAGCCCATATCTGGTTCCTGAAGTCGCTGCCGAGCCGTATCGCGCTGCTGCTCGACATGACGCTGAAGGACATCGAGCGCATCCTGTATTTCGAGAACTACGTCGTTCTCGATCCGGGTCTGACCCCGTTCACGCAGCATGAGCTGCTGACCGAAGAGCAGTTCCTGGATGCCCAGGATGAATATGGTGCCGACACCTTCACCGCCAAGATCGGCGCTGAAGCCATCCGCGAAATCCTGCTGGCGCTCGATCTCGAAAAGATCGCTGCTGACCTGCGCGTGGAAATTGCTGAGTCCACCACGGAGCTTAAGCCCAAGAAGCTCGCAAAGCGCTTGAAGATCGTCGAGCAGTTCATCGTGTCGGGCAACAAGCCCGAATGGATGATCATGACCGTCATTCCGGTCATCCCGCCCGAGCTGCGCCCGCTGGTGCCGCTGGATGGTGGCCGTTTTGCCACGTCCGATCTGAACGACCTTTATCGCCGTGTGATCAACCGCAACAATCGCCTCAAGCGCCTGATCGAGCTGCGTGCGCCGGATATCATCATCCGCAACGAAAAGCGCATGCTGCAGGAAGCCGTCGACGCGCTGTTTGACAACGGCCGCCGTGGCCGCACCATTACTGGTGCCAACAAGCGTCCATTGAAGTCGCTGTCCGACATGCTCAAGGGCAAGCAGGGCCGCTTCCGTCAGAACCTGCTTGGCAAGCGCGTGGACTATTCGGGCCGTTCGGTGATCACCGTGGGTCCGAACCTCAAGCTGCATCAGTGCGGCCTGCCCAAGAAGATGGCGCTCGAGCTGTTCAAGCCCTTCATCTATTCGCGCCTTGAAGCCAAGGGCTTCAGCTCGACGGTGAAGCAGGCCAAGAAGCTGGTCGAAAAGGAAAAGCCGGAAGTCTGGGATATCCTCGACGAAGTGATCCGCGAGCACCCGGTTCTGCTGAACCGCGCGCCGACGCTGCACCGTCTTGGCATCCAGGCCTTCGAGCCGATCCTGATCGAAGGCAAGGCAATCCGTCTGCATCCGCTCGTCTGCTCGGCCTTCAACGCCGACTTCGACGGCGACCAGATGGCCGTTCACGTTCCGCTGTCGCTCGAAGCACAGCTGGAAGCGCGCGTTTTGATGATGTCGACCAACAACATCCTGCACCCTGCAAACGGCCAGCCGATCATCGTGCCGTCGCAGGACATCGTGCTTGGTCTTTACTATCTCTCGCTGATGAATGACGGCGAGCCGGGTGAAGGCATGGCGTTCGGTTCCTATGCCGAACTCGAGCATGCGCTCGATACCAAGGTCGTGACGCTACACACCAAGATCAAGGCGCGTGTTCCGGCATGGGATGCCGATGGCAAGCAGACCACGGAGATCGTGGAAACGACTCCGGGCCGCATGCTGATCGGGCAGATCCTGCCCAACGATCCGGCTGTGCCGTTCTCCACGGCCAACCAGCTCATGACCAAGAAGATGATCTCCAAGATGATCGACACCGTCTATCGCGGTTGCGGTCAGAAGGAGACGGTCATTTTCTGTGACCGCGTCATGCAGCTCGGCTTCAAGAACGCCTGTGATGCCGGCATTTCGTTCGGCAAGGACGACATGGTTATCCCGCCGTCCAAGTACACGATCGTGGAAGACACCCGTAAGCTGGTCGAGGAATTCGAGCAGCAGTACAATGACGGCCTGATCACTCAGGGCGAGAAGTACAACAAGGTCGTCGACGCCTGGGCGAAGTGCGGTGACAAGGTTGCCGAAGAGATGATGGACGCCATCCGTACCGTCCAGATCGACAAGGAAACCGGTCGCCAGAAGCCGATCAACTCGGTTTACATGATGAGCCACTCCGGTGCCCGTGGTTCACCGGCGCAGATGAAGCAGCTCGCCGGCATGCGTGGACTGATGGCCAAGCCGGATGGCTCGATCATCGAGACCCCGATCACCGCGAACTTCAAGGAAGGCCTGAACGTGCTGGAGTACTTCAACTCCACCCACGGTGCCCGCAAGGGTCTGGCCGATACCGCGCTCAAGACGGCAAACTCGGGTTACCTGACCCGTCGTCTTGTGGACGTGGCGCAGGACGCGATCATCATTACCGAGGATTGCGGTACTGAGCGTGGCCTGACCATGGAGCCGATCGTCGATGCCGGCCAGGTCGTGGCCTCCATCGGTCAGCGTGTTCTGGGCCGCACCACTGCGGATGACATCTTCCACCCGCTAACCGGCGACCTGATCGCTCCCAAGGGCATTCTGCTCGAAGAGAAGCATGTCGACGTGATCGAAGAGGCTCGCATCCAGTCGATCCGCATTCGTTCGCCGCTGACCTGTGATCTGCGTCAGGGCTGCTGCGCCGCATGCTATGGTCGTGACTTGGCTCGCGGTACCCCGGTCAATATCGGTGAAGCTGTCGGCGTTATCGCTGCACAGTCTATCGGTGAACCCGGCACCCAGCTTACAATGCGCACCTTCCACATCGGTGGTACGGCGCAGGTGGTGGACAGCTCGTTCCTCGAATCCGGCGCCGAAGGCAAGGTCGAGATCCGCAACCCCAACCTCGCCAATGTCGAGGGTGGCAAGCAGGTCGTCATGGCCCGTAACGTCTCCATCGCCATTGTCGATGGTGAAGGCAAGGAACGCGCTACCCACAAGGTAACTTACGGCTCCAAGCTGCTCGTCAAGGAAGGCGACACTGTCCGCCGTGGCCAGCGTCTGGCCGAATGGGATCCTTACACCCGTCCGGTTCTTGCCGAAGTGGAAGGCGAGGTCGTGTTCGAAGACATGGTCGATGGTGTTTCCGTTGCAGAAAACACCGACGAGGCCACCGGCTTCACCAAGCGCGTGGTCATCGACTGGCGCGGCAATCAGCGTGGCGAGGGTCTCAAGCCCGCGCTCGCCATTGCCCGTGGCGGTTCGGTTGCCAAGGTGGATCGTGGCGGCGACGCACGTTATCTTCTCTCGGTTGACGCGGTTATCGCCGTCGAGCCGGGTGAGAAGGTGGCACCGGGTGACATTCTTGCCCGTATTCCGCTGGAAAGCGCCAAGACCAAGGACATCACCGGCGGTCTGCCGCGTGTGGCCGAGCTGTTCGAAGCGCGTCGTCCAAAGGATCACGCCATCATCGCCGAGATCGATGGCACGATCCGTTTCGGCCGCGACTACAAGAACAAGCGTCGCGTCATCATCGAGCCGAACGAGGATGGTGCAGATCCGGTCGAGTATCTGATCCCCAAGGGCAAGCCGTTCCACCTTCAGGAAGGCGATGCCATCGAAAAGGGCGAATACATCCTGGACGGCAATCCTGCTCCGCATGACATCCTTGCGATCAAGGGCGTCGAGGAACTGGCACGCTATCTCGTCAACGAGATCCAGGAAGTGTACCGCCTGCAGGGCGTGTTGATTAACGACAAGCACATCGAAGTGATCGTTCGCCAGATGCTGCAGAAAGTCGAAATCGTTGATCCGGGTGAGTCCGGCCTGCTCAAGGACGAGCAGCTCGACAAGCTCGATTTCGACGAGCTCAACGACGCTCTGGTCTCCGAAGGCAAGAAGCCTGCAACGGCAAACCCGGTGCTGCTCGGCATCACCAAGGCGTCGCTGCAGACCCGCTCGTTCATCTCGGCGGCTTCCTTCCAGGAAACCACCCGCGTCCTTACCGAGGCTGCCGTGTCCGGCAAGGCCGACCTGCTTGAAGGCCTCAAGGAGAACGTCATTGTCGGTCGCCTGATTCCGGCTGGTACGGGTGCAGGCCAGACCAAGGCCAAGCAGATCGCCACCAAGCGTGACGACCTCATTCTGGACGAACGTCGCCGTCAGGCTGCAACCGCCAAGATTGCGGCACCTGCTGCCGAATAAGGCGTACTCGCAGCAATGATTTGGGAAAGGGGCCTTCGGGCCCCTTTCTTTTTGTCGCGTCCAAGCGGGCTGGGTTCGACCTGACAGGAAGCTTCGCGCCGGCTTTGAGCTGGTAACGCTGGAAGGAAAGGAGGTCCTTGACGCGATCACCTAAAAATGGAATGTTTATTTCGTAGCTGCTAAAAATAGAACATATAGGCTATTTGAGGCGGCCGTTCACGAGGGAGGAATTCGATGAACATTCTAACGAAGGGCCTTGCTGTGCTGGCCCTGGCCGCTGCCGCCCTGCCGGCTACCATTGTTCCGGCCGCCGCCGAAGGGGAACGCTTCGTTCTGGTGTCGCATGCCCCGGACTCCGACAGCTGGTGGAACACCATCAAGAACGCCATTGCACTTGCGGGCGAGCAGATGGGCGTTACGGTCGAATACCGCAATCCGCCGACAGGCGACCTTGCGGACATGGCGCGCATCATCGAGCAGGCTGCGGCGTCCAGCCCTAATGGTATCATCGCCACGATCGCGGACTATGACGTGCTTTCCGGTCCGCTGACCGATGCGGTGGATCGAGGCATTCCCGTCATTACCATCAACTCGGGCACGATCGAGCAGTCGAAGGCAATCGGCGCGCTGCTGCATGTCGGTCAGCCGGAATATGATGCCGGCTTCGGCGCTGGCGAACAGGCCAAGGCCGCTGGCGTGACCAGCTTCCTCTGCGTCAACCACTACATCACCAACCCTGCTTCGGTTGAACGCTGCCAGGGCTTTGCCGACGCGCTCGGCGTGGAACTGGGCAACCAGATGATCGATGCTGGTCAGGACCCTGGCGAAATTCAGTCCAAGGTTGCCGCCTATCTCCAGACCAATTCGGGCACCAACGGCATCCTGACGCTAGGCCCGACATCTGCGCATCCGACCATTGCGGCGCTGAACGCCAATGGCCAGGCAGGCGCCATCTTCTTTGGCACGTTCGATCTGTCGAATGAGATCGCTGCTGCGGTCAAGGACGGCACGATCAATTTCGCTATCGACCAGCAGCCATTCCTGCAGGGCTATCTGCCAGTTGTCGTGCTGACCAATCTGGCGCGTTACGGCGTGGTGCCGGGCAATTCGATCAATTCGGGACCTGGCTTCATCACCAAGGATAACATTGCTCTGGTCGAGCAATATGCCGGTCAGTATCGCTGATCGACCTCCCGCCCGGGGCCGCTGCCGGCGGCCCCGGATGATTTGACTGGCGCTGAGCGCCTTCGCATCTCGGAGAAATGACTATGGTTGACCAGCCTTCGGGCGCGCCGGTCGCCGATGAACGTGTTCAACGGCAATCGGCCCTGCGCCGTGCTTTCGTTCGCCCCGAACTGGGCGCAATGGCCGGGACGGTCCTGGTCTTCATCTACTTCGCCATTGTCGCCGGCGGCACCGGCATGTTCGCTGCCGATGGGGTGATGAACTGGGGCGTGGTCTCCGCGCAGTTCGCCATCATCGCGGTCGGGGCTTGCCTGTTGATGATTGCTGGTGAGTTTGATCTTTCGGTCGGGTCTATGATCGGCTTTGCAGGGATCGTCATTGCCTTGCTGAGCGTGCATCTGGGATGGCCGATGTGGCTTGCCATTATCGCTGCCTTTGTGGTGGCGATGCTGATCGGGGCGGCCAATGGCTATCTCGTGATCAAGACCGGGCTGCCCTCATTCATTGTTACTCTGGCTTCGCTCTACATATTGCGCGGCCTCACAATCTATCTGTCCATCTCCACAACGCGACAGACCATTATCGGCGGGGTGCGCGAAGCCGCACAGGGCGATTGGCTGGCAGCCTTGTTTGGCGGCAAGGTTCTTGGTTTTGTGTTCTATTGGCTGGCGGACATGGGTTGGATCGCGACCTTCCAGGCCGGCAACAGGGCAGGGCAGCCAGTGGTCGATGGCATACCGATGCTAATGATCTGGGCGCTGGCGCTTATAATCTTCGCGCATGTTCTGTTGACGCGGACACGTTTCGGCAACTGGATCTATGCGGCTGGCGGGGATGCCAAGGCGGCGCGCTATGTCGGCGTACCAGTGGATCGCGTGAAGATCGCCATGTTCGTGTTTTCTGCCTTTTGCGCGACGATCTTCGCTGCTTGCCAGGTCATGGAATTTGGTTCGGCTGCGGCAGATCGTGGTCTTCTCAAGGAATTTGAAGCCATCATCGCGGTCGTGATTGGCGGGGCTTTGCTGACGGGTGGCTATGGCTCGGTCATTGGTGCGGCGCTTGGCGCGCTGATCTTTGGCGTGGTGCAACAGGGACTGTTCTTTGCCGGGGTGGAAAGCTCGCTGTTCCGTGTGTTCCTCGGTGTGATCCTGCTGCTGGCCGTGATCCTCAACACTTATATCCGCCGCCTGATCACTGGGGAGCGCTGAGTCATGGCCGATACACCTCTCATCGAGCTTGTCGATATCAAGAAGCAGTTCGGCCCAGTCATTGCGCTCAATGGCGTCTCCGTGTCGGTTATGCCGGGAGAATGCCATTGCCTGCTGGGGGATAACGGCGCGGGCAAATCCACGTTCATCAAGACCATGGCTGGGGTGCACAAACCGACTTCCGGCGAAATCCGTATGAACGGGCAGACCATGAGTTTTGCCAATCCGCGCGAAGCAATGAATGCTGGTGTGGCCACGGTGTATCAGGATCTGGCCATGATCCCGCTCATGTCGGTGACCCGCAATTTCTGGATGGGCCGGGAGCCGCGCAAGGGCTGGGGGCCGTTCCAGTTTCTCGACATGGACCGCGCAAACCAGATCACGCTCGAAGAAATGCGGCGCATGGGGATCAGCCTGCGGGAATCGGATCAGGCCGTTGGTACCTTGTCAGGTGGTGAGCGCCAGACTGTTGCCATTGCGCGCGCCGTCTATTTCGGTGCCAAGGTGCTTATTCTTGATGAACCTACTTCGGCCCTTGGCGTGCGGCAGACGGCCAATGTGCTGGCGACCATCGACCGGGTGCGCAAGACGGGCGTCGGCGTGGTCTTCATCACCCATAATGTGCGCCACGCCATGGCGGTTGGTGATCGCTTCACCGTGCTCAATCGCGGCAAGACACTGGGGACAGCCAGGAGGGGTGAACTCAAGCCGGAAGAGTTGCAAGACATGATGGCAGGTGGCGCGGAGCTGGCCGACCTCAGCAGCTCACTTGGCGGCACTGTTTAGGGATATGAATATGTCGGATACAATCGGTGTTGGCCTTATCGGCACCGGCTATATGGGCAAGTGCCATGCGCTGGCGTGGACTTCTGTGAAAGCCGTCTTCGGCGATGGGCCAAGGCCGCGCCTCGTGCATCTAGCGGAGGCCAGCGCGGACCTGGCGCAGCAGCGGGCAGGGGAGTTCGGTTTCGTGCGCGCCACGGATGATTGGAGGACGCTGATTGCTGATCCTGAGGTGGATGTCGTCTCGGTGACGACGCCCAACGCCTTCCATGCCCAGATGGCCATTGCGGCGCTTGAAGCTGGCAAGCACGTCTGGTGCGAAAAACCCATGGCGGTGGGTCTTGCCGAAGCCGAACGCATGGAGGCGGCGGCGCGTGCAAGTGGAAAGGTGGCCATTCTGGGTTACAATTATATCCAGAATCCCATGATCCGCCAGGTCGGAGACCTTATCGCCGGCGGCGCCATCGGCGAGGTCAATCATGTCCGCGTCGAGATGGACGAGGACTTCATGGCCGATCCTGACGTTCTCTTCTACTGGAAGAGTGAAGCCAGCTCCGGCTATGGCGCGCTGGACGACTTTGCCGTCCATCCGCTGAGTCTGCTGCAAACCTTATTGGGTAATCCGACTCGCGTTTTTGCACATCAGGCCAAGCCCTATGCTGATCGACCGCTCCAGGGGGGCGGAAGACGTGCCGTCGAAACATACGACATTGCCAATGTGCTGTTCGAGATCGGCGCGATCAGCGGGATACTCGCGGTCAATCGTTCTGCCTGGGGCCGAAAAGGGAGAATTGCACTTCAGATATTCGGCTCGGCGGGGAGCATCGTCTATGATCAGGAGCGCATGAACGAACTTAAGATCTATCGAGCACAGGGGCCGGTTGCAGGGCAGGGATATGCCAATATTCTGGCTGCACCCAGCCACAAACCGTATGACAGGTTTATTCCCGCACCCGGCCACGGCCTGGGCTTCAATGACCTCAAGATCATCGAATGCCACGAATTGCTGGGCGCCATCCTTGGCCAGCCGGCGCGGGTGATCGACTTCAGCGCGGGCCTGCAGATCGAGCGCGCCGTTCACGCGATGGCGCGCAGTCATCTCGAACAGCGCTGGATCGATCTGACTTAGTCAGATACCCACCTGTACTAAAGTGAAACGGTACTGGACGGATTGTATGAACTCCGTCCAGTCGTCAATTTTATGCTTTCGACCTCGCAACCAACCGAAACGCATGGCTCTCCCTCAGGTTTTTCGAGAAAGAATCCTTGACGGGGCGAGTCATCGGCTCTAAACAGCGCCTACCTTAGCGGTCGGTCGTGGTTGTCACGCCGGGTCCCTGCCACCTTGTGCGGGAATCCAGGGCAATCAAACACACTGTCGGGTAACTAGACGAAGTAAATCCTTGTGCGCATGACTGCGGCCTTCGGGTGGTGGTCCGCTGCAATTGGGGCGCTGCCGAATCCTTAGGGGTTTCGGGTAAGCGCCGCTTTGGTTTGCTTGTGTAGACCGTATAATTTTGGACCAATGGAATAGAGCGCAATGCCCACCATTAATCAGCTGATCCGCAAGCCACGCGCCAGCAAGCCAAAGCGGAACAAAGTTCCGGCCATGGAAGCCAACCCGCAGAAGCGCGGTGTGTGCTCCCGTGTGTACACGACGACCCCGAAGAAGCCGAACTCGGCTCTGCGCAAGGTGGCCAAGGTTCGCCTGACCAACCAGCGCGAAGTGATTTCGTACATCCCGGGTGAAGGTCACAACCTTCAGGAGCACTCCGTTGTGCTCATCCGCGGCGGCCGCGTGCGCGACCTGCCGGGTGTCCGTTATCACGTGCTCCGCGGTGTGCTTGACACGCAGAGCGTGAAGGACCGCAAGCAACGCCGTTCCAAGTACGGCGCGAAGCGTCCGAAGTAAGGAGAATTTGAGTCATGTCCCGTCGCCACCGCGCAGAGAAGCGTGACGTTATTCCTGATCCCAAGTTCGGCGATCTGGTTGTCACCAAGTTCATGAACTCCCTGATGAAGGACGGCAAGAAGTCTGCTGCCGAATCCATCGTCTATGGCGCTTTCGACATCGTCGAAAGCAAGACCAAGCAGGACCCCATCACCGTGTTCCACGGCGCCCTGGACAATATTCGTCCGGCCGTTGAAGTGCGTTCGCGCCGCGTTGGTGGTGCGACCTATCAGGTTCCGGTTGAAGTCCGCACCGACCGTCAGCAGGCACTGGCCATTCGCTGGCTCATCGATTCCGCCCGCAAGCGCGGTGAGAACACCATGCGTGAGCGTCTCTCGGGCGAGCTCATGGACGCAATGAATGGCCGTGGTCAGGCCGTCAAGAAGCGCGAAGATACGCACCGTATGGCTGATGCCAACCGTGCCTTCTCGCACTACCGCTGGTAGTAGGAGCGCCCAATGGCACGCGAATACCCGATTAATCTCTATCGTAACTTCGGCATCATGGCTCACATCGATGCTGGCAAGACGACCACGACCGAGCGTATCCTCTACTACACCGGCAAGTCCCATAAGATCGGCGAAGTCCATGACGGCGCTGCGACCATGGACTGGATGGAGCAGGAGCAGGAACGCGGCATCACCATCACTTCGGCTGCGACGACCACATTCTGGAAGTCGCGCGAAGGTGTGATGCACCGTTTCAATATCATCGACACCCCCGGCCACGTGGACTTCACCATCGAAGTCGAGCGTTCGCTGCGCGTGCTCGACGGTGCCGTTGCCCTGCTCGATGCCAATGCCGGTGTTGAGCCGCAGACGGAAACCGTCTGGCGCCAGGCCGACAAGTACCACGTTCCGCGTCTGATCTTCGTCAACAAGATGGACAAGATCGGTGCCGATTTCTACCGTTGCGTGGAAATGATCGGGTCGCGTCTGGGTGCCAAGGGCGTTCCTGTCCAGCTGCCGATCGGTGCCGAGAACGAGTTCAAGGGCGTTGTCGACCTGATCGAGATGAATGCTCTGATCTGGCGCAACGAAGAGCTCGGCGCTCAGTGGGATGTCGTGGAAATCCCGGCTGACCTCAAGGAAAAGGCCGAGAAGTACCGCGAGCAGATGATCGAAGCAGCCGTCGAAATGGACGATGCTGCCATGGAAGCCTATCTCGAAGGCGAAGTGCCGAACAACGACACCATCCGTCGTCTGCTTCGTCGCGGCGTGATCGACACCAAGTTCTTCCTGGTTTTTGCCGGCTCTGCCTTCAAGAACAAGGGCGTTCAGCCGCTGCTCGATGGCGTTGTGGACTTCCTGCCGTCTCCGTCGGACGTTCCTGCAATCCAGGGCATCGACGCCAAGACCGAAGAGCCGATCGAGCGTCACGCTGACGACAACGAGCCGCTCTCGATGCTGGCTTTCAAGATCGCGAACGACCCGCATATGGGTTCGCTGACCTTCTGCCGCATCTATTCGGGTCACCTCGAAGCCGGCATCAGCCTGGAAAACACCGTGAAGGGCAAGCGCGAACGCGTTGGCCGCATGTTCCAGATGCACGCCAATAGCCGCGAGCAGATCACCGAAGCCTTCGCTGGCGACATCGTTGCTATCGTTGGTCTCAAGGACACCACCACTGGTGATACCCTTGCTCCGACGAACTCGCAGGTTATCCTCGAGCGCATGATCTTCCCAGATCCGGTTATCGACATCTCCGTCGAGCCGAAGTCCAAGGCTGACCAGGAGAAGATGGGCCTCGCGCTCAATCGCCTCGCTGCCGAAGATCCGTCTTTCCGCGTCAAGACCGACGAAGAATCCGGCCAGACCATCATTTCGGGCATGGGCGAATTGCACCTCGACATTCTCGTCGACCGCATGAAGCGCGAGTTCAAGGTGGAAGCCAATATCGGTCAGCCGCAGGTGGCGTATCGTGAAACGATCACCCGCAAGACCGACAAGGACTACACCCACAAGAAGCAGTCCGGTGGTTCGGGTCAGTTTGCCCGTATCAAGATCACGGTCGAGCCGGGTGAAGTTGGCAAGGGCCTTGAATTCGTCAACGCCATTGTCGGCGGTGCCGTGCCCAAGGAATACATTCCCGGCGTCAGCAAGGGTATCGAATCGGTCATGGGCGCTGGCCCGCTGATCGGCTTCCCGGTCGTTGACGTGAAGGTTACCCTCACCGACGGCGCCTACCACGACGTCGACTCTTCGGTCCTCGCCTTCGAAATCGCTGGTCGCGCTGGCTTCCGTGAAGCTCTGCGTGAAGCGGGCCCGAAGATCCTCGAGCCGATCATGAAGGTTGAAGTTGTGACGCCGGAAGATTACATGGGCGACGTCATCGGCGACCTCAACTCGCGTCGTGGGCAGATCCAGGGCACTGAAAGCCGTGGTGTGGTCCAGGTCGTGAATGCGTTCGTGCCGCTTGCAAACATGTTCGGGTATGTGAACTCGCTGCGCTCCATGAGCCAGGGTCGTGCACAATACACCATGGTGTTCGATCACTACGAACAGGTTCCGCAGGCAGTCGCCGACGAAGTCCAGGCCAAGTACGCCTAACAACAGCGCAAGCTAATAAACTCAACTGTAAGTCGGCGATTGCGCTGACGAATTTGGAGAAAAGCGATGGCAAAGGAAAAGTTTTCCCGCTCCAAGCCGCACTGCAACATTGGCACCATCGGTCACGTTGACCATGGCAAGACCTCGCTGACCGCAGCGATCACCAAGGTTCTGGCCGAAACCGGCGGCGCAGCGTTCAAGGACTATGCGTCGATCGACAGCGCGCCCGAAGAAAAGGCTCGCGGCATCACCATCAACACCTCGCACGTCGAGTACGAGACGGCCAACCGTCACTACGCTCACGTCGATTGCCCGGGCCACGCCGACTATGTGAAGAACATGATCACCGGCGCTGCCCAGATGGACGGCGCGATCCTGGTCGTGTCCGCTGCTGACGGCCCGATGCCCCAGACCCGTGAGCACATCCTGCTCGCCCGTCAGGTTGGCGTGCCGGCTCTGGTCGTGTTCCTGAACAAGTGCGACATGGTCGACGATCCGGAACTGCTCGAACTCGTCGAGATGGAAGTGCGCGAGCTGCTTTCGTCCTACGAATTCCCCGGCGACGATATCCCGGTGATCAAGGGTTCGGCTCTTGCCGCTCTCGAAGATTCGGACAAGAAGCTCGGCCACGACGCCGTTCTCGAGCTGATGGCCGCCGTTGACGAATACATCCCGCAGCCGGAACGTCCGGTTGACCAGCCGTTCCTGCTGCCGATCGAAGACGTGTTCTCGATCTCGGGCCGCGGTACCGTGGTGACCGGTCGCGTCGAGCGCGGCATCGTCAAGGTTGGTGAAGAAGTCGAGATCGTCGGCATCAAGGCAACCCAGAAGACCACCGTTACCGGCGTCGAAATGTTCCGCAAGCTGCTCGACTCCGGTCAGGCTGGCGACAACGTTGGTGCCCTGATCCGTGGTATCGACCGCACTCAGGTTGAGCGCGGCCAGGTTCTCTGCAAGCCCGGTTCCGTGACCCCGCACACCGACTTCACTGCTGAGGTGTACATCCTCACCAAGGAAGAAGGCGGCCGTCACACTCCGTTCTTCGGCAACTACCGTCCGCAGTTCTACTTCCGTACCACGGACGTGACCGGTATCGTGACCCTGCCTGAAGGCACCGAAATGGTGATGCCCGGCGACAACCTGAACATCAACGTTCAGCTGATCGTGCCGATCGCCATGGAAGAGAAGCTCCGCTTCGCTATCCGTGAAGGTGGCCGTACCGTCGGTTCCGGCGTCGTCGCCACGATCCTGAAGTAAGCGTCACCAAGACATTCGCGGCGCGCGATTGAGCGCGCCGCGATCCATTTTGTCAGGATTTGAGAAGATGAACGGTCAGAATATTCGCATCCGCCTCAAGGCGTTTGACCATCGCGTGCTCGACACCTCGACCCGCGAGATCGTCAACACCGCCAAGCGTACGGGTGCGCAGGTACGGGGCCCGATCCCGCTGCCGACCCGCATCGACAAGTTCACCGTCAACCGCTCGCCGCATATCGACAAGAAGGCGCGTGAGCAGTTCGAGATCCGGACCCACAAGCGTCTGCTTGACATTGTGGACCCGACCCCTCAGACGGTCGATGCACTGATGAAGCTCGATCTCGCCGCCGGCGTCGACGTCGAAATCAAGCTCTAAAAACAAAGTTTCCGCGCCTGCCGCAAAAAGGGTCCTCTGAAACCATGACCCGGCAGAGCGCCAAATGAAAAGGTAAAACCGATGCGTTCTGGATTGATCGCACAGAAGCTGGGGATGACCCGCATCTTCGCAGAGGACGGCTCGCACGTTCCCGTGACGGTGCTCAGCCTGCAGAATTGCCAGGTTGTTGGTCAGCGTACCGTCGAAAAGGACGGCTATGTCGCTCTGCAGCTTGGCGCTGGCCAGGCCAAGGCCAAGAACATCTCCAAGGCCGAGCGTGGGCAATATGCCGTCGCCAAGGTCGAGCCCAAGCGTCACGTGGCAGAGTTCCGCGTGGATGCCGACAGCCTCATCGAGGTTGGCGCTACGTTCAAGGCCGACCATTTCGCCGAAGGCCAGCTGGTCGACGTGACCGGAACCTCCATCGGTAAGGGTTTTGCTGGCGGTATGAAGCGCTGGAACTTCGGTGGTCTGCGCGCCTCGCACGGTGTGTCCGTGTCGCACCGCTCCATCGGTTCGACCGGTGGCCGTCAGGACCCGGGCAAGACCTTCAAGAACAAGAAGATGCCGGGCCATATGGGTGATCGTCGTATCACCACGCAGAACGTCAAGGTCGTCAAGACCGACGTGGAGCGTGGTCTTATCATGATCCAGGGTTCGGTTCCCGGCTCCAAGGGTGCCTGGATCATGATCAAGGACGCCGTCAAGAAGCCGGCTCCCGCGAACGCAGCCTTCCCGGGTTCGTTCGAGGCCGCAGCTGCGGGAGAAACGAAGTAAATGGAACTCAAGGTAACCACTCTCGACGGCAAGGCCGCCGGTTCGGTCGATCTCAAGGACGACGTCTTCGGTCTCGAAGTCCGTCCCGACATTCTGCACCGCATGGTTCGCTACCAGCAGCTCAAGGCCATGGCCGGCACGCATGACGTGAAGAACCGGTCGGAAGGCGCTGCCACGGGCAAGAAGTTCGTGAAGCAGAAGGGTTCGGGCGGCGCTCGTCATGGCGATCGCAAGGCTCCCCAGTTCCGTGGCGGTGGCCGTGCATTCGGTCCGACCCCGCGCAGCCACGCAATCGACCTTCCCAAGAAGGTTCGTGCCCTGGCGCTGAAGCATGCCCTGTCGTCCAAGGCCAAGGCTGGCTCGCTGATCGTTATTGACAGCGTTGCCCAGAAGGAAGCCAAGACCGCTGCTCTGCGTACGACCTTCGGCAAGCTGGAATGGGCGAATGCCCTGATCATCGATGGCGCGAATGTCGACCAGAACTTTGCTCTGGCTGCCCGCAACATCCCGAATATCGACGTGCTGCCGGTGCAGGGGATCAACGTTGTGTCGATCCTGAAGCGTGACAAGCTCGTCCTCACCAAGGCAGCGCTCGAGGCGCTCGAAGCGAGGTTCGCATGAACAAGCTTGCCGCTTACGACATCATCCGTAACCCCGTCGTGACGGAAAAGTCGACCATGGCTTCCGAAGCCAACCAGGTCGTCTTCGACGTCGCCATCGACGCCAACAAGACCGAGATCAAGGCCGCCGTCGAGCAGCTCTTCTCGGTCAAGGTCAAGGCAGTGAACACCCTGGTCCGCAAGGGCAAGGTGAAGCGCTTCCGCGGTCGCGTCGGTGTGCGCAATGACGTGAAGAAGGCCGTTGTAACTCTGGTTGACGGCCAGTCGATCGATATTTCGACCGGCCTCTAAGGGACAAGAGACAGACAAATGGCTCTAAAGACTTACAATCCCACCTCCGAAGGCCGTCGTACGCTGATCACGACCGACCGTTCGGAACTGTGGAAGGGCAAGCCGGTCAAGACCTTGACCGAAGGCCTCAGCAAGACCGGTGGCCGTAACAATCACGGCCGCATCACTGCCTTTCATCGCGGTGGTGGTCACAAGCGCAGCTATCGCCTGATCGATTTCAAGCGCGTGAAGTTCGACATGGTCGGGACCGTTGAACGTCTCGAGTATGATCCGAACCGCACGGCTTGGATCGCGCTCATCAAGTATGAAGATGGCGAGCTGAACTACATCATTGCTCCGCAGCGTCTTTCCGCCGGCGACAAGGTCATCTCCTCGATGAACGGCGCCGACGTGAAGCCCGGCAACGCAATGCCGCTGGAACGCATGCCGGTTGGCACGATCGTGCACAATATCGAGCTCAAGCCCCGCAAGGGTGCGCAGGTGGCTCGTTCGGCTGGTGCCTATGCCCAGTATGTGGGCCGTGACCAGGGTTGGGCCATTCTGCGCCTCAACTCGGGTGAGCAGCGCCGCGTTCATGGCTCCTGCCTCGCCACCGTTGGTGCCGTGTCCAACCAGGACCACTCCAACACGTCGCTCGGCAAGGCCGGTCGTAACCGCTGGTTGGGCCGCAAGCCCGTCAACCGCGGCGTGACCATGAACCCGGTCGACCACCCGCATGGTGGTGGTGAAGGCCGTACCTCGGGTGGCCGTCATCCGGTTACGCCGTGGGGCAAGCCCACCAAGGGCAAGCGTACGCGCAGCAACAAGGCTACGGACCAGTTTATCGTTCGCAGCCGTCACGTGAAGAAGGGCAGGTAAGACATGACCCGTTCGATTTGGAAGGGGCCGTTCGTCGACGGCTATCTGCTCAAGAAGGCCGAGAAGGCCCAGACCTCTGGCCGCAATGATGTGGTCAAGATCTGGTCGCGTCGCTCGACCATCCTGCCGCAGTTTGTCGGCATCACGTTCGGCGTACACAACGGCCAGAAGCATGTTCCGGTGAACGTCACCGAAGACATGATCGGTCACAAGTTCGGTGAGTTCGCTCCGACCCGTACCTATTACGGGCACGCGGCCGACAAGAAGGCCAAGAGGAAGTAAGAGATGAGCAAGCCAAAGACTGAGCGCGCTCTCAAGGATAACGAGGCAAAGGCTGTTCTGCGCATGCTGCGCATCAGCCCTCAGAAGCTGAACCTCGTCGCGCAGTTGATCCGTGGCAAGAAGGTCGAGAAGGCTCTGGCCGATCTCGAATTCAGCCACAAGCGCATCTCCGGCCAGGTGAAGAAGGTGCTCGAGAGCGCCATCGCCAATGCCGAGAACAATCATGGCCTGGACACCGACGCGCTCGTCGTTGCCGAAGCCTTTGTCGGCAACTCGCTGGTCATGAAGCGTTTCATGGCACGCGGTCGCGGCAAGTCGGCACGTGTTGAGAAGCCATTTTCGCACCTGACGATCATCGTTCGTCAAGTTGAGGAGGCCGCATAATGGGTCAGAAGATCAATCCAATCGGCTTCCGCCTGGGCATCAACCGCACCTGGGACAGCCGTTGGTTCGCCAACAAGGGCGAATATGGTACGCTGCTGCAGGAAGATCTGAAGATCCGTACGGCTCTGATGAAGGACCTCAAGGCCGCTGCTGTTTCCAAGATCGTCATCGAGCGTCCGCACCGCAAGTGCCGCGTGTCGATCCACACTGCCCGTCCGGGTATCGTGATCGGCAAGAAGGGCGCTGACATCGACAAGATCCGCGCCAAGGTGAAGAAGTTCACCGACAGCGAAGTGCACATCAACATCGTTGAAGTGCGCAAGCCGGAAACCGACGCGACGCTGGTTGCCCAGGGCATTGCCCAGCAGCTGGAACGCCGTGTGGCATTCCGTCGCGCCATGAAGCGCGCTGTGCAGACGGCGATCCGCATGGGCGCCGGTGGCATCCGCGTGAACGTTGGTGGCCGTCTCGGTGGTGCCGACATCGCCCGTACCGAATGGTACCGCGAAGGTCGTGTTCCGCTTCACACCCTGCGTGCCGACATCGACTACGGTACTGCTGAAGCCGAAACCACGTACGGCATCATCGGTATCAAGGTCTGGATCTTCAAGGGCGAAGTCCTTGAGCATGATCCTTCGGCTCATGAGCGCCGCGCTACCGAAGGTAGTGAAGGTGGTCAGCGTAGCGAACGCGAACCGCGCCGTGAGCGTGGTGATCGCGACCGCGAACGCGCATAAGAAGGTCAGTTTATTATGCTGCAACCTAAAAGAACTAAGTTTCGCAAGGCCCACAAGGGCCGCATCCATGGCCTGGCCAAGGGTGGTACCGATCTGGCATTCGGCCAGTATGCTCTCAAGGCTACAGAGCCCGAGCGTGTTACTGCCCGCCAGATCGAAGCTGCCCGTCGCGCGATCACTCGCGAAATGAAGCGTCAGGGCCGCGTGTGGATCCGGATCTTCCCGGATGTGCCGGTCTCCAAGAAGCCTACCGAAGTCCGTATGGGTAAGGGTAAGGGCTCCGTCGAGTACTGGGCCGCACGCGTAAAACCCGGTCGCATCGTTTTTGAGATTGACGGTGTACCCGAAGACGTTGCAAAGGAGGCGCTTCGCCTCGGTGCGATGAAGCTGCCGATCACCACGCGTATCGTTACGCGTATTGCTGACTAAGGAACACGAGCATGAAAGCCAGTGATGTGCGGGCCAAGACCGCAGACGAACTGAAAGATCAGCTCGTCGACCTGAAGAAAGAACAGTTCAACCTGCGTTTCCAGCGCGCTACCCAGCAGTTGGAAAAGCCGGCCCGGGTCAAGGAAGTCCGTCGCGATATCGCGCGGATCAAGACGATCCTGACCCAGAAGAACGCAGCTAAGTAAGGATAGATCCATGCCAAAGCGCGTTTTGCAGGGGACTGTCGTCTCCGACGCCAATGACAAGACCATCGTGGTTCGTGTCGAGCGCCGTTTTACTCACCCGCTTCTGAAGAAGACCGTGCGTCGTTCCAAGAAGTACCACGCCCACGACGAAAACAACGTGGCCAAGGTCGGTCAGACCGTGTGGATCGAGGAAACCGCGCCGATCAGCAAGAACAAGCGCTGGGCGCTTGTTCCGTCCGCGTAAGAGAAACAATTCAGGTCGGCGCGCCGGGTGACGGTGCAGCCGATAAATTAGAAGGCATCCAGTCATGATCCAGATGCAGTCCAATCTCGACGTCGCCGATAATTCCGGCGCCAAGCGAGTCATGTGCATCAAGGTGCTGGGCGGTTCGCATCGCAAATACGCCTCGGTCGGCGACATTATTGTCGTTTCGGTCAAGGACGCTATTCCGCGTGGCCGCGTTAAGAAGGGCCAGGTTATGAAGGCTGTGGTGGTTCGCACCGCAACCGACATCCGCCGTCCCGATGGCACCGTCATCCGTTTCGACAAGAACGCCGCCGTTCTTCTGAACAATCAGAAGGAACCGATCGGCACCCGTATCTTCGGACCCGTTCCGCGCGAACTTCGCGCCAAGAACCAGATGAAGATCATTTCGCTCGCTCCCGAGGTGCTGTAATGGCCGCCAAGATCAAGAAGGGCGACAAAGTGGTCGTCCTGGCCGGCAAGGACAAGGGCAAGACCGGTCAGGTCATGTCTGTCATTCCGTCCGAAACCCGCGCGATCGTCCAGGGTATCAACCTGGTCCGTCGTCACCAGAAGCAGACTGCCTCGCAGGATTCCGGCATCTTCACAAAGGAAGCGCCGATCCATCTGTCGAACCTGGCGGTCGCCGACGCATCGGGCAAGCCGACGCGCGTCGGTTTCCAGATCAAGGACGGCGTGAAGACCCGCGTCGCCAAGACCACCGGAGATCAGATCGATGGCTGAGACCGCTTACGTTCCGCGTCTCCGGACCGAGTACGACACCACTATCAAGGCTGCACTGCGTGAGCAGTTCAACTACAAGAATGTCATGGAGCTTCCGCGCCTCGACAAGATCGTGTTGAACATGGGCGTTGGCGAAGCCGTGAACGACACCAAGAAGGTGAAGTCCGCTGCAGACCAGCTGGAACTGATCGCTGGCCAGAAGCCGGTTATCACCCACGCTCGCAAGTCGATCGCAGGCTTCAAGGTTCGCGAGAACATGCCGCTGGGCGTCAAGGTTACACTGCGCAAGACCCGCATGTATGAATTCCTGGACCGTCTGGTGAATATCGCTTTGCCGCGCGTCCGTGACTTCCGCGGCCTCAACCCGAACGCCTTTGACGGCAACGGCAATTATGCCTTTGGCCTCAAGGAACACATCGTTTTCCCCGAAATCAACTATGATCAGATCGATCAGATGTGGGGCATGGACATCGTGATTGCCACGACTGCCAAGAACGATGATGAGGCCCGCGCGCTTCTCAAGGCTTTCAACTTCCCGTTCCGCCAGTAAGCGGTCAGGGAAGGGATAAAGGATCAGGACATGGCAAAGACCAGCTCCATCGAAAAGAACAAGAAGCGCGCCGCGTTGACCAAGCAGTATGCTGACAAGCGCGCTGCCCTCAAGGCGACCATCAAGAACCAGGACACTCCGATCGAGGAGCGTTTCAAGGCCAGCCTCAAGCTGGCTGAACTGCCGCGCAACTCGGCCAAGATCCGTATTCGCAACCGTTGCGAAGTTTCGGGTCGTCCGCGTGGTTACTATCGCAAGCTCAAGATGAGCCGTATCGCCCTGCGTCAGCTGGGCAACCTGGGTCAGATCCCGGGTCTGGTGAAATCGAGCTGGTAAGGAGAACATCACATGAGCTTTTCCGATCCCATCGGCGATATGCTGACCCGCATCCGCAACGCGCAGCAGCGTCGCAAGTCTTCCGTTTCGACTCCGGCCTCGACCCTTCGTGGTCGCGTGCTTGACGTCCTCCAGTCCGAGGGCTTCATCCGCGGCTACTCGGAGACGAAGTTCGAAAACGGCGCGTCTGAATACGAGATCGAACTCAAGTATTCGGATAACGAAGGTGTCATCCGCACGATCGAGCGCGTTTCGCGCCCCGGCCGTCGCGTTTACGCTTCTGTCAAGAACATCCCGCAGGTTGCCAATGGCCTGGGTGTTTCGATCCTCTCCACCCCCAAGGGTGTGATGGCCGATCACGAAGCCAAGGCTGCCAATGTGGGTGGCGAGGTACTCTGCCGCGTCTTCTAAGGAAGGCGTGGCAAGACGATTACTCAAGGAAACATTATGTCACGTACTGGCAAGAAACCGGTGGCCCCGGTTAGCGGCGTTACGGTCACGATCAATGGTCGTGTCGTCAGCGCCAAGGGCCCGAAGGGCGAACTGAGCCTCACGCTCATGGATATCGTCAATGTGGAGCAGGGTGATGACGGTCTGTCCGTTACCCCGGCAAACGATAGCCGTGAGGCACGCGCTGCCTGGGGCACAACCCGCGCGCTGATCCAGAACCTGGTCACCGGGGTGAGCGCCGGCTTCGAAAAGAAGCTCGCCATCCAGGGCGTGGGTTACCGCGCCGCGATGCAGGGCAAGGACGTCAAGCTCTCGCTCGGTTTCAGCCATGAAGTGGTTTATGTTGCTCCTCAGGGTATCACCCTGGCCGTTCCGGCTCCGACCGAGATCGTCGTGACCGGCATCGACAAGCAGCAGGTTGGCCAGGTTGCGGCCGAGATCCGCGGCTGGCGTCCCCCCGAGCCCTACAAGGGCAAGGGCGTGCGTTATGCCGGCGAGCAGGTCTTCCGCAAAGAAGGCAAGAAGAAGTAAGGAGCGCCGGAAATGGCAATTTCTGCAAAAGGTGCGGATCGTCGCAAGGCCCGCGTCCGCAAGGCGCTCAAGGCTCGTGCCTTCGGTCGTCCCCGTCTGTCGGTTTTCCGTTCGGACAAGAATATCTACGCCCAGATCATCGACGACACGACCGGCCGTACGCTGGCCGCCGCTTCGACCCTGGAAAAGGACATCAAGTCCTCCGTCAAGAATGGCGCGACCTCCGAAGCTGCTGCCACGATTGGCAAGCTGATCGCCGAGCGCGGTGTGAAGGCTGGGGTTGGCGAGGTCGTTTTCGATCGCGGGGCTTACATCTATCACGGCCGTGTTAAGGCCCTTGCAGACGCTGCCCGTGAGGGCGGTCTGCAGTTCTAACCACGGCGAGGAAGAGATAAAATGAGCAGAGACGTTCAAGAGCGCGAAAGCGAGTTCGTCGATCGCCTGGTTCACATCAATCGTGTGGCCAAGGTTGTGAAGGGCGGCCGTCGCTTCGGTTTCGCGGCGCTCGTCGTCGTTGGTGACCAGAAGGGTCGCGTCGGTTTCGGTCACGGCAAGGCCCGTGAAGTGCCAGAGGCAATCCGCAAGGCCACCGAGCAGGCCAAGCGCCAGATGATCCGCGTGCCGCTGCGCGATGCCCGTACGTTGCACCACGACGTTACCGGTCGCCATGGCGCCGGCAAGGTCATCCTGCGTGCCGCCGTTCCGGGTACCGGTATCATCGCCGGTGGTCCGATGCGCGCTGTGTTCGAAACGCTTGGCATCAACGATATCGTTGCTAAGTCGCAGGGCACTGCCAATCCCTACAACATGGTTCGCGCCACCTTTGATGCGCTCAAGCGCGTTGACAGCCCCCGTGCGGTGGCTTCGCGTCGCGGCCTCAAGGTTTCCGAACTGCAGGCTCGCCGTGGCGAAACTGCCGTCGAAGCCTGATAGAGGGCTCGGAGAAGAACAATGGCTAAAGCAAAAACCATCGTCGTGCAGCAGGTCGGTTCGCCGATCCGCCGTGAGAAGAGCCAGCGTGCGACCCTGATCGGGCTCGGGCTCAACAAGATGAACAAGCAGCGTGAGCTGGTTGATACGCCCGAAGTTCGCGGCATGATCAACAAGATCCCGCACCTCGTCCGCGTCGTCGGCGAGTAAGGGAGTCTGATATAATGACCCGTTTGAATGATCTTCGTGACAATCTCGGTGCCAACAAGGCCAAGGTCCGCATCGGCCGTGGTATTGGCTCGGGTGTCGGCAAGACCGGTGGCCGCGGCGGCAAGGGCCAGACGGCCCGCGCCGGTGTCGCCATCAACGGCTTCGAAGGCGGCCAGATGCCGCTTCACATGCGTATGCCGAAGCGCGGCTTCAATGCCTGGAATCCCAAGGATTTCAATGAAGTCCGCATCGACCGCATCCAGGCCTATATCGACAGCGGCAAGCTGGACATCAAGGGCGTTGTCGACGCTGCGGCCCTGGTGGCTGCCGGTGTCATCCGTCGTCCCAAGGATGGTGTTCGCCTGATCGGCGCCGAGGGCTTTTCGGCCAAGAAGGTTACCTTCAAGGTTGACTATGCTACCAAGGGCGCTGCTGCAGCGATCGAAGCCGCTGGCGGCAAGATCGACCTGATCCCGGTCAAGGAGACCTGGAAGAAGGCCCCTTACGCCAAGTAATTGACTCGGCAGGGCGCACTCGGCTTTTGCTTGAGTGCGCTCTTTTGGTTTGTTGCGTCTGGGTGGCACATATCCCATATATGCTGCTCCAGCGCTCCGAGCGCACCTGGCATCTAGGCCATAGGAGCGATGTAAATGGCGTCCGCAGCCGAACAGCTCGCACGTAATCTTTCTTTCTCGACCTTCTCGAAGGCGAAAGCCCTGCAGCAGCGCATCTGGTTCACACTGGGGGCGCTGCTTGTTTATCGTTTGGGCACCTATATTCCGCTGCCGGGCATCGATCCCGATGCGTTCCGCGCGACATTCGAGCAGAGTCAGCAGGGTATTATCGGCATGTTCAACATGTTCGCCGGCGGTGCCGTCGAACGCATGGCGATCTTTGCCCTCAATCTTATTCCCTACATTACCGCGTCCATCGTTATTCAGGTCGTGTCCACGGCGTCACCCCGTCTTGAGGCCCTCAAGAAGGAAGGTGAGTCCGGGCGCCGGAAGATGAACCAGTACACGCGCTATCTTGCGGTGCTGTTCTGTGCGGTGCAGGCCTATGGCATTGCCATCGGTCTGGAAGGCAGCCAGGGCGTTGTGCTCAATCCGGGCTGGTTCTTCCGCATCTCGACCGTCATTACCCTTGTGGGTGGCACGATGTTCCTGATGTGGCTTGGCGAGCAGATTACAGCGCGCGGCGTGGGTAACGGCATTTCGCTGATCATTTTTGCCGGTATCGTGGCAAACCTGCCTGCGACCGTGGCCCAGACTCTTGAACTTGCCCGTACGGGAGCTATTCCCGGTTTTGCCGGCCTGGGCATGCTTGTTCTGGCTCTGGTGGTGATCGCCGTTATCGTGTTCTTTGAACGCGCTCAGCGCCGGCTGCTCATCCAGTATCCGAAGCGCCAGGTGGGCAACAAGATGTTCCAGGGCGATACGTCTCACCTGCCGCTGAAGCTCAACACGTCGGGTGTGATCCCGGTGATCTTTGGTTCCTCGCTGCTGCTGCTGCCCGCGACCATCGCGTCGTTTGCCGCGCAGGGCGATGCACCGGGTTGGTTGACAACGGTGACGGCGCTTCTGGGCCGTGGACAGCCGCTCTATCTGGCGCTGTTTGCCTTCTTCATCATCTTCTTCGCCTTCTTCTACACGGCCATCGTGTTCAATCCGACCGAGACGGCCGACAATCTGAAGCGGTCCGGTGGTTTTATTCCCGGTATCCGTCCGGGTGAACGCACTGCGCAGCACATAGACTATGTGTTGACGCGCATCACGGTTGTCGGTGCGGCCTATCTTGCCGTGGTGGCGCTGATCCCTGAAGTCATGTTTAGCCAGTTGGCCGTCAGCCAGTTTATCGGTGGCACATCGCTGCTGATCATGGTGACCGTGACGCTTGATACGATTACGCAGATCCAGAGCCATCTGGTGGCCCAGCAATATGAAGGGCTGTTGAAGAAGTCCCGTCTTGGAGGAGGCAAGCGTCGATGAGGTTGATCCTGTTGGGACCGCCGGGAGCGGGCAAGGGCACACAGGCAAAAATTCTGGTGGATGCCTATGGCATCCCTCAGCTCTCCACTGGCGACATTCTGCGTTCAGCCATTGCCGAACAGACTCCACTGGGTCTGGAAGCCAAGGCGATCATGGATCGGGGCGATCTTGTATCCGACACAGTGGTCAATGGGATCGTGTCCGAGCGACTGGATGCCGAGGATTGCAAGCCAGGCTTCATTCTGGATGGCTTTCCACGCACGATTGCGCAGGCCGAGGCACTCGACAAGATGCTTGCTGGCAAGGGCATTGCCCTGGATGCGGTTATCGAGATCAAGGCCGAGACCGATGAGTTGGTTCGCCGCGTTATTCAGCGGGCCAAGGATAGCAATCGTCCGGACGATAATCCGGATGTCATTCGCAAGCGACTCGGTGTCTATGAGAGCAGCACTGCGCCGCTGGTCGACTATTATGGTCAGCAGGGGTTGGTGAAGCCGGTGGACGGGATGGCGCCCGTTGACGAGGTTACTGCCGCGATCAAGTCTGCACTTGGTCAATAATTTTGGAGCCGGGCAGGGGCTGTTGACTCTGGCCGGTCTTATCCTTAAAGAACCGCACCAGTCTCATGGTTCATTGGACTGGATTCGGTTTTCCCTTAGTTGGGGTCCGGAATCCGGTCCCTTGTTGTTTAAAGGCACCCGCCGCGATGGCGCGTGTTGAATGAAGGAGAGCAGACGTGGCTCGTATTGCTGGCGTCAACATTCCGACGAATAAGCGCGTGGTTATCGCGCTGCAGTATATTCACGGGATCGGCGAGAAGTTCGCCAATGATATCACGACCAAGGTTGGCATTCCGGCAGAGCGCCGCGTCAATGAACTGACCGACGCTGAAGTCATCCAGATCCGCGAAGCGATCGATCGTGACTATGTCGTGGAAGGTGATCTTCGCCGTAATGTGGCGATGAACATCAAGCGCCTGATGGATCTTGGTAACTACCGTGGCCTTCGCCACCGTCGTGGCCTCCCGGTTCGTGGTCAGCGCACGCATACCAATGCCCGCACCCGCAAGGGCCCGGCGAAGCCGATCGCTGGCAAGAAGAAGTAATTCTGTTCCCGCTTGTGCGGGGCAGGGATTTGAATTGGATTTGGCGGGGCAGGCTTTTGGGTGGCTCGATAGAGTTGCCGGAACAGCCTGAACCGCTGAATCCGTGGTGGAGCTGCTGGTATTACGGCAGCGCCGATACCCCTAGAGGATAAGAATGGCTAAGGCTGAAGTCGCACGCGTTCGTCGTAAAGAGCGCAAGAATATCACGTCCGGCGTTGCACACGTGAACGCCTCCTTCAACAACACCATGATCACCATCGCCGACATGCAGGGCAACACGATTTCGTGGTCCTCTTCTGGCGTGATGGGTTTCAAGGGTTCGCGCAAGTCGACCCCTTATGCTGCTCAGGTTGCCGCTGAAGATGCTGCCAAGAAGGCGCAGGAACACGGCATGAAGACCCTTGAGGTTGAAGTTCGTGGTCCTGGTTCAGGCCGTGAATCGGCTCTGCGCGCTCTCCAGGCCGCCGGTTTCAACGTCACCTCCATCCGCGACGTGACCTCGATCCCGCACAATGGCTGCCGTCCGCGCAAGCGGCGCCGCGTCTAACAAGACCATTAATATGCTCCCGGCCGATTGGATGGGTCGGGAGTCCTATTGTGTTTGCGGCGGTGCGGCCGTCGAGGGCCGCGATTTTGAAAGGACAATACCGTGACGATCCAGAGGAACTGGCAGGAACTGATCAAGCCGACCAAACTGGAGATTGTTTCGGGCAGCGATAACGCGCGCGTGGCCTCGGTAGTTGCCGAGCCGCTTGAGCGCGGATACGGGCTTACCCTTGGTAATGCCCTGCGTCGCGTGCTGCTGTCGTCGCTTCAGGGCGCGGCAGTGACGGCAATCCAGATTGACGGCATTCTGCATGAATTCTCCTCGCTTCCCGGCGTGCGCGAGGACATCACCGACCTGGTGCTGAACGTTAAGGAAATCGCCCTGAAGATGGGTGGTGAAGGTCCCAAGCGCCTCACCCTCTCGCGTCAGGGTCCGGGCGCTGTCACCGCTGGTGACATCAAGGTTTCCGGCGATATCGAAGTGCTGAACCCCGAGCTGGTCATTTGCCACCTCGACGACGGTGCCGAAATCAATATCGAGTTCACGGTCAATTCCGGCAAGGGCTATGTCCCGGCCGAGAAGAACCGTCCCGAGGATGCGCCGATCGGTTACATTCCCGTTGACTCGCTGTTCTCGCCGGTTCGCCGCGTGAGCTACAAGGTCGATGCGACCCGTGCCGGGGAAAGCCTCGACAAGGATAAGCTGACCCTGTCGGTCGAGACCAATGGCGCGCTGTCGCCTGAAGACGCCGTGGCCTTTGCTGCGCGCATCCTTCAGGATCAGCTGTCGGTTTTCGTCAACTTCGAAGAGCCCACCAAGGAAAAGGCCCAGGATTCGGTTCCCGAACTGGCCTTCAACCCGGCGCTGCTCAAGAAGGTCGACGAACTCGAGCTTTCCGTGCGTTCGGCAAACTGCCTCAAGAACGACAACATCGTCTATATTGGCGACCTCATCCAGAAGACGGAAGCCGAGATGCTGCGGACTCCGAACTTTGGCCGCAAGTCGCTCAATGAAATCAAGGAAGTCCTGGCACAGATGGGGCTTCATCTCGGAATGGACGTCAACAACTGGCCGCCCGAGAATATCGATGACCTCGCCAAGCGCTACGAAGATCATTACTGATCCGGCGCTGACCAGACTTTAGGAGATAACCCATGCGCCACGCTAATCGAGGCCGCAAGTTCAGCCGGACCGCATCGCACCGTAAGGCGATGTTTGCCAACATGTCCGCCGCGCTGATCAAGCACGAACAGATCGTTACCACGCTTCCCAAGGCCAAGGACCTGCGTCCGATCGTCGAGAAGCTCATTACTCTTGGCAAGCGCGGCGACCTGCATGCCCGTCGTCAGGCCATCGCGCAGATCCGCGACGAAGGTCAGGTGCAGAAGCTCTTCGCCGTTCTCGGCCCGCGCTATGCCGAACGTCAGGGCGGCTATATCCGCATCCTCAAGGCCGGCTTCCGCTATGGCGACAATGCCCCGCTGGCGGTGATCGAGTTCGTCGATCGAGACGTCAATGCCAAGGGTCAGGATTCCGGTCCGAACTTTGCTCAGGACGACGAAGCCGAAGCTGCGTAAGCAGCGACTGCGGTTTAGAATTGAGACGGCCCCGGTTTTCCGGGGCCGTTTTTTGTTGGGTCGGAACCGGCTTGCACGCCACTGGAAGCGCCTGGGTTCAGTCCTCGGATGCGGCTTCGGGGAGACCGTCAATTCCTGCCATTCGTGGTTCGGGTCTGTTTCGATTGCCGCGAAAGGCTCGCATGATTGGTGCGCGCTCATCGTGGGATGAGTTGTCTCGAAAACAACCGCCGCCTACACTCGGCTACCGATATCGGGATTCGACTGTCGGGGGCCTGAAGCGATTGCGGCATGGAACATCAAGAACTGCTGTCGGGCTTCATACGAATGCATATGTTGCATGCGGCACGCGACGAGATCGGAGAGCTGTTTCATGAAATTCGAGGCAGCAAGTCCTGACGTCGACAGCGGGATTTCTCGGGGCTCCGCGAGCGAAGTGTTTCGCGTTTTCCTGAAGTTGGGTTTGGCGTCCTTTGGCGGTCCCATTGCGCATCTGGGCTATTTCCGTGACGAACTCGTCACCCGGCGCAAATGGTTGAGCGAAGAAGCTTATGCTGACCTTGTCGCCCTCTGCCAGTTCCTTCCTGGCCCCGCATCGAGCCAAGTCGGATTTTCTTTAGGATTGCTGCGTGGTGGGCCGCTGGGTGCTTTCGCAGCGTGGGCTGCCTTTACCCTGCCTTCAGCCTTGCTCCTTGTGCTCTTTGCATATGGCGCGAGCTGGTTCGAGGGCGATGTTGGTGCAGGCATCCTTCATGGCCTCAAACTGGTCGCGGTAGCTGTTGTCGCCCAAGCGGTTTGGGGCATGGCCAAGACATTGACGCCTGACCGAGAAAGGGCCGCTATTGCATTGCTTGCGATAGTCCTGGTGGTCTTCGTCGGTGGATCGATAGGTCAGGTTGCGGCAATTGTCGTGGGCGGGCTTTTGGGTTTATGGCTCTGCAGAGGATTGCCGCCGAGCCCCGTCGGTCACCTCACGTTCGGGGTATCCAAGGCGGTTGGATGGCTCGCGCTGGCCATTTTCTTCATCCTGCTGATCGCCCTGCCGGTTGTTGCGAATGTTGCGTCCTGGCAGAGCCTTTCGGTTTTTGATGCCTTTTACCGCGCCGGCGCGCTAGTATTCGGTGGAGGCCACGTGGTCTTGCCCCTCCTTGAAACCGAGGTGGTTCAAACCGGCTGGGTGTCGGGTGACGCGTTCCTGGCAGGATATGGCGCCGCGCAGGCCGTCCCGGGGCCTCTCTTTACCTTTGCTGCCTATCTCGGCGCCGTCATGCGACCGGAGCCTGCTGGGCCATTGGGCGCGGCCATTGCCCTGGTAGCGGTGTTTCTCCCAGGCTTGTTGCTGGTCGTTGGCGCTTTGCCATTCTGGGATGCGTTTCGAACCAAGCCGATGGCCCAAGCGGCCATGCGAGGGGCCAATGCTGCTGTCGTTGGCGTCCTGGGGGCGGCTCTTTATAATCCAGTCTGGACCAGTGCTGTGCTATCGCCCGCCGACTTTGCGCTCGCCCTCGCTGGTTTCTTGCTACTGACCGTTTGGAAAATCGCACCTTGGATTGTCGTTGTGGCGCTCGGTGTTGGCGGAGCGGTACTCACGCTGATCTGAGGTGCGATCGGCGAAGGAACCTAGCCGGGGCGAACCGTGTCCGTCTCGGCCGCAAACGACCGAAATCATCGTAGCTGAACATCAGGCCACGGCGGGCGAAAATGTGCGCCAGCCAATAGGTCAAAGCTGCGCCAACGGCCCATCCCATCAGCGTGTCGCTCATCCAGTGCATGCCGACCAATTGCCGGGATACGCAGATCAGAACGCCGGCGGAGACGAAGACCGCTCGAAGCCGCGGGAAGACAAGGGCCAGTGAGAGAGCCATGGCGGCGGCTGTTGCTGAATGCCCAGAGGGAAGCGCAGCAAAGTCGGAGTGCATGGCGAAGGGTTGGAACGACAGATAGCCCTCGCTGTCCAGAAGGACCGGACGCGCCCGGCCAATGGCATATTTGAGCAGGAGAGCAACGAGGCCACCTCCCGCCACGGAGAGAAAGACGAAGGCCGCCCCTGCCGTGACCGCATTGAGGCCAGCCTGCATCCGCCGTCGCATGGACGCCACCGGGATCAGCGCGCTGAGCAACAGCAACAGACCGGTGGTGACCAGCACCTCCACACCCTCCCCAAGATCTGTGACCCAATGAGCGAACGGCAGCAGATCGTCTGGGAAACTCTGCATCCAGACAGCTAGAGTGTAGTCGCTTCCGAGCATCAGGATCGCAGCGGGGAGTGCCAGGAGCGCAAGGATCACCCATGGGCGTTCGAGGGGTGTTCGTTCGATGGAAAGGGCTGGTGGTGCCGGAGAAAATAGTCGTCGCATACCTGCCACTGATCGGCTGGGTTTCGAAGTCCGGGCCGTTTCCATCGTTGTCCTCCGCAAGCGCGGCCACCCACTTTAGATCGCCGCTTTGTCGTCATCTGGTTGGCAGCAACAACCTTTCACCGCGCGTCCATACTCAGAAGGCTTGAACGGTCCGGTGACTTTTTGGCTTTCCAGTAGCTGCCAGTCCGTTATCTCACCTCAAGGCGGTCATTTCGAGACCGCGCATCATATGAAACAAGGTGGAGGAATCTGCCTTGGGATCGGAACCGCGCGGTTCTCATTGATGTCGACGTTTGAGGGCCCACGTCGCGTAAAGCTCTGCCAGCTCGCTTTCATTGTGTACGAATACCAGCGGCAGGCCGCTATCGATGGCCATTTTCTGATATTTTCCCACGGCGTTTCGTGTCTTCCAGATCCAATGGATCATTTGCCAGCTCAGTGCATCGCGATTGCTGGCAAGGCCGCCAATTCTCCGGCGCTGAAGCAGGGTGCGGTTGAAGTAGCGCAGATAGCGACGCATGAAATGGTCATCGATGACGATGACTCCGGTTGCCCGCTGGAATCGCTGGGGCATTATCTCGCTGTAATTGCCATCCATGACCCAGCTGTCTCCTGACAGGGCTGCATCATGCAGTGAATGGAACTCGGACTTGTTGCGCGGTATCCAGTTCCCGTCGTCCTCGTGGCTCAGGCGGTCCAGGTGTATGACGGGAACATCTATTGCCCGCGAAATCGCATCCGCCAGCGTCGACTTACCAGCATTGCTGGGGCCATTGATCATGATGCGCCGGCCCATGGCGGCAAGCGGGGGAATAGGGTGCATTTTCAGTTCCAATATCAGATTGGAGTGGAAAAGGCGGCATCCAGAGATGGAAAAGGGCGCTGCACCGGCAGCGCCCCCTTCGCAAAGGTGTCGATGGACTTATTCGGCCGGAGCCATGTCCTTGCCCGTATAAACTTCATCGACCCAGTATTGATCGCGGCGGATGAAGCCGTTGAAGGGGGTCAGCGACGCCTGCGTATAGGCGCCCATCAGCCCGAATTCGATCCAGTCGTCTTCGTCGATATCGGCAGGCAGGGTGAACACCTGAGGCAGCACGTCATAGCTGTCGCAAGTCGGACCCCAGAGCGTGAACTCGGAGAATTCCTGATTGTTGTCGTGAACCCGTGGGCCGCGCCAGACGCGAACCGGCGGGGTGAAGTGCATGAACTTGACTTCCATCAGCGCGCCATAGGCGCCGTCATTGACATAGACCGACTGTCCACCGCGCTGATGCTTGACGCGCAGCAGCAAGGATGTCGATGAGGTCACCAGTGCCCGGCCGGGCTCAATGATCAGTTCCGGCTTTTTCTTGCCGAAATGCTCATCGACGGCCTTGGCGATGGTCTCAAAATAATAATCCATCGGCGGCGCGACGCTGGTCGGGTAGGGGGCTGGGTAGCCGCCACCGATATTGAGGCGCTTGAGCTCGATGCCGGCTTCCTCGACGATGCGGGCGGCAGCAGCGATATGGCGCTCGTAGGCATAGGCGTCTTCGCACTGGCTGCCGACATGGAAGCAGAGGCTGGGCGTGTAGCCCATTTTCTCGACCGCGGTAACGATCTCGGCAGCGGATTGCTCCATGACGCCAAACTTGATGCCGAAGTCATAGCTCTTCAACGCCTTGCCGGCCTTGAAGCGCGTCGTCACTTCGACATCGTGACTGGGCGATACCACGGCAGCGAGCTGGTCGAGCTGCTGGGGGTGGTCGATGGTAAAGCTGCGAACGCCGAATTCCTCGTAAGCGCGTTCGATCTCGCGCTTGTTCTTGATCGGGTTGTTGTAGTGCATGACGGCGCCAGGAGCGTAGTCGCGCACCAGTTCCATCTCGACATTCGAGGCGACGTCGAAGGCCTTCAGGCCCTCCGCATGAAGCTGCGCAATGATGTGCGGTGAAGGATTGCACTTGACCGCATAGGTCAGCAGCCCGTCAAAGCCCTTTTTGAAGACCTTGATCGACCTCCGAAACTCCTTTTCCGAAAACAGGAAAGAGGGATAGTCCGGCGCTTCTGCGGCGATAAGCGCGGAAGTATTGGCATGGACTTGTCTCGGCTCGTCGGTCATTGGACAACAGGCCTTTCAGGGGCTGGAGGGAATGAAAAACCTCAACGCGCTTCGGGCTTTTGTGGTTCAAAAGCGCATCAAAGTGAGCGCTGCATATAGGGCCGTGTTCCCCCTCGCGCAAATGTTTATTTGGATGCAATACCAACAATGCGGAGACGTCATTTTCGTGACAGATTCCGGGTATTTCCGTCGAGCGATACGAGACAGCGCGTTGCGCCGGGAAACTGAATCAAGAGGTTAGTCCATGTCTTTGCGAACACTGACATTTTCAGTGATTGCCCTGGTTGCGCTCGCATTGGGCGGCACCCTGGTTCTGACGTCATGGGATGGGTCGCCGCCGCCACAGGCGCAGGCGCAGGTTACGCCGGCAGAAGCAGCGCTGGTCCCGGCGGTGGAGCGCACCACGCCGCAGAGTGCTGCTCAGATCACACTCAGCTTTGCTCCTGTGGTGCAGGCCGCGTCGCCGTCAGTGGTCAATGTCTATGCCACTCGCATCGAGCAGCGGGCTGTTTCGCCCTTTGCCAACGACCCGTTTTTCTCCCGGTTCTTCGGGGATCAGTCCTTCCAGACCCGGCCGCGGGAATCCCGCTCGCTCGGCTCGGGCGTCATTGTCGATGAAGGCGGCGTTATCCTCACCAATAGCCATGTAATAACGGGCGCCACCGATATTCGCATCGCGCTGAATGATGGTCGCGAATATGCAGTGGACCTGGTGGTGGAGGATCAGCAAACGGATTTGGCGGTTTTGCGGGTCCGGGAAACAGGTGGCTCGGCTTTCCCGGCGATCAGCTTTGCAGATAGCGATGCTTTGCTGGTCGGCGACCTTGTCCTGGCCATCGGCAATCCCTTCGGTGTCGGCCAAACGGTTACCAGCGGTATCGTCTCTGCACTGGCCCGCACCGGTGTCGAGGCGTCGGACTACGAGTTTTTCATCCAGACGGATGCTGCCATCAACCCCGGCAATTCCGGTGGGGCGCTTGTCGATATGGAGGGGCGCCTGGTGGGGATCAATACGGCCATCTATTCGCAGTCCGGCGGGTCCGTCGGCATCGGCTTTGCCATTCCGGCCAATATGGCGCGGCTGGTTGCCGAGGCCGGCGCCAGTGGCGGCGAGATCGTGCGGCCTTGGTTTGGCGCCAAGATGCAGGCCGTAACGTCCGATATTGCGTCCAGCCTGCGAATGGCAGCGCCTCACGGGGCCATGATTACCGAAGTTGCGCCTGGTGGCCCTGCCGAGCGGGCGGGATTCAGGTCCGGTGACGTCATCCTGTCCGTGGATGGCCAGCGGATCGACGATCCCTCGGCGTTCAATTTCAGACTTGCGACGCGGCCGATTGGCGGAACCGCCAGCCTGGAGCGGCTTCGGGGCGACGCGATCGAGGCAATAGAGTTTCTGGTTGAGGCGGCCCCTCTGCCTGATGACGATGCCGTGGCCACTATCTCTGGAAATACCCGCTTTGCCGGCCTGACGGTGCGGCAGCTCGATCCTGCTTTGAGCGACAGCAAGGGGCTGCCTTATGATACCTCTGGGGTCATTGTTGTTGCTGTCGAGCCCGGCTCGCCGGCGGAGGCAATGGGGCTGCGGCTGGACGATATCATTCTGGGGCTTAATGATGCCGACATCACCGACGCAAGGACGTTCGAGCAGATTGCCAGCCAGCGTGCGCGAACCTGGCAGATCATCTTGCAACGCAACGGCCGCGTCAGCCGCTCCATCGTAAGCGGGTGATGCGCGCCGCCGCAGCCTCTGCTACGGAGAAGTCATGTCCGATCTCTTCGCCACCGACTCGTCCGAAACCGACAAGGCCCGTCCGCTGGCCGACCAGCTCCGTCCGCAGACGCTGGATGAGGTGATCGGACAGGAGCATCTGCTTGGGGAAGGCGGGACCTTGCGGCGCATGCTCGCATCTGGCCGTCTTGGTTCGCTGATCCTCTGGGGGCCGCCGGGCACCGGCAAAACTACAGTGGCGCGGTTGCTTGCTGACCAGATCGGCTATCGCTTCGAGCAGATATCGGCGATTTTCTCGGGCGTGGCCGATCTGAAGAAGGTGTTCGAGAAGGCGCGCTTCGAGCGGCTTTCCGGGCATCGTACGCTGCTATTCGTCGATGAAATTCACCGCTTCAACCGCGCCCAGCAGGACAGCTTCCTGCCGGTGATGGAAGACGGCACCGTTGTTTTGGTTGGCGCGACCACGGAAAATCCGTCTTTTGAGCTGAATGCGGCGCTTTTGTCCCGTAGTCAGGTTTTGCGCTTCGAGTCACTGGGGCGCGATGATCTTGCCAAGCTGCTAGGGCGCTCAGAAAGCCTGCTTGGTGCTGCATTGCCGCTCGATGATGAGGCGCGCGAAACTCTTCTCGGTCTTGCAGATGGTGACGGTCGAGCGCTGCTGGGGCTGGTGGAAGAAGTTGTTGCTTCTGCGCAGGAAGGCGAAATCCTCAATCCCAGCAATCTGCTTACCGTCGTCCAAAGACGGGCCCCGATCTATGACAAAGCGCAGGATGGGCACTACAATCTCATTTCCGCGCTGCACAAGACTGTTCGCGGCTCTGATCCCGATGCGGCACTCTATTATTTCGCGCGCATGCTCGATGCCGGCGAAGACCCGCTCTTTCTGGCGCGGCGGCTGATCCGCATGGCGTCCGAGGATATCGGGCTTGCCGATCCCCAGGCGCTCCCGCTCGCCATTGCGGGCCGCGATGCCTTTCAGATGCTCGGCTCGCCGGAGGGAGAGCTGTCGCTGGCGCAGGTGGTGGTCTATCTGGCGCTCGCGCCCAAATCCAACGCCGTTTACACCGCTTACAAGGCCGCTGTTTCGATTGCCAAATCCACCGGCTCGCCCATGCCGCCCAAGGTCATTCTCAATGCCCCGACCAAGATGATGAAAGGGCAGGGGTATGGCGACGGTTACATTTACGACCATGACACGCCCGAGGCCTTTTCTGGGCAGGAATATTTCCCCGAAAAGATAGGGCGGCAGGATTTCTACCATCCGGTAGAACGCGGATTCGAGCGTGATCTGCGCAAGCGCATGGACTATTTCGAACGATTACGCGCGTCCAAACGTGTACCGGATACGGAGGGTTAGCATGCAGGCCTTTATGCTTGTCGGCGCTGGCGGTGCCATAGGGGCGGTCGCGCGATACGGCCTCTATGTTCTTTTTGGCCGCCTATGGCCCAGCGATTTCCCTCTGGCCACCCTGACCGTCAATATATTGGGGTCGATCATGATGGGGGCGCTGATCGGCGTGCTTGCACGGACACTGCCGGTGATGGGCAGCGATATCAGGCTGTTCGCTGCCGTCGGCATTCTGGGTGGGTTCACCACCTTTTCCTCGTTCTCCCTCGATACAATCGTACTGATCGAGAGGGGCGAACTGGCGCAGGCGACACTCTATGTCGTCTTGTCGGTTGTGGTTTGCCTTGTGGGGCTATATCTCGGGCTCCTGATTACCAGAGGCGGTGCGGCATGAGCGGTGTTCAACATCGGGAAATTACAGCAGATGATGACGGGATGCGTCTGGACCGCTGGTTCTCCAAGCATTTTCCGCAGCTCGGTTTTGCGCGCCTGCAAAAGCTGATCCGCAATGGCGAGGTCAAGGTCGACAAGGCCAAGGTGCAGACCAGCACCCGAGTCAGCGAAGGCCAGACGGTTCGCATTCCGCCGATCGATGATCCGGACACCGTACGACCATTTAAGGTCAATCAGGACGATGTGCGCTTTCTCAAGGACCTCATCCTCTACGAGGACGACGATCTTTACGTCTTCAACAAGCCACATGGACTGGCCGTGCAGGGCGGCAGCGGGACGTTGCGGCATATGGACGGGCTCTTGAAGAACCTGCCGAACAAGCAGGGCGAGGCGCCGCGGCTGGTGCATCGGCTGGACCGGGACACGTCCGGCTGTCTTGTGGTCGCCAAGACTGCCGCTGCAGCCAAGCATTTCGGTTCTGTGTTCCGCTCGCGTTCGGCGCGTAAGATTTACTGGGCCGTGGTGGCGGGCAATCCGACGCCGCGTCAGGGCGAGATTTCCTGCTTTCTGGCCAAGCAGATGACCACTGATGGCGAGCAGATGGTGGTGGTGCGCAATGGCGCGCCGGGCGCTGTTCATTCATCGAGCTATTATTCGACGACCGACACGGCCAGCCGCCGCTTTGCCTGGGTGACGCTGAAGCCTGTAACCGGGCGCACGCACCAGCTTCGCGTACATATGGCGCAGCTGGGTACGCCCATCATCGATGATCCGCGCTATTTCAACATCGAGAACTGGATGCCGGCGCCGGGGCTGGGCGAGGGGTTGCATCTGCATGCCCGCCGCATTGCGCTGCCGCTGCGCAACGGTAAAAAGATAGACATTTCAGCGCCTTTGCCGCCGCATATGCGGCAGAGCTTTGAGGCGTTGGGGTTTGATCCAGACCGGTTCGACGCGCAGAATAATGACCCGGAGCAGGGCGCGTGAAGCTCGTCATGTTCGATATGGACGGCACGCTGATCGATACCGGATCGCTGATTGCCGAACATATGGCGACGACATTTTTGGGGGCGGGGTTGGAGGCGCCTTTGCCTGAGCAGGTGCGGCGGATTATCGGGTTGAGCCTGCCGCAGGCCATGCTGGAATTGCTGGGGTCGCAAGATGTTGAATTGGCTGACAAATTGGCCAATGACTATCGCGCGCACTATCGTGCGGCACTGGTGTCTGCCGAGGGGCGGGAGGGGTTGTTCCCCGGTGCGCGGGACACCCTGGACCTGCTTCATGAACAGGACGGCATGCTTTTGGGCATTGCGACCGGCAAGGGGCTCAACGGCGTGCATCGGCTGACCGCGTTGCATGGCATTGCTGGACATTTCTCGACCTTGCAGACGCCGGACCACAATCCCTCAAAGCCGCATCCGGGGATGATGCTGCGCGCAATGGACGAGATCGGCGCCGACAAAAGCCAGACGGTAATCATCGGCGATACGACTTTCGATATCCATATGGGCAAAGCCGCCGGCACGAAAACCATAGGTGTTACCTGGGGTTATCACGCTCCTGAGGAGCTTGTGGGCGCCGGCGCAGATCTGCTTGTGCGCGATTATGCGGAGCTGCCGGCCGCAATTGAACGGCTGCTGGAGAGCTGAATATGCGCGATCAACTGGAAGAAGCCCAGAAGCATATGGATGACGGCTATGGCCGGGCCCAGCATCTGAACAAGGTTGAACTGCCCAAGCGGTTTTATAGCAGTGTGGATATTGCCCGGGGAGATGAAGGCTTCTCGGTGACGCTGGATGGGCGGCAGGTCAAGACGCCGGGCCACAAAATTCCTGTTGTGGTTCAAACGCTTGGCATTGCCCATGCGATGGCTGAGGAATGGGCGGCGCAGGGGGAGTTCATCGACCCGGCGACCATGCCCATGGTGCGGCTGATCAATTCGGCGGTGGAGAGCGGGGAGGCTCTGGTCCCTGAGTTCCGGGCGGAGATCGGCAAGTTCGCGGGCAATGACCTTTTGCTCTATCGCGCTGATTCTCCTCAGGAATTGGTGGCGGAACAGGAAACGCACTGGGATGGCGCGCTGGTCAAGCTGGCGCGGCATTTCGATGTCGCGTTTCAGCCGACCATCGGAATTATCCATCAGAAACAACCGGATAGCACGCTGGTCAAGCTGGATGCGGCGCTTGAGGGGCAGGGCTTGCATATGCTCACGGCGCTCGTTTCGATTACAGGGCTGACAGGCTCCGGCCTGCTGGCAATTGCGCAATTGTATCAATTGCTTACGCCGAACGAGGTGTGGACGGCGGCGCATGTCGATGAGGACCACCAGATCAGGCTCTGGGGTGAAGACGAAGAGGCGATGGAACGCCGCGCCAAACGCAGGGTCGAGTTCGATATTGCCTCCAAGGTCGTCGACGAGCTGCGTTGAGCCGGAATTGGCTAGCAGGCTGTTAGCGCTGACTATGACGTTTTGCGCCTTGTGGTGAGCCAGGCGGCAGTGTCGGGCGAAATTTCGCGAAGCGGCAGGAGAACGAAGTCACGTTCATGGGCAAAGCGATGGGGCAGGGTCAGCTTGGCGCTGTCCATCTCGACGCGTTCATAGGCGATGATGTCAATGTCGATCAACCGGGGCCCCCAAATCTCGTGACGCACGCGCCCCAGGTCGCGCTCGATGTCGAGGCAGGCGTGCAGCAGGTCGATTGGTGAGAGCGCCGTCTCTACCGCAAGCGCCATATTGGCGAAGTCGGGCTGGTCGGTCTTGCCCCAGGCCTTGGTGGCGATGACCGTCGACTGAGCCGTTACGGCGATATGGTCATTCGCGTCCAGCAGGCGAACAGCAGCGGCGAGCTGAGCGGGTGGGTCGCCGATATTGGCGCCGAGGCTGAGCCATGCACGGGCCATCAGGCGGGCCGGACGCGATGGAGTTCGATGGCGGCTTCGCCGCGCACCATGGCGATGGGCGCTTCGGGCTTGCGGACGCGGACAATGACCCAGTTGATGTCGGAGAAGGCGGCGAAGAGTGCGTCGATGATATTCTGGCCAACGGCTTCGATGAGGTGCATGCGCCGAGTCTCGAAGGCAGATTTCACCACGTCGTAGATGTCGGCATAGGAGACGGTGGCGCCAATGGTATCGGTCTGGGCCGGGCCGGTGAGGTCGACCCCACATTGCAGGTCGATCAGAAAGCGCTGGCCGAGCTTGGCTTCTTCGTTGAAGAGGCCGTGATAGCCGTAGAAACCGAGGTCGTTGAGGATGATGCGGTCGCCGGTGAAGGGTGCGGTCATTGTGGTGCTCATCTGGCAAATCTCAAGATGGGCCCCGGCCTTCGCCGGGGTGACATTCAGCGCGTGGTGCCGGTTTCGGGGGAAGAATACAATGTTGCCTCGGCGACGCGAAGGGCGTCGCGGTTTTCTTTGACGTCATGCACGCGGAAAATGTGGCCGCCGCGCTCATAGGCCTGGACCGTGGTGGCAATGGTCCCGGGCAGGCGTTCCGTCGGCTGGTTGTCCAGAAGGCGGCCGATCATCGATTTGCGCGAGGTGCCGATCAGCAGCGGCAGGCTTGGGAAATTGCGAGTCAGATCGGGGAGTTGGCGCAGAATGCTGTAGTTCTGATTCAGGGTTTTTGAGAAGCCGAAGCCTGGATCGAGGATGATAGTGCCGGCATTGACGCCGGTGCTTTGGGCAATGTTCAGCGTATCCTGAAAGTAACGGATCATGGCGGGGATGGGGTCGGTCTCAGCGGTCCAGGTGCGATCCCAGTGCATTGCGATGACCGGCGCGCCGTGGAGGGCGGCGATCTCGGCCATTTCGGGCGCGCCCTGCAATCCATTCACATCGTTGATGATGTCGGCACCCGCCTGCAAGGCCTGATCGGCAACAAGCGGCTTCATGGTGTCGATGGAGATGGGCGCCGTGATGCCTTCGGCGCGCAGCGCATCGATGACCGGCATGATGCGGTCTAGCTCTTCCTGAACGCCGACCGGTTCGGCGCCCGGGCGGGTGCTTTCGCCGCCAATGTCGAGAATGTCTGCGCCTTGGGCCAGCATAGTGCGGGCATGTGCCAGGGCCGCGTCGATATGGTTGTGGTGGCCGCCATCGGAGAAACTGTCGGGCGTGACGTTGAGAATGCCCATGACCAAAGCACGCCGGCCGAGCATGAGTGGCGGGCGGTGGCGCAGGGCGATGGAATGGGTCTTGTGCATTGGGCTCCCCGTCAACGCTGGTCTAGCGCCCCCGATCTCTCTCAAGCGGGGTCAGCCGCTCAGGACGCCACATTGCGGCGCGGCAATGGGCAAAAGCGCAGGATTTGTCTGTCGCGCGCATGGAACACTTCCTATGGTTTCAAGCAAGGAAGAACGACGATGAACAAGCAAATCACCCAGGCCAACTATCGGGATCGCCTCAATCGCGTGGTGGACTATGTCCATGCCCATCTGGATGAGGACCTTTCCTTCGATCAGATGGCGGAGATTGCCTGTCTGTCGCCCTATCACTGGAGCCGCATTTATGCGGCGATGCAGGGCGAAACCATTGCGGCGAGCATTCGTCGCCTGCGCCTGCAACGGGCCGCCGACCGGCTGGCTAATGGCGACCTTGCCATAGACGAAATTGCCAGGAAGGCGGGCTACTCTTCCGCAGAGGCCTTTGGACGCGCCTTCAAGGACATGTTTGCGTTGGCACCGGCGATGTATCGGGCCGGCGGATCACATGCCGCATTCAAGCGGGCGGAGGCCGATGCGGCCGTTTCCAGTTTTCCGGTCGACATCGTAATGCTGGAGCCGCGCCGCTGTGCGGGCATCGACCATGTCGGCTCCTATATGCAGATTGACCATGCCATGGGGCGGCTGTTCGTCGAGTTGGCGGCGCGAAATGCCATGCCAGCGCAGCCGCAGATGATCGGCCTCTTCTTTGACGATCCCGACCTGGGGCCGGAAGACGAATTGCGCTCGCGCGCCTGCCTTCCTGTGGATGAGGCGGTTGCCATTGCGGCACCCATGGTGGAAACAGTTCTGAGGGGCGGGCTATATGCTCGGCTTAGCTACCAGGGCCCCTATGCCGATATGCGCGGTGCCTATCGCTGGTTCCTCGGCACCTGGCTGCCGGCTTCTGGCCATGACCCGGAGGATGCGCCGATTTTCGAGGCCTATCTCAACGATCCGCGTGAGGTTCCGCAAAGCCAGTTACGGACGGACATTCATTTGCCGCTGAAAGCATGGGCGTGAGGGTTCCGCCCACTTCCGAACTGGTGCGGGAGGCATTCGAGAGGCTTCCCGCAGGCATACGTCCGACCCTTGAGGAGGTGCGGTCGCTGATCATGGAGGTTGCGGCGGTGGCAGATGCCGGGCCCCTGACTGAAACGCTCAAATGGGGCGAACCAGCCTATCTGACCGAGGCCAGCAAGAGCGGCACGACGATCAGGCTGGGCACGACGCGGTCGGCGCCGGACCGGTGCGCGGTGTTTTTCAACTGCAAGACCAATCTTGTGGCCAGTTTCAAAGACCGGTTTGTCGATGATTTTGACTATGAGGGAAGCCGGGCGTTGATCTTGCCGAGGCGCCCCGACTGGTCGCGTGATGCGCTTTCAATCTGCCTTGGCGAGGCGCTGACCTATCACCGGCGGAAACGTGTCACCCGTGCTGGCGGGATTCCAGCGCCGACTTGATCACCAGTGTGATGACGGCGATCAGCGTCAGGGTGGAGGCGGCGGCGAAGGCGCCGGTGACGTTGAAGTCGTTGAACAGCAGGTTGATCTGTAGGGGCAGAGTGTTGGTCTGGCCGCGAATGGCGCCCGAGACGACGGAGACGGCGCCGAACTCGCCCATGACGCGGGCATTGGTCAGCACGGCGCCGTAGAGCAGCGCCCAGCCGATATTGGGCAGGGTGACGTGCCAGAACATCTGCCAGCCATTGGCGCCGAGCGAAAGCGCTGCCTCCTCGTCGTCGCTGCCCTGCTGGCGCATCAGCGGAATGAGTTCGCGGGCAGCATAGGGCGCTGTGACGAAGAGGCTCACCAGCACGATGGCCAGCGGCGTGAACATGATCTGTATGCCGGCTGATTGCAGTGTGGGGCCGAGCAGACCCTGGCCGCCATAGAGAAACAGATAGACGACGCCGGCCACGATGGGGCTCATCGCGGCGGGCATTTCGATGATGCTGATGAGCAGTTGGCGGCCACGAAAGCGAAAACGGGTGACGAGCCAGGCCAGCGCGGCGCCGACCACGATATTGATCGGCACGACAATGAGAGCCGTGAGCACGGTCAGCCAGATGGCGTGCAGCGTGTTGGGGTGGACGATGTTGCTGACATAAACAGCGATGCCTTCGCGCAGGGCGAAGCTGAAGATGAGGACCACCGGCACGACAAGCATGAGGCCGGCCAGAAGGAAGGCCAGGGCGATGAGCGCCTTTGCGGCGGGGGAGCTGGGGCGATGGGTCATGGCGATTCCGTCGTTTCGCCGAAATTTCGATGTCCGGGTTCATTGGCCTGCCTCCCCATTGAGGGGAGCGAAAGAGGGTGCAGGCCTTTCCAGGCGCACCGAGTTTTTGGAAGCTGCAGAACCCCCACCCCGGCCCGCCCCTCAAGGGGGAGGGGGCGGTGAAGCCGAGTGTTCATCGCAGAGCCATGGCGTTGCAAAAAAGCAAATGTCATGCAGCGGTCCTTTCCACATAGCGGGTCTGCCAGGCGGCGAGGATGTTGGTGGTGAGGAGGGTAATGAACGCGACGAGCAGCAGGACAAAGGCGAGGGCGGCGGCGGCTTCGTAATTATATTCGTCGAGGCGAATATAGATAAGCAGCGAGACGATTTCGGTGACGCCGGGCAGATTGCCGGCGATGAAGACCACGGCGCCGAACTCGCCCAGCGAACGGGCGAAGGACAGCACGCAGCCGCTGATGAAAGCGGGAAGGATGGCCGGCCAGATGATACGGGTGAATATCTGCCAGTCGGTCGCGCCCAGCGTGCGGGCGGCGGCTTCCAGCCCTTCGTCGAGATCTTCCAGCACCGGCTGGACCGAGCGGACGACGAAGGGAATGGAGGTGAAGGTCAGGGCGGCCACGATGCCGAGCTGGGTGTAATTGACCTTGATGCCGGCGGGTTCGAGGAACTGGCCATACCAGCCATTATTGGCAAAGAGCGTCACAAGGACGAGGCCGGCAACGGCGGTGGGCAGGGCGAAAGGCAGGTCGACCAGGGCATCGAGCAGACGCCGGCCGGGGAAGCGGTAGCGCGTGAGCACCCAGGCGAGAAGCAGGCCGACGACGCCGTTGATGATGGTGGCATAGAAGGCCGAGGAAAAGGTGACCTGATAGGCGGCGATGGCCCGGCGCGATGTGGTGATGCGCCAGAATTCCTCGAACCCCATGCCCGCAACCTTGAGCAGCATGGCCGCAATGGGCAGGAGGATGATGAGCGTGATGTAGAAGAGCGATATGCCCATGGTCAGCCCGAAACCGGGAAGCAGGTGCTTGCTGGGGGGCTTGGGCATTTGGGTGCCTTCTATGCGTTGAGGCGGGCACGGGCCCGCCTGTAATCCGGGGGAAGGAGCCCCCACCTGACCTCCCCCTGTAGAAGGGGGAGGGACTGCATCGTGCTTGCGGCGGACCTGAGGTTTACCCTCGGGACGGCGCGGAGCCTTACTGGTTGACGAAGACCGTGTCGAGCAGGCCGCCGTCGGCGAAGTGCTCGTTGGACACCGCTTCCCAGCCGCCGAAGACGTCTTCGACGCTTACAAGGCGCACTTCGGGGAAACTATCGGCGAATTCGGCCACCACGGCTTCGTCGTGAACGCGGTGGTTGCGCTCGGCGGCGACGCGCTGGCCTTCGGGCGAATAGAGGAAATCGAGATAGGCCTTGGCAATGTCGCGGCTGCCGCGGGCATCGACGACCTTATCGACAATGGCGACCGGGAATTCGGCGAGCAGGCTCACCGAGGGCACCACGGACTGGTAATTGTCCGCGCCGAGCAATTCCACCGCGCTCAGCACTTCGGCCTCGAAGGTGATCAGCACGTCGCCCAGCTGGCGCTCGGTGAAGGCCGTGGTAGCGCCGCGGCCGCCGGTTTCGAATACGGGCACGTTGAGGAAGACCTTGGTGAGGTAGTCCTCGATCTGGGCCTGGTCGCCGCCGAATTCTTCAGTCGCCCAGGCGCGGGCGGCCAGATAGGTGTAGCGCGCATTGCCCGAGGTCTTGGGATTGGGGAAGATCACCTGCACGTCGTCGCGCGCCAGATCGCTCCAGTCGGCGATATTCTTGGGATTGCCGGCGCGGACCAGGAAGGAGGGGAAGGAATAGAAGGGGGAGGCGTTGTTGGCGAATTCGCTCTGCCAGTCGTCGGAGACGAACCCGCCCTCGACGAGGCGCTCGATGTCGGTCACCTGGTTGAAGGTGACGACGTCTGCGGGCAGGCCTTCGAGGATGGCGCGGGCCTGGGTGGAGGTGCCGGCATGGGACTGGTTGACGGTGAGGGTCACCCCGTTTTCCGCTTCATAGGCGGGAATGAAGGCGGCGTTCTCGGCATCGAACAATTCGCGGGCGATGTCGTAGGAGGCGTTGAGAATGTCGGTCGGCTGGGCCAGGACCGGCGAAGCCGTCAAAGCGAAAGCGGCGGCGGCGGAGAAGAGAAACTTGTTCATCGGACGCGGGAATCCATCGGTTCGGGATGTGCTGGTCCCGTTGATGCGATGGCTTCCGGCGCGCCGTAAAGCGACAAATTGCTGTTTCGGATGAGTAATTTAAGAAGCGGGACGGCGTGGCAAAGACGTTGCGCGGGGCGGGGTCATGCCCGCAATTCCATTCCGAGGGGCGAGCCGGCGCGCATCGGCCAGCCCGTCCCCCAAAGGCTTTATTTCGAGACGGCGCGGCCGATGATGATGATGATGCAGGCGCCAATGAAGCCGGCGATCAGGTAGCCGATCCAGCCGCCGAAGGAAATCCCCAGAAGCCCGAATACCAAGCTGGCGAGGATGGCGCCGACAATGCCCAGAAGGACATTTTTCAACACGCCGCCGCCGGACCCCATGAACATGCTGGCAAGCCATCCGGCGAGACCGCCGATAAGGATTGCTGCAAGCCAACCCACTCCGTCAAAACCCATTGTGCTTCTCCTCTCGCAACTGAGTCTTTCGACAGGCTGAGCGTGGCACAGTGGTCGGAAATAGCAAGATCGGTACGGAACGGGGTGGTTTCGCTTATGGCTCTGCTGTGTCAAACAAAGGCAGGGGAGAAGAGCATGAAAATTCTGCACACCACATTGGGCCCTTATGAACGGCATCAGCTCGGGTTGATCCTGCCGCATGAGCATGTCTTCGTCGATCTGCGCACGCCGGATCAGCCGGGCTATGCCGAGGCGGATACCGATGATGTGCTGCGGCTGATGGTGCCGCAGATCGAGGCGATCAAGGCGCAGGGCGTTACGGCGCTGGTGGAATGTTCGACCGGCGGCGTCGGGCTGCGGGTGGATATAGACCTGGCGGTGTCGCGGGCGACAGGCCTGCCCATCGTGGTGCCGACAGGCAATTATCGTGAGCCCTGGATACCCGACTGGGTGCGGGAGGCCAGCGCCGACGCGCTTGAACGATGGATGGTGCGGGAGCTGACCCAGGGTGTCGGCGATACCGGCGTCGTGGCGGCGTGGATCAAGATCAGCGCCGGGGATGACGGGATCACGCCGCTGGAATCGCGGATCCTGCGGGCCGCGGCGCGGGCTTCGGCGCAGACCGGGGCGATCATCGGGTCGCATACGATCAAGGGGCGGGTGGTGCTCGACCAGCTCGACATCATCGAGGCCGAGGGTGGATCGGCGAGCCGGTTCATTTCCATCCATACGCAGGCGGAGCCGGATTTCGGGCTGCATGGGGAAGTGTTTGCGCGCGGAGCCTGGCTGGAATTCGACCATATCGGCCGGGACCCGGACGCGGAGGTTCTAGCGCTGACTTTGCGGGCGCTGGAGGCCGGGCGTGGTGAGCGGCTGCTGCTCAGCCATGATCTGGGCTGGTATGATCCGGCAAAGCCCGGCGGCGGCACGCCAAGGCCCTACACGCATCTTGTGGCCTCATTCCTGCCGGCGCTGCGGGCGGCGGGCGTCGATGAGGCGACGATCACGCGGCTGACGCATGACAATCCGTTCAACGCGTTTGCGCGGTAGGGGCTCTTCCTTCTCCCCTGAGGGGAGAAGGTGGCCGAAGGCCAGATGAGGGGTTCAGAGTAGTGTTCCATCGTGAGCGATGCACCCCTCACCCCAGCTTTGCCAGGTCGCTTTGCTCCCGGCGTCGCTACCCTCTCCCCTGGAGGGGCGAGGGTGTGCAGGAGGTCAGGCCGTCGCCGGCTCGGCGAAGAGGTCGTATTCATCATTGTCGGTGACTTTCACCGAGACGATGTCGCCGATCTTGATATTGGCGGCGTTGTCGATGATGACCTGGCCGTCGATTTCCGGCGCATCCCATTTGGAACGGGCGATGGCGCGGTTTTCCTCGGGGCGGACATCGTCGACGATGACGTCGATGGTGCGGCCGACCTTTTTCTGCAGTTGGCCGAAAGAGACGTTCTGCGCCACTTCCATAAGTTGGGCGAAGCGCTCTTCCTTGACCTCATCGGGCACGACGCCTTCGAGTTCATTGGCGGTGGCGCCGGTGACGGGCTCGTATTTGAAGCAGCCGGCACGGTCGATTTCGGCCTCCTCGATGAAATCGAGCAGCATTTCAAAATCTTCGTCCGTCTCGCCGGGGAAGCCGACGATGAAATTGGAACGCACAGTCAGGTCAGGGACCTGGCGCTTCCAGTCGAGAATGCGATTGAGGGTCTTTTCCTGATGCGCGGGGCGGCGCATGGCCTTCAGCACATTCGGGGAGGCGTGCTGGAAGGGAATGTCGAGATAGGGCAGGACGAGGCCTTCGGCCATCAGCTCCATGACCGGATCGACGTGAGGGTAGGGGTACACATAGTGCAGGCGCACCCAGGCGCCGAGCTCGCCCAGTTCCTTGGCCAGATCGTAGAATTTCGCCTTGACCTCGCGGCCGCGATATTTGCTGGTCGCGTATTTAAGGTCCAGGCCATAGGCGCTGGTATCCTGGGAGATGACCAGCAATTCCTTGGCGCCGGAGCGGATCAGGCCCTCGGCTTCCGACAGGATGCCGGCAGCGGGCCGGCTGGCAAGATCGCCACGGATCTGGGGAATGATGCAGAAGGAGCAGCGATTGTTGCAGCCTTCGGAAATCTTGAGATAGGCGTAGTGGCGCGGCGTGAGCTTCAGGCCGCTTTCGGGCACGAGATCGACAAAGCGGTTCGGCACGGGCGGCAGGTGATCATGTACCGCCGAAACCACGCTTTCGTACTGATGCGGGCCGGTGATGGCGAGGACCGAGGGGTGGGTCTCGCGGATCAGGTTTTCCTCGACGCCAAGGCAGCCGGTAACGATGACCTTACCGTTTTCGTTGAGCGCCTCGCCAATGGCTTCAAGGCTTTCCTGCTTGGCCGAGTCGAGAAAGCCGCAGGTGTTGACGAGAACGATGTCGGCCCCGGCATAGTCGCGGCTGAACGAATAGCCCTGCGCGCGCAGGGTGGTCATGATGCGTTCGCTATCCACGAGGGCCTTGGGGCAGCCGAGGCTGACGAGACCGATTTTGGGCGCCTGATTCATGCGCGTCATGTGTCCGGGTGATGGATTGGATGGGGCGTCATACAGACTATTGGCCGGTTACGCAATGTGACTGCCCTGTTGCGGCGGCGGGGCAGGCCTGCTTCAGATGGTGAACACGCAGACTTGAATGTGCGGATTTTGCGAACGGTGCATCCGGAAAAGTGGATGTTCTACATCAGCGGCCTTCCTTCTAGCCCTTTCAGCCTCGCGCCCACGGCGCAGCATGAAAGGGAAATTGAATGTTCGACCGTCTCTCCGCCTATGCGCCACAGGCTCTTGCCGTCCTGCGTATCGTTGCCGCCGTACTTTTCTTACTCCATGGCACGCAGAAGCTGTTTGGCTTCCCGGGAACCGAATTCCTTCCGCCCATGGGCAGCATTTTCTGGTTCGCTGGCGTCATTGAAATCATTACCGGCATTCTGATCGGCGTCGGCTTTTTTACCCGCCCGGCTGCCTTTCTCGCCTCTGGCACCATGGCGGTGGCCTATTGGATGGCGCATGCACCGGGCAACCTGTTCCCGGCCAATAACGGGGGCGACGCGGCAATCCTGTTCTGCTTCGTATTCCTCTACCTAGTGTTTGCAGGTCCGGGTGCCTGGAGCGTGAACAAGAAGTAGGGGTTTCTAGGTATGCCACGCGCGTTGGACGCGCTGCACCCCCACCTAACCTCCCCCTGAAGAAGGGGGAGGGACAGATCGAGTCTGCCCTGAAGCAGGGGGAGGCGGGGGGTGACGACAATGGCGATACAAGAATCAGAAGGCCGCCCTGTGGGGCGGCCTTTGCGTGTTCAGGTGGTGGTCTTCGGCGGCGTACGCTTTGCCGTCCGCCTCGGCTTATGGGTTTCGCCGGGCTTGGTGGCCGGTTCGCGTAGCGTGCTGGCGGCTGGGGTCGGGGGCACCGGCGGGGCAGGCGGCGTAGGGGGAACTGGGGTTACGCTCGGCAGGGGCTCGGTGGCTGGCGTGATATATTCGTCGGCTTCTGCATAGTCGCTGTCCTGTCCTTCCTCGGCCAGATCGCGGATGGCGTCGCGGACTTCATCGAGCAGCGAGGCGGAATAGCGGGAGCGCTGTACGGAATCGCCGGTCTGTTCATGGTTCTTGAACCAGACCAGCAAGGCTTCGCAGCCGATCCGCAGGCCGACAAAGGCCAGAAGTCCGAAGACGACGATTTCGAGCAGGCCCCACAGACCATCGCCGAAGCCGGTGCCGAAGCGGAAGAAGAAATGGCTGATTGCCCAGAGCAGGATGGCGGCGAGGCCGAGCGCGTAGAAAATCGGCACAAGTTTCGGTGAGAGGATGGCGTCGAGCCGGAACAAAGTCTGGCGGGTGAGGAGGCGTTTGAGATCGTCCAGGGTCATGTGCGGCTCCTCGAATCCAGTTCCGTCGCTAAATTGGTCGGGTCAGGCCGGGATGGCAAGGGCAGGTGAAGAAGAGGCGTCCGGATTTAACCCGAATTCCCCCTCCCGTCGTCACCACCGGGTTTATCCCGGTGGTCCATGGATGAGCGCCACGAAGATGGATTGCCCGGACAAGCCGGGCAATGACGATGGAGGTTGAAGGCCGGGCCAGGGGCGACGCGCTAGGTGCGCACCGAAACTGTCGGCCCGAAGATGGCCTCAAACCGGCCCCGTAGCACTGAATCGACTTCGGCCATGGAGAGCAGGACGCCGAGATCTTCAAACGAGGTCACGCCCTGATCAGTGATGCCGCATGGCACAATGCCGTCGTAATGGTCGAGGTCCGGCGCGATGTTCAGCGAAATGCCGTGAAAAGTGACCCATTTGCGCACCCGCACCCCGATGGCGGCGATCTTGTCCTCGCTGCCCGCGCCTTTTTCGGGGCGGGGCACCCAGACGCCAACCCGTCCTTCGCGGCGCTCGCCACGTATATTGTGGGCGGCAAGGGTGTCGATGACCCATTGTTCCAGCCCCTGCACCAGGCAGCGGATATCGCGCCCACGCTGGGTGAGGTCGAGCATGACATAGGCCACGCGCTGGCCGGGGCCATGATAGGTATATTGCCCGCCGCGTCCGGCGGCGAAGACCGGAAAGCGCGGATTGAGCAGGTCTTCGGGACGGGCAGAGGTGCCAGCTGTGTAAAGCGGAGGATGTTCGAGCAGCCAGACGGCCTCGCTGGCCGTGCCCGCGGCAATGGCCGCGACGCGCTCGTCCATCATTTCGAGCGCCAGCTCGTAATCGAGAGGCGCATCGAAAATGCGCCATTCGACGGGCCGGCTGTCAGCGCGATGCAGCTTTGCTCCGGTTTGGCACGATTCATTGGTGTCCGTTAACACTTCCATAACCAGCTCTGGCCGACTTTCGTGTTTATCGAATCCGCTCGCGGGGCGCGGATCATTTTGCCCGATACCCTTATCTATGAGCACACTGGACAATATTGAAGTCGATATCACCGTGGAATTGGGCGCGACCACCATGCCCATCCATCATTTGCTGCGCATGGGCCGCGGCGCGGTGATCGAACTGGATGCCGGCGAGCACGATCCGCTGCGGATCTACGCCAATAACACGCTGATCGCCAAAGGCGAGGTCAATGTGGAAGAGGGGCAGTTGCGGGTTTTCGTAACGGAAAAGATCTTCCGGCTCGGGTGAGCTCAGTCCTGGAGCTGCCGCGCGACCACGGGTGTCGTGGCCTTCGCGCCTGAAACCGCCCCGCTGGCGCGGTTTTTCCCTGGGGATGGCTGGAAGTTCACAGGGCATTCGAAATTCGTCATTTAAGCGCTTGAGGTTGTGACAGAGCTTTGCTACATCCCCACTCGCTTCGGGGCGCATGCCTCAGGCTCTACCACTACTGTGCGGTCGTGGCGGAATTGGTAGACGCGCAGCGTTGAGGTCGCTGTATCGCAAGATGTGGAAGTTCGAGTCTTCTCGACCGCACCAGTCACTCCGGTGATGAACAAGAAGCTGCCGCAAGGCGGCTTTTTTGTTTTCTGGATGGTACGGGCGCTCCGGCCCGGGAAAAGGCCGGAAGCGCGAAATTCAGGTGTGGATCAGGCGGCTTGCAGCTCGATGACCGGAATTTTCCGGGTGGTCTTCCGCTCGTATTCGGCAAATTGGGGAAACAGGCTGGCCTGTCTGGCATAGATGCTGTCGCGCTCTTCATCCTCAACAATGCGGGCCTTGACCGGGACGCGCGATATTGTGGTGCCGTCGCCGATCGAAATGGCGGAATCCGGGTTGGCCTTGAGGTTGTGAAACCAGTCCGGATTGCTGTCATTGCCGGCAAAGGACGCAAAGATGAACCAGCGGCCGTCGCCGTCGGGCAAATACATCAGAGGCAGGGTACGCTCCTGGCCTGACCGGGCGCCGATGGAATGAAGCAGGAGCACGGGCGCATCCTTGAAATAACCGCCGGGCTTGCCTTTGGTGGCATTGAAATCGGCGATGACCTGCGCGTTGAAATCGGACATGGGAAACCTCGGTTTTAAGCGGCTGCGCGCAATATGGGGCTGACAAGGCCCTGCGCCAAGGCGGGCGGCAATTATTCACGCACCGGAATGGCGGGCACCTTGAAGCCCATGGCGATCCAGGCGGCGAGCAATTTTGCGTAGAAGCCGGCCGTGGCGCGTTTGCCGGCGGGCAGGGCATTGTCGAGCGTGATGCCCGGGGGCAAGTCGGACGTCATGGTGCGGATGTCGATGGTTGGGCGGGTGTCCTGAGGCCAGAGGCCGGCATAAAGGCTGAGCCAGTGACCGGCCTGAAATTCGAGGAAAACCGGGCTGTTGCAGCAGGTTGTGACGACGCGGCGTGTCGGGGCCGTGTCGCTGAGCCTGTAGGCCCTGAGACGATCCGTGCCTTCGGGAAAGCGGATACGATCCTTGCGATAGAGGATGTAGGGTGTGCCGCCATTGGGGCCGGACAGCGGGAACGACGCGGGCAGGGCGGCGAAACGCCGTTCGGCTTCCCGACACGAATTGCAATGGCATTCGGTGGCTATAAAGGGCGCGCCGATGAGTTCGACATGGAACTGGCCGCATGCGCAGGCAAGGCTGGTGATTTCGGGCATGGGCGGCTCCTTTGAGGTTGATATGAACCAGACGAGCGGGCCGCAGCGATTTCGACATCCGTCGGCATATCCTACGTCTGTTTCAGCTTTTCAGGGGCCGCGAAGGTCCAGGCATCCTGCAGGCGCAAGGACAATTCCTCGTCGTCGATCCTGTCGAGCTGGATCAGCATGGCATCCTGACCGACATATTGGTCGGTTTCGAAATAGATTTCGGGCGAAATCTCCATCAGCAGCACTTTCTGATCCACCGGGCATTGCAGCACGGCGGTCTTCTCATCCAGCAAATGCACAAAGACGGCGCCTTCCACTGTCAGCGCGGAAGCATTGCCGGCCGAGGGCTCAATGCCGGCGAGTGCCCGTTCGCTGGCCAGCCTGTGGAGGCGCGCGAGGCCGGGTTGCAGATCGGATTTTTCTCTCATTTGCGTGACATCTCCGTGTGCTGACGAAAAAGCCACGCCGCCAGACTGGCGCAATGCCGGGCGATTGGCTATGGCTGTCATGCCCCTGAAACACTCAGGACACGAAAGGGCTCCCGATGAGCGAAGAATTCGAAATGGCGCCCGGCCTCGAAACCGGGATCGACAGTGATGCTTTCCGCGACGCGGAGGGCTGGATCAGTCCGCTCTGGCTGGAGCGGCTGCGCGCCTTTGTCGACGCCGGACGCGCCGATGACGTGGCCCTGGTCATGGCGCCGCTGCACACATCCGATGTCGGCGATGTGCTGGAGCAGCTCGTGCATGACCAGCGGCTGGCGCTGGTGCGCATGCTGGGCGACAAGTTCGACTTCTCGGCGCTGACCGAAGTGGACGAATCCATCCGCATCGAGCTGATGGAGGCGCTGCCCAATGCGGAAATCGCCCGAGGCGTCGCGGAGCTGGACAATGACGACGCAGTCTTCCTGCTTGAAGATCTCGAAAAGGCAGACCAGGACGAGATTCTGTCGGCGCTGCCGACTTTCGAGCGGCTGAGCCTCAAGCGCAGCCTCGACTTTCCAGAAGAATCCGCCGGGCGGCGGATGCAGACCGATTTCATCGCCATTCCCCCGTTCTGGACGGTGGGGCAGACCATCGACTATCTGCGCAGCGAAAAAGACCTGCCGGACGAATTCTACCAGATCTATGTGGTGGACGCCGCCTACAAGGTGCTGGGCACGTTGCCGCTGGACAAATTCCTGCGGGCAGCGCGGGCGACCAAGATCGACTCGATCATGAACACCAGCCTTGTGCTTGTGCAGGCCGGGGAAGACCAGGAAGAAGCCGCGCGCAGTTTCGAGCGCTATGATCTGGTTGAAGTGGGCGTGGTGGACGAAAACGGGCGTCTCGTTGGCGTGCTGACCATCGACGACATTGTCGACGTGATCCAGGAAGAGGCCGAAGAGGACATCAAGCTGCTGGCCGGCGTGGGTGACGAGGATGTGTCGGACACGATCGTGGATACGGTCAGGAGCCGCGCGCCCTGGCTGGGTGTCAACGTGGTGGCGGCGGTGCTGGTGTCCTTCGTCATCGGGCTGTTCAATGCCACAATCGAGCAGATGGTGGCGCTGGCCGTGCTGATGCCTATCGTGGCGTCGATGGGCGGCAATGCGGGCGCGCAGACCATGACGGTGACGGTGCGGGCGCTGGCCATGCGCGAGCTGGATGGCGGGCGCCTCAAGCGGCTTATTCGCCGCGAAATGGTGGTGGGCTTCGCCAATGGCGTGATCTTCGCCATCCTGCTCGGGATTGTGACCGCCCTGCGCTACGGCAATATCGGCCTGGGCGTGGTGATCGGCATGGCCATGGTCATCAACATGATCGTTGCCGGCACGTTCGGAATTCTGGTGCCCTTGACGCTCGACCGGTTCAAGGCCGACCCCGCCATTGCTTCGGCGGTGTTTGTGACCACCATCACCGATATCGTTGGTTTTTTTGCCTTTTTGGCTATCGCGGGACTTTGGTTCGGGCTTTTTTAAGCCTGAAAATCGAACTGAACGTGGCTGTGGAGTGTTGCAATCTGGCCGCTTGCTTCCCATCTGGCGGACGGTTAACGATTCATCACTGGCCCGGTTCGGGCCGGTGTGAACGACTGACAAGGAGCAATCTATGCGCAGTCTACCGAAGACCAACGTCATGCAGACCTTGAGCTGGGCGCTGGTATGCCTCTTTTCGATGGGGCTGGTTGTCGCCGTAGTCGCTGGCGTCTAGGAAGGCGCTGGAGTTTTTCACTCACAAGAATATGACAAGGGCGCCTGGCCACTGGGCGCCCTTCGTCTTGAAGATGAGGTTTTTCGATGAAGCTCTTGATCGGGAATCGCAATTACTCGACCTGGTCATTGCGTCCATGGCTGGTTCTCCGGCATTTCGAGATTCCGTTTGAGGACGAAGTGCTGCAGCTGTCCGGGCCGCGCTGGCGGGAAATCCTCGGCGAGCGTTCACCCACGGGCAAGGTGCCTGTGCTGGTGGATGGGGACCTCGTGATCCCCGAAACCATTGCCATTATCGAATATCTCGCCGAATCGTTTCCCGACAAAGGTATCTGGCCGGCCGACCGCAGGGACCGGGCGCTGGCGCGCGCGGCGGCGGCGGAAATGCATGGCGGCTTTTCGGCGTTGCGCAGCAATGCGCCGATGAACCTGCGGGCCAGCCATCCCGGCAAGGTCGATCTCGATGCGGTGCGCGGCGATCTCAAGCGGGTCGAGACGCTTTGGGGCGGTTTGCTGGAAAAGTCCGGTGGACCCTATCTGTTCGGTGCTTTCTCGGCGGCAGATGCGATGTTCGCGCCGCTGGCAACGCGGCTGCGCACCTACGACCTGCCGGTTTCCGATGTGGCAGGGCGCTATGTCGAGGCCATCTACGCGCTGCCGGCCTTTCAGGCTTGGCTATCCATGGCGCTGCAGGAGCCATGGGTGGTAGATGACGATGAAATCGACGTGATTCAGGGCCGGGTCGCGCCGGGAACGATTGTATGATTCATATGGTGAAACTCTGCGTTGGCGTATCCAGCGTGGAGGAACTGGAAAGCTACCGCGACCAGCGGGCGCATTGGTGGGGCGCCGATTACGGCGAGGATGTGCATGTGCATCGCACGCGGATGATGCCCAAGCGGCGCGAGGAGATGGAGGGGGTTTCCTCGATCTACTGGGTGATGTCGGGCACGATCTGCTGCCGGCAACCGATCCTGCGGCTGGCGCAATATACCAATGCCGAGGGCGTGGATTACTGCGACATCATCATGGCGCCGGATATTATCCGCACGCTGCCTTATCCCAAGCGCCCCTTCCAGGGCTGGCGCTATCTCCGGCCAGAGGATGCGCCGCCGGATATGGAGGGGAATGATAACGAGAACTCGGTGGAGATTGCCGCTGAATTGGCGCGGATGGGGCTGATCTGAGAAGGGCGGTCATCCACGACGCAATGCGTGCGCGGATGGGCCGGAACCCCTCACCCTGTAATTTCTGCTGAACGCAGAAATTACTGTCCCTCTCCCGCAAGGGGAGAGGGGAAGACCGGTGGGTGAGGAAACAGGGCCGCTATTCCGCCGCCCTTGTCGCGAAGTGCGGCCGGCGGTCCATGACTTCCTTGAGGAAGTGCCCGGTGTGGGAGCGCGGATTGGCCGCGACCTCTTCGGGGGTGCCGATGGCGACGATTTCGCCGCCGCCGTCACCGCCTTCGGGGCCGAGGTCGATGACCCAATCGGCCGTCTTGATGACTTCCAGATTGTGTTCGATCACCACCACTGTATTGCCGCCATCAGCCAGTTCGTGCAGCACTTCCAAGAGCTTGGCGACATCGTGGAAATGCAGGCCTGTGGTCGGCTCGTCCAGCATGTAGAGCGTGCGGCCGGTGGCGCGCTTCGACAGTTCCTTGGAGAGCTTGACGCGCTGCGCCTCGCCACCTGAAAGCGTCGTGGCCGGCTGGCCGACCTTGACGTAACCGAGGCCCACGCGCTGCAGCGTGGCGAACTTGTCGCGGATGGTGGGGACGGCGGAGAAGAACTCGACGCCCTCGTCGATGGTCATGTCCAGTACGTCGGAAATCGACTTGCCCTTGAACTGCACTTCCAGCGTCTCGCGGTTGTAGCGCTTGCCCTTGCAGACGTCGCAGGTGACGTACACGTCGGGCAGGAAGTGCATTTCGATCTTGAGGACGCCGTCGCCCTCGCATTTCTCGCAGCGGCCGCCCTTGACGTTGAAGGAGAAACGGCCCGGGCCGTAACCGCGCGTCTTCGCTTCCGGCAGGCCGGCAAACCATTCGCGCAGCGGCGTGAAGGCGCCGGTATAGGTGGCCGGATTGGAGCGCGGGGTGCGGCCGATGGGCGACTGGTCGATGTCGATGACCTTGTCGAGGAATTCGAGGCCCGTGAGGCTTTCATGCGGGGCCGGGACGACGCGCGCACCGTTGAGACGTCGGGCTATGGCCTGATACATGGTGTCGATCATCAGGGTCGACTTGCCGCCGCCCGAAACGCCGGTGATGGCCACGAACAGGCCCAAGGGCACATCGACCGAGACATTCTTGAGATTGTTGCCGGTCGCGCCCTTGATGGACAGCGCCTTGCCCTTCTTGCCCTCGCGGCGCTCGGCGGGAACGGGAATGCCCATGCGGCCGGAGAGGTATTTGCCGGTGAGCGAGTCCGGGTGATCGAGAATGTCCTGCGGACGGCCTTCCGCCACGATACGGCCGCCATTGACGCCGGCACCGGGACCGATATCGAGCACGTAATCGGCGGTGAGGATGGCGTCTTCATCGTGTTCCACCACGATGACGGTATTGCCGAGATCGCGGAGACGCTGCAGCGTTTCGAGCAGGCGGGAATTATCACGCTGGTGCAGGCCGATGGACGGCTCGTCAAGCACGTATAGCACGCCGGTAAGGCCCGAGCCGATCTGGCTGGCGAGACGAATGCGCTGGCTTTCGCCACCGGACAGGGTGCCGGAATTGCGCGACATGGAGAGATATTCCAGCCCCACATCGTTGAGGAATTTCAGGCGCTCGCGGATTTCCTTGAGGATGCGCTCGCCGATCTGGCTCTGGGTCTCGGTCAGCTTGGCCGACAGGTCGATGAACCATTTGGACGCGACCTTGATCGACATTTCGCTCACCTGGCCGATATGGAGGCCATCGATCTTGACCGCCAGCGTTTCGGGCTTGAGGCGATAACCGCCACAGGCCACGCAGGGCTTGGCGGACATGTATTTCTCGATTTCCTCGCGCATGCCGGCGCTTTCGGTTTCCTTGTAGCGACGCTCAAGGTTGCCGATGACGCCCTCGAAGGGCTTCACGGTCGAATATTTGCGCAGGCCATCGTGGTATTCGAAAGCGATCTTAGTCTTGTCGGTGCCGTAGAGAATGGCGTGCTGCACATCGAAGGGTAGTTCGTTCCAAGCCGTGCCGGTGGAGGCGCCATAGTGCTTGGCGACCGATTGCAGGGTCTGAAGATAATAGGGCGCGCTGGTTTTCGACCAGGGCAGAATGGCGCCGTCACGCAGCGACAGGGTGGGATCGGGCACGATCTGATCGGGGTCGATCTTCTGTTCGGTGCCAAGGCCATCGCAGACCGGGCAGGCGCCGAAGGGATTGTTGAACGAGAACAGCCGAGGCTCGATTTCGGCAATGGTGAAGCCGGAAACCGGGCAGGCGAATTTTTCCGAGAAGGTGATCTGGCGCGGGGTGCCATCCTCGTTCGTTTCATCAGCCAGCTCGACCAGCGCGATGCCTTCGGCGAGCTTGAGTGCGGTCTCGAAGCTCTCTGCCAAGCGGCCTGAAATGTCGGGCGACACGACCAGGCGATCGATCACGGCCTCGATGTCGTGCTTGAATTTCTTGTCGAGCGCGGGCGCGTCCTCGATCTCGTGGTATTCGCCGTCGATCTTGACGCGCTGGAAGCCCTTGCGCATCAGGTCCGCCAGTTCCTTCTTGAACTCGCCCTTGCGGCCGCGGGCGATGGGCGCCAGCAGATACAGCCTTGTGCCTTCGGGCAGTTCCATCACGCGATCGACCATCTGGCTGACGGTCTGGCTTTCGATGGGCAGGCCGGTGGCCGGCGAATAGGGAATGCCGACGCGGGCATAAAGCAGGCGCAGGTAATCGTAGATCTCGGTGACGGTGCCAACGGTAGAGCGCGGGTTACGGCTCGTGGTCTTCTGCTCGATGGAAATGGCGGGCGAGAGGCCTTCGATGTGCTCGACATCGGGCTTCTGCATCATCTCAAGGAACTGGCGCGCATAGGCGGAAAGGGATTCCACATAGCGGCGCTGGCCTTCGGCATAAATGGTGTCGAAGGCCAGAGAGGATTTGCCGGAGCCGGACAGGCCGGTCATCACGATCAGGCTGTCGCGCGGCAGCTTGACGTCGATGCCCTTGAGATTGTGCTCACGGGCACCGCGCACGATGATTTCGCGGTTGAGGCTCGGCTTGTCGGTCATATCTTGTCCAGTGATGTCGCGGCGGCGGGGAGGGCGCGGCGAAGGCCAAGAAATAGGACTTCGGCGCGGGACCCGCAAGTCAGCGTGTCGCATGCGTGATTTGCGTGAACGTAACCAGAACGATTTGGATTCGGTCAAGCCGGGATAGAGCAGGGCTGCTGACAGGGGGAGTCAGGAGGGGCGGCAATTTGACGGGCGGGTCGACAAATACGCCACTTTGAGGCCAAGAGAGCAGCTAGCCAGAAAGGGAGCAAGAAGATGGATCGCAGCACGACTTTCACGATGAGCGAGCGGGATCTGCTCATGGCTGGCCGTCGCGCCGTATATTTCAACCTGACCGACCGGCGCACCATGATCCGGCTCGGGCTGCTCTGGCTGGCAGCTCTTGTGGCATCGGTCGTCATGTTCATGGTGTTGCGGCCGGGGCGGTATGAACTGCTCAATATAGTGCCGATTGCGGCGCTGATTGCCACGCTGGGCGCTATTATCGTTCCGGTCCTTATACCCCTCCTGACCCTGCCGATCGCGATACGTCGGCGATACAGGCAGGATGCCGTGATCAGGCGGCCCCTGACCATGAGCTGGACCGAGACGCATTTTCGGGCCGAAACCGAAGGGGTAAGCAATAACCTTCCCTGGCAGGATTACGTGAGATGGTGCGAGGGCAGGCATCAGTTCCTGTTCTTCCTCTCTGACTACAACTACCAGATCCTGCCAAAGCGGGTTCTGAGCGCCGAGCAGATCGCCGATATCAGGGGCGTCGTGCAGGCGGCACGCAACTGAGACCCGTTGGGTCCCAAGATGATGTTGACGGCGGACTAACGAGAACATAAGAAGAACATACGAAGATGTTCATAACTGATTTTGGGGCCGCCAAGCCCTGAGGAAAGGACTATGCTGCCCCGCAACGCGGGGGTGCATCGGGCCCGGATATACGCGGTATGAACAGAAGCGCCTCGTGACCATGCAGACCGGGGCTGAATTGGAAGGAATTGTGCCATGGCTGGCAGCGTGAACAAGGTTATTCTGGTGGGCAATCTGGGCAATGACCCGGAAGTGCGGAACCTGCCGAACGGCGGCAAGGTGGTGAACCTGTCGGTGGCCACGTCCGAGAGCTGGAAGGACCGCAATACCGGCGAGCGCCGCGAAAAGACCGAATGGCACCGGGTGGTGATCTTTTCGGAAGGGCTGGCGCGCGTGGCGGAAAGCTATCTGCGCAAGGGCTCCAAGGTCTATATCGAGGGCCAGTTGCAGACCCGCAAATGGCAGGATCAGTCCGGCCAGGACAAATATTCGACCGAAGTGGTGCTGCAGGGCTTCAACTCTAACCTGACGCTGCTCGACGGTCGCGGCGACGGCGCGGGTGCGGGCGATGGCGGTGGTTATGGCGCCGACAATGGCGGCTTCCGCGGCGTGCGCGACAATTCCGGCGGTGGCGGTGGTGGCGGAGCGCGGCGGCCACAGGCCAATGCGCCGGCTTTCGAGCCGGGCGGCATGGATGACGACATTCCGTTCTGAGCGGATAAAACGGGCGGCTTCGGGCCGCCCTTTCTGTTTATGGGTCAGGCGGCCCTGAATTGCCGCCAGGTGCCGCGACCGGCGGATTTTGCGGCATAGAGGGCGGTATCGGCATTGCGGTAGAGCGCATCCGCATCCTGTTCGACGCGCCGGGCAATGCCGATCGAGGCGCCGACGCGATGAGCTTCGCCGTCCAGCATGAAGGGCATGTCGAAGGCGCGGATGATGGCGGCTGAGAGCGCGTCGATATCGAGCGCCTCGCGGCCATCGGTCAGGATGGCAAATTCATCGCCGCCGATGCGGGCGACGAGGGCGGAGGCAGGGGCGCATTGGCGCAGACGCCGGCCGGCCTGGATGAGGCACATGTCGCCATGGGCGTGGCCCAGACTGTCATTGATGCCCTTGAAATGGTCGAGGTCGATCAGCAGCAGCGCGCCGGCGGGGACGCCGCCCCTGCGGCCATGCAGATCGTCGAGACGGCTCTGGAACATGCTGCGATTGGCAAGGCCTGTCAGCGTATCCGTCTCGGCCATGATGCGGGTCCGTTCGGCCAGCTGCTTTTCCTCGGTGATATTCTGCTTCATGCCGAAGATCAGGCGGGGGCGTCCATCCACGCCATCCACGGTGGCTGTGATGCGCATCCAGCGGTGATTGCCCCTGGCGGTGATGATTTCCGCGTCGAAGCTGAAATCGCCCAATGTGGCGATGGCTTCGGCGCGCAGCGCCTGCATCTGCCGGGCGGATTCAGGCTTGTAGAATTGCAGTGTGCCCGAGCGGTTGATCGGAGAATTATGTGGCACCTCGAAGATGTCATAGACGCCGGCAGTCCAGCTCAGCCGCTCGTCGGGCAGGATGCAGGACCAGATGCCGATGCGCGCGGTTGCGGAGGCCCGCTCGACCAGATGCTGCCGGTGTGTTTCGGCAGAGCGCCGCCGTTCCATGGCGGCATGGGCGACCAGTTCGGTCAGCCGGGTGAGCAGAATTTGCGTGGCGATGGGGCTGCGGCTGGTCTGATCCCAGACCAGCAGCCAAAGCGGTTTGTTGAGGTCGAAGGCCGGAATGGGCACGATCAGCAGGAATGGCATGTCCGTGCCATTGGCTTCAGCCAGCGCGGCGCCGGTTGCGGCCAGTGATGCAGGATCGATCTGCCCCCGAAGCGGGGCGCCATCACTTGCTATCCAGCGGCCGGACGTGCCGACCAGACCAGCACCGGCGACCCCGGCAAGACGCCTGATACGCTTCAGAAAAGCATTGGCGCCCGACGCGGAATCGACAGGATCGTGGTCTCGGACTGGATGGAGCAATTCGGCCTCGTATATTGGGAAAAATACTAATGGCCGAGCCTTAAGACACTGTTTCAAAAGCGTGTTCGACGTAAAAAAGGGGCGGCATCAAGCCGCCCCATTCCGATCGGTCAGGGTGCGCCGGGTTTAGCGGCTGAATGGCACTTCGGCGCGAAGGCTGTCGCCTGACTCGACGTAAACAACGTCGAAAATGACCTGGATGGCGTCTGCGCTGAGCTGAATCTGGGCGGAGATATTGAGATCCTTGCCGACCTCGTCCTTTTCCCGCTCGCGCAGGTTGAAAATCAGGTTCTGGCCACGCTTCTGGCCGATGGCGACGCCACTGAAATTGGCGTTGGAGCTCATCACGGCCTCAAAGCGCTTGCTGGGTTCGACATAGGCCATGGTGCCGGCCACCGTCAGATTGTTGCCGGCAAGCGTGCAGCGGCCATTGTAATTGACCTTGTCCTGATTGCCCTGGGTGAGGGACAGGCGGCAGACGACGCTTTCCTGATTGGCGCCGATCAGAATGCCGCGCCCGCGCCATTCGCCGATATAGGATTTGAGCAAGGCCACATCGGCTGGTGCGGCCAATGCCGGGCCCAAGGCGGCGCCAGCAGAAAACAGGAGACCTGCCAGTGCGGCGGCACGGGTCAGGGGTCCGAAAGAGATCATGGCGTAACGCCTCCAAATAGCAAACCAGCCCCCCGGCTGTTCGGCGAATCTTCGATACCAAAATTATGCACGTCTTGCGCGGCCATTCTCGGGAAAATGAGCGAGGCGCGCACCACCAGTTATTCTATCCGGGCCGGGCGCGCGCTGCTTGTGGTGTGGGTATCGCCAGTGGGATCGTCCGGCGTCGGATCTTCGTCGGCCATGCGTACGCTGATCCGGCCGAGCGGGTGGAAGAATTTGCCCCCGGCAGCCAGTATGGCCGGAAGGATGAAGAGATCGCCGACCAACGCAAAGGCGAGCGTGGCGACGAAGAGCGAGCCGAACAGCGCCACCTGGGGCAGGTCGGAAAAGGTGACGATGATGACGCCGGCGCAGAGGATGATGGTGGTCGCCACGATGGCCCCGCCGATGCGGTTGAGTGTGTGCCGGACGGCATCGATATGGTTCATGCTCTCGTTCCGGCGAGAGTGCAGATAGTGGGACAGGAAATGCACCGTGTCGTCCACCGCAATGCCAAAGGCGATGGTGAGCGCTATTACCGTGGTCAGTTGCAGGCCCGAGCCGGAGAGATAAAGCCACGCCTCCACGCCCAATATCGGAAAGAGATTGGGAATAGCGGAGGCAAGGGCGACGCGGAAGGACTGGAAGGCAAAGCTGATCAGTCCGAGATTGACCAGCACTGACAGGGTCAGGTCGAGCTGCAGGCCACGCACGATGTCATCGGTGGCGAAGGTGGTCAGAATGCGGAAGCCGCCAATTTCGGCATCGGTTATGCCCGCTGCGGCCATTTCCGCCTCCAGACTATCCACCAGAGCCTTCAGTTCGTCGGATTCGATGATGGTGGGCATGAAGCCGGTAACGAGGGCCTGCGATCCGTCATCGGTAACGAAGCGCTTGCGCATGAATGGGCCGACGGAGTCGAAGACTTCCTGCCGGGAGAAGCCCGCATCAGTGTAGCTGGTGAGGCTGGCGGCGGAGATGACCTTGTTTTGCCCGAGATGGCTTTCGACGATCTGGTGAACCGTCAGCATCTTCTGGAAATCCACCGTGCCGATATTGGGGTCATTGCCAATCAGCGGCACGCGGACATAGAGCGGTGAAACGCCGCCGACGGAGTCGTCGATTTCCGCCGCCGCAGAAAGCGCCGAGGAATCCTTGGCCACGAAATCCTCAAACGAGAAGCGCGGCTGGATCAGCGCATAGGGGATCAGCAGCAGAATGGTGACGATGATGGCGATCAGCGAAACGGGGCGTCCGAAACGCCTGGCGACGAACCAGGCGAGGGGCAGTGGCGCGGTCAGCACGGGGCTGACTTTGGGCGGCGCCTTGTAGCCCAGCCGGATGGCCAGCTTGAGCAGCAGCGGCAGGAAGGTCATGAGACAGACAAACAGCAGGAAGGTGCCCATGGCGCCGGCCGCCGAAAATTCCCTGATGCCCTGTCCGGGCGTCAGGGCAAGCGAGGCAAAACTGACAAAGGTGGTGAGCATGGTCAGCGCGGCAGCCGGCCCGACCAGCTTGACCGTGGCGTCCACTGCCTTGTTCGGCTCCATGCCATCGCGCCAGAAGGCGAGCCAGTTGAAAACGAAGAACATGGATTCGGCGAAGGAAATCACCAGCACCAGCGTTGTGACGATGATGGTGAGGAACGAGAAGGAGCCGAAGAACATGAGCACCATGCCCATCGACCACATGACCGCGAGAAAGGGCGTGGCGGCGACGATGATGGCGCCGAAGAAAGAGCGCAGCGTAAACAGGGCGATCAGCGCGCCGAGGCTGAAGCCCCAGATGGTGAACTTGACCTGATCGGCCACCGAGGCATTGAGCATTTCGGTGGTCCAGATCGGCGGGCCGGTCAATTCGATCTGGATATCTTCGGACTCATAGAGGGAAAGCGTCTGGCGCAGGCTGGCGATCAGCGCCGCGGCGCCATCGGCCTTCACCTTCGCCTGGTCGGGGAAAAGGATGATGACCACGCCGGTCAGGTCCGGGGTGATCAGATTGCGCATCATCGGATCGTTCTGTTGCAGATCGATCAGCGTGAAGGCCACCTCATCGGCTGTGCGCAGGCCCTCTGGCACGGCCGGGGACGAGCCGCCACCGGCGGTCGGTGTGCGCAAAGTGAAAGGCGACATGCTGCCGACGACATAATCGTCCAGCTCCAGATCGAAGGCGAGGAAACGGATTTCCTCGATGATATCCGGATCGACGAGCCGATCCGAACTGACCAGTACATAGACGTCGTTTTCAAAGGTGCCGAAGGTGTCGGAGAGGTGTTCGTAGGCGTCGTAATATTTGCCGGAATGGGCATAGACGCGGAGCAGGTCGCCGTCGACATTGGCTTTGGGGATCTGGGAAAATGCGAGAATGGTGAAGGCCAGCACGGCCAGCGCAACCAGACGCGGAAAGCGCAGGGTGGTCAGCCCGACATATTCGAGGCCGAAGCCGATTGAGCGTTTATGGGTGATGCGATCGAGGGCGCGCCGCAGAAAAGATCCAGAAGACAATGCAGCCCAACTCCCCAAACGGTGCTGGGCCAATTTTCTACGGGGTGCCGTTGAGTCCGTCCAGTATCACAGGGCTGGTGGCGGACCCGCCGGAACGGGCCCGCCAGGCGTTGATCAGGCCCCCAGAGCGGACTTGTTTGCGAGGAGGAAATCCTTGAGCGAGGCAGGCTTCCTGCCCGAATAACGCTCCACCACATCGCTCACCACGCCATGATGGCCGGTAACGGCATCACGCTGGAAGGCGAGCAGGGCTTCGGCGAAGCCTTCCGGAATGCCGGTGCCGACCATGCCGGCCTTGAGATCGGCTGCTGGCAGAGCCACGACGGAGACAGGCTTGCCGGTGAGCTCGGTGTAGAGCGCAGCACGATCCTCGTTGGTGACGGCGGCGGGGCCGGTGACATCTGCAATCGAGTTGCCGGTGGCGGTGAGAAGAGCACCTGCAGCGGCGCGTGCGGCGTCATCGCGGGTAACGTAGGCGGTGCCACGATCGCCGATCAGACCGAAAAGCTGGCCAGAGGCGATGACATGGGCGGCATCGGCCAGATTGTTCTCGGCATACATGTGATTGCGCAGGATGGTGAAGTTGATGCCGGACGAGGCCAGCGCCACTTCAGTCCAGAAATGCTCGGGCGCGAGGCCGGCATCGGCATCGGGGCGTGCGGCAGGGGCGGAGGTATAGACGATGTGCTTGACGCCAGCGGATTTGGCCGCCTCGATGGCTGCCGTCTGCTGGGCAATGCGGGTGCCGATGCCGTCGGTGGAGACGATCAGAACGCGTTCCACGCCGGCAAAGGCGGCGGGCAGGGACGCTGCATCGTTGAAATCGACCTTGCGGACTTCAACACCCTTTGCGGACAGATCGGCCAGTTTGGAGGGATCGCGGGTACCGGCGATGATGCTCGTGGCGCCGCGCGCGATAAGCTCTTCCACTGCGGCGCGGCCGAGATTGCCCGAGGCGCCGGTAACGAGAAGCGGGACATTGTTGAATGAGGTCATGACACTCTCCTGAAAATGGGTCGGATTTCGATTGCTCCTCTTGTTCCAGATGTTGGTGGAGAGTAAGTATCGAAAAGTGAGTGCCTATCTAGTCGCCGATGGCTGGGCTGAAAAGGAGGCACTTTTTCGGCCATAGATTACCTTGAGGTAAGTGCGTGCAGCAGGATCAGAATATCGCCTCGATATATGTGGAACGCTGGAATGCGGCAGCGGGATTGCCGGGCCCTTGCCCTGTGCGGGATGTGCTCGACAAGATCGGCGACAAGTGGAGCATGTTGCTGGTGATGACTCTTGCGTCCGGGCCGAAACGGTTCAACCAATTGCATCGGGACGTGCCCGACATTTCCCAGAAGATGTTGACGCAGACGCTGCGCGATTTGCAGCGGGATGGGCTGGTGGCGCGCCAGGTGTTCGACACCAAGCCGCCATCGGTCGAATACAGGCTGACGCCGCTGGGCCAGTCGCTGATCGTGCCATTCGGGCATTTGATCGAATGGGCCAATGAGTCCATCAAGACCATTGCGGCAGCGCGGAGCGATTTCGACGCCGTTTCCTAGCACGGCATGATTTGCAAAGAAACATTTGCAAAGATTTGTTTGCGATGTAGGCTGCTACATGAAATGTGGAGCAGACCATGGCCGAACGCCGTACGATCAGCCGGATAAAGCCCGATGCCATGGCTTTGCGGGCGCTGGCGCATCCACAGCGTTTGCGCATGCTGAGCATGTTGCGCCTGGATGGGGCAGCCACCGCGACGCGGCTGGCCGAGCGCATGGGGCTCAATAGCGGCGCGACCAGCTATCATCTGCGCCAGCTTGCCCGGCACGGTTTCATTGTCGAGGATTCCGAGCGCGGCAATGCGCGGGACCGGTGGTGGAAAGCGGCGCACGAGACCACGACGTTTCTGGAAGACGAGACGGACGAGGATGCGCTGGATGCGGGGCTGGCCTTTGCCGAAGCGGCACTGAATGTGCAGATGATGGACATGCAGCGGGCCTTGGCGCGCCATGCTGAATTGCCGCTAGAATGGCGCAGGGCGTCCACCATCAGCGACTATATCATTCCCCTCAACGCTGCCGATGCCGAGGCCTTGCTGGACAGGCTTAATGCTGTGCTGCTCGAAGCGATGGAACAGGCACCGCAGGCGGGTGATACCTATGCGCCCGGCATGAAACCGGTCAGCATCATGCTTCACGCCTTTCCGCGTGCGTCCGAGGAGGAAGAGCAATGAACGGGAAGGGGCCGCTTGTTGCGCTGGCCTCGGCGACAGTCGCGTCTATCGGCGGCACACGGCTGTCGGTGATTGCCATTCCATGGCTGGTGCTGACCACGACCGGTAGCCCGGTGCTTACCGGATTGGTGGGTCTGGCGGAACTGTTGCCCTATGTCGTCGCCAAGGCGCTGGGCGGGCCGTTGATAGACCGGATCGGCGCCCGCCGCATTGCCATATGGAGCGATTGTCTTTCCGCACTTGCGCTGACCCTTGTCCCCTTATTGTTCTGGGCCGGATTGCTCTCCATTTGGGTTCTTTTGCCTGCGGTGGCGCTGGTCGGTGTGCTGCGTGCGCCTGCCGATGCCGCCAAACAGGCGCTGGTGCCGGTTGTTGCGTCCATGGGCAATATGCCGCTGGAGCGCGTCACCGGCATACTCGGCGCCAGCGATCGGCTGGCGGGAACGCTGGGCGCGGCGGGGGCAGGGATGCTCATCGCGCTTATGGGGAGTGCCCCAGCATTGCTGATCAATGTCGGGGCCTTTCTGTTATCGGCAATTCTGGTTGGCTTCGGTCTGCCAGATCAGGCCGCGCCCGAGCGCAAGGAAGAGCGCAGCAGCTATCGTACCGATTTCAACGAAGGCTGGCAGACACTGCGCCGTGATCCGGTGCTTGTCGGGTTGGTGGTGATGATCGCCTTCACAAATCTCTTCGATCAGGCCTATGCCATCGTGCTGCTACCGGTCTGGGTTCAGACCATGGGCCTCGATGTGAGCTGGGTCGGGATCTTGCTGGCGACATTTTCGGGAGGCGCAATAGCAGGGGCCGCCGTGGCGGCAGCCTTTGCCGAGCGGCTGCCGCGGCTGATCATATATGTCATCGGCTTTCTGTGCGCTGGTCCTGCGGCCATGCTGGCGCTGGCCTTCACGCTGCCGCTGCCGGTCATTCTTGGCATGTTTGTCGTCGGCGGGTTTATGGCCGGCTTCCTGAACCCGATCGTCAGCGCCATCCTGTTCGAGCGTATTCCCAAGCCTATGGTCGGTCGCGTGATTGCGCTGGTCGGCGCGCTGGCCTGGGCCCTGATGCCATTTGGTGGGCTTTATGCGGGTGTTTTGACCGATAATCTCGGGGTTTTTGTCGCGCTCTCGGTGACCGGCACGCTCTATCTCGTCGCGGCATTGTCGCCGGTCGCCATTCCCGCCTTTCGCCAGATGAAGCGGCCAGTGGCGGCGGCGGGGTGATCTCCACAGGCCGGGGCGGTGAAAATTGGTGTTTTGCGCCGGAATCGCCTATCAATCTGGCAATTCGAACCAACGTAGAATCACAACGTGACAGATACGCCTGAAGATGTGAGCGGCGGCGCGCCGTCCTCGGACATCGCACCGATCTATATCACCGACGAAATGCGCAAGAGCTATCTCGATTACGCCATGAGCGTGATCGTGAGCCGCGCCCTGCCTGATGTGCGCGACGGCCTGAAACCCGTACATCGCCGCATCCTGTTCTCGATGAGCGAGAACGGCTACGAATATAACAAGCCGTTCCGCAAATCGGCCCGCGTGGTCGGCGACGTTATCGGTAAATACCACCCGCATGGCGACGGCGCCGTCTATATGGCGCTGGTCCGCATGGCCCAGCAGTTCTCCATGGGCGAAATGCTGGTGGAGGGTCAGGGCAATTTCGGTTCCGTGGACGGCGATATGCCTGCCGCCATGCGTTACACCGAAGTGCGCATGCAGAAGATCACCAATTCCCTGCTCGACGACCTCGACAAGGATACGGTGGACTTCCGCGACAACTATGACGGCTCCGAGAACGAGCCGACGGTGCTGCCGGCGCGGTTCCCCAATATGCTGGTCAATGGCGGCGGCGGCATCGCAGTGGGCATGGCCACCAATATCCCCACGCATAATCTGGCCGAGACGATCAATGCCGCGCTGGCGGTGCTGGACAGTCCGTTCATCACCACCGAGGAATTGCTCGAACACCTGCCGGGCCCGGACTTTCCGACGGGTGGCATCATTCTGGGCCGCGCCGGAATTCGACAGGCCTATGAGACTGGCCGTGGCTCGATCATCGTGCGCGGGCGTACCAGTATCGAGGAGGTGCGCAAGGAGCGCGAGGCTATCGTCATCACCGAGATTCCCTATCAGGTGAACAAGGCCTCGATGGTGGAAAAGATCGCCGAATTGGTGCGCGACAAGCGTATCGAGGGTATTGCCGATCTGCGCGATGAATCCAGCCGCGAAGGCATGCGCGTGGTGGTCGAGGTCAAGCGCGACGCGCTGCCCGACGTGGTGCTGAACCAGCTCTACCGGTTCACGGCGCTGCAAAGCTCGTTCGGCTGCAATTTCGTGGCGCTGAATGGCGGCAAGCCGGAGCTGATGAATCTCAAGCAGATTCTCGACGCCTTCATCGAGTTCCGTGAGGAAGTCGTTACGCGTCGTGCCCGCTTCCTGCTCAACAAGGCGCGTGACCGCGCCCATGTGCTTGTTGGCCTGGCGATTGCCGTCGCCAATATCGATGAAGTCATCGCGCTGATCCGCACCGCGCCCGATCCGGCGACAGCGCGCGAGCAATTGATGACCCGCCGCTGGCCCGCCGCCGATGTCGAGCCGCTGATCCGGCTGATCGATGACCCGCGCCACCGCATCAACGAGGACGGCACGTTCAACCTTTCCGAAGAACAGGCACGCGCCATTCTCGAACTGCGTCTGGCGCGCCTGACGGCTCTGGGTCGTGACGAAATCGGCGACGAACTCAATGGGTTGGGCAAGGAAATCGAGGACTATCTCGACATCCTGCGGTCGCGTGAGCGCGTGCGGGCCATTATCCGCACCGAACTTGAGGAGATCCGCGAGCAGTTCGGTTCGCCGCGCCGCACCGAAATCTCCGACTATGCGGCCGATTTCGACGATGAAGACCTTATCGCCCGCGAGGACATGGTCGTTACCGTCAGCCATAGCGGCTATATCAAGCGGGTGCCGCTTTCCACCTATCGGGCGCAGAACCGGGGCGGCAAGGGCCGCTCGGGCATGTCGACGCGCGAGGAGGATTTCGTGTCCCGCCTGTTCGTTGCCAATACGCACACGCCGGTTCTGTTCTTCACCAGCCGTGGCATCGCCTACAAGCTCAAGGTCTGGCGTCTGCCGCTGGCGGCCGCCAATGCGCGTGGCAAGGCGCTGATCAACATCCTGCCGCTGGAGCAGGGCGAGCGTATCACCTCGATCATGCCGCTGCCGGAGGATGAAACCTCCTGGGGCAATCTCGACATCATGTTTGCCACGACGCGCGGCACAGTCCGCCGCAACTCGCTGGCTGATTTTGTCGAAGTGCGCCAGAACGGCAAGATTGCCATGAAGCTGGACGAGGGCGACGAGATCGTCGGTGTCGAGACCTGCACGGTGAGCAATGACGTGTTGCTGACCACCGCGCTTGGCCAGGCGATCCGCTTCAGAGTGGATGATGTGCGCCTGTTCAAGGGCCGCGATTCCATGGGTGTACGCGGTATCCAGCTTGCGGATGGTGACAAGGTCATTTCCATGGCCGTGATCAACCACTCCGATGCCAGCGCCGAAGAACGCGCCGCCTATCTCAAGATGAGCCGCGCCATGCGTGGTGAGGTCGAGGAAGCGGGCAGCGCGGACGAAGGTGAAGCGGTCGATGGCGACATTCGCCTGCCGCAGGAACGCTACGCTGAAATGGGCGCCCTGGAACAGTTCATCCTGACCATTTCGGAAAACGGCTACGGCAAGCGCACGTCCAGCCACGAATACCGGATCACCGGGCGTGGCGGTAAGGGCATCGTCGCCATGGCTGTCAACAAGCGCAATGGCAATCTGGTGGCCAGCTTCCCGGTGGAAGACGAGGACCAGATCATGCTGATCAGCGATGGCGGCCAGACCATTCGCCTGCCTGTGGGTGGGGACAAGCCGATCCGCATCGTCTCGCGCGGTTCGCAGGGCGTGATCGTGTTCGATACGGCAGAGGGCGAGAAGGTCGTTTCCGTCGAGCGGATCAGTGAACCGGAAAGCGATGAAGCCGAGGGCGACGATGCGCCGCCCGCCGAACCGGCAGCAGAATAAGAAAGGGGCGCTTCGGCGCCCCTTTTAGGTTCAGATGAAGCGTTGAATTTCCTCGCGCTGCGCCAGATGGGCCGGGCGACTGTGCTGGGAATTGCCCATGCGGATCTGGCGCGGAATGGTGCTGCGGGGGCTCGGGGCTGACCATTGCCCCTCCATCTCGTCGCGCGGGTCGGAGCCGTAAAGATTGTCCCATTGCTCGGGGCCGCGGACCATCCAGTAGAGCAGGATCAGGCTGCCGATCACGGGGATGAGCTGGATGAAGTAGAACCAGCCGGAGCGCCCGGTATCATGCAGCCGGCGCACGGTGACGGTGATGCCGGGAACGACGTGGATAATACTGGCAAAGACCGTGAATGGCCCGTGATTGGTGGCCGTGGGGCGAATGCCGTATAGTTGGTAGTCGGCGAAGACGGCGGCGAGGCAAAGCAGCGTGGTGACCAGCCAGAACAGCCAGTATTGACGTCTGGTGCTGCGGCCCGAGAATTCAAAATAGCGCAACATGCTGTCGAAATATGAGCGCATAGATATCTCACCGCGTCGTAATACCGATAGCTTTGTAGCAGTTGGCTTGCGCCAAGGCCCGGCTCTGCTGGCGAGAGGCTTAGCGAAAGGTCAATGCCGGCTTGCAAAGCGCGTTGAAGCGTGGATGCTGAAATCTGCAATTCCAGTCGGCCATGCTGCTGTTGCGCATGAGCCATCACATCAGAAAGATCGCATAATGCCTTCTACCAGAATCGAAACTCGCAAGGGCTGGCTGGGTACGCAGAAGCGGGAATTCATCGAGGCCGTGCAGGCTGCGCTGGTTGCGGGCATCCTGATTCCCGAACGGGATCGCTGCGTGCGGCTGGCCGAATATGATGAGGATGCCTTCATTGCGGGCGCAGACAAGGGGCCGCATTACACTGTGGTCGAGATCAGCCTGTTTACCGGGCGCAGCATCGAGGCCAAGCGCCGGCTTTATGCCGAGCTGGTAGCGCGCGTAGCGCCGTTCGGGCTGGCCCCGCACGACCTGAAGGTGATCCTTCACGAAGTGCCGCGCGAAAACTGGGGTCTTCGTGGGCTGCCGGCCAGCGAAATCGACCTCGGCTTCAAGGTCGATGTCTGATCGGGATTATGACATTCTCGATCTGCGGGATGCGCCGGAGTTCTTTTCTGAGGTAGCAGACCGAATCTGGCGCGCCTGGTGGGAGCCGGAGGGGCGGTTGCTGGCAGATGTGGAAGCCGCATTGCGCGAGGTGACTGCGGGCCCGAGCTTTCCCTTCACACTGGTGGCAGCGCGCGACCGCCGATTTGTCGGCACAGTGACCAGCATCATGAACGATATCGGCGCGCGGCCGGACTGGGGGCCGTGCCTTGCTGCTCTATGGGTCGAGCCGGAAGCGCGTGGGCAGGGGATCGGGGAAGCGCTGGCGGACACTCTTATGACGCGCCTTTCAGGGCTGGATTTCGAGCGTGTCTATCTGTCGGCCAAGCCCCGAATGCGGGCATATTACCTGCTGCGCGGCTGGACCATGATCGACAGCGATATCGACAAGGATCATCAGGACGTTTTCGTCCGACTGTTGCCTCAGAAATAGGACGGGCAGCCTGGCGGCTTGCCCTGTCGCTTGCCAAATCGCCGGGCAGCGTGACAAAACCTATTCGACGAAAAGGGGAAGAGCATGAACGGTTTGGTCGGGTTTTATCCCGGTTCCTTCGATCCGCTGACCAATGGGCATCTCGATGTGATCGAGCGGGCCTGCAAGCTGGTCGATACGCTGGTAGTGGCCGTCGGCGTCAGTGCGACCAAGAAGAACCCCCTCTTTGCCCATGAAGATCGCGTGGCTATCCTGGAACAGGTTCTGCCGGCCATCGGGACGCGCACCAATACAACGTTCAGAATCGTCGATTTTTCCGGGCTAATGGTCAATGCGGCGCGGGAAAATGGCGCCAAGCTGATCATTCGCGGCCTGCGCGACACGACCGACTATAATTACGAAATGCAGATGGTGGGCATGAACGCGCAGATGGCGCCGGATCTGCAAACCGTTTTCCTGCCGTCCAGCCCGCCCGTCCGGCATATCTCGGCCACATTGGTGCGGCAGATCGCTGAAATGGGCGGGGATATTTCCGCCTTCGTCCCGCCAATCGTATTCAAGGCCCTGCAATCCAAATGACCAAGTTGACCCGCCGCATGTTTGCCGCCCTCGCTCTGGGCGCGGCTCTTTTCGCCGCTCCGGCCTTTGCCCAGGAGGGCAAGCCGCATCTGATCCTGACGCTTGAAGACGGCGTCGTGGACATCGAGCTGCTGCCGGAAATCGCACCGCTGCATGTGGAGCGTGTTGTGACGCTGACGGAGCAGGGCCTGTATAACGGCGTGGTGTTCCATCGCGTGATCGACGGCTTCATGGCCCAGACCGGCGATGTGAAGAACGGCAATGCCGACAGCCCCGATTACAACCTGGCCATGGCCGGCACGGGCGGGTCGGATCTTCCGAACGTGCAGGCGGAGTTCAATTCCGAGAGCTTTGTGCGTGGTGTGCTTGGCGCGGCGCGCTCGCAGGACCCCAATTCCTTCAACTCGCAGTTCTTCATCACCACCGATGACGCGAGCTTCCTTGATCGCCAATATACTGTGTTCGGCAAGGTCGTGTCCGGCATGGACGCGGTCGACGCGCTCGAAAAGGGTCCGCAGAGCCAGAATGGGGCGGTCGCCAACCCTGACAAGATCGTCAAGGCCGAGATCGAATACAAATAGGGCAAACGGGCGGGGGTGCCTTGCACACCTCCGCCATCCGGCTTAAATCCGGCCCACACAATCCAAGCGAAAGAGACTTTTCATGGCCTATGCCGATCCCGAAAATACGCTCGTCATCGAAACCAGCAAGGGCAAGGTGGTCATCGCCATGAAGCCCGACGTTGCTCCCGGCCATGTCGAGCACATCAAGAAGCTGGCCCGCGAAGGCGCTTATGATGGCGTGGTGTTTCACCGTGTGATCGACGGCTTCATGGCCCAAACCGGCGACGTGAAGTTCGGCAATACCAACCTGCCCGAGTTCAATCCGTCGCGCGCCGGCACGGGTGGTTCGAAGTATCCGAACCTCAAGCAGGAATTCAACGAGACCCCGCACAAGCGCGGCACGGCCTCGATGGCCCGCGCGCAGGACCCGAACAGCGCCAATTCGCAGTTCTTCATCTGCTTTGCCGATGCGCCGTTCCTCAACAAGCAGTACACGGTCTGGGGCGAAGTGATCGAAGGCATGGAAAATGTCGACCAGATCAAGCGCGGCGAGCCGGTGATCAATCCGGACCAGATGGTCTCGGTCAAGGTTGCCGCCGACATTGCGGAATAAGCTGATGCTGGCGGCCCTGGTCGCCAGCTTTTCCACCCCGGCCTTGGCGACACAGGGCCTTTTGTGCAGCGCACCTGACGATGCGGCCAGGATCAGCCTGTCGCTGGGCAGCGCGGGTGGGCTGGGATTTGCCGGAGCCAGCATGGATGCCGATGGCCGCGCCTGGGTCACCGATCCCGCCTATGGCGATGGCGAGATCTTCACCTTCGGTCAGGGCATGGCCGATGCGGATGGCATGCGCATCGATTTCTTCGATGACATCGTGAACGAGCGCGTGGCCGAGTTGCGCCTTTTCCAGGCGGAAGAGGGCGATGATTATGTGCTGGCGGGCACGCTGCGGATCATCGGTGCCGGCGCATGGCCGGTGTCCTGCGAAGAGCAGTAAGGCTTGACGGGCAGGTGTGCGGCGGGGTGAGGTTGAGCCCTGAGCGGCTGAATGGCCGCTGAGTCCCTCCCTCACAGGTCTCTACTTTGAAAATGGATACTATTCTCTGGGCGCTTATGGGCGTCATTGCTGGGGCTTGCATTGCCATGCAGGCGCCCATCAATGCCAATCTGGGGCGGGCGCTGGAAGTGCCGGTGACTGCGGCGGCAGTCTCCTTCCTGTCCGGCGGGATCGTGCTTTGGGCATTGGCCTTTCTGTTCAGCCACCTCACTGCAACGCCGATCAATTTCGGTGCGCCGGCACCGTGGACCTTTGTTGCCGGTGGTCTGCTCGGCGCATTTTATGTGTTTTCGAGCGTCATGCTGACGCCGATGATCGGCGCCGCGGCGGTTATGGCCCTGTCGGTTGCCGGGCAGCTCATTGCCGGCCTGTTTCTCGACAAGATCGGCTTCATGGGCATGGCGGTGCGCGAAATTTCGATGGGACGACTGGCGGGCGCCGCCCTGCTGGTTATCGGCGCGCTGATGATCCGGGTGCTTTGAATAACCGGCATAGCGCTGGCATATTTGTCTTGTGGCGCCGGTATGCTAACCAGCGCCCATGCGTGTATCCGATTTCGACTTCGAGCTTCCCGAAACCCTGATCGCCCTGCATCCGGCGGAGCCGCGCGACAGCGCGCGCCTGTTGGTCGTCAGGCCCGGCGAGGCGTTGGACGACCGCCATATTCCTGATCTTCGTACGCTGTTGCGCCCGGGCGATGTGCTGGTGGTCAACGACACGCGGGTGCTGCCAGCCGAATTGCGCGGGGTACGGGTTCGAGGCGAGAACCGGGCAGGTGTATCGTTCAACCTGCACAAGCGGGTCGATGCGCATACCTGGCGGGCCTTTGCGCGTCCGGCCAAGAAGATGGGGCTTCTGGACGAACTCGAACTGGGCAATGGCGAAGGCGAAGTGCTGCGCGCCAGGATTGCCGGCAAGGGCGAAACGGGTGAGGTGACGCTTGAATTCGAGCTGGGCGGCGCGCAACTCGATGAAGCCATCAAATCCCATGGCGCCATGCCGCTGCCCCCCTATATCGGGGCCAAGCGTGGTGTCGAGGAACGTGACAAGGTCGATTATCAGACCGTTTATGCGGCCGAAGACGGCGCCGTCGCCGCGCCGACTGCGGGGCTGCATTTCACCGAGAAACTGCTGCAGGACCTGGCCGACATGGATGTCGCCATGGAGCGGGTGACGCTGCATGTCGGCGCTGGCACCTTTCTGCCGATGAAGGTGGACGACACTGACGACCATGTCATGCATTCCGAATGGGGCGAGATCGATCAGGCCTCGGTCGAGCGGATCAATGCCCACCGTGCAGCCGGGGGCAGGGTGATCGCGGTGGGTACGACCAGCCTGCGGCTGCTGGAGACAGCGTCGCGCGCGACAGGCACATTGCAGCCTTTTGTCGGTGATACCGATATTTTCATCACCCCCGGCTTCCATTTCCGCACGGTTGATGTGCTGATGACCAATTTCCACCTGCCGAAATCGACATTGTTCATGCTGGTCAGCGCCTTTTCTGGTCTCGAGACCATGAAGGCGGCCTATGCCCACGCGATCGAAAATGGCTATCGCTTCTATTCCTACGGGGATTCATCGCTGCTGCATCGGGCACCGCATCCCGAGGATAATGCGTGACGGGCAGCTATCGTCCGATAACGCGCCAGATCAATCGTATCGTCGCCGGGTTGCGACGTGTGCGCGAAAGCGATGCGCCGAAACTGACTTTTGACCGGCTGGTCGAGGCGATGGGGCCGCATTCCCATCGCCTGCTCATCCTGATGCTGACGCTGCTCAACATGATCCCGGGCCCGCCCGGCTTTGGGGGCACGCTGGCCTGGACGACACTGGCCGTGGCGCTGTTCATGGTGCTGGGCAAGCCGATCCGGTTGCCCAATATCATCGGCAAGCGGAAATTGCCGCTGGGGGCGCTGCTCAAGGCGAGTGAACAGGTCGCGCGAGTGACCGCGATCATTGCGCGCTTCTCGAAGCCGCGTTTGCGCTGGCTGACCGGGGCCGCCGCGACCATTCCCTTCGGCATTTTCACCATGGTGATCAGCGTGTTCATGACGCTGCCGATCCCGTTCATCAACGCCATCCCGAATGTGGGCCTGTGCGTGATTGCCTTTTCTATGCTGAACCGGGACGGACTTGGCGTCATCATCGGGCTGTTGATCTGCACCGCCGGTCTGCTGGTCGCCGGTGCCCTGCTGACGGGTGTATTTCACCTCGGCATGGCCGCAGTGGATGCGGTGATCTAGATACCCGCCGCGTCGTGCTGGAGGGTGCCGGAGAAGCCGCAGGCGGCGCCGTGGTAATAGAGGCAGCCGCCCTGTTCTTCGGTGGTGAGGGTGCCGTCCTCGTTGAAGGTCAGAGAAATTTCGCAATAGCGGCGATTGAGCCCGGTTTCGCCCTCGTCTGGATCGTAGCCCTCGTTTTCTACAAAGAAATTGCCGCCCTCGCTGGTGAGGATGACCTCGCCATCGACCCCGCCGGCGCAGCCGCCGCCCATGTCCGAGATCGGCACGACGGTATTGATGGACATGCCGTAGATGTCGTTCTGGATATGGGTGAGATCGAGGGTGAGCTCGCCTTCGCCCTCGCCGAACCAGTGGCCCTGATGCTCCTGAGCAAGAGCAGGAGCGGCGCAAAGAGTGGATATGAGGCAGGCCGCGAACAGGGAACGAAACATTCAAGCACCTCGCAATCAATAAGAATCGGACCATTTCTATGCCAAAGAATGGCGGAATTGGGAGCCGCGCCGCGCTGCTGCGCATGGGTGATTGTCGGAAGGACGGCGAGCGGGTAGAACCCGCGCCATGAAACAGGTCACATTCTCCCTTCTCGCCAGTGACGGCATGGCCCGTCTTGGACGCATCGATACGCCACGTGGCGAGATCAACACGCCCGCCTTCATGCCGGTCGGCACGGCCGGCACGGTCAAGGCCATGTATCCCGAGCAAGTGCGGGAGACCGGCGCGGATATTCTGCTGGGCAATACCTATCACCTGATGCTGCGCCCCGGCGCAGAGCGGGTGGCTTCGCTTGGTGGCCTCCACGATTTCATGGACTGGCAGCGGCCAATTCTGACGGATAGCGGCGGCTTTCAGGTCATGTCTCTGGCCAAGCTACGCAAGCTCACCGAAAAGGGCGTGACCTTCAAATCGCATATCGATGGCTCAAGCCATGAGCTGACGCCGGAGCGGTCCATCGAAATCCAGACGCTGCTCGACAGCGACATCATCATGCAGCTCGACGAGTGCATCGCACTGCCGGCCGAGCGCAAGGAGATAGAGCGGGCGATGGAGTTGTCCATTCGCTGGGCTGACCGCTCCAAGACCGCCTTCAACAATCAGCAGAACCGGGCGCTGTTCGGCATCGTGCAGGGTGGCGACGATGCAGAATTGCGGTCGCGCTCGGCAGCGGGGCTTAAATCGATCGGCTTTGATGGTTATTCCATCGGTGGGCTGGCCGTGGGCGAGCCGCAGGAGGTGATGTTCCGGGTGTTGTCCGACATCACGCCGGAATTGCCCTGGGACAGGCCGCGCTATCTGATGGGCGTGGGCAAGCCGGACGATATTCTGGGCGGCATCCAGCGCGGCGTGGACATGTTCGACTGCGTGCATCCCACCCGCGCCGGTCGCCATGGCCATGCCTATACGCGCTTTGGCGTCATCAACCTGAAGAATGCCCGGCATAAGGATGATCACCGGCCATTGGACGAGCAATCGCCCAACCCCAATTGCCGGCGCTGGAGCCGCGCCTATCTTCACCATCTGGTCAGGACGGAGGAGATTTTGGGGGCAATGGTGCTTTCGCAGATCAACCTGGCCTATTATCAAGAGCTGACCGCAGGCGCGCGCGCGGCTATCGAGGCCGGCCGTATGGAAGATTTCGCGGTGGAGACGCGGGCGGCATGGGCCGCAGGCGATCTGCCGGTTTTGTAAGGGATATGAGTATGGCCAAGGGCTCCAAGGATTCCGGGTTCAACGCGCTCAACAAGCACCGCAAGCGGGTGAGCGAGATCACCATGCGCGAGATGTTTGCGATGGACCCCAACAGGTTCCAGCGCTTTTCGGCCAGCGGCGCCGATATCCTGCTCGATTATTCAAAGAACCGGATCGATGAGGATGCGCTCGAAGCGCTGTTCGACCTGGCCCGGGCCGCAGGGGTCGAAGAACGCCGCACGCAAATGTGTGAAGGCGAACATATCAACATCACCGAGGATCGCGCGGTCATGCATATGGCGCTGCGCTATCAGGGCGACCGCCCGGTCATGGTGGACGGCAAGGACGTCATGCCGGACGTGCGCGGTGTGCTCAAGGCCATCGAGGCATACACCAATGCCGTGCGGAGTGGCGACATTCGCGGCCATGGCGGTGCGCAGTTCACCGACGTGGTCAATATCGGCATTGGCGGCTCGGACCTTGGCCCGGCCATGGTGACGCTGGCGCTGGAGCCCTATACCCGCGCCGACCTGCGGGCGCACTACGTCTCCAATGTCGATGGTGCGCATATCCATGATGTGCTGAAGCGCCTCGACCCGAAAAAAACGCTGTTTATCGTTGCGTCCAAGACCTTCACCACCGACGAGACCATGACCAATGCCCATTCGGCTCGGGAATGGATTGCCGATACGCTGGGCGAAGATGCCGTGCCGAACCATTTCGCGGCCGTGTCGACCAATATTGCGGCCTGCGCGAAATTCGGCATCCGCGAGGACCGGATTTTCGGCTTCTGGGACTGGGTCGGTGGCCGCTATTCGGTGTGGTCGGCCATCGGACTGCCCATCGCGCTGGCCGTGGGCTATGACAATTTCGCCAGATTTCTGGCGGGTGCCGATGCCATGGACCGGCATTTCCTTGAAACGCCGCTGGAGCAGAACCTGCCTGTCATCATGGCGCTGCTCGGCGTCTGGTATCGCAATGCCTGGGGTTTCTCGACCCATGCCGTGCTGCCCTATGACCAGCGGCTGAGCCGGTTTGCTGCGTATCTCCAGCAGCAGGACATGGAATCGAACGGCAAGTCGGTGACGCTGTCGGGCAAGCCTGTGGAGTGGCCCACCGGTCCGATCGTCTGGGGCGAGCCCGGCACCAATGGCCAGCATGCCTTCTATCAGCTGATCCATCAGGGCACCGATGTCATTCCCGCCGATTTCCTGATCGCTGCCAAGCCGCATGAAAGCCTGCCGCCGCATCACGACAAGCTGGTGGCCAATGTGCTGGCGCAGTCTGAAGCGCTGATGCTGGGCAAGACCAAGACCGAAGTGGTCGAGGAGTTGAAGGCGCAGGGGCTGGACAAGGAACAGATCAAGGAACTGGCACCGCACAAGGTGTTTCCCGGCAATCGTCCGTCCAATACGCTCTTCTATCCGCAATTGACGCCAGAAGTGCTGGGTTCACTGATTGCGCTCTATGAACACAAGGTCTTCGTGCAGGGGGTCATCTGGAACGTCAATTCCTATGACCAGTGGGGTGTGGAGCTGGGCAAGCAATTGGCCAAGGCCCTGCTGCCCAAGGTGCAGGGCGAAGCCAGCGGGGAAGGGCATGACAGCTCCACCCAGGGCCTGCTCGCCTATTATCTCGCAAACAAGGCCTGACCGCTTGACCATCACCACCGACGAGCAGTTCGAAAAGCTCAAGGCCATCGGCCGCATCTGTGCCGTGGCGCGCGACGCCATGGCGGCGGCCATGCGCCCCGGCATGACCACCCTTGAGCTCGATGAGATCGGCGCGAAAATCCTGGCGGAGAATGGGGCGCTGTCGGCGCCCATCGTCACCTATGATTTTCCGGGCCATACCTGCATTTCGGTGAACGAAGAGATTGCCCATGGCATTCCGGGCGACCGGGTGCTGAAAGAGGGCGATCTGGTCAATATCGATGTCTCGGCGGTGAAAGACGGGGTCTTTGCCGATTGCGGCGCGTCCTTCGTGCTGGGCAAGGGGGATCCGCGCCTCGATGCGCTGTGCCGCGATGGCAAGAAAGCCATGTGGGCCGGCATCCGCGCGACCAGGGCAGGGGCGCCGCTTGCCGATATCGGCACCGCCATCGGCAAGGTGGCGAAGAAGGGCGGCTACACGCTGATCCGCAATCTTGCCAGCCATGGTGTCGGCGACAGCCTTCACGATGAGCCGGGCGAAATCCCGACCTGGCCAGACCGGTCCGAGCGCCGCAAGATCGGCAATGGCCTGGTGTTCACCATCGAGCCCTTCTTGTCGCTGGGCGGGCAATCTGCAGAGCAGATGTATGAGGACGACGAGTGGACTCTCACGGCCGAGCCGCTGGCCCCCTGTGTTCAATATGAACATACGATCGTGGCGACGCCGCGCGGGGCCGTAGTGGTGACGCTGGCGGGCTAAAGCCAGATCAGCAGCAGCGGGCCGAGGATGACGAGGCCAATGCCGATTACGAAGCGCAGATTGCCGAGGCGGCGCAGCGCTGGCACGCTCAGCATGGTGGCGAGCACGAAAAATCCGACCAATGCTATGAGCGCCGGCAGCAGCGGGTTGAGATTGAGCGCGGTGTTTTCGTTCAGTTGCAGATAGATCATGTGGCCGGCGGCAAAGCCGATCAGCGCGACAATGACGACCGATACGGCCTTTGCGGTGATGATCAGCGCCATGTCGATGGTGTTGCTGGTCAGCAGCAGGGCAAGTCCCGACGCGGTGACATGGACGGCGGCGAGCGTGCCGAAGACCCCGCTGCCGACCAGGACAGGCACGAGCTCGGGCGGGGAATTGAGCGGCAATGACCCTACCATCGGCAGGTTGGCCCCATAGGTGGCCAGCAGCAGGATGACGTATAGCATGACCAGCGTGCTGCCGGCGAAGACCAGCAATGTTACTGCAAGAACCTTGAGCAGGTCCGTCGTGTCCTGTGACATATGTCCCCCAGCCGTCATCGCCTGTGCGCCGATATTACGGCATGGCGATGATTCTCAAATCCGAATGCGTGATGGCCCCGTTCTGCCCGTCTGTGTCCGTGGCAGCCCCCTACGCGGCGCAAGCAGAATGCGAACCGGCCTGCGAAACTCCTCGGACAATTCGGCCGCGTCGGCGCGATTGTCGAGTTCGGCATAGGGGTCGATGCAGGATTGCGGCATGACAGTCGCCAAGGTCAGGAAAGCCGCGAAATGTGGTACGCCGGGCGGGGGTCGAACCCGCGACCATTCGATTAAAAGTCGAATGCTCTACCACTGAGCTACCGGCGCATACGAACGCCTTGTGGCGTCGCGGCGGAACATAAACAGAGTTGGTCGGCTGTCAACCGCATTAAATGCTGTGTTCTAGGGATTCACAGCCAAGGGCGTTCCGTCATAGGGCATGGGCATGCAGGCGATGGAAACACGCTCGAAGCGCTCGCAGAGCGACCGCGCTTCGGCCAATTCGGCAATGGGGCCGACAATGATGCGCTTGTCATCGCTGTTGGCTTCATCCACCAGCAGGGGCGACATGCCGAAAAGCAGGGGCCCGAGCTTGAGCGTCAGATCGCTCCAGAGCGACGGTGCCTGTTCAAAGGTCACGGCGGCCCCAAGCGCGATTCCATAGGCGTCCTGATTGGGCGACGCCATTGCCGCCTGCGGTGCAATGGGCGCCGGCAGCGGCTGGCTTGGCAATGCCTGCGGCATGACCTGGGGCAGCGCGGACTGGCGAATGGTAACCGAGCCGCCATCGACGTCGAACGACATTGCATCGTCGGTGAGGATAGACGCGGTGACGCTCGATCTGTCCACGGACGTGCCGGTCTGGGACTCCATCATGACAGGAACGGTGACTTCCAGCGCGCCGACACGGCGGGTGATTTCGTTGCCGGATTTTTCCTGCAGCGCGAAGCGGCTGAGCAGCAATTCGTTTTCGCGCCTCAGACGGCTGGTTTCGCTGCGCAGGTCGCCCACTTCGCGCCGCAAGGTCTCGATGGACGCGCCAGCAATGCGCGGCTGATGCAGGCCGCCGATGATGCTCTGTGGCACGAGAAGTGACGCATTGGAGGCAAAGACGGCAAGGCCCCCGCAGACAAGTGCCACTATCCCCCAAAGGGTCACATCCGATTGCCGGAATTGCTCAGATGCTTTAGCCACCGGAAAACCCGCTTCAGCGCCACGAATCGCTTGGCGCACTAGACCGTAGATTGAGCTTTTCGTTATCGGTTCGCCAACAGTCCTGTGCCATAAATTTGTGTAAATGCCGCTGGAAAAAGCTGGCAACACGGAGACGCCGCCCATGACCGACCTGCTTTCCATCATTCTCGCTGCCGGCGAGGGGACGCGAATGCAGTCTGCCATCCCCAAGGTTTTGCATCCGGTTGGTGGTCTTCCGGTGGTCAGCCACGTCCTGCGCACGGCGAAGGCGGCTGGGTCGCGCATTGCCCTGGTTGTCGGTCCCAACCACGAGGCTGTCGAGGCCGCTGTCACCCGGTTTGAGGCCGGGGCGCATATTTCCCGGCAACTGGAACGGCTTGGTACGGCACATGCGGTTCAACAGGCGCGCGCCGCATACGAGGCGGCCACCGGGCATGTGCTGGTGCTTTATGCCGACACGCCATTGGTATCGGGCGCGACGCTGGCCGCCATTGTCGAAAGGCTCGATGGCGGCGCCGACATGGTCGTGGTTGGGTTCCGGCCCAATGATCCGACGGGTTACGGGCGTCTGCTGACCAGTGGAGACCAAGTTGCCGCCATCCGTGAGCACAAGGATGCCAGTGAGGAGGAGCGGCAGATCGGGCTCTGCAATTCAGGCATTATCGGGTTTCGTGGCGATACATTGCGGTCGGTCATCGACCGGATCGGCAATCAGAATGCCAAGGGCGAATATTATCTGACTGATGCGGTAGAGCTGGCAGCGGGCGACGGCAAGCGCATCGATTTCATCGAAGCCGATGCCGGCCAGCTGGTTGGCGTGGACAACCGCGTGAAGCTTGCCGAGGCGGAGGCGACGTTCCAGGCGTTCAAGCGCCGCGAGGCCATGGAAGCGGGGGTCACCCTGCGCGACCCGGCGAGCGTGTGGTTTTCATGGGATACCGAGATCGGCCGCGACGTAACGATCTTTCCCAATGTGGTCTTCGGCCCTGGCGTGAAAATCGCCGACAATGTGGAAATTCGCGCCTTTTGCGATATCGAGGACGCGGTAATCGGCGAAGGCGCAAGCATCGGCCCGTTCGCCCGTATTCGCGGCGGGGCTGAACTGGGGCGGGACGTACACCTGGGCAATTTCGTCGAGGTGAAGAAGTCCAGGATCGGCGCAGGCACCAAGGCCGGCCATCTGAGCTATCTGGGCGATGCCGAAATCGGGTCAAAAACCAATATCGGCGCCGGTACCATTACCTGCAACTACGATGGCGTGAACAAGGACAAGACCATTATCGGCGATAATGTCTTTATCGGCTCGAATGCCTCGCTGGTGGCACCGCTGACGATTGGCGACAACGCCTATACGGCATCGGGCAGCGTGATCACCGAAGACGTGCCGCCCGATGCGCTGGCGATTGGCCGCGCGCGGCAAGAGAACAAACCCGGCTATGCGCCAAAGCTCAAGGAGCGCGCATTGGCCAAAAAGGCAGCCAAGGGGAAGTAAGATGTGCGGAATCGTTGGAATTGTCGGCAGCGCGCCGGTTGCCGATCGGCTGGTGGACGCACTCAAGCGTCTTGAATATCGCGGCTATGACAGCGCAGGGGTCGCTACGCTGGAAGCCGGCGCCATCGCCCGCCGCCGCGCTGAAGGCAAGCTGGGCAATCTGGCGACCAAGCTGGGCATGGAGCCTTTGGACGGCTTCATCGGCATCGGGCATACGCGTTGGGCAACCCACGGTGCGCCCACCGAAAACAACGCGCATCCGCATGCGACAGATCGTGTCGCCCTGGTTCACAACGGCATCATCGAGAATTTCCGCGAGCTTCTGGCCGACCTGGCCAAGGATGGCTACCTGCCCAAGACGCAGACCGATACGGAATCGGTGGCGCTCTGGGTATCGCGCGAGCTCGATCGCGGCGCTGACCCCGAACTGGCGGTGGCGCGAACGCTCAAGGTGCTCAAGGGGGCCTTTGCATTGGCGTTCATGTTCAGGGGCGAAGAGGGTCTGCTGATTGCGGCCCGGCATGGTGCGCCGCTGGCCGTTGGCTATGGCGAGACCGAAATGTATCTGGGCTCCGACGCTATGGCGCTGGCGCCATTCACGTCACGCCTGAGTTATCTTGAAGATGGCGACTGGGCGGTGATCACGCCAAAGGGCGTCACCATCCGCGATGGAGCCGACGCGCTGGTGCAACGCGAACAGCAGCTTTCGCAGGCGTCTGCGCTTATGGTGGACAAGGGCAACCACCGCCATTTCATGGCCAAGGAAATCTACGAGCAGCCGGAAACCATCTCCCATACCCTGAGCCACTATGTGGACATGGGCGCGGAACAGGTGGCGATCCGCGAAAGCCTGCCCTTTGATTTTGCTGAGCTTTCCCGGCTGACGATGAGCGCATGTGGCACGGCCTACTATGCCGGCGCCATCGCCAAATACTGGTTCGAGCGCTATGCGCGCCTGCCGGTGGATATCGATGTGGCCAGCGAGTTCCGCTATCGCGAACCACCGCTGGAAAAGAACGGGCTGTCGCTGTTCATATCGCAGTCTGGCGAAACCGCCGACACGCTGGCGGCTCTGCGTTATTGCGCCGGGCAGGGGCAGCATGTGGCGAGCCTGGTCAATACGATTGAATCGACCATTGCCCGGGAATCCGGGGTCGTCTTCCCAATTCTCTGCGGCCCCGAAATCGGCGTTGCCTCGACCAAGGCGCTGACCGCGCAACTCACCGCTTTGGCCAGCCTGTCCATCGCAGCGGGCCGGGCGCGCGGGGTCTTGAGCGGTGAGCAGGAGGCGGAGATGGTGCGGGCCTTGACCGCCCTGCCGTCGGCGGTTTCGGCGGCGTTGGCTGCCGAGGCGCAGATCATCGAGATTTCCAAGCGTCTGTCCAAGGCCAAGGATGTGCTCTATCTCGGCCGTGGGGCGATGTTCCCGGTGGCGATGGAGGGAGCGTTGAAACTAAAGGAAATCAGCTACATCCACGCAGAAGGTTATGCGGCAGGTGAACTAAAGCACGGCCCAATTGCGCTGGTGGACGAGGCGATGCCGGTGATCGTCGTGGCGCCATCTGACGAGCTCGTCGACAAGACACTTTCCAACATGCAGGAAGTGGCGGCGCGGGGTGGCAAGATCATTCTGATTACCGATGCCGAGGGGGCGAAAACGGTTGGGCATGGCGTGGCGGATATTATCGAAATCCCGCATGTGCATCCGTTTGTTGCGCCGATCCTGGCGACAATTCCGGTGCAATTGCTGGCCTATCATACAGCGGTGTTCATGGGCACAGATGTGGACCAGCCGCGCAATCTGGCGAAGTCGGTGACCGTGGAATAGCACCAACTGGCGGGGCGGAGGATAAGTTTTTGCGCGCTGCCCTCTCACATCCTATCGTCATTGCCCGGCCTGTCCGGGCAATCCAGTACGCGGCAAGATGGACCACCCGAACAAGTCGGGTGGTGACGATAGCGGGGAAAGGACCTGCGATCAGCCCGCCCTGATCAGCGGCAATGCCAGGTGTTTCCTGAACAGATACAACAGGATACGTGCCTTTTCGCCATCTTCGCCGGTCAGCGCCGGATTGCGGTAAAACAGCGCCTTGGCGTCGTCATGGGCGAATTCGAGCAGGTGGCGGTGAACGTCTGGCACGGCAAGACGATAGCCGGGCATGCCGGACTGACGCGTGCCGAGCAGATCACCCTGACCGCGCAATTCCAGATCGCGCTCGGCGATGACGAAGCCGTCTTCGGTGGATTTTATCGTTTCGAGACGCGCCTTGGCCGTTTCGCTAAGCGGTTCTTTATAAAGCAACAAACAGGCCGAGCGCTGTGAGCCCCGACCGACGCGGCCGCGCAACTGGTGGAGTTGGGCAAGGCCGAAGCGTTCGGCATGTTCTATGATCATGATCGAGGCATTGGGAACGTCGACGCCCACTTCGATGACGGTGGTGGCGACCAAAAGCTTGATTTCATTGGCTTTGAAGCGGTCCATAACCTCCTGCTTGGCGGCTGCGGACATGCGGCCATGGACCAGGGCGACGGAATCGCCAAAGACTTCCCTGAGCTCGGCGAAGCGGTCTTCGGCGCTAACCACTTGCAGCGTCTCGCTTTCTTCGACCAGCGGGCAGACCCAGTATGCCTGGGCCCCTTCGGCAAGGCGAGCCTGTAGCCGGGCGATGACGCGGGCATAATCGTTGATGGAAAGCACAGCGCTATCAATGGGTTGGCGGCCAGCTGGCTTTTCGCGCAGGATGCTGACTTCCATGTCGCCAAAATGGGTCAGCACCAAGGTGCGGGGAATGGGGGTCGCGGTCATGACCAGGAGGTCGGTGTGGCGGCCCTTGTCGGAGAGGGCAAGGCGCTGATGGACGCCGAAGCGGTGTTGTTCGTCCACCACGGTCAGACCCAAGTCTTTGAATTTTATATCGGATTGAAACAGGGCGTGGGTGCCGACGGCGATTGAGGTCGAGCCGTCAGCGAGGCTGGCGAGAATTTTCCGGCGCTCGGCGGCAGGCATTTTGCCCGTGAGCAGGGCGCAGGTGATGCCGGCGGCATCGCAGAGTGGCTTGATGGTCTTAAAGTGTTGTGAGGCAAGCAATTCTGTCGGCGCCATCAGGGCCGATTGGGCACCGGTTTCGGTCATGGCGGCCATGGCCATGAGCGCGACGACGGTCTTGCCGGAGCCGACATCACCCTGCAACAGGCGGCTCATTCTTGTTGGCGCCGCAAGGTCCTTAAGGATGTCATCGAGGGCACTTTTCTGTCCCTCCGTAAGGGAGAAAGGTAGCAGACTGTTGACTTTGAGCGTGGCATTTCCGGTGAAGGTGCGCGCAAGGCCACGCGCGCTGACCATGGTGGATCGCACGATTTGCAGGGTGAGCTGACCGGCAAGATATTCATCATAGGCGAGACGCTGGCGCGCAGGGGCCCAGAGTTCGGCTTCGCCGGGATTGTCCGGCAGATGAACCTTGCGCATGGCCTCGGTGAAGGAAGGCCATTTGCGCTGGGCCATTGTATCGGCGTCGATCCATTCGGGGATATCGGGCAGGGCATCGACGGCCTGACGGACGAGTTTGGCAAGGGCCTTGGAAGACAGGCCGCTGGTCAGCGGATAGACCGGCTCGACGAGCGGCAGAGTGGCGAATTTGTCCGGCTCGACGATGTAGTCGGGGTGGGTGATCTGCTTTTCGCCGTTGAAGAAGTCGATCTTGCCTGAGACGTAGCGGGTCTCGCCCACTGGCAGGGCCTTTTCGACCCAGCCGCCCTGAGCGCGGAAGAAAACGAGGTTGATGTCGCCTGTCTCGTCATGGGCGAAGACGCGGTGCGGAATATGCGGCTTGCCGCGTGGCGGCGGCTGGTGCCGGTCGATATGCAGGTTGAGCGTGACGACCTGGTTGAGATAGGCCTCGGCAATACCGACCTGCCGGCGGCGGTCCACCACGCCGGACGGCATGTGCATGAGCACATCAAGAACGATGGCTTCCTGCCCCTCCGGCGCGCCGAAATAGCGAGTGAGCAGGGCAGCCAGCTTGTCGCCCACGCCCTTGACGGTGTGCAGCGAGCGAAACAGGGGTTCGAGAGCTTCGGGGCGGGACAAAAGCGATTCTCCTCACCAGCAAGGTAAGGAAAGGCAGAGCTGGAATGAAGCGTTGCGATCACCCGTAATGGGCAATGTCGTCGTCAGACCACCAGGTAATCAGAAACAGTCCCAAGTCGAGGACGCGCACCTTTCGGTGTTGCTCCGCCCAACGCAGATGAGAGCGCGGTTTGATTTTCAGAACGCCGCGCCGCGTTCTTACGCTTAACCAAGACATATGAGTTTCCCCTCCTCAATATGTTCAATGTGCAAAAGACCGGCGGAGATGAGACTGGACCAGTCCAGTTGCGGCGAGAACAGCCAAGTGTGATTGGCAGTAATTCGCTCAGCGACCAGCTCGCGCAATGCCGGTGTCATCAAGATGCGTCGTGGGGCTGACAAGCAGGCATAAGGCGCGTAGAACGGCGTCCAAATCGGGAACAAACTGGATCATGGGTGTCAAATGACGGCCGGTGAGGACATTGCTATTCGTCGCAAGCGGCTGCGTTATCGCGCCTGGCACCGGGGCACCAAGGAAATGGACCTCATTCTGGGACCGTTTGCCGATGCCAATGTGGATGCCTATGGCACCGCAGAGCTGGACCGGCTGGAGCAATTGATGGACGAGGAAGACCCCCCATTGCTGAAATGGGTGATGCGCCAGGAAGAGCCTCCCGCCCATGTCGATCGTGCCTTTCTTGCCCTTGTCATTGCCGACCATCAGGCCCGGATCGAAAAATGAATGAGCTGGCCAATGTGACGCCCGCCGTCCGGACCATTTCCAATGTGCCGGACGGGATGCAGCCCATGGTGCTGGGCCAGATGGTCGAGCAGCGCCTCAGGCAAGCGCCGGACGATGCGGTCAGTCTGGTTTTCGTGGCGCGGGACGGAAGGCGGATGCAGCGGCTGGCAGAGGTGCTGGGCGCCATGCTGCCCGGCCACACGATTCTGACGCTGCCGGCCTGGGATTGCCTGCCCTATGATCGGGTTTCCCCCAATAACGTTACCATTGCCGCGCGGATGAACACGCTTGCAGCATTGACCAGCGGCGCGACCAAGGGCGCGATCGTGCTGACGGCAGTCAACGCCCTTATCCAGAAGCTGCCGCCGCGCGATGTGGTGGAAAGCATGTCATTCTCCGCCGCGGTCGGCCGGGTCGTCGATAGCGACAAGCTGGTCGCCTGGGCGGCGAATAATGGCTACCTGCGTGTGCCAACTGTGCGCGAGAGCGGGGAATTCGCGGTGCGCGGCGGGCTGGTGGATCTGTTCCCGGCCAGCGCAGATGCGCCTTTGCGCTTCGACTTTTTCGGCAGCCAGCTGGAATCGATCCGCACGTTCGACCCTGACAGCCAGCGGACCACGGGCAATCTCAAGCGTATCGACCTGACGCCGATGAGCGAAGTGGTGCTCAACGAAGAGACCATCCGCCGTTTCCGGCAGAATTATACGGCGAGTTTCGGCGGCAATACCGTCGATGATACGCTCTATGCCTCGGTCAGCGGCGGCTCGCGCTATTCGGGCACTGAACATTGGCTGCCCTTTTTCTACGACCATATGGACCGGCTCGCCGACTATGCCGGTGACGCGCCGTTCGTTTTCGACGATCAGGCCGCCGAAGCCTATGCCGAGCGGGCAAGCCAAGTCCGAGACTATTACGACGCGCGCGAGGCGGCGCGGCTTGCGCCGGCCGTGGCGGGGGCAGGGGCGCCCTATAAGCCGATCAGGCCGGAGCTGCTCTACGATCTGGATACAGCGCCGGCGGCACTGGCCGGGGCTTCGGTTGTGCAACTATCGCCGTTTCTGTCGCCGCACACCCGCAAGGGCGATGATGCGGGGGGGCATATCGCGCCCAGCTTCGCCGCCGAACGGGTCGCGTCGGACGTCAATCTGTTCCAGGCGGTGGTGGACCGGCTGCTGGCGGAGCGCCGCGAGGGACGGCGGGCCATCATTGCCTGCTGGAGCGCGGGAACGCGCGACCGCATGGCGCAGGTGCTCAAGGACCATGGGCTGACCAATCCGCGCATGGCGGAAAACTGGCGTGATGCAGAGACCACCAGCGCTGCGACAACCTCGCTGGTGGTGCTGCCGCTGGAGACGGGTTTCGAGACCAAGGACCTGCTGGTGCTGACCGAGCAGGATATTCTGGGCGAACGTATCCTGCGGCCGCAGCGCAAGAAAAAGGCATCGGATGCGCTGACCGAAGCGGCTTCGCTGAATGCCGGCGATCTGGTGGTGCATGTCGATCACGGTATCGGGCGCTTCATCGGGCTCAAGGTCATCGAAGCGGGCGGGGCACCGCACGAATGTGTCGAACTGCAATATGCGGGCGACACCAAGCTCTATCTGCCAGTCGAGAATATCGAGCTGCTGACGCGCTATGGTTCGGACGATTCTTCGGTGGCGCTCGACAAGCTGGGCGGCGTCGCCTGGCAGGCCAAGAAGGGCAAGCTCAAGAAGCGCATCCGCGAAATGGCGGAGCAGCTCATCAAGCTGGCGGCTCAGCGCCTGCTGGTCAAAGCCGATGTGGTGGATATCAATCCGGGCTCCTACGAGGAATTTGCCGCCCGCTTCCCCTATGAGGAAACCGAGGACCAGCTCACGGCCATCGAGGCGGTGTTCGACGACATCACCTCGGGCAAGGTCATGGACCGGCTGGTGTGTGGTGATGTTGGTTTCGGCAAGACCGAAGTGGCCTTGCGGGCGGCTTTCGCGGTGGCGCTGAGCGGCAAGCAGGTGGCGGTGGTGGTGCCGACGACGCTGTTGGCGCGGCAGCATTTCAAGACTTTCGCCGAACGGTTCAAGGATCTGCCGGTGCGGGTGCGCCATGCCTCGCGCATGGTGGCGGCGGCAGAACTGAAGGCCACAAAGGACGGACTGGCCGATGGACAGGTCGATATCGTGGTGGGCACACATGCGCTGCTCAGCAAATCGATCAAGTTCAAGGATCTTGGCCTGCTGATCATCGACGAGGAGCAGCATTTCGGCGTGGGCCACAAGGAACGGCTCAAGGAGCTGAAGGCCAATGTGCATGTGCTGACGCTGACGGCGACGCCGATTCCGCGTACGCTGCAACTGGCGCTGACCGGTGTCCGCGACCTCAGCCTGCTGGCGACGCCGCCGGTGGATCGCCTGGCCATACGCACTTTCATTTCGCCCTTCGATCCGCTGTCGATCCGCGAGGCGTTGCTGCGCGAGAAATATCGCGGCGGGCAGAGCTTCTATGTCGTGCCGCGCATCAAGGACCAGCCGGATATTGCCGAATTCCTGAGGCAGCAGGTGCCGGAAGTGTCGTTCGTCGTGGCCAATGGGCAAATGCCGCCGGGCGAGCTCGATGACATCATGAATGCCTTTTACGACAACAAGTTCGACGTGCTGCTGGCGACCACGATCGTCGAGTCGGGGCTGGACATCCCCAATGCCAATACGCTGATCGTGCATCGGGCGGACAATTTCGGGCTGGCGCAGCTCTACCAGATCCGTGGCCGTATTGGCCGCGCCAAAGCGCGTGCCTATGCGCTGTTCACCGTGCCGCCTGACCGGAAGCTGACCGACACGGCGGAGCGGCGGCTGGGCGTGCTCCAGTCGCTGGAAAGTCTTGGAGCCGGCTTCCAGCTGGCCAGTCACGATCTCGATATTCGCGGCGCAGGCAATCTGCTGGGGGACGAGCAATCGGGCCATATCCGCGAAGTCGGCTTCGAGCTTTATCAGGCGATGCTGGAAGAAGCGGTGGCCAACCTCAAGAGCGGCGAAGAGGACTACGAGGACCGCAATGAGTGGAGCCCGACGATTTCGCTGGGCATGCCGGTGATGATCCCCGAAAGCTATGTGCCCGATCTGCAATTGCGCATGCAGCTCTATCGCAAGCTCGGCGATCTCAACGACATCCGCGACATCGATGCCGCCGGAGCGGAACTGATCGACCGCTTCGGGCCATTGCCGGAAGAAGTTGAGGCGCTGCTTAAGGTCATCCTGGTCAAATCACTGTGTCGACAGGCCAATGTCGAAAAGGTCGATGCCGGTCCCAAGGGCGCGGTGATCACGCTGCGCAACAACGAATTCCCCAATCCGGTGGCTTTGGTGAAGCTGGTAAGCGATCCGGGCAATCAGGTTCGCATCAAACCCGATCAGAAACTCGTGTTCGCACGCAATTGGCCGACGCCGGAACAAAGGCTCAAGGGCGCAGCCGCTATCCTGTCAAAGCTCGCAAAACTGGCAGAAAGCGGGGCTTGATGCGGCGGAATGGCGGCATCGTTTGCATAATCTTTTGGCAAGAGTCGTCCGTCATGTTATTGCCCGATTTGAGCCCTTGAAGGGCTATACGATTTTTCGGGTGGCTTCACGCCGCCGGACCGCCAAGGAAGGCAAGGATATTTCTATGATCTTCAGCAAAAACCTCGTTGTCGGTGTTGCCGCCGCCGCCATGATGCTGGCACCCATCTCGACTTTTGCGCAGGACACTACGACCGAAGCCCCCGCCGCCGAAGCTCCCGCAACCGACGCCCAGGACAGTGTCGCCGCCGCCGTTGACGGTCTGGCCTCGCAGAACTGGCTCAAGATTTGCGATCCGCTGGAAGACGGGCAGAAGGCCTGTATCATGCGCCAGGTCGTGCTCGCCAATGGCCAGTTCCTCGGTTCGTTCCTGCTGCGCGACGATCCGGGCCAGGAAAGCCGCCTGCTTGCCGTTGCCGCCGTGCCGCTCGGGGTGCTGCTGCCTTTCGGCCTCTCCTGGCAGATCGATAATGCCAAGGCCGTGCGTGTTCCCTACATGCTGTGCGACATGCAGTCCTGCTCGGCGCAGCTCGTGATCAACGAGCAGTATGTCAACTCGCTCAAGCGCGGCAATACGCTGAAGCTGACGGCCAAGAACCGCCAGAACCAGGACCTGACCATCGAATTCACGCTGGCTGGCTTCACCGCTACCTATGATGGTGACGCGGCGCTGACCTTCGAGCAGCTGCGCCAGCAGGAATCGGGTGAGAATGTGCTGGAGCAGGTGCTGCAGGACCGTGCCGAGCAGTTGCGTCAGCAGCTGTCGGGCGAGGGTGCCGCACCGGCGCCGGCCGAGGGCGAAGCCCCTGCCGAGGCTCCCGCGCAGTAATCGCGGGCAAACCGGAATTCGAGACGGGCGCGGGAAACCGCGCCCGTTTTGCGTTTGGGGTGAGCCTAGCGCTCGCCCATGCCCAGTGCAAAAGCCTGCTTCCTGAGGCCCGGCAGCAGCTTCAGGGCCCACAGGCCGCCTGCGCGCAGCGCCTGGCTTGGGATCATGTCGGCAAGGAGCGAGCGGAACAGGGTATCGACGACCGAGCCGGTTCGGACGAGGTCCCCGGCCCGGCGGGCAGCGTAATCCTGGCTGGCCGCGATGCCCCATTCCGGCTGACTGCGATCTGCCGCCGTGACCGAAGCGACCAGATCGGCCACGTCGCGCAGGCCAAGATTGAGGCCCTGCGCGCCAATGGGCGGGAAGGCATGGGCCGATTCGCCGACCAGTGCGATGCCATCGCGGCCTGCCGTCGAGACACTCAATGCGCTAAGCGGGAAGATGAAGCTGGGCGAAGTCAGCGCCATGGCTCCAAACAGGCGCTGGGACTTTTCATGGAAAGCGGCAAGAAGTGCTTCAGGGCCACCGGCCTGCGCTCGCCTCAGCACAGCGTCCTCGTCGATCCAGACCAGATTGGCCTTGCCGCCACCTGCGGGCACCAGCGTGAAGGGGCCATTGGGATAGTGGAACTCCACCGAGGTGCCACCAATGGGGCGGGCCAGATCGAGGTCGCAAACAAGTGCGGATTGGGTGAAGGCGTGTTCCCTTGTGCCGATGCCGGCCTTGGTCCGGATCAGGGATTTCTTGCCATCCGCGCCCACAATCAATGGCGCGCGCAGGACGGTGCCGTCCGCAAGCGTCACGACGCCGAATGCGCCATCGCGGGAAAGTTCTGTAACCGCAAGGTTGCGCGTTATAATGCCCCTTTGTGGAGCAGCCGCCTGGAAACGAGCGAGCAGCGCGGCATTGCCGAAGTTCCAGCCAAAGGCATTCAGGTCGATCTCCCTGGCGTCGAACAGGGTCTCGGGCGCACGGATCAGACGGGGGGTGGCGTCTATGATGCGGATGGCCGTCAGCGCATGGCCAATGGCGGCGGGGTCATCGACAAGCCCGCTTTCCCGCAGGAAATCGACACTGGGCATCATCAGTGCCGAGGTGCGCCGGTCTGGCGGAGCCGGAGGCGCGAGATGGATAATGGAAAGGCCGAGGCGCGCCAGGCTGATCGCGGCCGCGAGACCGGCGAGACCGCCGCCAACGACGATGATGTCCGCGTCCTGTGTCATGCCAATGCCTCCATAAACGTTGCTGCCGGCGCGCCGGGGACAGTCCCGGATATGGCTGCCAACGGAGAAAATACGCCATGGACGAATTCTCGCTGAGCGTTTGGAACCGGGGACCAGCATCGGCCATTGCCGAATACCACCGCGCCGGCCTTGCCGCCATTCCGCGCGGTGACGCAGGTGCAGAAAATCTCTGCGGCGGCCCTTCTCCAAAAGAAAGCGTAAACTTAAATTGATCCTTTCACCCGACTCGGACCCTGGAGCATTCGATGTTTGAGTTTCTGACAGACCCCGCCGTATGGGCGGCATTCCTGACCCTCACGGTCATGGAAATTGTACTCGGCATCGACAATATCGTGTTCATCTCGGTTCTGGTGTCGCGACTGCCGCGCGAACAGGCCGAATTTGCGCGCAAGCTCGGCATCGGGCTGGCACTGGTGTTCCGCATCGTGCTGCTGCTGCTGATTTCGGTGATCGTGCAGCTCGACCAGCCGGTATTTACGCTGTTCGATCACGGGTTCTCCTGGAAGGACATCATCCTGGTCGCCGGTGGCGGGTTCCTGATCTACAAGGCGACCCACGAAATGCACGCCGCCATCGAAGCACCGCACGAGACCAAGGTTGGCGGAGCGGTTGGCGTAACGTTGCAGGCCGTGCTGGTGCAGATCGTTGTGATCGACATGGTCTTCTCCATCGATTCGATCATCACGGCCGTCGGCATGGTGCCCGCAACACTGGACTATGGGGTTCGCGTCGGCGTCATGGTCGTGGCTGTGCTGATCGCCGTGACGGTGATGTTCCTGGCGTCCGGACCGATCGCCCGGTTTGTGGCGGCGCATCCGACCACCAAGATCCTGGCGCTGGCCTTCCTGCTGCTGATCGGCACCACGCTGGTGGCAGAAGGCACCGGATTCCACATTGAAAAGGGCTATATCTATTCAGCCATGGCCTTTTCGATCCTTGTCGAAGCGATCAATATCATCGCCAAGAACCGCAAGCAGAAGCGTGACGGCAAGCCCGCGGGCAAGGGTGAGTTCACCCCGTTTACCGGCGATACCGGTGCGGTTTCGAGCGATGTGGCGCTGGCCGCGCTTGGCGGCGTAGCCGTCGGTGCAACGCGGGCCGCTACCGGCCCTGCCGCCGCGCCTCAGGCAAAACCACGCGCTAGGGCCAATCCGGCTTCGCAGGCGCAGTCGCGGCCCAAATCGGCGCCGCGCAAACCGAAAGGACCCAAATGACCAGAGTTGTCGCCGTAAACAAGACCGGAGGGCCGGATGTCCTCACACTGGAGGACTGGCCGGTTGCAGAACCCGGCCCCGGCGAGGCCCGTATCCGGCAGACGGCGATCGGTCTCAATTTCATCGACACCTATCAGCGCTCTGGCCTTTATCCGATGGCCCTGCCATTCGTTGCCGGCAATGAGGCGGCGGGTGTGGTCACGGCAATTGGCGATGGTGTGACCGAGGTCAAAGTGGGCGACCGCATCTGTTATCAGGGTGCGGCCGGCGCCTATGCCGATGAGCGGCTGGTGCCGGCGGCGAAGCTCGTGCCCATTCCCGACGGGGTTGATGACCAGACGGCAGCCGCCGTTCTGCTCAAGGGGCTGACGGCCTACTATCTGCTGTTCAAGACCTGGCCCGTGCAGAAAGGCGAGAGGATCCTGTGGCATGCCGCTGCGGGGGGCACTGGCCTGATCGCGACGCAATGGGCGCGGGCGCTTGGTGCGACGGTCATCGGCACTGCGGGCGGGGCCGACAAGGTGCAACTGGCCCTGGCCCATGGCTGCCACCATGGCGTCGACTACAAGGCGGACGATTTCGCTGCTCGGGTGAAGGAGATCACTGGGGGCAGGGGGGTCGATGTGGTCTATGACGGCGTTGGCAAGGCGACGTTCGAGGGCTCGCTCGACTGCCTGCGGCCGCGCGGGCTGCTGGCCAGTTTCGGCAATGCCTCTGGCGTGGTGAGCGTGCCTGACCTGGGCGTTCTGGCGCGCAAGGGGTCGCTCTATGTAACGCGGCCAACCGGAGCGCATTATTTTGCCCGGCGGGAGGATTTGCTCGACGGCGCAAAGGCGCTGTTCGACGCCATCCTGTCCGGAGCGATCCGGGTCGAAATCGGGCGAACATTTGCTCTGGCCGAAGTCGCCGAGGCGCATCGGGCGCTGGAGTCGCGGGAAACTACGGGGTCGGTGGTGCTGGTTCCGTAACCGGCATCGCCGCTTTCCGGCAGTGGAGGTTTTCAGTCGCGCCAGATGTGAAGACAGACACAGATTTTTTGTGGAACGGTGTGGGTCTCCCAAGGGTTGGCTTTGTACAATTCAGAAGGAGATTCATCATGGACCATACCAATCATGTCCGCCTGTCCGCCGCCGAACTGACGCCGTCGATTCTGGAAGGCGCCACCATTTACGGCGCCGATGATCACAAGGTCGGCAAGGTGGATCACGTCCATGGCCTCGACAATGTCGTCATTGATGTGGGCGGCTTCCTAGGCCTCGGCGCGAAGCCTGTGTCGGTGCCGCTGAGCGACCTGCAATTCATGCGGGACGAGAATGGCGACGTTCACGCGGTGACGGGCTGGACCAAGGACCAGCTCAAGCAGATGCCCGAGCATCACCACTAGAAAAAGAGCCCGGCGAAAGCCGGGTTTTTTGTTTTTGCTGTACGTTTGTAGGGACGGCTGCGCCTATGAGCGATGGTTCCGGTGAACCGATCCGGCCACAAAATTCCAAGTCCGCGTGAGGAAAGGCGCTGCCCACTGGACAGCACGGCTTTGCCTCGCTAAACGCTCTGGCCACGGGCAGGTGGCAGAGCGGTTGATTGCTCCGGTCTTGAAAACCGGCGAAGGTGCAAGCCTTCCGGGGGTTCGAATCCCTCCCTGCCCGCCATTATTTGCCGCACGCCTGTTCGCTTTGCTCAGCTGCTTCGGCCAAGCCTTCGACCTGCGTTCTGAGTGCCTTGCAACACCGTCATCGAAATCCGTTGCGCCGCGCATTACGCCGCTTTGGATTTCGTGGCTTAACAGTTTTTTTGTCATGGGCCGTAAGCACTTTCCGGGAGTGGGTGCTTCATCGCGGTGTCGCCTTATTTGGTGTTATGACACCGCAGGGTACAAATGGCATGGGGGCTGAAATTGAAGATGATCTGGCGAAACTCTCTTGTAGTCAAAATTTTCATCTACAGCTTTGTCGTCGTGCATCTGCCGCTGCTTTCGCTTTTTGCTTATGGCAGTTTTGTCGGCGAACTTGAGTTTATTCCGGTGCTGGCCGTGGCCACGCTCGCAACTTTGGCTGCCAGCGTGTTCTGCCTGTTGCTTGTGTTGCGCTATGTCAGGCCCATCGATGGGCTGGCTGACGCGGTCGAGGACTACAGGCTGACGGGATCATATATTGAGCCAAAATCAATCGGGCCGGCGAGAATAAGGCGGTTGGCGCAGAGCATCGGCGAGATGGTTCAGGTCAAGGAAGGCGCGATCAGCGCCCTCAAGACCGAAGCCAATGCCGATCCGCTGACCGGTGTTCGCAATCGGCGCTGGTTCGATCAGTTCGCGCCGTCCATTGTGGATTCCGCCGCCAAAACCGGACAGAATCTATGGGTGGTCCTGTTCGACATCGACCACTTCAAGATCATCAACGACACCCATGGGCACGCCATCGGCGACGATGTGTTGCGCGCCGTGGCAGGCATGGCCATGGATCTTCTGCGACCCAATGATCTGATTGCGCGCGTCGGTGGCGAAGAGTTCTGTTTCACCATGGTGCATAACCAGCCGCAGCCGGCGATGGCGGCTGCGGAGCGCATACGCTGTGCAATCGGGGACTGGCGGCACCCGGCGCTGCCGGATCTGCGGGTGACGGCGAGTTTCGGGGTGGCCGGGGCCAAGCCGATCGAGACCAGTTTCGAGCAAATCCTGCTTGGCGCGGATAACGCGCTCTATACTGCCAAGCGCGATGGCCGCAATCGCACGGTTCTGGGCCAGATTCCGACGGATGGGCCCGGTGCCGCGCAAGGAAACGGAGGAAGGCCGGCGCTGCCCTGAGGTTGCGCCGTCCTTCGCGCTGATGCGGGGCATCTTGCCAAGCCGGCCCCTTCACATTACGAGGCGGCAGATGAGTGATTTCGGCCTTTTGGGCCTGTTCTCCAGTAAATCGGACCGTAGAGATGAGCCGCAAGGAATTTGACGCTTCGCGGATGCGGCGGATGAAACGGGTGGCGGCACGTCACGGGCTGACCATCCTTACATCGGACAAGATCAAGGTTCTGGGTCAGCCCGGCGGTCATGCGCTGCGCGACGACGCCAGCTTCAAGATTGTCTATGGGGATGTGCCCAAGCCGTTTTCGGCGTCGCTCGACGATATCGAAACCTATATCGAGAAGCTGGAAGCGGGCGAAGAGTAAGCCCGACTGTCCTTTCAGGCAAGGCGCCTTCTGCTGCCCATTGCCACAATCCGTTATTTAAAACGTAACAGGAATCGCCGCACACTCTGTTCGTAGGCCTGTTCGAGGCAGTCCATCGCTTCGGGCTTCTCTTTTGGTCGCGGGGTTTCTGCGGAACCTGGCTCCTACATCCGCAGCCCGCTTTAGTGTGGAGGCGCGTTCTTATGTTCACCCTCATAAACGCCGACGCTGAAGACGACGACGCCGAAATCACCGATCCCCAGGAAATTGCGGAACTGTTCGCTGCCATAGCGGCGGTGGCCATCGAGGCCATCGGCGCAGGCTCGGCCCGCGAATTGTTCGAGGCGGTGATCGAGCAGGAGGGCCGCGACCCCAATTAAATGGATATGAGCTTTCACGCCTGAACCTGTTTGCTCTTTTCCGGCCTTCGGCCGTGACAGATGGCTTGACGGGACGCGGTGCAGACCATTGGACTGCGTCCCGGCAGAAGACGAATGGGTTCGGGATGAACGGAACAAGCCAGATCGTGCCGCTGGGCGACAAGGCCATGCTGGTGCGTTTCGGCAGCACGATGGATGACGGGGCCAATCGGCAGGCGCAGGCCTTGGCGCGTTCGCTTCTGTTTGATCCGATCGATGGCGCACTTGAGGTGGTGCCGAGCCTTGTTTCGGTGCTGGTGCGATATGACCCGGGCAAGATTGCTCCGGCGCGGCTGGCGGGCGAAATTTCCCTGCGATTGACAGAACGGGCCAATGTCGACGCGGTATTGCACCGGGTTGGCGTGCGCTTCGGCGGGGTGGACGGGCCGGACCTCGACGAGGTGGCTGCGAGCCTGGGGCTGAGCCCGGCAGAATTTATCAAACAGCATTGCGCAGTGCCTTTGCGCATATTGGCCACCGGCTTTGCGCCGGGTTTCGTCTATTGCGGCTTTCATCCATCGGCGCTGAATGTGCCACGGCGCCAACAGGTGCGGACGAGGGTGCCTATGGGCAGCGTGCTGTTTGCCGCCGGGCAGACGGCGATTGCCGCCACGGATATCCCCACGGGCTGGCATGTGATCGGGCGAACGGATTTTCGCAATTTCGACACTGCATGCATGCCGCCGACCCGGCTTGCTGCCGGTGACATGGTGATGTTCGAGGCGCTGGAATGAGCGCGCTGCTGCGGATCGAACGGGCAGGGCCGCTGACCACGATTCAGGATGAAGGGCGCGAGGGCATGCTGGCGCATGGGGTCAGCGCATCGGGGCCGATGGATCGTGCTGCCTATCGGCGCGCCGGGTTGCTGGCTGGGGCCTTGGGCGCAGGCGGGGTCGAGTTTACGCAGGCGGGGCTGGACCTGATCCTGAAACGGGGACAGATGCGGATAGGTTGGGACGGCGGGATTTTCACCGTCCGCGTCAATGGCGAGGCGGCGCCTTGGCCCGGTTCGGCGCTGCTGTCGGCGGGGGATCGATTGTCGGTAACGCCGGGCGCGCAGGGCAATTACGGCTATCTGCGGTTTGGCGCGGCGCTGGATGTCAAACCCGTATTGGGGAGCGTGTCGACCAATATGCGCGCGGCGCTGGGCGGCCTGGATGGGCGGGTGCTGATTGGTGGAGACGAACTGGCATTTTCAGGCGCAGGTGGAACGCCGGAAGAGGTGGGGTCTCATGATGCGGGGCGGGGGCCGATCCGCTTCATTCGCGGGCTGCACTGGGACCGGTTTTCTGCGCTCGTGCACACAAGATTCGTAACGTCCCGGTTTCGCATTACCCCGGCCATGGACCGCATGGGCGTCAGACTGGCCGATATGGACGCGGTGTTCGGCGGCGCGAGCATTTTGTCGCTGATTTCCGATCCGGTGCTGCCCGGCGATATTCAGATCCTGGGCGATGGCACGCCCATCGTGCTGATGCGGGACCACCAGCCCACCGGGGGCTATCCGCGCATCGGCACCATCATTTCGGCCGATCTTGATCGTTTCGCGCAATTGCGGCCGGGGGCGGAACTTGTGTTCGAGCCGGTGTCGGTGGAACATGCCCATCGGCTGTTGCGGAGTGGCCAATTATGAAAAGCGTGGATCTCAATGCCGATCTGGGCGAAGGCATGGGCACGGATGACGACCTGCTCGGTATCGTCTCCAGCGCCTCGATTGCCTGTGGCGGCCATGCGGGCGATGCTGCCACGATGCGGCATATCCTCAAGGTGTGCAAGGCGCGTGGCGTTCGGGCCGGCGCACATCCGGGCTATGTGGATCGCAAGGGGTTCGGGCGCTTCCGGCTGGTCATGCCGCTGGAGCAGTTGCTTGGGCAGATCCGCGACCAGATGTTTCTCATTCGTCACATTGCCGCGGAGGTCGATGTGCCGCTGGCCTATGTGAAGCTGCATGGGGCGCTGGCCAACCAGACGGCAGAGGAACTGGCTTTTGCGGTGGGCATTTTTGCAGCCATCCAGGCCATGGACCCGAAAATGGCGGTATTGGCGCTGGACAATAGCGAACAGGTGCGCGCGGCCAAGGCAGTGGGGTCGCCGTTGATCCGCGAGGCCTATGCGGACCGGGCCTATACAGCCGACGGATTGCTGGTGGCGCGGTCCGAAGCCGGGGCGGTGATCCATGATGTCGATAGTGTCATTGCCCGCTGTGTGCGGTTGGCGCTGCATGGAGAGATAGAGGCGATCGACGGATCAGTGCTGAAATCGGCGGCGCGCTCGATCTGCCTGCATGGTGACACACCAGGAGCGGTCGATCTGGCGCGCGAAGTGCGTGACGCGCTGGAGGGGGAAGGTGTCACAATAGCGGCGGCAGAGCCGGAAAAAGATGAACCCTGGGGCCTTCAGGGGGGAGAGGGTGAGATCGGCATCATGCCTTTGAACCCGAAGGACCCAGGGTAACTTTTGCGGCCCGAGGGCCGGATTTGTTTTCTGTGTCATCCCGGCCTTTGCCGGGATGACAGCGTTTGGAGCGGCTTGCCGCTTCTAGATCGCCAGATATTCGTGGCGCAGTTCAGCGTTATCGAGCACTTCCTGCGCGGTGCCGGTGAAGGCGACTTCGCCAGTATCGAGAATGACGGCGCGGTCGGCCAGCTTGAGCGCGGCCACGGCGTTCTGCTCGACGATGATGGTGGTGATTCCCAATGGCTTGATCGAGTGCAGGATGCGTTCGATTTCATGAACGATGACCGGCGCGAGACCTTCATAAGGCTCGTCCAGAAGCAGCAGCTTGAGGTCACGGGCCAGGGCGCGGGCAATGGCCAGCATCTGCTGTTCGCCACCCGAAAGGGTAACGCCATCCTGGGTGCGCCGTTCGGCAAGGCGTGGAAAGCTCTCGTAGATCTGTTCGAGGCTCCAGCCATGGCCGGGGGCGACGCGCGCGAGATTGAGGTTTTCCTCAACCGTGAGCCCCTGAATGATGCGGCGGTCTTCCTGCACCAGTTGAATGCCTGCGCGGGCAGCCTGAAAGCTCTTCATCTGGTGAACGGCTTCGCCGTCGAGCCAGATTTCGCCGCCCCGCATTTCCGGATTATCGGCGCGGGCGATAGTGCGCAGGGTTGAGGACTTGCCGGCACCGTTGCGGCCAAGAAGGGCGAGAATTTCACCCTTGCGGATATCGAGGGACACACCCTGAACGATATAGCTCTCGCCGTAATAGGCGTGGATGTCGCGTACCGAGAAGAAAGGACGGCTGGTTTCGATGCCGGCGGCCTGTGTGCCGGCGATGGTTTCTGCTGTCATGGCAACGGAACTCATTCGTGGGCCCCTCCAAGATAGGCTTCCTGGACCTTGGGATTGCCGCGGACCTGATCGGGCGTGCCGTCGGCAATGATCCGGCCCTGGGCAAGCACGGAAATCTTGTCGGCGAGCGAGAACACGACATGCATGTCGTGCTCGATGATCACCTTGGTCATGCCGCGGCTCTTGATCTTCTTCAGAAGCTCGATGGTGGTGTTGGTGTCATGCCGGCTCATGCCGGCCGTGGGTTCGTCCAGCAGCAAGAGGCGCGGGTGCTGGATGAGGCACATGGCCAGTTCCATGCGGCGCTTGTCGCCACGCGACAGAGCACCAGCCTGGCTGTCCTTGCGGGCGATGAGGCCCACATCTTCCAGCATGTGTTCGGCTTCGGCGCGGATGCCGGTTTCGCTGTCGAGCGTGCGCAGCATGTTGAGCTTGAACATGCCGTCGCGCTTGGCAAGGGCCGGGATCATCACGTTGTGCAGGACCGAGAGGTCGGCGAAAATCTCCGGCGTCTGGAACACGCGGGCGATGCCGAGCTGGTTGATCTGGAAGGGCTTTCTGCCCGTCAGGATCGCGCCGTCGAACACCACCTGGCCGCTGGTCGGGGCCAGTTTGCCGATGATGACATTGAGCAGTGTGGATTTGCCGGCCCCGTTCGGGCCGATAATCGCGTGGGTCTTGCCTTCCTCGATCTGGAGATCGATGTCGGCCAGGGCATGCAGGCCGCCAAAGCGCTTGTGGACGTCCGCGACGTGCAGGACAATGTTTCCATTGGACATGTTCTGATCCTACTCCGCAGCTTGGGTCTGGTTGGACGCGCGCGGCGTCGAGCCACGGTTGCGGAAGGCGGCGGCGATGCGGCGCACGCCTTCCATGATGCCACCGGGCAGGAAGATCACGATGATCACGAAGACCAGGCCCAGCGTCAGGTGCCAGCCATCGCCCACGAACTTGCCCACGACCTTGACGAAGAAGCTATCGACGCCATCGGGCAGGAAGTCGAAGAAGCGGGCTAGGATATTGTCGTTGAGCGCTGACAGGATGTTCTCGAAATACTTGATGATCCAAGCGCCGATGACCGGGCCCACAAGGGTTCCGACGCCGCCGAGAATGGTCATCAGGACGACTTCGCCCGAGGCGGTCCACTGCATGCGTTCGGCGCCTGCGAGCGGGTCCGTGACCGCCAGAAGCGCGCCGGCGAGACCGGCATACATGCCCGAGATCACGAAGGCCGATAGCGCATAGGGACGGGTGTTGAAGCCGGTGAACTGCATGCGCGTCTGGTTGGACTTGATGGCCTTGAGCATCATGCCGAAAGGTGAGCCGGCAATGCGCTGGGCGATGAAGAAGGTGATGATGAGGAAGCCGGCGCAGAAGTAGAAGCCGGCATAGCCACCGATCGGCGTGCCCAAGAGGGTCGGGATCGGCTGGCCGACAAAGCCGTGACCGACGGCAGCGTCGAGGACACGCGGATCGCTGATGGTCAGCTGCAGGCCGGTTTCGCCATTGGTGATCGGGGTGAGCACCGAATAGGCGAGGTTGTAGCTCATCTGTGCGAAGGCGAGCGTGAGGATGGAGAAATAGATGCCGGAGCGGCGCAGGCACAGGAAGCCGATGATCAGGGCGAAGAGGCCCGAGACGATGACGGCGAACAGCATGGCCGGGATGGCATCGAGCGTCAGCAGTTTCAGCGACCAGACGGCGGTATAGGAACCCACGCCGAAGAAAGCGGCATGGCCGAAGCTGAGATAGCCGGTGAGGCCGAACAGGATATTAAAACCGACCGCGAAGATGCCGTAGATCATGAAGCGTTGCAGCAGATCCGGGTAGCCGGCGCCAAAGGGCGCCAGCCAGATCGGCATGCTGAGAACGACGACAGTGAAGCCGAGCAGCAGGAAGAGGTCGTTGCGGGACATGAGATTGGTGTTCATGTCAGGCCTCCATCACACCGCGCCGACCCAGAAGGCCACGCGGACGAACGAGAAGAATGACGACGGCGACGAGATAGATGATGATCTGGTCGATGCCGGGGAGAATGGCTTTCACCTGGTTCATTGAGGCAAAGCTCTGCAGGATGCCCAGGAGAAACCCGGCGGCGACGGCGCCAGGCAGCGAGCCCATGCCCCCAACCACCACCACCACAAAGGAGAGGACGAGGAAGTCCATGCCGATGTGATAGTTGGGCGGCAATATCGGCGTGTACATGACGCCCGCCATGCCCGCCACGACGGCGGCGAGGCCGAACATTATGGTGAAGCGGCGGTCGATATTGATGCCGAGCAGGCCCACCGTTTCGCGGTCCGCCATGCCGGCACGAACGACCATGCCGAAGGTGGTGAACTGGAGGAAGGCGAAGACACCACCAATGACCACAGCGGCGAAGAGGAAATAGATCAGACGCCAGATCGGATAGGTGATGATGTTTGCCTGCATGCCAAGCCAGGCGCCGATGTCGGCTGCGCCGCGGAAATCGGTGGGCATGGGCTGCGGCATTGGGTTGGGACCGAAGATCGACTTGATCACTTCCTGGGCCACGATAGCGAGGCCGAAGGTGACCAGGATCTGTTCGGCATGCGGGCGCTTGTAGAAGTGCTTGATAATGCCGCGTTCCAGCCCGATGCCGATCAGCAGCATGACGGGAATGGTGATGAGGATGGAAAGCGGTACCGAGTAGTTGACCAGCACGGCGCCGAAATCGCCGAACCAGGCCTGAACCAGCGGTTCGCGGACTTCCAGCGGCTGGCCCCAGGGCGACAGGCGTTCCGGGTCAATGGTGACCGTTTCCATGGTGAGGACCATGCGCACGGTAACAGCGCAGAAGGCGCCGAGCATGAACAGGGCGCCATGGGCGAAATTGACCACGCCCAGCGTGCCGAACACCAGGGTCAGGCCAAGGGCGATCAGCGCATAGGCGGCGCCTTTATCGAGCCCGTTTAGAAATTGCAGAAAGATGACTTCGAACATGGGTGGCTCCGTCGCGCCAGGGGCACGCTTCTATCGTCTCGGCCGTCACCGCCGGGCGTGTCCCGGCGGTCCAGTTTGCTTGAAGGCAATGGCTGGATTGCCCGGGCAAGCCGGGCAATGACGAAGGTTGAGAAACCGGCTTTCAGCCGATCAGCACAGAGGCGCGGGTTCTGCCGGGCCGAGTTCGCCGCCGAAGATCGACGGGTCGTAGGTGGTGGTTTCACGGTCGATTTCGGCAACCACGTTGAGCACGTCGAATTCGCTCGTGGGGTTGTCGTTGCCCTGAACGACCAGCACCGACTTCATGCACTGGTGGTCTTCGGCGCGGTAGAGCGTGCGGCCATTGCCCATGCCGTCGAATTCGTGGCCTTCGAGAGCCTCGATAACGGCAGGCGGATAGAAGGTGCCGGCGCGTTCCACGGCATCCGCGTAGAGCAGCATCTGCACATAGGCCGTGTGAGCAGCCTGCGACGGTGGGGAGCCATAGGCCGCGCCGAACGACTTGGTGAAGGCGATGGAGCCAGGGTCTTGCAGGTTCCAGTGCCAATTCGAGGTGCCGTAAATGCCCTTGACGCTTTCGCCGGCACCCTTGGCCATCAACTCGGAGATGAGCGGGGTGACGATCTGGAAATCCTTGCCATTGGCCTGGCGGTCGCGCATGCCGAACTGGATCGCCTGGGTCAGCGAGTTCACCATGTCGAGGCCGTAATGGTTGAGGATCAGCACGTCTGCGCCTGAATTCAGGATCGGCGTCAGGTACTGGGAGTAGTCGGTGGCGCCGAGCGGCGTGCGGACGGCGGCCACAGTCGACCAGCCGAGCGCTTCGGTGGCATCCTTGATCGATTCTTCCTGGGTCCAGCCCCAGGTGTAGTCGGCGGTCAGGTGGTAGGCGACGCGGTCATTGCCATATTCCTGGCCAAGCACGGGCGCCAGGCCGATGCCGGACTGGTACGCGTTGAAGAAGTGGCGGAAGCCGTAGCGCCGCTTGTCCTTGCCGGTCGTGTCGTTGGAATGGGTCAGGCCGGCCATGAAGATGATGCCCTTTTCCTGGCACAATCCCTGCACGGCAATGGCTTCGCCGGATGACGAGCCGCCAGTGATCATGATGGCGCCATCGCGCTCGATCATGCGGGTGGCGCCGGCGCGGGCCACGTCCGACTTGGTCTGGCTGTCCGAAGACACATAGCCGACCTTCTTGCCCAGGATGCCGTTGCCCTTGAGGGCAGTCGGGGTCAGGACGTTGATGAGGCCGCCGTCGCCTTCGCCATTGAGGTGGGCGATTGCCAGCTCGTAAGCCTTCTGCTCGTCAGCACCTTCTTCGGCATAGGCGCCGGTGAGGGGCAGGTTCAGGCCGATGGTGACGGTATCGCCGGTGGGATTGTTGCAGAAATCTTCCTGCGCCCACGCACCCTTGGTGAACATCATGGGCGCAACACCCGTGCCGATGATGCCGGCCATGCCGGTCTGCAGAACCCTGCGGCGGGACAGCCCGCGCTTCAAAAGTGTCATAGATCTCCTCCTTTGGCGCGGGACGCCCGATACATCGTCGGAGGTTCACCGCTTGCCTAGTATTCGACACATTTGAAAATGACGGCAATAGACCATTGTAATTGCTCTAGAAATTTGTAAATAGTTGTTCTGCTGTGTAATGCTAATTGTCAATTCGTTGACAGGGCGGTCTTCTCGGGGAGGGGTAGGCCATGCGGGCGCCAATCGGTTTCAGGATCAGCAACAGACGGAAATCGTTGAAGATTTCGCAGGCGGCACTGGCGCGCCTGGTCGGCATTTCGGCGAGCTACCTGAACCTGATCGAGAACAACAAGCGCGATGTCGGTGGCGTGCTGTTGCAGCGCGTAGCCCACCATTTGCAGATCGATATCGGTGACCTGACGGGGCAGGCCGAGCAGAAATTGCTGGCCGACCTTGAAGAGGCCTATGCCGATCCCATGATCGAGTCGTTGCCGTTTCAGCCCGATGAGCGGCGACTGCTGGTGGCGCAATATCCGGCCAGCGCGGCGGCTCTGGCCAGGCTGCACCGGGCCTATTCGGACGCCATTGCCAGTGCCGACGCCTATGCGGACCGGTTGCGCAGCGATCCACTGCTCATGCAATTGCTGCATCAGGTGCTGTCGGGCATTACCGCCGTGCGCTCGAGCGCGGAAATTCTTGAGGATGTGCCCGATCTCGACGAGGCCGAGCGGCAGAGATTCCTGAGCGCGATCGGGCGCGAAACGCGCAATCTCAGCGATGTTGCGCGCAACATGATCGGCTATTTCGATACGGCCAGCGCCGAACGGCGGTCCATTTCACCGGCGCGGGAGATCGACGACCTGCTGATCGACAGGCGCAACCATTTCCCCCAACTTGAGGAAGCGGCCGCCAGCTTGCGCCAGGAGATCGAGCTGTCCGGCGCCTTCGGACTGCGGACGTTGACCGATCTCATCGAACGGCGTTTTGGCGTGCAGGTGGTGGTGGGTGGCGCGCCGCCGGGTCGTGGGGCAGATTTTCCGGGTCAGTATCGTTTTGTGCCAGAAGCCGGAACCATGTGGCTGGCGGGAGCAACCACGCTGGCCACCCGGCAGTTCCAGCTGGCGCGGCTTTATGGAGAGCTGGCCGCAGCCCAGACCATCGAGGACGAACTGGACACGGCCGGGCTGGGCAGCGCGGCGGCGCGGCGCCTGGCGCGGCGGGCACTGGGCTCCTATCTGGCCGGCGCCATGGTGTTTCCCTATTCGGCGTTTCTCGAAGCGGCGGAAGACGCCGCCTATGACATCGACCAGTTGCGGCAGCTCTACAATGCCAGTTACGAACAGGTGGCGCACCGGCTGGTAACGCTGCGGCGCAAGGGTGAAGAAGGCATTCCCTTCGGTTTCCTGCGCTCCGATCCGGCCGGACGGCTGACCAAGCATTTTCCGCTGCCCAGTCTGCTCCTGCCCTATTCGGGCCATGCCTGCCCGCTCTGGGCGATTTATGGGGCGTTCCGAACGCCGGATATGCCGGTGCGGCAGGTGGTGCGGTTTTCCGATGGTTCGCGCTATCTTTTCGTGGCACGCACGGTGCAGCGCCGCGCCGCCGCTTTCCACGAACCGCCAGTCACGGCGTCGGTCATGCTGGCCTGTGATGTGCTGCATGCCGACGGAACGGTCTATGCGCAGGGGCTCGACCTGCACAATCACGGCGCGGACGTCCCGGTGGGGCCGACATGTCGTTTGTGTACGCGGCCCGACTGCGCCAGCCGGCAGGAAGAGGCTCTTGGCCCCTCGCCGGGAGTGCCGGAAATGCGGGCTTCGCTGGTGCCGTGAGGATTTTCCCTTGGCGAAAAGCATCGATTGCGATTTAGTGGCCCGGTTCGCGGAGGGGAGACCGCGAACGAACCGGGGGGAAATTTGGGCATCGATGTCCTGATAGCCGAAGACGAGCCGAGCATTCTTGAATCACTTGATTTCATCCTGCGCCGCGCAGGCTGGAGCATCGAGTCGGTGACGGATGGCGAAGCTGTGCTCGAACGGGTGCGCCGCACGCCGCCGCGTGTGCTGGTGCTCGACGTCATGCTGCCCAAACGCAGCGGCTTCGACGTGCTCAAGCAGCTCCGCGCCGATCTGGAGACGCGGGCGCTGCCCGTATTGATCCTGACCGCCAAGGGGCAGCAACAGGACCGACGCATTGCCGAGGAACTGGGCGCCGACGGTTTTGTCACAAAGCCCTATTCCAATGCCGAGGTCGTCGGGGCGGTGCGCGCCTTGCTGGGTGAGAATGACCGAGAGGCGTAGGGTCGTCGGGGGCATGTTCCTGCTGACGGTAATGGGGCTTATCGTCCTGGTGCCGCCGGTCGTGACGCTGTTCAACCACGATTCCACCATTCTCGGCGTGCCGCAGATCGTCGTCTATCTCTTCGGCGTCTGGCTGCTGCTGATCCTGGGCACGGTGCTGCTGACGCGGCATCTCGCGCCGGACGCGAGCGGCCATCGGGAAGAAGGCGACGGCTAGATGTTGTCCGCCGATTTCGTTATCGCAACGGCGGTCGCCTATGTCGGGCTTCTGTTCGTGCTGGCCTATTTCGGTGACCGGCGCGCCAAGGCGAACAAGCGCTCGTGGCTGAATTCGCCGGCGGTCTATACGCTGTCTATTTCAGTCTATTGCACCAGCTGGACCTTCTATGGCGCGGTGGGCAATGCCGCGCGCAGCGGTCTCGAATTTCTCACCATTTATCTCGGCCCGACGCTGGTTTTCGTCGGCTGGTATTTCCTGCTGCGGCGGTTGGTGCGCATCAGTCATCTGCATCGCATCACCTCTGTCGCCGATCTGTTGTCGTCGCGGTTTGGCAAGTCCAGCAGGCTGGGCGTATTGGTGACCTGTATCGCGGTGATCGGTATTGCGCCCTATATCGCGCTCCAGCTCAAGGCCGTCACCTCGTCCATTCAGGCCGTTGCCGGTGCGTCCGAATTCGGGCGTGGCAGCCTGACCGGCATCGACGATGTGGGGCTGGCGCTGGGCGTTGCGGCGGCCATGGCCCTGTTCACGATCCTCTTCGGTACGCGGCATGTGGATGCCAAGGAACAGCATCATGGCGTGGTGGCTGCCATTGCCTTCGAGGCGGTGGTCAAGCTGGCTGCCCTCGTCGCGGTTGGCGTCTTCGTGGTCTATATCGGTGGCGGGGTGGAGGGTATTTTCAGCCAGGCTGCGGAAAAGGGTGTGGCCTTTGACACCTCGGCCAGCTTCGACAGCCGCTGGATCACCACTTTGGTGCTCTCCATCGCCGCTATCATCTGCCTGCCGCGCCAGTTTCAGGTGACGGTGGTGGAGAATTCCGACGAAAACCACCTGCGGGTCGCCGGCTGGGCCTTCCCGGCCTATATGATGCTGATGAGCATCTTCATCATCCCCATCGCCATTTATGGCCTGACGGTGATGCCCGATGGCTCCAATCCCGACATGTTCGCCCTGACCCTGCCATTGTCGGCCGGCCAGAATGGGCTTGCCTTGTTTGCCTTTATCGGCGGATTCTCATCTGCCACATCAATGATCATCCTGGAGTCGATCGCCCTGTCCATCATGGTGTCGAACCACATCATGATGCCGCTGGTGCTCAAGTTCAGCGCCGTGTCGCAGGGCGGGGACGGGCAGGGGGTGAGCAGTCTCCTGCTGATCACCCGGCGTTTCGCCATCGTGCTGATCCTGTCGCTGGGCTTTTTCTACTTCTTCTTCACGCGCGACTCGGACGCTTTGGCACCGATAGGTCTGATTTCCTTCACCGCCATAGCGCAGTTCTTTCCGGCCTTGCTTGCCGCGATCTTCTGGCGTGATGCCTCGCTCAAGGCAGTCACCGCCGCCATTCTGGTTGGCTCGGTCGTGTGGGCATGGACCTGTTTCCTGCCGTCGCTGGCTTCGGTTTCTCCCGTGGTGTCCACGCTGTTGCAGGAAGGGCCATGGGGCATTGTCTGGCTGCGGCCCGAGGCGATGTTCGGGCTTGAAGGCTGGGACCCGCTGGCGCATGCCGCCTTCTGGAGCCTGTCCATCAACACGCTGATCCTGACGCTGGGATCGCTGATGACGCGCCCATCGTCGCTGGAACGCATCCAGGCCACGGCCTTTGTCGATGTGTTCCGCCGCCATGGCCTACCGCAGCGCAATTTCCTGCCCGGCTCGGCCACGGCCAATGACCTGTTCTTCGTGGCAGAGCGCGTGCTGGGTGAAAAGCGTGCGGTGGCGCTGTTCGAATCGGCAGCGCGCGAATCCGGTGTCGATCCTGCGCAACTGGAGCCAACGCCGGAATTCATTGGCGGGTTGGAGCGCGAACTGGCCGGTTCCATCGGCGCGTCGTCTGCGCATGTCATGCTGTCCAAGGTGGTGGCGGGTGGCGACGTGTCGCTGGAAGAAATGATGCAGATGGCTGACGAAACCCAGCAGGTCATCGAATATTCCCAACAATTGGAAAAGACCTCGGCAGAGCTGCGCCTGACCGCGCGCAAGCTGGAGGATGCCAATGCCCAATTGCGCGAGCTGGACAGCCAGAAGGACGAATTTCTCAGTCAGGTGAGCCATGAAGTGCGCACGCCGATGACGTCGATCCGCTCCTTTTCCGAAATATTGCTCGAGCCTGAAGGTCTCAACGAGGCGCAACGTCAGCGCTTCCTCTCTACTATCCATCAGGAAAGCATGCGGCTGACCAAGCTGCTCGACGAAATCCTCGATCTCAGCGCGCTTGAGCGGGGTGAGCGCACCTGGCAGAATGCGCCGGTCGATGCCGAGGATGCGTTGAACCGGGCTTTGAGCGTCTGCGATGCACTGCTGCGGCAGAAAGGCATGCGGGTGGAACTGGGTGAGCGTGCCCACACGACCATGGTGGAAGGTGATGGCGACCGGCTGTGCCAGGTCTTCATCAACCTGATCTCCAATGCGGTGAAATATAACGATGCACCCGAGCCGGTGGTGCGGGTGACCTCGTCGGTGCGGGCCGGCAGCTATGTGGTGGAAGTGTCCGACAATGGGCCGGGTATTGGCAAGACCGAGCGCAAGCTGATCTTCGAGAAGTTCTGGCGCGGGGTCGCCGGTTCCGGCGATCAGGGCGGTGCAGGGCTGGGTCTGGCCATCAGCCGCCAGATCATCGCCCGGATGAATGGGGTGCTTGAACTTGTGCCGGGGCCCCTGCCGGGTGCCTGTTTTCGGGTAAGGCTGCCGGTGGCGCGCCGGGACTAGAGACCAGGCATGGGCCGGTTAGCAGATTGACATGCAATTGTTGTTGCCGCCGCCTGGCGGCGTAACATTGCCGGTTTGCTGACTGGCTTCATCCGCGCTCGGCTCGGTTGCCGGCACAGATTGGGGAGCAATGCAGGCCTGGGCGCCCTGGACGCGAAAGTCGGGCTGAAAGGCGGACTGAATATTGGGCAGAGGAAAATTGCCGTTCAGCCCGTCCCTGTCGTCGCGCAGGGAGAAGAGGCCGTTCACTGTGCCAAGCGCGGCAATATCGCAGCGATTGGTGAGGTCGATACAGGTGGTGCCACGGCAAAGCGTCAGCGCACCTTCATAGAGCAATGTACGCACTTCGCTGCCAGCCACGGTCAGATCGAATTTGGTGCCGCGCACAGCGATGGAGGCTGTTGGCGTATCGATGGAATAGACCGGTTTCGGGCTATTGCCTGAAATGAAGCGGAACGTGCCGGATAATGCGTTCACGGCAAAGCTGTCATTGCGGCTGCCATTAAGCAGATAGGCTTCAATCTCCAGCGTGCTGCGCGGTCCGACAACGAGGCGGGTCTGGTCCGAAAACAGCAATTGCACATGGCCGCCGGCGCCGGTGACGATCCGGTCTCCGACCGATACATCCGCGCCCACGACAAGCACCCGCTCTGTCGCGCCGCGCTTGCTGAGCGCTTCGGGCTTGACGCCGACGGCCGTGCCTTCCCCGGCGGCGTAGGCCATGGACATGGCGGCAATACTGACAAGAGAGGCTGCGAGAATTGATTTCATCATGGTCATGATTGTCGGCATGGCAGCTGAACCGGCGATGAATTGTACACCCTATCGGTGAAGACCTTAGCAAGAGGCAGCGCGCGGCGAAAGCGGCGGCGGGGCGGTTGCCGCGGGCGCCGCTGCACGCTATGTGCAGGACATGCACGAAGCCGCCAGCCGGCGTGAGGTCCGCAATGAAACTTGCCTTTGTCATTCCTGCCTACAATGAAGAGGCGCTGATCGGGAAATGCCTTGAATCGGTACAGGCCGAGATCAGGCGTTCGGGCATGGATGCGGATGTCATCGTCGTCAACAATGCCTCCAAGGATCGCACCGGCGAGATTGCACGCTCGTTCGAGGGCGTGCGCGTGGTCGACGAGCCCAAGAAAGGGCTGGTCAATGCCCGCGATGCCGGTTTTGCGGCCAGCGAAGGCTATGACCTTGTCGCCAATATCGATAGCGACACCATCGTGCCGGAGGGCTGGCTCGATGTGGTGAAGCGCGAATTCGACAAGGATGACAAGCTGGTCTGCCTCAGCGGCCCCTATATCTACTACGATATGGCGCTGCATAACCGCATGCTTGTCGGCGCGTTTTACGGGCTGACCTATCTCATCTACCTGCTCAACCGCTTCGTGCTGCGCGTGGGCTCTGTGGTGCAGGGTGGCAATTTCGTCTTCAAGCGCGCCGCCTGGGAATCGGTGGGCGGCTATGACCGGTCCATCGAATTTTTCGGTGAAGACACCGATGTGGCCGTGCGTCTGTCCAAGGTGGGCGCGGTCAAATGGACCTTTGCGCTCAAGATGAAGACATCGGGCCGTCGCCTTGAAAAAGAAGGTGTGTTCCGTACTGCCGGCACCTATACGCTCAACTTCTTCTGGGTGACGTTCCGGGGCAAGCCGGCGACCAAGGCCTATAACGACATCCGCTCCTGACGAGCCGGTTATAGTGCGCTAGACTTGCGGGCCGCATGGTGTGGCCGGAGCTGTCTGGCAGATGAGCATGTTGCCGCAATTTCCGCCTATTCCGCTGGCGCAGGCCAGCGCCATGCTGCGTGCCATGGTCCAGACATCGGGGCAGAATCTGGAGGCGCGCGTGCTGGGGCAATTGCCCAATGGCACGACACAGGTGCAAATCGGCCGGCAGGTGATGAGCCTGCAATTGCCGATGCCCCAGCCCGTGGGCACGACGCTCACGCTCGCTTTGCAACAGGCCGAAGGGCAGGTGCGCGTAACCCTGGTTTCCGCGCAGCCGCCCGCAGCGACGCCGCCCCAATCGGCAGCGCCGCAGGCGGTGAATATGCCGGCAACTTCGGTTCAATTGTCTGCTACGGCCTTGTCCGGGCAGGCGACGCCGCTCCCGGGGTCCGCCGCGCCCCTTGCCGCCTCGACTGCACCGGCTCCGGCAGCGATGCCGTCCCAGCCAGCTGTTTCCAGCGCGCCGGTTGTCAGTGCGCCGGCTGCAGCGGGCGCGGCAAATATAGCGCCTGCGAGCCAGGCGCAGCCCGTGCCTGCCACCGCTCCTGCGCCGCAGGCGGCCGTCGGGGACCGCGCCGCGCCCCTGGTGACGCACGCCGCATCTGCGCAGGGCGCGCCGGCGGCGGGGATGCGCCCGGCCATACCCTATGCGATTGCTGCACCAGTCATTGCGTCGGGCGCCGCTGCGCCGCCGGCCACCTCTGCCGTCCCAGGCTGGCCACCGGTGGCGCCATCGACAATTGCCGGCACTGTGGGCCAGCACGCGTCGCCGCCGGGGGCGCAGGCTGCCCCCGGTCCCATCGCTCAGCCACAGACGGCTGTGCCTCAGGCTCCGGCCAGTCCGCAGGCCGCGTTGACGCAGATGGTGCAGCAGGCGCTGGCGCGGCAGGATAGTGTTGTCGCGCTCACCAGCGCCTTGACCAATGTGGTGGGAAGGGTGGCGCTGCCCGAGCCGGTGATGAAGGCCGTCCGGCAGGTTCTGGCGCAGCGCTTGTCGCTGGATGGCGGCGGGCCGGATGGGGTGACCTTGCAAAGAGCCGTCAGGAATTCGGGGATCTTTCAGGAGGCAATGCTGGCCAGCGGGCAGGCCAAGGCCGCTGGCGGCGATATGAAAACGGCGCTGCTCGGCTTGCAGCGGCAACTTGGGGCCTGGCTCGGGGATCAGCCTGGGGTAGAGCAGGTCCGCGCCCTTCCGCCACCGCTGCGGGGACTTGTGCCGCGCGCAAGGGCGGAAAGCACCCTTTTGGCCGATCTGCCGGATGATCCGCAGGCAACCGGGAAAGTGCTGCTGGAGCGCACAGAGGCGGCACTGTCACGGCTGCGGCTGCATCAGAATGCCTCCTTGCCCGAACCCGCCGCACGACACGAGGCGCAGTGGAGCCTCGATCTGCCGGTAGTGCTGGGCGGTCAACAGAGCCTGTTGCATATGCAAATTCACCGGGACAGGGATGGTGACAATCCCGATCAGTCTGGCGATCGTGGCTGGCAGGTGCGGTTCGCCATCAATCTGAGCGAAATGGGCGAGGTCGGCGCACAGATATCGTTGCGCGGCGCAGTGACGGGCGTCTTGCTCTGGGCGGATCGTCCCGAAGTGGCGGCCGCTCTGGGCGAGGGTGTGGAAGCACTGCGGCTGGAGCTGGAGGCGCTGTCGCTGCTGCCGGGCGCTATCGTGGTGCGGGCCGGGGCACCCAGCAGTCCCGCCAATCCGACTTCTGCATCGGGCCATATCGTGGATGCGATGCTATGAGCGACACGCCCACCGATCCCCGCGCGCTGGCCGTTGCCCTGCATTATGAACAGGGCTCGCGCGAAGCGCCTCGCGTCGTGGCCAAGGGCAGGGGGCTGGTGGCGGAGAAGATCATCGCGCTGGCCGAGGAAAATGGCGTGGTGATCGAAGCCAATCCGGTTCTGGCCGAGGCGTTGAGCGGGGTCGAGCTGGACGAGACCATCCCGGTAGAGCTCTATGAGGCCATGGCTGTCGTGATCGGCTATGTGTTGCGCCAGGCCCGCAAACGGCCCTGATTTACGCTGCGGCCTTGCGCCGTGACCTGCCGGTCCCCATGTCCAAACAAACAGACATGGAGCAGGCCATCATGAATTCGGAAGATCGAAGCGCCATCGAGGATCTGTTCCAGCGGCTGGCCAATGTCGAGCGCAATTCCGGCCCGCGCGACCGCGAGGCGGAGCGCCTGATCTGGGAAAGGATGCGGGACAATCCGGCATCGGCCTATTTCATGGCGCAGACGATTCTCGTGCAGGAAGCGGCCTTGCGGGCGCAGCAGCAGAAGATTGAGGAACTGGAAGCAGAAGCCGGTGGCGGCTCGGGGTTTCTGGACTCCATCTTTGGCGATGACCGCCCCAAGCGACCCACACAGCGCCGCGATGGTCCGTGGGGCAGGCCCGCCGAAGGCGGATTTCTAGCCGGCGCGGCGCAGACCGCGCTTGGCGTCACCGGCGGCATGCTGCTTGGTTCGGCGATTGCCGGAATGTTTGGTACGCCCCCCGCTTCTGCCGGAGAACATCCGGATACCGGCGCACAAGACAGCGGCGATGGCGGGATGGACGGCGGTGACGACTGGGGCGGCGGCTTCGATATCGGGGGTGAGTTCTGAAACTCGCCTCTTATCGAACCGTGCGTTTTTCGTAAAACTCGTTGCCGCCTGCTTCGAGCACATAGAACATGTTGTTATAGGGAAAGCGCAGGCCGGCGGTGTGGAAATGCTGCGCATTCTGCACGCCGGGATGGCGCGCGCCGCGCAGGACCTGGTCAGAGACCTGTGAGGCGAGAACGGCGCCGCTGTCGGTCATCGGTTTGCTAAGGACGCCCTGGGCGAACTGGTTTTTCTGGCCAACGACTTCACAGACCGATTTGGGATAGCGCGGATCGTTGACGCGGTTCATCACCACTGTGCCGACGGCCAGCATGCCATCGGCGCTGGAGCGGTTGGATTCAAAGTACATCGCGCGCATCATGCACTCCTTCTCACTCATCTTGTTGAATGCGAAGTTCATGCCCAGAAACGAGCAGCCGCCGAGGCTGGTCACGGCGGTGGCAAGGACGGCAAGGCGCAGAACGGCGCGGGCAAGGCGAGGCATAGGGGCATTCCAGGCTGTGACAAAGAAGTGTCTCGGCCTGAAAATGCGCTCCTAGCCTTAAGGAAGGGCTCAGAAAAACGGTAAACGAAGCCTTAACGGCGCATAAGGCTCGCCAGCAGCAGAACAGTGCCCACCACGGCTATGGCCGGAATAGGATCGCGGCGGACGGCGCGGGCGCCGCGCCAAGCATGTGTACCGACCTGTTCGGCCAGTTGCACACCCTGCCGTGTGGCCTCGCGGCCGAATTCCGAAAAATTGTCGGACCAGTCATCGGCGGTGTGACTGGCCTGTTTGGACAGGGACCGGCCAATACGACGCATATCGCGCTGCAGGGATTCAATCCGGGCTTCAAGGCTGTTGGGGTCGCGGTGAGGCAGGCCGAGGCTGGCCAATACGTGATCAAGGGACATGGGACGCTCCGTGTTTGGAGGATCAACGAAATATCTGCGCCGCGGTTCCGTTTGCCCTTGATCCGCCTTTATGACGCAGCCATTTAGGTCGGGTGATGGAGACTCATCAATGAGCAAGAGCACGGCACGCCTAAACCGCCTGTTCAACCGGCTGGAGCGCAGCGTTCCCGCATTCGCCGCCAACTGGCTCGCGCGGGTGCGGCGGCCTGAGGCGCGTTGGGTACGTATTCCGCTGGGTATTCTGCTCGTATTCGGCGGTATTTTCAGTTTCCTGCCCGTGCTGGGGATCTGGATGCTGCCGCTTGGGCTCCTGCTGCTGGCCGTGGACCTGATGTTTCTGCAGGGGCCGGTCAACATGGCCATTCTGCGTGGATCGCGCCGTTGGACCAGCTGGCAGCGGTCGCGCCGCGACAAGAAAAAGGCGCAGGACAAGAACTCCGCCGGCTAGGCATAGGCTGCTTCAATAATATCGACTGCCGCCGCCAGCTTCTCGTCGACAATGTGCAGATAGCCCGTCCAGTCAGAGAGCTGGCTCAGCTCCGCCTGGCCATCGGAAATACCACGCAGGGCCAGAAGCGGAACACCAAAGCCCTGACAGGCGCGCAGGATGGCGTAGGTTTCCATATCCACCATATCCTCGCTTATGCCGTCATAGGCGGAGCCCGACACGACATTGCCGCCCGTCGACAAGCTCGCCGGAACGAGCCCCGGCACCAGCGGTTCGAGCTGGAGAGTTGAGGGCAGGCCGAGAAAAGGCGTTTCACCCCGTGGGAAGCCCAGCGCGGAGGCATCCATGTCACGGTAGCTCACAGAGGTGGCCTGATAGACGCCGCAATGTTCGAGCCGGCGGGAACCGGCGGAGCCAAGGGAAACCACCAGACGCGGCAGGCTTTCGGCGCGGGCGGACAGGGTCCTGGTCGTGTTGATGGCCGCCTCCACCGGCCCGACCCCCACCATGATCGGCGTGATACGGGCGCGTAGATGGGGGCCATATTCGGCGTCGGCGGCCATGAGGTAGAGAATGGACATGGGGCGAGTTTATCACGCACCACCGGGCCGCCAAGGTGCTGAATTCTTTGCGGTTCCGTAACCGATGTCGGACATTATGTAGTGAAGGCGCCGCAGAAGGCGGTTGGCCTGGCGGGTGTGAACATGCGTTTTGCGGTCGTGAGTGAAAACAGGGAATGGAGCGAGCCGGGCCGTACAGCCGACACAGCTCATATAGTCCATTCCTCGGAAGTCTATGCCGAAGCGCGGCGGCGCAAGGCGGCGCTAGGGCTCGATGAGTGGCGGCTGCGCGAATATGTCAGCGGTACGCCCGTGCCCGTGCGCATCCGCCAGCTTTGCGAGCAGATCGATCTGGCCGCGGAAGCCATGGCGCGCATGTCGCAAATTCCGGAAAGTTTCCGCGACGATCTCTATTGGCCGCGTTGCTGGTAGGCGTCTGATCGAACTATTTGCAGGGCAGCCACCCTGAATCGGGGATGACACGAGGCGCGGAAGCCTCGATTTTCAGCGCGGTCCAGGAGAGTCCCGATGCGCCGCGTTCTGATCATTGCCGTCCTGTCGCTGTTTGCCAGTCCCGCTCAGGCCGGATGGTCGTTTCTGGATGAAAGCGACGATCAAGGTCCAATATTCAAGGCTGCTGTACTCGATGTCGGGGGTAAGGTTGAATTGCAATATTATTGCGATGACTGGTTTCCCGGCATGATCGATCTCAACATCTACACGGGCGAAACCTTCGATCAGAACAGCGCCTACGCCGCCGATGGCATCATGACCGTTTCAATCGATGGTGAGGCTTCGATTGACGCAACGGCATTTTTCGATGATTTCGAGGGTGAGCTGCTGATTTTCACTTCCAACTTCGACATCGAAAATCTGGAGGACGTGCTGATCGCCATGGCGACTGCCCAGCAAAGCATTGGCGTTGGTTTCTACGGGCGGAACTATCTGTTCCCGGCGGAAAACGTATTCGACGTCCTTCAGCAGATGGCAGAAAAATGCCCGCAGTGATGGAGCGCCTGTCGAACTGAGGCGGCCTTGCTCGTCTGGGATTACAGCCCGCCGCATGCTGACATGTATCGTCAGCGGTAGGGGTAAGGCTGTATCATCAGAAGCATGGGCGCGGCCTTGGGGCGTGTGCCTGACTTTTTGGACAGGTCGCCATGAAGCCCTTTCACCAGATTCTCGCCAATAACCTTGTGGCCAATGTCACCAATTTTACGGTGTGGTTCGCCATTACCTTCTGGATTTTCCTGGAAACCCAGTCGGTGTTTGCAACCGGCATGGTGGCAGGCATTTATCTGATATTCACGGCAGCCCTCGGATTCTGGCTCGGCTCGATTGTCGATCACAATGCCAAGAAGCTGACCATGATGGGATCGAGTGTCGTCTCGGCCCTGTTCTATGCCGCCGCGCTGGTCCTTCTGCTGCTCGAGCCGGAAGGGGCCTTTACCGATCCGTTCGGACCCTATCTCTGGCTGTTCGTGCTGGTGGTCATGCTCGGTGTGCTGGCCGGCAATATCCGCGCCATCGCGTTGCCGACGCTGGTGACCATCCTTATTCCCGAGGGCGAGCGCGACAAGGCCAACGGCCTGGTGGGCATGGTCAGCGGTATCGGCTTTCTGACCACGTCGGTTATCTCGGGATTTCTGGTCGCCTATACCGGCATGTTCGGCGTGCTGTCTTTGGCGTTCATCATGACACTCCTGGCCTTCCTGCATCTGTCCGCAGTGACGATCGATGAGGGGCGGCCCGAGCCCAGTGCGGATGCGCCCGCCGAACCAAAGCGCGTGGACATTGCGGGGACCATCCGCGTCATCGCCGCCGTACCGGGCCTGTTTGCGCTGATCTTTTTCGCCTGCTTCAACAATTTCCTCGGCGGCATCTTCATGGCGCTGCTCGATGCCTACGGGCTGTCGCTGGTGTCTGTAGAGATCTGGGGTCTGCTGTTTGGCGTCCTTTCCACCGCCTTCATCGCCAGCGGCATCATCATCGCCAAGACGGGGCTGGGAAAAAATCCCTTGCGCACTCTGCTGATGGTCAATCTCATCACCTGGTCGGTGTGCTGCGTCTTCACCATCCAGCCATCGATCTGGCTGCTCGCGGCGGGCTGTTTTGTGTGGATGCTGCTTGGCCCCTATGCCGAGGCTGCAGAGCACACGACGCTGCAAAAGGTCGTGCCGCTGGAGCGGCAGGGGCGGGTTTTCGGCTTTGCCCAATCCATCGAGCAATCGGCCTCGCCGCTGACGGCCTTCCTGATCGGGCCGCTGACGCAGTTCGTGGTCATCCCCTTCATGACCGATGGGGCAGGGGCGGACACGATCGGCCGGTGGTTCGGCACCGGCCCGGCGCGCGGCATTGCGCTGGTCTTCACCATTGCCGGGGTGGTCGGGGTGATCGTCACCATTATTGCCTTCAATTCCCGGTATTACCGGCAATTGTCGGCGGCCTATGCGGCGGGCAGGGACGATGATGGTGAGGATGGCGGGGCGGCTGTCGCCAGCCCCGCCTGATTGGTAATCCTATCGTTACGCGGGCACGGCGCATTCGGGCATCGTGTCCTGCTTTTTAGGCGGGAAGGCCAGCGCCAGGCCGGCAGCGGCCAGGCCAATGGCGGCAGAGGCGATGTAAAGCCAGTGATAGTCGCCGAAAGTGTCGAAGAGATAGCCGCCACCCAATGGACCGAATGCCATGCCGATGGATGAGGTCATGGTAATGCCGCCCAGCACTGTGCCCATGACCTTGGGGCCGAAATAGTCGCGGGCCAGCACGGAATAGAGCGGCATGACACCGCCATAGACCAGGCCCAGGACCACGGCCAGCATGTAGAAATGCGGCAATTCGCTGACATAGATGTAGAGGTAGATGCCGATGGCCTGCAGCGCCAGACCGGCAACGATGACGCGTTTGACCCCGATCCGGTCGGCCAGCACGCCAAAGATGACGCGGCCGAACAGGCCTGCAAAACCCTCGATGCTATATATGCTGGCGGCCGCCAGCGCGGACGCGCCGCACAGCATCGCATAGCTGACCGTATGGAAGATCGGTCCCGAATGGGCAGCGCAGCAGAGGAAGAAGACGCCGGCAAGAATGAAGAATTGCGGGGTGCGGAAAATCGCCGCCATGTTGCCGGGCCGCGGCTCGGCAGGCGCGACATCGCTGGCTGGGCTAGGCGCGGCCGCCATGGCCTCGGGTGCGCGGCGGATAAGGAAGGCGGCAGGAAGGATGAGAAGCGTGGCGGCGATGGCGGTCATCGTCATGGCGGTCCGCCAGCCATAAGTCTCGATGAGGATGGTCGCCAATGGGGTGATGGTCATTGGCGCAACGCCGCCGCCAAGCGAGACCAGCGATACCGCTAGGCTGCGGTGCTTGTCGAACCAGCCCAATGTGGTGGCGATCAGGGGAGCGAAGAATGCGCCCCCCGACGCACCGACCAGTCCACCATACGCAAACTGGAAAACCAGCAGATTTTCCGCGCGGCTGGCGACGAAAAGGCCGAGACCCAAAAGGCACGCCGCAATGAGCACGACGGGGCGCGCGCCGATGCGGTCGGTCAGGGTGCCCCACAGGAAGCCGGCGACGCCCATGACCACGAAGCCGACGGTCATGGCACCGGAAATACCCGCCCGGCTCCAGCCTGTTTGTTCGGATATGGGTTGCAGATAGACGGGCAGGGCGAACATGGCGCCCATTGCCAGACAAGTGATCAACGCCCCGGCGGCCACGATCACCCAGCCATAATGCCGTTCCATTTTGACATTCTCCTCGCAGGATTGCTCCTGCATGACGGATGAGGCGCCTGTTATTCGACAGCGGCAAGCAGAATTGTGTGTGTCCCTTGCCGGGGCAGGCGGCACGCCACATATTCAAGCCATGAGTGAAAAGAATCCGACGAGACGGCGCGAGGGCGTCGTTGGACCGCAAGGCGAAGTACGGGACGAGATCGCCGCCTTCGTGCAGAAGGTGGGCAAGCTGGCGCGGCCCAAAGCGCAGGAGGATGGGCGGCTGCTCTTCGCCATGGATGCCACCATGAGCCGCCAGCCGACATGGGATATGGCGGTTTCACTGCAGGCCGGCATGTTCGAGGCTATTCCCAGCGAGGCGCATCTGCAGGTGCAGTTGCTGTATTTCCGGGGGCTTGGCGAGTGCCGCGCATCCAAATGGGTGACCGACGCCACGGCGCTGTCGCGGCTGATGAGCGGGATCTCCTGCCAGGGCGGCAATACGCAGATCGGCAAGGTGTTTGCCCATGCGCGTGACGAGCACAAGCGCCGCCGTATCAATGCGGTGGTTTTCGTGGGCGACGCCATAGAGGAAAATGTGGACGCGCTCTGCGCCAAGGCGGGTGAACTGGGCCTGCTCGGACTGCCGGTCTTCGTGTTCCAGGAGAACCGAGATGAACGCGTCGAAGCCGCGTTCCGTGAATTTGCGCGTTTGTCCAAAGGTGCTTATGCACGGTTCGACAATTCCGCGCCGGGGCAATTGGCGGCGCTGCTGAAGGCGGTGGCCGCCTATGCCAGCGGCGGGCGGGCGCGTCTGCGCCTGCAATCGGGTGGTGAGGCGCGGGCGCTGCTGGCGCAGATCGAGGGTAGATGAGCTGGATTTTGATTGTTGGGTTCGGCCTTCTGGGCGCCCTGTGGCTGTTTCAAATGGCCCGCACCATGGACCGGCGCGTGCTGATGGCCAGCCTGCGCTGGATCGTGGGCGGGTTTGCCGCGCTCATCGCTCTTGCGGCTCTGCTGTTCCGGCGCATCGATATCGCCATGATCGTCGGCGCGCTGGCCGCGTCTGTTCTGCTCCGGGGACGGATCGGGCAGTTCTCCTTTGACAGCGTCAGTGGTGGCAATTCCAATATCTCCAAGGTCCGTAGCCGCTTTCTGGCCATGGAACTCGATCACGATACCGGTGACCTGTCTGGCCGCGTGCTGGACGGGCAATTTGCCGGTTGGGACCTGCTGGATCTGGGCGAGAATGAAACCCGCATCCTGATCGAGGAAATCGGCCACGATGCGGAAAGCGTCAACCTGCTCGAAAGCTGGCTTGATACCAACCGGGCCGGTTGGCGGGAATATTTCGAGGAGCAGGCTGGCGGGGCCGGGCAGGGCGGTGGCACGGGCGCAGGCGGATCCCGCGACCCGGTTGCAGAAGCCTATGCGGTTCTTGGCCTCAAGCCCGGCGCGAGTGCAGATGAGATCAAGGCGGCACACCGCGAACTGATGAAGGGCGTGCATCCTGATCGTGGCGGATCGGAATTTCTGGCTGCCAAGATAAACGAAGCCCGGGACCTGCTGCTGGAACGGGCCGGACGCAATTGAGGCTGCCGTGCCGGCGGCGCAGGACACGAAGTTTCCGCTTTCCGGTGCTGTAAGCCTGCCGACCGAACTGTGGAGCGCTCGTGTGAAGCCTGTCCTGATTCTTGCAATGCTGCTGGCCATGCCAGTGGTCAGCGCCCTGGCACAGCAGCCGGCGCCTGATTCTCAACTCTGCCGCTCACAGCTCAAGCTGCTTATCTCCGGTGACAAGCTCACGGAGGAAGAAGCGGCGCGTTTCGAGACGCAATGCCTCTGCCTTGAAGCGCGTGAGCGTAGCGATTCTGCCGCCGTGCAGGACAGGTGTGCTCGTTGAGCGGAACGCCTGTGCTGTTTGATATTTTCGGAGATATTCAGTGAGCGTCGCCTTTACCAAGGAAGATAGCGCCGAGACCGCATCGGAGACGATGCTGCCGGATCGTCCGGTGCCTGAGGGGCCCAATCTGGTAACCGAGGAGGGATTCGCGGCGCTGGAGCGGCAATTGGCCGAGGCGCGTGTCGCCTATGAGGCCGCGATGGCCACAGAGGATGTCAACGAGCGCCGTCGGCAGGCTGCCAGTCCGTCTCGAGACCTGCGCTATTTCACCGAGCGGCTGCGGACGGCCCAGGTCATGCCGTCGCCGGAAAACCATGGCGTGGTCGCCTTTGCAGGCAGGGTCACTTTCGAGCGTGATGACGGGCGGGTGCAGACCTATAAAATCGTCGGTGAGGACGAGGCTGACCCCAAGGCGGGTTCGATATCCTTTGCTTCACCGATTGGCCGGGCCCTGCTGGGACGAGGCGTTGGGGAGGTGGTGAGCGTTGGGGGCGGCGAAGTGGAAATCATCAGCATCGGCTGAGCGTCACTGTCGCGTTCAGCAGCGCGGCCCGGGGCCGTCTTTTGGGCGGCGAATATTTCGGGCCCTTGGACACTCTTGCATTTTTGCCATTCGATGCTATTTTTTGTCCATACGTTTCTGGCCAAAGTTGGCTGCCTGATGCGGTTTACCGTTATTCTTGGCTCACTGATCTGTCTTGCGAACGTTTTGTAGGCCCTCTTGCATGTCGCGGGGGGAAACCGCTCGTTCGCTTCGGCTCCGAGCTTTCTAGGATATTAAAATGGCAGCCTTCAACGGTACCGTTAAATTCTTCAACACCACCAAGGGTTTTGGCTTCATCACCCCCGACAATGGCGGCAAGGACCACTTCGTCCACATTTCTGCCGTGCAGCGCGCTGGTATCGATGGCCTCTACGAGAACGACAAGGTGTCGTATGACGTGGAAGCCGGTCGTGATGGCCGTGAATCCGCCGTGAACCTGACCCTGCTGAAGTAATCTTCGCACTCAGTTTCAAACATGAAGGTCGCCCTGGTGGCGGCCTTTTTGTTTTCGGCGGCAGTCTGTGCAAACCAAATGGCTGCGGCGCGCGGTCATTGGCCTCAGAAGTCGAAGCCCATCTGCGTGATCGACGCTGCCTTGGGCGCCACCGCATCTCCTGCGGGCTTTTTTTCCGCAAACAACTTCGGCTTTTCCAGCTTGGGCGTGTCTGCCGGTTTCAGGGCGACAAGGATGGGCTGCGGCGCTGGTTCTGCAACAGGCATCACACGCGCAACGTCGGCTTCTGGCGCAATCGGGGTGGCTTCAGCGTCAGGGGTGGCGTCTGGGCCGTGCAGGGCTTCGATCCAGCTGATGGCCTTGCCCAGTTTCTGCGGCCGGAACGCGTACAGATTTTCCCGGCCCTTCTTGACCTCGGCCACCAGCCCCGCCTGCTTGAGCACGCGCAGATGGCGGGAGATCGCAGGGCGGCTGATCGAGAATCCGTCGGCCAGGCGATGAACCGGAATCGGCCCGTCGGCGAGGATTTCAAGGATGCGGCAGCGCGTCGTATCCGCGAGGGCGGAATAGAGGGCAATCGGTGGTTTGGTTTTCCGAGTCATGCCGCTGGTTAGAGTAACACCAGCGTTACCCGTCAAGGCCCTGGAAAATGGTGCAAGCACTTGTTCACCAGGAAAGTTGCACGACGCTTTACGATGAAGCGCGATTGTCACCCACCGGAAAGATTCCGGTCACATCCCTGCCACACGATGGGGGCAAGGAGAAGCGATGATGTCCAGCGCAATCGAGAATACACCATCAGCCTTGGGTGACCGTCGGCCCTATTCTCTGGCCGAAGTGATCGTCGATGCTGCGGTGCACATATTGGGGCTCGTGGTGGCGGTGGCCGCCGGCTCCATCCTTCTGGCTTTTGCGCTGCTGCACACGGCGCCAGAGGAATTTCCCGCGCTTCTGGTCTATGTCTCGACGCTCGTCGCGGTTCTGGGCGTTTCGCTGGCCTACAATATGTCGCCGGTTTCCCCCATAAAGCGCTATCTGGCGCGGCTCGATCAGGCGGCGATCTTTCTGTTCATTGCGGGATCGTACACGCCGTTCCTGGCCGTGCTTGGTGGCACACCGGCAGGAACGATCATGATGAGCCTTGTCTGGGGCGCGTCGCTGGTCGGGGTTGCACTCAAGCTGATCGTGCCAGAACGCTTCGGCCGCATCGCCATTCTGCTCTATCTGGCGATTGGCTGGAGCGGCATTCTGGTGTTCCAGTCGCTCGGCCAGGCGCTGCCGGCGTCGACGCTCTGGCTGCTGCTGGCCGGTGGCGTGACCTATTCAGCCGGGATCATCTTTCACCTCTGGGAGAAGCTGAGGTTCCAGAATGCGCTATGGCATATTTTCGTCGTTGCCGGCGCCAGTCTGCACCTCTGGGCGGTGATCGACTGCATGGTGGTCGCCAGACTGTAGATCTACTGAGCGGGCCGTATTCGGGCGTGTTCCACGGTGTCACCGGCTTCCAAACCCAGTTCGACGGATCGGCCGCCGGGAATTTCCAGCACAAATTGCACCGGGCCGTCGGACGGAATCGAGGTCGTGTCATGCGGGCGCGCATTGACATGAATGTTCTGCACCACGCCCTCGGCGGTGATGAAGATCATGTCGAGCGGAATGAAGGTGTTGCGCATCCAGAAGGACACGACGCGCTCTTCCTTGAAGTCGAACAGCATGCCAGCGTCAGGGGCCAGTTCCATCACATACATGAGGCCCTGAGCGCGGGTTTCGGGCGTGTCCACCACCTCAACGGTGAAGGCATGTGCGCCGGTCTCGCTGTTTACGACCAGCCGGGTCTCATCGCTGCAGGCGGCGAGCGGCAGGCTGATCAGCGTGGCAGCCGCGACGCCGGCCAGGCCACGGGAGAAAATACGCAGTCGCGGCGAGCGGGTGGGCAGATGATCGGTATGGAGCACGGCCTGGAGGCCTTTCATATGGGAATCAGTGCGAAGACGGCGCTTCGCCCCAACCATCCGGACGAATTTCGGCGACCATGAGGCCCTTGGGGCCATTTCCGTAACGGACCAGCACGAATTGGCCGGGCCGCAATTCGGTGATGCCGAAGCGGCGCAGCGTTTCCATATGCACGAAAATGTCGGGCGTGCCGTCGCCGGCGGACAGGAAGCCGAAGCCGCGGATGCGGTTGAACCACTTCACTTCCAGCCGCACCATGCCCGATGTGGCCTCGACCACAACATGGGTGCGCGGCGCCGGCATCTGCGATGGATGCAGGGCTGTCGATTCGTCCATGGAGACAATGCGGAAGGCCTGCAACCCCCCTGGACGGTTCAGTGCCTCGACAACGATACGGGCGCCTTCATAGGCGGTCTGGTACCCGTCACGGCGCAGGCACGTGACATGCAGAAGCACATCGGCCATGCCATTATCCGGCACGATAAAGCCGAAACCCTTGCCGGCATCGAACCATTTTATGGAACCGGCGATTTCGATGACATCGACAGGCGATTGCTGTCCCACATGGGTGCCAGCGTCGCGCGCGCCCTGTCCGGATTCGGACAGTTCGACGGACTTGTCATTCTCGCCGTTGACCTTGGCCCCCATATTCCCAGCGCCCTCTTACACGCCCGCCGCCTGCGGGTACTCTACACATGATCAAATCAGTCTGGCCGATTCAACGCTAAAAGTTAAGAAGATCTTGATATTTTATCGACAGCCCGGCTGAGCGGCATTGCAGCGACTGCGTGCGGTTGTTACCCCAAGGCCGGATTTACCGTCGAAGGAGGATTGCCATGAAATATCTGCACACCATGGTGCGCGTCACCAATATCGAGGACAGCCTCCGATTCTACCGTGATGGACTTGGGCTCGAAGAGGTGCGCCGGGTCGAGAATGAGAAGGGCCGCTTTACGCTCGTCTTCCTGGCCGCGCCGGGCGATGAAGATGCAAAGGTCGAACTGACCTATAACTGGGACCCCGAAACCTATACCGGCGGCCGCAATTTCGGACATCTGGCCTATCGCGTGAACGATATCTACGCGTTGTGCCAGCATTTGTCGGATATGGGCGTCGTGATCAATCGCCCGCCCCGCGACGGCCATATGGCATTCGTTAAATCCCCGGATGGAATTTCGGTGGAGCTGATTCAGGACGGGCACCTTGACCCGCAGGAGCCTTGGGCCTCCATGCCCAATACCGGCACCTGGTAAGGGCGGCTCTCGATCGCCCTGACACCCTTAAGGTTTCGCTAACCCTGCTGCTTAGCGCCAGGTTAGCGAAACCGATCTAATTTTAGCGACCAAGCCCAGACGCCCATTGCCTGTTGCGCTTATGCGACAGCGGTCCCGGTAAGGTCGATATGCCCCGATTACCCCGCTCCATTGCCGCCATGGCGCTCACTGTCACCCTGCTGGCGGGGTGCCTGCCCATGGCGATGTTCGCCAATGGCTCCGGCCCTGGTTATTCAGGGATGCGCCAGGACTGGGGCACTTATGTCAGCTCCAGCAATGTCAATGCGCTCTGCATTTCGCCAAAGCTGCGGTTCGTGATCTGGGAGTTCGAAGGGCATTTCGGCAAGCGCATCGTGATGAATTCCGGCTATCGCAATGCCTTTCACAATTCGTCGGCGGGCGGCGCGGACAATTCGTACCACACCAAGTGCATGGCTGCGGACTTCTACATTCCGGGCGTGCCGAAGGAGCAGTTGATCGCCTTTGCCCGGCGCACCGACAGCGTTGGCGGGCTGGGCTGCTATCCCGGCCGCAATTTCATTCATGTGGATGTGCGTGATCGGCCGCGTGGCCGAAAGGGCCCCGTGACCTTCGAGGGCTGTTGAAAACTACCGCTTGAAAATTTTCCTCACAGGATCAATGCGAAATGGGGTTGCGCAATCAAAAGCACCCCACTATACGACAGCCATCGCGCAGATGCGCCCTTCGTCTATCGGTTAGGACGGCACCCTTTCACGGTGCAGAGAGGGGTTCGATTCCCCTAGGGCGTACCATCCCTCCCTTGCTTTTACGGCAGGTGGACGGACTTCCTAGCGCAGGTAGTGCGCCCATCGTCTAGCGGTCAGGACACCGCCCTCTCACGGCGGGAACAGGGGTTCGATTCCCCTTGGGCGTACCAATAATTCCACAATCCCGATTTGTTGGTAGCAGCGTTCTTTTGCGCGCGTGGTTCGACGCCGCGTCGTAAAACCCCGCCGGATACGCGACGGTCTAGAGCAGGGGGGCGGGGAGCGAGTCGATCAGCGACAGACCGCGCTCGTCCATGTCGAAGGCCGCCGATACGGTTCTTTCAAAGTCCGAGGCCGTCCACATGATCTGGGCGGGCGGGATGCGTGCCTCGGCGGTAAGCGCGGCGCGCGCGCCAAGGGCGAAGGGAACGATGGTTCGTCCCAGCGCCGCAGACGCTGCCTGTGCGGCGGCGATGTCCTTGCGCTGGTCGCCGATATACCAGATCACGTCATTGCCGCGCAGTTCGCGCCCAAGGCCCTTCAGCGCGGTGAGGATGGAATCGGGCCAGGGCTTGCCGCGTGAGACATCCTCGCGGAACACGGCCGTGGAGAAGTATTTCTTGAGGTCGAAGGTGTCGAGCACGTCATGGCCATAGCCTGTGCCCAAGCCGTTGCTGACGACGCCGAGCGCCACGCCTTCGGCGCGCAGGCGGCCCAATACGCAACGCATCGTGGCGCAGGGCATGAGCATCTGCTCGACCGATTTGCGGCGGACCTTGTGGATGGCCTTGTGAACCAGCAGTTTGGGTGTGCGCTCAACGACGCGATGGCGCCGCATCAGCCGAAACCGCGCTGCCAGCCTGCCGCCCCGGTGCGAACAATCGTCCAGGAATTCCAGCATCTGCAGCACACGCGGATTAACGTGATGCACCAATGTCCCATCGAGATCAAAGAGTACGATGGTGGGTCGGGTCGCGTTCTCAGGCAGTGGATCAATCCCCATTTGTGGCGACAAAGTGGCCTAATTCACGCTTGCGGGCAAGTGCGGATGGTAAACCGGGCGATAACGAGATGCTGATCTGGTGTCTGGCGGCAGCGATTTTCCACACTGGAAACGGGGTCAGGCGGGTGTGGCCTTCATGGGAAAATGTTGTAAAGGAGTGCCTGTGCGGTCCCGTAGCTCAGCTGGATAGAGCAGCAGCCTTCTAAGCTGTTGGTCAGAGGTTCGAATCCTCTCGGGATCGCCAAAATACCAACATCACATGGATGGGGCAGGGCGGCCGGTGCTTTCGCGCACGATCAGCTCCGAGTTCAGCACGATCCGCAGCGGACCGCGCGCCGGTCCGGCTTCCTCTATGAGGTCGATCAATGCTTCCGCCGCCATGCGCCCGAGTGTTTCGCGGGGCTGGCGCATGGTGGTCAGGGGCGGGGCATAGTGGGCGGCGACGCCCAGATCGTCGAAGCCCACCACTGAGACGTCATGCGGACATTGCAGGCCGTGCTGGCGCAGGCCGGACAGAAAACCGATGGCGGCTTCGTCATTGGCTGCGAAAATGGCCGTTGGACGTTCGGCAAGCGAAATGAACCTTGCTGCGGCGGAAAAGCCGCTCGCCATTTCGAAATTGCCGCGAAACAGCCATTCTGGAACGACCGGATGGCCGGCACCGGCCATGGCCCGCTTGAATCCGGCGAGCCGGTCCCGCGCCACGACATTGTTTTCCGGGCCAAGGATATGGCCGATCCTGGTGTGCCCCAAATCCAGCAGGTGCTGCGTCGCGCGCTCGGCGGCATGGGCATTGTCGGTCTGTACGGTGTGGAAATCGCTGTTGGGTATGCTTTCGCACGCGACCACCAGAGGCACGGAAAAGGGCGGCATGGTGATGGCGTTCAGCGTCTCGGGGTCGAGCGAGCCATCGAGCAGCAACAGCCCGTCGGCGCGATTTGACAGCATGTAATCCTGAAGGCGCCGCGCGGTTTCTGCACCGAGATAAAGGTTGGCGACCAGCACCCCATATCCGCGGCTGGTCGCCTCACGCTCGATCGCGTCGAGTATGGAAGAGAAGAATGGATTGCGGATATCGGGCAGCGCCACAAGAATGGTCCGCGCGTTTCGCTGGCGCAGCGAACGTGCTGCCTGGTTCAGTGTGTAACCGGTTGCATGAATGGCTGCGGAAATGCGCGCGCGCGTGTCCTCGCTGACCCGGTCGGGGCGGGACAAGGCCCGGCTAACCGTGGCGGCGGAGACATTGGCGAATCGCGCAACGTCTTGAATCGTAGGCGTCTTTTTCAGCTGACTCATCGCTGGCAGCGCCCCCTCCCGCTGTCAGTAACCTAAACGGTCTAAAACGATCTTGACAGGTCCGCAAGGCTTGTATGAAACTCCTGAAATCGATTGCACAACGTGTTAGGAACCTGTAGTGCAATCGATTACACGCAATTGTGGCTTGCGCTCCTGGAGTGACAGCCTTGCAATTGGTGCATCGCTGGAGCGCTAGCTCCTCGTGTTCGTTGGGAGGACAACCTATGAAGAAGTTTGCAGTGGTCGCCGCTATGGCAACCGCTTTCCTCGGCTCTACGGCCTATGCAGCCGAGCTGGAAGTCACACACTGGTGGACGTCGGCTGGTGAAGCCGCCGCTATCGCAGAATTCGCCAAGGTCTTCGAAGAAGAAACCGGCAACACCTGGGTCGACTCGGCTCTGGCCGGTTCGGGCACTGGCGCCAACCCCGTCATCATCAGCCGCATCATCGGTGGCAACCCGATGGGTGCCACGCAGATGAATACCGGCCGTGACGCTGAAGAGCTCATCCAGGCCGGCCTGATGCGCGACCTGACCGACGTCGTTGCCGATCTCGACATCGACTCGTTCTATGTCGACCAGGACCTGCTTGAGCCCTGCCGTTACGAAGGCGGTCTCTACTGTCTGCCGATCAACATCCACTCGTGGGACTGGCTGTGGCTCTCCACTGCTGCCTACGAAAAGATCGGCCAGCCGGTTCCGACCAACTGGGACGAGTATGTTGCATCCTGGCCTGCCCTGCAGGAAGCCGGCATTCTGCCGTTCGGTCTTGCGACCGGCTGGCCGATCAACGGTATCCCGGGCGTGCTGATGGCCGGTATCGGTGGCAGCGACCTGGTGATGAAGATCAACCGCGACAAGGATGCTTCGGCTGTTCGTGGTCCTGAATTCCGCAAGGTTGCCGAAGCTCTCGACGAGCTGCGCAAGGTCACCTCGCCGGAAACCATGGTCCCGTCCTTCGGTGACGTTGGCAACCAGCTGCTCGAAGGCACTGCTGCCGGCAATATCCACGGCGACTGGCTCCAGGGCGATCTGCAGATCGCTGGCGGCGTACCGGGCGAAGACTATGAATGTCTGCCGGGCCTCGGCCTTGGCACGCAGCTGACCGGCGGTGGTGACTCGTTCTACTTCCCGGTTCTGCCGGAAGGTACCGATCCTGCTGTGATCGAAGCTCAGACGCAGCTTGCCCGCATCCTGATCTCGCCTGAAGCTCAGCTCAAGTTCAACCTTGTGAAGGGCTCCATGCCGATCCGTACCGACATCGACCTGTCGGGCGCCAATGCATGCATGACCAAGGCTCTGGCTCTGCTGGAAAACGGTCTGCTGCCATCGGGTGACTTCTCGCTCTCCAGCGACACCCAGCAGCAGCTGCAGGATCTCGATCTCGAGTTCTTTGCTGACGAGTCCGTCACCGTGGACGACTACATCGAACGTCGTGCTCAGATCGTTGAACAGGCTGACTAATCGTCAGAGTGTTCGGGTAGGGCTTCGGCCTTATCGATAATGCGGTGGTCGGCCTTGCTCGACAAGGTCGACCACTTTCGTATGGAGAGACGTAATGGCGGACACAGCCGTTCAAGTGGAGCAGGGGGCTGGAAAAAGCAGCCGTCCGAGTCTCCTGAATAGAATTTTCCTACACAACCTGCCCGCCAAGATCGCCGCAACCCCGATGGTCGCGACGGTATTGATCGTATTCATTGGCTGTACGATCTGGACGATCTATTATTCCTTTACAAACTCCAGGCTTCTGCCGACGGGCCAGTTTGTTGGCTTCGCGCAGTATGAGCGCCTGTTCAGCAATAATCGCTGGAATATTTCGGTCACCAATCTGATCAGCTATGGTGTGATGTCGCTGTTCCTGACGCTGGGGTTGGGCTTTTTGCTCGCCGTGCTCATGGACCAGAAAATCCGCTTTGAAAGCGCGTTTCGCACCATCATGCTTTACCCATTTGCCCTCTCGTTCATCGTGACGGGTCTGGTGTGGCAGTGGATCATGAACCCGACGCTGGGCCTGCAGGGCACCATGCGCAATCTGGGCTGGGAAAACTTCACCTTCGACTGGATTTCTAATCCGCGCATGGTGCTGTTTGCGCTGTTGATTGCCGGGCTTTGGCAGGGCGTTGGCTTCTGCATGATCCTCATGCTGGCGGGCCTGCGTGGCGTCGACGAGGAAATCTGGAAGGCGGCGCGTGTCGACGGTATTCCAACCTGGCGCACCTATGTTTCCATCGTTCTACCGATGATGCGCGGCGTGCTGGTGACGGCCGTGGTGCTGATCGGCTCCGGCATCGTGCGTCTCTACGATCTTGTCGTGGCGCTGACCAATGGCGGCCCGGGCATCTCGTCCGAAGTGCCGGCAAAATACGTTTACAACTACATGTTCGGCGGCGGTAATATCGGCCAGGGTCTGGCTGCGGCCACCATGATGCTGCTGACCGTTCTGATCATCATGGTCCCGTGGGCCTATCTTGAATTCGGTGGGAAGGGGCGCCGCTCATGAGCCAGACAGCAACCATGTCCGGTGCGCCGGCCTCCGTACCCGTCGATACCGCCGGGCCGCGCGGGCCCAGGCCAAAGCCGTTCTTCACCCCGAAGAAAATCATCATCTATTCGACGCTGGTTTTCTTCAGCCTCTATTTCCTGTTCCCGCTCTACGTGATGATCGTCACGTCGATGAAAACCATGCCGGAAATTCGTTTCGGCAACATCTTCGCGCTGCCGAGTGCGTTCAATTTTGACGCATGGGGTCGCGCATGGACCAGCGCCTGTACGGGCCTGACCTGCCAGGGACTTTCCCCCGGCTTCTGGAATTCGGTGAAGATCACCATTCCGTCCACCATCGTCTCGATCTTCATCGCTGCCGTGAACGGCTATGCTCTGGTCAACTGGCGTTTCAAGGGTTCGGAAATCTTCTTCTCGATCCTGATCTTCGGCTCCTTCATCCCCTATCAGGTGATGCTCTACCCGCTGGTGATGATCACCCGTGAACTGGGTATTTTCGGTACGCTTCAGGGCGTCATCGTCATCCACACCATTTTCGGCATGCCGATCCTCACGCTGTTGTTCCGCAATTACTTTGCGTCGCTGCCGCAGGAATTGTTCAAGGCGGCGCGTGTCGATGGGGCAGGGTTCTGGCGCATTTTCTTCGAGATCATGCTCCCCATGTCGTTGCCGATCTTCGTGGTGGCGCTGATCCTGCAGGTGACCGGCATCTGGAACGACTTCCTGTTCGGCGTTGTCTTCGCCGGCACGCAGAACCTTCCGATGACCGTGCAGCTCAACAATATCGTCAACTCGGCTCAGGGTACGCCCGAATACAATGTCAACATGGCTGCGACCGTGCTGACCGGCCTTGTGCCCCTGATCATCTACTTTGTGTCCGGCAAACTGTTCGTACGCGGCGTCGCCGCTGGCGCCGTGAAGGGATAAGTGACTATGCAACCAAGCGTTTCCATCAAGGATCTCTCGCTCAACTTCGGCAATGTGAAGGTGCTCGAGAACCTCAACCTCGACATCGCACAGGGCGAGTTCATCGTGCTGCTCGGGCCTTCGGGCTGCGGCAAGTCCACGCTGCTCAACTGCATTGCCGGTCTTCTGGATGTGTCCGACGGGCAGATCTTCATCAACGGCAAGAACGTGACCTGGGAAGAGCCCAAGGACCGCGGCATCGGGATGGTGTTCCAGTCCTATGCGCTTTATCCGCAGATGTCGGTCGAGAAGAATCTCAGCTTCGGTCTGCGCGTTGCTGGCATGCCCAGGGCGGAAATCGAGCAGCGCGTGAAGCGTGCTGCCGAAATCCTCCAGATCGAGCCGCTGCTGCAGCGCAAGCCGGCCAACCTCTCCGGTGGTCAGCGTCAGCGCGTGGCCATTGGCCGGGCCCTGGTACGCGATGTGGACGTGTTCCTGTTCGACGAACCGCTGTCCAACCTCGATGCCAAGCTTCGTTCGGATCTGCGCGTCGAGATCAAGCGTCTGCATGCGCGTCTCAAGAACACCATGATCTACGTGACGCACGACCAGATCGAGGCCCTGACGCTGGCCGATCGCATCGCCATCATGAAGAATGGTGTGATCCAGCAGCTTGCCGATCCGCACACCATCTACAACAAGCCGGTCAATCTCTATGTCGCCGGCTTCATCGGTTCGCCGTCGATGAATTTCCTCAACGGCACGCTGGAAGGCCAGACCTTCACGGCCGATGATGGCACCAAGATTCCTGTTGGTGACTATGAATTTGAGGTGGCTCCCGCCGGTTCGACCAAGGCTGTGCTCGGCGTTCGCCCCGAACATATCTTTATCGGCGACGCCGCTCAGGCCATGCCGTTCAAGACTGAAGCCGAAATCGAAATCGTCGAACCGATGGGCTCGGAGACCCTGGCCTGGACCAAGGTTGCCGGTGTGTCGATTACCTTCCGCTGCTCCAGCGATATCCCGCTGGCTGCCGGTGACAAGGTGACTGTCGGCTTCGATATCGCTCGCGGTTCGCTGTTCAGCGCACAGACCGAGAGCCGCCTTTAACGGGCAAATATCTGGCGGCGCTCCACGGGGCGCCGCCTTTATTACTTTTGCGGCATTCAGTCTGCCCCGGCGCGGCGACGCCAGCTTCATTGATGGCTATCCCTCCGGTCCGACGCGACACCCGCATCCAATCGCAAGTTCAAGAGGCCATTTATGACAGAGCTGTCCTTCCAGCTTTATAGCGCGCGCAACGTTCCCTCCATGTCCGAATTTTTCGGTACGCTTTCGTCTCTCGGCTATCGCCAGGTCGAAGGTTTCGGCGGGCTTTATGCCGATGCAGCCGGGCTTGCCGCCGATCTGAAGAACAATGGTCTGACCATGCCGACCGGTCACTTCGGTCTCGACCAGCTCAAGGATACGTCCGGCGCGCTCAAGATTGCCGAAACCATCGGCATCAAGCGCATCTATTGCCCCTTCATCATGCCTGACCAGCGCAGCGAAGATGAATCCAAGTGGCTGGAACTGGCTGAAACGCTGGCCGGGCTCGGCGACGTCTTCACCAAGGAAGGCTATGGCTTCGGCTGGCATAACCACGATTTCGAATTCGTGCCGACCACGTCGGGCCGCACGCCCATGGAAATCATTCTCGAAACCGCGCCCGCGATCGAATGGGAATGCGACATCGCCTGGGTGATCCGCGGCAAGGCCGATCCGATTGCCTGGTTCGACAAATATGGTGACCGCGTCACTGCCGTTCACGTCAAGGACCTGGCCGCCGAGGGTGAAAACCCCGAAGAAAGCGGCTGGGCCGACGTTGGCCACGGTGTTGTCGGCTGGGACGAACTGATCAAGAAGGTTCAGGCCAAGACCAAGGCGCAGTATTTCGTCGCCGAACATGACAATCCGAGCGACGCGGTGCGTTTCGCCACGCGCTCGATCGCAACCGCCAAGAACTGGAAGTAAGCCAAATGGCAAAGACCTATGGCGTCGGCATTATGGGTGCCGGCAATATTTCTGCCGCCTATCTGCGTCTCGCGCCTCTGTTCAAGGGGCTCGAGGTCCGCGCGGTGGCAGACATTCGTCCCGAGGCCGCCAAGGCCCGCGCCGATGAATTCGGCGTTGCGGCACAGACGCCGGACGAACTGCTCAAGAACAGCGAGCTCGACGTTATCGTCAATTTGACCATTCCATCGACCCATTATCAGGTGTCGATGGACATCATCTCGTCCGGCAAGCATTCCTATTCGGAAAAGCCGTTCGTGCTGACGCTCGAAGAAGGGCTTTCGCTCAAGAAGGCGGCTGATGAACGCGGTCTCAAGGTGGGGTCCGCTCCCGACACCTTCCTGGGCGGCGCGCATCAGCAGGCCCGCGAAATCATCGACAGTGGCAAGCTCGGCAAGATCATGAGCGGCACGACCCATGTGATGAGCCGGGGCATGGAACACTGGCATCCGAACCCGGATTTCTTCTTCCAGCCTGGCGGCGGCCCGATCCTCGACCTGGGCCCCTATTACATTACCGATCTGGTTCACCTGCTCGGCCCCGTGAAGCGCCTGTCGGCTTTCACCAATATGGCGCGCGCCGAGCGCGAAGTGACCGCCGAGGGTCCGTTCAAGGGCACGTTCATCAAGGTCGGTACGCCCACCACGATCCATGGCGTGCTCGAATTCCACAATGGTGCCATCGTCACCATTGGTGCGAGCTGGGACGTGGCGGCGCATGGCCACCACAATATCGAGCTCTATGGTACCGATGGGTCGATCTTCGTACCCGATCCGAACTTCTTCGGCGGCGATCTGGTGACGGCAAGCCTTGATGGCACCCGCTCGCAGGTTTCGCCCTGGGCCCATCCCTTTGGCAAGCCCAATCAGGATCTCGACAAGGACACGCCGCGCGCCAATTACCGCTGCGCAGGTCTTGCCGACATGCTGCAGTCGCACGAAACCGGACAGACGGCGCGTTGCGGTCTCGATGTGGCCTTGCATGTGGTGGAAGTGATGACCGGATTGCTCAAGGCGGGCGAGACCGGCCAGGTGCTGACCTTGCAGACGACCTGCGAGCGTCCTCGCGCTCTCGGTATCGAAGAAGCGCAGGCGCTGTTGCGTTGATTGACGTACCTCATTGACAGGCGCCCTGCGCCGGTCAAGATTGGTGACCAACATGTCGGGCGGCGAGAGATCGCCGCCCCTCATTCATGCGGATAGCCGCATCGCAAAGATAAGAACAAGCCCCGGCAATGCGGTGTGCGGGGCCAAAGAGGAGACCCCTATGGCCACCACAGTCAAAGGCCCAGCCATTTTCCTCGCCCAGTTTGCGGGCGACAAGGCGCCGTTCGACACTCTCGACAATATCTGCCGCTGGGCTGCGAGCCTTGGTTACAAGGGCGTCCAGATCCCGACCTGGGTGTCGAGCTTCATCGATCTCGAAAAGGCTGCCAATTCCAAGACCTATGCGGATGAGATCAAGGGTATTGTGAACAGCCACGGCCTGGAGATTACCGAGCTGTCGACCCACCTTCAGGGTCAGCTTGTTGCGGTGCACCCGGCCTATGATGCAGCATTTGACGGTTTTGCGCCGGCCTCAGTCCATGGCAACCCCAAGGCGCGGCAGGAATGGGCGGTTCAGACCATGCTGAACGCGGCCAAGGCGTCGCAGAATCTTGGCCTCAACGCCCATGCAACCTTCTCGGGTGCGTTGGCATGGCCCTATCTCTATCCGTGGCCGCAGCGTCCGGCTGGCCTGGTCGAGGAAGCCTTTGACGAACTGGCGCGCCGCTGGACGCCGATCCTCAATGCTTTCGATGAGGCCGGCGTCGACGTCTGCTACGAAATCCATCCGGGCGAAGACCTCCACGATGGCATTTCCTACGAAATGTTCCTTGAGCGCGTGAAAAACCATCCACGGGCCAACCTGCTCTATGATCCGAGCCATTTCGTGCTGCAGCAGCTCGATTATCTCGACTATATCGATATCTACAAGGACCGGATCAAAGCCTTCCACGTGAAGGACGCCGAGTTCAACCCGACCGGTCGTCAGGGTGTCTATGGTGGCTTCCAGTCCTGGGTGAACCGGGCAGGGCGCTTCCGCTCCATCGGCGACGGTCAGGTCGATTTCCCGGCCATCTTCGCAAAAATGGCGGCGAACGACTTCAAGGGCTGGGCCGTGCTCGAATGGGAATGCGCGCTCAAGCATCCTGAAGACGGTGCGCGCGAAGGCGCAGAGCTCATTCAGAGCTATATCATCCGGGTGACCGAGAAGGCCTTCGACGATTTCGCCTCCGGCGGCACCGACAAGGCGGCCAATCGCAAGATGCTGGGCCTGTCGTAAAATCGTACACCCCCATGTTCATCGTCACCACCGGGCTTGTCCCGGTGGTCCATGGAACGTCCGAACAAGCCGGGCAATGACGCTGGACGAGAGAACGGGAAGAGGAAAGTAAAATGGCTGAAAACGGCGCAAGGCGCATTCGTCTGGGCATGGTCGGCGGCGGCACGGGAGCCTTTATCGGCTATGTGCATCGCGTGGCGGCCCGTATTGATGGTGACTATGAACTGGTGGCCGGTGCCCTGTCATCACGGCCCGAAGTCGCGAAGGAATCCGGCAAAAATCTCGGCCTTGCCGAAGATCGAATCTACACCTCTTACGAGGAGATGGCGAAAGCAGAGGCCGCCCGGCCGGATGGCATCGAGGCTGTGTCCATCGTCACGCCAAACCATATGCACTATGGCCCGGCCAAGGCGTTCCTCGAAGCCGGCATCCACGTGATCTGCGACAAGCCTATCACCTCGACCCTTGAAGACGCTCGCAAGCTGGCCGAAATCAAGCCGAAGAACGGTGCGAAATTCCTGCTGACCCACAATTACACCGGCTATCCGCTGGTGCGTCAGGCGCGGGAACTCGTTGCGTCCGGCGCTTTGGGCAAGATTCGTGTCATTCAGGTGGAATATCCGCAGGACTGGCTGACCGAAGCGGCAGACGAAGACAACAAGCAGGCGTCCTGGCGTACCGATCCGGCGCGTTCCGGCGCAGGCGGTTGCATTGGCGATATCGGCACCCACGCCTATAATCTCGCCCGTTTTGTCACCGGCCTCAAGACCGACGCCGTCTCGGCCGACCTCACGGCTTTCGTGCCGGGGCGTCAGCTCGATGACAATGTCCACATCATGCTGCGCTTCGAGGGCGGCGCCAAGGGCATGCTCTGGGCCAGCCAGGTTGCCGTCGGCAATGAAAACGGTCTGCAGTTGCGCGTTTATGGCGACAAGGGCGGCCTCGAATGGCGGCAGGACAATCCGAACTATATGTGGTTCACCGAGTTCGGTAAGCCCAAGCAGTTGCTCACACGCGGCGGCTCCATTTCAGTTCCGCCGGCTGCCTCGATGAATGTCCGCATTCCTTCGGGCCACCCTGAAGGGTATCTGGAAGCCTTTGCCACGCTTTACAGCCAGTTTGCGGCGGTCATCCGCGGCGACGGCGCAGACGTTGAGTCCTTGCTGCCCAGCATGGCTGACGGCATCGAAGGCATGCAGTTCATTGTCGCCTCGGTAAAGTCGAGCCAGGACGACAGCCGCTGGACCAAACTCAGCGCCGTCTGAGCGTGATATTGACCTCCTGTTTGCATTGAACAGGAGGTCGCCCCTCGGGCTTGACCCAAGGGGGTTGTCATACCGCAAATATTGCTAGCGCCCTGGGGGCGAGCCGGGCCGTGATGAACTGGGCCGGGGCGGCAAACAGCTCCGCAGCCGTATGTATGCTTATTGCACCCGCTCGCTGGTGAAGCCGCGTTCTTCCAGCAGTTTTACCACGCTGACATCGCCAGCCAGATGCGCCGCGCCGACGATCAACAGGGCGGTTTCGTTGCGCTCCAGCATGGCCTCGATCTGGTCGACCCAATTCTTGTTGCGCACATCGATCAGCCGCTCGATCATGCCGACGCCATAGCCGTCCATCTGCTCGTCGAAGATTTCGCCCAGTAATTCGGGTTCTCCGCCAAGCCAGGCATTGAGCAGGTCGTCGATGCCTCCGGATATATCGTCTATGCCTTCCAGCGTGGCGCGCAGCATGGCCACCTGTTCGGTCTCGTCACCGCCGGCGAGGAAACCGAGCTGTTGCTCGGGTGTCTCCAGAAAACCCTTGCGCTCGGCCGGCAGTTCGTCGCCCAGGACCTTCTCCACCCCATGCTGGGGGTCGTAGCCGATCGCGGCGACAACACCCATTGAGATGGTGGTCGCCGCCATCCACGGCTCCATGGTGAGCAGCAAGGGCATGGGCAGATTGTATTCGTTCGCCTTTTCCCGCAGCATCTCGGTCAGCTCGGGGCCGATCTTGTCGCTGAGCAGGCGGCCGTCCGTGGCGAATCCCAATTCATAGCTCATCTCGGCAATCGACATCTGCGCCTCTGCGCCGATGTCGGTCTCGAAATAAATTCGGTCGGCCTTGGAAATCACCTTGTCCAGATGCACGGTGCGCCACTCCGTCCATGTCGGCAGCAGATGCACCGATCCGAACAGCCAGATTGCGCTGTCATCGTCGCTGATCTTCCACATGGCCGGCGCCGCATTGGCCGAGCCGGCGCTGAGCAGCAGGGCTGCCAAAGGTGTGATGAACTGACGGATCATGTCTGGCCCTTCCTTCTACACTCGCTGTGCGAACGTAATGCCAAAAAGCAAAGCGCCGCAATCTCTTGCGGCGCGCGTCGGAATCAAATCGCTAGCTTGAGCCTAGTGTGTCCAGGGCGTCTTGCGATCAGAGCGGAAATTGTCGGGATAGCTGACGCGCTTCGGCGTTGCATCATGGGCAGGTTGCACGGAATAGGGGATGCCGTTGCGCTGCGCATAGGCTTCGGCTTCTTCCTGCGTCTCGAAGGACAGCTTGATCTGCTGGCTCATGTCGGAACTGCTGGTATAGCCCATCAGCGGATCGATGCTGCGCGCCACCTGCTGTTCATGGACCAATACCCAATTGCGGGATTTTCCCTTGCCGGACTGCATGGCATTGCGGGCAGGGCGGTAGATGCGAGCGGTCATGCAAGGTCCTCAACACGATGCTAGGCGACTGGTCGGAGTACAAAGATTCGAACTTTGGACCCCCGGTTCCCAAAACCGGTGCTCTACCAGGCTGAGCTACACTCCGACGTCGCGCCATCCCGATAGCCTGTTCGGTGGCAAAGGGCAAGGCCACTTGCAGCACTATGGCGCACTTGACGGCAACAGGATGTGCAAGACACAACAAACGACATGATAGACCTGCAAAAGCCTTGGCCTCTTGGCCTCAGCCGCGCCTCATGGCCGTTTTTTCTGATCGGCATGGTGGCTATTCTCGGGCTGCTTTCCCTGATCGACATTGCGGCGTCGCGGGGGGCCATAAATTGGCCGGATCAATGGCGGGCGCCGTTCTTCTTCATAACCGATTACGGGCTTTCCGACTGGATCCTGATTCCCAGCCTTGTGCTGATGATTCTGCTGCGGCTGGCGATGTTTCCGCTGCAGGGGATCTGGCGCAGGGCCGCTGGCGAGTTGGCAGCGATCAGCGCTTTCATCTTTCTCGGCGTCGGCGTGCCGGGGTTGATCACGAACCTTTTCAAGCGGCTGGTGGGGCGCGGCAGGCCGAGCGAGTTCGAGGCCTCCGGCGCGTTTTCCTTCCAGAATTTTTTCAATGACTGGACGTTCCAGAGCTTTCCCAGTGGTCATTCGGCCACGGCGATCGCGACGGCCTTTACCATCGGCTTTCTCTGGCCGCGCAGTTTTCTCGTGCTGCTGATCGTGGGCGTGGCCGTCGCCATTTCGCGGGTGCCGGTGGGCATGCATTATCCCACCGATGTCTTTGCCGGGATCGTGATCGGTGCGCTTGGCGCCTATCTCGTGCGAAATCTCTTCGCGCGCAAAGGCTGGCTGTTCGAGCAGCGTGCCGATGGGAAAATTGTGCGCAAGCCGTTGAGCGGCCTGCGCCAGCTTTTTCAGCGCGCTGCCGAATAGCGCTCCAGCGCGGCAGCAAGATCGGCCTTGAGGTCGTCCACGCCTTCAAGGCCGATATGGACGCGGAAGAGGTTCGTGTCTTTCGGCAGCGGTTTCACGCTGCGGGCTTTGCCCATGTTTACCGGCAGGCAAAGGCTCTCATAGCCGCCCCACGAATAGCCCATGCTGAATATCTGCATGTGATCGACAAAGGCTGCGATTGCTTCCCGGCGGGCTGGTTGCAGGACAAAGCCGAACAGGCTTCCCGCGCCGGTGAAATTCTTCTTCCAGATGGCATGATCGGGATGACTGGGCAGGGCAGGGTGCAGCACCTGCACGACCTCATTCTGCTTTTCCAGCCAGGCTGCAATATCCAGCGCCCGCGCCTGATGTTCCTTCATCCGTACGGCCAGCGTCCGTAACCCGCGGGCTACCAGAAAAGCGTCGTCCCCGGATGTAAAGAAGCCAAGAAGGGTGCGGACGCGCTCGACATCGGCCCAGGCTTCTTCGGTGGTGGAAATGGTGCCCGCCATGACGTCGGAATGGCCCACGAACATCTTGGTGGCGGCGTGAACCACAATGTCGGCGCCCAGGGCGAGGGGGCGATGATAGAGCGGCGTGGCCCAGCTGTTGTCCACGATCAGCCGCGCGCCCGCCGCCCGGGTCACTTCGGCCAGCACGGCGATGTCCTGCACTTCGAAAGTGAGCGATCCCGGGCTTTCGGCAAGCACCGCTTTGGTATTGGGCTGCATCAGGCCAGCAAGATCGGCGCCGATTCGCGGATCGAAATAACGAACGCTGACGCCCATGCGCTCCAGGTAGCCGTCGGCGAAGGTTCGGCCGGGCTGGTAGGCGCTGTCGGTGATCAGCACGTCGTCTCCCGCCTTGACGCAGGCCATCAAGGCAATCGTGATAGCGGCGAGGCCGGAAGGCACGAGCTTGGTGCGATAGGCCCCCTCAAGTTCGCTCACCACCGCTTCGACCGATTCCGTGGTCGGGTTGCCAGCCCGCCCATAGAGATAGCGCTGCGCCTGCGCATCAAGATCAGCCAGCGTTTTGAACAGAACGGTGGACCCGCGATAGACCGGGGTATTCACGAAGCCGAACTGATCGTCCGGATGGCGTCCGCCATGGGTCAGAATAGTTTCGATGGAGGCGGCGGGCGAAATGCCGGTTTTGTGGTCATTCATAGTAAGCTCGATGCTCAAAAAGAAATCATTTGGGGATCGTTGTCTAAATAAGCGACAGGTTTCCTGTCCCAACACGCCATCGACCCTTGACGTTACAGTCAATTGAGGCTTGCATGCTTAGCAGCATCCAAACCGTCAACAAAGCGGTGGTGCGATCGGAGTCTCGGCAAACTTGATAGGCTCCGAAACACAGGGTCAGGAAACAAAAAGGCAAAAAATGCAAAAAGCGCTCGTATCGATCGCAGTCGCGGCCTCTCTCGGTCTCGGCGCGACGGCCGCACAGGCGGCCATTCTCGACGACGTCAAGGCCAAGGGCTACGTCCAGTGCGGTGTCACTGGTGGCGTGGCGGGATTCTCGGCTCCCGATTCCAGCAATGTCTGGACTGGCCTCGAAGTTGACTATTGCCGTGCGCTTGCCGCGGCCATCTTCAACGACGCCGACGCCGTCCGCTTCACCTCGCTGACCAGCCAGGAGCGTTTCACCGCCCTGTCCGCCGGCGAAGTGGACGTTCTCTCCCGCACCACGACCTGGACCATGAGCCGCGATACCCAGCTGGGCATCAGCTTCGTCGGCACCATGTTCTATGATGGTCAGGGCTTCATGGTCCGCAAGGAAGATGGCATTGATTCGACGCTGGATCTCAGCGGCGCCGCCATCTGCATCGAGTCGGGTACCACCACCGAGCTGAACGCTGCCGACTACTTCGCCACCAATGGCATGGAGTTCAACACCGTCGTGTTCGTGGACCAGGACGAAGTGGTGAAGGCCTATGAAGACGGCCGCTGCGACGTCTACACCACCGACGCTTCGGCACTGGCTTCCGAGCGTTCCAAGTTCGCCGATCCGGATGCCCATATCATCCTGCCGGAAATCATCTCCAAGGAGCCGCTTGGCCCCTCCGTCCGCTCGGGTGACACCCAGTGGTTCGACATTGCCCGCTGGACCTATTTCGCACTGCTCGAAGCTGAAGAACTGGGCGTGAGCTCGGCCAATGTCGATGAGCAGCTCGGTTCGGACAATCCGGCCATCAAGCGTCTGCTCGGTGTTGAAGGCGAATTCGGTGCGCCGCTCGGCCTCGACAATGCCTGGGCTTACCAGATCATCAAGCTGGTCGGTAACTATGCCGAGTCCTATGAAGCCAATGTCGGTCCGGAAACCGCGATCGGTCTTGAGCGTGGTCTGAACGCCCTGTGGAGCGACGGCGGCATCCAGTACTCCCCGCCGATCCGCTAAGCCGAACGAATTGAGCCGGCGCTCCTTTTAGGGGGGCGCCGGACTTTTTGTTCCGCCGCCTGCCGCGCCTCAACAGGCGTACAGCGGCTCTTTGCGGCCAAGGGACAGCTCACATGACGACACTCGATACGGGGCCGCAGACGGCTCCAAGGGCGAGCTTTTTCAACGATCCGGTGATCCGTGGGATCATCTATCAGGTTGTTGTAGCGGCCCTCATCATCAGTTTCATTGCCTGGATCATCGGCAATACGGCGGCCAACCTGGCTGCGCAGAACAAGACCACCGGATTTGACTTCCTGTGGCGCACCGCTGGCTTCGATATTTCCTTCTCGCTGCTGCCCTGGTCGCGCGCATCGTATTATTACGAGGCGTTTCTGGTCGGGCTGCTCAACACATTGCTCGTCGCGGTCGTCGGCATCTTCTTCGCTACGATCCTGGGCTTCACCATCGGCATTGCGCGTCTGAGCAGCAATTTCATCGTGTCGAGCCTTGCGACGATCTATATCGAGGTCATCCGCAACATCCCGTTGCTGTTGCAGCTCTTCTTCTGGTATTTCGCGGTCCTCAAGGCCATGCCTTCGGTGCGCGAATCCTTCCAGCTGCCCTTTGATTCCTTCATCAATCAGCGCGGCATCATGGTGCCGAGGCCCATACCGGACGAACAGTTCGGCTTTGTCTGGGTCGGCCTGGCTTTGGCGATTGTTGCCGTTGTCTTCCTCAGCCGCTGGGCCAGGAAACGCCTGGAGCAAACGGGCAAGCGCTTCCCGGTTTTCCTCACAGCACTCGTACTTTTGTTTGGTGTGACGGGTCTGGTCTTCTGGATCAGTGGGGCCAGCGTCGCCTTCGAAATTCCGGTGCTGGAGCGATTTAATTTCCGTGGCGGCCTGCAATTGCCGCCGGAATTTGTCGGGCTGGCATTCGGGCTGATCATCTATACGGCGGCGTTCATCGCGGAAACGGTGCGCGGCGGCATCCAGGCGGTCAACCACGGGCAGACCGAAGCTGCGGCCTCGCTTGGCCTCAAGGACGGCGACAGGCTGCGCCTGGTGATCGTGCCTCAGGCCATGCGCGTCATCGTGCCGCCGCTGACCAGCCAATATCTGAACCTGACGAAGAACTCTTCGCTGGGCGCGGCCATTGGCTATCCGGAACTCGTCAACGTCTTTGCGGGAACGTCACTGAACCAGACTGGTCGGGCGATCGAATGTATCGCCATCGTCATGCTGGTTTATCTCACTTTCTCCCTGCTCACCTCGGCGATCATGAATTGGTACAATGGCCGCGTTAAGCTGGTGGAACGGTAGGATCATGCCATGACAGACATTGGTTTCGTCCGCACTGACATCGTCGATGCCCGCCCGGCACCCAATCGCACCAGCGGGCCGCTGGCCTGGGTGAAGCAAAATCTCTTCGCCACGCCGCTGGATTCGGTGCTCACCATTTTTGGCGTCGCCTTCCTTTTCTGGGTGGTGCCGCCGCTTTACGGCTTCTTCTTCGGCAATGCCGTCATGCCCGGCGGCACCGTCGAAGAGTGCCGCATGGAAAATGCCGGCGCCTGCTGGGCCTATATCGCGGCCGAGATGAACTTCTTCATCTACGGCTTTTATCCGGCGACCGAATTCTGGCGCCCCAACCTTGTCTTCGCCCTTGGCGCCTTGCTGCTGACTCCCATCCTGATCCCCAAAGTGCCGTACAAGCGGCTCAATGCGGTTCTGCTGCTGGTGGTCTATCCGATCGTCACCTACATCCTGCTGGCAGGTGGCATGTTCGGCCTGCGTGTCGTACCCACCGAACAGTGGGGCGGCCTGCTGGTCACGCTGATCATCTCGGTGGTGGGCATCACGCTGTCTTTCCCCATGGGCATTGTGCTGGCCCTTGGGCGACAATCGAACCTGCCGATCATCAAGACAGCCTGTGTGATGTTCATCGAACTGATCCGGGCCGTGCCGCTGATCACGATCCTGTTCATGGCATCGGTCATGTTGCCGCTGTTCATGCCGCAGGGGACCACGGTCGACAAGTTCCTGCGCGCTCTGGTCGGCGTCACGCTGTTCACCTCCGCCTATATGGCGGAAGTGGTGCGCGGCGGGCTTCAGGCCATTCCGCGAGGGCAATATGAAGCCGCCGCGGCCTTGGGCCTCGGTTACTGGAAGCGGATGTGGTTCATCATCCTGCCGCAGGCGCTCAAGCACGTGATCCCCGGCATCGTGAACAACTTCATCTCGCTCTTCAAGGACACGTCCCTCGTTTACATCGTCGGCATGCGTGACCTGCTCGAAGCCGTGAAGACCAAGAACGACTCCGCTATCGAATGGCAGTCAGCCAATACGGCAACGACCGGCTATATCTTTGCTGCGATGGTCTTCTGGGTCTTCTGTTTCGGCATGTCCCGCTACTCCATCTTCATGGAGCGTCGTCTCAACACTGGCTACAAGAGGTAGCGCTCATGTCTCAGGTTTCCGAAACCACCCTCGATCGTTCGATCGACACCAGCCATATGCAGGTCTCCAAGACCGAAGTGGCCATCGAAGTCATCGACATGCACAAGTGGTATGGCGATTTCCATGTGCTGCGCGACATCAATCTCAAGGTGATGAAGGGCGAACGCATCGTGATTGCCGGGCCGTCAGGCTCAGGCAAATCCACGCTGATCCGCTGCGTCAATCGGCTGGAGGAGCATCAGGAAGGCCAGATCATCGTCAATGGCACGGAGCTGACGGCCGATCTCAAGCGTATCGACGAAGTGCGCCGCGAAGTGGGCATGGTTTTCCAGCACTTCAACCTCTTCCCGCACCTGACGATCCTGCAGAACCTCACCCTCGCACCCATCTGGGTGCGCGGCACGCCCAAGGCGGAGGCCGAAGCGACGGCCATGCACTATCTGGAACGGGTGAAAATCCCAGAGCAGGCCAACAAATATCCCGGCCAGCTTTCCGGTGGTCAGCAGCAGCGCGTGGCCATTGCCCGTTCGCTCTGCATGCAGCCCAAGATCATGCTGTTCGATGAGCCGACTTCGGCGCTCGATCCGGAAATGGTCAAGGAAGTTCTTGAGGTGATGATCAGCCTTGCCGAGGAAGGCATGACCATGATCTGCGTGACCCACGAAATGGGTTTCGCGCGTCAGGTGGCCAATCGCGTGATCTTCATGGATCAGGGGCAGATCATCGAGCAGAACGAGCCGGAAGCCTTCTTCTCCAACCCGCAGCACGAGCGCACCAAGCTGTTCCTCAGCCAGATCCTTCACTAGATCGTTTCACGGTCAACTTGAAACGCCTATCTCTCCCCAAGCATCGCCACCGGGCTTGTCCCGGTGGCTCTGCCTCCAAGGACTGGATTGCCGGGACGAGTCCGGCGATGAAGAGGGAACATGGATCTGTTTCCGCACAGGGGTGAAGCGCTCCAGGGCAATCGCCCGACGTAGCTTCCAGCCTGAGGTCATCGTCACGCGGGCCGGTTGCAACATAAATTATCGGGGGGTCGAGCCGGTCGTTGGCTTGACCCCTTTTTTCATGCTGCCAATATGGGGGCGGAGAAACGAAAGCCTCGATTTTGCGTAACCTGTTCAAGCCAGCCTTGCTTCTGGCCGCCAGTCTGTTCGGACTGGCAGCGCCGCCAGCCATGGCGCAGACCCTGGAGGCGGTGCGCGAACGCGGCTTTCTTGTATGCGGCTCAAGCAATCCGCTGGCCGGTTTTGCCCAGATGGATTCCGAGAGTCGCTGGTCTGGCTTCGATGTCGATCTGTGCCGGGCGCTCGCGGCGGCGGTTTTCGGAAATCCAGACCTGATCGAGTTCCGCTCATATCGCGGCGAGGCGCGTTTTGCGCCCTTGCAGACCGGTAGCGTCGACGTCCTGATGCGCAATGGGGCCTGGACTGCAGGCCGGGATACGCGGTTCGGCGCCCGCTATGTGACGGTCACCTTTTTCGATGGTCAGGCCTTTCTCGTGCCCCAGTCGCTGGGTGTCGTATCGGCCTATGAGCTGGACGATGTGAGTATCTGTGTCGTCGATGGCTCAGGAGACGTCGAAGCGCTGGATGAGTTCTTCTTCTCCAACCAGACATCGTTCCGCGAAGTCGTCTATGAAGAAACAACAGATCTGCTTACCGCCTATCGTGCCGGGCTTTGCCAGGTGGTCTCGGCATCAGGAAGGCAATTGCAGGCCATTCGCCGGGAATTGCAGGACCCGGCTCTGCATCGCATCCTTCCGGAGCGCATTTCCAAGGAAGTGCTGGGGCCGGTGGTGCGCCAGGATGACTATGAATGGTTCGAGATCGTCCGATGGACCGTTTTTGCGCTGATCACCGCTGAGGAGGTTGGTGTCACCAGCGCCAATATTGACTCTCTGGCTGCCGCTCGGACGCCGAGTGTCCGGCGCATTCTCGGGCTCGAAAGTGACTTCGGCAGCGCGCTTGGACTGCGGCCGACCTTCATGAGCGACGCCATCCGCGCGGTGGGCAATTATTCCGAACTCTATGATCGTCATTTCGGCCCGCAGACCGGTGCTGCCATGTTGCGCGGCCAGAACGCGCTGTGGCGCAATGGCGGCCTGCTCTACGCTCCGCCGATATTGTAACTTTCAGGCGAAGAGCAGGCTCACCCGCCGGTTCTGCTTGCCCTTCTTTTCGATCTTGCCCAGCGCAAGAGGGCCAATTTCGCCCGTGCGCGACACATGGGTGCCCCCGCAGGGCTGCAGGTCCACATCGCCAATGCGCACCAGCCGCACCCGGCCCTGACCCATGGGTGGCTTGACCTTCATTGTCTTGATCAGGTCGGCCTTGTTTTCCATCTCGGCGTCGGTGATCCATTCAGTGGTGACGGGATGGTCCGCCTCGACCATGGCGTTGAGTTGGCGCTCCAGCGCATCGAGATTGTCCGGCAAGTCCGGCATGTCGAAATCGAGCCGGCCCTTGTCCTCGCCGATCTGTCCACCCGTGACCGGAAACGGAAAGACCACCGATAGAAGATGAAGCGCAGTGTGCATGCGCATCAGACGGTAGCGGCGGTCCCAGTCAAGCTCAACGATGACCTTCTCTCCGACCCCTGGCAGGGTCTGGCCATCGGCAGGCACATGAACGATAGCCGTCTTGTCCCCGTCGGGGTGAATTGCCGTGCTCAACGTTAGCAGCCTGTTACCCGCAAGCACTAATCTGCCACTGTCGCCGGGCTGACCGCCGGATGTCGCATAGAAGACCGTCCGATCCAGCACGATCCCGCCTTGCTGGCTGATGCCGGTGACCTCGGCTTCGGCGGATTTGAGATAGGCGTCGTCGCGGAACAGAAATTCGGTCATCGGAAACCCTAGAGAACAGGGGACAAAAGGCGGGCGGCCTGCGTCGCCACATAGAGCGGCCAAGGCCGGCTTTCAACCTCGGAACGGCCCACCTGATGGCAGCATTCGAAATCGTCGAGCAGCATGGCCTCGACCTCCGCAATCATCTTCGCATCGGTGAACCACAGGGTGATCTCGAAGTTGATGGCAAAGGATCGGTTGTCGAAATTGACGCTGCCGACCGTGGCGATCTGGTCGTCCATCAGAACCACTTTTTGATGAAGAAAACCATCGGTGTAGCGGTAGACGCCGATATCGTGCTGCACCATGGCGTCGGCATGGGACATGCTGGCGAGCCAGACCAGCTTGTGGTCAGGGTTGGCGGGTAGCATGATCCGTACATCGACGCCGCGCAGCCTTGCCGCAAAAAGGGCGGTCCGGATATCGGTGTCCGGAACGAAATAGGGGCTGACGATCCAAAGCCTGTTCCGCGCCCGGCCGATCAGGTCCGTGAAGGCGATGGCGCATTCTTCCAGCTTGTCGGCCGGGCCGCTGCCCATGACCAGAACCGATTGATCGCCAAAAGTCTCCAGCTCCTTTGGTGGCCTGTGGGGCAGGCTTTCACCCGTCGCCCATTCCCAGTCCTCGCGGAACAGCAGCGCACAGCCCAATGCGGCGGGGCCGGAGACGCGCACATGGGTGTCGCGCCAATGCCCGACGCGCGGGTCTTCGCCGAGATATTCCACACCGACATTGTGCCCCCCAACCCAGGCATGCTTGCCGTCCGCGACGACGATCTTGCGATGATTGCGGTAGTTGATGCGCGTGGGGCCATAGAAGCGGAGCAGCTTGTGGCGGTGGTTGAAACCCGCAACCTTGACGCCGGCTTCGCGCAATTCGCGGCGGTAACGCTTGGGCATGCCCGAACTGCCGATGTCGTCATAGAGCAGATAGACCGCCACGCCCGCCTTTGCCTTGGCGATCAGACGCTCGGCCAGCTGCTGACCAAGGGCATCGTCACGGATGATGTAGAACTGCACCAGCAGATATTCTTTTGCGGAATCAATGCCCTGGAAGATCGAGTCGAATGTTTTCCTGCCGTCGATCAGCAGTTCGACGTCGTTGCCCTTGAGAAAGGGAAGTTCAGAGACATGCACCTGAACCGGCCAGAGCGCGTCGGTTTCGCGGTCGATCAGGGCAAGGTCCCTGGCGCGCAGGGGGCGGTCGGCACGGCCATTTTGCACGCGGTCGGTGGCGTAATCATCGAACAGTTTCCAGCCAAAGACCAGGTAGAGGAGTACCGACGGAATTGGCAGCAAAATCAAGGACAACAGCCAGGCGATGGAGCCCTGGGACGTGCGGGAATTTAGGATTTCCCGGACGGCGCAGATGAAGGCGAGCAGGTAGATGGCGCCCATGATGATCGCCACGATGTGCAGGTCTGCGATAATGGCGCGCAGAATGTCGTCTATTCCGAACACTTTGGCCCTTAAAAGCTATGGACAGGCACTCTATCAGCGAAACGTGCGGCGGCAATCCTTGACTGTAGTGCCCAACAGTCTAGCATTCGGACAGGCCCGTTCAGCCTGCTGTGCGCATCCTCCTGGATACGGTGAATGAACGATATGTGAATGGTTTGACCCAAGCGATACGGGCAAGCCGTCAGCAATGCGCACACTGACCTCTCTTTGCCCGTCCGAAAGGATCAGACCATGCATAGTTTCATGGACGCAAAACTCATGGCCAAACTGCTGCGGCAGAACCTGGCCGAACGCAATGTGACGCTGTCGCACAGTGATTGTCTCGAACTGGTGGCGCGCCAGTTCGGCGTATCGAGCTGGAATATTCTAAGCGCGCGGATCGATGCGGCACTGCCCGGCATGAAGCCGCTGGTCATGCCGGAGGGCTGGGTCGATGCCAGCGTCAATCGTGAAGGTTATTTCCGGATGGGGCTGGATCCGGATAGACCCGGCTGTGCGATGATCCAGAGCACACCGCTGGCTGATTATCAGCGGGATCGACAGTTCGGGACGCTGACACAGATAATCGCGGCCGAGCCCTATCGCGGTGGCGCAGTCCGCGTTGCCTGTGAGCTTTCCTGCAAAGATCTGGATGGCTCGGCCACGATGTGGCTGCGGCTGGACGACGCGAAGGGCCATGTGCTGCGGTTCGAAAACCTGCTTGAACGACCGGGCGTGTTTTTGCAGGGAACGGAGGACTGGAAGGGCTTCGCCATCACCCTCGATGTGCCGGAGAGCTCAGAAAGCGCATATTTCGGTTTTATGGTGCATGGCAGGGGCACCGGCTGGGCCCGCAACTTTACGGTGGAGCGCGTAGAGGGCACCGACGCACCGGAACGTCGCAAGCCCTACAGGTTCGAGCGGCCAACCAATCTGGGCTTCAGCGCCTGAATTCGGGATGGGGCATTGCGGGTGAGAACCCGCAATGCCGGACAATCAGACCGGGTCCGGTTCCATTACGCTGGAGATGTCGATTGGCGTGTGGGCTTCTGTCCAGGGCGGAACGGGCAGGTTCTTGCTGCGCAGGAAATCGGGATTGAAGATCTTGCTGGCGTAGCGATTGCCGTAGTCGCAGAGCACGGTAACGATGGTCTTGCCCGGCCCGAGGTCACGCGCCATGCGCACCGCGCCGGCAATATTGATGGCGCTGGAGCCACCGAGGCACAGGCCTTCATGTTCAAGCAGGTCGAAAATGTAGGGCAGGGCTTCGGAGTCGGGGATCTGATAGGGCATGTCGACCTTCAGTCCTTCGAGATTGGCGGTGATGCGGCCCTGGCCAATGCCCTCGGTGATGGAATTGCCCGAGGATTTGAGTTCGCCATGCGCGTAATATTCGTAGAGCGCGGCGCCTTCGGGGTCTGCCAAACCGATCTTTATGTCTGGATTACGCGCCCGCAGCGCCTCCGCGACGCCGGCCAAGGTGCCGCCCGATCCAACCGCGCAGATGAACCCATCAATGCGCCCGCCCGTCTGCTGCCAGATTTCCGGGCCGGTGGTTTCGACGTGAGCGCGCCGATTGGAGACGTTGTCGAACTGATTGGCCCAGACCGCGCCGTTTGGCAGTTCCGCAGCGAGCTTTTCCGCCAGCCGTCCCGAGACCTTGATATAATTATTGGGGTTCTTGTACGGCTTGGCCGGAATTTCGATCACCTCGGCGCCATAAAGGCGCAAGGCGTCTTTCTTTTCCTGGCTTTGCGTATCGGGAATGACGATCACCGACTTGAAGCCCAGTGAATTGGCCACCAGGGTCAGGCCGATGCCGGTATTGCCGGCGGTGCCTTCGACAATCGTGCCGCCCGGCTTGAGTTTGCCGGACTTGACCGCGTCATGGATCATGAAAAGCGCGGCGCGATCCTTGACCGACTGGCCGGGATTGAGAAATTCCGCCTTGCCCCAGATATCGCAGCCCGTCAGCGTCGAAATGCGATTGAGACGGATGAGTGGCGTATTGCCAATGGCGGAAATCAGGTCTTCGTGCTTGGCCATGGATCTATTTCTTCAACATGTCGCGCAAAATGTTCGGGGGTTTTGCGAGAGCGGAAGGCGCAAAACCAAGCGGATCAGGCACTTATGGTAGGTGCGCACTCGCCGGGCCGCAAGACGAAACTGGCCTCTGGGGCAGGGGTTTTCAATGTGGCCAGCATCGGCGCAAGGGATGCCCGCAGGGGCTGGAAACCGGGGAATAGAATTTCCGGCTAAAGCTCGGACACTGCATCGAGCGCCCGCTGGCGGCTGGTTTTGAGATCGACCATGGGCTCAGGATAGGTCTTTCCCAATGTCACGCCCGCCGTGGCCAGCACATCGGCAGGTGCGTCGGCGGGCTTGTGAATCCACTTGTCGTCCAGCTTTGCAAGTTCGGGAACCCAGTGCCTTACATAGGCGCCAGATGCGTCGAAGCGTTCGCCCTGGGTTACCGGATTGAAGATGCGGAAATAGGGGGCAGCATCGAGCCCGCTGCCGGCCACCCATTGCCAGCTGGCGGGATTGTTGGCCTCGTCGGCGTCGACCAGGCAATCCCAGAACCAGGCTTCGCCCTGCCGCCAGTCGATCAGCAGATTCTTGGCCAGCAGCGAGGCCACCAGCATGCGTACCCTGTTGTGCATGTAGCCGGTTTCCCACAATTCGCGCATTCCGGCGTCGATGATGGGGAAACCTGTCTGCCCGGATTGCCAGGCCTTGAGCTGGGCGGGCGCATGACGCCACTGCTGGCCTTCGTATTTGGCCTGCATGGGGACCGTGGCGATGTCCTTGCGATGGTAGAGCTGGTGATGGCTGAAATCGCGCCAGGCCAGTTCGGACAGGAATTTGTCGACCGCGCCCGCCAGATTTGGTTCGGCATGGGCGCGCGCCTGGGCGGCGTGCCAGATCTGGCGGGCGCTGATTTCGCCAAAGCGCAAATGCGGCGAGAGGCGGGAGGTTACATCGCGGTCCGGAAAGTCGCGGCCTTCTGGATAGGCAGACAGGTTCTGGTCGAGAAAATCAACCAGCCTTGCCTGCGCTGCCTCTTCACCGACCTGCCAGTGCTGGCCGAGCTTCGCGGCCCATTTTGGTTGGCGATAGTCAAGATCCACCGGCTCTGCCGGCGTCGGCCTGCCATGCGCCGCGGTCTCCAGAGGGTGGGCAATATTGGTCTGTTTCAGGGTTTTCCAGAAGGGGGTGAAAACTGAATATGGCTTTCCCTGTCCTGTCTCGATGGTCCATGGCTCAGCCAGGACATTGCCGGGATGGGACGTGACTGACAGACCCTGATGCCGCAGCCTGGATTTGATCGCTGCATCCAATTCCCGGCCGGCCGGCGCATAGCGGCGATTCCAGTGAATTGCCTCGGCGCCGGTCTTTTCCAGGGCGGCGATCAGGACATCCTGCGCCTTGCCGCTTTCCACCAGCAGGTTCACGCCAATGCTGGCGAGGCGTGTGGCCATGGCATTGAGGCTTTGATGCAGCCACCAGCGCGCCGCTCCGCCGGGCTGCCGCAAGCCCTCGTCTGTCTCATGGATGTAGAGAGCCACCACATCGCCGGCCTTGCAGGCCTCGGCCAGGGCCGGATTGTCGGAAAGGCGCAGATCATTGCGCAGCCAGACGAGATTTTTGGGCAAGACACGAGCTCCGGGACTGTCTCGATATTACGGGACCGCCCCGGCTTTGGTTCAGCCTATTCCATCAATTCGGCCAGTTGCTCCAGCGCGGCGCTCCAGGCTTCCATGGAGAATATGCGTGTCTGGGCGTCTGCATGGGCCAGGCCGCGTTCAGTCACGGTAATGCTGGTCGCGTCATCACCAATGGACTTGAAGGTGATGTCGAGCACGAAAATGAACTCTTCGTCCTCGTCCCTGTGAATCCAGGACATGACCAGCTTCTCGTCCTCGACAAACTGCAAGACCTCGCCGGTTACCTCGTGGTCGGCTTCATCATCTTCATCGGCATAGGTGACGAAGTGATATTGACCGCCCTCGAAACCGTCGAATTCAGCCTCGTCCACCTGCCATTGCTCGATCAGCGCCGGATCGGTCCATGCGGAGAACACATCGCTGACATTGGCAGCGATGGTGCGGGTCAAGGTGATCTGGCTTTCGCCGTCGATTTCCGATCCGTCGCTCATGCCGACTTCCTTTCGGGATGCAGTTCAGCCGTTTTCGGCAGGAAGATTGTCAGAATACCAAGAACAGGCAGGAATGCGCAAATCTGGAACACGGCGATCATGCCGATCCAGTCTGCCATGGCGCCCATCAGGGCCGCGCCCAATGCGCCGATGCCGAAGGCGAAGCCGAAGATGAATCCGGCGATCATGCCGACCTTCCCGGGGACCAGTTCCTGCGCGTAGACCACCATGGCCGAGAAGGCCGAAGAGAGGATGAGACCGATCATGATGCTCATGACCGCCGTCCAGAACAGGTCGAGATAGGGCAAGGCGAGCGTGAAGGGCAGGGCACCGAGAATCGATACCCAGATCACGGCAAGGCGGCCATAGCGGTCACCGATGGGGCCGCCAAAGAAGGTGCCGGCGGCCACGGCGCCGAGGAAGGCAAAGAGATAGAGCTGCGCCTCCTGAGCCGTCAGGGCAAATTTTTCGATCAGGAAGAAGGCGTAATAGCTCTTGAGGCCCTCGATATAGATGAACTTGCTGAGCAGCAGTGCGCCGATGACGGCGAAAGCGACAATCAGGCGCTGACGCGACAGAACCGGCTTGCTGATCGCCACTTTGGGGCGACTGGCCGCCTGGCGCTGATGCTCGGCATACCAGCGGCCCACATAGGTCAGCAGCGCCAGGCCAAGAGCGGCCACGGCAAGGAAATAGAAGACGCTGGACTGTCCCAGCGGCAGCAGGATGAAGGCAGCGGCGAGCGGGCCGAGCGCGGTGCCAGCATTGCCGCCGACCTGAAAAAGGGATTGGGCGAAACCAAGCCGCCCGCCCGAGGCCATGCGCGCAACGCGGGAGGCCTCCGGGTGGAACAGCGCGGAACCTGTGCCGACGACGACCGCCGCGATGAACAGCAGCCAGAAGCCGCTGGCAGCGGCAAGCAAGGCGGTGCCAGCCGCGACGATGATCATGGAGACGGCAAGCCAATAGGGCTTTGGCTTGAGATCGCCGGACAGCCCGAAAATCGGCTGCAGCAGGCAGGCGGTGATCTGCTGGCCCAGAGTCAGCAGGCCGATCTGCAAATAGGACAGGTTGTAGGTGTCCTTGAGCATCGGATAGAGCGCCGGCAGCAGGAATTGCAGCAGGTCGTTGAGCAGGTGGGCACCGCTGACGGCCAGAAGGATGGTCATGGTGGTGCGCTGCGCATCGTGCGCAGGGGCGGAAGCAACGCTGGTCATTGGAAAAATCTTCAAGTCGGTTTTATCCGTCCTAGCCCGCGCCACTGGGAAGAGCAATCCGGATTGCACAAAAATGGGGCATTTGGGGAGGACAGGGCGAGGCCACATCGCCCATGCTTGCATGCAAGGCGCGCTTCGGCTTGACTGTATCGGAAGCGGAGGTCGGATCGAGTTCGCATGCGGTCAATTGAACATGGCGCTGAGCCGTCAGCCGAACTGGTCGAGGAAGTTATGGGCCTGCGCGCGCAAATTCGTGCGGGCGATCCGGGAGAAGGGTTTCACCAGCTCGTCAGCTCCCTGGCCGATCGGTTCGAACATCAGGATCATGCGCTGGCCGCACTTGCGGCGCGCTATCTGACGCCAGGGCACCATGCGCTCAACCGCTCGATCGTCGAACGCAGGCGCGCTATTGAAGCGGAATTGGCCGCGTTCACCGCACCGGCGATCGTGGTGTCGCCCAGCGGGGTGCTGCTGGCGGCAAATCCCGCGGCAATCGGGCAACTCAATGTGGAATTGGGCGGCGGTATTGGTTCGGTTGGGCTGACCCTGAAGGATTTCGCGGCCTTCGTGGACCGTTGCCGCAGGGCAGACCCGGAAGCCTCGATGCTTCTGGGGAACGACATGTCGAACCACCAGCGGCTGGTGCTGGCCGGGCGCAGGCTTTCGCAACACGATGCCTATCTTCTCACGGCAGTCCGCTGGGCCTGGCCGGACGGGCTGGTGGACAATTTTCGGCAGGCTTTCGGGCTAACGGCGCGCGAAGGGGCCATCATGGACGCAATGATGGCCGGATATGGTGCTGAGGACATTGCGTTGCGCGACGCGCGCTCGCCGGGAACGATCCGCCAGCAAATCAAGGCGATTCTGGCCAAGCTCGATGTGGGAACGCAGTCGCAGGCGGTGGCGCTTGTCGCTGCCGCAAGTGCGGCCTGGCACCAGTTGCAGCGGCCGGCAGCGTTGGCTTCGCGCGGGCCCGACAGTCCGCCCGAACTCTCGATCATTCGCCGGGGCAGCAGAACGATTAGCGTGAGAAGCTTTGGACGCGCTGACGGCGCCCCTGTGGTGCTGGTGCATGGCGCCATGTTCGGTATTGGCGAGACGGAGCACGAGCGCGCGATGGCCAGTGCGGCTGGATTGCGCGTCCTGGCTGCAGAAAAGCCCGGCTATGGCAGGACAGAAGCCTGGCCGGGACACAACAAGGCCGAAGCCATGGCGCAGGATGTCCTGTTCATGATGGATCAGAGAGGCGTGGAGCGCACGGTAGTGATTGCGCATGACGTCGGAACAATCGTGGCCTTCTGGCTGGCCAGACTTGCCCCGGAGCGCATCGTTGCCATCGTGGCAGCACCGGCCACACCGCCAATGCTGTCATGGTCGCAAACGGCGGATATGCCAAAGGCGCACCGCATCCACGCCTGGGCCGCGCAGCGCGTTCCCAAGCTGATGGACATGCTCATTTCCCTTGGCCTGGCGCAGGTGCAGCGGCAGGGTGTGTCCATCCTGCCGGAGCTGTTTTTCGGTGGCTGCGATTTTGATCGTGACACCTGGAGCCAACCCCACTTTGCCGCCGCCCTCAGCGGCACCTACCGGCTCATCGCCGCACAGGATGCGCGCGGCTTTCGGCAGGACATGCTGCTTACCAATGTGGACTGGAGCGAGTGGGGGCGTCAGGTGAGGACCCCGGTCGACCTGTTGCATGGCGCCTTGAGCCGCACGGTTTCAAAACATGCCGTCGAACAGTTCGCCGCCAGCCTGCCAACGGGGCAGCTGTGCCTCGTTGAAGACGCCGGTCACACCATGCCACTGACCCATGCCGGGCTGATCTACGATCACGCGGCACGTCATGCCTCTCGAATTGGCCTTGGCTGACGCGGCAATCTATACCAGTTGGTACATGCGCAAAGAACGACCCGGGCTCTAGTGTCGCCTCGATTCTGAGGAGATTGCCGCATGAGACGGATCGTTACTGCCCTGTTTTTTGTCTTGTGTCTTGGGGTCGTGCCTGCGCTGGCGCAGCCAACGCGTACCATCATTGTCATGGATGGTTCCGGCTCGATGTGGGGCCAGATCGATGGCCGGCCCAAACTCGAGATCGCACGAGAGACGGTCGGTCAGGTGCTTGACCAGATTCCGGCGGAACAGGAAATCGGCCTGATTGCCTATGGCCACCGCGAAAAAGGCAATTGCGGCGACATCGAGCTGGCGGTTCCGCCCGCTGCGGGAACCGGAGCTGCCATTTCACAGGCGGTAAACGGCATGCGTTTCCTCGGCAAGACGCCGCTGTCGGACGCGGTACGCCAGGCGGCCGACGCGCTTCGCTACACCGAGGACGCAGCAACAGTGGTGCTGGTGACCGACGGAATTGAAACCTGCAATGCCGATCCCTGCGCGCTGGCCATCGAGTTGGAACAGGCAGGGCTCAACTTCACCGCCCATGTCATCGGTCTTGGTCTTTCGCAGGCCGAAAGTGCCCAGATTTCGTGCCTGGCGACAGGCACCGGCGGGCGCTATTTCGACGCTGCGGACGCCGAAGGTCTCGCAGGTGCGCTTATGGAAACGGTGGCCTCATCCGAGCCGCTGCCGCCCACGCCTCCCGTGCAGCGGACATACTTCCCCGGCGCGCCCCTGATGCCTGAAATCGGCCTGCAGCCTACCGGCCAGACGACGGGAGCAGCAGAGGCTTCACTTGCCGCGTTCGATTTCCCCGCTGACGGCACGGCCGCGCAGTGCTCTGCGATCTGCACCGGTGACGGACAATGCGCCGCCTGGCGTTTCGAGCCCCCCGGCAGCTATTTCGTCGCGGAAGCGCGATGCGTCACCTATGGCGCGTCGAGCGAGATGGACTATGGCACCTTTGCTGAAGGCGAAGGCTGGGCTTCGGGCATCAAGGACGGAGTACTGATGCTGGTGCGGCCCTATATCGCCCAGGAGACGCTGCCCGAGGCGAGCATCGAGGCCCCCGAGACGGTACCGGCAGGGCAGCGATTCATCGTCGAATGGACCGGTCCGGCCATGGACCTCGATACAATCGAGATCGGTATTCCGGGCGACGGGGAGCGCTGGGCCTATGTCTATGTGTCCAAAGGCCAACCCGCCGAACTGCTCATGCCCGGCGAAGCCGGTGACTATGAACTGCGCTATAAATTCCGTGACCAGACCGTCATTGCCACGCGCGCCATCACCGCGATCGAGGCAGCCGTATCCATGACCGCGCCCGATCGCGCTTTGGCCGGAAGCGAAATCGCCGTTGGCTGGGTTGGCCCCGACGCGGACTACGACAACATTCAGCTCGCGGAAGTGGGCAGCGACAGCTATCTGAGCTACGCCTATGTGAGAGACAATAATCCGGTTCTTCTCACTCTGCCCGACGAGCCGGGCACCTATGAGCTCCGTTACAAACTGGCTGATACCGAAATTATCGCCACCCGCCCCATCGAGGTTGTCCCGGCTGAATCCGGGCTGTCCACCGACGAGGGCGCTCTTGTGCCGGTTCCCGTCACCCTTGCGGCGGAAATGGGCGATATGGATTTCAGTATCGTTTGGTCGGCGGTGCCCGTGCCGGGGCAGGGTTTGCCACCAGAAGCCTGGGCCTTGTCCGACGGCACTCCAGATCCCGTCAGCGCCGACTTCCTGCCCGGTGATTACGACGTAAGAGGAGACGCTGGAGACCAGGTCTTTGCAGGGCGGATCAGCGTCAGGCCGGGCGCCACCAACAGTTTTCTCATTCCCGTTTCGCCCGAACTCAGCCCGGCAGGCGAGGACGCGACCTGAATTGCGATCAGTTCGCTGAGCCGTTGAGTGTCGGCCCTGGCGCCAGATTGCGGCGGGGTATTGAAACGAGGCTACCTTCAGCCTGACTGCGGACGCACCGGGCCAAGGCAGAACGCGCATTTCTAGGAGCGCCGGCTTAGGTAGGTCTTATAAATCAAGTATGTCTGGGGGAGCTTGGGTCGCCATAGTGTGCTCTTGAGCAACCAGGCGAGAAAGAATGGCTCCGCGAGTAGGACTCGAACCTACGACCCAGCGATTAACAGTCGCTTGCTCTACCAACTGAGCTATCGCGGAACACTTCTTGCGCCCTCATTTCGAGAGCGAGGTCCGTGTAACCAAACTGATCCGGTTTGCCAAGCCCTCATTGCAAGACCATGTGAATAAGTTGTCATTTGTGCGCTGCGCCGGCACGGCGGCCCAGTGCGATCAGGTCGGCAAGGGTGTTGAGATTGGCAAACGGATCGGCCTTTTCATGCCCGGCCCAGTCCACTTTCGCGGCTCCGAGAGACTGTAGCAGAAATTTGGGACTGCGCGGCGGGGTATCGGCGAGGCGACGATTCAAGGCGTCCAGGCGATAGATGGCATTTGTGGGGTAAATCTGGTCACCCCATGCCGCAAAGGCTGCGTTGCTTTCTTCAGTGATGGACGCAATCATTCTTGCGGCGAAATCCCGTGGCAGAAAAGGGGTGTCGACGGCAACGGTGAGCAGCAGGTCGTCGGGGCCGGCGCTGGGGCGCAGATGGCGGACGGCAGCACTGATTCCCGCCATCGGACCTTCAAAATCGTCCGACGCGTCGGCGATTTCAACGCCGATCCCGAATCCGGGTGATGGGCCGGGGCCGGTTGAAACCAATATGCTGAGGCCGGACAATTTTTCGGCGACGCTGTTCAGCAGCGTCTTGCCGCCAATCCGCAGTCCAGCCTTGCGCACATCGCCCAGTCTTTCGCCGCGGCCTCCGGCGAGGATGAGCGCGTAGGTGGTCACTGCGGCCGGCTCTTGCGGAGCACAAGCATCAGGACAATGCCACCCACCAGCCCCCAGAAGGGCGCGCCGACGCCGATAATGGTGATTCCGGACGCTGTGGCGACAAAGGTGAGAATGGCCGGCAGGCGTGAATCTTCATCGGCCAGCGCGCCTGCCAGCGAGGAGGAAAGGCTGGAGAGCAGGGCAAGGCCAGCCACGGCCTGAATCAGCAGCGGCGGGGACGCTGCGACGAAAGCAGCCGCGAGGCTGGCGAGCAGGCCAAGGGCCAGATAGGTAAAACCGGCCGCCACAGGCGCGGGCCAGCGGCGGGACGGGTCTGGATGGGCTTCCGGACCAGCGCAGATCGCGGCGGTAATCGCGGCAAGATTGCTGGTGACGCCACCGAACAGAGCCGTCAGCGCGCTGGCAAACCCGGTCAGCGTAAAAATCGGGGCAGGGCGGATCGCATAGCCATTGGCTTTCATCACCGCCACGCCGGGCAGGTTCTGCGACGCCATGGTGACCACATAGAGCGGCAGGGCAATGCGGATCAGTGCGTCGAGCGTAAATTCGGGCATGACAAGCGCGAGGCTGGGCCATGCGCCATCGAATGTGCCGGGCGCCAGTCTGGTTGTGGTGGCCAGCAATATGCCGGTCACCAGCACGGCGATGGGCACGGCATAGCGGCGGGCAAACCGGAGGCCGAGCGCCCAGGCGGCCAGAATCGCGAGGCCATGCAGGGGCATTTCCGCGACCGCATTGATCGGCGCCAGGCACAGGACGAGCAGCATGCCGGCCAGCATTGCATTGGCTATGGCGGCCGGGATGGCCGCCACCAGCTGGGCCAGAGGGCGGATGAAGCCGGTCAGCGCGATCAGTGCGGCGCAGGCGAGGAATGCGCCTGTCACTGCCGGGAATCCGCCCACGGGCTCACCGACGGTCAGCAGGAAGGCCAGTCCGGGCGTCGTCCAGGCGAAGCTGACCGGCATGCGGACGCGCCATGCCACGACGATGTTGAGAATGCCGATGGCGATGCAGATGGAGAACAGACCTGACCCGGCCTGTTCCGGGGATGCGCCTGCGGCCGTCAAGGCCGCCAGCATCAGCGTGAAGGTGCTGGCATAGCCTACGATGGCAGCCAGCACACCGGCAATGATCGGCTGTGCATAGTCGCTGCGTTTGGCTGTGCTGGTCATGGCGATTCTCTGGACGATGGTCGCGGGAAGCTATTCCTTTGCACAGGGCAAGGCTACCGCCGCCGTCCCGAGGGGCTGGCGCGCTTGAACTGGTCGGTCAGCGCCAGCAGCACGACCATGTGCAGCCGTTCTGGGCTGTTGGGCGGCTTGAGGCATTTCACCCGCGAGGAAACGGTGTAGCGCGCGCCGTCATGTTCGCCAGTGGCCGTATAGACGAGGTATTTGCTGGCCTCGTCGTAATAGGCAGAGGTGACCTTGAATTGCATCTCGTGCCTGCGAATATTCACGTCTTGGCAATCAGCCTATTGCATAAGGCATTTGGCTCCAATAGGTACTGGCGCCGTGAGGCCGCGTGGCGGAATGGTTACGCAGCGGATTGCAAATCCGTGTATTCCGGTTCGATTCCGGACGTGGCCTCCATTTCCCCCCAAAAAGAGACAGGTCGCCCGCCGATATTTTCGGGTGGAACATCCCGCGCGTCTGCAAGTTGCTTTCCATAGCCAATTACAGGAGAGCACCGTGTCCAACCGCAAGGAACAATCTACCCCGGCTCCGCTCGAAACCGAACCCGGTACCCAGAAAGACGACAATATCGACGATCTGGGGCATAGGCCGGATGGCAAGGAGCACGACCAGCCATTCTCCGATGAGGATGACGAGCGCAAAGAGCGCGACAAACCTCAAAGCCACTGATCCAGACAAAATTGTCGCGGATGCGCTTCCCCGGTTGCCAAGGCGCCGGGGTAGGCATATTCACGTCCAGCATATGGTCTTGTTCGACTGACCTTTGAAGCTGAAGGTCTGTCGCATGCCCTTCTTGTAATCTGCGTATGGGTCTTCTGCGGCCTGTGGAGAAAACCGGGTTTTCATGCCGATTGTGTTGCGCCTCGGTTACGCTGGCGCATGACGAGATGATTAAAGTTTTGTAGGGATTGCCCGGATCGGTTGTGCTCCCCATCTGCCGAGCATTAGTGTGATGGGGTCTGGAGGCGGCGAATGAAGTATCGTGAGTTTTTCGGGGCGAGCCTGCTTGCCATGGTTGTCGCCTGCAGTTCCATCGGCTCTGCGCAGGCACAGTCGATTTCGCAGGCACTCGCCGCCGCCTACGATCACGCGCCCGAATTGCAGGCCGCCGTGCTTGAGGCAAAGTCCTCGGCGGAACGGATCGTCCAGGCCAAATCGGCGATGATGCCGAACATATCGGCGTCGGTATCGGGCGGTCATGGGACGAGCCTGATCGGTGGCAGTTGGACCGCCGGCTCCACATCGCTCAGCACCAGCCTCGATTATTCGCAGAACATTTTTGACTCCGGGGCCACAGCGGCGCAGATCGAAGCGGCGCGCGCCGGCGCCGAAGTTGCCGAGCTCCAGATCCGGACTTCGGAGCAGAGCGTCCTCTATCAGGTCGTCCAGGCCTATATGAACGTATTGAGCGGCCGCCAGCTGCTCTCGCTGCGTCAGGACAATATTGCCTTTTTCCAGGCCCAGCTTCAGTCGGCGCAGGATCGGCTCGATGTGGGCGAGGGCACGCGAATCGATGTTGCGCAGGCACAGGCGCGACTGGCTCAGGTTCAGGCCGCCTATCAGGCGTCGCTGGGCAGCGTGCAAAGCGCTGAAGCCACTTTTGAGCGACTGGTCGGCATGCGCCCGCAGGGGCTCTCCACCAGCCATAGCTACACCAACCTGATCCCGAGCTCGATCGAGGCTGCGATTGCCGAGGCCGAGGCTGGGCATCCGGGTATTCTGCTGGCCAAGGCTGGCATTCGCGCTGCGCAGGCCGGGGTCGATATCGCGCAGGCCGGCTTCGGTCCGACTGCCGGCATTTCCGGTTCGTTGGGCAGCTCCTGGACAGGACCTGCTGGCGGAGCGCGTGACGGGCTCACGGCACAGGTCGGGTTCAGGATCAGCGTTCCGATCTATTCCGGTGGCCGGACGGGTTCGGCGGTGCGTCAGGCCAATCTTGGTCAGATCAAGTCGGAAGTGGATGCAATGTCCGCCTATGACCAGATCCGCGAGGCCGTCATCGCCGCATGGACTGGCATCCAAAGCGCCGATGCGCAGATCAATGCTGCTCAGGCAGGCGTGTCTTCCAGCAATACCGTGCTTGACGGGGTGATCCAGGAACGCGATCTGGGCACGCGCACTACGCTCGACGTGCTCAATGCCCAGGCCGATCTCACCAGCGCCCGCGAAAATCTGATCAATGCCTCCAATGGCAAGGTGATCGCTACTTTTGCCCTTCTCAGCGCCATGGGGCGGCTGACGGCGACCGATCTGGCCCTGCCTGTGCAGGTCAAGACGGCCGTGCCTTATCGCGCGGCGGTCGAAGATGTCTGGCAGGAACTGCGCACCATCAACGAATAGCAGCGCCCCACATTGCATTCATGGTGGCCGGGCATGTCCCGGCCACAACTTTTCGTGGAAGAAGCAATTGTTCGGCCTTGGGATGATTCCTAACGCCGCCTGTTACCGCTAAGGTATTGTTTACGAATCAGGACAAGGCGGCTGCGGACGCCGTTGTCCAGTCGGGCGCATGCGTAAGAGGCACTGATGAACAAGCCGGCTGCTAAAGAACCGTCCATGGATGAAATCCTGTCGTCCATCCGGCAGATCATAGCCGATGACGATGCGGCGGCCACGCCGCGCCGGCCGGCCTTTCAGGCGGCGCCGCCGCCGATGCAGGCCGCTCCGGCCAAGCCGCTGGGCGATCAGGCCGAGCGCGACCTGTCTGATATGCTGGACGACATCGAGCCGCTGGCCCTGTCACCGTCTCAGATCGTCGAGGACAGCGCGGATTCGGCAGGGTTCAGCTTCGATTCCATTCTTGCCGATACTGCCGGTGATGAAGCACCAAGCCTGGTCGAGGCCGAGGATGTCGCTTTCGAGGCCGATGACGATCTTCCCAGCTTTGATCCGATGCCGACCCGTGCGCTGGAAGTTGAGCCGGAGCCCGAGCCTGAGCCGGATATCGTGGCTATGGTGGCGGCCCAGCCGGAACCAGTTTTTGAGCCCGAGCCCAAACCAGAACCGGCCTTCGAGCCTGAGCCAGTTCTGGCACAGGCGTCGCCGCTGCCCGATCCGACGCTGACTGCGGACATGACCGAAGAATTGCTGGAGCCGGCGACACGCGCCGCAGTTCGCGGGTCTATCAGCAAGCTCAATGCGCTGGGCATCGGCAATCCGGGCCTGACCATCGAGGCCATGATGCGCGACATGCTGCGCCCCATGCTGAAGGAATGGCTGGATGAAAACCTGCCATCCGTGGTCGAGCGCATGGTGGAAAAGGAACTTTCCCGCATTTCGCGCGGCGAGTGATATTTCCGGGGTCTGAGGCGGTCGAAGCCCTGTTGACCCCGCACCCTGCATTTGCTTGAAGTCTGCCAACCTTTTTTCGACCCGCCACGGTCTTTGCCGGGCGGGTCGCTGCTGTTGCGAGTGACGTGATGCTTGAGAAGATTTATGAACCCGCCGCCGTCGAAAAGCGTATCTTCGACGCCTGGGTGGACGCGAAGGCCTTTGCGGCCGGAGCAGGGGCAAAGCCCGGCGCCGAGCCTTTCACCATTGTCATTCCGCCGCCAAACGTCACCGGCTCGCTCCATATCGGCCATGCGCTGAACAACACGGTCCAGGACATTCTGGTCCGCTTCAACCGCATGCTGAAAAAGGACGTGCTCTGGCAGCCGGGCATGGATCATGCCGGCATTGCCACGCAGATGATTGTCGAGCGCCAGTTGATGGAACGGCAGGAGCCGGGCCGCCGCGAGATGGGCCGCGAGAAATTCGTCGAGCGCGTCTGGGAGTGGAAAGACGAAAGCGGCGGCACGATCATGAACCAGCTCAAGCGTCTTGGCGCGTCGGCTGACTATTCGCGCGAGCGCTTCACCATGGGTGAAGCTGGTGCGCCGGACGACCAGATGGTTCGCGCCGTCATCAAGGTGTTCGTCGAGCTGCACAAGCGTGGGCTGATCTACCGTGCCAAGCGCCTGGTCAACTGGCATCCGGGCCTCGAAACCGCGATTTCAGATCTCGAAGTCGAGAATATCGAGATCAAGGGCCATATGTGGCACCTGCGCTACCCGCTGGCCGATGGCGTAACCTATGAGTTTCCGGTCAAGGACGAAGAGGGCAATGTCACCGGCACGGAAACGCGCGACTACATCATTGTCGCTACGACCCGCCCCGAGACCATGCTTGGCGACGTCGCCGTTGCGGTTCATCCTGAAGACGAGCGCTATGCTGGTCTCGTCGGCAAGTTCGTCGAGCTCCCGCTGGTCGGTCGCCGCATTCCCGTCGTCGCTGACGAATATGCCGATCCAGCCCTCGGCACTGGTGCGGTGAAGATCACGCCAGCGCACGATTTCAACGACTTTGAGGTCGGCGCCCGCGCTGGCGTCGAGCCGATCAACGTCTTCACCACGCGCGGCGCCATCATCGATGCCGATTTCATTCCGGCGAAGTATCGCGGCATGGATCGGTTCGAGGCGCGCCAGGCCATTGTCGCGGACCTGTCCGCTTTGGCCGAAGAGAACGAGACGCGCGGCCTCAGCCATATCGAAGACAAGAAGATCATGGTGCCGCATGACGAGAAGAGCAAGCTCGTCGTCATCGAGCCCTTCCTCACCGACCAGTGGTGGGTGAAGGCCGATGTGCTGGCCCAGCCCGCACTCGCTTCGGTGCGCGAGGGCCGCACCAAATTCGTGCCGCAGCAATATGAAAATACCTATTTCGCCTGGCTGGAGAACATCAAGCCCTGGTGCATTTCGCGCCAGCTTTGGTGGGGGCACCAGATTCCCGCATGGTACGGTCCGGACAACGAGGCCTTTGTTGCCTATGACGAGGCCGAAGCGCAGGCAGCGGCCGACAAGCATTATGGCAAGACCGTTGAACTGACGCGCGACCCCGACGTGCTCGACACCTGGTTCTCCTCCGCCCTCTGGCCATTTTCGACCATGGGCTGGCCGGACGAGACGCCGGAACTCAAGCGCTACTACCCGACCAGCGTGCTGGTCACGGGTTTTGACATCATCTTCTTCTGGGTTGCCCGCATGATGATGATGGGGCTGGAATTCCTCGACGAGGAGCCGTTCCACACCGTTTACATGCACGCGCTGGTCCGCGACGAAAAGGGCCAGAAGATGAGCAAGACCAAGGGGAACGTGATCGACCCCCTGAAACTCATCGACGAATATGGCGCAGACGCGACCCGTTTCACGCTCGCCGCCATGGCGGCGCAGGGTCGTGACCTCAAGCTGGCCATCAGCCGCGTCGAAGGCTATCGCAACTTCGTCACCAAGATCTGGAATGCTGCGCGCTTTCTTGAGATGAACGAAGCCCGCCGCGTCGAGGGTTATGACCCCAAGGCCAATAAGCTGGCGCTCAATCGCTGGATCGTCGGCGCGACGGCGCGCGGCATGGCTGCGGTCCGGGCCGGCATCGAGGACTACAAGTTCAACGAAGCCGCAAACAGCGCCTATGACTTCGTCTGGGGCACGTTCTGCGACTGGTATGTCGAATTTGCCAAGCCCGTCTTCATGGGCGAGGACGAGGCCGCAAAGGCCGAAACCCGCGCCACGGCTGCGTGGGCACTCGATCAGATCCTGATCATGCTGCACCCGATGATGCCTTTCGTCACCGAGGAGCTTTGGGAAAAGACCGGCGAGTTCGGTCCCAAGCGGGAAAACCTGCTGATCCTGACCGAATGGCCCGATCTGTCGGGCCTTGAAGATGCCGAGGCAGATGCCGAACTGGCTTGGCTCGTGGACGTCATCTCCAATGTGCGCTCTGTCCGCGCCGAAATGAACGTTCCGGCCAGCGCCAAGCTGCAATTGGTGGTGAGCGGGGCAGGGGAGCAGACGCTGGCCCGTCTCGTTGCCGGCACCTCGCTGATTTCTCGCCTGGCGCGCCTGGAAGAGATCACGCCGTGCAATGACGTGCCCGGCGAATCCGCCCAGTTCGTGGTCGGCGACGCGACTTACGCTTTGCCCTTGGCCGGCGTGATTGACCTCTCGGTCGAAAAGGCGCGGCTGGAAAAGGAAGTCGGCAAGCTTGATGGCGAAATCACCGGCATCGACAAGAAGCTGGGCAATGAGCAGTTCGTTGCCAAGGCGCCCGAAGAGGTGATCGAGGAGCAGAAGGCGCGGCGCGCCGCCGCCGTGGACCGGCGGGAGAAAATCCTCAAGGCGCTCGAACTGCTGCGGTAAACAAAAGCCCCCGGATTGGATCCGGGGGCTTTTCGCATCAGATGCTCGCCTGCGTCATATGCAGTCTGGCATAGACGCCGCCCCTGTCCATCAAGGCATCGTGGCTGCCTTCTTCGGCAATGCCGTCTTCCGTCAGCACCAATATCCGGTCCGCATGGCGCACCGTGGAGAGCCGGTGCGCGATGACAATAGTGGTGCGGCCGTGCGTCAGACCGAGCAGGGCCTCCTGCACCGCCCGTTCGCTGTCATTGTCGAGCGCACTGGTCGCTTCGTCGAAGATCAGCACGGGCGGGTTCTTGAGGAAGGCGCGGGCAATGGTCAGCCGCTGCTTCTGCCCGCCCGAGAGCTTTACCCCGCGCTGGCCGATATCGGTGTCATAGCCCCCCGGCAGCGCCATGATGAAGTCATGGGCATTGGCTGATCTGGCCGCGGCTACCACTTCATCGCGGCTGGCATCGGGACGGCCATAAAGCAGATTGTCCCAGACGGTGCCGCTGAACAGATAAACGTCCTGCTGCACCATGCCGATATTGCGGCGCAGGGATTGCAGGGTCACGTCGCGGACGTCGTGACCATCTATGCTGACCGCCCCTTCCGAGACCTCGTAGAATCGCGGAATGAGCGCGCAAAGCGTGCTCTTGCCGACGCCTGAAGGGCCAACCAAAGCAACGAACTCGCCCGGCTTTATATCGAGCGACAGCCGCTTCAGCACCATGGGGCCTTCCGGGTCATAGCGGAAACCGACATCGCGGAAGGAAATGGCGCCTTTGACCGTCTGGAGTGGCTGCGCCCCGGCGCGGTCGGTAATGTCCGGCTGTTCCTCAAGTAGCTCCATGGCGCGCGTAAAGCCGGTATAGCCCTCCTGCCAGAGGCGGATGAAATTGTCGAAGCGCCTGATCGGATCGAGCAGCACGCCAATGCAAAGGAGCATGGTCAGCATGTCCGCTGCGGACAGTCCGGCCGTCAGGATGCGGAATGCGCCGATCACGATCACCATGATGGTGACCAGCTGCGCGAAACCCTCCATGCCGCTCCACAGCATTGCCTCGCTGCGATAGCTGTCCTTGCGGCTTTGCAGGAACAGCTGATTTTCCGCTTCGAAGCGGCGCAATTCCTCGTCCTCATTGGCGAAGGACTGCACGACCCTGATGCCACCAAGCGCATCCTCGACGCGTTCGTTGACGCTGGCGATCCGCTCCTTTCCGTTGCGCAGGGCCACGTTCATGCGCCGGTTGAAGATAATCGCGTAACCAATGGCGAACGGAATCAGAAGTGTGATGACGCCTGCAATCGTCGGGTCGATCCATGCCAGCACCGCCATGGCCCCGCAGAATTTCAGCAGGCTGATGGCGAGGTCTTCCGGTCCGTGATGGAAAAGCTCGCCGAGCCACAGCGAGTCATTGCTGATCCGGCTCATCAATTGGCCGGTACGCTGCCGGTCATAGAAGCCGAAGGACAGGGTCTGGCAATGCTCGAACAATTCCCGGCGAACCTGCGCCTCGATTTTCGCACCCATGACGTGGCCCTGATAATCCACGAAATAGGTGGCTAGGGCCTGGACCAGGAAAATGGCCAACATGACGGCGCCAATGGTGATCAGCTGCTGCAGGGCATCCGGATTGGCCGAGAGCTCGGGCAGGCGCGAAACGATGAAATTGGCCATGAGCGGCAAGGCTATGGCCGTGGCCGAAACCAGCACGGCGCAGGCCAGCACCGCTGCAAGCAGCGGCAGATGTGGCCGGTAATAGGATAGGAAGCGGCGGAAACGGAGGCGGCTTTTACTCTCTCTATGCTGCGTAGCACGGCGAGAGGGCGTGAAGCGGGAGCGGCTGTGTCTAGAGCGTTTTTCGGCGCGCCGGGCTCCGCTGGAAACCTGAGAAGTCATGAGTGATCATGTCCTGTTGAAGACCAAGTGTGTGTCGGCTGGACATGATGGTTTTCATTTCAGGTCTCCCGTCGCGTGAGGCGGACAATATGGGCGCTCAGGCCGAGGCGGGCAATGGCCGAAAGGCACAAAGCTGTCTCTGTGACGATTCCGCAACAAAGCGATGGATTCATGCGCGGCGGTGCGCGCAGCAACTTTTTGGCGATGTTTCCCGCCACAATCTCTCCCTAAACAGGACGTCCAGAGCGACCGGAGCGGATATGCGCGAGTATCTTCGCATTGGTTGTCTCAAGAATTGGGCATTCGGGGGCGGGTGCCGGCCAAAATTCCGTCTGCAGGCATGCCGCAGATTGGGCAGGTGCTGACTCCCCCGGATTTTCTGGACGAATGGCGGATGAAGCTCCGTCTGAAGTGGTGATTATGGACGCAGGAACGCGGATCGCAGGCACTGCAATGAGTGAGCGAACGGCCACTTTCGTCGTTGTTGCGCGCGCTTGTGATGGCGCTGGCCGAATGCGGCCACAAAGCATGTTTACCTATTGTTCAGACTTAGCTTTGCCCGCTTTCTGGTTGCGGGCAAGATCACCGATGAAAATCAGCGGTCTGGCGGAAAACTCCGCCACCGCAGCGGACCCGTTTGCACGGGATCCGCGACGTGTTCCCGCCCGTGGCCCCACGGGCGAAAGGAGTATCATGCGGACCTTGTCCCATGCCGCCACAGCCTTGCTTCTGGCTTTCTGCGCAGCCGCCCCGGCCCAGGCGCAGACTGCCGTGGATGCAGCTTCCGATTTTGCCCGCTCCATGGATGGTATCACTTCCATGGACAGTGTTGGTGTGCCGACTGACACATTCATTTCAGCGCTTGAAAGCGATGCCGAGGCCGGTCGTCCGCTGGCGCTGTGGCAGCTCGGTTCCATGTATGAAAATGGCGAGGGCGTGAACAAGGACCCCGTCAAGGCATTCGGCTACTATTCCCAGATTGCCATACAGCATGCGGATACGGCGCCGCGCGGGCTCGAAGCGGACATTGTGGCCCGCTCGTTCGTCAAGCTGGGCGACTATTTCCGCGAAGGCGCGCCTGAAGTCGGTCTCAAGCAGGATGCCAATGAATCGCACCGTATGCTGATGCATGCCGCCAGCTATTTCGGCGATGCGGAAGCGCAGTATCGGGTCGGTCTGCTGTACCAGCGTGAAGATGGTCTCGGCGTGAGCCCGATGCTCAGCGCGCGCTGGCTGCAATCGGCGGCCAATAAGGGCCATTGCATGGCGCAGGCCGGATTGGGCGACCTTTTGTTCAATGGCATGGAATCCTATCCGCCGCGTCCAGCCGAGGGGCTTATGTGGCTGAACGTGGCGCATGACACCTGCCTTGGCACTGTGGATCAGGCGGCCGCCGAGGAAATGCTCAATCGCGCCGTGTCGATTGCGAGCCCGGAAGACCGTGCCGCCGCTCACGCCATGGCCAATATGAGCTACGAAGTCGGCATCGAGTTCTGACGGCGGCGCCCACCGATTGGCTATGCCTGGGGCGCGCCCAGGACATTTCAGACTTTGCCGTTTGGCCTGGTCCTAAAAGCTAAAAACGCCTTCCACCGGCACATGGTCGCTCGGCTTTTCCCAGCCGCGCGTGTCCTTGTGGATCGTGACATCGTCGAGCCGGTCGGCGGCCTGCGGCGACAGCATCAGATGGTCGATGCGGATGCCCGCATTGCGGCGCCAGGCGCCCGCCTGGAAATCCCAGAAGGTGAAGGCCTGTTCGGCCGTCACCGCGCGCAACGCATCGGTCATGCCGAGATGCTTCAGGATGCGGAATTTTTCGAGACTTTCCGGGCGATAAAGCGCGTCCCCCCACCAGGCGTCGGGATCATGTGCATCGATGGGCGCGGGAATGAGGTTGAAATCGCCCATCAGAACAAAGGGTTCTTCAAACTCCAGCCGGCCCTCGACGAAATGGTTGAGCCGGTCCATCCAGGCCAGCTTGTAGGGGAATTTTTCCGTATCAACGGGGTTACCGTTCGGCAGGTAGATGTTGCAGACGCGGACAACGCCGCCTTCGACGGAAAACACCCCTTCGATCAGCCGCGATTGTTCGTCCGCATCGTCGCCCGGCAGCCCGCGATGTACCTCGTCGAATGGTATTTTCGAGAGCAGGGCCACCCCGTTCCAGCTCTTCTGGCCATGGGTCTCGATATTGTAGCCCAGCGCCTCGATCTCGGCGCGGGGAAAGCCTTCGTCTATGGACTTGATCTCCTGCAGCCCGACAATGTCCGGCTTTTCTTCTTCCAGCCAGCGCAACAGCAGCTCGATGCGGGCCTTGATGCCGTTGATGTTCCAGGTGGCGATACGCAGGGCCATGTCAGGCTCCTCAGGTGATATCTTGATAGACGGCCTTGCGCAGGGCGCGCGGAAAGGCGAGTTCGCCACCATAGAACGCCGTATTGCTGAGCGAAACCATGCTGATCCGGTTCACCGGATCGATGGACCAGATATGCCCGTAAATCCCGCCCCAGTTGTTGGTGCCTGCAGGCCAGAACAGATCGGCCTTGTTCGGATCCGTCGTATAGCTACCCAGGAAGCTGAAGGCCTGTCCTGGCTCGCGCTCATAGCCCATCTGGTCGTCCATGGCCTGCCGTGACGTCTCCGGCGCAAGCACCGGACCGCCGTTATCAAGCATGGCATTGAGGAAGCGCATGAAATCGGGCGCAGTCGTCGCCATGCCGCCGCCGCCGCACTCGAATGCCTTGTCGTTGAAGATCCGCTCGGGCGAAAAGGTCGTCATGCCGCCCCAGGGGTTTCTGATGGCATGCGGCTCGCTCATCTTGACGGGCAGGTCGTCTCCATCGCCATAGGGCACGGCGAGGCGCGCCGTGTCGCGGACCGTAAAGGCGGTGTCGGTCATGCCCAAGGGTTCCGTGACATAATGGGCCACCGCATCGCGCAGCCTGCCGCCATGCACCTTGGAAATGACGCCGCCCACGACATCGATGGCCATGGAATAGAACCACGATGTGCCCGGCGCGTAGGACAAGTCCTGTTCTGCCAGAAGCGGCAGCAATTCGTCGAGATGAATATCGGCATTGGTCAAACCCCCGGTTATGCGGGGATTGAACGGGGTGTAATCGTAAAGCAGCCCGGCCGTATGGGTCAGCAAATGGGCGAGCGTGATGACCGGGCGGCTGCCGTCTGCCAGCTTCGGCGTGAAATAGGGCAAGTATCGGCTGACCGGATCATCGACGCTCAAAAGCCCCTTGTCCGCCATTGCAAGAAGGGTAGCGGCAACGAGGGGCTTGGTGAGCGAGGCAGCGCGAAAAATGGTGTTTTCAGTCATCGCTGTGCCGGCTTCCCGGTCGGCAAGGCCCGCAGCCCGGCGATAGACAATGTTACCGTCCTTTGCGACGAGGACGACGCTCCCCACCAGCTTGCCGCTGCTGATTGCGCCATCGATCACCTGATCAATATTCTGGGTTCCGGTCATGACAAATCCTCCCGCCACCTATGTGCCGGGCTCAGGCCGATTCAACAATGGCTGATGTCAGCTAAACCGCGAAACTGGTGCCGCAACCGCAGGATGCGACTGCGTTGGGGTTCTTTATCTGGAAAGCCTGCCCGATCAGGTCATCCACGAAGTCGATTTCCGCGCCACCCATGAATTCCAGGCTCAGGGAATCGATCAGCACCGTGGCGTCGCCCTTTTGCAGCACCAGATCGTCGTCGTTCGGCGTGTCCTGCACAAGGTTATATTCGTACTGAAAGCCGGAACAGCCGCCTCCGGCCACGGAGATGCGCAATACCGTTCCTGGCGCTTCCTTGGACACGATGCGCGCAACGCGCTTGGCGGCGCGATCCGAAAGGGTTACGGCGGGGGCGGTGGCAAGGGTTGCGTCTGTCATGGGAAATCCGGACATTCGTAATGTCATAACACTGATCGTAAGATAGGCGTTCCGGACGCCGTTGCAAAGGGCCACGACTACACATGAGCGATACTGCCTCTTATGCCAGCAAGCCGGACCAGTCGCTCGGGCGGCTCTATGGCACCGGCCCGAGCCCGACACGCAACGAATTTCAGCGCGACAGGGACCGGATTATCCATTCCACGGCCTTTCGCCGCCTGCAGCACAAGACGCAGGTCTTCCTGCATCACGAAGGCCGGCATTTCCGCAACCGGCTGACGCATACGCTGGAAGTCAGCCAGATTGCCCGCTCCATCGCCCGGGCGCTGGGCCTCAACGAGGATCTGGCCGAAGCGGTCGCGCTGAGCCACGATCTGGGGCATACGCCATTCGGACATGCCGGCGAGCGCGCGCTGCATCGTGCCATGCACGATTTTGGCGGGTTCGACCACAATGTGCAGGCTTTGCGCACCGTGACGGTGCTGGAGAACCGTTATGCCGAGCATGACGGGCTTAACCTGACCTGGGAAACGCTGGAAGGCATTCTCAAGCACAATGGTCCGCTGACGTCTGCCGACGGCGCCCCATTTGGCCGCTATGTGGAAGAAGGGCTGCCCAGCGGGCTGGAGCTCATTCCCACGCCCGCCGATCTGCGCCTCGACACTCATGCCAGCCTGGAGGCCCAGGTCGCGGCCATTGCCGACGACATCGCCTACAATGCCCATGACATCGACGATGCCCTGCGGGCCGAACTGATCGGGCTCGAGGATTTTCTCGACGTGCCGATGGCCGGTCCTATCGTGGCAGAAGTTCTGGCGCTCTATCCCGGCATTGCCGCCAAGCGGCAGACCCATGAAGTGCAGCGCCGCATGATCACGCGCGCCGTGGAAGATGTCATTCAGACCAGTGCCGGCAATATCGCCGCGGCGGGGGTCGTTTCGGCTGAGGATGTGCGGCTGGCCGGCAAGACGCTTGTTACCTTTTCGCCGGCTATTGCTGCCGCCGAAAAGGGGCTCAAGCAGTTTCTGTTCGCACGTGTCTATCGGCATGAAAGTGTCATGGCGCCGGTGCTCGAAAGCGAAGCGGTGGTCGAGCGGCTCTTTGCTCACTATATGGCCAATGCCGACATGCCGGGCCGCTGGGGCGAGGCGGGCAGGGCGGTTGATGGGCTCCACCGTGCGCGCATCGTCGCCGATTTCATCGCCGGCATGACCGATCCTTATGCGCTCGATGAATACCAGCGCCTGTTTGACGCTCGACCGGATTTCCGTTAACCCGGCCACCTCCAGTCCCCATAGGTTTGTCATGGATATCTTCGCCCTTTTCACCACCCGGGTCATCGAGGCCCTGCGTGCCGACTATCCCGAGCTGGACGATGCCCTGCTCGCGCGCGTCGTGGTGGAGCCCCCGCGAGATGCTGCTCATGGCGACCTTTCGACCAATGCGGCCATGGTGGTGGCCAAGCCGCTGGGCAAAAATCCGCGTGAGCTGGCGGTTGCACTGGCGGGCCGTTTCGCTCATGCGCCCGATGTTGAATCGGTCGAGGTTGCCGGTCCCGGCTTCATCAATTTCCGGCTCTCCAATGCCATCTGGCATCAGGTGCTCAAGGCCGTCGGCGCGCAGGGCGAAAATTACGGGCGCTCCGATATCGGCAAGGGCGAACGCGTCAATGTGGAATTCGTCTCGGCCAACCCGACCGGCCCGATGCATGTGGGCCATACCCGTGGCGCTGTGTTCGGTGACGCGCTGGCCTCGCTCATGGCCTGGTCGGGTTACGATGTGACACGCGAATATTACATCAATGACACGGGCGGCCAGACCATCATTCTGGGTCGCTCCGCCATGCTGCGGTATCGTGAGGCCTTGGGCGAAACCATTGAAATTCCGTCCGGTTTCTATCCGGGCGAATATCTGGTTTCGGTGGGACAGGCGCTGGCGGCAGAGCATGGCCGCACGCTGCTCGATCTGCCGGAAGACGAAGCGGTGCTCATCGCCCGTGAGGCCGCGCTGGCTGCCATGATGGTGCTGATCAAGGCGGACCTTGCCCAGCTCAATATCCATCATGACGTGTTCTTTTCCGAACGTCAGCTCCATGGCGCGGGAGGCGACATCGAAAAGACCCTGGCCTGGCTGCGCGAAGAAGGCATGGTTTATGAGGGCCGGCTCGAAGCCCCGAAGGGCAAGACGCCCGAAGATTGGGAAGACCGCGAGCAGACGCTGTTCCGCGCCAAGGATTATGGTGACGATACTGACCGCGCGCTGATCAAGTCGGACGGCTCCTACACCTATTTCGCTGCCGACATTGCCTATCACCGCAACAAATATCTGCGCGGCTTCAAGCATATGGTCAATGTGCTCGGCGCCGACCATTCCGGCTATGTGAAGCGCCTGCAGGCGGCGGTGAAGGCCGTTTCGCATGGCGAGGCCGATATCGACGTGCGTATCTGCCAGCTCGTCCGGCTGCTCAAGAATGGCGAGCCGTTCAAGATGAGCAAGCGCTCGGGCGATCTCGTGACGCTGTCCGATGTGGTCGAGGAAGTCGGGTCCGATGCAACGCGCTTCATGCTGCTGTTCCGGCGCAATGATGCGTCGATGGACTTCGATTTCGCGCTGGTCAAGGAACAGACCCGCGACAATCCGGTATTCTATGTTCAGTATGCCCATGCCCGCGCCTGCTCGATCTTCCGCACGGCCGGACGTGACATGCCCGATCTCGATTTTTCGGCCGCTGCCTTGGCGGGAGCAGATGTCGAGCGGCTGGGCAGCCCTGCAGACATCGAGCTGATCCGGCTTTTGGGGGCGTGGCCGCGCACCGTCGCTGCGGCGGCCCTTGCCCATGAGCCGCATCGCATCGCCTTTTATGTCCATGAACTGGCGGCGGCCTTCCACGGCTTCTGGGCCAAGGGAAAGGATGATCATGATTTACGATTTGTTAACCTCTCGGACGCGAATTTGACGCTTGCTCGACTCGCGCTGGTCGATGCGGTACGTCAGGTTCTCCGCAATGGTTTGGGGATTCTGGGAGTCAGCGCGCCCGAGGAGCTTTCATAATTCGGGCGCATTGGTGTGAACACTCGCGGGCCGGTCCTTGACAGGGCTGTTCCATATTAAAGGGGCGCTGCCAGATGACGTCAGCGAAACCGCAATCAATGGCCGCACAGACTGAAGCACCCGACGACCTTATTGCCGAACTCGCCCGGCTGATGGCCGATGATGCGCGTTCGGATCAGGGAACTCGCGCGCCTGCGCCTGCCGGCGACAAGCCAGCTCCAGTGCGCATTCCCGGTTTCGAGGAGCCTGCGGCCCCGTCTGCAAGTGCTGCGCCTGTGCGCATTCCCGGCAATGCTTCGGATGCCAAGGCAGATTCGCAATCTGATCCTTACCGGTTCGATCTTGCATTCAGCCAGTTTGCTGGCCGTGCATCGAACCCAGCCACGCCGCTGCCGCCGCGCGTAGAGCCGGTGGTCGCCGCTGAACCTGTTGCCGTGGCTGAGCCGTTTCAAGCAGTCGAGACGCCCAAGCCGATTGCGCCAGTCCCGGAGACCGATGCGCTCGATTTTGACGGGCTTGCCGACCTCATTGCCGCAGAGTTGGCAAGTGATCTCACCCCCGCCGAGCCGCTGCCCGTTGCTAAGGGGCCTGAGCGCGGTGAAGACAATTTTGGCGTGCCACCGGTCTTTGGCCTCGGTGCGCCTGGCGGCGGCGAGGCTCACGAACCAGCAACCGTCGTTTCGGTGCCCGAGCCGGTTGAGCCCGAGAGTGCGCCTGTTCAAGTCGCGCCCCAACCAGAACCCGAACCCGAACCCGAATTCGTCCCTGAACCGCTGGTCGCAGCGCCTGGGCCGGGACAGTCTGACGCGCTGGCCGACATCGAGCGGCTGATTGCACCGGTGGTGCAGCGCCGCGAGGACGAGGTGGCTCCTGTCCGTGCGCCCAGTCCGGCGCTGCGCAGTCTTGCAACGCCCACCCTTCCGGTTGTCGAGCCGATGGTCGAGGCCCCGGTTCATGCGAGGCAGGCTGCAGAGCCCGGTTCGATTGATGACGCCATCCTCGCTGCGGCTGCGGCAACGGGCGCGCGTATTGACTGGGTTGACGCCGAACGCGATGCGGATTTTGCGGCACCCGAGGACACCGATGCGGTAACGCCAAGGCCGCGCCGCCAGTTTGGGATGTCCCGGGCGGTTGTGGGCCCGCTGGTTGCTGTGGGATTGCTGGCTGTTGCCGGCTTTGGCCTCTATTGGGTTCTGGGGCAGAGCAGCGCGCCCTCCGGTCCTGCTCCGCTGCTGGTGGCCGACGAAGCTGCCGTCAAGAATGTCCCCGAGCCCGTGGAGAACACGTCTCCGCAGTCCGTCGTATTCAACGAGATTTCCGGTGGCGGCAACGTCGCGGACGAACAGATCGTACCGCGTGACCAGGCCGACCAGCTTGCTCTGTCCGAAGCGACGGGTACGGGCAGCGGCAATGTCATTGGCGGAGATGGCACGGGCATCGACCCCAATCAGGATGGATTGGTCAATCGCAAGGTTCGCACGGTCACCGTGCGCCCCGATGGCACCATTATCAGCAGCACGGGCAGCATGGCCGGCGCCACAATCCTGCCGGTCGAGCGGCCCAATGTTCCCGATGTTCCAGGGGCCGATTTCTCCACCCCCGATCTGATCGCCAGCACCATTGCGAATGCGGATGTGCCTGAGACCAGCCTGCCGGCTGTAGAAACGACGCCCGTTCCTGCGGTTGCCGTGGCCGCTCCCGGCTCCGTTGTTCCGGTGGTCGATGCGTCTGGCGCAACGCTTGCCGGGCGTGAAGTGACCATACCGATGGATCGTCCTGCCGATTTTGCGCAGATCGCAGCCAGCGCGCTGTCCTCCGCCGCGGTGCCTGCAACGGGCGGTAATGCTGCGCTTGCCGCGCCAAATGCTCAGCCGGCTGCCACAGCGCCCGTCGTCAGCAACACGACCAGCGGTGCCTCGGCTTATGTGCAACTGGCGTCTCAGCGCAGCGAAGACGCTGCGCGCCAGTCAGCGCAGTCGATGGCGACACGCTATGGGGTGCTGTTCAGCGGTGCGACCCCTGAAATCCAACGTGTCGACCTGGGCGAGCGCGGCATATACTATCGCGTTCTGGTCCCAGCGGCATCGCGCGATGCTGCCGCAAATATCTGCACCAACGTCCGCGCAGCAGGCGGCGACTGCCTGCTGCTTTAGCGGCAGACTTTGCAGTCTCCCCCGGGTGCCGTCGAGACGGCGTGTGGCTTGGGAACTCTGGGCTGCTCGCCTTGACGCTGGCCGCTTCAGCGGCCAAGGATGGGCCATGACGTCCATCGGCATTTTCCTTCCATGAGCAGTGTGCAGACCGACTGGTTCGATACGCCTCCGCCTGTACCGGCGGAGGAAATCCTGCATGTCGATGTGGATGGCTATGAAGGCCCACTCGATCTGCTGCTGGATCTGGCCCGCCGCCAGAAAGTCGATCTCGCCAGCATTTCCGTGCTGTCGCTGGCCGAGCAATATCTCGCCTTCATCGACCGGATACGCGAGCGCCGGATCGAGGTCGCGGCCGATTATCTCGTCATGGCCGCCTGGCTCGCCTATCTCAAGAGCCGGCTGATGGTGCCGCAGGCGCCTGGCGATGACGAGCCGAGCGGCGAGATGCTGGCCGCCATGCTGCAGTTCCGGCTCAAGCGGCTTGAAGCCATGCGTGCTGCCGCAAACCGGCTGATGAACCGCCCGCGCCTTGGATTTCAGGTCTATGCGCGCGGAGAGCCGGAGCCGCTGGAAATTGCGCGCCGCTCGATCTGGGAGGCCAGTCTCTATGATCTGCTCAAGGCCTATTCGATCCAGCGCGAGCGCGGCATCAGTGTCGATTATGCGCCGCTGGTGCGGAGCGTGTGGTCATTGCAGGATGCGCGCGACATTCTGGAGCGGCTGATCGGGGAGAGCCAGGAATGGGTGTCGCTGGATGCCTATCTCGCCGATTATCTGGCGGCACCTGCGGAGCGCGCCACCGTTCGGGCCTCCAGCTTCGCGTCCACGCTCGAACTGGTTCGGCAGGGCGCAATCGACATGCGACAGACCGAGACATTCGGACCGCTGCTGCTGCGCCGCCGCAGGAGCGACAGGCCGTGAGCGACGTCGCGCCCCAGGACGATACCGGCGAGGTATTACGCCGCCATCTGCGCATCGTCGAAGCGCTGCTATTTGCATCCGCCGACCCGCTCAAGGCCAGCGACATCGCGCCTTATCTGGGGGAGGGTGTCAATGTCGGCGGGCTGCTTGAGGCCCTGCAGGCCGATTATGCGGGCAGGGGTGTCAATCTCGTCCGTCGCGGCGATGGCTGGGCTTTTCGCACGGCCGAAGACCTCGGTTTTCTTTTGCGCCGTGAAGAGCAGGAAACGCGCCCGCTCTCTCGAGCCGCGCTCGAAACCCTCTCCATCATTGCCTATCACCAGCCGGCAACGCGCGCCGAAATCGAGGATGTGCGCGGTGTCGCCACCGGCAAGGGCACGCTGGACCTGTTGATGGAAGCCGGGTGGGTGCGCATGCGCGGCCGCCGCCGCACACCGGGTCGCCCCGTTACCTATGGCACAACCGACGCCTTTCTCGATCATTTCGGGCTCGAACGGCTGTCGGATCTGCCCGGACTGGACGAACTCAAGGGGGCGGGGCTTCTTTCCGGACGCCTGCCTCCCGACATGCAGATTCCCTTGCCCTTTGAAGGCAATCTGCGGGATGACGAAGACCCGCTCGATCCATCGGATACGGGCGATCACGACGACGAGGAGACCTGATGGCCAACACGGCTCAAGCAGCAGGTGACCCACAGAACTGGGGTCTGCGCGGAACGGCGGGGGTGTCCTTTGCGGCGTCGCTTGAATTTGACGGCATCTGTGTCGAACTGGGCAATCGGCTTGTGCTGGACAATTTTCACCTGTCCCTGCGGCCCGGCGAGATCGTCTGCCTGCTGGGTGAATCGGGGTCCGGCAAGTCGACGGCGCTTCGCGTGGCCGCGGGCATCCAGCCGATCAGCGCGGGGGCATTGCGAATCAATGGCGAGCTGATGTCAGCGCCGGGCCGCACCGTTCCGCCGGATCGGCGCGGTATTGGCCTCATGTTTCAGGACTACGCACTTTTTCCACACCTGTCGGTGCTGCAGAATGTGCTTTTCGGACTGAAGCGCCTCGGTCGCGCTGCGGCGCTCGAACAGGCCCGTGCCGCCTTGCGCCGGGTTGGGCTTGCCGGCCGCGAGAAGGATTTTCCGCATCAATTGTCGGGTGGCCAGCAGCAGCGGCTGGCGCTGGCCCGCTCGGTCGCGCCACGGCCGGGCCTGCTGCTGCTTGATGAACCCTTTTCCAGCCTCGATGCGAGGCTGCGCGAGACCGTGCGCGACGAGACGCTTGCCGTCCTGCGGGAAACCAATGCCACCAGCCTCGTCGTCACCCATGATCCGGAAGAGGCCATGATCATGGGGGATCGTGTCGCCCTGCTGCGGCAGGGCTGCATCGCCCAGATCGGCACGGCGAGCGAGCTTTACAGGCATCCGGTCGATCTGGCGGCTGCCCGCTTCCTTTCGCCGCTGGGCGAGGTGGAAACGCATTGCCAGTCCGGCATGGCGTCCACGCCGCTCGGACCTGTGCCTGCACCCGGTTTTGCAGATGGCGCTCCCGTGACGGTGGCGATCCGGCCGGTGGGCGGCGCGGAAATTCATGCGCAGGGCCAGGGAACGCCGGGCCGTATCGTGGCGCGCCGGGACGCCATCGGCGTCGATCTGCTCGAGGTCAAGGTCGATGGTCTGGATGCGCCGCTGGCCATCAGGCAGGCCGCCAATAGCGCGCTCAGGCCCGGGCAGGACATTTTCCTTGTCCTCAATCCGGAACACGTTCTTGTGTTTGGGCGCGATTAAACCTATTTCTCGGTCTATCTATAGCGCGTCAAGCGCATCCGAGTTCTAGGGAGACTATCATGCACGCGCCGTCTATTTGGGGCATTCTCGTTGTTGCCGTCGTCGTTATCCTGCTGTTCGGCCGCGGGAAGATTTCCGGCATGATGGGTGAAGTCGCCTCCGGCATCAAAGCCTTCCAGAAGGGTATGAAGGACGACGACAAGCCGGCTGAGCGTATCGAGACTGCGGCACCGGTCGATGCCCGCGAAGTGGACAAGAGCAAGGACGCCTGATCGGCGCCTGCTCGTTTTTACCACAGAGGCGGCGCTAGCCGCTTTGGAGACTTTTTATGCTCGGCCTTAGCTGGACAGAGTTGCTGGTGGTTGGCATCGTCGCGCTGATCGTCATTGGCCCCAAGGATCTGCCCGTTGTGATGGGCAGGATCGGCAAGGTGGTCGGCCAGATTCAGCGCATGGGCCGCGATTTCCAGCGTGAGATCAACAAGACCACCGGCCTTGATGAGGTGCGCAACCTGCGCAACTCCATCACCGACCCGCTCAAGAAGACCGCCGATGAAATCCGCAAGGAATTCAACGCCATCGGCAAGGATGGCAAGCAGACGCCGACGGGTGCGCTGAAACCCACCGATCCCAAGGTCGAAAGCGTCGCCGACGCCATCAAGGAACAGGCCGGAATGACACCGGCAAAGTCCAGCACCGAGCTGGCCGGCGAATATGGTTTCAAGCCGCAGGCGGCCAAGCCGGTTGCCGGCGCGAAGACCACGCCCCCATCATTCAGCGACACCAAGACGGCGAAAGCGGCGGCCAAGCCTGCCACTGCCAGGAAAACCGCTGCTGCAAAGTCTGCCAAGCCCAAGGCGGCACCGGTTGAACAGGCTTCCGAGCCGGTCAAGGCCGCCCGTCCGAAAGCCGCTGCGAAGGCGCCGGCCAAGGCAGCTGCAAAGTCCGGCAATTCGGCTGCCGCTCCCAAGCCGGCCAGCCCGTCCGTTGCCGATGCCGCTATAGCGGATCCAGTCGCCGCCGAAGCCAAGCCGGCAGCGCCCAAGAAACCTCGCGCCGCGCGCAAGAAACCTGCCGAAACGGCCGAGAAGAGCTAGAACATGGCCGACACCAAGCCGATCGAAGACAAGAGCAAGGTCGAGCCGCAGGACGAGCTTGCAGGCAGCGAAGCGCCGCTGATGGAGCACCTGATCGAGCTGCGCAAGCGGTTGATCCACAGTGCCATTGCCGTCGTCGGGCTGATGATTTTCTGCTTCATTTTCGCGGGGCAGATTTTTGACGTTCTGCTCAATCCCTATCGCTCGATCTATCCCAATCCGGGCGATATGGAACTCATCTATACGGCGCCGCAGGAATTCTTCTTCACCCAGCTCAATCTCGCGTTTTTTGGCGCCATCTTCCTGGGCTTCCCATACCTCGCCACCCAGGTTTACCGCTTCGTCGCGCCGGGCCTCTACAAGCATGAGCGCAAGGCGCTGATTCCCTATCTCGTTGCCACGCCGGTCTTCTTCCTGCTCGGCGCGGCCATGGTCTATTTCGTGGTGCTGCCGCTGGCGCTTGGTTTCTTCACCAATATGCAGACCGAGGAAATCAAGCTGCTGCCGCGCGTGTCGGAATATCTCGGCCTTGCGACCACGCTGATCCTGGCCTTTGGTGTCTGCTTCCAGTTGCCCGTCGTGCTGACGCTTCTGGCGCAGATTGACCTGGTCAATGTCGAGATGCTCAAGAAGGGCCGCCGCTATGCCATCGTCGGCATTCTGGCCGTCGCCGCTTTCGTGTCGCCACCCGATCCGATCTCGCAGATCGGTCTTGCCATCCCGATGTATGCTCTCTACGAACTCGCCATTATCTCGGTTCGGATGGTGCAGAAGCGCAGGGAAGCCGCTCTTGCGGCGCAGGCAGCGGAACTCTCCGGCTCATCCTCCGAATAATCGCGCTCTTCGGGCGCGGTTTTCGTGCCCGGGCCATGCAGGCGCGCCAGGGGCATTGTTTCAGCCTGCATGATCAAAGAGGCGGGCGCTGCCCGTAGCAACGATGTTCGATATCAAGTGGATCAGAGACAATCCTGACGCCTTCGACAATGCCATGTCGCAGCGCAAGAACGTGTCCGTCCGCTCCTCCGATCTCATTGCCATCGACGAGCGCCGCCGGCAGATCATTTCCCGCCTCAACGAGGCGCAGGAAAAGCGCAACAGCCTGTCCAAGCAGATCGGCCAGGCCAAGGCGCAGAAGGACGAGGCAAAGGCCGCAGAGCTGATGGCCGAAGTCGCGCGTCTCAAGGAATTCATTCCCGGTGGCGAAGCCGAGGAGCGCGCCGTCGAGAAGGAGCTGCGCGACGCGCTCTCCGCGATTCCGAACATGGCGTTTGACGATGTGCCGGTCGGGAATGACGAAAGCGACAATGTCGAATATTTCGGGCCCAATGGCTCGCCGGAAACAGCCGCAAAGGCCCGCCCGCCCAAGCCGAGCTTCAGCTTCGCGCCGAAGGAGCATTTCGACATCGGCGTCGCGGCCAGGGACATGGACTTTGAAACCGCTGCCAAGCTCTCGGGCAGCCGCTTCGTCGTGCTCAAGGGCCAGATTGCGCGGCTGGAGCGGGCCCTTGGCCAGTTCATGCTCGATCTGCACACGACCGAATTCGGCTATACCGAAGTGCAACCACCGGTTCTGGTGCGCGACGACGCGTTGTTCGGCACGGGCCAATTGCCCAAGTTCGAGGAAGACCTGTTCTTCACGCCGCATGGCGACAGTCGGCTGGCCTTGATCCCCACGGCTGAAGTGCCGATGACCAATTTCGTCCGCGACTCCATCCTCGCCGAAGACGAACTGCCCCTGCGCTTCACGGCCCTCACATCCTGCTTCCGTTCGGAAGCCGGGTCGGCCGGTCGCGACACGCGCGGCATGTTGCGCCAGCACCAGTTCAACAAGGTCGAGCTGGTGTCCATCACCACGCCCGAAGAGGCGGTCAACGAGCATGAGCGCATGCTGACAGCCGCTGAAACCGTGCTGCAGAAGCTGGGTCTGCATTACCGCGTTATGACCCTGTGTACCGGTGACATGGGCTTTGGCGCGCGCAAGACCTATGACATCGAGGTCTGGCTGCCGGGACAGGACACGTATCGCGAGATCTCGTCCGTCTCCGTCTGTGGCGATTTCCAGGCCCGCCGCATGGAGGCCCGCTATCGCCCCTCCGGCGAAAAGCAGGCACCGCGGTATGTCCATACGCTCAATGGCTCGGGCACAGCCGTAGGCCGCTGCCTGATTGCAGTGCTAGAAAACTACCAGCAGGAAGACGGTTCGGTTCTGATCCCCGAGGCCCTCCAGCCCTATATGGGCGGTCTGACTTCCATCGGCGCACGCTGACATGGCCTTGCGCATCCTGCTTACCAATGACGATGGCGTGGATGCGCCTGGCCTTGCCATCATGTCTGACATCGCCCATGCGCTGTCGGATGATGTGTGGATCGTTGCGCCGGATGGCAATCAGTCCGGGGCAGGGCACCGTTTCAGCTTTGGGCGGGAACTCTCCTATACCGAACATGGCCCGCGCCGCTTTTCGGTCAAGGGCGGCTCGCCCGCCGATTGCGTCGTGGCGGCCATGACCCATATTCTGGGTGACAGGCCTGCCGATCTTGTTCTCTCCGGCGTCAATGCGGGGCAGAATCTGGGCGATATCGTCAATTGTTCGGGCACTGCTGCCGGCGCGCGGGAAGGGGCCTTGCAGGGTGCCATCGGCATCGCGATGAGCCAGTCCATGGACTACGAAGTCACGCGCAATCCCGACTGGGCCAACGCCGCCCGGTTCGGTGCCGAGGTCGTGGACGCGATCCTGGCAGCCCATGGAAATGACGACGTGTTCTACAACGTCAATTTCCCCTATTGCGCCACGGGCGAAGTGACGGGTCTTGCCGCCGTGCCCCAGCAGCGGTTCTCGCGCTCGCCCATTCGTTATTATCCCAGTGATAATGAGGGCGAGTTTTTCATGGCGATTCCGGAAACGCCGCTGCCGCTCGATCCGAAGGCGGACTTTGAGGTGCTGCGCCGGGGCAAGTCGATCACCGTCACGCCTTTTGCCTTGCAGCAGACCCATCGCGGGGCGCTGGAGCGGCTTGGCACTATCGGTCTCAAGGGACGGTAGGCCTGGATTATCCTCACAACGATCGTCATTGCCGGGCTTGTCCCGCAATCCATCCAGGCGGCGATGTGGACCACCGGGGCCGGCCCGGTCGTGGACGCTGGAACAGGAAAATCCTGTCTGGGGCGGCAGTTGCACGAAAAGGCATATGACGCACTCGTGAGCCCATCGGGCCATTAACCCTACCCATCCCTGAATCTGGCCCATACGAATTCACTCAAATCGCATCGGCTTTAAACTCGTCTTTACCTTACCGGCCTAGTCTCACAATCAGTTGTTGAGTAGTACCTGCGTAAGAGTAAGCCGATGAGTATTCGCGTCTCTCCGCGGCCGAGAAAAACGGTCGCCATTGCCGGAATGATCGTGGCTGCGGTCGCCCTTTCCGGCTGCAACAGCCTCGGTAGCCGCTCTTTCGGCGACCAGACCGTGACAGGCTCTGTTGCGCAGTCTCCGTCTCCCACGTTCAATCAGCCAATGCCCGCCAGCCTGGGTGCGCCGCAATCGACACAGGTTGCAGCTTCCCAATATCTGCCGCCGGCCCCGGTTGGTGGTGGCTGGAGCGGTGGTGGCAATACTTTACCGCCCGCGCCCGTCGGCAACAATATCTTTGCCCAGCCTTCCGCCGCCACATCGCCTATCGGCGTTGGAGCTGCTGCGCCGACCGTTCAGACCCAGGCCCTGCCGCCGTTGAATTCATCGACCTCAATGGGAGCTACCCAGACCATGCCCGCACAGCAGACTCTTGCCCCGATGCCGGCCACGCCTCCAGCCGTTGCCATGGGCGTCAATCCATCCGCCCCCGCGTCTGCATTGCCGCTCAATTCGAGCGTGCCGGTCCAGGCTGCCGCCAACGCCAATGGCTATACGCACACCATTGCCGCCGGTGAGTCGCTGCACACCATCGCCCGCCGCTATGATGTCACCGCTCAGGCCATCGTTTTGGCCAATGGCCTGTCGTCGCCGGACAAGATCGTGGTTGGCCAGAAGCTCACCATTCCGGGCCGCGGCGATCTCAATAACAACGCCCCTGCGACCCAGATTGCCAGCGTGGCGCCCGCTACGACCGGTACCGTGCTGCCCGCCACGCGCCCCGACAATCTCGCGGCAGCTCCGACAACGCTTGGTGCGACAGCGCCGACCGCTACCACGCAGACCACTACACCGGCAGTTGCTCCCGTTGCCCAACCGGCACCTGTGCAGCAGGCATCCGTCCAGCCCGCCGCCGAGCCCGCTCATTCGGGTAACGACAAGTTTGCATGGCCTGCCTCCGGTCGGATCATTACCGACTTTGCCGCCTCGCGTGGCACCGGCATCAATATCGATGTGCCGGAAGGTTCCAGCGTCAAGGCCGCCGAAAATGGCACGGTCATCTATGTCGGCTCTGGCGTCGAAGGCTACGGCAACCTGATCCTCGTCCGTCATCCGAACGGCTACGTGTCCGCCTATGCCCATCTCAAGGACATGAGCGTGGCCAAGGGTGCCGTGGTCAATCGCGGCGAGTCTCTGGGCACTGTGGGGCAGACTGGTTCTGTCTCCCGTCCGCAGCTTCACTTCGAGCTGCGCAAGGGCGCCACACCGGTCGATCCGATGCCGCTGCTCGCCAGCTAGGCCGAACGGACCTCCAGAATCGGAAAGGCCGGTGCGTGGTGCGCCGGCCTTTTTCGTTTTCGTTGTGCTATCCCATCCATCGTCACCACCGGGCTTGTCCGGGTGGTCCATGCCTTCGCAGCTGGATGGCCCGGACAGGCCGGGCAATGACGAACTATTCCGGTTTTGAACGGCCCCCTAAACCGCCTTGCCTTCTTCACCAGCCAGCGTGCGGACCAGTTGGATTGCGACGCGGCCAGACCGCGCGCCGCGCGTTGCGGCCCATTCGATCGCCCTTGCGCGTAGCGTGTCGGCATCGATGGCGAGGCCGTAGAACTCGGCATAGCCCGAGACCATGGCGAGATAGGTGTCCTGATCGGAGTTGTGGAAGCCCAGCCACAGCCCGAACCTGTCGGAGAGCGAGACCTTCTCTTCCACCGCCTCGCCGGGATTGATTGCCGTGGAACGCTCGTTTTCGATCATGTCGCGGGGCATCAGGTGCCGCCGGTTGGACGTTGCGTAGAACAGCACATTGTCGGGGCGGCCTTCGAGGCCACCATCGAGGATGGTTTTCAGCGACTTGTAGCTGGTCTCGCCGCTGTCAAAGCTCAGATCGTCGCAGAAGACGATGAAGCGGGCATCCTGACCGGCAATGGTGCGCATCAATTGGGGCAGAGTTTCCAGGTCTTCGCGGGCGATTTCGATCAGCACGAGGCGCTCGAAGCCCTGCCGCGATTCGATATCGGCATGGATGGCCTTGACCAGCGAGGACTTGCCCATGCCCCTGGCGCCCCACAGCAGCGCATTGTTTGCGCCGTGGCCGCGCGCGAACTGCTCGCTGTTGGCCAGCAGCAGATCGCGGACATGGTCGATACCTCGCAGCATGTTCAGCGGCACGCGGCTGACCTTGGGCACTGCCAGCAGGGTGCCTTTATCGCCTTGCCAGTGATAGGCATTCTCGGGGCCGAGGGCGAAGGCGCGCGCCTCTGTATCGGCATTCAGCGATGTCGCTATGGCTTCAAGCGCCTCTGCGATCCTGCCCAGATAGTCCTTGGTCTTCACCAGTCTCGTCCTTCACGTATTCGGTCGCGATTGCCGCACCCGGATTGGCTTTGCAATCGCGGATACCCAAATGTATAGTCCGCGCGATTTTGGCCGGGGCGCAAGTGCAGGCAAGCCCATTAGCGTCCACCGCCTGAGATGTCAGCGCCGGGCCGCCCCATTCCACCAGAAACGAAAAAGAAAAACACTTAGGAGATCGCTTGATGTTTGTAACGCCCGCCTATGCACAGGATGCGGTTGGGGCCCCCGGTGGCATGGCTGACATTTTCATTCAGCTCATGCCGATTGCCCTTCTGGTCCTGATCTTCTGGCTGCTGATCTTCCGTCCGCAGCAGAAGCGCCTCAAGGCTCAGCAGGCCATGCTCTCGGCTATCCGTCGCGGCGACACTGTCGTCACCACCGGCGGCATCATCGGCAAGGTCACCAAGGCCGTCGATGGCGAAGACCTCGAAGTCGAGATCGCTCAGGGCGTCAAGGTCAAGCTGGTGCGCGGCATGGTGGCCGATGTGCGCTCCAAGTCCGAGCCCGTCAACGACAACAAGCCCGCCTAAGCCGGGAAAATGAATTGGCCGGGGCTTTCAAGCTCCGGCCTTCCGCCTTTTCAGGACGTCTTTTATGAACCAGTCGCCGTTCCGCGTATTCGTCATTCTGTTTGTCGCAATCGCGGGTATTCTGCTTGCAGCCCCCAATTTCCTGCCCAAATCCATTCAGGAAGCGCTTCCCGGATGGCTGCCGCAACCCGGTCTGGTTCTCGGTCTCGATCTGCAGGGCGGTTCGCACCTGCTGCTTGAGGTCAATCGTGAAGGCATTGTCAGCCAGCGCCTGAGCGATGTGCGCCGCGACGCGCGCAACGTCCTGGCCACGCAGAATGGCATCGGCAACATCATCACAACCGATGTCGCCAGCAACACCATTGCCATCGAGCTGACCGACCCCGCGCAGAAGGCGCAGGCGGAAACCGCCATTCGCGGTCTCCAGAACACGATCTCCGATTTCATGTTCGCGGGCGCAGGCGTCGACGAATTCAGCTTCGGCGAGACCGGCGACGGCCGCCTCACCATCACGCTGACGCCCGAAGGCATCAACCAGCGTATGAGTTCGCTCGTTGCGCAGTCGATGGAAGTCATCCGCTCGCGTATCGACGAGCTTGGCACGACCGAACCGACCATCCAGCGCCAGGGCGACACCCGCGTCATGGTGCAGGTGCCAGGCTTTGGCGACAGCGAGCGTCTCAAGAGCATCATTTCCCAGACCGCGCGCCTGACCTTCCACATGGTCTATCCGGGCATGACGGCCGATCAGGCCGAGGCTCAGGGCCTGCCGGTCGGCACCATGATCCTGCCCACGCAGGACGGCATGCGCGAACTGCTTTACGAGGATGTCGCCATTGGCGGCGAATCGCTGGTCGATGCGCAGCCTGCCTATGATTCGCAGCGCAATATTCCGGTGGTGAGCTTCAGGTTCGACACCCGCGGCGCCATCACTTTCGGCGAACTTACTTCGCGCAATGTCAACCAGCGCTTCGCCATCGTCCTCGACAACACCGTGATCACGGCGCCGGTCATCCAGCAGCCGATCACGGGTGGCTCGGGGCAGATCAGTGGCTCCTTCACCACCGCTTCGGCCAATGATCTGGCCGTGCTGCTCCGCGCCGGTGCGCTGCCAGCCAGCCTCGATGTCATCGAGGAACGCACCGTCGATGCAAGCCTGGGTGCGGACTCTATTCAGGCAGGTTTCACTGCCGGTGTCATCGCCTCGGTGCTCGTGCTGGCCTTCATGGTCGTTGCCTATGGTCTGTGGGGCGTCTTTGCCAACATTTCGCTGATCCTCAACATCATCCTGATTTTCGCCGCGCTTTCCACGCTCGGCGCGACGCTGACCTTGCCGGGCATTGCCGGTATCGTGCTGACCATCGGCATGGCCGTGGACGCCAACGTGCTGATCTATGAGCGAATGCGTGAAGAACAGGCCTCGGGCAAGTCGCCATTGCAGGCGATCAATGCCGGTTTCCAGCGCGCCTGGGGCACCATTATCGACTCGCACCTGACCCAGCTGGTTGCGGCCGTTGTGCTGTATTTCATGGGTTCGGGCCCCATTCAGGGCTTTGCCGTCACCCTTGGCCTCGGCATTCTCACCTCGCTTTTCACCTCCTACACCGTCACCTCGTTCCAGGTGAACCTGTGGTACAAGCGGACCCGCCCCAAGACGCTGAACATCCAGAAGTTCCGCTTCATTCCGGACGGCACCAAGATCCCGTTCATGAAGATCTCGCGCTATGTGATAGCGATGTCGATCATCATGACGCTGGTCTCCATCGGCGCGGCCTTTACCAAGGGCTTCAACCTCGGCATCGACTTCGTGGGCGGCACGGCCATCGAGGTGCAGCATGTGGGCGGTCCCGCCGATGTCGGGCAGGTGCGTGAGCTTCTGACCGGTCTCGATCTCGGCGAAATACAGGTGCAGGGCTTCGGCACCCCTCAGGACGTTCTGGTCCGTGTGCAGGCGCAGGAAGGCGGCCAATCGGCCGACCAGGTTGCGGTGCAGCAGGTTCAGGAGGCTCTGGCCGGCGAGAATTATGAGGTGCGCCGTGTCGAGGCTGTTTCAGGCACGGTGTCTGGCGAGCTGGCGCTGACCGGCACCATCGCGGTCATTATCGCCATGGTCTGTATCCTGATCTACATCTGGTTCCGCTTCGAGTGGCAATTCGCCCTGGCGGCGGTCACCACCACGTCGCACGACTTGATCATGACCATCGGCCTGTTCTCACTGACGGGGATGGAGTTCAATCTCAGCTCCATCGCGGCGGTGCTGACTCTGGTGGGTATCTCGCTCAACGAAACGGTGGTGGTCTCCGACCGTATCCGCGAAAACCTGCGAAAACATCGCAAGATGCCTTTGCCCGAACTGATCGATCTGTCGATCAACCAGACCATCGTGCGCACGTCCCTGACGCAGTTCACCCTGCTGCTGGCCCTGCTTCCGCTGGTTTTCTTCGGCGGCGAGGCGCTGCGCAGCTTCACCATCGCCATGACCTTCGGCTCGCTGGTCGGCATGTATTCTTCGGTCATCATCAACGGTCCCATCCTCATCAATTTCGGCCTCAAGCAGAAAACCGACGATGATGAAAAGGCCGATGCTGAAAAGAAGAAGCGGCCTGCTGACGGGGCGTCTGTGTAGATTTGGCCCAGGCACACACTCGATTGTCATCCCGGCCTTCGCCGGGATGACAGCCGGCAAGTGGAAATTGGCTGCCTGTTGATTTAGCGAGAACGATCCAGCCATGATCGACACGGCGAGCACCGACTCCCAGCCCTTCCGCAATTTCCCCCGCCAGGTGGGCATAGACGCCTATGGCAATGGCGGCTTTCGCTTTGCAGACATGTCACATCGCGGTTCGCTGCTCTGCCTGCCGTCGGGCATGCAGGCCTGGCCTGTGCCATCCACGACTGAGCTGACCCTTGCGAGCCTTCAGCCGGTTCTCGATCAGGCCGACCGGATCGATGTGCTGCTGATTGGTCTTGGCTCCGATATCGTGGCCATCGACCCCGCCATTCGTACGGCCTTTTCCGAGCGTCGCATCATCATCGAGCCCACTCAGACCGGTGGCGCCATCCGCACCTACAATGTGCTGCTCGCAGAGGACCGGGCGGTCGCCGCCGCACTGATCGCCGTCGAGAAGGCGCGATAAGGGCATGTCAAACAGCCATGATTTCGCTGCCCAGACGCTGCGCGAGCATGACCGGGACCGCTACCTCGCCACCTTGGTCCTTCCTGCACCCACGCGCCCCCATGTCACCGCCATACTCGCTTTCAACGCCGATATCGCGGCCATCCGCGAGCGCGTGTCCGGTCCTCAGCCGGGCGAGATACGCCTGCAATGGTGGAATGATGCGCTGACAGGCGATGGCCATGGCGAGGTGCGCCAGAACCCGCTCGCCGACGCGCTGCTGGACACGATGAGGGCGTTCAATATCCCTGCCGGCACGCTGCAACGGCTCATCGGGGCCCGTCGCTTCGATCTCTACGATGATCCCATGCCCGATCTTGAGAGCTTTGAAGGTTATGCCGGCGAAACCGCTTCGACCCTGTTTCAACTCGCTGCGATGATCCTCAATCAGGGCGAGCCGGTGGAGCAGGGCGATGCGGCCGGTCATCTCGGCGTGGCGCAGGCCATGATCGGACATCTGCGCGCCTTTGGCTATGTCAGTTCTCAGGGCCGCATCATGCTGCCCATGACCATCCTCGAAGCCAATGGCGTGCGCGAAACGGAGCTGTTTCGAGGACAGGACAGCGAAGGGCTGCAATCGGCTTTGGGTCAGGTTGCCGAACTCGCTGAAGACCACCTGCAACGCGCGCGCGCAGCCATTGCCATGCTGCCAAAAAATCTGCGCCCGGCCTTTGCCGCCATCGCATTGCTGGAAAAGCAGCTCGCAAACTGGAAACAGAGCAGCAGCACGCCCTTCGCGCCGCCAAGCGATGAACCCGACTGGCGAAAGATCGCCAGCCTTGCCTGGTGGACCTGGCGAGACCGCTAGTTGCCAAACAGCCGCAAAGGCCTGCTCGCGCCGGGGTGGCAGCCAGCAGGACAATTCTCGAGTATATTGCCTTATAAGCTTTGGGCGCTTTCTCAGCGCTCGAGGAGCGCCACAAACTCACCAGTCAGCCGTGCCGCGACTGAGCCGTCATAGGACAGTTCGGCCATCACGCTTAGCCGCGCCTTGCCGCGCCGTTCCAGCATGTGCAGGAAACCTTCCCATCCAGCGCCGTCGAGGCGCGCCGATGCACGGATGCGGCCTTTCACCGGCAGCAGATATTCCACCTCGGTCTTGTGGATCACCAGTTGATTGGCAATCCCCTCCGCCTCCAGCCGCAGATGCAACACCGACCAGGCGGCGAGCAGGCCCAGCGTCGACACGCTGCCGCCGAACATGGTGCCATGCACGTTGATATTGGGATCGAGTGGCGCTTCCAATACCACTTCCTCGGCGCCGGCACTGACAACTGACACATCCATCGCTTGTGAGAACGGGATTTTGTCATGCAGGAAGTTTGCCAGCGCCGCCGGGTTCATTCCCAGGCCTTGAGATCTTCCAGCGCCCGGCTGGTGATTGCGCGGCGCTTGGCCATGGTCTTTTCCGGCCCGCGCCAGCGCTTGACACCTTCGGGCTTGGTGACCGTCACTTCGGGGAACAGGCCAAAATTGACATTCATCGGCTGAAAGCTGCGGGCGCCGCTATAGCTTTCGGCTTCGAGATGCCCACCCGTAATATGGCCGATCAATGCGCCCAGCGCCGTTGTCGCGGGCGGCATGGCATGTGTCTTACCCATTGCTTCGGCCGCAGTCAGCCGCCCGGTGATCAGTCCGCAGGCCGCGCTTTCGACATAGCCCTCAACGCCGGTCACTTGTCCGGCAAAGCGAATGCGCGGATCAATTTTCAGTTTAAGATCGCCTGACAAGACTTTTGGCGAATTGATGAATGTGTTGCGGTGCAATCCGCCGAGCCGCGCGAACTGGGCGTTTTCAAGGCCCGGTATCATGCGGAAGATCTCAGCCTGAATCCCGTAGCGCATCTTTGTCTGGAACCCGACCATGTTCCAGAGCGTGCCCAGCGCATTGTCCTGCCGAAGCTGCACGATGGCATACGGTTTGACGGTCGGGTTACGCGGATTGGTCAGGCCCACTGGCTTCATCGGCCCATGGCGCAGCGTTTCGGCGCCGCGCTCGGCCATGACCTCGATGGGCAGGCAGCCATCGAAGTAGGGGACCTTTTCCCAATCCTTGAATTCATGCAGTGGCGCGGTCTTCAGCGCTTCGACAAAGGCATAATACTGATCTCGGTCCATCGGCAGGTTAAGATAATCCGCGCCGGTGCCGCCTGGCCCCGCCTTGTCATAGCGCGACTGCTTCCAGGCGATGTCGTGATTGATGCTGTCATAGTGGACGATGGGTGCAATCGCGTCGAAGAAGGCAAGTGAATCCTCTCCGGTCTTTTCAAGCACCGCTTCGGCCAGCGCTGGCGACGTCAGAGGCCCCGTTGCGATGATGACATGCTTCCAGTCACCGGGCGGCCAGCCCGCGATTTCCTCGCGCACGATGGTGATATTGGGGTGATTGGAGATCGCCTCGGTCACCGCAGCCGAAAATCCGTTGCGGTCCACGGCCAGCGCACCACCGGCCGGCAGCTTGTGCTGGTCAGCCGCCTGCATGATCAGCGAGTTGCAGCGCCGCATTTCCTCATGCAGCAGCCCGACTGCATTCTGCTCGTAATCGTCCGAGCGGAAGGAGTTGGAACAGACCAGCTCTGCAAAATCGTCGGTGTGGTGGGCATCGGTGCCTTTGACCCCGCGCATTTCGTGCAGGATAACTTTGACGCCCGCTTCAGCGGCCTGCCAGGCGGCTTCCGATCCGGCGAGACCGCCGCCGATGATGTGAATGACTTCGTGTGACATGCCCTGCGAGATACCAAGCGGCAGGACTGCGCGCAATCACTCTTGGGGCGCGCTCAACGCCAACAGCCTGTCAGCGTATTCGCTGCAAAGGTGAAAACTGCGACGGGCGCGCAAGGCAGTGCGGCTCTCACACTATAAAAAACAAAACGCCCGCGTCTCAGTGAGAAGCGAGCGTTCGGTTTGTAGTAAAAATGCCGTCGAACTTAGAGCGAGCTGGCATGATCACGAGCAATGCGGCTGATATCAGTACGCGCAATGCCGAGGTCATTGAGCTGACGATTGTCGAGAGCGGCGAGCTCACGAACCGTCTGCTGGTAGGCGGCCCACTTCTTGAAAGTCTTGCGGATGTCCATTTGAAATCTCCTTTCGCTTACGAGTTTGAAGATAGTGAAGCCCAACCCGATTGAGCAGATAGAGATTAGTCAAAGAAGCTATGCGTTTTGTGCAAGGCGTACGCAGTGCCTGTTCATTCATCATTCAGGCTTGCGGCAAGCATATGGCCGCCGGGTGGCCATCCGGCGGCCATGAAAGATGGTTAGCGGAAAGTGAATGGATCAGCGGTCGAAGAGTGACCGGGTCATCTTGCTGAAGTCCGGACCCGAAATCCCCAGAATGTCGGCGTCTCGGGTGGATGGGACGTCCATTTCACGCAGAGTCTGCTTGATATCGATGAGGCGCTTCAGACGCCAGGCGGCACGTATGAACATGGTACGAGATCCCTCGCTTGTCAGTGCAGTGCAAGCGAGATGATGAACCGATTTGCCGGACGCTGCTATGCCCTATTGCTCAGGCGTTGCATGCGCGATCTGCATGGCATTTTCACGATGGCGTGGCATTGGTTCGATAATGACAATTCCCCTTGTGCGATAAGGCCCAAAGCAACACACTCCGGCCAATTGATGAGCGAGGATTCGTGTTTGCGGCAGGGTGCGCATGTCATTGTCGTTGGCAATGAGAAGGGTGGTTCGGGTAAGTCGACCACAGCCTTCCACTTGGCTATTTTCCTTTTGTATCAAGGTCATAAGGTCGCGTCTATCGACGCAGACAGTCGGCAGCAGACGCTGACTCACTATGTTCGCAACCGGCGCGACTGGGCGCGATCGCACAGTCTGAACCTGCCGCACACCACCCATTTCCATCTGCCGCTGGCGCGCGGGGATTCGGTTCGGGAGAACCACCGCATCGAATTTGACCTGTTCCGCCAGGCCATTGGCGAGGTTGAAGGAAAAGTCGATTTCATCGTCATCGACACCCCTGGATTCGATACAAATCTCAGTCGCCTCGCGCATTCGCTGGCCGATACATTGATCACGCCGGTCAATGACAGTCTCATCGATCTGAGCGTCATGGCGCAGGTCGATCCGGTGACCGGCGAGCCGCGCGATCTCAGCCACTATGCGCGTCTGGTGCAGCGGGCCCGCTCGGAACGCTTGTCCATCGATGGCCGCAATATCGACTGGGTCTTGGTCAGGAACCGGATTTCCATGCTCTCGTCGCGTAACATGCGGCAGGTACAGACCATGCTGGAGCGCATTGCAATGCGTCTTGGCTGCCGCGTCGCCGATGGCATTGCCGAACGCGTGATCTTCCGCTCGCTGTTCGCCACCGGCATGACCGTGTTCGATCCGCTGGATGAGGACCTGTTGGGCGGCGTGCCCTCGATGTCGCATATGAGCGCGCGGCAGGAATATCGCGCACTCGTCACGGCGCTCAATTTGCCGGACAGGCAGCGCACCGAGGCGCGACGGGCCGTGCTGGCCAGCCAGAACAGCGACGCGAACCGCTTCGCCCACATGGCGCGCAGCGAAACCTGAAAGGGCGCGTGTCAGGCGTCAGCCGCGTGCATAGGCAATCTTGCGACTATCTTCCGCCGCGACTGCGGTTTCGCGAGAATCGTAGATCGTGCGCGCCTCAATGATCGCGTGATGGTTTTCCGCCGACCAGTCCCAGAGCGAGCCAATGGGGCCCTGCAACGTCTTGCCGAGCTCCGTCAGGCTGTATTCCACGCGCGGCGGAACCTCCGGGTAAATGGTGCGTGTGACCAAGCCGTCGCGTTCAAGATTACGCAGGGTGAGGGTCAACATGCGCTGCGACACGCCATTGATCATGCGCTTGAGTTCATTGAAGCGCAGCGTGCCGTTGCGACCCAACATGCCCACCACCATGACGCTCCACTTGTCGCCAATCCGGTTGAGCACATCCGACATAGCGGAGCAGTTTGCGACCTGCGATGTGTCGGTCAGTGACATTTCTGTGCCTCCTTGCATCGGTTACTGAGGCACAAATATAAACACAGTTACTTGTTGTTACCAGTGTCGAAAATCACTTGGTGCGGGAACCAGACATGACGGGGAGGAATGGCATGAAAAACTGGAACATGGGTCTTTGGGTGGCGCAGGCTGTGCTGGCGGCCGTGTATGCAATGGCGGGCTTCATGAAGATCAGCCAGCCGATAGATGCGCTTGTGGCGTCGGGCATGGGCTATGCCGGCGATTATCCTGAGCTTTTGACCCGCTTCATCGGGTCTGCCGAACTGCTGGGCGCATTCGGCATTATCCTGCCGGCATTGCTGCGTATCATGCCGGTGCTGACGCCGCTGGCGGCGCTCGGGTTTTCCATCATACAGGTGCTGGCTTTCGCCCTGCATTTCAGCCGTGGCGAGTTCGGCATTTTGCCGGTCAATCTGGTTCTGCTGGCGCTTTCGTTGTTCGTGCTCTGGGGGCGAAGCCGAAAGGCGCCAATCGCGCCGCGCTGAACCAGCCTTAAATGCCGAACGCGATCAATTGACAGCCCCGTTCCGGGGCTGTCTTCGTTACACTTGGAAAAATCAAGAAGAAGGCGGTCCAAATGGCCGAAAAGATCGACGATCTGCTGGTGCAGATGAGCCTGGAGGAAAAAGTGTCCATCCTGTCCGGGGAGGACTTCTGGTCCGTTCCGGCGGTGCAGCGGCTTGGGATTGGCAAGCTGCGGGTTACCGATGGCCCCAATGGAGCGCGTGGCGGTGGTTCGCTGATTGGCGGGGTCAAGTCGGCCAGCTTTCCGGTGGGTATCGCGCTCGGCGCAACCTGGAATGCGGCTCTTGTCGAAGACGTGGGAGCGGCTCTGGCCGATGAGGTGAAATCGAAAGGCGCGCATATGTTGCTGGCGCCCACGGTCAATATACATCGCTCGGTGACCAACGGCCGAAACTTCGAATGCTATTCCGAAGATCCGATCCTGTCGGCGACGCTGGCAACCAGCTATGTAAATGGTCTGCAGGGGCAGGGGATCGGCGCAACCATCAAGCATTTCGTAGGCAATGAAAGCGAGATCGAACGCACGACCATGTCGAGCGAGATCGACGAGCGGGCGTTGCGGGAAATCTATCTGATCCCGTTTGAATGGGCCGTGAAAAAGGCCGGCACATGGGGCGTGATGAGCTCCTACAACAGACTGAATGGCACCTATACATCCGAGCATGACTGGCTTCTCGGCACGGTGCTGCGCGAGGAATGGGGCTATGATGGCATCGTCATGTCGGACTGGTTCGGCAGCCATTCCACTTCCGCCAGTCTCAATGCGGGGCTTGATCTGGAAATGCCCGGACCGCCGCGCGATCGCGGACAGAAACTGATCGCCGCTGTGCGCTCTGGCGACGTTGGTGAAGATGTTCTCGATCAGCGCGTCCTGGCCATGCTGCGGCTGATGGAGCGTGTCGGCTCGCTGGACGATCATCGCCCCCATGAAGAACACGCAGACGACCGCCCGGAACATCGGGCGCTGATCCGCCGCGCAGGGGCCGAGGCCGCGGTATTGCTCAAGAATAACGGTGCGCTGCCATTGTCCGGCAATGGCAGGATTGCGGTCATCGGTCCAAATGCCAAGATCGCGCAGATCATGGGCGGTGGTTCGGCGCAGCTTAACGCCCATTATCGCGTCTCGCCCTATGAGGGGCTGGTTTCGGCGCTGGGCGAAGACCGGCTGGCCTATGCCGCGGGATGTACCAATCACCGCTTCGAGCCGCTGCTGCGGGGCAATTTCAAAGTCGAATATTTCGCCAACCAGGATTTGTCCGGCGAGCCGGTGCATATTGGAAGCCAGGACGAAGCCCAGGCATTCTGGATCGGCCATGTCGGCGGCGGCAAGGTTGATCCGCTACATTTTTCTGCCCGTATCAGCGGGATTTTCAGGTCGGAGACGAGCGGCGAATACCGGGTCGGTATCTATTCGGCGGGCTTCACCAAGGTCTATGTCGATGGGACGCTGGTTGCAGACGCCTGGACCAACTGGAGCAAGGGCCGCACCTTCTTTGAGGAAGGGTGTGACGAAGTCGTTGGCACGATCCAGCTTGAAGCAGGCCGCGATCATGAGGTGGTGATTGAATTTGCCACCAAGGAGTTCGCCACATTGGGACTGGCCGCCTTTGCCTGCGGCATTGGCTTGCCCCTGGGCGACGCGGCGATTGCCGAGGCCGCAGAGGCCGCGCGCAACGCCGAGACGGCCCTGGTATTTATCGGACGGAACGGGGAATGGGATACCGAAGGCAGCGATCTGCCCGGCATAGCATTGCCCGGACGCCAGAACGAACTTGTCGAGGCGGTTGTCGCTGCCAATCCGAATACGATCGTGGTGCTGCAATCGGGTGGCCCGGTGGAAATGCCGTGGATCAGCAAGGTCGCCGCCGTGCTGTCGGCCTGGTATCCGGGGCAGGAGGCCGGCAATGCCATTGCCGATGTGCTGACCGGCGCGGCGGACCCTGGCGGGCGCCTTCCGCAGACTTTTCCCGTTCGCTGGGCCGATAATCCGGCGCATAGCCAGGACCGAGAGGTCTATCCTGGTCTTGATGGCAAGGTGCGCTACGAAGAGGGAATCTTTGTCGGCTACCGGCATTATGACCGGTTGGGCATGACGCCACTTTATCCCTTCGGCTTCGGTCTCAGCTATACCAGCTTTGCCCTGTCCGGTCTCACAATCGATGACAGTCGCTTTGAAAGTGACGGCGATCTGGTGGTCAGCCTATCGGTCACCAATACCGGCGCACGCAAGGGTTCGGCGGTGGTGCAGCTCTATGTCTCGGACGATGCCGCCAGCGCGCCGCGTCCGCACAAGGAGTTGAAAGGCTTCGACAAGCTCGCCCTTGACCCTGGCGAGACCCGCTCTGTCACGCTGCTGCTCGATGCGCGGGCTTTCGCCTATTATCGCGTTGCCGAGCATGACTGGCTGGTCGAGCCAGGGCAATTCACCATCCGCGTCGGCTTGTCATCGGCAGATCTGCCGCTGGTGGCGGCAGTCGAGAAGCAATCGGCACTGGCGCTGCCAGTCTAGGCAGCCTGATGTTCGGCGGCATAGAGGCCGAGATAGAAGTCGAGGTCGCCATTGGCCAGGCCCAAAGATGTCAGCACCGCGCCCATGAAACTCACGGGAGCGGTGCCCGGCGCCGTAACGATCCGCCGGTCGAGCACGGCGCGGGATGAGCCGATGAAATGGGCTGTTCCTGCATATCCCGTATCGGGCAGGCTTTCGGGGCCATTGGCTGTATGCCGGACGTCATCAAGCAGTCCGGCCTGCGCCAGAGCAAGCACGCCGTCGCATATGCCGGCGACGGTCTTGCCCGCCGCATGCGCGCGGCGCAGCAGTTCGGACAGATCCGGCGCGGCCGGCGTGGTCCAGATCGTGCCGCCATTGACCAGAATGGCGTCCACTTGCCCGACATCGATATCTTCGATCGCCAGTTGGGGAGTGACCCGCATGCCGCCGGCAGAGGTCAGCGCCTCGCCGCCCGGCGCCGCAAAGCTGGTTTCGATGCGGTAATATTCGCGCGCGCCTGCATTGAGCAGCGCGGTTTCCCAGTCGGCAAAGCCGGGGGTAAGAATGGTGACGATCCTGGTCATCGGAAAACTCCATTGGTTTATCCGACCATCTGCCGAGGCAATGACAATCCCTGTCAGCACTTTCACATGGCTGTCAGCCGGGCCGGGCTTCCTTGAGCTTGCCTTAAGCCGCTGTTAAGAGAAGCGCCGTTCACGTCCTGCCACGGAGTTTTCCGGTTTGATCCTTGCCCGCCGTCTCGTTCTGGCCCTTCTGCTGACGCTTTGCGGCTTGCTGCCCGCATGGGCAAACCCGCTGCTGCTGGTCGATCGTTCCAATTTGCAGGTGCTTTATGCGCAGGATGCCGGTCGGCCATGGCACCCTGCCTCGCTGACCAAGCTCATGACCGCCTATGTGGTTTTCGAGGAAATCGCCAATGGCACTGTCACGCTCGATACGCCGGTGACCATTTCGCGAAAGGCGTTCAATCAGGCGCCGAGCAAATCCGGTCTTGCCGTGGATTCGTCGGTGTCCATGAAGGATGCGCTGTATATCCTGATCGTGAAATCGGCGAACGATATTGCCGTCGCCATCGCCGAGACGGTGGCCGGAAGCGAAGACAATTTCGTGCTCAAGATGAACGATGTGGCCCGTCGCATGGGGCTGACCGGCAGTCACTTTGTGAACTCACATGGGCTGCACGACGCCGCGCAGGTCACCACCGCGCGCGATCTGGCTGTGCTGTCGCTGTATATTGAGCAGAGCTTCCCACAATATATGCCGATGTTCGCCACCGGGGTTGTGACAATCGGCAAGACGCGGATGGAGTCCAATAACGGCCTGCTGGAAGGCTTTGCGGGCACAACCGGAATGAAGACAGGCTATGTCTGCGCATCCGGTCTCAATCTCGTCGCCACGGTGGATCGCGGCGGGCGCCAATTGCTGGCTGTGGTTCTGGGCGGGTCTTCGGGCCGCGACCGCAATGAGCGCGCGGCCGAGCTTTTTCTCAACGGCATCAACGGCCGGGTGAATCCGACGGGTCAGACGGTGCTGACCATGGCCAATAGCGGCGGATCGCCGACCGACATGCGTCCAAATATCTGCGGCAAGGATGCTGCTGCTTATGTGAAGGCGCAGGAAGCGGCGTTTCCCATGGGCCTCAAGGACCAGCCGAGCTATCTGACCGACACGGTCGCCTTGCGGGAATATCAGGCGGTCGATCTGGGCCGGGTGCGCAACAATATCGCGCTGCCGCGCCCGCGACCGGCGCATGTCCCGATGTTTCCGGTCACGGCGCCGACCGTGGAAAGCGCCAATATCGATGAGGTTTTGCGTCCGGGCCTGACAACCACAGGCGGGGTCAATGTGGCCATGCCCCGGCCTCGCCCCGCCGATCTCTGAGCGTCAGGACGCTCGCGTCACGGTGAAGCGGAGAACGCCGTCGGCTTCTGCGAGTGTGCAGGCGTGTCCATTCTGGCGACAGTAGAGTGGGATATCGATCTTTGCCATCGGATCGGTCGCCAGCACGACAAGACCGGCGCCCGGCGAGAGGCCGGGCATGCGCTTTTCCAGTTTCAGCACGGGAAGGGGGCATTTGAGCCCCCTGGCGTCGATGGTTTCCGGCTCAGTTGCCAATCACGAGAACCCAATAGGTGCCGTAGCTCGAAGAAGGGTTGAACGCGACGGCAACGCCGGCCTTGGTGGCCTGGGCCGTTAGCGCGATCGCATCGGCGGCATTGTTGCGCCAGCCGGAGAAAGTTTCTGCGAAGGTTGAATAGCCTGCGGACAGTTTCATCTGCACCAGTGCCTGCGGCTTGGTAGGGGCGTTATTGGTCTGGGCATATTGGTTCGCCAGCGCCTGCGCCGTGCCATTAAGGCCGGCATCTGCCGTCAGGGGCGGCATGTTCTGTGTGGCGCGATAGGCATTGACGAGATTGATTGCCTGCACGCTGTCGAGCGTTGCGTTCGGTTGGTCCATACGCGCCGAAAGGGCAGGGGCCAGAGCACCGGCGGATGACGGCGCGGTGCCGCCGAAGGAGGAGCAGCCGGCAATGAGCAGCGCCGAGGCCAGCGCGCCACACAACAGGATCGGGCGTAGGGTCATAATCGTCCTTCTCGGATGAGAAATTGTTTCCCGCTCAATATCAGCGGACATCTTCACTGGCGTTAACGCCGGTTTTCATGTCGATTTCGTGATCAGGGAGCGTTTTGCCGCTTCGTGCGTTACTGGGCAGCGTGTTGCAGGCCATTGTGCGCTAAACACCGCGCAAAGGGGCAGCAATGTGGGGGAGGCAGCGCTGGATGGGGGCATGTTGAAGGCGGTGCGCGAAGTGCGGGCCACGAGTGTGGCTGTCGCATTTCTGATAGTCAGCGTGGCATTTTTTGCCGTTTTTTTCGCTTATTTTCTGTCGGAAGCAGCCAATCAGGCCCGTAGCCGTCTGGAGGACCGTTCACGCGCGGCTGCGCAGATCGTCGCCACCAATGCGGGCTGGCTGACGGAGGTTGCGCAACAGACCTTGCGCCGCGTCGACACGGCGCTGGGACCCGATATGAGCGGCAATATTGCGACCCTGCAAACCGCCATCGAAGGGTTGCCCGCCGACATCGACATCTACATCATCGATGCCGACGCGAACACAATCTTCTCCACGGCACCCGGCGCCGAGAGCGTGGACGTTTCTGACCGGGAATATTTCACAGTCCTGCGCGATGGCAGCCCGTTTTACACTTCAGGCTTGTTGGTCAGCCGCATATCGGGCGGAAACATCTTTGTGTTTTCCAAGCGCGTCGAGCGTGACGGAGAATTTGCGGGCGCGATCATGGTTTCGTTCACCGACGCTGTGATGCAACCCTTCTGGACCTCGCTGGACCTGGATGAGCAATCAACCGTCAGCCTCATTCGCCGCGATGGTGCGCTGATGGCACGCTATCCGGCTCCGACAGGGCCGGTGGACCTTTCCCAGCATGTGCTGATCACCGAACACCTGGCACAGGCGGAATCGGGGACCTATTTTTCCGATGCGTCGCCGGTGGATGGGGTTGCCCGCGTGGTCAGTTATCAGGCCGTGCCGGGGACCAGGATTCTGGCAGTTGCCTCCATCGCTACCGATGGCAGTTGGCAGTCGCTTCGTGGTGCGATCATTGCCGTGCTCATCATCGTGACGCCTATTGTTCTCGGCCTCCTCGGCATTGGAGCATGGGTATTGCTGCTGTTGCGCCGCGACGCCCGCCGCCGGGCGGAACTGGAGGCCGCCCAGGAAACCAATGTGCTTCTGTTTCGTGAAATCCATCATCGGGTGAAAAACAATCTGCAATCTGTGCAGTCACTGGTGCGGATGCAGGATATGCCCAAAAGTGCCAAGATCGATCTGCAAAGCCGCCTGAGTGCCATGGCCGCGATGCACGAGCATATCTATCGCCACGACCGCTACGAGGATATTGACGCCCATGATCTGGTGCCGGTTGTGGCGGAAGAAGTGGTGCATGCCTATGGCGCCGATGTCGAACTGCGCTACGATGTTGACCATGCTGCCGTGGACCGGGACCACGCGACACCGCTCTCGCTGCTGCTGAGCGAGTTGATCACCAATGCGCTGAAATACGCGTTTACCCCGGGTCAACGCGGGGAAATCGTGGTCACTTTGCGCGATCTTGGCAATGGCCGCTGTACCCTGGTGATTGCCGACAATGGCAAGGGCATTGCTGAAATACCCGAAGTGCCGACCAGCATGGGGCTGCGGCTCATCCGCGGCGTCGTGTCTCAGATGGGCGGCACCTACAGGTTCATCAACCAGGATGGCACGCGTTTCGAGGCGGAACTGGCGCTCGCGTCTGCCGGCCACGAAGCCATGATCTGATATTGTTCGATCAAGTTCCGGCCAAATGCCGAATTGGGCTTGTACCGGCACTGGCAATCGGGCATTGGGTTAATCGGACCCGATTAGTCAAGTTATCATGCTCAAACGCTTTTTCTCATACTACGCGCCCTATAAGGGCCTTTTCGCTCTGGATTTCGGCAGTGCGGTGATTGCCGGCCTGCTTGAACTGGCCTTTCCCCTCGCCGTTGCCTATTTCATCGACACGCTGCTGCCGCAGAACGATTTCGGGCTGATTGTCCTCACCGGCATCGTCCTTCTGGTGGTTTATTGCCTGACGGCCGTGCTGCGCGGTGTGGTCAATTATTTCGGTCACATGCTGGGCATCCATATCGAAACCGATATGCGTCGGCAGGTGTTCAGCCATCTGCAAAAACTCAGTTTCCGCTTCTTCGACAACCAGAAGACCGGCCACCTGATCACCCATGTGACCAAGGGCCTCGAAGACATTGGGGAAGTGGCCCATCACGGGCCGGAAGACTTGTTCCTTGCCGTGATGACGTTTCTCGGCGCGTTCATCCTGATGTTCCTGACCAATTGGCAATTGGCGTCAATCACGGTCGTCCTCGTGCCGGTAATGACCTGGCTGGTCAGTACCTATGGCGCGCGCATGAACAAGAACTGGCGTGAGCTCTATGGCCGGGTAGGGGACTTCAATACCCGTGTGGAGGATTCCATCGGCGGTGTGCGCGTAGTGAAGGCCTTCGCCAACGAGCACCACGAAGAAAAACTCTTCGCCACCAATAATCAGGCCTATCGCGTCACCAAACTGCGCGCCTATGCGCTGATGACGGCAACCAATGTCGTCACCTTTCTCAGCACGCGGCTGGTGCAGCTTGCGGTCATGCTGTTTGGCGCGTGGCTGGTGACGTCGGGCGAGTTGTCCTATGGCGGCTTCGTCAGCTTCCTGTTGCTGGTCAATGTCTTCATGAAGCCGATCGACCAGATCACCATGGTGCTGGAGATGTATCCCAAGGGTATTGCCGGCTTTACCCGCTTCACCCAGTTGATCGATACCGAACCCGATATTGCCGACAAGCCGGATGCCAAGGTCGTTGAGCATCTGCGCGGCGATATCGAGTTCCGCGACGTGACCTTTGCCTATGAGCCGGGCGGCAGAAAGATCATCGAAGGTTTGAACCTGTCGGTTTCCTCAGGTGAAACCGTCGCCATTGTTGGTCCTTCGGGCGCCGGCAAGACGACACTATGCGCCCTGCTGCCGCGCTTCTATGAGATCGACAGCGGCGCGATCACCATAGACGGCATCGACATCCGCGATATGACGCAGGCCAGCCTGCGCAACCAGATCGGCATCGTGCAGCAGGACGTTTTCCTGTTCGGCGGCACCTTGCGCGACAACATCGCCTATGGCCGCCTCGGCGCGAGCGACGACGAGATCATGAATGCGGTGCGTCAGGCCCGCCTTGAAAATGTGATCAAACGCCTGCCCAACGGGCTCGACACCATGGTTGGGGAGCGCGGGGTAAAGCTGTCCGGCGGACAGAAGCAGCGCGTCGCCATCGCGCGTATTTTCCTCAAGAATCCGCCGATACTGGTGCTGGACGAGGCGACATCCGCCCTCGATACGGCCACCGAACTGGCCATCCAGCAATCGTTGACCGAATTGTCGCGCGGACGCACCACACTTGTCATCGCGCATCGCCTGGCCACCATCCAGCATGCCGACCGCATCGTGGTGGTGGATGAAACCGGCATTGTCGAGCAGGGCCCTCATGGCGCGCTACTGGCGCAGGGCGGTGCCTATGCAAGCCTGCACAAGGCGCAGTTCGGCGGCCTGATCCTGACCTGAGGAAATCCCATGAGCACGATGTTTTTCGAGGCGAAAGTGCTTGGCCGGCAGAGCCTGACGCCCGGCATGATCCGACTGTCCTTCGGTGGTGACGGTCTGGCCAGTTTTCCCGGCACCGGCATGCCCGATGAATATCTGCGCCTGTTCTTTCCTGATAGGGGCACAGGCAAGCTGCATTTGCCGGTCATCACCGAAGACGGCCGCTGGACCTATCCTGACGGGCAGGAGGTCATTCACTGCTCGACCTATACGGTGCGCCAGCATCGCCCCGAGATGGGCGAGATCGACATTGATTTCGTTGTGCATGAGGGCGGCGTGGCCAGCGAATGGGCTCAGAAAGCCGAGCCCGGCGATATGATCACCATCAACCGTCCGCGCGGTCTATACACCCCGCCAGCGGACATCACATGGCAATTGCTGGTGGCCGACGCCACCGGCATGCCTGCCCTGGCGCGTATTCTCGAACAGACGCCCAAGCATGTGCAGTCCCGGGTGTTCATCGAGATCGCCGCACCCGAGCACGAACAGCCTTTGCCCCATCATGAATTTGCGACCGTCACCTGGCTGCACCGCAGCGGCAATGGCGTCGCACCCAGCCGAATGGCCGATGTGGTCAAGGCCATGCCCCTGTCGGCAACGCCTGGCTATATCTGGGTCGCTGGCGAGCAGAAGGTGGTGCGCGCCATTCGCAAGCATGTGCGTCAGCAATTGAAACTGGCGCCTGAACGCTATGAACTCGTCGGCTATTGGACCCAGGAAAGCGAGGTCTGGGAGGAGCGCTGGAAGAACCTGCCGGGCGAGGTTCGGGCCGCCATCGATGCCTCATGGTCTTCGGGCCGGGACATCGAGGAGCTGCGTGATGAATATTACGCGACGCTGGAGAAATACGGGCTTTAGCACCGGCTTGTCGGCAGGCGCGCCACCCGCTACCACTGGCCCATGAAGCGGCCCACAAAAAGACTTGCCTTCCTCGGCGCCATGAATCGCGATGTCGTTGCCGATATCGCCGGTACTCTCGTGCTGAATCAGCTCGATATAGACGCGCCGGCGCTGATCGAAACGCCTGTTTCCGATGAGTTGGCTTGTGTCGGAGCCGCCATCCTGTCGCGCCTCGGTGCCGCAGATTATCTTGGCGGTTCCGCCTTCAACGCCGCCCGTATTGCCGCACTGCTCAATGCCCGCAATCGCGCGCTGGACCTCGCCTTTTTTGGCATAGCCGGTCAGATCGACGGGCAGGCGCCCCATCTCGCCGCCCTCGAAGAATGGCGCGTCGCCTCGGATGATGTGCGCCTTAGCGCGATGCCGCCCGCCACATGCCTCGCCATGGTCGAAAATGCCGGGCGCACCCTGCTCACCGCCATCGGCGCCAATGCCGATATTGCGGCCTATCTGCGCGACGAGAGCGGGGCGCTGGCGCATCGACTGTCAGACTGCAATCTCATCCACGTCACGTCCTTCCTGGATCCTGCATCACCCGGCCTCGTTGCCGACCTCCTGAGCAGAGCGCGCAAAAAGAATCCTGACCTGATTGTGTCGCTTGATCCGGGCTCGGCATGGATTGTGCCAGGCGGAGCGGCGTTCGAGGGCCTGCTGCGCCAAACCAACATCCTGCATCTCAACAACGAGGAACTGGGCCACTATGGGGCCGGGCCCGAAGCCATCCAGTCCCTTGGCCAGCGCCTGCACCCCGAAACCTGGTGCGTCGTCGCCCGCAACCATCTTGCCGTGGCCTTGCATGAGGGCGGGGAGGGGAGGAAAACGGTCACCCATCGGCTACCGGACGTGGAGCTGCCGGCAATGGTGCAGGACGCGACAGGAGCGGGAGACACATTCTGTGGCGCCTTCCTCTGGCAATATGCGCAGGGTGGCGATCCAGTTGAGGCCGCCCGCCACGCATTCGCCCTGGCGCGCGCCAAGGTGGCCATCAAAGGCCCGCTGACGGCAGAAACGCTGCCTCTGTAGGGAGCTGGTGATCCCGGCGAGATTCGAACTCACGACCCCAGGATTAGGAATCCTGTGCTCTATCCTGCTGAGCTACGGGACCAGCCGCAATCGACCTAGCAGTGCAGGACGCAATATTCAAGCTATCCGGCACACGCCCTTTCGCGCTAGCACTTTTGCCATGTCCGATGCCGTCCAGATCCTGCTGTATCCCGATCCGTTGTTTGCCCGCAGGGCCGAGCTGCGCCCTGTCGATGAGGGGATGCGAAATGTTGGTGCGGCGCTTCTCGCCACCGCCCGCCATCACAATGCCTATGGCCTTGCGGCGACCCATATCGGTGCGCTTGAACCTCTGATCGTGGTCAGCGTCAGCTCTTTGGACAGGCGAGATTATCGCCTGCTGTTCAATCCCGAGATCGTCTCGCTCAGCGCGGAACACGCTTCGGGCGCCGAAGGGTCTGTCTCCATGCCGGGAATCGAAGTCGACATTCTGCGTGCTGACAGCATCGATCTTGTCTTTGATGATGCCGATGGCGTGCGGCAGGCCATGACGCTGGAGGGTTTCCCCGCCCGAGTGGCCCAGCACGAGATCGACCAGATGAATGGTATCTTCTTTCTCGACAGGCTTTCCCGCCTCAAACGGGATGCTGCATTGCGGCGCTTCAAAAAGTTGTCGCGCTGAACCAATTGCCCCGGAGGCGGTTGATCCCCTCGCGCGCCTCCGCTAAACGGGGCGCAGCAAAAAGGAACGACAATGCGCGCGGAAATCGAAAAGACCGTTGCCGAAATCAAGCAGGTGCTGACCCTGCTGAGGAGGCATCTTTGACTGGGATACAGCACAACTCCGTCTCGATGCGCTGAACGCGCAAACTGAATCTCCTGATTTCTGGAACGACCCGGAAAAGGCCCGCGTGACCATGCGCGAGCGTGATGAGCTCGACGTGGCGGTCAAGACCGTGCGTGAGCTGGAATCGGGCATCAGCGACAATGTCGAACTCATCGAACTCGGCGAAGCCGAGGGCGACGAGGAGATCGTGCGCGAGGCCGAAAAGGCGCTGATCGAGCTCAAGGCCACTGCGCGCCGCACTCAGATCGAAACCCTTCTTTCGGGCGAAGTCGACAGCAATGACTGCTATGTCGAAATCCACTCGGGCGCGGGCGGCACCGAGAGCCAGGATTGGGCCAACATGCTGTTGCGCATGTATACCCGCTGGGCTGAACGGCGGAAGATGAAGGTCCAGGTGCTGGAAATGCACGATGGCGAAGAAGCCGGCATCAAGTCGGCCACCATCCAGGTTTCCGGCCACAATGCCTATGGCTGGCTCAAGACCGAAAGCGGCGTACATCGCCTGGTGCGTATTTCGCCCTATGATTCCGCAGCACGCCGCCATACCAGCTTTTCGAGCTGCTGGGTCTATCCGGTGATCGATGACAGCATTGATATCGAGATCCGCGAGGCCGATCTCAAGATCGACACCTATCGCGCCTCGGGTGCGGGCGGCCAGCACGTCAATACGACGGACTCCGCTATCCGCATCACCCACGTGCCTTCGGGCATCATCGTGGCCTGCCAGCAGGAACGCAGCCAGCACAAGAACCGTGCTACGGCCATGGCCATGCTGAAATCGCGTCTCTATGAGGCCGAACTGCAGAAGCGGGAAGAAGCGGCAAACGCTCAGGCTGCCAACAAGACCGATATCGGCTGGGGCCACCAGATCAGGTCCTATGTCCTGCAGCCCTATCAGATGGTCAAGGACCTGCGCACCGGCGTGGAAAGCGGTCAGCCATCAGTAGTGCTGGATGGCGACCTCGACCAGTTCATGGAAGCCGCGCTTGCGCAGCGCGTTGGTGTGGCAACGGACGTGTCCGAAGACTAGCCTCTGCCAGAGTATGTATAACCGTCCGGCATGCCCGGGCGGTTTTTTGGTTTGCCGCTCTTGCCAAACACACGATGTCATCCCGGCGCGGGCAGGCAGCGGCAATCGAACCGCCCTAGAGAATAGCCTGCAGCCTTTTTCCGGCATCGAGAAATGGCTTTGGATCGAGCGCGGTATCGCCGCGCCGCACTTCGAAATGCAGGTGCGGTCCGGTGGAGCGCCCGGTGGAGCCCACTTTGGCGATCGGCGTGCCGGTAATGACCTTTTGCCCAACACTCGACAGATAGGCGCTGAGATGCGCGTATCGCGTCAGCAGGCCGTTGCTATGGGTCACTTCGACCACCTTGCCATAGCCGGAGCGCTCGCCCACGAAGCTGACCACGCCGTCGCCGGCGCTGAAAACGCTGGTGCCCGTGACCGCGGCGAAATCAAGACCTGCATGAAAGGCTCGCCCGCCCGTAAAAGGGTCCTTGCGATTGCCGAAGCCCGAGCTTTGGCGAAAATTTCCGGTGATGGGCATATGCACTGGCGCAAGGGTCAGGCTGTCCCGCGCCGCCTTGTAGCGCAACAGCGCGTCCATGACCGCATTGGCGTCATCCACCAGTGCCGTGCTTTCCACGCTGCCTGATGCCGCCAGCAATGGACCGCCCATGCCGGCCAGCGCAATGTCCGGGACCTGACTGTGAATACCCAGCCGCGCCAGCTCGTTGACGATGCTGTCGGTCCGCTGCGTCGCCGCGACGGCAATTCCGGTCATGGCCTGTTGTGTCTCGTCCATCATGCGCGCCACATTTTCTGCGGTGGCTGCAATGTTTGGATTGCCATCCGCAGTGATGATCGGCGCAAGCTCGGTCGGATTGCTCATGGCGATGTCGAGATCGGCGAGGCCGAGCCTGTCGGCCTTGTCCACCAGCGCCCTGACCAATTGGTGCTGTTCCAGCAGCACGTCCTGTTGCTGGGACAATTCCTGCAATTGCAAATTGATGTCGCCTGCTTGCGCATAGGAGCGCGAATGCAGCCGGTCGATTTCGACCCGCATCTGGGCAAGCCTGTCCTCGTAGGCGGCGACGACCAGCTGATTCTGACCGCCCATCAGCCGGGCGATGTCCGGGGCCATGACCAGAGCGGTGCCGGTGATGGCATTGCCGCCGAGCAGCAGAGCGAACATGGCGTAGAAAAGCGCGGGATGTATGCCTTTGCGCATCGGACGCGCAGACTGACGGTCCGGGCCTCCGAAACTGGCTGACTGACGCATGCAACACCCCCACACGCACAAACATGGTTAGCGGAGTATGGTGCGGTTTGGTTAAAAAAGCCGGAAACCTTTGGATGGCAGCGGCTTAGCCGACAGCCTCTTCCAATGCCGCGAGCATCTTTGCGGCATGGCCTTTGATCTTTGTGGCGCGGATGATGCGTGCGATCTTTCCATCCGCATCGATGATAAAGCTGGTGCGCACCAGTCCCATGAATTCCCGGCCATAGAGCTTTTTGAGCTGCCATAGGCCGAAGGCTTCGATTGTGTGTCGCTCCGGGTCTGCGCCCAGCGGCACCTTGAGGTCATACTTGGCGCGAAACCGGCGGTGGCTGTCCACGTCATCTGGCGAAATGCCGATCAGTTCGGCGCCAAGGGCCGCGAAGTCCTGTGCCAGCGCGGAGAACTCCTGGTTTTCGTCCACGCAGCCGCCCGAATCGTCCTGCGGATAAAAGTAGAGCACGGCCGGACGCCCCCGCAGCGAGGCCGCCGTTACCGTGCGGCCATCGTCCAGCAGCAGCGTGAAGTCGGGACCGGTGTCGCCGGGCTTTAGATGGGTCATCTGCGCATTCCTTTTGCCGCTGATTGCATAAAGTGTTTTGCCGAAAAGCGCGACCTGGTTTGCCTTTCGTTTCATGGCTGAGGACAGGGCTAAGCTGTTTTGCTACCGACAAAACCGGCGAAATGCTGTTGAGGGTGTCGGCGTCACAATCCAGCCGGTATCATCGATCAATGGACCGCGTGGTGCGGATGATTCTCTTGCGGACCAGACCTGATCTGCCCCTTGGCATGGCGACACGTGAACGAAGCGACCACCTCGACAGACAGAACAGAGCCTGTGCCAGGCCCGTCGCCGCGAAATCGGTTGCGGCGGGCGGCCAAGATTTCCGTTTGGCTGGTCGGCATTCCCTGTGCGCTGCTGCTGGTGCTCTATCTGGTTCTGCTGATGACGCCCATCCGCCTGCCGTTTACCGGCCCGGCGATCCGAAGCTTTGTGCAATCGTTTCTGCCCGAGACGGCCGAGTTGAGCATGGGCGACATGTCGCTGGCCCTCGAACGCGGAATCTGGCCGGTCCTGCGGTTCGAGCCGGTCGACTATATCGATCGCAAATCCGGCGCGCGCATGGCCATGGAGGCGCTGGAGATCGGCTTTTCGCCGTCGCGGGCGCTGTTCGGGCAGCCCGGCACCACCATTGCCATTGTCGGTCCGCATATCCAGATCGTTCAGGATCTCTACGGTCCGCGTCCGACAAATTTTGAACTCACTGACGGGGAAAATGGCGATCCGCCTACGCTCCGGGTGCTGGAGGGCGACGATGCCTTTCCCGCCGTCGAGATATCGACCAGTGGCATAGCCTTTCAGGCCGGCGATGCGCCGCCGATGCGTTCGGACAATGACTGGCTCGTCTATAATCTGGAAGCCAGCGAATTGGGCATTGCCGATCTCGTCGAGCAGACGGAACGCGGGCTGTTCTCCCGGCTCGTTATCCGTGATGGCCATATCGACATGGCCGATCCGCTTTACGGCCTGTTTCGACAGTTCAGCAATGTGTCGCTGGACATCGGCCCCGTGCCCGGTGAGCGGCGTACCGAGGGCCAGTTTTCAGCGCTGATCGGCGGGCGCAATGTCATTGGCTCCATCGAGCGCTCCATAGATGATGATGGAACGCGCCGGTTGCGGGCAGATGTCACCAATCTCGATTTCTCCGCCTTCCTGCCATTCATGGATGACAAGGATAGTCTCGCGGCCATGCGCGGCGCTGGCGCCATTTCCATCGACGTCACGTTCACGCCCGAGGACGGACGGCTGATCGGCGGTGATTTCAAGGTTGATCTGACCGGTATCGATCTTCGTCTTGCCAATGACTATTTTCCAGTGGCCAGCTCCATTCTCGATATTTCCTGGCAACCGTCCGTCGGCCAGTTCGAGCTGCAGGAGGGGGCCCTCCAGATTGGCCAGAGCAGTGCGCGGGTGGCCGGCGTGTTCGCCATGGGCCTCGACCCCACATTCGGGCCGACGATCGGCATGTCGCTCAAGGCGCGTGAGGTGGCCATCCATCCAAACGACATGGATGCGCCTGAGACCCCGTTTGACAGCCTCGAACTATCGGGCTGGTCGGCGCCGCTTTATGGCGCCGTAGGCATTGACCGGCTGATCGCCCGCAAGGGCGATGCTGTGGTGGAAACATCCGGTCGGCTCGATCTGGTGCAGGATGGTCTCGGGGTCAATATGAGCGTGGCCGGGCAGGGGGTGAGCGCAGACGATTTCAAGCGGCTCTGGCCCTATGTCATGGGCGAGGAGGCCCGGGACTGGTTTGTGGCAAATGTCACTGACGGCCGGGTGAAAAGCGCGCGCATGACGTTCAATTTTCCAGTCGGCTCCATGGCGCTGGCGGGTGAACCAAAGCCCATCCCCGAAGACAGCATGCAGATTTCGATCGTCGGGGAGGGTGTGGCCGTCAAGCCAACGCCGGCCATGCCGCCCATCGTCATTGCCGGCGATACCCGGCTGCGTGTCGATGACGAGATCATTTCGGTGGCCGGCGGCGGTGGCTCAATCGATACTGATGCTGGCAGAATTGTTGTCGCCAATCCGGCTCTGGTAATGGACAATTCCGTGCCCGACGAGAGCATTATCGAGGTCTCCGGCAAGCTGGATGCCCCCATTCCGGCGCTTCTGGCGCTGGCGCGGGAGCAGCAACCGGACATGCTGAACAGCGTGCAACTACCCATCGATCCAGACAGCCTTGCGGGCCAGATCGATCTGGACCTGGTTGCCACGATTACGCCAGGCAGCGAGGAGACGGGCAGGGCGATGCAGCTCGACTACGTCGCCAATGGCCAGGTGACTGATTTTGCCAGCACCGAGCCTATCCAGGGCCGCCGCATCGGCAATGGCCAATTGGCGTTTTCGGCGTCGCAGGTCGGCTATCAGCTTGGCGGCACCGCGGAAATCGACGGCATGAGTGCTGAAGTGTCGATAGAAGGCACCCCGGAAACGGAGCCGGTCTTCCGCTTGGCCTCGACAATGGCCGTGGCTGACTTTGCCACCTTCGGCTTTGACATATCGCCCTTTGCCAATGGGCAGGTGCGGTTCATTGCCCAGCCTCTGGCCGGCGGTGCGATTCAGGTGTCGGTTGATCTCGAACAGACCGGACTGACGATCCGTGATCTTGGTATCACCAAGTCCCGGGGCACGCCGGGTGCCCTCAGCGCTATTGTTCGGCCCGACGGTGACGTCACCCATATCGAGGACATTGCCCTCGCCTTTGGCAATGTGCGCCTCGACGGCAAGCTCGACTTCCACGCAACCAATGGCCTCGTATCAGCCGATTTCGACAGTTTTGCCCTCAGTAGTGGTGACAGCGCCAGTGTCAGCCTTGCGCCGATGGAAAATGGCTATGCTGTGCGCATCAGGGGCCGGCAACTGGATCTCAAGCCGGTTTTGGGGCGGTTTTTCAGTCTCGGGGAAGGCAGTGGTGGGCTGCAAAGTACGCAGTTTACCGCTCCTATTGCCCTCGATGTGCAGCTTGATCGTGCGGTGGGCTACTACGCCACCACGGCATTCAACCTTGATCTCGACCTGCTGCTGCGGGGCGCACAGCTCAGCCGCGCGACGCTTTCGGCCCAGTTCGACGAAGGCAACGCCATTTCCATCACCACCAATCCTGCACCCAATGGCCGTTCATTGGTCATGGCGTTCAACGATGCGGGCACTGTGCTTCGCCTGCTCGGTGTCTATTCGCAGCTTGCGGGCGGGTCGGGCAGTCTCGTCATGACCACGGACCGCAATCAGGATCAGGAGACGGGCCAGCTCATCATGCGCGATTTCGCGATTGTCGATGAGGCCAATGTCATTCAGGTGCTGGGCAATCACTCCGATTCCCGCGCCGCCATTGCAGCCCGCAACCGCCTCGACTTCAAGGCGGGTCAGGTGGACTTCATCCGCCGGACCGAAAGCGTGGAAGTGACCAATGCGGTTCTGGCCGGCGATGTCGTCGGGGGGTCGTTGCGGGGCTTCATACATACCGGCACGCGCCAATATGATCTCACCGGCACCTATGTACCGCTTTTCGGGCTCAACAACGCCTTTTCGCAGATCCCGCTGCTTGGTCCACTGCTGGGCGGCCGCAATGGTGAAGGCCTTGTCGGGGTTACCTTTGCCGTACGCGGCCCGCTCAACCAGCCGCAATTCCTGGTCAACCCGCTCTCCATTCTCGCGCCCGGTTTCCTGCGCGAACTCTTTGAATTCCGCTCCCGAGAACTTCCAGCGGCACAATAAAAAAGGGCGCCAAGCTGGCGCCCTGTTTCAGTTCTTTCCAGCCGATCTAGACCGGCTTGATCAGCGCATGGCGCTTCTTGCCGACCGAGAGCTTGATCACGCCTTCCGGCAATAGCGCATTTTCTGCAAGACTGAGCTTGTCGTCATCGATAACGGCGTCGTTGATGCGCACCGCGCCCGAGGCGACATGCCGCCGGGCTTCGCCATTGGACGCCGCCAGGCCGGCCTTGACCAGCGCGTTGAGCACGCCGATCCCGGCATTGAGCTCGCCATGGGTGACCTCCGCTGTGGGCAGCGAAAGATCGATTGCGCCGGCCTCAAACGTCGCCGCAGCCGTCGCTGCTGCCGCAATCGCCGCGTCGCGTCCGTGTACGATGGCCGTGACTTCCGTTGCCAGAACCTTCTTGGCCTCGTTGATTTCGTTGCCGCCCAACGCCCCGATCTTCTCGATTTCAGAAATCGGCAGGCGTGTGAAGATCTTGAGGAACTTCACCACGTCGGCATCTTCCGTATTGCGGAAATACTGCCAGAAATCATAGGGGCTGAAGAGGTCGCCATTCAGCCAGACAGCGCCCGAGGCCGACTTGCCCATCTTCTCGCCCGACGACTTGGTCAGCAGCGGCGTGGTCAGCGCATAAAGCTGTGGGCCGCCCATGCGGTGCGACAGGTCCACGCCGTTGATGATATTGCCCCACTGGTCCGATCCGCCCATCTGCAGCACGGTGCCATAGCGACGGTTGAGCTCGACGAAGTCGTAGCCCTGCATGATCATGTAGTTGAACTCAAGGAAGCTCAGCGATTGCTCGCGGTCGAGCCGCAGCTTCACGGAGTCGAAGCTCAGCATGCGATTGACCGAGAAATGGCGGCCCACATCGCGCAGGAACTCGACATAGTTGAGCTTGAGCAGCCAGTCGGCATTGTTGACCATCAGCGCCGGATTGGAGCCCTCGTAATTGAGGATGTTGCCGTAAACCCGCTTGATGCTCTCGATATTGGCGGCGATTTGCTCGACCGTCAGCAGTTTGCGCTGATCGTCGCGGAACGAGGGGTCGCCCACCATGGAGGTGCCGCCGCCCATCAGGCTGATCGCCTGGTGCCCGGTTTCCTGCAACCAGTAGAGCATGGTTACGGTGATCAGATTGCCGATATGGATCGAGGTCGCCGTGGCGTCATAGCCGACATAGCCGGTGAGTTTGCTCGTCAGGGCAAGCTGGTCGAGCCCTTCGGGATCGGAAATCTGATGGATGAAGCCGCGCTCGTCGAGCACGCGCAGGAAATCGGATTTGAACTTGGTCATTTTGTGCGATCCATTCAAACCACGGGCTATCCCCGCATAAGCGGGAAAACCTGTTGGTTTGTCAGTATTCATAACGGAGCTTCCCGCTTTCGCGGGAATGCCCCGTGGTTGAGGACGATCGCCTCAATGCGCTCTTGAACTTAGCGCCCGCCGCCGTCCGCGATCTCCTGACGGCGACGGTCGAGATATTCGGCACACCGCGTCGTCAATTCGTCGATCTTGCCTTCGTAGAAGTGGTTGGCGCCTTCCACGATCTGCTGTTCGATGGTGATGCCCTTCTGCGTCTTGAGCTTGTCCACGAGCTTCTGAACAGATGTGGGCGGTGCCACGCGATCCTTGTCGCCATGGATGATCAGGCCCGATGACGGGCAGGGGGCCAGGAACGAGAAGTCATAGAGGTTTTCCGGCGGCGACACGGAAATGAAGCCCTCAACTTCCGGGCGGCGCATAAGCAGCTGCATGCCGATCCAGGCGCCGAAGGAGAAGCCGGCGATCCAGCAGCCGCGCGACTCGCGGTTGATGGTCTGCAACCAGTCGAGCGCGGAGGCCGCGTCGGAGAGTTCACCGATGCCGTGGTCGAACACGCCCTGGCTGCGGCCCACGCCGCGCGAATTGAAGCGCAGGACCGAAAAGCCGCGCTCGGCGAACATGTAGAAGAGATTATAGACGATCTGGTTGTTCATCGTCCCGCCGAATTGCGGATGCGGATGCAGCACGATGGCCACCGGCGCATTGGGTTCCTTGCCCGGCTGGTACCGGCCTTCGAGGCGCCCTTCCGGGCCGTTGAAGATCACTTCAGGCATAGGTTTGTTCCGGCCTTTCAGGCTCTGTTGCCACGGTCATTCAGGCCCCTGGAAAGCACCCTGCGCGGCTTGACTAAGCGCCGGGCTCTCCCTAAAACATGGGTCCGAAAACCAGTTTAGAATTGTTCAAAAACGGTTTTCCGGCCGTCATACGGCCAGTTGGAGCGCCCCTTGTAATGAAGTTGCGCTCGAAATTTCAAGAAGTGTTTGGTTTTGACGGGATCACAGCGTCCCGGACCGGGCATATAAGGTATGGCGGGCACGCATAGTTCCCGAAGGCGCAATGACGAGACCGGCGGTCTATCTTGATCACAATGCCGCGTCCCCGCTTCGTCCCGAGGCGAGGGCGGCGCTGCTTGCCGCGCTCGATCTGCACGGCAATCCGTCGTCCGTCCACGCGCATGGACGGGCCTTGCGCGACCTTATCGAAACCGGCCGCCAGCGTGTTGCACGCCTCGCCGGCGCACAAACCCGTCAGGTCGTCTTTACCGGCTCCGCCACCGAAGCCATCACACAGGCTGTTGTTGGCGGTGCAAGGCATTTTTCGGCAGGCGCCATAGCCGTTAGCGCGGGGGAGCATGCCGCTGTCCTGAAAGCGGCAGAAGCCACGGGCCTGCCTGTGTGGACTATTGGCCTGGATGGGCAGGGCCGCATTGATCTCGATCAACTCTCCCTGCTGATCGCGCGTGCCGATGCTGAAAATATTGTGCTGCTTTTTGCGCTGCACTGGGTGAACAACGAGACCGGCGTTATCCAGCCAATTGGCCGCATCAACGCCCTTGTTGGCCCCACCCGTCACACTCTGTTCATCGACGCGGTCCAGGCCTATGGCAAGTTACCCCTCGATTTTGCCGCCTCGGCACCCGATATGATGGCCATAAGCGGCCACAAGATCGGCGCGCCCGCCGGTATCGGCGCGTTGCTGGTCAAGGGGCATGCGGATCTGGTTCGGCTGATTCCCGGCGGCGGCCAGGAGCAGGGACGTCGCGGCGGCACCGAATCCGCCGCCCTGATCTCGGCTTTCGGTGTTGCCGCCGAGACCGCGCACTATGATGACGAAGCCATGCGAGCGCTGACCGCCCGCGTCGAAAGCGGTTTGAAATCAATTGCTTCCGACGTGGTGATCTTTGGCGAAGAAGCCGAGCGCGTCGGCAATGTGGTGAATTTTGCCGTTCCCGGTGTCGGCAATGCCACGGCGATGATGGCGCTTGATCTGATGGGGCTTTCGATCTCGTCGGGTTCAGCCTGTTCGTCGGGCAAGGTCGGCGCGAGCCATGTGCTTGCGGCGATGGGCGTGGACCGGAAACTGGCCGAAAGCGCCTTGCGCGTCAGCTTTGGCTGGAATTCCACGGGCGAAGACGCAGAAGCGTTTCTCGCCGGATTTGAAACTTTGCTGGCCCGTCACAAGCGGGCAGGGCAGGCGGCGTAAAGGCCGGACTATGTATTCGTTCGCGGCGGCCTTGAACCGCCGATGAGCACAAAGGAGAGCCTGATGGCGGACTACGATATTCCAACGCTCAAGGAAGAGATCGATCGGGAAACTGTCGAGCAGGTTCTTGCGCTCGACGTGGACAAATACAAATACGGTTTCGAGACCGAAATCGAATCCGATGTCCTGCCGCCCGGCCTTACCGAAGACACCGTCCGCTTCATCTCCGCCAAAAAGCAGGAGCCGGAATGGATGCTGGAATGGCGTCTCGACGCTTTCCGCCGCTTTCAGACCCTGACCGAGCCCAATTGGGCCAAGCTGCATTATCCAAAGATCGACCTGCAGGCGATCAGCTATTACGCTGCGCCCAAGTCGGTCACCGGCCCCAAGAGCCTCGACGAAGTCGATCCCGAATTGCTGCGCACCTATGAAAAGCTCGGCATTCCGCTGAAGGAACAGGCCATTCTCGCCGGCGTGCAGGGTGCTGGCGAGCCGACCGGCACGCCTTTTGGCGCCAATGTCGCCGTCGATGCTGTCTTTGACTCCGTGTCCGTCGTCACCACCTTCCGCGAGGAACTGGCCAAGGTCGGCATCATCTTCTGCTCGATCTCCGAAGCTGTGCGCGAACATCCCGAGCTGGTGAAGAAATATCTCGGCTCTGTGGTCCCAGTTTCCGACAATTACTACGCCACGCTCAATTCCGCCGTCTTCACCGACGGCTCCTTCGTCTACATCCCCAAGGGCGTCCGCTGCCCGATGGAACTGTCGACCTATTTCCGCATCAACGAGAAGAATACCGGCCAGTTCGAGCGCACGCTGATCATCGCCGACGATGACAGCTACGTGTCCTATCTCGAAGGCTGCACCGCGCCCATGCGCGACGAAAACCAGCTCCATGCCGCCGTGGTAGAACTGGTCGCCCTCGACAATGCCGAGATCAAATATTCCACCGTCCAGAACTGGTATCCGGGTGACAAGGACGGCAAGGGCGGCATCTACAATTTCGTCACCAAGCGCGGCGATTGCCGTGGCGTCAATTCGCACATCTCCTGGACCCAGGTCGAAACCGGCTCGGCCATCACCTGGAAGTATCCGAGCTGCATTCTGCGCGGCGACGGTTCGCGCGGCGAGTTCTATTCCATCGCCATTTCCAACGGCTACCAGCAGGTCGATAGCGGCACCAAGATGATCCACCTGGGCAAGAACACGTCCAGCCGCATCATCTCGAAGGGCATCGCCGCCGGTTTCTCGGACAATACCTATCGCGGTCAGGTCTCGGCGCACGCCAAGGCCAGGAACGCCCGCAACTTCACCCAGTGCGACTCGTTGCTGATCGGCGACAAATGCGGTGCCCACACGGTGCCCTATATCGAGAGCCGCAACGGCACCGCCGTCTTCGAGCACGAAGCCACGACCTCGAAAATCTCCGACGACCAGATGTTCTACTGCATGCAGCGCGGCCTCAACGAAGAAGAAGCCGTGGCACTGATCGTCAACGGTTTCGTCCGCGACGTGCTGCAGCACCTGCCGATGGAATTCATGGTCGAAACCCAGAAGCTGATCTCGATCAGCCTCGAAGGCAGCGTCGGCTAAACCTCACAACAGATCACTTACCGGGTGGCGCGACACGCGACCCCGGCTTCGGAGAAAGCAAATGACCACTCCCGTTCTTGAAATCCGCAACCTGCACGCTCGCATCGAAGAGCGTGAAATCCTCAAGGGTGTGAACCTCATCATCCCGCCCGGCGAAGTCCATGCCATCATGGGCCGCAACGGCTCGGGCAAGTCCACTCTGTCCTATGTCCTCGCCGGCAAGGAAGATTATGAGATCACCGAGGGCGAAATCCTGCTCAACGGCGAAAACATCCTCGATATGGAGCCCGACGAGCGCGCCGCTGCCGGCCTGTTCCTGGCCTTCCAATACCCGATCGAAATCCCCGGCGTTGCGACCATGACCTTCCTCAAGGCTGCGCTCAACGCCCAGCGCAAGGCGCGCGGCGAAGAAGAGCTCAAGACCCCTGACTTCATGCGCATGGTCAAGGAAGCCGGAGCCCAGCTCAATGTCGATAGCGACATGCTCAAGCGCCCGCTCAATGTCGGCTTCTCCGGCGGTGAGAAGAAGCGCGCCGAGATCATGCAGATGGCGCTGCTCAAGCCCTCGCTGGCCGTGCTCGACGAAACCGATTCCGGTCTCGACATCGATGCGCTGCAGGTTGTCTCCAAGGGCGTCAATTCGCTGCGCGACGGCCAGCGCTCCATGCTGGTCATCACCCACTACCAGCGCCTCCTCAACCACATCGTGCCGGATGTGGTCCACGTCTTCGCCGATGGCCGGATCGTGGAGAGCGGCGACAAGGATCTCGCGCTCAAGCTCGAGGCCGAAGGCTATGCCAATTATGGTGGTGAGGCAGCCTGATGCGTCCGAACTTTCCCGTCAGGCTCGGTCCTGCTGAAGAGACCCTGATCGCCCAGCTCAAGGCCGTCGGCGCCGACCAGGTCGCCGAACGCATCACCGTGGCCGGTCTGCCGACCCGCCGCGTCGAGAGCTATCACTATACCGACCTCAAGACCCTGCTGCGGACCATTCCCGCGCTTGGCCAGCCGGCGAATGAAGCCAGCGCCCCCGCCTTGCGCGTGCCCGGTGCGTTCAATCTGATGATTGCCAATGGGGTCATCCAGAATGCCTCGACGGCACCTGCTGGCGTTATTGTTGGCGAAGCCCATGGCGGCGTGCTCACCACCCGCGACGACGTCATCGTCAATGTCGGCAACGCGCTGGCCAAGACCGCCCTGACGCTGACCCTAGAAAGCTCCGTTGATCCGGTCATCCAGATCGAGCGGCGCATCGAGGGCGAGGCTGCCCATGTGGCGGATGCTGTGAAGGTGTTCCTCGCCGATGGGGCGTCTGCCACCATTCTCGAAACTTTCTCCGGTTCCGATGCGGCCCATGTCGGCAATCATGCCAGCTATATCAGCCTCGGCAAGAATGCTGTCCTGACGCACATCACGCTCGACCTCAGCGCCTCCGGCGTCAGCCATTTCGCCACCAACGAGTATCATCTCGCCGATGGCGCCAAGCTGCGCACTCTGGTCATCCATGCCGGTGCCAATCTCGCGCGCACCCAGCTCTATCCGACGCTGGGTGGCGCCGAGGCCCATGCCGCCATCACCGGCCTCAACCTTGTCTCAGATGGTCAACACGCTGATATCACGATGGAAACCACCCATGCGGTGCCCCATACCTCGTCCCAGCCGCTGTTCAAGTCCATCGCCCGCGGCCGGTCCAAGTCGATCATTCAGGGCAAGCTGATCGTCGCCCGCGACGCCCAGAAGACAGATGCAAAATTCATGCATCAGGGCCTGATGCTGTCGGACGATGCTGAAATCCTCTCGAAGCCCGAGCTGGAAATCTATGCCGACGACGTTGTCTGCGGCCATGGCTCCACCTGCGGCAAGCTGGATGAAGACAGCCTCTTCTACCTGCTCAGCCGCGGCATTCCCAAGGCCGAAGCCGAGACCATGCTGGTTCGCGGCTTCATCGCCGAACTGCTCGACCCAGTCGAAGACGAAGCCCTCAACGAAGCCCTGCAAGGCGTCGTTGATGGTTGGCTGCTGGGCAAATAGGCACGGAGGCTGCGGCTCCTGCCCACCCTCCCCCCTTGGGGGAGGGTAGCGATGCTAGGCCCTTGGGCTGTAGCAAAGCTGGGGTGGGGTGTCGGCGCTGAAAGAATATGACGACGTCCGGGTTGGAGGCGCCTGCAGCACCCCCATCCCAACGCCTCCCCTCAAGGGGGCTAGAGCCCGGAGTATGTGGCACCCATGACCTTCGACCTTCAAAAAATCCGCGCCGATTTCCCGATCCTGTCGGAACAGATCCACGGCCACCGCTTGGTCTATCTCGACAGCGGCGCGTCGGCCCAGAAGCCGGTGCAGGTTCTCGACCGCATGGACCACGCCTTCCGGCACGAATATGCCAATGTCCATCGCGGCCTTCATACCCTCGCCAACCGCGCCACCGAAGGCTACGAGGCCGGCCGCGAAAGCGTCCGCCGCTTCCTCAATGCCGGTCGGATCGAAGAGATCATCTTCACCAAGTCGGCCACCGAAGCCATCAATCTGGTGGCGTCGTCCTTTGCCGGCCCGCGCATCGGCGAGGGGGACGAGATCGTCACTACGATCATGGAACACCATTCCAACATCGTGCCCTGGCATTTTCATCGCGAGCGCAAGGGCGCCGTCATCAAGTGGATCGATGTCCGCGATGATGGTTCGCTGGACCTAGACGCCTTCGAGGCCTCGCTGACCGAAAAGACCCGTATCGTCGCCGTTACGCATATGTCCAACGTGCTCGGAACCATCAATCCGATCAAGGACATGGTCGCCATGGCCCATGCGCGCGGTATTCCCGTGCTGGTCGACGGCAGCCAGGGCGCTGTGCATACCCGGGTCGACGTCCAGGACCTCGGCGCCGATTTCTACATCATGACCGGCCACAAGCTCTATGGTCCCACCGGCATCGGCATTCTCTACGGCAAATACGATCTCCTGGCCGAAATGCAGCCCTACCAGGGCGGCGGCGAAATGATCGAAACCGTCACGCTCGACGGCGTCACCTATAACGAGCCGCCGCATCGCTTCGAGGCTGGCACGCCCCCCATCGTCCAGGCCATGGGCCTCGGCGCGGCTCTCGACTATATGGAAGGCCTCGGCCGTGACGCCATCGCGGCGCACGAGCATGACGTTGCCGATTACGCCCACGAGCGCCTCTCGCGCATCAATTCCCTGCGCATGATCGGCACCGCGCCCGGAAAGGGTGGCATTTTCTCCTTCGAGATAGCGGGGGCCCATGCCCATGACGTCGCCACCATTCTCGATCGCTACGGCATTGCCGTGCGTGCCGGCACCCATTGCGCCCAGCCGCTGCTGAAACGTTTCGGCGTCACCTCTACCTGCCGCGCCTCCTTCGCCCTATATAACGGCAAGGATGACGTGGACGCGCTGGTGGACGGCATCGAGCGCGCAAGCAAATTTTTCGCCTGAGGAAGGCTGATATGACCGACGAAGCCATCGACACCCGCATAGTTCCCACCATGTCCGACACGTTGCCGGAAGGCGAAGTCGAGCGGATCACCACCGATCTGATCGGGGCGCTCAAGACCGTCTATGACCCGGAAATTCCGGTCGATATCTATGAGCTTGGCCTCATCTACAAGGTTGATCTCGATGACAACCGCAATCTGACCATCGACATGACCCTGACGGCACCAGGTTGCCCGGTCGCTGGCGAAATGCCGGGCTGGGTGGAGAACGCGGCGCGCGGCGTCGAAGGCATTCAGGATGTCACCGTCAATATGGTGTTCGATCCGCCATGGGACGCCTCCCGCATGAGCGAAGAGGCTCAAGTCGCGTTGAACTGGTGGTAATCTGGCGCGTTTCAGCCTATATATCGTGAAACGCCGATAAAAGGTCGCAAGCCTATGCCGTTCAAGATCATGTCGCTGACCGATGCCGCTGCCGAGCGCATCAACGAGATCATCGAGGATGCCGACAAGCCCGTGGTCGGTTTGCGCGTCGGCATCAAGAATGCCGGTTGCGCCGGCGTCAGCTACACCATGGATTATGTCGAAGCGCCGATTGCCGGCGACGATCATGTCGAGGATCACGGCGTCAATGTCTGGGTCGACCCCAAGGCCACCATGTATCTGCTCGGCACGGTGATGGACTTTGAATCCGGCAAGATGGGATCAAGCTTCACCTTCAAGAACCCCAACCAGACCGGTGCCTGTGGTTGTGGCGAAAGCGTCACGCTCGCCGCAGCTGACTTGAAGGCACTGGCAGAAGCCCGCGCCGGGGCCTAAGCGGTTGTCGCTACGGCGGGAGCGTCATATCCGGTCCAGCCACCTGTAGCATTGATGTGGGGGCAGGAGCGGTAGCGATTGGCTACCCGGTAAAACTGCGCACCAGCGAACCCGCCACCAGGTACCAACCGTCCACAAGCACGAAGAAGATCAGCTTGAACGGCAGTGAGATAACCACCGGCGGCAGCATCATCATGCCCATGCTCATCAGCACCGACGCGACCACCATGTCGATGACTACAAAGGGCAGGAACAACAGAAAGCCGATTTCGAAAGCGCGCCGCAGTTCGGAGATCATGAAGGCCGGGATCAGCAATTGCAGCGGAATGGCTTCCGGTTCGTCCGGCGTCGGCGCGTTGGTCAGATCGTAGAACAGCTCCAGATCCTTATCGCGCACATTGACGCGCATGAATTCGTGAACAGGCGCTGCGCCCGCCTCGAATGCTTCGGCAAACTCGATCTCTCCTGCCATCAGGGGCGCAATGCCATTGTCATAGCTTTGCTGCAGCACTGGCTGCATGATGAACAGTGTCAGGAAGAGTGCCAGCGACACCATAACCGAGTTCGGCGGCGCGGTTTGCAGGCCAATAGCCGTGCGCAGCAACGACAGCACCACCACAATTCTGGTAAAGCTGGTCACCATCACCAGGATGGAGGGGGCCAGCGAGAGCAGGGTGATCAGACCGATGAGCTGAATCGCACGCTCGGTCAGGGTGGTTTCATCGCCAAAGTCGATGGACAGGTCCTGTGCGTGACCCTGCGCGGTGAGGGATAGCAGCACTGCACCGGCGAGGAAAAACGGAACCCAGCGCATCCAGCTTCGGCGCGCCGGTTCAGCCCCGGTTAGCTTCGTTTCCGCTGTCCTGTTCAAGCGCCGCGCCTTCGCTGATCCCGCCTTTATCGGTTTCATTAGCTGAGTCGGCGCGCCGGACGGTCGAAATGTCAGAGTTTTGCCCGGTTTCAGAGTGCTCCGGCTTGTTATTCTGACGCATGAGGCCCGTGCGGCGCAGCGATACTCGTGTCTTGCGCTCACCCGAATGACCCGATTGCTGCAACTGCTCCAGCAAAGTATCCGGCTCGGCCTTGATCATGGGTGCGGTGGCGGGAGGCGCAGGGCGTACCGTTTCGACCACGGGGGCGGGCGTCGCCGGGGCAGGCGCCGGGCGCTTCGCGGCCCCTACGGCAGGAGGCGCCACAGGCCGCCGGATGGATTGGGCGATCGGTGCATCCGCGACCGGAATACCCGTCTCCACGACGAGATCCTGAGCTCCGCCGGTCAGTATGACATGCTCGACATTGTCACGCCTGATGATCATCAACTGCCGTTTCTGATCCAGCACCAGCGTATCGACCACCGCCAGCCGTCGATTGCGGCCGCGCACACCATTACCGGACACCTTGAACACGACCTTGAGGAGCCAGACCACCAGCAGGATAAGGGCGATAACTGCCGCAAGGGCGAACAGCATGGTCAGGATGGTGTTGCCGCTGCCACCAAACAGGCCGGTAATAAATTGCACGGATCAAAGCTCCCAAGGCGTTCCCAGGCGAACGCGTCACAGTCTCTCGCTGCATAGCCATCGCCAATACAGCGCAGCCGAATCTCATCCGGCACTTCCTGCCTAGTTAGCCGATAGAATGTGCAAAATGCGAGGCATGTTACGGTCGGCGTTAGCAGCCTGTTAACCAATACTTAACCATCGCTAGGCAGGATTTGCCTATCAGGACTCGCTTGGAGGCCGGCCGATGGGCCTTATGGATATGCCGGTTTTCTCGGCGCTGACGGACAAGATGCGCTGGCATCAGACGCGTCAGGGCCTTCTGGCCGAAAACGTCGCCAACGCCGAAACGCCCGGTTACCGTGGCCGCGACCTCAAGCAATACGATGCCAATAGCTCTTTTGTATCAATGAGTTCGGCAAGTATTTCGACGTCGGCGACGCAGCCTATGCACTTTTCCGTTTCATCAGGAATAGGCGGATTCGACGCCCAGCGAATGGCCAATTTCGAAATCACGCCTGAGGGCAATGGCGTCACGCTTGAAGAAGAGATGATGAAGGTAACCACCAACATGATGGACTATCAGGCTGCCACCTCCATCTACCAGAAATCCATCCGTATCCTGCGCGTCGCGCTGGGCAAGAACGCCTAAGGTCTTGATCCATGGACTTTAATTCGTCTCTTAAAATCGCAGCAACAGGTTTGCAGGCGCAAACGGCGCGTATGCGTGTGATCGCCGAAAATATCGCAAATGCCGATTCTGCCGGCAAGGCGCCGGGCGACGAGCCCTATCGCCGCCGCATTCCCACCTTCCAGGCGGTGCTTGACCATGAGGTTGGCGGGCGGGTCGTGGAAGTGGGCCGTCTTGCCTATGACATGAGCGATTTTTCCAGCCGCTATGAACCGGGCCACCCTGCTGCCGACGCGTCGGGCTATGTCCAGTATCCAAACGTCAACACGCTCATCGAGACTGTGGACATGCGCGAGGCCCAGCGCAGCTACGAGGCCAATCTCAACGTAGTCACGGTCACCCGTCAGATGCTCGGGCGCACGCTCGATATCCTGCGCGGCTGACTTTTCAGGGGGCATTCATCATGGCCATCACGACGCCGTTCAACGCTGCAACCGCTGCCTATGGCAATGCCAGTCGCCTGATTAATCAGGCTGCCAAGCCAGGGACCGACCTGACGGCGAAGGCCTCCACCGGCGGCAATAATTTTGCGGATCTGCTGGCACAGAACGTTCAGGGTGTCGTGGACCAGGGCAAGGTTTCCGATCAGATGGCCATGGACATGGTTAGTGGCAAAGCCAATGTCGTGGACATGGTCACCGCGCTGTCCGAGACAGAAATGGCCATTGAAAGCATGGTGACCATCCGCGATCGCGTGATTTCCGCTTATGAAGAAATCATGCGGATGCCGATCTGACTCCTGCATCCGGCAACACAGCCGCCATTTGCCGGTATGTCTGGCCGATGACGATGGAAAGGACGGGGCAGGGGTGTACTCTGTCACAGTGATTCCACGGAACTCATGTCATGACCGGCGCAGAAGTGCTCGACATTGCCACACAGGGCATCTGGACGCTGCTCATCGTCTCGCTGCCGATGATGCTTGTGGGGCTGATCGTCGGCGTCGTGATCGCGCTTTTTCAGGCGCTGACGCAGATCCAGGAAATGACGCTGGTTTTTGTCCCCAAGATCATCGCCATCTTCATTACCATGCTCATCGCCTTGCCATTTCTTGGCGCAACCATGGCCGGCTATATGGACCGGGTGGTTGATATGATTATCATGGGGTTCTGAGGTGACTCTCAGCCTCGACTGGCTTCCGGCAACAGCCTTCACCTATATCATTTTGTTCGCACGCATTGGTGCGATGATGATGCTGATGCCAGCGTTGGGCGAGCAGATGATCCCGATGCGGATGCGGTTGAGCTTCGCTCTTGTTTTCACCCTCGTACTGTACCCGCTGCTTGGCGATATCATTCCGCCGATGCCCTCTGATCTGGGCGGGATGATAGGGCTTCTCGTCCACGAGCTCGCAATCGGGCTGATGATAGGCGCGATCGTGCGTATCACCGTCATGGCCACGCAGGTTGCGGGCGCTATCGTTGCCTTCCAGACCGGTCTTTCCGGCGCGATGGCGGCCGACCCGACAATGGCAGGGATGCAGAGCGCGGTGTTTGCCAGCTTCCTATCGTTTCTCGGCGTTACATTGATTTTTGCGACCGATCTTCATCATGTGGCGCTGGCGGCGATCTATGACAGCTACATGGTGTTCTCGCCTGCCGACCCGCTGATGTTCGAAGATGCAATGCAGATGGCGATCCGCACTGTCGCCGGCGCCTTTACAGTGGGCGTGCAGATGGCTGCGCCATTTGTCGTCTTTGGATTGGTGTTCAATCTCGGTGCCGGCATTCTTGCGCGCCTGATGCCGCAATTGCAGGTCTATTTCGTCCTTATGCCTGCAAACATCATCGTTGGCCTGTTGCTGTTTGCCATTCTGCTCACGATGATGATGGGCTGGTATCTGACCGCCTTTGAAAATCATCTGGCTATGTGGAGGGGGTGAGCGATGTCTGATGATGCCCCCGACAAGGACTCCAAAACAGAAGACCCTTCCCAGAAAAAGCTCGAAGATGCTCACAAGAAAGGGGATGTCGCCAAGAGCCAGGAGGTGACCACCTGGTTCATGCTGCTTGGTTCTGCAGTGGTGTTCACCATAATGGCACCCTGGGTCAGTGCTCAACTGAGCTCTTCGCTTGGCCTTGTCATCATGAACGCCGACCAGTTTGATCTCACCGGCTCGGGCTTTTCTGATTTCTTCAACGGTCTGGCGCTGAGCCTGCTCCTCACCGTTCTTGCTCCGCTTTCAGTACTCTATGTTTGCGGCGTCGTAGCAAATCTCATCCAGCACAGGCCCGTGTGGTCGGTCGACCCAATCACGCCAAAGCTTTCCAAGATTTCACCGCTGTCTGGCGCCAAGCGCCTGTTTTCAAGCGAAGCCCTGGTCAACTTTGGCAAAGGCCTGTTCAAGATTGCCGTCGTAGGCACGATTGTGGTGGTGGTCTGCTGGCCCGAGCGCGACCGGCTCGACACCATGATGACGGCCGATCCGATATTCATCCTGCTCGACTTTCAGGAAATCGGTATCAAGATTTTCGCCGCTACGCTGGCCATCATAACGGCCGTCGCCGCCGCAGACTATTTCTATGTCCGCCAGAAATGGTGGAAGCGGCAGATGATGACGGTTCAGGAAACCCGTGAAGAATATAAGCAGATGGAAGGCGATCCACATGTAAAGGGTCGTATCCGGCAGTTGCGGCAGGAGCGGTCGAGGCAACGGATGATGGCAGCGGTGCCGGACGCCACCGTGGTCATAACCAACCCGACCCACTATGCCGTCGCGCTCAAATACGACAAGTCGATGAACGCCCCAAAATGTGTGGCGAAGGGTGCGGACGCTATCGCCCTGCGCATCCGCGCACTCGCGAGCGAACACGACGTTCCCATCGTGGAGAACCCGCCGCTTGCCCGTGCGCTTTTTGCCGCTGTCGACGTCGACGAGACTGTGCCGACGGAACACTTCAAGGCCGTGGCCGAGGTTATCGGGTTTGTGATGAAGCTGAAACAGGGCAGGGGCCGGTAAAGCCGGCATACAAAGCGCAAGCCGGTCTCCTGCGGACCTAGCCAATAAGGTCCGGGGCTCCCCCGACTGCCAGTGTCACATTTTAGCAACAATTGTCTTGAAGGGTTGCCCGAATTGGGTAAGGCTTCGCCTTCCATCTGAAGCGTGCTTACAACGCACCACGAATGGAGTGGTTTGGCGCCGTATCGGCGCCATGGCGAAGCGGAGGGATGAGTGGTTCATGGCCGATCTGGTCTCGCCCACTGACGAACAGACGGTCGGTCAGGCGGCAAGGTCCAAACCTTGGCGCCCGCCCTTGCTGGGCATGGAGCAGAACCGCGCCTTACGCATCCTTGGCTTTGTCGTGGTGTCGGCATCTGTTCTGATGTCGACCATTTCCTTCCTGATCCTGTCAGGAACGACCGGTATCGAGCCCTCGCCTGTCATCTGGACGATCATCTGGATCGCCACGGGCGTTCTGGTCCTGCTGGTGATTGCGCTGGTGGTTACCGAGGCCGTTCTGTTGATTCAGGCGCGCATGCGCCACGCGCCGGGCTCCGGTCTGCAATTGCGCATGGTGACGACATTTGCCTTTGTGGCCGCTGTTCCGGCGGCTCTGGTTGCCGTTGTCGCGACGATCGCGCTGAACCAGGGCCTCGATCAGTGGTTTTCGGAGCGCACCAGAGCGATCGTGGAAAGTTCGCGCCTGGTTGCCCGGTCCTATATGCTGGAACACGCACAGGTGCTGCGTGACGACATCATCTGGGTCGCCACCGAACTTGAGCAGGCGCACAGTACGTTTGAAAGTGACCCCACCCGCTTCGAACGCATCCTCACCGCGCTGGCGGTCACCCGATCGCTGCCATTCACCTCATTGATAGATGGGGCCGGGAACACGCTTATCCGGGCGCAGATTAACGTTGCTGGTGCTTATCCTCGCCTGCCCGATGGCATTACCCAGGGTGTGATCGAGGGCGTCCCAACCGCTATCGCGCCAGGCTCCACCAATCTCGTCGGTTCGGTCGTCAAGCTGCGAGGATATGACGATACATACCTGTTCGTGGCGCGACCTGTTGAAGCCGAGGTGCTTCAATACCTTCGGCTAACGGACGAGAATTTAACGCAGTATCGAGAATACGCCTCGAACCGACTCGTGTTCCAGATCACCTTTACCATCATGTATGTGGGTCTGGCCGTGGTGCTGCTGCTGGCGGCGCTATGGATCGGCATTGCCCTTGCCAACCGGTTTGTGGACCCGATCCGGAATTTGATGGTCGCTTCGCGCCGCGTCAGCGGCGGGGACCTCAACGTCCAGGTGCCAGTGCAGGAGGGGCGGGGCGATCTGCGTGACCTGTCAAATGGGTTTAACCGCATGACCCAGCAGCTCAAGACCCAGCGCGAGGAACTTCTCAAGGCCAATGAAGTCAACGAGAAGCGCCGCCAGTTTACCGAAGCGGTGGTGGAGGGGGTGTCCGCCGGCATTATCGGGCTCGACCCCTTCGGCGCCATCACTCTGGTCAACGCGCGGGCCTGCGAAATGCTAGGCAAGACCGAAATCGAGCTCATGGGCGAGAGAATGGAAACGATCCTGCCCGAGATCGGCCCGACCATGGAAAAGACGCGTTCAGCCCGGCGCGGTCAGGTGCGCGACCAGATCCAGCTCGGCAACGAAACCAATCGCCGTATCTATCAGGTCCAGCTGACCCGCGAAGGCTCCATCACGGAATCGAAGGGTTATGTGCTGACATTCGATGATATCACCGATCTCGAATCCGCGCAGCGCACCAGCGCGTGGGCGGATGTGGCGCGCCGCATCGCTCATGAAATCAAGAACCCGCTGACGCCGATCCAGCTCTCCGCTGAACGCCTGCGCCGCCGCTATGGCAACAAGCTGGAGGATGACCGCGAGGTCTTTGACAAGTGCATAAACACCATCGTCCGGCAGGTAGGCGACATCGGGCGTATGGTGGATGAGTTCTCGGCCTTTGCCCGCATGCCTGAATCCGCTCCCGAAATGGCCGATCTCAGCGATACGATCCGCCAGGCCGTCTTTCTCGAAAGCGTGCGCCTGCCGGAAGTTAATATCGTGACGCTTCTGCCCGATGATGTGATCCATGCCTGGTTCGACAACCGGCTGGTGTCACAGGTGCTGACCAACCTGATCAAGAATGCGGTTGAAGCGTTTGAAGACATACCCTTGTCCGAGGGGTGGCAACCCACCATTTTGGTTGAATCTCATATTGAGGATAATCACGCCCGCATTTCCGTGTCCGATAATGGCAAGGGCTGGCCTGGTGAGAACCGCCAGAGACTGCTCGAGCCGTATATGACGACCCGGGAAAAGGGCACTGGCCTCGGCTTGGCCATCGTCGCAAGAATCATCGAGCAGCATGGTGGCATTGTTGAGCTGATCGATGCCGAACCCGATCCGCAGGGCAGGGTGGGGGCATGCGTTACTTTCACCCTGCCTTTGCATTCACCTGCAAAGTCCACCAGCAAGGACGGATCTGCGGTGGCAGACACAATCCCGTCCCACAAGGAGGAGCCGCTTCATAGCGCGGTTGTCTATAAATAATGGCTTTGGATATCCTGATTATCGACGACGAGGACGACATCCGCGATCTGATCGCCGGCATCCTTGAGGACGAGGGTTTTGAAACACGGCAGGCGCATGACGCCGATAGCGGCCTCAACGAAATCGCGCGGCGCCGTCCAAGCCTGGTGTTCCTGGACATCTGGATGCAAGGATCGCGGCTGGATGGGTTGCAGTTGCTCGACGTCTTCCAGAGCCAGCACCCGGACATGCCGGTCGTGATGATTTCAGGCCACGGCAATGTGGAAACGGCGGTCTCCGCCATCCGCCGCGGCGCCTATGACTATATCGAGAAGCCGTTCAAGATCGACCGGCTGTTGCACATCACCCAGCGCGCCATGGAGGCGACGCGCCTGCGCACCGAAGTGGCGGAGCTGAAGGAACGGTCAGCGAGCAAGAGCGTCGACATGGCAGGCACATCGCCAGCCTTGCAGCAGGTCAAGGCGATCATCGAAAAGTCTGCGCCGACCAATTCGCGCATTTTCGTCTCAGGCCCATCTGGCGCAGGCAAGGGGCTGGTGGCGCGGCTCATTCACCAGCGCAGCCCGCGCACCAATGCGCCATTCGTTGAAATCAATGCCTCGCTCTATGCGCCCGACGAGGTGCCGGTCGTGCTTTTCGGCCGGGAGGCACGCGAGAAAAACGGACTGCTCAAGGTGGAAGTGGGCGCGCTGGAGCGGGCGCATGGCGGCACGCTTTATCTGTCCGAGGTCACCACGCTGCCGCAACACGTGCAGACAACCCTGTTGCGCACCCTTGTGGAAAATCGGTTCAACCGCGTGGGTGGCTCACAGGCCGTACCGATCGATGTCCGCATCATTGCATCCAGCTCGCAGAACGTGGCTATGCAGATCGAGGCCGGCGAGTTCCGTTCGGATCTGTTCCATCGGCTCTCCATCGTGCCCTTGCCGCTGACGCCGCTCAAGGATCGCCGGGAAGATGTGCCGCCGCTGGTCTCCGTGTTCATCGATCAGGTCTGCCGCATGCACAATCTGCAGCGCATGACGATTGGCGATGACGCCATGGCGGTCTTGCAAGCCCAGGAATGGCCGGGCAATGCCAGGCAATTGCGCAATTCAATCGAGCGCCTGCTCATTCTGATGAAGGATCAGCAACCGGAAGGCGGCATCATTACCGCAACCATGCTACCGTCGGACATCGGTGAAGTTCTGCCAACGGTGGGCGATACAGATGCGTCGGCGCATCTGATGAGCCTGCCGCTGCGGGAAGCACGGGAGGTCTTTGAACGGCAATATCTGCTGGCACAGATCGAACGGTTCGGCGGCAATATTTCAAAAACTGCCGAATTCGTGGGAATGGAGCGAAGTGCGCTTCACCGCAAGATCAAGTCTCTGGGGCTTTGAGAATGGCTCATAAATAGCTTGGTGCCATGCGCGCGCGGCGGGTAGGCAGCTTCACGCTTCTGTGCCATAGTGGCTAACACTTGATAAATCTGGACGTTAAGAGCTGTGCGGCAGTTCTTCGGGTCCGGGCGCAAGTAATTGCGACGACAACAGCGACAATTAATGCCGCGGCAAAAGAGGCCACAAATGGCTAGCGAAAAGCAGCAAAACCTGCAGGATTCCTTTCTCAATCACGTTCGGAAGCAGAAGGTCCCTGTTACCATTTTTCTGGTGAACGGGGTCAAGCTGCAGGGTGTGATCACCTGGTTCGACAATTTCTGCCTGTTGCTGCGCAGGGATGCGCAGTCGCAACTGGTCTATAAGCACGCCATCTCGACGATCATGCCCGGCGCGCCGATCCAGTTGTTCGACCCCGAGCAGAACAACGACCACGACTGACGGTTTTCATGGGCGAATTCAATGAGAATGGGGACGCCATCGGTCTTGGCCCTCAGCTCTATGTCGATCGGCAGGAAAAGCCGACGCGGACCGGGCTCGTTTGTCCGGATATACGCGGCAGGATCACGCACCATGATCTGGATGCGCGCCAGGCTGAGTTCGAAGGTCTGGCCGGGGCTATCCGGCTCGATGTGATCTTCTCCGAAGTGGTCAAGGTGCGCGAGATCAAACCTGCCACCTATATCGGCTCCGGCCATGTGGAAACGCTGGCGGCGCGGGTCAAGGCCGACAATATCGAGCTGCTGCTGGTCGATGCGGCGCTTTCGCCCATACAGCAACGCAACCTTGAGCGGGAAACGGGCACCAAGGTGCTGGATCGTACCGCACTGATCCTGGAAATTTTTGGCGAGCGGGCAGCGACGCGCGAAGGCGTGTTGCAGGTCGAACTGGCGCATTTAAACTACCAGAAGGGACGTCTTGTCCGCTCCTGGACCCACCTTGAGCGCCAGCGCGGTAGCGGCGGAATGGGATTCATGGGCGGACCAGGCGAAACCCAGATCGAAAGCGACCGGCGCCAGATTGGTGAGCGTATCGCCTTGCTGGAATCGCGGCTGGAAAAGGTCAAGAAAACCCGGGCACAGCAGCGCAGTCAGCGAACGAGAGCGCAAATCCCGGTCGTGGCTCTGGTCGGATATACCAATGCCGGAAAATCAAGTTTATTCAATAGACTGACCGGGGCAGGGGTTTTCGCTGAAGACTTGCTTTTTGCTACGCTCGACACGACGGTGCGCAAAATCGAGCTACCGCATGGGCGCGAAGTGATGTTGAGCGACACGGTGGGCTTCGTTGCCGACCTGCCGCACGATCTGGTTGCTGCCTTCCGCGCGACCCTGGAAGAAGTGACTGATGCCGACATTATCCTGCATGTGCGGGACATCGCCAATCCCGATCATGCAGCGCAGGCTCAGGACGTGCTGACAGTGCTCGATGAGCTTGGTGTTTCATCGGAGACGACGCCGGTCATCGAAGTCTGGAACAAGGTCGATCTGCTCGCCGAACCCGGGCTGGCCCTTGCCGCTGCTGCGCCTGCCGGCAAGGTCATCGCGACTATGCCGGTATCGGCCTATACCGGTCAGGGCATCGATGCACTATTGCAGGAAATCGAAAAGTCGCTGGGTGAACAGAGCCGTACCTACCATGTGCATGTTCCGCACACGGCCGGCAGCGATATCGGTTGGTTGCACAGCCATTCGGAGGTCATCGCGCGCGAAGAGCCCACCGAGCATGGCTCGGACTTCGTGGTACGCGTCGACCCACGGCACCGTACGGCGTTTCTGGAGCGCTTTAATGGTCGAATAGCGCTGGCAGATCTTTAGGCTTTGTCCTTGGCCCGAATTTCGTTCCAGTAGGCGTCCAGCCGTTGCAGACCAGCCTGCTCGGCCTGGATGCCGTCCGCACGGCAGCGTGCCTCGACATAATGGAAGCGTCGCGTGAACTTGCTGTTGGCGTCGCGGAGTGCGGCTTCAGGATCAACACCGGCCTTGCGCGCCAGATTGGCGACGGCAAAAAGCAGGTCTCCGATTTCCTCTCGTATTGAAGCCTCATCGCCCGATGCTTCAGCATCGGCGACCTCCGCTAATTCCTCAACGACCTTTGCCCGTACGGATGCCAGATCAGGCCAGTCGAAGCCCACCTTGGCTGCGCGTTTTGTCAGCTTTTCCGCCCGGGCAAGGGCAGGGAGGACTTGTGGAACATCATCCAGAAGAGACGGCTCAACGTCGCCCTTGCGCGCGGCCTTCGTTGCACGCTCTCTGGCCTTGATAGCTTCCCACTTGTCCTGTGCATCAGCCGCACCGTCGGCCACTATGTCGCCAAAGACGTGAGGATGCCGGCGGATGAGTTTTTCCGTAATGGCCTGAACGACATCTCCAATATCAAAGTGGCCGGCTTCCTTGGCCATCTGCGCATGGTAGATCGGCTGCAGCAGCAGATCGCCGAGCTCTTCACGCAGATCATTGAAATCTTCGCGCTCGATGGCGTCGGCAACCTCGTAGGCTTCCTCGATCGTATAGTGCCGGATCGACCGGAAATCCTGCTCCAGGTCCCAGGGACAGCCACCATCAGGATTGCGAAGCGCGGCCATGATTTCGATCAGGCGTGAAATGTCTCTGGAGGGCTGCATGAAAATCGTCCTGGGAATCACCAGAGGCAGCTTAGCAAAGCTCGGGGGAGAAACCGAAAGGTGACGTCATCTTCGGCTGGATACCGACGTCCATATTGCGCATAATATATATTATGGAACTTTTATGCGTTGGAATTTGTAGCAAATGCTGAGAATTTTGCATTTTGGCACAGCGCCAGCCAGCGTGGATAAGTTTGCGGGTCAGCGATTGAGGATGTGCGCGGTGATCACGTCGATCTGCATCCCGTCGAACGCCGGCGTGACGTTGGACGGCGTTTCTGCATCGGTTGTGACATAGTCGAGATCGATGTGCATGTCGGTCAGGACGGCCTGAGTTGGACGGAAGCGTTCGATCAGGTCAAGCGTCTCGGAAAGGCTCAAATGGCTGGGATGCGGTATTGGGCGAAGCGCGTCGATAATCCAGAGATCAAGGCCGCTGATGTCCTTGTGCGCGCTTTCGGGAAAACCGGACAAATCACAGCTATAGGCGAAATTGTGCAGGCGGAAGCCCAGCGAGGTAATGTCACCGTGAAGCTGCAAAAACGTCTGTAAATTCAATGTACCACCGGGGCCTTCGACGGCGATCGTGTCGCCGGCCTGAATTTCGTGGGCATTGAGGATCGGCGGATAATTGCTGCCGGCCGGTGTAGCGAAGCAATAGCCGAAGGCTTCGCGCAGACGATGGCCGCATTCGCGGGTGAAGTAGACATCGACGCGACGGCGATTATGGAGCGCCAGGACGCGTAGATCGTCGATGCCGTGGGTGTGGTCGGCATGTTCGTGGGTATAGAAAACCGCGTCGACTCGATCCACTTTCGCGTCCAGCAACTGCTCGCGCAGGTCGGCGCCGGTGTCTATAAGTACGCGTGTTGGTTCAACAATTCCGTCCCGCCAAGCCTCGATCAGCAACGAACAGCGGCGACGGCGATTGCGTGGCTCGCCGGGATCACAGGCCCCCCAGTCATTGCCGATGCGCGGTACGCCGCCGGAGGATCCGCAGCCCAGAATGGTGGCGATGATCCGATCCGGGACGGCCATTATTGCAGGCCGGTTTTGGAGAATAGACGGGCAAAGTTCGCGGTGGTTTCGCGGCCGACCTGCTCAAGGCTAAGTCCACGTAATTCCGCAACTTTTTCGGCTGTGTGGCGCACGAAACTGGGCTCGTTGGACTGGCCGCGATGCGGGATTGGCGCAAGATATGGGGCGTCGGTCTCAACCAGATAGCGATCCGCAGGGACGATCCGCGCAACATCCTGGATTTCCTGGGCGTTCCTGAAGGTAACGATACCGGAAAAAGATATGTAACCACCGAGACTTAGCGCGGTCTGAGCAAGGTCCATGCCGGCGGTGAAGCAGTGCAGCAGGAAGGGGAAGGCCCCTGCCCGGCTTTCTTCTTCGAGGATCGCGGCCATGTCTTCATCGGCGGCGCGGCTGTGGATAACCAGTGGAAGACCGGTGATTCTGGCGGCTGCGATGTGGCGGCGCAGTCCGATGGCCTGGGCCTCGCGCGGGGCGTTGTCGTAGAAATAGTCGAGCCCGGCTTCGCCAATGGCAACGCAGCGCGGATGGGCACTTAGACGAACCAAGTCCTCGATTTCTATATGCAATTCCTGATCCGCATTATGCGGATGCGTGCCGACGGAGCACCAGACGTTCGCAAAACGTTCCGCCAATCCGGCATAGGTGGAAAAGTTATCCACCCTTGTGGAAATCGTCACCATGCCGGTGACGCCGGCAGCCTCAGCGCGCGCCATCACCCCATCGATGTCGGCGGAAAGGGCCTCGAAATCGAGATGGCAGTGGCTGTCGATCAGCATCTTATTCGGCCGGCTTTTCGAGGCGCGCGAACACACCTTGAGGTAGCGGCAGCTCGGTATTGGTCAGCAGACTGTTGACGTTGAGCGCAGCAGCAAGTGTCCTGGCGTCATTTTCGACGCCCAATTGGTCAAGAAGACGCGCAGCGGAGCCGGGAACGAAGGCCAGCATCGGGATAGCGAGCCGGCGAACGGTATCTGCCGTCACGTAGAGGACGGTCGCCATACGTGCCGGATCGGTCTTCTTCAGCGCCCATGGCTCCTGGCCGGCGAAGTAGTTGTTGGCCGAGCTGAGGGCGGCGATGATGGCGCCGGTTGCTTCGTGGACGAGCTGCTGGTCCATGGCCTTCTGCGCTGCTTCCAATGCCTCGGTCACCTCGGCGATGATGGCATTGTCGGCTTCGGTCAGCGGACCGAGTTCGGGGACCCTGCCCTCGCAGTTCTTGTTGATCATCGACAGCGAGCGCTGGGCCAGGTTGCCAAGGTTGTTGGCAAGGTCTGCATTGACGCGATTGACCAGCTTTTCGTCCGCATAGTCGCCGTCATTGCCGAAGGAGACTTCGCGCAGGAAGAAGTAGCGCACGGCATCGGCGCCGAAGGTCTCGACGAGATGGAACGGGTCGATGACATTGCCCAGCGACTTGCTCATCTTCTGGCCGTCGACGGTGAGAAAGCCGTGGGCGAAGACGCGGTGCTGAACGTCGAGGCCGGCACTCATCAGGAAGGCGGGCCAATAGACGGTGTGGAAGCGGATGATGTCCTTGCCGATGACGTGAAGGTCAGCCGGCCAGAATTTCTTGAACAGCTCGCTTTGCTCGTTCGGATAGCCGACACCGGTGATGTAATTGGTCAGCGCATCGACCCAGACATACATGACATGGCCCGGCGCATCCGGAACCGGAATGCCCCAGTCGAAGGTGGTGCGAGAGATGGAGAGATCCTGCAGGCCGCTCTTCACGAAGGATATGATTTCGTTGCGGCGCTCCTTGGGCGCGATGAAATCGGGATTGGCTTCGTAGAGATCGAGGAGCTTTTGCTGATAGGCCGAGAGACGGAAGAAATAGGTCGGTTCCTCGACCCATTCGACCTCGGCGCCCGATGGGGCAAAGCGCTTGCCATCTTTCTCGGTCAGCTCGGCCTCGTCGAAATAGGCCTCGTCGCGCACGGAATACCAGCCCTTGTAGGTGGACTGGAAAATGTCGCCATTCTGGCTTGCCGCCATCTTCTTCCAGATGGCCTGCGAAGCCTCGAAATGGCGCGGCTCGGTGGTGCGGATGAAGTCGTCATTGGACAGGTTGAGCGCTTCAGCGAGCTTCTTGAATTCGCCGGCATTGCGGTCAGCCAGTTCGCGGACGGGAATACCTTCCTTGGCTGCCGTCTGCACCATCTTGATGCCGTGCTCGTCCGTGCCCGTGAGGAAATAGACCTCCCTGCCCTCAAGCCGCTTCCAGCGCGCGATGGCGTCGGTGGCGATCATCTCATAGGCATGCCCGATATGGGGGGCGCCATTGGGATAGGAAATCGCGGTCGTGACGTAGAAGGGCTTGGTATTCATGCTGGCTCGGCTGGGCTGGCGGACAGGGCGCAATGCTTCCGGATGGAATCGAAGATCACAACCAGCGTCTGTTTCATATCGAGGTTGACGCTGTCGGCTTCGCCCAGAAGTGCGCCTGCCTTCTCCCATAGCTCGGTTGCAGAGGCAAGCCGCCTGCGGAGCCCCGACTGCATGGCGGCATCGCGCATTTCGATGGCCAGCCAGTCATTGAGGATCTCACGGGCGAAGGACATGTCCGGCCCCTGGGGATCACTGCCCAGCGCATCGGCAAGTTTCAGTTCTGCAGCAATGGGCATGGCGTCGGGTTGCTGAAGCCACTGGATCAATGCGCCGACAGGTGAATCCTCGCCCAGCGCCAGTGTTTCAAATGCCCGCCGGGGTCTGCCGCCTGCGAGCTGCACAGCGCGGTCGAGCGAGGTGCCGTCGAGGTCGGGCAAGCTGGTGGACACCACTTGCGCCAAGAGATCATCAGAAAGCGCGCGCAGGCCGATATTATGGCAGCGCGAGCGGATGGTGGGGAGAAGCGAACCGGGCCGATGCGAGATCAGAAAGAAGGTCGTGTCGGCGGGCGGTTCTTCCAATGTCTTGAGCAGGGCATTGGCGGCATTGGGATTGCAGTCATCGATAGAGTCGAGAATGGCGATGCGATGCCCTGCCCGTCCGCGCGTGTGTTGCAGGGATTCCCGCAGGTCGCGCACGTCTTCGACGCGGATGACCGAATAGAAGCTCTTGCTGTCCTTTGGCCGCCGGCGCAGCACTGAAAGATTGGGATGAGACAGCGCCCCGATCTGCTCGCGCACGCGAACCGGGTCTTCGTCGCCGGTGTGCAACAGGATCGCGGCGGCAAGTTCGAAGGCCAGGGTCGCCTTGCCGATGCCCTGGGGGCCGTGCAGCATGATCGCGCCCGGCAGACGCTGTTCGGCCAATTGCCCCAAAACGGCGGCACGGGCCGCTTCATGGCCGGTGGCCGCCTGCCTCTGCTCGGGCAGCGGCAGGCCTTCAAGTGCATTCGGATCGGTCACGCCGGGAGCCTGTTCTGCAGCTCGGGGAAACGGGCAGTGACGACGGACCAGATAGCGTCCTCAAGCTCATCTTCGCTCTGCTCCGCCGAAATGACGACGCAGCGGTCGGGATTGTCACGGGCGATGTCGAGGAAGTTGGCGCGCAGCAGCTTGTGCCATTCCAGCTCTTCCTTCTCGAAACGGTCGCCGGTCAGTTGCAAACCGTCTTCAAGAGTGCGCTGCTCCACCCGGCGGAAGGCGGCTTCCGGGTCCATGTCGAGTACTATGGTGAGGTCCGGCGTGTGGCCATCGAGCGCCAGGTCTTCGAGCGCATTGATCAGCCGGTCATCCACGCCCCCGGTCAGCCCCTGATAGGCCCGAGTCGAATCGCAGAAGCGGTCGGAAATGACCCAGGTGCCCTTGGACAGAGAGGGCGCGATCAACTGGTTGACGTGATCGAGGCGCGCCGCGGCGAACAGCACCGCTTCCGACCCCGCGCCCCAGACTTCCGAGCGCCCTTGCAGGATGAAGGAGCGGATCGCCTCGGCCTTTGGGGTGCCACCCGGCTCGCGGGTCCGCACCACCTCGATGCCCGAGCGCCCCAGATTGTTGAGCAGACGCCGGACCTGCGTCGATTTTCCCACGCCCTCGCCACCTTCAAAGGTGATGAAGCGAGCGGGGCGTCGATTTGGCGCTTCGAGCATGGGCAGGTCGATTCCTTGGCTGATCTTCTTTTAGGGCACAAGGCCGGAGGGGAAAAGGTGGACAGGCATATCTTCGTGCCATTGGCGCCAGTGCGAGCCTGTGGCAGCGGTCCATGTTTATTGCCGGATCGCATGGACCACCCGGATAAACCGGGTGGTGACGACGTGGAGGGACCGAACTCGTGGATGGCCGCCGTCGCGGTCGTTTGTCTGCAGAATGTCCATCTCTCCGCCGTCGAGATTGGCCTTAAGGGAAAGACTCGGCCCGCCATTCGAGCGTAGCTCTCATGGCCTTTTCGCCTAAATTCGCTCCACTGGAGCGAATTTGCCTGCGGCCCGGCTCAAAGCCAACCCAAAGCCAGGTGCTTGAGCGCATCTGTCGCCCGGCGCATTAGGTCCCCCTGCCCCACATCCTCGGCGGCGTAGAGCGGAGCGGCCTGCACCAGCTGGTCGTTGCAGAAAACGCGCAGTTCACCAATCTGGTCACCCTGACGCACGGGCGGCATGAGCGGGCCGGAATAATTGAGCGTGGCCGAGAGGCACTGGCGCGAACCACGCGGCAGATAGAGGGCGATCTCGCCCCTGCCCACCATGCCCACATTGGGGCTTTCCCCGCCATAGACATCGGCATAGCCGACCACTGTGCCCGCCGAATAAGGGGTGATCCGCTCAAACGCGCGCTGGCCCCATGTCAGCAGCTTGCGCCCTTCCTCGGCGCGTTCACGCATCGAGGTCAGGCCGTGAACGACGGCAATCAGGCGGCGGTCGCCCTGCGCGGTCGATAGAACCACGCCGTAACCCGCAGAATTGGTATGCCCGGTCTTGAGACCGTCCACACCGATGCCGACATCGATCAGCGAATTGCGGTTGGCTTGCCTGATATTGTTCCATTCCATCTCCGGCTCGGAGAAGTAATGGTAAAACTCAGGAAATTCGCGGATCAGGTAACGCCCCAGATCGGCCAGATCGCGGGCTGTAGAATATTCGTCGGGGTCGGGCAGCCCGGTGGAATTGGTGAAATTGGACCCATCGAGGCCCAGCACTCCCGCCAGCTCGTTCATCATCAGGGCGAATGTGGCTTCGGTGCCCGCAATCCCTTCGGCCAGAATGATGGCGGCGTCATTGCCCGACTGGATAATGACGGAGCGGATGAGGTCCTCGACGCGGATCTGTGAATTGAGTTCGGCGAACATGGTCGAGCCGCCCGATGTGGCGCCGCCCGTGCGCCAGGCATTTTCGGAGACAAAGAACAGATCGTCGAGACTAACCCGGCCGTCGCGGATTTCGTTGAAGACGACGGCCAGCGTCATCAGCTTGGTCATGCTCGCCGGTTCAAGCCGGGAATCTGCGTCCTTCTGGAAGATGACGGCACCGGACTCGCTGTCCATAAGCACCGCGAATTTTGCCTTGGTGTCGAAGTCGACCTGGGCTGAGACTGGCGCGGCCAGAGCCAGGATGGCGGCGATGGCGATCAGCAGTCTCACAGAGTCCCCCTCTTTCATGCCCGTCCGCCCCGGGCATTTATATCAATAGCGAACTATGTCCGTGAGGCCAAGTTGCCGACCCAGTTCGGACACGTCATCAAGGCCCACACCGGGCTTCAAATATGTGAGAGTGAGCCGTGTTGCGGCACGGCCATTCGTGGTTGTGGCCTCTTCGGTCACTGCACCGAGCAGTGCGAATTCCTGCACCAGACGCTCGGCATTGGCCGGGTCTGCATAGATGCCGAGGCCGATATTGACCTGACGACTGTCGGCGTCGATCAATGCGACCCAATCGGTCAGCTCGGCGTTACCGGAGGCCATGGCGTTGGCGGCCGCATGGGCGCTGCCGATTGCGGCGTCAGCCTGGGTCGCATCTGCATAAGAGAACAGACCGCTGATGAAATTGGTGGTCATGCCGACGAGGCTGCGATTGCTTTCGCCACCTGCGCTGGCGACGCTGGTGCGGCCTGTATCATAGGCGGGTCCGGTATAGCTGGCCATCAGCACGCGGGTATCGTCGCCATTGAGGGGCGCTTCACCGACATATTCGACGGTCACATTTGCCGAACCCTGATTGACGTAGCCAAGCATGGACGCTGCGCGGTAGCTCAGGTCGATGATGCGGCCAGCCACATAGGGGCCGCGATCGTTGATACGCACGACCACCGAACGGCCATTGTCCTTGTTGGTGACGCGGGCATAGGACGGCAGGGGCAAAGTCGGGTGGGCGGCGGTGATGTGATTGGCGGAGAAAATCTCGCCATTGGCAGTCTTGCGGCCGTGGAAGTCCGACCCGTACCATGAGGCAGTGCCGGCGGCGGCGTAGTTTGGATTATGTTCTGGCACATAGGTCTTGCCGCGCACCGTATAGGGTTTGCCGACCTGGTAACGGCCACCCCCGCGCGGCGGATTTGGATTGCTGGTGACCCGCGGCGATACGGCGACGCCATATTCGCTGGAGGTGAACGCCCCGCGCTTGACGGTTGCGCCAAGGCCTCCGCCGGTCGCGCAGGCGGCGATCATCGGAAGAATGAGGGCCGAAAGGGCCAGGACACGGACGGCGCTGCGCCAGGAGGTCGTCACGGTACGCAATACTCTACAAAATCAGAACTTTTCGCGCGAAAGGGTAACCCGATGCCTCCCGGGATGACAGAAAGGAACAATTTTACGGTTTAGGAGAGGTTAAGGCCAACGGCGCGTTACCGGCAAAGGAAGAATTTTCGTCAAAGGGTCGGAATGCCGCCATGTTCTACGCGCAGATGTGCTTGTCGCTTGACTGATATAAAGATATCTTTATGTGATGTTGCGCGCTTCTCCCCCTGGCGCTCTCGACTTTTATAGAAAGAGGACGCGATGAGCCCCTCCCCGGCCCCGATCACCCCCGTCATTCCCGATTGGAAGGAGGTGCGCGCAGCCATTGCCGCGGCCATGGAAGAACGCATCCTGATCCTTGACGGCGCCATGGGGACGATGATCCAGCGGCTTGGCCTGACGGAAGAGAATTTCCGGGGCGAGCGGTTCAAGGACTGGGACCATCCGCTCAAGGGCAATAATGACCTTCTGGTCATCACCGAGCCGCAGATGATCGAGGATATCCACTACGCCTATTACATGGCGGGTGCCGATATCGTGGAAACCAACACTTTTTCCGGCACTTCGGTGGCGCAGGCCGACTATGCCTGCGAAAGCGCGGTCTATGACATCAATTACCAGGGCGTGGTCGTGGCGCGGCGCGCGGCGATCCGGGCCGAGCAGAGTGATGGACGGCGACGGTTCGTGGCCGGCGCGCTGGGGCCCACGACCAAGACATCGTCCATGTCGACCGATGTCAACAATCCGGGCCATCGCGCCATCACCTTCGATGACCTGGTGGAAGCCTATGGCGAGGCCGTGCGCGGGCTGGTCGATGCCGGTGCGGACCTGCTGCTGTTTGAAACCATCACCGATACGCTCAATACCAAGGCGGGTATCTTCGCCGCGCAGCGCCTGTTTGAGGAACGCGGCATCGATGTGCCGATCATGCTTTCGGGCACGATCACCGACCTCAGCGGCCGTACATTGTCGGGCCAGACGCCGACCGCCTTCTGGTATTCGGTGCGCCACGCCAATCCGATCACCATCGGGCTCAATTGCGCGCTGGGTGCGGACCTGATGCGTGATCATATTGCCGAGCTGTCGGGCGTGGCGGACACATTCGTCTGCGCCTATCCCAATGCCGGCCTGCCCAATGAAATGGGGGCGTATGACGAGACGCCGGAGCAGATGGCCAGCCAGTTGCGCGCCTTTGCCAGCGATGGCCTCCTGAACATCGTCGGTGGCTGCTGCGGCTCGACCCCGGACCATATCCGCGCCATAGCCGACATGGCCGCGCAATATCAGCCACGCAAGGTGTCCCATATGGAGCGCAAGCTGCGGCTGGCGGGCCTGGAGCCCTTCACCCTCACCAAGGATATTCCCTTCGTCAATATCGGCGAACGCACCAATGTCACCGGCTCGGCGAAGTTCAGGAAGCTGATCACCGCAGGCGACTATTCCACCGCGCTCGATGTGGCGCGGGATCAGGTCGCCAATGGCGCGCAGGTCATCGACATCAACATGGATGAGGGCCTGATCGACAGTCAGCAGGTGATGGTGGATTACCTCAACCTGCTCGCCGCAGAGCCCGACATCGCCAAGGTTCCGCTGATGATCGACTCCTCCAAATGGGAGGTGATCGAAGCGGGTCTCAAATGCGTGCAGGGCAAGGCACTGGTCAATTCCATCTCCCTCAAGGAAGGCGAAGCGGCATTTATCCACCATGCCAAATTGGTGAAGGCTTATGGCGCTGCCGTCGTCGTTATGGCTTTCGACGAAACCGGACAGGCCGACACAAAGCAGCGCAAGGTCGAGATCTGCGCCCGCGCCTACAAGATCCTGACCGAAACGGTCGGATTCCCGCCGGAAGATATTATCTTCGATCCCAATGTGTTCGCTGTGGCGACCGGCATCGAGGAACACAACAATTACGGCGTCGACTTTATCGAGGCGACGAAGGAGATCACCGACAGCCTGCCGCATGTGCATATTTCGGGCGGCATCTCGAACCTTAGCTTCTCGTTCCGCGGCAATGAGCCGGTGCGCGAGGCGATGCACGCCGTGTTTCTCTACTATGCCATCCAGAATGGCATGGACATGGGCATCGTCAATGCCGGCCAGCTCGCCGTCTATGAGAGCATCGACAAGGAGTTGCGCGACGCCTGCGAGGACGTGATCCTCAATCGCCGCCCGGATTCCACCGACCGCATGCTGGAGCTGGCCGAGCGCTACAAGGGCCAGGGCGGCGGCGCGGGCAAGGCCAAGGACTTGAGCTGGCGCGAATTGCCGGTCGGCGAACGCATAACCCATGCGCTGGTGAATGGCGTCACCGAGTATATTGAAGCCGATACCGAGGAAGCGCGCCTCGCCTATGATCGCCCCCTGCACGTCATCGAAGGCCCGCTGATGGCTGGCATGAATGTCGTGGGCGACCTGTTCGGGTCGGGCAAGATGTTCCTGCCGCAGGTGGTGAAGTCCGCCCGCGTGATGAAGCAGGCCGTGGCCTACCTCATGCCCTTCATGGAAGCCGAAAAAGCTGCCAATGGCGATGTCGGCGGGCGGCAAAGCGCCGGCAAGGTGCTCATGGCGACGGTCAAGGGCGATGTCCACGACATCGGCAAGAATATCGTTGGCGTGGTCCTCAGCTGCAACAATTACGAGATCATCGATCTTGGCGTCATGGTGCCAACCCAGAAAATTCTGGAAACGGCACGCGCCGAGAACGTGGACATTATCGGCCTGTCTGGCCTCATCACCCCGTCGCTGGACGAGATGGTGCATGTCGCCTCGGAAATGGAGCGCGAGGGCTTCGACATTCCGCTGCTGATCGGAGGGGCGACGACCAGCCGGGTCCATACAGCGGTGAAAATCCACCCGCGCTATGCCCGTGGTCAGGCCGTTTATGTAAACGACGCCAGCCGCGCAGTCGGTGTGGTGTCGAACCTGCTGTCGGACGACACAAAGGTAACGTTCATCGAACAGGTCCGGGCTGAATATGCCAAGGCTGCGGCAGCGCATGAACGCGCAGAATCGGAAAAGAAGCGGTTACCGTTGGAAGCCGCGCGCGGCAATGCCTTCGTGCCGGATTGGACGAGCTATGTGCCCCCTGCCCCATCATTCCTGGGCACGCGCGTGTTTGCCGACTTCGACCTGGCGGAAGTGGCCTCCTATATCGACTGGACGCCCTTTTTCCAGACGTGGGAACTCAAGGGGCGCTACCCTGCCATTCTCGAGGACGAGAAACAGGGCGAGGCCGCGCGCGCGCTCTGGGCCGATGCCCAGAAGATGCTCAAGCGGATCATCGACGAGAAGTGGTTCGTGCCCAAGGCCGTTGTCGGCTTCTGGCCGGCCAATGCCGTCGGGGATGATGTGCGTCTCTTCACCGACGAAAAGCGCGACGCGGAACTGGCGACCTTCTTCACCCTGCGCCAGCAATTGAGCAAGCGCGACGGCAAGCCCAACATGGCTTTGTCCGATTTCGTCTCGCCGCTCGATGGCGGCAAACCCGATTATCTCGGGGGCTTCGTGGTGACCGCCGGGATGGAGGAAGTCGCCATTGCCGAGCAGTATGAGCGCGCCAATGACGATTATTCCTCGATACTGGTCAAGGCGCTGGCCGACCGTTACGCCGAAGCCATGGCCGAAATGATGCATCAACGGGTGCGCAAGGAACTCTGGGGATATGCTGCGGACGAGACCATTCCGACCGAGGAATTGATGGCGGAAGACTATCAGGGTATTCGCCCCGCACCTGGCTATCCCGCCCAGCCAGATCATACCGAAAAGACCACGCTCTTCCGGCTTCTGGATGCGGAAGCCAATGTCGACGTGTCGCTGACCGAGAGCTATGCCATGTGGCCGGGCTCGTCGGTCTCGGGGCTCTATTTTGCGCATCCCGATGCCTATTATTTCGGAGTGGCCAAGGTGGAGCGCGATCAGGTGATCGACTACGCCCAGCGCAAGGGCATGGATGTGGACGAGGTCGAGCGCTGGCTGGGACCGATCTTGAACTACATGCCGGGCAAGGTAGCAGCGGAGTAGTATCTCTTCGCATCTGCGGGTGGGACGTCAGAGGTCCATCCGGGCCGTGGTGTCCGCGACGAGAAGGATTGCCCGGCCAGGCCGGGCAATGACGAAAAACGAGAGATTTGAGCGAAACAGCGATCAAGGTCATGTCCCGCACCCAAGCCATCCCCGTCACCCTCATCACCCGGCCCGGCCGGCCCGTAGCGCTGGATGGCGATAGCGCCTTCATTCGCCTGCCCCCCAATTCGGGGCATGGGCATGCGGATGGTGAAGTGTGCGTGGCGTGTTCGGCACAAACCGATATACGCGCGCTGCTCCATAACCTGCTGGAAGAGCAGAAGCGCGGCATGCGGCCGGCATTTTCGCGCGTTGTCGTCGATGCCAGCGCGGTGTCCGACCCGCAGCAGGTCGTCCTGGCGCTGACGGGCAAGCTGCCGGCACAGGCTTTGCGAGACCATGGCGTCGCCCGCATGTTTTATCTTGCCGACACGAAATGAAGCATTATCGTCCGCCTGAATAATGGAGGCGGCGATGCGCAAACCCAAGATCGGACTGGCCCTGGGCAGTGGCGCCGCGCGGGGCTGGGCGCATGTTGGCGTGCTGGATGCGCTGGTGGAAGCCGGAATCAAGCCGGACATTATTGCAGGCACTTCGATGGGTGCGCTGGTCGGCGGCGTTTATGCCAGCGGACGGCACGAGGCGCTGCGCGACTGGGCGCTGTCGGCTGACAGACGGATCGTTGCGTCTCTGGTCGATGTCGGGTTTCTGGCGGGCGGGCTGGTCGATGGCGTGCGTATTGTCGACTGGCTGACCGGTCTGAAGATTTCGCGCAATATCGAAGATCTCAAGCTGCCCTTTGCCGCCGTTGCGACCGATCTGGCCAGTGGACGGGAGGTCTGGCTGCGCGAAGGGCCACTGGACAAGGCCATTCGCGCTTCGATTTCCATGCCCGGCATTTTCAGCCCGGTGGAGATAGACGGCGACTGGCTTGTGGATGGCGGGCTGGTCAATCCAATTCCAGTTTCGCTCTGCCGGGCCATGGGGGCCGATTTCGTCATAGCGGTCAATCTCAACGAAGACCTGCTGGGCCGGCGCCTGTTGCCCGAAATCGCGGTGACCCCGGACCCGGTGGAACCCCAGAAGAGTGTCAACTGGATCGACATGGTCAAGACCATGCCTGCTGCCATGGCAGCGCAGATGTCCAATTTCAAGCTGTTCGGCAATGGCGGGCTGGCGCCCGGCTATTTTGACGTTCTGGGCAATGCGCTCAACATCATGCAGGACCACATCACTCGCTCGCGGCTGGCCGGTGAACCGCCGCATGCGCTGATCCTGCCGCGCGTGGTTGATATCGGCCTGATGGACTTTCACCGCGCCAAAGAGGCCATAGAAGAAGGCCGCGCCGCAACAGAGCGGGTGCTGCCTGTCATCGAAGCCAAGCTCGGGCGCTCGCGGGCCAATTAGCGCGTCAGATCCTTCAAGACGGCAGGCAATAGCGGCGGCAGGTCTTCGCTGATCATGCCAGGGCCGCCAAACCTGTTGGCAGCTTCGGCATGCAGCCAGACCGCAGCGGCCGCGGCCTCGAAGCCATCCAGACCCCGGGCAAGCAGGCCGGCAACAATTCCGGCGAGCACGTCCCCTGCCCCGGCCGTTCCCAGCCAAGGCGGTGCATTGTCGTTGATGGCCGCACGGCCATCCGGCGCGGCGATGACACTATCGCTGCCCTTCAGAATTACCGTGGCGCCGGACCTGATTGCAGCGGCTCGGGCGCGATCGAGTTTGCTCCCCGCAACGTCGCCGAACAGGCGCGTGAACTCGCCCTCATGCGGCGTCAGCACAACCGGCGCATGCCGCTTCTTTATGGCATCAAACAGCGTTTCCGGTTCGGAGGTGAAACTGGTGAGGGCATCGGCGTCGAGCACGGCCGCCGCCGTACCGGCAAGAATGACGCGGGTCCGTGCCGCCGTTTCCTGTCCGATGCCGGCAGCGGGACCGATGACCACTGCGTTTATCCTTGTATCGGACAGCAGCTCCGTCAGCTCCTCGGTGCTTTCGGACGGTTTCAGCATGATTGCCGTGACATGGGCGGCTTGAACCAGCAGCGCGTCGCGTGCGCCCGTCAGCGAAACCAGGCCCGCACCGCTCCGAAAAGCAGCCAGGGCCGCAAGGCGCGCTGCGCCAGTCTGCAAGGGGCTTCCGGAGACCACCAGAACATGACCGCGGCTGAACTTGTGATCCTCGGGTTGCAATGGCGGTAACTGCCAGAGGCCGGGCAGATTATGCCAGGCGCGGGCGCCGATGGGTTCGAGCACTGCGTCCGGTATCCCGATCTGGGCAAGCACGACCTGCCCGCAATGCTCGCGGCCCGGCAGCAGCAAGTGGCCCGGCTTGCGACGGAAGAAAGTGACCGTGCGGCTTGCCTTTATCGCGGTGCCTCTGATCTGTCCCGTAGCGCCATCGATGCCGGAGGGAACATCAACACTGACAATGGGCATATGAGAGGCGTTGACCGCCTCGATCAGCAAGGCGAGCGCACCATCGACAGGCCGGTTCAGTCCGGCGCCAAGCAAGGCATCGACGACGAGGCCGTAGTCACCTGGACGCAGATCGGCAACCGGGATAACCGGTCCCGCCCATTGGGCGGCCATGGCTGCGGCATCTCCTCGCAAAACGGCGGCATCGCCTGCCTGAGCCAGCGTAACCGGCCAGTTTCGGGTCCGCAGATATCGGGCGATGACGTAACCGTCGCCGCCATTATTGCCCGGCCCGCACAGTACCAGCACGGGACAGGGCGCAAAATGGGCCTCTATATCAGCGCCAACGGCCTCTCCCGCCGCCTGCATCAGCGCAATCGAGGGCATGCCGGATTCGGCCGCGCGCCTGTCCGCTTCCGCCATTTCCAGCGGCGAAAGCAGAATGTTCTCGGAAGCGATCATCGGAATGAACGCGGCGCAAGGCCGGCAAATATGGCGGACCGGCAAGATGCAATCGATACAATTAGGACCAAATTTACAAACATCGCGTCTTCTGCACTCCTATTGGGATTATTCCGTAAGGGTTTTTCCCTGGCAATGACTGGTGATTTTTGGGAGTGGGGCCCTTGTCACTGACTGCTACAATGCCTGAAGACGGGCAAAAATCGAGCTATGATTGGCACGATGTGCGCTTCATCGGCGCGCTGGCTGGCCGATACGCACTGCCTGATCGTCGCAAGGCGGCCGATGACAAGATGCCGGTCTATGCCTGCCGCCTCTGTTCCATTTCAACCCGCATGCTGGTCGCCGTCGGTCCGGTCGTGGGCCGCGAGGGTGAAACCATCTCGGCTCATTTCGAGGAATTCGGAATCCTGAGGGGACGGATCACCCGCCGGCTGCCATCGGGATTTGTCACCGACATCCTGCTCTCCGACAGCGAGAGGAACAAGCTCGGCGCCAAGATCGAATGGCATAAGAAGCACGTGCATGCTCAGGTGCCTGACAAGCGGGAGCACAGGCGCATCCAGCCCCGCGATCCGCGCAGCGTGCTGACGCTGAGCGACGGAACCAGCGTCCCCTGCTTCATCATCGACATTTCGCAATCTGGCGCAGCGATCTCGGCGCATTTCTGGCCCGAGATCGGCACACCCATGGCGGTGGGCAGGCTAGTTGGGCGCGTCGTGCGGTATCTTGAAGTGGGCTTTGCCCTGCAATTCATCGAGGTCCAGAAAACCGATGACCTGGAATCGCTCATCCTGCCTCCGGCAACTTGATCGCCGCCTCATTGATGACCGAGGACTTACCCGGTCCGAGAAAATACGACATTTGCCTGCAACAGCGCGTTGACGTGGCTCGCTCATTGTGAGGGCAAGCAGAGGAGGCGGTATCATGACCGATGTCCTGGAACGTCCAAGCATCGCATTGCACGGCATACGCACGGTCACCGGCCGCTATGTCATCGGCAACCAGGCCATCCAGCCCGGCGTCAATCTGTTCGGCTGCCGCCTGAGGATGATGTCGAGCGATGCGTTCCGGGTCACCGCGCCGGTCATTCCCGAGCAGGGTGAAGCGGTTACTGCCAGCTTTGGGCCACTCGGCACCGTAGAGGGACGGGTCGAACGCCAGCTGGAAGACGGGTTCGTCGTCGCCATCGTCCAGGATCAGGCCGCCAGAGACAAACTCAATATCCGTATAACCACATTCAGCGAGCGGATGTGGACCGGGAAGCTGGACCGGCGCGCCGAACGGCGGCTGATGCCACAGAACCCGCGCACCGTCATTTCGCGGCCCGACAGCTGGTCGCAGCCCTGCCTCGTCCTCGACTATTCAAATGCCGGCGCCGCGCTGTCGGCCGCCTTTCAGCCAGCGGTGGGCGAAGTTGTCACGGTCGGCCAGATCACCGCCGAGGTGGTGCGCCTGTTCGACGTGGGGTTTGGTGTCCGCTTTTTTGAGACGCAGGAGCCCGGCCAGATCGAGTCCCTGCTGGAGGCTCCCGACGAATGGAGCGCCATGGTTCGGCGCTCATTTCCCGCCAACCCGTCCTGAGACAAAAGAAAAGGGGCCCAAAGGCCCCTTCCCCGTTTTGATAGCTGAACCGCTTAGGCGGAGTAGTACATTTCGTACTCGACCGGGTGCGGGGTGTGCTCGAACTTGATCACTTCCTGCATCTTCAGGTCGATGTAGCTGTCGATGAAATCGTCATCCATGACGCCGCCAACCTTGAGGAAGTCGCGGTCGGCATTGAGGCTTTCCAGAGCTTCGCGGAGCGAGCCGGACACGGTCGGGATTTCCTTGAGCTCTTCCTTGGGCAGCTCGTAGAGATCCTTGTCCATCGGGTCGCCGGGGTGGAGCTTGTTCTTGATGCCGTCGAGGCCGGCCATCAGGAGAGCCGTGAAGGCCAGGTATGGGTTTGCCAGCGGATCGGGGAAACGCACTTCCACGCGCTTGGCCTTCGGCGACTGGCCGAAGGGGATACGGCAGGAAGCCGAACGGTTACGAGCCGAGTAGGCCAGCAGCACGGGGGCTTCGAAGCCCGGCACCAGACGCTTGTACGAATTGGTGGTCGGGTTGGTGAAGGCGTTGATGGCCTTGGCATGCTTGATCACGCCGCCGATATAGTAGAGGCATTCCAGCGACAGACCGGCATACTGGTCGCCCGCGAAGAGCGGCTTGCCGTCCTTCCAGATCGACTGGTGGCAGTGCATGCCAGAGCCGTTGTCGCCATAAACCGGCTTGGGCATGAAGGTTGCGGTCTTGCCATAGGCATTGGCAACCTGCTGCACGACATACTTGTAGATCAGCACGTCGTCGGCCGAAGCGATCATGGGCTTGAACTTGAGGCCAAGCTCATGCTGGGCGGAAGCCACTTCGTGGTGGTGCTTTTCGATGATGACGCCCATCGAGCCCATGGCTTCGAGCATTTCACCGCGCATGTCCTGGGCGCTGTCCAGCGGCGGCACCGGGAAATAGCCCTTCTTGAGGCCGATGTGGTGACCGTTATTGCCGCCTTCGTAGTCGGCGTCATTATTGGTCGGCAGTTCCGAGTGATCGACCGAGAAACCAACCTTGTACGTGGTGTTGGCGTATTTCACGTCGTCGAAGATGAAGAATTCGGGCTCGGGACCGAACACGACGGAATCACCAATACCGGACGACTTGACCAGGGCTTCTGCCTTCTTGGCGATGGAGCGCGGATCGCGATTGTAGGGCTGGTAGGTCGACGGCTCGAGAATGTCGCAGTTGATGGCGAGGGTCGAGGCGGCGAAGAAGGGGTCGATATAGGCGGAGTTCGGATCGGGCATCAGCACCATGTCGGATTCGTTGATGGCCTTCCAGCCGGCAATCGAGGAACCGTCGAACATCACGCCGTCTTCAAACAGATCGGCATCGACGACGGACGCATCCATCGTGACGTGCTGCAGCTTGCCGCGCAGGTCGGTGAAGCGCACGTCGAGATACTTGATGTTCTCGTCTTTCATGCGCTGGATAATTTCGGCTCCGGTGGTCATTAGGTCTTCCCCTGTCTAATTCGGAGTTAAAGGTGTTGCGGCGCAGGCGCTTAAAGCGCGTCGTCGCCAAATTCGCCCGTACGGATACGGATGGCCTGCTCGATGGAGTAGACAAAAATCTTGCCATCGCCGATGCGACCGGTTTGCGCGGCTGTGCGGATCGCTTCGATCGCCTTTTCGGCGAGATCGTCGGGGCAAACCACCTCGACCTTCACCTTGGGCAGGAAGTCCACCACATATTCAGCACCGCGATAGAGCTCGGTATGGCCCTTCTGGCGTCCGAAACCCTTTGCTTCGGTCACGGTGATGCCCTGCAAGCCAACTTCCTGCAGCGCTTCTTTGACTTCGTCGAGCTTGAACGGCTTTACGATAGCCTCGATTTTTTTCACTTACGCCTCCACTGGCCGTTTTCGGCAGTTACCGCCAAAGCGTATGCACTTGCTGTGCCACGCCATGCCATGCCCGAAAACGCCTTATAATTTAAATGCTTAGACGAACGATCCCGGGGGATACAGAAACCGCCCGCAGGACATTTGCGCAAAAAATAAGCAATGTGCCCACGATATACCCAGCTCACGATCCGCGCGCCATGGCAAGTGGCGCGCAAATGGGCGTTGGCGTCGACACGCCACAGGCGCCAATGAGGCTTTGACTGGCTTACACTCTTCATATAGATGCAACGCCAACCCGGCCAACGGGGGCCCTTGCGGGTGTGGCGGAACTGGTAGACGCACTGGATTTAGGTTCCAGCGCCGCGAGGCGTGGAGGTTCGAGTCCTCTCACCCGCACCAATGGCCCCGGCCTAACGAGATCAATCAAGACGGGAATAAGACCCCAATGCAGGTTACCGAAACCCTCAATGAAGGCCTGAAGCGCAAGCTGAGCGTCACCATTCCGGCCGCAGACCTCAATTCGCGCCTCGACGCCAAGCTCGATGAGCTCAAAGGCCAGGCCAATATCAAGGGCTTCCGTCCCGGCAAGGTGCCGACCGCACATCTCAAGAAGGTCTATGGCCGTTCTGCCATGTCCGAAGTGATGACCGACGCGATCAATGCCACGGTTGCCGACACGCTGGACGAGCGCAAGGAACGCGCCGCCGCCCAGCCCAAGGTCGATCTGCCGCAGGATCAGGGCGTCATCAACGACGTGCTGGACGGCAAGTCCGACCTGGCATTTGAAGTCGAATATGAAGTCCTGCCGCCGGTCGCGCTGATGGACATCAAGGGCGTCAAGATCGAGAAGCCCGTTGTCGATGTCACCGACGAAGAAGTCGAGACAGAAGTGCAGCGCGTGTTCAACCAGAACCGCGGCTATACCGACAAGGGCGACGGCGCCGTTGTCGAAAACGGTGACCGCCTTGGCCTGTCCTTTGTCGGCAAGATCGACGGCGTTGCCTTTGATGGCGGCACGTCCGACCACGCTCACCTGACCGTTGGCTCCGGTGAATTCATCCCTGGCTTCGAAGAGCAGCTGGTTGGCCAGAAGAAGGATGAGACCCGCACCATCACCGTCACCTTCCCCGCCGACTACCAGAACAAGGAACTGGCCGGCAAGGAAGCGACCTTCGACGTCACCATCCTGCATGTCGATGGCCCGAACCAGGGCGAGCTGGACGACGACTTCGCCAAGCGCCTTGGCCTTGAAGACGTTGCGGGCCTGCGCAAGGCCGTGCGCGAGCAGATGGAAGCGGCTCTCGTCTCCATGGGTCGCCAGCACATGAAGCGTCAGGTTCTCGACGCGCTTGATGATGGCCACAAGTTCGACGTCCCGGCCCAACTGGTCGATGCCGAGTTCAATACGATCTGGCAGCGCGTCGAGCACGAAATCCAGGGCCATGGCCGTTCTTTCGCCGACGAAGGCACGACCGAGGAAGAAGCCCGCGAGCAGTATAAGCGCATTGCCGAACGCCGCGTGCGTCTGGGCCTCGTCGTTGCCGAAATCGGCAATGTCAACGAAGTTCAGGTGACTGACGAAGAGCATCAGCAGGCGCTGATCGCCGAAGTCCGCCGCTTCCCCGGCCAGGAACAGCAGGTTTACGATTACTATCGCAAGAACCCGCAGGCGCTGGCTTCGCTGCGTGCCCCGATCTTCGAGAACAAGGTCGTCGACCACATCATCGAACTCGGCGCCATCACCGACAAGAAGGTGACCCGCGAGGAACTCGCCAAGCTCATCGAAGCCGGCGAAGAAGATGTTCCCGAGGAACACCACCACTAAGCGACCCATACGGTTGCAAACGCATCAAGGCCGCCTCCGGGCGGCCTTTTTTTATCCAATCACAGCAACATGACGCTCATGGCCGACGGCGGATTAACGCTCGATTATGGGTATTCCCGGTACGGTTCGCAGCACTGGCAGGAAGAGATACGAAGAGCGTTCAGGATGGCGGGCCATATCTATTTTTCACTGCTGAACCCTGCCATCGCCATCATTTTCGCGGCAATGTTTCTGCTTCTCTGGCAGCGCTGGCAATCCCAGCAGCACCTGGCATGGCTCGCATTGGCCTTCGGCTTTTCGGCCATAGGTTTCGTCTTCTACGACGTCACGCCGTTTGCCAACGATATGACCAACCGGCTGCTGAGCAATGTCGCTTTCGTCTCTGCCGTCCTGGCCGCCTGCGTCGCAGGATTGCGCAGGAGCCATATCGCCCTTCCCGTCGGTGCTTTTGCCGCCTTGCTCATCCCTGCCTGTAGCGTCTTTGGCTGGTTCCTTGTCGTTTCGCCATCAGTGGACGCTCGCATTGTGACTGTCGGCCTGCTGTTCGGCGGACTGACATTGATCACCGCGCTGAAATTGATCCAGGCGGGACCGGATTCCACAGCAGACCGACTGCTCGTCATCGCGGCATTCATTGGCGCCTTTCTGTCTTTGGCGCGACCCGTTTTGGCAATAGTGGGGGTTCTTGATCCCGCTGACGGGCCGTCCTTCCGCGAATCCAGCTATTGGCTATCCCTGCAGGCATTCTCGCCAATTCTTATCGGTACCGTCGCCATCCTGTTCCTGGCTGCGATGACCATGGACACATTCGACCAGCTTAAAGCCGAAGCGAACCACGATTACCTGACCGGCCTGTTGAACAGGCGCGGCTTTGAAGCTGCGATCAGCGCTGCCATAAACCAGTCCGGCAGCAGACAGTCCGCGCTTCTTGTCGCCGATATCGATGATTTCAAGCAGATCAATGACCGTTTTGGTCACAAGGCCGGCGACCACGTCATTGCCGCCGTGGCTCGGGCACTGTCCAGCCACGGCAAGGCAAAGTTCGCAGCCCGCATGGGTGGGGAAGAATTTGCCCTCTATTATGACCATGGCGACCACGCCAAGCTGCAAAGCCATGCAGACGCGATCCGTGCTGCCGTGCGGCAGATGGTGGTGACGGGCCTGCCCGCCACCCACAAGCTGACGCTCAGCATAGGCCTGCATAGCAATCGCGATGGCGAAACGCTTTCAGAAATGCTGATCGAAGCCGACCGTGCCCTCTACAAGGCCAAGGCCGAAGGCAAGGACCGCTCCGTCATTTCGCTGTTGTCCTTCCCGCCATTGGCGCAACCAGCCTGACGCTCCCTACCCCGCCATTTCGGACAGAAACGATTCCGGCCCGTCGACTTCGCGCAGCTTCCTTCCCTGGATCTGCAGGAACCTCGTACCGATGGCGCGAAGAAATGCCCGATCATGACTCACCAGAATGCTTGTCGCGCCCTGCTCCCTGATGTCGGCCTCCAACTGTTCCTGACCGGGGATGTCGAGATGATTGGTCGGCTCGTCCAGCAGATAGAAGTTTGGCCGGGCGAGGCGCAGCGCGAGAAGCGCCAACCGGGCACGCTGGCCCAGGGACAATGTCCGGATTGGCTTGCCCTGCCGGTCGGGAGCAAAACCGGCGCCGGCAAGCAGTGCAATCGTGCGCCGGTCGCCTTCATCGAAGCGATGCAACAGGTAATCGAGCGGTGACGGATCGAGCGGCAGCCAGCCCAGGGCCTGATCGAGATAACCGGGCACCAGTTGCGGGCTGATACGTAGTCCCGCCGGTACCTGACCGGCCAGGGCCTCGGTGACGAGGCGCATGAACTGCGATTTGCCGGTGCCGTTGCGGCCCAGCAGCACCAGCCTGTCACCCTGAAACACATGAAGCTTGTCGATGGTGAAAAGCGTCCGGTCGTCGGGCGTAGTGACAGTAACGTTCTCGAAGGCCAGCATAACCCGCGCCTCTGCGCCGCTATTGCCGAGTTTGACGAGGCCCGTGCGGTCCCGATGGGCGTCCTGCACCTGCGCCTCGATCTTTTCGGCACGGTCGCGGAGTTGCTTTGACTTGACCGTAAGCAGATCGGAGCCGGAATTGATGCCTATATTGGTGAGTTTGGCCGCCTGCTTGCGCAATTGTGCTGCCTGCTTCAGGTCACGTTCGCGCTGGAGTTCGATAGCAGCGTCGATCTGCTCAAGTTCCGCACGCGCCGCCGAATAAGGTAAGGGCAGATAGACCTGCTCGGCGGGACGCAGGAACAGCGTGCGGTTGGTGGTAGCGTCGAGAAAGGCGCGGTCGTGGCTGGCGATGACGACCGGCATGTTTTTCGCGGCATAGCCGAGCCACTCTTCCAGCAGGATGATGCGCCCCAGATCGAGATGATTGGTGGGCTCGTCCATCAGCAGGGCATCGGGCTGGGTGACCCAGGCCCGCGCCAGAAGCGCCATGCGCTGCCATCCGCCGCTCAGATGCGACAGTGGCCGCTCGCGCAGGTCGCCGGGGATGGCAAACTCTTCCATGACCATATCGACCCGCCAGCTTTCACTGTCGAGCGTTGCGGCATCGAGGGCGCTGCCAATGAACTGCGCCGGCGTTTGCCCAAGATCGGCAAGCTCTACATCCTGCGGCACGTAGCCAATGGTAAGGCCGCGCGAACGCGTGACGTCGCCTTCGCTGAGCTCGCTGATCCCGGCCATGGCACGCAGCAGTGTGGATTTGCCACGGCCATTGGGCGCCACCAGGCCGACACGGTCGCCATCGCCAATGACGAGATTGAGATTGGAAAAGAGGAGTTCGCCAGCGCGGTGGCCGGCATTGCGGAGGCTGATCATGCCCATGATTTCAACTCACTGGATCGGCGCGATTTCATCAAGCGCCATTTGCCGTTCAATCGGCGCCCGAGAGATTCGCGCGCCATGACGGGCAAACCAGAGGTTTGGAGACTTGCGGGGAAGTATCCGGACCGGCTGGTCAGCCCTGCAGAGCAATCCGCAGGGCATAGACGGGTCCGCGCGTGCGATGCGTCTGAAATGTCATGCAGCCCTCCCCGTCGCAGGTGTTGAACAATAGGTAACAGCTACCCATGTTGGACGGGCAAGGCAAGAGCCATCAAACGAGATAGAAAAGCAGGCTTGTGCCCAGCAGTGCGCCAAGGCGCGACACGCGGAAATTGGCCAGCCGGTACGCAATACTCAATCCGGCTACCGGCCAATGTCCAGGCGTGTTCGATCCGAACCTAACCCCTTGATACGCAGTACTGGGCAATTCGGGTCGCATACGGCAACTCCAGACAAACCGTATGTCCTTGTTCTAGCAGCGGGCACTTAAGAAAATGCTCCCAAAGAGCAAACGGGCGGTAAACCGGGTGACTTATCTTGGGACGCAACTGTATCGCGCCGAGCCGGAACGGTTCCTTACCCGTTCCCCTTGACGGCCTTCGTGCCGCCATGGCTGTGGGAATTGCGCGCACAGCCAGACCCAGGAAAATCGCTGGGATATGCTAGGAAACGACCCGGCCTGATTCGGGCAGAACATATGGAACGTGCATGTCTGATCTCTTCGGTAGCGCCGCGCCCAAGCCAGAAACACCAAAGCGGGAAGAGGCTGCAAAGCCCGCGCCGCGCAGCACCGCTGCGCCGGAAGCCTATGGCGCGGCCGATATCGAAATTCTGGAAGGGCTTGAACCAGTCCGGCGCCGGCCCGGCATGTATATCGGCGGCACCGACATCAACGCCTATCATCATCTCTTCGCCGAGGTGATCGACAATTCCATGGACGAGGCCATTGCTGGCCACGCAACGCGGATTGAAGTGCATCTGGGCGCCGATGGATACATAACGGTTACCGATAACGGTCGTGGCATCCCGGTCGAAAAGCATCCTAAGTTCCCCACCCGCTCGACGCTGGAAATCGTGCATACGGTGCTGCACGCAGGCGGCAAGTTCGATTCCAATGCCTATGAAACATCGGGCGGTCTGCATGGCGTCGGCGTGTCAGTGGTGAATGCGCTCAGCGATGACATGATTGTGGAAGTCGCGCGCGACCAGCAGTTGCATCGCATCGTCTTCTCGCGCGGCCATGTGATTCAGGACGTCGAAAATATCGGCCGCGTGCAGAATCGCAGGGGTACATCCACCCGCTTCCATCCCGATCCGGAAATTTTCGGAGCGACGGCGCATTTCTCGCCGGGCCGCATTTTCCGCATGACCCGCGCCAAGGCCTATCTGTTCGGCGGTGTCGAATTACGATGGAGCTGCGACGAAAGCCTTGCCAGTGACGATGTGCCGGCCAAGGCCGTGTTCCACTATCCTGATGGCCTCAAGGATTTCATGGCTGCCCGGATCGAGGGCGAGACGCGTATTACCGACGACATCTTCGCCGGCAAGAGCGGACGGCCCGGCAGTCATGGTTCGGTAGAATGGGCAATCGCTTGGACGCTGGGCGATGGTGGCGTCCAGTCCTATTGTAATACAGTCCCTACCCCCGATGGCGGCACCCATGAATCGGGCATGCGGCTTGCTCTGCTGCGCGGTCTCAAGGGCTATGCGGAACTGACCAAGCACAAGGGCGCGGCCAATCTTACCGCCGAGGATATCCTGACGTCCTGCTCGGTGATGTTGTCGGTCTTCGTGCGTGAGCCCGAATTTGTCGGCCAGACCAAGGACAAGCTGGCCTCGGGCGAAGCCACCCGCATCGTGGACAATGCCCTGCGCGACGCCTTCGACCATTGGCTGGCTGCCTCGCCCAATCAGGCGGGAAAATTGCTGGACTGGGCGGTAGAACGTGCCGAGGAGCGCTTGCGCCGCCGCAAGGAAAAGGAAATCGACCGCGCCAGCGCCACGCGAAAACTGCGCCTGCCCGGCAAGCTGGCCGACTGTACGCAGAATGCGGCCCAGGGCGCCGAGCTTTTCATCGTCGAAGGCGACTCGGCCGGTGGCTCTGCCAAGCAGGCGCGCAGCCGCGCCAATCAGGCCGTGCTGCCGCTCCGCGGGAAAATTCTCAATGTTGCCGGCGCCAGCCGCGACAAGCTGGCCGCAAACCAGCTCATTGCCGACATGATCCAGGCGCTCGGATGTGGAACGCGCGATCGCTATTCGGAAGACGATCTGCGTTACGACAAGATCATCATCATGACCGACGCCGACGTGGACGGAGCCCATATCGCCTCGTTGCTCATTACCTTCTTCTTCCAGGAAATGCCGCGCCTGATCGAGAATGGGCATCTGTACCTCGCCCTGCCCCCGCTCTATCGCATCAGCCAGGGCGGCAAGACGCTGTATGCGCGTGACGAGGCGCACAAGAACGAGTTGATGCAGACCGAGTTTACAGGCAAGTCCAAGGTGGACATTACCCGCTTCAAAGGCCTCGGCGAGATGCCATATGCGCATTTGCGGGAAACAACCATGTCGCCAAAAAGCCGGACGCTGTTGCAGGTGAAGGTGCTGGATGACCGCGATGCGACCAAAACCGCGGTGGATCGCCTCATGGGAACACGGCCTGAAGCACGGTTCGAATTCATTCAGGAGAATGCTGCCTTCGTGACCGATCTGGACATTTAGTGAATAGCCAGAGGCGCAATAAAGCTGTCATCCTGAATTGGGTGAGTTGCACCGCTAACCTAAAAACGGCCATTATTATTGACAGGCGGGGGCTTTGCGATATGGTCCGCGCCGCCGGTATAGTACCAAGTGCGCGCAGGCATATTTGCCGCCGCAGCGCCTGAGTAACCGGCGGGGCGTTTGGCGGACCGACAGAAGGCCGCCGAAACCCGAGCCGAGGGTGCTGAGGAATTCGTTGATTGGTTGGCACCCACAAGAGGCACGGTCCGAGGGGATTGCGCCTTTTGACCTCCAATGACCGGTCGCGCGACCCAGGCAATCCAGCCCGCCGCGACGCCGGACAGCATCCTTGAGTGGAACGACCGACTTGACCGACACCTTTTCCGGACTGGGCCTTTCGAGCAAAGTCACCGAAGCCGTTAGCGCGGCTGGCTATGAAAAGCCAACTGAAATCCAGGCGCAGGCCATACCGCACCTTCTCCAAAAGAAGGACCTGATCGGCATTGCCCAGACGGGCACTGGCAAGACCGCATCCTTCGTGCTGCCCATGCTGACGCTGCTGGAAAACGGCCGTGCCCGCGCCCGCATGCCGCGCACGCTCATTCTCGAACCGACCCGCGAACTGGCGGCGCAGGTTTCCGAGAATTTCGAGAAGTATGGCAAGAACCACCGGCTGACCATGGCCCTGATCATCGGCGGCGTATCGTTCGAGGACCAGAACAAGAAGCTCGATCGTGGCGTCGATGTGTTGATCGCCACGCCAGGCCGCCTGCTGGACCAGATCGAGCGCGGCAAGATCATGCTCAATGGCGTGGAAATCCTCGTGATCGACGAGGCCGACCGCATGCTGGACATGGGCTTCATCGATGACATCGAAAAGATCGTGAATCGCCTGCCGCCCCGCCGCCAGACCATGCTGTTCTCGGCGACGATGGACGCACAGATCGAGAAGCTGACCAAGAAGTTCCTTCAGAACCCGGTTCATGTTCAGGTGGCTCGTGCTGCCTCCACTGCCGACACGATCGATCAGAAGCTGGTCAAGGTTTCTTCCAAGCCTGACGAGAAGCGCGCCGCGCTGCGCGCTCGCATCGACGCATCTGAAGGCCTGACCAACGCGATCATCTTCAGCAATCGCAAGCGCGACGTGGCGACGCTCGCCCGGTCCCTGCAGCGTCACGGCTATTCGGCCGGCGCGCTGCATGGCGATATGGACCAGAAGAGCCGCATGGAAACGCTGGATGCGTTCAAGTCCGACAAGCTCACCCTGCTTGTGGCCAGCGACGTCGCCGCACGTGGCCTCGATATTCCGGCAGTGAGCCATGTGTTCAACTTCGACGTGCCGGTGCATGCCGAAGACTATGTGCACCGCATTGGCCGCACCGGGCGCGCGGGCCGCAAGGGCGTTGCCTATACTTTGGTGTCTTCTGCCGACACCAAGCATCTCGATGCGATCCTGAAATTGATCCAGAAGCCAATCGATTGGCTGGAGGACGCAGGCGACAAGCGTCGGCCGGCAGAGGATGCCGAAGCCCCCACGGGCCAGGTCAAGAGACCATCGCGCCGTCGTACTGCTGCAAAGACGAGTTCAGAGCCTGTTGAGGCCAGTGCGGCTCCAGCGCCAGCACGGGAAAAACCTGTTCGGGACAAACCGGAAGCCGAGCGGCCAAAGTCCGAATCGCGCCGCCGTCCGAAAAAGGTCGAGGAAACGATTGAGGACAGCGCCGAAGATGGTCCCTTCGGTTCTGCAGGGCCAGTTCCGGCATTTCTGCTGCGGCCAACGCGTATATCTTGAAGACATGCAGAGATGCAGTTGGCGTCGAACTATCAAATCCCAGTTATTTGTGATTATGTTAGGTGATACGACAACGGCAGGACAAGCATCGGATCAATGATTCGATGTTCGCCGGGGGGCAGCGCAACGAGGCGCGGGGTGATCAGTGTCGGACCAGGAATTCATGCGGGCGCTTGGCTATGCCAATGCAGCGTTTGATCTGCTCAAGCGCAGCGCTATTCCGCCTTATCCGCAATTTTATGAGCTGCTTTATACTTATGCCACGGGCGTAAATCCGTCGCTCAACAATCGGATCAATGCCGTTTTCCGCAGTGGTCATTCCCCGTCCACTGATCTGGCAGAGGCGCTGTATAACGAATTCCTGCGCAATGACATGAACGACCGCATGTCCAGCGTGTCCGAGCGCATGCACGCGCGGATCGAATCCGTCCATGACGCCATCGACGCTGCGATGACGACGGCCAATGCCTATTCCGGCTCGCTTCAATCGGCCACTGGCGACTTGGAGCGCGATCTCAGCAACGACGCCATGAAGCAATTGGCTACCAAGCTTCTGGCGGAAACGAGGCGGATGCAAGACACGAACCGCGAGCTGGAGCGGAAGCTCGAAGCGTCGCGCGACGACATCTCTGCCCTGCAACGCGACCTGGACGATGTGCGGCGCGAATCCATGCTGGATCCGCTGACCAAGATCGCCAATCGCAAAAGTTTCGACGAGGGTCTGGCCCACGCTATTGCCGAGTCGCTGAAAACCAATGCACCGCTTTGCCTGCTGCTGGTGGACATCGACCATTTCAAGAATTTCAACGACACGTTCGGCCACCAGACTGGTGACCAGGTGTTGCGGCTTGTGGCGATGACGCTCAAATCCAACATCAAGGGCAAGGATCTGGCGGCGCGCTATGGCGGCGAGGAATTTGCTGCAATCCTGCCATCGACTGATCTTCAGGGCGCGGTCATCGCTGCGGAGAATATCCGCAAGGCTATTCAGACCAAGGAACTGCTCAAGCGCTCGACCAATGAAAAACTTGGCCGTATCACCGCATCCTTCGGCGTCGCCTCTTTCCATCCGTCGGATAATGCCATGGCGCTGATCGAGCGGGCTGACCAATGCCTTTATGCCGCCAAGCGCGCTGGCCGCAACCGGGTGGTGAGCGAAACCGAGCTGGTCGAGATCGCTGAAGTGTCCGACAAGGATGTTTCCGCCGCCTAGGCTATTCGGCTGCTATTAGGGCAACACCCAATCCCGCCAGCATGTCCCAATATTCGGGATAGGTCTTGCCGGTGCAGGCCGGATCGAGAATGGTTATGCCCTTCACAAGCAGTCCCGCCAAAGCAAAGCTCATGGCGATGCGGTGATCGTGATAGGTTTCTATGCGCGCCGGTAGGGTTTGACCCCGGAGCGCAGGGTCGGAATGGACGACGAGATCGTCTCCCTCCTCGACGGCAAGGCCGGGACGGATGCGGTTCAATTCATTGGCGACGGCGCGAATGCGGTCGGTTTCCTTGACGCGCAGATTGGCAATGCCGACGAAACGGACCGGCTGATTGTTGAACGCGGCAACCACCGCCATGGTGGGCACCGCGTCCTGCATCTGCGAGCCGTCGATGATTGCCGGCATGTCGGGGAACGCGGAAATGACGGCCTGGGCAGCCGCATCGGGCTGGGTAAAGGCGCCGGTGGGCACGCCCAGATCGATTTTGCCGCCCGTCAGCGCTTCGATACCCCAGAGATAGGTGGCAGCGGAAGCATCGGGCTCTATGTGGAAGTCGGTGGCCTTGTAGCCGGTTGGCTGAACGAGCCACGAGCCATCCTCGCGGGCCTCAACTCCCGCGCCAAAGGCACGCATGGCGGCCAGAGTGAGGTCGACATAGCCGCGCGCACCAATATCCTTGCCAGTAAGTGCAACTTCAATCGGGCCATCACCGAAAGGAGCGGCCATCAACAAAGCCGAGACATATTGGCTGGATAGGGACCCATCGATCTCCACCCTGCCCTTGCCGAAGCGGCCATTGCCACGAATGGTGACGGGCGGGCAGCCGGTGGAACTTTCTGCGGCGATGCCAAGGGACTTGAGCGCGTCGACCAGAGGCCTGATGGGCCTGAGGCGCATGTCTTCGTCGCCATCGACGGTCACCGTGCCGTCAATCGTGGCGACGGCGGCAGTGAGAAAGCGGGTGGCGGTTCCGGCATTGCCGAGAAAGAGCGGCGCGGCCGGCACCGTGAGCCTGCCGGTGCTGGTTACTCGGAAAAAGGTGGCATTGGGCTCGTCGATGCTCACGCCCATCTCGCGCAAAGCGCGGGCCATCAGCACCGTGTCCTTGCTCTTGAGCGCGCCGGTAAGCGTACTCGTTCCCTCGGCAAGCGCTGCCAACAGCAGAGCGCGATTGGTGATCGACTTGCTGCCGGGCGGCGAAACGTGGCCGGTCAAAGCACGATTGGGCGGGGTGATGGTGTAGGCGGAGGGAAGAGCGTTCGGCATGATGGGGATCAATGCACCAGCGGATCAGAATCCGCAACGAAATCCTGTCGGGCTCCGCCGCAACACCATCATCTGACGCGCATGGCTTTGGTCACCCACCCCTGCGGCTGTGCTTGACGATTTCGATGCTGTGGGTACGGATCTTCTTTCGCAGCGTATTGCGATTGAGGCCGAGCAGGTCTGCCGCCTTGATCTGATTGCCGCCGCAGGCATTAAGGGCCATGGCGATGAGCGGGGCTTCCACCTTGTCGATGACCCGCTGATACATGCCGGCAGGCGGCAGATTGGGTTCATATTCGCGCAGGATCTGTCCCACATGGGTCTCGACCGCCATGGAAATATCCACTGGTCCCGAGCCATTTGTCGCTGCCGGGCGATCGCTGATATTGAGCTCGTTCTGCACGATTTCGGTCGAAATCTGCTCGTCGGCATAAAGCGCCGACAAACGCCGGACGAGATTTTCCAGCTCGCGGATATTCCCCGGCCAGGAATAATTCTGCATCAACCTGATGGCGTCGACCGAAATGGTCTTGGATGCCTCGCCCTCGCGCTGGGCAAGGCGCAGGAAGTGCTGCGCCAGATCTGGAATGTCGTCGACACGTTCGCGCAGCGGCGGCAGCCGGATCGGCACGACGTTTAGGCGATAGTAGAGATCTTCGCGGAACAGGCCCTGCCGGATCATCTGGCTGAGGTCGCGGTGCGTCGCAGCGACAATGCGCACATTGGTCTTGATGGCGCTGCGGCCGCCGACCATGGTGTATTCGCCTTCCTGCAGCACACGCAGCAGGCGTGTCTGGGCGTCCATCGGCATGTCACCGATCTCGTCCAGAAACAGGGTGCCGCCTTCCGCCTGTTCAAAACGGCCCGAGGAGCGCGTATTGGCGCCGGTAAAGGCTCCCTTTTCGTGGCCGAACAGTTCAGCCTCGATCAGGTCGCGCGGTATGGCGGCCATGTTGATGGCAACGAAGGGGCCATTGCGGCGCTTGCCGAAGTCATGCAGCGCCCGCGCCACCAGTTCCTTGCCGGTGCCGCTCTCGCCGGTGATCATCACCGTCAGATCGGTCTGCATCAGCCGCGCCAGGGCACGGTAGATGTCCTGCATCGCGGTAGAGCGGCCCACCAACGGCATGGTTTCGCCTGTTTCCTCGACCTTGCGCTCGGTGGAGCTGGGCTTTTTGGCGTCGGCCAAGGCGCGCGCCACCACCGAGAGCACTTCGGTGATGTCGAAGGGCTTGGGCAGATACTCATAGGCGCCAACTTCAGAGGCGCGGATTGCCGTCATGAAGGTATTCTGCGCACTCATCACGATCATGGGGAGATCGGGGCGCAGCTTCTTGATCTTGGGCATGACCTCAAAGGCATTGCCATCGGGCATGGCGACGTCGGTGATCAGGATATCTCCCTCACCACGACTGACCCAGTTCCACATGGTCGAGATATTGCCCGTCGGCCGGACTTCGTAGCCGGCGCGGGTCAGCGCCTGATTGAGCACCATGCGGATGGCGGCATCGTCATCGGCAAGCAGGACAACATGGCTCATTGGTACGAACCCTCTTCGGCTTCAGCTTGGGTCTGGAAGGCGCCACTGGCGACCGGCAATAGAATACGGAACCGCGTACGGCCCGGCCGGCTGTCGCAGTCGATCACGCCCCCATGATCGCCGACGATCTTGGCCACCAAAGCCAGGCCGAGACCGGACCCATTGGTCTTGGTGGTAACGAACGGATCGAACAGGAAAGGCAGAATATCCGGCGGCACGCCCGGACCATTGTCCTCGATGACGATTTCGAGTGGCAAGGAAATGCGTTCGGCGACGCCAGCCACGCTGATGCGAATGCCGGGGCGGAAGGCCGTCGTCAGTCTGATTTCCGGTTTCTGTGTTCTTTCAAGGGCTTCTGAGGCGTTCTTGATCAAATTCAGGAAAATCTGAATGAGCTGATCCCGATTGCCAAAGACCGGCGGAAGCGACGGATCATATTCTTCAGAGAAGGTGATGCCCCGGGCGACACCGTTGCGCGCCAGCAGCTTCACCCGGTCCAGAATAACGTGAATATTGATCGGCTCACGCTCCAGGGGACGCTCGTCGCCAAACACTTCCACCCGATCGATCAGGCCGACGATGCGATCGGTCTCCTCGCGGATCAGCCGGGCTAGCGGTACTTCATCGGAGGGCACAGACTGTTCGAGCAATTGGGCAGCGCCACGGATGCCGGATAGCGGGTTCTTGATTTCATGGGCCAGCATGGAGGCGAGACCAGTGACCGAGCGTGCCGCACCGCGCGACACCATCTGGCGGTCGATCTTGTCGGCCATGGTGCGCTCCTGGATGAGCACGGCGACGCGGCCATCCACGTCCGAAATCGGCGTGGCAAAAACGTCTGCGACGCGCTCGTCGCCGAAGCGTGAGGAGCCGACACGCACGCGATATTCGGTCATTGGCGCGCGGCGCTGGCTGACAGTTTCCACCAGCGAAATAATGGGCGAGCCAAAGGCGATCAGATCGTCCAGCGCCTGGCGCGTGAGAACACTCAGCGAAGCGCCGAAGAAAGCTTCGGCGGCATAATTGACGAACAGGATGCGCCGGTTTTCGTCCAGCACAAGAATGGGTTGCGGCAAAGCCTGCAACACGGCGCGTGCCGGTACGGAATCGACGTTCATTTCCACGGCACTCATGCCGCCGCCCTCCATTCGCCAGAAAACAGGGTGCCGATCAGCGAGAGGACAGCCTGCGGGTCTTCATTGTCCAGGAGCGTCTTGCGCATCGGCTTGTCGAGCGCGAGGCCTGCCGCCTCGGCATACCAGTCGAGGTGTTTCCGAGCGGCGCGCAGGCCCACCTGCGTGCCGTAGTCGCTCAGCATGTCTTCGTAATGCTGGCGGATCAGCGCCACCAGTTCGGCCCCTTGCGGGGCGGCCGGGGCATCCCTGCCCTCCAGCGCCGCGCCAATCTGCCCGACGCGCCAGGGTTGTCCCTGCGCGCCGCGCCCCAGCATCACCGCCGCCGCGCCGGATTGATCCAGCGCATGACGGGCGGTCTCGGCATCGACAATGTCGCCATTGACCACGACAGGCACGTCAACCGCTTCCACGACGGATCGCACGAGTTCCCAGCGCGCAGCACCCTTGTAGAATTGCTGGCGGGTGCGGCCATGGACGGTGATCATCTGCGCCCCTGCCCCCACGGCCAATCTGGCGATTTCCGGCGCATTGAGGCTGTCATCGTCCCAGCCCAGGCGCATCTTGACCGTCACCGGCAGACTGGTGGCACTGGTCACGGCTTCAACGATAGCAAGGGCCTGATCGGGCACCCGCATCAACGCCGAACCGGCATAGCCGTTGGTCACGCGCTTTGCTGGGCAACCGAAGTTGATGTCGATGATATCGGCGCCGGAATTTTCGGCAATGCGCGCGCCTTCGGCCATCCAGGTCGCTTCGCAGCCGGCAAGCTGGACCATATGCGGCAGGCTGCCCGAGCGCGTGAGCTTGCGCACCATGTCATCATGGCCCGTAGTCAGGGCAGCGCTGGCCACCATTTCGGAAACCACCATGCCCGCGCCATGGCGCTCGGCGATTTCCCGAAATGGTCTGTCGGTAATGCCGGCCATGGGCGCCAGAAAGGCGCGGTTGCGGATGGCATGCCTCCCGATGCTCAAAGCGCAGGCATTGCTTGCCACGAACTGCCCCAGAAATGGTCAAACTGAAATTGGTGCCCGCACAATAATCATTTTGGGCCGGGGCGCAACCGCTTCTACTGTTGCTACATGGGGAAATCAGCCCTGCTCTTGCCGCATGTCGGAGCGGGGGCTAGACCGTTAGTTCTGTGTCGGTTTGTGTCGAAGTGCCTATATGCCCATGCGTGCAAAATCCATAGCCGTTATTGTCGTTGCCGCCGGTAAAGGCGAACGCGCCGGGTTGGATGGGAATGCGACGCCCAAGCAATATCGAAACCTGCTGGGTGTTCCGGTTATCTCGCGCACCATTGCGGCCTTTCTCGACTATCCTCATGTCACCACTATCGTCCCGGTCATCAGTGCGGAGCATAGCGACCGCTATAAGGCCCTGGCGCTTTCTGATCCCCGGCTGATGCAACCGGTGATCGGTGGCAAAAGCCGACAGGCCTCGGTGCTGGAGGGGCTCAAGGCCCTCGCGCCGCTACGTCCGGACCTGGTACTGATCCAGGATGCGGCACGCCCTTTCGCCGGACCGGAGCTCATAGGCGATGTCATCGCCGCATTGCAGCAGTATGACGGGGCCATCCCCGCGCTCTCGATCACCGACACGATCAAGCGATCTCTGGATGGTCAGGAGATTGTGGGTACGGAGGACCGGCGGCTGCTGTTTTCGGCCCAGACCCCACAGGGCTTCCGCTTCGGGCAGATTTTCTCGGCGCATATGCGCGCAGGAAATGGGCGCCGCGACTTCACCGACGACGCGGAAATCGCCGAATGGGCCGGTTTGCGCGTGGCCATGGTCATGGGCGAGCCGGCCAATATCAAGATTACCCATCCGCAGGACTTTGCACGCGCGGAACAGATTCTGCTGGGAGACGAGCGCATGGAGACCCGTATCGGCACCGGCTATGACGTGCATTCGTTCGAACCCGGTGATGCTGTCTGGCTGGGCGGTGTCAAAATCCCGCACAAGGCCAAGCTCAATGGCCATTCGGATTCCGACGTGGCCCTGCATGCGCTGACTGACGCCATTCTGGGCGCTATCGGCGAGGGCGATATCGGCGTGCATTTCCCGCCCAGCGACATGCAGTGGAAAGGCGCGGCTTCGACGATCTTTCTCAAGCATGCCGGCGACCTCGTTGCGAAAGCCGGTGGCCGTATCGTCAATTGCGACGTGACAATCATTGCCGAAGCGCCGAAGATCGGGCCTCACGCCCCCGCCATGTGCGCGGTGATTGCCGAAACTCTGGGGATTTCGGCAAGCCGCGTGGCGGTCAAGGCGACAACCAATGAAAAGCTCGGATTCATCGGGCGGGAGGAAGGGATCGTGGCCATAGCCAGTGCAAGCGTGGAAATGCCGAGGGGGGAGTGAATGGCAGCCAAGACCAAGCCTGACATCGGCAAACAGATCATCGATATTCTCAGCGAGCGCAACCAGACCATCGTCACGGCCGAGAGTTGTACCGGGGGCATGATCGCGGCGGCGCTGACAGATATTCCGGGCGCCTCGGCGGCGCTGTATGGTGGCTATGTCACCTATGCCAATGCCGCCAAGTCCAAGATGATTCACGTACAGTCGCGCCTGATCCGCGATTATGGCGCGGTGAGCAATCAGGTGGCGCGCGCCATGGCGGACGGCGCCCGCAATACCGCAAATGTCGATTTTGCCGTGGCGGTCACCGGCATTGCCGGGCCCGATGGCGGCAGCGAGAAAAAGCCGGTGGGGCTTGTCTATATTGCGGTTTCATCGGAACTGGCGACCGTGGTGATCGAGCATCGCTTCGGCGATCTGGGCCGGGATGGCGTACGCAAAGCGACTGTCGCGGCGGCGCTGGATCTGGTCCTGCAGGTGCTTACGAGCGATCCGCCGCAATGATCCGGTAGTCACGCCGGATCGCAGCCGTCCTGATCGCCCATTCGGACGATCTGGTTCGCGCCTGATGGGCATCGAACGCTGCCCGATCGATAAATGCCTCTTCGACCCGCCAGATCAGCGGGTCATCGGACTGGGTGACCTCAAATGAAATGCAGCCGGTCTCCTGCCGGGTGAGTCTGATGTGCTCGGGCGGATGGAGACGCACGATTGCGCATTCTTCCGGCGAGGCGCAGATCAGCGTGCCTGTCAGGCGCACCTGGGCAGCCATAGATCACACTCCGAACCGGCGGTCGGCCTCGTCGCAAAAGGCGCGCATGATTTCTTCCTGCTTGGCGGCAAAGGCCGGTTCGGCTACCGCCGCTATCAACGGGTTGGAAATCCTGAAGTCGATCTCGAAGCGGACGCGCGTCCCCTGCCCCTCGGGTTCAAAGCTCCAGACGCTATCGAGATAGGCAAAGGGGCCGTCCACCGCCTTGGCGCGAATAGTCCTTGCCTCATGGTCCAGCGTCACCCGGCTAGTATAGGACTGGGTGATGGGACCGAATGAGATCGTCATTCGGGCGAGGCGCACGTCACCGGATTTCGCCGCGGGATCGGGACGAACCTGCATGGCGCTGCAATTCGGGACAAAGCGCGGATAATCGTTGAGATCGGCGACGATATCGAACATCCGCTCCGGCAGATGCGGCACGTGCCGTTCGTAGAAGCGCTTCATTCAGTGGCCAAGCCTTGCCATGCGATTGGCCTTGAGGCGCGCAAAATCCTCCCCGGCATGATGCGACGAGCGGGTCAGTGGGCTCGACGAGACCAGCAGGAAGCCCTTGGAGGTTGCAACGGTGGCGAAGGACTTGAACTCTTCCGGCGTCACGAAGCGCTGCAGCGGGTAGTGCTTCTTGGTCGGCTGCAGATATTGGCCGATGGTGAGGAAGTCGACATCTGCCGAGCGCAGGTCATCCATAAGCGCCAACACTTCGTTCCGCTCCTCGCCCAGCCCGACCATGATACCGGACTTGGTGAAGATGGTGGGATCGAGTTCCTTGACCCGCTGCAACAGCCTGATCGAGTGGAAGTAGCGCGCGCCGGGGCGAACCTTGAGATATTTGGACGGCACGGTTTCGAGATTGTGGTTGAACACGTCCGGCCGGGCAGCAACCACGATTTCGAGAGCCCCATCCTTGCGCAGGAAGTCCGGCGTCAGGATTTCGATAGTCGTCTTCGGATTGCGGGCGCGAATGGCCAGGATCACGTCGGCAAAATGCTGCGCGCCGCCATCGGCCAGATCGTCACGATCAACCGAGGTGATGACCACATGTTCAAGGCCGAGCTTCTGCACGGCGATGGCAACATTTTCAGGCTCATTGGCGTCGAGCGGGCCGGGCAGACCGGTGCGCACATTGCAGAAGGCGCAAGCGCGGGTGCAGATCTCGCCCATGATCATCATGGTCGCGTGCTTCTTGCTCCAGCATTCCCCGATATTGGGGCAGCCGGCCTCTTCGCACACTGTGACCAGACCGTTTTCGCGCACGATCTGCTGGGTTTCCTTGTAGACAGGAGATCCCGGCGCCTTGACGCGGATCCAATCCGGCTTGCGCAGCACGATGCTGTCGGGCCGATTGGCCTTTTCTGGGTGACGCGGACGCGCCGCAATATCGATGAGCGTAACCATGTCAGTCCTGACTGGGCGGGTTGCCCGTTATATCGCTCTCAAACGTGGCCGGTTCAACCCGGCCTTAGGGATGAAAGGCAGCTATGCACTGCCGCCCTGCCCCATGACTTCGGAGATCTCGACCCAATCGCCGCCACGCGAGGCCGAGAGAATGGTGGCCTGCACCAGAGCCAGCGATCCCAGATTGTCCTCGCCCGAACTGAAGCCGCGCGGCACCACGCCAGTGTCGATCACCGAGGCAATGGATGAGAGCGTGCCGGTGCGATCGGGGAAGGCCACAGCCCCGAGCTTGACAGGCTCCGGCTTGCCATCGAGCGCGCGCAGGCTCAGCACATCCGGCCCGGCCTTGTCGCGGAAATGATCGCGCGACGACCAGGAAATCTGCCCTTCGGCGCCATCCATGACCCATTCACCGGCCCAAGGCGTCACCGGGCCGGAATTCATCCAGCTGGCGCGATAGGAAACGATGGTGCCCTTGGAAAATTCGATTGTCGCCACGCCGCTCGGATCGTAGCGGAATGGGCTGCCGGGCGGGTTCCAGGTGCGGCAGGTAAGCCGCACAGGATCGTCGCCGAGCACGAAGCGCATCAGGTCGAAATGATGGATGGACATATCGGCCAGCAGCGGATCGGGCATGTCCCAGTAGCGATAGCCCTGGCTGGGGCCATGGCGACGGAAATCGATGGACACCATGTTCAGCGCGCCGAACCTGCCCTCGGCGATGAGGTCGGCTGCGGCGATGGGCGCCGGCTGATGGCGGTAATTCTGGCTGACCATCAGCACCTTGCCCTGCGCCTTGGCCAGCGCCACCAGTTCCTTGCCCTGGGCAATAGTGGTGGTGAAGGGCTTTTCCACCAGCACATTATATCCCAGTTCAAGGCAGCGTTTGACGACCGGGTAATGCGCTTCGGTGCGCAAGGTGCAGATGGCGAGCGACGCATCGGTGTGATGCGACGCGTCTTCGAGGCTGGTGAAGCAGAGTTTCGGGTCGATGCCCAACTCTTCCTGCACCCGCGCCGTGGCCTCTGGATTGGTATCCACATAACCCACCATCTCGACAGTGGGAACTTTGGGGATAACGTCCTTGGTCCAGCTGAAACCCCAATGTCCCAGACCGATCTGGATTGCCTTGACCATGTGGAAAACTCCTTTGGTTGTACGTTCCTGAGCGCGGGAGAAATGGTTGGCCCGGCCCTCAGCCGGACCAACGACTGAAAGCGCTAGATGTTCAGGGCGCGACCATATGCGTCAAGCACGCTTTCCTTCATCGACTCGGAAAGGGTCGGATGCGGGAAAATAGTGTGCATCAGGTCTTCCTCGGTGGTTTCAAGGTTCATGGCGACCACGAAACCCTGAATCAACTCGGTGACTTCGGCACCGACCATATGCGCGCCAAGCAGTTCGCCGGTCTTGGCGTCGAAAATGGTCTTCACCAGACCGTCGGGCTCGCCCAGGGCAATCGCCTTGCCGTTGCCGACGAAGGGGAAACGACCAACTTTGATCTCGCGGCCGGCTTCCTTCGCCTTGGCTTCGGTGAGGCCGACGGAAGCAACCTGCGGCTCGCAATAGGTGCAGCCGGGCACCTTGGACTTGTCCAGGCCGTGGACCTTCAGGCCGGCAATCTTCTCGACTGTGATGACCGCTTCGTGCTCGGCCTTGTGGGCCAGCATCGGCGGGCCAGCCACATCGCCAATGGCCCAGATGCCGTCAACATTGGTCTTGCCATAGCCATCGATGACAATGGCGCCGCGCTCGGTCTTGACGCCGACCGCTTCAAGGCCAAGGCCTTCGATATTGCACTGGACGCCAACAGCCGAAATCAGCTTGTCGCCAGCGACCTGCTGGGTCTTGCCATCCTTGGTTTCGACATGGGCAATGACACCCGATGCCGTCTTTTCCACCTTGGCGACCTTGGCCTCGGTGAGGAACTTGATGCCGCGCTTTTCAAGGCGCTTGCGTGCCAGGCCGGAAATTTCAGCATCTTCCACCGGCAGGATCTGTGGCAGCAGCTCGATGACGGTCACGTCAGCGCCCAGCGAGCGGTAGAAGGAGGCGAATTCGATGCCGATGGCGCCCGAACCCATAACGACGAGAGACTTGGGCATCTCCGCGGGCTTGAGCGCCTCGAAATAGGTCCAGATCTTGTCGTCATCGGGCTCGATGCCGGGCAGCACGCGCGGACGGGCGCCGGTGGCGATGATGATGTTCTTGGCCTTGTAGGTGCCCTCGCCCAGCGCATTCTTGGGCACGGGACCCTGCGGCTGCACGATCGGCTTTTTGGACGGCGCGACCTTGATCTCACCCGGCTTGGTGATGGTCGCCTCGCCCCAGATGATGTCGATCTTGTTCTTCTTCATCAGGAACTGCACGCCATTGTTCATCTGCGCCGCAATGGCGCGTGAACGCTTGACGATGCCGTCGAGGTCGAAGCCAAACTTTTCGGCAGTGAGGCCGTAGTCCTTGGCGTGGCCCATATGGCCATAAATCTCCGCCGAACGCAGCAGCGCCTTGGTCGGGATACAGCCCCAGTTAGAACAGATGCCGGCCATGTGTTCGCGTTCGACAATGGCCACTTTCATGCCCAGCTGCGCACCGCGAATGGCGGCGACATAACCGCCGGGACCGGCGCCGATGACGAGAAGATCGTATTGGTCAGCCATAAGGGCCTCCAGAGAAATATCGGGTCAGAGACCCAGAATCTGTTTCACCACCGGAACCAGTCCCTCGCCAATGGCGCGGGTATTGGCCGGATCGAGATGCACGCCGTCAGCCTTGTCGGCGACGGCAACATCGGCGGCATTGAAATAGCCAGCGCCCAGATCACGCGCGACGCGGCTGTAATAAACGTCGAAGAGCCTCGCCTCGTCAGCGCGCGGCGCAAACATCGGATGCAGGTCCGCGTGTTCGGTTTCGACGGTCAGCGGCGGCGCAACGATGACCACCTGCGGCACAGGCTGGTTGGCATCATAGGGATGCTGACGGACAATCTGCACCAACCGCTTGATCCCCATCGCCGCACCGAATGCGGTGCCGTTGAGATAGACCTTGAGGTCGTTGGTCCCCAGCATGATGATGACCAGATCAAGCGGCTTGTGGCTGTCGAGCAGGGTCGGCAAGACGCGAGCGCCATTGCGGTCGGCGAGGCTCGAAAAGTCGTCGAACACTGTCGTCCGGCCGCCAAGACCTTCGGCGATCACGCGCGCTTCACCATTGAGACCACGTTCCAGCGCAGTTGGCCACCGGTCTTCATAGGCATGACGAGGCCCGCCAGTGGGGTTGGCCCCAAAGGTCAGGCTATCGCCATAGGCAAGGATGGTTTTCATCGCCCTGCCCTTAAGCCAGCATCATCACCGGGTTTTCGATGAGGCTCTTGAACACGCCAAGCACTTCGGCGCCCAGAGCGCCATCGACGGCGCGGTGATCGCAGGAGAGCGTCGCGGTCATGAACTGGCCGATCTTGATCTGCCCGTTCTCCGGATAGACGCGTTCCTCGCCGGCACCGACCGCCAGGATCGTGCCATGCGGCGGGTTGATGACGGCGGCAAAGTGCTTGATGCCGAACATGCCCAGGTTCGAAACCGAGGTCGAGCCGCCCTGATATTCATGCGGGGCCAGCTTCTTGCCACGGGCGCGGGTCGCCAGGTCCTTCACCTCTTCGGAGATTTCCCGGAGAGTCTTGGTGTCGCAGGACTTGACCACAGGGGTGAAGAGGCCGCCCGGCACCGAAACGGCCACTGCAACGTCGCTGCGCTTGTGGTAGAGGATCGAGTCCCCAGCCCAGGTGGCGTTGGCGGTGGGCACGCGCTGCAAAGCAATGGCCCAGGCCTTCATGATGAAGTCGTTGACCGAGAGCTTGAAGGCGGGCTTGCCGTCCTTGCCCTTGGGCGCGGTGGCATTGATCTGCTCGCGCGCCGCCATCAGCGCATCGATCTTGCAATCGAGCGTCAGGTAGAAATGCGGAACGGTCTGCTTGCTCTCGGTCAGACGCGCGGCGACGACCTTGCGCATGCCATCGTTGGGCACGAGCTCGTAGGAGCCTTCCTCGTAAAGCGCGATGACCTGGTTCTTGCTCATGCCGGTAGCGGGAGCAGCGGCAGGTGCCGGGGCGGCGGCTGCAGCCTTGAGCGGGGTCTTGCCCGACTTGGCGGCTTCGACGTCCGACTTCACCACGCGGCCCTTGGGACCCGTGCCGGAAATGGCGGCGAGATCGATGCCGGCTTCCTTGGCAAGGCGCTTGGCCAAAGGCGAGGCAAAGACGCGATTGCCTTCGGACTTGGCTGGAGCGGCAGCAGGCTTTGGAGCCTCTGCCTTGGCAGCAGGTGCGGGGGTCGCTGAAGGTGCAGCGGCGGGAGCAGGCTTTTCTGCCTTGGGCGCCTCAGACTTCGGGGCCGGAGCCGAGCCGATGGAGGAAGCCTCTTCGCCGTCCTGCAGCAGCACGGCGATGACGGCGTTGACCTTCACATTGTCGGTGCCTTCGGCAACCATGATCTTGCCGATCTTGCCCTCGTCCACGGCCTCGACTTCCATCGTGGCCTTGTCGGTTTCGATCTCGGCGATGACGTCACCGGAGGAGACGCTGTCGCCTTCTTTGACGTGCCACTTGGCGAGCTTGCCCTCTTCCATCGTCGGGGAGAGCGCCGGCATGGTGATATCGATTGGCATCCCTTGTCTCCTTACGAGCGATAGGTCACGGCGTTGACGGCCGCGATCACTTCATCAACGTTGGGCAGCGCCAGCTTTTCGAGGTTGGCGGCATAGGGCATAGGAACGTCCTTGCCGGTGACGCGCAGAACCGGCGCATCGAGATAATCGAAAGCCTGTTCCATCACACGAGCCGAAATGTCGGCACCGATGCCGCCCTGCGGCCAGCCTTCCTCGACGGTGACGAGGCGGCCGGTCTTCTTCACCGACTCGATGACCGTATCAATGTCGAGCGGGCGCAGGGTGCGCAGGTCGATCAGTTCGACATCGACACCGGCGGCGACCAGCTTCTCGGTCGCCTGGGTGGCGTAGCGCATGCCCATGGAGAAGGAGACGATGGTGACATCTGCACCCTTGCGGGCAATGCGAGCCTTGCCGATCGGCAGGACGAAATCATCGACCTTGGGCACAAGGCCGGTGGAGCCGTAGAGGATTTCGTTTTCGAGGAACACAACCGGATTGGGCGAGCGAATGGCGGCCTTCAAGAGGCCCTTGGCGTCGGCTGCGCTATAGGGCGCAATGACGGTGAGGCCGGGAACGTGGCTGTACCAGGCCGAATAGTCCTGGCTGTGCTGGGCGGCCACGCGGGCGGCTGCGCCGTTGGGGCCACGGAACACCATCGGCGCGGTTACCTGGCCGCCGGACATGTAAAGCTGCTTGGCTGCGGAATTGATGATCTGGTCGATGGCCTGCATGGCGAAGTTCCAGGTCATGAACTCGACGACCGGCTTCAGCCCGGCAAAGGCCGCACCGACCGCGAGACCAGCAAAGCCATGTTCGGTGATCGGGGTATCGATGACGCGCTCGGGGCCGAATTCCTGCAACAGGCCCTGCGTGATCTTGTAGGCGCCCTGATATTCGGCGACCTCCTCACCCATGATGAAGACGTCCTTGTCCCGGCGCAGCTCTTCGGCCATGGCTTCGTTGAGCGCCTGACGCACGGTCATTTCGACCATTTCGACGCCTTCGGGCAGGTCGGGATCGTTCTGCGGCTCGAATTTTGGAGCCGCGGCAACGGGCGCGGCGGCATCTGCGGGCGCAGGAGCCGGCGCCTCTGCCTGAACCATGCTCGGTGCCGGCTCTTCGGCAGCGGCAGGCGCCGCAGGAGGCGTATCACCGGCGCTTTCGCCTTCCGCCAGAACCAGCGCGATCGGCGTATTCACCTTCACGCCCTCGGTGCCTTCGGCAACCAGAATTTCGGTGACCGTGCCTTCGTCGACCGACTCGACTTCCATCGTCGCCTTGTCGGTTTCGATTTCGGCCAGCACGTCGCCGGACTTGACCACGTCACCGACCTTGACCAGCCACTTGGCGAGCTTGCCTTCTTCCATCGTCGGGGACAGAGCGGGCATCAGGATTTGGGGCATATCTGCTCTCCAGCATTTCACGCCGGGCTCATCGGCCGCACGGCGAAACTCAACAAAAGCGTTATGGAAACCGGCGCGAGGGCCGGACTTCCTCAGGCCTCAATGGTGATGTCGGTCCACAATTCGGACGGATCGGGCTCGGGATCATTGGTGGCGAAATCGGCCGCCTCGGTGACGATGGCGCGGATTTCGGTCTCGATCTTCTTCAGATCGTCCTCGGTCACGACGCCGCCCTCGATCAGACGGGCACGGACCTGCTCGATCGGGTCGCGCTCCTGGCGGTACTTGGTGACTTCGTCCTTGGAGCGGTACTTGGCCGGGTCGGACATGGAGTGGCCGCGATAGCGATAGGTCAGCATTTCGAGAATGTACGGACCCTTGCCGGAGCGGGCATGTTCGATGGCGCGCTGGGCCGCATCATAGACCATGCGCACATCCATGCCGTCGACCTGCTCGCCCGGAATGTCGAACGAGGCGCCGCGCATGGAGAAATCCGTCGTCGCGGCAGCGCGTTCGATGGAGGTGCCCATGGCATATTTGTTGTTTTCGATGATGTAGACGACTGGGAGCTTCCAGAGCTTCGCCATGTTGAAGCTCTCATAGACCTGACCCTGATTGGCCGCGCCGTCGCCGAAATAGGCGATAGCGACCGAGCCGTCGCCCTTGTATTTGGAGGCGAAGCCAAGACCGGTGCCGAGAGAAGCCTGCGCACCCACAATACCATTGCCGCCGTAAAAGCGGTGTTCATTGGAGAACATGTGCATCGAGCCGCCCTTGCCTTTCGACAGGCCGCCCTGGCGACCGGTCAGCTCGGCCATGACGCCCTTGGGGTCGAGGCCCATGACCAGCATGTGGCCGTGGTCACGATATCCGGTGATCTGGGAGTCCTTGCCCTTCTCCGAGGCCATGGTGATGCCGGTGACGACAGCTTCCTGGCCGATATAGAGGTGACAGAAACCACCGATCAGGCCCATGCCATACATCTGGCCGGCCTTTTCCTCGAACCGGCGGATCAGCAGCATCTCGCGGAATGCTTCGAGATCCTGTTCATTGGTGAACTGGGGGACGTTGGGCTGCGTCTTGGCCTTGGTGGCCGTCGCCTTGCGCGCCATGCTACACTCCGCTTGGGTCGGGGGTTTGCCGCTGGGCCAATCAGGCCACGAAGCGGACTATATCGCAAGCGTCGGCGCAATAACATTGCCCCAGGATCACCGCGAAACAGGTATTAAAGCGTTGAATCTGCTTCAATAATCGAGATTAACTCATCATCGATTAATTCTACAAATTGACCAGAAATAGGTTTACCGTTCTGCGGATTGATCATGATCAGCACGTCATCGGCATGGGCCATGTTCAACAGGGCACGGGCGCGCTCGGTCACAAGGTCAGGATCGAGATGACGCGGATTCATCAGCGAGTTGCGGTGCTTGAAGGCATCGACCTCGGCCTGCAAGGCATTACTGCGATCCTGGAGGATTTCGATCTCGGCCCGGATTTCCTCCCGGCTCTCAATGCCGAACTGTCCCGAGATCGCAGAATAGCCCAGATAGGCCTGAAAGGCGATCAAGGCCGCCGTAAAGCCGAGAGGGCGCCAGAATGGTGGTCGTTTGAGGCGGGTGGGCATGAGCGAACCAATTCGAGACCGGTTCACTATGCCTGATGAGGGATTAATGGCGGGTTGAAGATTGCAAAATGGCAGCCCTCAAACCCGGCTCATCCCCGCAAGCGCAACCCGAGGTACCGCCCCGACCGCGCCACGGCGATGAAAGCCAGCTACAGCGCCACGTAGTCGATTTCCTGAAAGCGCAAAACCTCTGGAATCCAGCGATTCTGCACGAAAGCCGTGTGGTCAGGATGATTGTTGTAGCCGTCATAGGCGGCCTGATCGGCAAATTCCATGGAGAAGCCGAAGGCGTAGTCCGCCTTGGCGCTGGTCTGGCGGAGACGCTCGAATTTCTCCACACCGGGAATGGCCTTGAGGATCAGCGCGGCCTCTAGGAAGTCTTTTTCTGCGCTTGAGCCCGCTTCGTGACGAAGAGTAAAGGCGACGGTGTGGCGGATCATGCGTTCAGGTCCAGTGCTTCATTGGCTGCAATGGCAGCCATGTTGACGATGCCGCGGCTGGTGACCGAGGGGGCCAGAATGTGCGCCGGGGCCTGTGTGCCCATGAGGATGGGCCCGACAGCCAGCGCGTTGTTCATCTCCTTGAGCAGGGTCATGGAGAGATTGGCCGCGTCGAGATCGGGGAAAATCAGCAAATTGGCTTCGCCGCGCAGCGCCGTTCCCGGAATATAGCGCTCACGCAGTTCTTCATTGAGCGCCAGATCGCCCTGCATTTCGCCTTCGACGATGAAGTCGGGCGCAATGGCCTTCAACTTCGCATAGACTTCGCGCATCTTGAAGGCGCTGTCACCGTCGCGCGAACCGAAATTGGAATAGCTCAGCAAGGCGGCGCGCGCCTCGATATTGAAGCGCTTGAGATGACCACGCGCCTGCAGCGCGATCCCCACGATTTCATCGGCGCTCGGGTTCTGGTTCACGTAGGTATCGGTGAGGAAGAACGCGCCCCGCGGCATGATCAGCATGGAAAGCGCGGAAACGTCGCTGACTCCGTCCTGCAGGCCGATGATCGAGCGAATGTCGCGGACATGCTTGATGTAGCGCCCCTGCAAGCCGCAGAGCAGGGCATCGGCCTCACCGCGCTTAACCGCCAGCGCTCCGATGACCGTCGTATTGGTGCGCACGATGGTGCGGGCTGTATCGGGCGTCACGCCGTTGCGACCGACCATGGAATGAAACAGGCTTACATAGTCGCGGTAGCGCGGATCGTCTTCGGGATTGATCACCTCGAAATCGACGCCCGGGCGGATGGACAGGCCAAAGCGTTCGATACGCGCTTCCAGCACTGCCGGGCGGCCAATCAGGATCGGCCGCGCGATGCGCTCTTCCAGCAATACCTGCGTTGCGCGCAAGACGCGCTCGTCCTCGCCATCGGCAAAGGCGATGCGCTTGCCCTGCCCCTGCGCGCGGTCGATGATCGGCTTCATTACAAGGCCGGAGCGGAAGACGAAGCGGTTGAGGGTGTCGAGATAGGCTTCCCAATTCTCGATCGGCTTCTTGGCCACGCCCGATTCCATCGCAGCGCGCGCAACGGCTGGCGCGATGCGCAGCATCAGACGCTGGTCGAAGGGATTGGGAATGATGTGTTCGGGGCCATAGACCGCGGGTGCGCCTGATGGCGAGACCTCAAGGCCCGGCTCATGCGCCAGCTTGGCGATGGCGCGCACCGCAGCCAGCTTCATTTCCTCGTTGATCGTGGTGGCATGCACATCGAGCGCGCCACGGAAGATGAATGGGAAGCAGAGGACGTTGTTGACCTGGTTAGGATAGTCCGAGCGTCCGGTGCAGACCATGGCGTCTGGGCGCGTCTCGCGGGCGAGCTCCGGCATGATTTCCGGGTTCGGATTGGCCAGAGCCAGAATCAGCGGCTTGGGCGCCATTTTCATCAGCATTTCCGGCTTCAGCGCCCCGGCGGCCGAGAGGCCCAGGAACACGTCGGCGCCGTCAATCACTTCGGTCAGCGTGGTGGCCTCGCTGGTGCGGCGGAATTGCCCGCGCCACTTGTCATTGACGTCATTGCGCTTGTGGGTCACCAGCCCGTCCTTGTCGGCCACCCAAATGTTTTCGTATTTCGCGCCGAGCGCCACCAGCACGTTGAGGCAGGCAATCGCGGCAGCCCCTGCCCCCGAGGTGCAGATCTTGACGTCTTCGATTTTCTTGCCGGCCAGTTCGAGGCCGTTAAGAACCGCGGCGCCGACGATAATTGCGGTGCCATGCTGGTCGTCGTGGAACACCGGAATGGGCATGCGCTCGCGCAGCGCTTCCTCGATCTCGAAACAGTCCGGAGCGCGAATGTCTTCGAGATTGATGCCGCCGAAGGTCGGCCAGAGCGGGGTCACCGCATCGATAAATTTCCGGGGGTCAATCTCATCGATTTCGAGATCGAATACGTCTATGCCGGCGAACTTCTTGAACAGAACCGCCTTGCCTTCCATCACCGGCTTGCTGGCCAGGGCGCCGATATTGCCCAGGCCAAGCACGGCCGTGCCGTTGGAGATCACGGCGACCAGGTTCTGGCGGGAGGTGTAGCGCGCCACCGCATCGGGCGTCTGCGCAATTTCCTCGCATGGGGCAGCCACGCCGGGAGAATAGGCCAGAGCCAGGTCGCGCTGGTTGCCCAGTGGCTTCAGCGGCTGGATTTCCAGCTTGCCCGGCTTGGGGAATTCATGGAAATGCAGCGCCGCTTCCCGAAGTGCCTTGCGCTGTTCGTTGATGTCGGTGGACACGTAAATACCTCCCCGCCCCTAACGTCCGCGTTGGTGCCATCAATCACCGGCAATGAAAAGGGGACAAAAGTCGATGATGGCGTTTGCGGGCAAAATTACGGCATCACGCCGCGGAGGCCACGGCCGCTGTCTCGATCTGCGGCATTGCCGGACCGCTCAGGGCGAGCGCCAGTTCCTTGAAGGCGCCAATCTTGAGGGCTGGCGCAAAAATGTAACCCTGGGCATGCAAAACACCGCGCGCGCGCAGATACAGCGCCTGCTCTTCTGTTTCGACACCCTCGGCGACGATCTCGCAGTCGAGATCCTTGGCCATGGCGATCAGTCCGTCGAGCACGGGAACCTGCGTGGTGCCCGGCTTGATCATGTCGACGAAAATGCGATCGATCTTGATCACGTCGACGCCGAGAGTGGCGAGATAGGCCAGGTTGGAATGACCGGTTCCAGCATCATCCATGGCGAGGCGCGACCCCAGGGCGTGCAGCCCGGCGATAACGCTGGTGGTGGCTACAGAATTGTTCAGCGGCCGCCGTTCGGTGATTTCGAACACCAGTTGGCGGAAGCTGATGGGGGACTGGCCAAAAATGGCCTGCACGTCCTCGACAATGCCTGCGTCGCGGAAATGCCCTTCAAACAGGTTGATGGAAATTTTCATGTCCGGCAGCATGCCACAGAGATCACCCAGATCGTTGCGGACCTGCTGCATCAGCGACAGGGTCATCGGTATGGCGAGCCCGGTCACTTCGGCATAATCGATGAAGGCGCCGGGCATGATCACCTGCCCATTGCGCTTTTCCCAGCGGCAGAGGACTTCACAACCCACCAATTGCCCGGTGCGCAGATTGATGACGGGCTGGTAATAGGGCTTGATCTCGTTGCGTTCGATTGCCCGCTCCAGATCGAAGGCCGGCACACGGGACCGCCGCACATAATTGAGGTTGAGCAGCAGGAAAGCGGCGCTGGCAATGCAGGCGAGCACGGTAAAGACCGCATCCAGATCGGCATAATTGGCGCGCACCATGGCAAAGGGCACGGCCAGTTCCACCTTGATGGGGAATTGCCCTGCATAGCCCTGGGCGCTGACATATTCGGTATTGGACGCGCGCCGTTCGAAACCCGAAGGATCGCCGATGGTCACGATGGGCAGGCCATTGGTCAGGGTAACGCGGAACATTGTCGCATCCGCGAGTGTGTCCGACAATGCGACTTCAGACTGGCCCAGCAACGGCACAAAGACCGACACCCGCCTCGCTTCGCCAAACATCTGGCTTATCTTGAGCGCCGGCATGGCCATGTCGGCGAATTTCACGACCGTAATGGTCTCCGTCAGGCCCGGTACCGGCAATACCTGCGACAGCGGTGAATATGAGACGATCCGTCCGTAGGCGTCGCAGTATTGTACGCTGTCCCGGTTCTCGACCAGGAACTGCTTGATGTTCAGGCTGGTTTCGATAGCGGCCTGAACATTGGTAACAAAGGTGGGCGTGCAAAGCGATGGACTGTCCGCGATCACCTTCCGGAGCGCCGACACGCCATCCATAACACTTGAATTTATGTGCGAACCGGTTGCTTCAACATATTGTTGCGCAACCGCTTTTTCCTTGTAGCGAACATAGGCGTCGAGCAGGTAATCCACGGCAATAATCGGCACAAACGCCAGAATGGCGCCTACCAGCATCAGCACATGGGAAAAACCAGCCTTCACGCCACGAATCCACTCCGATTGAGTTGCATTCAAGCGGTAGCAATTAAGGGCTTAACGGATCATTAATGCTGGTTAACTTGCGCTAACCAAAAAGAAGGGCAGCACGCTGGCTGCCCTTTTCGCTATTTTCGCTGACCTCAGCTCTGCAAGTTGAGCCGGATGCTTAGCTCGCGCAATTGCTTGTTGTCTGCCGGGCTTGGCGCCCCCATCAGCAGGTCTTCCGCCTGCTGGTTCATGGGGAATGCCGTGATTTCGCGCAGATTTGCCACGCCGCAAAGCAGCATGACGATGCGGTCGATGCCGAAGGCCGCGCCGCCATGCGGCGGAGCGCCATACTGGAAGGCGCGGTAAAGGCCGCCGAACTGTTCTTCGACTTCCTCACGCGACTTGCCGGTCAATTCAAACGCTTTGACCATGGTTTCCGGCTCCTGGTTACGAATGGAGCCGGAGGCGATTTCGAAGCCGTTGCAGACCGCGTCATACTGATAGGCCTTGAGCGAGAGCGGATCGTCGCCATTGAGGCCGTCAAGACCACCCTGCGGCATGGAGAAGGGGTTGTGGGCGAAGTCGATGCGCTTTTCTTCCTCGCTCCATTCGTAGAACGGGAAGTCGACGATCCAGCACAGTGCGAACTGCTCGGTATCCACGACGCCAAGATCGGTGCCGACCTTGGTGCGGGCCTCGCCGGCGAATTTGTAGAATTTCTCCGGGCGGCCGGCGACGAAGAAGACGGCATCGCCATCATCGAGCCCGAGCTGGGCCTTGAGCGCGGCGGTGCGTTCCTCGCCGATATTCTTGGCGATGGGGCCAGAACCGGCGCCATCCTTGAAGAAGATATAGCCGAGCCCAGGCTGGCCCTCGCCCTGCGCCCAGGCATTCATGCGATCGCAGAAGGCGCGGCCAATCGGCTCTGCGCCTGCCTTGTTCTTGGCCGGAATCGCCCAGACTTCGACCTTGGGGTCAGCCTCGATCTGGTTGGCGAAGACCTTGAAGCCTGAACCGGCGAAGTGCTCGGTGACGGCCTGGATTTCGATGGGATTACGCAGGTCGGGCTTGTCCGAGCCATATTTGCGGATGGCTTCGGAATAGGGAATGCGCGGCCAGCCCCTGGTGACGCGCTTGCCGTCGGCAAACTTCTCGAACACCTCGGTCATGACCGGCTCGACAGTGTTCCACACGTCTTCCTGCGTCACGAAGCTCATTTCGAGGTCGAGCTGATAGAATTCACCCGGCAGGCGGTCGGCGCGCGGGTCCTCGTCGCGGAAACAGGGCGCAACCTGGAAATAGCGGTCGAAACCGGCAACCATCAGAAGCTGCTTATACTGCTGCGGCGCCTGCGGCAGCGCGAAGAACTTGCCAGGATGAATACGGCTGGGCACGAGAAAGTCGCGCGCGCCTTCCGGCGAGGACGCAGTCAGGATCGGGGTCGAAAATTCGGTGAACCCTGCCCCGCCCATGCCGGCGCGCATGGCCGAGATGATCTTGGTGCGCTTGACGATGTTGTTGTGCAGCTTTTCGCGGCGCAGGTCGAGGAAGCGATAGCGCAGGCGAACGTCTTCCGGATAATCCTGATCCCCGAACACCGGCAACGGCAGTTCCTTGGCCGCCGAGAGCACCTCGATCTCGCGGATGAACACCTCGATCGTGCCGGTCGGGATATTGGGGTTGATCGCGGCCGCGTCACGCAGCTTGACCTCGCCGTCGATGCGCAGCACCCATTCGGAACGCACCTTTTCGGCGAGAGCGAAGGCGGCGGAATCGGGATCAATCACAAACTGGGTGATTCCATAGTGGTCGCGCAGGTCGATAAACAGCAAACCGCCGTGATCCCGAACACGATGCACCCAGCCGCTGAGGCGGACATTATTGCCAGCATCGGCAGCCGTCAGGGCGCCACAGGTGTGGGTGCGGTAGCGATGTATGGTCATGGCAAAGCTCGGTTTTGCTAGGGAAAAGGCCGGATTCTCGGGCGGGAAAAGCGCATGGCCACCCGCCCTTGTCAAGCTGCGGGGCATATCGGCTTTTGTCGGTTTACCGCAAGGGAAATCGACGGTGGAGGAAACGGACTACACCTGCTAGGTAGAATATTGACTTTTTTAGGACGGTAGCCGGTATGGACTTGATTGTTTCCACAGATGCGCTCGCCGCGTTCTGCGAGCGCGCTGCACAATTTGAATTTGTCACAGTCGATACCGAGTTCCTGCGCGAAACGACCTACTGGCCCCGGCTGTGCCTCATTCAAGTCGCCACCGATGATGAAGCCGTCATCATCGATCCGCTGTCGTCTGACATTCGCCTGGCGCCGTTTTTCGAGCTGCTGGCCAATCCCAATGTGACCAAGGTTTTCCATGCCGCCCGGCAGGATATCGAAATCTTCGTCAAGCTGACCGGCGCGGTGCCGCACAATATCTTCGATACACAGATCGCCGCCAGCGTCTGCGGCTTCGGCGACAGCGCCTCCTATGACAGCCTCGTTCGGTCCATCTGCAAGGTAGAATTGGACAAGTCCTCCCGCTTCACCGACTGGTCAGCGCGTCCCCTGTCCGAAAAGCAGCTCTCATATGCGCTGGCCGACGTGACCTGGCTCCGCGATATCTACCGGGAGCTGCGCAAGCAGGTCGAAGCCACCCGCCGCTGGGACTGGGTGGAGGACGAGCTGGGCATTCTGCGCAGCATCGACACCTATGTCGTCCGCCCAGAGCAGGCCTGGGAACGACTGAAAATGAAATTCAACCGGCCCCGCGATCTGGCGGCGCTCAAGGTGCTGGCCCAGTGGCGCGAGCAGCGGGCACAGGATACCGACCAGCCGCGCAGCCGCGTTCTCAAGGATGACGTGATCGCCGAGCTTGCCACTCAGCGCCCATTGACGCCGGAGGCTTTCGAGCGGCTCCGCGCTGTCCCGCGCGGTTTTGGCCGCAGCAGCGCCGCCGGAGAAATCATCGCGCTGCTCAAGACCGTTGACGCCCTGCCCAAATCCGAACTGCCCGCCCTGCCCGAGCGCTATCGCGGACCTTCACCCAAGGGTGCTGTCGGTGATCTCGTGCGCGTACTGCTCAAGGCCGTGGCCGAACAGAATGGCGTGGCTGCCCGCATTATCGCTACCTCCGACGACATCGATGCTCTGGTCCTCGACGACGACGCTGACGTTCCGGCGCTGAAAGGCTGGCGCCGCAAGCTGTTCGGAGAAAAGGCGCTGGCAATAAAGCACGGGCGTATCGGCCTCGTTGCCACGCGCAAGGGCGTCATCGAGTTCGAGGTCAGTCAGGCCGAAGCGGCGGAGTAGCTGGCTTTTTCGACGCGGCAGACTGTGATATCATTGCCTTATGGACCGGCGTGCGCGTGACATTCTGCTTATCAGGCTTGAACAATTGAAGCCGCAGTTGGAGCTGAACGGCGTCAAGCACCTTGAATTGTTCGGCTCACGCTCTCGAATGGATAATCGGACCGACAGTGACATCGACCTCGTTGTGGAAGTCGACGATGGCGCCCCATTTTCCATGCTTGATCTGGTCGGTGTCGGCCACGTTGTAGAAGACAACCTGGGTCTCCCAGCAAACATCTTTATGAAGCGTAGCCTGGATAATGGCTTTCTAGATGAAATCAGACCTGATCTGATCAAGGTATTCTGATGGTAAGGCGCGCGCTCTTCAGATTGCAGGATATCAAAGAAGCGATTGGCAGGATTCGTGTATTGCTGGACGGCAAGACCTTTGATGAGATGTATGCTGATCCAAATGTGCGGGCGGCTTTTGAACGTTACCTAGAAATCGCCAGCGAGGCATCCAGACATGTTCCGGATAGCCTGAAGCAGCAGCATGGACCAAACATCCAATGGAGGAGCGTTGCCGATCTCGGAAACGTCCTGCGTCACACTTACCACAAGGCCGACGCTCGTGCGCTTTAGGAAATTTACAGTAACGAACTCGACGATCTGGAAGCTGCCATAGACAAGATGCTGGCCGCTGAGAAAGCGGCGGAGTAGTCCTACCCGGCCTCCACGCGGGAATCCTTATGGCCCGCAATCTCGGCAAACTGCCGCAGACGGTTGCGAAGGTGGTCGCCGTCGAGGAAGGCGAAATCGGCCGGCAGGTTCAGCACCAACGTATCCTCAGCGACGCTGAAGCGCGCGCGGGGCAGGATGCCAGGCATTGCCGCCGTCATGGGATAGGCGACGCGGAACAGCGCGCCGATCAGCCGCGCCCGTTCGGTGAGTTCTGGCGTGCCAAGGGGCGTGATAGCCTGCGCCGCCTTCGACTTCGGGCCATCGTAGCGAATGGCAATCGTCTGGGCCAGAAACGAACGCCCTGGATGATCCACACCGGTCAGCGAGCCATAGGCAACGGCGTCGACGCTTTGCGGACCGCGATAATCGGGGTGCGAGCGCCAGCCGATATCGGCGAGAAGGCAGACGACGGTGCGCAGGCGCAGCTCGGACGGCGTTTCCAGAATTCCGGCGGCGCCGAGATACTGTCCGGTGAACTCGATCAGGTCATTGGCATGTGCAGGCGAGCGCGACCGCAGCACTGACAGTTCTTCGGCACCCTGAATCAAGGGATCGATGGCACGCTCCCGCTGATCGAGAATGCCATAGAGATATCCCTCGCGGACGCCGAGTGCCGAAAACACGACGCTGCCGAATTGCCCGGCGCGCAGCACTTCTGCCAGAACCGCGGCGCCGATGGGTACCAGGTCCCGCCGCGACGAGCTGACGCCGCCGGAACCGGGATAGTTCTTGATGGAGTCCGCCGCGACGATTTCGTCGCAGAAGGCCAGCATTTCGGCTGCCGGAACGACATAGTCCTGCACCATGTGCAGCGCGTAATCGGTGCGCGACTGGTGGAGCTTGGCGAGCGAACGCCAGGTTCCGCCGATGGCGGCAAAACGTCCGCCGGGTGCTGCCGTCGCAAGGACGCTGTTGGTCAGCCGTTCCCGCACGAGCCCGGCGGCTTTTTTGGGCGATCCATCGGCATCGTCCTGCAGGCGAATAACACCGAGTTCATAGCTTTCGCCATTGGTATCGCTGCCATTGGCAATGGCGGACAGTTCGAGGCTTCCGCCGCCCAGGTCGCCGACGATACCCGCAAAACCGGGAATGCCGGCCACCACGCCGAGGGCGGCGAAGTGAGCCTCTTCCTCACCACTGAGGACGCGCACCGGATAGTCCATCAGCGCCTCGACTGCGGCAACGAACTCCTCACGATTGGCCGCGTCACGCACGGCCGAGGTGGCCAGCACATACACCTTACCCACCCGCATCATGCGAGCGACCATGGCGAAGCGTTTGATGGCGTCCAGCGCAGTCGCCATGCTGGCGTCTGAAAGTCGGCCGCTCTTGGCCATGCCGCGCCCCAGCGCGCAGGACGATTTTTCGTTGTAAAGCTGGGTCAGCGCGCGGGCATGCCGTTCATAGACGACAAGGCGCACCGAATTGGAGCCGATATCGAGAACGGCGACCGGCCGGGCGCCCTTGATTCGGCCCTGCGCGGTCGGGTCGGCATCGACGCCCCAGAATTGGCTCACGTTCAACCCTCGTCAGACTCCACCATTCCGGCGCTGCCACGACCGGACAGCGAGGGATTTGTCATGAAATAGGCATGGGCGTTGAAAGGTTCATCGCCGTCGTTCAGCCGCACCCTGTGGGAGCTCCCATCGGGCAATACTTCCCAACTTTGCTGGTTGTCCTTGAGATAGGCAACCATGATCTGATCGAGAATCTGCTTGTGCACGGTCTTGTTGAGGATCGGCACCATGACCTCGACGCGGCCATCGAGGTTACGACCCATGAGATCGGCTGACGAGATATAGACCTTGGCCCGCGCCGAGGGCATCATTTCGCCATTGCCGAAGCAATAGATGCGACTGTGCTCCAGGAACCGCCCGACCACGGACTTCACGCGAATATTGTCCGAGAAGCCGGGAATGCCGGGCCGCAGGCAACAGATGCCGCGCACGATCAGATCAACCTTCACACCGGCCCGGCTGGCATCGTATAGCGCGTCGATAACCTGGGGATCGACCAGCGCATTCATCTTGAGCAGGATATGCGCGGGCTGGCCGCTGCGCGACAGCTCGATTTCGCGGCCGATATTGTCGATCAGCGTCTGGCGCAGATTGACCGGAGAAACCGCCAGCGTCTCCAATTCCGTGGGACGGGCATAGCCAGTGATGAAATTGAACACGCGCGCAACATCGCGCGTGATCGCCGGATCGATGGTGAAATAGCTGAGATCGGTATAAATCTTGGCGGTGATCGGGTGATAGTTTCCGGTGCCGATATGGCAATAGCTGACCAGCTTGCCCTTCTCGCGCCGCACGACCTGACTCAGTTTGGCATGGGTCTTGAGCTCGATGAAGCCGAACACCACCTGCGCCCCTGCCCGCTCCAGATCGCGCGCCCAGCGGATATTGGCTTCCTCGTCGAACCGCGCCTTGAGCTCCACCAGACATGTCACTGACTTGCCGGCCTCGGCGGCCATAACGAGGGCCTTGACGATGGGGCTATCCGACGAGGTTCGGTACAGCGTCTGCTTGATCGCCACGACATCGGGGTCGCGCGCCGCCTGCATCAGGAACTGCGCCACCACGTCGAAACTCTCGAACGGGTGATGAACCAGAATGTCCTTGGCGCGGATAGCAGCGAAGCTGTCGCCATTATAGTCGCGGATGCGCTCGGGGAAGCGCGCCAGATAGGGCGGGAATTTGAGATCCGGGCGGTCGATGTCGCAGATCTTGCGCGCATCGGCGAGGCCGAGGAACCCCTGCACTTCAAAGACGTCGGCTTCCTTGACTCCGGTCTGCTCGCCAATCTGACGCTTGAGCGCCCGGGGCATGGAGCGTTCGATTTCGAGCCGGATCACCTGTCCGCGACGACGCTGGCGCAAGGCGGTTTCAAACTCGACGACCAGGTCTGCGGCTTCGTCGTCGATTTCGATTTCGCTATCGCGGATGACGCGGAAAGCGCCGGAGCCGACCACTTCGTGACCGGGAAACATCTTGTGGAAGAACAGCTTGACCAGCGTGTCGATGGTGACGACTTCGCTGCGGCCTTCGGACACAAGCCCGGTGGGCAGGTTGATGAAGCGATCGAGATTGCCCGGAATACGCACCAGCGCCGTAAGGTTCTGATCGCTGTTGGGGCGTTTCAGCTCGAAAGCCAGCGCCAGGCCAAGATTGGGAATGAACGGGAAGGGATGGGCCGGATCCACCGCAATCGGCGTCAGGACCGGGAAGATTTCCTCGCGGAACAGCTTTTGCAGATAGTTGACCTGTTCCGGCGTCAGGTCATCGGCCTCGTGGATCACCACATTCTGGGCAAACAGTTCCTCGCGCAGATCCTTCCAGTGATCCTGCTGCTCCAGCTGAAGATGCTGGGCAAGCGTGGCGATCTCTTCGAGTTGCTCGGCCGGCGTCAGGCCATCGGCGCTCTGCTTGGAGAGGCCCGCCCTGATCTGGCCTTTGATGCCAGCCACGCGGACCATGTAGAATTCATCGAGATTGTTGGCGGAAATCGACACGAAACGCAGCCGCTCCAGCAGCGGATGGGAGGTGTTGCCGGCCTCCTCGAGCACGCGCATGTTGAACTGGAGCCAGCTGACCTCTCGATTGACGAAGCGGGCCGGGCTGCTGCGCAGCGCCTCCACGTCGGGACCTGCAGCACCCGTATCGGCGAACTCGGTCATGTCATTCATCTTTTTCGGCGTCCCAATCCTGTTCGCGGGCAGCGTCGCGCATATCCTGTCGGTGTGACAGCGCCTCTGCAGCTAAATTACGCGTGATGGCCGATCCTTTTGCAAGGGCCAGCCGGTCCATCAGATCAACCAGTGCGGCGGCTTCCTGCTGGCTGCGCTCCATGCGCGGCACAACATAACCGATCACCTTCGGATCAACCTTGATCTGCCGGTCCGCGAACAATTTCACAATCATCTGTGACAGTTCGATGTCGTCGCTGATCTCCAGCCGAAAAATCGGTGCCCGTCGCGCCCGGGAACGCGCGTCGTCCGTGCGCAGTGGCCAGTTGCCGACATCCTCGCGCGCGCTCATCAGCAGGCTGCGCTCACCGCGCATGGCCTGATTGAGCAGATGAAACAGGGCGTGTTCCTCATAGCCGGCGAGGTCCACATCCTCGATCACGAGCGGCGTGTGGCCGCCAGCCGAGGCAATGGCGGAGATGGTCTGCGGCGTGACACTGACTGCGTTGCTGCGCTCGGTGAATATCCGGGCCAGATGCGATTTGCCCGAGGCAGCGGGCCCGATCAGTAGCGTCATACCATCGGGCCAGTGCGGCCAGGCCAGGATGCGCGCATGGGCCAACGCATTGCCCTCTCCCACCAGAAAGTCATCTTCGGCGTGAGAGGGCTCGTGCCCCAGGTCGAGCGGCAATTGCCGGAATCTGTTTTCAGGCAGCGGCATCATCACCGGACTTGTTGGTCTCTGTCCCGAGATAAAGGGAACTTTCCTTGTATTTGCGGACCCCATAGCGCACCAGGACCGAGGCGATGGCCGCCAAAGGCACGGCAAGCAGCAGGCCGACAAAACCGAACAGGGCGCCCAAGGCCAGGAGCGCAAACATCATCCATACCGGATTGATATTGATCGATGAGCCCACCAGCTTGGGGTAGAGGACATTGCCCTCGATGAACTGCCAGAACAGGAAAATACTGGCAATGCCGGCCACCGCCCACCAGTTCGGCGCAAACTGCACGATGGCGATACCCACAGACAGCGCCAGCCCGAGTGTAAAGCCGGCAAAGGGAATGAAGCTGAGCAGCCCCGCGATCAGCCCTACCGCGAGGCCGTAATTCAGTCCGGCAAGGCTCAATGCGGTTGCATAATAGGCCGCGTCGATCAGCAACACACCGCCCTGCCCGCGGATAACGCCGGCCATGGAGCGGTCAATATCGCGCAGAATGCCTTTGATCTCGGCCTTGTGGGCCTGCGGCAGCAGGCCATCAATGCCGCGCACCATCCCTTCCCAGTCGAGCAGGAGATAGAAGGCAACAACGGGCGAGAGAATGGTAAAGCCAAGCACCGCTGCGCCGGTCAGGCCGATATTGACCAGTTCAGCCGGCAGGGTGGCGATAAAGCCCAGTGCATTGCGCGTCAGATCATTGATGCTGGCCTGCACCTGCGCCGCCCGCTCCGGCCCCAGCCAGGCATTGAGTTCTGGGGAATAGCTGACCGCAAGTTCCTGGAGATCGCTGAAATAGGCCGGGATGCGCTGGATGAGCCCAATGATCTGCTGGCCGATCAACGGCACGAAGATCGAGAACAAGGTCACGACGATGGCCATCATGCACAGCAGCACCACCACCGTGGCCCAGACGCGGTTGAAACGCCATTTCTGCAATTGGTTGACCAGGGGATTGAGCAGATAGGCCAGAGCCGCCCCAACGACGAAGGGCAGCAGGATGCCACGGAAAATCCACAGGGCCAGAACGAACGCCAATAGCAGGCCGAACCAGATGAGCACTTGATTTCTAAGCATCATGGCGTCGGGCGGCCCTTGCGTATGAGTAACCGAAAAGCTATCAGGCCGTCTAACGGCCAGCACCGAAAAATTCAACCAACCCGGATCGCGCGCATCCTGTTGCGCCCGCAATCCCCAGCATTGGCATTGAGGCTCATGTCCGACGCGCAAAACCTGCCACCAAACGGGCTTTCGTACAAGCAGGCAGGTGTCGACATCGACGCCGGTAATGCCTTGGTGGAAGCGATCAAGCCAGCCGTCCGCTCCACGCGGCGTCCCGGCGCAGATGGAGAGATTGGCGGCTTCGGCGGTCTCTTCGATCTGAAGGCCGCAGGCTTCAAGGATCCTGTTCTTGTTGCCGCTAATGACGGGGTCGGCACCAAGCTCAAGATCGCCATCGATACCGGCAAGCACGACACTATCGGCCAGGACCTTGTAGCCATGTGCGTCAACGATCTGGTGGTGCAAGGCGCCGAGCCGCTGTTTTTCCTCGATTATTTCGCCACCGGTAAGCTCGATGTTACGCAGGGCACGGCGATTGTCGAAGGCATTGCCCATGGCTGCCGCCTGGCTGGCTGCGCGCTGATCGGCGGGGAAACGGCAGAAATGCCGGGCATGTATCACGGCAACGACTATGATCTGGCCGGCTTCGCTGTCGGCGCTGCCGAGCGCGGAGCCCTCCTGCCCCGTCCCGACATTGCCGCCGGCGATACGCTGGTGGCCATCGCTTCTTCCGGTGTCCACTCGAACGGATATTCGCTGGTCCGCAAGATCGTGGAGCTGTCTGGTCTCGGCTGGGACGCCCCTGCCCCCTTTGCCGCAGGCAGGTCGCTGGCTGAAGCCCTGCTTGAGCCAACCCGCATCTATGTGAAGCCGTTGCTCGCGGCCTTGCGCGCCGGCCTCAATATCAAGGCGCTCGCGCATATCACCGGCGGCGGTTTCATCGACAATATTCCTCGTGTCCTGCCCGATCATCTGGCCGCCGACATCGACCTTGGCGCGGTCAACGTGCCACCCGTCTTCGGCTGGCTCAGCAAGACCGGCGGCATGGAGGAGCGCGAAATGTTGCGCACCTTCAATTGCGGCGTCGGCATGCTGGTCGCCGTGGCGCCTGAAGATGCTGAAAACCTGGTGGAGAGCCTGAACGCTGCGGGCGAGATCGCCTCCATTGTCGGCCAACTCACCGAACGTTCGGCCGAGCCGGTCACCTTCCGCGGCGCGCTTGCACTGTGATCCGCAAGAAGGTCGCCGTTCTGATTTCCGGGCGTGGCTCCAACATGGCCACGCTTATCGACGCCGCCAAGGCACCGAATTACCCGGCGGAGATCGTCGGCGTGCTGTCCAACAAGGCCAGCGCGCCGGGCCTCGAAATCGCTGCTGCCCACGGAATTGCCACGGCGTCACTGGCCCAAAGCAAGTTCCCCAGCCGCGACATGTTCGAAGACACCATGACGCAGGTGCTGGAAAGCTGGGAGACAGACATTGTTTGCCTCGCAGGCTTCATGCGCATTCTGGGCGAGGATTTTGTGACGCGCTGGCAAGGCCGGATGATCAACATCCACCCGTCCCTCTTGCCCGAATACAAGGGCCTCCACACGCATGAACGTGTTCTGGCCGATGGCGCCAAAGAACATGGCTGCACGGTGCATTTCGTGACGCCCGGCCTCGACGAAGGCCCGGCCATTCTGCAGGCTCGCGTGCCAGTCCTTGCAGGCGACACGCCGGACAGCCTGTCCGCTCGCGTTCTGGTCGAGGAGCACCGGATTTATCCCGAGGCTCTGCGGATGCTGGCGAGCGGCGCGGCGCGGTTCTAGTCATCCAGCCCATTATTGCGTTGGGACACGCGGCGGGGCAACATAGGGCATGACCGGACACCAGAGCCACGACGCCTATATTGCCGCCGCACCCCAAGAGTTTCGGACCGTTCTGGAACATTTGCGGAGCCAGCTCTTGCGAGCGCTTCCCGATGCGCAGGAAGTCATGAAATACGACATGCCGGGCGTTGGAATCGGTGACACAGTCATCGCGGGATATGCTGCCTTCAGCAGGCAATGCGGTCTCTATGTCGATCCGGGCGCCATCGCCGCGCATGCGGATGAAATCAAGGCACTGAAACTCAAGGCGACAAGGACCGGAATTACATTTTCGGCCAGCAAGCCCATACCGGATGGTCTGATCGAGAAACTTGCCGTTAGTTCGCGCCGGATGAAGGGCATATAGCTTTTCCCATCACCGCGATTGATCGAACCCATCGTCAAAATCGGTTCGACCTCTGTTCCGTGCAGGCGTAGCGTCGCGCCTCAATTCAGGGGTGTTCCATGAGTCTGCGTGACTGGCTGCTTATCATTCTTCTTGGCGCCATCTGGGGCTGCTCCTTTGTCTTCAATGCCGTGCTGATCCGCGAGATTGGTCCGCTCTGGGTGACATCGCTGCGTGTCGGCATCGGCGCTCTGGGCTGCTGGGCTTTCCTTCTGGCGCTGCGCAAGCCGGTGCCGCGCGATCCCCGCCTCTGGCTGCAACTGGGCGCGCTGGGCATAGTCGCCTATGCAATTCCCTTCGCGCTCTTCCCCCTGGCGCAGGCGCATCTGGCCAGCGGCATTGCCGCCATCATCAATGCGTTGACACCCATGGTGACGGCCATTGTTTCCCATTTCTGGCTCGGCGGCGAAAAGGGCACGCGCACCAAGTTTACCGGCGTGTTTATCGGCTTTGTCGGTGCGGCTATCCTGGTGTCTCCGGCCCTGTCATCGGGTGGCACATCCCAGCTCTGGGCAGTGGCCGCATGTCTTGGGGCGACGTTCTGCTATGCCCTGTCCCTCAACATCACGCGTTCATACAGGCATGTGGAGCCAACGGCTTTCGCGGCAATCGCCCTTAGCGGCGCGGCAATCGTGTCGATCCCTGTGGCCCTCGTAGCCGAAGGCCTGCCTGTGATGACGCGGCCTGAAACCTGGGGAGCGGCTCTGGCCATCGGCCTGCTCTCGACTGCCTTTACCTTCCAGATCATGTACCGCATCCTGCCGCGCGTCGGCGCAACAAATTTTGCCACCACCACGTTCATCGCGCCGATTTCAGCGCTGATTATCGGCGTCACGGTGCTGGGCGAAACCATCCTGCCCATTCAACTGCTGGGCATGCTGGTCATCTTCCTCGGCCTGCTCTTCATCGACGGCCGCATCAGACGAATATGGCGGGTCGGGCAGCCCGGCTGACTGGAACATTTCCTTGGCCCGTCCGTTGGCCCGGAGGAGGTGTTTTCATGCCCGATCCCAGACCCGACATCGATCCAAGACCCATTCCGGAAATCATTCCCCAGCCGGAGCCGCCCAGGCCTGAGCCAGTTGAGCCTTATCCGCCCGGACCGGAGGAGTTTCCTGATTCCGTGCCGCCGGTAGAGGACCCGATGCCCTCGCTGGCCCCGGAAGTTCCGCCCCCGCCCGGCAACGAACCCCAGCCAAGGGAGGCCTGACATGCCCGACCCACTCGAACGCCGGCCCGAGAACCGCGAGATCGAGCCCGATCACGCCCAGCCCATGCCGGCGCACCTGCCGACTGAGGATACGGACAATCCGCACAGCACGCCTCTGCGACGCGAGCAGGAGCGATCCGAACCGCAGTCTGATCGGCCGCTGAGCCCGGATCAGGATCCGACACCCTGAAACAGAAGGGGCCCTGCATGGGCCCCTTTTCATTTCTATTCGATACCGAGCTTGGCCTTCATCAGGTCGTTGAGCGCCTGCGGGTTGGCCTTGCCACCCGATGCTTTCATGGCCTGGCCGACAAACCAGCCGATCATGGTCGGCTTGGCTTTCACCTTCTCGACCTGATCGGGGTTGGCGGCGATGATTTCATCGACGATCTTCTCGATCGCACCAAGATCGGTCACCTGCTTGAGGCCACGACGTTCGACGATGTCTGCCGGATCGCCCTCGGGCTCCTCGGCGATCAGAATCTGCAACACGTCCTTGCCGCCCTTGGACGAAATCGTGCCGCCGGCGATGAGATCGACCAGCCCGGCAATCTGGGCTGGCTTGAGATGGGTTTCCCACACGGCAAGCCCCTGGCTGTTGGCAAAGGCAGCCACATCGCCATTGAGGATGTTGGCAACGGCCTTGCCGTCGCGCTTGGTACCGCCAAAGGCCACGCAGGCCTCGTAATAGTCTGCCGTTTCGCGGTCGAGCGTCAGCACATGTGCGTCATAGGCGGTCACGCCGTAGTCGGCGATGAAACGCGCCTGCTTCTCGTCCGGCAATTCCGGCAGATTTTCCGCAAGGGCGGCGATAAAGGCATCGTCGAATTCGAGCGGCAGCAGGTCGGGATCGGGGAAATAGCGGTAGTCATGCGCTTCTTCCTTGGACCGCATGGACCGCGTTTCGCCCAATTTGGGGTCGAACAGGCGGGTTTCCTGATCGATGGAGCCGCCATCCTCCAGAATATCGATCTGGCGGCGGGCTTCGTATTCGATGGCCTGGCCGGCAAAGCGGATGGAATTGACGTTCTTGATCTCGCAGCGCGTGCCGAATTCACCGCCCGGTTTGCGCACCGACACGTTGACGTCGGCGCGCATGGAGCCCTGCTCCATATTGCCGTCGCAGGTCCCAAGGTAACGCAGGATGGTGCGCAGCTTGGAGAGATAGGCCTTGGCTTCCTCGGACGAGCGCAGGTCGGGCTTACTGACGATTTCCATCAGCGCCACGCCTGAGCGGTTCAAATCCACGAAGCTCATATTCGGATGCTGGTCGTGGATCGACTTGCCCGCATCCTGTTCCAGATGCAGCCGCTCGATGCCGATTTCGATCTGTTCATTATCGACATCCAGGAGCACCTTGCCCTCGCCGACAATGGGGTCCTTGAACTGGGAAATCTGGTAGCCCTGCGGCAGGTCCGGGTAGAAATAATTCTTCCGGTCGAACACCGAGCGCTTGTTGATCTGTGCCTTGAGCCCCAGGCCGGTCCGCACCGCCTGGCGCACGCATTCCTCGTTGATCACCGGCAGCATGCCGGGCATGGCCGCGTCCACGAAGCTGACATTGGCATTGGGCGGATTGCCGAATTCGGTCGACGAGCCGGAGAACAGCTTGCTTTCGCTGGTCACCTGCGCGTGCACTTCCATGCCGATGATCACTTCCCAATCGCCGGTCGAACCGGAAATCAGGCGCTTCTTGTCGGGTGTGCGGGTATCGACGAGGGTCACTTGGCAGTCCTGAATAGTCTTCGGAAATTCAGTTCGAGTGCTTAGCGGGCTTGCCGGGGTGTTGCAAGAACCACGCCCCCGCCCTCGCTGGGCTAGACCAGCCGGCTTTGGTCCATCGCCGCAGCAATAAAGCTGGTGAACAGCGGATGCGGCTCGAACGGCTTGGATTTCAGCTCGGGGTGGAATTGCACGCCGATGAACCACGGATGGTCGGTGCGCTCGACGATTTCCGGCAGCGTGCCATCGGGCGAAACGCCGGAAAACAAAAGCCCGTTCTTTTCCAGCATCTTGCGGTAATCCATATTCACCTCATAGCGGTGACGATGGCGTTCGGAAATGCGGGTTGAGCCATAGATGTCAGCGACGCGCGAACCACGGGTGAGCTGTGCCGGGTAGGCGCCTAGACGGAGCGTGCCGCCGAGATCGCCGTTCGACTCGCGGCTTTCCTTCTCATTGCCCTTGACCCATTCGGTCATCATGCCGACCACGGCTTCCTTGGTCGGGCCGAATTCGGTGGAAGACGCATTCTTGATGCCGGCGGTATTTCGTGCAGCCTCGATACAGGCCATCTGCATGCCGAAGCAGATACCGAAATAGGGCACGTCCTTGACCCGGGCGAAGCGCGCGGCCTCGATCTTCCCCTGCGCGCCGCGTTCACCGAACCCGCCCGGCACCAGAATGCCGTGTACATGTTCGAGATAGGGTGCCGGATCGTCACGCTCGAAAACTTCCGAGTCGATCCATTGCAGGTTGACCTTGACCTTGTTGGCGATGCCACCATGGGTCAGCGCTTCGGACAGCGACTTATAGGCATCCTTGAGGCCGGTATATTTGCCCACGATGGCAATATTCACTTCGCCTTCGGGGTTGTGATAGCGGCTCGAAACCTGCTCCCAGGCCGACATGTCAGGCTCGGGCGCATCGGTGATGCCCAGCGCAGCCAGGATTTCCCGGTCGAGACCTTCCTTGTGATAGGCCATCGGCACATCATAGATCGAGCCCACATCGAGCCCCTGAATGACGGCGCTTTCACGCACGTTACAGAAGAGGCTCAGCTTCTTCTTTTCGCCTTCGGGGATCGGGCGGTCGCAGCGCACCAGAAGCACGTCCGGCGCAATGCCGATGGAGCGCAATTCCTTGACCGAGTGCTGGGTCGGCTTGGTCTTGAGCTCACCTGCCGAGGGAATATAGGGCATCAAAGTCAGATGCAGGTATGCAGCGTGATTGCGCGGCAATTCATTGCCGAGCTGGCGGATCGCCTCGAAGAAGGGCAGGCCTTCAATGTCGCCCACTGTGCCGCCGATCTCGACCAGCACGAAATCATAGTCCTCATTACCTTCAAGGACGAAATTCTTGATCGAGTCCGTCACATGCGGAATGACCTGAACCGTCGCCCCGAGGAATTCCCCCCGGCGCTCCTTGCTCAGAAGGTCCGAGTAGATCCGGCCGGACGTGATATTGTCGCGCTTGTTCGCAGCGCGGCCGGTGAAGCGTTCATAGTGACCCAGGTCGAGGTCGGTTTCCGCGCCGTCATCGGTGACGAAAACCTCGCCGTGCTGTGTCGGCGACATCGTGCCGGGATCGACATTGAGATAGGGGTCAAGCTTGCGCAGGCGGACCTTGTATCCGCGCGCCTGCAGCACGGCGCCAAGCGCCGCCGAAGCAAGACCTTTTCCAAGGGAGGAAACCACGCCTCCGGTGATAAATACGTACCGAGCCATGGGCGATCACCATAAGCATAACAAAAACGATTCGCAGAGTGGGAAGCCCGCTCTACACAAAAAGAAGAAGGGGATGTTGCCATCCCCTTTTCGGTTTCGCCTTGCGGCGGATCAGTTGCCAGCCGGCGTAGCAGGCGTCTCTTCAGGCGCCGCCTCGCTTTCAGCCGGCGTTTCGGGCGCCGGGGCCATCATCATCGAGTCGGCAGCGGGCGCGACTTCGGTCTCGGACGGAGCGGACGGAACTGGCAGGTCGCTGGTGCTGCTCTCTGGCGTTGTTGCCGGGGTCTGTGCTTCCACAGGCAGCGGCAGGTCGCCCTGCAGGGCGTTCAGCGCGTCGAGAACGGTAGAGGGCTGCTGGCCGTCCGGCGTCGAGATGGCACTGTCGAGAATGCTCGATGTGGTCCGGTCCAGTTCGCTGAGAATGGTCAGGCCAATCGCCGAGGCAAAAAACAGTGTCGCCAGAATGGCCGTGGTGCGGGTCATCAGATTGGCCGAACCCCGCGCCTGCATCATGCCGTTATTGCCACCACCGATACCAAGCGCGCCGCCTTCGGAGCGTTGCAGCAGGATGACGACAATCAGCGCCAATACGATCAGCAGATAGGCGACGAGCAGAACGTTGGCCATGTAAGTCTTGTCTTCGCGTCAGTCCGGGTCCGGGCGAAATCACCGGGCTCCGGTTATGAAAGGATGCGGGGTCATACACCCCTCGAACAGCAAATACCAGCCGGTCGCGGCGATTATTCGCCCCAACCGGACAGCGTTCCGTTCAGCTACACAGCGGAGATAATCGTATAGAAGTCCTTTGCCAAGAGGCTGGCGCCGCCAACGAGCCCGCCATTGACATTTTCAACCGCCAGAATCTCGCGTGCGTTCTGCGGCTTCATCGAACCGCCATAGAGAATGCGGATGGTTTCAGCGCGCCCGGCGCCGAAACGCTCGCTCAATTGCGCACGGATCGCTGCGTGCATGGTGGCGATTTCTTCCAGGGTCGGCGTGCGGCCGGTGCCGATGGCCCAGACCGGCTCATAGGCAACCACAACTTCATGTTGTTCGGCAGCATCGGGAATGGACGCCGCCAATTGTGCGGCCACTACGGATTCGGCCTCTCCCGCGTCGCGCTGGGATTCTGTTTCGCCGACACAGATAATCGGCTTCAAACCGGATCCGATGGCCGCTTCTGCCTTGGCGCATACAATTTCATCAGATTCACCGTGATCCGCGCGGCGTTCGGAATGCCCGACAATGACGAATTGAGCACCGGCATCGGCGAGCATGCTTGCGGAAATATCGCCGGTATGGGCGCCGGAGGCTTCGTGATGGCAGTCCTGCCCGCCTGCCAGAATGCCGCTGGAAGCGCCCTGCCCTGCAATTGCAGCCAGCAAGGTTGCGGGCGGACAGATGACGACAACCGCACGCGGGGCAGCGCCGGTGGTCAGAAGTCGCGCAAGTTCCGTAAGCTCATCCAGCGAGTGGGTAAGCCCGTTCATCTTCCAGTTTCCAGCGATCAGCGGTGAAATGGTCGTCAATCTTGCTACTCCTGCCTCTTGCGCCGGAGAGGGGTTTGCCCTAACCCCGGCAGTCGAATTGTCTTACTAGTCTGGCCGACACCCTTGGGTAAAGGCTTGGACCCCAAACTGGAACGTTTGAAATGCTTGATGGTTTGCGTGATTTTGCAAAATCCTGGCCGGGAAAGATCCTTGGCGCATTTCTTCTGGTCGGGGTTGCCGGCTTCGGTATCAACAATGTGATTGTCGATCTGGGCAGCAATAGCGTGGCCCGCGTCGGCAACGAAGAAATCAATTCCCGCGAATTCCTGCGCGCCTATCAGAACCAGATCAATTCGCTCTCGTCCCAGCTGGGTTCGATTCCCACCACCAGCCAGGCCGAATCTCTGGGCATTCCAACCGCGGTTCTGCTTCGTCTGTCCGAGGGCGCAGCGCTTGACGGGCTTGCAGATCAGTTTTCTCTCGGCGTGTCCGACGCGAGGCTGGCTCAGCTGTTGCGTCAGGACCCGTCATTCCATGGCACGCTGGGCACGTTCGAGCCCGCGCTTTTCAGCCAGACGCTGCAGCGCGCCGGCTGGACCGAGGCAGAATATTTCGAGGCGCGCGGTAGCGATGCCAAGCGAGATCAGATCACCGATACGCTGTTCGCCAATGTCGGACTGCCCGCCGTCGCCGGTGAAATGATCAACGATTACGCTTCGGCGACACGCACCATCGATTACGTGTCGCTGAGCGAAACCAATATCGACCCGATTGACGCGCCGACTGAAGCCGAACTCGCCGCCTACCTTGCCGAGCACCAGGCGGAATACCGCACTGTGGAAACACGCAGCGTCAAGATGCTGGATCTTTCACTGCCTGCGCTGGCTGCGACGATGACATTCGACGAAGCCGAGATCGCCGCCGAATTTGATCGTATCAAGGACACGCTGACGACGCCGGAACGCCGCACAATCGAACAGGTCGCGCTGAATACACCCGAGCGGCAGGCGCTGTTTGAACAGGGCTTGGCAGATGGCACCGATTTCGGCGCGCTGATTGCAGAAGCAGGTGTCACACCGTCGAGCCTGGGTACCCTGGCCCGCAGCCAGGTTACCGACGCCCGTCTCGGCGATGCCGCATTCGGGCTTGCCGAGGGCAGTTTCGCTATCATTGACGGCATTGGCGGGAAGCGGGCCGTGCATGTTGCGGAAATCGAAACGCAGGGCGAGCCGACGCTCGATGAAGCGCGGGCAGAAGTTATCACCCGCCTCGGCACTGCTGCTGCCCGCACCGAAATCAATGACGTCCTTGACCAGATTGAGGAATTGCGGGCCGCCTTCCAGCCACTCGACACCATCGGTGAGCGCTTTGGCCTCCAGATTTACGAGGTCGACGTTACCGCCTCGGGCGCCGAGCTTTCTGTATTGCCCAATCTCCAGGCTGAAGAATATTCCCGAGTCGCGCAGGCGATCTTCCGGGCTCAGGATGGCCAGCTCATCGCTAGCGTACCGCTGAGCGGTAATGCACATCTCTGGTTCGACCTCGAATCCGTCGAACCTGCTCGGGACCAGACACTTGATGAAGTGCGCGACGAAATCGTGGCCGCCATCACCGAACAGCGTACCAACGAGGCGCTGCTTGCGCTCGGGCAGGACATTGTCGCCCGGCTGGAAAACGGTGAGACCCTCGCTGATATCGCTTTTGAGCTGAATACCTTCCCGCAGATCAGCTCGCCGTTCAGCCGTTTTGGCTCCGATGATGGTTTCATCGACGGCACGACTGCTTCTGCTGTCTTTGCCGGCGGGCCTGACCATAAGGGCTCGGTGGTAACCGAAAGCGGCGAATTCATCGTCTTCGAGGTCGTTGACGCTTCTGCTCCGGCTGATCCTCTCGATGATCAGGTCACTGCGAGCCTCAGCAACGAAACACGCAATAGCCTTTATGGCGAGTTCGTCTCCGCGCTGCGGGATGATGCCGGGCTGCGGGTCAACCAGCAGGCCCTGACCCAGTTGCTCATTCAGAATTTCGGCGAATAAGCCGAGCAAACCGACGGAACCCGACCAAAATGGCTGACGACTTTTCCAAGACCTTTACCGCGCAATATGACGCTGGAAAGTCTGGAATCGTCTGGCGCCGCGTCGTCGCAGACCTTGAAACGCCGGTTGGCACCTATCTGAAGCTGGCGGCAGGCCGCACGCACTCCTTCCTGCTGGAGAGCGTGCAGGACGGAACGACGCGTGGCCGCTATTCGATCATCGGTCTTCTGCCCGACCTCATCCTCAAGGTCGAAGAGGGCAAGGCCTCGATCAACCGCTCTGCCCAGACATCGCCCGAGGCTTTCGCGCCGATGGACGCCATGCCCCTCGACGCGCTGCGGGCACTGGTGGCGGAAAGCCAGATCGACATGCCGGCGGGCCTGCCGCCGCAATCGGCGGGCATATACGGCTATCTCGGCTATGAGATGGTCCGCTATATGGAAGTGCTGCCCAACGGCAATCCGGACGACATGCAGACGCCGGAAGCCGTTCTGATGCGCCCCTCGCTGCTGGCCATTTTCGACACGGTCAAGGACGAACTTTACCTGACTGCGCCGGTCTATGTCCGCCAGGGCGTCAGCGCCCAGCAGGCCCTTGCCGCAGCCAATGACCGGATCGACGACGCCATTGCGCGTCTGTCCCGTGCATTGCCGACATCCCCCGCTGTGCCCGATCTTGAATCCATTGCCGTTACCAGCAATACCACGCCGGCGGAATATGCGGGCATGGTTGCCAGCGCCAAGGACTACATCACTGCGGGAGACATCTTCCAGGTGGTGCTCAGCCAGCGCTTTTCAGCTGATTTCACCCTGCCGCCCACGGCGCTCTATCGCGCCCTGCGCCGCACCAATCCGAGCCCCTACATGTATTTCCTCGATTTCGGCGACTTTGCAGTCGCCGGATCGAGCCCCGAAATTCTGGTGCGGGTACAAGATGGCGAAGTGACCATCCGGCCCATTGCCGGTACGCGCAAGCGTGGCGCCACCCCCACGCGCGATCAGGAACTGGCGGCAGAGCTGCTGTCCGATCCCAAGGAGTTGTCCGAGCATCTTATGCTGCTCGATCTTGGCCGCAACGATGTCGGCCGCGTCGCTCAGACCGGTACGGTGAAGGTTACGGACAAGTTCTTCCTCGAATATTACTCCCACGTCATGCACATCGTTTCCAATGTGGTGGGCGTGCTTGATCCGCAATATGATTTCGTTGACGCGCTCTCTGCCGGTTTTCCGGCAGGTACGGTTTCCGGTGCTCCAAAGGTTCGTGCCATGGAGATCATCGACGAACTGGAAAAGTCACGGCGTGGCATTTACGGCGGCTGCGTGGGCTATTTTGGTGCCGACGGTACCATGGATACCTGCATCGTGCTCCGCACGGGCATCGTCAAGGACAATAAGCTCTATGTGCAGTCCGGAGCGGGTATTGTCGCGGACAGCAAGCCCGAGCTTGAGCAGATGGAATGCGAGAACAAGGCCCGTGCCCTTTTCAGTGCTGCCGAGGAAGCGCTACGCTATGCTGGCGAGGCAGGTCTGGGACAATGATGGGCACCGATATTCAGATGTTCCGATGGCGGAGCTGGTTCTGAACGCTTTCACCAGAACCATTGCTTTTGAGGCAGGCCCAAAATGACCAAGACCCTCGTCATCGATAACTACGACAGCTTTACCTACAATCTCGTCCATTTCCTCGGCGAACTGGGCGCGGACATTACCGTCAGGCGTAACGACAAGATTACGCTTGAGGAGATCGCGGCCATGGCACCGGAGGCCATAGTGCTTTCGCCCGGCCCCTGTACGCCCAACGAAGCCGGTATTTGCCTGGCGGTCATCGACCGGTTCAAGGGGGAAATCCCCATGCTCGGCGTATGCCTTGGCCATCAGGCCATGGGCCAGGCGCTGGGCGGCGATGTCATCCGCGCGCCGAGCCTGTTTCACGGCAAGACCAGCAAGATCAATCACACGGGCAAGGGCATTTTCCGCGGCCTCAATGCAGGCTTTGAAGCCACGCGCTATCATTCGCTGATCGTCAAGGCCGACACATTGCCCGATGTGCTGGAAGTCACCGCCACCACCGACGATGGTTTGATCATGGGCATGCAGCACAAGAGCCTGCCCATCCACGGCGTGCAATTCCACCCGGAGAGCATCGCATCGGAGAATGGCCACGCGCTGCTCCAGAACTTCCTCAACATCGCCCGCGACTTCAACGGAAAGAGGGCCGCCTGATGGATATGAAGCAGGCTCTCAACAAGATCGCTGAAGGCAAGGACCTGACCGGCGAGGAAATGCGCTCGGTCATGCGCATCGTCATGTCCGGCGAAGCCAGTGCAGCCCAGATCGGCGCCTTCCTCATGGGCATGCGCATCAAGGGCGAAAGCGTCGGTGAAATCGCCGCCGCCGTCTCGATCATGCGCGAACGGATGGTGCCCGTCACCGCGCCCGAAGACGCTATCGATATTGTCGGCACGGGTGGCGATGGCGTCGGCAGCCTCAATATTTCAACCGCCACTGCGCTTGTCGTGGCAGCGGCCGGGGTGCCCGTCGCCAAACATGGCAACAAGGCTCTGTCGTCGAAATCCGGCTCCTCGCAGGCGCTCGAAGCATTGGGCGTCAAGCTCGATCTCAGCCCCGAGGATATCGGCAGGACCATTGCCCAAGCCAATATCGGCTTCATGTTCGCGCCCAATCATCACCCCGCCATGCGCCATGTCGGTCCCGCGCGCGCCGAAATGGGTGTGCGCACCCTGTTCAACCTGCTTGGACCCCAGTCCAACCCGGCTGGTGTGCGCCGCTATCTGCTTGGCGTTTACGCTCAGGAATGGGTCGAACCCATCGCCGCGGCGCTGCTCGCCAATCGCGCCATCAAGGCCTGGGTGGTGCATTCCAGCGAAGGGCTGGACGAGCTCTCCACCTCTGGCCCCAATTTCGTGGCCCAGATACACAATGGCGATCTGCGCAGCTTCGAGCTGCATCCCGAACAGGTCGGGCTCAAACTGACAGATCCAAAGGATCTGCTGGGCGGAGAACCCGCCGAAAATGCCGCCGCGATCTTGGCCTTGTTTGGCGGCGCGCCCGGCGCGTATCGTGATACGGTGCTTCTCAATGCAGCGGCGGCGCTGCTGGTGGCCGACAAGGTCGACACAATCGAAGATGGTGTCGCCATGGCCGCCGAGGCCATTGACAGCGGCAAGGCAAAAACAACACTCGCCCGCCTCGTGGCGGTATCGAACGGACGAGCGGAATGACCGATATTCTCAAGCAGATCGAAGCCTATAAGCGCGAGGAAATCGCCGCAGCGAAGAGCATGCGGCCCTGGGCCGAGGTGGTGGCGCAGGCCCACGACCAGCCGCCGCCGCGCGGTTTCGTCAAGGCCATCAAGGACAAGCGCACCACGGGCGATTATGCCCTCATCGCCGAAGTGAAGAAGGCCAGTCCGTCCAAAGGCCTGATCCGTGCCGATTTCAACCCGGCTGATATTGCACGCGCCTACGAAACAGCCGGAGCGGCCTGCCTCTCCGTCCTCACCGATCGTCCCAGCTTTCAGGGCTCGCCCAGCTACATGATCGAAGCCCGGGCAGCGACGCGTTTGCCGGTCCTGCGCAAGGATTTCCTGTTCGAGACCTATCAGGTCGCCGAGGCGCGGTCCTGGGGCGCCGACTGTATCCTCATCATCCTGGCTGCCGTCGATGACGACGTTGCCCGCTACCTGCTCGATTCCGCCGAGGAATGGGGCATGGATGCTCTCGTGGAGGTGCATGACCAGATCGAGCTCGACCGGGCGCTGGCGCTCGATGCCAAATTCGTCGGCATCAACAACCGCAATCTGCGCACCTTCGAGACCACGCTGGAAACCACGGTCACCCTTTCGGCGGGCGTGCCGTCGGACGTCCTGCTGGTCAGCGAAAGCGGCATCGTCACTCACGAGCATGTCAAGATGCTCGATGAACGCTGCGGCGTCGGCACATTCCTCGTGGGCGAAAGCCTGATGCGACAGGACGATGTCATAGCAGCGACCCGCACGCTGCTGATGGGTGCGCCGGAAACGGTCCGCTGATGACGCAGACCGGTCTCACGCATCTCAACGATAAGGGCGAAGCTCATATCGTGGATATTGGTGACAAGGCCGTTACGCGTCGTCGTGCCACTGCCCAGGCCACGCTGACGGGCGAGGCTGCCACTATTGCGGCTATTCTCGCAGGCGACATGAAAAAGGGCGATGCACTGGCCGTGGCGCGTATTGCCGGCATCATGGCCGCCAAGAAGACAGCCGAGCTCATTCCGCTCTGCCACCCCATTCCGCTTACCAAGGTCAGCGTGGATATTGCCGGCGATGGCCCAACATGTATCAGGATCGTTACAACCGCTGAGACCACTGGTCAGACGGGCGTTGAGATGGAGGCGCTGATCGCGGCCTCCACTACGGCTCTGACCCTTTACGACATGGCAAAGGCGCTCGACCGCGCCATGGTGGTGTCCGATATCTGCCTATTGGAAAAGTCCGGCGGCAAATCCGGCAGCTTCGTGCGCCAGCCATGAGCCTGCTGCCGGTCGAGAAAGCGCTTGAGGCCATTCTGGCGCGCGTTCCGCCGCCGCAACGGGAAATCGTTTCGCTTGCCGAAGCCGCAGGGCGCGTGCTCCTGGCACCCGTCATTGCCAGCCATGACCAGCCCCCCTTCGACGCCAGCGCCATGGACGGCTACGCGATGCGCGCCGCCGATGTGAGCGACGGCGCAAGATTGCGCGTCATCGGCATGTCGCAGGCCGGCTCCGGTTTCGCCGGGTCCATCGGCAACGGCGAAGCGGTTCGCATCTTCACCGGGGCGCCCCTGCCCTCTGGCGCTGATACGGTCATCATGCAGGAAGAGGCGGTGCGCGAGGGCGATTTCGTGCGCTTTACCGCCTCTGCCCGCCTCGGCCACAGCGTGCGCCCGAAGGGTAACGATTTTGCGACGGGTGACGTTCTGATTGATGCCGGCTCTCGTCTCACGCCAATGCAGATCGCGGTGGCGGCCGCCGCCAATCAGGCCACGCTCCCTGTTTCCCGCCGGCCTCGTATCGCACTGGCCGCAACCGGTGACGAACTGGTTCTGCCCGGCACGCCCCTTGGTGCCGACCAGATCGTCGCCTCCAACAGCTTCGGCCTCGCCGCCATGCTGGCGCCCTATGCCGGAACTCTCACCGATCATGGTATAATACCCGACGATAAGGCATTGCTTCGTGCCCGGCTTGAGGCGGCCCTGGCCGAGGCGCCCGATATTCTTGTGACAACGGGCGGCGCGTCGGTCGGCGAACATGATCTGGTACAGGATGAGCTCAAAAGCCTCGGCGTGACGCTGGATTTCTGGCGCATCAATATGCGGCCCGGCAAGCCACTGATGTTCGGCACCAATGGCCGAACGCTGGTCTTCGGTCTCCCCGGCAACCCGGTTTCCGCCATGGTCACGGCCATCGCCTTCATCAAGCCGGCCCTGCGCGCCTGGCTCGGTCATGCCGAGCCAGACCATTGGCGCCTGCCACTGGCCGGGCCGACGCCGCCAAACAGCGCCCGCCGCCATTTCATGCGTGCCCGGCTGCTGCACACGCCCACAGGGCCGGAACTTCTGCCGATCTCCCAGACCGACAGTGGCCATACCTCCTCGCTTGCCTATGCCGACATGCTGATTGTCCAGCCGGAAAACGATCCGGGCCAGGCGACGGGAGCATTTGCTGAGGCCTTCCCCATCGACGGCTTTTAGGCAATTGGCGCAACAAGGCTTAAGGCCTTGCGGAACATAAATGGAACACGTATGGTCGTTCCGTCTATGTTCCGATTCTGGGGTTTGGGGCCGATGCTGACACGCAAACAACACGAGCTGCTGATGTTCATCCATGAACGGATGAAGGAAAGCGGCATCCCGCCCTCATTCGACGAGATGAAGGACGCTCTTGATCTGGCGTCCAAATCGGGCATCCACCGCTTGATCACCGCGCTTGAGGAGCGCGGGTTTATTCGCCGCCTGCCCAACAGGGCACGCGCGCTGGAAGTGGTGAAACTTCCCGATTCCATGAATCCCTCACTGGGCGGCCGCAAGGCGCGTTTCGAGCCATCGGTGATCGAGGGGAATCTGGGCAAGGTCGCAACCCCGCCAAGCCGGGCCAGTTCCGCGCCGCAGGATGATTATGTCCGCCCCGTATCCATACCGGTCATGGGCCGTATCGCAGCCGGTACGCCGATCGAAGCGATCCAGACACATTCCCACACTATTGCCGTGCCGCCCGAAATGCTCGGTGCAGGCGAGCATTATGCGCTGGAAGTGCGTGGCGATTCCATGATCGAGGCCGGCATTTTCGATGGCGATACCGTGCTCATCAAAAAGCAGGAAAGTGCGTCCACCGGTGAGATCATCGTCGCGCTGGTCGATGATGAGGAAGCAACCCTGAAGCGCTTGCGCCGCAAGGGCGACACGATTGCGCTGGAAGCTGCCAACCCGGCCTATGAAACCCGCATCTTCCCGCCCGACCGCGTCAAGGTTCAGGGCCGTCTTGTGGGTCTGCTGCGGAAATATTGATCCGACAATTATACCGCGCTGTTTGAAGGCCTTACGGGCCAAGGGACAAGCCTGTCAGCTCCGTGCCGCGGATAGATATCGGGGCGCTGGCCGTCAGCCAAAGGCGTTCCGCTGGCCCTGATTGCCCACACCGCTTGTCACCCTCGGGGCTGACCCGAGGGTGACCATTCGGGATGGTGCGCGGCCAGAGTTTCAACGAACTTATCCCCTCACCCCATTTCCTCAGGCACATTGTCTGCACCCCTGCACAGGCTGCGCGGTCGCGACGAACAATCGGTGCGGGGGACCGGATGGAGACGGGGTCGCCTGTCTTCCGTTCGCGCGTATGGAGGGCCTTACCCAGCAATGCCGGGGAGACCATGTCG
>JAEWGT010000016.1 GCA_023388175.1 Pseudomonadota bacterium
CGGGACGTGCCGCGGCGCGCACGCGTCAGACGACGCGCCGCTTCAGCTTGCGCCGCTCACGCTCGGACAGCCCGCCCCAGATGCCGAACCGCTCGTCGTTCGCGAGCGCGTACTCGAGGCACTCGGACCGCACGTCGCACTGCGTGCAGACCTTCTTGGCCTCGCGGGTCGAGCCGCCCTTCTCGGGGAAGAACGCCTCGGGGTCGGTCTGCGCGCACAGGGCGCGGTCCTGCCATGCGAGGACGGTCTCGTCGGTGTCGATGCCGAGCGTGAGGATCTCAGCCCCCACGGGACGGCTCGCGTCGGACGGGAACGGGCCGTCCGTCTCGAGCAGGTTCCACATGGTGCTCCCCCTTAGTCTCTCCGTGCGCCGCCGGACCGATGCCCTGGGTGGTGCCCGGGGCGTCGTCGTCCCGCACCTGAGCCGCTCGGGGCTCTGGTGGCCCCGCACGACGATCCGTTACCCAAATTACATGCGTGTCATGCGGGTAAGTCAAGCCGAGGTGTGCTATCCCGAGGGTGAGGAACCTCCCAGGTCCGTCCCGCAGGCGTCCACGGCACGTCCTCGGCGAGGTCACGGACGGCCACGACACAGGCAAAGGCTCGGTAGGCTCTCCCCATGACGACCTCCCCTGTCGCGGCGATCCTCGCGACCCTCACCCAGGATCCCGGCCGCCCGCGCCTCACCTGGTACGGACCCGACGACGAGAGGGTCGAGCTCTCGGGAGCCGTCCTCGCCAACTGGGTGACGAAAACCTCCAACCTCCTCGTCGAGGAGCTCGACGCCGCCCCGGGCACCGTCGTGGCGCTCGACCTGCCCGCGCACTGGCGCACCCTCGTGTGGGCGCTCGCCGTGTGGCGCACCGGCGCGACCCTCTCGCTCGTCTCCCCCAAGGACGACGAGGTCGAGGCCGACGTCGCGATCACGCACCGCCCCGAGGCCTGGGCCTCCTACGACGTGCCGCTCGTCGCCGTCGCGCTGCCCGCCCTCGCGCGCTCGTTCGGGGACGGCCTGCCCGCCGGCGCGCTCGACGCCGCAGGCGCCGTCATGACGTACGGCGACGTGCTCGGGCCCGTCGTCGATCCCGTCCCGGACTCCCTCGCGATCGTCACAGGCGCCTTCCGCGGCGCGGTCACCGTGTCGTACAACGACCTCGTCGACTGGGCGGAGTCCGCGCGCGTCGCTCCCCAGGGGGACCGCATCCTCCTCACGTCCGACGCCGACTGCGTGACGTGCGCCGACGAGCCGACGACGCACCACGCCGACCACCTCGGACGTCGGGGCAAGCTGCTCCAGACGCTGCGCTCGTCGCTCAACGCGTGGTCGACGGGCGGCTCGGTCGTCCTGCTCGACCCGACGCAGTCCGAACGCATCGCGACGCGCGAGGCCCGCGCGCACCTCGTCGAGATCGAGCGCATCGGCCGCTGACCTCGGCACCTCTCTCCCCCTCGCGCAAGAATCCGCCCGTATGGCTACTCCGGGTAGCCATACGGGCGGATTCTTGCGTGAGGTGGGGCAGGCCCCGGGTCAGGGCTGGCAGACGGTGAGCCGGTAGACGGTCGCGGTGCCCTCGGAGTCGACGACCTCGACGCCCTCGGTCGGCGCCCGGTGAAGTCCCGGCGCGCCCGCGTCGACCTTCGCGCCGTCCGCGGCCGTCGCCGTGTCGACGTAGAGGTGCGTGATGCCGTTACGGCGCACCGCGTCGCACACCGCAGGGTCCGTCACGAGATCCGAGAACGAGGCCCGCAGCAGCCGCTGGTCCGCGGTGAGGTTCGACACCGACAGCTGCGGCAGGAACACACGACGGTCGGCGACGGCCCAGATGAGGGCCGCGCCGTTCGCCGGGTCCCCGACGACGAGCGCGTCCGGCGGCAGCACCCGGTCGAGGCGACCGAGCAGCCGGACCTCGTCGGGCGAGAGCATGTGGCCCCAGCGCGTCGCACCCGGCTCGTACGCCTCCGCGAACCGGCCCGCCGTCGCTGGCACGGTCCACGGTACGGACGTCACGAGGGCGAGCACCGCGATGCTCGCAGCAGCGCGCGACGTCGTCGCACCCCCGGCCCGCACCACGGCGGGCACGGGCCCGGCCCGTCGCCCCAGGCGACGGGCGACGGCGCCCCCGAGCACGAGGCAGCCGAGCGCCGCGAGCGGCACCGCGACGACCGGCAGGACCGCCTGGATCCGCGCGGGCTGCGAGTACCAGAGGCCCGTGAGGACGCGCAGCGGCGTCGGCGGACCCGCCGCGAGCGCCGTGAGCACGACGACGAGCGCCCACGCGCCCACGACCCACGTGATGCCCTGCAGGTCGGCGCGCGCACGCTCGACCTGCGCGGTCCCGCTCCCCGGACGCACCGGGAGCCACGGCACCGCACCGATCCGGGCACGCAGCACGACGACGATCCCGGCGATCGTCGCGACCGCGACGACGAGGTCGCCGACCGGCCCTGACAGCGGCTGGTCGATGAGCACCCCGCCGATCGTCGCCGGGTAGAACGCCTTCGTCGCCCGCGGGAACGAGAGCATGTTCTGGACCGTCGGGTTCGTGAGGACGACGACGAGCCCACCGACGAGCGCCACGCCCCCGACGACCGCGCTCACGACGACCCTCCCCCGCTGCCCCGCCGCCCAGCGGCGCGACGCGGCGTGCGTGAGTGCCGCGAGGGCGTACGGGCCGAGGAGCAGCCCGAGCGAGAAGACGCC
>JAEWGT010000017.1 GCA_023388175.1 Pseudomonadota bacterium
GACCAAGCCGATCGTTGTCGGCCGTCACGCATTCGGCGACCAGTACCGCGCGACCGACTTCAAGTTCCCAGGCAAAGGCAAGCTGACCATTAAGTTCGCCGGCGAAGACGGCACGGTCATCGAGCACGAAGTCTTCCAGGCCCCCGGCGCCGGCGTTGCCATGGCCATGTACAACCTCGACGACTCGATCCGCGACTTCGCCTATGCGAGCTTCAACTATGGCCTCGCCCGCGGCGTGCCGGTCTATCTCTCCACCAAGAACACCATCCTCTAGGCCTATGACGGGCGCTTCAAGGACATCTTCCAGGAGATCTACGAGGCCGAATTCAAGGAGCAGTTCGAGGCTCGCAAGCTCTGGTACGAGCATCGCCTGATCGACGACATGGTCGCTTCCGCCCTCAAGTGGAGCGGCGGCTATGTCTGGGCCTGTAAGAACTATGACGGCGACGTGCAGTCCGACATCGTGGCGCAGGGCTTTGGCTCGCTGGGCCTGATGACCTCGGTTCTGGCCACGCCCGATGGCAAGATCGTGGAAGCCGAAGCCGCCCACGGCACCGTGACCCGCCACTATCGCCAGCACCAGCAGGGCAAGGAAACCTCGACCAATTCGACGGCCTCGATCTTCGCCTGGACCCGTGGCCTCGCCCACCGCGCCAAGCTCGACGACAACGAAGCGCTGGCCAAGTTTGCTGCGACGCTGGAAAAGGTCACCGTCGACACGATCGAAGAAGGCAAGATGACCAAGGACCTGTCCCTGCTCGTCGGCCCCGACCAGCCCTGGCTCTCGACCCTCGGCTTCCTCGACGCCATCGACCAGAACCTGCAGAAGGCCATGGCGTAAGCCATAGCGATCTGAACATGGAAAGGGCCGGAGCATCGCTGCTCCGGCCCTTTCGTTTGCGCGTGACACCCTATTGTGTGTCGCCCGAACCCTTGGTGACCGTAACTTCGGTCCGCTCGCCGGCTGCAATGCTGAAGGCTGTTTCGGTCTTGCTGTCGTCGTCGTAGCGGGTCACGATCACATACTCGCCTTCCGGCAGCGTGGTCTGGTATTCCACGCCATAGCCATATCCGCGCTCCTTGCGATTGCCCTGAATGTCCTTCCGTGCCTCGTACAGGTTGAACGCGGCAGCGCCCGGCATGTCGAAGGCAGCCACGCCCGCATTGAGAAGTCCGTCGATCTCCACGCGCTCCCCGCTCTTGACCGTGAACGGCACCTCGACCGAGGCTTCATCCATCCGAACCAGGGCAACATAATCCCCGGCCGGCAGCTTGTATTCATTGTCCGGCCCATAGCCATAGCCGACTTCTTCGCGCGAGCCGTCCAATGCCTTGGCGGCCTTGTAGACATTGACCGCCATGCCTCCGGCTTCCACAGCCATGCCTTCTGCGTAGCTTGCATTGACGATGGCAAGACCGACTCCGGCGACCAGATCCTTCTCGACCGTTTCGCCGGCCGCCAGAATGAAGGTCTCCGAAATCTCGCCCGCCCCGATCTTTGCCGTCAGCGTGATCTCACCGGCCGGGACACGAAAGGTCACTTCGCCATAGCCATAGGTATCGCCGCCCGGGTAAGCGATGTTGACCGCCGCGCTGCTATCGACCGGCTGGCCTTCGGAGGCATAGGGGCGCACGATGATCTTGCCCGCATTGAACACGAAATGTGGCTCGATGACTTCGCCGGCCACAACCGTGACGGGCTGCTCGACCATAGCTTCGCCCCAGGCGGCCCGAAGAATATACGCGCCGGGTTCCATGTCGATTTTCGCACCGGCATTATATTCATTGCGAAGCCACTCGCCGGCCGCACCATCGGCACCCGGTGTGTGAAAACTCCAGACAAGGTCTGCATTGTCATCGGTCATGTCGGGCCCGCCTTCGGTCAAAGACGCCGTAGGGGCCACGGTATAGTCAAACACGGCGGGCTCGGGCTCCGGTGCCGGCTCGGGTTCAGGCTCGGCCTGCACCACTTCGGCGACTGTCGAGGTCAGCGCGTCGACAAGATCGTCACCGTTCTGAGCAGAAAGATATTTGCCGCCGGTATTTTCCGCGAGGCAAGCCACCTGCCTGCCCTCGTCGTCGGAGAGGCCGAAGCCGAGCACATGGGCGGTAAAATTGATGCCCTGCGCTTCAAGTTCATTGGCCAGCGCACAGGGATCGACCTCACAGGTTTCAAGGCCGTCCGTGATCAGGATGACGGTCGCCTTTTCCTCGGTGAAGCGCAATTCCTCCGCTGCAAGGCGCACCGCATCGCTGAGCGGCGTCATGCCCTTGGGGTTGATCTTGTTGGCCGCTGCCGCAATGGCATCCGCAGTGCCTGCCGCCGGTTCGACCAGCAGTTCGATATCGCCGCAATTGCCGCGCTCACGATGACCATAGGTCATCAGCCCCAGTTCCAGATCGCCGGGAACTGAGGAGAGCACCGAATCCAGCGTTTCCCGCGCAATGGTGATCCGCGCCTTGCTGTCGATCTGCGCCCACATCGACCCTGATCCGTCCAGCACGATAATGGCCCGCTCAGCCGCAGCATTGGGTGATGCCAGGCCAAGCGCAGCGACAACGCCAAGCATTGCCCCCTTCATCAAACTCATTGGAAAGCCCTCCAGAAATGTCCGAGGCGGGATCGCCTCACGCCGATCACGAAATAGTCATGCGCCAGATGAAGCGGGCATGAACAGCCAATTCAGAATCCGCGCGCACTGCATCTGAATTTTCCAATTCTGCGCCCCAAGGCATTGCGCCGCCACAAATCCTGCCTGGCTGCCGATGACCGCTTCCCTTTGCGTCCATATCGTGCGACGACGAATTCCCGTCCCGTTCCTCATATTCCCGGATATTGCGATGCCAGTCGGCGTCATTCTGGCTTTTCTGGCCTATGCCAGCTTTTCGGTTGCAGACGCGCTGATCAAGGCGACAGGCCCCGCCCTGTCCGTCTTCGAGATTGCCTTTTTCACCACCAGCTTCTCCATTATTCCGGCCATGCTGACCAAGCGCGGCGAGCGCTGGCGCGACCTGTACAAGCTCCAGCATCCATGGCTGGTGCATCTGCGCTGCGCGACAGCCATCGGCGGCACTGCTTGCGTGATGTATGCCTTCACCCACATCGCCTTTGCCGATGTCTATGCCATTGGCTTCACCACACCGCTTTTCGTCACCCTGCTATCGGTGTTCCTGCTGCGCGAACATGTGGCGCTGCACCGATGGATACTCTTGCTGATCAGCTTCCTTGGCGTAATCCTCGTCATTCGCCCCGGCATGAAAGAGCTGGCCACGGGTCATTACATCATGATGGTCGGTGCCTTTCTTGGCGCCATCACCACCACCATTTTGCGTCATGTCGCGCCGCGTGAACGCCGCGTCAGCCTTGTCGGCCTCCAGGTCATCTATTCCGCGATCTTCAACGGCATCCTGATGCTCCCGCATTTCGTCCTGCCCTCACCCGAACAGATGGCCATCCTCCTGGGCATCGGACTTCTCGGCGGCATGGGCGGGTTATTGCTGATTCAGGCCAGCAAGCAGACACCGGCCAATCTCATTGCCCCGGTGCAATATAGCCAGCTGATCTGGGCCATTCTCTTCGGCGCCCTGTTCTTTGGCGAATTCCCCGACTGGGTGGCAATAGTGGGCATGCTGATCGTTGTCGGCGCGGGCCTGCTCAATGTTCTCAGCGAAAAGCGCCCCATCCGCTGGAAGCCCCGCGTCTTCTTCTTCCGCATCGGTGAATAGGCAAACAAAAACCCCGCGCCAGAGACGCGGGGTTTTTCCAGTGCATGCCTTGCGGACTAGATCAGCGCACGGACCGCTGCGATCGCATCGTCGGCCTTGGAGCCATCAGGGCCACCACCCTGGGCCATGTCCGGCCGGCCGCCGCCGCCCTGCCCGCCCAGCGCCGCCGTCGCTGACTTGATCAGCGTGCCGGCAGCATATTTGCCGGTCAGGTCATCGGTGACGCCAATGGCGACCGTGCCCTTGCCGTCTTCGCCCTTGAGCACCATGACGACGACGCCCGAGCCGATCCGCTTCTTTTCTGCGTCGACCACCGACTTGATGTCCTTGGCCGCCACGCCTTCGACGACACGGCCGACAAAGGTGACGCCATTGATCGTCTCGGAGGCATTGCCGCCTTCGCCACCACCGCCCAGAGCCAGCTTCTGGCGCGCATCGGCCAGAGCCTTTTCCGCGCTCTTGAGCTGGTTTTGCAGCGCCTCGATCCGGTCGAGCACTTCATGAGTGCCGGAGCGCAGAATACCCGCCGCCGAGGCCACGATATTGGTGCTGGCATTGCCACGATGACGCGCAGCAGTGCCGGTCAGCGCCTCGATACGGCGCACGCCACCAGCCACAGAGCTTTCGGCCACGACGGAGACAAGGCCGATATCGCCCGTGCGGCGCACATGGGTGCCGCCGCAGAGCTCGACCGACCAGCCCAGGCCATTGCCTGTCGGCTCGCCCATGGCGACGACGCGCACTTCATCGCCGTATTTCTCGCCAAACAGCGCACGCGCACCCGATTCCTTGGCTTCCTCGACACCCATCAGCCGGGTTTCGACGGGGGTGTTCTGAAGAATGATGGCATTGGCGATATCCTCGACCTCGGCCAGCTCCTGCGGCGTCACCGGCTTGGTGTGAACGAAGTCGAAGCGCAGGCGGTCGGCTGACACCAGCGAGCCCTTCTGCGCGACATGATCACCGAGCACCAGACGCAGCGCTTCATGCAGCAGATGGGTGGCGGAGTGATTGGCGCGAATGGAAGAGCGGCGGTCGTGGTCGACGATCAACTCGACGGCCTGGCCCAGTTTGAGGCTGCCTTCCTTGACAGACACGCGATGCGCAAAAACGCCTTGGTGCTTGTTGGTGTCGCTGACTTCGGCAACGACGCCATCGGACTTGATCAGGCCGCTATCGCCGACTTGGCCACCGCTTTCGCCATAGAACGGGGTCTGATTGACGACGACAATGCCGTCCTGACCTGCGGCGATGGTCTCGACTTCCTTGCCATCGACCAGCAGCGCCTTGATCTCGCCTTCGGCGCGTTCGGTTTCATAGCCGAGGAATTCGGTGGGGCCGAGCTTGTCAGCAAGGCCAAACCAGATCGTATCCGTGCCGGCCTCGCCCGAACCAGCCCAGTTCTTCCGGGCCTCGGCCTTCTGCTGGGCCATGGCGGCATCGAAACCGGCCTGATCGACGGCGATATTGCGCGACCGCAAGGCGTCCTGTGTCAGGTCGAGCGGGAAACCATAGGTGTCGTAGAGCTTGAAAGCGGTTGCCCCAGCCAGCGTGTCGCCATCGCCCAGATCCGCGGTCTCGGCTTCGAGAATTTGCAGGCCGCGGCCAAGCGTCTTGAGGAAGCGGCCTTCTTCGAGGCGCACGGTTTCGGCGATCATCGCCTCGCCGCGTGACAGCTCGGGATAGGCCTGGCCCATTTCGCGCACCAGCATCGGCACGAGCTTGTGGATCACCGGCTCATTGGCGCCCAGCAGGGTCGCATGACGCATGGCGCGGCGCATGATGCGGCGCAGCACATAGCCACGCCCTTCATTGGACGGCAGCACGCCCTCGGCGATGAGGAAGCTCATCGAGCGCAGGTGATCCGCAATAACCCGCAGGCTGCGATTGCCCGGGCCGTTGACATCGGCATTGGTGGCATTGGCCGCCGCGCCGATCAGCGCCTTGAAGAGGTCGATATCGTAATTGTCGTGGACGCCCTGCATGACGGCGGCGATGCGCTCGAGGCCCATGCCCGTGTCGATCGAGGGACGCGGCAATCCGGTGCGCGAGCCATCGGGGTGCTGCTCGAACTGCATGAAGACCAAGTTCCAGATCTCGATCCAGCGGTCACCGTCTTCATCGGGCGAGCCCGGAGGGCCACCCCAGACCTTGTCGCCGTGGTCGTAGAAGATTTCCGAGCAAGGGCCGCAGGGGCCCGTATCGCCCATCTGCCAGAAATTGGACTTCGCCCCCAGCCGCACGATGCGATCCTCGGAGAGACCGGCAATCTTCTTCCAGAGTGCCATGGCCTCGTCATCGTCTTCATAGACGGTGACCATGAGCTTTTCCTTGGGCAGCGCCCAGTCCTTCGTAAGAAGGTTCCAGGCGAGCTCGATTGCCTGATCTTTGAAGTAGTCACCGAAGGAGAAATTGCCCAGCATCTCGAAGAAGGTGTGGTGACGCGCGGTGAAGCCGACATTGTCGAGGTCATTGTGCTTGCCGCCCGCACGCACGCATTTCTGCGCCGTGGTCGCTGTCGAATAGGGACGCTTTTCCACCCCGGTAAAGACATTCTTGAACTGCACCATGCCGGCATTGGTGAACATCAGCGTTGGGTCATTGCGCGGCACGAGCGGGCTCGACGCCACGGCCTCGTGACCGTTCTTGGCGAAGTAACCGGTAAAGCTCGAACGAAGATCGTTTACGCTGGTCATGCACAGGCTTTCATGGCGAGCGGACGCAGATGCGCCCAATAGGAAAAACGGGGCTTTTTATCGTGCCACACAAGGAAATGTCCAGCTTCGCGGCGATAGAGACGCAAGAGAAAGTGGCATGCCACAGGACCCCTTGCTTATCGTCATTGCCGGGCTTGTCCCGGCAATCCATCGCGCCGCCGCATGGACCACCGGGACAAGCCCGGTGGTGACGAAAGTGGATTGATCGCGGCAAGCAGCGACAATCTTGCTCATCAAACAAAAACCCCCGCCGAAGCGGGGGTCACTGCATGGGATATAGGAGGCCTATTCGTCGCTGCTATCGTCGGATTCCCCGCCGGCAACGAGCAGAACTTCACCGAGCAGGCCCGAGCTTTCGCGGACACCCTGTTCGATCGTATTGGCGATCTCGGGATTGTCCTTGAGGAACTGGCGCGAATTCTCGCGGCCCTGCCCCAGACGCTGGCTTTCCCAGGAGAACCAGGCCCCGGACTTTTCAACAATGCCGGATTTGACGCCGAGATCGAGCAATTCGCCGGTCTTGGAAATGCCTTCGCCATACATGATGTCGAACTCGACCTGGCGGAACGGAGGAGCCAGCTTGTTCTTGACCACCTTAACGCGGGTCTGGTTGCCCACGATCTCCTCGCGGTCCTTGAGCGCACCGATCCGGCGGATATCAAGGCGAACCGAAGCGTAGAATTTCAGCGCATTGCCGCCAGTCGTGGTTTCGGGCGAACCGTACATGACGCCGATCTTCATGCGGATCTGGTTGATGAAGATGACAAGGCACTTGGACTTGGAAATCGAGGAGGTCAGCTTGCGCATGGCCTGGCTCATCAGGCGGGCCTGCTGGCCGGGAAGGCTGTCGCCCATTTCGCCCTCGAGTTCGGCGCGCGGCGTAAGCGCAGCAACCGAATCGACCACCAGCACATCGATGGCGCCCGAACGCACCAGCGTATCGGTAATCTCGAGCGCCTGCTCACCCGCATCCGGCTGGGAAATCAGGAGATCATCGACATTGACACCCAGCTTGCGGGCATAGACCGGGTCCAGCGCATGTTCGGCGTCGACAAAGGCGCAAATGCCGCCCTTGCGTTGCGCCTCGGCGATGACATGCAGGGCCAGAGTGGTCTTGCCCGAGCTTTCCGGCCCGAAAATCTCGACGATACGGCCCTTGGGCAGGCCGCCAATACCCAGCGCAATGTCCAGGCCCAGCGACCCGGTGGAGATCGCTTCCACCTCGATATTGGTGTTTTCGCCCAAGCGCATGATCGAGCCCTTGCCGAAATTGCGCTCGATCTGGCTCAGCGCTGCTGCGAGCGCCTTATCCTTATCCATTGACCCACCTTCAACGACGCGAAGCGGCGAAGCTGCCATAATGCTGTCTCCTTATTTCACGCTCTCGAAGGTCACGCAACGAGAGGACCATCTGGTCATTTGTGCAATATCCGTGCTTTATTTGTTCTCATTTTGTTTCGTTTCCGTCAAGAGACAAAATGAGAACATCACGCTGACGGCAAAATCGGACCGTCCAGGCAGCTCTGGCCGATTCTCATGCTGAGCGATATGCGGGCCCAAAAGTATGATTTTTAGCTGGACAGCCTCCCCTTCCATGCGTTTTATGCCGCCAATTGCCCCGCAATGGTGGCTGCAGCCAAGGATTGTTCCATGCACCTGATCCAGTATCTCGACGAGCAGGGCGGCCGCGCCGTCGGCGTGACCGAGGGCGGCCAGACACATCGCGTCAATGGCGTGAGTTCGGTCTATGAACTGGTGCAGGCGGCCATCAACGGAGGCGGCGGCCTTTCCAAGACCGTGAAATCGCTGGGACTGGGCGAGGCAGTCGACAAGGCCGCTCTGCTGGCGGAAGGCCGCCTGCTGGCGCCAATCGACCATCCCGATCCGGCCCATCTGCATGTCACCGGCACCGGCCTCACCCATCTCGGCTCTGCCGCCACCCGCGACGCTATGCACAAGGCAAATGGCGACAAGCCTGCCGGCGAACTGACCGACAGCATGAAAATGTTCCGCATGGGTCTTGAGGGCGGCAAACCCAAGGCCGGTGAACAGGGCGTCCAGCCCGAATGGTTCTATAAGGGCAATGGCAGCATTGTCGCCAATCCCGGCCACCCCATCCTTTCCCCATCTTTCGCACTCGACGCCGGCGAAGAGCCCGAAATTGCCGGCATCTATGTCATCGACCAGCATGGCCAGCCGCGCCGGCTGGGCTTTGCGCTCGGCAATGAATTCTCCGACCACGTGACCGAGCGGATCAATTATCTTTACCTCGCCCATTCCAAGCTGCGCGCCTGCTCGTTCGGGCCGGAGCTGCGGGTAGGCGACCTGCCGCGCCATATCGAGGGCAAATCGCGCATCATTCGCAATGGCGAAGTGTTGTGGGAAAAGCCGTTCCTCAGCGGCGAAGACAATATGAGCCACACGATCGCCAATCTCGAATATCACCACTTCAAATACGAACTGTTCCGCCAGCCCGGCGATGTGCATGTGCATATGTTCGGCACTGCCACACTCAGCTTTGCCGACGGCATTTCGACCCAGAAGGATGATGTCTTCGAAATCGAGGAAAGCCAGTTCGGCCTGCCGCTGCGCAACGCGGTGCAGGTGAGCAAGGAACAGCCGGTGACCATCGACGGGCTTTACTGAACGGCGCCTCGCCGGCAGCAATTGGGCGGCTTTACGTCGCGCAACTAACATGTCAGTTATCCTCCCGGCATCTGGGAGGATGGAATGGCGCCGCGCAATCTTGAAAAGCGCCGGATCGGCGAGACCGATCTGGAAGTCACCACGCTGGGTCTTGGCGGCGCCTCGCTGGCCGGAATATTTTCGGCCGTGCCATCGGAACAGGCGCGCGCCACCGTGTCCCATGCCCTGGACAGCGGCATCACCTATGTCGACACCGCTCCCCAATACGGCCTCGGACTATCCGAGCATCTGGTTGGGGAAGTTCTGCGCGAGACTCCCGAGCGGCCAATCCTCTCCACCAAGGTGGGCCGCCTGCTGCGCCCTGTTCCGCCAAGCCGGCAGGACAAGGGCGCCTGGGCCCATCCTCTGCCCTTTAACCAGCATTACGACTATTCCTATGACGGGGTAATGCGCTCCTTCGAGGACAGCCTGCAACGGCTCGGCCTCGACCGGGTGGATATCCTTTATGTCCACGACATCGGCACGACGACGCATGGCGAAGCGGGAAACCGGCCCTTGTGGGAGCAATTGGCCGGCGGCGGTTACAAGGCATTGCGGACCCTCCGCGATAGCGGCGTGGTCAAGGCCATTGGTCTCGGCGTCAACGAATGGCAAGTGCTGATGGACGCTTTCGCGCTGGGCGACTGGGACGTGTTCCTGCTGGCAGGGCGCTATACCCTGCTCGAACAGACGTCGCTCGACCCGTTCCTCTCCACCTGTATCAGCCGCAAGGCCTCGGTGGTCGTCGGCGGCCCCTTTAACTCGGGGATTCTGGTGGGCAGCGACACGTTCGATTATGCCAAGGCGCCAGAGGCAATCACAGCACGGGTCCGGGCGCTGGATGCCGTTTGCCGAGATTTCGCTGTCCCCCTGCCCGCCGCCGCCCTGCAATTCCCGCTGCATCATCCGGCCGTCTGCAATGTGCTGCCGGGGCCGAGGTCACCGGAGGAACTGGACGGCATTCTGGACTGGTGGAACCTCAAAATTCCCGATGGCCTGTGGACGGCTCTGGCCGAAAAGGGCCTGCTGGCACCCGGTACACCCATTCCCGGCGGCACGGCCTGATCAGGCGTTAATGCTGACAGCAAAAGCATCACCCGACATCACGCGAGCCTGCTAATAACGCCGGAGACGGCGAAGGCGGTGAGAACGATGTGGCGGTGGATGAAATGGTGGGATGGGCCAGTGCGGGGCCCGATACAGCTGGCCGGCGCCATATTGGGGTCCGGCTACTTCTTTTTCATCTATGATGGCCGCTGGCCCCGCAAGCATCCCACCTATTTCCAGGAATTTCAGAGCGGCGACCCTTCAGACTTCGCCGTCCTGGTATCGCTGGGGATGATCATCTGTATCGGCTATGCAGTCGCCGTAACGATTGTCGATTTCCGCGACGGACGCTGGTGAGCGTTGCCCTGAATCGCTAGTTGAGATCGAGAGCGTAAGCCTTGAGGATTTCAAGCGGAATCAATTCCAGGACTTTTCTGTTGGTCGCCCGCAGATAGACACGGGGCGCCATGCCTGCCCCGTGCGCCTGTGCCCACCGGCCAGCCACGAGGCACCAGCGGTTTCCGGCAACCAGACCTGGAAAGGCAAATTCCGGGCGTGGCGTGGACAGGTCGTTGCCGACACCGGCCGAATAGGCGAGGAATTCGGTCGTTGCTGCAATGCAGACCAGGTGCACGGCGGCGCTGTCCGGTCCGGCGGCGCAATAGCCGCTGCGGAAAAAGCCGGTCAGCGGGTCGTTCGAGCAGGGCTGCAGCGGTTCGCCCAGCACATTGAGCTCCGATGAACCCTCGAAACGGGGATGGGCCGTCACGGCCCTAACCCTCCTTGTCCTGCCGGCTCAACACTTCCTTGACCTTGGAATTGATCTGGTCGAGCGAATAGGGCTTGGGCAGGAAATCGACGCTCTGATCGTCCTCGATATCGCGTCTCACGCTTTCCTCGGCATAGCCGGACACGAAGATGATCTTGAGGTTCGGCATCTTTTCGCGGACCACCTTGAGCATGGTCGGCCCGTCCATTTCCGGCATGACCACGTCGGAAATGATAAGATCCACCGCATAGTCGAGATCTTCCAGAACTTCGAGCGCTTCCTCGCCGCCATCGGCCTCGAAGACCTCGTAACCGGTGGCCTTGAGCGCCTTGGCAGAGAAGGCACGCACGCTTTCCTCGTCCTCGACCAGCAGAATGCGTTCCTGCCCCGTGAGATCCTTGACCGGCGCAGCAGCGATGGCCGCCTTGGCGGCGGCTTCCTCGGCGCTGGGCACGTGACGCGGCAGGAAAATCTTGAACGTGGTGCCGACGCCCACAACAGAAACCGGATAAATATAGCCTTCGGTCTGCTTGACGATGCCATAGACAGTGGAGAGGCCAAGCCCGGTGCCCTTGCCGAGCTCCTTGGTGGTGAAGAAGGGCTCGAAAATCTTGTCCAGCACCTCCTGGCTCATGCCGGTTCCGGTGTCTTCGACATCGATCAGCACGTAATCGGCGGGCACCATGCCTTCAAACTTCAGCCCGGCAATATCGGCCTCGTTGACATTGGCGGTGCGGATGGCGATCGAGCCACCATTGGGCATGGCGTCACGCGCATTCACCACCAGATTGATGATCACCTGCTCGAGCTGCACGACGTCGGCCCGAACGGGCCAGATATTGCGGCCATGCTCGACCGAAAGCGCGTTCTTCTCCCCGATCATCCGCTTGAGCAAGACGGTCAGGTCATCAACGATCAGCGGCAGTTCCAGCACCTGTGGGCGCAGGGTCTGGCGGCGCGAAAACGCCAGAAGCTGACGGGTGAGACCCGCGGCGCGATTGGCGTTCTGCTTGATCTGCATGAGTTCGCTGAACGAAGGATCGCCCGGCTTGTGCTTGAGCAGCAGGAGATCGGAGAAGCCGATGATCGCGGTCAGCAGATTGTTGAAGTCGTGTGCGACGCCGCCGGCAAGCTGGCCGACGGCCTGCATCTTCTGGCTTTGAGCGAACTGGGCTTCGAGCTTGCGCTGATCGGTCATGTCCAGCGCATAGACATTGATCTGCTCGGGCGATCCGGCGCTGATCTCCGAGGCAGAGATGTAAAGGCGGACGGCGTGGTCGCCCTCGACGCTCAGCAGCGCATCGACCGGCTCGACCTCGGAATGCTGGGCCAGAGCGGCGGCAAGCGCGCGATCAAGCTTGTCGCGGCTGGTCTCTCCAACCAGATCATGCAGGGTCTGGTTTTCGAGGCTCTTGTCCTCGCCAGACCAGCGGAAGATGCGACCGAAGGGGGCATTGGTGCGCACGATGCGGCCTTCGCCGTCGAGCGTGGCGATCGCAAAAGGCGTATCGTTGAAGAAGCGCGAGAACCGCACTTCGGCGGCGCGCAATTCTTCCTCGGTATCCGGCGCGCTCGACATGTCGAGCACCAGCGTACGCGTCTCGCCCAGTTCGCCATCGGCGAGGCGGGCGGCCCGATGCAGCAGGCGCACCGGCAGGGCCGTGCCATTGCGGCGCACAAGATCGATATCGATGATTTCAGTACGGATTTCGCCGTCACCCCTGCCCCGCATCAGCAGCGTTGCGCCATCGCCCCGCACGATGTCCTTGAGGTTGAGATGGCCCGAATTGAACTCGGCAAGGTCATAGCCCAGCCAGTCGGCCAGGGTGGAGTTGAGATACTGAATGCGGCCTTGGGCGTCTGCGGACAGGAAGCCGGACGGGGAATGATCCAGATAGTCTATAGCGCGCTGCAGGTCGCGGAACGCGGTCTCGTTGTTCTCCCGGTCCCGCGTCGTGTCCTCGATGGACCAGGCCACAAGCGATTTACGAGAATCATCGGTCTGCGGCAGGGGGCGGACGGCCACGCGATACCAGAAGACGCGACCCGCCTCGGCCTGCGACCCACCCAGTCCGCCCGGGACACGGATATCCTCGATGGCGCTGCGCCCATCCTTGGCGGCGCGCGACAACCGGTAAATGGCCTCGCTGGCATCGGCATGGCCAGCAAACAGCCGCGGCACACCAACCGGAACGCCATTATTCACCGCGCCGGGAAAACTGCTGTAATGCTGGTTTACATAGGAAATCTTGCCATCCCGATCGGCAATCACCGTACCGAAAGGCAGGCTGTCCACCACCGCATGGCTGAGGGTGCGCCTCTCTTCGGAAGAGGCGAAGCGGAAAAGGCCCGCAACGAGCCCGAACAGGAAGAACACGCCAGCCACGGCCAGAATGCCGACAAAGGCCATGACGGCCTCCGGCGGGACCTGCCCCCCGAACAGGGAAAAGCCGACTGCCACCAGAACCAGAACCAGGCCAAGCAGCGCCACGCGCCAAAGCCCGACCCCGGATCGCGCCGTGTCCAGAACCGGTTCGGGATAGCTGTCTTCGCCGAGCGGCGTCGATGCCATGGTCACATGCTCCATCAGGCACAAGCCGTCCCGAATCGGGACATTGCCACAGGTCTAGCAAATGCTCCGCCCGCATGGGAGGGCGAAGCGGCTTTTCAACATGGGATGGCTGCTCTTCGTGATTGGACTGCCGCGACTGCTCAGCGCGAAGCGGTCATACCGGGCACCGGTTCGGTCGCATTGACAGGGGCAAGAGCCCCCTCACCGGCATAGGTCTCCCGATAGGAGGCCAGAAATGCCGTAAGGCTGTCCTGCGCCGCAATGTCGGCGGCGACCTTCTTGAATTCGAGGCTGTCGGTCTGGATCGGTCCGGTGACGAAATCGAACAGCGCCCATTCGGGCGAATTGACCATCTGTTCGCCGAACTTGTTCCGCAGCCGCGACAGGCCAAAATTGTCGCCGGCCAGCACATAGCCCACGGCGGCCTTGATCAGGTTCAGCCGCGCGGCTCGGTTGAAGGCCTGCCCGGGCGCCTCGCGGCCATAGACGGCCTCGATCATCTCGCCGGCCTGTGTGTAACGGCGGGCTTTCCAATGGGCATCGATGCGCAGCAAGGCCACATCCTTGCCGTCCATATTGCTGACCAGATCGAGCGCCAGCTGATCGCGGCCGCCATCGATCATCGCCCGCGCCTCCAGAATGCGGCGCTGACGGGCCAGCGATTCGGGAATATCGGGCAGCCGGGTATCATTGAGGACGCGAATGGCATCCTGTGGCTTGCGATCTGCCAGATAGATGACTGCCAGATCGGCGGCGATCTGTGTTCGCGCCACCCCGCGCAGACGATTGTCCAACTGGTATTGCAGAAGATCGGCCGCCTGCGGCAGCAGGTCCATGCGCACCAGACGCCGCGCCAGGTTGCGGATCATCTCGTCGCCACGCGCACCCGGCGGGGTCAGGTGACGGAAATCGTAATAAATGGCCAGCGCTTCCACGGGGCTGATGGAATCGGCCAGACCATTGAGGAAGAGATCGCCAAACATGGTCTGCGCCTGATCGCGCAGGGCATTGACCGCCGGGCTTTCGGGGAAGCTGGTGACGGCGGCGCGCACCGTCTCGAAACCCTGCCGATAGTCGCCGTTGCGGAAATAGAGCTTGGCCAGCAGCGACTGCATCTCCGCTTCGAGGCTATCGCCGCGCCAGAGCAATGTTTCCGCCGCAAGGGTCTGCGTCGCCTTCCCCATGTCCAGCCGCCCATCTGCATCCAGCAGCAGCAGCGTCCGATAGACGGCTTCGGCGCGCGTCGGGCGCACCTCTGAGGCAATCACTTGACCATAGGTATCCAGCGCTTCCTGCAGGCGTCCCGCGGCTTCGTCGGCCCGTGCCGACAGGAGATGATAGAGCGAGGCGTCCTCGACGCTGAGGCCGGCAAACTCCACCTCTTCCAGGAGGCGCTCGGCAAATGCGGTGTCGCCCGCTTCCAGCGCCGAACGGCTTGCGGACAGCCGGAACGCATTGCGCAGCCATTCCGGATAGGAATCCACCACCGACCGCGCTTCCAGCGCATCGAGCCGCGCGCCGCGATAGTCGCCCTGGGCCTCGCGGGCCATGCTGCGCCAGAACACAGCGTCAATTTCCTGAGCAAGCGCCGCAGCATTCAGCGCCTGCAAGGACTCGCGCGAACGGCCGGCCAGCACATTGGCAATGGCCTGCGTCATCCGGATCTGCTTGGTCAGATCCTGCGCCCTCAATTCGGCATCGAGCACGCGCAGCACACCCAGCGCCTCGAAGGACAGCCCATTGGCCAGCAAAAACTGCGCCAGATCGAGGCGCGCAATGTCCCGGTCGCGGCCCTCGCTGGATGCGGCGGCCAGCTCCAGTTCGTCGCGCGTCTGCGTCAGCTTGACTGCGTTCCGCTCTTCAAGCGCCGCCAGATCGATGAATCCCGCCCGCGCCGCGTCCTGGGCCTCGGTGCCGAAATTGCGCAGGGCGTCGGATGCGGAGACCGTGAGTCCGCCAGCATTGGAGATAACAGCCAGAGGGTTTTCAAGGCTAACCTGCAAACCCACGGACTTGGGCATGACGACAAGTCCATGAACGCTGCGCAGTGCGGTGAAATCCACATAGTCGAGCGTCCGCGTCATCCCCCTGGCCGGAGGATAGGCCGTTACGACCTTCAGCACGTCGCCAACCAGCGGGTCACGGAAATCATGGATGCGGCCCGGACGCACCACGTCGGCCACCATCTCGAACGAGCCTTCGATGTCGCGGCGGCGGGTCAGGCTCATCGGCTCGGTGGGGCTCAGCATCATGTCACCCAGCGAAAGCACCCAAGCCATGCCTTCCGAGCCCAGCGTCGCCAGACGATCCTGCGCGAGATCGATGCGCACGACCTGCGTATCGCCCGAAGAAATGACGGCGAACTCGCTCGCCACGCTGTCGAGGTCCGACGAGGCCGGAGGCGGCTGAATGCCGCTGACGGTATCGAAAATCATCCAGACCGTATCGCCACGCCGGAACACGCTGGCCGGCGTATCCTGCTCAAAGGGGAAAACCAGCCGCACGGTGGAGCCGAGAACATTGACGAATGGCGTGATCGCCTCGGCAGCCGCAGGCTGGAGTGCAGCAATGCGCGGCGCTTCGGCCGCATGCTGGGCCGCCGCCTCATGCTCGGCATTGGCAGCTTCCAGATCGGCTGGCGTCAGCCCCGGCAGGCCATGGCCCGCAATATCGATATCGAGCACATATTGGCTGGGCGTCACTTCGTAGAAGCGCGGCTCGACATCATCCGCGAAAACAAAGGTCGCCACGGCGCCATCGGCGGAAGACCCCGACTGCACCGACACCAGTTCCTCGGGCAGACCGCCCAGCAGCGCGCCCATATCCATCTCGACCGGCCATTCAAACGTAGCCGCGCCGATATTGCCCTTCTTGGCGAACTGGGCATCGGTGGGCACCGTCCAGTCGAACTGCACCCGCAGGAAGGTGGCATTCTGCCCGACCCGGACGTTCACCCGCGGCTCCAGCTCGGCAGCCATGCGCGCCTTGCGCTCGCGCTCGGCCCTGACTGCAGCTTCACGCGCCCGCTCGGCCAGTTCCGCAATGACCTCCTGCGGCAATGGCGGGGGCATGCCCTGCCATGTGGGCGGCAACAGATCGATGTAAAGCTGCTCGCCGGCCTCGATGCGATTGAAGTTGAAGCTGGACCTGAGGCCGATGCGCAAGCCGCGACCATCCGGATCGATGCGGGCAACGGTGAGATAATCCGGCATCGTTACCCCGACATCGGGCAGTATCACCGAGACCGGCTCCTCGAATTCGAGGGACAGCACACCATTCTCAAGGCGGAAATTGTATTTGGGAAGCTCGTCGCGCGAGGGAAAGCTGAGGATCAACCGCCCATAGCCATCCTGTTCGGCCGCAAAGAGCTGCCCCTGATCCTGGGCATGGACAGGCGCAATCATTGCCAGAACACTGGCAAAGGAAGCTGCGACCAGGGCAATTCTTGCCTGTCGCAAACCTGCGATAATTGCGGTCTTCACCGGCTTTCTGCCCGCCCGACGCCAGATATGACACGTTTTTTGGACGGGTTTCTGTCCCGAAAGCCTCAAAACGCGAGGATTGCACTGTTGCTTCAGCGCAAATCTAGCGACCCCGGCTTAACGTCCCCCTAAGGCAATCGGGCCAGATTTACTGGCCCACGATCTGCGGCAGCGCTGCCAGATCGTCCGGGCTCATGCTTTCGAGTGGGTCATTGCTGGCCGAAGCCATGCGCACCGTCAGCTCCTGCGCGCGGTTGGTGTTCATCGCCGCAAGGATGGGCGCCATCTTGCGCGGGCTCATCATCTTGGAGACACGCAGCAACACCTCGATATCCAGATTATCGAAAATCTTGGCGGCGTCCTTGGGCTTCATGGTTTCGTACATTGCCACGATGCTGGCGAACTGGCCCTCTTCCATCTGCTTGCGCTGTTCGACCAGCGAGGCGATCTGATCCTCGATGGACTGCATCGTCGCCTGACGTTCCTCGATACGCTTTTCAGCCGCTTCCACCAGCGAGGCCCGCATGGCCAATTGCTGCTCATAGGTCTCAAGTTCGCTGCGGCGCGTTGCGAGGCGCTCCAGCAGAACCTGCTCGGTCTGACCATTGTCGGCAGAGCCCAACGGCACGAGGCCGGTGCCGGTGACCAGTTGCGGGAGAGCATCGGTCAGTGGCGGGCACTCAGGCGCGATGATCATCAACTGGCCGTCGGCTACGCTTTCCTCGCCCTCGTGGGCAGGGCGGGGATCACAGGCATTCTCCGCCGCGACAACATTGGTGATTTCCGAGCCATGGCCCTGCGCCTCGCCCTCGGCCCCGGCCTCATCGGCGTGAGCGTCCGCCCCTGCGCTGGTTGCGCCATGACCAGATGATTCTTCGGCCTTCTCGCCGAGCGTCGGCGTGCCATCGCTGAGTGTCGGCGTGGTATCGGCGATAGTGGGCTCGCTCGGCATGGTCACGGTTTCGCCCTGCGCAACCGCGGCACCGCCATGGCCGCCACCGCCCGCCGCCTGCGCCGTGCTCACGCCTGTCAGCACATAGCCGCCATTGGTGATCAGCCCGACCGTCTTGAGGACGAGCAGGGCCGCAACAGCCAGAATGACCACGGGCAGCAGGCGGATATTGGTCACGCGGCGGCTCCGCGGTTGCGCACACGCGCCGACAATTGCTGCAGCGCTGACTGCACCTTGTTGGGCTCTTCCTCGGTTCCGACCGCCTGGCTCTGTCGCGCCACGCTGGTGATCCGGGCGATCCGCTCCATCAGCACCGTGCCGGCATTGACGTGATTGGCCAGCTCGACACCGAAGCGCTCGGCTTCCTCAAGCCGTGCGGTAAGAGCAAGATCGGCCTCGACCGCCGAGGACTTGAGCTCCTTGATGGCCTGATTGGCCAGATTGGTGGCCCCGACAAGATCGGCCACCATCTGGCGCATGATGTCCTTGTCCTGATGAAGGCGCTTGAGCCGCTGATTGAGCAGCACGCAATAGCCGATCGTCAGGGCCAGAAGCACGGCCACGGCGCCTTCGATAAAGATTCCCAGCGGCAACCCGAACATCATCGTCCTTCCATCGTCTCGTCTATTGCCTCGAAGGCCGCCATGGTGACCTTGGGCGGGTTGGGCGGGCGCGTGACCCGCACGGAAACATTCTTGCCGATATGGCCCATGATGGCCTCGGTGAGTTCGACATCGCCGCAGCGCAGCCGGATCGGATCGGTGGGCGAGCGCTCGAACATCAGCGTCTGCCCCGGCTGCAGGTTCAGCACCTTGCTGAGCGGCAGGTTCTGCTCATGCAGCACCGCTTCCAGCTCCACATCGGCCTGATAGATTTCGGTGGCCAGGTGCCCTTCCCAGATCGGATCGCGGCCGAATTTTTCGCCCATGAACATCTGCAAGAGCTGTTCGCGGATCGGCTCGATCGTCGCATAGGGCAAAAGGATTTCGATCTTGCCGCCGCGATCATCCATCTCGATGCGCAATTCGATCAGAATGGCGGCATTGCCCGGCCGCGAAATGGCGGCGAAGCGCGGATTGGTCTCCATGCGTTCGAGCTTGAAGTGAATCTGCGTCACCGGCTCGAAGGCCCGGTGTGTGTCATCGAGAATGACCTCGATCATGCGGCGAGCCAGCGCCATTTCGATGGTCGTATAGGGCCGGCCCTCGACGCGGATATTGCCCCCGACACGGCGGCCGCCCAGCAACACGTCGATCATCGAGTAGATGAGGTTGGAATCGACGGTGAGCAGGCCGTAATTCTCCCATTCCTCCGCCTTGATCACCGACAGGATGGCGGGCAGCGGAATGGAGTTGAGATAGTCGCCGAAGCGGACCGAGGAAATCGAATCCATGGTCACTTCGACATTGTCCGAGGTGAAATTGCGCAGCGACGTTGTCGCCAGCCGCACCAGCCGGTCAAAGACGATTTCCAGCATCGGCAGGCGTTCATAGGACACCAGCGCCGAATTGATCAGCGCCTGAACCCCGGACAGCTCGACATTGCCCGCCGCACTGGCGTCGAAGCCGAGCAGGCTGTCGATTTCGTCCTGGTTCAGAACCCGGTCGGGACCGCCATCTTCCCCGCCATCGCCGCCTTCCAGCATCGCCGCCCATTCGGCAGCGGCGGCGGCATTGCGCTCGTCCTCGGTCATCCCGGATTCATCGACTTCGCCGGACGCGGTTCCAACGTCCAGATTGTCGATGCCCCAGTCGTCGCTCAGCTTGTCCTGATCACTTGGTCCGGCCATTACTGCACCAGGATTTCCCTGAAGAGCACATTCTGAACATGGGCGGGATAGATGGCCATGTTGACCCGCCGCAGCAGCTCTTCCTTGAGACGATAGATACCGGCCGAGCCTTCCAGGTCGCTCTTGCGCAATTCGCGCATATAGACCTGGAACGCATCGATCACTTTGGGCAGACGCGGCTGGATTTCCGTCATCATCGCCTCATCGGCCACTTCCAGCGCGATGGTCAGCTTCATGAAGGCATTGCTGCCGTCTTCGCTGCTCAGATTGACCATCATCGATGGCAGGTTGAAAATGAACGTGCTGTGCGCAACAGGGGCACTGGCCGCGCCATGCGCGTCGGCGCTCGCCTCGCTCGGAGCCGACGAAGACATGAAGAAGAAGAGACCCGCGCCACCAAGCAGCAGGACCAGGGCAGCGGCGCCGATGATGATAAAGAGCTTGGGAATGCCCTTCTTGGCAGTCGCTTCAGTTTCGACTTCTGCTTCCGCAGCCATTGCCAGCCCCACCAAACCCCAGTGATTCCGGACAATTCCGGTCGTTACGCCCAGCTAAGGGCGACTTGGTTAACGAATAGTTACGATTAGCCCCTACCGGGCATTTTTTGCCGGGCAGCTTTTGCCGGTAGGCCGGACAATAATTGCCGCCGGTTACACCCCCGTAACACGCTAAGGCACTGATTCTATTAAAATACCCGCCTTGGCATGGTTTCTGCAAAGTTAATGGCGAGGCAGCCGGCTTGGGGAAGCAGGCGGTCTCGGGGAAAGATACGGGGATTGTCATGATCGGGAATGCGCAGCTTATCGGCCTGTCACGGCAGATTGCATTGCAGCGGCAGATGGATGTGGTGGCGCACAATGTCGCCAACATCAACACGACCGGTTTCAAGGCCGAGCAGATCCTGTTCGAAGAATATGCGATGCCGGTCGCCCGCGACGCCACTTTCCCAAATCTCGACCAGCCGCTCTCTTACGTGCAGGACTGGGCCACCATCCATGACATGGCCGGCGGCACCATGATCCAGACCGGCAACGACCTCGATGTGGGTCTCAATGGCGAAGGATTCTTCGCTGTCGAAACCGCCGCCGGCGAACGCTGGACGCGCGCCGGCTCCTTTCAGATCAGCAATAACGGCACGCTTGTCGATCTGTCCGGCAATCCGGTGCTGGGCCTTGCCGGCCCGATCCAGTTCGGTCCCGATGAAGTCGGCATCACCATCGCCAGCGACGGCATGATCTCGTCCAGCGCCGGGCCCCGGGGCCAGTTGCGCATCGTCGAATTCGACAATCCGCAGGCGCTGGTCCGCGAGGGCAGCAACCTCTTTTCCGGCGGCACGCCCGCCCCCAACGCCAATACCCGCGCCATGCAGGGCCATGTCGAACGCTCCAATGTCTCGGGTGTTTCCGAGATGGCTGAGCTGATCCGCGTGACCCGCGCCTATGAATCTGTCGCCTCGCTGACGCAGAAGCAGGACGAAATGCGCCGCACTGCCATCCAGCGTCTCGGCGACGCCAACGCTTGATCCTGAGGACGAAACGCCATGAAAGCTCTTTACATCGCATCGACCGGCATGGGCGCCCAGGAACGCAATGTCGAAGTCATTTCCAACAACATCGCCAATATGCGCACCACTGGCTACAAGCGCCAGCGCGCGGAATTTCAGGACCTGCTCTACCAGCAGATCACCCGCGCCGGCTCGCAGACCTCCGACCAGGGCACCATGGTGCCGGCCGGGCTTGAAATCGGCTCCGGCGTGCGCACCGTCTCGACGCCCCGCGTCATGAGCCAGGGCTCGGTCAATATCACCGAGCGTGAACTCGACGTCGCCATCCGCGGCGAAGGCTTCTTCATGATCGAATTGCCCGATGGCCGCACCGCCTATACCCGCGACGGCTCCTTCGAGCGCGATGCCGAAGGCACGCTGGTCAATTCCTCGGGCTACACCGTCAATCCGGGCATCAATATCCCCGGTGATGCGCGCGGCGTTTCCATCTCACCTGACGGCACGGTGGAAGCCTATATCGGCACCGACACCATCCCCACCCAGCTCGGCCAGCTCCAGCTCGCCCGCTTCGTGAACAAGTCGGGCCTCGAATCCATGGGCGACAATCTGTTCCTCGAAACCGCCGCCAGCGGCGCGGCACAGGTCGGCGTGCCCAATGCCGACGGCGCCGGCGACCTGCTGCAGAATTACCTGGAACTGGCCAACGTCAATTCGGTGACCGAAATCGCCGATCTGATCGCCGCCCAGCGTGCCTATGAAATGAATGCCCGTGTCATCTCCGGCGCCGACCAGATGATGCAGGCCACAAGCCAGCTTCGCTGATTAGGAGGACGACGTGACAATAGCCCGCTCCCTCATCGCCTCGCTTGCACTGGCCCTCTCGGCCGGCACGACCTTTGCCGCTCCGGCGCTCAAGTCCGACATCGTGGTCATCGCCCCCGTGGTGACGGTCGGCGACATGTTCGACGACGCTGGCGCTCTTGCCGAAAAGCCGCTGTTCCGCTCACCGCTGCCGGGCACGACGGGAAATGTAGATCTGGACCTCATCCGCCAGGCCACGGCCCGCATCGGTCTCGACAGCTTTGAAACCAACGGGCTCGGCCAGGTGCGCGTCTCCCGGGCCGCCGCCATGGTGGACCAGCCGCTCCTGTCCAGCCTCATTGCCGAGGACCTGCGTGCGCGCGGCATTCTTGCCGACGACATGATTGCCGACATCGCCCTGTCCCGACCGTTCGACCCGATCCGCGCCGAAGCCAGCGACAATCCGGCCCGCCTTGAAACCCTGCGCTACCTGCCGGGCAATGGGTCATTCTCCGCCCGCTTTTTCGTCGATGGCATCAGCCAGCCGATCGATATTGCCGGAACGATCGAATTGAGCGTCAACGCACCGCATCTGGCGGCCAGCCTGCCCGCTGGCACGGTCCTGCAGCCGGACCACTTCGTGATGCGGGCCATCCCGGTGCAGCAGGCCACCGCTCAGGGCGCTGCCCCGCTTGAGCAATTGGTCGGCATGGCGCTTAGCCGCCAGAGCCGCGAAGGCTTGCTGGTGCGCGCCAGCGATGTCGGCGTGCCGCTGGCCGTCGCCAAGAACGACCTCGTCACCATCTATTACCGGCAAGGCCCGATGACGCTCACCGTTCGCGGACAGGCCGTGACCGGCGCAGCCAAGGACGCGCCGCTCCAGGTGCTGAACCTTATTTCCCGCCGGGTCATCACCGCCACGGCCATCGCGCCCGGTGCGGTGGAAGTCTCGTCCGCCCCCATGACCCTTGCCGGCCTCTAATTCAGGATCGAATGAAATGAACCTCTTCAAGCTCGCCACCATCCTGACCCTGGCCGCCTCGCTCGGCGCCTGCAGCACCATGGACCGACTTGCCAATGTCGGGCAGGCCCCTGCCCTGACCGCCATTGCCGATCCGACCACGACGGCCGGTTATCAGCCGGTCCGCATGCCCATGCCCGAGCCCATCGCCGACACCTACCAGGCCAATTCGCTCTATCGCACCTCGGCCCGTGGTTTCTTCAAGGATGAGCGCGCCCATCGCATCGGCGACATCCTGACCGTGATGGTCACCATCGATGACAGCGCCCAGATCAACAATCAGACCCAGCGCAACCGCACCTCGACCAACTCGGCCGGCATGGGCGGGATCTTTGCCGCAGGCTTCACCAGTGTTGCAGGCCCCAGCATCGACCCAAGCGCCGCCATCGACTTCAATTCCGGCATGCGCGACACCGGCAATGGCTCGGTCAACCGCGCGGAATCGCTGGAAACCACAGTGGCGGCGGTCGTTACCCAGGTCCTGCCCAATGGCAATCTGGTCATCGAGGGCCGCCAGGAAGTGCGCGTCAATTTCGAGGTCCGCGACCTGATAGTCGCTGGTATCGTCCGCCCCTCGGACATTCAGGCCAACAATACGATCCAGTCGAGCAAGATCGCCGAAGCCCGCATCTCGTATGGCGGCCGCGGCCAGATCACCGATGTCCAGCAATCCCGCTACGGCCAGCAGGTGATGGACGCCATCCTTCCCTTCTGATCGTCAACATCCCGATCCGGCGACGCCTTCCCCGAGGCGCCGCCGCTCCCCCGGCCCGGTGGCAAAATCTGCCCGGCCAGACCAAGAGACACCGCATTCCCCAATGGCGGCGGTCTCATCTCCCCACGAGGCGCAGCTTCCCCAGCTGCGCCTCTCCCCATTCCGGAACCCAGTGCAAATCTGCAGGTTCAGCTCTCGGAACCAGAAGCCGCAGGGAGGTCGCTATGAATATTGGTGTGGCGCTGGGCGCGATCCCGCTCGCCTTCAGGGACGAAAAGCGCAAAGGGCATCGAAAGCCCTAGAAGGCGCCCATCAGTTTGAGGCCCGCCGCATGCGCGATGCCGTGGTCCTGCCACTGCGTGGAATAGCCAATCTTGAGATCGAGCGGGCTGTCCTCGGCGCTGATCTCTGCGGAAAGCGAAAGCTGGACCGTCTGGCCTCCGCGATTGCCTGCGTCCGCGGTCATCGTATTGCCGAGCAGGCTGAACTGCCGATTGCCGCCGAAGGCCTGCTCGCTATAGGCAAGGTCGAGCACAGGCGTGATGGCGTGGGCGCCAGCCGATACCGCCGGTCCCATCCATTTGAGGCCCACGCCCAATTCGGTCATGAGATCGTTGCTGTTGCTGGCGGCAATGGCCAGCGCAGAGCCGGTCTCGTTGAAAGCCGAGAATTGCTGGTTGACCGCTCGCCCGAACACATAGGGTGAAAACGTCCCCGCACTGCCACTATCGATATGATAACCGATACGGAAGCCGCCCCAATACGCCCAGTCCATGGTGGGGGTGGTGCCCACGATGGCCAGCGCGCCGCCGGCGCCGGGGGCCGACCGGCGCTCGACGCTGCCGCTGAAGAGGCTTGCGCCCAAAGTCACATCGGCAAAGGGGCCCGTACTCTCATAGACGATCTGGCCGCCGACATGCAGGCCCGTCTCATCCGACCGGTTGCCGCCCGCCACGGTGGACGATTGCGACGCCGCGCTGAACATCTTGAGATACCAGTCAGGCGCGATACTGCCCTCGACACCCACCGTTAGGCTGCTTGCCTTCTGGTTCGCGGCCAGCGCCGGGTCGGCATTATCACTAAAAGCCTGCATGTTGAGGGGCATGGCCCAAAAACCCCAGTCGCCGCCGCGCTGCGCACTCGCATGAGGGTTGAGCCCGTCGATCACCTGGTTGACCACGCCCTGCCGCGCCCAGCCCTGCTGCGCATAGATCGCGCCGGCCTGAGGCGATGCGGTCTCCAGCATGGCGGCAAGATTGAGCAGGCCCCAGCCATAGACCTCATCGACGCCGGGCGCACCGATATCGGTTGCCGTGTGCAGCGCCAAAAGGCGCAGGTCCTGCAAGGAGGCATTGGGATAGAGCTGCTGGGCGACGGCCAATGCGCCGGTGACATGCGGGGCAGCCATGGACGTACCCTGCTTGAACTCGTAGTCGCCGAAAGCCGCGCTGGAATAAATCATGCCATAAAGGCCGCCGACATTGCTGTCGCCGCCTGGCGCGGCGATGCACCAGAGCCGCGCGACCGAGCAGGTCTGCGAATAATAGGCGATCTGGCCGGTCGGTCCGACCGAGGCTACGGCGAGCCAGCCGCGCTCGAGCGCGGGCAGGTAATATGGCAGGGCCGCCTCGACCCCCAGCGCCAGATTGCTGCCAAGATTGCCGTTGGCGAACACCATGACGCCGCCAGCCTCTACAACCTCGCTGAAGCCCTCAACCTGGGCGAGGCCCCGGTAGGAATTGAAGTCGATGCCGCTATGGGCGCCCTGGAAACCCCAGGAGGCGTTGAAGAGGCGGACATCGTTGGCAAGGCCGAAGCGCAGCGTATTGCGAACGCGCGTCGTCCATTCGTCCAGCGTCGAGCCCCCGATATTGAGAGACATGAGGCTGACGCCCGGCGCGACGCCATGCATCTCCGAGCCGTTCCGGGCCGCACCGATGATCCCGGCGACATGGGTACCGTGATTGTCCCAATCGAATCCGGCCTGCCCACCCAGCCCATTGCTGGACAACGGGCTGATCCGTCCGCGCAATTCGCCATGGTTCTGGTTGATGCCGCTGTCCTGCACGCCGACGAGCACGCCGCTGCCGTCGAGCCCCATTGCTATCGCCTTGTCGGCCCCGATCATCCGGAGGCCCCACTGGCGGTCGAACTCGGCGCTATAGTCCTGCGCCAGCCCTGCCCCAGCCGTCAGCATCGAAAAAGCAGCGATGAGAATGCAACGCGACAAGGCCAACACTCTAAACGACTGCCCTGCCCGGATCTTTACGAAGAATTTACCGCCCAGGTCAACGTTCTGATGGCCGCCACAGCAGCACATCAAGGCTCTCCGGCTATCCAGCCGGCCAAGGCTTGCTCCCGAGGACAGGCTATGAAACATCATTGAGTAAACGCAGGAGCCCTCTATGTCCTTCACAAAACTCGATGATCTCGGCCGCCGGCTGGAGGCGCTCGAACATGCCCTTTCCATTCTCGGCGCCGACGAGGCGACACATATGGCAGTGGGTGGCGGCGAGAAGCGCGCCGAAGCCATGTCCAACCTTGCAGGCATGTATCATGCCCAGGCTACCGCCCCCGAAATCGCTGACTGGATCGAGGCCGCAAAAGCCGAGGACCTGACCGACGACCAGACGCTGGCCATAGGCGAATTCGAGCGCAGCTATGTCAACGCCACCTGTCTGCCGACCGAATTCGTGCAAAGGCGAACCGCTGCAACCATGCGCTCGGAACAATTGTGGCGCGACCTGCGGGCCAAGGGCGATTGGGACAGCTTCTTGCCGGCGCTCGAGGGCGTGGTCTCGCTGGTCCGCGAAGAGGCAGCCCTGCGCTCTGCCGCCACCGGTCTTGCACCCTATGATGCGCTCATGGATCAGTATGACCCCGGCAATCGTACGGCCGAGATTGACGCAGTGTTTGCCGATCTCAAGGGCTTTCTCAAGGATTTCGTGCCCAAGGCCCTGGCTGTTCAGGACGAAAAGCTGGCCCGGCGTCCGCGCAAGACCTTGAATGCCCCCTACCCCATCGAGAAGCAGCGCGAGCTGGGGCTCGCCGCCATGCGGGCCACCGGCTTCGACTTCACCCATGGGTCGCTCGCCGTTTCGCACCATCCTTTCTGCGGCGGCGTGCCCACCGATGTGCGCATGACCACGCGCTACCGCACCGACGAATTCCTGTCCTCGCTGATGGGCGTGCTGCACGAGACAGGTCATGCGCTTTACGAGCAGGGACTGCCGAAAGACTGGTCGCACTGGTCTTTGGGCAAGGCACGGGGCATGGGCATGCACGAGAGCCAGAGCCTGTTTGTCGAAATGCAGATCGCGCGCAGTGCGGACTTCTGGGAATACATGCTGCCGCTCGTGCATCAGCATCTGGGCGAAGACGCCATTCCTGGCTGGGACATCGAGGACATTCTGGCGGAAGTGAACTTCGTCGAGCGCGGCTATATCCGCGTCGATGCAGACGAGGTCACTTATCCCTTGCACGTCATCCTGCGCTACGAGCTGGAGCAGGAGCTCGTCTCAGGCAAGCTAGAAGCGAGCCAGATTCCCGAGGCCTGGGATGCCAAGATGACCGAATATCTGGGCATTTCCACCATCAATGACCCCAAGGACGGCCCCATGCAGGATGTCCACTGGCCCGGTGGCGCCTTCGGCTACTTCCCCAGCTACACGCTGGGCGCCATGATCGCCGCCCAACTCGGCACCGCCATGGCAAGGGACATTCCCGATATGGGCGCGCAGATGCGCAAGGGCGATTTCGCCGCCATAAATCAATGGCGCGCCGACAGGGTGTGGACGCAAGGCTCGCGATATTCGACGCCCGACCTGATCCGAAACGCCACCGGCGAGCCCCTCAATGCCGACCATGTCAAGGCACACCTGACCCGGCGCTACGGCGGATAAGCATTTAAAATCAATATAATAAACAGGAAGGCGGACTCAGTTTCCGCCTTCCTGCATTTCTGAACCCATTCTGAAGCCCGGCTTCAGCGCCGGTTCCAAATCAGGCCTCTAGAACAGTCTCCATCAACGACGCGGTCGGAGGGACCGCACCAACAGGAGACGTTAAAATGATCCGCAAGCTCATCATCACCACCCTGACCGCTGCCGCCATCGCCGCTTCGGCCGCCCCGGCAATGGCCAATGACATCTTCATCGACCAGTTCGGCTTCGGCAATGAGGTCGGCGGCGGCCAGTCCGGCTGGGGCAACAAGTTCGGCGTCAAGCAGAGCGGCTGGTGGAACAAGGGCATCAGCCAGCAGAACGGGGTCAACAACACCTCGGCCATCGGCCAGCAGGGCAACAACAATTACGGCGATGTCTGGCAGAACGGCTGGAACAATGCCGGCGGCGTCGGCCAGTTCGGCGACAACCACACCGCCATCCTCACCCAGGACGGCAATGGCAATGTCGCCGCCGGCGTGCAGGTGGGCAATGGCTGCAATGCCAATGTGGTCCAGCACGGCTCGGGCAATGTCAGCGCCTTCGTTCAGGCCTGCCCGTAAGCGCCGCACCGGGCCGGCACCAGGCCGGCCCCTGCCCTTTCCGAGAGGAGAAAGTCATGCTGCATTTTCCAGTCAAGATCGGCCTCGCCGCATTCCTCGCTCTGGGCGGGGCGGCTATTGCCGCCAATGCCAGTGGCGATAACCTCGCAGGTGGGCTCGCCTGTGGCGTCAGCACCGCAACAGAGGGCCGGATGCTCGTCATCGAAGGCGTGTTGCAGAGCCCGCAGGCCATAAGTGGCGATTACCGCTTTGCGCTCAAAAGCTCGGGCAATGGCGGATCGAGCAATATCAGCCAGGGCGGCCAGTTCTCAGCGACGCCCGGCACGCCCGTGACGCTGGGCAAGGTGATGCTCAATTCCGGCTCGCATATCGACGTGGATTTCACCATTACAAGCGCGGGACAAAAATACGATTGTTCTCAACAACTTGCTACACGAAGCTGAATCGCCCCCACACATTCGACGGCCTCGCCCCGCCACGGTGCGGGGCTTTTTTTTTATGCCGGCAATGACATGGTGAACGCTGTGTGAATGCACCGCTCCTCAGCCGTTCAGATCAAAAGGTTCAATCTTCGGGCATGAGCTGGAAACACCAGCAGCAGGGAACCAAACACCTTACCGGAGAGAGAAAATGACCACTGCCGTAACCCGCACCATCGCCGCCATTCTGACAGCCGCCATGCTCGGCCTCAGCGCATCCCCCACCATGGCCGCCGGCCAGATCGCCATCGGCTTTTCGCCCAGCGACCCGGATCAGGCACAGGCGCTCGGCACCGGCCTGAAAATGTTCTCGCTGTTCCAGGGCCTGTCGGCCAGCGGCGCCAATGCCTATCAGAACGGCTCCGGCAATGGGGCGGGCTTCAACCAGAGCGGCTCGGGCAATCACGGGCTGATCTTTCAGGACGGCAATGGCCATAACGGCACGATCAGCCAGAATGGCAACAACAACAGCTGCGGCCTGTTTCAATTCGGCCAGGCCACCAATGCCCAATGCGTGCAGAACGGCAATAATCAGTCCGGGATCACGACGGTCTTCGGCTTCTAGGCCCGGACAATGCGCGGCAAAAGGCGAGGCGGACATGCCTCGCTTTTTGCATTTCAAGATTCTGCGTCAAACCTCTGTCGAATTTGTCGAAGCCGGCCGGCGCGGTTCGTCGGCCTGACAGGAAGGCATTTTCGCCTTTAGCGCATGAGGAGAAGACAATGCGTGTCGTCGTATTCGTGAAGGCTACTCAAGACAGTGAAAATGCCCGCATGCCCACCACCGAAATGCTCGAAGCCATGGGCCGCTACAACGAAGAGCTGATCAAGGCCGGCATCATGCTGGGTGGCGATGGGCTCAAGCCGACCAGCCAGGCCAAACGTGTCCGGTTCAGCGGCGCCAGCCGCTCGGTTATGGACGGCCCCTTCGCCGAAACCAAGGAACTGGTCGCCGGCTACTGGATCTGGGAAGTGCGCGACATGGATGAGGCGGTGGCCTGGGTGAAACGCTGCCCCAACCCCATGTTTGAAGACAGCGACATCGATATTCGCCCGGTCTATGAACTGTCTGATTTCAGCGAACAGATGACCGGCGAGGTGCAGGCTATCCACGACCGCAACGCCGCCAACACGCCGGGCGCATAGACCGCCTCCCCGCCAAGACCCGAAACAGAAAAGCCCGCATCGCTGCGGGCTTTCAATCGGATCGGTTCCGGACCCTATTCGTCGCGGTAAACCTTTTCGCGGCGCTCATGCAGTTCCTGGGCTTCCAGGCTCAGCGTGGCCGTCGGCCTGGCATCGAGCCGGGCAATGCCGATCGGATCGCCGGTTTCCTCACAATAGCCATAAGTGCGGTCGTCAATACGCTTGAGCGCCGCGTCGATCTTGGCGATCAGCTTGCGCTGGCGGTCGCGCGTCCGCAATTCAAGCGATCGATCGCTTTCAGAGCTGGCGCGGTCGGCCATGTCAGGGTGGTTCTGGCTTTCTTCCTGGAGATTTTCCAGAGTAAGCCGGCTTTCGCGCAGAATCTCATCCTTCCAGCTCAAGAGCTTGTTCCGGAAGTATTCCCGCTGGCGCGGGTTCATGAACGGCTCGTCCTCGCTGGGCCGATAGTCCGTAACGTCGACTGAAGACATGAGCAGACTCAACTCCAATACGTCCTGTGCGGGCCTGTATAGTCGGGTCGAATTGCCCCCGCAAGCACGCAAGTTACGTCTCGTTAACACACCGATCTTCACTTCCCTGAACGCATAGCTGGGCGGTGACGACAAGTTGATGAATGTGAGGTCAGATCTGGGGATAGCGACCGAGCTTGGCCAGTTCCACCAGAACCCGCAATTCGATGTCGTCAATGATCGCATCGAGCCCGGGATCGACCCGTTCACGCAGGCTGGCGAGCTGCCCCACCAAGGCATCGAGCTGACCCGGCGCCATTCCGCCGATCAGCAGGTCCGCTTTCAGCCCCTCAAGCAGATCGAGCAGGGCCGTGCCGCGCTTGACGGCCTTCCGGCGGCTTTCCTTGAAATCGCCGACCGCCTGTAGCGCCAGTATGGCGTCGAGGCCCGTCGTCGAGGCAATCGGCGTATTGCTGGCGATGCGCGACGCGCCCTGTTCCCCTGCCGGCACAAAGGTAGGCCCGCTTCCTGCCCGGCCCGTGGCGGACCGGCCTGAAACGCCGCTGGAACGATTGGTGGCATCAATACGCAAGGCGCAGGACTCACTTGGCGAAAGCTCTACCGGCAAAATCTGCCCATGAGCGTTAACAAGAGATTAACGCGCCCGGCAAGAATTGCTCACCATGCCGGTTTTCGTCAGCCGATGAACAATCGAACTGAGAATAAACACATATCTTTCAATAGTATGAGTTGCAAAATCCCGTCTGGCACACTTCTGGCATTACCTTTCCCGAATACCGCACCATGGGGATGGCGCGGCCTCGTTCGGGGAAGAAAATGCCACACCGCCTGTTCCGCACCTTTATCGCCGCCACGCTGAGCGCCGCTTTGATCCTGCAACCACTCGCGGTGGTGCAGGCCGCGCCGGCGCGCATCAAGGACATCGTGGACATGGAGGGCATCCGCGAGAACCAGCTCGTGGGTTATGGCCTTGTAGTCGGCCTCAACGGCACCGGCGACAGCCTCAACAATTCACCCTTCACCCGGCAATCGCTGCAATCCATGCTGGAGCGGCTCGGGGTCAATACCCAGGGCGAGAACGTCCGCACCAAGAATGTCGCCGCGGTGATGGTGACGGCCAATCTCCCGGCTTTCTCCACGCAGGGCTCGCGCATGGATGTGACCGTCTCGGCGCTGGGCGATGCCGGCAGCCTGCAAGGCGGTACCCTGCTGGTGACCCCGCTGCTGGGCGCCGATGGTGAAGTCTATGCCATCGCGCAGGGCTCCGTCTCCATCAATGGCTTCAAGGCGCAGGGCGATGCCGCAACGGTGATTTCGGGCGTGCCGACCACCGGCCGCATTTCCTCGGGCGCCTTGATCGAACGCGAAATCGACTTTCACCTGGGCTCGCAGCATTCGCTGCGCCTGGCCCTGCGCAATCCGGACCTGACTACGGCTCGGCGCATAGCCTTGGCCGTCAATGATTTCATCGGCGCGCCGACCGCCGTGCCCGAAGATCCTGCCACGGTGCGGATCACCCTGCCCCGCGGCTTCAACGGCAATATCGTCGACCTGCTGACCGACATCGAGCAGTTGATCGTCCAGACCGACCAGCCCGCCAAGATCGTCATCGACGAAAATTCCGGCATCATTGTCATGGGCAAGGATGTGCGGGTTTCCGCCGTCGCCGTGGCGCAATCCAATCTGACCGTGACCATCGCCGAAAATCCCGAAGTGGTTCAGCCCAATCCACTGAGCCTGGGCCAGACGGCTGTCGAGGCGAACACCAATCTCAATGTCAACCAGTCCGACACCGCCCTGCAGGTCGTGCCAGAAACGGTGACGCTCCAGCAATTGGTGGATGGCCTCAACGCCCTCGGCATCTCCCCGCGAGACCTGATCGCCATCCTCCAGGCCATCAAGGTCACCGGCGCGCTCCAGGCCGAAATCGAGGTGCTGTGATGAACCAGATTGCACCCGCCAGTTCCGTCACGCCCCAGCAGATGCAGCGCATCCGCGAGCAGGCCGAAGAAATGGAAGGCGTCTTCCTGACCATGCTGACCAAGCAGATGTTCTCGAGCGTCAAGTCCGACGAGAATTTCGGCGGCGGCTTTGGCGAGGAAACCTGGCGCTCAATGCAGGCCGAAGAGCTTGCCAACACCATGGCCAGAAGCGGCGGCGTCGGTATCGCCAGCCAGCTGATGGGCGACATGATCGCCGCCCAGGAAGCGGCCAATGCCTCAAGAACAATGACATTCCCAAGTACCGGAGTATATGGAAAATGACCGCAGCCGCCCGCCTAGCCGCCCTCGACACCATGCCGGCCGAGGAGCTGTGTCGCCTGGCCGAGACGGCATTGTCCACCCTGGTCGATGTCATGAATCAGGAAACGACCCTCTTGCGCGCCGGTCATCTGCGCGAAGCAGGCAAGCTCACGCCGGACAAGACTGGCCTCGCGCAGGATTACGTGACGCTGGCTCGCGCCGTGCAACGCCAGAACCAGCGCCTCGCCGCCGAAGCGCCCGACGCTCTCGATCGGCTGCGCGCCGGCCATGACAGCCTTGCCACGCAGATGGCGGAAAACCTGCGTGTCCTTGCGACGGCAAAGACGGTCACCGAAGACGTGCTGACCGATGTCGCGCGCATGGTGGGGCAGCAGGATCGCGCCCGCACCTATGGCACTGCCGGGCGGGTCACTGCCGACCCCGCCGCCGCTGCCCGCGGCCTCACAGTCAACCGCGCGCTTTAGGAACATCTGGCGGGGCGCCCTGCGCGCACCGCCACAACCCATCAACCTTGAATAAAATGCCATCGCCTTTCCTCATCACCGGCTAGGAATTGAATTTTAGGCTGTCCTCGAATTGGTGCGTTCGAGGGAAAGACGATGGTTGCCACCCTTGCCGTCGAGCCCGTTTCATCGGGCACTGCACATCAGCAGGATTACCGCTACCGCCCGGCAATGGGCGAGCGTACAATTTTGCCCGACAGCACTGCCAAGGCTCAGGCAGGCGCACAACCGCGCAACGAACAGCGTCAGCAGGATCGCCGCCAGGACGACAAAGCCGCGCCGCAACCGCCGCGCAGTGGCTCCGCCATTTTCGCCGCCGCCGTGATCGCCGGCTCCATGCCGCCTGTGCCACAATCCATGGATGAACTGATCCGTCGCATCGGCATCAGTGAAATCCCGCCTGAATCCGAGGCCCGGCTGCGAGACATTCTCGCCTAGTTAACATTCACTTGCCTTTTTGAATGCGTCAGACACCAAAAAAGCCCCGCAATGCGGGGCTTTTGCTTTTCCGGCAACCTGGCGCGCTGCGCAATTTGCCTAAGTCTTAATCACGAAATTAACGCTTCCTTATGGCCTGTCGGGCAGGATCACCGCCAGCCTCAGGAGAGGTGTCGTACATGAGTATTCCTAGAAAAGGACTCTATAAATGAGTGACGTCTCGCTCTCAAAAGCCGTTCGTTCGAACCTGCTTTCCCTTCAGAACACCGCTACCATGATGGCCAAGACGCAGGAGCGTCTCGCTACCGGTAACAAGGTGAACTCCGCCCTCGACAACCCGACCAACTTCTTCACCGCCTCGGCCCTCAACAGCCGCGCCGGTGACCTGAACTCGCTGATCGACGGCATGGCTAACGGCGTCAAGACGCTCGAAGCCGCAGATAACGGCCTCTCCGCTATCACCAAGACCCTGGAATCGATGCAGTCCACCCTGCGTCAGGCCCGCCAGGACAAGTCCTTCCAGGTCGCTTCCTTCGACGTTGGCTCCGCTTCCAAGCTGAGCATCGCCGGCGGCACCCTGCCCGAAGGCATCGAAGTCAGCCTGCCGGAACCCGGCCCAGGCTCCAAGGCCAAGGTCACCAGCGCTGCCGCTTATACCGGCCCGGCTCTGGGCGGCTCGGCAGCCGGCGGCGCCCGCGTGGATATCACGTGGAATGCCACCATGAATGGCAAGACCGACATCACCGTCGACGGCCATGAGATCGACCTGACCGGCATTACCGGCGCGGAAGACATTGCGACCGCCATCCAGGGCCAGCTCGACACTGCAGCAGCAGGCGCCTACAGCGTTTCCGAAGCCGATGGCGTGATCTCGATCGAAAAGACCGATACCACTGCCGCCAGCCCTGCCGTGAACCTCGGCACTTCGGCCGCCGTTGCAGGCAGCGCCACCTTCACCTTCGATCCGGTCCGTATGGGCAACACGATCAATGTGGATGGTAACGATGTGACCGTCGATGGCGATCTGGCCAGCTTCACCGCTGCTCTCCAGACCGAACTCGGCGCAGACTACACTGTCTCGTCCGATGCAGACACCAACGAGATCTCGATCACGTCCAACACCACTGGTGCAGGTACCACCCCTGTGGTGACCGGCGGCAGCCTGGCCGCGACCGCCGCAAGCGGCGCGTTCACCCTGGACAAGACCGATGCCTTCTCGCTGACCATCGACGGCACCACCAAGACCTTCGCTGCTGGCACCGCCGACGCCGATATCGTCTCGGCCTTCCAGGACGATGCCGGCTTCGACGCCGACTGGAACATCAGCGTTACCGGCGGCGCCTTCGAGGTTCTCTCCAAGACGACCGGCGCTCAGGCTGCTCCGACGATTGAAGCTCAGGCTCTGGCGTCCACGTCTTTCGACCTCGACACCACCGCGGGTCAGGATCTTGTAATCGGCGGCGTTACCAAGACCCTTGGTGTTGCCGCGACCGACGACGACGTCCTCACCGCGTTCAACGGCGACCCCGCCTTCTCCGGCGACTACACACTGGTCAGCGATGGCGCTGGCAAGTTCACCGTCATCACCAATACTGCCGGTGACGCCGCCGTCGCTGCTGGCGCCATCACCTCTGATCAAGGTGCCCAGTTGACCAACGTGGCTGCCAACGCCGCCGTTGCTGTCGATGCGGAAGCACTTGCCACCTCGTCCGCCGAGGCTGGCCTTGCCGCTGTCAACGTCACCACCCAGGCCGGCGCCGATGGTACGGCTTCGGTCAGTAGCGAAGCGCCTGCCGATGCCATGACCATCACCTATGGCAACAAGTCGGTGAACCTGACCATTTCGCGTGGCACCAACGCCGAAATGGCCGCCAGCATCAATGACCAGCTTGAAGATGCGGGCATCGCTGTCACCGCAGCCTTTGACGATGACGGTAATCTGAGCTTCGAGGCCAATTCGGCTGAAGCCAAGACCCTGGTCGTTTCGGGCTCCGCTGCCGGCACTGTCTTCGGCGATGAGTCGGTCAATGTGGGTGTAGCTGCCGAGAAGCCGCTTAACGCCACGAAGTCGGTCGATCAGTTCGTAGAGAAGATCAATGCCAACTATGGCACCTCGATCCGCGCATCGAACGACAATGGCCGTCTCCGCATCGAGAACCTCTCGACCTCGGAAATGACGGTTGGCGTCGACAAGGAAGGCACCGGCGACGTTGCAACGCCGACCAAGATCGGTGGCAACACCGTCCGTGACGGGCTGGCAGGCCAGTTCAACGAACTCAAGGATCAGCTCAACAAGCTGGCCGACGACGCTTCGTTCAACGGTATCAACCTGCTCCGTGGCGACCAGCTGACGATCACCTTCAACGAGACCGGCAACTCGTTCATGCAGATCAAGGCCGGCGACAGCCGCGGCATCAACTCCCAGACCCTCAACATCGAGGATCTGGTGGGTGCGGACTTCGACAGCGACGCCAACATCGACGACCTGCTCGGTGACATCAAGCTGGCTCTCAACAGCGTTCGCTCGCAGGCTTCGGCCTTCGGTTCGAACCTGTCGATCGTCCAGAACCGCCAGGACTTCACCAAGAACATGATCAACACGCTTCAGACTGGCGCTGCCAACCTGACGCTGGCTGACATGAACGAGGAAGCTGCAAACCTGCTGGCTCTGCAGACCCGCCAGTCGCTGAGCTCCTCTGCCCTGTCGATGGCTTCGCAGGCCGACCAGAGCGTGCTGCAGCTGCTGCGTTAATCGCAACAGTAACACTACGAATCGAAAGGCGGGCTTCGGCCCGCCTTTTGTCGTTTTGGACCCTTAGGGGTGCCGCAAATCCCGCCACAAACCCAAAAAAGATACCATTAAGACCCCGGTAACAGACCTTTCCGGGGCGTTAGCGCGCACAGTTAATGGCTCGTTAACATTTACCTTCGTAAACATTTCCTTGATCAGTGGCGGCAGTTCGAGAGTCGCCTGGATAAGGAAAAGGTCCATGTCCGACATTACGCTTTCAAAGGCCGTTCGCGCCAATCTGCTGTCGCTTCAGAACACTGCGGACCTGATGTCCAAGACCCAGGAACGGCTGGCCACGGGCAAGAAGGTTAACAGCGCGCTGGATAACCCGAGCAATTTCTTCACTGCTTCGGCCCTCAATGCCCGCGCTGGCGACCTCAATGCCCTCATGGACAACATGGCCAACGGCATGAAGACCATCGAAGCGGCGGACAATGGCCTGACAGCCATCACCAAGAACCTTGAATCGATGCAGTCCACCCTGCGCCAGGCGCGGCAGGACAAGTCCTTCCAGGTGACCTCCTTCGACGTCACGGCCAATTCCGTCCTCAATATTTCCGGCGGCACCCTGCCCGACAACACCGAAATCCGGCTGGAGGAACCGTATGACGGCAAGAAGGCCATACTGACCTCCTCTGCCGCCTACACCGGTCCAGCGCTAAATGGCAGCCAGGCGGGCGGCGCACGCGCTGCCATCACCTGGAACGCCAGCATGGCGGGAACCGTCGATGTCGTTGCCATCGACGGCATCGGTCTCGATCTGTCTGACCCAGCCATCACCGACGCGGGAACCGCACGCACCGCAATGCAGGCGCAACTCAATGCCTCGCAGCCAGGTGTCTATTCGGTCGCCGAAGCCGGCGGTGTCATTTCGGTCGAAAAGCTCGACACCGGCGCCGCTTCCCCTGTGGTTGAGCTGGGCGCTACCGCCGCAACCCCGGGCAGCGCCAAGTTCACCTTCGATCCGGTCCGCATGGGCACGACCATCGACGTTGATGGCACCCCGGTCACGGTTGCAGGCAATCTGTCGACCTTCACAAGCGCTTTGCAGACCCAGCTCGGCAGCGGCTATCTGGTATCGTCCGACGCGGGCACCCAGGAAATCACCATTCGGGCCACGACGCCCGGCTCGACTGCCACGCCAGTGGTCACGGGTGGAGCGCTCGCTGCAACGGCCGCCTCATCCAACTTCCAACTCAGCAACACCGATGCGTTCTCGCTCGAGATTGACGGTCTTTCGTTCAACTTCGCTGCCGGAACCTCGGATGCCGACGTCGTCGCCGCCTTCCAGGCCGATGCGGGCTTTTCCGCCAACTGGAGCATCAACAGCGACGGCGCAGGTGCCTTCACCATCGTCTCCACCACGACCGGCGCAATCACGGCACCAGATGTCACCGCCACCGCGCTGAACTCCACTGAGTTCACGCTCAACATCACCGGCGCCGACACGCTGGTCATTGCCGGTGAAAACATTGCCATTGGCGCTGCCGACGATCAGGAGACAATCCTGGGTACGGCCAATGCCGCCCTTGCCGCCACCGACTATCGCCTTGTCGCCGACGGCGCGGGCTATTCGCTCGTCAACATTGCCGGTGGCCCGGCATTGGCTCCGGCTGACTTCTCCATCACTGGCGCCAACGTCACCTTCGGCACTGGCCCGACCGCCTCTGCGGCAGTGGACCCCACAGCAGAACCTGTCACCGGCATGCTGACGGAAAACGGTCTGGCGGAAGTAACGGTGAACACTGTTCCGGGTGGCGACGGTGCCACTGTCGAGAATTTCGCGGCTCCCGTCGACACAATCAACGTCACCTATGGCACCACTACGATGGCCCTCAACGTGCGTCGCGGTGCGGAAGCCGACATGGTCCAGAGCATGAACGACCAGTTCGCCATTGCCGGCGTGGGCGTCACGGCATCCTTTGTGAATGGCAACCTCGTCTTTGAATCCACCGCTGCGGAAGCCAAGACCCTTGCCGTTTCAGGCGCCACCGGCAGTGCAATGTTCGGGCCGAACACCGTCAGCGTCGGCGAGGCCGCCGTGGCTCCACTCAATGCCACTCAGGCCGTCGACAAGTTCGTCGAGTTCATCAACCAGAACCACTCGACGTCCATCCGCGCGTCCAACGACAATGGCCGCCTGCGCATCGAGAACCTGTCCACCACGGAAATGACTGTCGTTGCCGACAAGAATGGCAATGGCAATACCACGCCGCACACGATCGGCGGCAATGCCGTCCGCTCCAGCCTGGCGCGGGAATTCAACGATCTCAAGAACCAGCTTGACCGCCTTTCGGACGATGCTTCGTTCAACGGTATCAACCTGTTGCGCGGCGACAATCTGCGCATCACCTTCAACGAGAGCGGCAATTCCTTCATCGAAATCCAGACCACCACTGGCGACGGACTCAATGCCGCGACGCTGGACCTGCGGGACCTGGATCCGTCCGATCTCGACGCCGATAGCAGTATCGATGCGCTTCTGGCTGAGGTGAAGCTCTCGCTCAACGCGGTACGCACCCAGGCCTCCAAGTTCGGCTCCAACCTGTCCATCGTTCAGAACCGCCAGGATTTCACCAAGCGGATGATCAATACGCTGGAAACCGGCGCCGCAAACCTGACACTGGCAGACATGAACGAGGAAGCAGCAAACCTGCTGGCGCTCCAGACCCGCCAGTCGCTCAGCTCCTCCTCGCTGTCCCTGGCCAGCCAGGCCGACCAGAGCGTGTTGCAGCTCCTGCAGTAAGCAGGGGCAGCTTCACGCCCGGGTAACCAGAAGGCGGGCCTCTGGTCCGCCTTTATTGTTCGGGGCCCATTCGCGGCCTAAAGTGTTTCGTCGTTGCAGAAAGTGGAGACGGGATCATGGCGCTCAAAGTCGAGCTGAAGCCGGGGGAAAAGCTCCTGGTGGGCAATTGCATCATCACCAATTCGGATCAGCGCACCCGGCTCTTTATCGATGGTCGCGCACCCATCCTGCGCGAGAAGGACATCCTCACCGCCGAGACGGCGAACTCGCCAGCCAAGCGCATCTATCTGGCGGTGCAGCTGATGTATATCGAGGATGACATCACCACGATGCGCGATGAATATTTCTCGCTCGTTGATGAATTCGTTGCCGCCGTTCCCTCGGCAACAGAGACAGTTAACCAAATAAACAACGAGATATTAACCGGGCAGCTATACAAGGCTCTCAAGGCCGCCCAGAGGCTCATCGAGTACGAACAGGAACTTCTTTCTAATGTACCAACAAGGCGCGCAGGCTTACCAACAGACGGCGAAGGTCGTTGAATCCTCCCGTGAGCGTGAATCTGCGCTGCTCATGAAGGCGGCTGCTACGCTTCAGAAGGTCAGGGACGAGTGGCCCAACAGTTTTGACGACATGCCTGCAGCGTTGAACTTCAACCGCAAGCTGTGGTCGATCTTCATGATCTCGGTGACCAAGGAAGAAAGCCCCCTGCCCCAGGAGATCCGCCAGAATATCGCCAATCTCGGCCTGTTCGTGATGAACCAGACGCGCGAAATGCTGCTTGAGCCGCAGCCGCAGAAACTCGAAGTTCTGGTTCGTCTCAATCGTCAGATCGCTGCCGGCCTGCGCGGCATGTAAATCCAATCCATATCGACCGTTCGAGGGCCCCGCATTGCGGGGCCTTTTGTTTTGGACCTTTGGCAGGCATCGCCCGCCCATCCCGCCGCATGACGGGCCAACAAAAACCCCCCGGGCATGAATGCCCAGGGGTCATGATTGGGATAGGGTTCCCGCCTAGAGGAAGTTGACGAGGCTGAGCTGGCTGACCATCGAGGTCACCTGGTAGCTGGCGGTGAGGCGGGTTTGCAGCGCCATGATTTCCATGGCGACATCCTCCTTGCTGACCGTCTCGACATCGCTCAGCAGATTATCCAGTTGCGTCTTGTAATTGGTGTGCCGCTGGCTGGCCGCCTGCAGCGACGCGCGGGCCACACCCAGTTCCATGGTGACGATCTCGATGGACCCGCGTTCGGTATTGTGCGCTTCGGACAGTTCCAGCTGTTGCCGGCGCGCCATGGCGTCGAAGCGCAGCTTGGCCGGCTTGAGGTCGGCTGCATCAGGATCGGTGACGTTGCGGACTTCGGGATAAGTCTCGACGCTCATCGCCGCCATGGTGCGGATCAGGCGCAGATAGCCGCTTTCATTGGCCTGCATGCCATAATTGACCCGGCCGGAATCCTCGATCGTGGTGTTGACGCTCTGGCGCGGATTGCCTTCTGCATCTGCCGCCTCCTGGGTCACGGAGCGGGTCAAGGCAGCCTGGAAGTTGGCAGCGGTGTCTCCGGGGGTCGCGCCGAGGGAAAATTGCCCCGCGCCGGCCTTGCCACTCACCGCTGTCAGGGTCACTTCCCGGGTCTTGCCGCCCGGCTCGGTCAGGGTCAGCGTCACCCGATCGCCGGGGGCGGCATCAGCGCCGAATGTCACGGAAAGCGTTGCGGGATCGCCCGAAAGCGTCGAGGTGACGCCACCTGCATTGGCCGAGGTCGAGCCGGCATTGCTGATACGGAAGCCATGATCGGGCGATACTGGCACATTCTCGCTGAGGGACACCACATTGCCAGCGCCGGAAGCGCTGAGCCGACCCATGCCGGTCGCCGACACAGCAGGGCTCTGCCCGCTATACCACATGACGGTATCCGTCTTGGTGGCGACGCGGAGCGAGGTTGAGGTTGCGGGATCACCGGCAACGCGCAACACGGGTTCGCCTGCGCCATTGAAGAAATTCTGCGCGGCAGCATAGGTCGATGCGGCGGCAAGTTCGGTGTCGGCCGTGGCCGACAGGGTGGCTTCAAGCGCCGACTGGAATGCCAGCGCTGTCTCGCCTTCCGTCTCGCCGATAACAAACTCGTTGGCCGCCCCTGTGGCATTGGCAGCATCGGTAGCGCGCAGGGTAATCTGCGTTTCCGTGCCGTCTGGCAGGGTGAAACCGAGTGTGATGGTCTGGTTCGGCTGGATCTGGTCATCCGGTGCAGCGCCGAAGGTAAAGGTGACCTGCTTGCCCAGCGGCAGCGCGCCGGGTTCCGGCTGGATCACCTCGACATTGCCACTGGTGCTCGACACGGTGGACAGCTTGAAGCCGAATGGATGCACACCGTCCTCGGCCAGCGTGACCACATTCGGCGTCAACGCGTCGATATCGGTCTGCAACCGGCCCAGCCCACTCAAGCCGGCATCCGCCGCCTTGCGCTCGGTCACGACGGTCTGGTAACCCGCACGTCCGCCAACGCCGTTGAGCAGTTCATTGGAGGTGGGCAAGGGCGCCTTGTCGGTGACCGAGCCCCCAAACAGATAGCGGCCGGCAATGTCGGAATTGAGCATGGTGACGATCTCGTCGAACCGCGCCTTGGACAGTTCCGGAATGGTCGCCATATTGATATTGCCGGTGCCATACTGGCCCTGCATGGCGGAGTTGCGGGCCTCCCCCTCCATCTTGTCGAAACGGGTCAGCGCATTGTCGAAGAAGGACAGGCGCAGCGCGACGGTATCGATGCTGGCATTGTAGCCGGCAATGGTGCTGAGACGCGAGCGAACCGACAGCGAAACCGGCAGGTCGCGGCCCATTTCGGACAGCGTTTGCGCCTTGACGCCCGTCCCCAGCTGCATCTGCAGCGTGGCAAACTTGTCCTGCATCTTGGAGATGACACCGAAACCGGTTTGCAGGGGGAACATCGACTTGTTGACGATCATGGCTTCTTACTCCCTCAAGTCGAGGCAAACAGGGTGTCGAGCAATTCCTTGACCACCGACACCACACGGGCATTGGCGGCATAGGCGCTCTGCAACTGGATAAGGCGCGACATTTCCTCGTCGACATTGACGCCATATTCGGCGTCCATCTGCGTGACGATGGTGTCGAGCGTCAGCTGGCGGTTGTCACGGGCATTCATCGCCGTGCCGATGACCGAGCCGTGGTAGTTCATCATCTGGTCGATCAATTGCTCGACCGTGCCATTGAGCTGATAACGGCCGGCATTGGCCGTGGGCGAGCTGCCGGAGACGAAATTCATGCTCTCCAGCTGCTGCAGGATATATTCGGGCCGCGAGGCATCGCCCAGCGACACGCCCAGGTCGAACTGCACCAGCAGGCGATTGTCGGCCAGCAAAGCGGGGTTGATGGCAATGCGGGACGCCAGCCCCATGATCTGCGGCGGCTTGCTGTCGAGATTATCGGTGAAGGCCGTATTGCCCTGATCCACGAACAGCGCAAAGCCCAGCTCGCCCGTCTGCGTTCCGGTAATATTCGACCGAGAGGTCAGGCCGGTGACATCGACCCGGCCATTTGCACCATCGTCGAGCACCTGCAAGACACCCGCCGAGGGGCTGGTGATCGAGAGATTGCGCAGCTTGCTCTGCAGTTCGGCGGCGGCGGCATTGCTGTCGGAGAGGTCGACCGAAATGACACGCTGACCATTGGCATCCACATAGTCTTCGCCATTGGTGCTGTTGACGATGCGGACCTTATGATCCACGCCGTCACGCGTGTAATTGAGCATAATGTCATTGCCCGGCTGAAGCTGGCTGACATCGGCCAAAAGGCCCGTGGCGCCATTCGGACCGCTCGCAGCTGTCCCCGGCGTCGATTTGGTCGAGAACGCCATGGCCAGGCCACCGGCGATTTCGTCAAGCTGGTTCTGTGTTTCCACCAGGATCTGGTCGCGCAGCTGAATCAGGCCGGCAAGTTCGCCGCCCTGCAACACGCCCTGCTGCACCAGGTCGATCGTCAGCCCCGATGGTGTCGTCAAAAGCAGCGTGCCGACGCGGCTCTCCTCCGCATTCATCGAGGTCTGCGTGGTGGGCGAGAGCGCGCCTGCCGTCTTGAACTGGAATGTGCTGACGCCATTGTCGAGCAGGCCGACACCCGAGCGCGTCAACAGCGCCACCGTGCCATCAGGCCGGTAATTGGCCTGCACGTCGATGACCTCGGCCACCGATGCGACCAGCCGGTCGCGCTGGTCGAAAAGCGCGGCGCGGGCGGTGTCGGTCATGCCCAGGTCGAGCATGCGCTGGTTCACCTCGTTGAGCGAAACCAGCATCGCATTGACATTGGTGACATTGTTGGTGATGCGCGTTTCGGTTTCCTGGCGCAGCCCCTGCACCATGGAGCTCATCTCATTGAGCCGCTGCGCCATGGCCTGCGCCTCGGCGACGGCATTGGCGCGCGTGGAGTAATCGTCCGGGCTGGTGGTCAGCGCCTGCAAGGAATTCTTGAAGGAGCCGAACATGGTGTCGAGCGAACCGGCCGAGCCGGGCTTGCCCATGAAGCCCTGCAGCTTGTTGAGATAATTGGCCAGCACATCGGACTGCGCCGTGTCGGACACCTGGCGATTGTAGTAGGCCTGGAGGCTGGTGCTGAAGGCGCGCTGAACGCCGGCAGAACGCGCATAGGTGGCGTTGACCGAATTGTAGTCGATGACGTTCAGCGACTGCTTGTGATAGCCGGGCGTGCCGGCATTGGCGACGTTGCGGCTCAGGACCGTAATGGAATCCTGATTGACCCGCAGGCCGGACACAGCATTTGAAAGCGACGACAGCAGACCCATGAAACCGGCCCTCAACCTCGGGGGCGGCCCGGAACCGAAGTCCCGGGCCGATTAGTCCTGTCCGGCCTAGCGGACCATGTTCAGGGCTTCCTGCAACATCTCGTCGGCGGTGGAGATGATGCGGGTTGCCGCCGAATAGGCCTGCTGGGTGATGATCAGCTTGGTGAACTCGTCGGAAATGTCGGTATTGGAGGCTTCAAGTGCGCCACCGATAATGCCGGTGCCCGACAGGTCGAAGATTGGCTCGCCCGATTCCGAGGTCGACTGATAGACGCCGCCATCGAGACGCTTCAGCGAATTGACACCATTGAACTGGGCGGTCACCACCTGCGCCATTTCGATGCGCTCACCATTGGAATAGGTGGCAACGACACGACCGGCATCGGTAATGGCGACGGACAGGAATTCACCCGCGCCATAGCCGTTCTGGTTGAGTGTCGACACCGTGACCGTGCCGTTCACATCGGCGAACTGCGAGACGCCATTGGTGTCATGCTTGAGATCGACATTGCCGATATAGACGCCGTTGACCGACAGGTCCTGGATGGTGCTCTGCGGCACGCCAGCGCCGACCAGCGAACCATTGCCACCGAACTCGTAGGTCTGTCCGGTGCTGGTCCAGGCGGTTGCGCCGCCCACTGCATTGCTGTCCGAAAGGTAGAAGAGCTGCCACTGGTCGGTGCCGCCCGCGGCAACGCTATCGACCTTGGCCCACCGCATCTGCACGTTTACCGGCGCACCATTGCTGGCATAGACGGTAATGGCGCCGCCCGAGATGGACTGCGAAATGAACCGGTCGGCATCTGCGGCAGTGATATGGTCGATCGTGCCGGTTTCGGCCTCGAACGTACCAGCCACGCCCAGCGTATTGGCGGCCGTGCCGGTAATTTCCACGTCATAGTGATAATTGCCGTCAAAGGCGATACGGACCTGGCCGGCTTCGTAGGTCACGCGGGCATTGGCCGCACCGGGACCGCCATTGGTCTGCAGATCGGCCTGAATATCGGCCAGGACATCAGCCAGAGACTGGCCGGCATTGATCTCCACAAGACCCGCACCGGTCGCATAGCTGCCGTCGGTGTCAAACCGGTAGGAGCGGGTGATATTGCCGACGGTGATGGTCATGCTGTCGCCATTGGTCAGCAGCAGGTCGGCCGGCAGGTTTTCTGGCGTGATGGCGCCGTTGGCGATCGAGTTATGCGGCCCCGAGCTCAGGCCAAGCAGATCGCCGTTCAGAGCACCATTGCGGGTGGTGAGGAAGGACAGCGGCTGGGTATTGGTGGTCCCGGCCGAAATCTCCACCATACCGTTGCGCAGCTTGGCAGTGACGGTGCTGTCGCCGGTGAGGGTCCGCAGCTCGTTCTGGATGGCCGACATCATCGAGTTGATATTGCCCGTGGCGGAAATGGTGGTCTCGCCGGCGGTGGCCATGCTGTCGGCGACGCGTGCCCCCGGCGGATAGGTGATGGTCAGCTCGCCCGTACCGGCATTGTAATTGGCAACCGAGCCCGGGAATGCGGCCTGAACCGCATTGACCAGGCCTGCGCCGTCGGCGGTGTAAGGCGCGGCAAACGGAATTGTCGTGGCCGCCGGATTGCCGATCTGGAAGCCTCCGGCAGCATGCAGGGCCGCCAGGTCATTGGCGCCGATCTGCAGCGTCGTCGTCGCAGAGCCGCTTACGAAGCCGGCATAGCCAGCATCAAAGGCCACAGTGCCTGTGCCGGAGGCCGCTGCCGTTGGCGACCATGCCGTCGTGTCGTAAGTGATGTCGAGATTGCCGGTCACCGCATTATAGGTGGCCGAAGTGCCTGCCGGCAGAGTGTCCTCGATAGCCTGAACAAGGCCCGCCGCATCAGCCGTGTAGCCACCACCGAAGGGGACGGCCATACCGCCGACGCTGAGATCACCCGCGCCATGCAGGGCCGCGAGATCGGCATTCGGAATGTTGACGCGCATCGTGCTCGTTGCCGAACCCGCCGTGACGGCACCAAGATTCACCGCCGGATTGGCAACGCCATTGGTGTCGAAACGCAGATTATAGGTCGCGCCGCCAATGGTGACCGTCAGCATATCGGCGTCGTTGACCACAGTATTGGCCAGCGCCGTGCCGACCAGATTGACACCTGTCGCGCGCGCCGGGACGGTCATCGTATTGTTGGGCGGAACGGCCGTGCCCGTCGTCGTGTGCGGATAATAGGGCGCGCCACCGACCGAGCTGTAGGCCCATGGCCGCAGCAGCTCGCTGTTCGGCGTGGTTGCATTGTAGCTGGCCGTCTTGGGCAATTGCGGCAGATTGGCCTGATAGTTGATGGTGCGGGTGACATTCGCCGGCAGGAAGGCATTGGAGAGCTTGATGACTTCCGGCACCGAGCCAGAAATATTGCCCGTGCCCGCATCGATCGGCAGACCCTTGAGGTAGTAGCCGGCGCCGTTGACCAAGAGGCCATCCTTGTCGATCTCGAAATCGCCGCGGCGGGTGAAGAAGTTCGATCCGGCAAAGACGGCATTGCCGTCGGACTGACCGACCTTGGGCTCGACGACGAAGAAGCCGCCGGAATTGAGCGCCACGAAGGTCTCGTTGGAGTTGGTCTGGATATCGCCCTGAAGATTGTTGGTGGCGCGCGATTGCGCCAGCACGGCGCCCGGAACCTGCGACTTCAGCGGCGCATCGGGAATGAGATCGACGAAACTCGTTTCCATGCGCTTGTAGCCCACGGTCTGAGAATTGGCGATATTGCCCGAAATATTCTCCAGCGCATGCGCCTGTGCCCGCAGGCCGGTCACCGCACTGGAAAGAGCCCCATAGATACCCATCTGTCACTCCGTAAACCCGGTCGCGCCACAAGACGCATTTCGTCCAGATCAATGCAAAGGCAGTGCCAACTGGGCTAGTTATTGATTTTATTGAATTTTCCGCCCATGCCACCTCGAATTGCGGCGACAAGGCGGCAATAGAGTCCGGGTCGGCAGGCAGATTTTGCCGCCTGCTTGTGAAACCGGGGCCATTCGCGTAAATCGGCTGCTGACCGGGACAAGGACCATCCAGACCGCCATGCTGTTTTCCAGCGTCGATGAATTCGTGAAAGCCCCCCACCGCGCCGTGACAGTGTTCGGCATGGCTGGTGTCGGCAAGACGCGGCTGTCCAATATGCTGCGTGAGAACCACTGGTTCCACTATTCGGCCGATTACCGCATCGGCACCCGCTATATGGGCGAGTTCATCGTCGACAATTTCAAGCGCGAGGCCATGAAGGTGCCGTTTCTGGCCCAGCTCCTGCGCACAGACTCGATCTATATCTCGTCCAACATCACCTTCGACAATCTCGACCCGCTCTCGACCTATCTCGGCACACCCGGCGATCCCAATCGCGGTGGCCTGCCGCTGCCGGAATATCAGCGCCGGCAGGAACAGCACCGCATCGCCGAAATCGCCGCGCTGGGCGACCTGCCCTATTTCATCGACCGGGCCAAGACGCTTTATGGCTATGACAATTTCATCGCCGATACCGGCGGTTCGCTGATCGAGGTCGTCGACCCAAGTAATGCCGACGACCCCGTGGTGCGGACGCTGACCGATCACACGGCGCTGATCTATATTCGCGGCACCGAGGAAAATGCTGCGGATCTGGTCAAGCGGTTCAAGAAGTCGCCCAAGCCGATGTATTACCGGCCTGAATTTCTCATCGAGAAATGGGCCGAATACAAACTGATCCAGGGCATTCACGACGACAACGATGTCGATCCCGCCGGTTTCGGCGCCTGGGGTTTCGAGGCGTTGCTGCATGATCGCCTGCCCCGCTATCAGGCGCTGGCGGACAATTTCGGCTATGTCGTGGAAGCATCTGACCTCGCCATTGTCCGCGATGGCGACGAATTCGTCGATCTGGTCGCGGCCGCAATCGAGAAGCGAATGCGCTAGCGCGCCTCCTCAGGGGGCGCGCCAGAGCTTGAATCGTCATCTCATTGCACCCAGCTAAGAGGCTGTCATGCCTATTCGAATTCCCGATAACCTGCCCGCTCGCAAAACGCTTGAGCAAGAGGGCGTCTATGTCATGGATTCCAGCCGCGCCGCGCGGCAGGATATTCGCCCGCTTGAGTTTGGCCTGCTCAACCTGATGCCCAACAAGGAGCGCACCGAGACCCAGTTCACCCGGCTGATCGGCGCCACCCCGCTGCAGATCAATCTCAGCCTCGTGCGCATCACCGAGCACCAGTCCAAGCACACGTCCGAAGAATACCTCACCTCCTTCTACCAGACCTGGGAAGAGGTGAAGGAACGCAAGTTCGACGGCTTCATCGTCACTGGCGCGCCCATCGCCAATATCCCGTTTGAAGACGTCCGCTACTGGCCCGAAATGCTCGAAATCATGGAATGGACGCGCACCAATGTGCACCACACCATGTTCATCTGCTGGGGTGCGCAGGCGGCTTTGCACCATTTCCACAATGCGCGCCGCTATCGCATGGACAGCAAGGCCTTCGGCGTGTTCCGGCACAAGATTGTCAAGCCGGGCTCGCCCTGGCTGCGCGGCCTGTCGGACAGCCCGATGATCCCGGTGTCACGCTACAATGACATCGACAGGGCGAGCATTGGCGACGATCTCGACGTGCTGATCGATAATGACGAACTTGGCCTGTGCATGCTGGAGCGCAAGGACGGGCGGGCGGTCTATTTCCTCAATCATCTGGAATACGACAACCGCTCCCTCGCCGATGAATATGAGCGCGACCTGGCGGCGGGTCTGGACACGCCGCCACCGGCCAATCTCTTCCCCAATGGCGACACCAGCCTCGAACCGGAAAACCGCTGGCGCAGCCACGCCCATCTCCTGTTCCAGAACTGGATCAACGAGATCTACCAGACGACGCCATACAAGCTGGACGAGATCGGCGTCTGAACGGCGCTCTCCTGAAACAGGTTGATCTCGTCGACATTCAAGACTTTGCTCTGCCACCAGAGAGCCTCGAACCAGTCCCCTCCCCCTGAGGGGCAGTGCATATTTTGGACGCTTCTGGAGGCACCCGAGTTTCGGCTCCTGCTCTCCCTCCCCCTTGAGGGGAGGGCCGGGGTGGGGGTTCTGCGGTTTCAGAAAACTCCCAGGTCCGAACGGGTTCCTGGATAGTTCAGAACCCCCACCCTCAATCCCTCCCTTCAAGGGGGAGGGAGGCGAAAGAGCACGCCGATCGGTTATCAAATAGACACAACCCTTCCCAAACCGCCCGCCGCTCCCTACGTTGAAACAACGAACCGGGGACCAAACTTGCCGCAGCCGCCGACCACGATTACCGACGAACTGGGCATCGCCCTGTCCAATCTCGCCGACAGCGCCACCGGCGTGTTCACACCCACTCTGCGCCTCGGCGTGACCGGGCTCAGCCGGGCCGGCAAGACCATCTTCATCACCGCCCTTGTCCATAACCTGCTGACGCAAGGCCGCCTGCCCGGCTTCGCGCCTTTGGCCGATGGGCGCTTCATCGGCGCAAAGCTGGCCGAATATCCCGACGCGACCATTCCCCGCTTTGCCTATGAGCAGCACATGGCCGCGCTGACGGCCAGTCCGCCAACCTGGCCGGAAAGCACCAGACGCATCTCCCAACTCCGCATCGTGCTGAAGTACCAGTCGGCGAAATGGTGGGCCGGCATGACCGGCCCGGCGACGCTCAATCTCGACATTGTCGATTATCCCGGTGAATGGCTGCTCGACCTGCCCCTGCTCGGCCTCTCCTTCGCCGAATGGAGCGCCGAGGCGCTGGAGCGGGCCCGCCAGCCCGGTCACGCGGACGAAGCCCGTGAGTTTCTGGCGGAGCTCGACAGCACCAATATCACCAAGGAAGCCAACGATCCGGATGCCGAGCGGCTCGCCCTGGCCTTCACCACCTATCTGCGCCGTTCGCGCGAGCATGGCGCGCTGTCCACGCTGCCACCGGGACGCTTTCTGTTGCCCGGCGACCTCGAAGGTTCACCCGCCCTCACCTTCGCGCCGCTGCCGCGCCCTTCCGGCGCCACGCGCGGCAACAGCCTCTATGCCATGCTGGAAAACCGCTACGAGGCCTATAAGGCGCAGGTCATTCGTCCTTTCTTCCGCGATCACTTTGCCCGCCTCGACCGGCAGGTCGTGCTGGTGGACACGTTGCGGGCCCTCAATGCCGGACCTGCGGCGGTCAGCGATCTCGAAGTGGCACTCAGTGCCGTCCTGGCCTGCTTCCGGCAGGGCGAGGCCAATCCGCTGCTCCGCCCCTTCTCCCGCCGCATCGACCGTATTCTCTTTGCCGCCACCAAGGCAGACCATGTCCATCACACCAGCCACGACCGGCTGGAAGCGATCCTCAATCGCCTTGTGGCCAATGCCGGCAAACGCGCCCGCTTCGCTGGAGCCGAGACCCGGTCCATCGCCATGGCCGGCATTCGCGCCACCAGCGAAGGCAGTGTCCGTGAGAATGGGGAAACCCTGCCGGCCCTGATTGGCACCCCGCTCAAGGGTGAGGTTCTCGATGGCTCGACCTACGATGGCAAAACCGAAATCGCGCTATTTCCCGGTGACTTGCCGGAGCGGCCGGATTCGCTGTTCGAGGATGGAACGCCGGTTGCGCTGAATTTCCTCCGCTTCACCCCGCCGCAGAAGCTGGAGCGCAATACCGCGGGCGAACCGGTGCTGCCTCATATTCGCCTCGACCGGGCGCTCGACTATCTCATCGGAGACTGGATGGCATGAAGCGGCCCGTCGCGCACACGATCACCCGTTCCGGGGACAATGTGGAGGTCAGCCGCGCGCCGCGCGCCTTCACCGCCGATCGGGCGGAAGTCGCCGAGGTTAATTTCGACCCCGAGCCCGATGCAGAACTGGTGGCACCCCCACCCCGCCGCATGGGCTGGATTGGCAAGCTGGCCTGGACCAGCGGCGGCATTCTCGTTTCGGCCGGTCTTGGCCTTGCCGCCGACCGGCTCATCCGTGACCTTTTCGCCAGCAATGAATATCTCGGCTATATCGGCGTGGGTGTCCTCGGGGCGTTCATCATCGCTATCCTGGCCCTGGTCACGCGCGAATTTCTGGCCCTGCGCCGCCTCCGTGTGCTGGACGCGCTCAAGGCCGACGCCGCCCGCGCTTTGGCAGACAATGATCGCAAACGTGCCGGGATGGTCGTTGACCACCTCAATGGCGTCTATGCCGCCCGCGCCGATCTCGCTGCGGCCCGGGAGAAGGTGAACGGCCACCTGCCCAGCCTCTTCGATGGCCATGAAGTCATCCGCCTTGCCGAGCGCAGCCTCATGGCCCCGCTCGACGCCCGCGCCAAGGCCCTCACCGCCGCCTCTGCCCGCCGCGTGGCTCTGGTCACCGCCGTTTCGCCCCGCGCCCTCATAGACATCGCCTTCGTCATCTATGAAAGCATCCGGCTGGCCGGCGCCATCGCCGCGCTTTATGGCGCAAGACCAGGCTTTTTCGGCTTCATCCGGTTGTCCGGCGCTGTCCTCGCCCATCTCGCCGTCACCGGCGGCCTTGTGCTCACGGATGGTGTGGTGGAACAGCTCGTCGGTCAGGGCCTGGCGGCCAAGCTCTCAGCCCGGCTGGGCGAAGGCGTCGTCAACGGCCTCATGACCGTACGCGTCGGCATCGCCGCCATGCGCGTCGTTCGCCCCCTCACCTTTGAAACGCTGACCCAGCCCAGTGTGCGGGATTTTATTCCAGAACTGATCAAGGTCACACAGGATGCCGGCAAGGGCTCAGGCGGCTAGCGCCAGCTGTTCGGACGAGGCGAAGGCCTCGATCTGCGGCTTGGCGAAGTAATAGCCCTGAAAGAGGTTGATCCCGGCACCGCGCAGCGTCAACAGTTCGGCTTCCGTTTCCACGCCCTCGGCCAGCACCTCGATATCGAGCTGGCGCGCAATGCTGACGATCCCGGCAACGATAACCTGGCGGGCGGGCGAAGTGTCCACACCGCGCAGCAGGTCCATGTCGATCTTGATGAGATCGGGCTGGAACTTGGCCAGCAGCCCAAGGCCAGCATAGCCGGCACCGAAATCATCCAGCGCCGTCATGAAGCCCATACGCTTGTACTCGGCCACGATATTGGCGACATGGGCCGCATCGGCCATGTGCTCGTTCTCGGTGAATTCGAACATCAGCCGCGTGGGATTGAAGCGGGTGCGGGCAGCAGCCGCAAGCGTGGCGCGAATGCAGGCGCGCGGTTCATAGACGGCATTGGGCATGAAGTTGATCGAGAGCCGCGCATCCGAGGCTTCGGGCAGGAATTGTCCCGCCAGCTCGATGGCCTTGACCCGGCAGGCCTGGTCGAAAACGTAGCGGTTGGCATCAGTGACGGCGGAGAGGACCGAAGCTGCCCCCTGGCCGTCCACCCCGCGCACAAGAGCCTCGTAGCCCCAGATGCGCTGGGCACCCATGTCGACGATGGGATGAAAGGCCATTGTGAAGGGCAACGGAAATTCGTCGCCGTCGCGGCAGCCCTGGCAACCTGTGCCCATTTGATAACCTATGTTACTATAGAATAAGGAAATTTCCTCATCCTGCAGCAACAGGCCTTAATGCATCGCCAATGACGATGACTTGTGATCAGTCCTTGGCCGCGCTCGGTGCCAGCGTCAGCTTGAGCCCGTCAAGGGCATCGGAACAGAGGATCTGGCAGCTCAACCGCGAGTTGGACTTCACATCGCCCACGCTGTCGAGCATGTCCTCCTCCTCGTCGCTCGGCGCACCAACGGCATCAAGCCAATCCGCATCCACATAGCAATGGCAGGTTGCGCAGCTCAGCGCGCCCCCGCATTCGGCCTTGATGTTGAGACCCCAGTCGCGGATCACCTCCATCACGCGCCAGCCCTCGAGCCCTTCGAGCTCGTGCACGTCGCCAGCCTGGTCGGTAACGATGATCTTCATGGAAAGCGCTCCTCAACAGCGCGATGGGGATAGCGTTCTTGCGATGGGGCGGCAAGTCTCGCGCGCCAGAACTTTCGTCTATCGTCACCACCGGGCTTGTCCCGGTGGTCCATGCGGAGGCGAGATGGATTGTCGGGACAAGCCCGGCAATGACGACGGACGGGATAATGTGCGCGTCAGGCCACGCCGAGCTTTTTCTGCAGCTTGGTGCTGGACGTCGTGTACTGGAACACCACCCGCTCGCCGGGCGAGACGATGGCCTTGGCCGCCTGCGCCATCAGCGCCGCTTCATGGAAGCCGGACAGGATCAGCTTGAGCTTGCCCGGGTAATAATTGATATCGCCGATGGCGAAGATACCCGGCACCGAGGTCTCGAACTTTTCTGTATCGACGACGATCGTATTGTCGTTGAGCTCCAGCCCCCAATCAGCCACCGGGCCGAGCTTCATGGTGAGACCAAAGAAGGGCAGCAGGCGCGTTGCGGGAATGGAGAGATCGCCGGCCTCGGTCGCAAGATGCACATGGTTGATCTGCCCGTTTTCGCCGTCGAGCTTGGCGATCTGGCCGAGCTGGAAATTGACCTTACCCTCGGCCACAAGTTCCTTCATCTTGTTGACCGAAGCCGGCGCGGCCTTGAAGGCGTCGCGGCGATGCACAAGCGTCAGGGTGCGCACAATCGGCGCCAGATTCAGCGTCCAGTCCAGCGCCGAGTCACCGCCGCCGACAATCACCACGTCCTGGTCGCGGAAGTCTTCCATCTTGCGGACGGCATAGAATACCGACTTGTTTTCATACTGTTCGATATCGGCCACGGGCGGGCGCTTTGGCTGGAACGAGCCACCGCCTGCCGCGATCACCACGACCTTGGTGAAAAATGTCTCGTCGGCATCGGTCTGCAGCTTAAACGAGCCGTCCTCCAGCTTCTCGATGGAATTGACCATGCGCGAGAAGTGAAATTCGGGCGAAAACGGCGCAATCTGCGCCATCAGATTATCGGTCAGCTGCTGCCCTGTGACCACCGGAAAGCCTGGAATGTCATAGATCGGCTTTTCAGGATACAGCTCTGCGCACTGCCCGCCGGCGCGGTCCAGAATGTCGATGAAGTGACATTTGATATCGAGCAGCCCGAGTTCAAAGGCCGCGAACAGCCCGCAAGGGCCCGCGCCGATAACGACAACGTCGGTGGTGATCTCAGTGCTCATTCTCTTCATGTCCAAGCTGCCCAAGGCGCCCTGACTGCCCCGGTGTCATTCCCGTCAAAGCAGGAATCTCTGTTTAGGAAAACCGGGCCGCCCGCTTTCGCGGCAACAACCCGATGGTAATATGATAAACGCGATCCACTTACCTTAGGAAACGCGGCGAAGGAAGGGGCGAGTGCCCAAAGGTATCTCGGTGACACCCACCGGCTGATAGAAAACAGCGACTTCCGGCAGGCGATTTTCGATCAGCGCCTCCCGGGTCGGCTCGTGCGTCACCACCAGCGCATTGATGCCACAACGGCGCATCAGCGGAATCTGATCCTGCAGAACATCGCCTACAGCCCTGATTTCCCCGGCATATTTGAAACGCTCTACCAAAAGGCGGGCCGTCGAATAGCCGCGCCCGTCGGAGAATGCCGGGAACCTGACGGCTACGGAGGCGAAGCGGCTGAGATCATCAGCCACGTCTTCGACCTTTTCGCCCGGCGACACCAGCAACCCAAGCGGGTGCGGATTAGCCAGGAATTCGGCGCGATTGGCGAGGAAGACCGGCAGCGGCACATGCACATAGCGCGCTTCGGACGGATTGGCGCCGTCTTCCCAGTCCTTGAACGGATCGGCGATGAACGCACCGTCTTTCCAGAGCGTATGGCGGTTTGCAGCTTTCATCGGATTGGCGATCGCTCCACTGAAGTCATAATGGATGCCGCATTCCTTCTTGTTAAGGCCGCGCCACCGTCCGGCGCGCGGGTCTTCACCCTCGGCAACAATCGAGGTGCAGGGCGCGCAGCCAATGGACTTGTAGCCTTTGGCATAGAGCGGATGCTCGGGCAAGCTATGCTTCTGGCGGTATTCCACGACATCGGCATCGGTGAAATAGGCCAGCGGATTGACCTTGATGCGATCATCGCTGGTCAACTCAAAATGCGGCAGCACGCCACGTTCTTTGGTCTGATACCGCTTCCGGCCCGTAACCCAGCCGCCATATTGCTCGGTGATTGGCTCAAGCGGTTCCGTCTTGCGGATATGGCAGCAGGAATCCGGGTCATTTTCCCACAGATCGCCGTTCGGATCGAACCGCAGGATGTCTTTCGGATCGGGATGAATGGCGTGGATATTGAGCAGGCCAAACTGCTTTTTCAGCGTCTCGACATAGGCGAGCGTCTCGGGGAAATGCTTGCCGGTTTCGAGGAAATAGACCGGCATGGACGGGTCCACCTGCGCCACCATATGCAGCAGCACCGCCGAATCCGCGCCGAACGACGACACGATGGCCAGATCCCCGGCCAACACATCGCTGACAGCATAGCGCAGCACGCCGAGAGCATCCATCTCATCGAACATGCCATTGAGCGCGAGAATGCCCAGCGCCCTCAGCTTGTCATTGGCTACAGGCACCGAAGCGAGTTTAGGCATGGCCATTTTGGTGCACTCCGTCTTCCCTTCTCCCCTCGCGGGAGAAGGTGCCCCGAAGGGGCGGATGAGGGGTCTGCGATTTTCCACCAAGCGCAGAGGATGCGGCGAGAAACCCCTCACCCGTCTCGCGCTGCGCGCGATCCACCCTCTCCCGCAGGGGGAGAGGGGAAGAACAGAGATCAACCCTGCCCATACAACGCCTCCTTGAATGGCGCCTCGCCCAGCCGCCGATAGGCCGCAAGGAAGCTCTCATCCGCGCCCTGGCGCTGGGCGATATAGAAATCGACCAGCTTCTCGATCGCCCCCGGCACGGCATCGGCCTCGAAGCCCGGCCCGATGATCTTGCCCACCGAGGCGCCCTCAGTGGCGTCGCCGCCCAGCGTGATCTGATAGAGCTCGCCACCCTTCTTCTCGACGCCCAGAATGCCGATATGGCCCACATGGTGATGCCCGCAGGCATTGATGCAGCCGGAAATCTTGATCTTGAGATCGCCGATTTCCTTCTGCCGCTCGGGCGCGGCGAATTTGTGCGAGATTTCCTGCGCAATGGGGATCGACCGCGCATTGGCCAGCGCGCAGAAGTCGAGGCCGGGGCAACAGATCATGTCGGTGATCTGGTTGTTATTGCCCTCGGCCAGCCCATTGGCCACCAGCACATCATAGACAGCGCGCAGATCGGAAACGGCCACATGTGGCAGAACCAGGTTCTGCTCATGCGTCACGCGCAATTCGTCATAAGAATAGCGCTCGGCGAGATCTGCCACCACGTCGATCTGCGCATCGGTCGCATCGCCCGGCGCACCACCGATGGGCTTCAGCGAGATCGTCACCGAGGCGTATCCCGCCTGCTTGTGCGGATGCAGATTATTGTCGAGCCAGCGGCCATAGGCGGGGTCGATGATTGACTGATAGGCCACATCAACCGTCTCGCCGGAGCGGTCAGCAAAATCCGGCGGCGCAAAATAGGCCGTGATCCGGTCCAGCTCTTCCTGGGGCAGTGTCAGCACCCCGCCGCGCACTTCGGCAAACTCGGCTTCCACCTGCCCCTTGATGCTCTCAAGCCCCTCTTCATGGACGAGGATTTTGATGCGCGCCTTGTACTTGTTGTCGCGACGGCCATAGCGGTTGTAAACGCGCATGATGCTTTCGAGATAAGCCAGCAAATGCTCGTTGGGCACGAAGCTGTTGATCAGCTTGGCGATCATCGGCGTGCGACCGAGGCCACCGCCCACCCACACTTCCCAGCCGATTTCACCCGCGCCATTCACCGCCGCCTGCAATCCGATATCGTGGAAGCGGATAGCTGCGCGGTCATTGGGCGAGCCGGTAATGGCGATCTTGAACTTGCGCGGCAGATAGGAAAATTCAGGATGCAGGCTCGACCATTGCCGCAGGATTTCGGCGATGGGCCGCGGATCGATGATCTCGTCGGCGGCAGCGCCCGCAAACTGGTCCGTCGTGACATTGCGGATGCAATTGCCCGACGTCTGGATGGCGTGCATTTCCACGCTCGCCAGCTCTTCGAGGATCACCGGAATGTCCTTGAGCTTGGGCCAGTTGAACTGAATGTTCTGCCGCGTGGTGAAATGGCCATAGCCGCGGTCATAGGTCCGCGCGATATGGGCCAGCTTGCGCATCTGCTTTGAGGACAGCGTGCCATAAGGCACGGCGATCCGCAGCATATAGGCATGCAATTGCAGATAGAGCCCGTTCATCAGCCGCAGCGGCCGAAACTGGTCCTCGGAAAGCTCACCGGAAAGGCGGCGTTTCACCTGATCCGCAAACTGTGCTGTGCGACCCGCTACGAAAGCGGCGTCGAATTCGTCATATCGATACATGCCCGTCGTCACCTAAGTGCTGGCGATCATACGCCTGCCCATTGAGAGTTAGGGGAGCGGTGGGGCCCGCCGCCCTGATGCGTTCGCGCAGGCGCTTGGGCACGATTTGCCCGTCTTCCTGCGACACTTCTTCGATTTCGAGGCTGATAACCCTTCCGGTGGCCTTCGTCGCCGCCAGCGCTGCATCGCGCTCTGCAGCCTCTTCCCTTGAGAACAGCCGCGCTGCCTGCAAATCCTCGACCCAGTGTCCCGCGCCGTCCAGATAGACGGTCGCGCCGGAGGTCAGCTCATTGCCGGTGAGAATTTCCATAGTCACGCTACCTTGAAATTGCTTGCAGCCGCCGCAGCGGCATTGTGCCAGTCGCCATGCGCCACCGCGCGGCCGACCAGAATGACGGCCGGGCCATCGACGAAATCCACGGCGCCAGATGCCAGAGCCCCCAGCGTCGCCGCATAGGATGTGCTGTCGGAGCGACCGGCATTGACCACGATGCCGATGGGCAGGTCACCCGGCGCGCCTTGCGCAACGAGCCGCGTCGCCGTTTCGGCGGCAATCGCCTTGCCCATATAGAGCGCCAGCGTCAGACCCGACTGCGCCAGCGCCGCCCAATGGGCCAGATCGCTATCGTCCGCGCCATGCGCCGTCGCCATCACGAAGCCGCTCGATACCTTGCGAAGCGTCACCGGCGTCGCCGTATCGGCAGCGGCAGCCAGAGCCGCACCCACCCCGGGCACGATCTGGTAAGGCAGACCGGCCTTGCGCAGCGCCTCGATTTCCTCGCCGGCGCGTCCGAACACCATCGGATCGCCCGACTTGAGCCGCGCCACCTTCTTGCCTTCGCCGGCCAGCCGCACAATCAGCGTATTGATCTGTGCCTGTGAAAACGAATGATGCCCCCGCGCCTTGCCGACGCAGATCTGCTCGGCATCGCGGCGGCCCATCTGCACCACGGCAGCAGGCACCAACTGATCATGCACGATCACATCGGCCTGTTGCAGCAGCCGCTGGGCGCGCAGAGTGAGCAGGTCCTCCGCCCCCGGGCCTGCCCCGATCAGCCAGACCACGCCCTGCCCCGCCGTTTCGGCCACATGGGCACTGAGCAAGGTCTCGGCTTCGGCAATCCCGGCAATCGGGCTCAATGCGGCGGCGCGCTCCACAGCGGGGGATGTCACCAGCGCTTCGTAATAACGCCGGCGCGCCGGACCATCGTGAATCAGGCTTTCAACGCGGTGACGCAGCCCACCGGCCAGCCTGGCAATCTTGCCGATGCCCGGCGCCAGCAGTGCTTCGATCTGGGCCCGCACCAGCCGCGCCAGAACCGGCGCATCGCCTTCGGTGGAAATGGCCACGGTCAGCGGCGCGCGATCGACAATGGATGGGGTATAGAAATCGCATTCGGCCGGAACATCGACGACATTCAGCGGAATGTTGAGCCGCCTTGCCTCGGTCTTGGCCAGATCCGCATCCTCGCTCTCCTCTGCCACGAAGACCAGCGCGGCGCCGGCAATGTCGTCCTTGTTCAGAACACGTTCATGAAGGGTAGCCAGGACCCCCGAAAAGTCTGCCTCTATGCGTCGGGAGTAAATCTCTATCGAAGCAGTAGTCTTAGAAACCAGCCGGACCTTGTTGAGGGCTTCATCGCCGCCGCCGACGATGATGATACGCTTGCCCTTGACCTTGAAACTCAACGGAAATGTGTTGAGGGAGCCCATAATGATCCTGTGCCAGAGATGGGGCAAAATAGGCCAAACGCGGGCTGCGCAACAAGGCCTTGAAATTCAATAGCTTTTATATTTCCCGGCGCGTGCCCGGATTGGAATGAGCCACGCAGCTTGGCCAACGCGCCGCCAAATGAATCTTCAACCGGGCAGCGCGAAGAAAATTTTGCTCAGCCTTGCCGGGTGGGCACATGCACCACCAGCCCGTCCAGAGCATCCCGCACCTTGATCTGGCAGCTCAAACGGCTCGAATCCTTCACATCGAAGGCGAAATCGAGCATGTCCTCTTCCATCGACGACGGACCGCCGACAGCCTCGCGCCAGGCATCCTCCACATAGACATGGCAGGTCGCGCAAGTGCAGGCGCCGCCACATTCGGCCACGATGCCCGGTACGGCATTCATGATGGCGGTTTCCATAACCGTCGAGCCGTTCTCGCCTTCGGTTTCGATGCGCTCACCCTGGGCGGTGACATAAGTGATCTTGGTCATTGGGGGCCTATGGTCTTTGCGGTCAGCGTTCCAGCAGACCTTCGAGATAATGCTTTTCGATGCCGAACAGTGTCTTGACCGCACCGATCCGGTCAAGCGCCGCCTGCCGCGACCCAGCGCCGCCCTTCTGCGCGACGATCAGGTTATTCTTGGGCGTATGCGCATCGGACACGAACTCGAAGACCTTGGTGCGATAGCCGTTGGCCTCAAGGATCAGCGCCCGCAGCCCATCCGTCACCATCTCCGCCTGCTTTTCCATGAACGTGCCATGGCGCAAGAGGAAATCGAGGTTCTGGTCCGGCGCACCGGCCTCCATCTGCCGGCGGATCTGCTTGTGGCAGCACGGCGCAACGGCAATCAGCTCCGCACCCGCCTTGATACCCTGATAGATCGCATCATCCGTTGCCGTGTCGCAAGCATGCAGCGCAATGACCGCATCCGCACCGCTGGCGTCATAAGCGAGTATGGAGCCAGCCTCGAAACGCAAGCCGGAAAACCCTGATGCAATGGCGTGCGCATTGCCATCGCTCACCAATTGCGGGCGCATTTCCACGCCGATAATTTCGGCCGTCGCACCCTTGGCTGAAAGATAGTCGTAGAGCGCGAAATCCAGATAGCCCTTACCCGCGCCCATATCGAGAATGCGCGGAATCTCTGCCTTAAGCCCTTGAATCAGAGGCGCAAAGATCTCCACCATCTTGTTGATCTGGCGAAACTTGTCCTGCGCATCGCTACGAACGGCACCGTCCTTGCCGGTGATACCCAACGCATGCAGCCAGGGCGTGTTCGTTTCAGTAAGCGGCCTGTTCTTGACCCGGTCATGGCTCACCACAACAGCGTCGCGCCCCGCCACTTCGCTGCGCTTCAGCCGCAGCTTGTCGCCCTGCCGCTCGAATTGCAGGTCGAAACCGGTGGTTTCGAGCCGCGCGCTGCGCCAGTCCTCGGTCAGCCCGCCAACCAGCAGCAGCGACGCCTCATCCACGCTCAGGTTCTTGGTGATGTCCCGCGTTTTGTAGCGGAATACAAAGCTCAGCCGCTCCCCGGACTTGATCGACACCTTGCGCGCCTCGGCCGATTTGAGATCGGCTTCCGGCCCGTGATAGCCACCCAGCTTGAGCCGGGTCAGGCTGCCATCGTCAAAGGCAGCCTGCACCGCCGCGACAAACTCGCGCACGCGGTCAGGCGTGCTCAATGCCGTTCCTTCGTGGTGAGGAAACGGATTTTGGGCCAGTCCTGCTTTGCCCGATCCGCCCACCACGCATTCTGCGCAAGAAACACCGGGGCTTCATTGCGGTCTTCGGCCATATTCATCTTCTGGGCGGCGATGAAGCGCTTCAATTCATCCGCATCGTCGCTTTCCACCCAGCGCGCCACTTCAAAGCCGATGCTTTCAAAGCTGATCGGCACGCCATATTCCTTGGCGACGCGCGCCGAGAGGACTTCGAGCTGAAGCTGCCCCACGACGCCCACGATCCAGTCGGCGCCGACCATGCGGCGGAACACCTGCGTCACACCCTCTTCAGCGAGGTCTGTCAGCGCCTTGGCCATCTGCTTGGATTTCATATGGTCGGTTAGTCGCACCCGGCGGATGATTTCCGGCGCGAAGTTCGGAATGCCCGTCACATTGATATTGGCGCCTTCGGTCAGCGTATCGCCCACCGACAACGTGCCATGGTTGGGAATCCCCACAATGTCGCCTGCGACGGCCTCCTCGGCCAGTTCGCGATTATTGCCGAAGAAGAACATCGGGTTCGATACGGCCATGTCCTTGCCCGACCGGACATTTTTCAGCCGCATGCCGCGCTGGAACGTCCCCGAGCACAGGCGCACGAAGGCGATACGGTCGCGGTGATTGGCATCCATATTCGCCTGCACCTTGAAGACGAACCCCGTCACCTTCTTTTCCGAAGGTGCAATCGGTGCCGGCAAGGCAGGCTGCGGCCGTGGCTCGGGTCCCCAATCACCCAGCGTGCGCAAAAGTTCAGCCACTGACACACCCTTGAGCGCCGAGCCGAACAGGACCGGGCTGAGGTGCCCCTCATGGAAGGTCTTGAGGTCGAAACCCGGCAGCATGGCCTGCGCCATTTCCAGGGTCTCCAGCGCCGTCATGAAGACGGGATTATCGACCAGTGCGTCCACCTCCAGCAGGTCTTCCAGCGCCTCGTATTCGGCGATGATCTTGCCCTGCGGATTGAGCACGCGCTTTTCGATGAGGTCGATATAACCGCCGAAATCGACACCTTGCCCGATTGGCCACAGCACAGGCGTCAAATCGAGCGCCAGCTTGGACTGGATTTCATCGATCAGGTCGAGCGGCGACTGGCCTTCGCGGTCCACCTTGTTGATGAAGGTGATGATCGGAATGTCCCGCAACCGGCAGACCTCGAACAGCTTGAGCGTCTGCGCCTCGATACCCTTTGCCGCGTCGATCACCATGATGGCCGCGTCCACCGCCGTCAGGGTTCGATAAGTATCCTCGGAAAAGTCGGAGTGGCCAGGCGTATCGAGCAGGTTGAGCGTCAGCCCGTCATAGTCGAATGTCATCACCGACGACGTAATGGAAATGCCGCGCTGCTGCTCCATTTCCATCCAGTCCGATCGCGTTGAACGCTGCCCGGCCTTGCCGCGCACCGCGCCAGCCGACTGGATCGCCCCGGCCGCCGCCAGCAGACGCTCGGTCAGGGTGGTCTTGCCCGCGTCAGGGTGCGAAATGATCGCAAACGTACGGCGCAGACGGAACGGTTCGGTACTGGGCCGGGGCGCGGCCTCGGCGGCGGATACAAGGGACATGGGACTGCTGGACTGTTAGGCCACGACGCGGACGCGGCAAGATTGGGCGCTATATAGGGGATGGCATCAAGAGGGTCAAATTGCCCCCGCAATCAAGGGCCGCCGGTCTCTCAAAAATCGTCGCAGAGCTCAAATGTGCGGAAGCAAAATGTTGACAAGTCTTAATAAATTATTGCCATCGGGTTGACCGAAAGACCAGCAGCCCAGCATAACGAGTTACTGTCTGGGGGGATCATATCCATGGTTGCGTTTCGTCCGAGCACACGCTCGCTGTTTCTGTCGGTGTCATTTGCGGTTGTGACGCTCGCTACTATCGCGAACGCATCCGCTCAGCATCAGGTGTGGATCGGCGACGTCAGCTCCGACTGGCGCGACGGCAATAACTGGTCTGGAGGCACGCCGCCTGCAGCGCCATTCTTTGCCCAGGGATCCAATGGCACTCTGGTTCCACTTGCGCCATTCGCAAACATGCCGAGAATAGACGGGGGTGCACTGACCATAGGCAATGCCTTGCTCGGCTACTCCCACGAGCAGGGCGGACTGGCACTCACCATAACCAATGGTGCCGAGTTAAACTCGGGATCCGTAGTTGTCGGCGAAGGCCACAACAGCATGCCAATAGCCAATCGCTTCACTCAAAGTGGTGTTGTCGACGTTCTTGGCGCCTCGACATGGAACACAGATAACTTGACCATCGGCAGCTATGGCGATGGGGTCGTCAACGTCAGCGGCACCAGCAAGATCGTCGCCGGCGCATTGACCCTGGGCACGCATCGAGACAACGCCGAGTTTGGCAAGGGCGAGTTGACGGTTTCCGGGCCGGGCTCACAGGTGACGGTCACCAGCAATGCCACAGCGATCGGAAACGGCGGCGAGGGCATAATCACGGTCAACGACGGTGGCAAGCTAGTCACAGACAGCGCTGCCCTGGGCGTCAATGCGCAGTCGGCAGGCACCGTAACAATCTCCGGTCCAAGCTCTCGGTGGGAACGCGCTGGCGGCACCTTGAATGTTGGACAGAGCGGCACGGGCAACATTGTTGTCGAAAATGGCGGTGTCGTGTCGTTCCTGAGCGGCGCGGGCAATGTCAACATGGCGACCAGCAGCGGCTCGAGCGCCACCATCAGCGTCACCGGGAGCGGTAGCCAGTTCAACGCCGGCTGGGTCAATGCCGGCCAGCAATCGACAGCAACCATCGATGTCAGCAACGGCGGCTTGTTCAAGGCGACATATCTCATGCTGGGCGCGGGCGCGAACGGTGTCGGCACTGCGACATTGTCAGGCTCCGGCAGCGCGATCGAGGCCACTCTGACCCGCATTGGCCATCTTGGAGAGGCCAGCCTGACTCTGGCGAACAACGCCGCACTGCGCGGTGAAGTCAATATCGGCAACAGCAGCAATGTGGCTGGCAAGGGCACGCTGAATATTGGCGCAGTGGCAGGCTCAGCTGCGGCCGCTGCCGGAACAATCGAGGCCGCATCGATTAGCTTCGGGACCGGAGCGAATACTCTGGTATTCAATCACACCGGAACAAATTATAATTTTGCGTCCAATCTTTCCGGCGGAGCCACCAACACTATACGGCATCTGGCCGGCACGACGAACCTTGCGGGCAACGGCGCCGGATTTACCGGCAGCACAATCGTGGATGGCGGCAGGCTCAACCTGCTCCAGGCGCTCGGCGGCACTGTTACCGTCAACAATACAGGCACATTTGGCGGAACCGGCACGGTCGGGACCACGACCGTCAATAGCGGTGGCACTATCGATACTGGCGGCAAGCTGAACGTGACCGGAAACCTCACCTTCAGCGCTGGATCGCAATATATCGTTGAAGTCGATAACGGCCATAGCGGAGAGATCGCGGTCACCGGCACGGTCTCGATCACCGATACTGGTGTCATCGTGCGGCCGGTCGGCATGCAACACGCCACGGAGTCGCACAGGGTATTGAGCGGCTCGTTGCTGACCGACACCTTCGCGGGCATCTCCTCTACCAGCGCCTTTGTCGATGCGCGGCTGGATTATTCAAAGGCCAACGAAATCTGGGTGGAGTTGCAACGCAACGACGTCAAGTTCGACGAGGTCGCCAGTAATGCCAATCAGCAGGGCGTCGGCCAGGTGATGACCAATCTGCCGCTGAGCAATCCGCTGGTCGTGGCCATGACGTCCCTCAGCGCTCCTGAAGCGCAAAAGGCGCTGGACGAATTGTCCGGGGATGCAAGCAGCACGGTGAGCACCGTCGGTTCGCAGGTCGCAGGCCAGGTTCAGGGCGTGGTGATGAACCGCGTCCGACAGTCATTCTCGGCACTCGGCTCGGGCGGCAGCTCGGTGTCGTCGTACTGGCCGGGTGGCTATGATGGGAACGACGAAGACAGCATGCAGACAACCTTCTGGCTGCAAGGTCTTGGCGAATATACCCATATCCGCCCCACGGCAGCCGCTGGCGGCATGGACGCAGGAACCGGCGGCGTTCTGGGCGGCGGTGACATCCTGCTGGACGATTGGCGCATCGGCGCAGTCGCCGGTTATACCGGCACCAGCTTCAACGCGCTGGGGCGGTCGGCGAAGGGTAATGTTCAGAACCTGCATGCGGGCATCTATGCCGGAGCGGAACTTGACGCGGTGCGCCTGCAATTCAATGCGCTCCAGACATGGCACAGCATTGCCTCGACCCGTAATGTCACCATTGGCGGTTTCACCGATACGCTGACCGCAGACTACGCCGCCCGCACCTCCCTGCTCTATGGCGAACTGGGATATTCGTTTGATCTGGGCAGCACCCGGATCGAGCCTTTTGGCTCGGCCAGCTACACACTAACACAGACCGATGCCTATGCAGAGGCCGGCGGCGCCGCCGCATTAACCAGCGCAGCAACCAGCAATGAATCCGTGACCACCGTGGTCGGATTGCGTTCGAGCGCTTCGATCGCAGTGCAGGATAAGCTGGTAACGTTGAATGGCATGCTCGGCTGGCAGCACCAGTCCGGTCAGGCGCCGACGTCCCAGTACACTTTGGCCGGCAGCACACCGTTCACCGTCACTGGAGCCAACACCGCGAGCAATGCGCTGGTGTATGAGGCCGGCATAAATCTGGACCTGAGCGAGCAGTTCAATGTTGACGTAGTGTATTCCGGGCGCCTGTCATCGGACGACCTGTCACACGGCATCAAGGGCATCATCGCCGCAAGCTTCTAGGTCTCGCGCCTTCGGGCCAATCAGAAGCGGCAAGGGCTGCGGACGTGTTGCAACGTCCGCAATTCAACGCCGCAGCAGCGCAGCCGCGGGGCTTAAACGGCCCTGTCGGCAAGCAGGCGGGCGATGAAGCCGCGGACGTCCTCAACCACCATGCCCATATCCGCGATACGCTCGGATGTGATTGGCTCGCCGTGGCGCAATTGCGCTTCAAGCGCTTTTGCCTGATCGGCAACACCCCAGGCGCCAACACCGGCGGCAGCACCCTTGATGGCATGCAGGTTTATCGCCAGGTCATCGAAGCTGCTCGCCAGTTTCAGGCGACCGAAATAGGTTGAAAGCGTCGTGTCGAACAGGCGCAGGATTTCCAGTTCAAGATTTTCGTCGCCAAGGCATTGTTTGGCCAGATGCACCAGATCCACTGGCCTGACGACCTTGCTGGGTGCCGATATATCCGCCGCTTCGACAAAAGCACGCTGCGCCATGCTGGCACCCTCCTGAACGCGGCGGATACGCGCGTCTTCCTCAGGAAGACCAATTCCGCCGCGATCTACACTAGGATTGCCGGATGAACAGGTGATTAAGCCACATCTTCGCCTTTGTTTGCCCGTCAATTCCTTAACGTTTCCCACCCAAAAATTAACCTTTGGGTAAGAAAACGTTCGGTTTGCATAAAATTGAATGTATGAATGGGCTTTGAACCAGCGCGCGGCGGCGAGGGTTGGGGGGATGATGCGGGGCATTTGCATCGAATTGTTCCAAAATGGCTTTGGGCCCCTAAAGGGCTATTGAGTCATGACAACTCCCGAAATCCGCCTTGTCGCTGATATGCCGACGCGAGAGTTGTAAAGAGTATGGCGAAGAACCCGACCCCACAGAACGATCCCGCCGCCCTGGCCTTTTCGGCCGTTGAGGACGCTCTCAAGGACTCCGTGTTCAGTCTGGACAGTTCCACACCCCCCGCTTCCGAGCGCAGGCCTGCCGAAGCCACTCGGTCCGAACGCCTGCGCGCCGCCGACAAGATTGCCCAGCAGGCCGGCGCCGTCGCGAATGACGACCGCATTTCGACCTCCAAGCTGCTCTATGGCCTGCAGGCACGCTCGTCCTCGGCCCCAACCTGGCTGGCCCTGCTGCTGTCCATCGTCTGGGTGACCGCCACTGGCGTGGTCGCCTGGCTGCGTCTCGGGCCGCAGATGGCTGATTTGGGCACCTTTGTCAGCTCCATCGAATTTGTGGCCGTGCTGGCCATCATGGTCCTGCCGGTCCTCGGCTTCTTTGGCGTGGCTACCTTGTTCCGCCGGGCTGCCGATCTGCGCAATGCAGCCTCTTCGATCACCCAGGCCGCCATTCGCCTTGCCGAGCCAGAAGTAACCGCCGCCGATAAGGTCGCTTCGGTGGGCCAGGCCGTCCGCCGCGAGGTCAATGCCTTGGGCGATGGCCTCGAACGCGCGCTGTCTCGTGCAGGCGAACTCGAAGTGATGATCCATAACGAGGTCACCGCGCTCGAACGCACCTATTCGGACAATGAATCACGCATGCGCGCACTGATCGCCGAGCTGGCCAGCCAGCGCGAAAGCGTGCTGACCAATACCGAGCGCGTCCGCGAAGCCATTACAGAAAGCCATACCGGCCTGGTCTTCGACCTCGACATGATCAGCCAGCGCATTTCCGGCACTATCGTGGAAAGCGGCGGCAATCTGACCCGAGCGCTGGAAACAGCCGGCAACACGCTCAACAACGGCTTCAACGAGCGCGCCGACAGCTTCGTCAATCTCGTCGAAAACCGCACCACCGACTTCCTCGGCGTACTCGACCAGCGCTCCGACCGCCTGTCCCTCGGCTTCGAGGAGCAGACCGCCGCCATGGAGCGTACTCTGGACGCTCGCGCGGCCCAGCTCAATTCTGGCATCGAAGAGCGCATCGCCATCCTCGGCGACGCCCTCGACGCCCATGCCGGCAGCATTGCGTCGGCAATCGAGGCCCGCACCCAGCAGATCACCGACCGCACCGATGCCGTCACCGCCAACTTTGAAGATCGCTCACGCACCATTGCCGGCCTGATCGAGTCGCGCACCGGCGAACTGGCCTCGGCACTGGATGAACGTACCCTGTCGCTGGCCAACCTCCTGACCGATGGCGGCGCCTCGCTGCTCGATCAGTTGCACAATCGCGGCGATCAGGTGAGCGCGGCTCTGGCCGAAATCGGCGGGCGTGTCGCAGGCGACATTTCCAGCCGCGCCACCGAGGCCGAACTGTTGCTGGCCACCATGACCCGCCAGCTCGATGAATCCGTTTCCATCCAGCTCAATTCGCTGGACAGCCGCCTGCAATCGGCAATCATCGAGATCAATGGCGCGCTGGATGACACATCGGAGCGTGCGCGCCTCACCCTGTCCACCGCCGGTCAGGACTCGCTCAGCCTGTTTGACAGCCGCCTGACCGAAATCACCGGCCTGCTCGACGAGAAGCTGCATGCGCTCGACAATGTCATCGGCAACAAGGGCGAGAACCTAATCTCGCGTCTTGATGAGCAGGGCACCAGCTTTGCCGCCCGTGCCAATGTGCTGGAGATGGCGCTTAACGAGGAATCCGGCCGCTTTAACGACATCGTTGCCGAGCGCACCCGTGAGCTGGGCGAGGTTCTGGGCGCCAAGACCAAGTCGGTCACCGAAGCCCTCGACAGCCGCACCCGCGAAATCGCCGATACTCTGGACAAGAATGCCGATCTGATCGCCGAAACCTTCGACAGCCGTGCTGGCCACATCGACCAGATCCTGGCCAGCCGCGCCAGCGAAGTGGCCGAAACCATCGGCGCCCGTACCAGCGAACTCGACCAGACACTGGCTGCCCGCTCGTCGGAAATCGTGGGCTCGATCACCACCCGCTCGGAAGAACTGCGTCAGGGACTCGACGCGCGAACTGCCGAAATCGCCGAATCCATCGCCGCGCGCTCCTCAGAGCTGCAGCAGGCCCTTGCAGCGCAATCCACCGAGATGAACGAGGCCATCCGCACGCGTTCGCAGGAACTGGGCCAGACCCTTGGCACAGGCACGCAGGCCTTCGACCAGGCCATTGCCGGCCGCACCCAGCGCCTCGCCGATACGCTGTCCGAGCGCACCAATGCGCTGTCGCTGGAGCTGGAAACCCGCACCAACGACCTGTCCGCGCAGATCGACGAGCGCGCTGGCACGCTGGTCAGCCGCCTCGACGAACGGACGCAGGACCTCTCCGGCGTCCTCGACACCCGCACACAGGAACTTGCCAGCGCGGTTCAGGACCGCACCCACCTGCTCTCCGAGGCGCTCGCAACCCGCACTCAGGCTCTGTCCGACACTCTCGCCACCCACACGACCTCGATTGGCGAGACCATCGGCCTGCACACATCCGAACTCGCGGAAACGCTCGATCAACACGGCGCCAATGCCCGCCAGAGCATCGACGCCTCGCTGCGGCAGGTCACGAGCACCATGGAGACCCGGCTCAACGATATGTCGAGCATGGTTTCCTCCAAGGTCGCCGAGGTCAATTCGAGCCTTGGCGACGGTCTTGACACCGCCCTCACCCGTCTGTCCGACGCCGAAAAGGGCGTTGCTGCCAGCATCGAGCATGCCAGCCAGAGCGTTGGCGAAAGCGCCCGTCATGCGGCCGCCCTCATCGAAAGCGGCGTGACATCGGCGCGCAACGCCATTGCCGAAATGGTCGATCAGCGTCTGGGCACCCTGCCCGAGGCGATCACGGCCCGCGCCGACATTACGGCCGAACGGCTCTCTGCGCTCAATGCCTCGATCAGCACCTCGATCACCCAGTCCATGGCCGACCTTGAGGCCGGCGCCGACCGCATCGAGGAAACCATCGCCACCCGCATCACGTCCGCCGCGCAGGCTATTTCGGAGAATGTGGAAAGCTCCGCGACCCGCATGGATGTGTCGGTGCGCGACGCGCTCGACCAGATTCGCCTCGCCGCTGCCAATATCGACCAGATCGTCTCGGTCAAGGCCGTGGGCGCGGTGGACGCCATCGAAGGCCGTCTGTCCGACATCAACCGGTCGGTCGAAGAAAAAACCACTCACTTCGCCAATCTCGTTACCGAGCGTTCGGCCGATCTGGAAAATGCGCTGGCCAGCCATGGCAATCTGCTGCGCGACGCCCTGGCGGACAATTCCCGCGAAGCCGAGCAGATCATGTCTGCCTCGACCACGCGCATTCTCAGCGACGTCACCAACGCACTCAACAAGCTCAACGATTCCAATCTGCTGCTACAGCGCGTTCTCGATGCGTCGACGGCCAACCTGGCCAGCCTCGAAACCAGCGTTGCCCAGCAGACGGCGGCCTATTCCAGCACCATGCGCGAAGCCATGGGCCAGACCGAACAGGCCGGCACCATGGTCACCCAGCATGTGGGCGCGCTGCAAAACACCATTCGAGGCATGGTCGAGCAGTTCTCGTCCATTCTGGGCCGGCTCGACACCGAGGCCGTGGGGCTCACCCAGGCGTCTCAAGCTCTGGAAAGCAGCAGCAGCACCGCGCTCGAAAATCTGGAAGACCGCCGCAGCGCCATGGACGCGCTGGCACACAGCTTTGCCGCCCGTGCCGACGACATCGATGGCCGCATGCGCCTGTTTGCGCAGACCATCGCCGACACAGTCAACGATACGGAACGTCGCCTAATTTCCGCGCGCCGGGCCATGGACGAGGCGTTGCAGGCAACGTCGCATTCGGTCCATGACGTTCTTGAGGAAACCACCACTGCGGTCACCGGCGCGCTGGAGAGCAATTCCAACGCCGTTACCAACGCACTTTATGCAACCAATGAGCGCTTCTCCGGCCAGCTCAATGCAAATGTCTCGCAGATGGACAATGCAGTGCGCCGCGCCGCCGATGCAGCCGCCATGGCGCTGGAGGACAATGCCGCCAAGGTCAGCGATGTGCTGACCTCCACGGCAAGCACCGTCACAGACGTGCTGACCTCTACCACCAGCACCCTGGCCGATACCATTTCGGAGTCCACCAATTCGGTCCGCAGCGCCATTGCCTCCAATACCGGGCAACTGCGCCGCGCCCTCGACGAAACCACGGGCGAAGTCACCGGCAAGCTGGGTGAGTTCCACGCGGTTGCTGACGATGAGGGCCGTCGCGCCACGGCTGCCTTGCAGGATGCCCAGCAGCGCATGGTCGGTGAAGTCCAGCGCGCCATCGAAGACGCCACCCAGCGCTTTGCAGAAACCGCCCGGGCCATGCGTGAAACGGCCCGCGAAGTCGGCGGCGAACTCGAAGCGACCCGCGCCGAGCTGGCGCGCGGCGTCAACGAACTGCCGGAAGAAACCCGTGCCAGCGCCGCTGCAATGCGCCGCGTCGTTGCCGAACAGATCGAGGCGCTGAGCGAGCTCAACGCCATCGTGCGCTCGCAGCCGGCAAGCCACGACCTCACCGATCGCCGGGCGCCGCAGCGCGCCCCGCGTCAGCCCGAAACACCCGCCTACCAGCCGCCGCGCCAGCCCGAGCCACAGCGTGAAACTTATCGCGCCGAGCCAGCTCCGGCCCGCCAGCCGCTGGCAGACCCGATCCGCTCTTCGGCGGCCGTCGTCGAACAGCCGGTGCCCGCACCGGCTCCGGTGGCGCAGAGCCCCGCCCCTGCCCCACAGCAGAACGAAGGCGGCTGGCTGCGCGATGTGCTGCGCAATGCGTCGGCCAATCAGGCCGGTTCGACAGCGCCGCAGGGCCTCTCCGGTCTCAGCGAGGAAATCGTCCGGTCGATCGATGATGCTGCCCTGGCGGAAGCCTGGTCGCGCTATCAGGCCGGCGAATCCAATGTCTTCACTCGCCGCATCTATTCGCTGACCGGTCAGGGCACCTATGACGAAGTCCGCAAGCGCATCCAGCGCGAACCAGATTTCGCCCGCACCGCACAGGCCTATATGAGCGAGTTCGAACAGCTCCTGAAGCGCGCAGCAGCCGGCCCGAATCCCGCCGCCGAAACCCGCGACTATCTGCTGTCCGAACGCGGCAAGGTCTATACCACCCTCGCCCATGCGAGTGGCCGATTGAGCTGATCGCCCTACAGTGACCCCAAAAGCCCCGGCATAGTCCGGGGCTTTTTTTTTATGGGTCCACTCAGCGCAAGGCCGCGCTTTTGATGTGCTCGATCAGAACACGCAGCTTGGGCGCCATGTTGCGGCGCTGGGGAAAATAGAGAAAGAATCCGGGAAAGGCCGGCAGGAATTCGTCCAACAAGGGGACCAGCCGCCCGGCTTCCACATAGGGCCGGAACACCTCGGATGGCGCAAAGGTTATGCCGCCGCCGGCAAGCGCGGTGCGCAGCATCAGGCGCAGATCATTGGTGGTGACCTGAGGTTCGACCGCGACGTCGAACGGCTGGCCATTCTCAGCGAACTCCCAGCGATAGGGCGCGAGCCCCGGCGCTGGCCGCCAGCCGATGCAGCGATGCGCCACAAGCTCGCGCGGGTGAGACGGCGCACCGCGCATAGCAAGGTAACCGGGACTGGCGACCACCATTTCCCGCTGATCCCCACTTATGGGCACGGCGATCATGTCCTGCTCGATGACATCGCCAAGCCTGACGCCCGCGTCAAAACCTGCCGCCACGATATCGAATTCCTCATCAGTGACAGTCACGTCCAGCGTCACGCCGGGATGGGCCTCGGCAAATGAAGCAATCAGTTCCCCCGACAGGAATTGTTCCGCAATCGAGGTGGCGGCGATCCGCAATACCCCGCGCGGCGCCTGCTCCGACGCCACGCTTTCAAGAGCATGTTCGACTTGCGCCAAAGGCCGCGACACAGCCTCGTGCAACCGCTCGCCCGCCTCAGTCAACCGCACCGATCGTGTAGTGCGCATAACCAATGCCGAACCCACGGCATCTTCAAGGCGCCTGACGCCCTGACTTACGGCTGACCGCGTCACGCCCAGTCTCTCCGCTGCAGCGCGGAAATTATGCTCCTCCGCGACTGCAAGAAAGATCGGCAGAAGATTGAGATCGATCTTCATTGTCCAGCACTGCTAACCATCCAGTCCAATAGATGCCGGATACCGCTGCTGACCGCAAGCGCCCATTGTCTTGCCGTCACAACAGAGGAAACAGCATGGACAAGGTCATTCTGGTTACCGGTGCCTCCAGCGGCATTGGCGAGGGCATCGCCCGGGAACTCGGCGCAGCCGGCGCAAAACTCATGCTGGGTGCGCGCCGGATCGATCGCATCCAGGCCCTTGCCTCAGACATCCACCGCGCGGGCGGCACTGCCGAAGCGCAATTGCTGGACGTCACGGCCCGCTCGTCATTGGCCGATTTTGCGGCGGCGGCAATGAGCAAATGGGGCCGCATCGACGTGCTGATCAACAATGCCGGCATCATGCCCCTCTCTCCGCTCGCCGCCGGCAAGCAGGACGAATGGGAGCGTATGATCGACGTCAATATCAAAGGCGTGCTCTGGGGCATTGGTGCCGTGCTTCCGGTAATGGAAGCGCAGGGCAGCGGCCAGATCATCAATATCGGCTCCATCGGCGGCCTGTCGGTCGTGCCCACGGCGTCGGTCTATAGCGCCACCAAATTCGCCGTCCGGGCTATCTCGGATGGTCTGCGTCAGGAACATGCCAATATCCGCGTCACCTGTGTCAATCCCGGCGTGGTGGAAAGCGAACTCGCCTTAACCATCACCCATGAACCGACCTTGGCAGTGATGGACGCCTATCGCGCCATTGCCCTGCAACCCGCCGATATCGCCCGCGCCGTGCGGCAGGTGATCGAAGCGCCGTCGGGTGTCGACACCACCGAAATCACCATCCGCCCCACCGCGTCAGCCAACTGACGTCAATTAAGGAGAATAATCGTGCAGCGCATTCTTTCCCCCCTGCTTGTCGCAACGCTCCTCACCCAACCCGTTCTTGCAGAGGATACGCAAATGCAGGCCAGTCACCCCTATGTCGGAATGTGGGTTACCGGCGACGGTCATATCCGTCACGAGCTTCTCGCCAATGGCCGCTATGTCGAAGCGCGCGGCACGCGCGAGCGGGCCTATGAGGGGCGCTATGAAGTCACCGGCACCCATATCGAATATTGGGACGACACCGGCTTCACAGCTGATGGCGACTTCATCGACGATGTGCTGCACCACGCCGGCATGATCCTCTACCGCCAATGACCCAATGGCGCAGGCCGGGCGACCCGGCCTGCACCATTGTCCCTAGCTCACCATCGACTTCGGCGGGCGCAGCTTCAGCGACCAGAGAACGCACAGGATGGCCAGAAGCGAGGTCACGGTGGAATAGAAGAACGCGTAAGAGCTGAAATGTTCGACCAGAATACCGAACACGATCAACGCAATCATCGCCGTGCCCATATTGAGCATGTTGGCAAAGCCCTGCGCCTCGGCGGCATTGGCCTCATTGGTCCAATTGGCGATGAAATGCACCACGCCGAAATAGCCCATGCCGAAGCTGAAGGCATGCAGCAATTGCGTGAAGAACAGCACTTCCACCGGCGGATTGAACGCCATGATGGTGAAACGAACCAGACCGGCAATCGCGCCCACGAGGATCATGTTGCGGGCCGTGACGCGGCCGCCGAACCGCCGCCAGGCAAACATCAGGATGGCTTCGCCCACCGCCGCTATGCCCAGCAGCGGACCCAGGAAATAGCCCGGAATACCGTTTTCGTGCCACAGCAGCGCGGCAAAGCTGCCGATCAGTGCATTGGAGGAATTGACCAGGGCGAAGGCCAGGAGTGGCAGTATGAACCAGAGTTTGAGACTGTCCCGCAACCGGCTGGCCGGCACTGCAACATCGGGGGCAACGCTGGCCAGCGTCACTTTCGCAGACGGAGACCGGAAACGCGGCAACAGGAAGGCCAGCGCCGCGCGCGCGACCACGGTTGCCACATAAAGGGTGATGAACGCGCCCGAGCCCAGCACATTGATCAACAGCCCAAGGCCACCGGCAGCAAACACATAGCCAACCGTCGCCCAGGCACGAATCGCGCCGAAATCGGTGCCATTGCGCCGGGTCATCCGCACCGTGGCCGCATCGATGACGGGCGCAACCAGCCCGTTGGTGGTCGCCGTCAGCGCCCAGATGGTCAGGATACCCCAGAATTCGGAGACGAAAAAAAGCGGCAGCGGCGCCAGCGCCGAGGCGATGGAGATATAGATCAGCGCCGTGCGCCAATCATCGGCCTTGTCGGCAATGCGCCCCACGATGATGTTGAGCAGCAGCAGACACAGTGTCGGCAGGGCATTGATCAGGCCGATCTGATCGGCAGGAATGCCATGCTCAAACAGCCAGATGCCGAAGAACACGGATGCGACGCCACCGGGAATATAAACGGTGAATTGATAAATGGATGCGCGCAGCTCGGGAGAATCCAAGCGCGAAAAGGCGGGGGACATTGAAAGACCAACTCCGGGCGCAAAACCGCGCCGCGTGTCGTTTCGTGCCTTGTAAATCGTTGCAATGCAAGAGCCTGCAGACGCAACGGATGGCTTTTGCCCGCGGGGCATTATGCAGACGGCAGATGCAGAAAATTATTGCTCGTTTACGCGCCGGACCTTGGCCGCCTTGCGCGTGTCGCCAGTGACCATCTCGGTCCACTTGATCAACTCAAACCCGCCATCGTGGTTTTCGACGATGGCGGTGCAGCTTTCCACCCAGTCCCCGGTATTGATGTACTGGATGCCCAGCCGGTCATGAATATCGGCGAAGTGAATATGGCCGCAGATCACCCCGTCGACACCCGATTCCCTGGCCTCGTGAACCAGGGCCTCCTCGAAGCGACCGATGACGGAAACCGCATTCTTGACCTTCTGCTTGGCCCAGGCGCTGAGAGACCAATATTGCAGGCCCAGGCGGCGGCGCACCCAGTTGATGGCGATGTTGACGCGCAGCGCAGCGTTATAGGCCCAGTCCCCCACATGGGCGAGCCATTTCATGTTCATCACCACCACGTCGAACTGATCGCCATGGATCACGAGATAGGTCTTGCCCGCCGCCGAAGTGTGGATCGTTCGGTCCACCAACTCGATCTCGCCAAAATAGGTGCCGAGATATTCGCGCAGGAACTCGTCATGATTGCCCGGCAGATAGACCACGCGCGTGCCGGCATTGGCCTTGGCCAGCAGCAGGTCGATCAGGATGTTGTATTCCGCGGGCCAGTGCCATTGCTTGGCCAGCCGCCAGCCATCGACGATATCGCCGACCAGATAGATGGTTTCGGCATCATGCGCGCGCAGGAACTCGATCAGCTGCCTGCTGCGGATCGGCTTCATGCCCAGATGCACGTCGGACAAGAACAGTGCCCGGACATGTCGGACTTCGCGGTCTTCCGCCATCAGCCAATGGCCTCCTGCTGGTTCGGCGGCACATTACAAGCTGCCGATGAAGCTGCAAACACGCAGGCTCAGAAAAGCGGGGATACTTCGAGCCGTCCCGGAGGGCCAATCGCGCCAGTGGCGCGATTTGAGGCGAGAAGCCCGCGCTATGCGCGAATGGCCAAGACTAAACCCAATGACCGCATCTCACTCGATCCGCGCTTTCAGCGCCACGATCCGCTCATAGCTCTGCTCGATCCGTGCCGCGAAATCCGGGTCGGCCTCCGCCTCGGCCAGCAGAATCGCCAGCACCTCCCGCGACAGGCCGGGCCGGTACTCGGCGGTATTGGAAAACAGCAACACATCCATTCCCGCGCGCACTGCCTTGGTCACGGTCTCTTCCAGTGTGAAATGATCGCGGATCGCCCCCATTTCGAGATCGTCGCTGATCACCACGCCGTCAAAGCCAAGTTCATCGCGCAACACGCCATCGATCCAGCGCGGCGATAGCGAAGACGGGGTTTCCCCGTCATCATCCGCATAGTCGGCATGGTAGAGATGGCCGGTCATCACCATATCGGCGAGCCCCTCCCCGATCAGCACCCTATAGGGCTCCAGTTCGTCGGCCGACCAGGTTCGCGTGATGTCGACAAAGCCTTCATGGCTGTCTGCCGTCGAGGAACCATGGCCGGGAAAATGCTTGAGCGCGGTGACCAGACCGGCGTCATGGTGGGCGTTGATAAACGCTTTGTCATAGGCGATCACCGTATCGGGATCGGCCGAAAAAGCGCGGCCGAAACGGGCAATCACCTGATTTTCCGGATTTGTGTTGAGATCCGCTACTGGTCCGAAATTGACACTGAACCCTTGCGCCGCAACCCCTTTTGCCATCTCGGCATAGATTTCCTCGGCCCCGGCAGGCGAATGGCTGGCCGCGATGCTGGCGGCGTTGGGAATTTCCTTGAAACCCACATCCTTGGTGAGCCGCTCCACCGCACCACCTTCCTGATCGAGGGTGATGAAGGGAACGAGATCAGGGGCTGCCGAGCGGAACATCGCGTTCATTTCCCGCACGGTGGCCAGGTCGGCGACATTCTTTTTGAGATACATCACCCCGCCCAGCCGCCCCTCGGCCAGTTCGGTGGCGACAGCGCCCACGCCCGGATGATTGGCCGTGTCGCCTTCAAAGCCCACAATAATCATCTGTCCGGCCATCTGTTCCAGCGTCGCGCCGGTGGCGGGAAGTCCCATGACAGTCAAGGCCATGGCGGCTGCAAGGATACGAAGCAAGGATACACCGGAAGCAGGAATCAACGCCGGCAGGATGACCGCCAAATAGGGGCAATACAATGATCACCCCCCATTTGGGGGATGCGGAAATCGATGCAACCGAGCATTTTCAAAAACAGGTGGACGCAGGCCCGGGGGTTCTCAACCTTCCTGCCGGGACACCACCGAACTTGTCGGGCGGCGGTCTTGCGACCACCGCCCGATTTTTGTTTGCAGTGAACTTGCAGATTTGACTCGATAAAGGGCCAACCGGCATTGCCAGCAGTCAAGGTCAATGTGCCCTGGACCACCGGGGCAAGCCCGGTGATCACGATTTGGGAGAGCGCAGTGGTTCAGGAGCAACGACGCTCTCGCCGCTCCTTGTCCTCACATCACGCCGGCTTGTGCTGGCGATTGGCGATCAGGTCGTCCACCACGGCCGGGTCAGCCAACGTCGAGGTATCACCAAGCGCGCCGAAATCATTCTCCGCTACCTTGCGCAGGATGCGGCGCATGATCTTGCCGGAACGGGTCTTGGGCAGGCCGGGCGCCCACTGGATATAGTCTGGCGAAGCGATCGGGCCGATTTCCTTGCGCACCCAATTGCGGAGGTCGTTCCGCAGATCGTCGCTGTAATCCTCGCCCGCCATCAGCGTGACATAGCAATAGATGCCCTGCCCCTTGATATCGTGTGGGAAACCGACCACGGCGGCCTCGGATACCTTGGGATGCGCCACGAGAGCGCTTTCCACTTCGGCAGTGCCGAGACGATGGCCCGACACATTGAGCACGTCGTCGACGCGGCCGGTGATCCAGTAATAGCCATCCTCGTCGCGGCGGCAGCCGTCGCCGGTGAAGTAATTGCCCTTGTAGGTCTCGAAATAGGTCGAGACGAACCGGCCATGATCGCCCCAGATAGTGCGCGCCTGGCTCGGCCAGCTGTCTTCGATGACCAGAACACCCTCTGCCTTGGTCTGCTCCTGCAACTTGCCCTCGGGTGAAAGCACCGCAGGCTTGATGCCGAAAAACGGCTTGGTCGCAGAACCCGGCTTGGTCGGAATGGCGCCGGGGAATGGCGCGATCATGTGTCCGCCGGTCTCGGTCTGCCACCAGGCGTCAACCACTTCGCAGCGGCCCTTGCCGACCTGATTGTAGTACCAGAGCCAGGCTTCGGGGTTGATTGGCTCGCCAACCGTGCCGAGCAGACGCAGCGACGGCATGTCGTGCTTTTCGACAAACTGGTTGCCCGCGCCCATCAGCGAGCGGATCGCGGTCGGCGCGGTGTGGAAAATATTGACCTTGTGGCGTTCGACCACCTGCCAGAAGCGGCTGGCATCTGGCCAGGAGGGAATGCCCTCGAACATCAGCGTGGTCGCGCCATTGGCCAGCGGACCATAAACGATGTAGGAGTGGCCGGTGATCCAGCCCACATCGGCCGTACACCAGAACACTTCGCCGCGCTTGTAGTCGAAGCTCAACTCATGCGTCAGCGAGGCATAGGTCAGATAGCCGCCCTGCGTATGCACCACGCCCTTGGGCTTTCCGGTCGACCCCGACGTATAGAGGATGAACAGCGGATCCTCCGCATTCATCGGCTCGGGATCGTTGAACGGCTCCACACCCGCAGCAGCCTCATGCCACCACACGTCGCGGCTGCCCTTCATCGGCACGTCGGCACCGGTATTATGAACCACCAGCACCTTGGACACGCCGGGGCAGTCCTCCAGCGCCTTGTCGACATTGGCCTTGAGCGGCACCGTCTTGCCGCCGCGCCGGCCTTCGTCGGCGGTGATGACCACCGCGCTGTCGCAGTCATTGATGCGGCCGGCGAGCGAATCCGGCGAGAAGCCGCCAAACACCACGGAATGCACGGCGCCGATGCGGGCACATGCCAGCATGGCATAGGCCGCCTGCGGAATCATCGGCAGGTAGATGGTGACGCGGTCGCCCTTCTTGACGCCAAGCGACTTCAGCACATTGGCGCAGCGGCAAACCTTTTCGTGCAGCGTGCGATAGGAGATATATTCAGCCGGATCATTCGGATTGTCCGGCTCCCAGATGATGGCGATATCGTCGCCACGTTCCACCAGATGCCTGTCGATGCAATTGGCCGCGACATTGAGCACGCCATCCTCGAACCATTTGATCGAGACATCGGGATAGTCGAACGTGGTGTTCTTGATCGTCTTGGGAAAGGTCATCCAGTCCAGCCGCTTGGCCTGCTCGGCCCAGAACCCGTTCGGGTCATTGATCGAGCGCGCATAGAGCTCGGCATACTGGTCGCTGGTCGTGTGGGTGCGTGCGAGCGCAGCCGCACTTGGCTGGAACAAGAGCTGGTCGCTCATCGTCTTCCTCCCTTAGTCTCTCCCAGGAACCGTTCTAATGAGCGGACCGGTAAGCGGCAAGGGCTCGCTAACCAGACTTAGGCTGTATTTACAGCAAGGGTATATGCCGAACCGGCACGGGTACGCGGCGTTAACCGCCAGACGCTAGGCTGTTGCGGTCAAGACGAGGAGCCGCCCATGGCCGAAATGACCATTCGTGCCGCCACACATGCGGATATCGATCTCATCCATCGGGAATTGAGCGACGTCATCATGACCTCGCCGCATTATAGCGACCGCTTCAAGAGCCACGAGGCGGGCCGCCTCGACAAGACTTTCCTGCGCGGCCTGTTGGCGATCGACCCATGGCACATCATGATCATGTGCGCCGACGGCGTGCCCGGCGGGGCCATGGTGTCGGGGCCGGAATGCGGCGCCATCTTCCGCTATTGGAGCTGGGTCTTTCCCTCCCACCGTCAGTCCAAGCTCGGCATGTTCGGCATGCGCGAATTCGACAGGCACTGGGACAATTCCCGCTTCCACAAGGCCTATACCTTCGTGCGCCCCGACAACGAAGTCGCCCGCATGCTGCTCAAGCGCTACGGCTACCGGGAAACGGTGCTGCTGGAGAAACACATTTTCGGCGAGGACTACCTGCTCATCGAAAAATTCTACACCCGCCAGGACGGCCCCTATGACAGCGGCTATGTCGGACGCATGGGCCGGCTCAAGAATCGCCTGAAGAGCCTGATCGGAGCGTAAGCCCTATTCCGCGGCCACCAGCCGCCGCATCCGGAACCATTGCAGGATCGACACGTCGATCCGCGCCGTGCGCAGGGCAATGACCCATAGCGCCACCGACCATACGGCTATTCCAATCAGCGCCGCTATGGCCGCGCCGACAAGGTGGAATGCAGGCACCAGCAGGAAATTGCCTGCGACCAGCGTGCCCATGCCCAATATGACGGCAGGCAGGCTGGCCCAGGGCCGGTCGTGGATCGACAGCACCATCGACGCGGGTCCCATTGCCGAGCGCACCACCAGCGCCAGGCACAGGATCGCCAGCGGCAAGGCACCGGCAGTGAAGCTCTCGCCAAACAGCAGCAGCGCAAAGTGCCCGCCGACGGCCACCAGCGCGAACAGCACCAGCGATACCAATGTCGCCACCACATTGGCCTCCCCCACCTTGCGGTGGAACGCGGCCCGGTCATCCTGGGCTTCGCTCTCGAACATGTCGGGCAAGGTCACCGCATAAACTGCCGCGACGCCGAAGGATACCAGCGAGAAAATGCGCGTGCAGACGCCGAAGATCGCCAGTTCTTCCTTGTCCAGCATATTGGCCAGCAGCAGCAGATCGATGTCGAAGAAAAAGTCCGTGGCCAGCGTGATCAGCACCCATGGCGCAGCAAACCGCCACCACCGGGGCCATTCGTTGTCGCGGCCTTCTCCCTTGTCCTCGATCCGCACAATCGTGAGCACCACAAAGCCGAAATGCACCACCGAGATCGCCACATAGCCTATGGCTATGGTCCACAACATGGCGCTGAAACCATCCGCCGGCAGCTCGAACACCATTGAGCATACGAGAAAGGTGCCCAGCACCACCATTGGCCGGAATACGCCATCGGCAAAGAACCCGGCAAAGGGGCGCTTGAGCCCCACCAGAACCCCGCCGCTGACATAGACCAGCGCAGTGGCCAGCGCGAGCAATGCAACCGGCATGAAATGGGCGGCAACCACGCTCTCGCCCTGCCCCAGCATATTGAGCAGATAGGGTCCGGCAGCCAGGACAAGGACAAATGCCAGAGCCACATGGCCATAGGCGCGCCTCACGAAGGCGACCAATTGCCGTCTTTCCCCGCGCGCCCGATATTCCGCCGCGAAATAGGTGCCGACGGTCTGGAAGCCCAGCGGCATGGTCACCGCAATCAGGTTTACGGCGGCGATGATGAGCAGATATTCGCCAAGAATCGCCGCCCCCCAGATGCGGGCGATGAAGGCCTGCACGAGAAAGATCAGCCCCGCCCCGAACAGGCGTCCGCCGAAAATGATCGTCGATTGGGAGGCAAGCCTGTGGGCAAGGCTCATTTCAGATAGTCGTCCAGTTCCGGCAAAGGCATGTCCGACCTGGCGCGCCCCGGCCGGAGCAGATCGATCTTGCGCTTGAGCACATTGACAGCCTCGCGCGCCGCAAAGGCAGCATTGCCGAGCAGGAAGGCCAGCGGGTACGATGCGTAATTGGCGACGGGCGGCACCGGATGCATGAAACCGGCTTCGCCCACCATGCCTTTCTTGAACTGATGCAGCCCCAGAAACCCGTCCGAGCCGCCAAGATCATACCATCTGGCCCGGCTATTGTCGCGCAACCAGCGGATGATGTTCCAGTGGATGAAATAGCCCGCGCGCAGCGGCAGCGCCCGATCATTGGTCGCGCCATAGAGATAGACGGCGCGATCGCCCGCTTTGAAGATCACCGCGCCGGCAACGATCTCGTCCTCATGCCGCACGAAGAACAATTCGGGCCGCAGCGGCTCTTCCATCGTCATCAGCATGTCCAGCGTGTCATAGGCTGAGTGATCGGGAAACTGCTTGCGGTCGGACATCGCCTCGTAAAGCGTCTTGAATTCATTCAGCCGCTCGACGCCCGCATGCTCGAAGACAAGGTCCGATTTCTCCGCCTTGTTGAGCTGCCGCCGCCAGGTCTGGTGGAAGCTTTTCCGCTGTGCTGCATCGTCCAGCCGCAGGTTGACGATATAGCGATGCGGGTAATTGAGCGCGAAACCACGCCGAAAGCCGCGCGCCCTCAGGGCAAGATAGTCGTCATTGATGGGGGCAGATGTCGCATGGGACAGGATCGATATCATCATGCCGCGTCGGTCAGCGTATTCACTGACCAGCGCATCCACCATTCCGGCATAGATCGCAGCGCCATCGCTCGCCTGCATATCGGCCAGCATCGGTGCCCATTTTGCCAGCGCGATATGCCCCAGTCCAAGCGGCAGCGGCTGCACCATGATCAGCACACCGCCCACAATGCGCCCGTTCCGCTCGAACAGGTTGGGTTCCAGCGACACGCCCGGCCAGCGGATCGCGGCAAAGCTGTGCAATTGCTCCTGGCAGATGCCGTCAAAACCGGCCACCACTTCGTCCCAGCGCTCGCCATCCACACGCTGCGCTGTCAGAAGGGGCGTGGCACGCTGCGCATCATGCTCGGGCGCGAAGGATTGAGACGCAAAATCTGCAATGGCCGACATGTTGGCAATTCCGGATGTGTTTACTCAGCCGGACCCTAGCGCCCATGCGTATTCAAATTCCTATTGGTTTCCGGCAAATGCCGCAAAGCTGCGGCCTTGGTTACCAAAAACTAATGGGCAATTGCCGCGGCCGCCTCCGCCGCATGCGGCGTATAGAGGAACGGAATTTCCGGGATCGTCACGAAGGCACCCAGCCCCTCCAGCCCCATGCGCAGGGCGACGATGAGGATCATGATGAGGCCGATCCAGGCGATCCAGCGGAAGCGGTGCAGCAGCCGCGCGATGAATGTCGCTGCCACGCCCATCAGCACCACCGACAGGGCCAACCCGAAAACCAGCGCCTCGAAATGGTGTTGTGCGGCCCCGGCTACCGCCAGCACATTGTCCAGCGACATGGACACATCGGCGATGACGATCTGGATCACGGCCTGCCGAAGTGTCTTTCTCGGCGCCTTGGCTGCCACCGTGCCGTCAGCGTTGAGGTCGGCATCGGCCAGCGCCTCTGTGGCCTCATGCTCATCGACCTCGCTGACAGTCAGCTCCCGATACATCTTCCAGCAGACCCAGAGCAGCAGCACGCCGCCGGCAATAAGCAAACCGCCACCCAGCGACAGCAATTGCGTGGTGATCAGCGCAAAGAAAATGCGCAGGACCGTTGCCGCGATGATGCCGATCAAGATGGCTTTGCGGCGCAATTCCGCCGGCAGACCGGCCGCAGCCAGACCAATGACCACTGCATTGTCACCCGCCAGCACCAGATCGATCATGATGACCTGAAGCAGTGAGGTGAAGAAACTCGGATCGAAGCCGAACATGATGAGTCCTCGGGGGAAGCTGCCGGAAACGGCGCAGAGCAGCTACTCCTCATCGCCCCCGCTCGCAAGAGAACAAACTCAAAAACGGACAAGAACCCTCAAATATTGATCGCATTGCCTGCTACCGACAGCCCGGCGACAGGCAGCGTTGGATGTAAATGAAAAAAGGCGGCCCGCAGGCCGCCTTGTATTGCTCAATTGTCCTGCGGCGGGGGTGGCGCGCCGCCCTCGCCGAAGCCCTCCGGCGGCGGGCCACGGAATTCGCCATCCGGCGGGCCATCCATGCCCGGAGCACTCATCGTCGAGCGCTCGGCGGTAAAGTCGATGGGGATGGTGACGGTGCCGGTGTAACCGCTTGCCACGTCGCCAGCCATGGCCAGCGTCTGCTGGGCGATCTCGTCTTCCGAATTGTCGCCGAACACGTTGTCGCTGGCGATGGTGATGCGGCCCAGATTGCGCGTACCATTGGAGTAACGGGCGTCGGCGGCATAAATGGCGGCACTTTCGGCTTCGGGCAGAGCGATCTGCGCGGTCAGCAGCGACGCCTCCCCGCTAACGGCCTTCTCGACGCTTTCAAACACCTCGAAATGAATATGCGGCCAGCGCCCGTCATAGCAGCCGGGCACGATGGTCGTGAACCGCACCTTACCCTGGTCATCCGCCACGCCGACGCCGCGCAGGTAGTTGGCCTCGACCGTGTCATAGAGTGAGTAGAGCCCGGTCGTGTCGCAATGCCAAATGTAAATCGCGTAGCCCGGCAGCGGCGTGCAGCCATCTGCATCGACCAGGGTCAGTTCGAGATCGAGCTGCAATCCATCGGCCACCGGTGTCAGCGTTCCAAACGAGGACCGCAGATCCTGCCTGATGATGCCCTCCTCAGTAAGGGCATTGACCACCTGCCCCTCTTTGACATTGCTGCCATCGGCCGGATACGGGCCGGCGGTTTCCCATGGCAGAGCAACGCATTCGAGCGCGGCGGCAGGGCCGCCCGCGATGGCAACGGCGCCAATCCCACCCACAAGGGCAAGAAACCGGCGGCGACCGAGCATGACCTTTATGTCATGTGCAAAGCCCAGATCGTGGGCGTGGTGATCATCGTGATTGTGAGACATGGGGCCTGTCCTCATTGGAAGGGTGATGCGCCTCATATGGGCCGCCCAACCTATCCGCATTGCGTCCGGCAGATGAAAAAATGGAAAGCCAGCAGGAAGCCGCCGGTATTGACCGACAGGCCTCATATCAGCCTTCGATACATTACTGGCAGATGCCCAAGGCCCTCGCTCCAGGATCGTTCTGTCAAAGCCTGATCTGCTGCGCTTTCTGGCCATTCCCACACAGGCAACGGTTTTGAAAACCTGCGTGGAGAACACGCACCATATAAATCTGTATGACAGATATGGACAAAATCACCTCGACCCCCAAAAATCTGTCTGCTATCTGGGGGCAGGAGGTGTTTCGATGAAGGAAATCTTGTTTTTTGGCGACAGCCTGACCTGGGGAGCAGACCCCGCCACCGGCGCACGCCACCCCTTCGCCACCCGCCTGCCCAATGTGCTCGAGGCACAGCTTGGTCATTCGGTCCATATCGTCGCCGATGGACTAGGCGGGCGAAATACCAGCTTTGACGATCATTCCGGTCCCTGTGACCGCAACGCCACCCGCACCCTGCCGGTGCTGCTGGGCACCCATCAGCCCCTCGATCTGGTGATCGTCATGCTGGGGACCAATGATCTCAAGCCCTATATCTGCGGGCTTGCCTCCGGGGCCACCGCTGGAATGAAGCGCCTGATCCAGATCATCCGCCACTTTCCCTACAAAAGCGGCTCGATACCCAAAATTCTCATCATCGCGCCACCACCCTGCACTGCGGGGCCCGGCGGAGTGCCGGCACAGAATCGCTCCATCGCAGAATCCGAAGCGCTCGCCCCCGCCTATCGCGCGCTTGCCGGGAGCGAGCAGGTCGCATTCTTCGACGCCGCTAAGATTTGTCGTGCTTCGCAGATCGATGGTGTCCACCTGTCCAGCGACGATACGGTGAAACTCGGCAAGGCTCTGGAGGCACCTGTCAGGGCGCTGCTCTGGCCGTGACCCGCACCATACTGGCCGTCGGAGACAGCCTGACTTGGGGCGCAGACCCGGTCACCAAGCGCCGTCATCCACCTGAATGGCGCTGGCCCGAGGCTTTGCAAGCCGCTCTGGCAGCGCAGGTCAGCGTGGTGACCGAGGCCCTGTGCGGTCGCACGACCAGCTTCGATGACTGGGCGGTAACAGAGGAGCGCAACGCAACACGGTCCATGCCGATGCTTCTGGCATCACACCAGCCGCTGTCACTGGTGATCATCATGCTGGGCACCAACGACCTGAAACCGTATCTGTGCGGGCTGGCGCAAGGCGCGCAGGCCGGCATGAAGCGCCTGGTCCAGCAGGTGCGCACTCATCCCTACATCCACGGCGCAGCGCCGGAAATCCTGATTGTCTCCCCGCCATTACGGATCGAGACGCCAGAAAGGCCGGAGGTTACCGCCGAAGCCATCGCGCAATCCCTTCTGCTTGCGCCGCTTTACCGGCAGTTGGCCAAGGCAGAGGGCACCCTGTTCTTCGACGCCGCCACGGCCTGCACCGCCTCCCCAGCAGATGGCGTACACCTTGACGCCGCCCAGACCCAACACCTTGGCTATGCGCTGGCTGACCACTTGCGCGACAAACTGCATAAGTTGTCGGACTATTGACAGAAGCTGTATTATAGAAAATGGTGAGCACGCCGGGAAACGGCATTCGCTTCTGGGAGGAACCAATGAAGAAAACTTTCTCTGCGCTCATGCTGGCCGCGCTGCTGGCAGGATCGGCACTGACGCCGGTGCATGCCGAGACCCCCAATGATCAGCTCGTCGTCGCCATGTCGTTGGGCAATGTGCTGACGCTTGACCCGGCCTCCACCGGCAGCCGCGAAACCGCGCAGGTGCTGGCAGCGGTCTATGACACGCTGATCAAGCTCGATGACGCCAATCCGGGCGAATTCCTGCCGGCGCTGGCAGAAAGCTGGGAAGTCAGCGAAGACAATGCCAGCATCACCTTTCACCTGCGCGATGCCAGCTTCGCTTCGGGCAATCCGGTGACCGCCGAAGACGTGGTGTGGTCCCTCACCCGTCTGATGACGCTCAACCTCGCCAATTCGTCCTTCCTCAAGACTCGCGGCTTCAGCGCCGAAAACGCCCCGGCCAGTTTCGTCGCTGTCGATGACAAGACCGTCCAGATCAATCTGCCCCAGGCCGATGATCCGCGCATGCTGATGATGGTCATCGCCCTGCCCGGCCCCGGCTCGATTATCGACAGCCAGACCGTTCTGGCCAATGAAACCGATGGCGACCTTGGCGAAAACTGGCTGCGCACCCATTCAGCCGGCTCCGGCGCATTCACTCTCACCGAGTGGCGCTCGAACGAATATGTGATCCTGGATCGCAGCGACAGCCATTGGGATGAGGCCGCCGCCATGCGCCGCGTGCTGATCCGTCACCTTCCCGAGTCGCAGTCCCAGCGCCTGCAACTGGAACGCGGCGACATCGACATCGCCTATTCCCTGCTCGCCGCCGATCTTGCCGCTCTTGCCAATGCCGACGGCATCGAGGTCGAAACCGTGCCCAGCGCCGGCTTCTACTATCTGGCCGTGTCCATGAAGGACGAGCGCCTGGCCGATCCCAAGGTCCGCGAAGCCCTGCGCTATCTGATTGACTATGAGGGGCTCAACAATTCGGTGATGCAATTCTATGGCACGCCGCACCAGCGGCCGCTCAATTCCACCGCCATGGGCGTTCTGCCCAGCCCCGGCTATACGCTCGATGTCGAGCGGGCCAAGGCCCTGCTGGCTGAAGCCGGTTTTGCCGATGGGTTCGAGGTCACCCTGCACGCCCTCAACGAGCCGCCCTTCCTCGACGCCGCCACCGCCATTCAGGCGACGCTGGGCCAGGCCGGAATCCAAGCCAGCCTCATCACCGGCAATGGTGATCAGGTCTATGGCGCCATGCGCGAGCGCAATTTCCAGCTTATCGTCGGTCGCGGCGGTGGCGGACAGCACCCGCACCCGGACTCCAACCTGCGCGCCACTGCCTTCAATCCCGACAATTCGGATGAAGCCAAGCTCACCAACTATCAGGGATGGCGCACCAGCTTCTACGACGAGGAGCTGAACCGGATGATCGAGGATGCACTGCTAATCGCCGACCGCGACGAACAGGTGGCCGCCTATGAGGAAATCCAGAACCACTATGCGGATATGATCCCCTCCATCCAGCCCTTCTCCGAAGTGGTCGTCACCGCGGCCTACCGCGACGACGTGGAAGGTCTGGCGGTCGATCCCTGGCGCACCGATTTCGGCGACGTGAGCAAGAACCGCTGATACAGTCTCCTCCCTCGGAACGCCCGGCTTCGGCCGGGCGTACTGATTTATAACTGAGGCCCGCAAGGGCCGTCCGACCCGCAGGACAACACCATGATCATCACCGATGTCTCGGTAAAAACCTTCCTGACCACCACGCGACGTCACGCCGACAGCGCCGGTCATGCCCATCCAGGCCCCGAGCACAAGGTCAGGCAGTCCCTGCTGGTCATCCGCACCGAAGACGGGCACGAAGGCTATAGCTTCGCCGCGCCGGAAATCATCCGCCCGCATGTCATCGACAAATTCGTCAAGAAGGTGCTGATCGGCCAGGACCACCGCGACCGCGAACGGCTATGGCAGGATCTGGCTCATTGGCAGCGCGGGTCCGCCGCGCAATTGACCGACCGGACACTGGCCGCGGTGGATGTTGGGCTGTGGGATCTGGCGGGCCGCACGCTCAACCAGCCCGTCCACAAGCTGATCGGCGCCTATCGTGACAAGGTCCGGGCCTATGGCTCGATCATGTGCGGCGACGAAGTCGAAGGCGGTCTTGCAACCCCGGAAGACTATGGCCGCTTCGCCGAAAAGCTGGTTGCGCGCGGCTACAAGGGCATCAAGCTCCACACATGGATGCCGCCCGTCTCCTGGGCGCCTGACGTCAAGATGGACCTCAAGGCCTGCGCCGCAGTGCGCGAGGCCGTCGGCCCCGACATTCACCTGATGATCGACGCATTCCACTGGTATAGCCGGGTGGACTCGCTCGAACTGGGCCGTGGCCTCGAAAAACTCGGCTTCGACTGGATCGAGGAAAGCATGGATGAACAATCCATGAGCTCCTACAAATGGCTCTCTGACAATCTCGACATTCCTGTCCTCGGACCCGAAAGCGCCGGCGGCAAGCATTGGCATCGCGCCGAATGGGTCGCCAATGGCGCGGTCGACATCCTGCGCACCGGCGTCAATGACGTGGGCGGCATCACCCCCGCCCTCAAAACCATGCGCCTCGCCGAAGCCTTCGGCATGGATTGCGAAGTCCATGGCAATGGCTCGATGAACCTGATGGTCGTGGCCGCCTCCAAAAACTGTCGCTGGTATGAGCGCGGCCTCCTCCACCCCTTCCTCGAATATGACGATGGCTTCGACTATCTGACCGATCTGTCCGATCCGATGGATGCCGACGGTTACGTCCACGTTCCCGATCGTCCCGGCATTGGCGAGGCGATCAACTTCGACTTCATCGAGAACAATCGCGTTGAGTAACGCCAGACGGCTGCGCCCTATGTCGGGCGCAGCCGCTCAAAGGTGTCGGCGCAGGAATGCCAGTGCATCGTCCTGAACGAAGAGCGGACAGGTGTGTCCGCCTTCGAATATGCCGGCATCGAGAATACCGCCGCCCGCTCCGGCGATTTTATTCAATTTGCCAATCCCTCGCTTCAGCGTCGCCTTGGGCATGTGGCGATCCGCGTCACCGGCCCTCAGGAACATTGGCCGGTCGGTGGCAAGCCCTGCCATATCGGGATAATCGGCCCGCATCGCCATGGCGGGATGGAGGAAATAATTGGCCGAATGTCCACGCAAAAGCGGGTTGGCATGGCTCAGCATGTCCTTGCGGCAGCCAAACCAGGACAATGATATGCAGGCCGCCACCTGCTGGCTAAGCGCCGACGCCTGCCAGGCCCGATAGCCGCCGAAGGAAAAGCCCATGACGGCAATGCGTCGCGGGTCGATTTCGGGCTGCCGCACCAGCCAGTCGATCGATTGCAGATCGTCTGCGGCCACAATTCCGGCCAGCGACCAGCCCAGCTGTAGCGCATGATATGCAACGGCCTGCTGCTGGTCATAGCCGCCATAATAGCGCGAGCCCCAGCCCAGGGCGTCAATGCACAAGACCGCATAGCCGCCGGCGGCCAGCACATTACCCAGAAACCTTCCCTCATAGAATGGCGCAATCTCGACCCCATCATCGATCAGCTTGCGCCAGCCCGCCTCGAAAGCACCGCCATGGTCATGAAGCAGCACCACCGCCGGCAACGGGCCCGGTATGTGATCGGGCAATAGCAGCGCCGCCTCCCCCATGTCGCCCGACCCATAGCGGAAGCGCATCCGCCTCAGTTCCAGCCCTTTCGAGGTCGAAACATCGACGTCCTCGACGCGCACCGGCACATCGTGTTGCGGCAGCGATGCCAGCCATGCTTCGCGCAATGCTTGCTGCCAGCCGGCAAAAGGCGCATGAAACGCCAGATCGAACTCCAGCGCGTCGCGGCGGCGCGCCAGAAACGGCAGCAGATCCTCAGGATGCCCGGTCATAGGCAATCGAGGCGGCAATGAGTTCACGCGCGTAAGGGTGGCTGGCCGAATTATCCTCCAGCGCCGTGCGGTCGAGAATTTCAACGATATCGCCGGCCCGCATCACCGCGAAGCGGTCACACATGTAGTCGACCACCGCCAGATCATGGCTGACCAGAATATAGGTGAAACCGCGCTTGGCCCTGAGGTCGGACAACAGATTGAGAATTTCCGCCTGCACCGACACATCGAGCGCCGAGGTCGGCTCATCCAGCAGCAGCACGTCCGGTTCAAGAATCAGCGCCCGGGCGATGGCGACGCGCTGGCGCTGTCCGCCCGAAAGCTGGTGTGGAAAGCGGTCCAGGAACGAAATGGGCAGGCCGACATCCCTGAGCGCCTGCTCCATGCGCTCCTGCCGCCGGTCCATGCCATGGATTCTCAGCGGTTCATGCAAAACGCTGCGCACCGAATGACGTGGATGCAACGACCCATACGGGTCCTGGAATACCATCTGCACCGTGCGGCACCGCTCGATCACCCCCATCTCGCGCACCGAGGCATCACCGATCCGGATGGTGCCGCGCCAATGCTCCAGCAGCAGCGAGATGCAGCGCAAGACGGTCGATTTGCCCGATCCGCTTTCACCCACAAGGCCGAAACACTCGCCCTGGGCGACCGAGAAGGACACATCAGGCAGGATATTGGCGACATTGGCCCCAAAGCCGAGCGCGATACCGAGATTGCTGACTTCGACCGATTTCATGCGTAGCTCTCCAGCGGATGTTCCCATTCCGGTCTGCGGTCGAGCACGCTGAGCGGCGCGCGGCTGCCGCCGATGCGCGGCTGCGCCGCCAGCAGGCCCCTGGTATAGGGATGCTGGGCACTTTCCAACTCGGACGCCTTGAGGCTTTCCACCACCTGCCCTGCATACATGATCAGCACCCGGTCGCAGAAATTGCGCACCAGATTGAGATCGTGGCTGATCATGATCAGCCCGATGCCGCGCTCGCTGACCAGCTTGTCGAGAATATTGAGAACCTGCAGGCGCACGGTGACGTCGAGCGCCGAGGTCGGCTCATCCGCAATGACCACATCGGGATCGGTCAGCAGCATCATGGCGATCATGATGCGCTGCCCCATGCCGCCCGACACTTCATGCGGATAAAGCTCATAGACCCGGCTGGGATCGCGGATCTGCACCGCTTCCAGCATCGCCATGGCCTTGGCCTTCGCTTCCGCTTTCGAACATTTGAAATGGATCAGATAGGCTTCCGCCACCTGGTCGCCGACGCGGCGAATGGGGTTGAGCGAGAATTTGGGGTCTTGCAGGATCATCGACATACGCCGCCCGCGCACCGCCAGCATCTGCTTCTCGCTGAGATCGAGCAGCGGCATGCCCTCGAAATCCAGCCGCTCGGCAGTGGTTCGCGCCGTCGGCAGCAGCCGCAGCAGCGCCCGCCCTACGGTCGATTTGCCCGACCCGCTCTCGCCCACAATGCCGAGCTTTTCCCGCCCAAGCGTGAACGAGATATTGCGCACCGCGTCAACATATCCGCCCTCGCTGCGATAGCTGACCGAGAGCTTTCTGACGTCGAGGATCGTTCCAATCTCCTCTGCCATCTCTATCTCCTGTTCATCTGCTTGGGGTCGAGCGCATCGCGCAACCCGTCGCCAAGCAGGTTGAAGGCGAGGCTGACCAGGAGGATCGACATGCCGGGAAAGGCAACCAGCCACCAGCTGTCCAGCATGTAGCGGCGACCCGTGGCGATCATCGCACCCCATTCCGGCATGGGCGGTTGGGCGCCCAGCCCCAGAAAGCCGAGGCCTGCAGCCGTCAGGATCACCGTCGCCATATTGAGCGTCAGCCGGATTGTCACTGACGGCAGGCACATTGGCACGATTGAGTGAACGATGATCCTCAGTCTGGACGCGCCTTGCAGTCGCGCTGCCGCGATATAGTCCGACGAGCGGAAGGTCAGCGTTTCCGCCCGCGCCAGCCGCGCGATCGGCGGCCAGGATGTCAGCGAAATGGCGATGATCGCATTGTTGAGGCTCGGCCCCAGGGCCGCGACGAAAGCCAGCGCCAGGATCAGGCCGGGAAAGGACAGGAAAATGTCGGTTATCCGCATCAGGATCGTATCGAAAATGCCGCCGAGGTAACCCGCCACTGTGCCCACGGCCAACCCGATGGGCCCGACCGTAATGGTCACCAGCCCGATGATGGAAAGCGTGATCCGCGTTCCGTAAAGCAGGCGCGAATAGATATCGCGGCCCAGCTCATCAGTACCGAAGAAATGGCCATTGCCGGGCGGCTGCAGCACATTGTTGAGATTCTGCGCATAGGGATCGTGCGTCGCCAGCAGCGGCGCGAAAATCGCCAGCAAAACCAGCAGGCCGATGACCGCAAGACCGAAGGCCGAGGTGGGGCTGCGCAGCAGGAAGCGAAACACGTTGAGCAGCGGACTGATGAACGGCAATGGCCGTGCCGCTGGTTTGATGGGCGTGGCTGTTTCGGTCATCGGGTTCTCGGATCAAAGACGCGGTAAAGCACATCGGACAGCACGTTGAGGCCGATGAAGATGATCCCGACGATAAGCACGCAGGTCATCACGGCATTCATGTCGCCGATGAGCAGATTGTTGGTGAGATACTGGCCGAAGCCGGGCCAGGCGAAGACGGTTTCGATCAGCACCGCCCCTTCCAGCAGCCCGCCATAGGACAGCGCGACGATGGTCACCAGCTGCACCCGAATATTGACGAAGGCATGCTTCCAGATCGTGTCATGCTGCGACAGGCCTTTGACGCGGGCCGTGGTGACATATTCCTGATTGAGCTGGTCCAGCATGAAGCTGCGCGTCATGCGGGTGATATAGGCCGAGGAGGAATAGCCGAGCAGGCTCGCGGGCAGGATCAGATGGTTGATCGCCGAGTGGAACACGTCCCACTCGCCCGCCAGCACGCTGTCGATCAGCAGGAACCCGGTCGGTCCCCGCACCAGCCCGATATAAAAGCCGCTCATCCGGCCCGAGCCTCCGACCCAGCCCAGGGCCGCGTAGAAGATGATGAGGCCGATCATGCCAGTCCAGAAAATCGGCATGGAGTGGCCGAGCAGGCTGAATACCCTGACGACATGATCCTGCCACTTATCCTTGTTGACCGCCGCGATCACGCCCAGCGGAATGCCCAGCGCCGCCCCGATGATAATGGCGAATGTCGCCAGCTCGATTGTGGCGGGCATGACATGGAGAATATCGTTGATCACCGGCTGGCCGGTGCGGATGGCAACACCGAAATTGCCGGTCAGCACATCGCCCAGATAGCGGAAGAACTGCTCCCAGATCGGCCGGTCGAGACCAAGGCGCTCATAGACCATCCGATAGGTGTCCTGCGTCGCATCCTCGCCCACGATGGCGCGAACCGGATCGGCGGGCATCATCCGCCCGATGACGAAGGTCAGCACCAATAGGCCGAACAGCGTCACCAGGATCGACACCACCTGCCCGCCAAGGGAACGCATTCTGTGGCCGGGCAGGCGCAGCAGCGGACCGAGCCTTCCGGCCTGCGCACCGCCGCCTCCTCCAGTTGAAGACGTCATGGACTCCCTCCTCCACATGCGGCGCGCCCCAAGAGTAGAGCGAACCGATTGCCGGCGAATTCCGGCGAGAGGCCGGACACTTTTGCGCCTCAGCCTTGCAAGGCCCTCCTTGTCGCGCTGGAAGCAACATGTGTCAATAGTTGTCATACAGATTTGACGCGCGGCAGCATTTTTGCGGTTGGAGGAGGCAAGGACACCCCTCTTTCGTGGCATTTAACCAGCTCCACCGCCTCATTTTGGGTCGGACGCAGAGATGCGGCAGGGTGCCGCCACACCGCCTCCGCTTGACACTTTCGCCCCGACAAGGCTTTCTCTGCCTTGAAATTCTATCTGGACATCAGACCAAACAGGCAGAGCAATGGAAGCGGCGCAGGACAGAAAAGTCAGGGCGGTCGGCACTTTAGTCGGACAGGTGGCCAGTTCCCTGCGCGAATCCGTCACGTCCGGCGCTTACAAGCCGGGCGACAGATTGCCCAGCGAGGCCCGCATCGCCGAATCCCACGGCGTCAGCCGCACTGTCGTGCGCGAGGCCATTGCGGCCCTGCGGTCCGACGGCCTGGTCGAGCCACGCCGTGGCGCCGGCGTTTTCGTACTTCAGCCGAGCGAACCCGTCGCCCTGCCCTTCCAGAATATCGACCATGCCAGGCTTTCCTCGATCATTGCCGTGCTCGAACTCAGATCGGCCGTCGAAGTGGAAGCTGCCGGCCTTGCTGCCGTGCGCCGCTCTCCCGTTCAGGAAGAGAAAATCCTTGATGGCCACCACGCGGTTGGTCGCTGCATTGCCGAAGGCCAGCCCACAAGCATCGCCGATTTCGCGCTTCACATTGCCATCGCCGAAGCCACCAACAATCCGAGATTTCCTGAGTTTCTGACCATGATCGGCCAGAACGCCATTCCCCGCGCGGCCCTCGCCAATGCCGACAACCGCACCTCAAAACCCTATCTCGAGCAATTGCACGACGAGCATGCGCGCATCGTCATGGCCATTTCCAACGGTGACGGTGATACCGCGCGTGAGGCTATGCGTGTGCATTTGCAGGGCAGCCAGCGTCGCTATCGCTCAATGCTGCAAAACGGATAGACAACCTATCATACAGCTTCTTGACTTTAGTCAGGCAGAAACATAGTCCTTGTGCGACGGCCGTTCGTGCAAGGAGTAATGTCATGGATCCGCAAAAGGTAAAGCAGGCGCTCGGCGCCGGCCTTCTCTCATTCCCTGTTACCCATTTCGATGCCGAAGGCCGCTTTAACCGCAGCTCCTATATGGAGCATGTGAACTGGCTCTCGGGCTTCGGGGCAACCACTCTGTTTGCCGCCGGCGGCACTGGCGAGTTCTTTGCGCTCACGCCCGAGGAAGTGCCGCAGATCGTCGCTGCCGCCAAGGAGGCCTCAGAGGGCAAGACAGCGATCGTCTCCGGCTGCGGCTATGGCACCGAGATCGCCATTTCCATCGCCAGGGCGGCCGAGAAGGCCGGCGCCGACGGTATCCTGCTCCTGCCCCACTATCTCATCGATGCGCCACAGGAGGGCCTGTTCGAGCATGTACGGGCCGTCTGCCAGTCTGTCGGCATTGGCGTCATGGTCTATAACCGCGACAACTCCATCCTCATGCCCGAGACGCTGGCGCGGCTGTGCGACGCCTGCCCCAATCTCATCGGGTTCAAGGATGGCTCGGGCGACATCGGCTTGGTCCGCAGGGTCACAGCGACGCTTGGCGACCGCCTGACCTATTTGGGCGGCATGCCCACCGCTGAACTGTTCGCCGAGGCCTATCTGGCGGCCGGGTTCACCACCTATTCGTCGGCCGTGTTCAATTTCGTGCCCGGCCTGGCGGTGGAATTTTACACCGCGCTGCGCGCCGGCGAACGCGCCACCTGCGAGCGCATCCTCAAGGATTTCTTCTATCCCTTCATGGAGATCCGCAACCGCCGCAAGGGCTATGCCGTCGCCGCCATCAAGGCTGGAGTGCGCCTGCAAGGCTTCAATGCTGGCGCCGTGCGCACCCCATTGTCCGACCTGACGCGCGAGGAGGAAGCCATGCTGGACCATCTGATCACGCCGCACCGGCGCTGAACCCCCGGCCCAAAACCGCATACGGCCAAAAGCCCCTTTACAGCCTCTCACCACCCGGCCTGTCCGGGTGGTTCATGCCGTTGCGCGCATACAGCCGACGCGCGCGAGAGGCGCGGTCGCAGTGATCGGCGAAATTGGGAAATCCATCCAGAAACAACAAAGGCGACCCATAGGCCGCCTATCGTAAGTCCTTATCAGATAAGGAGGACTTTGGTGGGTGCACAAGGGCTCGAACCTTGGACCCGCTGATTAAGAGTCAGCTGCTCTACCAACTGAGCTATGCACCCGAGGGCGGTTCGTGAACCGCCGTCACCAAAGTGGGGCCTCTCTAGCAAAGCGATTCCGACCTGTCCAGCGCCCAATGTCACTTTGTTTGTATAAACTGCAATGCGCCCGGCTGATGAGACCGGGCGACATTCGCTCATTGCCGCAGATGGCGATAATCGTTGATTTCGACCACGTTGCTGGCAACAGGGTTTGGCTCTGGGCGGAAGTCGTCCATGAGCCCGATCGTACGTTCGATTATATGGCGCAATTGCCGTGAACGCTGGTCCGCCCCCTGCAGGATGGTGGCGGCGCGTTGCAGGTGATCACGCGCAAGCACATAAGTGGGAGGCACTGGAAAGTCTCCTTGAGTATAGCGGGTTCAGATAAACGCCTGGGAGGTCTGGCGCGGTTCCAAACTGCACCTGCTTAGTTCCCCGGACCTTGCCGGAATGGGTGGCATTTTATGGAAAAAGCCGTTTTCAGGTCTGCTATGCAGAAACGCCCGGCGCGACAGGCCTTTGCCCGATGCGAAAATTTTTCCGCCTGTGTACAAATCCGGGGACGAGAGACCCGGGCGGTTTTGGCTGCCTCGAAAAGCGGCAGAAAAGTGCCGAATCGCGTGGTGTCGCGCGGCGCTGGCATCTGCGATGGCACCGGCTAGAATGAGGCTTGGATTCGCCATCGAGATTGCCGTCAGTGCCCGTACCACCCTTTACCGCCCTAGCAGACCGCCTGCCCGCTACAGTGCCCTTCGTCGGGCCAGAATCCTTGGAGCGCCGGTCGGGCGTTGCGCTTCGCGCGCGGATCGGGGCCAATGAATCCGGCTTCGGGCCCAGCCCGAAAGTCATCGCCAGCATTGCTGAAGCCGCGCCGGGCATCTGGCGCTATTCCGACCCGGAAAACCACGACCTGAAAGCCGCCCTCGCGGCCCATCTGGGCGTCGCCCTCAACGAGGTGACGGTCGGCGAAGGCATTGACGGGCTTCTCGGCCTTGCCGTGCGCCTCTTCATCGGACCGGGCGATATTGTGGTCACCTCGTTCGGCGCCTATCCGACCTTCAATTATCACGTAGCCGGCTTTGGTGGCGATCTGCGCACCGTGCCCTATTCCGGCGTCCATGAAGACCTTGATGCCCTCGCAACCCATGCGCGCCAAACCAATGCGCGCATGGTCTATCTGGCCAATCCTGACAATCCCATGGGCTCCCACTGGCCCGCCGAATCCATCACCGCCTTCCTCGACGCCGTGCCGGAAACCTGCCTTGTCATTCTGGACGAGGCCTATGGCGAAACGGCGCCGGACGGAACCCTGCCGGCCATCGAGACGTCTCGGCCCAATCTCCTGCGCTTCCGCACATTCTCCAAGGCCTATGGCATGGCCGGCATGCGGGTCGGCTACGCTTTCGGCAATGCGCGGCTTGTTCAGGCTTTCGACAAGGTGCGCAATCATTTCGGCGTCAATTTTCTGGGGCTGCACGCTGCCATGGCCGCTCTGAGCGACACCGGCTATCTGCAATCGGCCATTGCAGCCATCGACAGAAGCAAGGCCCGCATAGCCACCATTGCCCGCGCCATTGGCCTGCAGCCGCTGCCCTCAGCGACAAACTTCGTGACCGTCAATTGTGGCCGCGATGGCGATTACGCCAGTCTTGTCCTGTCTGAATTGGCCCAGCGCGGGGTCTTCATCCGCAAGCCGATGACGCCGGGCCTCGACCACCATATCCGTATCAGCGCCGCACCTGATGCAGAAATGGACATTCTGGCCGATACACTGCCCAAGGCGCTTCAGGGTGCCGGATAGATTGCCACGTCCGCCCAGAGCGGGCGGTGATTGGACCCCAGAGCATCGCCCGCTTCCAGGGTCAACAGCCGCGCATTGCCGCGCGTGAACATATTGTCGATGGGCACGCCGAGCGGCCCCAGCCGCACCGGCCATGTCGCGGGAACGAAGGGGCCGGGAATCAGAGCCTGCTGCTCCCCCAGGATGACCAGCGGTTCGGTCCAGGGCGCAGCGTTGAAATCGCCCGCCAGCACCAGCGGTCCTTCGATAGCACCGAGCACCCTGTTGATGGCGCTCAACTCAATCCAGGACGCCTGATCGAAATAGGGTTTTGACAGATGAACACCCGCAACGGTGATCTCCTGCCCCTCGACACTGATCCTGCCGGTCACCACCCGCTCATTATGGTAGGGCGCCACCTTGACGATCTGCCCGTCGGCAATAGGAAAGCGCGAATGCAGCGAAATATCGCAGCTCCCGGTATCGTCGCATCCCACACGGTACGGAAAGACCGCCTGCAGCCTGTCGAGATAGGGCTCGATGCCGGGCGTTTCCATCACCAGCAGAACATCGGGGGGATCCGCCACGACAGCATCCACCAGCTCAGCGGCAAGACGATTGCCACTGAGCACATTGAAGCTGAGAAAGCGGAACTCGGCCAGGGGCGCGTCTGCAATCGGTATACGCCGCTCGTAGAAGCCCCACACCAACATCGCACCCTGCACGGCACTGGCCAGCACCACCAGCAGCACGATCAGGCCACGCCAGCGGGCGCCGAACAGCATGGCCAGCACGGCCAGCCCCAGTCCGGCGATAACCAGATGAAAGCGCAGGCTCTGTAGCAGAAGCTCGCCGGGCAGTCCGGGAGAGACTGTGACGACAGCCAGTACGACAATAAGGATTGCCGATACCGCTAACAGCCCGCCGCGAAACTCCGCCTTGCTCAGCATATTGCCCCCTGAAATCAACGCGGCAGGCTAGAGCAGCTTCCGCATCGGGATGCAAGCTATGGGAGAGTTCACAAGTTTGGCAGCCCTTCGATTGACGGGCTGCCATCTGCTTGGATCATGGAGGGGCGGCGGCGAAAGCCCTCAGCCCGCCAGCGCGCCCTGCGCCGAAGCGCCGCGTTCGATCATCACGCGGTTGAGCGCGTTGAGATAGGCGCGGGCCGATGCCACCAGCGTATCCGGCTCTGCCGCATTGCCCGAGGCAATCCGGCCATTCATTTCCAGCCGCACATGCGCGCTGGCCTGCGCATCGGTGCCGCCGGTCACGCCATCCACCGCATAGAGCACCAGATGTGGGTCCTGCCCGGACGCCTGCTTGATCGCATTGAAAATGGCATCCACCGAGCCCGTGCCTTCAAAGGACACAGAGGTTTGCTCGCCATCGATGGTCACCACCAGATTACACTTGTGTACGCCGCCGGTCTTGGAGACGACTTCCATGTCCACCAGCCTGATCCGGTCGCCGACCGAACCAACTTCGTCATCGACCAGCGCGACAATATCGGCGTCATAGACATGCTTCTTGCGGTCGGCCAGATCCTTGAAGCGCACAAAGGCTTCCTGGAAGGCATTGTCGCCCAGCTCGTAGCCCAGCTCCTTGAGCTTGTCCTTGAAGGCGGCGCGGCCCGAATGCTTGCCCATGACCAGCGTGGTTTCCTTGATGCCAACGCTGGCGGGAGTCATGATTTCGTAGGTCTCGGCATTTTTCAGCATGCCATCCTGGTGAATGCCGCTTTCATGCGCGAAAGCATTCTTGCCCACGATGGCCTTGTTGTACTGCACCGGAAAGTTCGAGGCCGCAGAGACGATCCTGCTGGCCCGCGCCAGGTGCGTCGAATCGATATCGGTATAGAAGGGCATGGCGTCGCCGCGCGTGCGCAGCGCCATCACCACCTCCTCCAGCGCCGCATTGCCGGCGCGCTCGCCCAAGCCGTTGATCGTGCATTCGATCTGCCGCGCGCCGCCGGCCACACCGGCCAGCGAATTGGCGACGGCCATGCCCAGATCGTCATGGCAATGCACCGAGAAGATGGCCTTGTCGGCGCCCGGCACACCTTCGATAATGTCCTTGAACATCTTGAAATGCTCTTCCGGCACCGCATAACCCACCGTGTCTGGCAGGTTGATCGTGGTCGCCCCCGCCTTGATGGCGGTTTCCACGCAGCGCTTCAGAAACTCGATCGGCGTGCGGGTCGCGTCCATCGCGCTCCATTCCACGTCGTCGATCAGATTGCGCGCCTGCGCCACCGTGCGGGCGATGATCTCGATCACCTCGTCCTCGGTCTTCTTCATCTGATGCGCCAGATGGATCGGCGAAGTCGAAACGAAAGTATGGATGCGGCCCTTCTGTGCGTGGCGCACCGCCTCCCCCGCCCGGTCAATATCGGCGCTGATGGCGCGGGCCAGTCCGGCCACCATCGCATTTTTCACCTGCTTGGCCACGGCGACGACAGCCTCGAAGTCACCAACCGAGGCAATCGGGAAACCGGCCTCGATGATGTCGACGCCCATCTCGTCCAGTGCGTCGGCAACTTGCAGCTTTTCTTCCAGCGTCATCGTCGCGCCGGGCGACTGTTCGCCATCACGCAGGGTCGTGTCGAAAATGAAGACGCGTTCTTTATTGGAATTGGAGGCGGAAGCAGACATTTCAGGCTCTTTTCTTATCGGCCCCGAGGCAATGGCTCGCTGGACCGGACATTGTGGTGCTCGGTTGATGGCGCATTCCCCTGACGACCCGCTCGGTTATCCGAGCTGCCGGTGATCAGGGGCTGATAAGAAGGAGAAGCAGAGCGGGCAGCAGCAACAGGCCAGCAGCAATCGCCAGCTTGGTCATCTGGACCTGCTGCTGTGCGATGGCAATGGCTTTGGCGCGACGGCGCTGCATAGGACTACGCTCTGATAGGCTGTCTAATGGCGCAACAATGCGTCACCCAGAACAAGGATGCAAGACAAAACCGCCAAAACACGTTCGCCGTGCAATTGTCTTGTCAGTTGAACGCCAGAACAGCGCTGAGCAGAACACCGGCCCCGGCCACCAGCGTAATCAGCCCAAGCAATGCCGACCGCCCCGCCACGCTCATGTCACCCGCCTGCATTTTCTTGAAGGCGATACCGCTCGACACGATGCAGATGAGCATGACGACGATCAAACCCATCTTGGCGAAGAACCAGTGATTGGGAATGGTGAAGCCCCATTTGAGCCACCACATCAGCGGCCCGCTGATCAGCAGCACACCCATGGCGACCTTGCCGACCTGGATCATCTTGTTGCCGACGGAAAAAAGCTCGCTGCGACGCTCGGGTGCGGCTGCCGCCAACTGCCGCTCCAGCAGCGGCATGGTCACCGCTGTCGCGCCCCCGACCACAAAGCCCACGATATGCAGCCACAAAAGCAGGTTTGAAATAGCCATGATCGCTATCAGTCCCCCAGGTCCAGCACGCCCTCTGCCACCACGACCGCTTCGCCGCCAATGGCGCCATGCGTCAGCGCGTCAGCGTCCTTGCGGAATTGCAGATGGATATGACATGGCCGCCCCATCTCGAAACCCTGCCGCAATACCTTGTCGAATTGCCCGACCGGCGCCTCCTGCTCGGCCAGCATACCGATAAGCGCCGCAGCGGCCGACCCCGTGCCGGGATCTTCACCCAGTCCCATGCCGAACATGCGCGCGGCAATATCGTTGCCCGCCTCATCCGGCGTCAGGGTGAACACATAGGCCGAGTGGTGATCGTGGTGAAATACCTCGTTCCAGGCCGTCCGGTTGAGCGAAATACGCTTCAGCACGTCGCTATTGCGCACGGGGACGAGATGGAAGGTCACGCCCGCCGAGAACACGGCCGGCTTGAACATGCCACAGCCGATATCCTCCACCTCTATGCCCAGCGCCTGCGCTATGCCAAGCCGCCCCGGCAGGTCGGCGATACGCGCGGGCAGCTTCGGCAAGGTGAAGCGGGCCTCGCCCGTACGGCGGTCCACTTTCTCGAACAGGGCCGTCACCAGCCCCACCTTCTCTTCGATGCGCAGGGCTGCGGCCTTGCTCTGCAGACCCAGCACGACCGCCGCGCCCACCGTGGGGTGCCCGGCAAAGGGCAATTCCTGATAGGGCGTGAAAATCCGCACCGAGGCCGAATTGCGCTCGTTCTGCGGCTTGCAGATAAACACCGTCTCGCTGAGATTGAATTCCTTGGCGATGGCCTGCATCTCGTCGTCCAGCAAGCCGTCCGCCTTGAGCACGACCGCCAGGCCATTCCCGGCCAGGGGCTTGCGGGTAAATACATCGAGGACGAGATAGGGCAGCTTCATTCGGCGTTCTCCGCCAGGGCGTAATCCTGCCGCGCCAAACCCAGATGGTCACACAGCGCATCAACGGCCACGCCATGATCCTTGCGCCCCGGCAGACCTGAAATGGTCAGCGCCCCGACAATGCCGGCGCCCGGCACCCTGATGGGAAAACCGCCGCCGGCAATCACATAGTCAGCAGGGTCCGCGCCCGACTGGGCACTGAACGGCGCTTCGCCCCGCTCCAGCACCAGCCTGTAGCTGGCTCGTTGAAACCGGCGCACCGAATTGATCTTGCGCCGCACCCATTCCGCATTGTCCGCGCTTGTGCCGGGCGTCGCCGAGAAAAACAATTGCCGGTCCCAAGTCCGCAAATCCACCACCAGCGACAGGCCTTCCGCCAGCGCGCGGGCGCGGATGGCCGAACCGATCTCATAGGCCACAGCTTCATCGAAAGCCGGCAACACGAGCGCCTGCTCCTGCCGCTTTACGCGGGCAATATCATCTTCTTGCATTCGCTAATCCTGTTGCGATTGGCTCCACGCCGCATAATGCGGCGTCCGCCTCCCTGTTGCCCAAGCTGTAATGCACCTATCGGCCGATTTGAAGCCGCCCCGCCTCTATCGCATCGAGCAGATAAGCAGCATAACTGGCCAGATCTCCTGCCGCTCGCCCGTCCGCAGCGCTTCGGCACGCCACCACATCGGCCAGTTCCCGCTCGAGCTGCGCATCGAGATTGGCCCGGATCATCGTCGTCAATTCATCCGCCGTCTGCGCAAACCGGAAGATCCGCGCGATGGATAGCCGCTGCCCTTCAAAGATCGCCAGCAAGGGCCCTTCTTCTGCGTCGGCGGCCGCCAGCCCGGTCTCCTCGATCAGTTCCGTGCTGATGCACAAGTCCACATCGATCGAGCCATCTGCCCGCACATCGCGCGGCTCCAATGATCCACCGGGCGGATAGACCCGGCCGGCATTGACCGTATCGCTGCCCATGATCCCGAAAATCAATGCGCCATCGGCTGACAGGATCAGCGCCGATCCAAAAACATGAAACAGGCCCACATCCGGAAATCCCGCCTCGCGCCAGGTCAGGAATGCCGAATAGGCATCCTCCTGCGCTTCTGCCCTCAGGATCCGGTCCGCGCCAATGACGGGCGGGGAAAAGCCCAGGATACGCCCGTCCCACACATGCGGCTTCTCCGCCTTGAGCCGCGCCCACACTGCCGCGACCTCGGCGCGCATGGCCTCGGGCAAAGGCCATTGTCCCGCCACAAGGCGAATGTCGGTGCCGGCGATGGGGACGATTTCAATATCCATAAAAGAAAACGGGGGCTTTCGCCCCCGCTCCATCGTCTCTTAGTTCTTGGCCTTGTCGACCAAAGCGCCAGCCTTGATCCAGGGCATCATGTCGCGCAGCTTGCCGCCGACTTCCTCGATCGGATGCTCGTCGGCCAGGCGACGGGTCGCCTTGAAGCGGGCGCCGCCCGACTTGATTTCCTGCATCCATTCCGAGGTGAACTTGCCCGACTGGATGTCATGCAGCACGCGCTTCATCTCGGCCTTGGTTTCCGAGGTGATGATGCGCGGGCCGGTGACATATTCGCCCCACTCGGCAGTGTTCGAGATCGAGTAGTTCATGTTGGCAATGCCGCCCTGATAGATCAGGTCGACGATCAGCTTCACTTCGTGCAGGCACTCGAAATAGGCCATTTCCGGAGCGTAACCGGCTTCCACCAGCGTTTCGAAGCCGGCGCGGATCAGCTCGACCAGACCGCCGCAGAGCACAGCCTGCTCGCCGAACAGGTCGGTTTCGCATTCTTCGCGGAAATTGGTTTCGATGACGCCCGAACGGCCGCCGCCAACACCCGAGGCATAGGCCAGCGCGATGTCATGGGCATTGCCCGAGGCGTCCTGATGCACGGCGATCAGGCAGGGCACGCCGCCGCCACGGGCATATTCGCCGCGCACGGTGTGGCCCGGGCCCTTCGGCGCGATCATGATCACGTCGACCGTGGACTTGGGTTCGATCAGGTTGAAATGCACGTTGAGACCGTGGGCGAATGCTAGGGCGGCGCCATCGCGGATATTGGGCTCGATATGCTCTTTATAGATATCGGCCTGCAATTCGTCGGGCGTCAGCATCATGATCACGTCAGCCCACTTGGCGGCGTCGGCGACCGACATCACCTTGAGGCCTTCGCCTTCGGCCTTCTTGGCCGAGGGGGAGCCGGGGCGGAGGGCGACGACCACATCGGTCACGCCCGAGTCGCGCAGGTTCAGCACATGGGCATGGCCCTGGCTGCCATAGCCGACGATTGCGACCTTCCTGGACTTGATGATGTTGAGATCGGCATCACGATCGTAATAGACGCGCATTGGGATTCTCCCTCGGAAAAGCGGCTTGTTATTGGTTTGCCTTGGCGCCGTAAAGGGCCAGGAACTGGTCCGTCGCAATCCTGACATCGGTCTCGATATTGGATTCGACATTGGATTGGGTGAGGCTCTTGTCGCCGAGCAGCAGGCGAATCTGCACGTCGCGCACGACAAGGCCGAAAAAGGTGCGATAGGCTTCCTCGCTTGAGGAAAAGCGCAACAGCCGCGCATCACGCGCCGCTTCGAGAATGGGTTTCAGCCGCCGGCGGATCGCCAGCGGGCCGTTTTCGAGCACGATATTGCCCAGGCTGTCCTTTTCCTGCGCCGCATGGGTGACAGCGGTGCGGTTCAGCGTGATCGACACTTCGCCGATGATCGTGGTCAGCAGGTCGCGGGCAAATTGCTCCAGGCTGACGCGCAAGGCCTTGGTGCTGAGATGGGTCCGGTCCACATAGGGCATGCGCACCTTGGCCGCCTGCCACTGCACCGTCGCGGTAAGCAGGCCCTCGCGGTCGCCAAACCACTTGTAGAGCGTTTCCTTGGAACACGAAGCGCGCCGCGCCACCGCCGTCATGGTCAATCCATCGCCATTTTCGACGAGCAGGTCCAGCGCCGCCGTCAGCACAGCCTGCTGGCGCGGGGTGAACGTCTCTTCGTTGACCTTGATGGCCAGGGCCACGGGAAAACCTCCAAACGGCTTGGCAGGCCCTTCAACGCCTGCTCACCATTGCCGTACCGTACGGTACGGTTCGAGGCAAGCCCCTTTCTGTCGCGGGCACCGAAATGACTGCTGCTTCCACAGCACGGCGAAACGTCCTAAGCCAATGCCGACCACCAGACCAATCCGGAATTTCCACCATGACCGATACCGTCCTCGACCGCTTTCTACGCTATGTCGTGATCGACACTCAGTCAGACCCTGAATCGCTTGCGCAGCCCTCCACTGAAAAGCAGAAGAATCTCGGCCGCCTGCTGGTCGACGAACTGCTCGCCATCGGCATCACCGATGCGCATCTCGATGAGCACGGCTATGTCTATGCAACCATTCCGGCGAACACCGACAAGCCGGACGTCCCGGTCATCTGCTTCTGCGCCCATATGGACACCGCCCCCGATTTCACCGGCACCGATGTCCGCCCCAAAATCCACCACAACTATGCCGGCGGCGACATTGCGCTGGGCAATTCGGGGCGCGTCATCCGCCTCGCCGAACATGCCGAACTGAACAACCAGATCGGCAATGATGTCATCACCACCGACGGCACGACCCTGCTCGGCGCCGACGACAAGGCCGGCATTGCCGAAATCATCACCGCCGCCGAAATCCTCCTCAATGATCCAGCCATAAAGCACGGCAAAATCCGCCTGCTCTTCACCACCGACGAGGAAATCGGTCGTGGCGTCGACAAGGTCGATCTGGAAAAGCTCGGAGCCGCCTTTGCCTATACGCTGGATGGCGAAACCTCCGGCACGATCGAGGACGAAACCTTCTCCGCCGACGCGCTGGTTCTGGACATTACCGGCGTCGCCATGCACCCCGGCTTTGCCAAGGATCGTATGGAAAACGCCATCAAGATCGCTGCGGCCATAGTCGCCCGCCTGCCGCGCGATGTCTCGCCGGAAGGCACAGAAGGACGTGACGGCTTTGTCCATCCCACCGATATTTCAGGCTCCATGGACGGCGCCACGATCCAGTTCATCGTCCGCGATTTCAGCGAAGCCGGTCTTATCGAAAAGCATGAAATGGTTGAAGAGATCGCCCGCGACGTGCTGGCCGATTTCCCCGGCTCATCCTTTACCGCGACCCGCAGGGAACAATATCGCAACATGAAGGTCGTGCTCGACCACCACCCCGAAATCGTCGACAACGCAGTCGAAGCAATTCGTCGCGCCGGCATGAATCCAGTCCGCGGCTCCATTCGCGGCGGCACTGACGGCTCGCGCCTTTCTTTCATGGGACTGCCCTGCCCCAACATCTTTGCCGGCGGACACGCCTTTCACTCGCCTCTCGAATGGATCAGCCGTCAGGACATGGAAAAGGCCGTCCAGACCGTGGTGGAACTGGCAAAAATTTGGGAAGAACGCGCCTGAGATCAACGCTGGAAGTTCGCGCCGCTAAGCGGGAGCCGTGATCGGTCCCCTCCCCTTGTGGGGAGGGTCAGGGTGGGGGTTCTAAACAATCCACCACGCATTCGCTCAGGCTGAAAATCACCCTCAGCGCCGGTAGCCAAGCACCCGGTCGGCAATGCGCTGGTTGCGCCCGGCCACGATGCCGGGGATCAGCAGGGCGTCAATCAGCCACCAAAGCCCGATGATGAACCATAGGAAGCCCAGAACCCCGAAGCTCAGCAGCGTCAGCAGCAGGATGACGCCTGACAGGGCCAGCATGATCAGCCCGCTCAGCGGCCTGCCGAGATAAAACCGGTGCGCCCCGACATAGCCGAAAAACGCCCACAGCACATAAGACACCACCAGCGACTTTTTCTCGATGTCATATTGGGCATAGGCGCGATCAGCGGTCATCTCGTCTCCTTTATCTGCACGTTATCTGGTGTGCCCAGGCATCCTCTGCAAGGCCGCCGCATTATTCGGTGGGTCAGGCCCTTGCCAACGCCACAAACTGAATCTACGAGCCCCACCCCGCCACAAGGAACCCGGCCATGCCCAACGATGCGCAAACGATGATCGGCCTCGCCGTCGGCGCAATCATCGTCATCTGGCTGGTCTTCTCCGTGCTGAAGAAGCTCTTCGGCCTCGCCCTCATCGCGGGAATCGTCGCGCTGATCGCCTTCGTCTGGTTCAATCCTGAAATGGCTGGCCAGCTCTGGAGCCAGGCGCAGGCATTTCTCGGCGCCCGCTGAAATTTCCTTCCATCGGCACTTGCCGATGGAGCGCAAAACAGTCATGTAGAGCCTCCAGCACCAATGCCTGCCTTCGTTCAGGGAAGCCCCATGTCCAAACTTATGTCTCCGGTCACTCTGCGCGGCCTCACGCTCAAGAACCGCACCGTGGTCGCGCCGATGTGCCAGTATTCGGCCATCGACGGCTTTGTGAACGACTGGCACATGGTCCATTTGGGTCGCTTCGGCATTGGCGGCTTCGGGCTTGTTATCCTTGAGGCCACCGGCGTTCTGCCGGAAGCCCGCATCTCCTTTGCCGATCTGGGGCTTTGGAAAGACGAACACATCGCGCCCCTCGCCCGCATTGTCGATTTCCTCCACAGCCAGGGCGCCGCAGCCGGCATCCAGCTCGCCCATGCCGGCCGCAAGGCGTCCACCCCGGTGTCATGGCTCGGGCCTGACGCTCTGGCCACAGAAGACCAGCGCAAGGCTGTCGGCTATGAACACTGGCAGCCCGTCGCACCGAGTGCGGAGTCGCACGATCCCGCCAATCCGGATTTTCAGGTGCCCACCGCGCTCGACCAGGCCGGCATCGCCCGCGTCATCGACGGTTTTGTAGCCGCGGCCCGCCGCGCGCTGAAAGCCGGTTTCGATACGGTCGAAATCCACGCCGCCCACGGCTACCTGCTCAATCAGTTCCTCTCCCCGCTCTCCAATCACCGCACCGATGAATATGGCGGCAGCCGCGAGAACCGCATGCGGCTGGTGCTGGAAGTGGCCGAGGCCGTCCGCGCCGTCTGGCCCGAAGACAAGCCCCTCCTCGCCCGCCTTTCGGTCAGCGACAATGCCGAAGGCGGCTGGACCGTCGAGGACAGCGTCGCTCTCGCCGTTGAACTCAAGGCTCGCGGCGTCGATGCCATTGACTGCTCGAGCGGTGGCCTGGCCCAGGGCCGCATCACCGCCGCGCCGTCTTATCAGGTGCCCTTCGCCCACGCCGTCAAGACCGGGGCCGGTATTCCCACCATGGCAGTTGGCGTGCTCGGCGACTATGCCGCCGCCGAAGCCATCCTCAACAATGGTGAGGCCGATTTCATCGCTCTGGCCCGCGGTGCCCTGGCCGATCCGAATTGGCCGCTCCATGCCAATACTGAACTGGGCGGCGATTACGACATCTGGCCGGTCCAGACCCGCCGCGTCGACGCCTATGACCGTCTGATGGCAGCGGCTAAAAGCGCAGGCTGACGTCGCCCAGGCGTCAAGGCTCGAAGCGGGAGGTTCGACGTTAGCAGCCTGCTACCCAATTCGCCTCAGATGATAACCTGAGTACCAATCTCGACGACCCTTCCCGTCGGGATGTGAAAGTACTCGGTTGCATCGCTGGCATTTCGTGCCATGCGGATAAAAAGGCGGTCCTGCCAGAAGGCGATTATTCCCTTGCGCTCGCCCAGCTTTAGCGACCGGCGCGACAGGAAGAACGAGGTGGACATGATATCGAATTTCCACCCCAGCTTGCGCGCCAGCCCAAGTGCCTTGGGAATATTGGGGCTCTCCATGAACCCGAAGGTCAACACGACCCGGAAGAACAATTCGTTATAGGCATCGATGGTCACCTTCTCGTCGTCCGGCACGCGCGGCGAGGTCGAAGTCCGCACCGTCAGGATGACATTCTGCTCATGCAAAACCTTGTAATGCTTGAGCGAATGCAGCAGGGCGGTGGGGGCTCCCTCGACATCCGAAGTCAAAAAGATCGCGGTTCCGGGCACGATGGTCGGCTTCTTCTTGGCCAGATTGTTGACCAGGAATTCCAGCGGCACCTCGTCCCGCCGGGTCTTTTCTGACAGGCGCCGACGTCCAGCCATCCAGCTCCACATCAGCAGCGCCACGGCAAGGGCAACGACTGCCGGCACCCATCCGCCCTGGAAAAGCTTGGCCGCATTGGCCGAGAAGAACGCGCCGTCGATGATCAGATAGACCGTCCCGAAAGCAATGACCGCCACCGGATTCCATTTCCAGTTCCGCCACATGACCACGACGAGCAGGGCGAGCGTCACGATCATGACGCCGGACACCGCAATGCCGTAAGCATTTGAAAGGGCTTCAGAACTCCTGAAGACCACCACGAGGATCAACACGCCGATCATCAGCATTGCATTGATCTGGGGCATATAGATCTGGCCGCTCTGGGTGGCGGACGTATGCTGGACCACCATGCGCGGCAGCATGTTCATCGCAATGGCCTGCTGGGCAAGGCTGTATGTGCCGGTGATAACGGCCTGACTGGCAATGATGGTGGCAAGCGTGGCGAGGCCTACGAAGGGCAGCAACGCCCAATCCGGCTGCATTTCGAAGAACGGGCTCTGCACATTCTCCACTCCGACCTGGAGGACAAACGCCCCCTGCCCGAAATAATTGAGCAGCAAGCAGGGAAAAACCAGGCCAAACCAGGCCATGACGATAGGTTTCCGCCCAAAATGGCCGAGATCCACATAGAGCGCTTCCGCGCCGGTAACCGCAAGAAAGACCGCCCCCATCACCACAAAGGCAATGCCCAGATGCGTTGCCAGAAACTGGATGCCCAAGAACGGGTTCAAAGCCTGCAGGACTTCTGGATACTCGATGATGTGGACAAGGCCACTATAACCCAGCGTCAGGAACCATATGGCAGTCACCGGACCAAAGACCGTGGCGACTTTTGCCGTACCGAAACGCTGCACCGCAAACAAGCCGATAATGATCACCAGCGTGATCGGCACAACCCAGCGCCCCATCCCCGGGGCGACAATATCCAGGCCTTCCACCGCAGACAGGACTGAAATAGCCGGGGTGATGATCGCGTCGCCGAAAAACAGCGCAGCACCCAGCACGCCAAGGCCGGTGATCCAGGCCGGCGGACTTTCAAAAGTCTTGCGCGCCAGCGCCATCAGGCTCAGCGTGCCGCCTTCGCCATTGTTGTCCGCACGGGTCACGAAGAAAACGTATTTCACCGCAACGGTGAGCGTCAGGGCCCAGACGATAAGGGACAGCAATCCCAAAATCTCGACATGCGAGGCCGCCGCCCCCGGGCGCACATGCATCGCCTGCCGGAAGGCATAGATGGGACTGGTACCGATATCGCCATAGACGACACCGATCGCCCCGAGGGTGAGGAGTGGCAGACTGCTTTTTTCGTGGCTGGCCTGGTCGGTCGCTACGTCACCGGTCTTTTGACCGGGAATATCCGTGCGCGTCATGAGCTTTAGCGCTCTCGCTGTTTCAGGGCGGGCGCCGCTATACACCCGCTGCCCGTCACACACAATGGACGAAAATAGGAATAGTTCAAAACCAGCAGGGGCCGCCCCTTTCGGAGCAGCCCCTGCCAGGTAAGCGATGACCAGGAGGTCTTCGCAAGGATTATTCAGCGACGCGAGCAGCCTTGGTGGCATTGCCCCACCAGATCAGCTGGTCCAGCATGTCCTTGGCGGACGGGCCGATCGAGCCTTCGAGGTCGTTCAGCGACTTGGTGCCGCCAAAGCCGGGATGCACGGAGAAGAATTCGCCGCCACCCAGGTGAACAGCCGAACGGGTCGAAGCCATCTGCAACTCGACGCCGATGGTACGCAGGTTTTCGATAGCGCGAGCGCCGCCAACCGAACCATAACCGAAAGCGCCGAAGGCCTTCTTGTTCCACTCGACATAGGCCTGGTCGATTGCGTTCTTCAGCGCACCGGTGATGGCGCGGTTATATTCGGCAACCACGAAGATAAAGCCGTCGAATTCGCCGATCTTCTTCTGCCAGCGAACAGCTTCCGGGTTCTGGCTTGGCGCCCAGGCGTTCGAAGCGACTTCATCGAAGAACGGCAGGTCGAATTCACGCAGGTCGACGATCTCGGCGTCGATTTCGGGGCGTTCATTCGCCTTGTCCAGGATCCACTTTGCAGGGATTTCGCCGAAGCGGGTCGGGCGGGTGGACGAGATGATGACGCCGATCTTGAGTTTGGACATTTGGCTGCCCTCCTTGGTAACAAATCGTAACTGAGGCGATATATGTGCCTGCCACGAAAATGCTCAAGAGGGCACCTTGTTGTCGGGTGGAGACACCGGCGTGCCCCAGTTACATACATGTAAGTATTTGCGCAGAAAGGCATTTCGGGACTTCTCAAGCGCGCGGCGAAGCGCAAGTTGACGAATGCGCCCACTTTCGCAAACGCATTGTTCCCGCAGCGCGAACAACGCTTGAGAGCTAGTCACCCAACACGGCGATATAGCGCCGCGTCGCTTCCGCAAATCCCATCAACAGAGCATCCGCAGTGATTCCGTGGCCAATGGAGACCTCCGCAACTCCAGGCACCGCCTCCTGAAATGCCGGCAGGTTCTCCAGCGTCAAATCATGCCCTGCATTGACGCCAAGCCCGGCACTCACGGCCGCGCGGCAGGTTTCTGCCAGGTCTGCCAAGGCCTTAAGAGCAGCATCGGAATCATCGAAGCAGGCGCCATAAGGCCCCGTGAACAGTTCGATACGATCGGCGCCCGTGGCCTTGGCTGCAGAGACACCGGCTTCGCCGTCATCGGGGTCGCAGAACAGAGAAATACGGCGATCTGGCCGCTTGATTTGCTGCACCACGTTGCGGAGGAAATTCCCCTGCCCGACGAAATCCCAGCCATGGTCGGAGGTCGCCTGCGCCGGATCGTCCGGCACCAGCGTCACCTGATGCGGGTTGACCGCTTCGATCAGCTCAAAGAAATCCGGGCTGGGATAGCCTTCGATATTGAACTCGGCCTGAGGATATTCAGCCTGCAAAAGCGCCGACAATTCAAACACATCTGTCCGCCGGATATGCCGCTCATCGGGGCGCGGATGCACGGTAATCCCGCTCGCGCCTGCATCGAGCACGACGCGTGCAATGCCGGTGACGCTGGGCCATGGCAGGTCACGCCGATTGCGAAGCTGGGCGACGGCATTGAGATTGACGGAGAGCAGGGTCATGGCAGGACTCGAATAGTTCAGGCCCTGCCATATACCAGAGATTGCGATCGGCCCAATCGAACCTTGTGATAGGACCGATCAGCTTGCCTACATGCCTTCATGCCCACGGCTGATCGCCGCAAGCCCGGTGCGGACCACCTCCACCAGACCCAGCGGCGCCATCAGGGCGATGAAACTGTCCACCTTTTCCGGCTTGCCCGTCACCTCAAACACGAAACTTTCGACCGTGGCGTCGACGATATGCGCGCGGAACGCATCGGCAAGGCGCAGTGTTTCGGCACGGTGCTCCCCGGCGCCCTTGACCTTGATCAGTGCCAGTTCGCGTTCGAGATAGGCACCCTCGGCGGTCAGGTCATGCACCTTGTGAACCGGCACCAGCCGCTCAAGCTGCGTCTTGATCTGGACGAGCACCTTGGGCGTGGCGATCACGACAACCGTAATGCGGCTAAGTCGCTTGTCGTGTTCGGTCTCGCTGACGGTCAGGCTTTCGATATTATAGCCGCGCGCCGAAAACAGGCTCACGACGCGGGCGAGAATGCCCGGCTCGTTATCGACCAGCACGGAAAGGGTGTGGCGCTCGGTCTGTTGAGTTTCAGCGGTGAGAAAATAGGCCGAGCCGGTGGGCTGCAAATGTGCGTTCATGTCTTTGTCCTCTGCGACCGGCCTAAACCAGCGCACGTCCCTTTTCATCGATGATGTCGCCGATATTGGCCGTATCGGGCAGGATGATTTCGTTATGCGGCTTGCCCGAAGGGATCATGGGCAGGCAGTTCTCGTCCTTCTCGACGATCACGTCGAACAGAACCGGTCCGTCATAATCGAGCATTTCGGCAATGGCGGCGTCGAGCTCTGCCGGGCTTTCGCAACGAATGCCCTTGCCGCCATAGGCTTCTGCCAGCTTGACGAAATCGGGCAGCGATTCCGAATAGGAATGGGCATAGCGCGAGCCATGCAGCAGGTCCTGCCACTGCCGGACCATGCCCATGCGCTCATTGTTGAGGATGAACACCTTGATCGGCAGGCGGTACTGCACCGCCGTGGACAATTCCTGCATCGTCATCTGCACCGAGGCCTCCCCAGCAATGTCGATCACCAGTGCATCGGGATGGGCGACCTGCACGCCGACCGCCGCCGGCAGGCCGTAGCCCATCGTGCCCAGCCCACCGGAGGTCATCCAGTGGTTCGGCTGGTCGAAATGGAAATACTGCGCCGCCCACATCTGATGCTGACCCACTTCCGTGGTGATATAGACTTCCTTGCCCTGCTTCCTGGTCGCCTCATACAGCCGCTGGATCGCCCATTGCGGCTTGATGACCTGATCAGAATTCTTGAAGTTGAGCGAGCCAACCGCACGCCACTTCTCGATCTGCTTCCACCATGGCGCAATTGCCTCGGAGCGCGGCTGATTGGTCCGGCTGCGCCAGACGCGGATCATCTCTTCCAGCACACGATTGCAGTCGCCCACGATCGGAACGTCAACGCGAATGATCTTGTTGATCGAGCTGGGATCGATATCGACATGGATCTTGCGGCTATTGGGCGAAAAGGCGTCGACACGACCGGTAATACGGTCGTCGAACCGCGCACCGATATTGATCATCACGTCGCAATCATGCATCGCCATGTTCGCTTCGTAAGTGCCGTGCATGCCCAGCATACCCATCCACTGGGGGTTCGATGCCGGGAAAGCACCAAGCCCCATCAGGGTCGAGGTCACCGGAAAACCGGTCAGCTCAGCCAGCTCGCGCAGGTTTTCCGAGGCTTCCGGCCCCGCATTGATGACGCCGCCGCCGGTGTAGAAGATCGGACGCTCCGCCTTCAGCATCAGATCGACCGCCGCCTCGATGGCTGCCAGATCGCCATCCATCTGCGGGCGATAGGACTTGTGACGCAGCGTTTCGGCCTCCGGCCTGAAATATTCGCCAACGGCGAACTGCACGTCCTTGGGAATATCGATGACCACCGGACCGGGACGGCCGGTAGTGGCGATATGGAAGGCTTCATGCAGAATGCGCGGCAGGTCCGCGACGTTCTTCACGAGATAATTGTGCTTGGTGCAGGACCGGGTAATGCCGACGGTATCGCATTCCTGAAAACCATCGGTGCCGATCAGCGTGGTCGGCACCTGCGCGGTGATGCAAACGAGCGGAATGGAATCGAGAAGAGCGTCGGTGAGGCCGGTAACGGCATTGGTCGCGCCGGGACCTGAGGTAACCAGAACCACGCCCGGCTTACCGGTTGAGCGGGCATAGCCTTCCGCCATATGGGTCGCGCCCTGCTCATGGCGCACCAGAATGTGCTGGACGAAATCCTGCTGGAAGATCGCATCATAAATCGGCAGAGCCGCGCCACCGGGATAGCCGAAGATATGCTCGACCCCCTGATCGGTCAGCGCCTGGATCACCATTTCAGCGCCTGTCATTTTCTCGGCCATTGTCAGCCCTTCCTCAATTCGTGCCCCTTGCGGGGTCTGTCCGTCGTTTTCCGCCCCTCCCCGCGCGGCGGAAAAAAGGCAATAAAAAAGGCCCCGTTCGGGACCTGTTTTCGGCGCACCAGCTTACGCGCGGGGTCTTACCCCACGTTGCCGATGCGCCTGCATACTACGAGAATGAGTGCCCGCACTGGACCGCTCCAAAATTCTAGACGCGGCATTGATAAAAGTATTGAAGCGATAAAGTCAAGCGAGCAAGGGCAACGGGCCGCATGCGGCGCTTTTGGGGATTGCAGCGCCTCTAATGAATGCTAAAGCCCAACCGACGCCATTTATGACAGTTTGACGACATGAGCAAAAGCGCCCTCGACAAGGACTTGCAGCGGGTCTCCGGGCTGGAGACAGCCTCGCATGATCTCGGCCGCACGCTGGCAGCCCCCGGCATTGCACTGGTCTTCCTGCTGATTGTGGCCGTCTGGGCCAGCTTTGCCGTCGAACAGGGCCCCTCCACCTATATCATCGTCATCGGGGCGGCGATTGCTGGCTATATGGCGCTCAATGTCGGCGCCAATGACGTCGCCAATAATATGGGTCCTGCGGTCGGTTCCCGCGCCATAACCATGACCGGTGCATTGATCATCGCGGCCATCTTCGAGGGTGCCGGTGCATTGTTGGCCGGCGGCGACGTGGTCAATACGGTCGCCCGGGATTTGCTCCTGACGCCGGAGATTGAAACCACGACCTTCATACTGGTGATGATGGCGGCCCTGCTTGCTTCGGCCCTTTGGGTCAATCTGGCGACCTTCATCGGCGCGCCTGTGTCGACCACTCATGCGGTGGTGGGTGGCGTCGTCGGCGCGGGCATCGCATCTGCCGGTTTCTCGGTGGTAAACTGGTCCGTTATCGGCGCCATCGCCGGTTCATGGATCATCTCGCCCGTTCTCGGCGGCATCTTTGCGGCGGGTTTCCTGCTGATCATTCAGATCACGATCACCAACCGTCTGGACAAGATTTCTGCCGCGCGGATCTGGGTGCCGATTTTTGTGGCCGCAATGACAGGCATCTTTGCCATGTATCTGGCGACAAAGGGCCTGAACCGCGTCTGGAGGCCGGACATTGTTACGACCATCCTGCTCGGTGCGGGCTTTGCAGTTCTTGGCTGGTTTCTCGCCATGCCATGGGTGCGCGCGCAGTCGCAGAACATGGAAAACCGCAAGAAACATGTGGCCACATTGTTCCGCCTGCCATTGGTCGTCTCTGCGGCGCTGCTATCCTTCGCTCATGGCGCCAATGATGTGGCAAACGCCATCGGCCCCTTCGCAGCCATTGTCAGTGCCATAGAAACCGGCCATGGCGACGTTGCCGGCATAGCCCTGCCCTTATGGGTTCTGGCAATCGGCGCCATCGGCATCGCCCTTGGCCTGGCGCTTTTTGGCCCCCGCCTCATCCGCACCGTGGGCGAGCAGATCACCAAGCTCAACGAGATCCGCGCCTATTGCGCGGCGCTCTCCGCAGCGATCACCGTGCTGGTCGCCTCGGCGCTGGGCATGCCCGTTTCATCGACGCACATCGCTGTGGGCGCAGTCTTTGGCGTGGGTTTCCTGCGCGAATACCTGTCACGCCGCGAGGCGCAGGGCAGCTCCGTGCCGGTCAATGCCAGGTTTGTCGATGCCAGCCAGCTCAATGCAACGCCGGAAGAGGCATTGACCAATGCAAGGCAGGTGGAGAGCCGGCTGCTGGTGCGGCGTCAACACGTTTACAGCATTTTCGCCGCCTGGATCGTCACCGTTCCGGCCTCGGCGCTGCTCTCGGGCATGCTCTATCTTGGGCTCGGCCTCATCATCTAGTTCTTGCCGAACTCGCGGTCATGCAGACGCATGGCCAGCCGACCCAGCGACCGGTCAGCAAGGAGCCGCCTGGCTTCATTCAGCGTCACCCAATGGCGCAGGCGCTGCTTGTCCTCGCGCCAATGCTCATGCTGTTCGGTGACCAGCAGCGGATATAGATCGACATCGACCAGCGTAACCCCGTCATTGCCGATGCTGGCCCGATAGCTGCCGACCGGCTTCTGCTCGATCAGGCCGGAAACACCGGCTTCTTCCAGCGCCTCGTTCGCTGCGCTCTCCCAAGGCGTGTAACCTGCCTCGATGGCGCCCTTGGGAAATATCCATTTGCCGCTGCGGCGCGAGGTTATCAGCAGGAACGCCATGCGGCCATCCACCAGCGCATAAGGCAAGGCACCGGCCTGCCGCAGCCCTTCGGGCGTTTCCACCTTGGGATTCCAGTTCTTGAGAATTTCGCGCATCATTCACCGCGTATCGTCCAGTTGAACGCCTCTTGCATGGCCGGAGCAGCAAAGTCCACCGCTACAATGCAAATGGGCCCCGAAGGGCCCATTCAAATTCAACACGCAATGTCTTCATCCGCAGGCGGACGCCTTGCGGAACGCGCTTAGCTCAGCAGCGCCAGGTTGGCTGCCGAAACCTTGCCATCGCGCCCGCTTTCGAGGTCGTAGCTGACCTTGTCGCCTTCATAGAGGCCATCGAGGCCCGAACGCTGAACGGCGGAGATGTGAACAAACGCATCCTTCTCGCCGTTGTCGGGCGAGATGAAGCCAAAGCCCTTGGTGGTGTTGAAAAACTTCACGGTCCCAGTAAAGGCGGCCATGCAATAAACCTCTTGGTCTGTTGTACCGCAATCAGCGGCATAAGGGTGTGTCCGGCGCCAGGCACCGCACTTACGATTCACGAGATCAGGAGGTAGCCGAGCTTCCGGACAAGCCGGCCATTCAGGTAGCGCAAGACAAGTGGCACGTGGCGATAGTATCACTTGCCGCATCGGTTTTTTCAAGAATGATTGCGCCACACAATAAAACATCCGACTGGGGGGCCAGCCGGATGTTTTGCGCCTGGGAGGCGCCAAACCGCAGGGGGCGCTGCGGCATGGTTTATGCGCTTAACCGCGCGGACAGGTATCGATGAATTCGCGACCGTTGCGGTCAACGTAAACGCACTGATTGCGGGCGCGGTTGTGAACGCGAACCATATCGCCAACCGCAGCGCCTGCGACGGCACCGATACCCGCGCCAACCGCCGTACCGACAATATTACCGCCGGTCGCGCTTGCGCCGATGATACCGCCACCAATTGCGCCGACGGTGGCACCCTGCTGGGTGGTTGTGCAGGCTGCCAGCGAGAGGGCAGTTGCGGCGATGATCAGAACCTTGTGCATGGAATCCTCCAACGACGTATTTCGCTGATGAAAATGCGTCGCTGCACGAAAGGTTCCGGCTCACTTTAAATCTTTGTTTATTTAATTGCTGCGTGCCAGGAAAAGTCCCGCAACCCCGGCACCAAGCCACCCCAGTATCATCAGGCCCCCGCCCAGGGGCGCAGCGCCGGGAAAGGCGCCGTGACCGATCCATTCGCGAAGTCCGAGGTCGGCCACGAACAACACGGTGCCCAAGGCCAACCCATATCCGGCGATCAGCATTGAACGGCTTTGCCCGTAAAGGCCCAGAGCCAGCAATGCCGGCCCATGCGACAGGCAGATTGCGGCAATGGCAGCAAGATTGCGCGAGCCGGTCACGTGCGAGGACGCTGCCGCAGCGGCCACGCCGCAGGCACCCACAAGGCTTGCTGCAACCAGCAACAGGCGCGGCATCTCTAACTTCATCGGGTCACCGCTTTCCGGCTGCTTCTGTTTGCACTACAGCATGATCTGCGAGTGTGAGAAATGACTATGAGTGACAACGTCGCGCCGACCGAACCGGTGCAAATGGCGCCCGTCTATGGATGGGGCGAGGAATTGCGCGCAACCTTTCGGCTGGCTTGGCCGCTGGTCATCGCCCAACTGGCGCAAAATGCCCTCCAGGCAACCGATGTCATCATGATGGGCTGGTTGGGCTCGCAAGCGCTGGCGGCCGGCACGCTGGCGTCCGCTTTCATGATGCCCTTTTTCCTGCTTGGCGTCGGCATTGTCGGCGCCGTTGCGCCCCTCACCGCACAGGCCCGTGGGGCCCGCAATATCAAGGCCGTCCGCAGGATTGTCCGGCAGGGCTTCTGGGCCGCGCTGCTGCTGGGCGCAATTCTGGCGCCGATCATCCTGCAGATTCGCACCGTCTTCGGCTGGCTGGGGCAGGATGCCGAACTTGCCGCACGGGCCGAGGAATATATCCAGGTCGGAGTCTTCATGCTCTGGCCGGCCCTGGGCGTCATCGTCCTGCGGTCTCTCCTCTCCTCCTTCGATGCCACCCGCACCATTCTGCTGATCACCCTTGGCGGCGTCCTGTTCAATGCCGCCGCGAACTATCTCCTGATCTTCGGCAATTTCGGCATGCCACGCCTTGAACTGCGTGGCGCAGCCCTGGCGACGGTCCTCACCAATATCCTCATGTTCGGTATTTTCCTGACTTTTGTGCTCCGCCACAGGCGGTTCAAGCGGTTCCATATCCTGCTCCGCTTCTGGAAACCCGATTGGCAGCGCTTCCGCCAGATTTTTACCGTGGGCACGCCAATCGGCCTCACGATTCTTGCGGAAGTGGGCATGTTCACGGCCGCCGCCATGCTGATGGGATTGCTTGGCACCGATGAAGTGGCGGCCCACGCCATCGCCCTTCAATGCGCCTCTCTTGCCTTCATGGTGCCGCTGGGCCTGGGCATCGCCGCAACTGTGCGTGTTGGCGTCGCCTATGGTCGGGGCGATGCTGATGGCGTGCGCAAGGCGGGTTGGATGTCTTTCGCGATGGGCACCGGATTCATGGCCGTTTCCGCGCTGGCTTTTCTGCTGTTCGGGCCAATGATCGTGACGATTTTCCTCGACCCATCCACCCCGGCTAACCAGAACGCTCTGGCGCTGGCTGCGTCATTCCTCGTCATTGCTGGCATCTTTCAGCTCGTCGATGGCGCCCAGGTTGTCGCCGCACACGCACTGCGCGGCCTCAGCGACACGCAAATTCCCATGGTCATGGCGATATTCGGCTATTGGTGCGTCGGGCTGCCCATTGCCTACCTGCTGGGCTTCACCCTCGAACTGCGCGGCGTCGGCATCTGGGTTGGCCTCGCCTGTGGCTTGACCTTCGTGGCCGTCCTGCTCGTCGCTCGTTTCGCCATGCGTGAGCGGCTTGGCTTGCTGAAAGAAATCAGGACCGTCTGAGGCAGTCAGGCTTTCAGGCGCGGCCAGTCACCCATGCGATTGCGGAACCATGTCCGCTGCCTTTTCGCATATTGATGGGTGGCAATGATGGCCCGCTCGACAGCCGCCTCTTGCGTCAGTGCCCCATCCAGCCATGCGGAAATCTCCGGCACCCCGATTGCCTTCATCGCCGGTAGCGACGGATCGAGCTTCTGCGCCAGCACCGCTCGCACCTCATCCACTGCCCCGGAGCTGAACATCGTTTCAAAACGCTTCGCAATACGGTCCCGAAGCACATCCCGTTCCGGCCAGAGCACCATACGCTCGATGGCCCAATCTCTCAGCAAGCCAGGCTGCTGGTCCGCCTGAAAACTCGACAACGCCCGCCCCGTGGACCGTTTCACCGCCAGCGCCCGGATAACCCTCTGCGGATCGGCAACCTTCAGCCGGTCGGCCGTTTCCGCGTCCTCTGCTCGCAGAAGCGCCATGCGCTCATTCTCGTCCAGCGCTTGAATCTCGTGCTGAACTTCAAGCATGACGGCCTCGGGAACCTCCGGCACGTCGGCGAATCCCTTTGTCAGCGCATCGAAGTAAAGTCCTGTTCCGCCGACAAAAATCAGCTCGCGCTCAACATCCTCAGCCTGGATCAGCGCCTCGACCGCCCGCACCCATTGCCCGGTCGAAAACCGCTGTGACACCGGCACATGGCCATAGAGGCGATGCTCCGCCAAGGCCTCCTCACCCGGTCCCGGCCGGGCCGTTACAACGCGCAGCGTGTCATAGACCTGCATGGAATCGGCATTGACGATCAGCCCACCCGATATACGCGCCCGCTCCAGCGCCAGCGCCGACTTGCCGCTGGCAGTCGGACCCGCTATCAGCACAGCGCGCCTCTGGTCCGTCACCATACGTCTCCGAAAGTTGCTGCCACCATGCCGGTTCTCTCCCTGATCGCCAATCCTGCCGACCCCGAACTGAGCGTGGCCCTTGCCGCTGCTGTGGTCGCAAAAACCGGCGGGGAACTCAACTGGCAAAACCATGGCGTCGCCTGTGAGATCCTTGAGCCAACAGCGCCCGATGCGCTCGGGATTGCGCGGCAGATCCTGTCCGGCAAGGCTGTCGATGCCAATCTCGTGCCCACCGAAGGCCGCCGCAAGCTGCTTCTTGTGGCCGACATGGATTCCACCATGATCGAGCAGGAATGTATCGACGAGCTTGCCGCCGCGCTTGATCTCAAGCCGCAGGTGGCCGAAATCACCGACCGTGCTATGCGGGGCGAGCTGGACTTTGCCCAGGCGCTCGATACCCGCGTCGCCTTGCTCAAGGGCCTGGAGCGCAAGGTCATCGAGGAAGTGCGCCGCGAGGCAATCACCCTTGCCCCCGGCGGTCGTGCCCTGGTTCAGACCATGAAAGCCTATGGCGCCTATACCTCGCTGGTCTCGGGCGGCTTCACCTTTTTCGCCGATTATTTCGCCAGGCGGATCGGCTTCGACGAAGCGATTGCCAACGTGCTCGAATTTGACGGCGACGCGCTGACCGGCACCGTTTCAAAACCCATCGTGGACAAGAACACCAAGCGCGAACGGCTCCTGGCCCTTGTTGATGAACGCGGCCTGACCGCCGATCAGACCATGGCCGTCGGCGACGGCGCCAACGATCTCGACATGATCGGCGTCGCCGGCTTTGGCGTGGCTCTCCATGCCAAGCCCGCCGTAGCCGAAGCCGCCGGCATTCGCATCGACCACGGCGACCTCACCGCCCTGCTCTATCTGCAAGGCTATCAGGACGACGAGTTCGTTCGATAGAACGCCCACTGGACATGAGCGGCCTTTTCCCGCTTAGCTGCCTGCGGGAGAGACGCGACCGGAGGAGCGTCATTTGTCCATGACCATGCTTGAGGGACGAAGCTGCGGCACCTGCACCGCCTGCTGCTCCTTCGCGCCCATCCGCGTCGAAACGCTGAAAAAACCGGCGAACACGCTATGCCCCCATTGCGCGGAAGGCCGGGGCTGCACGGTCTATGAAGTGCGACCCCAGGTCTGCCGCACCTTTTACTGCGGCTGGTTCTACCTGCCCGAGCTCAGCCCTGCCTGGCATCCCGAGCTGAGCGGCGTGGTCATTCGCTCGGAATCCTTCAACAACGACACCATCACCATTCTGGTCCTGCGGTTCTCGGAATTTCTCGTCTCCGAGGATTTCGCCGGACTTGTCGGCGCATGGGTCGAGGCCGGCATTGCCGTCGAATTCGAGCGCGTCGGCCCTGAAGGCCACCTGCCCGCCAAGATGCGGGTCAACGAACTTCTAGAAGACGCCGTCGCGGCCCGCGACCTGCGCGGAATGCAGAAGATCTTTGCCTGGTCACTGGCCCATATCGAGCAGTCCCACACCTGGGAGCGCGACGAAACCGAGTTCTACAGCGCGCTCTCCTAACCGTTCCAGCGCATCCGCATATAGACGCCACCGCTTTTCAGCTCGTCCAGCATTTGCGCCAGCCGCTTCTGCTTGGTCTCCTCGCGCTGCGCCTTGTTGATCCAGAGAAGGTAGTCATTGCGCTGATAGGGCGGCCGCGCATCATAGGCAGCAAGCAGGCCACTCTTTTCCAGTGCCAGACGCACGAAATCGGGCATGTCTTCGCGCGGACGCAGGGGCCGCAGTCTGGGGCTCATATCTTCCTCCACTATCCGGCAGCGAGCCTGCGCTCTGGCCGGGACACATCCTGACACCAGTTTGGGCGGTATTCACCTACCGCGTTTGGGCTTTTTCACGGCGCGCCTGTAAACTGCCCCATCGACCCAGCCCGGTGAGTCCGCCATGTCCAGTGACACGCAAACCAAACTGATCCACGCCGCCGACCGCTTTCTCGGCAAAGACGAAACCACGCTGACCAGCCAGGAGCGTGTCATTCTCGAACAGGCCATCGGCAAGCGGGCTCTCTCGCGCGACCCCGGCGCCGAATTCGACGAGAAGCTCACACTGGGCCAGCGCCTCGCCGATGGCGTGGCGGCCTTTGGCGGCTCCTGGAATTTTATCATCGGCTTTGGCGCCGCGCTCGTCATCTGGACCGGCCTCAACCTGCTGCTGGCCGGAAATGCCTTCGACCCCTACCCCTTCATTTTCCTCAACTTGATGCTGTCCATGCTCGCAGCCATCCAGGCGCCTGTGATCATGATGAGCCAGAACCGGCAGGCGGCCAAGGATCGGGAAGTCTCGGCCCACGATTATGAGGTCAACCTCAAGGCCGAAATCGAGATCATGGCCCTGCATGAAAAGGTGGACCGCTTGCGCGAAGAGGATATCCGCAACCTGATCCTCAGGCAGCAGGACCAGATCGAGCGGCTGACGCGGCTGGTGGAGAAGCATGTGGCGGGAGGCGCGGACAATGGCGAATCGGCTTAATCTCTGCGCCCATGCAGCCCTATCTCAAGCTTCTCTCCGACATTCTCGAACATGGCGCCGACAAGTCGGACCGCACCGGCACCGGCACGCGAAGCCTTTTCGGCTATCAGATGCGCTTCGACCTTTCGAAGGGCTTCCCGCTGCTGACCACCAAGAAGCTGCATCTCAAATCCATCATCTATGAGCTGCTCTGGTTCATTCGTGGCGAGACCAATGTGCGCTGGCTGCAGGAACGCGGCGTCAAGATCTGGGACGAATGGGCCGACGAAAACGGCGATCTCGGTCCGGTCTATGGCAGCCAGTGGCGCAGCTGGCCCGCGCCCGATGGCCGCCATATCGACCAGATTGCCAACCTCATCCACTCGATCAGGACCAAGCCGGACAGCCGCCGCCACATCGTTTCCGCCTGGAACCCGGCCGAAGTCGACGACATGGCGCTGCCGCCCTGTCACTGCCTGTTCCAGTTCTATGTCGCCAATGGCAAGCTGAGCTGCCAGCTCTATCAGCGCTCCGCCGACACCTTCCTCGGCGTACCCTTCAATATCGCCTCCTATGCCCTGCTCACCCATATGGTGGCGCAGGTCTGCGATCTGGAAGTGGGCGACTTCGTCCATTCCTTCGGCGATGTTCATCTCTATGCGAACCATTTCGAACAGGCCCGCCTGCAATTGACGCGTGAGCCACGCCCCCTGCCGCGCCTGGTCATGAACCCCGACCGCAACAGCCTCGAGGATTTCGTCTTCGAGGATTTCGCCTTTGAGGGATACGACCCGCATCCGCATATCAAGGCCGATGTCTCGGTATGAGCCGGTCACTGCGTGAATTGACCGATCTGGTGTCGGAAGTGTCCGACACTTATGCCTCGCGCAATGACATCGCGCGCGATGACGATTGGTACCTTCTGAAGCTGCAGGAAGAACTGGGCGAGCTGGTCGCTGAATATCTCAAGACCACATCGCGCGGTCGCCTCAAGGGCGCCGACGCCACCACCATTCGTCAGGCCATGGAAGACGAAGCCGCCGACGTCCTCGCCATGTTGCTCCTGTTTGCACGCAACAACCAGATCGACCTCGATGCCGCGTTGGAGCGGAAGTGGTTTCAATATCTAGGGCGAACGCCGTGAGGAGCCGGGGCTAGCCCTGCAGACAGTGAGGCACGGACCGGTCCCCTCCCCCTTGAGGGGAGGGCTAGGGTGGGGGTTCTGACATCTCAAAGTAGCATACCCTGGTTAGGGCCATAGGGTGGGCCTGCAGCCCTACCCCGGCCAGAAGCAGCAAACGCGGCTTCGGTCTCCACTTCCCTCGAAAACCGAAACGCTCTAGATCATTGATCAGGGCAAGAGGGAGGCCGCAAATGAGAGCTGTCATCGTCGCAATATCCATGCTGGCGGCATTGCCGGCCCTTGCCAATGACACAGCCGCTCAGCTCACCACGGGCGGGCTCGAATTTGTCAGTCACGGCGAAATCGCCATGGAGAGCGAAGACCTCTATATTTCCCGCGACGAAATCCGCGTCACCTATGTCTTCCGCAATGACGGCGAAGAAGATTATGACCTGCTCGTCGCTTTCCCCATGCCCGACATCACGCCGAGCCACTTTACGCCGGATGCCTTCCCGACGGGGCCGCTGGATAATCTGTTCGAGTTCGAGACCACCTTCAATGGAGAACCGGTCGACGCGGTCCTGCACGAATATGCCTATGCCGCCGGTGTCGACCGCACCGATGTCATCCGCGAACTCGGCCTGCCCATCGTGTCGATAAGCGAGGACGCGATTGCCGCCGTCGATGCGCTGGATAGCGAAGCCACGGCCCGGTTGCTGCATCTGGGCATGACTATCCCGGACATCTACGACGTGGGCGAGGGCATGCAGACACAGCACTGGCCCAACTGGACCTATCGCGCCACCTATACCTGGGAGGCCACCTTCCCCGCCGGCGAGCGCGTCACGGTCGAGCATCGCTACAAGCCCAGCGTCGGCGGCACGACCGGCGTCAGCTTTCTCTCCGAACCTTACGAGGACTACGACCCCGCAGCCGACTACAAGCGGAAATACTGCACCGACGAAGCCTTCGTCTCGGCCGTACGCAAGACCCTGAAAAATCCCGACGAAGTCTGGTCCGCCCCGTTCTTTGAAAGCTGGATTTCCTACATCCTGACCACCGGCGGCAATTGGGCCGGCGGCGGCATCGAGAAATTCCGTCTCGTGGTCGACAAGGGCGACGAGCGGAATCTCGTCTCCTTCTGCGGCAATGGGGTCAGGAAGATCGGCCCCACCACTTTCGAGATGGTCGAGGAAAATTACTGGCCCGAACGCGAGCTGGAAATCCTGATCCTCGAACGCCATGACATGGACTATTGAGGCGGCTGTGGCCGGCTTGAACCTCCGCTCTCACCTTGAGCTGGATTGCCGGGATAAGCCCGGCAATGACGAAAGTCTTTGCTGCGGAACAAGATCAGGCCCCGGACTGGGGCAGATGAATGGAGGCCCGTCCTGCGGGCAGAAAGAGCGACTTGACCGACCTCACTATCCGCCCCGCGACCGCCGCCGACGCGCAACTGATCGTCGAATTCATCAGCGCGCTGGCCGAATATGAAAAGCTGGCCCATGAGGCCAAAGCGACCGCAGCCGATATCACCCGCGATCTGTTCGGTGCGGACCCCAAAGTGTTCTGCGAAATCGCCGAATGGGGCGGCAGACCCGTCGGCTTCACGCTCTGGTTCTACACCTATTCCACCTTTCAGGGCCGCCACGGCATCTGGCTCGAAGACCTCTATGTCGCTCCGGCCATGCGCGGCAAAGGCGTGGGCAAGGCGCTGCTGGTCAATCTGGCGCAACGCTGCGTCCGCGAAAATCTGGGCCGCTTTGAATGGTGGGTACTCGACTGGAACGAGCCCAGCATCGAATTCTACAAGAGCCAGGGCGGCATCATGCAGGACGAATGGACCAAGGTGCGCGTCGAGGGCGAAGCGCTGCAAAGACTGGGACGGCCATGAGCATCAAGATTTCCCTGATTGCCGCCGTGGCGCGCAACAACGTCATCGGCGCCGGTCAGGCCATTCCATGGCGCATTCCCTCGGACTTCGCCTGGTTCAAACAGGTCACTATGGGAAAGCCCATGATCATGGGCCGCAAGCAGTTCGAGACCTTTCCCAAGCCCCTGCCCGGCCGGCCGCATATCGTGGTCACCCGCCAGCACGACTATGCCTCGCCCGAAGTGATCGTGCGCCGCAGCCTGCCCGAGGCCTTCGCGGCGGCGCGGCGGCTGTCCGAAGCCAGCTTTCAGGATGAAATCATGGTCATCGGCGGTGGCGACATATACGCGCAGGCCCTGCCCCAAGCTGACCGGCTCTATATCAGCCATGTGGATCTGGAGCCGGAAGGTGACGTGCATTTCCCGCCGATCGACCCGCTGATCTGGGAGATTGTGGCCAAACCGGACGTTCCGCGCTCCGAAAAGGACGGCGCGACATATTCAATCGCCATCTATGAGCGTGTTCACGCCCACGCGCATTGATCGCGCGCGCGCCTTGCCTATATATGGCACCACAGTTTTCTCTTAGACACCGAAAGGAATGCGATGCCTTGGGAGAATAATGGAGGCGGGGGTGGCCGCAATACAGGCGGCCCCTGGGGTCAGGCTCCGGGGGGAGGCGGTGGTGGCCCACGCCGTCCAGGCGGGAACAATACTCCCAATCTAGAAGACATTCTCAATCGCGGCCGCGACCAGTTCAAGGGCGGCGTGCCCGGTGGGCGCTGGGCGATTGTGGGCGGCGTGCTTGCACTGCTGGCCTTCTGGGGCGTCAATTCCGTTTACACCATCAACCCGCAGGAAGTGGGCGTCGAACTGCGTTTCGGCAAGCCCAAGCCCGAGCTGTCCGGTCCGGGCCTGCATTTCATGCTCTGGCCGATCGATACCGTCGAGCGCGTGGTCACCACCGTCAACCAGACGCAGATCGGCGTTGCCAATGCCAGCGGCACACGCGCCGGCGCCAGCGATGGGCTGATGCTGTCGGGCGACCAGAACATCGTCAATGTCCAGTTCTCAGTCTTCTGGTTCATTTCCAACCCGACCGACTACATCTTCAACGTCCGCGATCAGGATTCGCTGGTCCGCTACGCCGCCGAAAGCGCCATGCGCGAAGTCGTCGGCCGTCGTCCTGCGCAGGAAGTCTATTCCGATGACCGCGCCGGCATCCAGGCTGATGTGCTGCGCATCACGCAGAACACGCTCGACAATTATGGTCTTGGCGTCACCGTCAGCCAGATCCTGATCGAGAATGCCAGCCCGCCATCCGAAGTTATCGACGCCTTCAACGAAGTGCAGCGTGCCCGTCAGGACGAAACGCGCCTGCAGGAAGAAGCCCGCTCCTACGCCAATACCCTTCTGGGTAACGCGCGTGGTGAGGCTGCTGCAGCCCGCGAAGACGCCGCTGCCTACACCAACCGCGTGGTGCAGGAAGCAACCGGTGAGGCCGAACGCTTCAATTCGATCTACGCCGAATATGTAAATTCGCCGGACGTGACCCGAACACGCCTCTTCCTCGAAACCATGGAAGAAGTGCTGGGCGGATCGGAAAAGGTCCTGATCGAGAATGGTGCCGGAGGCTCGGGTGTCGTGCCCTATCTGCCGCTGCCTGAACTGCGTTCGCGCGCTAACTCGGCGGGGAACTGATCATGACCAATCGTCTCTTCATCATCGGCGCCGTCATCGTCGGCGCGCTCTACGTCCTGTTCTCCTCGATCTACATCGTGGACGAGCGCGAGCAGGCCATCGTCATGCGCTTCGGCCAGATCACCGATGTCCGCACCGAGCCGGGCCTCTATTTCAAGATCCCGACCGACATCGTGGACAGCGTGCAGATCGTCGATGACCGTCTGCTCCGCTACGACATCGCCAATATGCGCGTGCAGGTCTCGGGCAACGCCTTCTACCAGGTCGACGCCTTCCTGACCTATCGCATCGCCAATGCCCGCCTGTTCCGCGAACGCGCCACCGGCCAGCTTTCGGTTGCTGAAGCCCGTATCGGCGCCAGCCTAGATGCTGCCCTGCGTCAGGTATATGGTCTGCGTGAATTCACCGACGCCCTGTCGGACGAACGCGCGCAGATGATGCAGGAAACCCGCAACCTGATCCGCCCGGATCTGGCTGAACTGGGTCTCGACATCGTCGACGTGCGTATCCTGCGCACCGATCTCGATGCCGACGTGTCGGCCACGACCTTCGAGCGTATGCGCGCCGAACGTCTTGCCGAAGCCGCCCTGCTCCGCGCCCGCGGTCAGGAACAGGCCCAGAGCCTGCGCGCTATCGCCGATCGTCAGGCGGTGGAAATCGTCGCTGCCGCGACCCGCGATGCCGAAATCATCCGCGGTCAGGGCGACGCCGACCGTAACCGCATCTATGCCTCGGCCTATGGACAGGATCCGGAATTCTTCGAGTTCTACCGCTCGATGGAAGCCTATCGCAACGCGATGCCCAACTCCGGCACCACCATGGTCCTCTCGCCCGATAGCGCCTTCTTCCGCTATTTCGGTTCGGATGGCATGCTGCCGGAAGCCAGCTCGACTTTCGGCACGCCATTGCCGCCTGCATCGAATGTGGAAATTCCGGCAACCACCGACACCCCGGCGCTCGATGGCCTGGGCATCGAGGAAAGCGTCGCGCCCAGCCTGACGCTGGAAGACGGCTCCGAGCTCGTCCCCACCCAGGGCACCGAAGCCCCGGCTCCGGTTGAGGAAGCGCCAGCACCGGCTCCGGGTCAGTAAGCCCGGGCCAAAGCCAGAAAATCAGGCCGGCGCAGATCTCTGCTCCGGCCTTTTCTTTTGGCGCAGCCATTTGCATCCCGTCCTCGGCTCACCTATATAGGTCTTGCCCGCAAGGGCTATGGCGATAAACGGTCATTGTAATAAACCCATCGGACCCGGGGGCAGTACCCGGCGTCTCCACCATCTCCCCTCCCGGGGGAGCCAATGGGGACGAAACAGGATCGACGAGGGCGTAAAGAGTGTGCTTTTGCTCGGTGAGGTACCACCGTTATCGGTCCGAAACTTATAGTTGCTAATGACAACAATAAGGCTCCGGTCGCTCTCGCCGCGTAAGCGGTGCTAGCACTGGGAATTAAAGTCCTCCGCTCCTAGCCGGGCGGCAGGCGGGGTTCGCAGGCACCTGGCAACAGAAGCCTGCACTTCACGCCATTCTTGTTCGCCTTTCGCCCTTTCTCCTTGAAATCTCATGGAACGTAGGGCTGATATGGGCCGTTCGGGATTCTATCCGAACCTGAGCGTTTACGAGGAGCAGCGGGCATCATGGCCGAAGACCACATGCGATATGACATTCTCGCCCAGGAAGCCCTGCGCGGCGTCGTGCGCAAGGTTCTGGCCGAGGTCTCGCGCACCGGCCTGCCGGGCGAGCACCACTTCTTCATTTCCTTCGCTACGCGTGCGCCGGGCGTTCGCATTTCCGAGGAACTGCTCAAGCAGTACGACAAGGAAATGACCATCGTTCTGCAGAACCAGTATTGGGATCTCAAGGTCAACGAATCCAGCTTCGAGGTCGGCCTGAGCTTTAACAGCCAGCCCGAATTGCTGGTCATCCCCTTCGCCGCCATCAAGGGCTTTTTCGACCCCTCCGTGCAATTCGGCCTGCAATTCGACCCGGCTACCGCGCCGCGCGACGATGGCCGGAGCGAAGACGAGGCCGATGCCGCCACCGAGTCGGCCGCTTCCGCCGACGAGCCCGAAGCCAAGGGCGAGAAGGTGATCAGCCTCGACGCGTTCCGCAAGAAGCCCTGATCCGCAGCATATGATGGAAAAGCGCTCCTTCTCCATCACCGGACATCGCACATCGATCGCCCTTGAGCCCGACTTCTGGCAGGGCCTTCAAGCCATGGCGGCGGCGCGTGGCCTCAGCCTGACCGGCCTGGTTCGTGAGATCGATGAAACCAGAGAGACGACAAATCTCTCCTCGGCCATGCGTCTGGCGGTTCTGGCCTACTACCGCGACCGGGCCGAGATCATATCTGCGGCGCAACCCCGGGCTGAAATCCCAGATTGAGCGGCATGGACGGCGCAGTCTCACCCGGCTCGACATCCGGTTCCAGCAACAGCCGCTCCTGCTCCAGCCGCTGCGCCTCTTCTTCGGCGCGACGCGCTGCTTCCTCCGCGGCCCTGCGGCGCTGTTCTTCCGCCAGCCTGTTGCGTTCTTCGGCCGCCGCGCGCTGACGCGCCTCGTCTTCGAGCCGCAGCCGGTCTAGTCGATCCAGCTCCAGTTCATTGGCCCTGACCTGAATGGCCGCCACCATTTCTGCGAGATCGAGCGTGACCAGAGGCAGGGGCAAAGCGCCGCTGATCCGCGCGATAATGCGCGCGGTTTCGGGCTCGATCAGGCCGCCCGGATCGACATAATTGCGCGGCGTCAGCACAAAGCCACCATCCAGCGCCAACCGGTTCAGCACCACATTGAGACTGCCCGCCAGCCGCGCGCCCTCGCCTTCGATGATGAGATTGGCAAACCGCGCCGCCCCCCCGGCAATGGTAAACGCGCCACGCGCCTCGTCGGCGGTGAATTTGCCTTGCGACAAAGCCAGCCCGATCAGCGTTTCCAGAGCGTCGGCATCGGTATTGAGCGGATCGTCGAGCCCCGCCATGCTTGGAAAAACCGATGGCGCCAACCCTATTGCCGCGAAATCCGAAATAACGAAATTGCCCTCGCCGCTTATGCCAAGCGCCACCTCGGCCAGACTTTGCCCGCTGCCCTCGAACTGCACGCCCGCGCTGATGGCGCCCTCAAGCCCAAGCGCAGGCAGATCAAGCGTTGCGATATCGACATCCGTCAGCGAAATGCGTCCGCTCACGCTGCGCTCCGCCAATGGCCCGGCGCAGCATTGCACGAGGCTCAGCCCCAGCGTGCCATTGCCCGCCGTGCCCAACAGCCGTTCTATGGCGGCATTGTCCGGCGACCAGACATAGGAAAAGCGTGTTTCGCCAAGGATTTGTCGCTCGCCTGCGCGCAACGCATCGGCAACCACGGCAATGTCGCCGCGCGAGGGGCGCGGCCTGGTATCGAGCGCCAGCGGCCCATCGGGCCAGATGCTCTCGCCTGGCACCGCGATTGCGGCTTTGCCGAACAAAGCTGCGGTAAGCCCGGCAATATCCACGGCATCGCTGCGCAACGTTCCGCTGAAGCTCGGCAATTGCCCGAGCATCTGCATCGAGACATCACCTGAAAATGCGGTATCGCCACTCAACCCGGCAATATTGGTGAAGGCAAACGCCCGCCTGCCAGTAAAATCGAGTGCCCCCGACGCCTCCAACTGCGGCAAGCCCGCGCCATTGAGGCCCGCCAGCGCCGCTAAGCCGCTGCCGTCGTTCAGCAGCACATCCATGCTGCCCTGCCCGCTCAACTCGCCATTGCCCGCCACATCGAGATTGCCGAAATAGCTGATCGATTGCCCATCCTGGCTGACTACCGCACGCCCGGCAAAGCCGTCGGCAGCACTGCCTTCCATGAACAGGCTCCCCAGCATGCCGCCATCCCCGTCAAACAGCGCAACCTCACCCAGCCCGAACTGTGCCTGCGCCGCCAGCGCATCCGCCGCTTCCAGCGACACGATCAGCCGCAAATCCTCATTGGCGAGTCCGGCCAGCCCCGCAGCCATCTCGGCGCGGAGATCCAGATCGGTTTCGCCCAATGCGCCGCTTGCCGTCAGCACCTGCCCATCGCCGCCATCGGCATCGGTCAGGTTGAACTGCACGTTGCCGGGCCATATGCCTGCCAGGCCGTCCTGCCAGACAAATGGAACACCGGCCATTTCATAAAGCGCCAGCAATCCATCCGCATCGGCAGAAGCCACCCCGGCCTGGCCCGACCCGGTGATACGCGGCTCGGCCAACGAACCGGCAAGGCGCAGCGCACCATCGAAGGAAAACCCGCCCCAATCGCTCGTGGAAATCTTGGGCAGGCGCAATTCAGCCGGCGTCCATTGCCCCTCGACGGCCAGATCATTGGCCTCCAGCCCAAGCACATCCAGCGCCTTGGCGGTCAGCGAGAAGCTGCCTTCGGGAAAGCTGGCCGCGAAACTCCCGTCATTGGCGCCATCTGGTAACAGCGCCAGCAGCCCGGCCGTCTGGACCGGATTGAGCGCGCCCAGCTGCACCACGCTGTCGAGCCGCTTCTCTTCGCCAAATCCCAGCCGGACCTCCACCGAATGGCTCTGGCCACCAAATTCCAGCCGTCCATTGCTCAGGCCGAAAGCGTCTCCGGCCAGCATCAACCGCCCGGACAGGGTGCCGGGCCGATTGAACAGCGGATTATTCTCGCCGGTGCGCCGCCAGAGCTGCGCCAGGGCATCGAGCCGGTGCGACACCAGCGTAAAATCTCCTCTGAAACCGGCCTGGCCATCGTCATTGCTGGCCGTTCCCGACAGGCGCAGTTCCGTGTCTCCCGCCATGTTCGCGACGGCCTGTTCGATGCGCCAGTCAGCGCCGTCCGTGCTGGCATCAAGCCTCACCTCCCGCAGCGAAAACCCGCGCAAGCCCACTTCGGCCAGGTCCACGTCCAGCGTGCCCGGCATGGGCGCCAGGGGCGGCGGCGCGATTTCGGAGAGGAACCGCACCAGTTCATAGGGCAGTTCCGAGGCCACTTCCGTTGCCGGGCGCGGTGGCAGGGAAAAGACACCGCCCGACACGACCGCATCGAAGCTACGCCGCGCACCAAGCTGAATATTGGCCGATCCCGTCAGCCGCATACCGACGCGGTTTTCGTCCGGATGCAGCGTATAGCCCGACAGCACCAGCCGGTCGGTGGATGCGGCAAGGCTGCCTTCCAGCACCATTGCCCCACGAATATCATCAGCGCCGCCATCATTGGGCGGCGCCTGCCGATAGGTAATAGACCCATCGAATTTCGGCGCCATGCCCGGCGTCACCATCCCCTCGGCGGTCAGCGAATAGGCGCCATTGGCCTCACGCATGAAGGCCGAAATCCGGTTCGCACCAACCGCATCGCTGGCGGCGGCATTGAGGCGAATGTCATAGCGGCTCTCGCCGTAAGTGGCCGCGCCCTGAAACTGGAACGGCCCCACGAAACTCGACAGCCTCAGATCGCCGTCGATATTGCTGGCGGTAAAGCTCTCGTCGGCCCGCAGATCCGTCAACCTGATCGCGCCATTGGCGATGCGGGCGTGACCCAGCACCACGCTATTGCCCGCACCCGAAAGGTCCACCCCGCTGCTGAACAGGCCGTTCTCGTCCAGCACCAGATCGACCACGGGCCGGATCAGGGTCAGCGCCGTGACATTGTAGTTGTCGCGCAGGAAATCAAACAGCGCGAATTCGGCCTCGACCGCCTCCACCACCGCTGCCGGGGATTCGATATCGCCGACGATCACATCGGAAAATTCGAGCCGCGGGCTAGGCAGCAGCGAAAAGCCGATATCTCCTCTTATGGTGACGTCGGCGCCCAGCACGTTGCTGGCCAGCACTTCCATGCGGTCACGATAATCGCTCCACTGGATGAAGAGCGGCGCAATGAAGGCGCCAGCCAGCACCAAAATGGCGAAGATGCCGACCACGATATAAATGCGATTGAGCACTGTGCGCGTTCTGTCCCGGCTGAAACCGGATGGGAGTGTAGGCACTTGTGCCCGCCGCGCAAGCCGGATGAGGCCGATTTGACCAGTTCAAATACGCTGACCGCACATGCCGGATAAGGTCGCCGCTCCTATACAGAACCGAGCGCCATCCCTATATTGGCCATGAGAACAAAATAAGATTCGTCAAGCTCAGCCGCGCTGCCAATTTGCTCGCGCGCCAGGAACACCAAGACACGCATGCCCGACTTTTCCCCTATACCCCGCCCCCAGGCCGGGTCGATCACCGGCCAGTTGCGGAGCCAGCAGGGGCCGGACTATCTGGCCGGGCTGAATCCTGAACAGCGCGACGCCGTGCTTTCGACCGAAGGCCCCCTGCTGGTGCTGGCTGGAGCGGGAACAGGCAAGACGCGGGTTCTTACGACGCGCATCGCCCATATTCTGACGCAGCGGCTGGCGTGGGGCAGCCAGATTCTGGCGGTGACCTTTACCAACAAGGCCGCCGCCGAAATGAAGAAGCGCATCCATGAGCAGGTCCCTGCCCTGGACGGGTTGCCATGGATGGGCACGTTTCACTCAATCTCCGCCCGTATCCTGCGCCAGCATGCCGAACTGGTAGATCTCAAGCCCACCTTCACCATTCTCGACACCGACGACCAGATCCGCCTCATCAAGCAGCTCCTCGCTGCCGAGAATATCGACGAGAAGCGCTGGCCGGCCCGGCAGTTTGCCGGCATGCTTGACGCTTGGAAAAACCGGGGCCTCCTGCCCAAGGACGTGCCGGCTTCCGACAGCGGCTATTTCGCCAATGGCAAGGGCGGCAAGCTCTATTACGATTATCAGGCCCGGCTGAAGACGCTCAACGCCGCCGATTTTGGCGACCTGCTGCTGGAATGTATTCGCCTGTTCCGCGAAAATCCCGAAGTGCTCGCTGAATATCACCGCCGGTTCAAGTACATGCTGGTGGACGAATATCAGGACAGCAACACCGCTCAATATCTGTGGCTGCGCCTCTTGGCCCAAGGCAAGCCTGCCGCCGAAGCCAATATCTGCGTCGTGGGCGACGATGACCAGTCCATCTATGGCTGGCGCGGCGCCGAGGTCGACAATATCCTGCGCTTCGAGAGCGATTTTCCCGGCGCCAAGGTCATTAAGCTGGAGCGCAATTACCGCTCGACCGCCAATATCCTGAAAGCCGCCTCCACCGTCATCGCCCATAATGAGGGCCGTCTGGGCAAGACGCTATTCACCGACGTGGCCGAGCCCGGCGAGGCCATCTCCTTCACGCAGGTCTATGACAGCGAGGAAGAAGCCCGCACCATTGGCGACGAAATCGAGCAGTATCAGCGCCAGAACGAGAGCCTCAACTCCATGGCCGTGCTGGTCCGCGCCTCGTTCCAGATGCGCGAATTGGAAGAGCGCTTTATCACGCTGGGCCTCAACTATCGCGTTGTCGGCGGCCCGCGCTTTTACGAGCGTAAGGAAATCCGCGATGCGCTCGCCTATCTGCGCCTTGTGGCGCAGCCTGCCGACGATCTCGCGCTCGAACGCATCATCAACGTACCCAAGCGCGGCCTGGGCGACAGCACCGTCAAAACCCTGATCGAGACCGCGCGCCACCAGAACGTGCCCCTGCTCAGCGCCACGCGCATGCTCATCGAGACCGAAGAGCTAAAACCCAAGCAGCGCACCACGCTCCGCGCACTGGTCTCGCAATTCGATAACTGGGCCTATCGCGCCGAAAGCCTGCCGCCTTACCAGCTCGTCGAGCAAATCCTTGAAGAGAGCGGCTATATGGACATGCTGGCCGCCGACAAATCGGTGGAATCGCAGGGCCGGAAGGAAAATCTCAAGGAACTCAGCCGCTCGATGGAAGAGTTCGAGACCCTGGGCGGCTTTCTCGAACACATCTCGTTGGTCATGGACCGCGACAATGCCGATGCCAGCGACGCCGTCACCATCATGACGCTGCACTCGGCCAAGGGGCTGGAATTCAACACTGTCTTCCTGCCCGGCTGGGAAGACGGCACCTTCCCGAGCCAGCGCTCGATGGATGAAAGTGGCCGTGCCGGTCTCGAAGAAGAGCGCCGCCTCGCCTATGTCGGCATCACGCGCGGCAGGAAGCGCGTGCGCATCTCCGCGGCCCAGAACCGCCGTATCCATGGCCTCTGGCAATCGGCCATTCCCTCCCGCTTCATCGACGAATTGCCGCCCGACGTGGTGGAGGTGACCGACCGCGGCTCGGCCTATGGCGGCTATGGGTATGGCGGGGGCGCCACCAGCCGCTTCAACAAGGCCGATCCGTTCGAGAGCGTCTATGAAACCCCCGGCTGGCAGCGCGCCCGCGCCAATCAGGCCAACCGCAAGGGCGGCGGCCCTCTGACCATCGAAGGCGAACTGGTGGCCCGCTCGGTCGATCTGGGTGGCCAGTCCAGCTCCTATGCTCTGGGCGAACGCGTCTTCCACCAGAAATTCGGCTACGGGCTCATCACCAGCATCGAAGGCAATAAACTGTCCATCGATTTCGAGAAGGCCGGGACCAAGAAGGTACTGGAGAGCTTTATCAGCAGGGGGTGATCAGACCCCCTGCCCGCCCAGCGGCTCGGTCTCGAACCGCTCGCCAAACCCGGCAATGAGCGGCCGTGCCCTGGCAATGGTCTCCTGCACCGCCGAAATAGTCAGCGACGCCATGTGGCTGTCCTTGCTGTCCCACACTTCCGTAATCCATATGCCCTCGGTGCTCGCCGGATCGCGGGCGATCACATAGGATTGACAGCCCGGCATGGGCACCGAGCCCTCCAGCATGATTGCCAGCAATTCCTCGCGCTTGCCCGGCACAGCCAGCATCTTTCCAATCAGTCCGTACATCGCCTCTCCTTCCGCCCTGTTCAGTCTGTCCGCCTGTCGGAACCCGTGACAGCCCGCCATTGACTTGCCCCGCTCTCCTGCGTCATTGGAAGCTCCACCAGACCGGGGACAATTCATGTCAGTAGATCAGCTTTCCGTCTCGCTTACCAAGGAACAGGCATACGCGCTGGTCGATGCCGTGTCCGAGCGCGACGATCTGGCGCTGACCGCCTCGGCGCATGAAAATGACGAAACGGGCGAATGGGTGTTTGAGGCCACCTGCGAAAGCCCGCCCGATATCGACGCCTTCGCTGCGCTCGCGCAAGAGGTACTGGGTGGTGAGGTTACCTTCTCGGTCGAGCCTATCGACCCCGAGGTCAATTGGGTCGCTAAATCGCTCGAAGGGCTGGCGCCGGTCGTCGCCGGCGGCTTCTACGTCTATGGAAGCCATTCCACCGATCCGATCCCCGAAGGCCTGACACCGATGCGCATCGAAGCGGCGCAGGCCTTCGGCACCGGTCATCATGAAACCACCACAGGCTGTCTCGAAGCCATGGAAATGGTGCTGCGCAAGCGCACGCCCAGTCGCATGATCGACATTGGCACCGGCACTGGCGTCCTTGCCATCGCACTGGCCAAGCGCGTCGATGCAAAAATCCTCGCCACCGATATCGACCCCATCGCGGTGACCACGACAATCGAAAACGCCCACGACAATGGCGTCGGCGACCAGATCGACACTATCGAGGCCACCGGCCTCGACCATGCCGAAATCACCGCGCGCGCGCCCTATGACCTGATCGTCGCCAATATTTTGGCTGGTCCGCTGACCGAACTCGCGCCCGGCATGGGGCAGATCGCCCAGTCCGGCGGCACTGCCATTCTTTCGGGCATCCTGAACACCCAGGCCGATGGCGTCATCGCCGCCTATGATGCTGCCGGCTTCGAGCTGATGGATCACCTCAAGCGCAAGGACTGGACAATTCTGGTGCTGCGGCGCCGGTGATCGCTTCCCGATACTGCCGCTTGCTCGGTTGTTATCCCGGCGTAGGGCCGGTCTTGAGCTTTGGCGTTCAGCGCGTCGTCCCCTGAAACGCAGACCAGCAAAAACAAATCCCCGAAGCATGCTTCGGGGATCGGGGCCTGATCGTCAGCGTTTCGCTTGCAGCAGCCTTACGGGCGCTTGGTAACCGCGCCGATCAGCTGGTGCTGCATGCGGTAGCTGACCTGGCGTGTAGCTTCGCGGCCACGAGCGTCAATCAGACCACCCAATGCGCTGCGGAAACCATTCTTGCTCTCGGTCATCTTCTACTCCATGCGCCGAAGGTCTTTTGCCTCCGACATCCGATATCTAGGCTATTCGTTTGCCCTTGGTTAGGGCTTCACCGGCAAGCCTGCCATGCCGTTTCTGCAAGGCGCGATTAACGCCCGTTTACCTTGCCGCGCGTGATGTCATGGTCGCGCTCGAAGCGGGCGACATAGCGCTCAGCCTGGCGGGCACGGCCTTCCACAACCGCATCAAGGGCACGCTGGAAGAAATTACGGTTCTTGTTCATTTCACTCTCCTTGTCTTTCCGCTCTAAGATAGGTTTCAAAAGCGCGATGACCACCGCCAAAACGATCAAGCCAGCCATGACCGGAGCGCACTCCGGCGCTAGGATTATGTGATGACCGCCTCTGCCTTCCCCCCCGCCCGCTTCCAGACCTTCGATGAACAGACTGATTCCACCCAGGTCGCGCCGCGCCTAGCCGCACTCCGCGCCGCGATGCAGGCCGCGGGCGTTGACGCCTTTCTGATTCCCCGCGCCGACGCCCATCGCGGCGAGTCGGTTCCGGCCAGCGAGGCGCGCCTCGCCTATGTCACCGCCTTTACCGGGTCGGCCGGTCTGGCAGTCGTCGGCGCGACAAAGGCCGGTCTGTTCGTCGACAGCCGCTACACATTGCAGGCGCCCAGCCAAACCGACACCAGCCTCATCGACATTCATGATCTCAGCCAGGGCGGAATCAGCCCGGATGTGAAGCTCTATGTATCCAAGGGCGGCCGGCTGGCTTACGACCCCTGGCTGCATACGCCGGGCGAAGTGCGCGACCTTACCGAAAAATTGGCCGGCCATGCCGAAGTCGTGCCCCATGCCAACCTCGTGGACGCCGTTTGGGCCGATCGGCCGGCCCCGCCTGTCAGCCCCATTGAGTTTCTCGGCCACAATCGCGCCGGCCAGACTGCTGAAGACAAGATTGCCCATCTCCACGACGTCCTGGCAACCGAACCCGCCGACGCGGTGGTTCTGACTCTGCCCGAATCGATCTGCTGGCTGTTCAACATGCGCGGGCGCGATGTGCCCAACACGCCCTTCGTTCTCGGTTTCGCAATCGTGCCCAGGGCCGGGCTGCCGGTGCTTTACCTCGACGCCGCCAAGATCACCCCGGACCTGCGCAAGGCGCTTGATGGCATCGCCGTGATCGAGGCAGGCACCAACCTGGCCGAGGCGCTGGAAAAGCTCGGCGCCGACAACAAGGCGGTGATCGTCGATCCGCAATCGGCCCCCGCGGCCATCGCCGATACGCTGCGCAATGCCGGGGCAAAAGTGCTCGAAAAACGCGATCCGGTACTCGGTCCCAAATCCCGCAAGAACGAGGCGGAATTGGCCGGCATGCGCGAAGCACACATGCTCGATGGCGTGGCTTTGGCCAAATTCCTGTGCTGGTTCGATGCCGAGGCTCCAAAGGGCGAGCTCACCGAAATCGGCATTGTCACGGCACTCGAAGCCTTCCGCCGCGAAGAGGAAACCTGCATCGACGCCAGCTTCGACACCATTTCCGGGGCGGGAGCCAATGGGGCCATCGTCCACTACCGGGTGACCAACAAGACCGACCGCCAGCTGCATGCCGGTGAGATCATGCTGGTCGATAGCGGCGCTCAATATCTCTCGGGCACCACCGACATCACCCGCACCCTCTATACCGGCGCTGCCACGCCGGAGCAGAAGGATCGCTTCACCCGTGTTCTCAAGGGCATGATCGCCATTTCAACCGCCCGCTTCCCCAAAGGCACAACGGGCGCGCAGATCGATATTCTGGCGCGCCAATATCTCTGGCAGGACGGCGTTACCTATAATCACGGCACCGGCCACGGCGTCGGCGCCTTTCTCGGTGTGCATGAGGGCCCGGTGGGCATAGCCCCCCGCTATAACGTGCCGCTGGAAGCCGGCAATGTGTTGTCCAACGAGCCTGGCTATTACAAGACCGGCGAATATGGCATCCGCATCGAAAACCTGATCGTGCTCAAGGATGCGGACAATTTCCCCGGCTATCTCGATTTCGAAACGCTGACGCTCGCCCCCATCGAGACAAGGCTGATCGATATGTCGCTGATGACCGAGGCGGAAAAGGACTGGCTCAACGCCTTCCACGCCCGCATCTGGGCCGAAATCGGTCCGAAGCTGACGGGCGACGTCAAGGACTGGCTGCGCCGCGCGACCCAGGCGATTTAGAACCAGTCACCCTTTGGCGTTGGCGCACCCCATTTTCGCCCCGGCTGGCCTCGTGCGCCATCCTCTCGATCGTCACCCTCGGGCAAAACCCGGGGGTGCGATTTTTGGCCAGGCCTCAACCTTACGTCCCGCCAGCCGCCGCCGCGAAAATCTCGCTCAGCCGATAGGGATATTCGGCGAGTTCTGAAACCACATCATCGATTTTCCAGCCGCCGTTTTCGAACACCAGTTCATAGGTCAGCGCCGTCGGCCGCTCGAAATTGTCGAAGTTGACGCTCACTTCGGCAAAATCGCCCGAAATGACCGGCGTCCCGATGACCAGATTGGAAATCTGGTAATCCTGCCCGTCGATATACGGGTCGAAGTCCAGCGCGCCCATCTCACCTATGGGCGTATTGTCTTCATCCGCCGCATAAAGATCGTTCAGCGCCCGGGATCGGAAAACGCTTTCATCCTCGACGAAATCATCGGTGAAGTACGGCTCGTAGAACGCTTCGAGCAGCGCCTCGGGCGTCTCGAAACTCTGCGCCGCCACCAGGCTTGTCAGCGCAAAGAACACCGTCGTTGCAAGAACACTCAGACGCAATGGCGCCTCCTCACCGATCAGTTGAACCAGATGGCGAAATTGGGCCAGTTGTCGCCAAACACCGCATTGCCAACGGCAAAACTCTCCGCATCGGCAATCGGCCCGTCGCGCAGGAACGGCAGCGCGCCCTGCCCCGTAAACAGCATGACCAGATCGGTTTCCTGTGCCGTCTCGAAATAGGCCTTGAGATCGAAGCCCTGGCTGAAGCGCCAATGCGGCAACAGCAATTCCCCGGCAAGAATATCATCGACCCGATCCAGCGTGTCCATCCAGGCCGCAACCACCGCGTCAGTCACCTCAAGATCCGGCACCAGCGATGTCTGGCTTGGCGAAGGCACCAGTTCCCGATTGTCGTCATCTTCAGACAGGATGGCGTCCCAGTTCTGCCGCGACAACGCTGTCACCGATTGCAACCGCGCCAGCACACCCTGCAGCCGGTCAGCATCAACCACCGGAAAGCGCAGCGTATGAATGGCGGCGATGGTGTCTGCAATAAACGTGTCCGTCTCCGGATCCATCATCAGGGTGCCACTTGCTGCATGATCACGCATCGGCATGTCCGAATGCGGAAAGACGCGATGGCCCACGGCGTCGAAAAATTCCGCAAAATCATGGGCCAGCAGCAGATCAACGGGCGCAGCCACGACTTGCGTATATCCCGCGAACCAGAAGGCGTCGGCCCGGTCGAAGCCGATCGTTGTGTCCGCCGCGGCGGTCTTGCCGCCCTTGGTTCTGGCCTGCGGCAGTTCGATCATATCGCCGAGCAAGGCAGCCAGCGTCTCGGCGTCGTCCACCACACCGTCGCCGTTGAGATCAAGCCTCACGCGCAGGGGATCGACGACAATCGTATAGTCCCCCAACGCCCCGGCCAGCAGGAAGCCCTGTTGCGCCTGATCGAGCCCGGCGACGAAATCATCGAGAATGCTGCGCAGACCCTCATAATCCAGATTTTCCGGATTCGGATTGGCCGTGCCGCCAGTCATAGTCTCTGGAATGCCAAGGAAAAAGGCCGCTGCCGCCATATCGGGCGTGGTGGCGCCATGCCGATAGAGCGCGCGGGAGAGGCCCTCCGCGGCAGCAATCACGTCGATCAGCCCGGTGCCGAAACAGGCATCGGCATTGCCCGCGTCACAGTCAGCGGCAAAAGCATCGCGCTGTGCGCCGGCCTCACCGGCATAGAGCAGGTCAGGCAATTGCTCGCCCAGCGGGCTCGCCATCACCGTGCCAGACGAGACCAGTCCGGCCAGCATCAATCCCGCAACCAGCCGCATCCGGCGATCCTCCCTATGACTTGCCGACGCGCTCGAACCATTCGTCTTCGCTGAGCACTTCCACGCCATGCTCCTGCGCCGTCTTGAGCTTGGAGCCAGCACCCGGCCCGGCCACCAGAATATCGGTCTTGGCCGAAACCGATCCGGCCACTTTGGCGCCCAGACGTTCCGCCATAGCCTTGGCCTCCGATCGTGTCATTTTTTCGAGGGAGCCGGTGAACACAACGGTTTTCCCAGCCACCTGGCTGTCGGCGGAAACGGTGATCACATAGGGCCTGGGTTTGACCTCCACCAGCAGGTCATCCAGCGCCTGCACATTCCTGTCATTGGCGAAGAACGCCATGATCGAGGATTGAACCGTCTCCCCAATCCCCCCGATTTCCGGGAAAAGGCCATGACCATCCTCCTGATGCGCAGCGGCAAAGGCGGTGTCCCGGAAAGCCTCGATGGTGGAAAATTCCTTGGCCAGCAGCGCCGCCGTGGTTTCGCCCACATGACGGATGCCCAGCGCGAAGATGAAACGGTCCAGTTCCGGTTCGCGCCGCGCATCGATGGCGTCGAACAGCTTCTTCACCGATACTGCGCCAAATCCATCCGCATCCTTGAGCTTGCGCAGCGAGCGCTCATCCCGCGCACGAAGCGTGAAAATATCGGCCGGCCGGGCAATCCGCCCCTCGGCATAAAACTGGCTGACCTGCTTGTCCCCCAGCCCATCAATATCGAGCGCGTTGCGCGACACGAAATGCTTGAGGTTTTCGACCGCCTGCGCCGGGCAGATCAATTCTCCCGTGCAGCGGCGAACCGAATCCAGCTTGCCGCTTTTCTCGTTGATTTCCCGCACTGCCTCGGAACCACAGGCCGGGCAGAGATGGGGAAAGACAAAGCGCTCGGCCCCCTCAGGCCGGTTCTCCAGCACCACGTCGACAATTTGCGGGATAACGTCGCCGGCCCGCTGCACCACCACCGTGTCGCCCACCCGCAGATCGACGCCATTGCGGATCGGCTCGCCATTATTGCCGATGCCCTTGATATAATCCTCGTTGTGCAGCGTGGCATTCTCCACCACCACCCCACCGACCGTCACCGGCGCGAGGCGTGCCACCGGCGTCAGCGCCCCCGTGCGTCCGACCTGAATGTCGATGCCCGTGAGGACCGTGGTCGCCCGCTCAGCGGGAAATTTATGGGCGATGGCCCAGCGCGGCGCACGCGCCACAAAGCCCCAGCGCTGCTGCAGATCGAGACGGTCGAGCTTGTAAACGACGCCATCGATGTCATAGCCAAGGCTGGCGCGCTGCGTCTCGATCATCCGGTAATGGGCCAGCAGCGCCTCGGCGCTGTCCGCCTTGATCATCAGCGGATTGGTGACGAAGCCCCATTGCTTGAACTTGGCGACGATTTCGCTCTGCGTATCGGCGGGCGGGGTCGGATTGCCCGCCCCATCCTCGGCAATGCCCCAGGCATAGGCGAAGAAGTTGAGCTTGCGGCCGGCAGTGATCCTGGGATCCTTCTGCCGCAAAGAGCCTGCGGCGGTATTGCGCGGATTGACATAGTCCTGCCCGCCGAACTTTGCCGAATGCTCCTTGAGCCGCCTGAATTCGGCGTGGCTCATATAGACTTCGCCGCGCACCTCGATCACAGCCGGCCAGCCCGAGCCGCTGAGCCGATGGGGAATATCGGCGATGGTCTTGAGATTTTCGGTGATGTCCTCGCCCACCGCGCCGTCGCCACGGGTTGCGCCTTTGACCAGCACTCCATTTTCATACCGGAGCGAGGCGGACAGCCCGTCGATCTTCGGCTCGGCGGTAAATTCCAGCTTGAAACCGGGGTCACGCAGCGTGTCGGCCATGAAGAATTTCCTGGCCCGCGCCACGAAATCTATGACGTCCTCATCGGAAAAGGCATTGGACAGGCTGAGCATGGGCACGCCATGGCGCACCTTGGCAAAATCATCAGAAGGACTCGATCCGACTGCGTTCAACCTACGCAGGTATGGTCGATATACCTTCGCTTTATCGACTCGAAAGACATAATCAAATAAATTCTTAAGCGCTGTGTAAACGGCATCGCTAAAGATGGGCTTGCCGTCTATATAGTAGGCCTTATCAGCTCGCTCCATTACTTGAATTAGCGCATCTACCGCAACATTCTCCTGCTCAATGGCAGATTGAATAATAAACTGAAGCTTTGCCGCCTTCTCATAATGTTCAAGCTTAGCAAGCGGCCTGTGAGCTTTATCGTAGATCATCTCAAGCACGCCGACCGGGATTTTTTCCAGTATCTCGCGGATAGCCGACTTGTCTGAGTTTGGATATGCAACCAGCCAATCATCAGCAATCAGATTGACGCACTCGGCGTATTTCTCAGGGCTCAAGGCCGCTCTAGGCGTAAGCTCAGCCATTAGTCGCTCCTTCTTGGAGGGAAATCGAAGCACCAAATGGCCGCTCGAAACCGATCTCAGAATGGATACCCACTAATAGCTGATTTCTGCGGCGGCTACAGCTATCCCACCGCGGCCAGCAATTTCTTGGCAGCAGCGCGTGCCTCGTTGGTGATTTCTGCGCCGGCCAGCATGCGGGCCACCTCCTCCTGCCGCGCCGCCTTGTCGAGCGGCCGGACATGGGTGCGCATGAAAGCCCCCTCCTCCACCATCTGCTTTTCGATCAGCAGGTGCCGGTTGGCCCGCGCCGCCACCTGCGGCGCATGGGTAACGGTGAGCACCTGAACCCCCTTGGCCAGCCGCGCCAGCCGCCGCCCGATTGCGTCGGCCACCGCGCCGCCCACCCCGGTGTCAATTTCGTCGAAAATCAGCACGGGCGCCGAACCGCGATCCGCCAGCACCACCTTGAGCGCCAGCAGGAACCGGCTCAATTCACCGCCCGAGGCCACCTTCAGCAGCGGCCCGGCAGCAGTTCCCGGATTTGTCTGCACATGGAATGTGATCTGGTCCAGACCGGTCGCCGCCACGCGCCCCGCTTCACTCTGGTGATCGACAATGAATTTTGCGGCACCCAGCTTGAGATCGGGCAGTTCCGCTTCGACGGCAAGGCTCAGCGCCTTCGCCGCTTCCCGGCGGCCAGCGCTCAACACGCCGGCAGCCTCGCGGTAACGGGCGCGGGCCGCTGCCTCCTCAGCCTCCAAACCCTTGAGCCTGCTTTCCCCGCTTTGCAGCGTGTCGAGGTCCCCCTGATATCGCTCAAGCACCTCGGCTAGCCCGTCACAGGTGGTCTGGTGCTTGCGCGCCGCAGCGCGCAGGGCGAACAGCCGCTCCTCAACCGCCTCCAATTCGCCGGGATCGAAAGCCATCTCCCGCTTGAGATCGTCCAGCGCCGCGCTGGTCCGGTCCAACACTTCGAGCGAGGCATCGAGCGCATCGACAATCGGCTGGAACAGGCTCGCCCCGCCATCGACCTTGCGCACCAGCCGCCGCAGCAGCGACGCCAGAGCCGGTGCCGGCGCGTTGGGCCCGCTGAGGATTTCGTCGATCTCGACGACATCGGAGGCAGCCTTTTCGGCCTGCTGCAATTGCTGCCGGCGCTCGGCCAACTCGTCTTCTTCCCCGGCAACCGGCTTGAGCTTACTCAGCTCGTCCACCGTATGGCGGGCATACTCTTCCGCCGCGATAGCCTGTTCCACCAGAACCCGCTGCTCTTCCACGGACTGCTGCGCCTCCACCAGCACAGCCCAGCTCTCCCTCACGGCGGCAACTTCGGCCCCCAGCTCGCCAAACGAATCCAGCGCCGCCCTGTGGGTGGCGACATCCACCAGTGCCCGATCATCATGCTGGCCGTGAATTTCAATGATCTGGCTGCCCACCTTCTGCAGCAGCGAGGCAGACACCGGCTGGTCATTGATGAAGGCGCGTGTCCGTCCATCGGCGAATTGCATGCGCCGCAGGATGACATCCTCGTCGTCGGCAATCGCATTGTCACGCAGCAGCGCCCGCGCCGGATGGTCGCTTGCCAGCTCCAGCACGGCAACGACTTGCCCGCTCTCCTGGCCCTGCCGCACCAGCGAGGCGTCGCCCCGCCCACCCAGCGCCAACGCCAGCGCGTCGAGCAGGATGGACTTGCCCGCCCCCGTTTCGCCGGTCAGCACCGTCATGCCTTTATCCAGCGCCAGGTCGAGCTGGTCGATAAGAACGATATTGCGGACAGAAAGCGCGTTGAGCATGCGCGGATTTCCCGAAATAGTCTGTTGGTCAGTCTATAGCATCGTCGCGCCCGAACCCGCGCCGGGCCTGATCCGCTTCCACAGCAAAACCAATGCGGCAATGATAGCAAATCAGAACAAAATAGCAACAAACGAAGCGGGCGACCAAGGCTGGTCGACGCCCGCCTCTCCACACAAAAGAAAAGGGCCCATTTTCAGGGCCCTTCAACTCATCATCGTGCTTGAAACCGCTAGTTTCTTACCGCGGCCAGCCAGCTTCCCGAATTAAGCTGCGGCGCCAGGCCCTGCTTGCCGAGCAGTTCGAAAGCCCGCTTGTACCAGTCGCTCGAAGGGTAATTGTGACCCAGGACGGCAGAGGCCGACATGGCTTCATTGGTGAGGCCGAGCAGCAGATACGATTCGGTCAGCCGATAAAGTGCTTCCTCGATATGGGTCGAGGTCTGCCAGCGTTCCACCACTTCGCGGAAACGGTTGATCGCTGCGGCATACTGGCCGCTGCCCAGATAGTAACGGCCAACCGACATTTCCTTGCCTGCCAGCTGGTCATAGGCGACCAGCAGCTTTTCCTTGGCGTCGATGGCATGCTCGGACTTCGGATAATTGTTGATCAGCAGCTGATAGGTGTCGATCGCATCGCGCGACAATTGCTGGTCGCGGGTGATGTCCTTGATCTGCGCGAAATAGGCCGTTCCCTTGAGCCAGAGCACATAAGGCACGTCCTTGCCGCGCGGATAGAGCGCCAGGTAACGGTCGGCGGCGAGCACCGCCTCGTCCAGCTTGCCGCTGCGATAATTGGCATAGACGAGCATGAGCTTGCCCTGCTCGGTCAGCGCATCGCGCGGATGCTGCCGCTCAAGCTGCTCCAGCTTCTTGATGGCGGTCTGGTAATATTGGCGGTCCATATCGTCCAGCGCGCCCTGATAGAGGGCGGCGGCGGGAACGATCGGCTCTTCCTTGACCTTGGGCGGACCGAACAGGCTGCAGCCGGCAAGGGCGGCGGCCAAAAGCCCGACGGCGGCGATCCGGGCAGCCCGGCTGGAAAACTGGCTCAAGACGACAAAATTCACGAACTGCCCCGTTCCTCGATATTCCGCATAAGGGCTGCGGCGTAGTTGGCAAATGGATCAAAACTGTGGCGCGGCTTGCCGGGTCGTTCCCGGATCAGCGCACGGACCGCAGATAATGATGAACCTCCAGACCATCCGGCTGGTCGTCGAATGCTTCGAACTCCAGCGGCAGATCCTCGGCACCCACTATCTCATAATTGGCTTCGCTCGAAAAGAGACCGGCCAGAACATGCGCGTTAAGGGCATGACCGCCCTTGTATGAGCGGAAACGGCCCCAGATGGGCAATCCGCCCAGCGACAGGTCGCCGATGGCGTCCAGCAGCTTGTGGCGCACGAATTCGTCTTCAAAGCGCAGCCCGCCCGGGTTCAGCACCTTGTCTTCATGCACGGTGATGGAGTTGTCGAGACTGGAGCCAAGCGCATATCCGGCCTGGCGCAGGATCTTTGCGTCCCGCACGAAACCGAAAGTGCGGGCGCGGGACACATCCTCGAAATAACGGCGCGGCGTCCAGTCGAAAATCATGCGCTGACGGCCGATCACCTTGGAATCGAAGTCGATTTCCAGGTCCAGCGCCCTGCCATTATAGGGCTCGAGCGCGGCAAAAGCGTCGTTGTTGCGCACGGTAACAGCGCGCAAGACCTTGAGAAACTTGCGTTGCGCCGGCTGGATTTCAACGCCACGCGCCAGAATGGCTTCAGCGAAGGGATGGGCCGACCCGTCCATGATCGGGCATTCCGGCCCGTCCAGCGTGATCAGTGCATTGTCGATGCCCATGCCGGAGAGGGCGGAAACCACGTGCTCCACTGTGGCGACGCTGACGCTGTCGCCAAGATCAAGCGTGGTGCAGAGCGTCGTGCGGCTGACGCGCGAATGATGCACCGGAACAGAACTGGTCAAACGGCCTTCGCCGAGATCGCGGCGGATAAGATATCCGCTGTCAGGCGCTGCAGGACCGATAGTAAGCGTAACCGGCTGGGCACCATGAACACCATAGCCGGCGAAGCTGATATCACCCGCAAGCGTGCGCTGGCGCGTCGTTAGCCTGTTCATGTGATGAAATACTCCGCGAAAACGTCACGCTCACAAAACTGTTAGCTAAAAAAAACTCGGCGCGGAAGCCGCACCGAGTAAGCATTTGAAGAAAGATCAACAGAAGATCAACCGTGCTTTCGCAGAAAAGCCGGTATCTCGAGATGCTCCTTGCCAGCAGGTGCGGCCGCTGCGCGTCCCTGGCTGTCGAGGGCGCCGCGGGCACCTTCGCTGGCCGGAGGCACCCGCGAAGACCTTGCCCCGCCTGCCTCGATGGCGCTGCGCGCCGCCGCGTCATCGGCCATTGACGTCCTCGGCTCGCTGCGCGCTTCCGGCTGCGGCTGGCTCAGATTGAGCCCCACATTGGACGCCAGACGCTTGAACAGGGCGCGGGCATTGCGCGGCTCGGCTTCCTGCCGTTCTGGTGCGCTCTGTGTCCGGCGCGCAACAGCCGGCAATTCGTCAGTACGCGGCATGCGGCGCTGCCCATCCGGGCGGGCGGCATGGGACGGAACATAGACGCTTGGGATCGGCTGTTCCTGCACCATCGGCACATCTTCCGGCTCGGCAACCATCTCGGCAGCGGGAACATAGGGCTCGACGACAATGCCGTCGTCTTCGTGCGCATAGGCGTGGCCGGCATGCTGGCTGGCAAAAGCCTGGGCGATGTCGGCTTCCATCTGGTCGCCGATATCTTCGATCTGCTCCATGACAGGCTCGGGAGCCGGGGCGGGCGGCACGACGGAACGCTCGGCCGGCACATGGCGCTTCACCGACAGCGGCGTACGCGAAGCATGCGGCTTTGCCGGCTCAAGAGCCTGCACCATGGTCGCGTCGGTGCCGGTGGCGACGACGGACACGCGGATCGTGCCATTGAGGTTCGGATCATAGGTGGCGCCAAGAATGATATTTGCGTCGGAGTCGACTTCCTCGCGGATGCGGCTGGCTGCTTCATCGACTTCATAAAGCGTCAGGTCCGGACCACCGGTAATGGAGATCAGCAGGCCACGCGCGCCGTGCATCGACACATCATCGAGCAGCGGATTGGCAATGGCAGCCTCGGCAGCGTGGCGGGCACGATCTTCGCCCGAGGCTTCGCCCGTACCCATCATCGCCTTGCCCATGCCGCGCATAACGGCGCGCACGTCGGCGAAGTCGAGGTTGATCAGGCCTTCCTTGACCATCAGGTCGGTGATGCAGGCGACGCCTGAGAACAACACCTGGTCGGCCATCGCAAAGGCGTCGGCGAAGGTGGTCTTCTCATTGGCGACCCGGAACAGGTTCTGGTTCGGAATGACGATCAGCGTGTCAACATGGCGATGCAGCTCGTCAATGCCGTCTTCGGCGAGGCGCGCACGGCGATTGCCTTCAAAATTGAACGGCTTGGTCACCACGCCAACCGTCAGAATGCCCTGCTCACGAGCAGCGCGCGCGATCACCGGCGCAGCGCCCGTGCCCGTACCACCGCCCATGCCGGCCGTGATGAACACCATGTGCGAGCCGGAGAGATGATCGTTGATCTCGTCCCAGCTTTCTTCGGCAGCGGCACGACCGACTTCCGGATGCGAACCAGCGCCCAGACCTTCGGTAACACCAACACCAAGCTGAATGATCCGCGGGGCCTTGGACAGCGCCAGCGCCTGCGCATCGGTATTGGCGACGACGAAATCGACGCCATCAAGACCGGATTCGATCATGTTGTTAACGGCGTTGCCGCCAGCGCCACCTGCACCGAACACGGTGATGCGGGGCTTGAGTTCTTGGATATCCGGAATGGTCAGATTGATGGTCATGAATGGCCCCATAGTGGCGTGGTTGGTTAAGATTTACCCGCCCATTCGTTAACTCCGCCCTAACAAGTGAGTCGCCGGAGTTAACTTTTACGCAAATTGCGACACCACCCGGTTACGGATTCACTGATCGTTAACCACGGAAAATCCACGATTTTCAGCACTTGCGCGGCCCCAGGCACACAAATGCCCGCCGGCTTTCCGCCAGCGGGCACGTAAAAAGTGATCGACCGCCGCTGCCCCCAGCCGCAGGATCAGAAACTTGAGCGCAGCCAGTTGCCCATGCGGGCGAAATAACCGTCGGTGCCAGTGAGCTTGCCCCTGCCCCGCGGCTCGACATATTCCTGCGCGCAGACCTGCGGATAGACCAGCATGCCGGCCACTGTCGAGAAAGCTGCGCCCTTGGCGATTTCAGGCAATCCGGCCACGCCCATCGGGCGGCCATTGCGCACATTGCGCGCCAGCGTCCGCCGCGCCACCTCGGGCAGGCCGGTCATTTCGCTGGCCCCGCCCGTCAGCACGAAGCGGCGGCCGCACACATCCATCATCCCGGTCGCCTGCATGCGGTCACGAATGGCGGTGAGGATTTCCTCGATACGCGGCCGCATGATGCGGGTCAGCACCGCGCGCGGAATCTGGCCAGGCGCCTCGTCATGGCTGGCGCCGACCGGCTGGATGGGGATCATCTCGCGTTCGTCCGCCTGCCCCGGCAGCACCGAGCCGTGCAATGTCTTGAGCCGCTCGGCATCGGCGACGCTCACCGAAAGCTGCCGGGCTATGTCCAGCGTCAGGTGATGCCCGCCAATGGCAATGGCATCGGCATAGACCATGTGCCCGTCGTTGAAGACCGAAACCGTGGTCGTCGCGCCGCCAAAGTCGATGCAGGCGACGCCCAGTTGCGCCTCGTCATCCACCAGCGAAGCGAGCCCCGAGGCATAGGGCGTGGCTACCAAAGCCTCGATCTGCAAATGGCAGCGATGCAGCACCAGCTCGAGATTGCGCATGGCCAGCGTCTCGGCACTCACAACGGCAACATCGACGCCCAGCTTTTCGCCGACCATGCCCTTGGGGTCACGGATACCGTGCTGGCCGTCCAGCGCGTAACCGATCGGCAGCGCATGGATAATCGAGCGCTCCGGCCGTACCGAGCGCGAATTTACCGCCTTCAGCACGCGGATAATGTCGGCCTTCTCCACTTCCTGCCCATCCAGCGACACGGCGGCAGAAAAGGTTTCCGAGCCCAGCCGGCCTGCCGTGACATTGACAAGCACGCTTTCCAGCGTCAGTCCGGCGGCGCGTTCGGCCATGCCCACGACATTGCGGATCGCGTGTTCGGCCTTTTCGATGTCGACGACCACGCCGCTCTTGACCCCGCTGGAGGGGCCATAGCCGAAGCCGATCACTTCGGCCTGGTGGGTGCGGCCCCTCAGCGACTTGCCCTCAGCGCGCGGGCTGAGGCGCGCGATGACACAACAGATCTTGGTGGAGCCGATATCGAGCACCGCCACCAGCGTGGTCTTGCCAGGCTGAACCGGACGCAGCCGGGATGTCATCTCGTCACTCATCATGATCTGTCGGCGTCTTCGTTCTTGTTGGGGCGGATCGCAACGATATTGTCGATCCGCAGATCGATGATCGCCACGTCACGGTCGAGAAGCTGGTAGTCTTTCTGGTAGGAAACGAGCCGGCGCAAGGCCTGCGCCACACCCTGCTCCGGCAATTGCACCCTGAGGCCGGTGTCGTAGATGAGGTCCCAGCGACGGTCGGCAATGCGCGACATGGCGATCAAGCCATCCTGCAGGCTCGGGACAGTTTCAAGCGCCCGGATCATGGCCAGGGCATCGTCTGCGGCCCCATCGCCGATGACCAGCGGCAGGTCGCCATAGGCGCCACCGTCCTCCCCGATCTGCTCGCCCCTGCCATCGATCAGAAAGGTGACGCCATCGACGCGCCAGCGCGCCACCGGCACCTTCTCGGTCACCACAACCGAGACGTCGCCGGGATAGGTCTTGCGTACGGTAACCGTCTCGATGGCGGGCAGTTCAGCGATCCGCAGCCGCGCCTCTTCAACGTCGAAACCGAGCGTGGATGTATGGGGCGCTATGCCCAGAGCGTTGAAAATTGCCTGCTCGCCGGTCAGCGTCTGCCCGCTGATCGAGATTTCGCCGATGGCCAGGCCGGCCTGCGCGAAATTGCCCTGGGCGAATTCGCCCAGCGTCGCTGCCAGCGCGCCGATTGGCTCACGTACCTGATAGACCCCCAGCGCCGCACCCGTCAGCGCTGCGATCATCATGCCGCGCCGGATGAAGCGGCCATGCAGAACGAAGGCCCGATTGAAACGATTGGCGATCCGCTGACGGGGCGAACGGGCGGGAACAGGCAGGGCGCGTGGGCGAACCACCTGCGCCCCGGCGAGAAATGCCTCGCTCTTTACCTGTTGCAACTCGCGTCCTCCACCATCCAGGAGACCAGATCTTCAAAACTGTGCCCCACATGGGCAGCCTGCTCGGGCGCGAGCGATGTCGGCGTCATGCCCGGCTGGGTATTGATTTCCAGGCAGACCAGTTCGCCATCCTCGCCTGCCGCGTCATTGTAGCGGAAGTCGGTCCGCGTAATGCCACGGCAGCCCAGCGCCATGTGGGCAGCAAGGCTAAGCTTTTGCACTTTGTCGTAAATTTTGGGTTTAACCTGTGCCGGGATGATGTGATGTGATCCGCCCGACGCATATTTGGCTTCGTAGTTATAGAAGCTGAGATCGGTGACGATTTCGGTCACCGGCAGCGCCACGTCGCCCATCACCGCGCAGGTCAGCTCGCGGCCCGGAATATAGCGCTCGACCATCAGCTCTTCTCCGCCGGTCCAGTCTTCGCCCAGGATTTCCTGCGGCGGATGCGACTGGTCGGCCTTGACGATGATGACGCCGAAACTCGAACCATCGGAAATCGGCTTGACCACATAGGGCGGCGCCATCACATGCGCCCGACCGACATCGGCCCGGCTGGCGATCACATGATCGGTCACCGGAATGCCCGCTGCCTTGAGCATGATCTTGGCCTGGTGCTTGTCCAGCGCCAGCGCCGAGGCCAGCACGCCCGAATGAGTGTAGGGAATGCGCAGAAATTCCAGCACGCCCTGAATGGTCCCGTCCTCGCCATAGGGGCCATGCAGAGCGTTGAACGCGACATCTGGCGCGATTTCCCGCAGCTTCTCGGCCACATCGTAACCGACATCAAGTTCGGTGACGCGATAACCCGCATTGCGCAGCGCCTCGGCGCAGCCCTTGCCGGTGCTGAGGGAGACAGGGCGCTCATTGGAGAGACCACCCATCAAAACGGCGACATGCTTGGTCATGGCTGGGTCCTGTGAAGCGCGTTAGGAGTGCCCCTCATCCGCCCTTTGGGCATCTTCTCAGATAAGAGCGGGCGGGATGAACCGGGGATGGTTGACCACGGCGCTCCCCTTCTCCCCTTGTGGGAGAAGGTGGATCGGCCGCAGGCCGAGACGGATGAGGGGTGACGCCCCATCACTTAGCCTCTTCCCCGATCAGCGCGCCCAACTCGTCCGGCAAGGCTGCAGCCCATTGGGTAATATTGCCCGCCCCGAGGCAGACGACATAGTCGCCCTCCTCGACCCGGCCCGCCAGCACGCCGGCCAGCGCCTCCGGCCCATCCAGCACCCGTGCATCGCGATGTCCGCGCGCCATGATCCGGTTGACCAGTTCCTCATGCGTCACGCCGGGCAATGGCTGTTCGCCGGCGGCATAAATTGGCGCGACCAGCACAGTATCGGCATCGTTGAAGCAGGCGGCGAAATCGTCGAACAGGTCATGCACGCGGCTGTAGCGATGCGGCTGCACCACCGCGACCACATCGCGCCGCGCCGACTGGCGAGCCGCCTTCAGCACCGCCGCGATTTCGACCGGGTGGTGCCCGTAATCGTCGATCACCGTCACGCCGCACACTTCGCCAGTCTTGGTGAAGCGGCGCTTGACGCCGGTAAAACCCTTCAACCCCCGGCGGATCGCTTCGGCCGGCACATGCAACTGGTCCGCCACCGCAATCGCGGCCGTGGCGTTCAGCGCATTGTGGATGCCGGGCATGGGCAGCTCCAGCCCATCGATGCGCAATTGCGTCTGCCGGATACGGTCGCGGATCTCGACCGAGAAATGCTGAACGCCATCCTTGTTCTCAAGATCGATCAGCCGCACATCGGCCTGCGGGTTCTGCCCGTAAGTGATGACCCGGCGATCGCGGATATCGCCCACCAGGGATTGCACTTCGGGGTGATCGAGACACATGACCGCAAAGCCATAGAAGGGCACATTCTCGACGAACTGGTGAAACGCCTTCCGCACCCCGCCGAAATCGCCGTAGTGGTCCAGATGCTCGGGATCGATATTGGTCACCACCGCCACATCCGCCGGCAGCTTGATGAAAGTGCCGTCGCTTTCGTCGGCCTCCACCACCATCCATTCGCCGCCACCCAGCCGCGCATTGGTGCCATAGGCATTGATGATGCCGCCATTGATGACGGTCGGATCGAGATTGCCCGCATCGAGCAGTGTCGCCACCAGCGTCGTCGTCGTGGTCTTGCCATGCGTGCCGCCAATGGCAATGGCGGTCTTGAACCGCATGATCTCGGCTAGCATTTCCGCCCGGCGCACCACCGGCAAGGCCTTGGCCCGCGCTGCCATCAGCTCGGGATTGTCCTTTTTGATCGCAGATGACACGACCACCACCTCGGCCTTGCCGAGATTGTCGCCGCTCTGGCCGATCTCCACCTTGATCCCCATGTCGCGCAACCGCTGCACATTGGGATTGAGCGAGGCGTCCGAACCTTGCACCACATAACCTTGGTTATGCAGGATTTCGGCAATGCCGCTCATGCCGATGCCGCCAATGCCGATGAAATGCACCGGTCCGATATTGCGCGGCATCTTCATGTTTTTGGTCCTTTTTCGATCTGCACGGTCTTGCCCGCCAGGGCCTCGGCTGCATCTGCCAGTTTTTCGACGGCGCGCGGCTGGCCCAATGCTCGGGCAGCATGCGCCGCCTGTTGCAGCAGCGCCGGTTGGGTCAACAAGTCGTGAAGCCGAGTGGCAAGCGATTGCGGTGAAAGCGTGGCCTGCTCGGCCACCCACCCACCACCGCCTTGCTCCATGGACAGGGCATTGTACTTCTGGTCGGCATCGAGCGAGCCCGGGAGCGGGACCAGAATGGCCGGACGGCCCAGCACCGTCAGTTCGGCAATGGTCGATGCCCCGGCCCGGCAGATGACCAGATGCGCATCGGCGATACGTTCCGGCAGATCGGGGATGAAAGTCGCAATTTCGACGCTGGTGCGGGCCCGACGGTAACAGTCTGTCACCCGGTCAACGTCTTCAGGCCTCGCCTGCTGCACAATCTGCAAGCGACTGCGCAGTTCCGGCGACAACAGGGCGACCGCTTCGGGCACGATGTCCGACATCACCCGCGCACCCTGGCTTCCACCCGTCACCACCAGCCGGATCGGGCCCTTGCCATCCAGCGCCGGATAGGGCCGGCCCATGACCGCGCGTACCCGGTCTCGCACCGGATTGCCGGTGAGAGCCTTTTCCAATCCATGCTGGGTGGCAAATCTGGTCTCGGGGAAACTCATGGCCAACAGGTCGGCAAAACGGGCCAAAGCCCGGTTCGCCCGCCCCATCACCGCATTCTGCTCATGCAGGATGCCGGGAATTCCAAGCACATTGGCGGCAATGAAGGGCGGAAAGGTCGGATAGCCGCCAAAGCCGATCACCGCATCGGGCCGCCCCTTGCGCAATTTGCCATGGGCAACCGCCATGCCGCGCAGAATGGTCAATCCCGCGGAAACCAGCTTCAGCGGATTGCCGCCCGAAGGGGTCGCCGCCGGCACGATATGGATCTGCCGTGCCGGAAAATCGGCGCCATAGCTTTCCACGCGATGATCGGTCATCAGCTCGACCGCATGCCCGCGCCGGATCAGCTCCTGCGCCAGCGCCATGGCCGGGAAGAGATGACCTCCCGTGCCGCCTGCCATAAGAAAAAATGTCTTCATTCTGCGGGGGCTACCACGGCGCTGCGATAAGAGGGAAGCCCGGTGGCCATGCGCTCTTCGGGCTTGGAGCGGGTCAGCGCCAGCATCAGCCCCATGCCGAAAGCCACCGCCAGCATGGACGTGCCGCCATAGGACACGAAAGGCAGCGTCATGCCCTTGGCCGGAATGAGGTTGAGGTTCACTGCCAGATTGATGCCGGACTGCATGGCGAACTGCACTGCGATTGTGGATGCCGCCAGGCGTGCGAAGAGGCTCGTCTGCCGCTGCGCCGCGATCAGCGCCCGGATCACGATAAAGCCGATCAGCCCGACCAGACCCATGCAGAACAGGATGCCGAATTCACCTGCCGCCGCCGAGAACACAAAGTCGGCATGCGCGTCGGGGATCAGTTTCTTGGCCATGGATTCACCCGGCCCACGCCCGAACCAGCCACCTTCGCTCAGCGATTCCAGCGCCCGGTCGATCTGATAGGTATTTCCGCCTCCATCGGGGTTGACGAAACTGTCGATACGCCGCGCAAAGTGCGGGAAAAAGGCATAGGCGCCGAACAACAGCGCCCCGCCAATGCCCGCCAGCGAGAAGATGATCCACCAGGAAATCCCGGAGAAAAACAGCAGCACGGCCCATGTCGCCATCACCAGCGCCGTCTGCCCCAGGTCCGGCTGCAACAGCAGCGCCCCGACAATCGACAGCATGATCAGCGTGGCAAACGTCCGACCGGGCACATTGCGGCGGATCATATACTCAGAAAACAGCCAGGCCCCGATCACGGCAAAGGCCGGCTTGACGAATTCCGTCGGTTGCAGCGACTGCCCGGCAATCGAAAGCCAGCGCCGCGCGCCCTTCACCTCGGTACCGAAGCGCAGTGTCGCCCACAGCAGCACGACCATGACGATCAACGTGCCAAGCGCCGCGAAGCGCGCCTGCCTCTGGCTCATCAGCGAGGTGATCACCATGATGGGAACCGCGGCTGCGGCAAACATGGCGTGGCGAATGACGAAATGCCATTCATCCAGCCCGATGCGCTCGGCAACAGCCGGGCTTGCGCCGAAACTCAGCACCACGCCGATGACCAGGAGCATGATCAGCGCCCCCAGCAATTCCTTGTCGATTGACCACCACCATTCGGCCAGTGGCGTCTTCTCTGCGCGGGAGAACATCATCGGGATAACCGGGGTACTCGATACAAACTATGTCGAATTGTAAGGAGCTTTGGTTACCGATTTGCCAAGGTTTTCGCGTTTTGCGACTCGGGCGCGGGAGAATTTACCGGGTGCCGCATAAGCGAAGGCCCCGGACAAGCCGGGGCCTTCCTCAGGGCGTCGCGGGAGGGGCCGACGCCTTACTGCAGGATTGCGATGTCGGTGATCATGCCATCGACGCCCGCAATCTCGCCCCAGGCCTCGGCGGCGCCGGTTTCGAGATCGACCGTATGCAGCACATTGTCGATCACCAGATAGGCGGTGTTTTCCCAGTCCGCGGTCGAGGCAATGTCGAACGCATAGGTGGAACCACCCTCGACACCCAGTTCGCCAATCGCTGCAAGCGTGCCGTCATTTGGCGCAGTCTGCTGGATCAGCGCCACAATGGTCGCGTCGATATCGAACATCTTGGTGGCTTCGGGCGTACCGAGCGAGTTGGTATAGGAAGCCGCAACGATTGCCGGGGTTTCACCCTCATGCATGTCGCCGGCCTCGTAGGCGAGCGAACCATCCACCGTCACCATGCCATCATCGACATTGACGCGATGATTGGTGCCGTCGGTGCCCATGAGGCGCAGGCGGTCGGCCACCGGGTTGAAGTCGACGATTGCGCCTTCATAGCTTGGCAGCTTTTCCGACAGCGTCGACTTCACTGTGGCTTCGCCGGTCGCGGTATCGATGGTGACGACCTCGCCGCTCATGGTCACGCCATAAAGCCACTTGTCGGCAGGACGAACGTCGATCCCGGCAAGGCCATCAACGCCGGTCACATCCATCATCCCGGACACTTCGCGGGTCTCGGTGTCGAACATCACAAGCGTGGTACCGTTGACGAGGCCAACGGCAGGCGCGGCATAGGCAGCGGTGGCGAGCAGGCTGGATACACCCAGGACAAGGCCGGCGCGCAGGACGAAAAGGGAAGATTTGTTCATTGTACGTCTCCTCTGTCTGGCGCCTCCGCGGCGCCTGTTACAGAGGGGGTACACATGGCGGCACGCCTCTGGATGCAGAGGATCAAAAAAAATTTGATCTGCATCCACACGCACCGTCTCGCGGGTAATCGACAGGACCGGCGAATGAAGCCATCTTGCAACCATGACAGAGCCAAAGACGCCCGAAACCATGATTCTGGAAATCGCCAAAGGCGAACGCCCGGCGTTGGCGCAGCTTTTCGAGACCGAGGCGGGACGGCTGCTGGCCATTGCCCAGCGCATCCTGCGCCGCCGCGATCTGGCCGAGGAAGCCGTGCAGGAAACATTCCTTGCCGTCTGGCGGCAGGCGTCCGGATTTGACCCTGCGCGCGGCACCGCCCGGGGCTGGCTGACTGTCATGGTGCGCAACCGCGCCCTCAACATGCTGCGCGATGGCGCGCGCCTTGATTATGAGGACACCGAGACCCTGGCAGAACTGGGCGACCGCACTGCCGATGCCCGCGCCGCTTTCGAGGCCCTGTCCATCAAGGACGCCATCCGCCATTGCCTGTCTGCGCTCGACGCCTCCAAGCGTGAAGCTATCCTCCTCTGTTATGTCACCGGGCTCAATCACGGCGAAGCCGCCGCAACCATGAAAGTGCCGCTGGGCACGGTCAAATCCTGGGTGCGGCGCGGCGTTTCTGCCCTGCAGGAGTGCCTGTCATGAGCCAGGAGGATTTCGAAACCATCGGCGAATATGTGCTCGGCCTGCTCGAAGGCGAAAGACTTTCGGCCTTCGAGGCCCGTCTTGCTGCCGAACCGGATCTGGTGCGCACGGTCGAGGATCTGCGCCACCATCTTCAAAAGCTCGATGACACGGCCGGAAGCATCATCCCCGGCACGGCGCTCTGGGACCGCATCGTCGCACGGCTCGACGAAACAGCGCCGGCCAATGCTCCGGCCACGCCATCACTGCCCGTTGCCGCCAACGACAATCGCTGGCTGCGGCGCATGGCCATGGCCGCCAGCATCGTCGTGTCGCTGGGCGTTGGCTATCTCTCAGGGACAACGCTCACCGCGCAGCGCCAGCCAGTGATGATTGCCGTCCTGCTCACCGAAGACGGCGCGCAGCCGGCAGCCATCGTGGAAGCCTATGCCGACGATTCAGTGCAACTGGTACCGCTCGAGCGCTTTGTGCTGCCCGCCGGGCGCGTTTTCGAGGTCTGGACCCTTCCCGACGCCGAAACCGGCCCGGTCTCGCTTGGGACGTTCGATGAGCCGCAGACCCTGCGCCTCGCCGGACCGAGCCTGCCCCCGCCGCAGCAGGGACAGCTCTACGAGATCACCCTCGAACCAGAGGGCGGCTCGCCCACTGGCCGCCCGACCGGCCCGATCCTCGTGAAAGGCTTCGCCCGCTCGCCGATCTAGCGCAGCTTGAGGCTCGACAGACCGATCAGTGCCAGGACGAAGGAGATGATCCAGAACCGGATCACCACCTGGCTTTCGGTCCAGCCCAGATGCTCGAAATGGTGGTGGATCGGCGCCATGCGGAACACGCGCTTGCCCGTCAGCTTGAACGAGGTCACCTGAACGATCACCGAGACGGTTTCGAGCACGAACAAGCCACCAATGATCGCCAGAACAATCTCGTGCTTGGTCGCCACCGCAATCGTGCCGAGCGCACCGCCCAGAGCCAGCGAGCCTGTATCACCCATGAAAATCTGTGCGGGAGGGGCATTGAACCAGAGAAACCCGAGCCCCGCCCCGATCAGCGCGCCGCACACCACGGCCAGTTCCGCCGTACCGGGGACCGCATTGAGCAGCAGGTAGTCGGCATAGTTCTGCGAGCCGACGAGATAGGCGATCAGCCCGAAACAGGCCGCAGCGACCATGACCGGCACGATGGCCAGCCCGTCGAGCCCATCGGTCAGGTTCACCGAATTACCCGCCGCCACCACGACGAAGCCGCCGAACAGGATGTAGAAATACCCCAGGTTCAGCGCTAGATCCTTGACGAAGGGGAACAGCAGCGAGGTGCCATAGGCTCCCTGCGCCAGTTGCGAAATGGCAAAGGCCGCGATGCCGCCGATAATCGCCTCCAGCAGCAGCCGCTGCTTTGAGCCGAAGCCGGTATGGCTCATGCGCTTGACCTTGAGATAGTCGTCGTAAAAGCCAATGGCCCCGAAGCCCACGGTCACGAACAGCACCACCCAGACATAGCCATTGGTCAGATTGGACCAGAGCAGCGTGGAAATCACCGCGCCGGAGAGGATCATCAATCCGCCCATTGTGGGCGTGCCCTTCTTGGTCAGAAGGTGCCCTGCGGGTCCATCCTCACGGATCGGCTGCCCACGCCCCTGCTTGATGCGCAGCATGGCGATCATGCCCGGTCCGAACAGGAACACGAAGAACAGGGCCGTCACCACCGCACCGGCTGTGCGGAAGGTGATGTACCGGAAGACATTGAAGGCGGCGAATTGTTCGCCCAGCTGGCCGAGGAAATAGAGCATTCTGTTCCGCTATTCTGCTTGGTGCGTCAGCTCATCTCGAAGCGCGTGGTGATTGCATTGACAATGCGAGCCAGCCCGACACCGTTGGACCCTTTGATCATAAGAGCATCGCCATAAGCAAGGTCGGCGATGATAACCTCCTCAGCTTCTGCGGCGCTCTGCGACTGGCTTGCCACAAGTTCCACGGGCAGTGCTGCCGCCAGCGCAGCCATGTGCCTGCCCACCAGATGCACCCGCTCGGCGCCGCTGGTCCGTACGGCATCAGCCAGCCCGGCATGCAGCGCATCGGCGTCGACGCCCAGCTCTAGCATATCGCCCAGCACCAGCACCTTGCGTCCGTCAGGCGCAGCAATATCACCAAACACCGACAGAGCGGCCGTCATGGCGACCGGATTGGCATTGTAGCTTTCATTGATCAGCAGGAGCGGCTTGCCGGAGGGCCCCAACGCCACGCGCTGTCCCCTGCCCGCCTGCGCCTGCAATCCGGCCAGCGCCCGCAGCGCATCATTGGCCTGCACGCCGGCCAGATGCGCCACCGCCATGGCCCCAACCGCGTTGGACAACATGTGTCGCCCCGGCACGGACAAGGCCAGCGCGTGGCTCTGCCCATCATGCAGCACGCTTGCAAAGCTCTTGTCCGCCGCTGTCTGCGGATCGATGATCTGCCAGTCGACCCCGCGCGCAAAGCCGAAGGTCACGACATTGGCCACCCCTGCCGCCTGCGCGGCATCCAGCAAAATCTGCAATTGCGGATGATCGGCATTGATCACTGCCGTGCCGCCCGGCTCCAGCCCGTCGAAAATCTCCGCCTTGGCGCGAGCAATGGCCTCTATGGAGCCCAGCCCTTCCAGATGTACCGGCGCAATCGAGGTAATCACCGCCACATGCGGCCGCACCAGCTGGCTCAACGGCCGGATTTCGTCCGGCGCATTCATACCCATTTCAAACACGCCGAACTGCGCACTCTCGGGCAGTTGCGCCAACATCAGCGGCACGCCCCAGTGATTGTTGAAGCTCTTGATGGAGGCATGCGTCTGCCCGGCGGCCTCGAAAATAACGCGCAGCGCCTCCTTGGTCGTCGTCTTGCCGACACTGCCGGTCACGCCGACGATAAAACCGCGGCTGCGCTCCCGCGCCGCCCGCGCCAGATCGCGCAGTCCGCCCAGCGCGTCGGGCACCACGATCCGTCCCTCTCCACTGCTGCGCCCCTCGCTGACCAGCGCCGCAACGGCACCATTGGCAAGTGCCGTATCGACGAAATCATGCCCGTCGAACCGGTCGCCCTTGATGGCGACAAACAGCGCCTCCGGCCCGAGCTCGCGGCTATCGATGGAAATGGAGTTGATGGCGTCCGCCGTCACGCCTTCGGCACGCCCCCCGGTGGCAGCAAGAATGGCGTCGAGGGTGAAGAGGGGGGTGGTCATATTCTCTCCGAACTATCGGCTCTTTCGCCTCCCTCCCCCTTGAGGGGGAGGAATGAGGGTGAGGGTTCTAGCCCATCCACCATCTCAATGCCCATCGGAGGACGCTGAACCTTCAGCACCCCCACCCCGGCCCTCCCCGCAGAGAGGCAGGTGAAGAGAGGCGCTTGTGACAACGCCCTAGCCCTTGATAGCCGCCTCGACGGTTTCATGGTCGGAGAAATGGTGCTTGGTGGTACCGATGATCTGATAGGTCTCGTGGCCCTTGCCGGCGATGAGCAGGACATCGCCCTTTTGCAGCGAACGCACGGCCGTTTCAATCGCCTCTTTGCGGTCGGCAATTTCCTTGGCCCCCTTTGCCCCAGCCATCACCTCGGCGCGGATATTGGCCGCGTTCTCGGTGCGTGGATTGTCGTCGGTGACAATCACAACATCGGCAAGTTCGCTGGCAATTTCGCCCATTTGAGGGCGCTTGCCCTTGTCGCGGTCGCCACCGCAGCCGAAAACCACCTGCAATTTGTTGCTGGCATAGGGGCGAAGCGTTTTCAGCGCCATGCGCAAAGCTTCCGGCTTGTGCGAATAATCGACGAAAATCGCAGCACCATTATGCTCGGCCACCAGTTCCAGCCGGCCGCGCGCGCCGACCAGTTCGGAAAGTGCGGCAAAGGCATCCGCCTTGTCGACACCCGAGGACATGGCAAGGGCCGCCGCCACCAGTGCATTGGACACCTGGAACTCGCCCGGGATCTTGAGGTGGAAGCTGACCTTCTCGCCGATATGGCGGATTTCCACCCGCTGGCCATAGCCTTCCGGCTCGATGGAGAGAATTTCGATATAGGCACCCTCGCGCCCCACGGTCAGCAGCGTGGCGCTGGCCGAAAGCGCCGCGAACATGAATTGCTCATGCTCGGGGTCGTCCACATTGACCACAGCCGCGCCGCCATCGACCAACAGGTCGGTGAACAGTCGCAGCTTGGCATTGCGATACTCGTCCATGTCGGCGTGGTAATCGAGATGGTCGCGGCTGAGATTGGTGAAGGCCACCGCCTCGAAATGCACGCCGTCCAGCCGGTGCTGGTCAAGCCCGTGGCTGGACGCTTCCAGCGCCACATGGTTGATCCCCTGGGCCTTGAGCGCTCGCATGGCCTGATGCAGCGTGCGCGAATCGGGCGTGGTCAGCGCGCCGTCGATCCGCCGCTTGGCCGTCTCGATGCCCAGCGTGCCGATGCTGGCCCCGGCAATGCCCGAATTGTCCCAGATCTGCCGCACGAAGGACGCGACCGAGGTCTTGCCATTGGTGCCCGTTACCGCGACCAGAATTTCCGGCTGCGGCTCGAACACGCGCGAGGCAGCCCGCGCATAGGAGGCCCGTACATCCTTGACCACGATGACCGGCACCCCCGGATCGCCCGGCGGCGCTGTGTCGGTCACGACGGCAAGTGCCCCGCGCTCTACGGCATCGCTGACAAACTGGTTGCCATGCACCTTGGCCCCCGGCAGGGCGAAGAAAATATCGCCCGGCTCGATCCGCCGGCTGTCCGAATTAAGGCCGAAGACGGCACCAAGACCCTTTTTGGGGCGTGCGCCCGAGCCTTCGAGCAGTTGGGTTACGCTGAGTGACACCAATCAATATCCTTCTGGAAAGATGCGCCGCACTTCTTGCGGCACAATCTGTTGGTCGAGCATTTGGCTGAAATCAGGGGCAATACCGAGCATGGGCGCAACCCGCTGCACCACGCGACCGGTCAGCTGGCCGGCATTCCATCCTGCAGTCGTGCCGCCCGCACCCGGCTCGAGCTTGGGTTCATCGACCATGATCACCATGGCATAGCGCGGATTGTCGAGGGGGAATGCCGAGGCAAAGAAATTGGTGACCTTGCTGGACGAATAGCGCCCATCCACCACCTTTTCGGCAGTACCGGTCTTGCCGCCCACGCGATAACCCTGTGCCAGCCGGTTCATCTGCGACCCCGAACCGCCGGTGGAAATGGCGTTGAGGCGCATCAGATAGCGCATGTTATCGCTGGTCTGCTGGGACACCACGCGCTCGTAAAACGGCTCTGCCTCAGCAATGCTGCGCTTATAGAGGGTAGGCGCGATATAATTGCCGCCATTCACCAGCGCCGCATAGGCGGTCAGCATATGCAGCGGCGACACTGACAGGCCGTGCCCGAAGGACGCCGTTGCCGCTCCCACTTCCGACAGCGTGTTCGGCACCGTGGGTACGCGCATTTCGGGCAGCTCGAACTCGACGCGCTCGTCGAATTTCAGCCGGCTGAGAAACGCCCGGAAATTATCCTTCCCCATCTCCTGCATGATGCGGATCGTGCCGATATTGGACGAATACTTATATACTTCCGGCAGGCTCAGAATGCGGTTCTTGCCGTGGAAGTCACTGATCGTATAGCGACCGAAACGCACGCCATACCGGGCATCGAACGTGTCGGTCATCCCCACGACGCCGGCATCGAGCGCCCCGGCAAGGGTGATGGTCTTGAAGATCGAGCCGGGCTCGAAAATGCCAGACGTGATCCGGTTGAAAGTGTCCTTGACCAGCGCGGTGGCCGGCTCGTTCGGGTTGAAGTCCGGCAGCGAGGAGAGCGCGATGATCTCGCCGGTATAGATATCCATCATCACGCCTGCCGCCGCGATGGCCTGATAGCGCACCATGGCATCGGCGAGCTGGTCATGCAGCACATGCTGCACCCGCATGTCGACCGACAGTTCCACCGGCGTCAGCGCATTGCCGCGCGCCAGCCCCAGCTCCTGCAGCAGGGCGATGGAGTCATTGTCCATATGCCGCTCGATGCCGGCAATGCCCTGGTTGTCCACATTGGTGGAGCCCAGAATATGGGAGGCCTCGTTCATGCCCGGATAGAAGCGCTTGGATTCGGTGATGAAGTCGACGCCAGGAATGCCCAGCCGCATCACCTGATCCTGAATGGCCGGGGTCAGTTCACGCCGCACCCAGACAAAGCCCTGCTCGCCGGTCAGACGGTTGCGCAGCCACGTCTCGTCCAGATCGGGCAGAACGGTGCGCAGTTTCTGCACCGCTTCTTCCACATCGATAATGCGGCGCGGCTCGGCATAAAGCGAAGGTACGCGAATATCCACGGCCATTTCGAGGCCATTCCGGTCCAGGATGGGTGGCCGGCTGGCCTGGATGGCGTCGCGCGTCTGCCCTTCGATCCGCTGGTCCGTCTCCACCATGCCCAGCTGCACCAGCCGTCCACCGACCAGCGCGAAGCCGATCAGCACGCCAAGGATCATCCAGCGAATGCGGGCCTGGGTCAGGTTGCCCCGCTGCTTGCGGGCCCCGTCCAAAGCAATGGTGGGCGACTGACCTTCGGCGAGGACTGCCATTACTCAATACCTTCCAGTTGCAGGATGGCGTCGATGGGGTCGATGCCCTGCGAAATCGCCTCGAACAGCGCGTCCATGGCGGCGGTATCGGGTCTGGCCGGACGCATGGGCAGCGCCGTAAAGGAGCCGAACTGTTCCTGCTTGACCTGCGCAATCTGCAATTCGGCCTCATGGCGGCGCACGATCGGGTCCACATGGCCCGGCTGGTTCAGCACCGCCCAGTCCGCTTTGAGCAGCGACAGAGCGCCCTCCTGCTCGGAAATCTTGGCGATCAGCGCAGTCCGCTCCGCCGCCGTTCCCTCGATGGAGAATTTCAGCGCATAGACGCCCGAAAGCATGGCGATGGAGGTAACAATCAGGACAATATTGATACTGCGGATCATGCGCCGACCACCAGATTTGGAACACCAAGCCCACGCATTTGCACGGCCCGCGCCGGCTCTTGCGTCCGCACGGCGCTGCGCAGCACGGCGGAACGCGCCCGCGGATTGCGGCCAAGCTCATCTGCTCCGGCCTTCACCGCCTTGGCGACCTTGTGCCAGCGCCGCTTCTCGCTCTCGACTTGCGGCAGGTGCCGCGACTGCGCCGGACCACCCTTGTCGGGGTCGAAATAGCGCTTGACGATCCGGTCCTCCAGCGAATGGAAGCTGACCACCGCCAGCACCCCGCCCTCGCCCAGCAGGCGCTCAGCCGCGAACAGCCCCTCGACCAATTGCTCGAACTCACCATTGACCGCGATGCGCAGCGCCTGAAACGAGCGGGTCGCGGGATGGGCATCGCCCGGCTTCCGGCCGATGGCCTTTTCGATGATTCGCGCCAGGGCCAGCGTCGTGGTGATTGGCTCGTCCTGCCGCGCCGCCACGATAAACTGGGCAATGCGCCGCGACTTGCGCTCTTCGCCAAAGGCATAGAGCAGATTGGCCAGATCTTCGGCGTCAAGCGAATTGACCAGGTCGGCAGCGCTGGTGCCAGCCCGACTCATCCGCATGTCGAGCGGCCCGTCCCGCATGAATGAAAAGCCGCGATCGGCTTCATCGAGCTGCATCGAGCTGACGCCGATATCGAGCACGACCGAATCGACCGGACCATGGCTGGCCACCAGGCTATCCAGCTCGGAAAACGTACCGGCGATGAAAGTGAACGTATCTGGAAATTCTGCGCGAAGCGCTTCGACATGGGGCGCGACCGAAGGGTCGCGGTCGATGCCGATCACCTGCGCGCCAGCCTTGAGCAAGGCGCGTGAATAGCCGCCTGCCCCGAAGGTGCCATCAACGATAATGCTGCCAGCCTCCGGCGACAGCGCCGCCAGAACCTCATCGAGCAGGACCGGCAGGTGAGGCCCGCCCGTGACCTCGGTTTCGGGCAGGGATGGCTTGCCCATATCCGCCACTACTCCACTTCCGGCCGAAGCCGGTTACATAAACTCCGCCGCAACTTGCCATGGCGACGCTTAACATTCTGTTTCCCATTTCCCCGTCACGGCCCTTCCGGGCGTGAAAGAAAAATGGCTGGACTTAACATAGGCATATTGCCCTCCCTGCTGGTTCGGGCGATGAAGGCACACCGAACGGGGGCAAAATGCCGATCACCAGCAAAACATTCGTCCGGTCCACGGCGCTTTTGCTGCTCGTGGGCCTATTGACCTTATTGGGCATCGTGGGGACCAACGTGTTCTTGGTCGAACGCGCCCAGGTCTATTTCGACGAAGTGCTCGAAGGCCGTATCGCGCGCCGTGCCGCCATCGACCTGCGCACCACCATGCAGGATGCCGAGACAGGCCAGCGCGGCTATATCCTCACGCTCGAAGAGCAATATCTCGAGCCCTATAACGAAGCCGTCGCGCAGGTCGACGCCGAACTGGACGAGCTGCGCCGCGTGCTCGCCCCCTATCCCGAGGCCCAGGCGCCGATGGCGCAACTGGAAGCCGACATCGCCCTCAAGCTCGAGGAGTTGAGCGAAACCATCGCGCTGGCGCAGGCCGGCAATGTCGAGGCCGCCATCGAGCAGATCCGCACTGATCGTGGCAAGGAGGCGATGGACTCCACGCGCGCCTTCATCAACGGCCTAATCGAGGCTGTCGATAACCGCCTCATCGCAGGCGTCGCCAATCAGCGCAACACCACCACGGCGCTGCGCTGGGTGTCCATCATCGGCGGCTTCATTATTCTCGTCGTGGTCGGCACCGCCATCTGGGCCGTGTTCAGCTATATGCAGGAACTGGCCAATGCGCGCCGCGCCATTGAGGACGCCAATTCCAGCCTTGAGGACCGGGTCAAGGAACGCACCTCCGATCTCGGTCGCGCCAATGAGGAAATCCAGCGCTTCGCCTATATCGTCACCCACGACTTGCGCGCGCCTCTCGTCAATATCATGGGCTTTACCAGCGAGCTGGAAAACAGCGTCGGCGCCGTCAAATCCTATATCGAGGCCCAGCCCGAGACCGGCGATCCCGCAGCCAGCGAAGCGCGCCTCGCCGCGCTCGAAGACCTGCCGGAGGCTGTCACATTCATCCGCGCGGCCACCCGCAAGATGGACGGGCTGATCAACGCCATTCTCAAGATTTCCCGCGAAGGCCGCCGTCAGCTCAAGCCCGAGCCGGTCGATATCGGCGACATCGCCTCTGCCGGCGCGGCTGCCCTGCAACATCAGATTGCAGAGGGCGGCGGCGAAATCGTCACCGACATCCGTATCGGCAAGATCGTCACCGACAGGCTCTCCATCGAGCAGATTCTCGGCAACATTCTGGACAATGCGGTCAAGTATCAGCAGAAGGGGCGCCCGCTCCGCGTCAATGTCAGCGCCCGCCACCTGCCGGGCAACCGGGTCGCCATCGAAGTTCAGGACAATGGCCGGGGCATTGCCGATACCGACAGGGAACGCGTCTTTGAGCTGTTCCGCCGCTCCGGTACGCAGGACAATCCGGGCGAAGGCATCGGTCTCGCCCATGTCCGCACCATGGTGCGCAGCCTGGGCGGCGACGTCACCTTGACCTCCACTTTCGGCCAAGGCACCACTTTCATCATCAATCTGCCGCGCGATCTGCGCTTCTATCTGGGGAGTTCCCACGCATGAACACTGCTCGTCCGGTCACCATCATCATGGTCGAGGACGATGAGGGTCACGCCCGCCTCATCGAGAAGAACATCCGCCGCGCGGGTGTCGCCAACAAGATCATCCCCTTCACCAATGGCACCGACGCGCTCGCCTTTCTCTTTGGCGATGACGGCACGGGCGCGGTCAACAAGGGCCGCCAGCTTCTGGTGCTGCTCGATCTCAACCTGCCCGACATGACCGGCATCGACATTCTGGAAAAGGTCAAGGCCAACGAACATACCCGCCGATCGCCGGTCGTCGTCCTGACCACCACCGATGATCAGCGCGAAATCCAGCGCTGCTATGACCTTGGCGCCAATGTCTATATCACCAAGCCCGTCGATTATGAGGGCTTCGCCAATGCCATCAAGCAATTGGGCCTGTTCTTCTCAGTCATGCAGATTCCTGAGACGGAATAGAAAATCATGCCCAACCGCACTCCGCATGTTCTGTACATTGACGACGATCCGGGCCTGATCCGCCTGGTGGAAAAGGCCATGCAGCGGCGGGGTTATCATTTCAGCCAGGCGCAGGATGCCGAAACCGGCATCGAAATCATGCGGCAAGGCGGCATCGACGTTGTGGCGCTCGACCATTATCTGCCCACAGGCACCGGTATCGACCTGCTCGAAAGCATTCAGGACTGGGAAGATCGCCCGGCTGTGGTTTACGTGACCGGTTCGGCGGAAATGGCCATCGCCGTCGCTGCTCTCAAGGCTGGCGCTGCTGATTTCGTGCCCAAATCGGGCACCGAGGAGTTCATGGAACTGCTCGTCGCCGCCATAGACCAGGCAATTGCCCACGTCCGGCTGAGCCGCGCCAAGGCCACGGCGGAGCGTGAAATGCAGGAAGCTCGCGAGCGCGCCGAAATGCTGCTCGGCGAGGTCAATCATCGCGTCGCCAATTCTCTCGCCATGGTCGCTGCCCTTGTCGGCCTGCAGGCCAATGCGGTGGAAGATCAGGAAGCCCGGCGCGCGCTGAGCGAAACGCAGGCCCGCATTCAGGCCATCGCTGGCGTCCATCGCCATCTCTACACGTCCGACGACACGCGCTGGGTGCAGATCGAGGACTATCTCAACGGACTGATCGGCGATCTCGAAACCACCATGCAGTCCGAGGATCGTCCGGCCAGCATTCTCGTGCAGGTCGAGCGCTTTCCCATGCCCACCGATAAGGTGGCTTCACTGGGCGTCATCGTCACCGAACTGGTCACCAACGCCCTCAAATACGCCTATGTCGACCGTGAACCCGGCCAGGTCCGCATCTTTCTGTCCCGGGAAGGCGAACAGGTGCGGCTCGTGGTGGAGGATGACGGTATTGGCTGGAAGGGTGTCGGCAAGCCGCAGGGCACCGGCCTCGGCAGCCGCATCGTCAAGGCCATGGCCCATAGCCTCGACGCCAATATCGCCTATGGCGACGGGCCGGGCACCAAGGTGCTGTTCACCTTCAACGCCTGACAGCTCTCCTATTTCCTCAGCAGTTTACCCACGAAAGAGCATTCGGGCACCGCACGCTTGGGATTGTTCACGCGGCTCACTATAGCCCGCCACTCCCACCCCCGCAGCTTCGTGACGGCTGATTGCGGCAGTGTGGAAGCGTCGAGATCGCAGAGAGCGTGACGGATGCGATGGCGGCGCCAGCCGAAATAATGATGGATGCTGTAAGGCCCGGCCTCGGCCTTGAGCATGGCGACCCGATATCCATGCGCGCGCATGAGCATTTTCTGCGCAGAGAGATGGATGTTGAGATATTCCGGCGCCGAGATTCCTTGACGCAACAGGCCAAAATTTCCCTCTGATTTCAATGACCTGACATAGCCCTTAGCCCCGAGGCGAATGGCATGTTCGAACTCGTTCTTCCAGTCATTCATGAAGGCAGAATTTGGTCGTGCTGCCAACATCCAGCTTTCAATCACCGGGCGGGATGAATCTCGGGTCCAGCGGTTGAGGTAATATCCGAAGGCTTCTGCCTGGTCGGCATCCAAGAGGTCGCTGATGAAAGAAATATCTCCCGAGACAACCATGGTCGCGTCCATGTAGATGCCACCATGAGCGGCCAGCAGCGCCAGCCGCGCCCAATCGGACTGTCTTTGAGGTGACTGCGCCGCAAAATTGTCGGGCACGGCGTCGACATAGCGGGCAATGTTGTCCGGCGTCACGAGGACGACATCGTAGTCGGGGTTGAACTTCGTCCATGAGGACATGCAGGCAGAAACCAGCTCAGGCGGATTGTCGCTCGACCAATAGGCCCAGATCCGTTTCGGCAGGGGTGTATATTGGGAGCTGCGGTAAAGCTCGCCGGTAATTGTCGTGCTGGATTTCAAAGGTCGCCGCCCCAAACAAGATAAGGGCGTTGTAATGCGCAAAGGCAAAAGATCAATGCCCAGCAGAGTGCGGTAAGCGAAACGGCCGGGAAAGTCCCGGCCGCTCAATCCTTACGCGCCTGCGCGGGCTATCCTGCCGCGCTCGGTGCGGAACTCAGCCGCATTGAATGCGCGGTCGCCCTTGCTGTCACGCACCCGTGTCGGCAAACCGATCCTGCCCAGCAGGTCGATGAACGGCACCGGCGGCAATTCTTCGACATTGGCCATGTGGTGGCAATCCCAATCGCCCTTGGCGATCAGCATGGCCGCAGCAATCGCGGGAACCCCTGCCGTATAGGAAATCGCCTGGCTATTGGTCTCGCCAAAGGCGTCTTCGTGGTCCGAAATATTATAGACCAGAAGCTCGGTCTCGACCCCGTCACGAACGCCCTTCACCAGATCACCGATAAAGGTCTTGCCGGAATAGTCCGGTGCCAGCGACATCGGATCGGGCAGCACCGCCTTCACAACCTTGAGCGGAACGACTTCAAGACCTTCGGCCGTAACGACGGGCTTCTCCGAAAGGAGCCCGAGATTGTTCAGCACCGTGAAGACATTGATGTAGTGCTCGCCAAAGCCCATCCAGAAGCGAATATCCGGCACGTCGAGATTGGCCGAAAGCGAATGGACCTCGTCATGGCCGGTCAGATATGTGGTCTGCGCGCCCACGATTGGCAGTTCATCGGTCCGCTTGACCTCGAACATCTTGTTGGCGCGCCACTGGCTTTCCTGCCAGCTCCACACCGTTCCGGTAAACTCGCGGAAATTGATCTCGGGATCGAAATTGGTCGCAAAATAGCGGCCATGGCTGCCCGCATTCACATCGATGATGTCGATACTGTCGATCCGGTCGAAATAGGCATTTGCGGCCAGGGCGGCATAGGCATTGACCACGCCTGGATCGAAGCCCGCGCCGAGCACAGCGGTAACGCCCTTGCGCTCACATTCCTCGCGGTGCTTCCACTCGTAATTGCCGTACCAGGGCGGCGTCTCGCAGACCTTGGTCGGGTCTTCGTGAATGGCCGTGTCAATATAGGCCACGCCCATGTCGATACAGGCGCGCAGCACGCTCATATTGAGGAAGGACGAACCGGCATTGAGGACGATCTGGCTCTTGGTCTGTCGGATCAGGGCCTTGGTGGCCTCGATATCCATGGCATCGAGTTGGTGGGCGGCCAGAATGCCCGGGCGCTTGAGCGCCTGTTTGTCGAGTATCGCGCCAATGATGGCCTCGCATTTCGACAGCGTGCGGGAGGCAATGTGAATGTCTCCGAGCACATCGTTGTGCATTGCTGCCTTAAACGCAGCGACTTGCGCGACACCTCCGGCGCCGATGATCAAAAGGTTCTTTTTCAATTGGCACGAAACACCTTTTCAAGGGGTAACGGGATCAGCCTGTCACTATGACAGGCTGGCGACATAGTCGGTATAATCGAACGCTTTCACAAGATCGACTGCACCATTTTTCCTGCGAATGGCTATAGCGGGCATTGCCACGCCATTGAACCAGTTTTTCTTCACCATGGTATATCCGCCGGCATTGAGTAGCGAAATCCGGGACCCAACCTTCAGTTCCTCGGGGAAGGCGAATTCCCCGAACACATCGCCGGCGAGGCAGGATTTGCCGGCAATCACATAGTGGTGAGCCCCCGAATTAGGGGCCACAGACCCGCTCTCACGATAAACAAGCAGGTCCAGCATATGGGCTTCCACTGCGGAATCGACAATGGCAATCGCCTTGCCGTTTTCCACAATATCGAGCACCGAGACTTCGAGCGTGGTCGTGTCCGTTACCACCGTATCGCCTGGCTCGAGATAGACCTGAACCCCGAATTTTTCCGCAAATGCCCTAAGGCGCATGGCCAGCGCATCCACGTCATAGCCCGGCTTTGCAAAGTGGATGCCGCCACCAAGACTGACCCATTCAAGCCGCGCGAGCAGATCGCCAATGCGCTCTTCAATCGTGTCGAGCAGCGCCGAGAACGCCTCGACAGAGTCGTTCTCGCAATTGCAGTGCAGCATGAAGCCCGAGACCCGGTCCATGGCTGCCTCGATCCGTGCCCGGTCGCTCTCACCCAGACGGCTGAACGGACGGGCCGGGTCGGCCAGATCGAAATGCGAATGGCTGACGCCGGGATTGACGCGCAGGCCGATGGGCAAATGCTCTGCCTTGTCGCCAAAGCGCTCCAATTGGCTCACCGAATTGAAGATCATCTTGTCGGCATTGGCCACGGCTTCATCGATCTCGCCATCCGACCATGCCACCGAATAGGCATGCGTCTCGCCGCCAAACTTTTCGCGGCCCAGCTTGAGCTCATTGAGCGAAGACGAGGTCGTGCCGTCCATGTGCGGCGCGATCTGCGCGAAGGTCGACCATGTCGCAAAACACTTGAGCGCCAGAAGACACTTTGCACCGGATGCCGCGCGCAGGTGATCGATCCGCGCCAGATTGGCCTCAAGCGCCGTTTCGTCCACGAGATAATAGGGGGTAGCCAGGGGCATCGCGCCAAACTCCAACCAGCGTGTGCCCGCCGGATGAGCACGGCGGAAAGGAAAGCGCATCGTTTAGCGACGATGGACGGCAGGAGTCAACGCCAGTTGACCTATAAGCCGGGTTCTGTAGGGCCGTGTTTCCACGACGTGGTGACCATTCATCTGTGGCGGCCATTGCTGGACGCGCTCGTGCAACCAACCCGGACGACCTGGCCTCGAAACAGGCTGGGGCATGAAGCCCCGCGTCATCCCTATTTGGTCTTGCTCCCGGTGGGGTTTACCGTGCGGCCTCTGTCGCCAGACGCCCGGTGCGCTCTTACCGCACCCTTTCATCCTTACCGGCCGATGGCAGGCGGTTTGCTTTCTGTGGCACTTTCCCTGGGGTCGCCCCCGGCGGCTGTTAGCCGTCACCGTGTTTCGATGGAGCCCGGACTTTCCTCCAGCATGGAGTTACCCCCATGCCAGCGGCCACCCGGTCAACTGGCCGCGCCTATGTGCGTGAGCCGGCTGCCGCCGTCAAGTGAGCAGCGGTTGCGGACGCGGCTTGGTAATTGCCTGATACGCGAGGTTGATCGCGGACATGCGCGCCGTGGCCATGTCAATCAGGTCTTCTGGAACACCCTTGGCGATCAGCCGGTCGGGATGGTGCTCGGCCACCAGCAGGCGATAGACCCGGCGAACCTCCTCGGGCGGCGCATCATGGCTGAGACCCAGCACGACATAGGGATCGACGCCCTCGTCCAGCATCACATGCTGGGACGCAATCTGCTCGAACCGTGCCTCGTCGAAGCCGAAGATCGCGCTGACATCGCGCAGATAGTCCAGTTCCGCCTCATGCACGAGCCCGTCGGCCGTGGCGATGAAAAACAGGCCGTCCAGCACATGCTCCAGCGTTTCCGGCGTATCGGCGAAGAACCGCGCCACCTTGCGTGCATAGGCCTGATAGCCGGCCACATCCTGCTTGGCGAGGTTGAACAGCTTTTCCACCTGCAGGGCATGACCCTCGGCAATATCGACCGTCGCGTTGAACGCCCGCACTTCCGATGCCGTCACTGCGCCATCGGCCACCGCCATCTTGGCCGAAAGGGCGATCAGCGCCAGCGTGAATGCGGCATCGCGTCCCCCGGGCAGCCAGGTATCTGGATCGAGGATATTGGCAATATGGCCGGCAATGCCGGTGCGTTCGGAAAACGAGCCCAGAAAATGCGCGAACTTCTGCCACACATCCCGGTTTTCCTCGGCCTTGCGGACACAGCACAACATCTGCCAACCTTTCCTGCTGGCGCCAGATTATAGCCTGGCAGCGCCGGGGTCCATGCCCCGGCACGAATACGAGCCCTGCCTACTGGCCAGACGGATAGTAATAGCCATCGTCATAGGCCGGCGGCAAACGGCGGGGATTGCCGCTTCTCGGCCCTTCGTCGAGCCAGAAACCACCGGGTTCATAGTCACCTGGTACAGCATCGGACCGCTGCCCGCCGCGATTGGCCAGGAAATCGGAAAGCGGGCCGGTTTCCCAATCTTCCAGGTCCTGTGCCGTAACCACCGGCCCGGCACTGTTCACGACTGGCGGCCGATCAATGATCAGCGGCGGAACGACCGGTTGCACGACCGGCGCGGGTGTCGGAGCCACTGCAATAGTCGGACGCTCTGACGCCGGCGTCGGAAAGCCTGTTACGGGCCGTGGCGTGGCGATGACCGGCCGGGTCGGCTGCGCGGCGGGTTGCGTTTGCGGACTGGCAACCGGCGCGGGCTGGCTCGCGGCAGGCCGGGGTGCCGGCGCAGGATCTGCCGGCGCGCGTGGGGCATTGCCGCCACTGATGTAGCTAGGCAGGTCGCGGCCCGATTGCAGGAAAGTGTCGACCGCGTCGCCCGTTCCAGCGGCCGCTGCCGTGTTGACCGGGTCGGGCGTCGGCGCAGGCTGGCTCGGCGCCGTTGGTTCGGGTGATGTCGTTTCGGGAGGCGCTGCCGTCTCGACGACCGGCGCCTCCTGGACGATGGCCACCTGTGGCTCGTCGGCGGGCGCAAACTGTCGGGCAATGAGGTCCGCGGTGGGAATAGCCACGATCAACGCGGCTCCGGCCCAGGCCAGACCATTGGTAATGCGACGACGATTGAGTTCCATAGGCGTTCGGTTCCGAAAAGGCATTGCCCCTTGAGGCGAACATGCCCCTGTTCATGGCTAGAATATGGAAGGAGCGGCATTGTGTTCTGCCGCCCCTGGCCTGAACTGACGATGAACGCGACCGATTACGGGCGGCGACCAAGCAGCCGCGCCAGCGCCAGCACCAGATTGGAACGGTTGAGCGTGTAGAAATGAAACTCTGTGACGCCCTCGTCCAGCAGCTCGGTCACCTGCTCGGCGGCGACTGCTGCGGCAACCAGAGCGTGGGTTTCCGGATCGTCGTCCAGCCCCTCGAAACGCTCCGCCATCCAGCCTGGAATGGATGCGCCGCAACGGGCGGCAAAACCCGATATCTGCTTGAAGGAATGGATCGGCTGGATACCCGGCACGATTGGCGCCGTCACCCCGGCCCTCCGGGCGCGCTCCACATAGCGAAGATAGTCCGCATTGGAGAAAAACATCTGGGTTATCGCCCGGTTCGCCCCGGCATCGAGCTTGCGCTTGAGATTGTCGATATCGGCGTCCCAATCGGCGCTCTGCGGATGCTTTTCCGGATAGGCCGCAACCGAAATGTCAAAATCGGCTATGCGCCTGATACCCGAAACCAGATCGGCGGCATTTTGATAGCCGTCTGGATGAGGCGTGAATGGATGGCCAACCCCCTCTGGCGGATCGCCGCGCAGCGCTACGATGCGGTTGACGCCCGCCGCCTTGTAGCCACGCACGACATCATCGACTTCTCCCCGCGTGGCACTGACGCAGGTAAGGTGCGCCGCAGCCGAAACACCGGTATCGGACTCGATGCGGCTGACCATGCGCAGGGTACGCTCACGCGTGGAGCCGCCCGCGCCATAGGTCACGGAGACAAAACGCGGATGCAGTGGCGCCAGCTTGTGAATGCTGTCCCAGAACCGTTCCTCCATGACGTCCGTCTTGGGCGGAAAGAACTCGAAGGACAGCTGCAGGTCCGGACGCTGATCGGCCGTTTTGCGGCTGGCGCGGAGATTATCGTCAAGCATATTCGTCTAGTCCGTTCTCTTGCGGTCGCCCAGATGCCAGAGGCACACCGTCAGGCCGCGATCCTTGGTTTCGCTGGGAAAGGCGCGCATGGCGAGCACGTCGAGCCCCGCCAGGGCCGCCCAGCCATTCATCTGCTCCTGCGACAGGCCAAGCCGGCGATGGGCATGTTCACTGCGCAGAAATTCGAGATCGTGCGGGGCAAAATCCACGATGAGAATTTCTCCGCCCGGTTTCAGCAGCCGGCGTGCCTGCGCCAGCATGCGGCCCGGATCGTCGAAATAATGCAGCACCTGATGGATGACGATAACGTCAGCCGGCCCGGTGGCCGGATCGAGCGCACCAATGTCGCCAAGGCGCACCTGTGCATGGGAAAGACCCGCAGCAACCAGACGAGACCGCGCCACGGCCAGCATTTCGCGGCTGGAATCAACGCCGATGCCCCGCTTATAGGCGGGTGCCAGCACCTCAAGGATACGGCCGGTGCCCGTGCCGAGATCGATCAAAAGGTCCACGCTGCGTCCGCCCAGCTGCGCCAGAACCGCAGCTTCCACCGCCGCTTCGGGAACATGCAGGGTTTTCAGCAAATCCCAGCTTTCGGCGACCTTGGCGAAATAGTCCGCTGCCAGAGCCTGTTGGGATGCCCGGATTTCAGCCTGTCGAGTCCGGTCTCGCACCCGGTCTGCGTCGCCCTGATCAACCCGCGCCGTCAGCCAGCGGGCAAGATCGGCCCCCTGCCCGCTCGGTGCAAGCCGGTAATAGGCCCAGGCCCCCTCGGCATGGCGCTCCACCAGCCCCGCATCGGCCAGAAGCTTCAGGTGCCGCGACACACGCGGCTGGCTCTGATCGAGGATTTCGGTGAGATCCTTGACCGAATGATCCCCATCCGCCAGAAGCGCGAGCAGGCGCAGACGCGTGCTTTCGCCCGCCGCCTTCAACACCCCGACTAATTTGTTCAGACTGCCCATGCCGCCTCTCGGATATAAAGAAATCTTTATATCCACTTCCGGGCAAGGTCCAGCCCGTTCTTGAAACTGGCGGACAAATCATTCTTGCCGCTCGGGCCACTGCTGCCCTGCCCTCACCCGGCCAATTGCGGTGCTGCGCCGAATGCCGCCAACGACAGGCGAGCCCGGCTCGAAGCGGATTCGGGCCGGGCGCACTCTGCATTGATCGGGTCGGTATGGCGCGGATAGAGGCTGACGCCAGCAGGGATTAGGCGCTCTGGCGGTCCTCAGTCATGGCGCGCTTGCGGAAGGAGTGGGCGCGCCACAATTCGAAAATGTGCCGTGCATCCTCGCCATCCAGCGCTTCAAAGCGGGACAGCACCATGCGCTTGTCTGCCTCGCTTGGCAGGTCACGCCACGGCAAGGTGGCGGCGACAGCCTCGAAGAGATCAGGGCTGAGCCGGGCGGCGCGCAGCGCGACTGTCACAGCGACATAATCCTGGCTCGCCAGCCACTTCACCACCACTTCGGGCGATACGCTGAGCATCACCGCCATCGCCGCCGCCGCATGATGGCCATAGCCGAAACGGGCAAAGCGGGCCAATGCGCGATCATTGAGCTGCTTGCGGTCGGACAAGCCCTTCACCTGATTATAGGCAACCTTCCATTCCTGCGCGTTGAAACCGGCGCGGTTGCGGATGCGGTTATAGACGACGGTATTGACCTTGCCGGCCGCCACGGGGTCGAAGCGCTTCTCCACCTCGCCCAGCGATTCCAGCACCTTGCCGGCAACCTCATCGATTTCGCCGCGCAGCGATTTCCAGTCAATGTCGGTGCGGCCGCGCAGATCGGCGGCAATTTCAGCGTCCTTGGTGGCGCGCTCCACGAGCTTTTCCAGCGTCGCACGGTCGAGCTCGGCGCGATTATTGCGCACCAGCCGCACCACCGACGCGGTTTCACCATGCTCGACGATCGCCTCGCCTACCCGCTCATTCAGCCCGGCACGCCCGGCAATAGCCAGCCTGTGACCTTCGGATTGCTTGGCGATGATATCGATAAGATCGTCGTCGCTGAGCACGCTGGAAAATTCCAGCAAGGGCCGGGCCACTTCGATATCGTCATTGGCCAGCTTCAGCACCACGGTGCCCGGAACCCGCTCCAGCGGCGCCAGCAGCTTGGCCACATGCACGCGCGCCTCGACCTCCACCAGTTCGGCGAGCTGACAAAGCACCTCGTCATACTGGGCGACCTGCTCATCATCGCAGCGGTCGGAAACGAAGCTGAACAGCCGCGCCATGTTGCGGAACAATTGCTCCCGCTCGGTTTGGTTGTCCTCGCCATTGAGGACACGGAAATTGGCGAATGCGCGGTGGCCTTCATCCAGCTCGGTCATGGCATCGGTCATCATCGTTCTCCCGGCTTCTGCCGCATAGTCGAGGCTTAGCTTGCCGCGGAACGTCTTGCGGGGCCTGAAGGCGGGAAAGAGGAATTGAATCAAATTGTAACCAAGACCGGCTGCGCCAATGAAAAGGCCCCGGAGCAGAACTCCGGGGCCGGTCAGATCATGGCATTGCTGCGATCAGTGCAGGTCGAACCGATCGGCGTTCATCACCTTGGTCCAGGCTGCCACGAAATCCCGCGTAAACCGGGCAGGCGAGTCGGCCTGCGCATAAACCTCGGCGAATGCGCGCAGCTGCGAGTGCGAGCCAAAGATCAGATCGACGCGGGTGCCAGTCCACAGGATCGCGCCAGTCTTGCGGTCGCGGCCCTCGTAAACCCCTTCTTCACCGGCCTTTGGCGCCCAGACCACATTCATGGTCAAAAGGTTCTTGAAAAAGTCGTTGCTCAACACTTCCGGACGGCTGGTAAGAACGCCATGGCCGTTGACCCCGATATTGAGCACCCGCAACCCGCCGAGCAGAACGGTCAGTTCCGGGCCGGTCAGGCCTAGCAGATTTGCCTTGTCCACCATCGCCTCTTCGGGCTGCATGAACTGCCGGCCGCTCAGGTAATTGCGGAAGGCATCGGTGCGCGGCTGCAGCGCGGCAAAGGATTCCACATCGGTCTGTTCAGCCGAAGCGTCCATTCGGCCGGGCGTGAACGGCACGGACACGTCCTGCCCCCCATCCCGCGCAGCCTTCTCGACGCCGGCATTGCCTGCCAGAACGATCAGGTCGGCCAGCGATATCTTCTTGCCGCCATTGGCGCCATTGAACTCGGCCTGGATGGTTTCGAGCGCCGACAACACCTTGGCCAGCTGCGCCGGCTTGTTGACCTCCCAATCCTTCTGCGGGGCCAGACGGACGCGCGCACCATTGGCGCCACCACGCTTGTCCGACTTGCGGAAGGTCGATGCAGAAGCCCATGCCGTGCCAACCAGTTCGGCAACCGAAAGACCCGCGGCCAGGATCTTGCCCTTGAGCGCTGCAATGTCGGCCTCATCCACCAGCGCGTGGTCGACCGCCGGAATGACATCCTGCCAGATCAGGTCTTCGCTGGGGACTTCGGGACCGAGATAGCGGACCTTCGGACCCATGTCGCGGTGCGTCAGCTTGAACCAGGCGCGGGCGAAAGCGTCGGCGAACTGATCGGGATTTTCGAGGAAACGGCGCGAAATCTTTTCATATTCCGGATCAAAGCGCAGCGACAGGTCGGTCGTCAGCATGGTCGGAACGCGCTTCTTGTTGGGGTCGAACGGGTCCGGAATATCGGCGGGCGCGTTCTTGGCCTGCCACTGCTTGGCTCCGGCCGGGCTTTCGGTCAGCTCCCATTCGAACTTGAACAGGTTCTCGAAGAAGAAATTGCTCCAACGAACCGGGGTCTGTGTCCAAACCACTTCGAGACCCGAGGTGATGGAATCGCCGCTGTGGCCGCTGTTGAAGCTGCTCTTCCAACCGAGGCCCTGATCTTCCAGCTCGGCGCCTTCGGGGTCCGCCGCGATCAGCGAGGGATCACCGGCACCATGGGTCTTGCCAAAGGTGTGGCCGCCAGCGATCAGGGCGACGGTTTCCTCGTCATTCATCGCCATCCGCTTGAAGGTTTCGCGAATGTCGCGGGCTGCGGCAACCGGATCGGGGTTGCCGTTAGGCCCTTCCGGATTGACATAGATGAGGCCCATCTGCACCGCAGCCAGCGGCTCTTCGAGCTGACGCTCGCCGCTATAGCGACTGTCGCCCAGCCAGGTGCCTTCGGGCCCCCAGTACAGCTCTTCGGGCTCCCACACATCGGCGCGGCCACCGGCAAAACCGAACGTCTTGAACCCCATGGATTCGAGCGCGACATTGCCGGTGAGGATCATCAGATCAGCCCAGGAAATGGCATTGCCGTATTTCTGCTTGATCGGCCAGAGCAAGCGACGCGCCTTGTCCAGATTGGCATTGTCCGGCCAGGAATTGAGCGGCGCAAACCGCTGCTGCCCCATGCCCGCGCCACCACGGCCATCTGTGATGCGATAGGTGCCGGCGCTGTGCCAGGCCATGCGGATGAACAACCCGCCATAATGGCCAAAATCAGCAGGCCACCAGTCTTGGGAATCGGTCATCAGTGCGGTGAGGTCAGCCTTGATCGCCGCCAGGTCCAGCTTCGCAAATTCCGCGGCATAGTCAAAATCCGGACCCATGGGATCGGACAGGCCGGAATTGGTGTGCAGAACCTGCACATCAAGCACGTCCGGCCACCAGCTCTTGTTGCTCGGCTTGCTCTTGCCATGCCCCATCGGGCATTCGCCAGCGGGCTTGGAATTGGGGTCTGTCATGAGGGGCTCCTGTTATTCAGCGGTGTTATAAGGCGCTGGCATCCATTAGGCCAATCGAATAATCTTGGCACATCAATAGGAAAAAATTATCGTGCCCATCTCGCTGAAACAGATGCGCTATGCGTTAGCAGTGGCCAATGCCGGGCACTTCGGCAAAGCCGCGCAGGCCTGCGCCGTGTCGCAGCCCGCCCTGTCCCAGCAAATTCTGGCGCTTGAGGCCTTGTGCGGCATGCCGCTGTTCGACCGGATGAAAAGCGGTGTGCGTCCAACCCCGTTCGGGCGCGAGTTTCTGGATCTGGCCCGTGATACCATCCGCAGCGCAGAGGCACTGGACACGCTGATCCTGAGCCATGGCGGGAAACCGAAAAAACCGCTGCGTTTCGGCCTCATCCCGACGGTTGCGCCCTATTTGCTGCCCGCAATCTTTCCTGCCCTTGCCGACAGCCTGCCCGACTTGCGCTTCACCATCAGCGAAAGCCGAACCGAAGCCTTGCTGGCGGGCCTGCATGACGGCAGTCTCGACATAGCGCTGATGGCTACAGAACTCCCCGGGGAAGGGCCAAAACTGATCGCCGCCCCGCTCTTTGACGACCCATTCGTGCTGGCCACGCCGCGCAATGAGCACACAGCCGAACCTGTAACGTTGTCCAGCCTCGCACCAGAGCGGATCCTGCTGCTGGACGAGGGGCATTGCTTCCGCGACCAGACCATATCCGCCTGCCGGCTGGATGGAGACCGCAGCGCCCGCACATTCGCGGCCACGTCACTGTCCACCATCGTGGAATTCGTCGCCAATGGCCAAGGCGTGACGCTGCTCCCCCAGATTGCGTTGCGCAAGGAAGCCAACGATCCGCGCATCGCCGTGCATCCGCTGAATGATCCGGGCGCAGGGCGGCAATTGCGGCTGGTGTGGCGCGAGGCTTCGCCTTTCGGCGCGACCTTCGAGCAGATCGCTCAGGTGATCCGACTATCAGGCCAGCCGGGCGCGCCGCTGGCGGAAACTGTCATAGCTGAACACGATCAGTGACAGCCAGATCAGCGAAAAGCTGAGCAGCCGCAATCCGTTAAGCTGCTCTCCGAACAGCATGATCGCCACCAGAAACTGGATGGACGGCGCCAGATATTGAAACATGCCGATTGTCGTCAGCCGCAGCCGCCGCACGCCATAGGCGAAGAGCAGCAGCGGCACGGCCGTTGCCGGCCCGGTCAATACCAGCAGCAGCATGAGCGTGGGATCGGCATGGGCGCCGGGGCCATTGGTCGCAAGGTCGAACACGACATAACTCATGGCGAACGGGGCCACCACCAGAGTCTCCGCAAACAGGCCAGTGGCCGGCCCCGCCTCTGCGGTCTTGCGGATAAACCCATAGAAACCAAAGGAAATAGCCAGGCCGAGCGCGATATATGGTACATTGCCAAGGCCCGCCGCCTGTATGACGATGGCGACGGCGGCGATCACGATGGCGATCGTCTGTAGCCTGTTCTGCCGCTCGCCCAGAACGATCATGCCGATGGCGATGTTGACCAGCGGATTGATGAAATAGCCGAAACTGGCTTCGAGCACCTGCCCCGTTTCAACCGCCCACACATAAAGCAGCCAGTTAAAAACCAGCAGCACCGCCGACAGCGCAATGATGCGCATCTTGCGCCAGTTCGTTAGCAGACTGCGAACCTCGGCAATGCCGCGTGTGCCGATAATGACAAACAAGAGCAGAACCAGCGACCAAAGCGTCCGCTCGGCCACGATGAGGACGGACCCTGCCTGCTCCAGCAGGCGGAAAAGGATGGGCAGGAACCCCCAGAGCAAATAGGCCGACAACGCAGCGACGACGCCGTTCCCGGTGTCGTTGCCTTGCAGGCTGGCGGACGAAGCTGGCGGGACGGCGACGTCCGGCGACTGCTCGGGCAGTGTCATGAGAATACTCCGCGCCACGACGGGCGCCGACCCGATCTACCAGCCGGAACCATGGGCGACAAATCAGACTTTGTGATCCCGATCCCTTGCAATGGTGATGGACGAGGTCAACCTTTTGACTCAGTCGCACGTTTGGCTCGCAGCACTGCGATCTGACCGTCGCGGACGAACCATCTCAATGAGAGGAGCAGCAGATGAAGAAGACCGTAACCTGGATCCTGATCGCCGATGGCACTCAGGCCCGCGTGCTCGAACATGCCGGTCCGGGCAAGGGGCTGACCAATGTGCAGGGACTTGGCTGGTCAATTCCGCCGCTGCAATCTCAGGACATCGACACCGACCGCGCCGGGCGCGGCCCGACCGGTGGAGCGATGGAAGCAAAGACCGATCCGGCTCAGCACCGCGAAGCCGAATTCGTGCGCACGGTCGCCTCGGTTCTCGACGAAAAGGCCAAGGCCGGCGCATTCGATCGCTTGGTCATTGCAGCCGCGCCCATTGCGCTGGGCAATCTGCGCAAGGCGTTGTCCGCACATGTGAAGAAGACCGTCGTTGCAGAACTCGACAAGGATCTGACCAACCTGCCGACGCCGCAGCTGGACAAACATCTGGACGGAATTATCGCGGTATAAGACCGGCCGACCAACACGAAACGCTCATATTGCGGTTCGACCCACCGAGCGTGTCAAAATTGCTGGAGTCGTCGGGCCGCCCGACAGCTCCAGCAATTGAAAACTATTGAAAAACAGAACACTGCATCATTTTCAGAATCTAGATCCTCAACGACCTGAATCAACATGGTATCCAGTAGATTCAGAAGTTGAGCATATTGAATCAAATCACTAAGCGCGTTCGGATCATCCGGCGCAAAGGACTCTAGTCCTCTGATTCATCTTCGCTTTCATCGCCGTCGAAGGCGTCAAGAAATTGCAGCAGCAGCGAATTGACGAGGTCGGGGCGTTCGATGCTCGGGATATGGGCAACCCCGTCCAGCAACACCGCAAAAGCATTGGGCATGGCTTCCGACAATGTCTCATGCCGATCGATGATGGCGGAAAAATCTTCGCTGCCAACGATGAGCAGCGACGGCGCATTGACCGTGTCCATGCGGCGCCACGCATCGGGACGATCTTCTTCCTGCGTCAGCGGTGGCTTGGCCAGCGCACGGCCATTCATGTCGATGAACAGAGCGCGCGCTGCGCCGCCGACCCGCCCGCTTTGAGCACGCGGACCATCCAGCCATTCATGCGCCTGCACCTTATTGATGAGATCGCGGTCGCCGCGTTCCCAGGCGTCCTCTTCGGCCATCTCGATGGCGCTTTCCTCGGCACTGGCACTCCATGGCGCCCCGGTGATCGAGGTACCGACAAGCACGAGCCCAAGAACACGTCCGGGATTGCGCAAGGCGAAATCGACGGCTAGCCCGCCGCCGAGCGAACAGCCGACAAAGACGGCCGCATGAATGTCGAGCGCGTCGAGAAAGGCTTCAAGGTCATCCAGGTGGTTGAAGGGCTCGTCGGGGCTCTCCGCCTCGCCATAGCCACGGCGATCATAGGCGATCGCATGCCAGCCCGCATCGGCCACCGCCTGCATCTGGCTGAGCCACATGCGCTTGTCACAGACCCCGGCATGGAGAAACACCACTGGAAGGCCTTCGCCCTGCTCCAGCGCAGTCAGGACCGAATTGCCGATTTCAATGGAAAATGGCTCGGCAGGCTCCGTCGCGTCCAGGCTCACTGCAGGAGAGCCGCGCAGAACTTGAGACCATCCTTCTCGCCAAGCCAGCAACCCGCCTCACCCTCGACCGGAAGGAATGAACCCAATTCTTCAGGATAGGTGCCCGGACGCTGATCGGCGGCGCCAAGATAGCCAAGCCCTTGGCCATCGGCCACATGCGCGAAAACGAAACTCTGTCCATCGGGCAAAAGGAAGGTGATACCGCCGCCATCCACAGTGACATCGCAATCGAACGTGTCATAGCCGGTGACCGAGCATTGTCCGGGCGCAGCATTGGCCGGAACGGCGAGGGCAAGGCCAGCCAGCAGCACTGCCCCCGTCACAAACTTCTTCATCCAGTCCCCCAGAACACAAACCTCATCGGCCCCTTCGCCGTTCTGCACAGCTTATCGCAGAAAGTCCAGCGCACCCAATGGGTTTTCGCAAGCCGGTGCAGGTTTGGTAAAGCCGCAGACCGCATTTGCTGCCGCGCAAATCTGTCCTGTCAGGCCAAGACCAGTTCCGAGGTCACTTCAAGGTCGCGGTCATCATGTATGGCCGTATCCCCAACAGGGCGATGCGAAGCAAGAACCCTGCCCCGCTCCCGGATCAATTCAGCGATGTCCGTCTCATAGGCGACAAAGATCGCCGTGAGCCAGCGATTGACCAGATAGGACGGCTTGGGCATCTGCATATCAAAGCGCGGCAGCAGCGCGACCAGCGCCTCCGCATCGCGCCAATCGTCGCCCACTACCCACTGATTGACGGTGAATATCCTCAGCAGACGCCCCTGCCCGTTCACGCCAATGGCGGCCAGATGATGGACCGGACCATCGGGACCGTCCGGGCGGAGGAAGCAGTGGAAATGGCCATGCTCGGCCACTCCGTCCTCGGCCGGATGGCAATGATAATACCATTGCGCCCCGCTGGCCGGATCATAGACATCGCCGGGCGGATAATGGTCCCATGCGGCAATGTCATCCACGCCCGCAAAGGTCTCGGAGAGCACGTTCAGGCCACCCTTGGCCAGCACAGCCTCGCAAAAAGCGATTTCGGCCAGAGCCTGTTCGCGCTCCCCCGCCATCAGCGGATAACCACCAGATCCGGCGCTTCTTCACCCTCAGGCTTCGTCAAGGGCGCAGCAGGCGCAGGCCGCAGCGCGGGCGCCGCTTCAGCTTGTGGTGTCGCTGGCGGCTGGGCCGGAGGCGGCGGCGGCGCCAGCTTCTGCGCCTCGGCAGGACGCTGTGCGGGCGGTGGTGGCGGGGCAGCCTTCGCCGGGGCCGTTGGCGCGCCGGCAGCACAGGGCGCAGCAGGTGCTCCGGCCGCGCAAGGAGCGACTGGCGCACCCGCGGCACAGGGCGCGCCCGCCGCGCAGGGGGCACCGGACCCGGCGCTTGCCGTCTGGCCATAGACGGGACGCGGCGGCACCGGCTTGGTCAGGTGATCGGCAGCAATTGCGGCGGTGGTGACGGCAAGCGCCGCGCCAAACAGAAGTGTGTTGCGGCCACTCATTTCCTGAACCCATCCAGACCGAAGACAGGGCGCAACCAGACGCCCCCGATGGAACCGACAAAGGCTGCGGCGAACCAGAGCCAGCCATGGACGCTGCCCGTGGCGATGCCGGAGAACAAGGCCCCGATATTGCAGCCGAAGGAAAGGCGTGCGCCATAACCCATCAGCAGGCCGCCGATAATCGCGGCAAGCAGCGAACCGAGCGGCAGCTTGGCCTTGGGCGCGAACTTGCCGGCAATTGCCGCCGCCAGCGCCGCGCCGAGCACCAGCCCGAAATCCATGACCGAGACACTGTCCGCCAGCACACTGGAATTGAGCGCCTGCGCCTGAGCGGGCCAGGTCCAGAACTCCCAGCTCGCCACATCCACGCCGACAGCCTGAGCGATCTTTGCGCCCCAGAGACCGAAACCATAGGTAATGGACCAGGGGTGGCCGGCCAGCAGCAGCGTTGCGATATTGAGCAAGGCAAGCACCAGCCCCGCCCCGACCAATGGCCAAGGACCATAGAGCAACCAGCTCCACCCCTGCCGCGCCGGGGCAGGCTCGGGTTCGATATTGCCATGCACACGCTTTTCGATCAGCGCCGTGATCAGCGCCACGATGGCAAGGCCGGCAATGGTGACGGCAAGTGCGAAGCCGACGCCCAGTTCAGCGCCAAGGCTGAGGGCGGGCAGCGCCGGCTGTTCCAGCCAGAAGGGCAGATGCGCGGTGCCGATAACGGCGCCGATAATGAAAAAAGCCAGCGTCACCAGCATGCGCGCCGAACCCCCGCCGACGGTGAACAACGTGCCCGAACCACAGCCGCCGCCCAGTTGCATGCCCAGCCCGAAAATCGCCGCGCCCAGCAATACGGATACGCCGACCGGCGCCATAGCACCCACCATGGGCTGGCCGCCGATATTGCCAGCCGCCACGAGAGGCAGCATGGCCAGAGCGGCGACACCGATGGTCAGCATCTGTGCACGCATGCCCCGGCCGCGTTTCTCAACCACCATGCGCTTCCAGCCGCCGGTGAAACCGAACGAGCCGTGATAGAGCGCAACGCCCAGCCCGCCGCCGATGAGGAAAAGCGTGCCCTGACGCAGATCGACCTGCCAGGTGATGAGAAAGAAGCCGGCCACGAGGAAAAAGGCGGCGACGAGAAGTGGTGCGCGGTCGCTCGCTGCCGGCGGCAGGAAACTCGGCGCGGGCGCGGAAATATCGCTCATGATTCTGAAATGCCCCTGTTCAGAAAGGTTTTGGATGCTGCAGCCGGAAGGCGCAACATCCAATTATGACGGAATACTCGCCATCACCGAACGCACCCTCGGGCTTGACCCGAGGGTGGCGATTTGTGGACTACTGGATCGGACGCGCCGGATCAGCGGCCCATTCGGCCATCGAGCCGTCATACATGGACGTATTCTTGTTGCCGCCCACTTCGCTCAGCGCAAACCAGGCGATGGACGCCCAGTGACCGGTATTGCAGAAGACGATGTTCTTTTCGTCCGCGCCAAGGCCGGCGCCTTCAGCAAGAGCGGCAATGGTTTCCGGCAGCGCGAAGCTGGCATATTCGGCACTGTAGACAGTGGAGTGCGGAATATTGCGGGACCCCGGAATGGTGCCTTCGATGCGCACGACCGGGCTCTTGCCCTGACCCAGGAACTGGGCTTCAGGACGACCATCGATCAGCGCAGTGCCGTCAGCCAGCGCGGCTTCGACATCCGAGGTCGTGGCCCGCAGTTCGGGACGCACGTTGATGGGGAAGGTGGTGGAAACTGGAACTGCAGCTTCGGCAACGCGCTCGCCGCCAGCCGCATCATACTGACGCCAGCCGCCATCGAGGATCGAAACAGCGTCGTGGCCGAGATATTTGAACGTCCAGTAGATGCGGGTGGCGCCACCAAATTCCGAAGAATCCGTGCCCCAGGGAATGATGACCACATGGTCATCGCCGTCAATTCCCAGATCACCGATCAGCTTGGCGATTTCCGTATCGCCCGGAATTTGTGCAGGAACGCCCTGCACTTCCGTGCGCCAGCCATAAGAAGCATAGGGCGCGACGACCGCATTGGCGACATAGGGCAGCTCGCCCAGATCGGTCTCGGCAATATTGTCACGAATATCGAGCAGGACGACATTCTCGTCACCGGCGTGAGCCTTGACCCACTCGGCGGTGACCAGGGGCGTCACATCCTGCGCCTGAACGATAACGGGGGCCGCGACGACAAAGGCGGCGGCGGCGATGAACGATGCAAGACGCATTGCAGCAACTCCAGATTGACCTGAGCCATTTCTACACCGGACAGGTCGAGTAAAGCCAAGCCTTATGACCTAATTTGGTCAAGGCGAAAGAAAAAACCGCCTCGTCGGATGCCAAAGCGACGAATACGGTTCTTCAGCGCATTCAGGATGGAGCGTGCGAGAGCCTGTCCAATGCCGTCTCGACATCCTGGAGCGTATAGGGCTTCACGATCACGGGGTTTTCGCGCCAGTCCTCTGGCAATCCCACTGCGCCATAGCCGGTTGCAAAGATAATGGGTATGCCCCGCGCGCGCAGGAGTTCCGCCACCGGAAAAACCTGCTGTCCACGCAAATTCACATCCAGAAGTGCGAAATCGGCCGCTTCGATACTCGCGGCAAGCTGCTCGGCGTCGGACAAGCGCATCGCCTGCCCCACCACGACACAGCCAAGTTCGGAAAGAATGTCTTCGAGGTTGAACAGAACCAGCGTTTCATCCTCGACGATGAAAGCGCGCTGTCCGCGATGACTAGACAATTGCCAACTCCATGGCGTGATAGGACTCGGCAGGGATTTCCAGCCGGGCAGTGAACCCGCCTGGAGCATAGTCGACATTCAGCTCACCGCTGAGTTCACCTGTGACCACCGTTTTGAGCAGCCTCGTGCCAAAGCCGGTACGCTCGGGCACGACCACTGCGGGCCCGCCACTTTCGCTCCAGGTGATGAGAAGTCGTTCGTCCTGTCCCCTGGACCAGCGGATCGCGAGCATGCCCTCCGGCACCGACAAGGCGCCATGCTTGGCCGCATTGGTGGCCAGCTCGTGCAGAAGCAGCGCAACGGCAATGGTTGCCTTGGAGTTCAGCATCAGGGACGGCCCCTCGCATGTTACCCGCTCCACCCCGAAGGCGCTGATCTCCTGCCTGATCAAGCTGCCGATTTCCGTATCATGCCACTGCCGGTCGCTGAGCAGGCTGTGCGCCTTGGAGAGGGCCATGATCCGGGATTCGAAGGAGTGCCGCGCCTGCTCCGGATCAAGCGTGGAGCGAAACGTCTGCCGCGCCAGGGACTGTACCGTTGCCAGCGTATTTTTCACCCGGTGGTTGAGCTCATCGATAAGCAGCCGTTGGCGCCGCGCCGCCTTCACCGCTTCGGTGCGATCCATGCCCTGCACGAAGACCCCTGAAATCTGTCCCGCGGCATCCTTGATCGGGTGATAGGAAAAATCGAGAAAGGTCTCCTCGGGCACCCCGCCGGCTTCCCGCACCAGCATGATGCGGCCCCCCTCTTCATTGTGGATATAGCCGTCCTGATAGACCCTGTTGAGGAGTGCGACAAAGCCCTGATCGACCACTTCCGGAAGTGCGGAGGCCACCGTGCGCCCTACCACGTTGCGGCCACCCACGAGGCGCAGATAGGAGTCAGAGGCGAAAGTGAAAACGTGGTCTGGCCCCGAAAGCACCGCGAAAAAGGCAGGAGCCTGCTGGAACAGGCGGCGGAAATTGGCGCCTGCCTCTTCGGCTTCGATCGTTCGCTCCAGCAGATGTGTTTCAGCGGACAGGGAAGTGAACGGCAGACTGGCTGCTTCGCGCATGCGGACCAGATCGGTCACATCCACCGTATTCTGCAGGATCAGCGCCACCTGGCCGTGTGCATCCAGAACCGGAACGTGAACCGCAGTCCAATAGCGATGCTCAAGCACCCCGTCTTCCCTGGCGATCGGATAGGGAAGATAGGCAAGCGTATCGGGCTCACCAGTTGCCAGAACCCTCTCAAAGGAGTCCTTTAGGCGCAGGCCGCTGGCATCGTCATTGGGGAACAGGTCGAACAGATTGCGTCCGATAAGCGCATCGCGGCAGCGGCCGACCGAAGCCAGATAAGCCGCGTTGGCGTCGACATAGCACAAATCTGTATCAAGGATCATGAACGGGCTCGGAAGCGCTTCAAAGATGCGCCCGTAGTCAACCTCAATCATGAAATACTGCCCCTGAAACCTGACGAACCTGCCCGCTCATCATGGCCAGAAACGAAAACCGCGGCCCAAGGTTCCGGTCTGCCGGAAAAAACAGTGAAACAGGCGCGACATGCGCCTGTTTCGATAGGTGAAAGCCGAGCCAAGCGGCCATTGATTACCGCGTCAGAGGCTTGTAGGTCGCCCGCTTGGGATTGACTGCATCCGCCCCGAGGCGGCGGACCTTGTCGGCCTCGTAATCCTGGAAATTGCCTTCGAACCATTCAACATGGCTGTCACCTTCAAAGGCCAGCATATGGGTCGCCAGACGGTCGAGGAACATACGATCGTGGCTGATGATCACGGCGCAACCGGCGAATTCTTCCAGCGCTTCTTCGAGCGCGGCGAGGGTTTCGGTGTCCAGATCGTTGGTCGGTTCGTCGAGCAGAAGAACGTTGGCGCCGCTCTTCAGCATCTTGGCAAGGTGGACGCGGTTGCGCTGGCCACCCGAGAGATTGCCGACCTTCTGCTGCTGATCGCCGCCCTTGAAGTTGAAGGCCGAGGTATAGGCGCGGCTGTTCATTTCGCGCTTGCCCAGCATCAACACTTCGTCGCCTTCGGAAATTTCTTCCCAGACGGTCTTGTTGGGATCGAGCGCATCGCGGCTCTGGTCGACATATCCGAGATTGACGTTTTCAGCGACGGTAACAGTGCCGCTGTCGGGCTGTTCCTGCCCGGTCAGCATCTTGAACAGCGTCGACTTGCCCGCGCCATTCGGCCCGATGATCCCCACAATGCCGCCCGGCGGCAACTTGAACGAGAGATTGTCGATCAGCATGCGGTCGCCAAAGGACTTGGAGAGCCCTTCGACATTGATGACGTTCTGACCCAGACGCTCGCCGGGCGGAATAATGATCTGCGCCGTGTGCGACTGGGTGCGGGCCTCGTTGAGCTTGACCAGTTCGTCATAGGCCTTGATACGCGCCTTGGACTTGGCCTGCCGCGCCTGCGGCGACTGGCCCATCCATTCCTTTTCGCGTTCCAGCACCTTGGCGCGGGCAGCGTCTTCGCTCTTTTCCTGCGCAAAGCGCTTGGCCTTGGCATCGAGATACGCGGAGTAGTTGCCTTCATAGGGCACGCCGCGGCCACGATCGAGCTCCAGAATCCAGCCGGTGACATTGTCGAGGAAGTAGCGGTCGTGGGTGATGATCAGCACCGCGCCTTCAAATTCACGCAGATGGCGTTCCAGCCACGCCGTGGTTTCGGCGTCGAGATGGTTGGTCGGTTCGTCGAGCAGCAGCAGGTCGGGCTTGGACAGCAGCAGCGCGCAAAGCGCGACACGGCGGCGTTCACCACCCGAAAGGTTGTCGACCGAGGCGTCACCCGGAGGGCAGCCCAGGGCTTCCATCGCCACCTCGACCTGCGACTCCAGATCCCACAGGTTCTGCGCGTCGATAATGTCCTGGAGCTGGGTGGCCTCATCGGCCGTCTCGTCGGAATAGTTCATCATCAACTCGTTGTAGCGGTCGACGATGTCCTTCTTTTCCTTGACGCCCATCATGACGTTGCCGAGCACGTCGAGCTGAGGATCGAGTTGCGGCTCCTGCGCAAGGTAGCCGACCTTGGCGCCATCAGCGGCCCAGGCCTCGCCGGAAAACTCGGTCTCGATGCCGGCCATGATCTTGAGCAGCGTCGATTTACCGGAACCGTTGGGCCCGAGAATACCGATCTTGGCATCGGGGTAGAAGGAGAGGTGGATATTATCCAGCACCTTCTTGCCGCCGGCATAGGCCTTGCTCATTCCGTGCATGTGATAGATGAACTGGCGCGCCATGAGTCATGACCTCTTCAAAGGGATTCTGCGTGAATTTGCGGCCTATGTAGGCCAAGCAGACCGAAGGGGCAACGGGCGGGCGCTTTTTCGCCTCAGGCGGAGGTCAGCCCAAGAGTTTGGCGAATGGCATCATCGGATTCGGCGCGTTGCACGATTACGCCCCACCAACCGAGACCATCATACTCCTGATAGCCCAGCGTGCGGGCATAGGCGACGATATTGCCGGCAGAATCCATGTAGGAGCCGCGCTGATTGCCGCCATGTTGCAGCGAAAATTGCTGGAACCGGTGGTCGGGACGGGTCGTGGCGATGATGCGGCCATTGGCGTCGAGCAGCATGACCTCGGTGCGCTCGGCGATCTGCGGGGGTAGAGCAGCCTCGGTCTCGACGATGGAGCGGCCCTGTGCCTGCCAGTCGAAATACACGCCAAGCGCGCCAAGCGCGCCGCCATCGTTTCGCCCACCCGCACGCACGGCCGTGGAATAGACCAGCACCTCGCGTTGATCGTGCAGCGGGCTCTCCATGACCTGCCCGACAGCGTATTCGTCGCCCGATTTCGTGGCCATGGCCTGACGGAACCAGTCCTCGCGGGACAGATCCGCCCCGAGCAATTGGCGTGCATTGGCGGGATTGGCGCTGGCGACCACCCTGCCCCGCATGTCGGTCAGCACCAGATCGGAATAGACCGTGTAGAAGCGATTGATCGTAGCCAGCCGCTCCGCCGCGAAAGCACGGGCAGAAGGCTCGCCGCTCTCCAGCGCCTGCCAGAAGGCTGTATCGGTGGCCCACCAGCGGACATCGGCGGTGCGTTCGTAAAGATTGCGCACAATGAGCTGCACCAGCGTCTGCGCCAAGTCAGTGAGGCGCGCGCCCTCCATTTCTTCAACCAGCGTTCCGGACATGGACCGGCCCAGACTGATCCTGCCGATCAGCACATCCTGAAACCGCACCGCAATGTCTGCGGCGCTGTCGGCGAGCCGCTGCACTTCGTTGGCTACCACGGCAAAGCCCTTGCCGGCGTCTCCCGCGCGCGCCGCTTCGATAATGGCGTTGACGGCCAGAAGCTTGGTCTGTTTGACGATCTGCTGATTGCCCAGCGAATAGGACTGCAATTCGCTGCCTATGCCGTCCATGACGATACGCATGGCACGCGGCGACGCTGGCATCCCCGACATCTTGCTCTCTTGCATCTTCACAAACCCACTACCAACCCAAGCACGATGCTAGGTTTTTATGGTAATCAAGACGTAAACAGCGGAAATAACTTGAATTTTTATTTTCAAACGACTGTAAGTCGGAGCTCGGCAGAGCAAAATTCAAGCAGAACGCTCCTGTTTTGAGCAGAATTTAGCGCAAAAATGCCGGAAACCGATTGCCTGCCTCCATCGTGAGCAGGCGGGCGTCAGGCCCTGGTGGCTCTTTGCAGCCGCTGATCGCCCGGTCCCATGACCCGGTTGCGCCCTGAATCCTTGGCGGCATAGAGACGGCGGTCTGCCACTTCCATCATGGCGCGCCCCGAGACCTCGGTTGAATCGACGAGGCCAATGCTTGCCGTCACCAGAAGATTGGGGGCGATATCGCCCCAATAGACCTCCGACAAGGCAATACGGACCGCCTCGCAGTTCGGACGAGCCTCTACTGCGGCGAGGTCGGGCAGCAGCAGTGCGAATTCCTCGCCGCCCAGCCGGAATGCCTGCAGATTCTCGTTCCAGCCGAGGAGCAACAGGCCCGTGCGCGTCAGCACCGCGTCACCGACCATGTGCGAATAGCGGTCATTGACCAGCTTGAAATGATCGAGGTCGAGAATGGCCAGCGAAAACAGCTGTCCCTGCAATGCCGCAAACCTGGCGTCGAACGCACGCCGGTTGGGCAGCCCTGTCAAAGAGTCCTGATGCGCCTCGGTTTCCAGCCGCATTGCCTGGGCGCGCAATTGCTGGTTCTGCAACTGCATTTCGGCGAACTGTGCCCGCCGCAGCGTCAAGGCGCCCATATGCTTGATAAAGGCTTCGTGGAAAGCCCGGTGATGCTCAAGGGCGGCGCGAAAATCCCCCATTGCGGCTTCGACCTCCGAAAGCCGGCGCAATGTATTGGCCTTGTGATCGACCTGCACGCCATCTGCGGCAAATTCCGCGGCACGGCGGCAGATGTCGAGCGCCTCATTCAACTTGCCGGACAGCGTCAGGAGCTCGCCCTTGGTATAGAGATAGTGGATTTCCTCGCGCCGGCCGGGCCGCCCGCGCAACGCTTCCCACTCCGCCAGTTTCGCCTCGGCCCCGGCCATGTCACCCAGCAACGAATACATTTCGGCGCCATTGCACAGCGCGGTACGCAGGTTCCACAGGTCACCATAGCCGCGCGCCACGTCTATGGCACGGTCATTGGCCATGGCAGCGCGCTCCCGCAGCCTTCGCCCGGCCGAGATGTCGCCATTGGCCTCCACCAGCTCCGCCTGACTGACCAGAGAATAGGCGATATTGATCAGGTTCAGCGCAATCGTGCAGTCATCCGCCGCCTGATGCGCCAGATCCAGTGCATCCTCAATGATTGAGGAGGCCAGTTCATCCTGCCGGCACATCATCAGCGCCATGCCCTTGCAACTCATGGCAAAGGCCCGCAAGGCGAGGTCATCGGTGCGCTCGGCACTATCGAGCGCCAGCCGCGCTTCCTCAAAAGCCAGATCGCTGAGCCCCAGCTCCAGCATGATCCAGCTATGCACGGCACCAGCCAGGCCCTGCCCCCAGTCGTCTCCCACCTCGGTATAGATCGTCTTGGCCTCGACGGCGCAGTCTATGCCTTCGTCGGCATAACCCAGTTGCAGGCAGGACCAGGCATTGCAGGTCAAGGCAAAGGCAATATCGTCCCGATCTCCGGAATGACGCGCCATGACCAGCAATGCCTGCGCCTCGACAAGCGCTTCGGGTGACCGGCCTCTCCGGCCCAGCTCCCAGCACGCTTTCAGACGCGATTTCAGATCAGTGCTCACGGCGCCAGCCCAGGTCCATCGGTCCCTGAGGATGATGCCTCGGCGTAAATAAAACCGAAATAAGATCAGCAGATTGCGATCATGCCGCTTGGATGGACACGGGAACAGACTTGAATGCCGGCGTTTTACTGCGCGGATCGACAGCAGTGCCGATCAGAACATTGGCCTCCGGGTAATAAGCAAGGGCCGAGCCAGGCGGCAGATCGAACAGGGTAGCAAAGCCTTCGAGACGCCCCACATCGGATGTAACGACGACACGCTGTCCCTCGACGAGGCCGCGCGCCGCCATGTCCTGCGCCCCGAGAAAAATGGAAAGCCGTCCCGCCTTGCCGCGATAGCTGTCTGCCTCCTCATAGATGATGGAGTTGAACTGGCCCTCGCTGCGCACCGAAGCCAGCATCAATCGATCCGGATCAGCGCGCGGAATCGGCGTGATCACGAAATGCGCCCTGCCGTCCAGCGTACCGAATTCTGGCACGTGCAACACGCGATTGCGGATATGGAATTCACGCTTGGCGACATCGATATCGGCCAGTTCCTCCATGCCCGGCACGATGGCGGCTATAGCGTCCCGAATGCGCGCATGGCCGGAAAAGGCAGAGAAGTCGATGGGCGAATGGGGCAGTATCCGCTTGCCCAATTGCCCCAGAATCCAGCTTTCGGGGCGCACGGACTCGATGCGGTCAATACCGCCATCGGAGAGGCGCACGAAATTGAACATGGATTCCTGAGTAGTCGGCTCCCATTCCTCGTCGCGGGCCGTGACCGGCAGGATCATGACCTCGCCATCGCCCAGACCGTGGACATGGCCCTGATTGAGCGTGGTGGTGAGAAACAGCTTGAACCCGATCGCCTCCATGGCGCGGGTCGAAAAGGCGGTATCCGGCGTCGCAGCCCAGAGATTTCCGCCCATTATGACAGCGGCGTCGATGCCGCCCGCTTCGGCCCGCTTGAGACAGGCCATGGTGTCCAGCCCCTTCTCCTGCGGAAAGGTGACGCCGAAGGTTTCCTCCATTTTCGCCAGCACGTCGCGCGCCAGCACCGGCTTCACCCCGATCGTGCCGATGCCCTGCACGTTGGAATGGCCACGCAAGGGCAACAGGCCCGCAAAGGGCTTGCCGATCATGCCGCGCAACAGCGCCAGATTGGCGATGGCCTCGACATTGGACGTTCCATGGACATGGTGCGTCATGCCCATGCCCCAGGCAAAGACCGCATTTTCGGCGCGGCCATAGGCAGCGGCAACGCGGGCTATGTCGTCGCGCGCAATGCCGCAGGCATGGGTGATCTCGTCCCAGCTCAAGGCATCGAGATCGGCATGAAACGCGTCGAACTCCGCGCCATGGGCAGAGATGAAGGAACGGTCCTCCAGACCCTCTTCCAGCACCGCCTTGGCGAGCCCTTTCAGCAGGGCAATGTCCGACCCGATGCGCGGCTGGAGATAGTCCGAAGCAATCTCGCTGCCGCCCTTGAGCATGGAGGACGGCGATTTCGGCACCGCGAATTTGACCAGCCCCGGCTCCTTGGCCGGATTGATGACAATGACCTGCCCGCCCCGCTCGCGGCACTTTTTCAGCATGTGAATGAAGCGGGGATGGTTGGACGATGGATTGGCGCCGATGACGAAGATCAGGTCCGTACCGGTCAGGTCTTCCAGCTCGACCGTGGCCGTGCCTTTGCCGATCGTCGTCGCCAGCCCCTCACTGGTCGCCTGATGGCAGTAATACGAGCAATTGTTGACATTGTTGGTGCCATAGGCCCGCGCCAGCAATTGGAACAGGAACCCGGCCTCGTTTGACGATCGTCCCGAAGAATAGAAGAAACTGCGTTGCGGATCGATCTCGGCCAGGCGGTGGGCAGCATGTTCGAGCGCGCTGTCCCAGTCGATGGGCACGAAGCGGCTGGAGCCGGCGCGACGGAACAAAGGCGTACCCAACCGGCCCAGATGCTCCATTTCCTTGCCGGACAATTCGGCCAGATCGGCAATCGTGTGCTCGAAAATCGGCTGCGGAATGGGCGGCTGGATATCGGTGGATTGCGCCTGCACGCTCTTGTTGCAGACCGAGGGAAATTCATCGAGCTCATTAGTCATGCCGCCGCGCTGCCCGCCCATGCCATAGGCACAGGCCTTGCAGGTATTCTTGGCGGTCAGCGCCTTGGTGGCCTTGCCCACGCCCATCCGGCCGATGGTCGCCAGCGTATAAAGCACCTTCTTGGGGCCGCCCCCCACGATATGGCTGGTATCGGCCATCAACTCACTCCCGTCGCAACGCCACGATTGTTGCGCCGGGAGCCTCGACTGGCAAGCCTGACGATCAGTAAACCGGCTTTACATACATCTCGTCGGGCACCGGACCGCGATGATAGTCCGGATGGCGGATGCGTTCGGGCAGGATAACCTCCTGCTTGGGCACTTCGCCATAAGGAATTGCCGCAAGCAGGTGAGCGATGCAATTGAGGCGCGCGCGCTTCTTGTCATCGGCCTCCACAACCCACCAGGGCGACTCCTCGGTGTGGGTCCGGCCCAGCATATCTTCCTTGGCCTTGGTGTAGTCTTCCCAATGACGGCGGGATTCCATGTCCATGGGCGACAGTTTCCACTGTTTCAGCGGATCATGGATACGCATGCGGAAACGGAATTCCTGTTCTTCATTGGTAATGGAGAACCAGAACTTGATGAGAATAATGCCCGAACGGATCAGCATTTTCTCAAATTCTGGCACGGTGCGGAAGAATTCTTCCAGCTCGTCGGGCGTACAGAAACCCATGACCCGCTCGACGCCCGCGCGGTTGTACCAGGAGCGGTCGAACAGCACCATTTCGCCGGCTGCAGGCAGGTGAGGCACATACCGCTGGAAATACCACTGCGTCTTCTCGCGGTCCGACGGCGCGGGCAAGGCGACGACACGGCAGACGCGCGGATTGAGCCGCTGGGTAATGCGTTTGATCGCGCCGCCCTTGCCGGCGGAATCGCGGCCCTCGAAGATGACCGCAACCTTGAGCCTGTTGTGAACGATCCAATCCTGCAGCCGGACCAGTTCATGCTGAAGCCGGAACAGCTCACGAAAATAGACCTTGCGGTCAAGCAGCTTTCGCCCTGCACGCTCGGACGCGTCCGCCAGCGCCTCAAGCTGGTCGTCCTCGAATTGCAGTTCCAGTTCTTCATCAAAGCTGTCGGCAATCTCGTCGCGGATGCGGTCGAGTTCGCTGGTCAGTTGATCGAGGCGGTTGAATTGATCGTCGCTCACTATCGGGCCCTCTGAGTGCGCCCCCATTGGCCACACCCAGATTGCAATTTTGTGACGCCCTAATTCGCCATGGTCGAACGATGGGCCCAGCCGGTCATGCGCTTTTCGACCCAGGCCATCAGCGCGTACATGGCGATGCCTTCCAGCGCGAGCATGAGCAGGCCCGCAAACACCAGAGGCACATTGAAGTTGGACTGCGCCGAGGCCATCATCTGACCCAGGCCATTGTTGGAGGCGACGGTTTCGCTGACCACCGATCCGACGAAGGCCAGCGTAATTGCCACCTTCAGTGAACCGAAAAAGTAGGGCATCGAGCGCGGAATGCCCACCTTGAGCATGATGTCCATTTTCTTGGCGCCCAAAGCGCGCAACACATCCTCGGTTTCCGGCTCAATGGTGGCGAGGCCGGTGGCCACATTGACGACGATGGGGAAGAAGGAAATGAGGAACGCCGTCAACACGGCCGGCACCGTACCGATACCGAACCAGATGACGAGAATGGGCACCAGGGCGACCTTGGGAATGGCATTGAAGCCGACCATGATCGGATAGAGCCCGGCATAAATGGTCTTGGACCAGCCGATGAAAAGCCCGATGCCAAGGCCAGCTACCACCGCGATCAGGAAACCGAGGACGGTCGTGTAGAGCGTCTGCATTGAGTTTTTCCAGATCGGCGACCAATACTGGACAATGGCCTCAAAGATGCGGGTCGGCGCCGGCAGGATCGTGTGTGGCAAGCCCGACAGGCGCACACCGATTTCCCAGATGGCGAACAGGCCGATCGTGTAGAGCACGGGCGCAAGACGCACCCAATTGATCTTCAATGCAGGGCGAGGCGGAGCAGCGACCGGTGCGGCGGTTTCAAGCGTCGTCATGCGGCGGCCCTCGCAGTGGCGATTTCACCATGGAGCTTTTGCACCATGTCGTTGAAATCCGGCTCGTAGAGCAGCTCAAGCTGACGCGGACGCGCGAACGGCACTACATGCTCGGAAATGACCCGGCCGGGCCGGGCACTCATCACCACTACCTTGTCGGCCAGAAACACGCTTTCGCGCAGATCGTGGGTGACCAGCACGATGGTGACGCCCTGCGCAGCATGCAGGTCGCGGATGACGCACCACAGCTCTTCACGGGTAAAGGCATCGAGCGCGCCGAAGGGTTCATCGAGCATCAGCAATTCCGGCTCGTGGATCAGTGCGCGGCAGAGATTGGCGCGCTGCTGCATGCCGCCGGACAATTGCCAGGGAAATTTCGAACCGAAGCCCTTGAGACCAACCGTTTCGAGCAGCTTTTCGGCCTTCTCGACATATTCGGCGTTGTGCTTGCGCAGGCGGTGACGGTGCCGTTCGACGATTTCGAGGGGCAGCAGGATATTTTCCAGCGTCGTGCGCCAGGGCAGCATGGTCGGGTTCTGGAAGGCCATGCCGACAATGGACACCGGCTTGGTGACCTGGCTGTTGGCCACGATGACCACGCCCGATTGCGGAATGTGCAACCCGGTCGTCAGTTTCATCAGGGTGGACTTGCCACACCCCGACGGGCCGACCACCGCAACGAATTCGCCCCGGTTGATCTTGAGATCGAGACCGCTCACCGCCAGCGTGCCATCCGGCCCGCCATAGCGCATGTCGACATTCTCGATGGAAACCAGTGGAGAGGTCATGGCCGGCTCCAGAAAAGCAGTGGCGGAGAACCCGCCCCGATCCGTTCCCGTTCCCTCGGTATGAACAGATCGGGGCATAGAGCCCGGGCTCCCTTAAAACCCGGGCCGGGTAGCGCTGGAAGCGTTGCCAGCAAGTTTGAGCGGACTTGCTGGAAACGCGACAGTGACTATGGCAGCTGGCGTTCTTCGACGGGCGGCAGATACTGCGCGTCGAAAATATCGTCGGCCGTTACATTACCCTTGAGCCCCATCGAGATCTTCAAGGTCTCGATGGACGCAGCAAGACGCTCGGGATCGACATCGCCGAAGCCGTTCTCGACCACATAGGGTGTCTTGATGTTCATCTCGTTCGCCATGGTGAGGCGCGCGGTTTCGGTGTCGATATTGAGCGTTTCATTGCGCGCGAGAACCGCGGCAGCGCCGGCGGCAGGATCGGCCACGGCATCGGCAAAGCCCTTGGCCAGAGCGCGCAGCACGCCCTTCACCGCTTCGGGATTTTCCTCGGCAAAGGCCTCGTTGACCATGACCGAGTTGCCATAAAGATTGAGACCGTGGTCAGCGAAGAGGATGGTGGAAATATCCTCGTCAGGCACGCCATTGGCCTTGAGATTGAGGATCACCGAGAAGGCGAAGCCGAAGACGCCATCGACATCACCCGAGGCCAGCATGGGCTCGCGCACCGGGAAACCGATGGATTCGAGCGTGATGCCGGACGTATCGATGCCTGCCGCTTCGACAAAGGCCGGCCATTGCGCAAAAGCACCATCCGGCGGCGGCGCACCGAGCTTCTTGCCTTCAAGCGATTTCGGATCATCGGTAATGCCGAGCGACTTGCGGCCGATGACCGAGAAAACCGGCTTGTCATAGACCATCATCACCGCCTCGATGGGCTGGCTGGGATCTTCGTCGAGGAACTTGATCAGCGAATTGATGTCGCCAAAGCCCATCTGATAGGCGCCGGTCGCCACGCGCGGGATCACTTCCACCGATCCATTGCCGATGTCGAAGGAAACGTTGAGCCCCTCTTCAGCAAAATAGCCATTGTCCTGGGCGAGCAGGAAGCCCGCCGCAGGGCCTTCAAAGCGCCAGTCCAGCGTGAACTTGATATCGGTCTGCGCGGAGGCCGGTGCGGCAAGCGCTGCGGCGAAAGCAACCGACAGGAGAAGGCGGCGAGAAAGCATGTTTGGACGTCCCCATTTGTTCTTTGGGGAAATCAAGCGCAGGACAAGGCAAGGCGCAAGCAGATTCTGACTACAATCGCATCAGAAATTGATTTAGCCTAAACTTTAGGCAATATGATGCCTTTTTGACAGTCATTCTATACCGGCAGCCCGGTTCGTGCCTTCACCGTGCGGATACTCAGGTTGGAATGAATGCGCGCCACGCCCGGCAGGCGGGCACTCAGACGGCGATGCAGGCGCTCGAAATCGTCATGATCTCGACAGACGACGCGCAGGATATAATCGGACTGTCCCGCCATCAGATGACATTCCAGCACTTCGGGAATATCGCCAACTGCCGCCTCGAACGCCTCCAACGCGGCCTCGCTCTGGCTGGTCAGGCCCACCTCGATGAAGAATTGCATTGTATAGCCAAGCCGGGCGGCATCCAGGCGGGCGCAATATCCGGAAATAAGCCCTGCATCTTCCAGCGCCTTGATGCGACGGTGGCAGGCGGATGCGGAAAGGCCCACGGCCTCACCCAGAACCTGGACGCTGCGCCGGGAATCCGCCTGCAATTCCCGCAGCAATTTGCGATCCGTATTGTCGACCTGCAAAGACATTGCGCATTACCCTCAAAAGTCCGAACCGCGTCCGGGATAATGAAGATAACGCGCAATGATGCAAGTGCGAGTGACGCTGGTCGTCAGTAAACGAAAACCGTCAGCTGACCGCCACGCTGCTCAACGGCAAAGACGCGATCGGCACCGTAGGACGAACGACTGAGCGAAGCGGCCAGCAGCGCATCGCTGGCGATGGCCGAGCGCAGGCCCTGACCGAGATTGGTGCTGGCCAGCGCGGCTGCAAGCCACGAACGTTGCTCGGGGCAGATAGCAACGGGCTTGATCTGCACATTACTGGCGCGATTCCAGGAACCATCGAGCCGCGTCGTGCCGATCAGGCGTTCAAGCTCACGATTGGAAATACCGGTGCAACTGGCCCCGGAGCCCGAGCCGGTATTGGCAATGCCGACACCGTTGCCGGGACCATTGCCGTTGCCCGGACCATTGCCATTGCCGGGCCCATTCCCGCCGCCATTTCCGGGATTACCGATACCGACATTGACATCGAGCAGCCTGTCGCCGCCGACCCCGACTCCCACGCGGGCATTGTTGTTGAGAAGGCGAACATCGGCATCCACCAGACCCGCCGAGCCTCCTGAACCGACCGTGGCGGAGCCTACGCGCCCATTGCCGATATTGGCATCAAGCACCTGATTTCGGCCGCCAAGGCCGAGATTGACGAGACCAGAGGTGCCGGCATCGCCGGAGCCAATGGTAACGAGTGACTTGTCGTCCTTCCCACCGATAATTCCGCCCAGCAAGGACTGCGCATGAACAGGGGTGAGCGTTGCCGCAAGAAGAGCGGCAGAAAGAACTGTCGTAGTAAACAGCTTCATGATCCATCTCCAATTTGCACGACCAAGCGTCGCAAAGGAAATTACGGGACAGAGATGGATTCGTTCCAACACAATCAATCACAAGATTCTTGATGACTGACAGGGTTTAATCAGCGCACTTATTAACCTACAACTGTAGTAAAATTCTCATTAATCATGATCAATTGAAATGGACAAACAAAAAGGGTGCGAAACCGAAGTTTCGCACCCCGTCGGAGGCAACAGGCAAAGGAGCGTCAACCTCTGCCTGCGTCCACCTTCCAAATGGTGGAGGCTCTGTTGGCACACCACCATGTCGCGGCCCGGGATGAAACCCGGTTCGCCTGACAAACGGCAGAGACCCCTCGCGGTTCCCGCAAAAATGGTCGACCGGGAATTCGTGATCGCCCGAAGCTGAAATGAAGGTGATGACCTCAGACTCGTCCCCCCAGCATCAGCGCAATTATGCTGACCGGGTAATGGGCACCGGGCTCGGAAATTTCGGCATGGCTCGCGGTAAGTCCGGCGTCCAGGTGTGGAGAAAGAGCAAACGAAAAGCCGCCACGCACCGAGCGCCGCTCATTGAAGAGCCCCTCATCATAAAGCCCTTGCTCCCGGCTCATACCTACCCCCAGGGACATGGCAAGACGGTCCGACAGAGCCAGGCGCATGCCCAGATCGCCGTCCATTTTATGGCTGGCCACATCGTCGATCGGTTTGAAAATCTCCGCGCCCGCCGCCAGGCGAGCGCTCAGCACCAGGCGTTCATGCGCCGCCCATTCGACCCTTGCGTCCAGATACGGCATGCGCCGCAACAGGTCGGTTGCATCCTGCGGCCAGACCAGATCGAAACCGGCATGAAGATCGGCGGTCAATACGCCTTGACGCAGGCGCAGACCACCAGCCAGACGAGCGACGCCGGCCGGCTCCCGGCCAAAGTCCACCTGATCGGCCTCGGCAACCCCGGCGGATAGCCAGTGCAGGCGCGCCAGACCTGCAAGCTCGGGCGTCATGATCCATTCGCCATCCACTCTGGCCGTAACCTGGCTCACGTCGGCCTCGATGATCGCGGGCTCCAGAGGCAATCCGGCAAATTCGGTCAGACCGGGTTGCCGCCACCGCGCATCCACGCCCAGGGTCACCGCCCGGCCGGAGCCGGTGACCACAAGTTCCGCCAGAGCCTCATGCTCCCTTGCCGGGCTGGTTATGGTCAGCACGAGCGGCCCCAGATCAAGCATCTTGCCGGTCCATTCCTGCGTGAGCGCATAGCCGAGCCGCAATGCAACGCCATCACCCAGCGCCAGACCTGCTTCTACCCCACCGGTCACCGAAAGATCGTTCTCGCCGGTGAATTGTCGGAAAACCTGCTGCTCCAGCATCAACCCCGTTCGCAGGGACAACGGCCCCATAGTGCCCGTGGCCGACACGTCATGACTATGACGCAGGTAGAAATCAGCCGCGCCGCCTTCGCTTTCGCTGGCATTTGAGGTCCAGCCACTTTCGACGCTGCTCACGATACCAACGGGTGCCTGCGCCGCGGCTCCCACTATTCCAACCCCATATGCAACCAGCATGATCAGAACACGCATCACATTCTCCCCAGGCCAGGGAAACAATATGAAACCGCGCGGTAACCAATATTGTGCGTAGAAAATGCGGACTTTCCCGTAGGAGATACTGGTTCACATTAATGGTGAACAGAGCCATATCCATACGTAAGTATTTGATTAACTATATTAAATTGCAGCGAACGCAAATTCTGATCGGCATTCGGAAGGATTTGCAATGCACCAGCAATCAGGCGACATCTGCCGGGCCTTGCGCAACTGGCGCATCCACGCCCGCATCGGGCAGGCGGCGATTGCCGACTGCCTGGGAGTGACGCAGAGCCAGGTCAGCCGCTGGGAAAGCGGTCGGGATCATCCGCGCCCGCATAATGTGGAAGCGATAAGGCGCCTGATCTGGGGGCCGGACGCCGATCCCCTGCTGGCGCTCAAGCATTTCGTCGAACATTCGGATCAGAACCTGTTGCTGATCGATATGCACCACACGATCATTGCGCGCAGCATTGCCCTGCGCGCCACACCTAACCAGCTTGACCGTTTCGGCTGGGTGTTGAATCCAGACCGGAATGCCAGTTTTGCGCCGGCCTGGCGGCGCTTCGTTTCCATTCTCGAACAGCCCGCTGGCGCTGTGGGCGTTACGGTTACCCTGCCCTTCATGCAGGATGGAGAGCATTGGTCCGCCACCCTGCGCATGATCGTCTATTCTCTCGCCGGCATAAGGGTTTGCCTGGCCGAACCCAGCTTCACACGCTGCGAAAATCTCGGCGATATCAGGTTTGAAGAAGTGCGCATTGCGGCCGACGAGGCTCACCAGCACTCGCTGACGCTGTGGCACCAGCGCGCCGAACAGGCTTGAGGCGTCCGGTGCCGCCGTCAACCGTAGTTGAGAAGCAACGGCAAAAGGCGACCCGCGCCGGGGGCAGCGGCGCGGGTCTGTGAGGGACAGGAGGCAGTGTCCCCCACGGGAAGGGGATGGCCTTACCAGCGCTTGCCGGACGATTTGCGGTTGAAGCTGTTCCAGTTATTGGTCTGGCTGTTGCCGGAATTGACGTTGGTATTCGTCGTATTGCCCGAATTGACGTTCGTGCTGTTGCCCGAATTGGTGTAGCTGGTGTTCTGCCCGCCAATGCCCAGAATACCGTTGCCGCTGCCGATATTGGAGAGGATCGAGCTGTTGTTGCCGACAGCGACAGTCGTGCCGTTCAGCACGTTGATCTTCTCAAGTCCAATCGCGGCGGTGATGTTGCGGAGCAGGCCGCCATTGCCCTTGGAGAAGAAGCCGTTGGCATGGGCTGCGGGGGTCATGGCCAGAGCGGCGACGATGGACAGTGCGATGATTGCTTTCATTTCAGGTACTCCCTTGGTTACTGATCCCTGAAGGACACGAGCAAGGGAGCATCAGGCGCCGCGCCAAGGCAATTTCGGACCCCGATTTTATGCGTTCCATGCGCAAGATGCGCGAAAATACGGGAAAGTTCAGAGCTCGAACGGCGCCTGGAAGGACTGAATGGCCTTGATGGCAGCCGAAGCGCGGTTTTCGACTCCGAGCTTGGTATAGACCTGTTCGAGATGCTTGTTCACCGTGCGGGGACTGAGCCCGAGGATATCGCCGATGTCCCGATTGGATTTGCCGCGCGCAATCCAGAGCAGCACTTCGCTTTCCCGCTGCGTCAGTCCAAAAGCCTGACGCAGGATATCCTCCTGCCCTTCGGCCTGCATGCGGCTGAGGCGGAAGAGATATTCGTCGCCTCCCACCATGCCGAGATAGGAGAATTGCAGCCCCCCTGCCCCCGGCGCTGTCAGGGTGAAGGCGTCGCCGGGCTGGCCCCGGCCGCCATCGGCCAGATACCAGGCAGCGAAGTTGCGCGACATTTCCGGTTGCAATGCCGCATCCATGCCCGAGCGTTCCAACAGGCGATTGGCCTGCGGCGTAGACCACAGCACCGCGCCATCGGCGGCGAAGGCGATGAGGTGGCGTCCAGCAGCATCAAGCGCAATACGGGCGCTCTGTGCGCGTCGGGCATTGGCGAGGTGAACGCGGATACGGGCGCGCAATTCATCGAGGCTGATCGGCTTGGAGAGATAGTCGACGCCACCGCTTTCAAGGGCATGCACGATATGCTCGGTCTCTGTCAGCCCCGTCATGAAGATGATCGGCACATGGGTGAGCTGGGTCATGGCCTTCATGCGCTGGCAGGTCTCGAAACCATCGAGCCCCGGCATGATGGCATCCATAAGCACCACATCCGGCGTCACGCGTTCGACGATCTTCAGTGCCGCCTCGCCGCTCCGCGCCACCAGAACGGTAACCCCGGCATCTTCCAGCGCCGTGGTGAGAAAGCCGAGCGATTCCGGAGAATCGTCGACGAGGAGAACAATGTCCTGCTCTTTCTCAATCCTGCTCATGGCGCACCTGCTCCAGCGTTTCGGCATAGGCGTCAAAATCGAAATCGGCCATATGCCGGCGCAGGATTTCGACCAGCGGGCGATTGGCGGGATCATCGGCCAAAGCCGCGAGCTTCGCCTCGATCCCGCGCACATGACCGATTTGTCCCAGATTGGCCAGATCGCGCAAGTGTTCGGCGCCGGGCGAGACCAGTTTGCCCGCTTGCTGAACGGGCGCCGGCGCCTCTGCATGGACCCATTCAAGGCCCAGATGCGTGCCGATCCGGTCGAGCAACTGGGCAAGATCGAAGGGCTTGGCCAAAGTGTCGGAGTGGCCGGCATCAGCGCTGGTTGGGTTGGCCCCATCTCCGATATTGGCAGAGAGCATGACGATAGGCGCCGTGATACCCCGCTCGCGGAGGATGGCGACCAGATCCCAGCCGCTCACACCGGGCATGCGGATATCGATGAAGAAGAGGTGGGGGAGAAGTGCTGGCTCCGTCGAGCCCCTCCCCCTTGAGGGGAGGGGTTGGGGTGGGGGTGCTGCGACATCCAAGGCCATCGAGCTTGGGGGTGTTTCAGAACCCCCACCCTCGGTCCCTCCCCTCAAGGGGGAGGGATGCGCAGGAGGGGACAAATCCAGCTGGTCCAAACATGCCGCGCCGCTCTCTACCATCAACACCACAAACCCCAGCGGCTCCAGCATCTGCCGCATGAGTTCGCGATGGTCTGCATTGTCGTCCACCACCATGATCGTGCGGACCGACCCCTTATAGCCGGTAATAGGCTGCGCTTTGCTGACGTTTTTCGCAGGCCGCTCCACCTTGGCCAGCATCAGGCGAGCCTGAAAGCGTGTCCCCTCGCCCTGCGTGCTGGTGACGGTAATCTCCCCGCCCAGGGTTTCGGTCAGCAGTTTGGTGATAGTCAGGCCCAGCCCCAGCCCCGGCGTGAAGCGGTTGCGCTCGGCCTCGCCACGCACGAAGGGCTCGAAGATATGGTCGATGTCGCCGGCGGCTATGCCGCTGCCGGTATCGGCAATGACGAAGGTGGCCACCTGCATGCGATAGGAGACCTTGAAGCTGACATGGCCGGAGGCGGTAAATTTGATGGCATTGGACAGGAGGTTGACCAGAATCTGCCGCAACCGCTTCTCATCGGTCCGCACATAGGTCGGCAGCGCTTTTGTCCGTTCATGAAGGAACTCCAGGCCCTTGGCTTCGGCCTGGAGGCGGAACATGTCGACGATCTGATCCAGGAAATCCTGGATATTGACCTCGCTGGAATAGACCTGCAGCCGCCCCGCCTCGATCTTGGAAATATCGAGCAGGCCGTCGATCAGCCCGGACAGATGTTCGGCGCTGCGGCGAATGACCTGCACCGAACCCCTGCGGTTTTCCGGCACATTGGCGTCGCGTTCGAGGATCTGCGCATAGCCCATCACCGCATTGAGCGGGGTGCGCAATTCATGGCTGAGGCCAACAACATAGCGGCTCTTGGCCTGATTGGCGGCCTCGGCCTTCTCCTTGGCGCGCTGCAATTCGGCATCAGTCTTGCCGTGGGCGTCGATCTCCTTGAGCAGCAGCGTGTTCTGCCGCGAGCTTTCTTCCTCGGCCACCAGCCGGCTGTCATGGGCAAGAACAAGGAACCACGTCATCACTCCGGCGGCGACGGCGAAGACGAAGAAGACGACGAGCAAGGTGCCTCCGACCACATCGGCCGTGTGCGGCGCCGAGCCGATGGCGAAATAATAGATGAGCCCCAAAATGCCGCCCAGAATGGTGGTGGCGATAGCCATGGAAATCCCATAGCGACCGAGCCGGGTCTGCAATTTTTGAAGCGCCCATTGCGGCAGCACGCTCGACGCCACCGCATGGGTCTGGGCCCGGAAATGGGCATGCGGCTTGCACATGTCGTGGCAGCGCGCATCGAGCGAGCAGCAAAGCGAGCAGATCGGCGCCGCATAGGCCGGGCACCAGGCCATGTCCTCGGGCTCGAAAGGATGCTCACAGATTGAGCAGGTTACGGAAGTCTTGTTGGCCCAAGCCTTGCGCGGCTTGCGGGCCAGATAATACTTGCCCTTGGTGGCCCATGCGATAGTCGGCGAGGCAATGAAGCAGACGATAAGCGCGATATAGGGTGCGAGGGCAGAAGCCATTTCGCCGAAAGCGCCGAAATGGGCCGCCAGCGCAATCGTCGCCGAGAGCAGCATGGAGCCGACCCCCACCGGGTTGATGTCGTAGAGATGGGCGCGCTTGAACTCGATGCCCGGCGGCGCCAGCCCCAGCGGCTTGTTGACGAACAGGTCCGCCGAGATCGAACAGAGCCAGGCCATGGCGATGATCGAGAAAATGCCCAGCGTTTCCTCAAGCAGGCGATAAATGCCCAATTCCATCAGCAGCAGTGCAATGGCGACGTTGAACAAAAGCCAGACGACGCGGCCCGGATGGCTATGGGTCAGCCGCGAGAAGAAATTGGACCAGGCCAGAGACCCAGCATAGGCGTTCATCACATTGATCTTGAGCTGGCTGATGACCACGAACACGGCCATCAGCATCAGCGCCAGAAATTCATTGGGGATCATGTAGCCAAAGGCCACCGCAAACATGTAGCCCGGCTCGGAGGCATGTTCGGGCGAGACGCCTGCCGAGAGCGCTAGGAATGCCAGGAAGGAACCGGCGATCAGCTTGGGCGCGCCGACTACGACCCAGCCTGCACCGGCAAGGAAGATGCCGAGCTTCTGCCGCCATTTCGGCGCGCCATCCGCCGGCAAGAAGCGCAGAAAGTCCACCTGCTCGCCGATCTGGGTCATCAGCGCCAGGATGACCGCCGAGGCCGCGCCGAATTTTGCAACTTCGAAGGCGGCGATAGTCCCCGCCTCGCCCGCCGGCTGCCCGAGCCCATTGAAAGCCCGCCACAGGTCGAACTTCTCCCAATCCATGAAAGCGATGAAGATGAAAGGCAGAATGTTCAGAACGATCCAGACCGGCTGCGTCCAGATCTGGAACCGGCTGATCATGGCAATGCCGTGGGTCACCAGCGGAATGACCACCAGCGCGGAAATGATATGGCCGATCCAGAGGGGTATGCCGAAAGCCAGATGCAGCGCGCTCGACATGATCGAGGCTTCGATGGCGAAGAGGATGAAGGTGAAGCTGGCATAGATCAGCGAGGTGATGGTCGAGCCGATATAGCCAAAGCTGGCTCCGCGCGTCAGCAGGTCGACATCGACGCCATGGCGCGTGGCATAGCGGGCGATTGGCACGCCCACCAGCAGGATGGCTATGGAGGCGATGAGGATGGCGATCAGCGCATTGGTCGTGCCGTAGCTGAGCGTGATCGCCCCGCCAATGGCTTCGAGCGCCAGAAAGGAAATGGCGCCGATGGCCGTCTGCGAAATCCGGGTATTGGAGAAACGCCGCGCCGATTTGGCGGTGAAGCGAAGGGCATAGTCTTCCAGCGTCTGGTTCGCCACCCAGCGGTTATATTCACGCCTGATCGGGATGATCCGTTGCCGCGCCATCAGCCTATTTCTTAACCCGAAAGGTTGAGTGCCCAAAAATTCGCCAGCACCTGAATAGCAGCTTTTCCGACAAAATCACGCGGTTTTTCAGGGCCTTCCGCCCTTAACCGGATTCAGGCCGGCAGGCAGTTACGTCAATCGACGTATAGGGCTCTCGTTAAGAACTGTCCCAAGGTTCACCCCAGACGCCTCCCTTGGTGTCTTCGGGGAACGAAATCTCAGAGGGACTTCACAATGAATAAGTTCAGCGCCAAGAGCGCCCTGCTCGCTGCCGCCTTTGCAGGCAGCGCCTTCCTGCCCATGACGCCGGTTCTGGCGCAAGACGACACCATCAAGGTCGGCATCCTGCACTCGCTGTCCGGCACCATGGCCATTTCCGAAACCACGCTCAAGGACACGATGCTGTTCCTGATCGACAAGCAGAACGCTGCAGGCGGCGTGCTCGGCAAGCAACTCGAACCCGTCGTGGTCGATATTGCCTCCGACTGGCCGCTGGCCGCCGAACTGGCCCGCCAGCTGATCGAAGTCGATGATGTCGACGCCGTCTTCGGCTGCTGGACCTCGGTCTGCCGCAAGTCGGTGCTGCCGGTCTTCGAAGAACTCAATTCCCTGCTCTTCTACCCCGTCCAGTATGAGGGTGAAGAATCCCAGCGCAACGTGTTCTACACCGGCGCTTCGCCCAACCAGCAGGCCATTCCGGCCGTCGACTACCTGATGGAAGAAGAAGGCGTCGAGCGCTGGGTGCTGGCCGGCACCGACTATGTCTATCCCCAGACCACCAACAAGATCCTCGAGCAATACCTGCTCGACGCCGGTGTCGCGCCTGAAGACATCATGATCAACTACACGCCTTTCGGTCATTCCGACTGGCAGACCATTGTCTCGGACATCAAGACCTTTGGATCGGCCGGCAAGAAGACCGCCGTGGTTTCGACCATCAATGGCGACGCCAACGTGCCCTTCTATCGCGAACTGGGCAACCAGGGCGTGGCCGCTGAAGACATCCCGGTCGTCGCCTTCTCGGTGGGCGAAGAAGAACTCTCCGGCTTCGACACCACCCCGCTGGTGGGGCACCTCGCCGCATGGAACTACTTCATGAGCGTCGACACCCCGGAAAACGCCGCCTTCATCGAAGAATGGCAGGCCTTTATCGGCGACGAAAATCGCGTCACCAACGACCCGATGGAAGCCCACATGATCGGCTTCAACCTTTGGGTGAAGGCCGTAGAAGCTGCCGGCACCACCGATGCCGATGCCGTTATCGACAGCATCGTGGGCCTTGAAACCCCGAACCTGACCGGCGGCACCGCCACCATGCTCCCGAACCACCACATCACCAAGCCGGTGCTGATCGGTGAAATCCAGGACGATGGTCAGTTCTTCGTGGTCTGGGAAACCGAAGACCTGGTGCCCGGCGATGCCTGGTCCGACTTCCTGCCGGAAAGCGCCATGCTCGAGGCCGATTGGACCGCCCCGATCAACTGCGGCAACTACAATACCGAAACCGAAACCTGCGGCGCCGCTGCGCAGTGAGGATTACGTGGGGCACACAACCCGCCCCACGCTCGAAACGCCCCCTCCCCCTTGAGGGGAGGGCTGGGGTGGGGGTTCAGGCCCATCGCAAAATCCGAATGTGCGGATCATGCAGAACCCCCACCCCTAACCCCTCCCCTCAAGGGGGAGGGGAACTCTTCCGGAAACCACAAGGACGCCATAGCCATGACCACCCTCCGCGCTCTTCGCCTGGTGCTTATGGCCCTGCCGTTCCTGCTGATACCCATGCAAACCGCCAAGGCGCAGCAGGCCGATATCCCGGCCCTTGTCCAGGCCATGGGCGAAGCCAGCCTGCGCGAGCTGGGCCAGATCGTCACCGATCTCGCTGCCACCGGCGATTCCGCAGTGATTGCTCCGCTCCAAGCCCTGGCCGATGGCAGTCTCTATCTCGACAAAACCTCCGGCACGGTCGTCATCCAGCGCGGCTCGGCCAATATCGATCCTGTATCGGGCGAGACCGTCGAGCTCGGCGCCGATGCCGACACCGCCCGCATCCGCGTCAACAACAGCCTCCGCCGCGATATCGCTACCGCGCTCGCAGGCATGACGCTGATGAGCGACAATCCGGCAACGCGCCTCCGCGCCGCCAACGGCTTTCTTGCCAGCCCCGACCCAGCCAATATTCCGCTGCTCGATGAGGCCATTGCCGAAGAAACCGACGCCAATGTGCTGCGCGCCATGCAGGCCGCCCGCGCCGTGACCATTCTCGGTGACGACGAATTCAGCATCGAGGACAGGCGCGCCGCCATTCCACTGATTGCCTCCAGCACCGGCCGTTCGGCCATCACCATTCTTACAGGCGCGCTCAACACCGTGCCCGAAGACCTGCGGCCCGCCATTCAGTCCGCGCTGGCCGGTCTCGAGCAGGAGCGCGCTGTATGGAATGCGCTGCAGAATGTCTGGTTCGGCATCTCGCTCGGATCGGTCCTGCTGCTCGCCGCCATCGGTCTGGCAATCACCTTCGGCGTGATGGGCGTCATCAACATGGCCCATGGCGAAATGGTCATGCTGGGCGCCTATACGACCTTCATCGTGCAGTTGGTGATCCGCCAGAATTTCCCCGGCCTGCTCGACTATTCCCTGCTGATCGCCCTGCCCGCTGCCTTCTTCGTTACCGGCGCTATTGGCATCGGCATCGAGCGCGGCGTGATCCGCTGGCTCTATGGCCGACCGCTTGAAACTCTGCTCGCCACCTGGGGCATCTCGCTGATCCTGCAGCAATCGGTGCGCTCGATCTTCGGGCCCACCAACCAGATGGTCATCGCCCCGACCTGGATGAGCGGCTCTTTTGAATTCTACGGCCTTTCAATCACTTATGGCCGCTTCTGGATCGTGATTTTCGCCGCCATCGTCTTCGCCTTGCTCCTGCTGGTGCTCAACCGCACCGCGCTGGGCCTGCAGATGCGCGCGGTTACGCAGAACCGGCGCATGGCCTCCTCCATGGGCATCCGCACGCCCTTTGTCGACGCCATGACCTTTGGCCTCGGCTCCGGCATTGCGGGGCTCGCAGGCGTCGCCCTCACCCAGATCGACAACATCTCGCCCAACCTGGGCCAGAACTACATCATCGACAGCTTCATGGTCGTGGTCTTCGGCGGCGTCGGCAATCTCTGGGGCACGCTGGTCGGCGCACTGACCCTGGGCGTCGCAAACAAATTCCTCGAACCCTATGCCGGCGCGGTCCTGGGCAAGATCCTGATCCTTGTCCTGATCATCCTCTTCATCCAGCGGCGTCCCAGAGGACTGTTCGCCCTCAAGGGCCGGGCGGTGGAGCAATGACAGCTTTGCGCAAAACCATCGGCTCTTTCGTCTCCCTCCCCTCAAGGGGGAGGGATGCACAGGAGCCGCGAGGCTTCTGCCCTATCCACGCGAAGCGGAGTTTCACCCGATGCTGACCCAAGCCCTGTTCCGCGCGCTCGACAAGAAGGCCATCTGGGTCATCGGCATCTTCCTCGCCGTCGCCATTCTCGTGCCGATGGCCAATCTTCTGATCCCTCCGGGCCAGTTCGGACATGTGCCGACCTATATGGTCTCGCTGATGGGCAAGTATCTCAGCTACGCCATCCTCGCGCTGGCACTCGATCTTGTCTGGGGCTATTGCGGCATTCTATCGCTCGGACACGGCGCATTTTTTGCGCTCGGTGGCTACGCAATGGGCATGTATCTCATGCGCCAGATCGGCAGCCGCGGCGTTTACGGCAATCCGGTCCTGCCCGATTTCATGGTCTTCCTCAATTGGCGCGAACTGCCGTGGTACTGGCAGGGTTTCGACAATTTCTGGTTCGCCATGGCCATGGTGGTGTTCGTGCCGGGCCTGCTTGCCTTCATCTTCGGCTTCTTCGCCTTCAGAAGCCGCGTGACCGGCGTCTATCTCTCGATCATGACGCAGGCCATGACCTTCGCCCTTCTGCTGGCCTTTTTCCGCAATGACATGGGCTTTGGCGGCAATAATGGCCTCACCGATTTCAAGGACATTCTGGGCCAGCCGGTGCAGGCTCGGAATACCCGGCTCTGGCTGTTCGCGGCCACCGCCATCACGCTGGCCGTTTCGGTTTTCATCTGCTCGATGATCGTCAATTCCAAGCTGGGCAAGGTCATGGTCGCGGTGCGCGACGCCGAAAGCCGCACCCGCTTCATCGGCTATCGCGTCGAATATGTGAAACTTTTCGCCTTCACCGTGTCCGCCATCATGGCAGGCATTGCCGGAGCGCTCTATGTGCCCCAGGTCGGCATCATCAATCCGGGCGAATTCGAGCCGGGCAATTCCATCGAAGTGGTCATCTGGACTGCTGTGGGCGGACGCGGGACGCTGATCGGGCCGATCATTGGCGCCATTCTGGTCAATCTGGGCAAGTCCTGGTTCACCACCACCCTGCCCGAGTTCTGGCTCTTCGCACTCGGCGCGCTATTCGTCTTCTCCACCCTGTTCCTGCCCAAGGGCATTGTGGGCCTGTGGAACCAGCTATTCGCACGTCGCCGGGTAAAGCCGGAGGCGCCGCCGTCTACGCCTGAGCAATCGGACGACATGGCCAAGGGCGAAGATCCTGCCACCTTTGAAAATGCCCAGCCCAAGCCTGCGGAGTAGAGCGATGAAAACCTCAATGGATACCATGCTCTATCTCGATGGCGTCTCGGTTGCCTTCGACGGTTTCAAGGCGATCAACAACCTGTCCATCATTGTCCGCCCCGCCGAAATGCTGGCCATCATCGGACCCAATGGCGCGGGCAAGACCACGATGATGGACATCATTACCGGCAAGACGCGGCCCGATGCAGGCGAAGTGCTGTTCGACGGGCGCACCGACCTCACCAAGATGGACGAAGCCGCCATCGCCAATCTCGGCATTGGCCGAAAATTCCAGAAACCCACCGTGTTCGAAAGTCATACGGTCTGGGACAATCTCGAAATGGCGCTGAAAAAGCCGCGCGGCATTTTCTCGGCCCTTTTCTATACGGCCAGCGACGCCGACATCGCCCGCATTACCGAGATCCTGGAAACGGTCCGCCTGTTTCACCGCAAGGATGAACTGGCCGCCAATCTCAGCCATGGCCAGAAGCAATGGCTCGAAATTGGCATGCTGCTTGCTCAGGATCCCAAGCTGCTGCTTGTGGATGAACCAGTAGCTGGCATGACCGATAGTGAAACCGAGGAAACCGCGAAATTGCTGCGTGACATTTCCCAGACCCGATCCGTCGTCGTGGTGGAGCACGACATGAGCTTCGTGCGCGAACTGGGCTCGCGCGTGGTGTGTCTCGCCGAAGGCGCCGTGCTCGCCGAAGGCTCGCTCGATCAGGTCAGCGCGAATCCGGTGGTCATAGAAAGGTATCTGGGACGATGAATTCTGCCCTCACCATAGACGCCATCGACCTCCATTACGGCGCAGCGCAGGCGCTCAAGGGTATTTCCATCACCTGCGCGCCAGGGCGGATTACCGCCGTGCTGGGCCGCAACGGGGTCGGAAAATCCTCAACGCTCCGCGCTGTCACTGGCATCAATCACGTTTCATCCGGTGCGATCACCTTTGGTGGAGATGTGCTGAAAAAGGCTCCACCCTATAAGCGCGCCCGCATGGGCATCGGCTATGTGCCGCAGGGCCGCGAAATTTTTCCGCTACTGACAGTCAAGGAAAACCTAGAAACCGGCTATGCCGGCCTCCCGCGCAGCGAACGCAACGTGCCCGATTATATCTTTGAACTATTTCCGGTGCTCAAATCCATGCTCGGACGACGTGGCGGCGATCTCTCCGGTGGCCAGCAGCAGCAATTGGCCATCGGCCGGGCGCTGGTCACCCGTCCAAAGCTGCTGGTGTTGGATGAACCGACGGAAGGCATTCAACCATCGATCATCAAGGACATCGGCCGCGCGCTCCAATTCCTGCGCGACGAGAAGGGCATGACGATCCTGCTGGTCGAACAGTTTCTCGACTTTTGCCGCGAAGTCGCCGACGATATTTACGTAATGGACCGCGGCGAAATCATGCATTCCGGGCCAGCGAGCGATCTCGACCTGCCCGATGTGCGCCGACACCTGATGGTATAAACCAAAACGCCCGGCAAAAGCCGGGCGTCTGGATAGTTGAACTGTGGACAGCTTAGCCTTCGACGAGACCAGCCGCGACACAGTCTTCCAGGGTGATCGTATCGAGATCAACCATGGTCGAGGAGTTACGGGCAGCAGTATCTGCTTCCTCAGAGCTCTGCTCGTTTTCGTCGTTGTCGCCTTCGACAGGATCGTCGGTCGCAGTGCTGCCGCTGCTGTTCTGGTCAGCAAGTGCCAGGGCATCGCAGTGCTGCTGCACATAAGGCAGGTCGGTGTCGGAGACATCGTTGCTGCCAACCATGGTCTGGGCATAGGCTGCGCCAGAGAAGGCAATACCGGACATAAGGGCGACGATGCTCAGGGCAGATTTGATGGTCATTTTAATAACCTCTTGAAAATTCTCGATGAAAGAGCGCTTGCTCGCTCAGATAACGAACACATGGCCAGATCGTTGCAATGAAATTTGCCCAAGTTGAAAACGTGACTGGACAAGCTTTACAGCGCGCTCGCGGCATTGGTCGGATTGCAACCAAGCAACGCGAAGGCAAGACCTGTCTCGAAAGCTTGTTTCAGGAAGGCTGCGGCAAGGTGCGACTGCCCAATACCCATACCAGCGCCCTTGAAGCGGTTTTCATCAATACAGCCGGCGGAATAACAGGCGGCGATCACCTGCAATGGGGCGCCGACATCGCCGATAACGGCCATCTGGTCATCACTACGCAGGCGTGCGAGCGGCTTTATCGCTCGACCGGCGACACGGCCCGCGTCCAGACCAGCCTCAAGGTCGGGGCCGGGGCACATCTTGACTGGCTCCCCCAGGAAACAATCCTGTTTGAAGCCAGCAAGCTCGACCGTCGCCTGGATGTCGAACTCGGCGAAGGCGCGACCCTGACGGCAATCGAAGCGGTGCTGCTGGGACGCGACGCCATGGGCGAGGACGCCCGCACCGCCCTGCTGCGGGATAATTGGCGTATCAGCCGGAACGGAAAGCTGGTTCATGCCGAAGCCACGACACTGTCCGCCCAATCCCCCGAACGCGATGGTCTCTCACTGCTCGCCGGCAACCGCGCCTTCGCCACCATCCTGCATATTGCCGCCGACGCTGAAGGGGCCGAAGCTCTCGCCAGCCGCATTCGTGCCGGGCTTCCGGAAGGTCAAGCCATCGCAGCCAGTGTGAATGGTGAACGTCTCGTCATACGTGCCATGGCCGAAAGCGGGCTTGCGCTGCGGCGCATGATCGTTCCAACCTTGATCACCCTCACCGGCGCGGGCAGCCTGCCGCGTCTTTGGCATCTCTAGGATTTTTGCAGACGATGAACCTGACCCCGCGCGAAAAAGACAAACTGCTCATTGCCATGGCTGCTAATGTCGCCCGCCGTCGCCTCGAACGCGGCGTCAAGCTCAACCATCCAGAAGCCATCGCGCTGATCACCGACTTTGTCGTGGAAGGCGCCCGCGACGGCCGCCCGGTGGCCGAGCTGATGGAAGCAGGAGCCCATGTCATCAACCGAAGTCAGGTCATGGAAGGCATTGCTGAAATGATCCACGACGTCCAGGTCGAAGCTACCTTCCCAGACGGGACCAAGCTCGTCACCGTCCACCAACCCATTCGATAAGAAGGAAAACCCATGCTCAAGCGCGCATCGCTGGTTCTGGCAATTTCAATCGCAGCGACCCTGCCGGCCTTCGCCCATCTCGATCCGGGCGAGCATGGTTCGTTTGCCGCCGGGTTCAGCCACCCGCTCTTCGGCCTCGATCATATCCTGGCCATGATCGCGGTCGGCCTCTGGGCCGCTACGCAGGGCGGCAAGGCGATCTGGATGGTGCCGGTAGCCTTTGTCGGCACCATGGCGCTCGGCTTTGCCGCCGCGATCGGCGGAATGCCCCTGCCCTTCGTCGAGCCGGTCATTCTGGCCTCTGTCATCTTCATCGGTATCGCCGTGGCGCTGGCCATGCCCATTCCCACCCCGGCGGTCGCCGCCTTGGTCGGCTTCTTCGCCTTCTTCCACGGCCATGCCCATGGCGGCGAACTGGGTGAAGCGGGAGCCTGGGAATTTGCTATCGGTTTCATTCTCGCCACCGCATTCCTGCACGCCATCGGCATTGGCGCCGGCCTGCTGCTCGGCCGCTTCGGCGGCAGGCTTCTGCCGCGTCTCGCCGGAGCCGCCACCGCCTTGGGCGGTGTGTGGCTGGCCTTTTCGTAAGTGGAGAGAACCATGATCCCCGGCCAGGTCTTCCCCGCAGAAGGCGACATTGAACTCAACGTCGGTGCGCCCCTCACCGTTCTCGAAGTCGCCAATACAGGCGACCGCCCCATTCAGGTTGGCTCGCATTACCACTTCTACGAGACCAATGCCGGCCTCAGCTTCGACCGGGAACAGGCACGCGGCATGCGATTGGACATCGCGGCCGGCACCGCCGTGCGCTTCGAACCCGGCCAGACGCGCGAGGTCAGGCTCATCCCCATTGCCGGAGACCGTAAGGTCTTCGGCTTCCGCCAGATGATCATGGGCGATCTGTAAGCGTCAGGCGTTACATTGGCGAAACCGGCTAAGCGACGATGGCGCGGCGGGGCAAAACCTGATTTAAGGACGCCAGCTAACGATACATGGCCGGATGAAGATGACAGAAGACGCCCACACGCCGACCCCGCAGGATCAGTTCCGGCAGCACCTGGCCAATGTTCTCGGCGATTTGCAGCGGACTGTGGCTGAGGACGGGGAAAGTGTGGCTCTGATCGGCAGCCTCGCCACTGAACTGTCGACGAAACTCGACAGGGCCAGCTGGAGCGACGCCAAGGACGCCATGTCGGCGGCCAATTACGACGAATTGCTGAAATCCTTTCAGGCGCGGGGCAATGCGCTGTATCAGGAAGGTAACACCAAACAGGCCTATGCCATCCAGGCGCTGGCCACGTCACTGGTCGCCAGCACCATGCGGGCCGACCGAACAATTGCGGAAGGCGAAGGTCTTCTGGACGCGCTGATCGACCGCGCCGTCGTGCTTTTCAGGCGGCACATAAGCTAAAGCGCCGGACACAATGTCCGGCGCCTTTGGCAGTTTAGAAGTCAGGAATTAGTCCTGGCTGTTGGTGTAGATCACCAGCGAACCATCCTGATCGTTGCTCAGCGCAATCACGTCAGAGACGTCCACCGAGTTCGACGACAGCAGGTCGTTCAGGGCGGAGTTGCCGCTGATGGCTTCCTGCAGGGCCGAAATGTTGCTTGCATTGCCATTGAGGGCATCGTTCAGCGCATTGGCGTCGAAATTGGCAACGTCAGCAACGTCGACGATCTGCACATCACCCAGGTCGGCAGCGTCGGTCACATTGGCGATATCGCCAACGCTGTTACCACCGGACGAAATGCTGGACAGGACATTGGAGAAGTCGAGATAACCGACATCGCCGACCGAACCCGAAGCATCACCGCCGACATCGCCGGAATTGGTCACGCCGGTCACGCCTTCAACGGTGCTGTCGACCGTATCGCCAACGGAAGTGCCGAGAGTACCATCAACGGTATTGGTCACGCCATCGACAGTGCTTTCGACGGTGCCATTCACCGAGTCGAGTGTATCACCAAGAATATTGGTGTTGTCACCGCTCTGCGCAAAAACAGATGCGCTGGACAAAGTAATAATTGCAACAGAACCGAGAAGAATTTTTTGGATATTCATTTTAATATCCTCCGTTTCAAATTTATTTTTTGTAAACCATATCAGGTTCGGGGGACATAACCACATCCGCGAGACAATTGTTCCGAAAATATTTATTTCGTGATCGCCACGCGGAGTTTTCTAAAAAGATCAATTATTTCAAAGAATTAACGCTGCACCGACCGATAAATGATCACGCCTTCGTCAGCGATTGTGATGGAAACCACCTGATTTTCGCCTAGTCCGGCCTGAGCGAGGGCCGCAGCGAGGCGCGGGGTAGCGTCGAACACGCGCTCGATAGCGGCATCGGGATAGGCGCAGTCGCTGGAGCGAATGATGACCGGCACACCGGCAACGATCGCCTCATCGATCGCCGCAGCATCTGCCATTGGATAATCGCATTGCTCACGCGTTCCCTTCGCGGCTGAGCCGCTGTTCGGTGCGGTGACTGAACCGCTCTCTATTGCGCCTTCGCGTTCCCGCGTGGTGCTGCTCGTATTCTCGTCACTCTTACCGATCCCTACGGAAATGCCGTTGACCGCAAGGGTTGCGCCCGCACTCGCGTCCGGATCACCCCGCCCCAGAGAGAGCGACCCCTGGCTTTGGACGCTCACCGAAACTGAGCCATCGAGGACTTCAAGCGTCTGGGTCTGCGCGCCATCTCCCTCAACGGCAGGATTAATCGACTGGGCCAGCGATGGCGCGGCAAGGCCGGCGAGCAAAAGGACACAAAAGGGGCGTAGCATGATGGTCTCCAGGACAGTGCCAACCCAACGGCTGCGCATTTCGACAGTTCCGCTGATGGAGTTTTGTTGAACAGGCGCCGAGGGACTTGCCTTCCTTTCGCGAACCCGCCAATGTCGCTGCGGGAAGCCTTCGCCCCGGGCAATTTCGGGACACACATGCCAGCACGGATTTCACGCGCAACCTACGCCGATATGTACGGTCCGACGACGGGCGACCGCGTGCGGCTCGCCGATACCGAGCTGTTCATAGAGGTGGAGAAAGACTTCACCACCTATGGCGAAGAGGTCAAATTCGGCGGCGGCAAGGTGATCCGCGACGGCATGGGCCAATCGCAGCGCACCAGGGCCGAGGGCGCCGTCGATACCGTCATCACCAATGCGCTCGTGGTCGATCACACCGGCATCTACAAGGCCGATATCGGGCTCAAAAACGGGCTGATCGTGGGCATTGGCAAGGCCGGCAATCCCGATACGCAGCCGGGCGTCGATATCATTATCGGCCCATCTACCGAAGCCATTGCGGGTGAGGGTCGGATTCTCACCGCCGGGGGCATGGACGCCCATATCCATTTCATCGCGCCCCAGCAGATCGAGGAGGCGCTGATGAGCGGCGTCACCACCATGCTTGGCGGCGGCTCGGGTCCTGCTCATGGAACGCTGGCCACGACATGCACCGGCGCCTGGCATATCGAGCGCATGATCGAAAGTTTCGATGCGTTCCCGATGAATCTGGCCCTGGCCGGCAAGGGCAATGCGGCCCTGCCGGCGCCGCTCGAAGAAATGATCCTGGCCGGTGCGTCTTGCCTCAAGCTGCATGAGGATTGGGGCACGACCCCGGCGACCATCGACAATTGTCTGTCAGTCGCCGATGCTTTCGACGTGCAGGTGATGATCCACACTGACACGCTGAACGAATCCGGCTTCGTCGAAGATACGATCGGCGCCTTCAAGGGCCGAACCATTCACGCCTTCCACACCGAAGGCGCGGGCGGCGGCCATGCTCCCGATATCCTCAAGGTAGCCGGCCTGCCAAACGTCATCCCGTCATCGACCAATCCGACCCGGCCCTACACGCAGAACACCATTGCCGAGCATCTCGACATGCTCATGGTCTGCCACCATCTCGATCAATCCATTCCCGAAGACGTGGCCTTCGCTGAGAGCCGCATCCGCAAGGAAACCATCGCTGCCGAAGACATTCTGCACGACATGGGCGCGCTCTCGGTGATTTCCTCCGACAGCCAGGCCATGGGTCGCGTCGGCGAAGTGCTGATCCGCACCTGGCAGACTGCCGACAAGATGAAGCGCCAGCGCGGCCGTCTCTCCGAAGAAACCGGCGACAACGACAATTTCCGCGTCCGCCGATATATCGCCAAATACACCATCAACCCGGCCATTGCCCATGGCATGAGCCAGCATATCGGCTCTATCGAAGTGGGCAAACGCGCCGATCTGGTACTGTGGCACCCTGCCTTTTTTGGTATCAAACCGGAAATGGTGCTGCTGGGCGGCTCCATCGCCGCCGCGCCCATGGGCGATCCCAATGCCTCGATCCCAACGCCCCAGCCCATGCACTACCGCCCCATGTTCGGCGCGTATGGCAAGCTGGTCAGCCGCTCCTCTGTCGTGTTCATTTCCCAGGCGGCGCATGATGGCGGCCTGCGCAGCCGCCTCGGCGTTGACAAGCAGCTCCTGCCCGTGTCCAACACGCGAGGGGGCATCGGCAAGGCAGCAATGAAGCTCAACGATGCAACGCCCCATATCGATGTTCATCCCGAGACCTATGAAGTGCGCGCCAACGGCGAACTCCTGACCTGCGAACCGGCCACTGTACTCCCCATGGCGCAGCGCTATTTCCTGTTTTGATGCGAAGGCAGGACCGGGCAGAGAAGGGGTTTCCGGAAGATCCGGTGCTGGCGCTTCGGGCGCGGGAGACGCTGTCCGATCTCCGCCAGATGGTTGCTGCCGAACAATGGCGCGCAGCCGCGCCCCAAAGCGCGGCTCTTGTCCAGATCGCGCCAAATCTGGCCGAGGCCCACGAATTGATGGGCGTCGTCGCAATGAAGACTGGCGCGCTGCCGATAGCCGAAAGCTGTTTCGAGCGCGCCGTCTCCATTGGCCCTGCCACGGCAGCAAGGCTGCTCAATTGGGGGAAGGCGCTCTTTGCGTTGGGCGAAGCGGCAGCGGCGGAGAAGATCCTGCACCGGGCTTTGCTGATACGCCCGGACGACCCTGTCATTCTCGCGCCACTTGGCGATGCACAGTTGAGCCTCGGGCGTGAGGGCGACGCGCTGCGGAGCTTCCGCCGCATTCTCAAAAAGCAGCCGGACGACATCTATGCCGCGCATATGATTTCGGCGCTGACCGGAACGGGCATCCCAGACAAGACCTATGTCACCCGGCTCTTCGATGACTATGCCGATATTTTCGATGAACATCTGACCGGCCCGCTGGGATATCGCGTCCCCGAAGCACTGGCCGCGATGCTGAAAAGCCACCGGACCTCGCTCGGCGCCGCACTCGATATCGGCTGCGGCACCGGCCTCGTGGCCGCCGCACTGGGCGGAGCGGTCGACCAGATCGATGGCGTGGATATTGCGCCCAACATGATCGAGAAGGCACGCCAGCGTGGACTGTACCGCCATCTGGCGACTGGAGACGCCACCCAGGCATTGGACACGAACCACGCCCTGTCCGGACCTTACGACCTGGTCATTGCCGCCGATGTGTTCATCTATATTGGCGCGATCGACACACTGCTGTCGGCGATCACGGCACGGTTGGCGCAAGGTGGACTGCTGGCATTTTCCATAGAGACGGCCGGCGACGGGGATATCGAAATTCGCGCCAGCGGCCGCTTCGCTCATGCGCCCGGCTATATAGAAAGTCTCGCCCTTCGACATGACCTGACGGTCCTCGAACGGATGGACCATTCCATTCGACTGGAAAACAACAAGCCGATTGCCGGCGCACTTTATGTTCTGGCGCGGCAATGATGGCCGTCTCACTTCTGCCGCCGCCCCGCGCAATACTGGCGCTGCTCAAAAGAGGAGACGCTTCATGAATAGCTTTGCTGCCCTGCCCCTCGCCGTCGCGCTGCTGACGGCCTCTGCCAGCCTCTCATTCGGCCAGGCAACGACCGGTGCCAATCTGACCCTGACACTTGAAAGCGCGGGCAATATCGAGCGCAACGTCGTCACGTATCAATGCGACGACGAGCAGGCGCTGAGCGTTCAATATGTCAATGCCGCTCCAAACTTCCTGGCCATCCTGCCGGTGGAGGGCGAAAACCACATCTTCGCCACCGTCATGTCCGGTTCCGGCGCGCGCTACGTGTCGGGCCCCTATGAATGGTGGAGCCATCAGGGCGAAGCCACCCTGCGCGACCTGATGCAGGACGAGGATGCAGAGCCTCTGGCCTCCTGTGTAGAAGCAAGCAACACGCCCTGACGAGACGCCATGGAAAATGCCCGCATCACCTGTCAGAGAGTTGCGGCGCGCTTTCTAAGCACCCATTAAACGAGGTTTTTCAAAGACATGCACAGCGTCGTCGCCATTCTCCCCGCCGCGGAGGTTTTCGAAGCGCCGTTCGAGCGCGTTGTCCTGGAGCATGAAGAACGGCGTGTTCGTCGCAAACTTCTGCGCCTTTCAAGTGGCACTGAAATCCTCTTAGACCTGCCACAGACCACAACTCTCGCCCCCGATCAGGTGCTCAAACTCTCAGATGGTCGCTCTATCGCCATAGAGGCTGCCGAGGAACTGCTTTACGAAATCCGTGCTCGCGACGCCGGTCATCTGCTCCGGCTCGCCTGGCATATCGGCAATCGCCACACCCCCGCCCAGCTCGATCCCGACCGCATCCTGATCAAGCGCGATCATGTGCTCAAGACCATGCTGGAAGGCCTCGGCGCGACCGTTCGCAACACATCCGAGCCCTTCTTTGCCGAGCATGGCGCTTATCACAGCCATAGCCACGGCAATGAAAGCCATGCGCTGTTGAACCGTCGTTGAGTGCCGATCTGCAAAAATTGCTGACCTGGCTGTCCCCTGCCTTTCCGGTGGGCGCCTTCGCCTGGTCGGCAGGCCTCGAAACGGCAATTGCAGACGGTCGTGTGATCGACCGGGACAGTACTGAGGACTGGGTCGCGGGAGCCTTGAAGCATGGCGGCTTGCGCACCGACGCCATTCTGCTCGCCCAGGCCCATGCGGCATCCGACAACCCACACCGGCTCACTGAACTGTCCAATCTCTGCCTGGCCCTGACACCGGCCCGCGAACGACACAACGAAACCTTGATCACCGGCAAGGCCTTCATCGACGCCAGCGCCGCATGGCCAGTCATCGTTACGCCCCCCCTGCCCGACCCATGCCCCTATCCCATTGCCGTTGGTGCCATTGCCGGAGCCCACGGCATCGGCAAGCGCGACACCCTGATCGCATTCCTCACCGCGGCCATTCACAGCCAGGTTTCGGTGGCAGTGCGCCTGATACCGATTGGACAGAAGGAAGGCCTCGCTATCATGGTGGCGCTCGAAGCGTCTATCGCGCACCAGGCCGATCTGTGCCAGCATGCCACACTGGACGATATCGGCTCTGTGGCGTATGGCGCCGATATTGCACAAATGAAGCATGAAACGCTGCATACGAGGATTTTCCGCTCATGAACATGTTCATTGCATCCTTCATGTTCATCGCCCTGTTCGCGGTCTCGATCGCGCATTTTCTCTGGGCCTTCGGCCGTACCTGGCCCATCCGCAATGAAAAGCTCCTTGCCCAGACCGTGGTGGGGTTTAGGGATATCGAATCCATGCCGCCGAAACCGGCTTCGTTTGGCGTGGGTGTGGCCACCTTCGCCGCCGGCACATTCGCGCTGGCCCTTGCCGATCATGACAGCGGGGGCCTGTGGCTCAATCTCGTTGGGCTGGCTTTGGCTCTGGTATTTCTGGCGCGCGGCATTGTCGGCTATACGCCCTGGTGGGCGAGCGTGACACCAGAACCCAACTTCCGCCTCAACGACCGCCGGGTCTATTCCCCGCTTTGCCTGTTTCTCGGCCTCGGCTTCCTCGCCCTCATCTATTTCCGCCTTACCTGATTTTCCGGAGTTCGATCATGTCCAAGAGTCTCAACGGTCCCCTGCGTATCGGCATTGGCGGCCCGGTGGGCTCGGGCAAGACCACCCTGTGCGAAATGCTGCTCAAGGCCATGCGCGACCGCTATTCCATGGCTGTGGTCACCAATGACATCTATACGCAGGAAGACGCGCTGATCCTCTCGCGCGCTCAGGCCATTTCCGAAGACCGGATCGTCGGCGTCGAAACCGGTGGCTGCCCGCATACTGCCATTCGGGAAGACGCTTCGCTTAATCTCGCCGCCATCGACGAGCTGAACAAGAAATTCCCCGATCTGGACATCGTGCTGATCGAGAGCGGCGGCGACAATCTGGCCGCAACCTTCTCGCCGGATCTGGCGGACATCACCATCTATGTCATCTCTGTGGCGCAGGGCGAAAAGATCCCGCGCAAGGGCGGCCCGGCTATCTCGCGCTCAGACCTTCTGGTCATTACCCATACCGATCTGGCGCAATATGTCGGCGCCAGCCTTGAGGTGATGGAAAGCGACACGCAAAAGGTCCGCGAAGGCCGGCCCTATGTCTTCACCGACCTGCTGCGCCGCGAAAGCCTCGACCAGATCATCGGCTTTATCGAAAAGCAGGGTGGGTTCACGGCGCAGGCGGCGGAATAGCAGTGAGCGAAGCTGCCTGAGCGGCCTGTATCACGCTGGCGCAAAGCTGAAGCCGGTCAACTGTTCTGACACCGCCCACAACTGCGCCGCGGTGACCTCGTCGATGGCCTGCGGGGGCACACGCGACGGCGCAGGGTAGCCGCGGGTTTCGCTCAGCGCATGGGGGCCGTAATAGGCGCCGCCCTGGGCCTCGGGAGAAGTGGCCGCATACAGCGTCGGCAGGGCGCCCTGCCACACCGGCTGGAACAGGAACCAGAGATAGGTGCGCGCCAGACCAGCCGCGCTCATCTTGCCCGGCGCATTATGCAGAAGCTCGGTGCGGGAAATACCGGGATGCGCGGCAATGCTGGTAACACCCCAATTGCCGGCTTCGCTGCGCCGCTGCAATTCCTGCGCGAACATCAGACAGGCAATCTTGGACTGGCCATAAGCCTCGCCCGGCACATACCTGCTGCTCGACTGCATGTCGGCGAAATTGATCTGGCCATTGCGCGCCGCTACGCTTGAAAGGCTTACAACACGCGGATCGCGCCCCTTGCGCAACGATGGCATCAGGGCAGCAGTCAGCGCGAAATGGCCGAGATAATTGGTCCCCATCTGCAGTTCAAAGCCATCCTCGGTCACCTTGCGCTGTGGCGGCACCATGACCCCGGCATTGTTGATCAGAAGATCGAGGCTCTCATGCTGCGCCTTGAGGCGTTCGGCAAAGGCAGCGACCGATTTGAGTCTGGCCAGATCAAGCATCTCGAAGCGGACTTGGGCGGCCGGTATTTCAGCTTTGATTTTGGCCACAGATTCAGCGCCTTTCGCCGGACTGCGCCCCGCCAGAATGACCTCAGCACCCGCCCGCGCCAGCGCCAGTGCATCCTCATAACCCAACCCGCTCGGGCCGGTCACCACGGCCAACCGGCCCTCTTGCGACGGCATGTCTGCCGCAGTCCATCTCTTCATAGCCCTATCCTTTGACAAAATTGCACTCAGTGCATAATTCAGATATTGCACTCAGTGCATAATTGCAAGTGGGGATTTTTGGGATTAGGAAATCGCCATGGGAATTCGAGAAGAAAAACGCCAGCAAACCCTCAAGCGCATTACGCAAACAGCCCTTGGCTTGTTCGCGCGCCATGGCTATGACGCGACCACGCTCGACATGATCGCCGCCGATGCAGGCATTTCGCGCCGCACCTTCTTTCACTATTTCAAATCCAAGGACGACATCCTGCTGTCTCAGCAGGCCGGGCTGGGCGACCAGCTGGTGGAAGCAATAAGGGCCGAACCCCCGGGCGGCACACCGATGGACACCGTCCAAGCCGCCATGCGCCGCATTGCCGCCGGCTATCCTCTGGAAGAACTCGTCGCCATCGACAAGCTGATGATGTCCGTGGAGGCGGTGCAGTCCCGCAAGCAGGCAAACTATATCCGCGACGAAAAGATCGTGCTTGAGGCGCTGCAACAGCTCTGGCCGCGGAATCCGGAGATGGAATTGCGCCTGGTGGCGTTCATCGCCATTGGACTGACCCGATTGTCACTGGATGCCTGGCGCAATGACGGTGGCACAAAGCCAATCGTGGAGTATCTGGATCAGGCATTCGCAGCGCTGAATATCGGTTTTGCGGGACGCTAGAGCGGCATCACGTTCCGAGAAATCTGGGCTTTCGCCTCCCTCCTCCTCAATTCGCCTCCCTCCTCCTCAAGGGGAGGGAGGCGAAAGCTCGTAGAAAGCGAAAGCCGCAAACGGTTCCTAACTCGGCCTCACCAGCGCCACGACAGAACGGGGTGGCAGGGTGGCGGTGCCTTCAGTGAAGGCTACCTGCGCCGTATCGTCGGACTGGATACCCACGCCCCACTCGCCCTCGGGCAGGCGGGCCACGACCGGCTCAACGCGCCGATTGAACCAGACCAGAACCTCGTCATCCTTATGTCGTACCTGCATGCCGAGCACCGACGCGCTGGCATCGTTCCAGTCGCCCTCGTTCATCTCCCGGCCATCGGGATGCAGCCAAACGACATCACGCAACCCGTTGCGGTCCTGCCCGGTCAGCCAGTGATCGTGGCTGACTGCCGGATGATCCCTGCGAAACTTGTTGATGGCCGCGACGAAATCCACCAGCGCGCCATCGGCCTCTTCCCAATCCACCCAGGTGATTTCATTGTCCTGGGCATAGGCATTGTTGTTGCCCTGCTGGGTCCGATACATCTCATCGCCCTGCTGGATCAGCGGCGTGCCGCGCGAGAGGAACAGGCTTGCCAGCAAGGCCCGCACATCACGCTTGCGCGCGGCATTGATGCCCGCATCGTCGGTTTCCCCCTCGACGCCGCAATTCCAGGACTGGTTATTGTTGTGCCCGTCCTTGTTGTTCTCGCCATTCGCCTCGTTATGCTTGTCGTGATAGCTGACCAGATCGCGCAGAGTGAACCCGTCATGCACGGCCAGCATGTTGACGCCATGATGCGGCTTTCGGCCGGCCACGTCGAACAGTTCCGCCGACCCGGAAACCTTCCCGGCCAGCGCACCGATCTTGGCAGGCTCTCCCTTCCAGAAGGCGCGGACTTCGTCACGATAGGTGTCGTTGTGTTCCTGAAATTCCTGGCCGAACTGGCCCACGGCATAGCCGCCTGGACCCGGATCCCATGGTTCCGCCACAAGAATGACCTGGCTTAGTACCGGGTCTTCCTTGATCTTTTTCAACATCTCGGCTTCCGGATTGAAGGCCGGATCGCGCCCGAGAATGGTGGCGAGATCGAAGCGGAAGCCGGAAACGCCAAGCTCCTCGACATAGTAGCGCAAGCTTTCGATCACGAGCCGCTGCACCGCCGGATGATCGCAACGCAGCGTATTGCCGGTACCGGTATCGTTGACGAGATACTTTTTGCCGTCGACATCAACCCAGCGATAATAGGTCTGCGGATCGAGCCCCATCATCGACAGGATCGGCCCCTGCTGGTCGCCTTCGCCAGTGTGGTTATAGACCACGTCGAGAATGACATTGATGCCGGCCTTGCGGTAGGCGTCCGTCATCACCCGCAATTCCTGCGGCCCGCGCGGCACCAGGCGCGGATCGACCGCGAAATAGGCGACAGGATTGTAGCCCCAGGCATTGGTCAGTCCCAGCGCCGGCAAGTGGCCCTCATCGATCCAGGCAGCGATCGGCATCAACTGCACCGTATCGACACCGATATATTTGAAATGGTCGATCACCCGCTTGGTCGTCAGCCCGGCGACTGTCCCGCGCAGCGGGCCTTGCACGCTGGGGTGACGCATGGTGAAGCCGCGCACGTTGAGCTCGTAGAAAAGGTTCGGCACCTTCTTCTTGCGCGGCTTCGCAATATCCTCTGTGCCACCACGGATGATGGCCTTGGGCACCAGTGGCGCTGTGTCCACAGCATCCTCGCGCGCCAGTCGCAAACGCGGCGAGCGCACGAACACCCGGTCAAGGTGCCGCGCATAAGGATCGACGAGCAGTTTGTTAGGATCGAAGAAAAAGCCCTGATCCGGATCATAGGGACCGTCGGCCCGCAGCCCATAGCGGGCACCCGCCCCTACATTGGCGATCAGTCCGGCACGAATATTGTCTTCATGCACGTCGAGCTCGAAGCGCTCGATTTCCTGGTCGGCCTCATCGAAAAGACACACCCAGATATGGGTGGCGCTTTCAGAATAGACTGCAAAATTAACCCCATCAGGGGTGACCGTCGCGCCAAGCGTGTCGGTTCGCCCGGCATTGGGCACCAGTTCTGGTTTCATCGATAAAGCCGATCTAGGTAATGACGCTGGGCTCGCTTCGTCCGGTTCGCGCTTTGATTCCGGCCAGTTGCTCGGCGATCCCGATGAGGGGTTCAAGAGCGTGCTGGGTGTCGAGATCGTGGCGTCCATCGGCAGCTTCATAGCGTTCGAGATAGACCCGCAACGTGGCGCCCACCGTCCCGGTTCCTGAGAGGCGCAGGACTATTCGCGATCCATCGGTAAAGCCGATGCGGATGCCCTGTTTGGCGCTGGTCGAGCCATCGACCGGATCAAGATAGGTAAAGTCGTCAGCATAGGCGATCTGCAGATCGTCCTCGAACGTCCTGCCCGGAAGTGAAGACAGTTGCGCGCGCAGGTCGTCCACCAACTGATTGGCGATGGCGGCATCGACCTCCTCATAATCGTGCCGTGTATAATAATTGCGGCCGTAGGTCTGCCAATGCTCGCGCACGATCTCGTCGACGCTCTGCTTGCGAACCGCGACAATATTGAGCCAGAGCAGCACCGCCCAGAGACCGTCCTTTTCCCGCACATGGTTGGAGCCTGTGCCCGCACTTTCTTCACCGCAAATGGTCACGCGGCCGGCATCGAGCAGATTGCCGAAGAATTTCCAGCCCGTTGGCGTCTCGTGCATTTCGATGCCCAGCTTTTCCGCCACCCGGTCAGCGGCGGCGCTGGTGGGCATGGAGCGGGCGATGCCGGCAATGCCCTGCTTGTAACCCGGTGCCAGATGCGCATTGGCAGCCAGCAGCGCCAGCGAATCCGATGGCGTCACGAAACGGTTCTTGCCGATGATGAGATTACGGTCACCGTCGCCATCCGACGCTGCCCCGAAATCCGGGCCTTCCGGAGTCATCAACAGGTCATACATATCCTTGCAATAGACCAGGTTGGGGTCGGGATGGCCGTCATTGAATGATGGCGAGGGCACGCCATTGATCACCGTTCCCCTTGGGGCTCCGAGGCTGCCTTCGATGATGGCATGGGCATATGGACCGGTGACGGCGTGCATGGCGTCGAACGTCATGCGGAAGCCGGATGCAAACAGCGCCCGGATCGCCTCGAAGTCGAACAGCGTCTCCATCAGGGCGGCATAATCGGTAACAGGGTCAATGACTTCGACCACCATCTCGCCGACTTGCTGGGTGCTGATGACATTGAGATCGACATCAGGCGTATCGAGCGTTTTATAGCTCTCGATTACCTTGCTGCGGGCGAACACCGCATCGGTGATCTTCTCCGGCGCAGGCCCGCCATTGCCGATATTATACTTGATGCCGAAGTCGCCCTCCGGCCCGCCCGGATTGTGGCTGGCCGACAGCACAAGTCCTCCGAAAGCCTTGTAGTGCCGAATGATATGGCTGGCCGCCGGGGTGGACAAAAGCCCGCCCTGTCCCACCAGCACGCGCCCGAAACCATTGGCCGCCGCGATGCGGATCGCCTTTTGAATTGCGACGTCGTTATAGAACCGGCCATCTCCGCCGATCACCAGCGTCTGGCCCTGGAAGCCATCGAGACTGTCGAAGATCGCCTGAATGTAGTTTTCGACATAATTCGGCTGGCTATAGACCGTCACTCGCTTGCGCAGGCCAGACGTGCCCGGCTTCTGGTCGGCATAAGGCGTCGTGTTAACTGTCAGAATTGTCATTTGTCGGCATTCCGGTGAGCGAGGCATAGATTTGGGCGTAGCGGGCGGCGCTGGAAGCCCAGCTCACATCCGACTTCATCCCGCGCCTCTGCATTTTCTTCCAGGACTTCTGGTCTTTATAGAGATCAAACAGACGGCGGATGGCATTGGCCAATGCCTGCTCATCAGGCGGAGCAAATTGAACGCCAGTGGCAACATCCGCTTGCAATGCCGCGACATTGGCATCGATGACCGTGTCATTAAGCCCGCCAACCCGGCTGACCAGCGGAACGCAGCCGTAACGGAGCGCATAGAGCTGGGTCAGGCCGCAGGGCTCGAAACGCGAGGGCACCATCATCACATCGGCCCCGCCCTGCACCAGGTGGCTCAGCGCCTCGTTATAGCCGGTAACCAGCCCAACCTTGCCCGGGTGACGCATGGCGGCGGCGCGAATGGTGTTTTCAAGTTCCGCCTCACCTGAGCCGAGAACAGCAAGCTGACCGCCGGCCTCCACCAGCATGTCGATATTTGCCGCCAGCAGGTCGATGCCCTTCTGCCAGGTCAGCCGGCTGACCACGGCAAAGAGCGGCCCCTCGGTGACATCCAGGCCAAAAGCCTCCGCCACCGCCCACTTGTTGGCAATACGGGTCTGAATGGTGCTGGCGGTATAGGTCTGTTTCAGCGCAGGATCGGTGGCAGGGTTCCAGGCCTCCATGTCGATGCCGTTGAGCACGCCGAAGACGGTGTCTGAGCGGTTGTTAAGCAGCCCTTCCAAGCCCATTCCGAAGGCCGGCGTGCGGATTTCGTTGGCATAGCTGGGCGACACCGTGGTCACCATGTCAGCGCATTCGACACCGGCCTTGAGATAGCCGACCCCGCCATAATATTCGACGCCCTCGACCGAAAAGGCATGCAACGGCAGGCGCAGTTGCGAGAAGATTTCTGCCCCGAACGTGCCCTGAAACGCCATATTGTGAACGGTCATCACGGTCTTGAGCGTTGAGGACGGACCATATTTGACATAGGCGGGTACAAGGCCTGCCTGCCAGTCATGCGCATGAATGACCTGCGGACGATAGCCGTCCACCAGCCCAAGTCCGAGTTCGGACGCCACCCAACTCAGCGCGGCAAAGCGCTTCCAGTTATCCGGCCAGTCCCACCCCTCCGGCCCCATATAGGGATTGCCGGGCCGGTCGTAGAGCGCCGGGGCATCGAGGACGATGAGATCGAGCCCTTCAACCCGTCCGGCGATCAATCTGCCGCTGACGCCAAAAAGGTCGTTGAAACGCGCAACTTCGCGCCCACCCCTGAGCTTGCCAAGAATGGCGGGATAGCCGGGCACCAGCGTACGCATGGTGACGCCCGATTCCGCCAGAGCCGCCGGCAGGGCGCCGGCCACATCGGCCAGCCCCCCGGTCTTGATCAACGGGTAAATTTCCGAAGTGACCGAAAGAACCTCGATCATCGGTCCGCCAGATATCTGTTGACCATCGATTGGGTGACAAGGGTTACGCCCTCTTCGGTGCGGCGGAACCATTTGGTGTCGAATTCGGGATCTTCACCGACCACCAGGCCCTCGGGAATGGAAACGCCGCGGTCGATGACCACCTTCTTGAGCCGGGCATTGCGCCCGATATCGCAATAGGGGAGCACCACTGCTTCCTCAAGCACCGAATAGGAATGCACGCGGGAGCCGGTGGAAAGCAGCGTGCGCTGCAAATGCCCACCAGAAATGATGCAGTCGCCAGACACCAGCGAGTTGACCGCCGAGCCACGCCGCCCGTCGAAATCATGCACGAACTTGGCAGGCGGCGTGATTTCGGCATAGGTCCAGATCGGCCAGTCGCGGTCGTAAAGATCGAGCTGGGGATTGATATCTGTGAGGTCGATATTGGCCTTCCAGTAAGCATCAACCGTGCCGACGTCGCGCCAATAGGCGATCTTTTCATTGCTGGACCGCACGCAGGAGCGGTTGAAGCGATGCGCCCAGGCCGTGCCGTTCTTGACGATATAGGGAATGATGTCCTTGCCGAAGTCACGGCTGGAGCCTTCTGTCGCCGCATCGCGCTTGAGCTGTTCCATCAGGAACCGCGTCTCGAAAATGTAAATGCCCATCGAAGCCAGCGCCATGTCCGGGCGGTCGGGAATACCCGGCGGATCCTTGGGTTTTTCGACGAAATCGACCACCCGGTCGCGCCCATCGACGTGCATGACGCCAAAGCCGGTCGCTTCCATTCGCGGAACTTCCAGACACCCAATAGTCACGTCTGCGCCCGTATCCACGTGCTGGCGCAGCATGATTTCATAGTCCATCTTGTAGATATGGTCGCCCGCCAGGATGACGATATAGCGCGCGCCATAATCCTCGATAATGTCCATGTTCTGATAGACGGCATCAGCGGTGCCGGCATACCACATGTCTTCCGCCACGCGCTGGGAAGCCGGCAGCACGTCGAAGCTCTCGTTACGTTCCTGACGCAGGAAGTTCCAGCCGCGCGACAGGTGGCGGATAAGGCTATGTGCCTGATATTGCGTCGCCACCGAAATGCGGCGAATGCCCGAATTGATGGCATTGCTGAGCGCGAAGTCGATGATGCGCGCCTTGCCGCCGAAATAGACGGCGGGCTTGGCGCGCCGGTCGGTCAGTTCCATCAGGCGCGTGCCGCGCCCGCCCGCCAGAACATAAGCCATGGCTTCACGCGCCAGCGGCGACGGAACTCTATAATCTGCCATTCTTCACCCTCCACTTAAGTCCGGATTGAACCGGAACGTATCCAAAAGAGCCGATCTCACTCCGGCTCATATTTCAGGAACAAGGTCGCCAGCGGGGGCAGATAAAGCTCCGCTTCCGCAGGCAAATGCCGCCCCTCAACGGCATAGGCATTGATGCCACCCTGATTTCCACTATTGCTGCCGGAATACCATCCGGCATCGGTATTGAGCCGCTCCACCCAGCGCCCCACCAGCGGCAACGCCACCTTGTAGCCGGAGCGCGGCACCGGGGTCAGGTTGGAAATCACCAGGACTGGATCGGCCCCCGGCGCCTTGCGCAGCCAGGCCAGGACCGAATTGGCGTGATCATTGGCGATCACCCATTCAAAGCCATCGGGCTCGCAGTCCCGTTCATGGAGAGCCGGAAGGCTCCGATAGGCGGCGTTAAGGTCGGCAACCAGCCGGCGCAGGCCTTCATGGGCGGATGAATCCAGCAGCCACCAGTCAAGCGCCTTGCTCTCCGACCATTCCTCGCGCTGGCCAAACTCCTGCCCCATGAACAGCAGCTTCTTGCCCGGATAGCCCCACATATAGGCAAGGTATGCGCGCAGATTGGCAAATTGCTGCCAGTCATCGCCCGGCATTTTGTTGAGCAGCGAGCCCTTGCCATGCACCACTTCGTCATGACTCAGCGGCAGTACGAAATTCTCAGAAAAGGCATACATCATGCCAAAGGTGAGATCGTGGTGGTGGAACCGGCGATGCACGGCATTGCGGCTCATGTACCGCAAGGTGTCATTCATGAAACCCATGTTCCACTTGAAGCCAAAGCCCAGCCCGCCCGCATAGGTGGGCGCGCTCACACCCGGCCACGAGGTGGATTCCTCGGCGATCATGAACGCACCGGGAAATTGCCGATAGACCTCGGCATTGACTCTCTGCAGGAACGCAACGGCTTCAAGATTCTGGTTGCCGCCATGCTGATTGGGCACCCACTCGCCGGGCTGGCGGGAGTAATCGAGATAGAGCATCGAGGCCACGGCATCGACCCGCAGCCCGTCGATATGGAACTTCTCGAACCAGTAGAGCGCATTATTGGTCAGGAAGGCCGAAACCTCCTTGCGCCCGAAATTGTAGATCGCGGTATTCCAGTCCGGGTGATAGCCCTGCCTGGGGTCTTCATGCTCATAGAGCGCCGTGCCATCGAACCGGGCCAGTCCGAATTCATCCGTCGGGAAATGCGCCGGGACCCAGTCAAGGATTACGCCAAGTCCCGCTTCATGGGCGGCATTGACCAGCCGTGCAAAGCCGGCCGGATCGCCAAAGCGCGAGGTGGGCGCATAGAGCCCCGTCGGCTGATAACCCCAGCTGGGATCGAACGGGTGCTCGGAAATGGGCAGGAATTCGAGATGCGTATATCCCATATCCGCTGCATAGGGCACCAATTGCTCGGCCAACTGGTCATACGACATGAAGCTGCCATCGGGCCGGCGGCGCCATGAGCCCAGATGCACCTCATAGATGGACATGGGCGTGCGCCGCCAGTCACGGCTGGCGCGATCTTCCATATATTGCCCGTCTGTCCAGGTGAACGGAGTTGGGTCCGGCACCACCGAGGCATTGCGGGGGCGCAACTCGGCCTGTCTGGCGAACGGATCGGCCTTGAGCGGAAGCACGGCACCATCGGGACCGACAATTTCGTATTTATAGATCGTGCCCGTGCCCAGCACCGGGATGAACACTTCCCAGATACCGTTGCGATTACGCATGGGATTGCGTCGTCCATCCCATTCGTTCCACGGCCCGACGACCGAAACGCGCTGCGCATTGGGCGCCCAGACCGCAAAATGGGTGCCGTGAATGCCCTCGAATTCCATTTCGTGGGCGCCCATCTTGTCGAACATGCGCAGATGGCTGCCTTCCCCGATATAGAAATCGTCCATCGGTCCGAGCACAGGCCCGAAGGAATAGGCGTCAAACATGGTCCAGGTGCCACCGGCATTCCTGGCTTCGTAGCGGATCGGCTGGCGCGACGTGACTTCGACCTTGGCCTCGAAAAAGCCCGCCGCATGCCGCGGGATCATGTGTCCCAGCGGCTTGCCATCCAAAGTGTAGGCGTTGAGCGTCTCGGCATGCGGCACAAAGGCCCGCAGAACCCATTGCCCATCCACCTCATGCAGCCCGAGAAAGGCGAAGGCATCAGCATGGCGACCGGCGACGATCGCCTCCACCTCGCGAGAATCCGCCTGCCAGTTTTCCTTGTTTGAACTCACGCCCACTTTCCCCCACTCGCTCCCCGCTCTGGCTCGGGAAGGACATATGCAACGCGCGAAGGCTTGTTCTTGTTCACCAGCTAAATGCCTTCACGCGTTTTGATTTCAAGCTGTCGGCACGTTCCAGATTTCAGCGGCATATTGGCGGATGGTCCGGTCCGACGAGAAGAAGCCGACATTGGCCGTGTTGCGGATGGCCATGGCGTTCCAGCGCGCCGGATCACTCCAGAGCTTTTCAACCTTGGCCTGTGCCGCCGCATAGGCGTCAAAGTCCCGCGCGACCATGAACCAGTCGTGGTCATAAAGCCCACCAATCAGATCACGATAGCGATGCGGATCATCGGGCGAAAACACGCCCGAGGAAATCGACTCCAGTGCTTCGCTCAGGCGCGGCGACGCATCGATCGAGGCGCGGGGCACTTCCGAGCGGCCGCGCTTGTCCTCGACCTCATCAGTGGTGAGCCCGAAAATGACGATATTATCCGAGCCGACTTCCTTGTGCATTTCCACATTGGCACCATCCATGGTGCCGATGGTCACCGCGCCATTGGCCATGAACTTCATATTGCCAGTGCCGGAGGCTTCCATGCCCGCCGTCGAGATCTGCTCGGACAGGTTCGCCGCCGGCACGATCACTTCGGCCAGGCTCACATTGTAATTGGGGAGGAAAACCACCTTCAGCAGGCCACGCACCGCCGGATCGTTGTTGATCACGCGCGCCACATCATTGATCAGCTTGATGATCAGCTTGGCGTTCCAGTAGCTCGGCGCCGCCTTGCCGGCAAAGATCTTGACGCGCGGCACCCAGTTCTTTTCGGGATGGGCGCGGATGTCATCGTAAAGCGCAACGGCGTGGATGATGTTGAGCAATTGCCGCTTGTATTCGTGGATGCGCTTGATCTGCACATCGAACAAGGCGTCGGGCGACACGGTGATGTTCATCCGGTCCTTGATCAGCTTGGCCAGCGCCTTCTTGTTCTCGAGCTTGATCGCTGCAAACTGCTGCTGAAAGCCGGGATCTTCGGCATGCGGCACCAATCCCTTGAGCTTGTCTATATCATCGAGAAAATCGGGACCGATCCGCTCGGTGATCAGTTTGGTGAGGCCCGGATTACACTGCATCAGCCAGCGGCGCGGCGTAATACCGTTGGTCTTGTTATTGATGCGCTCGGGATAAAGCGCATGCAGGTCCGAAAACACGGTCTGCTTCATCAATTCGGTATGCAACGCCGACACGCCATTGATGGAATGCGAGCCCACAAAGGCCAGTTGCCCCATACGCACGCGCCGCCCGCCATGTTCATCAATCAGCGACACCGCTGCGGCCTGCTGGTCGGTAAAGCCGGGCTTGTTGCGGGCTTCGGTCAGCACATCGGCATTGATCTGATAGACAATCTGCATATGACGCGGCAGAAGCCGCTCCAGCAGTGCCACCGGCCAGCTTTCCAGGGCTTCGGGCAACAGCGTATGGTTGGTATAGCCAAACGTGCCCTTGGTAAGCCTCCAGGCGTCAGCCCATTTCAGGCCATTGTCGTCCACAAGAATACGCATCAGTTCGGCGACGGAAATCGCCGGATGGGTATCGTTCAGCTGAATGGCGACCTTGTCCGGCAGAGAACCGAGATCTCCATATTGCTGCAAATGCCGGCGCACGATGTCCTGCAGCGATGCCGAGGAGAAGAAGAATTCCTGCCTCAGGCGCAATTCCTGGCCCGCCGCTGTGGAATCGGCGGGATACAGCACCCGCGTGATCGCTTCGGCCTTGGCACTTTCTTCCAGCGCGCCGATATGGTCGCCGGAATTGAACTTGTCGAGCAGGATCGGATCGATCGGCTGCGCACTCCATAGCCGCAGCGTATTCACCCTGGCGCCGCGCCAGCCCACGATGGGCGTGTCATAGGCCACCGCCAGCAGATGCTCATTTGGCCGCCATTCCTGTCGCACCGCACCATCGGGGTCGGTGACTGGCTCGACATGACCACCAAAGCCAACCTCATATGCGCTTTCGCGGCGCTCGAACTCCCAGGGATTGCCATGGGCAAGCCAGTCTTCCGGCAATTCTACCTGCCAGCCCTCGCTCATTTCCTGGCGGAACAGGCCATGCACGTAGCGGATGCCATACCCATAGGCAGGAATTTTGACCGAGGACATGGATTCGAGGAAACAGGCGGCAAGCCGCCCCAGCCCGCCATTGCCCAAAGCCGCGTCCGGCTCGAGATTGATGAGCTCGCCCAGATCGACATTGAGGTTCTTGAGCGCTTCCTGGACCGGCTCCATCAGGCCGACATTGCTGATCGCGTCGCGCATCAGCCGCCCGATCAGGAATTCCAGGCTGAGGTAATAGACCCGCTTGTGCGAGGTTCGCCAGGTCTCGCGAGACGATTCCATCCAGCGGTCCATGACGCGATCGCGCACTGTCAGAATTGTTGCCCGCAGCCAGTCATGCGGCCGGGCGACAATCGGATCCTTGCCAACCGAATAGATCAGCCGTTCAAGGATTTCGGCCTGAATGGCTTCAACAGTGCTGGCACGGGGCTCGGGCGTGGGAGCATCGTAGACAATCGGCTTTTGCGGCATTACGCGATCCAATGTTCATGACGATATTCCCCTCAGAATATAGGCAGTCTTGCACTTAATTTGTGCATCGAAAAGCCCCTACGAGCGATCAGGCCGACTAGCTGCCCTGCGACTGCGGCACAGGCTGCTCCACATCGACACCACCCTCGCGCGCCTGTTCGCGGGCATTGGAGAGCAGCAATTGCCCGCCGGTGCGCCAGTCGTCTCCGCTCAATTGCAACTCGAAGCGCTGCCGGTCTCGGTCCCGCACGCCTGCAACCACATCGGCAATGGTCTGCTCGTCTTCGCCCAGCATGCGGATCGCCTCGCTGCCGAAAAGGAACGCGGCTTCGAGCAGTTCGCGCTGCTGGTAATCTGCGCCCGCCTGCACAAGTTCGATCGCATGGACGCGATCAAAGGCGCGCGCCATGACCCGTGCCAGGGGAAATTCGTGATGCAGCAATTCCACGATCCGCGTGGTCTGCTCCTTCTGGTTGGTGCAGACCAGAATGATGTCGGCGGTGCCCGCCCCGGCCGCATGCAGGATATCAAGGCGCGTACCGTCGCCATAATGGACCTTGAACCCGAATTCGGCGGCGGCTCGCACCATTTCGGTATCATTGTCGATGATCGACACCGAGTGGCGCAGCGCAAGCAGTGGCTGGCTGGCGATCTGCCCGAACCGGCCAAAGCCGATGATCAGAACCTTGGCCGAAAGCCCGTTCGCCTCCTCCACGCCATCCATGGATTGGACCGTCTTTGGCATGAGATAGCGCAGCCCGATCATGGCAAAGGGCGTCAGCACCATGGAAATGATGACGGTGGCCGTAAAGATCGCATTGGTGGGCGCATCGATAATGCCCGCGGACGCCGCCGTCGTGTAAAGCACAAAGGCGAATTCGCCGCCCTGCCCCATCAGAACGGCGCGCTCCAGCGCTTCGCCATGGCTCGATTTCAGCAGCCGGGCAATTACATAGATGGCCCCGGCCTTGACCAGCATGAAGGCCAGGACGCTGAGCGCGATGATCTGCCAGTTCTGCCAGACCACCGATAGATCGAGCGACATGCCCACCGCCAGAAAGAACAGCCCGAGCAAGAGCCCACGGAACGGCTCGACATCGGCCTCCATCTGGTGGCGGAAGGACGAGGTGGACAGCAGCACGCCCGCAAGGAAAGCACCCATGGCCATGGAAAGGCCGGACACCTCAAACAGCAGCGCCGCGCCAAGCACAACCAGCAAGGCTCCCGCCGTCATCACTTCGCGCACTTTGGATCGCGCCAGAATGCCGAAGAACGGGTTCATGATTTTCCGACCGAGGAAGATCAGAAGGACGATTGCGCCGAGTGCGATGCCGATACCAACGAATCGGGCAAGCAGACTTTCATCCGCGCCAGAAGGCGCCAGAAGCGCAACGACGGCCAGTAACGGCACGATGGCAAGGTCTTCGAGCAGCAGCACCGAAACCATTTTCTGGCCGCTATCGGTCGCCAGCTCGCCCCGCTCGCTGAGAATCTGCATGACGATGGCCGTTGACGTCAGCACGAAGCCCACGCCGAAAATGAAAGCGACGACCGGCGCGAATCCCAGCACGATCCCAAGGCCGGTAAGCAGCGCCCCACAGGTGCCAACCTGGATAACGCCCAGACCAAAAATCTGCTTGCGCAGCGCCCAGAGCTTGGTGGGCTCCATTTCGAGCCCGATGATGAACAGAAACAGCACCACGCCCAACTCGGCAGCGGCAAGCATGCTTGAGGGATCGGAGATCAACCCTATGCCCGATGGACCCAGCAGCAGACCCGCAGCCAGATAGCCAAGCACCGCACCAAGACCAAGCCGTTTGAACAGAGGCACTGCAATGGTGCCGGCGGCCAGAAGAGCGACAATGGGGACGAGATCCACGCCGTGATGCGCGGCCTCCGCCGCGTGCGCAACTACTTCGCCTGCCATGTGGGTAACTCCGGTGCCTCAGGGGCACTGAAATTGGAACCGGTGGGGGCCTGCCGTCAAGCGCAACAAACGCATGGCCGATGCGCCTAGCCGGCGCTCGGCTCCACGCCTGTCGGGCCGGTGCCGCGCGGCGGCTCCATGCGCTCCTGCTTGCGCTGCTCCTCCTCGGAACCCTCTTCCTGCCGCTGCTCACGGATCACCTGGGCCGCATTGGCCAGCAACACATCACGGTCGCTCATCATCCGGGTGCGCCGCACCGGGCGCTTGGGTTTCACCGGCTTGCTGGGCAGCGCATGCATGATGATCGATTGCGCAATCAGCAGCGAGGGCACGGCCACCAGAGCGCCCACCGGACCCCAGGCCCAGATCCAGAAGGTAATGGACAGGAAAATGATGAAGGGATTGAGCGTCAGGGTTCGCCCGATGAAATGGGGCGTGAACAGCTGGCCTTCGAGAAAATTGATGCTGGCATAGCAGATAACCGGCAGGAGAATGGCCAGGAGATCGGTTTGCGTGCCCAATCCAACCGCCAGCAGAACGGTGATCATGATCGCCTGTCCCACATAGGGCACATAATTCAGGACCGCAGCCATCGCGCCCCAGAGCAGCGGCGAGGGCATGCCGATGGCCCACATGGCCAGCGTCACGGCCGTGCCGACGCACAGGTTGATCATGGTGACGGTGAGGAGGAACCGGCTGACCTTGAACTCGACATCGCGGAAGACATGGGCGGTGCGCCAGCGCATGCGGCGTGTGACGCACATGGACAGGACCGACATGCGGATATGGTCGCGCGTGGCGACGAAGAAATAGAGGCTGGCCAGGAAAATGGCGACCTGCGCCAGAATGGCCGGTGCCAGCATGGCCATGCCCGCCACCGCGCTGCCATCCTCCACTGTCACGGCCATGGCCTCGTTGCTGCCAAGGGCCGATGCAATCTGGGCCTGGAAGGCGCCGATTGATTCCAGGGGCCCGCGCAGATTGGCCAATTGCTCCTGCAATTTGGCCCAGATGACCGGCGCGCGCGCCACCCATTCGCTGAGCGGCACGGCAAAAAGAGTAGCAAAACCGGCGATAACACCCAGCAGCAGCAGCACCACAATACCGGCGGACAGCGCCGGCGGCACGCCCCAGCTTTCCACTCTGTCGGCAACCGGCCCGAACATGAGGCCGATCACAATGGCAAGGGTCACAGGCGCGAGAAACACTTGTCCGCCCTGCAACACCATGAGCAGGACGGCAAAACCGATGCCCACCACGGCCAGCCGCGCCACATTGTTGAGCACCCGCTCGAACTGGCTTTCGTTCATGTCAGATGAGACAGCAGCCTTGAAGCGGGGTTGAAGCATGTTCAGTTCCAATGGACGGGTGGCTTGAAAACGTTCTCCGCGGGGTTTCGTTCCTGAGGTGTAAGGGTGATCGACCGCGCCGAAACGCTTCGATAAGCTCAGCCCGAATCCTTGTTCCGTCGCGTCAGAAGAACAGTCATGTCTCGCAAGATCATAATCGATACGGACCCCGGCCAGGACGATGCCGTGGCCATCCTCCTCGCCCTCGCCTCTCCCGAAGAACTGGACGTCCTCGGCGTCGTCGCGGTGGCCGGCAATGTCGGCCTCGCCCAGAACGCCATCAATGCCCGCAAGGTCGTGGAATTGTCCGGCCGCAAGGATGTGCCCGTCTATGCCGGCAGCGTCCGCCCCATGCGCCGCACTCTGGTGACGGCAGAGCATGTTCATGGCGATACCGGGCTTAACGGTCCCGACCTGCCCGAACCGACCATTCCGCTGCAAAGCCAGCATGGCGTCGACTTCATCATCGAAACGCTGATGAACGCCGAGCACAAGACGATTACGCTCTGCACGCTGGGCCCGTTGACCAATATCGCCATGGCGCTGGTCAAGGAGCCCCGCATCGCCGAGCGTATCCAGGAAATCGTCATGATGGGCGGCGCCTATTTCGAGGTGGGCAACATCACCCCGGCGGCCGAATTCAATATTTATGTCGATCCCGAAGCCGCCGATGTAGTGATGCGCTCAGGCGCCCCGATCACCATACAGCCGCTCGACGTCACCCACATGATCCAGTCCACGCCCGCCCGGCTCGACGCCATCAAGGCCATCGGTAACAGGAGCGGTCAGGCGGTCTATGACATGCTGACCTTCTCCGAAGGCTTCGATCTCAAGAAATATGGCTGGGACGGCGCGCCGCTCCATGACCCCACCGTCATCGCCTGGCTGCTCCAGCCCGACCTGTTCGACGGCCGCAAATGCAATGTGGAAATCGAGACCGCGAGCGAGCTGACCGTGGGCATGACCGTGGTCGATTACTGGCACGTCACCAACCGCCCCCACAACGCCACCTATCTCCGCTCCGGCAATGCCGAGGGCTTTTATAAGCTGCTAACCGAAAGACTCGCCCGCCTGCCCTGATGGCCGAAGGCCACCTCTCCCTCCGGGGAGAGAAGTCCACGCGAAGCGGCGGGTGAGGGGCCTTCGACGCGTGTTACCTGCCGTAACGATCCGAAACGGTTGAGGGCCACATTGCCGTCCCCTCCCCCTTGAGGGGAGGGTTAGGGTGGGGGTTCTAAACGATCACGGCACTCATACCACGTCCGGGGTGGTGGATACGCCTGCACCCTACCCCATCCGCCCCCTCAACAGCGAGGGCGCCCATCGGGGCTCACCAAATTCGGTATCAACACTGAATGTCGCTTGGCACTGACTTGAGTCATCCCAGCCGCACCTCCCGCCCTATCCCGATCGCTTCCAGAAACGCCTGGTCGTGGCTGACCACCAGGAGCGCCCCGTCATAGGCCCGCAGGCCCGCTTCCACCACTTCGATGGCGGCGATGTCGAGATGGTTGGTCGGCTCATCGAGGACGACAAGGATCGGCAGCTCCTTTCCGCCCAGCACGCAGGCCAGCCCTGCCCGCAGCATTTCGCCTCCGCTGAGCGTGCTTGTCTTTTGCAGGGCCGCATCGTTGCGGAACTGGAAGGCCGCCAGCACCGCGCGGCAGTCATTGACCGAGCTTTGCGGATTGATCCGCTGGAAATTCTCGACAATGCTTTGCTCGCGGTCGAGCAGTGCCACCTGCTGGTCGAGCAACGCCATGCGGCCGCCGATCTGCACCTGGCCTGAAACCGGCCCGAGTTCTCCCGCCAGGAGCTTGAGCAGGCTGGACTTGCCCACCCCATTCGGCCCGGTAATCGACACCCGTTCCGGCCCGATCATGTCCATGGAAAAATCGCGGATCACCGGATGGGCAGGGTCGTGCCCGCCCGTCAGGCCGGAAGCACGCATGACAACCTTGCTGGCAGGCAACCCGCTCGGCATCAGCTTGACCGCAAAAGGCGCCAGCACCTCGATTTTCGCCCGCGCTGCCTCGGCCTGCATCTGCGCGCTGTCGGCCTGTTTTTCCGCGAGGCGATTGAGGCCGCCTGCCGTCTCCTCGGCGCGCCGCTTCAACCCACCCATGAGGATCTTCGGCATATCGCCCTTGGCCGCCTTCTTGCGACCGCCCGCATCGCGTCTATCCTGCTTTTCCTTCGCCTCCTGCGCTGCCTTGGCAGCGTCGCGCACCTGCCGCTCGGCGACATCGAGATCATGCTGGGTGGCCGCCAGCTCCAGCGCCTTGCGCTCGCGAAAAAAGCTCCAATTGCCGCCATAGCTGGTAGCGCCGAGCCCCGTGAGCTCGACAATGGCATCCATGGTGTCGAGCAGAGCCCTGTCATGGCTGATGACAATGGCCGCGCCGCGCCAGCGCGCCAGCATGTCGGCCACCGACGCCCTGCCCTCGCTGTCGAGATTATTGGTCGGCTCATCGAGCAGGATCAGGTCCGGCGCGTCGAAGACCAGGGCGGCCAGGGCCGCGCGCGTCCGCTGCCCGCCGGACAATTCGGCCAGCAGCGTCTGTGGCGTCACATTGAGCCGGAGCGAAGCCAGCGCTTCATCGAGCCGCGCCTCCAGCGTCCAGTCGGCTTCCGCCAGCTCCTCGGCACCGGCCTCGCCGTTCATGGCCTTTTCGAGCAGCGCCAGCCCCTGCTCCACGCCGAAGAGATCGGCAATCGTATCCTCGGGGGCCGGCTGCACCGATTGGCGCAGCACCCCGATCCGCCCCGGCACGCTGATCGAGCCGGCAGCAGGGGTGAGTTCGCTCTCGATCAGGCGGAACAGCGTCGTCTTGCCCACGCCATTGCGGCCGACAAGCCCGGTGCGCCCGGGGCCGAAGCTCAAATCAAGATTGGAAAAGAGGGAGCGGCCGTCAGGGCCGGCATAGGCAAGGTTCGCAATGGTAACGGACATAGGCATGGATAGAGAAATCCCCAGTGGCAAGGCAGTGCGGCTTTGCTGTGGGATTGCGATCCATTGGGTACCGTCCGGTCGGGTTGCGATGCCACAAAGATAAGCATGCCGGGCGCAGCGTCAAGCTCTGGCAAATCCGCGTGGCCGGGCGTAATGTCCGCCAGCTTCGTTCCGGACGTGCCAAAATGGACCTCTTCACCCTCGCCACCTTCACCCTCGCCTATGCCGTCGCCGTGCTGGTGCCCGGCCCCGGTGTCGCCGCCGTCGTGGCGCGCGCCCTGGGTGGTGGCTTCAAGGGCGCCTTCCCCATGGTTCTGGGCATTCTGGCCGGCGACATGGTCTATTTCCTCTTCGCCGTCTTTGGCCTGGCTGCCATCGCCACCCATTTCGGCCCGGTCTTCACTGTCATCCGATGGGCCGGCGCGGCCTATCTGCTCTACATCGCCTATAAGTTCTGGACCGCGCGCCCCGGCGCCGAGCAGATGAAGCCGCGCAATGAAGACGGCTGGCGCACATTCCTTGCCGGCTTCTCGCTGACCATGGGCAATCCCAAGACCATCGTCTTCTACCTCGCCATCCTGCCCACCGTCATTCCGCTCGACCAGATGAACCCCGTGGCCTTCGTGGAACTGACTGCCATCGTGGTCGTGGTCCTGCTGATCATCGGCTGTGGCTATGCTTGGCTCGCCTCGGCGGCGCGCGAAATGTTCAAAAGCGAAAAGGCCCTTGGCCGCCTCAACAAGACCGCCGGCGCCATGATGGCAGGCGCGGCCGGCTTCGTCGTCCTGCAGCATTAAGGTCTCGTTAAGGTCCGGCCTGCATTCTGTATTTTATGGCCGTCTCCGGAAGAATCACGCGCTGGAACGTTACGCAGCTCTCATCCTTCGAGCAGCTGCAGTTTCACCGTGAGCGCCGCGCCCAGGCCCGCGAAGCCATCGCCAAGATGAATGCGCAGGCCAGCAGTTTCGGGAATATCCAGGTCAACAAATCCGTCGCCATGGGTGACATAACCTCGCGCATCGCCATGGCCCGCATGGCCGCATCCAAGAAGGCCTGAGCCGGCTCCAGGGTAAGGTTGGGTTCACCAATCCGGTTAGCCCGGGCTTCAGACCCATCGTTCATGCTGCCGCTATGAGTGCCACCTCCCCGGACATCACCATCGGCATGGTTGATCGTGAATTCGATCGACGCAGCCGCGGCATGCGCTTCGCTCCTGCGGTCGAAGAGGCTTTCCTGCGGAGCTATCTGGCAGACCGCGCGCCCATGGTCCCTTTATGGGCATCGCTCGGCACACTGTTCTACTGCCTCGGCATTCTGGGCGACCAGAGCATGATGGCGGATCATGCCGACCTGCTTTTGCTCTATCGGTTCGGGATTTTCCTGCCCTATGGACTGGCGGTAATCATTGCCATGCGGCTCTGGCCTAGCGCCCCCCTCTACGAATATCTCTCCATCGGCGTCGGTGTCCTGGGCACATTCCTGCCGATGAGCGTTCTGGCCGTGACCCAGAGCCCTTACGCCTTCGCCTACCAGACCGGTACTGTCAGCACGCTGCTTTTCCTCGTCGTGCTGTTGCGTCCGCGCTTTTACGCGGCAGCGATCGGCGTCACGCTTATTCTTATCATCCAGCTCGCCACAACCCATCTCAACGGGAGTTTCGATGACGTCATTTATACCGGCATCGTCACCTTCTACATCACATTCGGGGCCTTTCTGTTGCTCGCGGCTCACGGGCTGGAGCAGTCCGAACGCCGCAGCTTCCTGCACCGGCTGCACAACCAGCTCCTGACGGAGCGCCTGCGCTTCCAAAGCGAACATGACGAACTCAGCAACCTGCGCAACCGTCGCTCGCTCAATTCGCTGCTCGAAAAGCTATGGTCAGGCGACGATCATCGCCAGATCGCCGCCATCATGCTCGATATCGACTATTTCAAGCTCTACAACGATGTGCACGGGCACATTTCGGGCGACAATTGCATCCGCACCGTCAGTGGCATCGTCACCCAGAAGATCGGCCCGGATGGCTATGCCTTCCGCTATGGTGGCGAGGAATTGCTGGCCATACTGCCCGGCAAAAGTCTTGAGGACGCTGTCGCGCTGGCCGAGAGCATCCGCGCCGGAATTGCCGCGGCTGCACTCCCCCATCATGGACTTGGCGAACGGCCCGATGCCATCGTCACCGCCAGCCTCGGCGCGGCGAGCATGAATACCGCCACGACCACACCCGGCCAATTGCTGGCCGAAGCGGACGCGGCGCTTTACAACGCCAAGCGCAACGGTCGCAACCAGGTTCAACCCGCCACAAAACGGCCTTAGCTGAAACGTCCGGCTCGCCTTCCACCCGGGCCGGTGGCAGTCTTCAAGCCATCACGGTTGAACTGGACCTATTGAGCCATGGTCCTTTCATAAAGCCCGAAAGCCGTCGAAAAGCCGGCCAGCACAAACTCGATATCAAGGCGCTGCCCGAACGAGTTCTTGACGCTGGCCATGGCTGACTGGCCACTCTTGAAAGCGTTCAGCACGTCGTCGGAGAGCTCGACCGAGGTGAACAATCCCGTGGTCGTCGCGGTCTGGAACGGCAATGTCGCCAGTTCTGTGCCATCCACCGAGATGGTCACACCATCGAGGATATTGACCCCAAACGGTACCACAACCTCTAAAACATCGCTTTCTTCCGCCCGGAAGATTCGCATGACGCCGACAAGCTGCGATGTCTGCTGACGAACAATATTCTGGGAAACGTCACATCTGAGCTGGTTCTGCATCATTTGATTGCTGCAATTGACCAGCCAGTTTGTACCCGCCTCGCTATTCTCCTGCGCATTTGCAGAAGCAGACAGAAGCAGCGCGGCAACCAGTATCGACGAAATCGTCCTCACATCATCCCCCAGAAAGTTCTGTAATTTTATTGCCTCAACCTAAAGCCCATCTGAATAGGGAGCCAGCGGTATGAGCGCTCATTCCTATGAAACTTGCCTTGACACTTTCATCCGAGAAAAAGCCACTGTCTCAGGCACATCGACCACATGCGGTCAGTTGGAATTGGCGATCAGCACCATCGGGTAGGTGTCACGCCGCAAGGGCAGCCGCCACATCTGCCAGCTCAGCACCAGAATGATCATCGCCAGAATGGTCAGCGCCGAAATGCCGACATCACTGAACGTATGCAGCAGAACCTCCGAAAGGTCGGCACTGCCAGGCGCATCCACGATGCGGGGCTGCTGCACCCCGAGTTCCGTCTGGGCCAGCCGATAGGGCGCGGCGCCTTCAAAGCTGAATTGGACAAGCGATTTGGTAGCAAGCACCAGCCCGAAACTGAATGCAGCGGCCAGAGCAAAGCAAGCCAGGAACTGCGAATAGACGATGCTCCTGATTTCCGCCGAGTTCATACCGCGTGCCATCAGCACACCATAATTGATCCTGCGGCTGGCGAAGAACATGCCTGTGCCGGTGGATATGGTGTAAAGCGCGATGAACAGGAAAAACGCAGCTATGGGCAGCTTCACATAGTCTAGTGCATGCACGAGATAACGGAACCGGTTGATCGACGACCGGTACAATTCGGAAATGAAAAGCGCAGCGCGATCCCCCACCTTCGCCTGATCCACGGCGCGTACGAATTCCTCGATCAAGCCGGCATCCTCGACATAGGCAAAGCCGGTAATAAAGCCGGAGAAGATCGGCAGCGAGACCGTCTCTGCACCGTTCGCACAGTCAGCCAGATCGGCCCGCGCCGAATAGCCGGCCTCGGGAATGCTGGCGCAGGAAAACACCATGCTGTCGCGGGTGACGTCGAGCGCAGGAACACCAGCAACATAATTGTGGGTCGAAATCCTCAGGTTCGGTTTCATCCCGACACTATCGATACAGGCATGCACAGAAGCGGGAGCCTGCGGCACCCCGAAGCTGATGAACGCGTCAAACGTCGTTTGCTCCACCGACGGATTGGCGCTTGTCCCCATGCAGACCGAGAAGGCGTCGAGCACCGCGCCGGCACTATCCCCCAGTCTGTCGACATCTTCCAGGTCGAGACGGGCGACAAGGCTACTGGCCGCCTCGCCCGCAGTACCGGGCATGACTGCAAAGAGCGGATCCCTAGCCAGAACGCGGCCCAGCGGCTCATAAAGTTGCAGCGTCGCAAGAAAGGCGATGCGCTGCACGCTGGGCAGGCTGTCGACCCAGACCAGCTCGAATTCGTGGTAGCGCCAAAGCCCGGGTCGGAAAGGAACTTCTACAAACAGCGTCTGCGGCTGTGTCCCCGCGGGGTTTCTGGCCAGCCAGTCCGCCAGAGCATCATCGGCAATAGCCCGTTCCAGCATTGCGATATAGGCGTCACGCTCGAATGAGACAGCAAAGGCGGCCCGGCTAGCGACCAACGTGGTCTGCGCCGCGTCTTCTGTCAGCCCCATGCTGAGCCATAACGGACTATCTGCCGACACCGCCCACCCCGAAAAGCCCGGCTGCCCTGCATCCGTATTCCAGCTCGATTCAGGCAAGCGAAACACCGAGCCGCGTTCGATTTCGACAAAGGGGTGGAAGTCGTAGCCGGCCACGCTCGACCCCGGCGTCGGTTGCTCCGTGCCGCCAATTGTTGCGCTGTTGCGGAACAGGCTGGACGCTCTTTGCAAATCCCCCGAACTCGACAGCGACGTATCGACACTGAGGCGAACCGGAACGCCAGCTCCGGGTGTGTAGCCCAGAATGGAATCGGCAAAATTGCTCACCAGTCCGCGATACATGGCCGACATCACCGACAAAAGGGTAATGAGCAGCACGATAAACGCGAACATGCGCACCAGATCCCGATTGCGCGTACGCTTGCGGTCAATGTCGAAGGAGCCTGTGAACTCCACCGCCGCATATTTTAGCCAGCTTGGGACCTGCACTCTCATAGGCTGCGCCGCACGACCTGCTCGGGCGAGATCGCCTTGACCACCGAGCCTGTTTGCCCTTCCTTGCTGGTGAAGGCCAGCACCTGTCGACAATACCGAAACTCGTTTTCATCGAGATGATGTGTCACCCAGATCATGGCCCGGGTACCCGGGACGCCGGCGTCCACCCAACGCTCTATGGTGGCCATCACCGTTTCCTTGGTCTGCGGGTCGAGCCCACCTGCCGGCTCGTCGAGAAAGAGGATTTCCGGCATGGTCACCATGGATTGAGCAATTGCCACACGCCTGCGTTGTCCACCTGACAGCTGGCGCGGCAACATGGACATGATCCGCTCCGGCTCCTCATTTCCCACAAGCACCATGGAAAGCGTTTGCGTCAGGTGCGCCTGGATATCAGCCACCACAAGACCGGACTTTTCCATAGCTATATCAAGAGGATAAAGCAGATTTTGCCGGACACTCAAATGCGGAAGCAGGGCGCTGTCCTGAAAGGCGAACGAGAAGCGCCGATACCGCAGCTGGCTCCGCTCCCGGCCCGAAGAAGGCGCCTCATTGGCGCTCAGCAGCGTTTCCTGGCCATCCGAGAGCGACCAGCGCACGTCCCCCTGCACCAGTCCCATCATGCCGCTGACCGCATACATCAGGGTACTTTTCCCGCACCCGCTCTTTCCTACCAGCGGCACGCGGTAGTTCCAGTCGGCAAAGTCGATGGAGAGATTCACCCCCTCCGCGACCAATCCGCCCGGCCAGCCGACCGCAACATTGCGCAGATCCGCCTTCACTAGCCCCTCCTAAGGCAGATAGGTCTGCGGAATCCAGTAAATGGGCTTGGCCAGCGTATTCTCCGCACTGCTGCTGCGTAGCGTGCCCGATCCAAGACCGCGCTCGCCGATGGAGCCGGTCGGATTACGGATCTTGAGACCTGACGCAGTGAGGTCGGCACAGATCGGCGCTTGCTCGGACGGTGTGTAATCCGGCAGCGCATTGCCACGCCCCGCCACCTTCAGCATCTGCCTTGAGGCATCCAGCCAGGTCATCAGCCCGAGCAACTCACACGATGTTACCCGGTCGGGCCGGATCAGGTCGGCAAGGCTGTAGCCCAACAGGGGCGTCTTGAAGCCGATCGGCAGATTGCCTGCGCGTTGCAGATATTCTCCGAACGTCTCGTTTTCATCCTCATAGGCCGGCTCACGGATCACAGTACGGATGGCATCGTCGATGGCGCTGACAGCGGCATTGCGCATTTCGCTGACCGACAGGTCAACGCTGGTCGCGCGCGCCAGCAGATCGTCCCAGGCCTGCAATTGCTGGCCATCCATCCAAACGTCCAGTGCGATCTTGGCAGGGTCGTTGACCACGAAGATCGGGCGCACCGACTGATAGGTCGCATTGGCGCAGGCGCTGCCCAGATCGGCACATGCCCCTCGTTCAACCAGACGCCAGAAATAGCCCGGAATGTCCTGATTTTCTGCCCGCAAACGTTGTATGGCCTGCTGCAGTGAAGCGCCACCACGAATATCGATAATCAGATTGTCGATGATTGCGGGCTGCACATTGTCCTGAATGACCGTGTCCTTCAGCATGCCCACAATGGCCGCGCCGTCGGCAGGATCGCCCTGAAGCTGCACGAAGAAATTGGCAGGATCGCCAGCGCTGACAATGTCCTGAACGATCTTGAGCCGGCCCAGGATGTCGCGGGCCTCTTCGATCAGGTCGTCATAAGCGGTACGATAGAGTGGGCTCGTATTTTCCGGGTTCAGCGGCGGACGCAGGAAGAAGATTGCGCCGCCCGGATATTCCTCGTTGAAACGAGTGGCGATACGGTCGAGATCGGGAACCTCCACACCGCGACGGGCCTGCATTTCGGCGTCATACCCAGCATCGGTGATGACAAACAGCAGCTTGCGATTGTCTGAGCAGCCACGCATGTCGCGGATCGCCTGCTCCAGTCCCCCATAGAGATCTTCGGAATAGTCGTCATTGGTTTCATAGCTGACCTGAACCGAGGCAATCGCCTGATTGAAGGCATTCAGATTGGCTATGGAATCGGCGTCGGTCATGGCCGCACAATCCTGCTCGCCCAGCGGCAGGCCCTCACCGATGCTCACCCTGTCCGCATTATTCGTGTCGCGGAATACCCGGAAGCCGGAGCGGAATTTGACGCCGCTGGCAATTTCGCGCTGAAACCCGTTCAGCATCACCTGAATGATGCCTTCCGTTGTGTCCGTGCCGCGAATGGCGTCGATATAGGGCAGCATGCTGCGCGTGCCATCGACCAGGAAGAACAGGTCGATGCGATTGTTGCGCAGAAGGGTATCCACATCGGCCCCCCGCAGATCTGTTGGATCGACCACCAGCCCACCTTCCCCCGCATCGGCAGTGGTAAGCATGCCGTCGGAAACCGACACGGCAGCTTCGGCGCGGCTGGAAATCGGCGCGATGGTTTCAAAGATCACGTTTTCTGGGGACGGCGAGGTGTCGTTGGGATCAAGAGGATGCTGCTGCATCACCAGAAGCCGCGAGCTGGTTTCAAACCAGCTCGGACCGCCAAGGATCGGCTGACACTTGTCCGGGTCGGACTCGCGCGCTTCTTCTTCGGTAAAATATCCGCAGACGGTGCCATAGCCGTCCTCGAACATGTAATCCTCGCGCACACGCAGCCCCACCGAATAGGGCCACTCATAGACGTCGTCCTTGGAAATCCACCCCACCATGGGCGAGTTGACACTGGTGGCGACACGGACTTCCCGCGATAGCAGCAGGGCATCATCCGTTTCGGCCATCACGAAATACAGATCAAAGCGCGACAGCTTGCGGCACGTGTCGTCGCAATCATCCAGCCTGGGCGTGCGGAAAGCCGACACGGTTTTGCCCGCCGCATCGTCGCTGCGCACGGTATCCACCTTGACCACTGCCTTGCGCTCCAGCTTGGTCACCGCGCTAAACAGGGGTCGGTTCTCGCAATTCAGATCGGCCCGGCGCACGTAGCTTATCGCGGTATCGGGCGCCCCGATATTACGCACGCCCAAAATGTCGCCACCCTCGATAATCTGCACGACGTCGCCCAGATTGAGGCTGCCTGCCTGGCTGCTTTCCTGATCATCCACAAAGGTGGGTACGCCATCATAGAGCGCGATGGCGTTCCAACCCTCGCCATAGGGGTTCTGCTCGGAGCGCACATGGATCGACAGATCGAAGCCCACGCAGCTTCCGACCACTTCCTGGGCCAGAACCGCATTGGGCGATACTGCGAACGCAGACAGGATGGTGCTGCCAACAACAGCCGCCAGCGCGCTCCTGACCTTTGGTCCAAACTCACGCAGGTTCTTCATCAATCGCGCTCCAGAGCCGTGTAATTGCCCAAAAGATTCTCAAGCTGCGCATAACGCTCCTGAGGTGGTAAATCTTCGATCGTTTCCAGATCGAAACAAGATACCTTGTTCTCAATGTTTTTCGACAACTCTACCCACATGTCGCATTTTCCGATCGAAATAACTTGAATTTTCACGTTGCGGTTAACAAGCCAGTGGTAGAGCGACCCCATCTCTTCGGGCTGGAACAGCTCGTTTGATGAATCAACGATAAGCACAACGGAATCAATCTCAAGATCTGCAATGTTGCGTTGGATGATATTTATATCATCCAGTGGACTGGCATTTGTCGCATCATATCTGATGGTGTCGAAACGCCCCTGTATGGATTGACTTCCACCGGTTTCTGGCAAATCGACATAATCTTCTCCAGCCACAATCAATCGCAACGCACGACTTTCCGTTATCTGAAAAATATCGACCGGGCGGGGCGTTGCCGCGCTGGCCCATCCTGTGACCAGGTCGCGCAACACCGTCTGGAAGATGTTCCGCCAGCCCTCTTCCGCCATGCGCTGCGTGGGCGATAGGACGATTAGGGAATAGGGGCCGGCCGGCCGGATGAATTTAAGATCCAGTGCGGCGACAAGACTGGTTTCCTCAACGCCGCTGACCAACGCGCCGGGTTCGAGTACCTGACATTCGGTGATCCGCTGTTCGCCATTGAGAATCTGGATCGCCGGCCGGGCATGCGCCAGCACTTCGCCGCCGATCTGTATGATCGGCCGGATCCGCGATACGGACTGCTCGACCAGTGGAGCGCCTGTTCCAAGGCATTCGATGACGTCGCTGAAGAGGCGCACAACGAAGAAGCTCGGCATGGCACGTCCATCCTGCGCGGCAAGGCGCAGGTTAAGCGAGCTGAATACATCGAACAGGCCGACATCGAAACTGTCGGCCGAACCCGAGAGCGCCCTTTGCATGACGATTTGCGCCGGAAAGATTGGTGAATTGGCATCTTCCGCTGCAAGTTCAAACTGCAATGCGGAGGGATAGCCTTCCGCACACTGGAACGCTGACAGGCCCATACCCGCAAGAACCAGCGGCGCGCCCCCACCCGAAGACTTCAACTGTGTGCCACAGACCGCACCTGATGGCGCCAGGAGGCTTGCGGCAGACACGACATAGCGTGCCTCATGCACCCCGACGCGCAGATCCGCCTCACCGGAGAACAGCGCCGTAGCCTCAGAGAAGCGCAAGACATCGTCCAACGCATTGCCACCGGGTTTGAGGGCGGCATCAACAATGACAAAGCCCGAAGCATCTTCGGCCCTTTGGCTGAGGCGCGGTGTCTCTCCGGGAACAAACACACAAACGCGACCCAGCCCATCGCCTTCAAGGCAGGGCGAAATTTCAATTCCATCGGCAATCGCCAATTGCGCCGCGCCGATGTCAACAAACGCAAAATCGCAGGCAACACCAATTATCACGACGTCCTCGGCCATCAGCGATGCCGCTGTAAGCGGAGCATCGGCCGGGCAAAGGGCCGAAACGGCGCTGGCCTGTGGATCTATCGCGCGAAAATAGGCATCGACCAGCGCATTTGAGCCGGTGGCGAGCACCTGCGGCCATGGCTGATCCAGGGCAAGCCTTGGCAGGCCTGCGGCCCGGTATTCGCCGCCCGGAAGGCTGGCGGGCATCACCACGACCCCGGCCTTCAGTTTCATATCGTCGGCGGAAACGATTGCCAGACCATCATTTCCGGTCCCGGCGCCCAAAGAGAGCGGCGGGAGGTCAAAGCCACGCACCTGTGTGTAGAACGTGCCGGCGGCCGACTGCCGGCACAGGAACGTGATGCTCACATCCTCGCTCGACCGCACGACGGCTTCACATTTCTCGTTCTTGCCGGTGCGCTCACTCTGGTCGCTATAGAGCTCGAATGCGCCCTCGGCATCGAGCACATCCCTGAACTGCGAGGGAAAAATCAGCTTGATGACAATCTCGTCGTCACTCGGCACAATTCCGTGACTTGGTTGCCCGGTGACGGGCTCGACGACGGTGTTCGCCGGCCCTTCGACTGCCGTTGCCCCTGAAGGCATCTCCACACCCGGCATGTCAGCACCCGCGGCGGCGGCCGGGCCGGCTTCGAGCCCCCCTGGCCCCACTGATGCGGGTAGATGCAGCACTTGAATGCTGGGAGACGATGTCTGCTGACCCCCGGTGTCAGCAGGGCGAGCAACCGCTTCATGCGCCGGCCGGGGCTTTGGCAGCGGAACGTCGGTGACAATTCTCGGCGGGGCTGGCGGCATTGGCGCTTGTGCCGGACGCGGCTGACTGGCGGAGGGGCGCTCCGGAGCGGCCGCGGGCGACATTGGCTCTGCTGCTGCGGTGGGCCTGGGTGTCGGCAGGATCACCGTAATATTTTCAGCCACCGCCACATGCGGATAAAGCATGCAGCCAGTCAGAATGGCCGCCAGGCAGCATGTCAGCCTCACACCTGACCCCGATGCGTCCGCACGCAAGAGTTTCCTCAATTTTTCTCTCGCCCCCTCAGACATGACGCCGCGCAAGCTGCCCCTTAATATTTCACCTTACTGACTATCCTGGCCTTCACCCACGACGACGAACCGAACTAGAATATCGTCGTATGAAGACGAAGTAATCAGTCTGCATTCAGCACGCGCAGAATTCATCTCGCCCGTAATCTTGGCGACAATCGCCATAAAGCTCGAGTTCTGACACATGTCATCGGTCCAGATGAGCTCAGAACCTCCGAAAACCTCAGGATCCTCTGGATATCCATCTGCGGCAATCAGTTCAGCCAGTGTCGGCAGGCGAACTGTTCTTCCGGTCAACTCCTGCAGCCAGCTCGCATATTGGCGCACATTGTCCCGTGAAAGCCCCCGGACATATTGCTCGTTCTGCGGACTCTGCGTCACGTCCGCCGGCAATTTCTGCAGGGAGATCGGGTCGAGGTCGGCGACGAAGTCGGCAATTTGCGCGCGGGTAAGCGGTTCGCTCATTATGCAGAGCTCACGAGCAACACTCACCTCCTGCGCCCCTGACGGCAACCGCTCGCCGACACCGAGCCGGAATCGGGGCAAGGCCATGGCCCCAGATATGTCGTAGCTTCCAGCCGGTACATAACGCATTCCCGCTGGCAATCCTTCTATGTCGCAGGACATCCTGGGCGGACGCTGCAACTCTGCCAGCAGCAGATCAGCGTCGGTCAGTAGCGCAGCATAGGCAGGGCCCGCCTCAAGATAGATGCCGGCATCGAACAGGTCGCGGCTTTCCGCAGCCCGCCCGTCCAGCGCAATGACCGCTTCATTGCTCTCGGCCGCCTCAAGCCCTTCTATTTCTGAGAATGTGCTCTCGAACGCGACCTTGCTGGCCTCCGCATCGGCTCTACCAGCCTCGACACGCGCAATCGCGGCATCGAGCGCAGCCACACCCGCAATCAGGTCGGCTACAGCTTCGGACGAATTTTCAACAGGCTGCGCGACAAGTTCGCGGTGCCCGGCCAAGGCGTTTTCATCAAGTGCCCTTATTCTCTCGGCAGTGCCGATGCGGGCTGCGAGCTGGTCACGCAACGACGCGACCTGCTCTTCAAGCGCCGCAACGGCGTCCAGCGCCTCAGCGAAGCCGAGCGAGGCCATGTCGAAATGGGCAAGGCTATCCTCAAACAACCCATTTTGTAGCGCAGCTTCGCCCTCGTTGAAGCTGGCATCCGCCTTGAGGAAAAGGTCGGACTCGCCCGATCCCGTGTCGAGCGCCAATTGCCGCTGCGTTACCGCCCGGCCACGCTTCTGTCCTACAGTCTGGGAAAGGCGCTGCGCTGCCTGAACCACGGGACCCAGTTCGGCACCGGCCTTTTCCAGCGTGGCCAGGGCGTCGGCCCAACTGACCCCGGTGGGTGCGCCACCCGCAGTGGCAAGCGCCTGGTTGGCGGTTTCGACGGCTGGGTCCGCTATCCGGTATTCCAGCGCCTGCCAATCGGCGAGAAGCACATTGAGCTGTTCCGACGCTGCATTGACGCGCGCCCGCAGATTGGCGACTGCCTGCAGGGCAGCTTGAGATTGCAGGTCCGCCTGCTCAAGCAGCTCCCTTGCTCCATCGATGTCGCCCGCCTCGGCAAGCGCCCGGGCGCGTTCAAGCAAGTCAGCTATCTGGCTAACAGTCGCCGCGTCCGCACCGGCCGCCACCAGACCATCGACGTTCTGGATGGACAGCGCTGACTCATCGGAGAATGCGGCAAGCTGCTGGCCAAAACTCTCGGCGGAGAGTCCCAGAAATTCCAGTATCGACGCATATCCTGCCGCGGCGGTCTCGTAGCGCCGGACCTCAAATGCCGCATCTGCCGCCATGCCGTTCGCGGCCGCCTCGTCCAGTCCCGGCAGATTTGGGGTGGTCGCCTGCGCGTTCGCCAATTGGGCCTGCGTATCGCGGCGCAAGGCTTCTGCTGCAGAACGCTGTTCCACAATGGCTGCAAGCTGCGCCCCGGCGCGCACGGCGACCTCGTCGGCGATCCTTCCCGCCTCTACGCCATCGCCACGCTCAAGGGCGCTTGCTGCGGCCTGCGCCCCGGCCTGCAAGGTCTCGTCCACAGCCTCACCTTCGGGCAAGGCCGCAGCAAGATCGGCAAGAACCTGCTCCAGCGTCGCCAGCTTCTGTTCGCCGGACAAGGTCAGTGCGCCAATGGCATCGGCGATCTGCCCGGAAACGGCCTGCACGGTGCTCAATTCGCTGAGCGCCCGCTCAAAGTCGTTGAGCCCGATACCGGACCGCACGGACTCCAGCGATGCCTGCACACCTTCAATCTGATCGGTGATCGATCCGGCATCGGAAAGAACTGATGCACGCCGGGAAAGCGCGGCGACTTGCTCTTCGCCAGAAAGCAGCCCGGCATTGGCACGGTCCCGCAGGGCTGAGCGTTCGCCGGTCGCGGCGGCAACAGCAGCGCTGCCTTCGAGCGCCAGCGCATTGGCGTCCTCGAACCGCCTTGCTTCCAGCGCTGCGGACACATCGTCGGCCTGCCCGCCGAATCCGGCAAGCACATCCGAACCCTCGACCGACAGGCCGGCGAAACTGGCAATTGCGGTGACCAGATCATTCAGCGCCGCGTCTGCCTCTTCCTTGAGTGCGCTCCGCGCCGCAACCTCCAGCAACGCATTGTCCTCAAGCGTCTTGGCCGCCGCCGCCACATCGTCGAAACTGCCCTCGGAATAGGCGGCATCCAGCCCCTGCGCTTCCGCCGTAAGGGCTGCAAGCGAAGCATTCTCGTCGGGACTGAGCAGCGCCAGGTCGGCAAGAGTTGCGCCAAGGCTGCTCCGGGCCCCGTCCGCCGCCAGCCGCGACGCATCCACCGCCTCTGCAACCTTATCGAAATCCCCCCGCACCGACACGATGCCCGCTGTCATGGCCTCGACATCGGCAGCAAGGCGCATCGGCGTCGTCTCGGCAGATTGACGCAAATCTGCATATTTCTGCTCCGCGCTTTCCAGCATGTCGACGGCAGGATTGGTCGCGGCGAGCAGGGGCACCGCACTCAAAAGCTCCTCGCGCAGCGTAACGAGTTCGGCAAGCACTGGGCGTTGTGCGGCGACGGCGGCATCGAAGGCCTCCTGTCGCGCAAGCGCCGCTGCCACATTCGGCCTGTGCACGAACTGGTAATAGCCACCGCCGGCAAGTGCGAGCACCAGCACGGCTCCCACAGCAATCATTACCCAGCGCGGCCGCCCGCTGCCCTTGCGCGCCTTGACGCTGACCTGAGGAATGGCGCCGCGCCCATTCGTGATGCCTTCTTCTTGGATTTGCTTCTGCCGTGCCTTCCAGCGGGCGGTTTCCTCTATGGCATTGCGCAGTTCGGCCTTAGCCTCCAGGGCACTCGCGAACCGGTCCTTGCCAGCCAGGTTGAGCATGCGATGCACTATCTTGGCCAACGGCGCTGATACCTGCGGGTTCAGCGTATCGAGCGCAACAAAGGAGGTGGTGCTGGAATATTTTTCACGATGATATTGCCGCCAGGCATTGCTGCGATCCACCGGCGAGGTCGCGTCAAACGCGTTGGCAAACTGCCCCTTATAGGTCGCATGCGGCAGCAGCAGCCGATAGGCCAGCATGCCCACACTGTAAACGTCGCGCGTTTCGTCCGAAATATCGCCGGCATCTGCCAGTTCCGGCGACGAGAATTCGGGGCTATAGCCGATCGGGAAATCGGTTCCCGAAGGATGCACGTGGAATAGTCCGCCCAGCCTTATCCGCTTGCGTCCGCGATCATCCTCGACAAATAGGAAGCGCGGGTCGATCGACCCATAGACGAGACCGCGCTGGTGAAATTCGCCCAGGCCATCCAGCAGCTCATAGATATATTCGCCGACAATGGTTTCGGGCAATTGCACGCCCGAATTGAGCACCATGTCCAGCGTGTCGCTGCGGCCGGGGATTTCGACCAGGAACAGTTCTGGCATGCCCTCAGTCGGTGGATAGACCTCGTGATCGACATGCAGTGCCCGGCTGAAAGCCGCCGAAACGGCCTTGGAATTGGCCAGAACCTGATCCATCAGCGATTTGTTGCGCACGAGATTTTCGCGTGACCGAAAGATCAAACGGGGCGTATTGCCCTGCTTCTGCGCGCGCATGAGCACAAAACTGTCGAGGCGCTCTGGCTCGCCGAGGATGACATAATCCTTCAGCCCGTATGGAAGATAAGGCTTGTCTGCCTCGGCCATGTTAACTTCTCCCGATAGCATTCAGCCGCGATGCAGCGATGACATGAATGGAACACGCCGCATCTGGAACGAGTTGAATGATCTTGTTGTAGGCGGCACGCGCCAGCGTCAGCTGTTTCTGGGTCTCGCCGCGGCGCCCCTCCCAGAACAATTGCTCAAGTTCTGCCTTGAGCCCGGCATAATCATCGTCGCTTTCGACATTGTTCAATTCGACCGCGCCTTGATGCCGGTTGGCGAGCGTCCAGAAGGCGGTGTCCCCCACCCGGACCCACGCGGCCATGTTCCCCCTCTGCCCCGCATTGACAATACATTGTGGCAGGGAGACCGCCTTCGTCTCGCCGGCGACAGGCGCACCGACAAAGGCGGCACTGACGGCGGCGGCGCTGTTCTGCGTCAGCGATGGCAGGCCCCGGCTGGGATCGCGGACCACCGCGAATACGATCAGCATCAGCACGCTCATGCCCAAAAGAATCGACATCGGCACAAGCAGGCGCGCCTTGAGGCCGGCCTTGTCGACTTGCTTCCTGGGCCCCGGCGTCTTCCGGTCCGCAGCCTTCTGCAGCCGGGCAGCCTCGCGCTCCTCGACAGGATTATGGAAAACAAGCTCCAGCAATCCGTCGATGGACAGCACATCGCCTGACCGCAGCATCTGCCTCGACAGAATGCCACCGTTCAACGTGACCGGAATATGCCCTTCGGAAACGGCGCTGAACCGCTCACCATCGCCTTCCAGCACGATGTGACGCGGATTGACCGACGGATGAGAAATCATCAGGTCGCAATCGTCGGTGGAACCGATGGTGAAAGGCAGTTGGCCGATCGCATAGCGCTTGGGCCGCTGGCCGGCGATTGCAAGTTCGAGATAGGGTTTGGAGCCCAGCATGTCGATGCTCCTAGAAGCCAAACAGGATTTGCGGCAGGAAGCCGGACAGGATCATGATGATGGCGCCCATCAGCATGACGGTGACCGGCATCATGATCTTTGATCGAATGGACTCGGCCTCCCGCTCGGCGCGTTGCCGGCGCTCGTGCCGCATGTCTCCAGCAAGGCTGGAAAGCGAAGTCGAACTTTCCGCACCCACAGGCTCGGCGGCGATAATGGCCATCAGCGCCGTCTTGCCGACCTCCGAAGGGCAAATTTCACGATAGTCGCTCAGTGCTCCCAGCAGCCCGCCTGGCCCCATGGCCTGGTTGGTGATGAGGTCGTCCATCTCCGCCGCCAGTACAGAGCCATCGGTCGCCTCCACGAACATGCGGATCGAGTCCATCAGGATAGCGCCAGCCTGCTTGGTCATGACGATGAAATCGAGGAAATATGGAAATTCCCGGTCGAGCGCCTTGGTCCTTTCCTCCAGCAGACGCGCGGCCATGCGCAGATGCAGCATGAAGCCGATACCTGCAAAGAACAGCGAGAGGAAAACACTGACGAAGAAGTCGATGCCCCCAAGGATCAGGAAAGGCACGATGAAGGCGAACATCAGCAGTGCAAATCCAAGCGACGCTCCCAGAAACTCAGCTCCGGAAGCCGGTAACTTGCGGGAATTGGCCAGCTTGATCTGCCGATCGAACATATCGGAAAAATCGGGCATCCGGCTGAGGAAGAATGGGCCGAACAGCCGGCCGAAAAACTTGCTGACGCGAAAATACAGGGTCTCCCTGCGCAGCCCGCTGGAACGATAGTTCGTGACCAATAGCCAAGTGATCATGGCCGCCGTGCCACCTGCGGCGAGGGTGATAGCGAGTTCCATCAGACGTCCACCCGCATCATGCCCCACATCCAGAAGGCACCGCCGACATAGACGCCCACCCCGACGAGGAAAATCAGAATGCCCACGATATTCTCGAAGATCTGTGCGATCAGCTGTGGCTGCGCCATGGACACGAACGAGAACATCAGGAAGATGGCACCGTTGATGATGAAGAATATGGTCCGGCCCTGCGTCGAAGCGGTGCGGATATAGTCGTCGGCCTTGATCAGTTCCTTGAAAGCGGCCGACATGCGCTGGAGCGGGTCCACCACATTGCCGCCCTGGCGCACGAACATCCGGAACACCGATACGAGCAGCGCATAGTTGCGGCTTTTATATTTGCGTGCCGCATCCATCAGCGCCTTGTCGAGCCCCAGGCCGCGCTGCGAGCGGTCCGCCATTTCAAACATTTCGGCCGCGGCAGGCTCCGGCAGATGGGCCGGCAGTTCGACCAGCCCCCTCGCCAGCGAGCGCCCTCCACGCAACTGCGCAACGGTCTGGTCGATAACGATAGGCAGCTGGCTCTCGAACGCACGCAGATAGCGGACCTTATTGATCCGGTGGAGCTGCCGTGACGACAGAAACAGCGCCACGGTCAGGATCAGGGCCACGGACAGCGCAAAGGTGGTCCCCTGTAAAAGCCGCAGCACCATGAATATCAGGAAGATCGAGCCTGCAAAGGCCAAGAAGGAAAGCGTCGGTGTCAGCCCGGTCAGTACGCTGAGCTCACGTATGGCCGGAACGCGGGCGAACATATCGCCTTCCTTGGTAGTCTGGTTGCGGTTTTGCAGCGTATCCAGCAGCAGATAATAGAATAGCCCAGCCGTAAGGGCCGCCGACCCGATCACCGCCCAGTCGAGCAAAGCCACGTCACTCACAGGAATACCTCATGGGCCTTGACGGGGCGCCGCCCGCCCTCATCGCTCCGCATCGGCAGGTGCCTGAACAACTCGTCGACAAAACCTGGCAGGCGTCCGGTGAACAGGTAGCGCTTGTCCTCGGCGCTGCTGGCGCTGAAGGTGAAAATCGGCTCGACTATCAGCTCGCTCGTGCGGGCATCATAGGCGATCACCTCCGAAATCGCTGTCACCCGGCGCTTGCCCTCGGCGCGATTGATCTGCACCACAATGTCGATGGCGCTGGCGATCTGCTGCCGAATGGCGTGGCTGGGCAGGTTGGGCTCGCCCTGCAACACCATCACCTCCATGCGCAAAAGCATATCCTCGGGCGAATTGGCATGGGCCGTGGTCATGCTCCCGGCATGGCCGGTATTGAGTGCCTGCAACATGTCCACGGCCTCGCCGCCACGACACTCGCCGACGATGATCCGGTCCGGGCGCATACGCAGTGCATTACGCACCAACATGCGGATATTGACCTCGTTGCGCCCCTCCGTATTGGCGGGCCGGGCCTGTAGTGTCACCACGTGCTCGTGATCCAGAACCAGCTCGGCAGTGTCCTCGATGGTCACCACCCGCTGGTCGGTCTGAATATGCGCAGAAAGTGCATTGAGCAGCGTTGTCTTGCCGGTGCCGGTGCCACCCGAGATCACGATGTTCTTGCGCGCTCGCACGCAGGATTGCAGGAACCAGGCCATGGGCTGGCTCAGCGAGCCTGACTTGACCAGTTCCTCGAGCGTCCAGGCAACCTCGCCACGATGCTTGCGGATAGTAATGCAGGGTCCATGCACCGACAGTGGTGAGGTGATGACATTGACGCGCGAGCCGTCCGGCAGGCGGAAATCGACCATGGCATTGGATGCAGACAGTTCACGCTGCGCCTCATTGGCGATGCGCCGTGTCAGGGTTTCAAGCTGCTGCCGGTCGGAAAAGGCATAGCCATAGGGCTCCAGCTGCCCCGAGCGTTCGAGAAATATCCGGTCGTGCCGCACCACCATGATTTCGGTGACGACATCGAGCTTCATCAGGTCGGTGACCGGGCCCAGATTGAAGATGAAGTCCCAGATATTGCCGCACAGAAATGCCTTGGCGATTTCCAGTTGGTCGCCCCGCGGCAAGGTGGAGAGCGCCCTGGGGAAATGGTCCCGCATGTCGCGGCGGATAATTTCGAGATCGGAATTGACCTCGCTGCGATTAAGCGACAGGCCGAGTTCATTTGCCGTGCGTGTCGCAAAGAGCTGCAATTGCTGGGCGATGAACTGGCTCGGAATGTTATCCACCGCCCGGCTGACCCGGCTTGCACCGGCAACCTTGGCCACCAGAAATTTCCGTGTCGCCCACGATACAGCGGAAGCGATCGTCGCCGCAGGCAGCCGCTCGACCAGGTCCTGTGCCATCTGCGCCAGAATACCGATAAAGCGTGGATCGTTGCGCATCTGCTCGTTGGTCTTGCTGCGCTCGGCGCTGTCCGATCCGGCCTGCGCCCGATATTCATCCAGCACGCGTTGATGCAACTGGTCCTGCGCCACCCTCCATTCGGCATTGTCGTCATCGGTCAGCTGGGCCGCGCCCTGATCCATCGTGCGCAGGGTCAGCGTGGCGCCCGGCACCTTGAGTACGCTTTCCCCGTCCACCAGATGGCTCTGGACGATCTCGAGTTCCTCGTCGTCCAGCCAGACCGGCGTGGTGCCATAGCGCGTAACCAGCCAGCCCTCTGCTCCCATGGCGATCTGCAACTGGTTGGGCGCAATCGAGCGCCCTTTCAGCAGTATGAATTCAGCGCTCCGCCCCGAGGCGCCAATGATTTCGGCGAATGCTGTCTCGGATGGTCTTTCCGAGCCGACGCAATAGATGATACCCGGATCGAGTACGAAGGTGGGGACTGCCCCGCCAATGTCGTAGAAAATGGCGAGATGGGCGAAGCCATCTTGGTTCGACACGGCGCCTGCGCTGTTGTCGGACCGGACCGCCGCTGTCATTGCGGTATCTCCGCATCACCGGCAACGTCATCGGCAATGGCACTCTGATCTTCAAGGGCCACCGCCTCGCGCCACCAGCTCTGCCAGTCGACGCTCGGCGTTTCGACAAGCGCGGCATCGTCCGGATTGCGCAGGATGAGCGTCAGGCCGCCCTGAACCTGCTGCATGGCAAAGACCAGTTTTTCGGCTTCCTCGGGCGCAACCTCCACCGTCACGCTGTTATAGCCGCTGCGTGAAAGCTGCTGATATTCACCCGGATTGCGCGCACCGCCGACGGCAAGCACGCGCACCGCCTGCAGGATCGTCACGGTGGAGAGTCGTACCGCCGCATTATTGGCAAATCCACCCTGTGCCGGATCAGGCGCCTGCATCACCGTGCCCAGAATGTCGACGAGACTGCCAGGCTCCACGAAATAGCCCACAGTTGCCGGGCCATTGACGGGAATGGTCAGAGCGCGACGGCCGGGCGCCAGCTTGCCAGACAATTGTCCTTCGGGTGACGTTTCCAGATATTCGAACAGCAGCAGCGAGCCCGCATTGACATTGCGCGAAAACACCCGCCCGCGCAGTGCCTCCAGGTTCGACGCCGTCGCTTCGATCACGAGGCCACCCATATTCGATCTGTATTCTTCAGGAAAACTGACGCGTTCGATGACCTCTGACGAAAATTCCGTACGGCCACCAACAATATCCGAAGATGCACGAAAGACCGTAAAGGACGTCTGCTCTTCCCGTACGCCATCCAGCCATAGATATGTCAAAAATCCGGTGACTAGCGCCATGACGACCGTAATAGCGATTTTGACTGAATTCTTCATACGCCCTACTCGCCCCCGCCAGTATGAATTTCGTGAATCACGATTTCCACATTGAGACCATATTCATCAATGTAAGAAAATGCAGAAACCCGTTCGGTATCGTTAATTGCTGAAATCAGGATGCCATCCTGACTTGTGGAAACATCGACGATATTGAATCCACTACTCGTCAATTGTCTCTGGCGCGCTCTGGCCCTGTCCGCATCGCCAGCCGCGCCTACGAACATCAATGTCTGACGCCAGGCCGTCGGACTATTCTCCGATGAGCGCCACTCCGGCCATTCGCCATCGAGTGACCAGCGCATGGCCTGCGCCATCCCGGCCAGCCTTTCCGGCTCCGGCGGCGCCCCAACCAGATCGGTTACCGTCATTTCCGTCGCCGCCCCGTTTGCACGCAAAAGGATGGTTCGCATGAATGTCGGCAGCCCGTCTTCATGCGGGCCATCCTGGCGCGGCAGGGCGGCGAAAACCGCGAACTCGTCATCGACATATTGAATGCCGTCGCCCTGCCCATTCTCCAGCAGCAGCAATTCACCCATCCGCGCTTCGAGGGCGACGGACAAAGTGCTGATATGCTCGGCAATCGCCCAGCGAGACACCACGAAATCCTGCCCCTGCATGTTCAGCCGTTCGGCACTGCTGATCCGTGTGCCGGCAAACCCCAGCACGAAGCCCTCAATGGCGGAAAGCGGCAATTCCCGATAGACATCGGCCCGCGCCTGCGGTCCCGCCACCAGCAATGCCAGCACCAGAAACAGGCAACCGGCCAGGATGGAGCGCCCCGACCTCATCGGGCCCCCGGAAATACATTGGGGAACAGGTCCATCAGCTGGCCTGTGCCCTCACGAAAACGCGCCTGCATTTCATTGTCATAGCCGACGCGCAGCGCATCTTGGGTGTGCATGAAGGTCTTTCGGGACACCATGGAGAAACTGTAGTCCGCCGGTGCCACCACCATCTCGGGCCAGTCATGCGGCTCAAACATCATGGTTACACTCGCCTCGATCATTTCGGGCGATTGCGCGCCGCTGACCGTGCCGGTAAGCCGCTGTCCGCCGGCGCGATCCAGATCGCTCCAGAAATTTGAGCCCGCCTCGGCCAGCGCCCGCTTGCTGCAGCGGGCCGGCACCAGGGTGGTCGCCTCATCGACGAACTCTGGCATCTCGTCGAAATACATGCACGCGCCGCCCAGACTTTCCGCCCAGGCCGAATTGCGTGCTGAAACCACGCTATGCAGCACCCCGGTCCTGATCTTGCCCAGGTCCATGATCACCACCAGCATGACCAGGAAGACCGGAATGGAGAGGATGAACTCGACCGAAGCAAGACCCGAATTTTCGGCATGCAGCCGCCTAATGCGTGTTAACATCGGACCACTGCCCCCCATTGCCAGCCTCCATAAGAAGTCGGCGGAGTTTCTCGAAAGCCGGCGCGGCCCTCTCTCGGCCAAGCGCCTGCCCCACCGAACGCGGGTCCGCCATGCGGAAGGACGGCACGATATTGGCGTTCCATCGCCCCGTATAAAGATCGTGCGACGCCTCGTTGAACACCATGGATTGCGCATAGGCATAGAACGGATCGCTATCGAAACCGAATGCCTCCCGATTGGAGCGCTCGCCCTGCGTCTTGGCCCCGAGATAGAGCGGCGAGAAGGGCTCGAAAACGGACATGGCCGCATTTGCGAAGGGACCAAGCGCGCCAATGGCGCTGCTGATGACGCCGGCCGGGCCGCGCCCTTTAAGCCAATAGGTCGTGGGTCGAGTGGCCGCGAGTTGGGCCACCGCTGCCACCGACGCTGCCAGTGGGCTGCGGGACACCGCCCCTGAAAAGACCGAAGCGCTATCAACTCCCGGACAGCCGATCGCCCAGGCCGCATCGAACGTGTCCAGAAATTCGTTTGAATTGGAACTCTGCGTCGAACTGTGCTTGGACAAGGGGGTATAGCGGATCAGAAACGCGCTCTGCATGGTCCGGTAAAAGCCCGGAATGAGGCTGGATAGGCCGCTGGCCCTGTTGATGTGATCGCGCAGTTTCGGGTTGGCCGAACTGCCCCCCTGCGTCAGCGGGCCAAGCCCGTTTGAGAATCCATGCTGCGAATAGTCGAGACGCGTATAGCCATCGCTGCCGCTGTCGATCGCCCGGCACATTTCCCAATAGGCCGCCAGCCCATTGGCGCCACTGGCCAGCGGTGCCGGCTCGACCGGCAGCGAGCCTCCGGGAAACCGGTCATCGAAATCACAGCGCGAACCATTGGACCTGTCGCAGGCCGGATAGACGAACACCGCCTCAAGTCCATTGGCCGTGCCCACGATCCGGCCCAGCTCACCTGTGCGGGCGGGATGGGTTTCGACGATATGCCGGCTCATCCGCCCCAGCGCGTCGGTCAGCCGGTTTCCCACGCTGATGCCGCGATTTGGCTGGTAGCGAGACTGAATCCCGATCGTCTGGACCGCGTAAGCCGCCATGCGGACCATATATCCAATGCAATAGAGGGTCCCCGCTGGCCACTTTCCCATCACCGTGCATCGGGTAATGCTTTCGACCGTCGCCATGCCGGTACGCGCCATCGTCTGGATAAGCGCCTGTTGCAGGGCCGTGCTGGAAAGGGCGATGGTGAAACTCTGCGTGGACGCCACCTGCGTCATCGCCATCACATTGAGATCGCGCGCTGCCTGGTCGGCGACCGCGATGCTGACCGCGTCGATGGCGTTCTGCGCCTCCATCTTGTCGCGCGTGTCCTGCCCGACATTGAGAATGCCCACCGCCGCCCAGAGCAGGAACAGCATGATGAACAGAAACAGCGGTAGCAACGCACCGCGCTCATCGCTCTGCAGCCTGGCAAGAAGACGCTTGCTCTTCATAGCAGCCGCACCACGGCTCGCGTTTCCTTGTAGTAAAGCCCGTCGCCGCGCCGCTCGCCCAACAAGCGCCCCGTCCATTTGAACAGATAGTTTCGGAAAATCAGCTCGGCCTTGACCGCCGGACGCGCGCCCGGCGTGGCCACCGTCTGTCCGGCCAGCAGCATCAGTGCATGGTCGTGCTCCACGCTGAGGCGCACATTTGACTGGTCGAAAGCGTAGCGCGCCTGCCGATTGAGCATATTTGCCCGCTCGCTGATTCCCGATTGCCGTGCGATCGTTCGCAGCACCGTGTCGGGGATAGCGCAACTGCCCAGACAGGGAATGTCCCAGGGCGGAGACGCGGTGATCAGCGCATAGCGCGCCGCTTGCTCGGGCGCGTCACTGTTCCGGCTGCACAGCCACTCCTGCTGCACAAGGTAAAGTGCATTCGGGCCGGCGGGAAGCAGCGGACACTCATGTGACTTGGCGCTGCGGGCCGCGCTATAGGCGGCATAATGCACCACGATCGTCTCGCGCATCATCCAGGTTATCTGCACGAGCAGGGTGATAAAGACCAGGACCGGCACCGCGACCAGAATGAAATCGGCGGAGAACGCCGCACCCCGGTCGTCGGCAGCAAGGCGGGAAAATGGCTTCATCGCGCTCTGCCCGGGCAAACGCCTCCGTACAAGGAACAGCACCAGAGCAAGTCCGGCGATGAGCAGGCATACGAGAACCAGGTAGTCCCACAAGGCCGCGCTGAGGGTTTCCGACATGCCTGCCAGCGCCAAAAGGCCCGGATATCCGCTCGTCACCCCGCCCGACGCTACCACAGGACAACACCGCCGAAGATGTTGGCCAATAGCGGAACATAGCCCAGCGCGATCGGCACGGCGAAGGGAATGGCCACCTTCACTGGCCCAGATCGTCCGGACGGAACCGTGGTGGCATCCTGAGCATGTCCGCGCACCACCGCTTCCAGCCAGGCCGTTCCCGGCGTTAAGCGCCAGGCGAGTTGGGCCAGCAGCAGCACGAAGTAATAGAGAACGGCGGCAATCAGCGCGAAAAGGGAGAGCTGGAGCCCGAACCACAGCCCCAAAAGTCCTCCATTTGCCGCCATGAGCTTGACGTCCCCGCCCCCACAACCGCCCAGCGCATAAATCACCAGCCATGCGCCGCCGATTAGCGCGAAGCCACCCAGATTATCCCAGATCGGATCGAGCTCGCGCAGACCGATCAGGCGGAACACCATGACCAGCAGCGCAAAAACCAGCATCGAGTAAGTAATGATATTGGGGATGCGTCGGCTTTTGAGATCCATCGCCGCCGAGACGACCGACCCAAAGCATCCGACCAAGACGACGACGCCAAATAAATCCATCACACCCATCAGACCTGCGTGGCGAAATACGCCCGCCCTCCGCAGGCAGCCTCCTGGCTCAGGATAGCTTGCGCACCTGGTCTCCGAGATATTTCACGATGTCATCGCCAAAGGCGATCAGCGCAATGACCAGCGGCACCGTCACCGCGGCAATCACCAGAATGACATCGGCAGCGGCAACGCCACGCTCGTCGCGGTGAAACAGCTTCACGCAGAATGAAAGATATGCCCGGCCGATATATCGCGAAACCATCTTCATCGCCTGATATCCATAGTCAGTTGAGCAGGAGGCCGCGCAAGCAGCCTCCAAGATCAGGCCAACGAAACGCCTGAGGCCAACTCAAACACAGCGTTATTGAAAGGCCGGCTGGTATTCGGTCGGCTCTGTACCGGCCAACTCGCCACCCTGCGAACTCAGCCAGCCAACGATATCATCGCCGAACATGATGAGTGCGATAACCAGCGGCACAACCACGGCCGCAGCCACCAGGATAAATTGCACGGCGTCCCCGCGCTCATCTCGATGCAGATTGGCAAGAAACGTCTTCATTAAAATCTCCACTCATCCCAGAATTTAGAGAAGCCTACCGACAGAAATTCTATATTCGCTGAATTGCACAATCAAGCATCAATGCAGATGGACATCATTTACAATTAATAGCCAACCGATGCCCATGGGCTTACGACCGAAAAATTCAACAGGAAAAAACGCACTGGTATTCGATTTTTGGGGGAAGAACACCTTCACCATTTGGATGCTTACTATCTCCGAAATCCGACTCAGAATTTTCTCCGCCTATACCGCCAATAACATTATTGAATTCGGAATCGGCCGGAACGATACCAGCGCAAATCTGGAGATAATTTTCAACTGTTCCCATAAGATGGGGCTCAATATAGTCAATATACACGCTCTCCACCTCGAAAGCGCGTTCTCTCACCTTGCGCTCAACATAATCTAGAGGCAATGAGACTACCGACCCCGCCCATTCAGGCCATTCAAGGCCCGCCTGCTCCGCCAAGTCTTGAAGAGACTTGTTTGTAGCGGCGGAAAGTGCGCGCTCCTCGCTTACCTCACAGCTTCGGTAATGCGGTATCCAGGTCATCTGACCTGGCTGGCTGATACGGTCCTTGAAGAGCCGCTGAGTGAGTGATGGATCCGCATTCTCCCAGCTCGGGAGGTGCAGGGGGTCGTCCGCCACGAAGATGTTCTGGATCCGAGCATGATCCTGCTGCGTCATCTGCTCCATGTGACTGGCAGGAATACCATCCGAATTGAAGACAATGGCCTCCAGTCCGGTGGTTCGAGAGGCGCGCATGGCCAGTCCGCCGCCGAGTGAATGACCGACAAATACCACCTTCTTGCCTTGGGCCTCATAGGTCTGCTTGGCGGCAAGACCGACCATGTCGGCAAGATGGTACTGTGCCGGATCACCGCCGAACCCACGCTGCGCGTTGGTCATCCAATCGGAAACAGATGTGAGTTCGGTACCGGCAAAGGCCACATAGACTGTATTGGAGGCCGCATCCTCGAACACTCCGGCACTAAAACCCAGCAGATCGGCGCCATGACTGAGGACGAAATTGTCAAATTTGCTGCCATTCAGCGAGAATTCCTTCCAGTCCGCGATATAGGTCAGCCCGCTACCCTCGGCAGCAGCGGCCCGCTCCTCCGGGTCGTCGTAAACAAACCCGGCAGCACTGGAAGGTGTCAGCAGATCCCGACATTGCTGCGCCGTTATCCTGGCATCGAGTCCACCCGGCGCATTGGTGTAGCGGTCAAGCTGGGTGTCAGGATCGATGGGTGTGCAAACAGCATTGGATGTGATCGCTGCGTTTGCAGGCGAGCCCTGCAAACAGATCGCCAACAACACAACGCTCGCCAGACGGGCGATGGAAGCCGTCGGCCCACCCATCACTTCAGCCTTTCGCAGCCTGGCGTTACTGCAACGCTGCATAGATCGGCAGGCGTTTGGCCAAACCCGTTAGCCAGATCCTGCGACGCCCCCATGCTCAACAGGATATCGACATTGCGCGGCTCGTAGCTCAACGCCGCCACGTGCAGCATGGCATTGCCGGTCAGAGTATCGGGAAGGTCGATAATGGCTTCTGCGCCATCCAGCGCCATCAGCAGGCTGAAGGTTTCGTATTGCTCGCCAAATGCGGCATACCAGGCCGGCGTGCGCCCGGCATCATCCTGCGCGAATGGATCGGCCCCGGCCGCCAGCAGTGCCGTCACAGCCTCGACATCCCCGATGCGGGCCGCAATCATGAGGGGCGTAAGTCCCTCCATCTCCGCCCTTGCATCAGGCGCGTCGGCCTTCTCCCCTGCGGCAAGCAGCACGGTCAGTGCCTGGCTGTCACTGTCGGCCACAGCCTCAAACAGATCTTTGCCTGATGCCATGGCGCTGACCGGCACCATCAGCAGCAGCGCGGCAACACCAAGAGCCCCCAAAATCCTGCTGGTCTTCGCCATCGGCAAACTCGCTTCGAAACATGGAGGCGCCACACCAATCAGGAGCGGTGCCATCCAAAGGACCTAGAAGACCTTGCGCAGTCCACCATTGACGGCAAAGCCCTCGACGGAATCGCCCTTGCGGTAGTCGATACGTCCGAAGCCGGTCAGGTCGGCATCCACCTTGACGAAGGCAGCGCCCACGCCGACCTGGAAGTAATTGCCGCCATTATTGGTATTGGCGCTGAACACATTGCCGTTCTGCGTAAAGGTGGTGCTCGCCCGGTCGTTGAATTCATGCCAATAGCTGAGCGCAAGATACGGCTGCAGGGCCAGTTGCTGCTCTTCAAGGAAGTGCGTGCTCGAAATCTGCACACCGATGCGGCCGATGACGCTTTCGGTATCTTCATACTTGACCGAACCGGTGCCGCCATTTGTCGAGAACTGATCGATGGAGGTCTTGGTATAGGCCAGGGCCGCGGAGGGCGTGATCGCGATGGTGTCGTTGACGAGATAGCGATAGCTTGCCGAAGCATTGATGCTGCCGGCACGGCCTGCGACCTTCTGGTTTGTCGCGGCCAGGTTGTTATTGTTGATGGTCAGATCATACCAGTCCCAGCGGCCATTCACGTCGAAGCTCACCGTGCCGTCTGTCACAGCGGCATAGGCGCCGACCGAGGGAGAGTCGACCCCAATTGTATCGCCCGGGACGCCCTGCGCGGATGCGAAACCATGCGACAGGCCTGCGGTGAAGCCGACATTATAGCGCCAGTCGGTGCCATTGATCTGCGAGCGGATCAGATCGCCACCGATCTGTACGCCATAAAAGCCGACACTGGTGGAAGCGCTGATCGGGTCAAGATTGCCGCCATTGGTGATCGTACCGCTGGCCGACTGGGTCACGGCGCCGCCCACGACGCGGGTCCAGACGCCATAATTATACTGATCCTGCTCCGCTTGCAGCGGACCGGTCACGATGGCCGATTGCGGCTGATAGATGCCGTTGGAAATAGCCGCCAGCGCCGAACTGATGCTCGAAAGGGCGGAGCCCGCCTGATTGGGATCGAAGGTGGAACGAATGACGAAATCGTTGCCGCTCTGTACCAGGTTATAGGACACCAGGCCGACCTTTGCGATCGGGGCAGTCGTAAAGCTGGCGCCCGCTGCGCCGCCGGTCGAAACCAGCACCAGGTCAGGAAGAACGATGCCGCCTGGCCCACCATTAAGCTGGTTGAGCGCAATGGTCGTCGAACCAGTCGCCGCACCAGTGATAACCACACGGTCTGACTGCACGCCGCCCAGATTCTGCGACAAGTCGACATCCAGCCGTATCGTGCCGCCGCCCGTATAGGCCCCACCGATATTGACGACGTCACCGATGACTGCGTTGGTCGCAAGATCGATTGTGCCGCTATTGGCGAAATCGCCGGAAACTGACGACGAGCCGAAACCGTTCCACGTGCCACCATTGGTGACGCCACCGGTCAAGATGCTACCGGCACGGGCGTTCCAGATGCCACTATTGGTTAAAGCGCCCACAACCGTGCCGGAATTGTTCACCGTGCCCGCAGCACTATTGGTCAGCGTGCCGTTGGCGTTCAGCGTCTGGCCGACGGCAATGTCAAGCTGCGCCGCGTTGGTGAAAAGACCCGTCACTGTTGCCGGGCCGCCATCCACACTGAAAGTACCGGCATTGTTGTTGACCGTGCCGGTCACATTGAGCAGGCCGGTCACCGTCGTGGTGCCGGAATTGGTGATAGCCCCGGACGCGCCCGCCAGATTGGCCGCACCGCCGGCATTGACCGTCACGCCAGCAACCGTGCCCGTCGAGGTTAGCGTGCCGGTCGCATTGACGGTGGTCGCACCGGTCAGCACACCTGTCGCGCTATTATTCACCGTGCCGCCATCGACGGTTACAACGCCAGTGATGGTGCCGTCATTATCTACCGTGCCAGCCGTATTGGTCAGCCCGCCATCGGCATTGAGCGTCTGGCCCGCAGCAACATTGAGCTGCGCGGCATTGGTGAACAGGCCGGTTACGGTCGCCGGGCCACCATTCACGTCGAACGTGCCGGCGTTATTGCTGACCGTGCCCGTAACATTGAGCAGGCCAGTCACTGTGGTGGCGCCGGAATTGGTGATAGCCCCTGACGCGCCCGCCAGATTGGCCGTACCGCCGGCATCGACCGTCACATCGGCGACCGTGCCCGTCGAGGTCAACGTACCGGTATTGGCAACGGTCGTATTGGAAACGATGGTGCCAGTGACCAACAGGGTGCCGGCATTGACTTGCGTATTGCCGGTATAGGTATTGACTCCATTCAGGGTGACTGTGCCACCACCGGTCTTGCTCACCCCAACACCGCCAGAAAGTACACCGTCGATAGTGCCTTCCTGCAGATCGTAATCCACCAGCGATTCAACGGTGACGCCTGCGCCGATCGTGCCACCGGTCATCGTAAATGAATTGGCATTGAGCAAACCGGCCCCTATCAGGTTCGCGGTGCCCGAAATGGCGGCATTGCCATTGACGTTAAGTGTGCTGTTCAGTGTCAGCGTATTCGCTGAAAAGACGAGGCCACCAACCGTCGAGGGCGCACCGACAACCGGAGCCGGCAATGCGCCATTGTCTATGATGGCATTGTCGCCGGGGCCAGGCGGATTGGGATCAGTATCCCAGTTTCCACCGTCATTGAAATCGTTCGTGACGGCACCGGTCCATGTCGACTGACCGTGAACCGCGCCGCTGCCCAGCAGCAAAGCCACAAGTGCCGTCGAAGTCAGCAGCGTCATGCGCCTCTGCATCAAACCAACGCTGTTGAAATTGCCATTCATCGTCATCTCGCCCCCTGAACAGCCCTCAATCTCTGGCGCAGAGATCTACATCACTATTCAATATATACAGAACTAACCCTTTACCGCCACAAACACCATGACCGCAACCCTCATGCCGTCAATATTTTTATACCCAATCAACAGTTGACATCGCATCTAACATAAGACTCGACTCACATTTGGATACGACGTCTGTTTAAATCCAAAGAAAACTCAAAAGCTTGAGAAGCATGATTCTTTTAACCGATCAGGACAAGCAACCCCTTGGGAACAGAATTGCAAAATGTCTGATCTCCATGAAATTCATGGCGATGTGACTGCTTAGCCACAATCAGGATTCATATCCACCCAAGTTCCGCCACCTCAATACCAAGCGCACCAGCTACAAGCCTTGCATCAGCAGAAAAACTGACAGTATTTCCTGCCATTTTCGTCAAGGCAGTAGTGTCATCGGCAGAGCGCCGCGTATAGGCGGCGGCGCTTTTGGAAAAGATGTCGAGGGTTTCAAAAGCACCATTCGCATCGAGCCCGATCACTTCCGAAACTTGCACCATGCCCCGCTGCCTAGTGCTGGGAAGGCGCTCGAGCTGCACGATGATGTCCACAGCCTGCGTGATCTGCTGACGCAGCGGCTTCTGGGGCAAAGCGATATCGCTCATCAGGGCCATGGTTTCCAACCGATGCAGGGCATCCAGCGGCGTGTTGGCATGCAGCGTGGTAATACTGCCCGAATGCCCCGAGGTCATGGCCTGGATCATGTCCAGCGCCTCACCGCCGCGACATTCGCCCACCAGGATGCGATCGGGGCGCATACGAAGCGATGCCTGAAACAATTCGCGGATGGAAATGCCGCCGCGTCCGAAGCGGTCGGGGCGCTGGGCTTCAAAGTAAACCGTGTGCTCCGGTACAACATCGAGCTCATTGACGTCTTCAATGACGATCAGCCGCTCGTCGCCCTGCATGAATTCGGTAATGGCATTGAGAAAGGTCGTCTTGCCAGTACTGGTGCCGCCGGAAATCAGCACGTTCTTTTTCAGCTCTACACAGACCTTGAGGAAAGTAGCGACATCGGGCGCAACCGCACCCTGCTCCACCAGCCAGCTCATGCCGGTCTTGCTGCTGTCGATCTTTCTGAAGCGCCTGATGGCCATGCTCAGCCCGTTGCGCGCCGCCGGCGGCTGCACGATATGGACGCGGGACTGGTCGGGCAGCCGCGCCTCCATGCTCAGCGTTTCGGGCACCAGCAGCTTTCCGGAATATTGCGCGATCGCGCGGGCGGCGGCCAGGAGCGCCTCACCATCGGCAAAGCGGCATCCAGGCACGCGCTGCAAACGCCCACCCACTTCGACATAAATATCGTCAGGGCCATTGATCAGCACTTCGCTGACATCTGGCCGGTCACCACCCAGAAACGGGCGAACCGGCTCCAGCAAACGCAACACCACTTCCTCGAAGAAAGCGGCCTTGTGGGCAAGTTCGGAAATCTCATTGGCCGCGATATTCAATGGCATCACCTCAAAACTACCGGGTGCAAAATCACCATTACCACGGGGCGCCCATCATCGATGCGGTTGTACGTCCAAAAATATGCACCACCTCGATCGCCTCATAGTGCCGTGCAATCAACGGCACGATAATGGCTGCGGATATCAATATATATTCTGCGGAAGACATGGAATTTCGCTCTCGGATCGAGTCGATATGGAAAACTCACGCGCTCGACAATATTTCATGATGACGGAATGCTCACAATATCAGAAGCCCACACCACCGATATTTGGCAGGCCTCTCCCGCCGGCTGATGGCGGAGGGGCCGAAGGTGCGGGGGGCGTCGGCGCAGGAGGTGCAGGCGCAGTTTGGGGACGTGCTGGGGGTGCGGGCGCCTGCTCTGCCACGCATCGGCGGACATCCCGCGTCCGTTGCAACTCTTCCCAGAATTCGAGGCTGGGCAGGCGCACCTGCGCACTCCCCTTGTAGGCGCGCCCATAGTCTTCCGAGGCGCGCCGGCTGCGCGGCCCGAATTCGCCGTCGATACTACCGCTATAACAGCTCAGCCGCTGCAATTCGGACTGCACGCCCATGGCCACCTCCTGCTCGGAGAATTGTGGCATTGCCGGCAGTGGAGCTTCTTCGCCAGTGGGCAGGTTGACCAGATCGATTGTGGGCAGCATCGCCACCGCGCTCCGTTCGGCCTCGGCCCGCCGCGCGTTCTGTTCGGCCAGCCGGTCACGCACCAGCGCCACATTGCGTAGAACCTGAGGACAGGTCAGCGTTGCTTCAAGCCCTGCCAGCTCTGCCAGATCGCTGCCGCTCTGCTCAAATATCGCCAGTTGATCGGCCTCGATAGCGCAGCGTTCCGACTGGGCCTGCAGGATCCGGGACCGTGCCTGCTCGGAAACCGGAACGCAACGCGATGCCGATTGGAATGCCTGCAGTGCTGCCACGTCGCTGGCGGCAATGGCGGCCAGCGTCAGCCGCTCCTGCTCGCACAAGGCCGCAGTTTCCGCTTGCGCGATCAGCGTCCGGACCTCCCCGGCCAGTCCTGCGCATTGCAGCCTGCCCTGGAAGTCCTGCAACTGATCGAGCGCGCCGGCCGGCAGTGCCGACAAGGCCAGTCGCTCTGCGGCACACGTCGAATCCGCGTCCATCTGCTCGATCACACGCGCTACATCGCGCTGCAAGTCCGCGCATTGGGCTTCGCCCAGGGCCGCGCGATAGTCTTCCACGCTGCCGGCTCCGGCGCCGATGAACCGGGCGAGACGGGTGCGCTCATCCGCACAGATCCTGTCGGCCGCGGTCCGCAACAAGGGGCGCAGTTCCTCGCATTGCAGATTTTCCAGCATATCCAGCAGGCGCAGCCGGTTGCTCATCGCCTGCTCCATCAGCCCCCGCTCCGCCTGGCAGGCCAGTTCATAGTTCTGCAGGGCTTCGATCTGCTCGAAGCGCTGGTTGATCATCCCGGCGACCTGCGGGCAATCATAGGTTTCCTGCAGCGAGGCCGCAGTGTCACTGCGCGAAAAGAGGTGTCCGCCGAACCGCATGACCTGCCGGCTGCACAGTGAGGCAATCAGATCCGCCTCCTGATCCCGCAACCCCGAACAGGCTGTGGCTGCGAACATGGCCCGCAATTCGGCCAGCGTGCCGGTAGCCACAAGAGTGCTTGCGGTCATGAAATCGCGCGCGCACAGCCGCTCCGCGTCCGCCGTCGCTTCGGCCACGCGCGCCTGTTCGTTGCGGGCAAGCGCCGCCTCGACGCGCGGCCGCAGCAAGCCACAGCTTTCGGCGGCGCCCGTCAACTCATCATCAGAGGCAGCCGGCGCATTCAGCACCGCTTCAGCCGCCACGCATAGCTCCAGGCTGGCAAGGGCGCCGGCGGGCCCCGCATGCCGCTCAAGCATCGTGGGCGGGCAGGTAGTGTTCACGCTGAGCAGATAATCCGCATAACTCGGCGCCGAAACGGTCTCGGGCCGGTCCAGCCAGCGCTGGACCAGACCGTCACAGGCGTCGGCTGCGGCAAAAGCGTCCATCGCCTCGCTGTCGCGCGTGCCTACACCGTTGTCTTGCGGCTGCGGAACCTGAACCTGGGGGGCGGACGGCGTCGATGCCAGGGCCGCATCGCGCTCTAGTCGGACAATCCGCAGATAGGCCTGCGCCTTGAATTCACGGCAACCGGCATAGGCGTCAAAGCGCCGGATTTCGGCGATATCATCGCTTTCTATCACCGCATCATAGGCGGGTCGCTCCAGCGCGCAGAGCCGCTGGTCTTCCTGCTCGGCCACCGCCGCCGCCGCAAAAGCATTGCAGCCGAGCTGGTTGAAGACCGACATATATTCAGGGCTGCCTACAGTCATGCGAACGGTGGAATTGATTGCCCGCGCACAGACGAGCGCCGTATCGGCATCGGTACTGTTGAGCATGATCAGCAGGTCTATTCCCGACCGCAACTCGTCCGAGGTATCCGGGTTCGAGGCGATGCGCGAACAGGCTTCCACCGTAATGCTGCGCTGCTTGATAGCGTCCAGATCGATAAATGGCCGCTGTTGAAACAGTCTATTATAGCCGTTCAGCGCCGCTTCGCAGACATTGAGACATTCGCCGGCATTACTGTTCGGCGCACAGAATTCCTCTGTAATCAACGTAATTGACGCTTGCGCATGGGCGGGCATCACCACGACCGTCATAGTGACGGACAACAACGTCACCGCAACTGCAAGCAGCCGACGAATCATGGATTATTGCCCCACCCCTCATGGAAACACCTACAAGGACATACGACAATCAAGCAAGATCCATCCCAAATGGCAACCTGCTCCCAAAGGAAAAGAAATCGAATTTTGTGGGCAAACTTTTGAAAAGATACAGATTCTCAACGACTTAATCATTGATAACCACAAGAACAAAACAAAAATGCTTTGATAACGTCTGCATGGTATATATTCTTCAGTTGATACCGGGCGCGCTTCTGGCGTAAATAAAACATGGCGATTTCATCGACCCTCAAATGGATAGGCAACCTTGCTGCGCTATTCGCGGTCGCTTTGCCCTGCGCCGTTTCGAGCGCCAACGAAGCCATCATCATATATCCGGCCAATAATGCGGTGCCGGTCAGTGCAGTGCCCGGGCAGGTCGTCGCCTCTGCGTCCAAACCTAAGTTCGAGCCCCTGTTCCCGGACAATCGGGTTCTGCCGATAAATGTTCTATCGGGCTCGGCCTATGCCATTCGGCGGTTTGAAGACACGGTATGGAGCGGGCTGAACAACCAACTGGCCAGCTCGGGATGCGATACGCTGATGCAGCGCCCCATGGCCCGCGCAGAGCTGGAGCTTATCGTGGACTATCTGGAAAATTCCGGCGGTCTGAAGGGGCGCAAGGAATTGGATCCGGCATTGGTCCTCGCCATGTTCAAGTCCGGCCCCAATACCTGCCAGTTCGGCGGACAACAGGTCGGTTCGTTTCTGCTTCCGATCCAGATAGGCACCGCAAACGTCGCTGCTTTTGACACAGCTACGCGGCCCGTTGCCATTCAGCCCACCCTGCTGGACGCACCGTCGCCTGCCGATCCGATACCCTCCGGCATCCAGATCATCGACCTGTACGGCATCTAGCCGCCTGCCCCCGCAACGCCCGTGGAGCACGCCTTGGCACAAGCCCGGCTTTGCTCGCCAAAGCATCCGGCGCATTCATCAAAAAACGGCAAGGGAGTTGGTGGGCCCACCAGGACTCGAACCTGGAACCAGAGTGTTATGAGCACTCGGCTCTAACCATTGAGCTATAGGCCCCCTGGCGCAGGTCTTAGCAGGGTCGTGGCGCGTGTCAAATGCTGAATTGGGATGAACCGGTCTCTCGATTGCCAGATGGCTCTTCGAGCCGCCCTGCGCTAGAAATGCGCCATCCGCACAAAATACGGTATGCGCACATGCGTCAGGGTGACATCATACACGGTCTGGTCCGCGGCATGTCGGTCATCGAATGTTTCGATGAGCAGCATGCGCGCATGTCCATCACTCACGTCGCCCAGCGAACAGGGCTGGAGCGCGCCACCGCGCGGCGTTGCCTGCTGACGCTGGTGCATCTCGGCTACGCCACTTATGACGGCAAGTTCTTCGAGCTGACGCCGCGCATTCTCAATCTGAGCCATTCCTACCTGGCGGCAACGCCGCTGCCCCGCCTCATCCAGCCTTTCCTCGAAGAGCTTGCCCGCGCCACCGGCGAAAGCAGTTCGGTCGCCGTGCTGGAAGGAACCGATATCCTTTATGTCGCCCGCGCTTCCAATCGGCGTGTCATGTCGATCAATCTGGCGCCTGGCGCGCGCATGCCTGCCTATTGCACGTCAATGGGCCGGACGCTGCTGGCCGGCATGGCCGCCGCCGATGCAATGGCCATTCTCGAGCGTTCCGACCTGATCGCCTATACCGACCGCACCAAGGCCGACATGGCCAGCATCACCACCGAACTTGCGGTCGTCGCTGCGCAGGGCTTTGCCGTCATCGATCAGGAGCTTGAGCTCGGCCTCTGCTCGATAGCCGTGCCGCTGATGAACGCGGCCGGTCAGGTCGTTGCCGCCATGAATATCGGCGCGCAGACCGCCCGCTCTCCCACATCGCGGATGATCGCCCAGTTCCTCCCCCTGATGCGCAAGGTGCAGGCCGAAGTCCGCCCCCTGCTGCGCTGATACTTCGCCAGCGCCTGACCGGCTTGATTGTACAAGCCGCGTGAAGCCGCGGCATCGCCGCCCTGGGCAGCGGGCCGGCTTCGCAAAGACCCGGCGCGAGTCACAATTTCTAATGTCACAAAGCCGCAGGGACTGCTGTTGTTCCGTACAATCATGTTGAAAATCAATATGTTGCACTGTCACAAACCAGTCATGCAACTGCAATAAAACTGTCGCCACGCACTCCTATGGTCTGCCGCGTCACAGGGCGGCCCCAAGAAATGGCTGGCCATGTTTGCAATGAATTCCGAAAGGGAACTCCCCATGAAGACCGCACTTTACGCCAGCGCCGCTGTCATCGCGCTTGCCGCCTTCGGCACTGCCCCTGCTTTCGCCCAGTCGCGCGACACCATCCAGATCGCCGGCTCCTCCACGGTCCTGCCCTTCTCCTCCATCGTCGCTGAAGAATTTGGCGCCGTCTTCCCTGAGTTCAACACCCCGGTCGTGGGTTCGGGCGGCACGGGCGGCGGCTTCCGCCAGTTCTGTGAAGGCGTTGGTGAGAACACCATCGACATCGCCAATGCCTCCCGCGCCATGCGCGACAGCGAACGCGAAGCCTGCACCGCTGCCGGCGTCACCGACATCCGCGAAATCCAGTTCGGCTTCGACGGCATCGTCTTCGCCTCCTCGGCCAATGGCCCCGATTTTGCCCTGACCCCGATTCAGGTGTTCAAGGCAATTGCCGCTCAGGTCCCGGTCGATGGCGAAATGGTCGACAATCCCTACACCACCTGGGACCAGGTTGATGCCTCGCTGCCGAACCAGCAGATCGCACTGGCCATCCCGGCATCGAACCACGGCACCCGCGAAGTGTTCGAAGAGCGCGTCCTGCACCCCGGCTGTGAAGCCGCCGAACTGCCCGAAGGCGCTGCCGAAGATGCTTGCCTCACGCTCCGTCAGGACGTGGTTGTCGAAATCGCTGGCGACTACACCGAGACCCTCGCCCGCCTGACCGCCGACGCCAACACTGTGGGTGTCTTCGGCCTGTCCTTCTACGACCAGAACCGCGACACCCTCAAGGTTGCGACCATGGATGGCGTGACGCCGTCGCTGGAAACGGTCGCCGCTGGCGAATATCCGGTCAGCCGCCCGCTGTTCTTCTACGTCAAGGGCCAGCATATCGGCACCATCCCCGGCCTGGTTGAATTCACCGAATACTTCCTCTCCGAGGGCGTTTCGGGCAATGGCGGCATTCTCGAATCTGCCGGCCTGATCCCGCAGCCGGCAGAAAAGACTGCCGAAGTGCTCGCTGCCTTCCAGCAGTAATCAACACCAACGGGTCGCCGGACAATCCGGCGGCCCGTTTCCGCACCCGGGGCCAATTGAGGAAGCCTGACAAGTGAACACCTTCATCGTCGCAGGCCTGCTTTTGGTCCTGCTGGGTCTTGCTTACCAATTGGGATGGTCCAAGAGCCGCGCCCTAGTCACGCCGCAAGGCATCCGCGTCCACTCCCGCGGTCAGTATCACGGGACGCTTGTGGCCCTTTGGACCTTGATCCCCGCCGTTCTGGTACTGGCCATCTGGGCGTTTTTCTCTCCGGGCGTTACCCATTGGTACACCGTCTCGCAGATCCCGGCTGATGTGCTGCAGAGTCTCGATCAGACCGGCCTCAACCAGCAGATTCAGCGCATCCGCGACCTGGCCTCCGGCTTCGGTGTCACCGGCGAGCTGCGTCCCTTTGAACAGGCCGCCGGCGAAAATCTCGCCCGCTTCCAGCTCCTGTCCTTCCTCATCATGATTGCCGCTGCGGCAGGTCTCGGCATTCTGGGCCTCACCTTCGCCCAGCGCCGCATCAGCCCGCGCCTGCGTGCCCGCAACGAAGTCGAGCGCGTCATCGCGCTGCTGCTGATCGCCTGTTCCGCTGTCGCCATCCTGACCACGATCGGCATCGTCGCCTCGCTGGTCACCGAAGCCTTCCGCTTCTTCACCTATATCAACCCGCTTGACTTCTTTTTTGGAACAGTCTGGGCGCCGCGCTTCAGCTCCACGGGCACAGGCGATGCCGGCCATTATGGCATCCTGCCCCTGCTGACCGGCACGCTGATGATCTCCACCATCGCCATGATGATCTCCGTGCCGATCGGGCTGATGACCGCGATCTATCTCAACCAGTATGCCCATGCCAATGTGCGCAAGGTGGTGAAGCCCATCATCGAGATCCTGGCTGGCATCCCCACCATCGTCTATGGCTTCTTCGCGCTGGTCACGGCCGGTCCATTCCTGCGCGACCTCGGCAATGCCATCGGCCTCAATGTCAGCGCCACCTCGGCGCTCACCGCCGGCGTCGTCATGGGCGTGATGATCATTCCCTTTATCTCCTCGCTGTCCGACGACATTCTCAACCAGGTCCCGCGCAGCCTGCGCGATGGCGCTTATGGTCTGGGCGCAACCCAATCCGAAACCATCCGCAATGTCCTGCTTCCTGCGGCGCTTCCGGGCATTGTCGGCGCATTCCTCCTGGCCTTCAGCCGTGCCATTGGCGAAACCATGATCGTGGTGCTGGCCGCTGGTAATGCCCCGATCCTCCGCGGCAACCCACTGGAGCCGGTCTCCACCATCACTGTCTCCATCGTCAACCAGCTGACCGGCGACACCGACTTCACCGGCCCGCAATCGCTGGTCGCCTTTGCCTTGGGTCTGACGCTCTTCGTCATGACGCTCTGCCTCAATATCGTCGCCCTCTACATTGTCCGCCGCTTCCGGGAGCAGTACGAATAATGACCGACACCACGCTCGCTTCCGCTGCCGCCCGCCGCAAGCTCGTCCGCGCCGGTCTGGCCCGCCGCCATATGGGCGAACGGCTGTTCCGCCTGTCCGGCATCATCGCCATCTGCCTTGCGCTGGGCTTTGTGTCCCTGCTGTTTTCGGACATCCTGCGCAAAGGCATCCCCGCCTTCACCCAGTCCAATCTGCACCTTGAAGTCACGTTCGATCCGGAACTGCTCAATATCGATCCGGCGCCTGTCCGCGCCGCCGGCCAGTCAGACGCCGACTTCCGTTCCGCCCGCCTCGGCTGGGAACGCCAGGTGGCCATGCTCAACTGGAACAATGTCATCGAAGCTGCCCTGCGCAATGCCGCACCGGCCGGGTTCGAAATCGACGCCCGTCAGATTCTGGCTATTGCCGAAAGCGATGCCCGTCACCGCGTGCGCCAGCTCTTCGTCGAGAACCCCGCTCTGCTCGGCCAGAGCGCCTATGTCGACCTGCTGGCTTCGGCCAATACCGACAATTGGGTCAAGGGCAATATCAACCGCGATCTGGGCGACGCCCAGCAGCAGCTGTCTGCCCCCGCCCGTGCCCTCATCGACATTTTCGAGGAAAACGGCACCATCACCCAGGGCTTTGCCTGGTCGCTGTTCACCAATGTGGACTCGCGCTCGGCCCCGGCATCCGCCGGTCTGCTCGGTGCGCTCATGGGCACGTTCTGGATGATGCTGATCGTGATCGCCCTCGCCGTTCCGCTCGGGGTTGGCAGCGCCATCTATCTCGAAGAGTTTGCGCCCAAATCGCGTCTGACCGATCTCATCGAGGTCAACATCAATAACCTCGCCGCAGTCCCCTCCATCGTCTTCGGCCTGCTCGGCGCCGCTGTCTTCATCAACTGGTTCCGCTTGCCCCTCTCGGCCCCGCTGGCCGGTGGCCTGGTGCTGACCCTGATGACCCTGCCCACAATCATCATCGCCACCCGCGCCGCCCTCAAGGGCGTCTCCCCCGCCCTGCGCCAGGCGGCCCTTGGCATGGGTGCATCCAGGACGCAGATGGTCTTCCACCACGTCCTGCCGGTCACCTTCCCGTCCATCCTCACCGCCACCATTATCGGCGTGGCGCAGGCCATGGGTGAAACCGCCCCGCTGCTGCTCATCGGCATGAATGCTTTCGTGGCCTCCGTGCCGGGCACGCCCATGGAGCAGGCCACCGCCCTCCCCGTTCAGATCTTCCTCTGGCAGGGCAATGAAAACCGCAATTTCTTCGAGGCGCGCACCTCGGCTGCCATCATGGTGCTGCTCGCCTTCATGATCACCCTCAACGCCATCGCAGTCTTCCTGCGATCCCGCCTTGAAAAGCGCGCTTAGGGGCATGTCCCGAAAAAGTGGTCGCCGGTTTTTCGACCAGGACATGCCAAAAAACAACGAGCGGATAGAAGTCCGCAGGACTACAATCTGCGAAGGAGCCTCAAATGGATTTGCTTGCTGGTAAAGTTAAGCCCACGACCACCAAGGCCCTGAGCGCCAATCTGGACCCCATGGACATGATCGAGCCCAATATCCGCCTCACCGCCCGCGACGTTACCGTGCATTACGGCGCCAAGCAGGCCCTGCACGGCATCTCGATCGATATCCCCGATCGCGCCGTCACCGCCTTTATCGGCCCCTCGGGCTGCGGCAAGTCGACCTTTCTGCGCTGCATAAACCGCATGAACGACACGATCGAAGGCGCCAAGGTCGGCGGCAAGATCGAGCTGGACGGTCAGGACATTTACGCCAACGATCTCGACGTCGTCGAACTGCGCGCCCGGGTCGGCATGGTGTTCCAGAAGCCCAACCCCTTCCCCAAGTCCATCTACGACAACGTCGCCTATGGCCCCCGCATCCATGGCCTCGCCCGCAACAAGACCGACCTCGACGAAATCGTCACCTCCTCGCTCCGCAAGGCCGGCCTGTTCGAAGAGGTGAAGGACCGCCTCAACGAGCCCGGCACCGGCCTGTCCGGCGGCCAGCAGCAGCGCCTCTGCATTGCCCGCGCCATTGCCGTCGGCCCCGAAGTCATCCTCATGGACGAACCCTGCTCGGCCCTCGACCCGATTGCCACCGCGATCATCGAAGAGCTGATCGACGAGCTGCGCAGCAATTACACCATCGTCATCGTCACCCATTCGATGCAGCAGGCAGCGCGCGTCAGCCAGAAGACCGCCTTCTTCCACCTCGGCAACCTCATCGAAAAGGGCGACACCGAGGAAATCTTCACCAACCCGGTGAACAAGCAGACCCAGGACTACATCATGGGCCGCATCGGCTGATCGGGAACCGGAGACACACCATGCCAAATACCGGCGCCGAACATATTGTTACTTCCTACAATGAAGAGCTTGCTGCGCTCGCCCAGGCCATTGCCGAAATGGGCGGCCAGGTCGAGGTCGCCATCGAAAACGGCACCCGCTCGCTGCTCAAGCTCGACCGCGAACTGGCCGATGTCACCATCATCGCCGATCAGCGCATCGACGACATGCAGCGCAGAATTGACGACATGGCCGTCTCCATGATCGCCCGCCGCCAGCCCATGGCGTCCGACCTGCGCTCGATCATCACCGCCATCCACGTCGCCAACGATCTCGAACGCATCGGCGACATGGCCAAGCAGCTGGCCCGCCGCTCCTTGAAGCTCGAAGGCATCAACCTGCAGCCCACCTTCTACAATGGCGTCAAGAACATGACCGCCCTGGTGCTGCGCCAGGTCAAGGACAGCCTCGACGCCTATGCCAACCGCGAAGCGGCGGCGTCGATCGAGGTCTGCAACCGCGACGACGAGGTGGATGCGATGCACACCTCGCTGTTCCGCGAACTTCTGACCTACATGCTCGAGGATCCGCGCAACATCACCACCTGCACCCATCTGCTGTTCTGCGCCAAGAACCTCGAACGCATCGGCGACCACGCCACCAACATCGCCGAGCGCGCCTATTACCTGGCCACCGGCAAGCAGCTGACCGCCGAAGAACAGCAATTGCAGCGCCAGCAGATCAAGGCGTAGCGAGCGGTCTGCGGGACGCAGAACTTTCGGCTCTTGGGCACCCTCCCCCTTGAGGGGAGGGCCGGGGTGGGGGTTCTGCAGGTTCAGCGAACTCCCATATCCTTTGGGATTATGGACAGGCCTGAACCCCCACCCCTAACCCCTCCCCTCAAGGGGGAGGGGAACAAGAAACAACCATCGGCCTCCGCGCCGAACGACGGAGCACGTCCATATGCCCGCGACCATTCTCATCGTCGAAGACGAAGCCGACATCGCCATCCTTTTGCGCTATAATCTCGAAGCCGAGGGTTTCCGCGTGGTCACCGCCGAAACTGGCGACGAGGCCCAGCAGGCCATTCAGGAAAAGCTGCCCGATCTGATACTGCTCGACTGGATGCTGCCCGAGATTTCCGGCATCGAGCTGTGCCGCCGCCTGCGGGCCCGCGAAGAAACCAGCCGCGTCCCGATCATCATGCTGACGGCGCGCGGCGAAGAAGAAGAGCGTGTGCGCGGCCTCACCACCGGGGCCGACGATTATATCGTCAAGCCCTTCTCGGTGCCCGAACTCATCGCCCGCATCCAGTCCCTGCTGCGCCGCGCCAATCCCAATCTGGTGACGGCTGCTCTCAAGGTCGGCGACCTCGAACTCGACCGCACCACCCATCGCGTCCGCCGCGCCGCCCGCGATATCCATCTCGGCCCAACCGAATACCGCCTGCTCGAATATCTCATGCGCCATCCCGGCCGCGTCTATTCGCGCGAACAGCTTCTCGATGGCGTCTGGGGCAACGACGTCTATGTCGACGAGCGCACTGTCGACGTCCATATCGGCCGCCTGCGCCGCGCCATCAATCGCGGCAGGGAATCCGACCCCATCCGCACCGTCCGCGGCGCCGGCTATGCCTTTGACGAGAGGTTCGCGCAAACCGCATAGCCGCATCAGCGCCAATATTAGAGTTCCATTAAGCATAACGACCTCACAATTGCCGATGCTTCGGTAATTTGAAATCGATATGCCCAATAGTCTCAGCCTGCCCCGAAACTATTGCCTGCCCCTCCACCAGATTTTGCTCTCGGCAGCGCCTCTGGCACTGCTGCTTGCCGCCACGCCGCAAACTGCGGCACAGACTCTCCTGGGTGATACCAATCCTGCAAATGCCGGCGCGATAGACGCGACGACCCATTTGCAAATCGGTGTCGCCGGCGTGGGATCGATGACGATCAATGGCGGCGAAAGCGTCACCAATGACGGTGGCTCGATCGGACATCAAGCCACAGGTGTTGGCACCGTCACCGTCTCAGATCCCAACGCGATCTGGACCAATCTGGCCGACCTGGCCATTGGGCATGAAGGCGCGGGAACCCTGAACATCGAAGTCGGTGGCCAGGTCATTGCCCTTCGCGGTCTTGTGGGGGTTCAGCTCGGCAGCACCGGAACACTCGATATCTCCGGCGAAAGCGCGCTCTGGAACAGTACTGACCTGATCGTGGGCCAGTCCGGGACAGGAACCATGACCGTCCTGGACGGCGGCCGCGCCAACAGCCAAACCGGTTTTGTCGGTTCCGAATTGACTGGCATAGGCATCGTGACCGTCTCAGGCAGGGATGGAAACGGTCAGGCCTCTCACTGGGCCGTTGTGGAGGATCTGGTCGTCGGCGATCTTGGCAATGGCACCCTTCGCATCGAGGACGGCGGCCTTGTCACCAGCGAGCGGGGCTTTATCGGCAGAGACATCGATAGCGTGGGCTCGGTCACCGTTTCCGGCGAAGACTCCCTTTGGGAGCTTACGCAGGACGTGGTCGTCGGCCAGTTCGGCGCCGGCACGCTCACGATCGAAAATGGCGGCCATGTCACCGGCGAGTCAGCCTTTGTCGGTGCCAGTCCGGGCAGCACTGGCGAAGTCATGATCATGGGGACCGATGGCACCAACGCCTCGACACTGGCCTTGCAGTTCGATCTCAATATCGGGGACCAGGGACAGGGCAAGCTCACTGCAACCAATGGTGGCCATGTCGATGTGGCAGGCTGGCTGAATGTGGGGCGGACCAATACGGGCGAACTCATTCTCTCGAACGGCGCAACAGCCGAAGCCTCTATTGCCATAATCGGCGAGGAGGCGCTCGGCACCGCGACCCTCAGCGATCGTGCGCATCTGGAGGTTGACGACCAGCTTGTCATCGGCCTTTCGGGAACCGGCGTCCTGCGCGTCGAGAGCGGCGCGACGATCACCAGCAATCAGGGCTATGTCGGCGCAGAGGCAGGCAGTTCCGGCAACGTGACGGTCAGCGGTGAGGATTCACACTGGCAGATGACGGACTCGAATCTAACGCTTGGCAATAACGGTATTGGCGTCATGACCATCGAAGACGGCGGCCGGGTTTCCTCCAGTGGCGCGATCTATCTCGGCTCAGGCAGCGCCGTAGCAAGAGGCACGCTCAACGTGCTGGGCACACCCGGCGCCCGCGGCGTCATCGAAACCAGCGGCTTCCGTGGCGCCTTCGGCACGGCCGAACTGATCCTTGATGGCGGCGTGGTGCGGGCGTCGGACAGCAATTCGAACTTCTTCTCAGTCTATGGCAGTCAGCAGGTCGTTCTTGACACCAATGGCGGCTATTTCGATACCAACAACCACGATATCGGCATCGCGCCGGTACTCACTGGCGCCGGGGCTCTTACAAAACAGGGCGCCGGCACCCTCACTCTCACTGGCGCCAATAATTATGGGGGCGGCACTGTCATCGAAGCCGGGACCCTCCGCCTTGGCGATGGCGGCACCACCGGCTCAATCCTCGGCAATGTCGCCAATGACGGCATTCTCGCTTTCGACCGATCCGACCTCGTCACCTTCACTGGCAGCATATCGGGCACCGGCGGCGTCCACCAAATCGGCTCCGGCCACACCATTCTCACGCAGAACAATGCCACCCTGCTTGGCGCCTCCCGCGTCACCGACGGCATCCTCTCGGTCAACGACACTTTGGGCGGCACAATGGAGGTGGTCGGCGGTCGCCTGCAGGGCATCGGTCAGGTGGGCACCACCACCAACCAAGTCGGCGGCACCATTGCACCCGGCAATTCCATCGGCACGCTGACCATTGCCGGGGACTATATCGGCGCAGGCGGCACGCTCGAAATCGAAACCGAACTCGGCGATGACACCTCCGCGACCGACCGCCTGATCATCAATGGCAATTCGTCAGGCAATACCAATCTGCGCGTCATCAATGTCGGTGGCACAGGTGCGCAGACGAATGAAGGGATACGCATAGTCCAGATCGGTGGCCTCGCCGATGGCACATTCTCGCTGCTGGGCAATTATGTCTTTGAAGGCGATCAGGCCGTTGTCGGCGGCGCCTATGCCTATCGGCTCTATCAGGGCGGCACATCAACGCCAGCGGATGGCCACTGGTACCTGCGCTCATCCCTGATAAACGCCACGCCGCTCTATCAGGCGGGCGCGCCGGTTTACGAGTCCTATGCTCCTGTCCTGCTGCGCCTCAACGAACTCGAAACCCTGCAGCAACGCATTGGCAATCGGAACTGGACCCTTGGCCCCGCCGCGACATCCAGGGGCGGTGGAAATGCTTGGGGCCGGATGGCGGGCAGTACGGGCAGGTCCAGTCCCCAGACCTCTACAAGTGGAACATACAGCTTTGATACCTGGCAGGTTCAGGCGGGCATCGACAGAACGCTCCATAACGGCGCGCAGGGCGACCTGATCGGCGCCCTTTACGCTCGCTATGGCAATGCGACAGGCATAGTCAGCTCTCCCCATGGCGCGGGCGACATCAGCTCCAGCGGGTATGGGCTCGGCGGAACCCTTACCTGGTATGGATCACAGGGCTCCTACGCCGACCTTCAGGGGAGCTTGACCTGGTATGACAGCACCTTGCGATCAGCGACTGCTCAAACCACTCTTGCGTCGGGTGCGGGCGCTCTCGGCTATGCAATGGGCCTTGAAGCCGGGCACAGGATTGCGCTTGATGCAAACTGGTCGGTGACGCCCCAGGCCCAGATCACCTATTCGGGCATGAATACGGATCCATTCACCGACGTCTTCGGCGCCAGCATCGGCCGCATCGACGGCCGCGACCTGACCCTGCGTGTCGGAATCTCGGCCGACTATGAAACCGAGTGGCAGGACCGGCAAAACCAGACCAGCCGCCTGCACATCTATTCCATCGCCGATTTGTATTATAGCGCTCTGCCGTCAACCACCATCGAGCTGTCCGGGGTCTCGCTCACAAGCACGCAGAGCAATATCCGGGGCGGGCTCGGCATTGGCGGCACCTATAGCTGGGGCGATGCCAGATATGCCCTGCATGGCCAAGGCCGCATCAGCACGAGCCTCGACAATGGCCAGGGTAGTTACATCCTTTCCGGCACCGTCGGCCTGACGGCAAAATATTAGCCGGGCCGGCGCGCCCCCGGCCAATGGTCAGGAAAACCATGCTAATTTGCCAAAAAATTGCCGTCCGAGTCGATTTCCATGCTCACTTCTTCTCAGCAGCGCCCCAGGCCGCTGCATCTGATCGCCGCTTTTGCCTCCGGCTGTCTGCTTACCTTCGCCGTTTTCATCAATGCCGAAGCCGCCCGCTTTGGCGGCGCGCTCTATTCGTCATGGCTGGCCCATGGCACCGGCACCGTCGCGTCCATCATCGTGCTGGGCCTGCTCTGGTTCCGCAACAGGCCGGCCGTCACCGCCATCCGCAACAGGGCGCCACTCTGGGCCTATCTCGGCGGCATTTCCGGCGCAGCGACCGTCATGCTGACCTCCACCACGGTCAATACGCCGCTCGCCCTTGCCGGCACCCTGGCCCTCGGCCTGGCCGGTCAGGTCGCGTTCAGCCTTGCCGCCGATCAATGGGGCCTGTTCGGCCTCCCCAGGCGCCGCCTCACCCTGCGCGATGCCGCAGCCGCCGCACTGATCACCGCCGGCAGCCTGCTCATCATCTTCATCGGCATGGGGACCTGAGACTTGCTCCTCTTTATCGCCTATGCCATCATCGCCGGCGTGCTGGTCGGCCTCAGCCGTCAACTCAATGGCCGGCTGGCCATGTCGACCACCCCGCTCATTGCCTCATTCTTCAATCACATTGTCGGCTTCGTCTTCCTGACCATTCTGGGTCTCGTGCTCGGCAACCTGATCCTGCCGGGCGCGGCGGACGCACCATGGTGGGTTTATCTCGGTGGTCCATTGGGGGTGGTTTTCGTCACCGTTGGCTCCTGGCTCATACCTCGGATCGGCGCGGTCAATTCCGCCCTGCTCGTCATCGGCGGGCAGATGGTTTCGGGCGTGATTTTCGACCTTGTGCGCGGCGCGCCGATGACGTTCTGGGCCAGCGCCCTTGGCGTTGCCCTCATCTTGTCCGGAGTAGCGCTAACGCAACGCTCGAAGTGAACAGCCTGCTAACGAAAACGGGGCCCCCGCGGGCCCCGTGATAACACTTGCAGAACGCCTTAGCCGGCTGCGGTATAAGCCGTCTTCACGATGGTGAAGAACTCTGCCGCATACTTGCCCTGTTCGCGCGGACCATAGCTCGACCCCTTGCGACCACCAAACGGTACGTGGAAATCCACACCTGCCGTCGGCACGTTCACCATCACCATCCCGGCTTCCGAATTGCGCTTGAAATGCGTCGCATATTTCAGAGAAGTCGTGACAATACCGGCACTTAGGCCAAACTCGGTATCGTTCGCCGTCGCCAGCGCTTCCTCGTAATCCTTGACCTTGATCACCGCGGCGACCGGCCCGAAGATTTCCTCGCGGGCAATCCGCATCTGGTTGGTCGCGCCGGTAAACAGGGCTGGCTGGAGGAAATACCCCTCGGTCGGCGCATTGACGCGATTGCCGCCCGCGCGCAGCTCAGCGCCTTCACCGCGACCGATCTCGATATAGTCCATGTCCTGCTTGAGCTGACCCGGATCGACAACCGGACCAATTTCCGTATTCTTATCAAGGGCATCGCCAACGCGCAGGTTCTTTGTCCGCTCACACAGCGCATCCACGAACGCGTCATGAATGCCTTCTGTGACAATCACCCGGCTCGACGCCGTACAACGCTGGCCCGTCGAGAAAAATGCAGACTGGGCAACGCTTTCCACCGCGACCTTGAGGTCGGCATCATCGAGCACAATGGTCGGGTTCTTGCCGCCCATTTCCAGTTGGAACTTGCGGCCAACCTTGATCGACGCCTCGGCCACACGCTTGCCGGTGCCGACCGAACCGGTGAAGGAAACTGCTGCAATATCAGGGCTGTCGAGCATAGTCTGGCCGACCACCGAACCCTTGCCCATGACCAGGTTGAGCACGCCCTTGGGCAGGCCAGCCCGCACCAGAATATCGACAATCGCCCAGGTTGATCCTGGCACCAGGTCAGCCGGCTTGATCACCACGGAGTTGCCATAAGCCAAGGCCGGAGCAATCTTCCAGGCCGGAATGGCAATGGGGAAATTCCACGGCGTAATGATGCCGATGACGCCCACCGGCTCACGGGTGATTTCAACGCCGACACCGGGACGAACAGATGGCAGCACTTCACCGGTCAAGCGCAGCACTTCGCCAGCGAAAAAGTCAAAAATCTGGGCGGCGCGAGTGACTTCACCGATACCCTCGGCAAGCGTCTTGCCCTCTTCGCGGCTCAGCAGCTCGCCCAGTTCCTGCTTGCGGGCAAGGATTTCCTGGGCTGTCTTGGAGAGGATGGCATTACGCTCAAGGATGCCGGAACGCGACCAGGCCGGGAAAGCGGCCTTGGCTGCGGCGATGGCCTGCTTGGTTTCTTCGGCGCTGGCGCGCGCATAGACGCCAACGACTTCACTGATATTGGACGGATTGATGTTTTCGACCCCATCCGAGCCAACCCATTCCCCATCGATCAGGTTCTTGTGCAATTCGGTCATATCGGTGCCTTTCGGTAAAGCGCGTCAGGAGGAAACGCTGAAATCAGAGGAGGTTGGCGCGCGCAAGATCACGCAGCAGATGGCTTGCCCCATAGGTCCAGGGCGCACATTTGGTCGATAGATTCACGCGATTGGTGAGCGTACCCAGACTGGGTGTCGAAATGGAGACGACATCGCCGAGTTTATGGGTAAACCCCTTGCCCGCCCCGTCGCGGTCCTGCACAGGCGCGAACATGGTGCCAAGATACAGCACCAGTCCATCGGGATATTGATGATGTGCGCCAATGGTCGCCGCCACCAGCGATTCCGGCGTTCTGGAAATTTCCGCCATGTTGGAGCGGCCTTCGAGCACAAAGCCGTCCTCGCCCTCCACGCGCAGACCGATCTCCGATTGCTTGACGGTTTCCAATGTGAATTCACCGTCGAAAAGTCTGACAAACGGGCCCAGCGAGGCCGACGCATTATTGTCCTTCGCTTTGCCCAGCAGCAGCGCAGAACGGCCCTCCACGTCGCGCAGGTTGACGTCATTGCCCAGTGTGGCACCAATGATCTCGCCCTTGCTGGTCACCAGCAGTGCCACTTCCGGTTCGGGATTGTTCCAGGTCGAAATCGGGTGCAATCCGACATCGGCGCCATAGCCGACGGCGCTCATCGGCTGGCCCTTGGTAAAGATTTCCGCATCCGGGCCGATGCCCACCTCGAGATACTGGCTCCACACACCCTTTTCGATCAGCGCTGCCTTGATCTTCATCGCCGCATCAGAGCCCGGCACGAGCTGCGAGAGATCGGCCCCGATCAGATCGAAAATTTCTGAACGCAATGCGTCGGCGCGCGACTTGTCGCCACGCGCCTGCTCCTCGATGACCCGCTCAAGCAGGGAAACCACAAAGGTTACGCCCGATGCCTTGATGGCCTGCAGATCGATCGGAGCCAGCAATCGCGGCAGATCGGCTCGCTGCTTGCCCCACAGAGAATTTTCGACGATCGCCGCTACAGCACCGATATCCTGCCCGGGCGCATTGCGCACATGCTCCGCGGCCCGCCCGCTTTCAGCAATATCACGAACGCTCGCCAGACCCCGCGCGGTGATATCCACCACCCGTCCATCCCGCACGGTGACCACACGCGGATGGTCAAGGCCAGGGACCAGGGCCCGGCCCAGAAGAAGGCCATCTGGAATATGGTCTGCGCTCATCACTCACCCCCGGACATGTCAGGGCCAGTGACTAACGTAACGCACCCCGCCAAGGCAAGCCGCAACGTCAATAAATCATACTTTATGTCGAGGGCCCGATTTTGGGTTGACCCGGATTTTCCGCAGCCAGCTTTTGCAGGTAGGCGATAAATTCGGGGTCTTCACCCGGCAGATGAACCGCCATGGCCATACGGAAATCCTCACGCCGGCACCATTCCACCATCCAGTCTTCCCATGACCGCCAGCGGCGCAGTTCCCCGCCACGCATGCCATCCCGATAGGTCAGGATATAGGCGCGCTCGAACAGGGAAATCAGAATGCCCAGCAAGGCAAATTTGCGCATCCTTTGTTCGGCATCCAGACCAGGCGTGGGATCGGGATCGAGAAGACGGAGATCGGCATTGTCCAGCGCCAGCTTCAGGAACGCGACATACTCATCCGAGAGATGCAGATACGTCTCCTCCTCCTCCTGGGCTCGCTGCTTGAACCTGTCGAGAATATAGAAGGCAATGGCCATGGGCAGGCCAATCACCGTGACGACATAGCTGGCGGTTTCCCACATTGGCGTTTCCATCCTTTGCCCAACGATAGCACGGCCCGTTCAAGTCCGGTTCATCAATGCCGCAATAAGACCGCAATAACTCGGGACACCTCCCCCCGAGACCGACACTTGATTAGGAGTCTTTCATGCGCGTCCTCGCCGCTCTTGCCCCCCTCGCTCTGCTCGCCACTGCCCTGCCTGCCTATGCAGGGGAAATTACCATTCAAGGCCGTGGCGAAGTGCGCGCATCGCCCGATATGGCAACCATCATGTCCGGTGTGACAACCCAGGGCGCGACCGCACGCGAAGCGCTGGATGCCAATACCGCCGCCATGAGCGAATTGCTCGCCGCCCTCAAGGACGCCGGCATCGAAGCCCGTGATATCCAGACATCGGGCTTCTCGGTCAATCCAAACTATGTCTATTCCGACGCGCGCGACGAGCTTGGTTATTCGCTGCCCCCGCGCATCAATGGCTATCAGGTCGCCAATTCGGTGACCGTGGTGGTGCGTGACCTGGCAGATCTCGGCTCCATTCTGGACCAATCGGTGACGGTGGGCGCCAATACGGTCAACGGCGTCAGCTTCTCGGTTGCCGATCCTTCGGAACTGCTCAACGAGGCCCGCAAAGCCGCCTTTGCCGATGCCCGCGCCAAGGCCGAGCTCTATGCCGATGTGGCGGGCGCTAGCCTTGGCAGTCTCGAATCCATCAATGAAACCCAGAACTATGGCAGCCCACAGCCCTACGCCATGTATGCACGCGCTGAGATACAATCGAGCGCTGACGTGCCGGTGGAAGCGGGCGAACTGACCTTCGCCATCACCGTCGATGTCGCGTGGGATTTGGACAACACAGCCGACTAATCCACAACTGATGACACACATCGCCATGTTTTGGCCAAACCTGACCGGCCAAACGAGCGTTGTTACATCGATGGCGGGCCGAGTCCTCGCTCCGCCATCATGTTCCCGGATCCCCTCATGCAGGGGGCTTGGGCGGTGGGGACGGTTCCACCGTAGTCAACTCCGTCCCCACCAACCCTTCAAATCACCGGCTAAGCCTGAGAGGCCGAGCGCGCGAGCCAGGTCCTCATAACCCCGCAAGCACAGTCCACAGCATGTTGATCCCGACGGCCGTCAGGAAGGCCGCGAAGACGTATTTCAGCGTTTTCTGATCCAGCCGGTGCGCCAGCGCGGCCCCTGCGGGCGCAAAAATGGCGGCAAGGACACCCACCAATACTAAAGCCGGAATGTTGATGAACCCGATGCTGGCGGGCGGCAGGTCTTCGACACCCCAGCCCGAAATCAGGAACCCCGCCGTGCCGGAAATGGCGATGGCCACCCCGATTGCCGCCGATGTGCCGACTGCATTGTGCATGGTCCGCCCGAACGCCACCAGCGTCGGCACGGTCAGCGATCCACCGCCAATACCCATCAGTGACGACAGATAACCCACGATGAACGCCGACAGTCTGTGGACCCAGGCGGCATCTTTGAGATGGCCCATGAGCCGTGTCTGGAACGAGAAGATGATATTGGCCGCAATGACAAAGGCCAATACGGCGAAGACCACACGCAGCAGGTTGCCCGAGAACCATCCTGCCATCAGGCCGCCGATAAAGGTGCCCGCAACAATGAATGGCACCCACAGTTTCAGCACGCTTACATCCAGCGCGCCGCGCTTGTGATGGGCCCGGGCACTCATGATGCCGGTGGGGATGATGATGGCCAGAGAAGTGCCCACCGCCACATGCTGGACCACGGAAGGGTCATAACCCATCAGCAGCAGGCTGTTGGCCAGCGCCGGCACGATCACGGCCCCGCCACCTATACCCAGAAGGCCGGCAGCTACCCCGGAGAGGATACCGGTGAGCCCCATGGCCAGCATGAACGGCCAATAGCTGGCGATCAGTCCCCAATCCATAGTCAGTCTCCGATGATGTGCAGCGCAATCTCGCGCTGATGTGGCCTGCGCCGATGCTCGAACAGGTACAGCCCCTGCCATGTGCCCAGAACCGGCCTGCCCCCGCTGACCGGTATCCCGATGGAGGTCTGGGTCAGGGCCGCCTTGATATGGGCCGGCATGTCATCGGGACCTTCGGTCGTATGCACCAGCCAGTCCATGCCCTCGGGCACGAGACGCCGGAAAAACCCGAGGAGGTCGGTTTGCACGTCAGGGTCGGCATTTTCCTGAATCAGCAGCGAACAGGATGTGTGCCGGACATAGGCGGTCACAAGGCCGGTGGATATCCCCGACTGGGCGACGAAAGCCCGCAACTCACGGGTGATCTCCCGAAGGCCCTGTCCCCGTGTCTGAACGACGATGCTGTCGATAGCCTGCTGCATGTCTAGGCACTACCATGTTTGCCGGCAGGAGTGGGAGCCGGTCTCGGCGCGATCCGTCCATTGCCCAATTGCCGCCTCAATACCTTGGCCATTTCGCCTCGACAAATATGAGGGAACCATGCGGAAAGCCCGGCGTTCGGGCTCTGCGGGGCACAAAGGCCGTTTTCGCACGCGGCTTCGCCCATTCAGGGTGGGTTCAGGAAACACCCATGATGCTCGGCAGAAGTGTGCCAAACACAAAGGAAATAGAAACATGCGCTTCAAGACCTGGCTGCTCGCCGGAACCAGCATTGGCTTCATGGCCTTTGCGCCGCTCTCAGCAATGGCTCAGGACGCCGAGCTGCAATCGGCTTATCGCGCCTATATCGACGCTCAGGCCTCAGGTGATGCCGCAGCGCTCGAGGCAGCGCAGGCCGAACTGACCGAACTGTGCATCGTCGGCGGCTATTCCAGCGTCGCCGAATGTATTGCTGCTCTGGATGCCTTGTCTGCTCCCGCACCTGCGACGCAGGTTGAGCCCGAGCCACAGCCAGAACCGGAACCGGTTATCGAAGAGCCTGCGCCCCAGCCTGAACCGGCTCCCGAGCCTCAGCCGGAACCGGAGCCTGCGCCCGCTCCCGTCGTTGAACAGCCCGCTCCTGAACCGGAGCCCGAACCGGTAGTTGAGCAGCCGGCCCCTGAGCCCGTGATGGAAGAGCCTGCACCCGAGCCTGCCGTAGAAGAACCTGCGCCAGTGGTCGAGGAGCCGGTTGCCGAGGAGCCTGTGGTCGAACAGCCCGTTGCGCCGGCAGCCGACTATGCCACTTTGCTGGCCGATCAGGTGGCGGTCTATGAAGACGCCGTTGCCGATCTGCTGTCCGGGGGCGATGCCGCCGCAGCGCAGGCTCGTATTGACGCGGCCCGCGCCGAAATCGAGGCCCTCTGCGTTGAAGCCGGCCAGCCCGATGTCACCGCCTGTCTGGCCCAGTTCGGTCTCGAATTGCCGGTCGTTCCAGCCCTTGAGCAGCCCGCTGCACCCGCCGAAGAGCCAGCGGTTGAAGAGCCGGTGGCCGAGCAGCTTGCTCCGCTTGAAGAAACGACGACAGACGGCGAGCTGGCCGAACCTGTGGTCGACCTGCCGGAAGGCGTGACCATCGAACAGATCGCTCCTGTCCTAGACAGTGCCAAGGACATCGACTTCGCCGTGGAAAGCGGCGCCGAGACCGATGCCGACGCCGAGGTAACCATCGAACAGATGGAGACCGAGCCGGTCGCGCCGCCCCCTGCCAATGACGAGGAAGCCCAGTCTGAAGCCATTCGCACCTTCGCGGCCGAACCGATCGCTGCCGTGACGGCCGAAGAGGGCACGGTGATCCAGGCGACCGAGAACACTACGGTCAACCAGACCGTCGTGAACAACTACATCACCAACATCACCAACAATGTCTCTGTCGACAATTCGACCAATATCGATAACTCGACCAATGTGACGCAGAACAATATCGGCCAGCAGAACAATGTGACTATTGTCGAGGCGCCGGTGATCCAGCAGTCCAGCACGGGCGACGCGATTGCCCAGGTGATCCTGCAGATCGGTACCCAATTGGTGGTCAATTCCATTGGCGCGGACACGGACCGCTTCTACAACCCGCAGACTGACGAGATTTACTACGAGAACCTCGCCAATGGCCGTGTTCGTGAAGTGATCACCCGCCCCGATGGCACCCAGATCGTCACCGTCCGTAATCGTAATGGCGACGTTCTGCGCCGCTCGCGGATTACGCCGGACGGGCAGGAATATGTCCTGGCCTATTTCGACGACCGTTACGGCAACCAGCTCGACACCTGGTATGATCCGGGCCGCGACCTGCCGCCGCTGCGCCTGAACATTCCGGTACGCGACTATGTGCTGGATGCCCGCTATGCCGACGAACGGGAACTGGAAGTCTTCTTCGCTCAGCCGCCGGTTGAGCAGGTGGCCCGCATCTATTCCATCGACGAAGTGAAGCGCTCGGCCCGCCTGCGCGACAGCGTCCGCAAGCTCGAAGTGGGTAACCTCACCTTCGATACCGGCGCGGCCACCATTGCCCGCGATCAGGTCCGCGCCCTTTCGGGCGTTGCCAATGCCATGCTGGCCCTGTTGCAGCGCAATCCAAACGAGACCTTCCTGATCGAGGGTCACACGGACGCTGTGGGTTCGGACATTTCCAACCTGCGTCTTTCGGACAATCGTGCCGCAACCGTGGCCCGTGTGCTGACCGACTTCTACGGCGTGCCGCCGGAGAACCTGGCCACCCAGGGTTATGGTGAGCGCTATCTCAAGATCCGCACCGAAGCTGCGGAACGCGAGAACCGTCGCGTCACCATCCGCCGCATCACGCCGCTGATCACCGTCGCCAGCCGATAAAGAAGCGGCAATCGCAATTCGAGGCCGGGCTTGATGCCCGGCCTTTTGTTTTAAGCCGCCACAAGCAAAATTCCTTGAAAAAGCCGCAATCCGGCAGCGTGGATCGGCGCACGCGGGCGCAGCCAAATCACTGGCAAATAAAAGAAAAAGACCGCAAAATCACATTTGCGCCCTTGCTTCACATTCTCGGGAACATTTTCTTTGGGAGGTGCGTTTTTTAGCCAGCGTTGAAACAAAGGAGCGCAAGATGGCTACCCCCGAACGCGATACTGTTTACACCCAGGACGGCAACCGTACCGTCTACACCCGTGAGAGCAATGGTACCGGCTGGTTCGTCGGCATCATCGTCGCTCTTGCTCTGCTGGCAATCGGCTACCTCGTTTTCTCGGCCAATTCCGGCCCGACGACGAGCGTTGATGTGAACGGCGCCCCCGTGGTGACCGATCCGATGACCGACCCGGCTTTGGCTCCGGCCCCGATGACCGAAACCCCGGCTCCCGTGGCTCCTGAAGCCGCCCCGATGACCGAGGCTCCGGCCGTTGAAACGGCTCCGGTTCCGGCTGATGCACCGGCCGCTACCGGCACCGAAACCGCCCCGGTCGCTGATCCGGCTGCCCCGGGCCTCTAATATAGCCTCCCTCGTCCTTGGCCCCTCCCTCCAAGGACCGAAAGAAGACCCCGGCTCCCCCCGGGGTCTTTCTTTTGTGCGGGCCGTTGCGAACGGCTCATTCCATCACCATCTTCCGGCAAAAGCCAAGGGAGCCAAAATGTTCAATATCGACCAGATCCTCAAAACCCTGCAGACAGACCAGAACGCGCAGCGGACCGCAATGAGCGGCGCCGCCGGTCTGGCGGCGGGCATGCTGCTTTCCGGCGGCAAGCCGGGCAAGTTGCTCGGCAATGCCGTCAAGGCCGGCGCAATCGCTGCCGTCGGTGGCCTTGCCTACAAGGCCTGGCAGAACCACCAGCAGAACCAGTCCGGCGGCGCGCCGGCACCCGCCGAGGAAGCCTTTATTCCCGCACCGTCCGACACGGCTGGCCAGGAAGAATTGGGCAAGACGCTGGTGCGCGCGATGATCGCAGCCGCCAAGGCCGATGGCCGCATCGATGCCACGGAAAAAGAAGCCATCTTCGAGCGGCTCAAGAGCATGTCCCTGTCTGCCGAGGAAAAAGCCTGGGTGTTTGACGAGCTTTCAAGCCCGCTCGACATCAACGCAGTCGTTGCCCGCGCCGATACACCTGCCCATGCGGCAGAAATCTATGCCGCCTCGCTTGTAGCCATCAGTGCCGACACGCCGGCCGAGCAGGCCTACCTCGAAGCGCTTGCGGCCAAGCTGAAGCTCGACCCTGCCCTCGTTGCAGAAATCCACAAGACGGCTGGCGAAAAGGCGCCTGAGCCCGCCGCGAATGCACCCTCGCCCTTTGCCTATACGCCAAGCGGCAGCAATGTCTGATCGCACCTGCCGCGCGGATGAAGGTCCGCGCGGTAACACCCATGTGCGTTCTTGAAGCCATGGCCGGGCCGGTCCACATGTCCGGGCAAGGAGACATGCCATGGAACTCGGACTTTATTCCTTCGCCGAAAACACGCCCGACCCGCTGAACGGCAATAGCCTTCAGTCCCCCCGCGAACGCCTGAGCGATCTGATCGAGGAGATCGAACTGGCCGATCAGCTTGGTCTGGCATTCTATGGTCTCGGCGAGCATCACCGCTCCGACTATGTTGCCTCGGCCCCGGTGACCATTCTGGCTGCAGCCGCAGCGCGCACCAAGTCCATTCGCCTCTCGACCGCTGTTACCGTGCTCAGTTCCGAAGACCCGGTGCGCACCTGGCAGCAATTCGCCACGCTCGATCTGATCAGCAATGGCCGCGCCGAAATCATGGCCGGTCGCGGCTCGTTCATCGAGAGCTTCCCGCTCTTCGGATTGGACCTCAACGATTACGATGATCTGTTTGAGGAAAAGCTGGCCATGCTGCTGAAAATCCGCGAAGGCGGCAAAGTCGCCTGGCCGGGCAGCAAACATACCAGTCCCGTTCCGGGCCTCGAAATCTTCCCCAAGCCCCTGCAGCAGCCGCTGCCGCTGTGGATCGCGGTGGGTGGCACGCCCAATTCTGTTGCCCGCGCCGCCTATTATGGACTGCCGCTGATGATTGCGATCATTGGTGGCCGTCCGCGCCAGTTCCAGCCGCTCACCGAGCTTTATCGCCAGACCAGCGCCAAGGCCGGGCACGACGTTTCAAAGCTCAGGCTCGGTGTGTCCGGCCACGGCTTCATCGCCGAGGACAGCCAGAGCGCTCTCGATATCGCTTTCCCGGCCCACAATGCCGTCATGAGCAAGATCGGCGCCGAGCGCGGCTGGCCGCCCGGCACCCGCGAGCAGTTCGAAGCGGGCGCTGCCCCGGAAGGCGCCTATTATATCGGCTCGCCACAGCAGGTGATCGACAAAATTCTCATGCAGCACGAGTGGTTCGGCCATGACCGCTTCGGCTTGCAACTGAGCGTCGGCACCCTGCCCCATGACAAGGTGATGAAAGCCATTGAGCTTTACGGCACGGTGGTAAAGCCCGCCGTGGACAAGGCGCTAGGCAAGTAGGGCGTCACCACCGCACACTTGCTAGCCGTTGTCATTGCCCGGCTTGTCCGGGCAATTCATCTCGTAGCGCCGCCAATGGACCACCCGAACAAGTCGGGTGGTGACGATAGTGGACGCTGTCGCGGTCAGGCTTTCACCTGTTCGCTTATTTCCCAGACCGCTTGATCGACTTGATCGCCAGCGGCGGAATACCGGACTTTTCGGAGATGGCCCGGTCCTGATCCATGATGGCGGTGCGCGCAGGCTCGTCGCCATCCAGTCCGCCGAGCAGGCTGGCATCGACCTTGCGATTGGAGCGCTGCGTTCCGTCCTCATAAACCACATCGAACATGACGAATTCGGAACGGGCGGTTGGTTTCTTGGCCATTTTCAATGGTCCTTTCAAAAGCAAACCGCGAGCCGGGATAGCTCGCGGTCGAAAATCCGGAAATAGATGACGCTCAGCGGTAGATGCCGTCGCCCTGTTCATCCACGATCTGGCGGCCCTTGCTCAGGGCCAGCGGGATCAGATCGTCCAGAGAACTCATGCGGTCGGCGCGTATATAGCGATAGGTCTTGAGCTCGCCACCGACCTCTTTCTCGATGATTCCGGCAAGCTGCAATTCGCTCCCCGCCTTCATCTCGATAGCCTTGATCTGGAAGCCCTTGTAGCTTTCCTCACCCAACACCTTGTCGCCCTGCGGTGCAGCTTCACTGCCACCACCAAACAGCTTCTTGAAAAACGACATGTCGGGCCTCCGTCTGGTTTATTGCCGGCGTATGGGGCGAGGTCGCTCCAGCACACCATTGCGCTCCATCTCCTCCTGCAACCAAAGCGGCGAGATGTCAAAATAGTTTGGCCAGGTCGGCACGCCATTGGCCAGCGCGACCTTGCCGAAATAAGCCCGGTCCCTGAGCGGCTCGGTCCCCTCGCCGCGCTGCGCCAGCATGGGCGCGGCATTGAAAGTGCCGAAGGTGCCGTCGGTAAACGCCACCACCAGCTTGAACGGTATGGCCGCGCGGATCGAGACCACCTTGAGAGGAGCAGCCACCAGGCCGCTCCTAATTATCGAGGAAGCTCCGCAGCTTCCGGCTCCGGCTCGGATGCTTGAGCTTGCGCAGCGCCTTGGCTTCGATCTGGCGGATACGCTCGCGCGTCACCGAGAACTGCTGACCCACTTCTTCAAGGGTATGGTCGGTGTTCATGCCGATACCGAAACGCATGCGCAGCACACGCTCCTCGCGCGGGGTCAGCGAGGCCAGGACGCGGGTCGTAGTTTCACGCAGGTTGGACTGGATCGCCGCATCAATCGGCTGGATCGCATTCACGTCCTGGATGAAATCGCCGAGGTTGGAATCCTCCTCGTCGCCGATCGGCGTTTCGAGCGAGATCGGCTCCTTGGCGATCTTGAGAACCTTGCGGACCTTGTCGAGCGGCATTTGCAGCTTCTCGGACAATTCCTCCGGCGTCGGCTCACGGCCGATTTCGTGCAGCATCTGGCGGCTGGTACGAACGATCTTGTTGATCGTCTCGATCATATGCACCGGAATACGGATGGTGCGGGCCTGATCGGCAATCGAGCGAGTAATTGCCTGACGGATCCACCATGTCGCATAGGTCGAGAACTTGTAGCCGCGCCGATATTCGAACTTATCGACGGCCTTCATCAGCCCGATATTGCCTTCCTGGATCAGGTCGAGGAATTGCAGACCGCGATTGGTGTATTTCTTGGCGATGGAGATCACGAGACGCAGATTCGCCTCTACCATTTCCTTCTTGGCGATGGCAGCTTCGCGTTCGCCCTTCTGCACTTTATGGACGAGGCGGCGATATTCACCGATATCGAGACCAGCCTCGGTGGCCAGGGTCGCAATCTCGCGGCGCAGGTCGGCAATGGTGTCGGTCTCGCGGCGGGCAAATTCAGCCCAGCCCTTGCCCTCAAAACTTTCCAGCGACCATTCCCAGCTCGGGTCCAGTTCGCGGCCATAATAGTTTTCGAGGAAAGCTTCGCGCTTGACGCCATAGCTTTCGGCAAGACGCAGCAGACGGCCCTCAAGACGCACGAGGCGCTTGTTGATGTCGTAGAGCTGCTCGACCAGGCTTTCGATACGGCCATTGTTGAGCGACAGCGACTTCACATCGGCAATGACTTCGCCGCGCAACCCGCTGAGCTTTTCGGTCTCGGCATCCGACACGGTGGCGGTGCGGTCCTCGGCGTGCCGGTCCTGCATTTCGCGCATCTTGCCATAGGCTTCCGCGATGCGGTCAAAGGTTTCCACCACCTGCGGCTTGAGCTCGGCTTCCATGGCCGAGAGCGACAGGGCGTTGTCGAACTCGTCGTCGTCGTCCTCGACCGGGTCCTGCGGCGCCTGCGGCTCCTCGGGGACATAGTCGTCGTCATCGCCGGACGTCGCGCGGCGCGGCGCGGGCTTGGCCTTGACCGGCTCGGGTTCGGCCTTGGCGGCAGGCGCGGGAACATGAACCTCGGGTGCTGCCTGCTTGGCGTCTGGGCCGGCATAAGTGGCTTCGAGGTCAATAATGTCGCGCAAGAGGATTTCACCCTGCGCCAGCTGGTCGCGCCAGATGATAATGGCCTGGAAGGTCAGCGGGCTTTCGCAGAGACCCTCGATCATGGTCTCACGACCGGCCTCGATGCGCTTGGCGATGGCGATTTCGCCTTCGCGGCTGAGCAGTTCCACCGAGCCCATTTCGCGCAGATACATGCGCACCGGATCATCGGTACGGTCGGAACCGGCCTTGGTATTTGAGGTGCTGGCAACAGCGGTGCCCGTAGCGGTGGCGACTTCGGTGCCGCTCTCTTCCTCGTCCTTTTCGACCTCGGTTTCCTCAACCTCGTCTTCATCGACGACATTGATGCCCATTTCCGAGAACATGGACATGAAGTCCTCGATCTGCTCCGAGCTGGTTTCGTCGGAGGGCAGAACGGCGTTCAATTCTTCATAGGTGACGTAGCCGCGCTTCTTGGCGACCTTGATCAGTTTTTTTACCGCGGCATCGTTTTGATCGATCAAGGGACCGTCATTGGACGTCTCAGGCGCGCCGGATTCCGGCTTTTCGGTATCCTTGGAAACTTTGTTCGCTGCCTTGGTGGCCATCATGTACTCCTCGGGACCCGTGGGCGAGTGGTCCCGGCTGTGTCTTTAGGTGGTGACAACTCAAGACAAGGTAAAGGTCTGGTCACCGGACCGTTAACGATCCACGCCATTTTGGTCGCTTCGGAGCGAATGGCGAACTGATTCGCCATAACGCAAAATCGCGCATCATCGCCGCCTTAGGGTAACTCCCCTAGAAGCTGCGAGTTGCGCGTCCCGATAGCGAACCAAATCCTTCGATCAATGCCTCTGTGCCATCGACAGTGGTAATCTGGTTCTTGATGTCACGCAGCCTTTCAAAGGTTTCTTCGCTCGGGTCTTCGCCCAGCGCGGCTTCGGCTGCTTTCAGCTCCCTATTTAGCTGAACTTTCTTGTTATGCAAGGCCAGCGCATGACCTAATCCCGTCTCGGCATCGGCTCGGGCGGTTTCCACGCTAACCTGCCACACGCCCTGCCGGGTCAGCGTGTCGGCCATCCGGTCCAGCGCCGGGCCATGTCCGCGCACCCCAAGGGCCGCGCGCAGGTCATCGGCGGAAATGTCATGGTGCCTTACCGCCAGCGCCAGAATATCGCCCAGCACCTTCTGCGCTACCGGCGTTTCGCAATCGAGCGTCGCCAGCGCTTCAAAACTGTCTTCCACCAGCGCCGGATGATTGACCAGCGCCATGATGATGGTGGCCTCGCGCGGCGAGACGTCGGCGACCGCGCTTGGCCGCAACAGGCGCGAATTTTTCAGCGTGTCCGAAACGACCAAGCGCGGCGTGCCCCGCCCCGGATAGCCATAGGCCCCGCTCTGCCCATAGGCCGGCTTGCCGCCCCCGCGCCAGTTCTGCTGCGCGCCCTGCCGCAATGGCGCGAAGAAGGCTTTGATCTTCTCGTCGAACGCTTGTTGATAGTGGAAGCGGACATTGGAATCCTGGATGGAATTGGCTCGCTCGCGCAGCCGCGCCTGCAAGGCAGCGCGCTCTTCCGGCGCCTCCGGCACAAGCCCGCCACCTGTCTCGAAGCTCCACACCATGTCGGAAAGCGAACGCGCTTTGTCGATCACGTCGGTAAAGGCCGCCTTGCCTTGCGCCTTGATCAGATCGTCCGGGTCCTGCCCTTCGGGCAAGGTTGCGATCTTGACGCTCTTGCCTGGCTTGAGATGCGGCAGGATCAGATCCGCCGCCCTCTCGGCCGCCTTCAGGCCGGCCTTGTCGCCGTCGAAGCACAAAACCGGATTGTCGCTCATCCGCCAGAGCAATTGCACATGCTCCTCGGTGAGCGCTGTGCCCAAGGGCGCGACCGTCCCCTCGAAGCCGGCAGACACGGCCGCAATCACGTCGAGATAACCCTCGACGACGATCACCGTCGCGCCGTCCCGCGCCGCCGCGCGCGCGGATTGTCCGTTATAGAGCGTCTGACGCTTGGAAAAGAGCTGGGTTTCAGGCGAATTGAGATACTTGGCCGGCACATCCGGCGACATCGCCCGGCCGCCAAAGGCGATCACCCGTCCCCGGAAATCGGTGATCGGGAACATGACGCGATTGCGGAACCGGTCATAGGTCAACGGATCATCGTCACGGCTGGTCACGAGGCCGGTATCGATCATTGCCTGCGCCGACACGCCATTGGCCGCCAGATGCTCCTTGAGCCCGTTGCGGCTGTCTGGCGCAAACCCGATCCGGAATCGGGTCTGGCTTCCCGCGGAAACGCCGCGCTCGAACAGATAGCCACGCGCCCGCGCACCGACATTGTGCGCCAGCGCCGCCTCGAAATATTTCGTCGCCAGTTCCATGACATCGGCCAGCGAACGCTGCTCGGCCTCGCGCCGTTCAGTGCGCTCGTCCCGCGCCGGCATCGGCACTCCGGCCATGCCAGCCAGCTTTTCTACCGCCTCTGGAAAGCTCATCCCTGCCTTTTCGGTCAGGAAGCGGAAATGATCTCCACTCGCCCCGCACCCGAAGCAGTGATAGATGCCGCGCCGGTCATCGGCATGAAAGCTCGGGCTTTTTTCGGCGTGAAAGGGGCAGCAGGCCCACATATCGCCCTTGCCGGGCTGGCTTTTGCGCTTGTCCCAAAGGACGTGCTCGCCCACGACCTGCGTAATAGGCAGGCGCTGGCGGATTTCGTCCAGAAACTGATCGGTAAAGCGCATGTGTGTTATCTAGGCGTTGCAACGCCAAGTGTCATCAGCAAGGAACTTATCCACAATCATGCCTCAGATGAAAATGCCGCCCGCCATCCTGATCGCATTGACCGTGGGGCCGGCAATCGCCATCGGCATGACGCTCTGGCTGGTCAATGACATGATCCCCGAATGCGTAGTCACCGAACATCAGCGCATCACGGCTCCCGACAACCAGTTCGACCTCGTCACCTTCTCCCGCGCATGCGGGCCAACCGAGCCCAATATTCAGGCCGCTCTTGTTCCGCCTGGAGAGCAGGTGCCATTCGATGCAGCCAGCTTTGTCTCCGTCGGCAGCGAAGCCGATCTGCAGCCGCGCTGGGATGGCTATGGCAATATTGAGCTGATCCTGCCTGAAGGCGCGGAAATTTATCGGCAGGACGACGCTGTCGCGGGCATCGGCGTGATTTATCGCTGAGCCTGTTCCTGCCTGTTCTGCTTTGCTAAACGAGCCCATGACCGATTTGACACCGCCAGAAACGGCACCCACGACGCCCGCCGCCCCTTACAGGTTCCTATGGCGGCGCGTGATCTGGAAGACCATCACCTCCATGGCGCGGATGGAAACGGCGATGAACTGCGCCGGCATCGCCTATTTTGGCTTTCTATCCCTGTTCCCGGCCGCTGCTGCGCTCATCGTGCTGGTGGGCTTGATGATGCCGGTAGAGTTCATGGCCGATATGGTGGACCGCCTCGAAGGCATCTTGCCGGATGTCGTGCGCCAGACGATTGCCAGCCAGTTGTCAGCCCTGGCAGCGCAGCCGCGCGCAGGTCTGGGTGTTGGCCTCGCAATCTCTCTCGTCATTGCGGCCTGGAGTGGATCGCGCGGTGTCGCAGCGCTGATGTTCGCCATTTCCCGCACCCGCTCGCACCATGAAAAGCGCAGCATGTTCGCCGCAATCGGCATGTCGGTGCTGGTCACCTTCGTCGCCGGTATTTGCATGATCATCGTTTTGGCGCTGGTGGCAGGCCTTCCCGCTTTTTTCGCCGCCTTGCCGTGGTTCAGTGCCGACCAGGTCTGGCTGCTCACCCTGCGCTGGCCACTGCTGCTGATCATGGGCGCCGGCGCCATTGCCGCCTTTTATCGCTTCGCGCCCGACAGAAGGCTCAAGGCAGGCAAATGGATATGGCCGGGCGCCGTTCTGGCCACCACGCTCTGGCTCGCCGTCTGTCTGGCTTTCTCTTTCTATGTCGAGCAGATCGGTAATTTTGAAGCCACGTTCGGATCGCTCACAACGGCGATTCTGCTCCTGCTCTGGATGTATAATTCGGCGCTGATCGTGGTGCTCGGCGCCACGTTCAACACCGAGATGCACCGCGAGGCCATGAAGAAACTCAAATCTATCGAGTTATCGACCGGATAAAACCCGCTTCGTCCTTGCGATAAGGCGTACCATCGCTGTGGAACACGTCGTGGAACCACGGGTCCGGCATGGTCTCGACATAGGGATTGGCCCAACTGTCCCATGGATAGAGTGTCTGGCTGCGCCCCGCGACAAGCCCCCAGCAGTAGGAGGCAATCTTTTCGCGCTTGGCGATCGGCAGAATGCCATCGAACGTACTGCCCGGTGTTCGCGCCATGAATTCGGTCAGAAACAGCGGCCTGTCGCGCGGCAGGTCCAGCAGCTTGGCCTCGAACAGCTCCGGCGTCTGGTAGTCGTGAAAGCTGATGACGTCGGAATTCTCGATCTGAATGCGGGCATGGGGATCGTCATAAAGCGTCTTGCCAGCCCAGACGCCCGACGTCAGCGGCTGCTTCGGCGCGGCATTGCGCGCCCAGGCGAAAACCTGCGGCAGCAGTTCGGTGATCAGGTCGCGCTTGTTCTCAAGTTCCTCGAAACGCCCGCCATTGAGATTGCTCGGCTCGTTCCACACGTCCCAGACAATCACGCGCTCATCCTTGCCGAAGCTGGCGACTACATCCTCTACATACCCGCGCAGCCGCCCATATTGCGCTGCATCCGCCAGCGCCCTGCCCGGCCCTTGCACCCATTGCGAATTGTGAACCCCCGGGCGCGGCTCGGGCTGTTTTCCCAGCGCAACATCAGGATTCCACACCGAGTCGAACAGCACCAGCATGGTGCTGATGCCCTTGCCAGCGGCAATGTCGAGATAGCGGTCGATCCTCTGCTTGAACCCCGCCGCATCCGCTGCCCAAAGCAGATCATGCAGGAATACGCGCATGCTGTTCATGCCCAGATCGGCCGCCCAGCCCAGTTCCTTTTCGATCAGCGCCGGATTGAAACTGTCTGCCTGCCACATCTCCAGCTGGTTCGACGCGTCAGAAGGCACGAAATTCGCGCCGACGAGCCAGGGTTGGCCCGCATACCACTCATTCGCCCGGGCCGCACCCCAGCGCCCCGGGGCCGATATATTGCTCATGAATTTCCCCTCAAAATCCGGTTTAGGCCTTGCTGGCCTGATACAGCCGCCATGCCCAGCCGAAGAGGCCAATGGCGAACGTTATCAGCAGGATGCCACCGATGATCATGCCAATCGAGGCGCTCAGCAGCGGGAAGATCAGGAAGATCAGCCCCAGCAGCACGTAAGACACGCCCGAAAGCACCACCGGCCAGATGCGTGCATAGCTTTCGCGCTCCCGCACCACAACGACGATCTGCATGACACCGACAATGATCGCCGCGATGCCGACCAGCGTGGACATGAAGGTCACGGTGAAAATCGTCGCCAGCAGCGGACTGACGAGGATCAGGATACCCAGGACCAACGAGGCGGCATTGGCCACCACGTCGAACCAGTAATTGCCGCTCTTGCCACCACCGAAGGTCAGGCTCCAAAGCCCCAGCGCACCATCGATGATGAGAAGGATGCCGCCGAAAAGCACCAGCACCGCCAACGCTTCGATCGGCCAGATGATCGCGTAAATTCCGCCCAGCAGCATCAACAGGCCGCGCAAGGCCGTGGCCAGCGCAAAACGTCTTTTGGTTTGGGAAGAAACAGCCATTTCATGTCTCCTTGCGGCCCAGCCGCAGCCACTCACACCAGGCAGCCTAAACCCTTCCCAGAGTCGCGCCAACACGCGTCGGGCTATAGTTTTTCTATACGCATGCACGCAAAATGTGCATTGTCCTGCTGGCAAAGCCGTGGAATGAGACACGCCCGTCCCCGTTGCGTCCCTTGCCTCATGTCCCTGCCGCTGCTCGCGCTGTTTCTGGCTGCCTTTGCCTTTGGCACGGCTGAATTCGTCATTGCCGGCGTCCTGCCCGACGTCGCCCTCGGGCTCGGCGTTTCCATTCCCCTCGCGGGGTTTCTGGTCTCTGGCTACGCCATAGGCATTGCCGTTGGCGGACCACTGCTGACGCTGGCCAGCAAGGCCATGAACCGAAAGCTGCTGGTTATCCTGCTCGGCGCAGGCTTCACCATGGGCCAGATTCTGTGCGCCATTGCGCCCAATTTTGAACTGCTGATGCTGGCGCGCATCTTCGTTTCGGTGCTGCATGGCAGCTATTTTGGCATCGCCTTCATTCTCGCCACCGCAATTGTCCCGCCCGAGCGGCGCGGCTTTGCCATGGCCCTGATTCTCGCCGGTCTCACCGTCTCCAATATCCTGGGCGTGCCCGGCGGCACCGCCATCGGCCATGCACTGGGCTGGCGCGCTACCTTCTGGGCCGTTGGCGCATTGGGGCTCGCCGCCACCATGATCATCGCAGCCTTCCTGCCTGCAAGTGCCGGTGCCTCGGCCGCTCAGGGCAGCTTGCGGCGGGAATTTGCGGTTCTGGGCCGCCAGCAGGTCGCCACCAGCCTTATGGTTTCAGTGCTGGTCATGGTCGGGCAATACAGCCTTTTCACCTATATCGCCCCGCTTCTCATTGGCGTGACCGGCCTCGACGCCGAGGCCATCCCGCTCATCCTGCTGCTTTACGGCATCGGCTCGACCATCGGGGTATTCATAGGCGGACGCCTCGCCGACTGGCGTCTCCTGCCCTCGCTGATTACAATTCTGGCCATTCAGACCATATTGTTTGCCGGCCTTTATGTCGCGGCGCCGCACCCCATCGCCATGTCGGTCGTGGTCCTGCTGTGGGGCGGCGCCAACTTCGCCTTCGGCTCGCCTTTGCAGTCGCGCATGCTGATGTGGGCCGCCGATGCACCAAATCTCACATCGGCACTGATTCCAACCGGCTTCAATGTCGGCATCGCCATCGGCGCCATTCTTGGCGCCAGCCTGCTCGATGCAGGCATGGGCTATCGTGCCCTGCCGGTCATCGGTATGGTTTCACTGGCGCTGTCAGTCATTATCGTCGCGATTTCGGCCATGTTGGAAAGGCGCAGCGGGGCAACTCCACCCCAGGGCGCAATGGCCGTGTAACGTCCTGGTGACAATCTTGGTATTTGATTGGTCGCGTTAGGATAGTTTGCGGCATTGCGCGCTAAGAGTGCCCGTGTCCAACATCGCACACGCGTCAGGCACAGGACATATGCTCGACAACGCCTCACTTCTGATCGGAATCGCTTTTTCCAGCGCATCTCTGATGGTCGCATTGCTGATCGGCTGGATGCATGCGCGGCAGCAGCACTATCTCGTGCATGGGGCCGCAGGCATTGGCATGCTGGTCGTTGCTCTCATCGTGCTGGGCCTGCGCGACGGCCGCTATGATCTTGTGGTCCAGATCGTGCCCTTCTCGCTTCTGCTTGCCGCTTTGTCGCTGATCTATTCCGGATCGCGCCTTTTCCGCGATGCAAATGCCAGCCTCCTGGTGCCAATTCTGGTTGGTCTGACAACCATCATCGCAACGTGCATCCCCTTCCTTCTCGGATACTCTGGCGTGGGCACCATCGCACTCAATCTGGGCGCGGCGCTCATCATGTTCCTCAGCGGCCTCGAATACTGGCGGGGCCGCAGCGACACCCGCATCCCCATGATCGCCAATGCCGCGCTCTATACGCTGGTGTCGATCTCCTTCGTCACCTGTGCTGCCGTTCTTGCACTGGAGGGACAATGGGTCTTGTCCGGTCCGCCGGCCAACTGGGCCGAAGATATTAACTCCATCATGTCGCTGGTGGGTCTGACCGGCATCGGGGCCATCACCCTGACCCTGCATCATGCCCGTGCCGCGCGCCGGCACCGCGAGGAGGCCAATACAGATTCGCTCACCGGCGTACTCAACCGGCGCGCCCTGTTCGGCCGCATCCCTGAATCGCGAACCGTGGCAGGGCTGGCCGTACTGATGTTCGATCTCGACCACTTCAAGCAGATCAACGACCGCCTCGGCCACGCCAGGGGCGACCTGGTGCTGCAAAAGTTCGCCGATGTATTGGGAACCCAGTTGCGCGCCGCAGATATTATCGCTCGCGTCGGCGGTGAGGAATTCTGCGTCATTCTGCCCGGCCTGGACCGCGACGCCGCGCGTCAGGCCGCCGAACGGGTACGGCTAGCCTTCGCTGCGCTGGAAATCCCGATCGGCGACAATGGCGAGATTGCCACCGTCAGCGCCGGACTGGCGACCGGCGGTATCGATGAACCCTTCTCCTCGGCGCTCAGCCGCGCCGATGCCGCGCTCTACAAGGCCAAGCAGTCCGGGCGCAACCAGGTGTGCCTGGCCGCGCTGCGGCTGGTTGCCTGATCCGCTCAGGCGCTGAGCGCTGCCCGCACCTGTCCGCTGACCTTGCCGAAGTCGATACGGCCCGGATAATCGGCTTTGAGCTGGGCAATGACCTTGCCCATATCCTTGGGCTCGGCCGCGCCGGTCGCGGCAATGGCAGCCTTGATGGCAGCCGCCACTTCGTCCTCGCTCAGCCCCTTGGGCAGAAACTCGTTGAGAATATCGATCTCTTCTTTTTCCACCGTGGCCAGGTCGGCGCGGCCGGCCTGCGCATAGATGGCAAAGCTCTCCTCGCGCTGCTTCACCATCTTCTGGATCAGGGCAAGAATTTCGTCATTGGTCGCCGGGCCCTTGCCCTCGCCGCGATGGGCAATATCGCGGTCCTTGATCGCCGCGTTGATCGAGCGCAACGTCGCCGTGCGGCGCTGATCACGGGCCTTGAGCGCCAGCTTGAGCCCTTCACTGATGTCTTCGCGCATGTCTTTCCGGCTCCTTGCTATGCAGATTGTTGCCCCCATATAGGCAAGAAACGCGGCTTGCGCCACTTGCGCTATGGACGTTGGCCTTCTATGGAAAGGCCTCAACCGACATCATCGCCGCGACAACAGGCAGGCCCCCGCCACCTTTCTTGCCGCGCGGCCTCATGAAACCGAGCTTGGAGAAGCACAGTGACCTTCTGGCAGCAGAAACCCGCGACCGCAGTTCTGATTCTGGCAGACGGCACGCGCCTGGAAGGCCACGGCATCGGCGCCGAAGGCCATTCCGCCGGCGAAGTCTGCTTCAACACCGCCATGACCGGCTATCAGGAAGTGCTGACAGATCCGTCCTATGCCGGACAGATCATCACCTTCACCTTCCCCCATATCGGCAATGTCGGCGCCAATGACGAAGACATCGAAACCGTAAACATGGCCGCGCTGTCGGGCGTACGTGGTGTCGTGCTCAAGGCCGACATCACCAATCCCTCCAATTATCGCGCTGCCGAAAAGCTCGATGCCTGGCTCAAGAAGCGCAATATCATCGGCATTGCCGGCATCGACACCCGCGCGCTGACCGCCCGCATCCGTGAAAACGGCATGCCCAATGGCGTCATCGCCCATGAGCCCACTGGCCAGTTCGATGAAGGCTCCATTCAAGCCGAGTTGAAGGCTTTCCCCGGCCTTGAAGGGCTCGATCTCGCCAAGGAAGTCACCACCGCCCAGACCTATCACTGGGACCAGACGTCCTGGAAATGGAACGAGGGCTATGGCGAACTCGCCAGCCCTGACTTCCACGTTGTCGCCATCGACTACGGCGCCAAGCGCAATATCCTGCGCTGCCTTGCCGACCAGGGCGCCAAGGTAACGGTCGTTCCTGCCACGGCAACCGCCGCCGACGTCCTGTCGCACAATCCCGATGCCATCTTCCTCTCCAATGGCCCCGGCGATCCGGCCGCGACCGGCAAATATGCCGTGCCCACCATCCAGAAGCTGATGGAAGCCGACAAGCCGATCTTCGGCATCTGCCTCGGCCACCAGTTGCTCGGCCGGGCTCTGGGTGCGACCACCTCGAAGATGCACCAGGGCCACCACGGCGCCAATCATCCGGTCAAGGACCTGACGACCGGCAAGGTGGAAATCACCTCGATGAACCATGGCTTTGCCGTGGACGCGGACACCTTGCCCGCCGGCGTCACCCAGACCCATGTCTCGCTCTTTGACGGCTCCAATGCCGGCCTCGCCGTGGACGGCAAGCCGATCTTCTCGGTGCAGTACCACCCCGAAGCCAGCCCGGGCCCCAAGGACAGTCACTACCTGTTCACGCGCTTCCTCAACCACGTGCGCAAGCAAAAGGGCCTGGCGGAAAAGCCGGAACATGTTGCCCCCGGTGAGGCAGCCTGATCCACTCGGGGATCACAACGATTCCCACCGGCAGACGTCCCGATGAACGACGACATGATTGAAGGCCTCAGGGGCGGCGCGGTCATAGCGCTGTCCACAGCGCCTTTTGCAGTGCTGTTCGGTGCCGTGGCCGTGGATAATGGCCTTTCGATCCTCGACGCCGGGCTGATGAGCGCCACCATCTATGCCGGGGCAAGTCAGCTCGTCGGCATCGAGCTGTTCGGCCAGCATGTTGCGCCGTGGCTGATCATTCTCTCGATCTTCGCCGTCAACTTCCGGCACATTCTGTATTCGGCCGCCATTGCCCGATATATCCGTCACTATTCGCCACTACAGAAGGCGATCGCCTTCTTTTTCCTGATCGACCCGCAATTTGCCGAAGCCATCCGCCGTGGCGAAACCGGCAAGCCGGTCAGCTTCCCCTGGTATATGGCCTTTGCGCTGATCATCTACGTCACCTGGCTGACATTCTCGGTGCTCGGCGCATGGTTCGGCTCCATGCTGGGCGATCCGCGTCAACTGGCCTTCGATGTCCTCCTGCCGATCTATTTTCTGGGTCTGGTGGTGGGCTTCCGCCGCAAGCCGGGCTTCTACCCGGTCGTGGCCGCCAGCATGGTCAGCTCCATGATCGGCTACTACTTGGTCGGCTCGCCCTGGCATGTCAGCATAGGCGCCGTTTGCGGCGTATTTGTCGCGGCCCTGCTCCCGCTCCCCGCGCCGCCCGCCACGGTCGCCGAGACGGAGGCGCGCTGATGGACGATCTGTCCACGATCCTGCTGATCCTCGTGGCCGCGGCAGCGACCTATCTTACGCGCATCGGGGGCTATGTCCTCATCACCCAGATGCGGGCCCTGCCGCCGCGGCTTGAGGCGGCGCTCAACGCCGTCCCCGCTGCGGTCCTGACGACCCTATGGGCCCCCGCCTTTTTCAACGGCGGTTGGGACGTGCGCATCGCCCTTGTCGTGGCAGGTCTGGTCTGCCTGCGCTTCCCGGGCCTTGTGATGCTCGCCGCCGGCTGGGCAGCCGCAATGGCGGCCCGGCACCTGTTCGGTCTTTAGCATCGCCGGGCAAGCACGGCGCCTGCGCCGCGCTCACATCTTGTGCTCATACATGGCTCGAATGTCCTCGGCCAGCGCATCGCCCGACGCGGCATCCAGCACCACGTCAAAATTCACCAGGATTGTGGACCAGAACAGTCGGTCCCGCGCACCCATCTTGTCGAGGATACAGGCATTGCTTTGCGCTTCGGTACCGAAATGCAACCGGAAGCGCTGCCCCCATTGGTCATCCACCGCAGCAACGGGCCCGCATGTAGTATATTCAGCCGCCCTGCTTTCGGCCTCGGACAGTTCGGACCGGTCGAAACTGATACGCAGCAGCTCCAGATTGGCGATCCGATCCTTTCTGCCGACCCAGTCGGCAATCATCTCGAAGCGGTCAATATTGTATGGCGCGCCATCCAGCGTGACGCCGGCAAGGTTGACCCCATAGCCGGTGTAGAACTGCTCTTCATCGATCTGGAAGAAAATAGCCATGGCCACTTCAAGCGCGCTATCGCTTTCGATCCCGCCAACGCCGCCACCCTCCATTGTCGCGGGAGGCTCGTAGTCACCGAGCGTCTGGGCGATGCAGGTCGAAACAAACACATCGCCGATCATGCGCCGGAAGGGATAGGTGGCACGTGCCTCCAGCAGCCGGTCGCGGCTTTCACCATCTTCGGCAATGGCAAGATAGAGATCGATCCCCGCCGAAACCTGCACCTGATCCTGCTGGCGATAGTCGGAGCCGACGAACACCGACTCGTTCTCCCGCGCATAGGGAAAGAGCACCGAATGATCGTGCCAGGCACGCCCCCAGAAGTCGGCGAGACGATGCACCGTAGGGCCCATGATCGTCGCTGCATCCACACCCTGACTGGCCAGGATGACATAGGTTTCCATCGCATACATCAGCGCGGTGCCTTGATAAAACAGCGCCCGGTTTCCGCGCGAAGCGCCCAAGCGCTCGGAGCCGTCTTCGCGCACAAAGGAAGCCGCGCTCAGGGCCAGTTGTGCGCCCTCGTTGAACTGGTCCACATCATTGGTCATCAGGGCATGAAGCATCATGGAACGCCCAAGACGACCCACTTCCTGCGAGATCGATGCACCGCCAATGTTGAGCGCAAATGCACTGTCGGGAAAAGTTTCGAACAGCCTGGACAGCCAAGTCTCGATCCGGGACTGCTCGTCATCCGACAAGGACAGCGCCTCGCGCGCGATGAGATAATTGGCAATCAGTGCCTGGGTCGCAATCGTTCCTGCGGCAAAGTCCGGATAGACAATCAGCCTGCCGTCGCGGTCGACAAGGCTGGCGCTGTGCAAGGCACTCCCCGCCTCTGCATGTTCCAGAAGCGCCGCCTTCAATTCGTCCGCTGCCCCGGTATCTCCGAGAAGTGCTGCCCCGGCCCTTATTTGGACGGCAAACGATAATTCTTCGAGCCATTTCACACCCGGATGCAGATTGCGCCGGCCAGTCGTCTCGAACTCCCGGAAACTGGAATAGGTTCGCAGGGGCTGACCCGCAGCCGGGAATGCTTCAGTGGTCGAGGCGCAGAAAGCCGTGTTTTCCGCCGCGCGCAGCATTGTGCCAAAAGCTTCAGGCTTCAGCGTGGTCAACGGCGTATAAAGCGTTGCCAGGTCCACTTCCGGTACGAAATCGAACTGCCGGTTCTGCGTCGTACGCCCCGTTTCGGCGTCGATAGCGGGCGACGCTCCGTTGAACGGCACCGCCGCCAAGGCGTCGTAAAGCGCATCCACGTCGTCAATGCCGAACGCGCCATCGAAATTGCCTCCGCGATCGGCATGGAATTTTTCCAGCGCCGCAAGCGTCCGCCCGCCTATCGACCCATCGACCGGTCCTGGCTCATAGCCCAGGATCTTAAGATGGAGCTGCGCCTGCGCCAGATCAGCGTCGCGTGCGTGGGCGCCCCCGGTGACGAACGCAAGTCCGAGTCCTACCGCCAACGCAAATTGAGCAAAACGCTTGTTCATCACCACCTCCCGGATTCAGCCGCGAAGCGTAGTCGCATTGAACTGTCAGTCATCACCATTTCTAGTGACAAACTCGCAAGACTTGCAAAAATTCAAGGCAGACAAGACAATAGGCCTGGGTCCAGGAGGGGCTGTGCGCAGGCTATGACAAATGCAATGGCAATTAACGCCGCGTTGGAGGCAATTGACAGTGCCGGACTGGACGCTGCCCGTTGGAACGAGGCACTTTCGGCCATCGGCAGACTTCTGGATGCCGAATTTGCCACTTTGGAGACTTTTGACCGCCAGACGCGCGGCCATTTGGCTTTCCGGGCCTCAAGCCTGCCGACAGGCAGCATGACCGCCTATCTGCAGCACTATGCACCGCTCTGCCCGCGCACCAAATTCATCTGGAACCGGCCCGAACACAGCGTGGTCTATGACCACCTGATCATGGATGACGAGGCCATAGACCGCGACCCCTATTATCAGGAATTTCTGACCACCGAGGGCCTGCGCTACTTTGCGTCCGGCCTCATCGACCGGTCGGCGTCTGAACAGACGCTGGTCACGGTCCAGCGCTCGGCCCGTGCAGGGCATGTCACGCAAGGCGACATCAAGGCGCTCAACGCCATATTGCCCCGCCTGCGCAACACCCTGGACCTCTCCCGTCGTATTCCGCAGGTAGGTTCCGACCTTCGCGGCGCGCTCGACTGGCTCCGGGATGGGGCAGCCGTGTTGTCGCGGCAGGGCAAGCTGATCTATCTCAATACGGCGCTGGAACGGACCGTCATGGCCAGTGACGGTCTTGGTGTCGATGCCGGTGCGCTGCTGCTGGACGACACCGTGGCCGCTGCAGCCTTGTCGCGGGCACTCGCCGCCATACTGCGCCAGCCACTTTCGCCTCTCGAACCCTTGCACAGCGCCGACATTGTGGTGCGCCGCCCCTCGGGCGCCACGCCTTTTCTTGTCTCGGTCCGGGCGCTGCCACCCGTGATGAGTGAGACAGTCTTTCTCGCCGCCGATCCTGTCGCCATAATTTTTGTGCGCGATACCGAGCCGCAGCCCTTCGCCATGACCGAAGCCATGCGCCAGGCCTTCGGTCTCACCCAGGCCGAAGCCCGTTTTGCCTCGGCACTGCGCCAGGGCATTGCTCCGCTCGACTATGCCGATGCCGAAGGCCTCAGCCATCACACCATCTATACCTATTTGCGGCGGCTGCGCGAAAAGCTGGGCGTGCAGAATGCCGGCGCGCTGGTGCGCCTTCTGGCCGACAGCGACCCTTCGGTCAACGGCTCCTGACCGGCGCGGCGCAGCCCCTGGCGGGAGCCTTACACGTTACCCGAGAACGTATCGCAATCGCCCGGATTGCCCGAGACATAGCCGCGCTCGAACCACGCCTTGCGCTGCGCCGAAGTGCCGTGGTTGAACGTCTTGGGCACGGCAAAGCCCTGCATCCGCTTTTGCAGCGTATCATCGCCGATCTGCTCTGCCGCGTTCAGCGCTTCCTCGATATCGCCATCTTCAAGCAGGTTCTGCTGGCCCGCATAATTGGCCCAGACCCCGGCATAGCAATCGGCCTGCAGTTCAACCCGCACAGAATAGGCATTGGCCTCCTCCTGGCTCATGGACTGGCGGCGGCGATTGAAGTCGGGCAGCACCCCGGTCAGGTTCTGAACGTGATGGCCCACTTCATGCGCCAGCACATAGGCCTGCGCCAGATCGCCCGGCGCACCGAGCTGGCGGTGAAGCTGGTCGTAGAATGACAGGTCGATATAGACCTTGCTGTCGCCCGGACAATAGAACGGCCCAACCGACGAGTCGGCCATGCCGCAGGCCGAATTGACCCTGTCGGTGAACAGCACGACGTTCGGCTCGGGGTAGTTCTCGCCGATGGCGGCAAACTGTTCGTTCCAGAGGTCCTCGGTTTCCTTGACGACCACGGCGACGAAATCGGCCAACTCGTCCTGCCCCTGCGCCGGCAATTGCCGCGACGTCGCCGACGATGTGCCGCTCGTCGTCCCGCCCGTGAGCATGTCGAGCGGATTCTGCCCGGTCGCAAACCAGATGATGCCCAGAACCACGACAATGCCGATCAGGCCCGAAATCCCGCCGCGCGAACCGCCACTGCCACCGCGTCCCATGGGGATGCGAAAGCCGCCGCGATTGCTGCCAAGGCCACCGAGCCCGCCCAGCCCCCCGCCCGAACGCTGTCCGCGGCGATCTTCGATATTGGAGCTGCGCTGCCTGCCTTGCCACTTCATGGTAACGACGCCTTTTTGAGAGTCTGCTGGACGCTACCAGTAAGTGTCATGCTGTGGAACCGGTTCCACAGCATGGGCAGAAGCCACCTTTATCCGGCAACCTTGGCCACGCTGGCCCGCGCACCCGCATCGAACAGGCTTTCGAGATGGCCGACAACCGCCGCGCGGAAGGCAGCATTGTCGGCCAGATCATCACCGAAAATCTCGCTCATCCCCACCAGGCCATCGAACAGTGCCTCGGCGTCGTCCCCGGCATCGGCGGCAATCGCGTGCATCTTCAGCGCATGAGGGTCGCGCACATCGATCTCGCCGCCGTCCTCGGCGACGCCGGTGACATAACGCATCCATGCCGCGACACCCAAAGCCAGCCGCTCAATCCCCTGCCCTGCCTTCAGCCGGTCACGGATCGTGCCCAACAGACGTTGCGGCAATTTCTGGCTGCCATCCATGGCAATCTGCCAGGTCCGGTGCTTGAGCGCCGGATTGCGGAACCGCTCCAGCAATTGATCCCGATAAGCACCGAGATCGGTGCCAGGCATGTCCAGGGTCGGCATGACCTCATCCGTCATCAGGCCATGGATGAGTTTGACATAGGCGTCGTCGCCCATGACCTCGGATATATAGTCGTAGCCGCCGAGATAACCCGAATAGGCCATGGTCGAGTGTGACCCATTGAGCATGCGCAGCTTCATGTGCTCGAACGGCTCGACATCCTCAACCAGCTGCGCCCCGACCGTCTCGAATTCCGGCCTGCCGGTGGGGAAATGATCCTCGATCACCCACTGGGTAAAAGGCTCGGTCATGATCGGCCAGGCATCCTCGGCTCCGATCAGTCCGGCAATTTCCGTGCGGTCGGCATCGGTGGTTGAGGGCACGATGCGGTCCACCATGGTAGAGGGGAAAGCAACCTGCTCCACCCAGCGCCCAAGTTCGGCATCGCGCAATGCAGCGAAGGCCGTCACGATTCGCTTGGCCGTTTGCCCGTTGTTCGGCAGGTTGTCGCAGCTCATCACCGTGAACGGGGCAATGCCCGCCGCCTTGCGTCGCGCCAGAGCCTCGACCAGCATGCCCGGCGCCGACTTCGGCGTCTGGGAATTGGCCAGATCATGCACGATGTCGGGATGGCGCATGTCCAGCTCACCTGTCGCAGGATCATGGCAATACCCCTTTTCCGTCACCGTCAGCGAGACGATGCGAATGGCCGGATCGGCCATCAGCGCCAGCAGTTCTTCGCGCTGGCTGTTGGCGTCCATCACCGAAAGGATCGAGCCGATGACACGCGGATGCGTCCCTGCGGCATCGCGCACGGCAATCGTATAAAGCCCGTCCTGCGGCTCCAGCGCCTCCTTGGTATCCGGGCGGCGCAGGCTCGCTCCGACAATGCCCCAGCTCGGATCGCCGCTCAGAAGGTCATCGACATAAACCGCCATATGCGCGCGATGAAAAGCACCGATGCCCAGATGCACGATGCCCGGCGTCACAGCGCTGCGGTCGTAGCCGGGCACACGCAGACCGGCAGGTGGATTGTCGAGAAGGGCGGCGCTCAGGCGCGTCATGATTGGCTCCAGGCAGAGATTTTGGGCGCACCATAGTCACTTCCCGTCTTGTATGGAAGTTGCAATCATGCTTTCGGCTAAGGCCCGCTTGCTTGCCTGACGCCATCAGGCTCATTAAGCAAAGGCCGGAACGAGGAGAACCTACAGTGACCACCAAGCGCATCGTCTCAATCGGTGAATGTATGATCGAGATGAGTGGCGGCGAAGACCGCAGCTATCGCCTCGGCTATGCTGGCGACACGCTCAACACCGCCTGGTATCTGCGCGCCCTGCTCGGCAAGGACTGGTCGGTCGACTACGTCACCGCGCTGGGGGAGGATCGCTATTCATGCGATATCCGCGCCTTCCTCGATGACAACGGCATCGGCACCGGCCACATCCAGACCATTCATAATCGCCGTCCTGGCCTCTACATGATCCATCAGGAAAAAGGCGATCGGCACTTCACCTATTGGCGCGACAATTCCGCCGCCAAGCTTCTTGCCGACGACAAGGATGCCCTCGCCAAGGCCGTGGAAAATGCGGAACTCGTTTATTTCTCGGGCATTACGCTGGCCATTCTCGCCCCTCGCGCCCGTGGCCGCCTGCTCGGCGCTATCGTCAAGGCCCGCGACAACGGCGCCAGGATCGCCTTCGACACCAACATCCGCCCAGCCCTGTGGACCAGCCAGCGCGTCATGACCGGCGTCCTCACCGCCGCCGCCAGCCTCTGCGACATCGTGCTGCCGACCCATGATGACGAAGCGCCGCTGTTCGGCGACAAAAGCATTGACGACACCGCCGACCGCTATCTCGAACTCGGCGTGGAGGAAGTCGTGGTGAAAGCGGGCAGCAAGGAAGCGCTCATCGCCACCGCCCATGAACGCGTCCGTATCGCACCCAGGCCCGGCGCAAAGGTGGTGGACGCGACTGGCGCCGGTGACAGCTTCAACGGCGGCTACCTCTCGGCCCGACTTGGCGGCAAGAGCCTCACGGAAGCTGCCGAAGCCGCACATGCCACCGCCGGCATCGTGATCGGCCACAAGGGCGCATTGGTCGATCCAAAGCTGATCAAGGGCTGATCCAAATTTTCGGCCAAGGTTTGCCCTGGCATGGACGTCACATCTGCAATGGCGGATGCCGCTCAGCAGATGGAGACCCCACATGGCCTTGCCTTTCTATCGTCTTCTCAGGACAGCCGCTGTTTCGGCAGCATTGCTCATTGCCCCTGTGACATGGGCAGATGAAACGCAAAGCCTGATCCACGGCGATGACAATGTCGAAAAGCTGGAGCAATTGGGCAAGGAATTGCGCGTTCTCCTGCGGCCCGAAATCGGCTTCCCGGTAGAGTATGTCAGCGCCTGGCAAAGCGCTGTGGACGAAGCCTTCGCCCCCAATTTGCTGGAAGCCGACTATATGCAGGCGCTAGACGCCGGCCTCACGGAAGACAGCCGCGCTGCAGCCATCGCCTATTACCAGTCTGACCTCGCCAGTCAGGTTGCGGCGCAGACCACCAGGATTGACCCGGACGAAACCCTCTCTTTTGAGGAAGAGCTTGAGAAGGCGGCGGCGATGATCGAGTCGGCCACGGCAGAGCAGAATGCACTCTATGTGGACGTGTTCGAACGCCAGCATGGCGCAGAAACCGCTAATGCGGTGATGGATGCCTACTACCGCATGATGAAGACCGGCGCAGAGCCGATCATCGGCGCAGAAGCTGCAGATGAGTGGGTCGCCGGTATCGGCAGTAGCCTCCGCGACCAATATGTCGAGGGCAATTTCGCCACCACGGCCGCCAGCCTCAGCACGGTGGATCCCGATCTTCTGCGTGAACTTGCCGAGATCCTGGCCGACCCAGATATTGCCTTCTATTCCGAGCAGGCGTCGCAGGCCTTCGCATATGCCATAGATGAGGCTGCGGACCGCCTTGCTACCGCCTACCCGAAAGCCGTCGCCGAACTCTAGCGGCAGCAGTCATAATTTGACCACTCGGTAAAATCTTCATAGCCTCTCCACATCGTCGTCATGCCAGCGTCACCTCCAATGGGCATGAGCGAGCCCGTTCCGGCCTGCCGGAGCGCACGAACCGGCGTCAGCGCCGGCACCCATGGGAGCGCGGCCCCCATGGAAGAGGCGTTTCACATGGAGAAAAATCGATGAACTTCCTTCCCCGGATTTCCCGGCGCAGCTTCCTTGCTGGCTCCGCCAGCGTTAGCGCGATTGCCGTAATGCATCCCTTCGCCGTCCTCGCCCAGGCCAATCAGGCGCATCTGCGCATCATCGAGACGACCGACATTCACGTCGCCATCCTGCCCTATGACTATTATGCCGATGGTCCCAATGACACGATGGGCCTCGCCCGTACCGCCTCTATCATCGAGGAGATTCGCGCCGAGGCCGGCAATGCCGTGTTGTTCGACAATGGCGACCTGATCCAGGGCAATCCAATGGGCGACTATTACGCCTATGAGAAGGGCCTCAATCAGGGGGACGTTCACCCCTCCGTCGCTGCCCTCAATGCACTGGGCTACGACGCGGCAACGCTGGGCAATCACGAATTCAACTACGGCCTCGATTTTCTCGATCGCGCGCTGGAAGGCGCCGAATTCCCCTTCGTTTCCGCCAATCTCGTGCGCGGCACCGAGCTTGGTGATGATCCGCTCTCCGACGACACCTATGTCGAGCCCTATCGCATCTTCGAAAAGGAACTGACCGACGGCTCAGGCGCGACCCACACCATCCGTATCGGCGTCATCGGCTTCCTGCCGCCGCAGATCATGACATGGGACTCGGCGCATCTGACCGGCAAGGTCGCCGTCCGCGACATCGTCGAAACCGCCCGCGCCTATGTGCCGAAAATGCGCGAGGAAGGCGCCGATATCATCGTCGCCCTCTCTCATTCGGGCATCGACACGTCCGAGCATGTTCCGGGCATGGAAAACGCATCCTTCCACCTGGCGGGCGTCGACGGCATCGATGTGGTCCTCACCGGCCATAGCCATCTCGTCTTCCCCAGTGAAACCTATGACGGGCTCGACGGCATCGACGTCGCTGCCGGCACGCTGAACGGCACGCCCGCTGTCATGGCCGGTTTCTGGGGCTCGCATATGGGCCTGGTCGACCTGCTGCTTGAAGTAGATGCCGATGGCAAATGGTCGGTCGTCTCCCATACCTCCGAGGCTCGGCCCATCGTCGAGCGGGTCGACAACCAGAATGTGCCAACCGTCGACTCGCTGCCCGAGGTCGAAGAGGTGGTCGCCAATGCCCATGCCGAAACGCTGGACTATATCCGCCGCCCCGTCGGCGAAACGGCCGCTCCGCTCCATTCCTATTTTGCCCTCGTCGCCGACGATCCGTCGGTGCAGATCGTGAGCCAGGCCCAGTCCTGGTATATCGAGCAGATGATGCGCGGCACCGAATGGGAGGGACTGCCCATCCTCTCCGCTGCCGCCCCCTTCAAGGCCGGTGGCCGTGGCGGCCCGGACTATTATACAGACGTTCCGGTCGGTCCCGTCGCCATCAAGAATGTGGCCGATCTCTATCTTTATCCCAACACGATCCAGGCACTGCTGGTGACGGGCGAGGATGTGAAGAACTGGCTGGAGCGCTCCGCGGGCATCTTCAATCAGGTGGAAGCCGGCGCCACCGACGCCGATCTGATCAATCCGGACTTCCCCTCCTACAATTTCGACGTCATCGATGGCGTCACCTACAGGATCGACCTTACCCAGCCGTCGAAATATTCGAGCGACGGCAAGGAGACCATCAATCCCGATGCCAGCCGCATCGTCGATCTCGCCTATAATGGCGAACCGATCGAGCCGGCCCAGCAATTCGTCATCGCCTCGAACAATTATCGTGCAGGTGGCGGCGGTTCATTCCCGGGCACGGGCGCCGACAAGATCATCTTCATCGGCCCGGACACCAACCGCGACATCATCGTGCGCTACATCATCGAAAACGGCACGATCGACCCCAAGGCCGACAGCAATTGGTCGCTCGCGCCTATCGGGGATACGTCCGTTCTGTTCGCCACAGGTCCGAAGGCCGCGGAACATGTCGCCGACGTCACCGCCATCGCCATCGAGCCCACGGGCGAAACCGACGAGAACGGCTTCGGCATCTATCGTATCGCGCTCTAGCCGTCGCGCTTTTGCAATCCTGCGGGGGAGCCGTTATGGCTCCCCTGTCTGTTTTTGGGGAGCCCGATGCTGCGCAAAGTCCTTGCAATCGCCACCATTGTCCTGGCGCCCCCTGCCCTTGCAGAAACGCCGCTCTCCGGCACCTTCACCGCAACGTCTGCCTGCCCGGCCTTTCAGTCGATCTCCCGTGAGACCAATCCCGGCAATATCGCCACGCGCCCTGGCCAGACCTACGAGTTGCTTGCCGGCAATCGCACGCCGCCAACCCATTTGCGCATTGCCGTTCCCGGCGCCAGTCCGGCACAGCGCTGGGTATCGATCGATTGCGGCACCACCCCCGCACTGACCGCCGCAGCACAGGCGCAAACGCCATCCGCGCAAACCTATCGCGGCACCCAATACGTCCTGGCGGCCAACTGGCAGCCCGCCTTCTGCGAGTTGAACAGCCGTACACGCGAATGCCGCAATCAGCGCCCCAATTCGTTCGAGGCGACCAATTTCACCCTGCACGGCCTTTGGCCGCAGCCCCGCGGCAATGAATATTGCGATGTCGCCAATCGTGATCGTATTGCCAGCCAGGACGGTCGCTGGCGCGACCTCCCGCCACTCGACCTAACTATTGCCCAGCGCCGCGATCTCGACATGGTCATGCCCGGCAGCCAGTCCGGTCTTGACCGCCACGAATGGGTCAAGCACGGCTCCTGCTATGATGGCGACCAGCGCCAATATTATGCTGCCTCACTCGATCTGATGCTGGCACTCAACGCCTCGCCCGTCGCAGAGCTTTTCGCCGCCAATATCGGCAGACGCCTGACATTGGCAGAAATACGTACCGCTTTTGACGTCGCATTCGGACAGGGCGCTGGCGACCGGGTCACCATGAACTGTGCTGCCGACGGCAATCGCACCCTCATCACCGAATTGCGCATAAACCTCACTGGGGCAATAAGCGGGCCAGATGATTTCGCGGCTTTGCTCCACGCCGCCGAACCTGCCGACGCCGCTTGCCGCTCCGGCCAGGTGGATGCCGTGGGTTTCCGTTAGAAGCATCGGACCGAAAAGTGTACGCGCGGCTTTCGGAAAGATCCGATGCGCAACAAGGCCGCTCTAGCCTCAGGAGGCCTTATCCAGCCGGTCCCGAAGCGCCAGCAGCTCAAGCCGCAATGCCTCGGCCCCTTCTTGGGTCAGGCCGGTGCCATGTGCCACCGCCAGCGGAACCGCCTCGGCCTTCGCCTTGAGTGCTCGTCCCTCCGGCGTCAGCGTGATCCGCACCTGACGCTCATCGTCTTCGTCGCGCCTGCGATTGACCAGACCACGCGCCTCCAGACGTTTGATCAAGGGGGTGATGGTTCCTGAATCAAGGAACAAACGCTCCCCCAGCGCCTTTACGCTGATGTCATCCCGTTCCCACAGCACGAGGAGGGCCAGATATTGCGGATAGGTCAGCTCCAGTGCCTCAAGACGGGGCTTGTAGAAGCGCGTGAACGCATGTCCCGCCGCGTAAACGGCAAAGCACAGCATCTGGTCGATGGTCGGCATCGGCGTATCGGCCATTTTCAATCCCCATAAGTTGCGCAATATCTAGCACACAAAATTCACTTGCGCGCAATTTAATTGCGCGATATACAACCTTCACCCAACCAGGAGATGACCATGAGCATCAAGTCCGCAGTTTACACCGCCCACGCCCACACCACGGGCGGTCGCACCGGCACCAGCAAGACCGATGACGGCCGGCTGGAAGTCACCCTCGACACCCCCAAGGCCATGGGTGGCAATGATGGTCCAGGCACCAATCCCGAGCAGCTTTTCGCCGCCGGCTATTCCGCCTGTTTCCTCGGCGCTCTCAAGGCAGTGGCCCGTGGCGAGAAGGTGAAGATCCCCGACGAAACCACTATCGACGCCTCGGTCTCATTCGGGGAAAATGCCAAGGGTGCCGGCTTCAATATTGCCGTGGAACTCAAGGTCGCCATTCCCGGCTTCGACAAGGCGCAGGCCGAAGACCTCGTCCATAAGGCCCATCAGGTCTGCCCCTATTCCAACGCCACGCGCGGCAATGTCGATGTGACGCTGACCGTCGCCTGACACGCCAAGGCAATTCGTTAACGATTGCCATTCACGCGCCTGAAAGGGCGGCAAGACTAGGCTGGCCCAGCAACGGAGCCGCCATGACTGCCGCCCTCACTCTTTCAGGCCTGACAAAATCCTTTGATCGGCCGGTCGTCAAAGGCGTGGATCTTTCCATCCGCGCCGGAGAGTTTTATGCCCTGCTGGGCCCCAATGGCGCGGGCAAGACCACCATCCTGCGCATGGTCGCCGGCCTGCTGAAGCCCGATTCCGGCACGATCTCGATCTTTGGCACGGATGCCCTCGCCGACCCTGTGGCCGCCAAGCGGTTGATGGCCTGGGTTTCCGACGAGCCTATGGTCTATGACCGCCTGACACCGCTTGAATATCTCGAATTCATCTCCGGTCTCTGGCAAGTCGAGCCCTCGCGCGCCCGTCAATCCGCCCATGAACTGATCGATTGGCTCGGCCTGGCGCCGCACGCCAATGAGCTCTGTGGCGGCTTTTCCAAGGGCATGCTGCAAAAGGTGGCGCTGGCAGGAGCGTTGGTCCACGATCCGCAACTGATCATTCTCGATGAGCCGCTGACCGGCCTCGACGCCGGTTCGGCCCGGCAGGTCAAGGACGTCCTGCGCCAGAAAACCGCCTCGGGCGTCACCGTAATCATGACCACGCACATTCTCGAAGTCGCCGAACGGATGGCCGAGCGTATCGGGGTCATCGCCGACGGACGTCTCATTGCCGAAGGTACATTGGCCGAATTGCGTGCCAGCACCGGGAGCGAAACCACGCTGGAAGAAATTTTCCTTGCTCTGGTGGCGCAAGACCACGAGGCGGCATGATCTCGGCTTCTCTTCTCTGGCTCGCCCGCCACGAACTCCGCCTGAACTGGCGCGACTGGATGGCGATGATGACGGGAGGCAAGCGCACCCGGCTCATCGGCTGGATTGCGGGCGGCACTCTGGTCTATGCCGTTATAACGCTTATTGCGTGGCTCGCCGTCCGGCCATGGGTTGATGCCGGGGCCCTGCCCGACAAACAGACCCTGCTGGTCGTTTCGGGAATGGGCCTCCTCTTCTGGGCCGTCACCCTGTCACAGGCGATGGAAGCCGTCACCCGCGTCTATTATGCCCGCTCCGACCTTGATCTCATTCTGTCTTCACCCACGCCCGGCGCCCGCATTTTCGTCATCCGGGCTGGCGCAGTATTCATTACCACTTTCGCCCTCGGCGCTTTGTTGATCAGCCCTCTGATCCTGGCGCTTGTCCTGCAGGCAGGCTGGCACTGGCTCTCTGCCTATCTGCTGCTGGTGGCGCTTGCGGCATCATCGGTGGCCATTGCCATGGGCATCACCCGTCTGCTCTTTCGCCTCGCCGGGCCGAAACGCACGCGCCTTTTCGCCCAGATCGTCGCCGGCATTGTCGGAGCCGGCTTTGTCATTGGCATTCAGGCGGCCGCCATTCTCTCGCATGAGGGGTTCTCGCGCTTTGCCTTCTTCCAGTCCGATGCTGTTCTCGCCGCAGCGCCAGACGAAACCAGCCTCCTCTGGCTGCCGGCCCGCGCAGCCATGGGCGATCTGGGCGCAGCCCTTATAGTTCTCGTCTTCGCCCTGGCCATTCTGGGCACCGCCATCATGCTGATAGCCCCCAGCTATGGGCCGCTTGCCAGCGCCGCTGCCGGTCTCAACCATGTGCGCACGCAACGGCGCCCGCCGGCACGCGCCTTTACACCACAGACGCAACGACAGGCGCTGCGCCGCAAGGAATGGAAACTGCTCCAGCGCGATCCCTGGCTGCTCTCCCAGACCTTGATGCAATTGCTCTATCTGGTGCCCCCTGCACTGCTGCTCTGGGTCAATTACGGTGCCGGCAGCGGGGCATTCATCGTCATCGTGCCCGTACTGGTCATGGCAGCGGGGCAATTGGCCGGCGGTCTCGCATGGCTGGCCATTTCCGGCGAAGACGCGCACGATCTGGTCACCACCGCGCCGCTCAGCCCATCCACCATTCTGCGCGCCAAGGTCGAAGCAGTGTTGGTGGTCATTGCACTGGTGCTCACCCCGCTCCTGCTACTGCTTATGACAGCGTCCTGGACCATGGCGCTGATCACCGCTCTTTGCGCCGCCATGGCAGCGATCTCGGCCACGGCCATCCAGCTCTGGTTCCGCGTTGTGGCCAAGCGCTCCATGTTCCGCCGCCGTCAGAATGCCTCACGCGCCGCAACCCTTTGCGAGGCTTTCTCGTCAATTCTGTGGGCCGGCGCCGGGGCGCTCTGGGCCGTTGGGACACCGCTGGTGGTTTTGCCGGTCGTTGCCGCCTTGGGCGTGATAGGCTTGGCGCGACTCATCGCACCCAAACCCGCCTGACATGACAGACCTGCACTTCCGCGACGCCACCCCCGCCGACATTTCAGTAATGCTGGAGCTGAGCCATGCGGGCGATGCACGGGGTAAGGACGCCCCGCCACTGGATCCCGCCACGCTGGACGATCCACGTTACCGCGCTGCTTTCGACGCCATTGCCGCCGATCCTGCCCACCGCCTCATCATTGCCGAACGCAGTGGCGAAGCCGTCGGCACCTTGCAGATCAGCGTCATCCCCGGCCTGCCGCGCTTCGGCATGACCCGTGCCATTCTGGAAAATGTGCATATCCGCACCGATCAGCGCGGCACCGGCCTCGGCACGCAGATGGTGCAATGGGCGATCGAGCAATGCCGGCAGGCAGGCTGCGGCATGGTCCAGCTAACATCCAACAAGGTGCGTCTGGACGCCCACCGCTTCTATCAGAAGCTCGGCTTTGAAAAGACCCACGAAGGCTTCAAGCTGTTTCTATAGCCTAGGGTCGCAACCCCATTGGCACCGGCGGCGGCGTTTGAAGCACGGTTATGCGTACCCGTTCATTGGCTGCCATATAGGGGTCATTGGGGAAAAATGGCTCATCCGTCGCCCGACCGATCACCGATTTCACCCGGTCATTGCCAAGCCCAAACTCTCCGAGCGTCGAACGCACCATATTGGCGCGATCCGAGGACAGCTCCCAGGGTCCGTAGCGCGGATTGTCATAACGTCCACCCGCTGCGGTATGGCCCGAAATATTCACCTGTGCATTGAGCTGCTGCAGGATGGGGCCGATGGCCGCGATAGCGAGACGCGTTGCCTCCAACGGATACTTCGACCCTTCAGGAAACATCGGCCGGCCCTGCTGGTCGATAATCTGGATATCCAGCCCGTCCTCCGTCTGCTCGACCAGAAGATTGTCCATGAAGGGGGTCAGCTCGGGCAGCGACTGCCAGGCCTGCTTGATGCTGGCGGCGGCGCTGTGGAAAGCCTGATCCTTTTCTGAAGTCAGGTTGAATTCACTGTCACTGCTGGCGCTCAGCTCGCTGCCATTGTCGCGCGCCATGCCGCCGACATTGTTGTCGATGGTCCCCTTGTCCGCGCTTTGCGGCGAAGCCGGTGTATCGTTGATGACATCTGCCGAAGAGCCCGACATCTGGCTGCCCGAATTATCCATGGCAGTGCCGCCCAGCACGCCACCTGACCCCGAGGTCGAATTGCTGGCCGAAGTCGGCGCAAAATAGTCCGCCAGCCCTTCCTTCTGCTCCGGCGTGGTCATGCTGATCAGCCACATGAGCAGGAAGAAGGCCATCATCGCGGTCACGAAGTCGGCATAGGCGATTTTCCAGGCACCGCCATGATGGCCGTGCTTGTTCTTCTTGACCTTCTTGATGATGATCGGCTGATCGTAATTCGCCATTCTGGCTCAGTCTTTCAGCTAGGGTTAGGCCGTGGCGGGCAGGTTGGCTGTCGCCGCCTCAACCTCGTTGAAGGTTGGCCGCACTTCGCTCATCAGCGCCTTGCGCGCGAATTCGATGGCCATGACCGGCGGCTGGCCGCCGATATGGGCCAGCAGCCCCACTTTGAGCGACAGGAAATATTTCGACTCTGCCTCGTAGATATTCTTCATCGACTGCGCCATCGGGCCAAAGAAGCCATAGGCGACGAACACGCCGAAGAAGGTACCCACCAGCGCGCCGCCAATCAGGTGGCCGAGCACTTCCGGCGGCTCGGTGATGGCGCCCATGGTCTTGATCACGCCCAGCACCGCGGCCACGATGCCCAGTGCGGGCGTTCCGTCAGCCAGCGCCTGCATGGCCGCCACCAGCCGTTCCTGCTCTTGGTGATGAGTTTCCAGTTCCTCATCCATCAGCGCATCCATCTCATGCACATTATTGGACCCCATGGTCACCATGCGCATGTAGTCGCATACGAATTCCACCGCGTGATGGTTCTTGGCAAAGGTCGGAAAGGCATTGAAAAGCGTGGAATTATGCGGGTCTTCGATATGCGGCTCGATACCCAGAATCCCCTTCTGCTGGATCAGCTTGAACATCGAATATTGCAGCCCCAGCAGTTCGAGATAGGCTGTCTTGTTGTATTTGGGCCCCTTGAACATCGTGCCGAACATCGACGGCACCGCCTTGAGCACCGGTGCGCCATTGGCAATGATGAAGGCGCCGATAGCGGCGCCCAGAATGATCACGAATTCAAAGGGCTGCCAGAGCACCTCAACGTGACCACCCATCGCTGAATAGCCGCCGAAAACGCAGGCGAAGACGGTGATGATGCCGATAATCAGACGCATGGACGCAATACTCGCACTCGAACGCATTCTGCGTTTCCGGGACAGTCTGGTCCCACGGACGCAGCGCCATTGTGCAGTTCCCAGACTTAACAGCGTGTGTATTTAACCGCGCATTGCCACGAAATCTTGCTTTCGCCATGGTGCTCTGCTGCCTGTTGGCAGTTCAAAAGGAGCGTTCCATGTCCCGTATTGCCATTTTCGCCGCTGCCATCGCGCTGTCCGCTGCCACCTACCCCGCCCTCGCCCAGGATGAGCAGGCTGCTTGGGACAATATCGAAAACATCCACGGCGATGCGGCCGGCTTCTTCGACCTGCTCGGTATATTGCAGGACGCTGCCAGCAACGGGGACACCCTGACAATCGCCGACAACGCCTTCTATCCGCTGCTCGTCAATGCCAATGGCGAAAGTTATGACGTTCTGGAAGCTCAGGACCTCATCGACGATTTCGACTCTCTGGTCTATCCCGAAACCCTCGAAGCCCTGATGAACCAGGCGCCGGACGATCTCATCGTTACCAGCGAAGGCGTCGGCCTTGGCAATGGCGCGATCTGGATCACCAATATCTGCGTGGACGACGCCTGCGCCGAAACGCAGTGGGGCATTCTCAGCATCAACAATTAGCCGGCGCTGAATTCCGGTTCGGGCCGCCCCTGCCCGTCCTGACTGTGCTTGTGTTCGGTCAATGCCCTGATTTCCACCCGCCCGAACGCAAGCATTGGGTCATCGTCAAATAGAGGCATCAACGCCTCAAGGCTTTCTGCCTCAAGCAGGCGGAAGCCGGCGACGACTTCCTTGCTCTCCGAATAGGGCCCGTCAAAGGCGACAACCTTTCCATCCTCTCCCCGCAGGACGCGCCCCTGCTCCGGCGCGGCCAGGGGCGACGCAAAGAGCAGATGGCCGCTCGCCCTCATCTTGCGGTCGTGTTCGATCGTGGCGTCGTCGAGCCGGCGGAAATCATCCTCGCCCATACCGTCCATTGATCCGGGCGTCACATAAACCAGTGCCATGAAGCGCATCGCAGTCTCCTCGGGGTCCTGCCCTGACGACGAATGGAGGCTACCGATTTCGACAGCCGGGCGGCAAAAACCGCCCGGAATAGGTTTGGCCGCGAAACCCGCCCGATTCAGATCGTTCCGCGTTCCTTGCGGATTGCCAGAACCTTGTCGATATCGGCCGCCGAATGGCGCTCGTAGAGATGCTCGTCCTCCGGTCCGCCTGCCGCATTGACGCAACGCCCGCGCTTGACCGCCTCGCGCGCATCCACCTGCTTGGCCCAGCGCAGGACATTGCTGTACTCCTGCACCTGCAGGAACTCAGCCGCATTATAGGCCCGGCCCAGCACCATGCCGCCATACCAGGGGAAGATAGCCATATCGGCAATCGTGTATTCACTGCCGGCGACAAATTCGTGCTCGGCCAATTGGCGGTCCAGAACGTCGAGCTGTCGTTTGGTTTCCATCGCATAGCGATTGATCGGATATTCCAGCTTGACCGGCGCATACGCATAGAAATGCCCGAAGCCACCACCGACAAATGGCGCACTGCCCATCTGCCAGAACAGCCAGTTCATGGTCTCCGCACGCTTGGCCACATCCTTGCTGAGGAAGGCGTCGAACTTTTCAGCGAGATAGACCAGGATCGAACCGCTCTCGAACAGCCGGATCGGCTCCTTCGCGCCAAAATCGACCATGGCCGGAATCTTGGAGTTGGGATTGATCTCGACGAAACCGGAGCCGAACTGGTCACCCTTGCCGATATTGATGAGATAGGCGTCGTATTCAGCATCCTTGCCGGCCGCCAGCAGCTCTTCGAGCATGATGGTCACCTTCTGCCCATTCGGCGTCGCCAGCGAATGCAGCTGCAGGGCATGCTCTCCGCGCGGCAAGGTGGCATCGTGCGTGGCACCGGCGATGGGCCGGTTGGTGCTGGCAAAAGTCCCCCCGTTATCCTTGTCCCAGGTCCAGATTTTGGGCGGCACATATTCACTCATCGCAACGGCTCTCTGCTTGATGTTGACATAGGCGCGCTTCATCGCCTTATGCCGATATAAGCACAGATCACCGCGAAGGTAACCCTCCCAACGCCGAACTTGCCACCCGGCGCGGCCCCGGCTAAGCCTCGCCCATGACATCCGCCCCTTTCGAAATCTTTCTCGTCGCCACGCCCGGTCTCGAAGTGCCTTTGGCCGCAGAGGCACGCGATGCCGGCTTTTCCGGCACGAAAATCATCGAAGGCGGCGTCGCCTTTTCAGGCACATGGGCCGATGTCTGGCGTGCCAATCTCGTCCTGCGCGGCGCCACCCGCATTCTCGCGCGTATGACCAGCTTCCGCGCCATGCATCTGGCCCAGTTGGACAAGCGCGCCCGTAAGGTCGAGTGGGCATCCTTCCTGCAACCGGGCAGTCCGGTTCACGTCGAAGCCAGCTGCAAACGCTCCCGCATCTATCATGATGGCGCCGCAGCGCAGCGCGTTGCCAGGGCGATCGCCGACGCCATCGGCGCACCTATTGCCGAAGATGCCGCCCTGCGGGTCATGGTCCGCATCGAGGATGATCTCGTTACCATCAGCCTCGATACGACTGGAGAATCCCTGCACAAGCGTGGCTTCAAGGAGGCGGTCAGCAAGGCGCCCATGCGCGAAACCATGGCCGCCATGTTCCTCAGCCAATGCGGTTTTACCGGCACAGAACCGGTTCTCGATCCCATGTGCGGCTCGGGCACTTTCGCCATCGAGGCTGCCGAAATCGCCCTGGGCCTTTATCCCGGCCGCGAACGCGGCTTTGCTTTCGAGCATCTGCCCGGCTTCGACGCCGCCGCCTTCGCAAAGCTGCGTCAGGCGATAGAACCCCGCGCGACGTCGCTGCTTTTCCATGGCTCCGACCGCGACGCAGGCGCCGTTCGCATGGCCGAGGAAAATGCCGCCCGTGCTGGGGTCGCCTCCGTCACCCGCTTCCGCCAGCAATCCATAGAAGAGCTGACACCGCCTGAAGGCCCGCCGGGCCTTGTCATCGTCAATCCACCCTATGGCACCCGCATCGGCAGCAAGGGCCCGCTGATCACTCTGCACAAGACACTGGGCACTGTCCTGAAGACCCGGTTCGGGGGCTGGCGCGTCGGCATCATCACCGCAGACAAGCAGCTCGCCCAGGCGACGGGGCTGCAGTTCGAGCCCATGCTGCCACCGGTTCTCCATGGCGGCATAAGGGTGGCGCTCTATCGCACCGCGCCGCTTTAGGCTGCCTCGCTGCCCATTGGCTCGGCCACCTCTTCCAGCCGCGCAAAGCCCCGCCTGAGCGCTGCATAGACCTCGGGATCGAGTGCAGTCCCAACCTCCCGATCCATGATTGAAAAGGCGTCGTGCACCGGCATGGCCTTTCGATAGGGGCGGTCCGCAGTCAGGGCGTCGAAAATATCGGCCGTGGTGACAATGCGTGTATCGAGATCGATGGCCGCATCGGCAATGCCATACGGATAGCCTTTTCCGTTGAGCTTCTCATGGTGATCGCCGGCAATCCGCGCCATATCCGCAAAGGCCGCGATCTTGGACAATATCTGTCGGCCCAGTTCGGGATGCTGGCGGATTTGCGCCCATTCGTCATCATCGGGCTTGCCGTTCTTGTCCAGGACGCTGTTGGAAACACCGAGCTTGCCGATGTCATGCAGCAATGCGGCCCGCTTCAGCCAGCGCCTACGCTCGGCTGTATAGCCCAACTCTTCGGCAATGAGATCGGCAAACAGCGCCACGCGATCGCTATGCCCAGCCGTAAAGGGGCTCTTGGCGTCGACCACCTGCGCGAAGCCTGCAGCAATATCGTCCAGGTAATCCTCGTCGACGCGCCGCGTCAGCGTCTTGGGTTCAAGATCGGCGACCCTGGCTGGCAGATCGTTGTCGAGCATGGTCTGCCAGAAGCCTGCATCACTGCCCAATTCAGCGACGATTTCCGCAATCTGCGGATCGAACCAGCGACCGCTGCGCTCCGTGATTTCCGATACCGCGGCATCGGCCCCGCCGCGCATGAAGAAGACGTCCGCCACCTGGGCCACCAAGGCAATCCTTGAGAACAGCGAGATATCGGTTGCCTGCTTGTTGAGTGGCTGCCCGCTGCCGTCCCAATGCTCGTCCAGATCGAGAATGCCTTCGGCCACGGCCTCGGAAAACCGCATGCTGCGCGCAATTTCCGCGCCCCTCTGACACCGTGTTTCGATCAGTTCGCGGGAAATCTCTCCGCCATTGCGCGCAATATGCACCAGCGTTTGCAGCCGCTCGACAAATCCCGAGCCGCGCGCCGTATTGGCCAGCAGAAAGCGCAGGATTTCAGGCAGCTTGGTATCAACCACCTTATAGGCGTTCTTGAAACTCAGATCGTCCGCCAGATAGAGCTTGCAGATGCGCGCCGCGTTGGACGAGCAGCCGATATCCTTGAGCAGCAGGGTGTAATAGAGGTCGGACAGGTCAGTCGTGCTGAGGCCCAGGCGCGTGCCCACATGCATGCCGATCCAGCAGCATCTGAGGCTATGGCCCACGGGCTGGCCCTCGGTAATATCCAGCGCATAGCTCAATGCGCCGACCACTTCCGATAAAAGGATGACCCCGTTCTGGCTCATGATACGCCTCCGTGAGGCAAGACTACGCATAATCCCTTAATCGAACGCTCATCGCGGCACACAAGCGCGTGTAGTCCGCGGTCGGCGCAATTTGAACTAAATGGTAACCATGTTGCCAGCCATGCGCTTTGTGCATGCAACAAATGGGCCCCGGAGCGACTTTCCTCGCCAGTACCGCGTAATGAGGGGAAGCCGCATGTCCACCAAGCCACGCATACTCGTCGTCGAAGACCAGCCCTTTCTGTTGCTGGACCTGATCGACCAACTCGCCGAACTGGAATTCGACACCGTGCCCGCCAGCAATGCCCGCACGGCCGCGCATATGCTCGATGCCCGGATCGATGCGCTGATCACCGATATCGAACTGGGCAATGGTCCCACCGGGCTGACACTGGCGCGCCTGGCCGCCAGCCGCCATCCGGGCCTGCCTATTGTCGTGGTCTCCGGCGGCGTCACGCCCAGGCCGGGCGATATGCCAACGGGTGCAGTCTTTGTGCCAAAGCCCTATCGCCTTGAAGACATCGTCAGCGCATTGGAAAGCCAGTCCATCGCCCACGCGGCCTGATCCTGTAGCTTTTGTGACCGGTCTGGCGGAACGCAGTCCCTGTCTCTCGCGTTGTTCAGGCACAACAATCTCGAGGAGATTTCAAATGGATTGGAACCGCATCGAAGGCAGCTGGAAGCAGTTTTCCGGCAAGGCCAAGGAACAGTGGGGCAAGCTCACGGACGATGATATTGCCCAGATCAACGGCAATCGCGAGCAGCTCGAAGGCAAGATCCAGGAGCGCTACGGCAAGGCCAAGGACGAAGTCCGCAAGGAAGTCGATGACTGGCATGGCCGCCTGAACTGATCAGCGCCTCCCCAGAAAAACCCGGTCTCTGACCGGGTTTTTTGTTGCCTTGCAATCCCTCCACCATCGTGGCCGATCATGCTAGGCTGGCCTGCGCCCAAAGCACAGGGACCCCGCATGAACAGCAGGAACAACCGCATCTATACAACGAGCTTTGCCAGCGTCTATCCGCTCTACATCGCCAAGGCGGAGCGCAAGGGGCGCAGCAAGGAAGAGGTGGATACAATCATTTTCTGGCTCACCGGCCACGACCGGACCTCTTTTGACGCCGAACTGGCTAAAGAGACCAATTTTGAGGATTTCTTTACCAAAGCCCCCGCCCTCCACCCCTCGCGCTCCCTGATCAAAGGGGTGATCTGCGGCGTCCGCATCGAGGAGATAGAGGAGCCCATAATGCGAGAAATCCGCTACCTCGATAAACTCGTGGACGAGCTGGCCAAGGGCAGGCCGATGGAAAAGATCCTGCGCGGCTGACCTCTAGCCCATGCCGTAATAGAAGTAGATGGCAATACAGGCCGACAGCCCCACCACAATATTCATCGGCACGCCCACCTTCACGAAATCGGTGAAGCGGTAATTGGCGGCGCCGTAAACCAGCGTATTGGTCTGGTAGCCGATCGGCGTCGCGAAACTGGCGCTGGCTGCAAACATCACCGCCACCACCAATGGCCGCGCATCGACGCCCAACTGGTCGCCAAGCCCGATGACGATGGGCGTCATCACCACGGCGACCGCATTGTTGGTGATCAGCTCCGTCAGCACCGAGGTCAGCATATAGATGGTGATCAGCAGCACCAATGGCGACATTGCCGCCATATGCGGCGCAATCGCGCCGACGATCAAATCCACCGATCCGGCATTCTGCAGCCCGATCCCGACGAGCAGCATGGAGAAGATCAGCACCAATATGCCACCATCGATGGCGCCCCATGCCTCCTCGCTGTCAATGCAGCGCAGGGCCAGGATGGCCACCACGGCCAGCATGGCCAGAATGCCGATTTCCATCACCCCGAATGCCGCCAATCCGACCACGCCAGCCATGGCCGCCAGCGCTACAGGCGCCTTGGATTGCCGATAGGCCCGCCCGCTGGTGCGGGTGACGGATACCAGCACGCCGCGCTGCGTCAGCGCGTCGAGCCCCGACGTCGGCCCTTCGACCAGAAGCCGGTCGGCGGCCCGCAATTGGGCGCTGCGCAGATCCTGCCCGGCAATATGATTGTGCCGGTGCACACCCAGAACGCGCACACCGAACTGGTTGCTGATGGCCAGCTGATCGACCCGCCGCCCGACAATCGACTGGTTTGGCCCCAGCACGGCCTCGACCACCGCCGTCTCGCCCTGGCCGGGCCTTGCGCCCCGCCCGGTGCCGACGCGAATCCCCTCGATATCCTGCAGGGTCAGCAGTTCGGACGCCGCAGCGGAAATCACCAGCCTGTCGCCCCGCTTGAGCTGGATGGCCTTCACATCCTTGCGGGTCACCGTTCCGCCCTGATTGACCGCCCTTATCTCCAGATTGGGCAGTTTAAGCGCCGCGATCTCGCCAACAGGCGTTTCGGTAAACACACCTTCCTCATCGATGACGATTTCGGAGAGGAATTGCGCGTCCTCCTCATCCATATCCCCGCCTTCTGCCTGGCGATCCGGCAACAGGAACCGCCCGAACAATCCGAGCAGAAGCAGGCCCGAGGCGGCCGTAACGATGCCCACCGGCGTGATCTCGAAGATCGAGAACGGTTCGAGCCCCCGCGCGCGCGCCACCCCATCCACCAGCAGGTTGGTCGATGTGCCAATCAGCGTCAGCGATCCGGCAAGGATAGTGAAATAAGACAGGGGCATCAGGATGCGCGTCGCTGCAAAGCCGAACCGCTCGGCGATCCTGACCCCGATGGGAATGAGCACCAGCACCAGCGGCGTGTTGTTGATGAACCCGCCTAGCAGCATGATCCCCGCCACAAGGCAGATCACCGCCCGCGCCGCATTATCGCCCGCCACATCCAGAATAAGCCCCACCACCCGCTCCAGCACCCCGGTGCGCACCAGTGCCCCGGTCAGCACGAACATGGCAGCAATGGTCAGCGGCGCGGGATTGGAAAAGACATTGAACGTCTCGGCTGGGCTCACATATCCGAACAGAACGAACGACGCCGCGCCAATCGCCGCGGTCACTTCCGGCGGCAATTTCTCGACCGCAAAGCCGACAAAGGTCAGCAACATCAGCCCGAGCGCGATATAGGCCTGGTAGGTAACAAGAAAATCCAGCAACACGCCCCCTATATCTCCCGGCTATCCTGCGCAGCTCTACAGCACAAGAACGCAGCCAGGTGATCGGCACAACGGCCTATGTCGAAATTGGCTCCATTTGCGCCGTAAAGGACGGATCGTTCAATGGCCACGTCTCCGCAAAACGGCGTGCCGAGGCGCCAGCCCTATGCTGGTCCCACTCTATGGATCGGCACTCCGCTTGTATGAAGGGAAATTTCGTCCCAAGACTGAGGTTCTAGAGGCAGTATGATCGTGATCACTCGAATATTGACCGCAACGACAAATTCCGGCCCGACAGAGGTGCCCATACACATCCACGCGCCCACTCAAGGCGACAGATGCTGGGAGTGCAATTTCTCAATTGGTTGGCCCGAGGGCGATATCGAAGGCATTGTACGGGGCTTTGACAGCGTGCAGGCTTTATATCTGGCCATGAAAAACATCGCTGTTCGTCTCTATGCCAGCCCCTACCATGCCGAGGGCAAGTTGTGCTGGGATAAGCCGGGCGCTGGCTATGGATTCCCGATGCCCACATCCGGGTACGAGGACCTGATCGGCGAAGACCGCATCGCACAAGTGCCGGACTAACGCCCTCCCCCCTTCCCTTTCCCCGACTCTTCCGCTACACCGCCCGCTTAACCACCATGTTCGGTCTCTTCCCCTGCGCTGCTGTGCTCAACGGCCACGCGGGTTTCGCGCGGACAGGTGTGTCCGGGCGATTCCTCCCTCGCCCGCGATCCAGTTAAAGATAGCCAGAGCGAGCACCATGCCAAAACGTACCGACATCAAATCGATCCTCATCATCGGTGCGGGCCCCATCATCATCGGGCAGGCTTGCGAATTCGATTATTCCGGCACCCAGGCCTGCAAGGCGCTCAAGGAAGAGGGCTACCGGATCATTCTGGTGAACTCGAACCCGGCGACGATCATGACCGATCCGGACCTGGCCGACGCCACCTATATGGAGCCGATCACGCCCGAAGTGGTCGCCAAGATCATCGAGAAGGAGCGCCCTGACGCACTGCTCCCCACCATGGGTGGCCAGACGGCGCTCAACTGCGCGCTGTCGCTGCGCAAGATGGGCGTGCTCGACAAGTTCGGCGTTGAAATGATCGGCGCCACCGCCGAGGCCATCGACAAGGCCGAGGATCGCGAGCTGTTCCGCGATGCCATGAAGAAGATCGGGCTCGAAACCCCGCGCTCCATGCTCGCCCACAACACCATCGAAGCCCTGCAGGCGCTCGAAGTCATCGGCCTGCCCGCCATCATCCGCCCCAGCTTCACGCTCGGCGGCACCGGCGGCGGCATTGCCTACAACCGCGAGGAATATCTCGCCATCTGCGAAAGCGGCATCGACGCGTCGCCCACCAATGAAGTTCTGGTCGAGGAAAGCGTGCTCGGCTGGAAGGAATACGAGATGGAGGTTGTCCGCGATAAGAAGGACAATTGCATCATCATCTGTTCCATCGAGAATATCGACCCGATGGGCGTCCACACCGGCGACTCCATCACCGTCGCCCCCGCCTTGACGCTGACCGACAAGGAATACCAGATCATGCGCGACGCCTCGCTGGCGGTGCTGCGCGAGATCGGCGTGGAAACCGGCGGCTCCAACGTGCAGTTCGGCATCAACCCTGCCGATGGCCGCATGGTCGTCATCGAAATGAACCCGCGCGTGTCGCGTTCCTCCGCGCTGGCCTCCAAGGCCACCGGCTTCCCCATCGCCAAGGTCGCCGCGCGCCTCGCCGTCGGCTACACGCTCGATGAATTGGAAAACGACATTACCGGCGGCGCCACCCCGGCGTCCTTCGAGCCGACGATCGACTATGTCGTCACCAAAATCCCTCGCTTCGCCTTCGAGAAGTTCCCCGGCGCCGATGAGCGCCTGACCACGTCGATGAAGTCGGTGGGCGAAGCCATGGCCATTGGCCGCACCTTCCAGGAATCGCTGCAAAAGGCCCTGCGTTCGCTCGAAACCGGCCTGACCGGCCTCAACGAAGTCGGCATTCCCGGCCTCGGCGAGGGCGAGGACAAGAATGCCATCAAGGCCGCTCTCGGCACGCCCACTCCGCGCCGGCTGCTGCATGTCGCCGAAGCCATGCGCCTTGGCGTCTCCAACGAAGACATTTTTGAAGCCTGCAAGATCGATCCGTGGTTCCTCGAACAGATGCGCGGCATCGTCGATATGGAGCAGAAGGTGCGCGAGCATGGCCTGCCGCAGGACGCCACAAATCTGCGCCTGCTCAAGTCCATGGGCTTCTCTGACGCCCGCCTTGCCCAGCTCGCCGCGCTGAAGCCTTCGGACGTGCGCAAGCTGCGTCACTCCCTCGACGTGCGCCCCGCCTATAAGCGCATCGACACCTCCGCGGCAGAATTCGCTTCGCCCACCGCCTATATGTATTCGACCTATGAAGCCCCCTTCGCCGGCAAGGTCGATGATGAGGCGCGCCCGTCCGACCGCAAGAAGGTCGTCATTCTCGGTGGCGGGCCCAACCGTATCGGTCAGGGCATCGAGTTCGACTATTGCTGCTGCCACGCGGCCTTCGCGCTGGCCGATGCCGGTTACGAAACCATCATGGTCAACTGTAACCCTGAAACCGTTTCGACCGACTACGACACCTCCGACCGCCTCTATTTCGAGCCGCTGACCGAGGAAGACGTCATCGAAATCCTGCTTACCGAAAAGCAGAACGGCACCCTCCACGGTGTCATCGTCCAGTTCGGCGGCCAGACCCCGCTGAACCTGGCCGAAGCCGTGCAGAAGGCCGGCGTGCCGATCCTGGGCACCCAGCCGGACGCCATCGATCTGGCCGAAGACCGCGACCTGTTCATGAAGCTGCTCAACCGGCTGGAACTGACCCAGCCCAAGAATGGCATCGCCTATTCCCTCGAACAGTCCCGCCTCGTCGCCGAGCGCCTGGGCTATCCGCTGGTCATCCGCCCGTCCTATGTGCTGGGCGGCCGCGCCATGGCCATCGTCCATTCGGCCAAGGAATTTGAAAGCTATGTGCAGGACACCCTGACCGGCCTCGTTCCGCCCGATATCCTGCTGCGCTATCCAAACGACAAGACCGGCCAGATCAATTCGGTCCTGTCTGATAATCCGCTCCTGTTCGACGCCTATCTCTCCGGCGCCACCGAAATCGACGTCGACGCCCTCTGCGACGGCGAAGAGGTCTTCGTGGCCGGCATCATGGAGCATATCGAGGAAGCCGGCATTCACTCCGGCGACAGCGCCTGCTCGCTGCCGCCGCGCACCCTGCCGCCGGCAGTGATCGATGAACTTAAGCGCCAGACAAGCGAACTCGCCTTCGCCCTCAAGGTCGGCGGCCTGATGAACGTGCAGTTCGCCTATAAGGACGACACGATCTACCTGATCGAGGTGAACCCACGCGCTTCCCGCACGGTGCCGTTCGTCGCCAAGGTCATCGGCGCGCCCATCGCCAAGATTGCCTCGCGCATCATGGCCGGCGAAAAGCTCGCCAGCTTCGGCCTTGTCGAAAAGAAGCTGGAACACATCGCCGTCAAGGAAGCCGTCTTCCCGTTCAACCGCTTCCCCGGCGTTGACACGGTTCTCGGCCCGGAAATGAAGTCGACCGGCGAAGTCATCGGTCTCGACACCAATTTCGCCATTGCCTTCGCCAAGTCGCAGATGGGCGCCGGCCAGAAGGTCCCGACCTCGGGCAAGGCCTTCATTTCGGTCCGCGACGCCGACAAGCAATATATCGTCGACATGGCCCGCCATCTCGTCGATTGCGGCTTCGAGATCCTGGCCACCGGCGGCACCCAGCGCTATCTGAGCGATAACAATGTGCCGGCAACCAAGATCAATAAGGTGCTCGAAGGCCGTCCGCATATCGTGGACTCGATGAAGAATGGCGGCGTGCAGCTGGTCATCAACACCACCGATGGCCTGAAATCGATCAGCGACAGCCGCGACATCCGCCGCACTGCGCTGCTGTCGAAGATCCCCTACTACACCACCATCGACGGCGCCCTCGCCGCCGTGGAAGGTATCGTCGCTCTGCATAATGGCAGCCTGCAAGTCCGCGCCCTGCAGGACTATTTCGCCGCCTGATATAGTCAGGCCGCGATTTCAACTTGTGGCTTCTCCGTGGGAACAGCACGGAGGAGCCATGGCGCCCGAGCCGGGCGACGAACAGGGATTTGCTTGTTGATCCTTAGTCCGGCAATAACGGACTGGACGCGTCAAATGACACCCCTGTCGCTTTTGCGTCCTTGCAATGCCGGATAACAAGCGCCATGCCCCGCATAACCACCGTCGCCTTCGATGCCGATGACACGCTCTGGCAAAACGAGCAGTTCTTCCGCCTGACCGAGCAGCGCTTCACCAAGCTGCTGCGCGACTATACCGATGCGCCCGACCTCACCGAGCGCCTCATCGCCGCAACAACGAAGAACCTCGCCTTCTACGGCTTCGGCGCCAAGGGCTTTGCGTTGTCCATGGTGGAGACGGCGCTCGAGGTCACCGATCATCGCGTGCCCGGCACCGTCATTGCCGAAATCATGGCCGCAGGCCGCGAATTGCTCAATTTTCCAATCGAGACCCTGCCCTATGTCGATCAGGCGCTTGATCAATTGCAGGAGCGCTACCGGCTGATCCTGGTCACCAAGGGCGACCTGTTCGATCAGGAGCGCAAATTGGCCGCCTCTGGCCTGGCCGACTATTTTGCCGCCATTGAAGTGGTCTCCGACAAGACCGAGGCGACCTATCGGCGTATTTTCGAGCGGCATACCGAAGGGGCGCAACATACCGTCATGGCGGGCAATTCGCTCAAATCCGACATTCTGCCCGCCATCGCCGCCGGTGCCTTCGCCGTCTATGTCCCCCACGACCTGACTTGGTCCTACGAACATGCCGAGGAACCGCAACAGGACCCCCGATATGCGCGGGTGGACCATTTGGGCCAATTGCCCGCCATTCTCACGCAGTTTGAGAAACTGCCCTAGCAAGGGCGCGGCAGGCTGTCGCAACCGCAAGCTCAGGCATTGAAATCATTGAGAAAATTCAAAGCCCATGCGATTTACGCATAGCTGACATAACCCTGGCCGCATTGGCGAAGCCGGCGCACCCGAGTATATGGCCCTCATCACAGCGGTAGTTTTCTCCTCCCTCCCTTGCTCCGCTGCGTTCCCTCCTGACAGATCTTGGATTTGTCACCCTTTAGGCCCCGCTCTCCCCTCGAGCGGGGCTTTCTTTTTGCCCTTTGATAACCCCTGCAAAAACGCATGGCTGACATGTCAGCTTTGGGATTGTCTATCGATCCGGTAGAGTTCATATATGTCCTCGTTGCTGAGGCGCGCTCCGATCTCCTCCTCCCTTCGGACCCCGTATCGCAACACCGAACCAAGGATCATATCCTCCTCCCTTGATCCGAGGTTCACTGGCAGAGCGCATATCCTCCTCCCTTGCTCTCTGCCCCACTTTCGATTTGGCTTCGGCCCAGTCATCAGGCCCTATCTTCGGATAGGGCCTCTTTTTTTGCCGCAAGCCCCCAACCTGTCGCCAACCTGTCAAGCTGCCTATTAAATGGACAGTTTGTCGCTGTGCCTAATGCATGGCTGGCATGACCAGTTCTGCATTGCTGACCAAACGGTCAAAACCTATATTGGCCTTGTCGCTGCGACGCCGCTCCGTAACCTCCTCCCTCGGACCCGCGTTGCCGACAATCGAGTTGAAACCGAATCCTCCTCCCTCGGTTTTGGCTCACCGGTCGGGTGCTAATCCTCCTCCCTAGCACAAGGCCATCACTAGCGATTTGGCTTCGGCCCTATCAAAGGCTCCAACTTCGGTTGGAGCCTCTTTTTTTGTTCATTGTCATCTGCAGGTCCGCAAATCTGCATGGCAGCACTTCCCATTGTGCGTTTGTGATTCATGGGGGAAGGCAGGATATTGAACCCAACGGCGAGGTTCGTGGTGACCTTGCTCCCTCCAAGGTCAGCGGCCCCGGCCAAAGACCTACGGCCCCGCCCATCCCCTCGGGCGGGGCTTTTTCTTTGCAGCGACCGAATCTTGCCGGGCAGGTTTTGCCCACCGGCAGCTCAAGCGGCACAAAGAGCATGATTTTGTTCAGCTTTTTGGCGGCATGTCCCTTGCATCACTGTCTCTGGATACTTGGAGACAGGCCATGGTCAGCGTCACATCCACCGCGCCCTATTCCCCCTATCAAGGCTACGCGACCGCCTATACGGCCACGGCGAAAGCCACTACCGCCGCGGCCCCGCAGACGCAGAGCGGGGCAGACAGCGCCGCCACTTCGGTGACCCTTTCCGAAGACGCGCTGGCCGCCATGGCAGAGCGCAGCTTCACCGAGATCATTGCCGATACGCATGCGAAGCTGCGCAGCCTGCTTGAAGAGGCCGGGCGCACCTCTCCACTCAAGAACGGCCAGCTCGCCCTTGATCTTTCGAGTCTGGATCAGCGGGAACTGTTCGCCATGTCGAGCGAGGACAGTTTCTCCCAGGATGCGCGCGACGCCGCCGGTCTGGAAATGCAGCGCCGCTTTGAAGCGGCTTTGTCAGGTCCCGCCGCCATTGCCAGGGTCACCGGCAATTACACCGGCCTCTACAAAGCCGCTGCCGCCTATCTCGACAGCCTTGGCACCGAGGAACGCGCCAGCGCTGACTGGCAGGCCGGCCGCGACGCAGTGACCGAGGGCCTCAAGCAATTGCAGACCAAGCCCGGCATCATGCCCGATCTTGGTCCCAACGATCCGGTCGCGCTCTATCTGGCCCTGACCGAGTCTGGAGAGGGTGTGGCGCCATCCATGCCGGAACTGGCATCCAATGCCCGCACCACGCTCGATCGCCTCTATGAAGAGGCGCATGCCAACGGCAAGGTGCCCACCTTCAATCGCAATACCACTGTCGGGCAGTATATAGACGTGTCGGGTTTTTCGAGTCGCGCCCTGTCCTCGATCGTGCTCGACAAGGACAGCCAGTTCACGCCCGAGGAAACGCGCGCCGCCCGCTCCGTTCTGCAAAGCCGCAGTGGCGCAACCCTCATTGCCGGCTTCCAGGACGCCAGCAAATCCGGCGACCCCACCGCTTTCAGCCAGAATATCATTGCCGCTTTCTCGTCCCTGTCTGCGGAAGAACGCGAAGCCGTCGGCTGGTCAGACCAGCTCTACGAGGCCGCCATGCAGTCTTACGTCACAACGTCCAAGCTCATGGACATGTTCAGCCAGACAACCGGCGGCACCAATGCTGGCAGCATGAACCTCGGAGCCTTGTTGGGCAAACAGTAGTCAGCTTCCAGCCATTATTTGATGCCCGCACAGAACCCCTGAATCCGCCGAACGGCGTCTTCAAGTTCGGCATTGCTCGCCGCATAGCTCAGCCGGAAATGCCCCGGCAGGCCGAAAGCCGTGCCATGCACCAGCGCCACCCCGGTTTCCTCCAGAAGTGCCATGACGAAGTCCTCGTCCGTGTGAAGCTGCATACCACCCGCGCTGGTCTTGCCGAGCAGGCGCTGGCAGGATGGAAACACGTAGAACGCCCCTTCCGGCGTCAGGCAATCGAGCCCGGTATTGGCATTGAGTCCGGCCACCACCATGTCGCGCCGCTGTTGGAACACCTCACGCCACTCGGCCAGAAATTCCTGCGGCCCGTTCAGCGCCTCAACCGCCGCCCATTGTGAGATGGAACTGGCATTGGTGGTCGACTGCCCCTGCAACTTGGTCATCGCAGCCAGTAGCGGGCGCGGCCCGGTGCAATAGCCGATGCGCCATCCGGTCATGGCATGGGACTTGGACACCCCGTTCATCGTCAGGGTCCTGGCCTGCAATTGGGGCTCAACCTGCGCAATGGTGGCGAAGGTCTTGCCGTCATAGACCAGCACTTCATAGATATCGTCGGTGAGGATATGGACATGGGGATGGCGCATCAGCACATCGGCCAGACCCTTCAATTCCTCCGCAGAATAGGCCGCGCCGGTGGGGTTGGACGGCGTATTGAGGATAAGCCACTTGGTCCTCGGCGTGATCGCAGCTTCCAGCACGTCGGGCTTGAGCTTGAACCCTGTCGAAGCATCCGCCACCGCAAACACCGGCTCGGCCCCGCACAGCCTGACGATTTCGGGATAGCTGACCCAATATGGCACCGGCACGACCACCTCGTCGCCCGGATTGAGCGTCGCCATCAGCGCATTGAAAATGATCTGCTTGCCGCCCGAGCCGACAAAGCAGTCGGCGGCTGTGACATCGAGCCCGTTATCGCGCCGGAATTTGGCCGCCACGGCCTCTTTCAGCTCGGCAATGCCATCGACGTTGGTGTAGCGCGTCTTGCCCTCATCCATGGCCCGCTTGGCGGCATCACGGACATTTTCCGGGGTGTTGAAATCGGGTTCACCGGCAGAGAGCGCGATAATATCTTTGCCATCCTGCGCCATCATCCGCGCCTTCTGGCTGATCGCCACCGTCGCTGACGGCGCCACGCGCCCCAATGCCTCGGACAGAAAAGTCATCGCCACCTCCCGGAAAAGCCGGCCCCGGTTTAGTGCAAGCGGGCCCGTGCGGAAAGGCCCAATCGCCACACTTCCGCCTTCAAATCACCCCCTGCCCTTCATACTCGAACCGCATTGGCTTGTTTCAGTGTGAGCGTTGAAGCGAGGATAGCGACGTCGATCCCATGCACATATCTGCGTCTCCCAGACGAAAGAAAGTCGGACTGATTGTCCTTTTCGGAATATTGGTTCTGGCCGCTGCCAGCGTGGCGCTTTTTGCCGGTGTCACGCCCGCTCGGGCCGCCAATATTGCCAGCCAGCCCGATACGCAGGTCGCCGTTTTCATGGTGCCCCTGACCCTTTTGGTTCTGGCTTTGCTTTTTGAGGCCGCCCGTTTTGCCCGGCGCGGCACTCTTCCTGCCCGGCTTGCCGATCGTCCCGCCCGGCCCCTGCGCTGGACTGGGAACAAGGATGGCAGCTGAGCGGCGAACATGTTCGCCTCCCATGACCAACTGGCCGGCGCTTCAGCCGGCCTTTTTTTGTGCCCTGCATGCTCTTGCGAGCAGCGGCGCAAGGGTTCAAACTCTGGCTTTGCGAGGAAGATTGACCATGTATGTCGAGACTATCCTGCAGACCAAGGGCGTATTGGTCCACACGCTCTCTGAAACCGCCACGCTGGCCGACGCAGTCACCCTGCTCAATGCCAACAATATCGGGGCAGTGGTCATCACCGACCATGGCGGTGCCATTGCAGGCATCCTGTCCGAACGCGACATCGTGCGCCAGCTCGGCCGCGACCCCTCTGGCGCGCTGGCAACCAAAATCAGCGCCTGCATGACAACGGGCGTCGTCACCTGCGAGCGCATGACCACGATCACCGAGGTCATGGCTCGTATGACCAGCCGCCGTATTCGCCACATGCCTGTGGTTGAGGATGGCACCCTTCTGGGCATCATTTCCATTGGCGATGTGGTCAAGCACAAGATCAGGGAAGTCGAACACGAAGCCGAAGCCCTGCGCGACTATATCGCCACCTGATGACCGGATAGCAGCCCCAACCTTACCAATCTCTCCAACTCTTCATCCCGCCGAAAGGCCGCGGACAAGCGCGCACCCTTAGGGTTGCTGCGTGCCGGTTGCCGGCCAGTCCCATGCAAAGGATGATGATATGAAGAAGATTTCCACCACTGCCATCGCTGCTCTAATGACAGCCGCGCTCGGCCTTTCCGCTATTGCGCCTGCCATCGCGCAGGATGCGCCGCCCGCCCCGGATGCGCAGGCCGACCAGACGCGACCAGAGCAGGGCCAGAAAGGCGACAGAAATTTCCGCCCCGGCCAGCAGGGGCCCCGCCACGGTGGCGGCAGTGACCTGCTCAATTTCGAGCGCGGCGCTGAAGGTGTCGAAATCGCGCTGGTCCGGCTCGGCCATCGCCTCGATCTGACCGATGCGCAAAAGTCCCTGCTTGAAACCCTCAAGGCCGATGCCATTGCGGCAGCCGATGCCCTCAAGACCACTGCCGAAGGGCTCCGTCCTGCCCCCGCTGCAGAAGGCGAGGCGCCCGTGACTGTCACCCTGGCAGAGCGCCTGGAAAATCGCATCGCTTTGGACACCGCGCGTTTGGATGCGTTGAAATCGGTGCAGCCGGCACTCACCACCTTTTTCGACAGCCTGACCGACGAGCAGAAGGCGGACCTCAACCCGGTACGCGGTGAACGTCCGGGGCAGCCTTCCGGCGCGCGCGATGGCTCCGGCCAGTTTGGCCACCGGCCCGGCACGCCGCCTGCCAACCGCTGATCCGTCAATGCGGGCCATCCGCCTTCGTGACGGCCCGTACCCCGCGGTGTTCCATCCCCCTCGACTGCGACACCGCAGGAACCCCGGCGCTCAACCGCCGGGGTTTGCTTTTGGGCAAAGCTCGACTACCAATCACTGAACTTCATTCGAGCGTTTCATGACCAACCTGCCTCTCGATCCCGCGCGCCTGCGCGCCCTCTTCCCCGCCTTCTCCGAACCGAGCCTTGCCGGACAGGCCTTCTTTGAAAATGCAGGCGGCTCCTATACCGCTCAGCCGGTGCTCGACCGGCTCGACCATTTCTATCGCGCCACCAAGGTGCAGCCCTATGGCGTCTATGCCGCTTCCATCGAAGCCGGCGAGGCGATGAACCTGGCGTTCGAGCGTATCGCGGCGGCCTTCAATGTCTCTGCCGACTGGATTCACTTCGGCCCCTCCACCTCCGCCAACACCTATATTCTGGCCAATGCCTTTGCGGGCTGGCTGAAGCCGGGCGACGCGATCGTGGTCACCAATCAGGACCACGAAGCCAATACCGGCAATTGGCGGCGGCTTGAGAGACACGGCATCGAGGTCCGCGAATGGGCCGTCGATCAACAGACCGGCCGTCTCTCGCTTGCTGCGCTCGACGCCGTGCTCGACGAAAAGGTCAGGCTCGTTGCTGCGCCGCACTGCTCCAACATTGTGGGTGAGATCAATCCAGTCGCCGACATTGCCGCCAAGGCGCATGCTGTGGGAGCGGTGCTCGCCATCGACGGCGTCAGCTATGCGCCACATGGCCTGCCCGATTTGCAGGCTCTTGGCGCCGATATCTATATGTTCTCGGCCTATAAGGTTTACGGCCCGCATCAGGGCATCATGGCCATTCGCCCCGAACTGGCCGCGTCGCTTCCCAATCAGGGTCACTACTTCAACGACGCCAAGTCGCGCTATCGCCTGACCCCCGCCGGCCCGGACCATGCCCAGATCGCCGCCAGCGCGGGCATTGCCGACTATCTTGAACAGGTCTCAGCTCTTGCGGGTGAGGCCGTCGAGGGCACAGATCCCTTCCGCCGCGCCCATGCCGCCATGCGCGCCCAGGAAAGCGCGCTGGCCGGTCCACTCCTGGATTTCCTGCGCAGCCGCAATGACGTGCGGATCATCGGTCCGGACGATCCCGAACTGCGCGCGCCCACCATCGCGCTGCATCATGCAGAACCGGGCGTCGAACTGGCGAAACGTCTTGCCGGACACGGCATCATGGCTTCGGGCGGCAATTTCTATGCCGTGCGCCTGCTCGAATCGCTGGGCATCGACCCGTACAATCACGGCGTCCTGCGCCTCTCCTTTGTGCACTATACCTCGCCCGCGGAAATCCAGAGCCTCATCAAGGCGCTGGACGCCGAGCTTTAGCGCAGCGCCCTTCGCCGCCACCCTTGCCGGGGCGGTGGCGAAGGGTTACCGCACGCTCCCGCTGCTTCTCGGATACGCCCCATGTCTCGCCCTCTCGCAACCGCACTCCTGCTCATCTGCACCATGTTCTGGGGCTTCGCCTTCATCGCCCAGAAATCGGCGATGGATTCCATGGGACCGCTCACCTTTGCGGGGGTCCGCTATCTGATTGGCGGCTTGCTCGTCCTCCCCCTGGCGCTGCGTGAGCGGCGGCGGCGTCCGATACAGCTGACCGGCAGGCATTGGGGCCTGATCCTGGCCGTCAGCTTTGTCTTTCTCATGGGATCGTGGCTGCAACAGGCGGGCCTGGCCACCACCACCGTCACCAATGGCGGATTTCTGACCGGGCTCTATGTCTTCTTCGTGCCGCTGCTCGGCTACATCATGTTCCGCACCCGTCCCCACCCGATCATCTTCGTCGGCGTGCCTTTGGCGCTTGTGGGCATCTACTATCTCAATGGCGGCGGCATCGACAGTTTCAACAGTGGCGACTGGCTGATCATTGGCGGCGCGGTGTTCTGGGCGCTGCACGTGATCCTGCTCGGCGAAGCCGCGCGCGCCACTAGCCTGCCCATTTTTGTCTCCGCATTCAGCTTCCTGTTTGGCGGCATTGCCGCCAGCGGCCTCGCATTGGGGTTTGAAGCGCCGACTCTCGACGCCATCATGGGTGGCTGGGTCGAAATCGCCTATGCAGCCATCTTCTCCACCGCATTGGCTTTCACCTTCCAGGCAATCGGCCAGCAGCATGTTCCCCCTGCCAATGCCGCGATCATTCTGTCGGCAGAGAGCCTGTTTGCGGCCCTGGGCGGCGCCCTCATTCTGGGCGAACGCTTGCCCCTGATTGGTTATGCGGGCGCAACGCTGATCTTTTTCGCCATTCTCATGGTCGAAGTAGTGCCACCGCTATGGGCACGACGACGCATCCATGCGCCGCGCATCACCAATTGATTTATTCGCTCATCCGGTAGAGCTGGTAGCTCTTGCAAAGCACCAGCGCCACGCAACCGCGCAGCGTGATCTGATCAGCGCTGACCTGACTGATCGTGCCATCCGCCGTCTGCCCGAACAGATGCAGCTTGCCCTTCCACTGCCCCGGCTTGGTAGGCGTGGCGCCCTCGATGAGCATCGAATTGAGATAAGGCATGTTTTCAGCATTGTCCGCACCATTACCCAGCCAGATCAGTTTGGCGCAAAGCTGGCTGCCGTCGCCGCACATGGTCACGTCATAGCGGGAATCGCGAAATTCGATTTCCCACTTGCCCACCGGCGAGGCCATGGCCGGCAGGGCAGTGGCAAGGCCGAACAGGATTGCAAGGCCGTAGCGGGTCAATCTGGACATCGAAAACTCCAACAAGAACTGTGCCGAAATCTGCAGTCTGGCGCCTGAACGCAGTCTGAACGGCCATGTCACCGCAGCGTCACACACATTAACTAGCCTGCCTTTGTCCCGGCTTCCCCATGGCCCGGACTGCCGCCTGACGCGTCCCCGGCGTTGCGGCTTTCGCAGGCCCGGCCCAATTCCGGTCCCTCGCAAACCGATCCATTCGGTCCTGGCCGCCTGTGGGCGGCCTTTTTTTGTGGACGCAAAAGTTTTGCCCTCGCGCCCCGCATCTGGCTGCGTCACAACGGAAACCACTTTCCGGGCAGGATCATGGCCAAGCTCTATTTTTCCTACGCGGCAATGAATGCGGGCAAATCGACCCTCCTGCTTCAGGCCGCCTACAATTACCGCGAGCGCGGCATGCGCGCCCTGCTCTTTACCTGCGCCGCCTATGCGGGAGGTCAGCCGGGTATCATCAGCTCACGCCTCGGCATTTCCGAGGCCGCTGCGCTATATCACGACCATGACGACCTGTTTCAGCGCATTCGTGACGAGGCCCAGGAATCCAAGGTCGACTGCGTCTTTCTCGATGAAGTCCAATGTCTGACCCGCGAGCATGTTTGGCAATTGGCCCGCGTCGCCGATCGCCTCGACATTCCGGTCATGTGCTACGGCCTGCGCACCGATTTTCTGGGCCGCCCCTTCCCCGGCGCGGTAGAGCTGCTCGCCATTGCCGACACCCTGCGCGAGATCCGCACCATCTGCCATTGCGGAGCCAAGGCCACCATGGTCGTTCGTCGAAATGAGCATGGCCGCGTACAGACCGATGGCGATACAGTGGCACCCGAAAAGGCCGACTATGTCTCGCTGTGCCGCAAGCATTGGGAAGAGGCATTCGGTCGTTGGCCCGTGAAAGGACCCTGATAGATGCAGAGCAACGCCACCGAGCCCACCGGCGCCCTGACCATTCGGACGCTGGCCATGCCTGCCGACACCAATCCCGCGGGCGATATTTTCGGCGGCTGGGTGATGAGCCAGATGGACATTGCCGGCGCGATCGCCGCTGTGGAGCGGGTCAAAGGCCGCGTGGTAACGGTCGCCGTGGAAGCCATGACATTCATTGCCCCGGTCAAGGTCGGCGACGTCTTGTGCGTCTATACCGCTGTCGAGCGCATCGGCAAAACCTCCATCACCATCGGCCTTGAAGCCTGGGTGCGCCGCAACCGCCTCGACGACCGCGTCAAGGTCACCGAAGCGCGCTTCGTCTATGTCTCGCTCGACGAAAACGGGGCCAAACGCGCTATTCCCCCAGCCTGACCAACCCGTTCAGCCTGCGTTCAGGCGGCGAATGCTTTTATCCCTTTCAAGGCACGGGTCGTGCCAGGGCGAAACGCGCCTTGACTGGTCGGCTCCCTCTCTCAGGGAACTCTTTTCAGTCAGGCTCCGTTTCACAGATCATAATCATCGGCATGGCAGCCGCGAAGCGTCACCGGAAGTCCGGGGCAGGTAAGCCAGAGCCAAAGGGAGCACATCATGCACCGTCAGACTCGTAAGAAACTGCTCAATATCGTCACCGGCGTCGCTGTAGCAGCAGCTGCTGCCGTGGTCTTCCTTCCCGCCGCGCAGGCCGCGCCGGGCACGGCCACCTCCAATGTCAATGTGCGCTCGGGCCCTGGCACCAGCTATGCCGTGACCAATACCCTGCGCCGTGGCGATCAGGTTGACGTTCAGCGCTGCCAGGGCTCCTGGTGCTATGTGCAGGGCCGCGGCTTTGCTGGCTGGGTTTCTTCCGGCTACCTCTCCGCTGGCGGTACTCCGGTGAACCCTGCCAATCCGGGCCTGTCATTCGGCTTCACCATCGGTGGCCCCAATGGTCCGCAGATCAATATTGGCGTTGGCAACCAGACACCCCAGCCGCGTCCCCCGCGTCCGGGCCCGCGCCCGCCGGTGGTTGAGCCGACTGCAGAGGTCTGCTTCTACGACCGCACCAATTATCGCGGCCAGAGCTTCTGCCTCGAACAGGGCGACAGTGTGCGCGACCTGGGCAACTGGACCGACCGCATCTCCTCGATAGACAATTCGTCCCGCGTCCGCGTCGAGGTCTGCTCGGAAGTTGCCTATCGCAATTGCCGCACCTACACCACCAGCGCCGCCGGCCTGGGTGATTTCGACAAGTATATCGCCTCGATCCGCATTCGCTGATCTGAGCCACGATCCACACGCTCTGCGCCGCCCCAAAAGGGCGGCGCTTTTGCATTGAATTCCGTTATCGTATCAGCGGAAACACGCCCCGCACCCGCGCCTCGCGCAGCCAAAGCGCAGCCCATACGGCAATCCCAAGATAGATACTGAACAGCGTATGGCTGAACAGCGGATTGTCGACACGCAGATTGGCCGCCAGGGAAGCGCCGAGCAGTCCTGTGAACAGGACCGCACCCAGTAGCGCCGTCCGGGGAACAAGAAAAAGTACCACACAGGCCAGTTCGATCAGGCCGATCAGCAGAAGGTACTTTTCCGGCCAGCCGACCACCTCCATCGGCTCCAGCGCCACATCCAGCTGGAGCAGCTTCGGCGCCACAGACGCCGCCAGCATGAACAACCCGATCAGCCCGCTCAAAATCCATCCCGCGATTTTCATCTCGTTTCTCCCACGGCGGCCCAGCGCCGCCCTCGCTCCCTGACGATTGATGTCACGCGATTTCGACGAGCGATAGCGGGACAATTCCGGCTTTCGTGAACGCCGGCAATGCAACGTTTCGCACTCCCCGAGCCTTTGCCACAGAGCCCCGCGCCAGCCATGGCGCACAAATTACGCACAAATTGACAGGACCAAACATGTTCAGACCCGCACAATTGCTGGCCGGCACTGCCCTTTCGCTCGCCCTGATCGCGACTCCAGTTCTGGCCCAGACCAGCCAGACCGAACCGGCCGAAGAAGTGGAAGGTGTGGCACCTGCGGAAGGCGAAACCGCCCCGGCCGGTGAGCCGGTCGAAACCAATCCGCCCAACGCCCCCGACCAGCAGCCGGCCTTCCCCGATCAGGTCCGCGCACCGCAGCCGGAAAACCCTGCTGAGGTCACCACCGAAACCGTTGCGGAAAACCTGCCCCAGCTCTGGGCCATGGAATTCCTGCCCGATGGCCGCATGCTGGTGACCGCCAAGCAGGGCGCCATGCACATCGTCGATGAAAATGGCGAGGCCGGCCCCGAACTCACCGGCCTGCCCGAAGTCGATGCGCGCGGTCAGGGCGGCCTGCTCGATGTGGCGCTGGCCTCCGATTTTGCCGATACCAGCCGCATCTTCTTCTCCTATGCCGAGCCGCGTGACGGCGGCAACGGCACCACCCTTGCCTCGGCCACCCTCGTTCTAGACGAAAACGGCGGCGGCGCGCTTGAGGATGTGGACGTGATCTTCCGCCAGGAACCCGCCTATGATGGCGACAAGCATTTCGGCTCGCGCATCGTCCCTGTTGGCGACGGCACTCTCTATCTCACGGTCGGCGAACGCTCCGACGAGCCGGTCCGCACCCAGGCTCAGGAACTGGCCTCCGGCTACGGCAAGGTCTTCCATATCGACTATGAGGGCGCCGCCGTCGACGGCAATCCGTTCGCCGATACCGAAGACGCCCTGCCCGAAATCTGGAGCCTTGGCCACCGCAACACCCAGTCGGCAGCCCTTGATGGCGAAGGCCGCCTCTGGATCGTCGAGCACGGTGCGCGCGGCGGCGATGAATTGAACCTGCCCGAAGCCGGCCTCAACTATGGCTGGCCCGATGTCGCCTATGGCATTGAATACAGTGGCGACCCGATTGGCGGCGGCATCACCGCCGACGCCGAAACCGAGCAGCCCGTCTATTACTGGGACCCGGTGATCGCCCCCTCCGGCATGGCCTTCTATGAAGGCGAGGAATTTGCTGATTGGGACAATACCTTCCTCATCGGCGGCCTCGTCTCCACCGGCATCGTCGTGGTCCATCTCGAGGATGACCGGGTAGCCTTCGAGGAACGCATTCCCCTCGAAGCCCGCGTCCGCGACGTTCGCGTCGGCCCAGATGGCGCCATCTATGCCGTCACCGAAAACCCCGATGCCGGCACCTCCAGCATCATCCGCGTAACCAACGCGGGCTGATCCAGCTTCCTCCCCTCCCCCACAAGGGAGGGGAGGCCATTGGTCTTGCGCGCCCGGTTAGGCTAGAAGGCATGAACCGCTCTTTCCTTCCGCGCGCAGCAGGCCCCATGATCCCCTGGCAAAAACTCGACGAAACCACCATGCCCGGCGGCGGCAAGCTGACGCTGATGCAGCGGGGCAGCGAATTTTCCATCATGTCCGGCACGATCGGCCTGATGAACAGCCGCATGAGCGGCTCCGAGGAAAAGCTCGCCACGCTCTCGGCCGAACGCGTCGGCATGCGCAAAAGGGCCCGCATTCTCATCGGCGGCCTTGGCATGGGGTTCACGCTGCGCGCCGCCCTCACCGCCTTCGGTCCCGACGCCGAGATCGTCGTCGCCGAACTGGTCCCTGCCGTCATCGCTTGGGCTCGCGGCCCGCTCTCCCCCATTCACGGCACCAGCCTCGACGATCCCCGCGTCACCATCCATGAAGGCGATGTCCGCACCGCCATCAGTGAGAGACAACCCTTCGACGCCATCCTGCTCGATGTCGATAACGGCCCCGATGGCCTCTTCCGCCCTGAAAATGACCGCCTCTACAGCGCCACCGGCCTCGGCAATGCCAAGGCGGCGCTGACCGCGGGCGGACACCTGGCCGTCTGGTCCGCCTATCCCGACGCCTCCTTCACCAAACGCCTCCGCCAGTCCGGCATGACCATCGAAGAAGTCGCCGTCCGCGAACGCAGCAACGGCAAAGGCGCAAGGCACCTCATCTGGTTCGCGACCAAGGCGGGGAAATAGTCAGCCGCGCCGCTCCTCCCCCACAAGGCCGAATGGGGGTAACCACCTCCACCCCTTGCAAAATAAGCCTTGCCCGCTAACGTGCCGGCAAGGGGGCAAAATGTGACCACACTGGACGATCTGATCGCGGAAGCCAGCATTTCTGGCGGCTCCGAACGCGCCAATTACCAGCTCTTCATTGCCGGTCTGTGCGACGTGCTGGGCGTGCCCCGCCCGGCCATGAGCCAGGAAACCAATGCCCGCAACGATTACGTCTTCGAGCGCAGCCTCGATTATCGCCACCCCGATGGCTCCACCACCAAGCTCTATGTCGATTGCTACAAGCGCGGCTCCTTCGTGCTCGAAGCCAAGCAATCCGCCCGCCGTCAGGCCGAAAATCCGCACCAGGCCGACATGTTCGGCTCCGAAGCCAATAGCCGCAAGCTCGGCCATGCCAGGCGCGGCAGTCGCGGCTGGGACCGGGTCATGCGCGCCGCCTATACCCAGGCCGTGGACTATACGCGCCACCTGCCCATCGAGCACGGCTATCCGCCCTTCGTCATCCTTGTCGATGTCGGCCATGTCATCGAGCTCTATGCCGACTTTTCCGGCCAGGGCAAGAACTACGCCCAGTTCCCCGACGCCCAGAGCTTCCGCATCACCATGGAAGACCTGCGCGATCCCGATATTCAGGCCCGCCTCAAAGCCGTCTGGACCGATCCTCACAGTCTCGACCCGGCTAAAAAATCCGCCGAAGTCACCCGCGACATTGCCGGACGCCTCTCCATCATCGCCAAGCGGCTGGAAGGCAAGCACGACCCCAAGGACGTCGCCGAATTCCTCATGCGGTGCCTCTTCACCATGTTCGCCGAGGATGTGGGCCTCTTGCCCGAAAACATCATGGTCGAACTGCTCGAAAAGCTGGTCGACAATCCTTCTGCCTTCCCTCTCGCCATGGAAAGCCTGTGGCGCGCTATGAATACCGGCGAATATGACGCCCATTCCATGGTGAAGCTGAAGCACTTCAACGGCGGCCTCTTCGCCAACCCAAAGGCCCTGCCCCTCGCCCCGGAAGACATTCACGAACTGCTTGTCGCCGCCCGCATGGATTGGCGCGATGTCGAGCCCGCCATTTTCGGCACCCTACTAGAACGCGCCCTCGATCCGCGCGAACGCAGCAAGCTGGGCGCCCACTACACGCCCCGCGCCTATGTTGAACGCCTCGTCGTCCCCACCATCATCGAGCCGCTACGGTCAGATTGGGACAAGGTGCAGGCCACCATCGAGGAAGCCCTAAAGAACGGCGATCCCGCAGCCGCCCTCGCCCGCGCCAAGGCCTTTCACCACGAGCTCTGCACCATTCGCGTGCTCGACCCGGCCTGCGGCACCGGCAATTTCCTCTATGTCTCGCTCGAACTGCTCAAGAAGCTGGAGGGCGAAGTTCTCGCCGCGATCGAATCCTTGGGCGAAGACCAGTCCAGGCTGATGATGGAAGGCGAAACAGTCTCGCCGCGCCAGTTCTACGGGCTCGAGCTCAATCCCCGCGCCGTGCCCATTGCCGATCTGGTCCTGTGGATCGGCTATCTAAAATGGCAATTGCGCACCTCGGGTCTGAACTCCATTTCCGAACCGGTGCTCCATGCCTATGGCACCATCCGCCAGCAGGACGCCATCCTCGCCTATGACGGCAAGGACCTGGTCCGCGACGAAAACGGCGTGCCCATCACCCGCTGGGATGGCGTCACCCGCATGGACCATCCCATAACCGGCGAAAAGGTCCCCGACCCCGAAGCCCGCATCGAACTCTACAAATACCGCAATCCCCGCGCGGCTAATTGGCCCGAGGTTGAATTCATCGTCGGCAATCCGCCCTTTATCGGAAATAAGCGGATGATACTAAGCTTAGGAGAAGGCTACGTTGCGGCATTACGGCAAGCTTTTCCTGAGAACTCCCTCGGCTCGGCCGACTTCGTTATGTATTGGTGGTGGATGGCTTCGCGCCTTCTGCAGTCCGGCGCCGTAAGGGCGTTCGGATTTGTCACGACGAACTCGATCACTATGACTTCGAGCAGCGATGTGATCCGGAGCGCTATAGGTTCCGGCAAGAAAATGCGTTTGGCGTTCGCTGTGCCAGATCATCCCTGGTACAAAACTGGCGACAGCGCGGCCGTTAGAATTGCGATGACGGTAGCGGACCGATCTCAAGGTCCTGGCGTACTATCGCAAGTTGTAAAAGAGACGGCGGTTTCGACAGATCAACCTTTCGTCGAGTTGTCTGCAAGACAGGCGATTATTGGGCCAACGCTCGCAACCCAAAAGGCGCGACCTACAACCCTTTTGGCCAATGCTGAATTGTCGTTCATGGGCGTCATTCTCGTCGGGACGGGCTTTATTGCTCCGGAAAGTATCATTCGTAGCTATCCAGAAATCTGCCGACCGTATGTGAATGGCAAAGAGTTGAGTCAACTCTCCGTCACTCGGTTTGTGATCGACTTATTTGGCCATGATATTCAAACCGTTGCCCTGACTTACCCGCAGGCATATCAGCACCTGCTTGAAACGGTAAAGCCAGTACGTGACAGTGTCAGAAGACAAAATCACAGGGAACAATGGTGGCTTTTTGGCGAGACTCGACCAGCCATGCGACATGCCCTCAACGGACTAAACCAATACATCGGCACAGTAGAAACATCAAAGCATCGGTACTTCACCATGCTCAAAAGTGAGGTTCTTCCCGATCAAAAAGTCCGAGTAGTCGCTCTAAACGATGGAACATCGCTGTGCGTTCTATCCTCGATATCTCACTGCGCATGGGCCCTGAAGGAAGGAGGACGCTTAGAGGATCGCCCCGTGTGGAACAACACGTCCTGTTTCGAGCCATTCCCCTTCCCCGACCTCTCCACCAACCCCACCATCCAATCCCGCCTCGCCGAACTTAGTGAGCGCCTCGACGCCTTCCGCAAGGAGCGCCTCGCCGCCCACGATTTTCTGACCATGACCGGGCTCTACAACGTGCTCGAACGCGTCCGCGAACTGGACTGGAAAGCCGGCTCCGGTCGCCACAGCGACAGCGCCACCCAAATCGCGCCGCTGTCCGACAAGGAACGCGACATCTACGATGCCGGCCACATCGCCATCCTCAAGGACATTCACGACGAGATCGACACCCTGGTCTTCGCCGCCTATGGCTGGTCCGATCTGGCCACAAGCCTTGTCGGGCGCCCCGGCGCCACCACGCCCAGCCCATACAAGACCGAGGATCAGTTACAGGCCGAGGAAGAGCTGCTGACCCGCCTCGTCGCTCTCAATCAGACCCGCGCTGCCGAAGAGGCGCGCGGCCTCGTCCGCTGGCTGCGCCCCGATTATCAAATCCCTAAACTTGGCCACAAGGTCGCCCGCCCTGATGGCGTCCAGCAGGAAGCCGATCTCGCCATCCTGCCGGTCAGCGACAAGCCCAAATGGCCCAGTAGCGACACCGAGCAGATCAACATTCTCGTCGACCTGCTCCGCAAGGCCCCTGCCCCGGTGCCGCCCGAAGCCCTCGCCGCCACCTTCGATGGCCGCAACACGCCAAAACGCCGCGACCGCGTCGCCTCGCTGCTCGACACCCTCACCACCATCGGCCTCGCCCGCTCTGGCCGCGTCGAAGGCGAAAGCCGCTATTTCATTCCGCGCTGAGCGCAGATTGACGCTGTAAAGAAAACGGGCCAGCCGCCCCATGGCAGCCAGCCCGTTCCAAACCTTTAAGCCGCCTGGACGATGTCGATCAGTTCGACATCGAAGACCAGGTCCTGCCCGGCCAGGGGATGGTTCGCATCCACCTTGATGCTCGTATCGTCCATGCCCACCACGGTGATCGGCATCATGCTGCCGTCGCCGGTGCGCGCCTGCAATTGCGTGCCGACCTGGACATCGAGGCCATTGGGGATCTTGGCGCGATCAAGGCTCTGCACCGCTTCGGGGCGATGCTGACCATAGGCCTGGTCGCAGGGAATGGTGATAGTATTGGTGTCGCCCGGCGCCATGCCGGCCACCTGCGCCTCAAGGCCCTTGATGACCTGCCCCTCGCCGAGCTTGAATTCCAGCGGCTGCTTGCCGACAGAACTGTCGAACTGCGTACCGTCGGTCAGACGACCCGTATAATTGATCCGGACAACATCACCCATTTTGGCTGCGGTCATGGCTGTTTCCTTCTGTGAAGTGCGGCGGATTGCTCAACGCCTTTTCCAGTGAGGCCGCGCACCGATGCACGCGACAGCGAAGGGATTATATAGGCACGAAATCGCCGATTTAAACCGCCAGCGCCCAAATTCCTGCCAAAAGACCTTCCGCCCGGCTCTTTCCCGTCCCGGGCGCAACCGCTACAAGTCGTGATCCGTTTCCTGCTGACATCGTGTGACAGAGTCCCCATCTAAGGGGCATCCTGACAGACTATCCGTGATCGAGAGCGTGCCATGGCCCCCAAGTCCACCCGGCCGGGAAAAGCCGAATTTTCCATCGACGATTTCTTCGCCGAGATCGAAAAGGCCGAGGATATCGCTGCCTCCAAGCCGCTTTATGCCGAGCGGATGAAGAACAAGCGCGCGCTGGACCGGGCCGAGGCCGCCGAGAAGGAAGCCGCTCAGCCCAAGACCCCGCTCGAAAAGCGCCGTACCACCAAATCGAGCCACGACACCGCCACCGGCATGGCGAAAAAGACCGGCAAGACCAAGATCAACTCGGTCGACCGCGTCGATTTCGATGGCATGGGCGAGGCCCCGCAGGCCGGTTTCGGCCATATGCCCTCGGCCAAGGCCCTTTCCCGCGCCGCCGCCACCGATCCTGAAGCCATCGCCAAGGTCCGCGAGGCGCTCGATGCCTCGGTGAAAAAGAACAAGGCCCGCAACAACGAGGACGTGTCCAACGCCACCACCGTCGGCGTCACCGCCACCGTCAAGGCGCTGGAACAGATCATCCTCCATGGCCGCAAGGAAGTGGAAGGCTCCGCCCCGTGGGTGCCGCATCGCCCCGACCGCCCGGTGAAGCGCGGCGCGTCGCGCCCCTTCCGCCTCGACACCACCTATACCCCCGCCGGCGACCAGCCGACTGCCATCGCCGAGCTGATCGAAGGCGTCGAGAATGGCGAGACCGATCAGGTCCTGCTCGGCGTCACCGGTTCGGGCAAAACCTTCACTGCCGCCCAGGTCATCGCCCGCACCCAGCGCCCTGCCCTGATTCTCGCGCCCAACAAGACCCTCGCGGCCCAGCTCTATTCCGAGTTCAAGGGCTTCTTCCCGGACAACGCAGTCGAGTATTTCGTTTCATACTACGACTACTACCAGCCCGAGGCCTACGTCCCGCGCACCGATACCTATATCGAGAAGGAATCCACCATCAACGAGCAGATCGACCGCATGCGCCACTCGGCCACGCGCGCGATCCTCGAACGCGATGACGTCATCATCGTCGCCTCGGTCTCCTGCATCTACGGCATTGGTTCGGTGGAAGACTACACCGCCATGACCATCGACGTGCAGAAGGGCGAAAAGATCGACCAGCGCCAGCTGCTCGCCAAGCTTGTGGCCCTGCAATACAAGCGCGGCGATACCGGCTTCGTGCGCGGCACGTTCCGCGTGCGCGGCGATACCGTGGAAATCTTCCCCGCCCACTATGAAGCCGCCGCCTGGCGCGTCACCCTCTTCGGCAACGAGGTGGAAGCGATCACCGAATTCGATCCGCTGACCGGCAAGAAGTCCGCCGACCTCACCTTCATCCGCGTCTACGCCAACAGCCACCACGTGACGCCGCGCACCACGATGAACCAGGCGGTCAAGCTGATCCGCTCCGAGCTCGCCGCGCGCCTGCAGGAACTCAACGGCGCCGGCCGCTTTCTCGAAGCCCAGCGGCTGGAACAACGCACCCTTTTCGATCTCGAAATGATGGAAGCCACCGGCTCCTGCGCCGGCATCGAGAACTATTCGCGCTACTTTTCCGGCCGCAAGCCCGGCGAGCCGCCCCCGACCCTGTTCGAATATCTCCCCGACAATGCGCTGGTTTTCATCGACGAAAGCCACGTCACCATCGGCCAGCTCGGCGCCATGTATCGCGGCGACCTGCGCCGCAAGGCGACCCTGGCCGAATACGGCTTCCGCCTGCCGAGCTGCATGGACAATCGCCCCCTCCGCTTCGAGGAGTGGAACGCCATGCGCCCGCAATCGGTCTATGTCTCGGCCACGCCCGGCTCCTGGGAAATGGAACAGACCGGCGGCGTCTTCGCCGAACAGGTCATCCGCCCCACCGGCCTCATCGATCCCCCGGTCGAGATCCGCCCGGCCACCCATCAGGTCGATGACGTCATCGACGAAATCCGCCAGACCATCAAAAAGGGCTACCGGACCCTCTGCACCGTCCTCACCAAGAAAATGGCCGAGGACCTCACCGAATATATGCACGAACAGGGCATTCGCGTGCGCTACATGCACTCCGATGTCGACACCATCGAGCGCATCGAGATCATCCGCGACCTGCGGCTGGGCGCCTTCGACGTGCTGGTGGGCATCAACCTCCTCCGCGAAGGCCTCGACATCCCCGAATGCGGCCTCGTCGCCATTCTCGACGCCGACAAGGAAGGGTTCCTGCGCTCCGAAACCTCCCTCATCCAGACCATCGGCCGCGCCGCGCGTAACGTCGACGGCAAGGTGATCCTCTACGCCGACAAGGAAACCGGCTCGATGGAACGCGCCCTGGCCGAAACCAACCGCCGCCGCGAAAAACAAATCGCCTACAACCTCGCCAACGGCATCACCCCCCAATCGGTGAAAGCCCGCATCAACGACATCATCGACTCCACCGCCGAACGCGACCATGTCACGATCTCCATCGGCAAGGGCAAGGACGGGAAAGAGAAGACCGTCACCGGCGACAACCTCGCCACGGTCATCAAGGACCTCGAACGCGAAATGCGCGAGGCCGCGACGAATTTGGAATTCGAGAAAGCTGCAAGGCTCAGGGATGAGGTCAAGCGGCTGCGCGAGATGGAATTGGATACGCTGGAGGGCGAAGTGTCGTGATGACTACCGCCTCATCCCATTGCTAGCACCTGCCAGTCGGGGCCGGCGTCTAATGCGGCATCACTCGAAGCGGGCATTCGAGTATCACTATTGACATAAGAACATAAACGGAACAACATCTACCAATGCTGTCAAACTATTGACAGTTACGCCCGATTCGCCCCACGTCAAAGCACAATGAGGGGGCAATATGTCTATAACGATTGGACTGCGGTTTTACCGGATCAGTGTTGTTGATCGCGAGAGTGGCGACGCACTACCCTTTAAGGATGCGGATCCTCATCCCTTTTTGATGGATTTTGTAAAGGCACATAGCAAATTTCAGGACCACGAGGAACGGCAACGCAGCTGGTTACTTCAAGCTAAGAATGGTGCCGACGATCGGGAAATTTGGGGCTATGCCCGATACGGTACGTTTGGTTTCACAAGCGACTTGGTTGATCGTAAGACACGAAAGCCGCTGTACACCCGCCAGGACAGCGACTTGGAAGAGATACCTTTGTTTTTCCATATCTGGACTCCACCGGATGGAAATTTTGGTCTGATGTCACTGCAATCATTTCAAGGCAGATCGTGCATACAGCTGATTATCAGCGCCATGTCGGAACGCTTCAAAGAGCAAAATCCAAATAGGTATCTGCGGACAACGAAAGTATCGCCGAATTTCCTAGAGGATAACGCTACAGCGAAAGCACCTGTCAAACGCGTTACTTTGATCTCCAAAACGCCACCGGCAGATAAAGCCGATCTTCTTATAAAAGGTGCGGAAGTCGAAGAATTTAACTACGAAGTTTCCATATCGGCAAAACGTAACGGAAGTTTCGGATTGTTGGGGGACTTCTCAAAGAGGCTGGGCAAGCAAAAAGATGCGTTGCTGATGTTTGATGATCATCAGTTTGACCGAGCGGTTGCAGAGATCTCCTTAAATGGTCGGCGCAGGCGGGTAGGACTTGCAGGAATTGACGCTGACACTGGAGCTATCGACGTCACCGAGGAGGTAGAATTGGTTAAGGGACATCCAACTTTCAATTCCATCTGTACTCAATCAAATTCTCTGATGGTGGACATACACGCAAAAATGTCAAAGAAATGAAAATAGATGTAACCCACATCGTTGTTCAAAATATCAAGTCTCTAGACGACGCCCCGTCGCTGCGAGGTCGAATTTTGGACGGGTTTACGATTTATGGGTTACCCTTGATTTCAGGAATGATCGCATCGGTTGCTTGTGTTATTATCGATGATGGGTTTTATGGAATCTCAATATCAGTGTTTGCAGTTTTCTCTGCGCTTCTACTTAATACACAGATCGCGATATTTGGGATTTTTGGGCGGGATAGACCCATGCCTTCGAACGAAAAATCGAAGGCTGCTGAAGAACGAAGATTAAAATTACGAAATGATCTTATCGTGGAGCTCAACACCAATGTTTCATATCTCATGATATTATCTGTATTAGCCATGTTCGTATCATGCCTATTCTACATAATAGGCATAGAGAGCACGTTTGAAACATTTTTTACATGCACAATATTCATACATTTTACAATTGTCGTGATTATTGTTATCAAAAGATCATTTGCTTTGTTTGCAAATGAGTATGCCGACTGACGAACAACAGGTCATAAAGAGTGTTGTTACTGGCAAATTTGCCGCAGATTTCCAATACGACCCCTTCCAATGTGACGCCACACTCTCTTAATGGGGGCTTTGTGAGCTATCTGCACAGCTTCTCACACGGCACCCCATCATTATCCCCGTCGAGATAGTGCCCCCACGAGCAATTCGCCAAATAGAACCGCGCTTCCTGACAAGAGCTGATCTGCGTGCAGTATCGTCTCGACGGGCAGGATTGTGCGGATTGGGCAGGTTGTGGCCTTGGCTGGCTTCGCGGGGCCGGTGCCGTATAGACAGGCACCGGGGCGGTTTGAACGCTGCCGGACAGATAGTCGCCACTGACCCAGCCGATATTGCCCTGAACAGACACCTGCACCCAGCCGTTTTGCCGTGCCCCCGCCCGCACCTGTAAGTTGCGCGACAGCTTGGCCAGCACGTTGGCACTAGTGGAAGGACCATCGCGCAGGTTCAGCGTGTCGGCTGTCACATACATGACCGCATCGAACTGCGGCGCGGCAGGAACGATAACAGGCACACTCGTCGGCGCGCTTGCGGGCTGAACGCGCGCCGTCGCGGGCGTATCAGTCCCGCCGATCAGATTGCCTAGCCCGGCGAGCGCCATGAAGCCAAAAACGATCCACCACAGCTTACGCATACATCCGCCCCCCTATCAGAGCATGCACGCTGAAAGCCGTATTGTCACCAAACTCGGATAGTAAGGCTTAACTGGTGTGGCAGACCGGCGAGCAATGAATACAACCATTGCTCTGGCGGTAATACACCTTCGCAGCAGTCACAGCCGTATGGCAGGTGTCATGATAGCCCAGATCGGTCTTGCTGGACGCCAAACCGAGCCAATAGCACCCATCCTTGTGAACCTCATGGTCGCCATTAGCCTGCGCTGTGTTGTTTACGTAATAACGGTCGCTCATCAAAATGTCCTCGGGTGATTGAAATTTCAATCGATATGATTCTGCTAAAACGCGCCTCGGCAGAACTACTTAGCTGCAAATGCGCAATGGAGGCAGTGACGCTTCCGCTCCTGCCTGCCCTCGCCCCTTGAGGGAGAGGGACGACCTGACGCGTTCAGCGGAAGGTCAGGGTGAGGGGTGCTGCGCCATCCTCGAACTCTGAGCCAACCGAGGCCGCAGCACCCCACATCCGCCCTTCGGGCACCGTCTCCCTCAAGGGGCGAAGGAGACCAACGATAGGCTGGTGCAATCCCCCCAATAAAAACCCTTCATTGGACACCCCGCCCGTCCAACCCCACACTCCCCGCATGACATCAGCGCTCCTCTCCAACGGCGGCCCGCCGCTTGATGATGATCTCACCCACACCCCGCCCTGGGGCCGGAACGGCATTGGACGCTATTTCGAATGGGCTGCCGCCAAGAAAAAGGCCTTCGACGCGCCCTACGATATCGCCAAACTCCGCGCCCAGCGCGCCGCGCTGATCGGGCTGACTTACGACGAATACGTCTTGGAAATCCTCGAACGCGGGCGCTATCTCAACGCCGGCGACACCCAGCGGATTGCCGAGATCGTGGCGAAGCGCGGGGTGCGATACTAGTGGGACACCCCCACCCGGCCTCCCCCTGTCAGGGGGAGGAGCAGAGTGGACACCACTGGCACCGCTTGCTCGATCGGTCCCTCCCCCTATCAGGGCTCCGATCCGGCCCGAAGGGCGAACGGCTCCAGTGGAGCCGTTCGAGGGGAGGAGGTTAGGTGGGGGTACGCTACCCCTCGGCTCCTCTTGTGGAGCGGTCGACCACAACAGCGAGAAAACCCATGGATATCGAAATCGCCCGCACCATGGTGCGCACCGCCTTCGAGGCCAACCGCACACTGCAAGCCATCCTGCCGACGCTGAACGCCGGGCTGCCGGAAGCGGACTATCGTGCCAGCGCCCATGACCTTGCGGTTGCCGTGGACCACGTCAACACTGCCCTGCTGGCGCGCGCCATCGCCGCCCACCCAGGCCTGGAAGCGGAGATAGAGACCGCCATAAGGGAGCAGGGGCGCTTCTGAACCATTGACACGCGCAATTCTCGCATAGCGGCCAAGTTATCCCCACCCTCAAAATCTGCCGCATACTGCACCCATCCTTTGCGCTGGCGGCCTGCAGGCGATCAGTGGCAAGGGGTCCGGTGTGGTGGATCGCTTCACCACAGGTTCAGGTTCCGGCCGCCCCGCGACGAGCGTTCAAGGGGCGCGGCTCCGGGATTGTCCCAAAAACCGGGTGCCGAGGCGGGTCTGTCTCGTCTTTAAATCATCTGGGGCAGAGCCGCCTCGGCGCATCGTCCAAACTCCACCCGCAGGCCGCAAGGCCTGGCGGCGTCGCGCCATGCGCGAAGGGTCGCGCGGTCTTGATGTCGCCATGACGCTGGCCCATCCTGTGGCGAAACCTTCAGGAGAGCCCCATGCGCGCCCTCATTCCCCTGGCCCTCGCGGCCCTTGTCCTCGGCAGCGCCATTGCGCCCGCCCAGGCCATGACCGTCACCGCCCGCGTCTCGGGCGGCACTATCGCCGTCCATACCGGCCCCGATGATCGCCTGCCGATTGTCGGCCGCATTGCCGACGGCACCGAAATCCCCATCGATCAGTGCACCCAGACCGATGGCGACAGCCGCCGCGGCTCCTGGATCGGCGATGCCGGCCATACGCTCTGGCCTTCGGGCGCGAAAACCTTCTGCCGCATCCCCGACTACGGCTGGGTCGCCCGCAACCAGATCGTCGGCCGCGGCCTCGTCAACGTCACCCCACCCGACTTCGCCGGCGCAGGGTGGTGAGGGCTCTTCCCTTCGCCCCTGAGGGGAGAAGGTGGCGCGCAACGCCGGATGAGGGGTTCAGATTTGAGGCTTATTGAGAAGTCTTCACCCCTCACCCCAACCATCTCCCCTGAGGGGCGAGGGGGCGAAGGAGCTGATGCAGCAAGGGCTCAGAGCCAGCCCGCCAGCTCCCGCCGCACCATGCTCTCGACGAAATCCATCCCCCCCGGGGAGGCGTTGAGGCAAGGTATGTAGGCGAAGTGTTCGCCACCGGCTTCGAGGAAACTTTCCCGCACGCCGATATCGATCTCTTCCAGCGTTTCGATACAGTCGGCATGGAAGGCCGGCGCCAGGATGGCCACTTTCTTGATCCCCTTGCCCGGCAGTTCTTCCAGCGTCTTGTCGGTATAGGGCTGCAACCATTCGGTCGGCCCGAACCGGCTCTGGAAGGTGACCATGAGCTTGCTCTTGTCCCAGCCCAGATATTCCCGCACCAGCCGCGTCGTCTTATAACACTGGCAGTGATACGGATCGCCCTTCTGCAGATAGTCGACCGGCATGCCATGGTATGATGTCACCACCAGGTCCGGCTCGAAATCGAGCTTGGCGACACCATCGCGGATCGAGTCGCCCAGTGCCTTGATATAGTCGGGGCTGTCGAAATAGGCCGGCGCCGTCCGCACAGCAGGCTGCCAGCGCATGGTCTTGAGCGCGTCGAACGCCTTGTCATTGGCCGTCGCCGTCGTCGTCGCCGAATATTGCGGATAGAGCGGCACGAGCAGGATGCGCTGGCATCCGGCCTGCTGCATCTTCTCCAACACCGAGCGCGTCGAGGGATTGCCGTAGCGCATAGCGAATTCGACCATGATATCCTCGCCAGCCAGACGCTGTGCCAAGTTCTCGGTCTGCTCCCGGGTGATCACCCGCAAAGGGCTTTCGTTCTTTTCCTTGTCCCAGATCTGGGCATAGGCATGCCCGCTCTTCTGCGGTCGGAACGATAGGATGACCAGGTTGAGAATGGGCCACCACAGGAATTTGTTGGTCTCGATCACGCGCGGATCGGACAGGAATTCCTTGAGATAGCGGCGCACGCTCCAGTAATCCGTAGCGTCCGGCGTTCCCAGATTAAGCAGCAGCACCCCGATCTTCTGCTTGGGCACAACGGGATGGTTCGGGGGCAAATGATCGGACATCGGGGCCTGTTTGGAAGCGTTCCAGTGTGCGGCGCACCTTACTCACTTCCGCCCTTATCGCAAGGCGGCGATGGGTCGCGCTGCGGCTTGATCCAGATCAGCGCCTAAAGGCTCGCCACAAGCAGCAGGAGGCCGAAGCCGAGCACAAAGATGGCGCCGACCAGTTCGGCCCACCACACGGTATGCCCGGCCAGCGCGCTGTCGGCGCCGCCAATGCGCGAGGCAAGGCCCTTGGCCATCACTGCCAGCGTTGCCAAGGCGGCCACGGTGATCGCCGTACCCAAAGCCATCAGCACCACCGAAACAATCCCCGCCGCCAGCAGGCCCTGCGACAATGCAAAGACCAGCACCACCAGCGCGCCAGAACAGGGCCGCAATCCCACGGCAAAGACCACGCCCAACTGCTCGCGCCAATCGCCCTTGATATCCGACGGACCGACCGCATGGTGCATGTGATCATGACCGTGGTCATGGTGATGGTGGTCATCGTGGCTATGCCCATGGCCGTGGTGACCATGGCTATGACCCCAGCCGAAGAGTTTCCGCAGCACCAGCCAAAGCCCGAGCAGCGCCACCAGGCCATAGGATATGACACCCACCCAATGCGCCGCGTCGCCCATTGCCGTGCTGGTCAGGTTCAGCAGCCCGGCCAGGATCAGCACGAACGCAATCGCCACAATGGCCTGCATCAGCGCGGAAATGCCGCTCAGCACAATGCCCTGGCGCAATTGCCGCTCATTGGCCAGCACATAGGAGGAAATCACCACCTTGCCATGCCCCGGTCCTGCTGCGTGGAAGACGCCATAGATGAAGCTCAGCCCACCCAGCACCCAGAAAGCCGTCCAGTCGGTGCGCAGCGCGTCGAGTGCGCCGGTCATCGCGGCATAGAATGTACGCTGCTGCTCCTGCAACCACCCGAAAAAGCCGGTGCGCGGCAGGTTCAGCCCCACTTCCGGCGGCGGTCCGCCAAAAGGCGTCACCGGGCGGCTTTGCGCCACGTCGTTGACAGCTTCAAGCGCGGTTGCCGGGGCTGGTGCGTCACCACAGGACAGCACGATCATGCCCTGGGTGCCACGCATCGCCGCCGCCAGGTCGGGCGGCAGTTCCAGCACTTCCGGCCCCAGCGCGAAAAGCCTTTCCTCCACCGCGCGCGACATCGGCGTGGGCGGCTCCAGATGTATCGAGCAATCCGCGCCGGCATTGACAAGCGACACGTCGGACACATCGTCAAAGGCGATGGCCACATAATATTCGGCGTCATATACGCCCAGCTCAAACCGCCCGCCCACCGGCTGCGGGTCAAGCGCGGTAATCGAAAAATCCAGCGTCACCCGGCTGTTCTCATAGCGCATGCGCTGGTCGCCCACAGCGCTGAAAGCCATGTTGTCGCCCGCCGAGGTGTAGAAGCCGAACTCGGCCAGGCCGAGCATATTTTCGTCGGCCAGGTCCTGCATTTCATCGGGGGTGACGACGCCGTTGCCGTCCGTATCGAGCCCCTGCACCATCCAAACCGAAAAAGCGCTGTCAAAGGTCCAACTGTGCTGCAATGCGGTAAGACGGCCGGCGTCATCCAGCGTGATGCCAACCTGTGCGTCAATGAAGATATGCGGATGCGCCAGCGCTGACTGCACCAGTCCGAGCATCATCAGGGCCGGAACTGCCAGCCAGTTTCGTATGCGGGAAAAACCCAAGACGTCCTGCCCCTATTTGATCGGGTGTGTGGCGAACCACTCCACCAGATGGTCGATCAGCGCCCGGACCTTGCCCGCCAGATGACGCCGATGCGGATAGACTGCCTGCAGCGTCTGCCCGGTGGGCAGAAACTCGGTCAGCACCGGAACGAGCTCGCCCCGCTCCACTGCCGGATCGGCCAGATAGGATGGCAACATGACGAAACCGAGGCCCATGATCGCTGCGGTTCGCGCCGCCAGCGGCGAATTTACCCGCAGCGGTCCATTCACAGGCACCGAGATGGTCTTGCCGTCTTCGGTAAAGCGCCAGTTCGACTGGCCTTGCAGATTGACGTCGATGATACAGGGCAGATGTCGCAGATCCTCGGGATGTTTGGGCACTCCGATCCGCTTCAAGAGATCGGGCGAGGCGCCGGCGACGACGTGCATATCGGCAATCTTGCGCGCGATCAGCGAAGAATCCGCCAGCGTCGAAATCCGCAGCGCCACATCAATGCCCTCGTCCACCAGATCGACATAGCGATCCTCCAGCCGCAGATCGAGCAGCACCTTGGGATATTTCTTGAGATAATCGAACACCGCCGGCGCCAAAGTGGATTCGCCGAAATTGCGTGGCGCCGATACGCGCAACAAGCCGCGCGGCTCGCTGGTCTGGTCGCTGATCGTGGCGTCCAGATCGTCCAGCTGCTGCAACAGTCCCGACGCTTCCCGATAATAGGCTTCTCCCGCCTCTGTCAGGCTGAGCTTGCGCGTCGTCCGGTTCATCAGCCGCACCCCGAGATAATCCTCGAGATCAGTGACGTATTTGCTGAGCAGCGCCTTGGACCGTCCGTGCTGACGCGCCGCAGCCGAGAAGCCGCCGGAATCGAACACCTGAACGAAAGCGCGGATACGGGCGATGTCCTGCGTCATGGCATTCCGTTCACTCTGAGCTTGTCAATCGACGCATAACTCATCTGCACTGGGTGAACAATAACGCCCCTTGGTCGTTTCGAGATTAACGATAGGATACAATGCCCAATCGACGCAGCCCGGGAGTTCGGACTATTTTCGTGCCCATGTCCAAGCCCTCTTCACGATCAGCGCTCTATCGGCTCATTGAAGCCGGCCAATTGGCGCACAAGGCTCTGCTGGTGCCGCTTATCGAGAAGGGTCTTGAGCCCGGCGATGACGCTGTCCTGTTCGTTCTCGGCCGCTCAGGCACCACCGAAGTGGCTCTGGCCGAAGAGCTGGGCCTGCCGCTCGATCACCTTGCCACTCGGCTCGAGCGTCTCGCAGGGCGTGATCTCATCACTCGCCAGGCTGTCGGCCCAGAACTTGAGCCGGGCATTGCGCTCACCGACCGGGGCCTGCGCATTCGCAACAATCTGGCCGATCATTGGGCGCAATTGGAAGATGCGCTTCTGGGCGAACTCAAGCCCAAGCATCGCAAGCGTTTCGCCGAAACGCTGGGCCGTTTCGTCGAACTGTTGCGCCTCTAGGCCAGCGGGAACCGCCCGCTGCTCTGCCCGTTTCCGGCTTAATGTTTCGTTCAGGTTAGGTTCATGCGCTCCGCTGTTAAGTGGCTGCAAGGCTTGAACGCCAGAACGCATTGGGAAAGGAGCCCATTATGGCCCTCAACAGGAAACTGCTAACCGCCGGCTTGGCCACGCTCGGCATCCTGATCACCACGGTCGCTGCCTCGGCAGCCCCCGCTGTGGCCACAGGCAACGTCAATGTCCGCAGTGGCCCCGGCACCGGCTATGGCGTCATCGACACCCTCCGGCGCGGAGACCAGGTCGACGTGCAATATTGCCGTGGCTCCTGGTGCTACGTGGAAAAGCGCGGCCCCGATGGCTGGGTCTCGGCCAATTATCTGAGCTACGGTGGCGGCTGGAACCGTCCGCCTCCGCCGCCTCCGACCTGGACGCCGCCGCGCCCGCAGCCGCCGGTCTGGACTCCGCCTCGGCCGCAGCCGCCTCATTGGGGCAATCCGCGCCCGCCGCGTCCGCCCCATTGGAACAACCCGCGGCCCCCGGCCTATCCGGTTCAGCCGGGCAACCCCGGCTCCAGCGTGTGCTTCAATGGCCCCAACGGCTATTTCTGCATCAACAGCTAAGCGCTTGCACGCCGCCCGAAAGGGCGGCGTTTATCATTCCACCGTTAGCCGTTCGATATCCACGCCCCGCCGCTCCAGCGGCGCGCGCATCTTTCGATTGAGAAATTCATTGGCGCCGTAAGCGACAATAACGCCGATGGCCGCGGTAACGCCAAAGCCTGCCCAGCCCTCCAGCCCGGCCATGATCGTGGCAGCGACCAGCGTTGCGGCCCCGATCCCCAGCAGCGTCCAGCCCTTCTTCTGCTCTGCCGCGCGCAGATTGCGCGCTCCCGAATGCAGCAGGTCTCGCAATTCGGTATCGCTCATTGCAGCCAGATCGGCATTGCGCCTTTCGCGCCTGATGGTCTCGATATAGGCATCTACGCGCCGCATGGTCAGCGCCTCACGCTGGTCGGTATGGCGGCCTTTGCTCATCAGCGTCCAGCCGCCGCCAACCAGCAGCAGAACCAAAGCAAGCTCGATCAGCCAGATCATCGGCACCTCCTTTCATTCAAATCACACATGCCCTCGCATATGGCCGAGTTCAAGACGGAGCGGCTCATTCGTGTCCGGGTGTCGCCTCTTCCCTGACCGTCACCACCTTGCGCGTCCGCTCCCGCCACATCACCACCAGCCCTGCAGCAACGATGATGGAGGCCCCAAAAAGGGAAATCGCGTCGATCCAGTGCCCGAACACCACGATTGAAAGAAAGATGGCCCAGGGCAAGGAAAAATAGTTGAATGGCTGCAACACGCTGGCCGGCGCCATGGTCAGCGCATAGACCATCACCCCGTGTCCGGCACAGGTCGTCGCCATGATGACCACCACCAGCGCAAAATCGCCCCAGCTCATCGGCTCCCAGAAGAAGACCCCGACACAGGACGACAGCACCAGACCGATCACCGCGATATAGGTCAGGCTGGTGGCGGCACTGTCGACGCCGCCCACCTTGCGGGTGATCACGATATAGATCGCATAGAGCGTGGCCGAAGCCAGTGCATGGGCCACGCCCCAGTCAAGCGGAATACCGCCCGGGCGCATGATGATCAGCGCGCCCAGAAAGCCGGCCCCCACGGCGGCAAACCGGAATATGCCGACCTTTTCGCCGAGGATCGGGATGGCGAACAGCGTCACCAGCAGCGGATAGACGATGACGATGGCCTGCAATTCGCCCAGCGGCACGCTTTGCAGCGCCAGAGCAAAAAACCAGATATCGGCAATCAGCAGCACGCCCCGCAGAACTTGCCAGCCCGGCGCGCGCGACTTCAGCGCCTGCCGCAGCGGGGCCTGCCGCGCCACGATGATGAGTGCGAAGATCGCGAAACCCCAATAGCGCATCATGGTGATGAGAAAGGGCGAATAGGTCTGCACCAGCATCTTGGAAACTGCGTCCTGAATGCCGAATACGCCGATGGTGATGATGGTGAGAATAATGGCGCGCCCGATCTGGTCTAGGCGCGGCGAAATATCTGGGGCGGACATATGGACGATGCTCGGAATAAACAACGCCCCGCCGCATGCTGCGGCGAGGCTTCGCTAAATCTATATCAAGCCTCAGGACTTCGCCACGGCAGACTTGATGCCCCCCGCGATCGCCGTCAGCAGCACGCCGCCGACAAGCCCGGTCACGCCCTGCCCGGCCAACGCGCCGATATCGAAACTCCCCGCAGTTCCGGCAGCGCCCGCAGCCGCGCCGACCAGGCCGTCGAGCCCCGGTATCATGCCGGCAAGCCACGTTCCGGCCAGGCCGCCAATCGCGCCGACAATGGAATTGCCTGCGGTGCCAAGACTAAGCTGTCTGGCCAATTGGCCTAAAACGTTGCCGCCCGCCCCGCCAGTAATCAACTGCACCAGAATTGGAACAATTGCCTCCATGACTACGTCTCCTCCTGTTTCGCCGGGTCCTCCACCCGGAGATACTTGGAAGGCTACGCCTGTTTTTATACAAGGCAAACGAAAAAGCTGCTGCCATTTCCTGTCAGCGTCCCGCCTTAGCAAGCTGTCGCCACGCAAGCACTGATTGAAGAAAAGGCCCTTCGGGCCTAAGGTCCAAAGGATGCGACAAACGTCCCCGAACACACAGAATCAGACGCCCCCTATCGCCCTTGTCACCGGCGCCGGAGACCGTATCGGGGCGGCCATCGCCTTCGCGCTGGCCATGGAGGGGTATGCGGTAATCATCCACTACCGTTCCGATGCGGCCGGAGCCAAGGCCGTTCGGGCCCGTATCCGCGCCGAAGGAGGCCGCGCTGAAATCCTGAAGGCCGACCTCGGCAAGCGCGGCCAGCGTGCCACGCTGGTTGAGCGCGCCGCAGAATTCTTCGGCCCGCTCACGGTGCTGATCAACAATGCTTCGATCTTCGAGCCCGATTCCGCCCGGGACGTTGACGAGGCGCTGTGGGACGCGCATTTCGCCGTCCATGCAGAGGCACCTGTCTTCCTTTCGCGCGATTTCGCCGCTCAGCTTCCAGAGGGTGTCGAAGGCAATATCGTCAATATGATCGACGAGCGCGTCCTTCACCCCACGCCCGCTTTTTTCAGCTATTACCTGTCCAAATCGGTGCTGTGGACCGCCACCCGGACGCTGGCCCAGTCGCTCGCCCCCGCCATTCGCGTCAATGCCATCGGCCCGGGACCGGTCCTGCCCAATTCCCGTCAGACCCAGGCCGAATTTGATGCCTCGGTCGAAGCCCTGCCCCTGCAACGCCATGCCGGCCCCGAAGCCATAGCCAGGGGCATTCTCGCAATTCTGTCCATGCCCTCCTATACCGGCCAGATGCTGGCGTTGGATGGCGGTGAACATCTCGAATTTTTGCCCAAAAGCGGGCCCACACCCCGACTATGACCGACGACCAGACCCCGCCCAAATCCGGCCCGGACGTGATCCGGGCCTTCGTCCGTACCCTGCCGGCGGCACCCGGCGTCTATCGAATGCTCGATGCGGCAGGCGAGGTCATGTATGTAGGCAAGGCGCGCAGCCTCAAGGCCCGCGTCACCAATTACACGCGACCCGAAGGGCTCGAACTGCGCCTGCAGCGCATGATCGCCGCCACGGTCAGCATGGAATTTGTTCGCACCGAGACGGAGTCGGAAGCACTCCTGCTCGAAGCCAACATGATCAAGCGTTTGAAGCCGCGCTACAACGTGCTGCTGCGCGACGACAAGAGCTTCCCCTATATCCTCATCGCCACCGACCATGAAGCGCCTGAATTGACCAAGCATCGGGGCACGCGCCGCCGGCCCGGTCACTATTTCGGCCCCTTCGCCTCGGCCACCGCCGTCGGGCGCACCATTGCCAGTCTGCAAAAGGCCTTCCTCCTCCGCAACTGCTCGGACAGCTTCTACGCCGCCCGCACCCGCCCGTGTCTGCAATACCAGATCAAGCGCTGCGCCGGCCCCTGCACGCGCGAAATCAGTCTTGAAGCCTATGGCGAGCTGGTCGAGGACGCCCGCCAGTTTCTGTCCGGCAAATCGCGTTCTGTGCAGCAGCATTTGCAGGCCGACATGAACAAGGCCGCCGAAGAACTCGATTTCGAGCGCGCCGCCCTCATCCGCGACCGCCTGTCCGCCCTTGCCCTCATCCAGTCCCAGGGCGACGCCACCGCCCGCTCGGTAGAAGAGGCCGACGTCTTCGCCATCCATCACGAAGGCGGCCAGTTCTGCGTGCAGGTCTTCTTTTTCCGCGCCTACCAGAACTGGGGCAACTACCCCTATCGCCCCCGCGCCGACGCTTCGCTGACCGATGCAGAAGTGCTCGAAGCCTTTATCGGCCAGTTTTACGAAAACCGCACACCCGCCCGACTCGTGCTCATTTCACATGAATTGAGCGAGCAGGCGCTGATGGAAGAAGCCCTCTCCTCCCGCGCCGGCCGTCGTGTCTATATCGAACAGCCCCAGCGCGGCGAGAAGCGCGATCTGGTCAATCATGCCCTCAACAATGCCCGAGAAGCCCTGAGCCGCCAGCTCGCCGAAGGCGCGTCACACCGCAGCCTGCTCGAAGGCGTTGCCGAAACCTTCGGCCTCGAAGAGGTGCCCCGCCGCATCGAAACCTACGACAACTCCCACATTTCCGGCACCAATATGGTCGGCGCCATGGTGGTGGCGGGCGAGGAGGGCTTTTCCAAGAAGCACTACCGCACCTTCAACATCAAATCCGACATCACTGCCGGCGACGATTTCGGCATGATGCGCGAAGTGCTGACACGCCGCTTCACCCGCCTGGCCAATGACAGCGAGATCGACGCCGAAGACGACAATACCGGCATGCCCGACTGGCCCGACGTGGTGTTCATCGATGGCGGCGCGGGCCAGATGAGCGCGGTGCGTGGCGTCATCGCCGAACTCAACCTGCCCAAGGAAGTCACCTTCATCGGCATCGCCAAGGGCGAAGACCGCGATGCGGGGCGGGAAAAATTCTTCATGGAAGGCAAGGACGCCTTCATGCTGCCCCACCGCGACCCGGTGCTCTACTATGTCCAGCGCCTGCGCGACGAAGCACACCGCTTCGCCATCGGCACCCACCGCGCCAAGCGTAAAAAGGACACGATAAAAAATCCGCTGGACGAAATCGAAGGCATTGGCCCGGCTCGCAAGCGCGCCCTGCTCAACCATTTCGGCTCCGCCAAGGCCGTCGGTCGAGCCAGCCTCTCCGATCTCGAAGCCGTGCCCACCATTTCAAAGGCTATGGCGCAACTGATCTACGACCACTTCAATCGGAGTTAGGACGTAGAGCCGAGAGCCACGGTGCAGTCCCCTCCCCCTTGAGGGGAGGGTTAGGGTGGGGGTTCTGAACTGTCAACGCGCCCGCCAGGCGGGACAGTCCACCAATGGACCGATCCGTCGTGGCATTATCGAAATCCCCCGTCCCGTTCGTCGCTCTCACACCAACCGGAGTTCGCAAATGAAATTCATCACCATGGTCAGGACGCTCAACCCGGATGTGGCGATCAACCCGCCGCCCGCATTGATGGGCGCCATCGTCCAGCTCGGCATGGAGGCCGGCGCGCGCATGACTGAAACCGGCGGCATGGCTCTTGCAGGCACCGTCACCACAAGAAAAGGCACGCTCACCACCGATGGTCCCTTCGCCGAGGCCAAGGAACTGGTCGGCGGCTACGCCATCTACGAACTCGACACCGAATCCGAGATTGTCGAATGGACCCGGCGTTTTGTCGATCTCCACCGCCAGCACTGGCCCGAATGGGATGGTGAAGTCACCATCCTCCATCTCCAGCAGTTCAACATGGCGGGCTGACTTCTAGGGCTCGAAACAGGCGTGGATGTCGAGCCGCAAGGCATCCTCGTCGCTGCTGACCAGATAATCGGGCAATTGCATGGCCAGCTCTTCGGCATAGGACTGGCCGATCGCTTCCGCTTCGGCGTCGCCGAGACCCAGTCGGTCAAAGCCATTGAACGCCTTGCGATACCAGAGCCGCGCCACCGCATTGGCATTGGCCGCCTCGGGCGGATATGCGCCCATATTATCGAGCATGGTCAGCGCCGTGGCACACCACAGCGCCTCGTCGGTTTCAGCATCGATTTCCTGCGCGCAGACAGGCATGGCCATTAACGCGGCCAGCATCAATCCATATCGCCATCCCATCGCGCGCCCTCCGAATTGCCCACACCATCTTCAGCCGTCCAATGGCCCCTGTCAGTCCCCTTTTCGGGGGAGCGCAAGCCCAAGGCTTTGCGCCGCCCAAGAATCGGCTAGCCTGCGCCGGGGAGCCTTTCACGATGTCACCGATCATTGCCGCCCATGACGTGGGCAAGACTTTTCGCCAGCTCAAGCGCCGCTCCGGTCTTGGCGGCGCGCTGAAAAACCTGTTTTCCCGCACCTATACAGAGATCCGCGCGGTCAACGGCATTTCCTTTGCGATAGAGCCCGGCGAGGCCGTCGGCTATCTGGGCCCCAACGGCGCCGGCAAATCGACCATGATCAAGATGATGACCGGCATCCTGACGCCCAGCGCCGGCACGCTGTCCGTGCTGGGCCGAACGCCGCATGCGAATCGCATGGTCAACGCCGCCGAGATCGGCGTAGTCTTCGGTCAGCGCAGCCAATTGTGGTGGGACCTGCCGGTACATGACAGTTTCGCGCTCAATCGCCACATCTACGACATTCCCGAAACCCGCTTCGCCGACAATCTCGCCTTCCTGACCAGCATGCTGGATATGGCCGGCTTCATTGATCGGCCAGTGCGCCAGCTCAGCCTTGGCCAGCGGATGCGCGCCGAAATCGCCCTGTCGCTGCTGCACGATCCGAAAATCCTGTTCCTCGACGAGCCAACCATCGGCCTCGATGTCGTGGCCAAGGACGTGGTCCGCAAATTTCTCGCTCGAGTGAACAAGGAGCGCGGCACCACCATCATTCTCACCACCCATGATCTGGTGGACATCGAGGAAATCTGCCCGCGCCTCATCATGGTCGATGACGGCACGCTGCTGTTCGACGGCGAATTGACGCAATTGCGCGCCAGCCTTGGCTCCCGTCGCCGCCTGACGCTGGAATTTGCCACCGATCCCGGCCCCATTCCGTTGTCCACCGCCTCGCTCACCAGCGATGACGGCGCCGCCAAGCACTATCTGCTCGAAGACGAAACCATATCCATCATCGACGTGCTCAACGAAGTCGGGCGCGGCCATGGCCTCAAGGACGTCAAGCTCGAAGAGCCCGATATCGAGGAGGTGATCCGCACCTTCTATCAGAACAAGGCGCGAAACGCAGGAGTCCCGGCGTGAGAGCCTCGGCTTACCCCGCCTTCACCACCACCGCCTTTCTCTCCCGCCTCGCCTATCGCAACGAGGTCTGGTCGGGCCTGTTCGGCGAACTGGTCACCACCTTCGCCTATATCGCCGTCTGGACCGCCGGCTTTGCTGCCATTGGCAGCGTCGATGGCGTGACCCTGCCCGAGATGGTGACCTATGTGCTGGTTGCCGGCGCCCTGCTGAACTGGAATGTCAGCCGCTTCGTCCGTGAAGTGGGCAGTGCGGTGCGGACAGGCGACGTCACCGTTTTCCTGCTCAAGCCGCTGCATTATCCAGCGCTGCTGCTTTCCAGCCAGCTCGGCAATTACGCCTTCGACACGCTCGCCATCACCCTGCCCGTTGCCATCATCGTGGCGCTGACCTTTGGCCTGCTGCCGCCGGCGAGCCTCGAACACGGCATACTGTTTCTCGCCTATTGGGCGGTATCCTGGCTGATGCTCTTTCTCATCGCCACCTGTGTGTCGCTTCTGGCCTTCTGGATTCTGACGGCGTTTGCGCTCGAATGGTTCCTGCGCGGCATCATGGCCCTGGCGTCCGGCGGCATCATCCCCCTCTGGTTCATGCCATCCGCCATCGCCAATATTCTGGGCTATCTGCCCTTCGCCTGGGTCAGCTATTACCCCGCCGCCGTCTATCTCGGCAAACTCGACCTTCCTGCCGCAGGCCTGCACCTGCTGATCGGGCTGGGCTGGCTCCTGGTCATGGGCACAGTTGTCTATTGGCTATGGTCGCGGGCCCGCCACCGCCTCATCGTGCAGGGAGGCTAAGCGATGCTCACCACACTCAGGGTTCTGCCCCATCTCGTCTCCATCCATGTCCGCACCCATATGGAATATCGCGGCGCACTATTCCTCGGCTGGTTCGCACAGGCCATCGGCTATGCCGGCACCTATGCCGCCATCGCGCTGATTATCACCCGCTTTGAGAATCTGGGCGGCTGGAGCTGGCCGCAAATGGCGCTGCTGCTGTCCATCCACCTGCTCGCCTATGCCCTCGGCGCTTCGCTCAGCTTCGTGCAATTCCGCGACATGGAAGAAAAAGTGCGGCTCGGCACCTTCGACGCCATTCTCGTCAAGCCGATCAACCCCTGGGTGTTCCTCGCCTTTTCGGGACTCAATATCGAATATGGCGGCCACATCGCGCTGGCCATCGGCCTCATGATCTGGTCGTTGAGCCACCTGACCATCGACTGGTCCGTCGGCACCGCGCTTTATCTCGGCGCCGCCATTGTCAGCGCCGCCATGCTGACCGCCTCGATCCTGACGATCATCGGCGCAACGGCAATCGTCTGGGTGCGCTCGCGCCACCTCTTCGCCATCTATTTCGGCTTCTGGGAACTGGCGCGCTATCCGCTCAACATCTTCCCCCTGCCCCTGCAGATCCTGATGCTGACCTTCGCGCCCCTGGCCTTCCTTGCCTACATCCCCGCGGCAGTACTGCTGGGCAAACCCGTGCCGATCCTCGGCGATTTCGCTCTCCTCGCCTCGCTGCTCGCGGGTCCCGTGGCTGCCCTCATCGCGGCAAGCCACTGGCGCTGGAGTCTCGAAAATTATCAGGGCGCCGGCGGTTAGCGCCATAATGTGATCGGCCGAGACGGGCGCAGGCAGCAACCTACAGCCGCCAGTCTCCATTGTGGCACCAGCAATGGAGCCCATCATGACCCAAGAGAACAACAACGTCCTCCCGCCCGATGAAGCCATCGACCGCATCTGGGAGCTGGCCGAAAAGATCGACATCTGCATGTTCACCACCTGGGATGGCGAACAGCAGCGCAGCCGGCCCATGTCTGCCCGCATTCGCCGCGAGGAAAACGCCATCTACTTCCTCACCGATCTCGAAGGTCACAAGCTGACCGAGATCGAACGCTATCCCCACGTCTCCCTCGCCTGGGCCGATAATGGCGGCCACAAATATGTGGTGATCGCCGGAGAGGCCGAGGTTTCCAACGACCGCGCCATGATCGCAGAACTCTGGAGCGATTTCGACAAGGCCTGGTGGGACGACGCCAGCGATCCGCAGATTCGCCTCCTCAAGGTGACACCGGACGATGGCCAGCTCTGGGACAGTCCAAATGCCCTCGTCGCCGGCGCAAAAATGCTCATCGCCGCCGCCACTGGCGCCAAACCCGAAATGGGCGACACGGCCAAGGTCCAGCTTTAGGGGCAAAGGCCCGCCTCACCCACGGCGCAACACCTCCTCATCAACGCGGAGGATGGGAGGGGTGAAAGGGCCCGGTTCACGGAAGCGCTTCGGCGCTTTCGCCCCCTCCCCCTTGAGGGGAGGGCCGGGGTGGGGGTTCTGCAGTTCTCACGAAAACTGCATGCGCGAAAAGACCCCTCAATAGCCGGACACCTTATATGTGACCCCCTCCTAAAGTCGGGACTCGACAAGCGCAAAACGGCGCGCTAGCTTCCCGGCCATGATCAACGCTGCCACCTTTTATTGGTACTTTAGCTATCCGCTCCCGGCGGAGGCTATTGCGCGCGCGTCCTGATCCCTAAGACCAGACCCAAATCGCAAGCCAGCCGCCCGACTTTCGAGGCGGCTTTTTTCTTGGCCCCTCGCGTCAAAATCCCGAGAGACCACGAAAATGCTCAAATCCACCGACGATCTTCGCATCACCGAAATCAAGCCGCTGACCACCCCGATCGAGGTCATGCGCCAGCATCCGCGCACCGATGCTGCAACGCGCACCGTGCTGGCCGCTCGTCACGCCGTCCATAATATCCTCGCCGGCCAGGATGATCGCCTCACCGTCGTCGTCGGCCCCTGCTCCATCCACGACCCCAAGGCGGCCATGGACTACGCCCGCCGCCTCGTGGCCCTGCGCGAGGAGTTGAGCGGCAATCTGGAAATCATCATGCGCGTTTATTTCGAAAAGCCGCGCACCACGGTCGGCTGGAAGGGCCTGATCAACGATCCCGATCTCGATGGCAGCTTCAACATCACGCAGGGCCTCCATATCGCCCGCGCCCTGCTGCTCGATATCAACAATCTCGGCATGCCCGCCGCCGCCGAATTTCTGGACATGACCACCCCGCAATATATTGCCGACCTCGTCTCCTGGGCCGCCATCGGCGCGCGCACCACCGAGAGCCAGATTCACCGCGAACTGGCCTCCGGTCTCTCCTGCCCGGTCGGCTTCAAGAATGGCACGGACGGCAATGTGAAAATCGCCTTCGACGCCGTGCTCTCCGCCGCCCATCCGCACCATTTCCTCGCCGTCACCAAAGACGGGCGCTCGGCCATTGCCGCCACTACCGGCAATGAAGACGGCCACATCATCCTGCGCGGCGGCAAGACCACCAATTACGATGCGGCCAGCGTCGATGCGGCAGCACAGGTCGCGATCAAGGCTGGCCTCAACCCCGCCATCATGATCGATGCCAGCCACGCCAATTCGTCCAAAAACCCGGAAAACCAGCCGCTCGTTCTGGCCGACATCGGCACCCAGCTGGCCAATGGCGACAAGCGCATCATCGGCGTCATGGTCGAATCCAATCTCGTCGCCGGCCGCCAGGACCTCGTCCCCGGACAGGTTCTTGTCTATGGCCAGTCCATCACTGATGGCTGCATTGACTGGGGCACCACCGTAACCGCCCTTACCGCTCTGGCAGAAGCGGTCGAAAAGCGCCGGAAGGTCAACAATCAGGCCGTTGCGTGATCGACCAGCAAGCACCGTCTCTCCCTTCTCCCCTTGTGGGAGAAGGTGCCCGAAGGGCGGATGAGGGGCTGCGATTGAGTTGCAAGCACTGCATGCGCCGGCAGCCCCCTCACCCGTCTCGGCCTTAGGCCGATCCACCCTCTCCCACAAGGGGAGAGGGAAAGAGGTCCCTTGACCCCCCGCCGCCATTCCTGTTCTCTCCGCCCATGGCCAGAAACCCGCTCACCCTCGTCCCCAATATCATCACCATCGCCCGCATTCTGGCGATCATTCCGATCGCCTGGCTCGTGATGGATGGCGACATCACCCTGCGCATCATCGCGCTCGTGCTCTATGTGGTTGCGGCAGCAAGCGACTGGCTCGACGGTTTCCTCGCCCGTGCCTGGAACCAGTATTCCGACCTCGGACGCATGCTCGACCCCATCGCCGACAAACTGCTCGTGGGCATCCTCATCACGGCCCTGGCCTGGGACGGCAGCCTCTCCGGCTGGGACATGATTCCGGCCTGCGCCATCCTGTTCCGGGAGTTCTTCATCCCCGGCCTGCGCGAATTTCTCGGCAACAAAGCCATCGTCCTGCCCGTCAGCCAGCTCGCCAAGTGGAAGACCACCATCCAGCTTGTGGCCCTCGCCGTGATCCTGCTCGAACGCATCATCCCCGGCCTGGGCCTTTTCTCCGACATCCTGCTCTGGGCGGCGGGCATCATCACGCTCTGGACCGGCTGGGTCTATCTGCGCGCCTCCTGGCCGCATCTGTCCGGCATCGGCAAATGAAAATCCTCTATTTCGCCTGGCTGCGCGAGCGCCTCAACCGCGCCAGCGACGAGGTTTCGCCGCCCGCCAATATCGTGACGCTAACCGATCTCATCGCCTGGCTCCGCACCCAGGATGATGCGCTCGATGCGGCAATGGAAAACCCGGCTATTTTCAAGCTCTCGATCAATGCCCGCATCGTTCCCTGGGACACCCCGATTGCCGGCGCGCGCGAAATCGCCATCCTGCCCCCCATGACCGGCGGCTGAGATGATCCTTGTTTCGAGCCGGCCCTTCGATCCCGGCGCGCAGGCCAATCGCTTCCAGTCCAGCCACCCTGAAGCCGGCGCCATGGTCACCTTCACCGGGCTGGTCCGTTCCCAGCCGCATGACCCGATCAGCGCGCTCATCCTCGAATGCTACGAAGATCTCGCGCGCAATGAGCTCGCCAATATCCGCGACGCCGCCATTGGCAGGTTTTCTCTCACCGACGCGGCGATCATTCACCGTCATGGCCGCCTCACGCCCGGCGAAACCATCATGATGGTGGCAACCCTCGCCCCCCACCGCCAGGCCGCCTTCGACGGCGCGCAGTTCCTCATGGACTATCTCAAGACCGATGCCCCGTTCTGGAAACAGGAGGAGACGCCATCGGGCTTGCGCTGGGTAGAGGCAAAAATGGAGGACGACGCGGCAAGGGCGCGTTGGACAAAATAAGGCGTCCACTCACGACGCAACGCGCTCGTCGACACTCTCCCTTGGGCCAACGGCCGGGTGATTGCCCCCTGCGAACACAAACAAAAGGCCGGACATTCCTGCCCGGCCTTTTCAAACTCAACCCAGCGAAACCTTACTCCGCCGCCACCTTCTTGGGCGTCACCGCTGCCGCATAGGCATCGATCAGCGTCCGGCAGCCTTCAGCCGGGGTAAACTTGTAGTCGCCGATGACCGAAACAGGCGTCACTTCCGCAGCGGTGCCGGTCAGGAAACACTCGTCGAACTGGCCCAGCTCCTCGGGCATGATATGCCGCTCGGTCACGGTGAAACCATGCTCCTTGGCCAAGGCGATCAGCGTCTGGCGGGTAATGCCGTTGAGGAAGCAGTCCGGCGTCGGCGTCGTGATGTCCTTGCCCTTGATGAAGAACACATTGGCGCCCGTGGCTTCCGCCACATAGCCGCGATAGTCCAGCATCAGCGCGTCGGCATAGCCATTGGCCATGGCCGCGTCCTTGGACAGGGTGCAGATCATGTAAAGACCTGCAGCCTTGGCCGAGGACGGGATGGTCTCGGGAGACGGGCGCTTCCACTTGCTCCATTCGAGACGGATGCCCTTGAGCTTTTCCTCCACCGAGAAATAGCTCGGCCACACCCAGGCGGCGATGGCCACATGCACCTTGTTGTTGCGCGCCGGCACCGACAATTCTTCCGAGCCGCGCCAGGCGACCGGGCGCACATAGGCATCCACCAGCCCGTTCTTGTCGAGCACGAGGCGCTTGGCAGCCTCGATTTCATCGACGCTGTAGGGAAAGGGCATGTCCAGCGTCGCGGCGGAGCGGATCAGCCGCTCGGTATGTTCGCGCGACTTGAAGATTTCGCCGCCATAGGCGCGCTCGCCCTCGAATACGGAGCTGGCGTAGTGAAGTCCGTGCGTCAGCACGTGAATCTTCGCGTCCTTCCAGGGTTTGAGTTCGCCATCAAACCAGATCCAGCCATCGCGCTGGTCCATCGGCACGCCTGCCATGAGTCCTCTCCAGACATTTTTCGTTTATCACCATGCTTGGGCATGGCCTTTGCGCCAATCATGCCTCAGGGTCAAACCCTTGGCAAACCGGAATGTCTTTGGGATAAGACGAAACCATGACGGCAATGGAGTGACTATGTCAGTGGATCGAAAAAATGTCAACAAGGCTGACATAAATTCACCGCTGGCAGGGCATGCCCATCTGCCGCTCGATATCATGGGGCTTTTCTTCTTCGCCTACAGGGATTTCACCGGCGACGCCGATGCCCTGCTCGACCGTCAGGGCTTTGGCCGGGCCCATCACCGCGTGCTCTACTTCGTCAATCTCAAGCCCGGCATGCCGGTGGCCGACCTGCTCGACATCCTCAAGATTACCAAGCAGAGCCTCGCGCGTGTTCTGCGCCAGCTGATCGACAACGGCTATATCGAGCAGAAGACCGGCGATGCCGACCGGCGCCAGCGCCTGCTCCACGCCACCGCCAAGGGCCGGCATTTCTTCGCCGAGCTATCGGCCAATCAGGCCACCCGTATCGATGCGTCCGTGGCCGCCTTGCCGCCCGAAGCGGCCAGATATGTCCGGCGCTTCCTGATCGGCATGGTCAATCCCGAAGACACCGCCACCCTCGACCGCCTGCGGCTGATGGACAAGATCTAGGCGCGGCCCAGCTCCTCGCTGCGCTTCCGCGCCGCGTCCACCGCCCGCTCCATCAGCGGCGTCAGCCCGTCATCGGCCATGAGCACATCGAGTGCCGCCGCCGTCGTGCCATTGGGCGAGGTGACATTCTGCCGGAGCACGCTGGCGGGCGCCGGGTCGGCCTCCATCAGCGCCGCCGCCCCAATCACCGTCTGCCGCGCCAATTGCATGGCGACATGCTCGGGCAGGCCCTGTTTGACGCCCGCCGCCGCCAGCGCCTCGACCAGATTGAACACATAAGCAGGCCCGGAGCCCGAGACCGCCGTCACCGCGTCCAGATCGCTTTCCGCCTTGAACCAGGCCACCTGCCCCGCCGCTGCCAGCAGCGCATCGGCGGTGGCGCGATCCTCGGCCCGAACCTGCGCCCCGGCGACGGCACCGGTAATGCCCTTGCCGATCTGTGCCGGGGTATTGGGCATGGTGCGGATCACCCGGTCGGTGCTGAGCCCCCCCGACAGCGTGGCAATCGAGATGCCGGCTGCGATGGACAATATCAGCGTATGAGTGCCAACCACCGGCAGCAGTCCTTCCATCACCGGCCCGATGATCTGCGGCTTGACCGCCAGCACCAGCACATTGGGCTGCAATCCGACCGCCTCGGGATGGATGACCAGATCGAAATCCTCGGCCAGCGCCTTGGCAGCATCGCCCGGCACCGGATCGACCAGCACCAGATCGCGCGGGGATAGCCCCGCTTGCAACCAGCCGCGCGCCAGCGCAACACCCATCTTGCCCGCACCCACCAGCATGACCGGACCGATTGCAGCAAGATTTGTCATTTGGGCATGTCTCCAGATAGGGGGCTCGGCAGCGATCGGACCAAACCGGTGTTGATCGTCACGACCCGTCTAACGCGGGCGGTCCATGCAATGCTGCATCAAAATGGATTGCCCGGACAAGCCGGGCGATGACGATAAACGGCTAGTGGCGAATATGAACCGCTCAGGCCTCGCCCACGGTCTCGAACATCACATGGCTCAGCGCGTCGGCGGCCGACTTGCCGGCCCAGACCACAAACTGAAACGCCTGATAATAGAGGTCACAGCTATCCGAAGCCGAGCGCAGCAATGCCTCGCATTGCTGCGGCGACACATCGGCGCCGCCGGTCAGAAGATGCGAATTGCGGAACAGCACCACGCCTTCCTTGTGCCAGATGTCGAAATGGCCGATCCACAGCTGCTCATTGATCAGGCTGATCAGCTGTTTGATTTCGGCACGCCGGCCCTCTGGCACCTTGAGGTCGAAAGCACAGGCGATATGCAGGCTTTCGAGGTCTTCCATCCAGTTGAACGACACATGATAATCGCTCCATCCGCCGCGCACGGAGATAGAGATTTCATCGGCATCCTGCCGCTCGAAATTCCAGTCATTGATCGAAGCGATATGCTCGACAAGGTCCACGGGATGGGACGTCCGGTCGGGCTCGAATTCAATCAGGGCCATAAAAAAGGTCCGTCCTGCTAGGCGTTGGTCGTCGGCACGGTCGGGTGACCGGCTGTGTTCGGATACGCGGGAAGGAACAAAAAGCCGCAACTACGGCGTCGAATCGTCCTCCTGTCACAAACTACACTGCGCCACTGATTCAGGGGACGCAGGCCATGGACCGAACGACATTCTCTTGTGGATGATGATTGGGCAGGCCGGGTTAACGGAACGTTAACAGGCCCGCCATCCGGGCACTTCCCGCCGCAACGATCTGTTAATAAACCGCCTCGGCCGCCCTAGCCGAGGCTCTCCGGCCCCGCCCAGCCAAAACGGATCGACTCGCCCCATTGCGGAAAGCCGTTCATCTCGGCCATCCTGGCTGCCGCTTCGGTGTCGTAAGGCACGCCGATCAGCGCGGTCTGCCACCCCGCCCGGCGCTTTTCAACAACGGCATAGTGGGCATCGGGCGAGCCCCGCACCAATTGCATGCCCACCGAACCCGGATTGACGAGCAGGCGCCCATCGCTCAGCCGCAGGGTGCGCGCCACATGCGTATGTCCGCATAGCAGCACGTCGCATTCAATGCCCACGGCCTCTCGCGCCACGTCCTCTTCACTCGGCAGGGTTGTGCGGCGTCCGTCATAGAAATTGTCGAGCCAGGGCTTTTCATCATCGTCCGGCGTGCCGTGACAGGCAAACACCGCATCGCCCAGACGCAGCACCGGCCTCAGCGCCGCCAGCCAGGCGATCTGGGCTTCAATGAGTTGCCCCCGCGCAAACCGGTCCACCGCGCCCGCGCCACGCAGGTGCAGATCGACGACCCAGCGGTCGTGATTGCCCGCAATGACTTGGGCGTCGAGCGCAATCAGCCGCGCCGCCGCGCCGGCAGGATCGACCGGCCCGCTGACATGGTCGCCCAGGCACACAATGGCATCGACGCTCTGCCGCGCCATGTCCTCAAGCACGGCATCGAGCGCAATGCTGTTGCCATGGACGTCGGAAAGAACCCCGATGCGCAACGGTTATTTCGCTGGCTTGGCGTCGCCGCGCAAAGCCGCGAGCTCCTTGCGCAGCGCATCGATTTCTTCGCCCTGCACCTGAACCAGTTCGCGCAGCGCGTCAAAATCCTCGCGCCTGACCAGGTCCATGTCGTTGACGATGCGCTGGGCCTGCGACTTCACCACGGTCTCGACTTCGCGCCGCACCCCGTCAGCCACCCCGGCAGCCTCGTTCATCACGCGGCCCAGTCCGTCAAAAATCCGGTTATTCTGGTTCATGGCTTTCGTCTCGCAAATTCCTGCCTGTCGGACGATATGTAAGGCAGAGCGACCCCAATGACCAGTGCGACCGATAGCGCGGGAAGCATGCCCTGCCCCGCACCGTGGCCCCACGCGGCACCAGCAACCACCCACGCAGACATGCGGCGACGGCCATGGTACCCCTCGATTATCTTGTCTGAGGAGCTTGATCATGAACCAAAAAACCGACGTCCCGCCAGAACTCGAAGCCCTGCGGTCCAGCATCGACAACCTGGACGCCTCGCTGATCTTCATTCTGGCAGAACGCTTCAAGCTCACCCGGAAGGTCGGTGAACTCAAGGCCACCAACAAGCTACCCGCAGCAGATGTGTCCAGAGAAGACGACCAGATGTCCCGACTGCGCCGGCTGGCTGGAGAGGCGCAACTCGACCCGATATTCGCGGAGCGCTTTCTCCGTTTCATTATCGATGAGGTCATACAGCATCACCAGACCCTCGCAGGCGCAGAACGCTAGAGGCGTCATTGGGGCGGGGTGACGACTGATTGGCTTCAGGGAGCTGCAAGCAGATGCAGCCTTTTGAGTATCCCGAACAAGCAGGTGGCGTGTTGCCCAATCATCAAAAGGGACCAGCCTCATGAAGGCTGGCCCAAATACTCAAGGCGTCAGGGGTGGTGGTTCGCGGCCAGTCAGTTTCTCGAAATCCTGAGACGCCGGCCCACCTGCGCCTCGCGCCAGACCGTCGTCTATCCAGGCGAGCATTGCCGCCGTCTCTGGCGGTACCGATGCAGATACCATGCGCTCCACAAGTGCCTCTTTCGAGACTTCGACGGGGGAGTATGAGCGGCCCCGACTAGTGCCGGCCAACTCCGCCAATTCAGGCATGGTGATGGCTTTGGGTCCAGTGATGTCGAGAGTACGCCGGCCTGAAAATCCATCGGAGACGGCGAAAGCTGCTGCGTCGGCACATTGTTGGCGCGTCACATAGGCTACTCCACCTGCGCCCGCCGCATGGAAGAAGCGACCATCATTGTCAGCACGTTCAAGAAATTGCCGGGCCAGATCGTCATAAAAGGCGTTCCGCAATATCGAGTAGCCAATGCTGCTCTCTTTGAGAATGGCCTCCGTCATTGCATGATCAACAGTCATCAGCGAAAGCGGGCTGCTGTCTGCCTTCAAGAACGACGTATAGACGATGTGACTGACACCTGCGCCAATTGCTGCATCTATTGCAGCGCGATGTTGGCGGATACGTATGCCATCAGGACCTAAAGCGTTGGTGCTTATAAGGATAAGCCGGTCCACTCCCGCCATGGCTTGTTGAAGGCTCTTGGCCTGGTCGAAATCTGCGAACCGTGGCTCCAGGTGGCTGGAAATCCCTGCAAGTGCATTCGGCGTCCGGCTAAGCAGGACCAGCGGCTGATCGGTGATTGAGCGCAGCGACTGGAGCACCAGGCGGCCCAGCTTTCCGCTAGCGCCGGAAATTGCTATTGATGTCATTTGAAAACTCTTCTGACGATATGGACACGACAGCTCATGCCCCGCAACGCGGTGGCCTCACTGTCAGCGATCAGTCAGAAGAAAACGCTTGTCACAGCGGTTTTATCGAACAGCCGTTGCCGCAGGTCAAGATAACCTGACCAACAGATCGAGATACGCTTGCCCCTGTTGCTGTCGGGTCAATCTTCGACTTCTATGCCAGGAAACGGCGTCCCACCCGTCATTCCAGTCAATCAACCGCGCCTTTCCGCCGCCCCCTCTTGAGCTATTGCACATGACGGGTTTATGGCATGCACGATGCTGCCCTAATTTGAGGCCACACAAGGTCGAACCTGCGGAGACGTTCTTGCCCTTCCCTAACATCGACCCCATTGCCATTGCCATCGGCCCCATCGCCATCCGCTGGTATGCGCTGGCCTATCTGTTCGGCGTGCTGCTCGGCGCCGCCTATGGTTATCTGCTCCTGCGCAATGAACGCCTCTGGCATCGCGGCGCGCCGCCCTTTGCCGCCAAGGACATCTGGGATTTCGCCTTCTGGGCCATGCTCGCCATCGTCATCGGCGGGCGCGCTGGCTATGTGCTGTTCTACAACCTGCCCTATTACGCGCAGAACCCGCTCGAAATCATCAATACGCTGGATGGCGGCATGTCCTATCACGGCGGCATGCTCGGCCTGATGCTCGCGGCCATCCTTTTCACCCGATCCAAGGGCGGCAACTGGCTGTCGAGCCTCGACCTGCTCGGCGCCGTGGCCACTATCGGCATTTTCCTCGGCCGCATTTCCAATTTCATCAACGCCGAACTCTATGGCGCACCAACCGATGCGCCCTGGGGGGTCGTCTTCCCCACCGATCCGCTGCAGGTGGCTCGCCACCCGAGCCAGCTTTATGAAGCCGTGCTCGAAGGCCTGCTCCTCTTCCTCATCATCCGCATCGCCACGCACGTCTTCTACGCCCTGCGCAAGCCGGGTCTCGTCGCCGGCATCTTCGCCATCGGCTACGCCCTCTCGCGCATCGCCGTGGAGTTTGTTCGTCTCCCCGATATCCAGCTTGGCTATCTCTATTTGGGGTGGGTCACCATGGGTCAGATACTGAGCCTGCCACTGCTCGTCGGCGGTGTGGGCCTAGTGATTTACGCACTTTCACGCCGCGAAAACCCTTTGCGACCGTGAACGCTAACAGCCTGTCGGCGAATTCAGCCAAAGTGAGAGTCTCAACGTGAACACTGTGCTGACCCTGGAACAGCAAATCGACACGCAAATTCGCGCAGGCGGGCCGATGTCCGTGGCGACCTATATGGGCCTGTGCCTCACCCATCCGACCAAGGGCTATTACCGGGCCCGCGACCCTATTGGCGGCAAGGGCGACTTCATCACCGCGCCGGAAATTTCCCAGATGTTTGGGGAACTTATCGGCTTCTGGCTGGTCAATATCTGGCAGCAGATGAACGAGCCCAAGGCCTTCACCCTGCTCGAACTCGGCCCCGGCCGCGGCACGCTCATGGCCGATATCCTGCGCACCGCCTGCCGCGCGCCCGGCTTCCGCGACGCCCTCCATCTCGCCTTGTTCGAAACCAGCCCCAATCTCATGGCCGAGCAGCAGCAGAGGCTGGCGCCATACGACCCTAAATACCTGCAGGATTTTGATAATTTTGTCGAAGGGCCGGTGCTGGTCGTCGCCAACGAATTCTTCGATGCCCTGCCGATCCGCCAGTTTGTCCGCGGAGAAAATGGCTGGCATGAACGGCAGATCGGCCTCATCGAAGGCAAGCGCACCTTCGGCCTCTCCCCCACCCCGATCCCAGCGACCGCCATGCCGGACGCGGTGGCCGATGCCGGGCCGAACAGCATTTTTGAAGTCAATTTCGCCGGCGCCGAAGTGATGTCGCGGCTGGCAAAAGTCGTTTCCAGACAAGGCGGTAGCATCCTCGCCATCGACTATGGCTATGGCCGGACTCAGACCGGGGAAACCCTACAAGGCGTCCGCAACCACGCCTATGCCGATGTGCTGGACGCCCCCGGCGAAACCGACCTCTCCGCCCATGTCGACTTCGCTGCACTGGCCAATGTGGCCCGCCAGTCCGGGCTCGCGGCCCAACCCCTTGCCACCCAAGGCGAATTTCTCGCCCGCCTCGGCATCGGCACCCGTGCGGGCGCGCTCATCAAGGCCAATCCCGGTCAGGAAGACGACATCAAATCCGCCCATGACCGCCTTGTCGGCGCCGATCAGATGGGCACCCTGTTCAAGGTCTTCTGTGCCCATTCTCCCGGACTCGCACCAGCCGGATTTGCATCCTGATGAACTACGAAACGTCACCCGCCCTCAGCGCCATCCCCAACATCCGGCACGGTTTTTTTGGCCGGCAGGGTGGAGTTTCGACGGGCGAGTTTGAAGGCCTCAACGTCTCGTGGTCCGTGGGCGACGACGTCGACACCGTTGAAACCAATAGAGAATTGGTGCGCCAGGCCATCGGCATCGGCCCACTCGCCATCCTCAAGCAGATTCACTCTGCCCGCGTCGAGACCCTTGCCCGCCCGCCAGAGCCCTCTACCATCGAAGCCGACGCCATTGTCACAGCGTCGCCAGGCATCGCGCTCGCCATTCTGACCGCCGATTGCACCCCTATCCTTTTCGCTGACCCAGAAGCCGGGATTGTCGGCGCGGCCCATGCCGGCTGGCGCGGCGCGGTGGACGGGATTATCGGCAATACCATTGCTGCGATGACGGCGCTTGGCGCTCACCCGGCCCGCATCCGCGCTGCTTACGGACCGACCATTCATGCCCCCAATTATGAGGTGGGCGATCAGTTCAAAGCCGATTTCCTGGCCCTGCATCCCGATGGGGAGCGCCACTTCCACACGCCCGTTGGAGAAAAGCCGCATTTCGACCTGCCCGGCTTCGTCGCTGCGCAGCTCCGCGCCGCTGGCGTCACTCAGATCCAGCAGGTCGGGCATTGCACCTATGCCCATCCCGACCGCTATTTCTCCCATCGTCACGCCACCCATCAGGGCACGCGTACAGGTCGCCAGATCGCCGTCATCGGCATGACGTGATGTTTAATTTACCGATCCGCCGAAAGTGGCGTTGCGAGTCTTGAGACTTGCCGCTAAAGCTGCCCGCGAAACTGGTTGGTCCCTCTCCCCGGGACCGGTTGAGACAGGATCGCGCCCATGAAGCTGGTGACCGGCAACTCCAACCGTCCGCTGGCGCAGGCCGTCGCCAGCTATCTGGAACTTCCACTGACCGATTGCACCGTCAAGCGCTTCGCCGACAATGAAGTCTATGTCGAAGTGCAGGAGAATGTGCGCGGCGAGGATGTCTTCATCCTCCAGTCCACCAGTTTCCCGGCCAATGACAACCTCATGGAACTGCTGATCATCGCCGATGCGCTGCGCCGTTCCTCGGCCCGCCGCATTACGGCGGTTTTGCCCTATTTTGGCTATGCCCGCCAGGATCGCAAATCCGCGCCCCGTACGCCGATTTCCGCAAAGCTGGTTTCCAACCTGATCACCGAAGCCGGCGCCAACCGCGTGCTGACACTCGACCTGCATGCCGCGCAGATTCAGGGCTTTTTCGACATCCCGACCGACAACCTTACCGCCGCGCCGGTCATGGTTCGTGACATCAAGGACAATTACGACGTCAAGAATGTCATGGTCGTCTCGCCGGACGTCGGCGGCGTGGTGCGCGCCCGCAATGTGGCCAGCCGCATCGGGGCCAGCCTCGCCATTGTCGACAAGCGCCGCCCGCGCGCCGGCGTATCCGAGGTGATGAACATCATCGGCGACGTCGAGGGGCAGACCTGCATCCTGATCGACGACATTGTCGATTCCGGCGGCACCCTGGTCAATGCGGCCGAGGCATTGCTCAAAGCCGGCGCCAAAGAGGTTTCCGCCTATATTACCCATGGCGTCCTCTCCGGCACCGCGTCCGAGCGCATTGCCGCGTCCAAACTCAAGGAACTGGTGGTCACCGATTCCATCCTCGATACCGAGGAAACCCGCTCTGCCGCCAATATCCGTCGTCTGAGCATTGCTGCCCTGCTGGGCGAGGCCGTGGCCCGCACCGCCAGCGAACAAAGCGTTTCGAGCCTGTTCGATTAAGGCTGTCAGGGGCATGGAATCCCTTGCTCGCTGCCCGTCTTTCCTCTATATCCCGCGCCCATGAAGCGCTCGTCACCCCTGGAGGACGGGCGCGTATGTTGTTGTAGTGGCAATATACACCAACCCAGAATGGATGATTTCCATGGCTGCCAATAAAGTGCTCAAGGCACAGGCGCGTGAGGGAGTGGGCAAGGGGGCCGCTCGCGAAGTGCGTCGTCAGGGACGTGTTCCCGCTGTTATCTATGGTGACAAGAAGCCCCCCGTCACCGTTTCCGTCGAATTCAAAGACGCTCTGAAGTTCATCTATGCCGGTGGCTTCAAGTCGCACATCCTCGACCTCGACGTCGATGGTACCGTGCACAAGGTTATCCCGCGCGACTATCAGCTTGATGTCGTCAAGGATCAGCCGCTCCATATCGACTTCCTGCGCGTCTCGGGCAATTCCAAGATCACCGTGGAAGTCCACGTGAACTTCATCAATGAAGAGCAGAGCCCCGGCCTCAAGCGCGGCGGCACTCTCAACGTTGTGCGTCACACTGTGGAAGTTTCGGTCCCCGCCAATGCGATCCCCGAAGAGATCACCGTTGATCTTACCGGTTACGAAATCGGCGACTCGATCCACATCTCGGCTGTGAAGCTTGCCAAGAACGTCACGCCGACGATCACCGACCGCGACTTTACCATCGCTACCGTCGTGGCGCCGTCGGGCCTCAAGTCCGCTGACGCCGCTGGCGAAGGCGAAGCTGAAGCCGAAGCGGAATAATCCGCCCGCACCGCGAAGCGTTTTGAGGCGGCCCCACGGCCGCCTCTCTCATTTGAGAGGCTGCGATCCATGAAACTGCTTGTCGGCCTCGGCAATCCCGGTACGCAATATGCCGGCAACCGCCACAATATCGGCTTCATGGCTGTGGACGCCATCGCCGCGGCCAATGGCATATCCGGATGGAAGTCCAAGCATTCCGGGCTTCTGGCCGAGGGCAATGTCGGCGGCGAGCGCGTATTGCTGCTCAAGCCGCAGACCTTCATGAACAAGTCCGGCGACAGCGTGCAACAGGTGGCCCGCTTCTATAAGCTCACCCCCGCCGACATCGTGGTCTTCTACGACGAGCTGGACCTCGCCCCCGGCAAGGTCCGAGTCAAGATCGGCGGCGGCAATGGCGGGCACAATGGCCTGCGCTCCATCGATCCCCAGATCGGCCTGGAGTATAAGCGCGTCCGCCTCGGGATCGGCCATCCGGGCAAGGAATTCGTCACCCCCCACGTGCTGGGCGACTTCGCCAAGGCCGACAAGGCGTGGCTCGATCCGTTGCTGGACGAAATCGCCCGCCAGACGCCGCTCCTCCTCAAGGGTGACGATGCCGGATTCATGAACAAGCTGGCGCTTGCCGTGAAGGGCGAGGACACCAAGACTGCACCCGCTGCTGCCAAGCCGGCGCAAAGCCATATCCGCCAGGCGCGTCCCACCCAGCCGCAGGCAGAAATGCCGAAATCGGGTCCCATGGCCGATATGCTGAGCAAGCTGTTCGGCAAAAAGGAATAGCCGCAGCAAAACCCGCCTCGCCCCAATGGGTGAGCGTCTGCACGGTAACGAGCGGCGATTGGGCCGAAAAGCGAACGTTCAAACTGGCTCAATGCCGTTCGGACGGAACGCGGTCGGAAATCAGGCGGCGACTGCCCCCAAAGCTGCCAGGCGACATTGCTCCGGCGCGGCCGTCCACATCTTGGCAGCGGCACTCCAATGGGGCATTATCGAGCAATGAAAGCTGCCCACCGAACCATCTGCATGGCGCTTCCGCGTCGATGACGCAGGAAGCTTTAGCCGACAGCCCCAGTGGTTGTCAGCTAGCGTTTGCCCGTCAGCGTTCGGGTGAACCTTCGCCGCACCTGCGGCTTGCGAACATACGGTAGTTATCATGCAAAATGTCTTCGAGAGCCCCTTCAAGGGCATCACACTCGATCGCCTCGTTACCAATCCCAACATTCACGTCGGCCGCTACAGCTACTATTCCGGCTATTATCATGGGCACGGCTTTGATGACTGCGCCCGCTTCCTTCTCCCCGATGAGGGCGTCGATAAACTTATCATCGGTTCCTTCTGCTCCATCGGGTCGGGCGCAGCCTTCGTGATGGCAGGGAATCAAGGGCATCGGAGCGACTGGATAAGTACCTTTCCATTCTTTTGGATGTCGGAGGTCGCAGCCTTCGCGGGCGCGCGTAATGGTTTTGAACCCGCGGGAGACACAGTGATTGGCAACGATGTCTGGATCGGTACCGAAGCCATCATCATGCCGGGCGTCACAATCGGGGACGGCGCAATCATCGGCACGCGGGCTTTGGTGACGCGGGACGTCGAGCCCTACGCCATTGTCGGCGGCAATCCCGCCAAGCCCATCCGTAAGCGTTTCGATGAGGCGGACATAGCGCGGCTTCTGGAACTTCGCTGGTGGGACTGGAGCGACGACGCGCTGAAACAGGCCATGCCGATCCTCACCAGTGGCGACATTGCAGCCCTCTACCGTCACTGGCGGATGGTCATCGAGCCAACGGCATAGCCAAGGTATTACGCGTCAGCGTCTGCCCGTCCTGTTTCCAAAACCGGACGGGCAGGTTTCCACCCACGTTACTACCTGCCCCCGCCAGCGCGTGGACCTATCCGCGCGCCCATTCCGGCAGCCATGCGCCATGGGCGGCGATGAGGTCGTCGACCAGTGACCAGATCTGGTCAAGATCGAGCTCCGCCGCCGTATGCGGGTCCATCATCGCCGCGTGGTAGATATGCTCGCGCTTTTCTTCGATGAGGGCACGAACGGTCAATTCCTGCACATTGATATTGGTGCGGATCAAGGCGGTCAGTTGCGGCGGGAGGTCGCCGATATAGGTGGGCTGAAGCCCGTTGTCGTCGACGAGGCAAGGCACTTCCACCGCTGCCGCATTGGGCAGGCTGGTGATGACGCCATTATTGCGCAGATTGCCGTAGATCACAGAAGGTTCGCCGGTCCAGACCGAATTGACGATGGAGCTGGCATATTCCTTGGACGGCTTCACGTTGATCTTGTCAGCCGTGCGGTATTGCTCGGAGGTCTTTTTCCAGCCCTCGATCTGCTCCACGCAGCGCTTGGGATATTCATCGAGCGGAATGCCGTATTTCTCGATCAGGTCGTCACGGCCCTCCTTGATGAAATAGGGCGTGTATTCGGCGAAGTGTTCCGAGCTTTCGGTGACGAAATAGCCCAGCCGCGTCATCATTTCGTAGCGCACTTTGTTGGGGCAGCGCGGATTCCAGCCCGGCTTCGGCGCGCGGCCCTCGCGATAGGCACGCAGCAGTTCGGGATAGAGATCCTTATAGGACCCGTCGGCCTGTCGATGCTCGAACTTGAGATAGAAGGCCATGTGGTTGATGCCCGCCGAGCGGTAGCGAATATCCTCGTAAGGAATGCCCAGATCATGAGCCAGCTCATGGGCCGTGCCCTGTACCGAATGGCAGAGACCGACCTGCTTGATCGTGGGATATTTCTCGGCAATGGCCCAGGTATTGATCGCCATCGGGTTGACGTATTGCAGCATCACCGCGTCCGGTGCGACAGCCAGCATGTCCTCGCAGATGCTCCACAAATGCGGCACCGTTCGCAACCCGCGCATGATACCGCCGACGCCCAGCGTGTCGGCAATGGTCTGGCGCAGATTGTACTTCTTGGGCACCTCGAAATCGACCACCGTGGACGGCTCGTAGCCGCCGATCTGGAAGCAGACGACAACGAAATTGGTGCCATCGAGCGCGGCGCGCTGATCATCGAAGGTCTTGACGCTCGCCGATACGCCAAGCGTCGAAATCAGCTTTCCGGCAATGATGGCGCTTTCTTCCAGGCGGGTCGGATTGATGTCCATCAGCCGGATTTCGGCGCCCGCCAGTGCCGGGCGCTGCAGAATGTCGCCGACAATATTCTTCATGAACACCGATGAACCGGCGCCGATAAAAGTGATCCTGGGATTTGCCATGGGGAATGCTCCAAACGGGGCCGTCTTGGCCCGCGGCTCCTCCAGCCGCTTTGCGCCTATGGATAGCGCTTGCTCCGTATGAAGCAATCCGGGATAAAAGGTCATTCTTCCGGGTTTCTAAGATATGATTTCTGGCCAGCCACCGCTTCGCCCCATTCCGCGCGCGGATCGGCGCTTTTACGCCGCCACCAAGGCCTTCGGCCGCTTCGGCATCCGCGCCTTTGCACCCGAGATCATGGCCGCGCCACATAGCCACGGCCATATCGAGTTCAACTGGCTGAGCCATGGGGAGATGGATTACCGTTTCGACGGCGCGCCGCTGACCATCCCGGCAAGACGGCTCGTGGCCTTCTGGGCGGGCGTACCGCACCAGACCACGGCGCTCCGTGGCACGGAAAACGCGCGGCAGATGAACATATATCTGCCCATGGATGCCTTTCTGGAAATGCCCCGTCTCGGCGCGCTGACCGAGACGCTGATGGGGGGCGGCGTCATAGCCATGTCACCGGACAGCATCAGCCTGGAGACGCTTGAACGCTGGTATGCCGACTATCGCAGCGGCCATGCCCAGCGCAGCGATCTCGCTCGCGCCGAGATCGCCATGTTGCTTCGACGCGCCGTGCTGGTCGGCTGGCAAGAGCTGTTGCCGCCATGGATAGACAAATCCATGCGCGAGGCACGCAGCCCCTCCCCCGTCCGCTATGTGGTGCAGATGGTGCGCCACATCGTGGAGAACAGCGCCACCCGGCTCAACACCGGCGAAGTCGCGGCAGTTGCCGGGCTGCACCCCAGCTACGCAGCCAACCTGTTCACCAAGGTCATGCATATCCCGATGCAGAAATTCATCACGCGACTGCGCCTGATCCGCGCACGCAGCCTGCTGTTCGACACCAACATGCCGGTCGCCAATATCGCGGTGGAAGCCGGGTTCGCCTCCCAGACCCAGTTTTACGAGCATTTCCGCAAGGCCTACGGGATCACGCCCAACCAGATGCGCAAGGGCGAGCTCGGCTAGGCCCCGGCGCGGCGGAAGGCGGTGGGGCTCTTCCCCGACCAGAGTGCAAAGCGGCGGGAGAAATAAAACGGGCTGTCAAAGCCCAGTTGCGCCGCCACCTGCTGGACCGGGAAGCTGGTCCGGCGCAACAGGTCAGCGGCCCGCACCATGCGGCGTTCCTCAAGAAAGGCCTGGACGCTCTGGCCGGTCTGTTCCCTGAACAGATGCGAAAACCGCGAAGGCGACAGCCCGGCTGCATCGGCGACAATGCCCACGCTGAGGCTCTGCGCCAGCCCTGCCTCGATGAAATCGATCGCCCGCTCGATGCGCTGGTCAAGCGGGCCGGAATGGGGCGCAACAAACTCGTCGCACCGCAGCAGCAGAGCTTCGAGCGCATTCATGGCGAGAGCTTCGGCGCGTTTGCGCCCACTCGCCTGCAGTGCATGCACCGTGTGGAACTGGTCGATTTCAGGGCCATCGAGATGCAGGTGCATGAGGCCGCCCCCGGCCTGTGGCCAGCCAAGAAGCTGGTGCCAATCGGGCCGGGGACGGAAGTGCGCCCAGAGCAATTCCCAATGCGGCGCGGCCCGCGCCACCCCATAATCATGCGGCGTGCCGGCAGGCAGGAGCACCCAATCCCCCGGTCGGGAAAGAAGTTCGCCCCCTGGATGGCCAAAGCGCCCCTCGCCTGACAGGGTCAGGATCAGCAACCAGTCCCCCACCCCGTTGGGCCGATAAGCGCGATAGCCGCTTGTTTCATGGGCATGGCCCGAAAGTAGCTGCGAGCCTCCTGCATAGGGGGTTTCTTCGGTTTTGTTCATAGCAGGATAGTACATGTCATTGGCAGGCCAATCCATGGCGCTTGCCGGAATGGGCTTCTAGCCTTTGAGGCAGAGGAGGACACCATGACAACTCTATCGAGAGAACAGCGTCTGCAATTCGAGCGCGACGGTTTCATTGCCTTGCGCGGCCTGATTACGCCCGGAGAAATCGACGTCATCCGCGACACATTCATGGATGCGGCCAGCAATGGTCCCGTGCCCGGCCTGTCCGACATACGCAGCGGTTCGCCGGTCGGCAATGATCCGCTGGCGCGTTTTCCGCGCATGATGCATCCGCACAAGCATGTCGACAAGGAAGTCGGCCGCCTCGCACATCGCTATATGCTCGATACCCGGCTCGAACCCATTCTCGCCGAACTCTTCGGCGAAGAGCCCTTCGCCTGCCAATCCATGTTCTATTTCAAGCCGCCCGGCGCGCGCGGGCAGGATCTGCATCAGGACAATTTCTACCTGCGGGTAAAGCCCGGCACCTGCATGGCCGCATGGATCGCCGTGGACGATGCCGACGAAGGCAATGGCGGCATGATGTGCGTGCCCCAGACCTCCGGCCTGGACATTGCCTGCCCCGAACCCTCAGACCCTGCTCTGTTCTTCACCAGCGAACATGTCGAGCCGCCGCCCGGGCTCGAACCGCAGATGATGAACCTCAAGGCAGGCGATGTGCTGTTTTTCAACGGCAGCGTCATTCACGGCTCGACGCCCAATACCAGTGCGGAACGGTTCCGCCGCTCGCTGATCTTCCACTATGTACCGGCCAGCACGGTGGAAATGAGCCATTATTACGAGGCGATCTCATTCTCGGGCGAGCAACGGGAGATTGCCGTCAACATGGACGGTGGACCCTGCGGCACCAATCCGGACCTGCCCATGGGCCCGCACTGACGCAAAAAGAAGGGGCGCCTCGCGGCGCCCCAAATGCGTCTAGACGTTGAACTTGAACAACATCACGTCGCCGTCCTTGACGACATATTCCTTGCCTTCGTCGCGGGCCTTGCCGGCTTCCTTAGCACCCTGCTCGCCTCCCAGAGCCACGAAATCATCATAGCCAATGGTCTGGGCGCGAATGAAGCCGCGCTCGAAATCGGTGTGGATCACACCTGCCGCCTGCGGAGCCCTGTAACCCTTGTGAATGGTCCAGGCGCGGGTTTCCTTGGGGCCGACCGTGAAATAGGTCTGCAGGTTCAACAGGTCGTAAGCAGCGCGGATCAGCCGGTTCAGGCCAGGCTGATCGAGATCGAGCGAGCTGAGATATTCGGCCTGTTCCTCGTCGGAAAGCTGGGCAAGCTGGCTCTCGATTTCCGCAGAGATAATCACGACGCCCGCATCATTGGCCTTGGCATACTCCTCGACCTTTTTGCTCAGAGCATTGCCGGTGGCGGCAGAGCCTTCATCCACATTGCAGACATAAAGCGCTGGCTTGCTGGTCAGCAGTTGCAGTTCATTGAACGCCTTCTCTTCCTCGGGATCGCGCTTGACGAAGCGGGCCGACTTGCCATCGCGCAACACGGCAAGAGCGCGGTCGATCAGCTCCAGGGTGACCTTGGCGTCCTTGTCATTACCCTTGGCCTTCTTTTCAACGCCCGCGCGGCGCTTTTCGAGGCTTTCGAGGTCTGCAAGCATCAATTCGGTTTCCACCACTTCGGCATCGGCGAGCGGATCGACCTTGTTGGAAACGTGGATGACATTGCCATCTTCAAAGCAGCGCAGCACATAGGCGATGGCGTCGGTCTCGCGGATATTGGCGAGAAACTGATTGCCCAGACCTTCGCCCTGCGAGGCGCCTTTGACCAGACCCGCAATATCCACAAAGCTCATCCGCGCAGGCAGCACATTGACCGACTTGCCGATGGCGGCGAGCTTTTCCAGCCGCGGATCGGGCACCGACACTTCGCCGACATTGGGCTCGATCGTGCAGAATGGAAAATTGGCAGCCTGGGCCGCAGCCGTGCGGGTCAATGCGTTGAAAAGTGTCGACTTGCCGACATTCGGCAGGCCGACAATGCCCATCTTGAAGCCCATGGATATCTCCGGGAAAACGTTTGGCTTCAATTGGGTCGGATCGACGCCGATGTCAATGCGCGGCGGCCTTTGAGGCACTGCGGAACTGCTATCGAGGGCGCTCCCGCATGCCATGTGTGATCACAGAATTAAGAGAGCGTTAACCATTGGGGGACACCCTTATTCCGTGGCTGGAAAACGAAGGAGTGAGCGGGAGGAGAGAAAGAGACCGACATGAACCGTTTAGAGCCGAACTTGAATGCCGCCGAGTCGCTGGTGGGCTTGCCAGTCGCCGAGGTGGAACGCGGTCTGATCCTGGCAACCTTGCGGAAAACTGAGGGGAACCGCACCCATGCCGCGCATCTTCTGGGCATTTCGATCAGAACGATGCGTAACAAGCTCCGGGAATATGCCGAAAGTGGCATGACAATTCCCGCAAATGCGCACCACGACGCATGACCAAAGGCCCGCCCTGCAAGGCGGGCTCCTTTTTTGGTACGGCTGCCATACCCTCCCGCAAGCCCTGCTCTTGCCCTTCACCGGAGGTCATGCGAAAACCACGCTTGACGCATAGGGCAAGCGAATGACCAATCCTGTCACAAAAGATCGGCGCCACTTCGAAGATCTCTCGACCGGCGAAATCATCGACCTGGGCTCGACCTCGGTCAGCAAGGACATGATCGTCACCTTTGCCCGTGAATTCGATCCTTTTCCTTTCCACCTCGACGAAGAGGCCGCCAAGGCGAGCCTTTTGGGTGGCCTTGCCTCCAGCGGCTGGCAGACTGGAGCGCTGAGCCTGCGCATGCTGGTGGACAATTTCCTCTCCACCATCGCTTCCTGCGGGGGACTCGGCTTCCGCGACCTGAAATGGAAAACGCCGGTCATGGTCGGCGACACCATTGGCGGCACCGCCACCATCACCGAACTGCGCCGCTCGGCCAGCCACCCTCATTGGGGTATCGTCACCCTCGATTTCGACATCACCAACCAGCACGGCAAGCCCGTCATGACCATGCGGCTGGCCAATCTGGTCGAGTGCCGCCACGTGGAGGCAGGCGCATGACCCGCTGGTTTGAGGACATCACCATCGACGAAGCCTTTCCCCTGGGCAGCCACACCTTCACCGCCGAGGAAATCATCAGCTTCGCCAAGCTGTATGATCCGCAATATTTCCATACGGACCCGGACGAGGCCAAACACAGCCATTTTGGCGGCCTGATCGCGTCGGGCTGGCACACGGTCAGCGTCGGGCACCGCAAGATGGTGGATGCGCTTTTCGCCGAAGAAGAACGCCTGCGCGCGCTTGGCCAGGAACCCGGCGTGTCCGGCCCCTCCCCCGGCGTCAATTCGATGGACTTCAAGGCTCCGGTGCGCCCGGGCGACACGGTTACCTATGAACTGGTCGTCACCGGCAAGCGCCGCTCGAACTCCATTCCCGGCTGGGGCCTGTTGTTCAATCGTCTCACGGCCGTCAACCAGCAGGGCGAGCTGGTCTATGTGGCGGACCTTGTCGGCTTCTCCAAGCTGCGCGACTACAAGATGCCGCTCAAGCTCAAAGTGTTGCTCGCACTCACCAAAGTGCCTGTTCTCGGAAAGCTGATCAGGCCCGGCTCTTGAAACCGGCGGGGCGCATCGGCAATCTGGCCTCATGCGCCGATTCGCCCTTGTTCTCGCCCTCACCGCCTGTTCCGCAGCCCCTGCCTTCGCGCAGGCCTATCAGGGCAATTGGAGCTGCCGCGACGCCACGACCGAGCGAGTCGGCATCTTGACCGTCTATGGCCAGGTCTATGGCTGGGCGGCCCGCGCCGCCGGCGACAACAAATCCGGCACCGGCACGCTGACCCCCTATCAGGACGGCATTGGCATCAATGACGGCAATCTGCGCGCCAATGGCAGTATTCAGGCCGCCCGCGTGATCAGCGATCCGACCTATGGCGTTGCCATCCAGCTGGAAACGGCCGACGCCATCGTCATGATGTGTACGCCGCGCTGAGGCCAACACGCCGCTAGCGCGCCCTGCAAACGCGGGGGCTTGAAATTTCCCCTGCTTTGGCGCATTTTCAGCGCGTAACGCCGGGCCCCTCTGGTCGTGGATTCTCCACGGCGATGTCGGAGTTACTCCACCTGTTCATGGAGAAGGTCCGGCGATGGAATCGCTTCTTGCCGCCCTATCGGGCGATTTTCTTGGTACCCCCGTCTATTTCTGGGTCGCGTTCATCACCCTGGTGATCGGCCTGCTTGTCTTCGACCTCGGCATCCTGCACCGCGACGAGCACGAGATCGAAGCCAAGGAGAGCCTGCTGCTCTACGGCATGTATGTGTGTATTGCCCTCGCCTTCGGCGCCTGGGTCTGGTTCCAGCGCGGCGCTCAAGCCGGTCTCGAATTCTACACCGGCTATCTGATCGAGCAGTCGCTGGCGATGGACAACATGTTCGTCATCGCCACCATATTCGGCTTCCTCGGCATACCCCGGCTCTATCAGCACCGCGTGCTGTTCTGGGGCATTCTGGGCGTGATCCTGTTCCGCGCCATCCTGATCGGCGTCGGTGCCGCCCTTGTCTATCAGTTCAGCTGGATCCTGCTGTTCTTCGGCGCCTTCCTGATCTTCACCGGCTTCCGGATGTTCCGGCATCAGGACGAAGAGCCGAATATGGAAGACAACAAGATCTTCCAGTTCCTCAACAAGCGCTTCCGCATCACCAAGGAACTGCATGGCCGCCGGTTCACCATCAAGGCGCCCGATCCCAAGACCGGCAAGATCGTCACCTGGCTGACCCCGCTGGCAGTGGCCCTGATCATGGTCGAGATCGTCGATCTGATCTTTGCAGTCGACTCTGTTCCGGCCGTCTTCGCTGTGACCCAGGACACCTTCATCGTCTATACGTCCAACATCTTCGCCATTCTCGGCCTGCGCGCGCTCTACTTTGCGCTGGCGGCAGCAATGAACCGTTTCCGCTACCTGCAGACCTCGCTGGCTATCATTCTGGTGATGATCGGCATCAAGATCTGTCTCGTGCCCTTCGGATATCACGTGCCGACTGCAATCTCGCTGGGCCTCACCATTGGCATCCTGGCCGCTGGCGTTGGCTATTCGCTGTGGAAGACCCGCAACGAGCCCAATATCAGCGCCGAAGACCAGCCCAAGACCGGCCAGCTCGAACCCTGATCTGGGCAGCAGACCGACATTTGAAAGGGCCGGCGGTTGACGCTGGCCCTTTTGCTTGCCTATGCTGAGCCCATTCCTGAAAAGAGGTTTCGCACCGAAATGATCTGAGAACTCGTCCCGGACGCTCGCTTCACTCCCGCTCCGCGCCCTGCGCGTGAACGGTACGTGTTGGCTGCGCAGTTCGACGAGTTTGACAGAACTGGTGCCCTTCCGGCCTGACACGGTCGCGCTCATCGTCTCCGCAACCCCCGGCGTCCTCCCAAAACCGCAACCATCGGCGCGGCCTTGTCGCGTCTCCGTTTTTCCACCACCAGCCCCGCGCAAATCCTGCCGGGCGGGAAGGATGACCTCATGCCCAAAAATCAGTTTCAACGTCCCCTGCCGATCCAGCACAATGGCAATGTTCCCCGGCACGGCAAGCAGCAAAGGCCCTTCATCAAACCGGGCACCAAGCCGGCGTTGAAGGCACCTGCAGCCAGTGTGCCGCGGTTGGATGCCTTGCTTGAAACGGCGCGGCGCAAATAGCGGACAAGGCCCGGCTTCCACAGGGCCGGGCCTTGCACCTTTCTTGCCGCATTTGCCCGTTAACGCTTTGTTAGAACGACAAAGGAGACCGGCAATGGGTGCCATCCACGAAATCGTCTTTGACTGCGAGCAGCCCAAAGTTCTGGCCGCGTTTTGGGCTGACTTGCTTGATGGCTATTCCATCCGCCAAGAGGACGCTACCAATGCCGCCCTCATCGCCGCGCTGGGTCTTGAAAGCGACGAGCCAACGACAATTCTGGTCGATGGCCCGGGCCCCTCGCTGTGCTTCCAGAATGTGAACGGCCAGCGTCCGGACAATAATCGCGTCCATTTCGACGTCGGCGTCACCGATCGCGCCGGAGAGGTCGAGCGGCTCAGGGAAGCCGGCGCCAGCGTCGAGCGCGTCCTGCCCACCTATACGGTCATGCGCGATCCCGAAGGCAATCAATTCGTCCTGGTCGACCGCCCGGCCGAGGCCGCCCGCGTGGCTGCCTGACCCTTCTGCTGACAGGGACTGACGCTGGCCTCCTACAGTCTGCTCGCATGATCGAGGAGTATACCGCATGTCCCTGATCGCCTCCTGCCATTGCGGCAGGACCCGTATCGCCCTGCCCGATCACCCGACCAAGGCTGCGCGGTGCAATTGCACATTCTGCCAGCGGACCGGTGCTGTCTGGGCCTATTATTCCGTCGGCGACCTCACGGTGCTGAGCGCCGAGGCCGACGGCACTTATTCGACCAATCCCGACTATGGCCTGCATCACTTCTGCAAGCATTGCGGCATGCACACCTGGGGCGAGAGTGTCGACTGGTCCGCAGCCTATAACAGCGACGGCACGCCCAAGGGCGGCGACGCGACACTCGTGCCCGAATTGCACAAGTTGCAGATCAATCTCAATCTCGTGGACGACCTCGACTGGTCCAAGCTGGAGATCCAACAGTTGGACGGGCGCAACAATTGGTAAGTCCATCTCTGCTGATGGCTTGACGCGTTTCCAGGCTATCTCCCCTCCCCCTTGAGAAGAAAGAGTGCTGCCGGTTAGTGCATTACCGTGCTCATCCAGTCGCGGGCAGTTGACCCCTCTCGCACGAGGACAGAGCCAGTCGCGTCAGGGACTGGATCGCTAATGCCCCTCGAACGCCATCAGGGATGACACCAGCACACCTTCCGCCGCCAGCTTTGCCGCACCGCCGATGTCCGGCAGGTCGATGACAAAGGCCGCATCATCGCAGGAGGCACCGGTGCGGCGGAGCAGGCCAATAGCGGCAATGGCCGTTCCCCCGGTAGCGATCAGGTCGTCGACCAGCAGCACCTTGTGGCCTGCCGCAACGACGTCGGCGTGGATTTCGATAGTGTCGACGCCATATTCGAGCGCATAATTCTGGCCAATGGTCTCGCCGGGCAGCTTGCCCTTCTTGCGGATCGGCACGAAGCCCGCACCCAGCGCAATCGCCACGCCGGCGCCGAAGATAAAACCGCGCGCCTCGATACCCGCGACATGGGTAATGCCCTGCCCGCGATATTGCGCTGCAATACGCTCAACGCTCTCGCGGAACCCCTCGGGATGCTCGATCAGCGTGGTGATGTCTCGAAACAGGATGCCCTTCTTGGGATAGTCGGGGATCGTGCGGACAAGCGACTTCAGGTCGAGCGACATCGACAACCTTGATAAATGAGGAAAGGGGTCAGGACTTGCTGCGGCCGAGCAGATGCCGGGCAATGACACCCGCATTATAGGCAGCGTTGCGGGTGGTATTGATCGCGGTTTCGCGTGTCTTGGGATTGTTGACCACGGCATGCACGCCAGCCCGCACAGCCGGATGGCGGCTAACGGCTAGAGCAGTGCTGACCACGGTTACGGCCAGGCGAATGGCGGACATTGCGTTTCCTCCAACACCGGAATTACGGCGAATATCGTGGCATTCTCCGGCCTTGGCAAGGGCTTCACGCAAAGGCGCACGCAGGTTTCCGCCCAAAAGAAAAGAGGCCCCGGAGGACCTCTTTGTATTTTTGTATTCGGGGCATGCCCTGCGAGCGAAGGTCAGTGTTCGATACCGGCCCAAAGCTTGCGCTTTGTCGCATACATCATGCCAGCGAACAGCACGAGGAACAGCAGGACCACGAAACCGGTCTGCTTGCGGCTGACCAGATGCGGCTCGGCCATCCACATCATGAAGGCCGAAACGTCGGTGGAATACTGCTCCAGCGTCTCGGGAACGGCAACGCCATCCTCGCCGGGCGTGTAGGTGATCTGGCCATCAGCCAGAGGCGGCGCCATGCCGATCGCGTGGCCGGGGAAGTAGTCGTTGTAATACTGACCCTCGCCCAGCACGAAGCCCTCGGGCGCGTCGGCAGGCACTTCGGCGTGGTAACCGGTCAGCAGCGCATGGATATAGTCGACGCCACCTTCCTGATAGCCGGTGAAGTAGTTGAACACCCAGGTCGGGAACGGATCGGTCACGCCGCGGGCCTTGGCCAGCACGGAGAAGTCCGGCGGATAGGCACCGCCCATGGCGTCGCGGGCCTCCTGCTCGCTGGCAAAGGGCGACGGCCAGCGGTCAGCGGCCACGGCGGGGCGCATGCCGCCATCAACGGTCGCGTCGGCGACCTGATATTCGGCTGCCAGCGCCTTGACCTGCGCTTCGGAGAAAGCGGGGCCACCCGCTTCGCCAAGATTGCGGAACGCCATCAGGCGCGCACCATGGCAGCTGGCGCACACTTCGCGGAACACCTGAAAACCGCGCTGCAGCTGGTTTTCGTCATAGGTGCCGAAAATGCCCGCAAAGCTCCAGTTGACGCGTTCGGGATGCTTTCCCGCTTCGGCAGCATGAGCTGCTAATCCGGCGGAGAGGCCCATAAAGGCGGCAAGAGCGGCGATGATTATCTTGTTTTTGAACATGATTGTCGCCCCGATCACGCGTGTGCCTTGCCGAGAACGCTCTCGGAGATACTGGTCGGCAGCGGCTTGGTCTTTTCGACCCGCGAAAGCACCGGCAGGATGACCAGAAAGTAGATGAAGTAGTAGGCGGTGCAGATCTTGGAGAGCGTCGTGTAGGGCTCAGCCGCGGCCTGCGCACCCAGATACATCAGTGCAATGAAGTTGATGACGAACAGGGCATAGAACCACTTGAACATCGGGCGGAAGGTACCGGCGCGCACCTTGGACGTGTCCAGCCACGGCACAACCAGCAGGCAGACCATGGCGCCGCCCATGGCGATCACGCCACCGAGCTTGGAGTCGATGAACAGGATGTTGAAATCGATGGCGCGCAGGATGGTGTAGAAGGGCAGCAGATACCATTCCGGCACGATGTGGGCCGGGGTGATCTGGCTGTTGGCCATGATGTAATTGTCCGGGTGACCCAGAATGTCGGGTGCGAAGAACACGAACCAGGCAAACGGGATCATGAACAGCACCATCGCGAACAGATCCTTCATCGTATAGTACGGATGGAAGGGAACCACGTCGCGGCTATCCTTCACTTCGACGCCGACCGGGTTGTTGTTGCCCGGCACGTGCAGCGCCCAGATATGGAGCGCCACAACGGCTGCGATGATGAACGGCAGCAGATAGTGCAGCGAGAAGAAGCGGTTCAGCGTCGGGTTATCGACGGCAAAGCCGCCCAGAACCAGCTGCTTGATGCTCTCGCCGACCAGCGGAATGGCCGAGAAGATGTTGGAGATAACCGTGGCGCCCCAGAAGGACATCTGGCCCCAGGGCAGGATGTAGCCCATGAAAGCGGTGGCGGTGGTCAGCAGGAAAATGATGACACCCAGGATCCACAGGATTTCACGCGGGGCCTTGTAGGAGCCGTAGAACAGGCCGCGGAACATGTGGATGTAGAGGGCGACAAAGAACATCGAGGCGCCCACGGCGTGCGTCGCCTGGATGATGCGGCCGCCATTGACGTCGCGGCGGATGTGCTCGACCGAGTCGAAGGCCATCGCCACATTGGGCGTGTAGTGCATGGCCAGGATAATGCCGGTGACGATCTGCACACCAAGGCACATGACGAGGATCGCGCCGAAGGTCCACCAGTAATTGAGGTTCTTCGGGGTGGGGAAATCCATCAAGTGTTCTTTGGCGAAGCGAACGACCGGCAGACGGTCATCCAGCCACTTCTCGACGGCGCTTCCGGGAATATAGGTAGAATGTTCAGACATCGGAAAAGCCCCCACTAGCCGATCTGGACCAGCGTATCGCTGACGAATTCATAAGGCGGCACCACCAGATTGAGCGGAGCCGGGCCACGGCGGATACGACCAGCCGTATCATAGTGCGAACCATGGCAGGGGCAGAACCAGCCATCGAAATCGCCCGACTCACCCACAGGAACGCAGCCCAGATGGGTGCAGTTGGCGATCATGATCAGCCATTGCTCATGACCTTCCTTGACGCGCTGCTCGTCGGTCTCGGGATCCTTGAGCTCGTCCAGCGGAACGGCCCGAGCCTCTTCGATCTCGGCAGCGGTGCGATGACGCACGAACACCGGCAGGCCGCGCCAGGTGATGGTCACCGACTGCCCTTCGGGAATCGCGCCCACATTGAACTCGATGCTCGCCAGTGCCAGCGTCGAGGCATCGGGATTGAGCTGATTGATCAGCGGCCAGACCACGGCTGCGGCGCCAACGGCGCCGACGGCGCCCGTGGCGACATAGAGAAAGTCCCGCCGGTTCGTGGATGAATGTTCTGCTTGCGTGGCCAAGGTCCGTATCCCCGTACGATGCACAAATGACGGGGCCGGCCCCGGCTGTCCCGTCCACATGCGCAGAATCGAGCAGCCGGCCGCCCTCAAGCGGCCCGTCAGGTAGCGTCCTTTTTGCACTGTCATAAGAACTTGTCCAGTGCGAGCACCGTGACAGGACCCAACTGCGACACTATACCCAAGCCAGGCCCGGAATCCGGGCACTTCTCACATGTGCTGGAGCAAACGGCCTTGGCCATCGACCTTGCGCTTTATCAGCCCGACATTGCTGCCAATACCGGCACATTGCTGCGCCTTGGGGCCTGCATGGGCGCCGTGGTGCATGTGATCCACCCCGCAGGCTTTGCCATCACCCAGCGCAATCTTGCCCGCTCGGGCATGGATTATCTGGACCGCGCCAGCCTTGTCGAACATGACAGCTTTGCCGCCTTCAACGCCTGGCGACTGGCCGAAAAGCGCCGTCTCGTGCTGCTGACGACCAAGGCCAGCGGCTCGGCCTATGACGCCGCCTACGCGTCCGGCGACATCCTGCTGCTCGGCCGCGAAAGCGCCGGCGTGCCGGACGAGGTCGCCGCCATTGCGGACCTGCGGGTCCGCATTCCCATGCGGGATGGCCTGCGATCGATCAATGTCGCCATTGCCGGATCCATGATCCTGGGCGAAGCCATGAGACAGATTGGCGACTTTACACAGCTTTCCTGAAGGTTCATTCCCCCACCATGACCCTGCCCCCAGATATCGACACCAAGAAATCCACCGCCAGCGACTGGTTCCGCGCCCTGCGCGACCGCATTCATGCGGCGCTTGAAGCCATTGAGCGCGAATTTGCTGGCGCTGACGCCCAAATGCCGCCCGGCGCTTTCGAGCGCACCCCCTGGGACCGCGCCGGAGGCGGTGGCGGCGAAATGGGCATGCTGCATGGTCGGATTTTCGAGAAAGCCGGCGTTCACGTTTCCACCGTCCATGGCCATTTCAGCGAGGAATTTGCCCGCCAGATGCCCGGCACGGAAGCGGGCACCGCATTCTGGTCCTCCGGGATTTCACTGATCGTTCATCCGTGGAACCCCCATGTTCCGGCAGTGCATATGAACACCCGCATGATCGTTACCGGCAAGCAGTGGTGGGGTGGCGGCGCCGACCTGACCCCGGTGCTCGACAATCGCCGCAATCAGGACGATCCCGATTCCATCGACTTCCATGCAGCCATGCAGTCGGCCTGCGCGGATCGCCCGGGCGTCGACTATGACCGCTTCAAAAAGTGGTGCGACGACTATTTCTTCCTGCCACACCGCAATGAGCCGCGCGGCATTGGTGGCATTTTCTACGACCAGTTCAATTCTGGCGACTGGGACGCCGATTTCGCCTTCACCAAGGCGGTGGGCGAGGCCTTTCTCGACATTTATCCAAGACTGGTCCGGCGCAATGTTGAAAAGAGCTGGAGCGAGGCTGAGCGCGACGAGCAGTTGATCCGTCGTGGCCGCTATGTCGAATTCAATCTGCTCTATGATCGTGGCACGACCTTCGGCCTCAAGACCGGCGGCAATGTCAATTCCATTCTCTCCTCCATGCCGCCCGCGGTGAAGTGGCCCTGAGGCTACGCTTGGCCTCGCTCGCCTTCTCTGCTTAAGTCGGCCTATGTCCCTCGCCGATCTCGACATCAAGGGCTACCGCTCGGTCCGTTCCATCCGCTTTCCATTGCGGCAATTGACCGTGCTTGTGGGGGGCAATGGCGTCGGCAAGACCAATCTCTACCGCGCCCTCGAATTGCTGCATGCGGCGGCCACTGGCGAATTGACCAAGGCGATTGCACGCGAAGGCGGCCTTGCCTCGACCCTGTGGGCCGGTGAGCGCAAGACTGGGGAACAGCGCCGCATCGCGCTCGAAGTCGGGCTCGATGCCGTGCTGTCCGGCGATGACGAAGAGGGTTTCCGCCCCCGCTATGGGGTCGAGATCGGCTTTGCCACGCCCAACGATGCCGCCTTTAGCGAGGAACCGCTGATCAAGTCCGAGCATCTCGTCCTGCCCGGCCGCCGCCCCGTCACCCTCTTGGAGCGCAAAGGGCCCGCAGCCTGGTACCGCGATGAAAACGGCGCCCGCCGCATGCTCGATCAGCCCATCCTTGCCAGTGAGACCGCGCTGTCCGAACTGCGCGGCACCCTGCCCGAGGTCGATGCCGTAAGGCATATTCTCTCCGCCTGGCGCTTTTACCACGGCTTTCGCACCGACCCCGATTCGCCCCTCCGGCGGCCGGCGCTGGCGGTCACTGCGCCGACGCTGGATGCCGATGGCGGCAATCTGGGCGCGGTCTTTGCCACGCTGAAGCACATTCGCGGCGACACAACGGACCTCGACGCCGCCGTCGACCAGGCCTTTCCCGGTGCCCGCCTGCAAATACCCATGCCGGAGCGCAATGCCAGCTTCGCCATGGTCTTCCCCGAGGTGCCCCACCATCCCTTCGGCCAGGCGGAACTGTCCGATGGCACGCTGCAGTTCCTGGCCCTGCTTGGGGCATTGCTCGCCTATCGCCTGCCACCCTTCATCGCGCTCAACGAGCCTGAAGCATCGCTCCATCCCGATCTTCTCCCCGCCCTCGCCCGCGCCATGGCAAAGGCGGCCCAACGCAGCCAGGTCTGGGTCGTCACCCATTCCAAAATCCTCGCCGATGCCATCGTGGAGGAAACAGGCGTCATGCCGCGCACTGTTATCCGCCGGGATGGCTCGACCTGGCTCGAAGGCCTCTCCGAGATCGGCATTTTCCCCGAGGAGTGACGGAACCGCTCCAGCAGGGAAACGTTTTCCCGGACGTAGCAATCCGCATCAGCAAGGAGATTCAGCAATGAAACGCTTTGATTCCGGTACGCTCATCCCAGGCTCCACCTGGCACGCACAGGCGGAGACCGAGGCGGAAGTGGTTCGCCGCGCCGTCGAGAACATGAAAAACATCAACGGCGAAACCGAAGTGCGCCCCGACATGGTCGAGCGCATCAAGGAACGTATCGTCGATGTGGATGACGGCGGCAAAACCCGCCACTAGGGTAAGCTCGCCAGCAGGCTTTCCGGGTCGAGAGTGAAATCACTTTCGACCCATTGTTTTTCCAGCATAGCAAGCATAGCGCCGATTTCCGGCCCAGGTTTGATGCCGTGAGCGATGAGGTCCCTGCCGGTTACGGGCAACGGGGCCACAGGCAGACGGCCCAGCTCGCGCGCCATTTCCATAAGGCGTTCCCGGGGCCAATTGTGCAGGGCAGCGGCAACGGCCAGGCCCTCGACCGCATCTTCCCCGAAACGATATGCAGCCCACCCGGTTTGATCATTGGCCAGCAGCGCTGCGGCATTGCCGATGCGTTCCGCGCTCTCGGCCTGTGCGTTCGACAAGCGCCACAGATCCTGCATCTGGTCAAAGCCATAAGACTGCAGAAGCGCCAGACGCGCCTCTGCCTTATGGCCACCAAGCGACTCGTAAACCTGCAGCGCCCTGAGCGCATTCTTGGGAATCCTGATCAGCCCGATCCCATCCATCGTGGCCAATGTCCGCACGATTTTGGACAGGCCCAACATGCGCAGCATTTCACTGCCGATCCGCTCGCGCGACAGATGATCGAGATTAGGCGCCGCATCGCGGCAAGCCGCCAGCCCGTCGGGATCGAAATGCTCTGCGCCATGGCTCGCGGAAATCCGGAAAAAGCGATAGACGCGCAATCCATCTTCCTGGATGCGGCGTGCGGCATCGCCGATAAAGCGTACCCTCCCATTGATCAGATCGCCCGCGCCGCCCAACGGATCGAACAGCGTGCCATCCGCATGGCAATAAAGCGCGTTGATGGTGAAATCGCGCCGCTCTGCATCCACAACCCAATCGGTGCCGAAGGCCACTTCGGCATGGCGGCCATCGGTGGCCACATCCTGCCGCAGGGTGGTAACCTCTACGCTCGTCTCCCCAAGCCGCAGCGTCACCGTGCCGTGGTCGAACCCGGTGGGATAAACGGCAATGCCCGCTGCCTTGGCTCTTTGCATCACCGCGACCGGCAGCAATTCGGTGGCCATGTCGATGTCGGTATTATCCCGAACCCGACCCAGCAGGCTGTCGCGGACAATGCCGCCGACTGCACGTGTACGGCCCGCCGCGCCATCCAGCGCCGCAAAAATCGCTTGCACGTCGGGGCGTGCCAGCCATTCCGCGCCTTCGATCCGATCCGGGATCACGGGACAACCTCGCCCAGCGCCAGGTCACGGAATTTGCGCGTCAGATTGGCGGTAATGCCCCAGATCATGTGCCCATCATGGTCGATCTGCCAGGTCGTGTGTTCCTTGCCGGCGCGGCTGATGCGGAACCGGCCATAAGTGGCCGAATCGAGGATCCGGCTGAGCGGCACCTCGAACACCGAATGCACCTCACCCGGATTGGGCACAAACGGCCCGCTCGGAATGACTTCGGCCACAACCGGCGTAATCAGGTAATTTGTGCCGGTATAATAAGTCGGCATATAGCCCAGAATGGTCGCATCACCCGGCGCCATGCCGACTTCTTCGTTGGCCTCCCGCAGGGCCGCAGCCGCCGCACCATTGTCGGCGCGGTCCACCTTGCCGCCGGGAAAGGCAACCTGCCCCGAATGCGCGCGCAGATCGGGCGAGCGCTCGGTGTACAGCACGGTATGCCCCTCAGGCCGGCGCACCAGCGCGATCAACACCGCAGCGGGGACCGGCGGACGCGAAAATGGCGTCAGCGGGTCCCAGTCCGGCACTAGGTCAGCGGCCGGGGTCAGCGGCGGCGCCTCCGGCAGCAGTCGCGTCGTCAGCAGGTCAGCAATGTCTGGGTCGATGGACAAAAGGCGCTCGGTGAAATCAGGAAGGCAAAATGAATGTAATCACCCCGCCTTCCCGCTGCACCCTTTTTTAGCGCCGCTACTCTTTCACCGCATCAAACGCAGCGATTTTGCCCTTGAGCGATTTGGCCAGGCTCTTGTCCTCGGCCAGCAGCAGGACGCGGCTGGTATCAACCGGGCCGGGAAATTCGATATTGCCCGGCGTCGTGATCTCCCAACCCAGCGGGCAGTAATAATCCTGGTCACCCACCAGCAGCACGAACTGCCCCTCGCCCCGCGCCAATGCCCGCGCGCTGACTTCCCGCGCCAGCAGCTTCCCCGCGCCGCGCTTGCGGAAATTGGGGTGGGTCGCCAGCGGCCCAAGCAGATAGCCCTTGAGCCCGCCGACGCTGATCGGTGTCATCCACACCGCGCCACAGGGCGTACCATCCACTTCCGCGATAAGGCTGAGACCAGGATCGATGGGGAAGCGCTCGCGCACCCGGAAGGCGGTGCGTGCAAAACGGCCCGGACCAAAAGCGATGGCCTGCAATTCATCGACGAAGATATCATCGGCCGGCGTGGCGGGCCGCACGACAGGCTGGCCGGCAAACGGGGTGGCAACGGCCTCGGCCGCAACAAGCGTGGTCATATGGGCAATCCGGAAAAGGTGTGCAGAACAGATTACGGTCAGCCAGCCGGCCTCCCGTTTGGAACGACCGACTAGGGTCGTCGGTTCATCTGCGATACCTTCACCATCCTGGACGCCTCCACGTCTGTTGCCGCATTAGCATCAGCGGACCTGAGCGTAAATGGGATTATTGCCCTCATGCGGGAAATTCCTCCTGCGGGCCGCTTCTGTGTTCCGAATGCACAACGCACTGTTACGCCGGAGCGGTCTTTTCGCCATAAAGCCTCACCATTAGGTAGGAAGCCGACAGCAAAATGACCGAAAGGGACCGAATATGGGACAGTTGATCGAGGGCAAATGGTCCACCCAGTGGTACGACACCAAGAAGACCGGCGGCAAATTCGTGCGCTCGCAATCGGGCTTCCGCAACTGGGTGACTGCTGACGGCAGCGCCGGCCCCTCGGGAGAGGGCGGCTTTGCGGCGGAAGCGGGCCGCTATCACCTCTATGTGTCGCTCGCCTGTCCCTGGGCCCACCGCACCCTGATCTTCCGCAAGCTCAAGGAACTGGAATCGCTGATCGAGGTTTCCGTCGTTTCTCCCAAAATGCCCGACGAAACCGGCTGGAACTTCGACAAGACCGAAGGCTCGACCGGCGACAGTCTGCTCGGCAAGGACACGATGTGGCAGGTCTATACCCAGGCCGTTCCCGACTATACCGGCCGCGTCACCGTGCCCGTGCTGTGGGACAAAAAGACCGGCACCATCGTCTCCAATGAGAGCAGCGAAATCATCCGCATGTTCAACTCGGCCTTCAACGAGCTCACCGGCAACACGGACGACTATTATCCCGAAGCCCTGCGCGAGAAGATCGACGCCATCAATGCCCGCGTCTATGACGACATCAACAACGGCGTTTACAAGGCCGGTTTTGCCACCACTCAGGAGGCCTATGACGAGGCCGTTGGCAAGCTGTTCGACGCATTGGACTGGGTCGAGGCCCTATTGGGCGAGAATGCCTATCTCACCGGCGACAGCATCACCGAGGCCGACTGGCGCCTGTTCACCACACTGGTGCGGTTCGACGCCGTCTATGTCGGCCACTTCAAGTGCAATCGCCGCCGCATCGCCGATTACGAGAATATCTCGCATTATCTCAAGGCGCTGTACGAGGTGCCGGGGGTTAAGGAAACGGTCGATCTCGACCATATCCGCACCCACTACTACTGGAGCCACACCACCATCAATCCGCACCGGATCATCCCCGTGGGACCGGAACTGCCGTTTCTGGATTGAGCGGGTTTTAGAGCTAGGCGACGGGCTCGATGCCCCTCACAGCGTCATCACCCGGCTTGTCCGGGTGAACCATACCTCCACAAGGTGGATTGCCCGGACAAGCCGGGCAATGACGAAAACGGGATAGATGGCACTCGAAAATTTCGCCTCTCAATACCCCCAGACGGCCCGTTTTTCGACGCCATCGAAATATTCATCGATCCTTTGGCTGGTTGCCGGCGTTACCCCATTGGGCAATGCGTGCCGGTTGAACCAGCCCACTTCCGCGATCTCGAAATTACCCTTGTGGTCGAATTCCTTGACGAAACTGGTGCAGATGAAGAAGGCCACATGGTCCCGATTGGTGACGGCGCTGGAATTATGATAGAGCCCGAACAGCGTCATGGGCCCGACAGGCTTGTGACCGGTCTCTTCCAGGGTCTCGCGCGCGCCGGCTTCCTCGAAGGTCTCGCCGGGGCCCACGCCACCGCCGGGAAACTGCCAGCCCGGGATATGCGTATGGCGGATCAGCAGCACATTGTCGCCATCCACGACCATGACCCTTGCGCCCACCGTCATACGCAGCCAGATGCCCTTGAGGGTCAGGAACACCTTGGCCCGGACGCGCTGGAAACGGTTCATCATTGGATGATCTCCCTGTTGACGTCCGCCAGGACATCGGCGCTAAACATAAGCGGTTCTTGCACACTTTCGATGCGCTCTAGCAGAGCTTTGCCCGCGACAAAATCGTGTGAGAGCACGATTGACCGTTTTCTTGCTCATTTGCTTCTGGCAAAACCCCCGCAATGACAATTCTCGCCCACATCTCAGACATTCACCTGTCGCCCATGCCCCAGGTGAGCCCGCGCGACCTGATGAGCAAGCGCCTCACCGGCTTTCTCAATTGGAAGCTCAAGCGCCATGGCGAGCTGAACAGCGAGACGCTGGTGCGGCTTGTCCAGCATATGCAGGCGCAAAAGGCGGACATCACCGCGGTCACCGGCGACCTGACCAACCTGGCATTGCCCGAGGAAATTGAACGCGCCGGACGCTGGCTTCACACGCTCGGCACCAGCGACGGGGTCGCCGTCTGTCCGGGTAATCACGACGCCTATGTCCCCGGCGCTCTTGAAAGTGCGCAGGAGATCTGGGGCGATTACCTCAAGGGCGAAACGCTGGAAGGGCAGGCATTTCCCTTCGTGCGCCGCGTGGGCGATGTGGCGATCGTTTCCTGTTCCAGCGCCGTGCCGACGCCCCCTTTCATGGCCGTTGGCCGCTTCGAGGAAAAACAGGCCGCACGCCTCACCCGCATTCTCAGGCTTCTGGGCGATGCCGGCTATTTCCGCACCGTGCTGATCCACCATCCCCCCAATGCCGAACTCCAGCATCCCTCATTCGGCCTCAAGGGCCATCGCCTGTTCCGGCAGGTCATTGCCAATGAGGGCGCAGAGCTGATCCTGCATGGCCACACGCACCGCTCCTCGATCCATCACGTGCCGGGCAAGGATCACGAAGTGCCGGTGATCGGCGTCGCCGCTGCCAGCGCCGCGCAGGGCGGCACATTGGACGATCCGGCCCGCTACAATCTCTTCCGCATTGAAAAGGCCGGCTCGGGCTGGCAATGCACGATGCGCGAATTCGGCTTCCAGCGCCTCGGCCAGGACATCGTCATGCGCATGCAGATGCGCATCTACTGACGGCGTAGTGTGTCCGAAGGACAGGCAGCGCCAGTGGCGCTGCGAAAATCTGAGCAGGCCACGAAAAATATCGTAGGGTGGCGATGAGCTCGCCGCTTACCTATCATCTTTGCCCAGCTGGACGGCTATCCGCCATTCGAGCGTTTCATGGCCTTCTCGCCTCAAATCATGCCACCGGCATGATTTGCCTTGCGGGACGGCTCAAGGCCCCACTCCCGCCACAGGCGCAAATCACCTATATGATGGTGATGACCAGCGAGTTGCCCGTGACCGAAACCTTCCGCATCGACCGCCCGACCTTTGATCCCGATACCGGCAAGGCCAGTTTTTCCTATCGGTTGAACGCGCTTGCTTTCACCGAAGTGTTGACGCTGCCCTCCGGTGCGGATTCCGATGCCGCCACCTCGCCCGCCTTCCACAAGCTGTTGGGTCTCACCGCATTTGTTCTGGGCGTATCCTATTTCAAGCTGCGCGCGCCCTTCGCAATCGATGCGCCGGACATCCCGCTCACGGCGGCCGAACGCGCCTTTGTCATCGATGTCTATGAAAACGGGCTGGGCGAGTTTTATGCCCGCAACCAGCTCTCCCGCTTCGGCAAGCTGACCCTGTCGGCCCCGGAAGACAGCGAGGAGCGCAAGCCCGCCATCAGCCTGCCCGACCGCACTCTGCTCCCCATCGGCGGCGGCAAGGACAGCCTGGTCAGTGTCGATCTGCTGACCCATACCGGCGTCGATTTCACCCCGTTCGCGGTCAATCCCAAGGGTCCGATCCTGACATCGGTGGATGCCATCGGCACGCCCCCGCTTTACGTCACCCGCACGCTCGATCCCGAAATGATCCGGCTCGGCAAGGAGCCCGGCTATTACAATGGCCACGTCCCCTCGACCGCCATCAATTCGATGATCGCATCGCTTTGCGCCCTGCTCTACGGCTATGGCCAGATCGTGCTGTCCAATGAGCGCTCGGCCAGCGAGGGCAATGTGATGTTCGATGGCCGCGAGACAAATCACCAATATTCGAAATCGCTCGGCTTCGAGTTGCTGATTGCCGATACGCTGGCCAATGCCACTGGCGGCGCGCTCAAGTATTTCTCGCTGCTCCGCCCCTATTCTGAAGCCCGCATCGCCTCGCTTTTCACCCAAAGCGATAAGTTCGACGCAGTCTTTTCGAGCTGCAATCGGAATTTTCGCCTCACGGGCAATGATGGTCCGCTCTGGTGCGGAGAATGCCCCAAATGCCATTTCGTCTTCCTGATCTTCGCGCCCTTCATGAAGAAGGAGCGGCTGTTGGCCATCTTCGGCAAGAACCTGCTCGATGAGCCGGCCAACGAGCATTCCTTCCGCGAGCTGGCAGGCCTGACCGGCCAGAAGCCATGGGAATGCGTCGGGGAAATCCTTGAAGCCGCGGCCTGCTTCTATACGCTGACCCGTCACGCGGACTGGCACGAAGACCGGATCGTCAGCGCTATCAAGCCTGATCTCTTTGCCCAATATGGCGAGGAAAAATTGCAACTCGCCATGGCCGAATGCCTGACCGACAGCCGAGACCATCACATTCCTCCCGCCCTTGCTGCCAGGGTGGCCGCCTATGCGGTTTGAAGAACCCGTCCTGCTCTATGGCGCGGGCAAGGAAGCCATCTCCACCCGCGCTTTTCTCAAGGCGCGCCAGCCGGACCTCAAAGTCTTCGTCACCGTCGATAGCGGCACTGCCGATATCGACGAGACCGAACAGATCCCGGTCGCGGACTTGCCCGGTGCCATAAGGGCGCAACGCTTTGGCCTCATCGTCAAAAGCCCCGGCGTCTCCCGATACAAGCCGGTTTTCCAGCTCGCTGCCTCCGCCGGCATTCCCGTCACGTCCAATCTCAATCTCTGGGGTGCCGCCTATCGCCATGGCCGCACTGTGATCGCCATTACGGGCACCAAGGGCAAGTCGACCACCGCCACCCTGACCCATCTCATGCTGGCACGCTCGGGCATTGACGCGGGTCTGGCCGGCAATGTCGGTCTGGCCCCGCTCGACATCGCGGACCGGCACGCCCTCGTCGTCTTCGAGCTGTCCAGCTACCAGACAGCGGACATGAATGTGTTGCCCGATATCGCCGCGGTCACCAATCTCTACCCCGAACATGTCGATTGGCATGGCTCGGTCGAACGATATTACGCCGATAAACTGCATCTGGTGGATCGCGAAGGCAGCTTCGCGGTGGCGCTTGGGCCTGCGGCAAAAAGCAATGCGCTTGTAGCCAAGGCTGTACGCGATCACCGCCGCCTGCTCCGCGACCTGACGCCGGATGAAGAGCTTGCGGTGGAAAACGCGGCAGCACGTTCGCGCCTGCGTGGCGCGCATAATCTGGACAATGCGCGGCTTGCTGCACAGATCGCACTGGCGGCGGGCGGTACTATGGACGGCGTATTGCAGGGTATTGCTGCGTTCCGGCCCTTGCCGCACCGGTTGGAAGAGCATGTTTTCGGCGGCATCAGCGTGGTCAACGACTCTATCTCCACCACGCCTGAAGCCACCAAGGCCGCGCTTGCCGCCTATCCTGGCCGCCATATCGCGCTGATCGCTGGCGGCCATGAGCGTCAGCAGGATTACGCCGAGCTTGCAGGGCTGCTCAGCCAACGCGGCGTCACTGTTCTGGCAACGCTCCCCGTAACCGGAGAGCGGCTGGCCGCCGCCACCCGCGCCAACGCGCCGGACGTGGAAATCATAGAGGCGCCCGATCTCGATACGGCACTCTCCGCCCTCGCCGAGCGGCGCGCCCGCTTTGACACGCTCATACTTTCGCCCGGCGCGCCCTCCTACAACCAGTTCAGGAATTTCGAGGAGCGCGGCAACCGTTTCGTCACCCGCTGCCGCGAACTGTTTGCCAACTAGAAGGCGCTGTTCAGTGCCGCCACCGGCACCCCCGCAGACAGCAGGGATACACGGATGTCCCTTAGCAGGCCTTCGTCGCTGATGCGCTGCCGCAATTGCGTCAGCACCCCATGCGCCCGGAAGCTGGCGAGATCAAGAACGCGGGGCAGATATCGGTTGACGATATCGGTATCGGCCAGACCCTGCCCGGCCATCACCGCCAGAATTGGCCCCAGTTCCCGATCGGCCTCCGCATAAAGCCCGGCATAGGTGACGGCCAGCCGATAATTGCCGTGCCGTAACGCCTCCAGCGCCGGAACGCAGTAATACCAGGGCGGCGGCTCAGGGCTGTCGACAATGATGCGGGTTGCGAGTCGCATGGCACTGTCCTGCCGCCCTATCAGGGCAAAATGCCGTGCCCTTGCAGCGAGGGCATCCGTATTGACCGAATTGATTTGCAGCGAAGTGCCATACGCGGCCTCCGCGAGCTCGTGCCGGCCCGTCATTTCCAGAAACCGCCCGCGCTGTTCCCAGACAAAGGCGCTGACCGGCGCCCGCTGCACAGCCAGCGCCAGCAACGCCTCCGCATCTGCGAACGTGTTGGCGACATCGGCATCCGTCGCACTGCCAACGGGTCCGGTCTCGGCCAGCAGGATGGCGCTGGCGGCCAGCGCCTGACCACTTTGACGCTCGATCTCGTCCAGTGCCGCAAAACAGCTTTTTGCCCGCTCGGCAGCACCGGCACTGCTGCGCTCACGATAGAGATCAAACAGCACGCGACAGAGGTAAAGGTTCTCTTCACCGGCCAGGTCCGCGCCTGAACCGAGCAGTGATCGAGCCCGCCGATGCAGCGGGCCGCGCGGACTGCCCAGCACCATGCTGAGCCGGTCCGAGATGTGATTGAGCAGATCGACGCGACCCACCTCACTCCCGGCCAAGGCAATGGCCTGGTTCCACACGACCGAACCGCTGGCAACTTCGGTCAGGATCGCGCTGTATTGCAGCCCACCGCTGTCGCGCCGGACAATGCCGCTGAGCACGAAATCGGTGTTGTCCGACCCGGCACCCGGTGCAGAGCCGCCTCCATATTGAACTGAGATGATCTCGAACTGCGCCAGATCGTTCACCAGTTCGATCGCCAGCCCCGCCGCCATGCCGATATCGGCGATGTCGCCGGTCAGGCTCTGAAAATCGGTGACCAGCACAGACGGCGGATCGACGAGAGCCTGTCTGGGCTCCTCTTGCATCTCGGGCGGCGCCCAGGCGGAGAAGGCATAGGCAAGGATGGCAAAGCCAATGGTCAACACCGCCAGCAGAAACCATGTGGCCGGCAGACCGCTGACGCCAGCCGACAGTTTCGAGGCGGGCATCGCCTCCGGCACCATCACCTCGGCAGCGACAGCTCCAGCTTCGCTCCTGCGGACAAATTCGGGCACGTAACGCCCCGTGGGCAGGGCGATACGGACATCCTCATTGGCACCATCTTCACGATAGAATTGCCCGATCAGGGCCCGTAACCGGCGGGCTTGCACGCGCACGATGGGATCGGATTGCGGGTCGAAGTCGGGCGGGCGACCGAACACGTCCACTGCGATTGAATACGCCTTGATGGAATTGGCATCGCCGGCGAGCTTGCGCTGGACGATGTAGTCGAGAAATTTTCCCAATTGCCCGGACCGAGCAATAGCAGGCCATGCCAGCAAATGCTGCAGGGCCTCGGCAACTTCCTCTTTGCGAGGCTCGCCATCGGTCACGCGGAATCCCCCTCCGTCGATCCGCAATAGTGACTCTTTACATGTAAAGTGCAACCCGCGTTACCGGCGTTTTACGCCTATTTGCCTTTGCGGCGGGCGCACCATGCGCCATATGCCGCCTCGTCGATGTCACGAACTCGACATGTTTCCCGGCGGTTAGGCCCCGCCTGGACGTGTTCTACAAAAAAATTGACCACCCTGCCCGGCGCCAAAAGCGTGCGGGACAGGTCTTGTGTTTTGTATGAGTTGTCCCGCGCGGCGCGGAGACTTGAGGTGACCATTGTACGCGAACGATTCCGACGCGCCTTTCATTGTGCTGATTGATGACGACGAGCATTCGGCGCATCTGCTGACGCGCATGCTGAGCGCCCATGGGGCGCCGGCAATCCGTCATTTCGCGACCGCACAATCGGGCGAAACGGCATTGAGCGCCATTCTGAACGATCCTCAGGCCACATGGCCCGGGCTGCTCATTGTCGATCTCAAGGCCCATAGCGCGGCGAATGCCGAATTTGCCACGCGCAACCACGCCTTGTTGCGCCAGAAGGGTATTCCCCTGGCCATCATGGCTGCGCCGACCGACCGGGACGGACGGCGCCTGCTGTTGGATGCAGGGGCGTCGGTCGTGTTTTTCCGGCAAGCCGAACTCGATGCCTACCGGCACGAGGCAGCGGCCATAGTCAGTTTCTGGGCACGCAGTCAGTGCCTGGATGCGATTGGCATGTAACACCTGCGTCCACAGGTTACGTGCCTCAGGCGGAAAGAAACGCTGCAACCCGGTCTCGGCCGGCACGCATTCCCAAGTGTCTCTTTCCGCCAATTCCATACGACCGGCGGCCTGCACCGCTGTCGGTCCAAAAGCGCAGGTGGCTCCAAAGCCCTGCGCAGGGAACGGATGCGACACCTCCCGATCGCGTCCGAACGGGGGGAGAAGTCTCGCCAACGCGTATGTCCCTCAACGCGGCGGCAATGTTTATGACTTCTCCCCGCGGCCCGTCTCAACCGCCACGCTTTTCCCGCGTCCCAAGACCCGGTGCGCAAAGGCCCTGAGCGTCGATAAAACCACGATGGCGAAGAGCGCAACCATGCCCGCCACGACGTAAAATCCCAGCGCCGTCGCCAGCCCGACAGCGCCTGCAAGCCACATGCCTGCGCCTGTCGTCAGCCCCTGCACATTGCGTCCGCTGCGGAAAATTGCGCCCGCGCCCAGAAAAGCGATGCCTGCAGTAACCGCTTCCACCGCACGAATGGGATCGGCCTGCGGCCCCTGTGTGCCGATTTCTATCGTGTGAAAAATCTCGAAGGTGAGAATGGTGAACAGGGCTGCTGCAACCGACACAAGGATATGCGTGCGCAGTCCGGCCTCGGCGGTATTGATCTCGCGCTCGAAGCCGATCATCGCGCCGAAAATGGCCGCCATCAGCAGTCGAATGGCGATAATATGCTGGGGTAGATAAGTCTCGACCAATCCGAAGGAATTGCCGACATCCATATTGGGCACCTGGGAATATGACGCTGTCGTCATAACCCCGTCATCGTCCGCAGGTTCCCTGATCAATTACCTATTCGGCAATCCGGATTTGCAGTTTCACATCATCCGGGCGCGCTTCCACAGCGCGGTCGAACGCCTTGATGGCGTCCTCGAACGCAAAGGTCTGCGAAATCAGTGGCTTCAGATCCACCTTGCCCGAGGCAATGAGCGCGATGGCGCGGTCATATTGGTGGGCATAACGGAAAACATTCTCGATCCGCACTTCCTTGACCGAGGCTCCCGCAATGTCCACGGCCACCGGCTCGACCGGCAGGCCAACCACCACGATACAACCGCCCGGGCGCGGCAGGTCCATGATGGTTTTCCAGGCATGCGGTGAGCCGGAACACTCGAACACCACATCGGCGCCCCAGCCATCGGTCAACCGCCCCACCTCCTCGATGAGGTTCTGCTCGCGGATATTGACGGGGATGACCCCCTCATATTGCGCCGCAATATCGAGCTTGGGCTGGGCCAGATCGGCGACAATCACCCGCGCGCAGCCGCCGGCCAGGGCGGCCAGAGCCACCATGGTGCCGATAGGTCCGGCGCCAAGCACAACAGCCGTGTCACCCGGCTGAATGCGCGCCTTGCTGGCCGCCTGCATGCCGACTGCAAAAGGCTCGACCATCGCTCCTTCTGCAAAGCTCACATTGTCCGGGAGCTTGAAGGTATAGTTGGCGGGATGCACCACTTCCGCCGTCAGCACACCATGGACGGGCGGCGTGGCCCAGAAGGTCACGGCCGGATCGACATTGTACATGCCCAGCCGGCTGGCGCGGGAATTGGCATCGGGCACGCCCGGCTCCATGCAGACCCGGTCGCCGACCTTGAGATGGCCGACCCCCTCGCCCACTTCCACTACGGTCCCAGCGGCCTCATGGCCCAGAACCATGGGTTCGCGCACCACAAATGGACCGATCTTGCCGTGGGTATAGTAATGTACGTCCGAACCGCAGACCCCAACGGTATGAATGGCAATCCGCACCATGCCCGGCCCGACATCGAGCGGCAGGTCTATCTCGCGCAGAGCCAGTTCATGCTGACGTTCCAGCACCAATGCACGCATCTTGGCCATTCATCCCTCCCGGCTCTGCGGGGTGAGCAATAGCGCATCGCGGGAGCGGATGCCATCCACCGGTCAGCGAAGGTCGGCTGCCGCTCAGGCCTGGGCTGGCTGCATGATGGAGAACACCGCGAAGATCACCGCAAAAGCAATGACGATCAGCACCAGCGAAATCGTCAGCACCCGCAGGTTCATCCTGCGCGGGCTGGCCTGGCGCACTTCGGTCTTGTTCTTGTTGGGATCGTAGGTTTCCATTCAAATCTCCCGATGACGTTGTAATGCCAACGCCTGCCATGCCCGCCGGTTCCCTGCCTTGCGCGTCCGGGGGCTTGACGGCGCGCCGATGGCGATGAAACCTCCGGCATGACCAAACTGTCCCCCACGCCCTCCGCCGAGACCCTCACCCGCATGATCATGGCGGGGCAAGGCAAGGCCCCCGCCGATCTCGTCATCCGCAATATCGATCTGCTCGACGTCATCACCGGCGCGGTGACCAGGACGGACATCGCCATTGTCGGCGACCGCATCGTGGGCACTCATGGCCAGTATGACGGCGCAACGGTCATCGACGGCACTGGCCGCTTCGCCGTGCCCGGCTTCATCGACACGCATCTGCATATCGAATCGTCCCTCGTCACCCCGCTGGAATTTGATCGCTGCGTGCTACCCTATGGCGTCACCACGGTCCTCTGCGACCCGCACGAAATCGCCAACGTGCTGGGTGCTGAAGGGCTGCGCTATTTCCTCGACAGCGCCGAGCGCACCATTATGGACGTGCGGGTCAATCTCTCGTCCTGCGTCCCGGCCACGCCATTCGAGACCGCGGGCGCACAGCTGGAAATCGACGACCTCCTGCCTTTCCGCGACCACCCCAAGGTCGTCGGCCTTGCGGAAATGATGAACTTCCCCGGCGTTCTCAATGCCGACCCCGGCATTCTGGCAAAGCTCGCCGCCTTTCAGGATGGCCATATCGATGGCCATGCCCCGCTTCTGCGCGGCGCTGCGCTCAATGGCTATCTCGCCGCGGGCATTCGCACCGATCACGAAGCCACCTCAGCCGCCGAAGCCCGCGAAAAACTGGCCAAGGGCATGGCCATCCTCATCCGCGAAGGCTCGGTCTCGAAGGATCTCAACGCCCTGGCGGAAATCCTCGACGAGAACACGTCGAGCTTTGTCGCCCTCTGCACCGATGACCGCAACCCGCTCGACATTGCCGAAGAAGGCCATCTCGACTCCTCCATCCGCCGCCTCATCGCCATGGGCCGGCCGTTACACCATGTCTATCGCGCCGCGAGCCATTCCGCCGCCCGCATTTTCGGCCTGCGCGACCGGGGCCTTGTAGCCCCTGGCTGGCGCGCCGACATCGCCATTCTCGACAGCCTCGAAGCCTGTCGCGTGTCCGACGTGATCGCCGTCGGCCGCCGCGTCACCCCCGAATTGTTCGATGCCCGCGAACCCGTGGCCCCGGTCGGCCTCAAGTCGATGAAAGCCCGTCCGGTCACACCCGATGCCTTCATCACCGCACCCAAGCCCGGCCAGAACCGGGTACCGGTGATTGGGGTCAGGCCCGGCCTCATCCTCACCTTCCGCGAGGAAGCCACGCTGGCCTCCACACAAAAGGGCCTGCAACCCGACATAGCGGCCGATGTCATCAAGCTCGCCGTCATCGAGCGCCATGGCAAGAACGGCAATATTGGCCGCGCCTTCGTCACCGGCTTTGGCCTCAAGCGCGGCGCCATAGCGTCTTCGGTGGGGCATGACAGCCACAACATCACCGTGGTCGGTGCCAGTGACGCGGACATGGCCCTTGCCGTCAACCGGCTGATCGAGCTGGGCGGCGGCTTCACCGTGGCCAATGACGGCGAGGTGACAGCCGAACTGGCCCTGCCGCTTGCCGGACTCATGAGCCTCAAGTCTTTCGAGGATGTGGCCGACGATCTCCACCACCTGCGCGATGCCGCCAAGGCGCTCGATTGCGTCCTGCCAGAACCCTTCCTGCAGGTTGCCTTCCTCGCCCTGCCCGTCATCCCACACCTCAAAATGACCGACAGGGGCCTGTTCGATGTCGATAAATTCGACTTCGTGACCTGATACCCCCAATAGGGGGAAGGTTTCCACGCCCTCTCTCCCGCGGTCGCCACTATCCTCGCTCCCGGCACTGCATCCGTTTGGAAAAATATTTCCCACGCCCATGAGCCCGCTGCTAAATCGATTTATCGATCCGCTCGCGTCAAGATGTTGATTTAACTGCCAATCTTGCATGCTGGGCGTCGGACCGCCTGTCCGGCGCGCGAGACCGTTCGCGATATTGCCAAATTAGTTATCCTGCATAACAATAAGCCATCTGGACGCAAAGATGCGCCGGACAAAAGGGAGGAATGAATGCGCTCGACCTTGAGGAACTCTGTGGCAGTGGCGGCACTCGTTGGCGCCACGAGCATGGCGGGAATATCCGCCGCACAAGCCATGGACTGCGCGGAAATTGCGGGCCACGATTTTGGCATTTCCGATCTCGTGATTGCCGAAACCATCGCCGAGGCTGCTGGTGAGAACGCCCCGGTCGATCATTGCGTCGTGCGCGGCCATATCGCGGAGCGCACCGGTATCGACGGCAATACCTATCGCATCCGTTTCGAATTGCGCCTTCCCGATGAATGGAACGGCCGCTTCCTGCACCAGTTCAACGGCGGCAATGACGGCGCTGTCGTCCCAGCTACGGGCAACCTGCTCAATGGCGATCCAGCCGATACCGGCCTGGCGCGCGGCTATGCAGTTGTTTCAAGCGATGCCGGCCATGACGGCGAAGCCCATCCCGAAGCCGGTCTCGCCAGCGCCGCGAAATTCGGCTTCGACCCCGAAGCCCGCAGCGATTACGGCTATGGCGCCGTTATCAAGCTGAATCCCGTGGCGGAACAGATTGTCGAAGACTATTACGGCGAGGCGATTGCCTACTCCTACGGCGTCGGCGGCTCCAATGGCGGTCGCCATGCACTGGTGCAGGCAACCCGCTCGCCCGACGCCTTCGACGGTATTCTCTCCGGCTTTCCGGGCCTCAACCTGCCCCGCGCTGCCGTGCAGCACGCCTGGGACATTCAGAGCTTCAACGCCATCAATGGCGACGTGCGCAAGGCCTTCGCGCCTGAAGAGTTGCAAATGGTGGGCGATGCCATAATCGCCGCATGCGATGGCTTCGACGGACTTGAGGACGGCATCATTGCCGACACTGCAGCCTGTCAGGCCAGCTTCGACATTGCCAGCCTCACCTGCCAGGCCGGTTCGTCCGATACATGTCTCAGTGCCGAACAGGTCGAGGCACTGCGCCGCATCCATGCCGGCCCCACCAATTCTGCCGGTGAAGCGCTCTACACCAATTGGGCCTGGGATCGTGGCATTGCCACCGGAGACTGGCGCTTCTGGAAGCTCGAAAGCCCCATTCCGCCCTGGGACAATCTTCCCCTGATCGCCACCATGGGGGCATCTTCGCTCGCCATGATCTTCTCCAACCCGCCGGTCGATGTCGGCGGCAGCCCGGATGACCTGCTGGCCTTCCTGCTCGATTACGATTTCGATACCGATGCCACCGTGGACGCGACCGATGCAACCTTCACGGAATCGCCCATGCAATTCATGGCACCCACAGACACCGACAACCCGGTAATGGCCGATTTCCGGGATGCCGGCGGCAAGATGATCGTCTTCCATGGCGTCAGTGACCCGGTCTTCTCGGTCTATGACACCATCAATTGGTACGAGCGGCTCGACGAGAATAATGGCGGCAATGCCGCCGACTTCGTCACTCTCTACACCGTCCCCGGCATGGGTCATGGCCCCGGCAGCCCGGCCACCGATAAGTTCCACGCCTTCTCGGCCTTGGTTGACTGGGTTGAAAACGATCAGGCACCGGAGGCGCTTGTCGCCGAAGTCACCCCGGACAATCAATATGTCCCGGACATGATCGGCATTACCCGCAAGCTCTGCCCTCATCCGGCTGTCGCCCGCTACACCGGCGGGGACGAGGCCAGCCACGAGAGCTTCACCTGCCAATAAACAAAAGCCCGCCGAAAGGCGGGCTTTGAACCGGCCGAAGGCAAATTCGCGCCTGTGGCGCGAATTTAGGTGAAAAGGCCATGAGGCCTGCGGCCGAATGGCGGGGTAAAGGCCTATTTCGCGTCGCGCGCCTTGACCTTGCGGCGTGCCGCATGCAGCAGCGGCTCGGTATAACCGCTGGGCTGGTCGGCGCCATGCAGCGCCAGATCGAGTGCTGCGTTGAAAGCAACCGACTGAAAATTCTCGCTCATCGGTCTGTAGATCGGATCAGCAGCATTCTGCTCATCCACGACCTTCGCCATGCGCTCGAAGACAGACGTGACCTCGTCGCGGCTGACAAGTCCATGGCGCAGCCAGTTGGCCACCGCTTGCGACGAAATCCGGCAGGTCGCGCGATCTTCCATCAGGCCGACATTGTTGATGTCCGGCACCTTGGAACAGCCGACACCCTGCTGTACCCAGCGCACCACATAGCCCAGGATGCCCTGCGCATTATTCTCAAGCTCACGGGTAATCTCTTCTCGGCTGAGCGCATAGGGCGCCAGAACCGGCATGGAGAACAGATCCGCCAGCGGCGGCATCGCCTGGTTGTGCCGGCGCTTCTGCGCCTCGAACACATCGACCTGATGGTAGTGCAACGCGTGCAGGGTGGCCGCTGTCGGCGAAGGCACCCAGGCGGTATTGGCCCCGGCATTGGGATGGCCGATCTTGGCCTCCATCATCGCCGCCATGTCATCCGGCCGCGCCCACATGCCCTTGCCGATCTGTGCCTTGCCGGAGAACCCGGCAGCCAGGCCGATCAGCACATTGCGATCCTCATACGAGGCAATCCATTTTTCGGCCTTGATCTCGTCCTTGCGCAGCACAGCACCGGCTTCCATCGAGGTGTGGATTTCATCACCGGTGCGGTCAAGGAAACCGGTATTGATGAAGAACACGCGCTCCCGCGCTGCATGAATTGCGGCCTTGAGGTTGGCCGACGTGCGGCGCTCCTCATCCATGATGCCGATCTTGATCGTATTGGGCTTCAACCCGAGAAAGGCCTCGACCGAAGCAAAAATATCGCAGGCAAAGGCCACTTCCTCGGGTCCGTGCATCTTGGGCTTGACCACGTAGATCGCGCCGTTGCGCGCATTGTTGCCCTTGTCGTGCAGCGCGCAGAGTGCCGTCACGGCAGCGTCCATCAGTCCTTCGCCCACCGGCTTGCCATCAAGCAACACGGCGTCGGTGGTCATCAAGTGCCCGACATTGCGCACCAGCAGCAATGAACGGCCGCGCAGCACCAGTGGATCGCCCTTGATATCCTTGTAGACCCGGTCGGGTTTGAGCTTGCGCGTGACCTGCTTTCCACCCTTGTCGAACGTGTCTTCGAGCGACCCATTCATCAGGCCCAGCCAGTTGCGATAGACCCCGACCTTGTCCTCGGCGTCCACTGCGGCGACCGAATCCTCGCAATCCTGTATCGTCGTCAGCGCCGCCTCGACGATCACATCACTCAACCCGGCAGCGTGGGCCCTGCCGATTTCGGTATCCGGCGCGATCACCAGAACGGCATGCAGCCCATGGTGCCGGAGGACGATCTCGCCGGCTTTTTCAGTGCCACCATAGCCGACAAAAGCATCCGGATCGCGCAACCCGGTGCGCCCGATGGATGTGTCGACCACCAGGATACGCGTCTCGCCTTCCTTGATGATGTGATAGCCGGTCGCGTCCTTGTGGCTGCCGCCCGCCAGGGGGAAACTCGCGTCGAGAAAATCCGCGACCCGCGCCACCACCGCCGCGCCGCGTGCTGGATTGTAGCTCCGGCCGGGCGCCAGATCGCCATCGCGGCTGATTGCATCGGTGCCGTAGAGCGCATCGTAGAGCGAGCCCCAGCGCGCATTGGCAGCGTTCAGCGCATAGCGGGCATTGGAAACAGGCACCACAAGCTGCGGCCCGCACAGCGTTGCAATTTCCGGGTCCAACCCTTCGGTCAGAATGGTAAAATCGCCCGGCTCATCCACGAGATAGCCGATCTCGCGCAGGAAGAACTCGTAGCCCTGCGCATTATTGGCGACAGCACCGTATTTGCGATGCCAGTCGTCGATCTGCGCCTGCAGATCATCACGCTTGGCCAGCAGGCGCGCATTGGTCGGCACATGCTCGGCCAGCATGGCCGCGAAACCATCCCAGAACTGGTCGGCGCTGACAGAAAGGCCCGGCAGCACCTCGTTCTCCACGAAATCCGCCAGCAGCGGATGCACGGAAAGACCGGATTTCGTCAGATAGTTGCTCATGCCAGATGTCCTTGGGAAACAGTCTGGCGACAGCATTAGGCCATAGCTGGTGGCCTCACAACCCGCCTAAAGTCGACTTCGCCCTTGCGCCAGCGACATAGACTTCGGCAATGGCGCGATCATCGCCGAGCGTCTGCAACAGGAACAATTCCTCGGCCAGCGTCTCCACCGTTGCCATGCGCATCCGCATTGTGGGCGTGGCCCGCGCATCGAGCACGATCAGATCCGCCGCACGGCCCGGCGCGATGGAGCCGATCGTCTCTTCCAGCCCCAGCGCTTCGGCATTGCCGCGCGTCGCCATGTGGAACGAGGCGAAGGGATTGAGCCGCTGTCCGCGCAATTGCAGCACCTTGTAGCCCTCGTCCAGCGTGCGCAGCATCGAGACACTGGTGCCCCCGCCGATATCGGTGGCGATCCCCACGCGCACGCCATGGCTCACCAGCCGCTCGCGGTCGAACAGGCCCGAGCCCAGAAACAGGTTCGAGGTCGGGCAGAACACCGCGACCGATCCAGTCTCGGCCAGCACCCCAACTTCACGATGATTGAGGTGGATGGAATGGCCCAGCAAGGTCTTGGGGCCAAGCAGCCCATAATCCTCATAAATGCCGGTATAGTCGGGGCTGTCCGGATACAGCTCCATCGAATAGGAAATCTCGGCGTCGTTCTCGCTGAGATGGGTCTGCACATAGCATTCGGGATGCTCGGCCACGAGCGTCCGCGCCAGCTCCAGTTGCTCCGGTGTCGAGGTAATGGCAAAGCGCGGCGAGATCGCATAAAGCGCCCTGCCCCGCCCATGCCAGCGCGCGATCAGCGCCTTGCTGTCGTCATAGCCCGATTGCGCCGTGTCGCAGAGCCCCTCGGGCGCATTGCGATCCATCATCACCTTGCCGCCCACCATCAGCATATTGCGGCGCTGCGCCTCGGCGAAGAACGCATCGACGCTGCGCGGATGGCTTGAGCAATAGGCCACTGCTGTGGTCGTACCGTGCCGGATCAGCGCGTCGTAAAAATCGGCGGCAACGGCCTCGGCATGCCCCTGCTGGGAGAATTTCTGCTCCTCGATGAACGTATAGGTATTGAGCCATTCAAGCAGCGATCCGGCATAGGCCGCCATCATCTGGCTCTGCACATAATGCAGATGCAGATCGATGAAACCGGGCAGGATCAGGTTGGGCCGGTGGTCGATCACGAGAGCGCCGGCAGTATCGGCCTCAGAAAAATCCTCGACCGCCAGGACGGTTCCGTCCTCAACTGAGACCGCGCCATCCTCAAGGTAAAGATAGCTCTCCGCATCATCGAGACCCATCGGCTGGCGATGAAAGCTCAGCACCCGTCCCCGCAGGATGGTCCGGCTCATGAGCCAGTGCCTTCGCGATACCACTCGACCAGCAGCGCCCGCTCCGCCGCCGTCATTTCGGTGACATTGCCCGGCGGCATGGCATGGCTCCAGCCCGCCTGGATGGCAATCTCATGCGCCCGGTTGGCGATGGCCACATCACTGTCGAGAATGACATTCTTGGGCGCCTGATAGACGCCCTCCCAGACCGGCTCTGCCGTATGGCACATGGCGCAGCGGGTCTGCACCGCCAGGCTGGCGGCGGCGAAATGCTCCGTCGCCATGAAACGCTCGCCGGTCGCACTTACCAGCGTCTCGCTGTCGACACCGGGCAGTTTCGGTGCCGTGGAAAGCCATGCAATCACCAGCATCAGGATCACCGCCACGGCCCATGTCCAGTGTGGATTGCCCTTCCGGGCATGGCGGGTGTTGAAATAGTGCCGGATGACGACGCCGACGAGGAAGATCAGCGAGGCGATGATCCAGTTCCACTGCGTCGCAAAAGCCAGCGGATAATGGCTCGACAGCATGAAGAAAATGACAGGCAGCGTCAGGTAATTATTGTGCAGGGAGCGCTGCTTGGCGATTTTCCCGTACTTCGCGTCCGGCACGCGCCCGGCCTTCAGGTCCCCCACCACGATCCGCTGGTTGGGAATGATGATCATCGCCACATTGGCCGTCATGATCGTGGCGGTAAACGCACCCATATGCAGCATGGCGGCGCGCCCGGTGAAGAGCTGCGTATAGCCCCAGCTCATCGCCACGAGAATGGCGAACAGCACCAGCATCAGCCCGGTGGTCGATTGCCCGATAGGCGATTTGCAGAGCGTGTCATAGAGCAGCCAGCCCAGAACGATGGAGCCGGCCGACAGCAGGATGGCAACCCAGTTCGGCACATCCAGCACATTGCGGTCCACCAGATAGAGGTCCGCGCCCACGTAATAGAGCAGCGCCAGCAGCATCGCGCCCGAAAGCCAGGTCGCGTAGCTTTCCCATTTGAACCAGGTCAGATGCTCGGGCAGGAATTCGGGCGCCACCAGATATTTCTGGATGTGATAAAAGCCCCCGCCATGCACCTGCCATTCCTCGCCATGCGCCAATGGCGGCAGGCTGGGCGTCTTGCGCAGGCCCAGATCGAGCGCGATGAAATAGAAGGACGAGCCGATCCAGGCAATGGCCGTCACCACATGCAGCCAGCGCACGGCAAACATCGCCCATTCGTAGAAAATTGCGTAATCGGGCATTCAACTCTCCCCATTCACCGGCGTCCCCCTCTCCCCTTGTGGGACTTCGACCCGTCCGCAGGGCAAATCGCTCCGGTGGAGCGATTTGAGGGGAGAAGACCACGAGAGCTAAGCTCGAGTGGCAAGCCGTTTCAACATCCAGAGGCCCACCCTCGCCCCTGGAGGGAGAGCGGCGATCATTCTGCGTTCAGCAGAATGATCAGTGTGAGGGGCTCCGGCTTATCCAAGCACTCTGCGCTTGTTGAAGGCACAGCACCCCTCATCCGCCCTTCGGGCACCTTCTCCCTCAAGGGGAGAAGGCCACCACCCAAGCCCCGGTGGTTCTTAGACTAGATCAGGCCGGCGGGTTCACGCCTTCGACATACCAGTCCATGCCCAGCAGTTCTTCGTCAGTCATGGTGACGCCGGCGGCAACGCGCTCGACACCGGTGTGATCGTTGATCGGGCCGGTGAAGATGTTGAACGAACCGTCGATCTGGCCCTGCTTGACCGCTTCCGCGGCAGCGACGACATCGGCCGGAATGGACTCGTTATAGGGCCCGATCTCGACTTCGCCTTCGGCCAGACCAGGCCAGCTGTCCTTGCTTTCCCAGGTGCCATCGATAACGGCCTGGGCAGTCTTGACGTAATGCGGACCCCAATTGTCGATGATCGAGGTCAGCTGCGCCTTGGGCGCAAAGGCGCTCATATCGGCACCCTGACCGAAACCACCCACAATGCCGCGCTCCTCGGCAACCTGCAGGGCAGCCGGACCGTCGGTATGCTGGGCAATCACGTCGATGCCCTGGTCGATCATGGCGCGGGCAGCGTCGGCTTCCTTGGCCGGATCGTTCCAGCTGGCGATAAACACCGGAGTGATTTCGAAAGCCGGATTGACCTTGCGGGCGGCGAGCACGAAGGCATTGATGCCCATCACCACTTCCGGGATCGGGAATGAGCCGATATAGCCCGCCTTGCCGGTCTGCGACAGGTGGCCCGCAATGGTGCCGCAAACGGCGCGGCCTTCATGGAAACGGGCATTATAGGTGCCGACATTGGTCGAGCGCATATAGCCGGTGGCATGCTCAAAGGTCACGTCCGGGAACTGCTCGGCAACCTTGATCACGGAATCCCCGAAGCCGAAGCTGGTGGCGAAAATCAGCGTGCAGCCCTGCTGGGCCAGTTCGCGCAGCACGCGCTCGGCATCCGGGCCTTCCGGAACGTTCTCGACATAGACGGTTTCAACCGCATCGCCGAGCTGTTCTTCCAGATAAAGCCGGCCCTGATTGTGGGCATAGTTCCAGCCATTGTCGTTGATCGTGCCGACCAGCACGAAGCCGACCTTGAGCGGCGCGGACTGGGCGAAGGCGCGCGAGCCGAGCAGCGGCAGCGCCGCTGCGGCCACACCGGCCTTGAGGATATTGCGACGGTTAAGCGTCATTGGGTTTCTCCTGAGTGACGGGTTTCTTTTTTGATTAGGCCGGTCATTTGCTGCCGACCTAATTGCTTGGCAAGAACGGCCTGCCGAGGCAGGCCGGTGCATTGGAGGACGCATCGCGGCGAATGGAAATCAGCACCAGAACCACGATGGTTGCGATATAGGGCATGGCGGCCCAGAGCTCGGACGGAATGGCCGAAAGCGGCCCGCCGCCCGCCTTGGCGTAAAGCTCCATGGTCATGACCAGCCCGAAGAGATAGGCACCTGCCAGCAGGCGGAACGGCTTCCAGCTGGCGAACACCACCAGCGCCACCGCGATCCAGCCGCGCCCGGCCGTCATGCGCTCGGCCCATTGGGGGGTCAGCAGCAGCGGGAAACAGGCCCCGGCAATGCCGGCCATCGCGCCGCCAAAGGCCACCGCCGCATAGCGCACGCCGATGACCGAATATCCGATGGAATGAGCCGATTGATCATTCTCGCCCACCGCGCGCAGGATCAGTCCGGCGCGGGTTCGCTTGAGGAAGAACCAGACGGCGAACACCATGACCAATGAAAAATAGACCAGCGCCGAATAGCCGAACAGCACGCGCCAGATCGGATGGGTCGCCAGTTCCGCCGGGAATAGCGGCCCTAGCAGTGTCACCGGCCGCGCCGAATAACCCTGCCCGGCCAGCGCCGAAAAGCCGGTGCCGAAAATGGTCAGGGCAAGCCCCGTGGCCGTCTGATTGGCCGACAGGCCCAGCGTCAGAAATCCGAAGATCATCGAGGCGGCGACGCCGGCGCCAGCCGCGCAGATAATGGCGAGGTAGTGATTGCCGGTCGTGAAGGTGATGACGAAGGCCGTGATCGCGCCGATGAGCATCATGCCTTCGACGCCCAGATTGAGCACCCCGGACTTTTCCACCACCAGTTCGCCCAGGGCGGCGAGCAGGATGGGTGTCGATGCACCGACCACGGTGACGATGATGGCAATGAGAAGTTCAGTGCTCATGCGCGCGCCTCCCCCTGCGGCGAGACCCGCTTGATGCGGTAACGCACCAGAATGTCTCCTGCGAGCAGGAAGAACAGCATCATCGATTGGAAAATGCCGCTTGCCGCCGAAGGCAGGCCGATTGTCGTCTGCGCGATATCCCCTCCGACAAAGGTAATAGCCATGATGACGCCGGCAAAGATCACGCCCAGCGGATTAAGCCGTCCGAGGAAGGCGACGATGATGGCGGTAAACCCGTAATTGGTCGGGAAACCCGGCACCATGCGCTGGAACGGCCCCGACACTTCCAGCGCCCCGGCGAACCCGGCCAGCGCCCCACTGACCAGCAGGGCCAGCCAGATGGTCTTGTTTTCGGAAAATCCGCCATAGCGCGCGGCATGCGGCGCCGCGCCGACCACCTTGACCTGATAACCGAAGACAGAGCGCGACATGATGAACCAGGCCACCAGCGCCACGATGATGGCGATGGGGACACCGGCATGGACAATGGTGCCCGGAATGAGATTGGGCAGCAGTGCATCGGCGGCAAAGCGCCGTGTCTGCGGAAAGCCCATGCCCATCGGGTCCTTCCAGGGCGCGCGCACCAGATAATAGATCAGTTGCACCGACGCATAGGTCAGCATGAGCGAGGTCAGGATTTCATTGACGTTGAGCCGCGTCTTGAAGAAGGCCGGAATGGCCGCATAGGCCGCGCCGCCAAGGAAGCCGGCAACCATCATCAGGGGCAGAATCCAGAAGCCGCTCATGCCATGGGTAAGCAGGGCCACCCAGGTGGCTGCCAGCCCGCCCATGATATACTGGCCCTCGGCGCCGATATTCCAGACATTGGCGCGGTAGGCGATGGACAGGCCCACGCCGATGATGATCAGCGGCGACGCCTTCACCGCCAGGTCCTGCCATTTGAGCGTATTGGTCAGTGGGGTCAGGAAGATTTCCCGCACTGCGCCCACGCCATTATAGCCAATGGCCGAAAAGATGATGGCGCCGAAGAACATGGTCAGCAGCACCGCAATCAGCGGCGCTGAATAGAGCACCAGTTTGGAGGGCTCGCGGCGCTTTTCGAGACGGAACTGCATCATGCCGCCACCTCCGCGCCATGCACACCGCCCATCAGCAGTCCGATTTCATCCACGCTGAAATCCTTCACCGGCCGGGCCGCGCTCAGCCGCCCCATATTGATCACGGCGAGGCTGTCGGCGAGAGCCCGCAATTCATCGAGGTCTTGACTGATCACCACGATGGCCGAACCCGCCGCTGCCAGATCGACCAGCGCCTGGTGGATAGCCGCCGCCGCGCCCGCATCCACGCCCCAGGTCGGCTGGCTCACCACCAGCACGCTTGGCTTCTGCAGGATTTCGCGCCCCATGATGTATTTCTGCAGATTGCCGCCCGACAGCGAGCCCGCCGTCGAGGCCGGCCCCAGCGCCTTGACCGCGAAATCGGCGATCACCTTGCCGGTATAGGTCTTGGCCGCACCCGAATTGATCAGCCCGAGCACCACCATGCCCAGCCGGTCGCGGGCCGTCAGCACCGAATTGTCGGCCAGCGTAAAATCGCCCACCGCCGCGTGACCGTTGCGTTCCTCCGGCACGGCACACAGACCCTGCCGCCGCCGCTCGGTCGTCGTCATCGTACCGATCCCCAGCCCGTCAATGGTGATGGCGTCGCGGTCGTCACCGCGGATTTCCCCGCTGAGCGCATCGAGCAACGCGTTCTGACCATTGCCCGCCACGCCGGCAATGCCGAGGATTTCACCTGCCCGTACCGTGAAGGTGACATTATCGACCGGAACGTCAAAATGGCCGGTCTTCAACGTTGACAACCTGTTAACGACAAGCTTCGGACCGCCAAGGCTGCGACTGTCGTCCTTGACGATATCCTTCAGGTTCGTGCCGATCATTTTCTCGGCCATCGAGCGGCTGGTTTCCTGTTTCGGGTCGCAGGTATCCACCAGCTTGCCGCCGCGGAGGATCGTCGCCGTATCGCATAGAGCTTTGATTTCATGGAGCTTATGCGAGATGTAGAGGATCGAGCATCCCTCCGCCGCCAGCTTGCGCAGTACGGTGAACAATTGCTCCACCTCCTGCGGCGTCAGCACCGAGGTCGGCTCGTCCATGATCAGCAATTGCGGATTGAGCAGCAAAGCCCGAACGATTTCAATACGTTGGCGCTCACCCACCGAAAGCGTGGCCACCGTCCGATGCGGGTCCAGTGCCAGCCCATAGGTCGCCATGACCTCCCGTATCCGCGCTTCCAGCTCCCGAGACGGGATCTTCGCATCCATGCCCAGCGCGATATTCTCCAGCACGGTCAGGGCTTCAAACAGCGAAAAGTGCTGGAAAACCATGCCGATACCGAGTTTTCGCGCGGCCTTTGGATTGGGCACGGTCACCGCTTCGCCATTCCAGCGGATCTCCCCCGTATCGGGCTGCATGATCCCGTAGATCATCTTCACAAGAGTGGATTTTCCAGCGCCGTTTTCACCAAGCAGAGCGTGGATTTCGCCCGGCTTGACCGAGAACGAAACATTGTCGTTCGCCAGAACCCCTGGAAATTGCTTGGTAATTCCGTTCAGCTCAAGCCGATTGGGCATATCAGAATCCACTCGCCACCCCCATTTCGCTGGGGGTGCGCAAAGACCTGACAGACGCTTCCCGTTCCCCAATGTGGACCATAACTTCAGCAGCCGCCAGTGCCGCAATCACCGATGGCCGTTTATCCCCAAGCCCTTGTGCGCCAATCGGTAAAATCAGCTTGTCCAGCAGCGCGGGGTTCCCCCCTTGCTCGATGAACCAGCTCGCAAATTTCGCCCGCTTGGTTTTCGATCCCACCATCCCGACATAGGACGAGTCAGGGCGGGCTAAAGCCTCGTTGGCAATGAGAAAATCCAGCGCGTGATCATGCGTTACGATAACGAATGCACTGCCTTGCGGCGCGGCGCGAACCACGGCTTCGGGCATGGCGACGCGGCGGTTTGCAATGCCGGGCTCAAGCATATGCAGCTCATCCTGCCTTGTGTCGATCACCTCGACCCGTACGGGCAGCAGCGCGAGGATTTGCGCAAGGACCCGACCAACATGCCCGGCACCGAAAATATAGACATGCGAAGCATTTGCCGCTTCGGCAGCCACCCGGCGGGCAAACTCGTCGCGCAATAGGTCATCGGCAAAACGCAGCGCGACGCCGACCCTGCCACCGCAGCATTGCCCGATTTCAGGGCCCAGCGGAACATCCATGACGTCTTCTGCCCGGCCTTCGGCGATCAAGCGACGGGCATGGTCGATGACCATATATTCGAGCGCGCCGCCGCCTATGGTGCCGAAAATGGCCTCCTGGCCTACCAACATGAACGTACCCTGCTCGCGCGGTGATGAGCCCCGCACCGAAGTCAGTTCGCACGCAATCGCGTTGGGATTTGAGGCGAAAAAGGCTTCAAGTGCGGCTGATGGCGTCATGTCAGGATGCCCGCGCCTCCCGCTTCATCCGCTCCACCCCCATGAGCACCCGCTCGGGCGTCACCGGCGTGTCGAGCCGCGGCGCGTATTGGTAATCGGCAACACTCGCCACCGCCATGCCCAGCGCCTCGACCACGCTGATTGCCAGCATGAAAGGAGGCTCGCCCACAGCCTTCGAGCGCCCGATAGTGGGCTCGCGATTGACCGACCATTCGGCCAGTTGCACGTTGAAAACCGGCGGAACATCGGAGGCAAGCGGGATTTTATAGGTCGATGGCGCATGGGTGCGGAGTTGCCCCTTCGCGTCCCACACCAGTTCCTCGGTGGTGAGCCAGCCCATGCCCTGGATGAACCCGCCTTCGACCTGGCCAATATCGATTGCCGGGTTCAGCGACTTGCCGACATCGTGCAGGATATCGACACGATCGACGGTATATTCACCGGTCAACGTGTCGATGGTCACTTCGCTGACCGACGCGCCATAGGCAAAATAATAGAACGGATGCCCGCGGCCAGTCGCCCGGTCCCAGTGAATTTTCGGCGTCTTGTAGAAACCGGCGGCCGAAAGCTGGACACGGTTGAGATAGGCCGAGGCGCACAATTCGGCGAAAGGCACGAATTTCCGGCCCACCTGCATGCCGCCCTGCACCCAATGGCAATCGCCGGCATCGGCGTCGTAGAGTTTGGCCGCATGCGCTTCCAGCCGTCGCTTGATCTGCTCGCACGCATCCCACGCTGCCATGCCGTTGAGATCGGACCCCGACGACGCCGCCGTGGCCGATGTGTTGGGCACTTTGCCGGTCGATGTCGCCATGATCTTGATGGTGTCGAGATTGACCCCGAAGGCGTCCGCCACCACCTGCGCCACCTTGATATAAAGTCCCTGCCCCATTTCCGTGCCGCCATGGGAAAGATGGATCGACCCATCCTTATAGACATGCAACAAGGCGCCGGCCTGATTGTACCAGGTCGCCGTGAAGGAGATGCCGAATTTCACCGGCGTCAGCGCAATGCCCTTCTTGAGGATCGTGCTGGTGCGATTGAACTCCAGGATAGCCTTGCGCCGCGCCTGATAGTCCGAGGACGCCTCCAGCTCATCGACCACGCGATGAATGACATTGTCTTCCACCACCTGGTGATAGGGCGTCACATTATCGGTGTCGGTGCCATAGAAATTGGCCTTGCGGATATCGAGCGGGTCCTTGCCAAGCGCATAGGCGATGTCTTCGATCCAGCGCTCGGCACCCATCATGCCCTGGGGTCCACCGAAGCCGCGAAAGGCCGTGTTGGAGACGGTATTGGTGTAAAGCGGCTCCGAGCGCGCCCGCACGGCGGGATACCAATAGGCATTGTCGCAATGGAACAGCGCGCGGTCGGAAACAGGGCCGGAGAGATCGGACGAGAACCCCGCGCGCGTGCCGTAAGCCGCGTCGACGGCAAGAATTTTTCCGCTCTCATCGTAGCCGACATCGTAATCGACCACGAAGTCATGCCGCTTGCCGGTAGCCTGCATATCGTCGTCACGGTCGGGACGGATCTTGCAGGCGCGGTTCCATTTCTTGGCCGCCACGGCGGCCACGGCCGCGAACAGATTGCCCTGCGTTTCCTTGCCACCGAATCCACCACCCATGCGGCGCACATTGATGGTCACCGCATTGTGGCGAATGCCCAGCACCTGCGCCACCATGAGCTGGACTTCGCTTGGATGCTGGGTGGAGGAATGGATGGTGATATCTTCATCCTCGCCGGGAATGGCGAAGGCGATCTGCCCTTCGAGATAGAAATGATCCTGTCCGCCAATGGTGATGGCGCCTTTGGCCCGGTTTGGCGCGGCAGCAAGTCCCGCCCCGACATCACCGCGTTCGAGCTTGAGCGGCTCGGTCACCAGCTTGCCGCCAGCCGCCTGCGCCGCCCGCACATCGGCAATCCAGTCGAGATCGCGGTACTCGATCTTTGCCAGCTGCGCAGCGCGCCGCGCCGCATCGCGCGTTTCGGCAATCACGGCGAAAACCGGCTGCCCCCAGAACTGCACCTTGCCCACGGCGAAGATCGGCTCGTCATGCTTGTGGCTGGGCGATACATCGTTCTCGCCCGGAATGTCATCGGCGGTGAGAACGCCGATCACGCCGGGCGCGGCTGTGACGGCAGAAAAATCGACCGACACGATCTCGGCATGCGCCTTGGCCGAAAGCCCGAGATAGGCGTGCATTGTGCCCACCGGCTCGACAATATCATCGATATATTCTGCCGTGCCCGTGACATGCTTTGGCCCGCTGTCATGGCGGGTATTGGTGTGGAGGACTGCGAGATTGATGGGGGATTGGTGCTTGTTCATCCTGCCATCTCCGCTTTTCCCCTCTCCCCTTGCGGGAGAGGGTGGATCGGCCGCAGGCCGAGACGGGTGAGGGGTTTGCTGCCATAGGCACCGCGAGGGCTAGACGATCGCAGACCCCTCATCCGCCCTTCGGGCACCTTCTCCCGCAAGGGGAGAAGGAAGAACTGAGGATGGGAAATCATCACGCCACCTCCCGCTTGAGCCGTTCGCCCTGCCCCTGCGTTTCAAGGAAAAACCGCTTGAGCAGGTTTTGCGCCGTCAGCAAGCGATAGTCGGCCGAGGCCCGCATATCGCTGATCGGCTGATAATCCTCGCCAAAAGCAGCGATTGCCGCCTCAATGGTCTCCATGGTCCATGCCTTGCCCACGAGGGCCGCCTCCACCGCCTTGGCGCGCTTGGGCGTCGCCGCCATGCCGCCAAAGGCGATGCGGGCCATGCCCACGGTACCGGCGTCGTTGACGAAGACCCGGAATGCCCCGCACAACGCAGAAATATCTTCCTCACGCCGCTTGGAAATCTTATAGGTGGCGAAATGCTCGCCCGCCGGCAGCAGCGGGATAGTGACGCTCTCGACGAACTCGCCCGGCTGGCGGTCCTGCTTGCCATAGGCCAGGAAATAATCCTCAAGCTTGATTTCCCGCCTGTGCTCGCCGCGCCGCAAATGCAGCCTGGCGCCCAGCGTAATAAGGGGCGGCGGCGTGTCGCCGATGGGCGAACCATTGGCGATATTGCCGCCGATCGTGCCCATATTGCGCACCTGTTCCCCGGCAAAGCGGTTCCAGAGCTCGCCCAGTTGCGGGAAATTGGCTGCAATAACCGGCAGCGCCTCCGAATAGGTCACCCCGGCGTAGAAACGTACCTCGCTGTCATTGTCGGCAATGCGCTTCAACTCCTGCAAATGCCCGATGAAGATCACCGGCCCGATGCGGCGCATGAACTTGGTGACCCAAAGGCCGACATCGGTCGACCCCGCCACGATCCGCGCCTCGGGATGGGCGGCATAGATTTCGGCAAAATCATCCACGCTCGCCGGAACTATGATCTGGGCCTCGCCCTCGCCGATCTCGATACGGCGGCCATCATTGATGGCCTTAATCCTGTCCTTCACTGCAATGCGCTCAGCCCAGAGCGGGTCGCCCTGCGGCTGGCCATAGCTTGAAATCGCCTGCCCGGCGCGGATGATCGGTGCATAGCCGGTGCAGCGGCAGAGATTGCCTTGCAAAGCCTTTTCGATGGCCGGACGTGACGGATTGGGATCGCGCATCCACAGCCCATAAAGGCTCATGACGAAGCCCGGCGTGCAGAAACCGCATTGGCTGCCATGGTGATCAACCATGGCCTGCTGCACCGGGTGCAGCGCGCCATTCTCGCCCCGCAGGTGCTCGATGGTCACGACATGGGTGCCATGGAGACTCCCGACAAACCGGATGCAGGCCGTCACCGAGTCATAGACGATCTCGTCGCCCATCAGCTTGCCGACCAGCACCGTGCAGGCCCCGCAATCGCCCTCGGCGCAGCCTTCCTTGGAGCCGCGCAACCGCCGGTCCAGCCGCAACCAGTCGAGAAGTGTCAAGTCCGGCGCGACATCGGTGAGGCTGATCTCCTCGCCGTTGAGCAGAAAGCGGATGGCATTGGCGACATCGACCATGCCTCAGCTCCCCCGATAGGTCGAATAGGCAAACGGGCTGACCAGCAGCGGCACGTGATAGTGCTTGTCCTCGGAAATGGTAAAGCGGATCGGCACGACATCGAGAAACGGCGTTTCGATTTCAACGCCGATGCGCTCGAAATATTGCCCGACATGGAAGCGGATTTCATATTCACCATGCTGGAATTCCTCATCCAGCAGCGGCCGATCCACCCGTCCATCGTCATTGGTGTAACTGTCGAGCAGGTGATGGGTGTGATCGCCGTGTACGTAATGCAATTCCAGCCGCATGCCGCGCGCCGGCTTGCCGTGCATCGTATCAAGGACGTGCGTTGTCAGGCGACCGCCTGCCATTGTGCTGCTCCGAATTCGTTCCCCTGAGGCGCAAGATTATCGCAACGGCACGGCGGCGCAATGCACATTTTTTACCAGATGGTCCATTTTTGTGCATCTTGTATGCAGACACCGCGCCGCTACACTTTCGACACCGCAATTTGACGAGACTCAGTGATGAACCGATATCCCCGCGACATGCACGGCTATGGAGCCAATCCGCCAGATGCCAATTGGCCCGGCGGCGCGCATGTGGCGGTGCAATTCGTGCTGAACTACGAAGAGGGCGGCGAAAACAATATCCTGCATGGGGACAGCGCGTCCGAAGCCTTTCTGGTCGACGTTCTCGGCGCCCAGCCCTGGCCAAACCAACGCCATGCCAATGTCGAGAGCATGTATGAATATGGCGCGCGCGCCGGGTTCTGGCGCTTGCACCGCCTGTTTACGCAAGCTGACCTGCCGGTCACCGTCTATGGCGTTGCCACTGCATTGATGCGCGCGCCGGCCCAACTCGCAGCCATGCAGGAGGCTGGCTGGGAGATTGCGTCCCATGGCCTCAAATGGGTGCAGCACAAGGACATGCCCGCAGCCGAGGAAAGCGCGCAGATTGCCGAGGCGGTGCGCCTGCACACCATTGCCACCGGCGCCCGCCCTCTGGGCTGGTACACCGGCCGGTCCAGCCTCAACACCGTGGACCTCGTCGCCGATTATGGCGGCTTCGCCTATATTTCAGACACCTATGACGACGACCTGCCCTACTGGAAGGTGATCGGCAACAAGCCGCAACTCATCATTCCATATTCCCTGTCCACCAACGACATGCGGTTCGTCACCGGGCCCGGCTTTGACAATGGCGAGGAATATTTCACCTTCCTCAAGGACAGTTTCGACTGTCTCTATGCCGAAGGGCAGGCCGGCGCGCCCAAAATGATGTCCATCGGCCTCCATTGCCGCCTCGTCGGGCAGCCGGGCCGCTATCAGGGCCTGAAAAAGTTCGTCGACTATATCAAGACCTTTGACAAGGTCTGGGTGCCCACCCGCCTCGCCATTGCCGAGCACTGGGCAAAGCAACACCCCTATATTGCCCCCGAAGTAGTGCCCAGCCAGCTCGGCAAGGACGAGTTCGTTAAGCGCTATGGCTCGATCTTCGAGCATTCCGCCTGGATCGCCGAGCGGGCATGGGACGCAGAAATGGGCCCGGCCAATGACAATGCCATCGGCCTGCATTTCGCATTGCGCACTCAATTCCGCATGGCCAGCGAGGCAGAACGGCTTGAGGTTCTTCGCGCTCACCCCGACCTTGCGGGAAAGTTGGCGGCGGCCAAAAGGCTGACCGCAGACTCCACGGCCGAACAGGCTTCCGCCGGGCTCGATGCCCTGACCGATGGCGAGCGCGAAAAATTCACCGCGCTGAACACTGCCTATATCGAAAAGTTCGGCTTTCCATTCATCATCGCCGTGCGCGATCACACCAAGGCGTCGATCCTCGACAATTTCGAGCGCCGTCTTGCCAATGCTGTGGAAGAAGAATTCGCCACCGCCTGCGCACAGGTCGAACGCATCGCCTTCGTCAGGCTCAAGGCCATTCTGCCTTAGCCACTATCGGAACTGTCGCGGGCGGAAGTTTCGTCGCGCGACAGCCCGAACAGGAACGCCAGCACAGCCAGCCATGGCAGGTGATGCTGCATCCAGTTCGGCCGCGCTGAGCCGATATGCTGAGAAAGGCTGTTCATGATGGCGATCATGAGCGCCGATCATTGAAATTTGGTAACCCTACCGCCCGCTTAACGCCGTCTCGATTGCCTCCAGCATGGAGCGCCAGGCCTCTGCGGTCTGTGCGATATAATCCGCCCATTCATCGCTCATCTCGTGGCTGGCGGCGACCACGCAACCGGCACCCTCGGGCATTATCTCGAGGGTCACCGTGGAATTGTCCTCTTCTTCTTCCTCGGGGCTGACGAACCACGAAAAGACGATCCGCCCCGGACGCTCCAAAGCCCTGTAATAGCCCCAGGCCTCCGAACCCTCGCGGCTATCGGAAAACACGAACTTGCCGCCCACGACCGGATCGATCTCTACCCGCCTCAGGGCAATGGCGGGGTCCTTGCCCTGCAACTGCAGGCTCATACATTGGCGCACCAGCTCAGGCTGTGTCCATGCCGCATAGACCTGCCCCGCCGAAAGCCGGGGAAAGGCATGCCGCGCCCGAGCCGTAACAGTGCTCATTTGTAAAAGCCCTCTCGCAGATTGACCCCATATTCGAGATAGGCCTTCATGGCAGCCAGCATGCCGGTCCAGCCTTCGCAATTGCCATAAGAGGCTTTCTGACCCGCCTCGTTTTCACGCCAGCCGGCCTCGTGAATGGCGACGCGCGTCCGTCCATCTTCCAGCGCCTCGAAGGTCATGGTCACGGTCGTCTGGTAGGTGCCAGACGGATCACCGTCCTCCGGCGCTTCCCAGCGCAGCACGATCTTTTGGTCTGGGACGACGTCCACAACATGAACCGGAAAAGCGCCGGGAAAGTCATGGAAGTCCCAAGTCACCACCGCGCCCGTTTCCAGCCGCCCCTCAGCACCGCCGGTGGCGAAATAGCCGGACAGTTTGGCCGGATCGGCCACCGCCTCGAACACCTCATGCACAGGCTTGGCGATGCGGCCGCCAACCGTGAACTCATAAGCCATTCTGGTCTCCTCTGCTTGACCGGATGCAGAATATGTTATAAAACTATAACATGTCAAACGACGATGCAGATGACCTGATTTTCAAGGCTTTGAGCCATCGCGTACGGCGGCGCATTCTCGATCAGCTCAAGACGGAGCCCAGGACCACCGGCATGCTGTGTGACCAGTTTCCCGAGCTCGACCGTTGCACCATCATGCAGCATCTGGGTGTGCTGGAAGAGGCAGGGCTGATCCATGCCGAAAAGCGTGGGCGCGAGCGCTGGAACCATCTCGACGCCCTGCCCGTCCACGCCATTCATGAACGCTGGATCGGGCCATACGCAGCCTATGCGGCAAGCATGCTGGCCCGGCTCAAGCAAGCGGTCGAAGAGCCTGCCGGCTGATCACGGCAATGTCAGAAACCACCGCGCCAGGTGGGGCAACCCCAGCTCTGCCACGCCGTTAGCCTTTCAACACGAGCCCGTGAAGAAAGGACAATGACCGTATGCTTTATGTCGATATTCCCACCCACAAGGACCTCAACACCCTGCGGGCAATGCGCGACGAAGCCTGTATTTCGCTCTATCTCGAAACCACGCCTCTCACTCAGGATATCGAAAAAAGCAGGATTACCTTCGGCAATCTGGGCAAGGAAGCGCTCGCCCAACTGGCCGATTCCGGTCCCGATAAACGCCGCCTCGCCAGCCTCATCGAGGAACTGGACGACCTCTCCGACGACGACGACTTCTGGCGTCACCAGGCCCATAGCCTGGCGGTTTTTGCGACACCCGACAGTATTCGCACCTTTCGCCTCGCCAATCGGCTGACCGACATGGTCGAAGTCTCGGACCGCTTTCATTTGAAGCCGCTGCTGCGTGCCGTCACCTTCCGCAACGCCGCTCATGTTCTGGCCATTTCGGAAAATGCCGTGCGGCTGGTCGAAGTCGCTGCCGACCTGCCCGCCAGCGCGGTCAATGTACCGGACTTGCCCAGTGGCGCCGCCGACGCGGTCAACAAATCCACGATCAACGATCGATCGCACAGCCGGCGCATTCATGGCTCGGAAGGCCAGAAGGTGCAGCTTGCAAAATATATCCGCCGCATCGACAGCGCCTTGCGCCCGGTCCTGTCAGGTCAGGACCTGCCGCTTATTCTTGCGGCCACCGAGCCGGTGGCCTCGCTCGTCCGCTCGGTCAGCGGCCTCGACTTCGAGCCCGACATCATCGCCGGCAGCCCGGATCGTCTTACTGAATCCGAACTGGCCGATGCGACGCGCAAGGTCCTCGACGCACGCTATGCCCGCAAGCTCAAGGATTTCTCCGATCTGTTTGACAATCGCGCCGGGCAGAACCGGGCAACCACGGACCTTTCCGATGCAGCCCGCGCCGCCACCTTCGGTGCCATCGACACATTGCTGGTCGACATCGACAACACCGTCCATGGTCTGGTCGATGAGGAGACCGGGGCCGTAACGTTCTCCGAGACACCGGACGCCATCGACTACGGAATTGTCGATGAGATCGCCGGCCGGGCTCTGGCCTCTGGGGCCACTGTCATGGCGGTTCGACGCGAGGACATGCCTCATGGCGGCGATCTTGCCGCAATCCTGCGCTACCCGGTCTAGCCAAGCCTTGGGGCTATCCTTTAGAAATTGAGGGCGGTCATGTTGCCGCCCTCTTATTCGACAAGCGAGTCCATGGCCTCCACCTACGCTTCTCCAACCGCCGGCCTGCCCGGCCAGATGTCCCTGCATACCGGCCGCGCGGTGTTCACCGAAGCCTATGCGCTGATCCCCCGTGGCGTGATGCGTGACATCGTCACCTCGTACCTGCCTCATTGGCGCGATAGCCGCGCTTGGATCATTGCCCGCCCGCTCAGCGGTTTTGCCGAGACCTTCTCGCAATATATCGTTGAGGTGTTTCCGGGCGGCGGCAGCGAGCGGCCGGAGCCCAATAGCGAGGCCGAGGGCGTGCTCTTTGTGGTCGAGGGCCAGGTGACGCTGACCATCGAAGGCAAGACCCATCTGCTCAAGGAAGGCGGCTACGCCTTCCTGCCACCCGCTTGCGCCTGGAGCCTGGTCAATAAATCCACCGCCCCTGTCCGCTTCCATTGGATACGCAAACGCTACGAAGCGGTTGATGGCATTGCATTGCCCGAGGCCTTCGTCGCCAATGAGCAGGATGAACCCATCCGCTGGATGCCCGACACCAACAACACATGGGGCACAACCCGCTTCGTCGAGCCCACCGACCTTCGCCACGACATGCACATCAATATCGTCACCCTGGAGCCGGGAGCGGTTATCCCCTTCGAGGAAACCCATGTCATGGAACACGGGCTTTATGTGCTTGAGGGCAAGGCCGTCTATCGGCTGAACCGCGACTGGGTGGAAGTGGAGGCTGGCGACTTCATGTGGCTACGCGCCTTCTGTCCTCAGGCCTGCTATGCCGGGCCGGCGCGCTTCCGCTACCTCCTCTACAAGGACGTCAACCGCCACGCCAAGCTGCCCTTCTGAGCCATGAGCGAACGCACGATCAGCATCGAGCCACTGACGCAGGAAGCCTTCGCGCCATTCGGGCAGGTCATTCAGCTTGAGGGGGCGCATCATTATCCCATCAATAACGGCATGACCGAGCGCTATCATGATCTGGCGCGCGTCGAACTTGGCGGTGTTCATCCCCGGCCCCTGATCTCGATCTTTCGGGGCCAGCCATATGCGCTGCCACTCGATTTGAAACTGGTCGAACGCCATCCGCTGGGCAGTCAGGCCTTCTATCCGCTGGGCGCGCATTCATGGCTGGTGATTGTCGCCGAAGACGATGCCGGCACGCCGGCCCGCCTGCGGGCTTTCCGCCCCGCCTTGGGCCAGGGCGTCAATATCGCCATGAACACTTGGCATGGGGTGCTGACCGTTCTGGAACAGGAGAGCGATTTTCTTGTGGTTGATCGGGGCGGTGACGGCAACAACCTTGAGGAACATCATTTCGACCTGCCATGGCGGGTCGAAGGCTAGGAGCGATCTTTACGCTGTTCATGCCCGCCCCTCGCAACAATTTGCTGGCTGCGATAGTTTGGCTACCAATAGAGGGAGGAAGCCGTGTCTGTATCCGGACTGGTCCGTATCATCCTGGCATTTGTGCTCATGGCCGCGCCCGCTCTTGCCGAAGGCGTCACCCTGTCGGGAACCGTCACCTATCTCGAGCGCATTGCTCTGCCGGCAAATGCGCAATTGCGCATATCGCTGGTCACTTTGCCCTCTGGCGCGCCGGTTGCCGGCGCATCGGCCAGCATTCCCGCCAAGGGCCAGGTGCCGCTGGCATTCTCACTCAACCTGCATCGCAAACCGGCGGACGGAAATTACGGCCTGCTGGCGGAAATCCGCAGCGGCAACCGCGTGCTGTTCCGCAACAGCCAGCCCGCTCCTGTCTCGCCACAAACCAGTCGGCCGGTCGAAATCGTCGTCCAGTCCATGCCCTATAATCCGGAACCGCCGCTTCCCACCCTGCCCGAAATCACCGATATCGTCTGGACGGTGACCAGCATTGGCGGTCGGCCAGCAACTGGCCCTCGCCCACCGACACTGTCCATCGCTGGTGACCTGCGCGCCAGCGGACATGGCGGCTGCAACAACTACTTTGCCGAAACCAGCCTCACCCTGACCACCATTTCCTTTGGTCCCGCCGCGGCAACCCGGATGGCTTGCGCCCCCAACATCATGCAACAGGAAGATGCCTATTTTACCGCGCTCGCCGCCGTATCCGGCTTTCAGTTGGAGGGCAACGGCCTGCGCCTGCTCGACGCCGCCGGCATCCCGCTCATCGGGCTGGTGCGCCAGGACTGAGCGCGAGAAAGACCGCGCCTATTCGCCCGACAGGGCGATGGGCATATAGGTGCTTTGCGGCACCTCGGCGAAGGACGCAGCGAAGGTCAGAAAGCTGATGGCAAGCGCGAACAGCGCGGCAAGCAGGAACTGGGACAAGGATTTCAACCCCGACATGGTGATGCCTCGCTGATGTGGTCAGCGTGGCGCCAACCTGCCTGTCCCGGTGTGAACGCCTCTCGAATACGCCATTAACACGCCATTCATAAATCCCGTCTGGCGCATGTCTGCCATGCCGACCGAACCTTTTGGGCGGACCCGCGTTGCATTTGCAGGCTGTGAATGTAACCAAGGAAGTCGCCATGCCCGATCCCATTGCCCATTCCGGCGGCCCAATTCCTGCGCTCGCCATCTTCACCGACTTCGACGGTACCCTTGTCGAGATCGCCGAAACGCCCGACGCCATTGATATTCCCTCGGAATTGACCGAGCGCATCGATCGTGCCCTGCATGATTTCGACAATGCGTTCGCCGTGTTGACGGGGCGCGAAATCGCCGACATCGACCGCTATCTGTCGCCCCTGCAATTGCCGATAGCCGGCGCTCATGGTGCCCAGCGCCGCCGCGCAGATGGCACATTCGAGCCCGTTGACCAGGCGATTTCCGAGGGCGCAGACGCCATTGCCAATGTGCTTTCCGCCCTCGCCGTGGCCAATCCGGGCCTGCTGGTCGAGGCCAAGGATGGTGCAGTGGCAATGCACTTCCGCCAGGCGCCGGACATGGAAGGTGCGGTGCATCTGGCCATGCAGGAAGCGCTGGCCGATCATCCCCAATTCACGCTCGTCCCCGGCAAGATGGTTCTGGAAGCCCGGCCCGTGGGCTTCGACAAGGGCGCTGCCCTGCGCGCCTTCATGCAGGAAGAGCCCTTTGCCGGGCGCACGCCGATTTTCATCGGCGACGACCGCACCGATGAAGACGGTTTCCGCGCCGCGCAGGAACTCGGAGGCATCGGCATCAAACTTGGATCGGGCGAAACCGCCGCGCGCATGCGCATTGCCGATATTCCATCAGTCTATGCGCTGCTGCGCGGGCTGGGCGACCTCGCCCAGATCGACCCGCAAGACGGGCCGCGCCTTGTCGACGCCGCCCACTGACCTGCCGGGCAGCAATGCCCGGCCTGTTCTTGATCAATAAAGGAGCCAGAAACCCCATGAGTCGCATCGTCATTGTATCCAATCGCACGCCCGGCAAGGGCCCCGCTGCCGGCGGGCTTGCCGTCGCCCTGCGCAAGGTACTGAGCGAACGCGAAGGTTTTTGGTTCGGTTGGTCCGGCAAGCTGGCCGAGCAGCCCGCGCCCGAAGCGCGCATCGAAGACATTGATGGGCTCAAAGTCGCTCAGATCGATCTGACCCGCGACGATCACCACGCCTATTATGCCGGTTTTTCCAATTCCATTCTCTGGCCCAGTTTCCACCTGCGGCTCGATCTCGCCACCATCGAAAGCCACTGGTACGAGGGCTATCGGCGGGTAAATCAGCAATTCGCGCGCTCATTGCTGGCCTTGCTCGAACCCGACGACATCATCTGGGTGCATGATTATCACCTCATCCCCCTAGCCGCAGAATTGCGCAATCTGGGCGCGCGCAACCGGATCGGGTTCTACCTGCATATCCCGTTCCCGACTGCCGACGCGCTCTATGCCATTCCGCACCATGAGGAATTGATGCGCGACCTCTCGCGCTACGATCTCGTCGGCATGCAGGCCAAGCGCGATGTCTCCGCCTTCACCGAATTTGCCGAGCACCAGATGCCCTCCACCTTCGGCAATCATCGCAGCGAGATCATCGATTTCAGCCGGACGGAGGTGGAAGCCTTTCCGATCGGCTCGGACCCCGATGCCTTTGCGCGCCTCGCCACAAGCCCCGCCGGCACCAAGATGATCCATCGCATGAAGCGCGCTTTGGGTGATCAACGCCTTATTCTCGGGGTTGACCGGCTCGATTATTCCAAGGGCCTGCCGCAGCGCGTGGAAGCCTATGAAAAGCTGCTGGCCAACAATGCCCGCCTGCGCCGCTCGGTCCACTTGTTGCAGGTGGCGCCGCCCTCGCGCGACAGCATCAAGGAATATCAGGAGACCAGCGACACATTGGACGCCATGTGCGGCCGCGTCATGGGCCATTTCGCCGAGCCGGACTGGCAGCCGCTGACCTATGTAAAGCGCGCCTATGGCCAGCCCAGCCTGGCCGGGCTCTATCGCCTGGCCCGCGTCGGTCTCGTCACCCCGTTGCGTGACGGTATGAACCTGGTTGCGCACGAATATGTCGGCTCCCAGGACCCAGCCGATCCCGGCGTGCTGGTCCTGTCGCGTTTCGCCGGAGCGGCGGAGATTTTCCCCGAAGCATTGCTGGTCAATCCATTCGACACGGACGAAACAGCAGAAGCCCTGCGCATTGCACTCGATATGCCGCTGGAAGAACGCCGGCAACGCTGGCAGTCCCTTATGCAGGCAGCGCGGGCCTATAATGTCGATGACTGGGCTGTCGGCTTTCTCGACCGGCTCGCGCCGGGCTCGACGACCAAGGCCAGCACGACCCGCGATATTCTCTATCTGGCCTCTGTGGCCTAGAGGCAAAAAGGGCGGCCCCAAGGCCGCCCTTTTTCATTCAGTTCGCCGCCGCGCGCCGCGCCTTGCCGGCGTCGCGCTGCCCCTTGGTCCAGCGCGGCTTGCCGCCATTCGGCTTTGCACCGACAACCTTGCCGGTTTCAGAATCCCGGCGCACCGCCTTGGCCACGCCATGGTTGGCGCGCTCGCCATTCGCTGCAGGAGCCCCACCCTTGGTGCGCTCGCCGCCGGGACGCGGCGAATTGAACTTGCGCGCATTCTGCTTGGGATTACGTGCTGTCCGCACACCTGCCGGTGCCCCGGCATTGTTACGGCCCTTATGAGTCACCGCGGCCTCTTCCACCAGGTTGACGTCGCCCGAAACCGGCAGCGTGCGGCGGATCAGCCGCTCCACATCGCGCAGCTTGCTCTTTTCCGTGCCGTCGCACAACGTGATGGCAATGCCCGAGGCGCCATTGCGGCCGGTCCGGCCGATGCGGTGGACATAGTTTTCGGGATCATCCGGCAGCTCGTAGTTCACCACATGGGTGATGCCCTGCACATCGATGCCGCGCGCCGCAATATCGGTGGCCACCAGAATGCGGACCGAGCCGGAGGCAAAGCCCTTGAGCGCCGCCTGCCGCGCATTCTGGCTCTTGTTGCCATGGATGGCCGCCGCCTCATGTCCGTCAATGGCGAGGTTCTTGGCCACGCGATCGGCGCCATGCTTGGTGCGCGAGAAAATGATCACGCGCTCCATGCCTTCCTTTTCGTCGGCCAGCAGGTCGTTGAGCACGCCACGCTTGGCCTTGGAGCCCGACATGATCACGCGCTGGTCGATCTTGACCACGGTGGAGCCCTGCGGCGCGGCCTCGACCTTGATCGGCTCTTTCAGCAGCGTCTTGGCGAGGTCTTCGACCTCTGCCGCCATGGTTGCCGAGAACAGCATGGTCTGGCGGCGCAGGCCGATCTGCTTGGCAATGGCGCGCACCGGGGCGATGAAGCCCATATCGAGCATGCGGTCAGCCTCGTCCAGCACCAGCCAGCGCGTCTCGTTGAGACGGATCTTGTTGTCGTCCATCAGGTCCTTGAGGCGGCCCGGCGTTGCGACAACCACATCGACGCCCTTGGCGATCTTGCCGACCTGGTGGTAGCGCGACACGCCGCCCAGAACGAGCACGGTATCGAGCTTCATCTTGGAGCCGGCAAACTTGCGCAGGTTTTCTTCGATCTGCACGGCCAGCTCGCGCGTCGGCGCCAGGATCAGCGCGCGCGTCGTCATCGGGCGCGGACGGCCCGTAAGACCCATGATTCCGGCGAGGATCGGCAGGCCAAAGGCTGCCGTCTTGCCCGAACCGGTCTGCGCAATGCCCAGCATGTCCCGGCCTTCGAGCAGCTTGGGAATAGCCTGGGTCTGGATTTTTGTGGGCTCGGTGAAACCGCCGGCCGTCAGGCTGTCGGTGAGAAGTGTCGGTAGGCCGAGCGAAATGAAATCGTTCAAACTCTTGTCTTTCATATGCGCTCAAAAGCGCTTGCGCCCAGCTGCCTTGGCAGCGAGCGCGTCTTCTATATTGCAATCGGGCGATAGGGATTATCGCGCGGGTGCTGGCTCAAACCCGGACCGGTCGCCCCTGGCGATCTAGGTATCCGGGTCGACTCCGCCGCTCACCGCGTAAGTAAGAAGAGAAGTCCATCGACGGTCATTCTGCCGCGACGTCACGCACATATGGGGGAGATGAGGGAAAAAGGCAAGCGCGGTGGGTGCAAGGGTGGAATGCCAACCCGCCAGACGTCAGATCCCGCCATACCAGTCATAGCCATTGTCTTCCCAATAGCCGCCCTTTCCACCACCGAACGGGCTGAGATCGTCCACCAGTTCAATCGTGTGCAGATATTTGGGCTGCTTGTAGCCCAGCGCCCGCTCCACCCGCAGCCGAACCGGTGCGCCATTGCTGACCGGAAGAACCTCATCGTTGAGCCCATAGGCAAGGATGGATTGCGGATGGTAGGCGTCCACGAGGTCCGAACTCGTATAGTAGAGGATGTCACCGCTCAGCGTGCGCTGGATATTGTCAAAGCAATGATAGACGGCAAAGCGCGCGCCGGGCTTTACCCCGGCCTGGTCCAGCACCGGCCCCAGTGGCGTGCCGGTCCATTTGGCGATGCAGCTCCAGCCCTCGACGCAATCATGCCGCGTGATCTGTGTCCGCGCCGGCATATTGCGCAGTTCAGCCAGTGAAAAGCTCACCTCGCGGTCCACCATCCCCTTGATGGTCAGCCGGTATGGCTCGAAATTGGCCTGCCGCAGGAACATATATTCCGAGGTTGTCGGCTCGGTGGAGCCATTCGGCTTCATGCCCTGCCGGATCTCGCTTTGGGAATATTCCCGCGCCAGAACCTGATCCCCGATCAGCGCGCGTTGTGCCGAATAGGTCAGCACATTGGCCTGCTCCATCACCTCACGTACCGGATTGCCGCGCTGCGCCAGAAAGTCGAACTGGTTGCAGCCCGATAGGACAAGCCCGGAACCGGCCGCGGCCGAGCCGAGAAGGAAGCGCCTGCGATTGACGATCAGCCGGCTCATGGCTTGTCTCCCTGTTCGGTCGGTGTGCCTGGACTGGTGCGATACCAGCCGGTGATCATCGAGCGCAGCTCGTTGAGCGGCCCGGCCAGCAGCACCATGGCGATATGGACGATGAAAAACAGCACTAGCAGAACCATGACCACGAAATGGATGGTGCGCGCCGTCTGCCGGCCGCCGAACACATCCAGCAGCCAGGGCCAGGCCGCATCCATGCCCGGGCTCATGGTCAGCCCGGTAAGAATGATCAGCGGAAACAGGATGAAGAAGACCGTGAAATAGCTGAGCTTCTGCAGCGGCGAATAGACCCGCCCGTGATGCAGGCGAAACCGCGCGTGATCCAGCGCGTCACGCGGCAGGCCCCTAATGTCGCTGCCCTTGGGCAGAATATCCCGCCGCAAATGGCCGTTGATGAAGCTGGCGAGAAACCAGACGAATAGCGCACCGACGAAAATCCAGCCAAAAAAGAAATGCACGACCCGTCCGGTCGCCAGATCGCGGAAGGATGGAATAGTCACCGCGCTTGGAAATGCGATGTAGCTCGGGTTGGCCTCCGGCCCGCTCATGCCCAGAACCCCCGTCGTGTCATAAGTCTGGCCGAACAGGGTCGTGCGCCCGCGCGGTCCATCGGGCGTATTGACCGCACCGATCCGCAGCACCGCATTGTCATATTCAAAGCCGCTCTCCTGCCCGATATACAGCGCGGGATGAGCGTTGAAGATTTGCAGCCCCGAAAGCAGCAGAAAGAACAGGCAGATCGCCCATATCCAATGGGTCGCCCGGGTCCAGATGGATTGGCGATAGACCAGTGGGCCACGTTGAGGCGGCGCTATATCCCGCTCTGTCATCATTCCCTCCCCATCCAAACGTCGCGACCACCTGCACTCATAACGTTGCATCATATTGCGCAGATGGCCGCCGTCACGACAACTTTACTGCGCGGACATCATTGAATCGCCGCCCATGGCATCGCCGCCCATCGCACCGTGCCCATTGTGCAGGTCGTGGCAGGCTTTCTCGGCCACCATGGCAACATCAGCGAAGGTGATGGCCTTGGCCTGCGCGACGCAGGTGGCGAGGTCGTCCTCGCTCATCGTGGCCATCATGCTGTCGCCGCCCATACTGTCCATCATCGGGTCGGCAGCCATGGCGTCCTGCGCCTGGGCGACGCCACCCAGCGTCATCAGCAGGGCAGTCAGTGTGGAGATTGCGAGAAATTTGGTGGACATGATCAGGCTCCCTTAACGACCGCGGCCCATTGCCAGCGGTTCATGCAAGCCAATTCGCGCGCGCCCTCAGTCTGGTTACGGCTTCACGCAGCCGTGTTCCATGATCGCTTTTTTCATCCACCCATGTAACCTTTCCCATACCGCAAGCGAATGGGCTGGTGATGCAGGCAGATGCCACTGAAGAACGGATGCGCGCAATGATGCTCGCGGCGCTGGACGGCGACGCGGTAGCCTATAGAAGCCTATTGTCGGAGCTCACTCGCTATCTTCAGCCCTGGTTTGCCCGCCGCCTCAGCCCGGCCCATGCCGCCCATGCGGAGGATCTCGTGCAGGAAACCTTGCTCGCAATACACACGCGGCGCGCGACCTATGACCGGAACCGCCCCTTCACCGCCTGGCTTCACGCCGTAGCGCACCACAAGTTCGTCGACCATATCCGCCGTTATTCCATTCGCCCAACGATCCCTCTCGAAGATGACGCGCCTGTTTTTGCAGTGGATGAAAGCGGTCACAGCGCAGATCGGCACGACGTGGACATCGCCTTGGCGCACGTCCACGATCGCACCGCCGACCTCATCCGCCAGACCCGCATCGAGGGCGTCAGCATCGCAGAAGCCGCCGCCCGCCATAACATAAGCGAGACCGCCGCCAAGGTGAGCATTCACCGCGGGCTCAAATCCCTGATGCACCGCTTTGCAGGAGGCGACAGATGACAAATGATCTCATCGACCGTCTCGCATCCGATCTCAAGCCCACCCCGCCGCGCGCCATGGAGCGACGTCTGGCGTTTGCGCTCATCATCGGCATCGTCATCACCTGCATTGGCGGCGCCATTTTGCTCACGGCCATCGGACGCCCCTTCGGTGCTGCTTTCGGCAGCCCCATGTTCTGGGTCAAGGCCGGCTATACGCTCGCCTTCGGCATGCTGGGCCTCGCCGCCATGCCCGTTCTGGCGCGGCCCGATGGGCGCATCCTCTGGCCGCTTGCGGGCGCCGCCCTGCTTGTCGTGCTCGCGCTCTCGCTGGGCACAATGTCATGGATGGCTGACGATTGGGCCATGCCGGCGCTTATGGGCGGCACGGCCATGGTCTGCCCCTGGCTGATCACCCTCACCGGCGCACCGATCCTTTTTGCGCTGCTCGCGGCCCTGCGCAAGGCGGCCCCGCGCTCGGCCGCATTGGCCGGTTTTGCCGCCGGGCTGGTCGCCGGCGGTTTCGGCGCCTGGGCCTATGCCTTCTATTGCGGGGAAACCGGCATGATGTTCATGGCCGTCTGGTACACTCTCGGCATCATGATGACGGCCCTGCTCGGGGCCGCTCTGGGCCGGCTCGTCCTGCGCTGGTAGCCGGCCCGCCAACAAAAGGACGCCGCAGCGAAAGCTGCAGCGTCCTAAGGTCAAACAGTCATCATGCTTACTCGGCCAGTGCCGCCGCGTAGCGATCGGACACTTCATCCCAGTTCACCACATCCCACCAGCTGGAAAGATATTCCGCGCGGCGATTATTGTAGGTCAGGTAATAGGCGTGTTCCCACACGTCATTGCCCAGAACCGGCGTGCCCTGCACTTCGGCCAGATCCATCAGCGGATTGTCCTGGTTCGGGGTCGTGGTGATTTCGAGTTGTCCCGCGTCTGTAACCACCAGCCAGACCCAGCCGGAACCGAAGCGGCCCGCGCCAGCTTCTTCAAATGCGGCTTTGAATTCGTCCATCGAACCATAGACGGCATCGATTGCGGCGGCGAAGTCCTCGCTGGGCTCACCCGACTGGTCGGCAGGACCGATGATTTCCCAGAAGAATGTGTGGTTCCAGTGCCCGCCCGCTGAATTGCGCACGCCGGTCGGTTGCTCGCTGGCCGATGCAACCAGCTCCTCCACGCTGGCATTGGCAGAAATCGTGCCGTCTGCCACCGCGTTATTGAGATTGTCGATAAACGACTGATGGTGCTTGCTGTGGTGCAATTCCATTGTTTGCGCATCGATTACCGGTTCGAGCGCATCATACTCATAGCCGAGTTCGGGCAGGCTGAATGGTGTCGTTTCCTGCGCATGAACCGGCAATGCGAAGGCAAGGGCGGCGAGTGCCGTGCTGGCGACGGGGAAGGTTTTCATCAAAGGGGCTCCTCTAGGGTACAGGAGCCAAACAGCCCCCTTCCCCCGAGGTTCCCGCAGAATTCTTCAAGCCCGATAAGAACTTCGTGTGCCGGGCGCGCTTAGGCCTCGTCGCGCGCCGCCCAGTTCATGCCACGCCGCAGGATGGTCGCCATATTGGGGTTGTCGAATTCCTTGACCGAATGGCCCAGCGTCATGTGGAACACCCGGCCCTTGCCATGATGACGCTTCCAGGCCACCGGCATCACCACGCCGTCGATCCAGGAGGCATGCTCGCCGGTAAAGGTCGTCGTCGCCAGCACCTCGATCGAGGGATCGACATGCATGTAATACTGCTCCGACGTATAGGGGAATGACTTGATCCCCGCCATGATCGGATCGTCAGGCTTGGTCACGTCCACCTGGTAGTCGATGATATTGCCCGGATGAGCCACCCATTGGCCGCCCACCATGAACTGGTAATCCACCGCATCGCGGAAAGCGTCGCTCATGCCGCCATGGTGCCCGGCCAGACCCACTCCGTTCTGCACCGCCTTGGTGAGGTTTTCCACCTCATCCTTGGCAATCTTGCTCATCGTGTAGATGGGGACGATCAGCGACAGATCGTGAATGGACGGATCGGCAAACGCACTGGTTTCCGTCGCCGTCCGCACCGAAAATCCATCTTCGTGCAGCCAGCGGCGATAGATGGCGGCGCATTCCTCCGGGTCATGACCTTCCCAGCCGCCATAAACGATCAAAGCACTGCGCATGCTGCATCACCCCGCAAATCAAAACGGCGCGGAGAATACCCTACTTGATCAGTATTGAAACCCCGTCAGCGATCACACCGGGTCGATGGCCTGCCCGCGGCGGAAATTTGACCAAAAGGTCCACTTTCGCCCGTCACAAATTGCTGATTAACTCTGCTGCGACGCAGGCGCATGCCGGCCCGTCCCGGCATGGTTGCGGTGTCGAACGCAAAAAGCAAAGGGATAACAGGGATGAAAAAACTATTGCTGGGCGCCACCGCGCTTACGCTCTGTGCCGGCTTCTCCAGCGCGGCCTATGCTGAGTTCACGCTCAACATCCTGCACATCAACGATTTCCATTCGCGCTTCGGGCCGATCACCAGCTCTGATTCCAATTGCGCTCCAGACGCCGATGCGGCCGGCGAATGCTTTGGCGGCATAGCCCGCCTCAAGACCGCCATCGGCGCCAAGCGCGCCGAGCTGGACGGTCAGAATGTCGTCCTGCTTGATGCCGGCGACCAGTTCCAGGGCTCGTTGTTCTATACGCAGTATCGCAGCGAGATCATCGCCGAATTCGCCAACGATCTCGGCATCGACGTCATGGTCGTGGGCAATCACGAATTCGACGATGGCCCCGAAGAGCTGGCCAAGTTCCTCGACGCTGTCACTTTCCCGATCATCTCCGGCAATACCAATGTCGAGAATGAACCGCTTCTGGCAGGCCGTATCCCGGGCACCTTCGTGCTCGACATCGGCGGCGAACAGGTCGGCATCGTCTCCGCCCTGGCCGAAGACACCGACGAAACCTCTTCGCCCGGCCCCAATGTCGAATTTGAAGACACGATCACCAGCCTGCGCGCACAGGTCGACGCGTTGACTGCGGCCGGCATCAACAAGATCATCGCGGTAACCCATGTGGGTTATGCCGAGGATCTGCAGATCGCGGCCAATGTTGCCGGCATCGACGTTGTCGTCGGCGGCCATTCCCATACGCTTTTGTCCAATACCGACGAAGCCGCGGCCGGCCCCTACCCCACTCTCGTCAACAATCCGGACGGCGTGGAAGTGCCGGTCGTCACCGCTGGCGCCTATGCCAAGTATCTGGGCGACCTGGTCGTCACCTGGGACGATGAGGGCAATGTCATTTCCGCCGAAGGCGCCCCGATCATCATGGATGCCTCGGTCGAGCCCTACGAAGCCTATGTCACGCGCCTTGCCGAACTCGAAGAGCCGATCCAGGAACTGATGGCCGAAGTCATCGGCTCCACCACCGAGCCGCTCGAAGGCAGCCGCGAAGTCTGCCGCGTTCAGGAATGCTCCATGGGCAACCTGCTGGCCGACGCTATTCTCGACCGCGTCGCCGACCAGGGTGCGACCATCGCCTTCCAGAATGGCGGCGGCATTCGCTCCTCCATCGATGCGGGCGACATCACCATGGGTGAAGTGCTCACCGTCCTGCCTTTCTCCAACACGCTGGCAACCGTTGAAATCTCGGGCGCTGACGTCATCGACGCGCTGGAAAACGGCGTGAGCGACATCGAGAACGGGGCTGGCCGCTTCGCTCAGGTCGCCGGGCTGAAATATTCCTACACGCTGGCCAATCCTGCCGGCGAGCGCATCAGCGATGTCATGGTGCGTGGCGAGGGTGACGAATGGGTGCCGATCGACGAAGAGGCAACCTACAAGATCGTCACCAATAACTACGTGCGCGGTGGCGGCGATGGCTACGGCACCTTCGCCGAAGGCGACAATGCCTACGATTTCGGCCCGCCGCTGGAACAGGTCGTCGCCGACTATATCGCCAAGCAGGGCGGCACCTACACCCCCTATACCGATGGCCGCATCACCATCATCGAATAGACCTCAACAGGGTCTTCCCAAAGGGGCGCTTCGGCGCCCCTTTTCTTTTGCAATCAAGGCACTGAGGGAAAATGTGCCGCAACTTCGACATGATTGGGAGCCAGTCGATCACCGTCTCGTGAAGAGATTCCTCCCTCCCTGACAACAGAGTTCCCAAATGAAGCCTTTCGCAATCGCCGCTACTCTCGCTGCCACGCTGACCCTTGCCGCCTGCGGCAATGCCCCCGAACAGCCTGCCGAAACCACCACCCCGGCTGCGCAGACCGAGACCGCTCCGGTGGTTGATCCCGCCCCGTCCGAAACGCCAGCAGTCACGCTCGAAGTGCCGGCCGACACCATGGTGCCAGGCACCGACATGACGGTGGAAGAGGCCGTTGAGAATGTGCAGCAGCAGGTCCAGTCGCTGGAACTGACCGAGGCCGAGAAACTTCAGCACGTTGCCGATGCCCGCAAGGCTGCCGAGGATGCCGCCCGCAATGCCGGGCTGACCGAAGAGCAGATCAAACAGGCCGGCGACGCTGCCGAAGAAGCCGCCAGGACCATGTTTGGCCTGAACTGATCTGAAAAGGCCCCCGCTTTCGGGCGGGGGCAACCACGCTCGGGACGGCTCAGGCGCGCCGCGCCAGCTGGCCCCAGATCAGCAGGATGATCACGGCGCCGACGACCGAGGCAATGAATCCTGCACCGTCACCGGCGCTGTACCAGCCGATCTGCTGGCCTAGCCACGTCGCCAGCACAGAGCCGACAATCCCCAGCACCGTGGTCAGAATGAAGCCGGAAGGCTTGTTGTCGCCCGGCGTAATCCACTTGGCGATTAGGCCCGCGAAAAAGCCAATGATGATGGCCCAGATGATCGACATGTTGACGCTCCATGATAGGTGTAGCCTCATAAGTCGCCAGACCCTCTGCCGGTTGCACGCAGCACCGATCCCTAGCGAAAATTCGGCATACCCTGCCCCATTGCCATCCGCCCCCATCGCGGCTAAACCGTCCTCGTCCACAGGGGTGCTTCCGAACGGGAGCTGAGATGCGGCAGGCGCTGCGAACCCTTTAGCTGATCTGGATAATGCCAGCGGAGCGAGATGGAATGCAGGATACGCATCGCCAAATCATGTCTTTTTGCCTTGCCCTCGGCAATCGCCGAGGCCAGCGCATCACCCCTTGCAGGCTTCCGGATCGATTTTTCAATCGACATAATCGAGGATGCAGACATGCTGTCCAAACTCAAACGCGTTGCCATGACGCTCACGCTGCTGGCCGTTCCGGCACAGGCTGCCGAACCCGTCTCTGTCACGCTCGACTGGACCCCCAACACCAATTTCGTGGGTCTCTACGTTGCCGACGCCCTCGGCTTCTATGACGAGGCCGGGCTCGACGTCACGATCGTCCCGTTTGAATTCGGTCAGGCACCGGGAAACATAGCCGCCTTCGGCGTGCTCGATTTCTATACCGCAAAGGCCAGAGGCCTCGACGCCGTGGGCATCTATGCCGTCATCCAGAGCGAAACCGGGCGGTTGGCCTTTGGCGGCAGCGGCATTACCCGACCGCGCGACCTTGCCGACAAGACCTATGGCGGTTTCGGCACCACTTGGGAAAAGGCCATCATCGACACCATGATCACCCAGGATGGTGGCGTGCCGGCCTATGCGAGCGGAACTTTCAACGGTTCGGTCTATGATGCGCTGCGGGCGGGTGAAATCGACTTTACGCTCGAAGTGCTGACCTGGCAGGGCGTGGAAAACGATCTGGCAGGACACGAAATCGGCAGTTTCCGCTATGCCGACTACGGCATTCCCGATCAGCACACCATCATGCTGGCGGCCGAAGCCGATTTTCTGGAACAGCGTCCGGACGCCGCCCGTGCTTTTGTCAGCGCCACGCGCGCAGGCTACGCCTATGCCGTCGCGAACCCCCAGGAGGCCGCCGATATCCTGATCGGTGCCGCGCCGGAACTCTCAACGCAACGCGAACTGGTTGAAGCCTCCATGCAGCTCATGATCGAGCAGCACTATCTCATGGCCCAGGATGGCACGATCGGTCGCTTCAACCACGCCATGATGTCCGACCTGGGAGATTTTCTGTTCGCATCCGGCGCTCTTGTTGACGCTGCGGGAGACGCGATCACCGCAGAGCCCGAGGTCTCCGACTGGTACACCAACCGCTATCTCGACTGAGCCATCGCAGCGCTCAGGTCACGCGCAGATATGGATTAGCCAAGGGGGCGCATACGTGCCCCCTTTTCAATTGACGCTGTTGTCCGCGCTTGCGGACAAAGCAGCGCCTTTGCCGCCAGTTCCAAAGGCAATACCACCCTGGACGGATCTGGCTCCAACGCCGACGGTTCGGTGCTGCTTTATCTGGTCAACCGCAGCTCATCGCCGCATGGCTCAAGAAAAAGCCCCGCTGAGCGGGGCTTTATTGCCTGAGCAGGCGCTCAGAATAGCGAGTGTTCCGTCCGGTCTCTGTCCGATACCGTACCCATGTCCAGCACTTTCTGGATATTGGTGGCATGGCGGAAGCTGGGCTCGAGATTCTTGCCCATGCGCACGGCTTCGACAAAACGCTCGTAATTGGTCGGCACCGCAGGAACCTCGACCTCGGTCCAGGTGCCGGTTTCCACATCCTCACCCAGACAGGTAAAGAGCTTGGACCAGTCGTGCCGGTGCTGCACTTCCACCGAGCCTTTTTCGCCATAGACCCGCAGGCGCAATTCGTTGAAATGCCCTGTCGCCCAACGGGTCGCATGGATCACGCCGAGCGCGCCGTTTTCCAGCTGCGCCGTCATGGCGAAGCTGTCATTGGCGTCGAGGTCATATTCCCCGATCACATTGCCCGGTGCCTTGTCGAAGGTTTCGAGCCGGCAGAAGACCTTGGAGAAATCGCTGCCGGCACCATAGGCGGCGAAGTCGAGAATATGCACGCCGATATCGCCAAGCACGCCATTGGAGCCGTGCTTCTTGCTCAGCCGCCAAAGCCACTGGCTCTCGGTGCGCCAGTCGCCCCAGGCCCGAGATACCAGCCAGCTTTGCAGGTAGCTGGCCTCGAAATGCTTGACCGTACCCACCTGACCGGACATCACGATCTCGCGCGCCTTCTGCAGTTGCGCGACATTGCGATAGGTCAGGTTGACCATGTTGACCAGGCCCAGCCGTTCGGCGGTCTCTGTCATTTCCATGGCCTTGGCATGATCCGTGGCCAGCGGCTTTTCACAGAACACATGCTTGCCTCCGGCCAGGGCCGCCATGGTCGTCGGATGGTGGATACTGTCCGGCGTGACATTGGCCACCGCGTCGAACTCGCCCCAGGCCAGCGCCGCGTCGAGCGAGCCGAAACCGCGCTCGATCCCATGCGCCGCGTTGAACGCCTCGACCCGCGCCGGATCGACGTCCACCCCGCCAACAAGGGTTACCCCTTCGATGGCTGCAAAATGCTTGGCATGCGTATTGGCCATGCCGCCGGTTCCTAAGATGAGGATCCGCATAGTCTTATTCCCTGGGCGCCTGGCCCTCTTGCAACGTCCAACGGCCAGTTCTGCAGGAGAAATGGCCGCATTCTCAATTGTCGTCATCACCCGGCCTATCCGGGTGATCCATCTTTCTTGCAGCGCCTTTGAGAAGTTCGATTGCCCGGACAAGCCGGGCAACGACGCTGAAACGGAGAAATGAGATCCGTTACGCCTTCACTTCGCCGGCATGGTCAGATGCCGACAGCTTGGCACCGCGTTCCTCGATCTTCTCGATCGCCTCGCCGACCGGCGTATTCGGCGCCTTCATCAGATGCGCGTGGCGGTCGCCCTGATAGGCCCAGTTGACCGCATTGCGCAACACCTGGCCGACATTGGCGTCGTGATAGGTCGGGTAGGTTTCGTGGCCCGGACGGAAATAGAAGATATTGCCGGCGCCACGGCGATAGGTCAGCCCGCTGCGGAACACTTCCCCGCCCTGGAACCAGGACACGAACACGGTTTCCAGCGGCTCTGGCACGGTGAAGGGCTCGCCATACATTTCTTCGTATTCGAGCTCGAAATAGGGCGGCAGGCCCTTGGCGATGGGGTGGCCGGGATTAACCACCCAAAGCCGCTCGCGCTCGCCCGCCTCGCGCCAGTGCAGATTGGCCGGCGCGCCCATCAGGCCCTTGAAGACCTTCGAGTGATGGCCCGAATGCAGCACGATCAGCCCCATGCCCTGCCAGACATGTTCCATGACGCGCTTGACCACGACATCGTCGACCTTGTCATGGGCCGCATGGCCCCACCACAGCAGCACGTCGGTTTCGGCCAGCACCGCGTCTGTCAGGCCGTGTTCCGGCTCCTGCAGCGTCGTGGTCTTGATGGACAGGTTGCTGTCCTGCGACAGCAGGCTGGCAATCTGGTTGTGCATGCCCTTGGGATAGTTTTCCGCAACGACCTTGTTCTTCTGCTCGTGAACGTTTTCGCCCCAGACCAGGGTACGGATAGTCATGTTAGTCTCCAGCTAGAGTATGGGTCAGGAACCGAAGGTCCGCGTCAGCGAACAGTTGCAGGCTTTCCGGCTCGACCGGTCGATAGTTCAAATTCTGCAGCGGCGGAAAGGGCGTTCGCCGCTGCGTACACTCAGTGCCATTCCCATCAAAAGAGGGAACCCCCTGTTCATGCAAAGGAGGTTCCCGCTTTCTGGGGAATAGCAGTATGAATCAACAAGATGGCGATGCTGTGCGCCGCCAGCTCAAAAACACTTGTTCAGCGGATCGGCTTGCCGCCCGCATCGAAGCGGTGGATCTTGTCCTCAATGGGTGACACGCGCAGCGTATCGCCGCTGTGATAACTCGCCGCCCCTTCGAGCCGCACCACCACGGGCTCTTCCGCGCCCATCTCCAGATAGACATAGGCGTCGGCGCCAAGGTTTTCGGTGTGGATCACCGTGCCTTCCCAGATGCCGTCCGGACGGACCAGCATATGTTCGCCACGAATGCCCAAAGTGGAACAGCTGAACGCATCGGCCTTTTCCCCGGTGATGAAATTCATCTTGGGGGAGCCGATGAACCCGGCGACAAAAATGCTGTCGGGCCTTTCGTATAGCTCCATGGGGGTACCGACCTGCTCGACAATGCCGTCGCGCAACACGCAGATGCGGTCGGCCAGCGTCATGGCTTCCACCTGGTCATGCGTCACATAGATCATGGTGACGTCATGCATGCCCTCATGCAGCTTGGCGATCTCGATACGCGTCGCCACGCGCAGGGCCGCATCGAGGTTGGACAGCGGCTCGTCGAACAGGAACACCTTCGGATCGCGGGTAATCGCCCGCCCGATGGCGACGCGCTGGCGCTGCCCGCCCGACAGCTGCTTGGGCAAGCGGTCGAGATATTGCCGGATTTGCAGCATGTCTGCGGCCTTCTCGACCCGGCGCTGGATTTCTTCCTTGCCGTGTCCCTTTTCCAGCGTCAGCCCGAAGGCCATGTTCTCATAGACCGTCATATGCGGATAAAGCGCATAGGACTGGAACACCATGGCGATGCCGCGCTTGGACGGCGCCAGCGCATTGACGACCTTGCCATCGAACAGCATGTCACCGGACGTGATGTCCTCCAGCCCGGAAATCAGGCGCAGCAGCGTTGATTTCCCGCAGCCCGAAGGGCCGACGAACACCATGAACTCGCCCTTTTTGATCGACAGGTCCACACCCTTGATGACTTCGACCGAGCCAAAGGCCTTGCGAACGTTACGAAGCTCTATGCTTGCCATTTGTCTTACCCTTTGACGCCGCCGGCGGTGAGACCGGATACGATCTTGCGCTGGAAGATGAGAACGAGAACCACGAGCGGCACGGTGACCACCACCGATGCAGCCATGATGATGCCCCACGGAATTTCATACTGAGACCCGCCCGAGAGCAGCGCGATGGCCACCGGCACGGTGCGCGTCGCGTTGGACGAGGTGAAGGTGAGCGCGAACAGGAACTCGTTCCACGCCCCGATAAAGGCGAGCAGGCCCGTCGTCACCAGCGCCGGCCACATCAGGGGCATGAACACGCGGGTGATGATCACCCAGGGCGTGGCCCCATCGACGATCGCCGCTTCCTCGATCTCCACCGGCAGATCACGCATGAAGGTGGTCAGCACCCAGACGGTGAATGGCAGCGTGAAGATCGTATAGGAAAAGATCAGCGCCCAGGGCGTATTGTAGATGCCCAGCATGCGGATGACCTCGAACAGGCCCGCCAGCACCGCGATCTGCGGGAACATGGACACGGCCAGGATCGTCATCAGCAGCAATCCGCGTCCGGCAAATCGCACGCGGGACAGGGCGAAGGCCGCCGTCACCGCCAGGAACAGCGCCATCAGCACCGTCACGCTGGCCACGAAGACAGAGTTCAGCAGGTTCTGCACGAAGCTGCCCTGGGTGAACACCTGCACGTAATTGGCAAAGCTGATATTGGTCGGCCAATAGGTGACACGGAACAGGTCCGTGCCGGTTTTGAAGCTGGTGATGATCGCGTAGTAGAACGGGAACACCGAGACCACCACGATCACCACGACCAGCAGGTAGAACAATACGGTCTTGGTCAGTTTCCAGAGATCGAAGGTCGCACCCATCAGCGGTCTCCCCCATCGAAGCGCACGCGGCCAAGCCAGATATAGAGAATGGTCATCAGCGCGATAATCAGGAACAGCAGCGTCGACATCGCGGAGCCATAGGCGAAATTGTCGAAGTCGAAGAGGTTCTCGCGCGCCAGCACGCTCATGGTCTTGGTTGCCACGCTATTGGGCGTCAGCACATAGATCAGGTCGAAAATGCGCAGCGCGTCGAGCAGGCGGAAGATGATCGCCACCATCAGCGCCGGGCGCACCAGCGGCAGCGTGATCTTGAAGAACTGCTTGATCGGATGCACCCCGTCGATCTCGGCGGCCTCGTAGATGTCCTTGGGGATCATCTGCAGACCGGCCAGGATCAAGAGCGCCATGAACGGCGTCGTCTTCCAGATATCGACGATCAGCACCGCAGTCATGGCCGTGTCGGGGCTCGCCGTCCAGGCGATCTTCTGGCTGATGATACCCAGGTTGAGCAGCACATCGTTGATGATGCCGAACTGGTCGTTCAGCATCCAGCCCCACATGCGGGCCGAAACGATGGTGGGAATGGCCCAGGGAATGAGAATGGCGGCGCGCACGATACCGCGCCCCTTGAATTCGGCATTGAGCACCAGTGCCACGATCATGCCGAGCACGGCTTCGAAGCTGACCGATACGACGGCAAAGCGCAGCGTGTTCCACACTGCATTCCACCAGGCCGGATCGACCAGCAGGCCCCGATAGCGCACCGCGCCCGTGCTTTCGAGCACGCTCCAGCGCAGGTAATTGCCGAAGCCGATGAATTCGGACCCATAGAGATCGGTCAGCGAAGCATCGGTGAAAGAAAACCATATCGAGCGCAGCAGCGGCCATCCGGCCACCACGGCCAGGGCCGCCATCATGGGCAGGAGAAACCAGCGGGCCGCCGCCAGGCGCTGCTTCATCAGTTCCGACCGCTCGGCCCGTCTTGGCCTCGTCTGTGCGGCCGACATTGTCTCTGTCGTCATTTGTTCCCCCTGCCGGGTTTGTCACGCAGGTCGCGTCCGGTGGCGGGTTGATCCCGTCTTCTTTCCGGTGGCTTGATCACAAACCCCTCCCGGGGCAAACCGGGAGGGGTTCTGGCTAGGCTGGCGAGGACTTACCAGCCACTGCCCTTGAGATCGGTCAGGTCGGCTTCGAGAATTTCGAGATTCTCGGCAGCGCTGCCATTGCCCGACAGGGTGTTGTGGACCGCGCTCCAGAACATCGAGGAGACCTCGTTGTAGTCGGTCTTGGTCGGCGCGGACGGACGCGGCACGGCGTTCTGGAAGATTTCCTTCCAATTGGCCATGAAGGGCGAAGCGGCCAGCACATCGGCGTCGTCATAGAGCGCCTCAATGGTCGGCAGGTTCGACTGGTTGATCGCGCGTTCCTTCTGCACTTCGGCCGAAGCCAGGAACTTGGCCAGCTCGATGGCAGCTTCCGGATCGGGCGAGTACTTGGAAACAGCAACGTTCCAGCCACCCAGGGTTGCCGCCGAGCGTGCGCCTTCGCCGTCACCGGCCGGAAGCGGAGCCACGTCGAACTTGTCCTTCACGGCCGAGTCGTCGCCATTGCCCAGCGCATAGGCATAGGGCCAGTTGCGCATGAACACCGAATTGCCCAGCTGCCAGACGCCGCGGCTTTCTTCTTCCATATAGGCGAGGACGCCATCGGGGGCGATGGTGCCGACCCAGCCGGCAGCGCGATCGATTGCGGCTGCGGCATTCTCGTTATTGATCGAGATGGTGCCATCGGCCTCGATGATCTGGCCACCGCCATTGGACATGACCCATTCGAGGGCATCGCAGGTCAGGCCTTCATAGGCATTGCCCTGGAACACGAAGCCCCACATGTCCTGATTACCTTCAGCGCGCTCGCCGTCCATGATCTCCTGGGCGGTTGCTTCAAGTTCAGTCCAGGTGGTCGGCACGGACTTGCCATACTTTTCCAAGAGGTCGGTGCGGTAGAACAGTGCCGGGGCGTCGGTGAAAGCCGGCAGGGCGACGAGCTTGCCGTCCACGGTCTGGGACTCGATGATCGAGGGGAAGTGCTGGTCGGCAATATCGGCGGCTGCCTCGGTGAGGTCGAGGAACTGGTCGGCCAGCTGCGGTGCCCAGATCACGTCGGTCTGGTAGACGTCGATATCGGTATTGCCGGCGGCGAGCCACAGACGATACTGGCCGAACTGGTCGGAGGTCGAGGACGGCATCGGAACCACGGTCACGGTGTGGCCGGTTTCAGCCTCGAACTTGTCCAGCTGGCTGCGCAGGAACGCCAGGCCATTGCCGGTATCGCCCGAAACGATGGAAAGCTCGGCCGCCTGGATGGCGCCACCGGCGCTCACCAGCGTCACGCTCGCCATCATGGCAACGAGCAGTTTATTCAGTGTCATAGGAAATCCTCCCGAAAGATTCTTGGGTTCGGAAGGGCACGCCAAAACAGCCGCACGCGACAACGCGCTTGGCCAAAGCCCCCTCCCGTCAAAAGCGCTCGCTCCGATCCGTTTGGCGTCAAATTTAAAGCGCTTTGAATGAAAAAGAACCAGAGCGCCCAATTTCTGTCAAGCGCCCCATGCGGCATTTTTTAGGAAATATCTGAAGCAACTATAATTAGCTGTTCTAAATCAGCACCTTAGTCAATTCGGGCGCGCAGAGAGGTTAATTTTGGACAAAATCGCAATGACGTACGCACCTCAAAAATCTGAAACGATTTCACCCTCTTGTCTTCAAATTTGAAATCGCTTTGAATGATCTTCGGAGGAGATGGCGGCCAGCCCTGTTCAAAGGACGCCGCCTGCCCTAATGGCAAGGCAAACCGGTTCTGCAACGTCACATCACTGGCGGGGACACCGGAGCAAAACCATTGCGGGCCGAAAGTCGCCATGAGACTGAAAGACCTCGCCGAGCATCTCGGCCTGTCGCAGACCACTGTGAGCCGCGCCCTCAATGGCTATCCCGAAGTCAACGAGGCGACGCGCAGGCGTGTGGCGGAAGCCGCAACCTCGCTGGGCTATCGCCCCAATGCCAGCGCCTTGCGCCTCGCCACCGGGCGCGCCGGTGCCGTTGGCATGATCCTGCGTGGCGTCGATGAATTCGGCCCTCATACCAGCGAATTTCTCGGCGGGCTCGGCTCGCGCATGGCCCATGAGGAAGTCGATCTGCTGGTCGCTACCGTCAATTCCTATGAAGACGAGCTGGCGGCCTATAGGCGTCTCGCCGCAAGTCAGAAAGTCGATGCGGTGGTGCTGCACTCACCCACGCTGCGGGACGAACGTGCCGAATTGCTGATCGATCTCAAGATCCCCTTCGTGCTTCATGGCCGCACCAATATCGACAAGCCGGTTGCCTGGCTCGACATCGACAATACGGGCGCGCTTGAGCGGGCAACAAGCCATCTGCTCGATCTGGGCCATGAACGCATTGCCCTGTTCAATGGCGTCAAGGGCCGCACCTTTTCCGAACACCGGGAACTCGGCTATCTCGCCGCGCTGTCTGCGCGCGGCGTCCGCTTCGATCCGCGTTTGATGGTCAATTCGGTCTTTACCGACGAAATTGCCTTTCGCATGGCCCAGTCAATGCTGGAACAGCGGCCCCGACCGACCGCTTTCCTCGCGGGCTCGATGATGACGGCTCTGGGCATTTTCCGCGCCATCCGCCAGGCCGGGCTGGAACTGGGCAAGGACGTGTCCATGATCGCTCATGACGACGTTTTCCCCTATCTCAATGCGGACAACATGTATCCCACCATGTCCACGACCCGCTCCTCCATGCGCCAGGCGGGCACGCGCATTGCCGAGCTGATCAACCAGATCGTTGCCGGCAAGCCGGTGGAAGAAGTGCGCGAGCTTTGGCCGGTCGAGCTGGTCTTGCGCGAAAGCTCGGCCCCCGCGCCGGCCTGATGGGCCGCTGCCCGATCACGTCATAGGTGCATTGGCGCAATAGCGCTTGCGGTGATGGTCTGCGTGGCGCTACCAAGTGCAGGTCGTGGCCACGGAGCACCCGATGTCCTCTCCCTTTGTTACACCTGCCTGGCTTGCACAGCATCTGAACGATCCAGGCCTCGTCGTCGTGGATGCAAGCTGGCACATGCCGAACTCCACCCGCAATGCGCAGGCCGAGTATCTCGATGGCCACATTCCCGGCGCGGTGTTTTTCGACATTGACGGCATTGCCGACACCAGTAGCGACCTGCCCCATATGCTGCCTGCTGCCGCCGATTTCGCCCGCGCGGTCGGGGCGCTGGGCATTTCTGAAGATATGACCATCGTCGTCTATGACGAAGTGGGCCTGTTCAGTGCCCCGCGCGTCTGGTGGACCTTCCGCGCCTTCGGTGCATCCGATGTGCGCATTCTCGAAGGCGGCGGCCCCAAATGGCGGGCAGAGCGCCGGCCTATCGAGACAGGATTGGTCCGGCGCAATCCGGCCCAGTTCCGTGCGCGCTTCGATCCCGAAGCCACAGCCGATTTCGAAACGGTCGCCGCCCGTTCCCGCGACCACGCCGCCCAGGTCATCGACGCCCGCCCTGCCCCACGCTTCCACGCTGAAGCGCCCGAGCCGCGCGCCGGCCTGAGATCAGGCCATATTCCGGGCAGCCTCAATGTGCCGGTGAGCCTGCTCAGCGAGAACGGCGTGCTCAAGAGCCCGGAAAACCTGCGCACGATCTTTGCCGAACGCGGCGTCGATCTCGGCCGGCCCATCATCACCTCATGCGGCTCTGGAATCACTGCCGTCACGCTCGCTTTGGCGCTGGAGCAGGCCGGCGCGGACACGGTCGCGGTCTATGACGGCTCCTGGGCCGAATGGGGCGCCCGCCCCGATGCCGAAATCGAGAGCTGAACGCATTTGTGGACCGGTGCCAAAGGAACATCCGGCGCGCCCAGACATTGATTGAGACCAGCAAGTGGGAGATCACCCATGCTCGATCATACCGGGATTGTCGTCACCGACCTCGCAACGGCCCGCAAATTCTACGACGCCATCGCCCATGCTCTTGGCTTGCAGACGGCAGACAATGGCGCCGAAGCGTTCCTTCTGGGCAAAAATGCACAAGAGCGCATTCCCTATCTCTGGATCGGCACCACCCGCCCGTCCTATTGGGTAGAAGGTTCGCGCGCAGGCCTCAACCAGATGCACTTTGCCTTCCGCGCCAGGGACAAGGCCATGGTCGACGCCTTCCACAAGGCGGCGCTGGCCAATGGCGGCAGAGACAATGGCGCCCCCGGCCCACGAGCGGGGGCCGGCGATTATTACGGCGCCTTCGTCCTTGATCCGGATGGCAACAATATCGAAGCCTGCTGGCGCGGCGACGTCCCCGGCTAACGCGAATACGCCACCCAGCCGCGAAAACTCAGTCCGGCATAAAACAGGCTGACATCGGCAAATCCCGCCTCGGCCAGCATGGCTTCTTCTTCCTCCGGCGCGAGGATCGTCAGCTGCGAGCCCATGGCGTGCAGGGCATTATCCAGCTTCGCGCCGCTGGCCGTCACGCCCTCGGCATAGCCGGCATGCCGGGCAATCCATTGCGAGCGCTCCGGCTCCTTCTGCGAAAAACTGATATGCGCCAATATCAGTGGCGCACCCGGCGCCAGCCGTCGCCTCAATTGCCGCAGGGTCTCAAGCCGCTGCTCGCGTCCAATGAAATGAAAGGTCAGCAGGCTGACCGCGCCATCGAACGGTCCTTCAGGGGCATCCTCGATATAACCAAGATGCAACCCGATCCGCCCGGCCAGCGGTCCAACCACGTCCTTCGCCAGCGCCAGCATATCTGCGGACGGATCAACGCCGTCGAAAAGCCAGCCCATATGCGCCTCTGCCAGCGCCTTCAGTTCCAGCCCCCCGCCGGCACCCAGCACCAGCACCCGCCCATTGTCAGGCACATGCTCCGCCAGCAGCATCGAGACCATGCGGTGCAGTCCCTCAAAACCCGGCACCTGCCGCTTGGGGCGCTCGGCATAGCCCGCGGCTGCCTGCGCATCGAAATGGTTCTTCGCCATGGCTGACCCTCACAGAATTATAACTTACATAGTTACATCATCGTGATGCCGTCAAGATTCCGCGTCTTCACGCGCCAATTGCTGCCGATAGGTCCGCAGCAACCCCACCCGATGCGGACGAAAACTCTCCCCGGTTCGTGTGGCGGCCGCTATGCGGTCAGCACGGAAAATGCGAAAAGCCTCACGCAGGCAGCACCATGCCAGCACCGCCAGCACATTTTGATGGTAAGCGAGCGCAAGGGGCCTGATGGTCCGCTCGGTTACCGTGCCATAGGCATCGGCATAGCGGATCGCCAGGACCTCCTCCCGCCAGCAGCTTTGGCGGATCAGCGCCATATCGATATTCAGATGGTAGCGCGCCTGTGGGCGATAAACCTGCGATATGGCATGCAGCATCTGCTGCTCGCGCTCATCCGGCAGGGTCGCCGCGACCTTGGCCAGAGCCGAACGCGCTGCCGCCGCCAGTTCTGAATCGCCCAGATGCTGGACCTCGCCCAGCCCCAAGACCAGGGCCTCGATTTCCAGCCGGTCAAAGGTCTGCGGCGGCAGCGCAAAGTCCTCGATCAGCCGATAGCCGTAACCGCGCTCACCTTCGATCCGCGCGCCTGCTGCCCTCAGGCTGTCAATGTCCCGGTAAAGCGAGCGCAAGGAGACATCCGTTTCCTCGGCCAGCCTTGCTGCCGTGATCGGCGCTGCCATCACCCTCATGGCCTGCAACAGCCTCAGTAACCGATCCGCTCGCGCCATGTGCAACTGCCGGAAATTGTCAGTTGAGAGACGCTACAAGCCAGTCATCAGAACGGCAAGGAAAACCCGATGAGCATCCAGACCACCACCCATCTCAACTTTCGCCAGCAGGCACGCGAAGCACTGGCCTTCTACCAATCCGTCTTCGGCGGCCAGATGCTGATCGCCACCCACGCTCAGGCCTATCCGTCCTTCCCGCCGGAGGAAGCCGATCTGGTCGCCTTCGGCCAGCTTGAGAGCGCCGAAGGCTTTCGCATCATGGCCTATGATGTCCCGGCCGCCCGGCCATATGACGCCGGAATCGCACCGGTATTCGTTTCGGTGCGCGGTACCGACAATGACGAATTGACCCGTTACTGGGCCGCCCTCGCCGAGGGCGCGGCCATCATCCAGCCGCTCGCCCCGTCCGGCTGGGCGCCGCTTTTCGGCATGCTGACGGACCGCTTCGGGATCACCTGGGTCCTCGACGTCGCCGCCCGGTGACGCAAACAAAAAGGCCGCCGGGTCACCCCGGCGGCCGCTATCGCATCGGCAGAAAAATCAGGCCGATTTGTTCTTGTTGTAGAGATCGAAGAACACGGCCGCGAGCAGCACCACGCCCTTGATCATCTGCTGCCAATCGATATTGACGCCCATGATCGACATGCCATTGTTCATCACACCCATGATGAAGGCGCCGATCACCGCGCCGGCGACCTGGCCGACGCCGCCCAGCGCCGATGCGCCGCCGATGAACACGGCCGCGATCACGTCCAGTTCCAGCCCCTGCCCCGCCTTCGGCGTCGCCGAATTGAGGCGCGCGGCATAGATCATGCCGGCAAGGGCGGCCAGCGCCCCCATGATGGCGAAGATATAGAATGTGGTGCGCTCGGTCTTGACGCCCGACAGAGCCGCCGCCTTGAGATTGCCGCCCAGCGCATAGATGCGGCGGCCGAAGGTCAGCTTTTTGGTCAGGAAGACGAAGCCGGCGATCAGCACCGCCATGACAACCAGCACATTGGGCAGGCCGCGATAGGATGCGAGCATATAGGCAAAGAACAGCACCATTGCCGCGATGACCACATTCTTGATCACGAACAGGCTGAACGGCTCGACGTCATAGCTGCGCGCCTTGCGGCGGGCACGGGTGCGGATCGAGAAGAAAACGATGGCCACGACGGCAATAAGAGCGATCACCATCGTGGTCGTGTGCAACACCACGTTCTGCCCGTTTTCGGCCAGCCAGGGCATGGTCGTCGGCCCGATGACATCGGGGATGAAACCGGCCGACAACAACTGGAACTCGGCCGGGAACGGCCCTACCGAACGGCCGGAGAGAACTGCCAGCGAGAGGCCCTTGAAGATCAGCATGCCGGCCAGCGTCACGATGAAGGCAGGCACCTTGTGATAGGCGATGATATAGCCCTGCGCCGCGCCGATGGCCGCCCCGGCCACCAGGCAGATGGCGCCCGCAATGATCGGGTTGGCCAGAAACGCCAGTTCCGGCGGAAAGCGCCAGCCCACCATCAGCATGGCGGCAAGCGCCCCGATAAAGCCGGAAACCGAGCCCACCGACAGATCGATATGGCCGGCCACGATCACCAGCAGCATGCCCAGCGCCATCACGATGATATAGCTGTTCTGCAGAATGATATTGGTCAGGTTCACCGGCTTGAACAGCACGCCATTGGTGAAATACTGGAAGAACAGCATGATGAGGATGAGCGCCAGCAACAGGCCGTAATCGCGCATATTGGCGCGCAATGCGCCGATCAGCGTCAGCTCGTGGCTCTTGGCCTGATCGGCCGGGGCTCCGGTCGGTACAGTTTCGGTCGTCATGATGCCTTTCCTTCAGCCCGCACGATGGCGCGCATGATCTTTTCCTGGCTCGCATCGCTCGTGGGCATTTCACCCACGATACGGCCTTCATTCATTACATAGAGGCGGTCGGTAATGCCCAGCAGTTCGGGCATTTCAGAAGAGATGACCAGCACGGCCTTACCCTGCGCCGCCAGCTGGTTGATGATGCTGTAGATTTCATACTTCGCGCCCACGTCGATGCCGCGGGTCGGTTCGTCCAGAATCAGCACGTCTGGATTGGCATAGAGCCATTTGCTCAGAACCACCTTCTGCTGATTGCCGCCCGACAGATTGCCGGTGACCTGATAGACGCTGGAGGAGCGGATATTGGTCTTTTTCCGGTAGTCATTGGCCACGTCCATCTCGGTGAGATCGTCGATCACGCCCCAGCGGGACACACCCCTCAGATTGGCAAGCGTCGTATTGTTCTTGATATGGTCGATCAGGTTGAGGCCATAGGTCTTGCGGTCTTCGGTGGCATAGGCAATGCCATGCCGGATCGCCCGGTCCACAGTGCCGGTATCGACCTTCTGGCCGTTGAGATGGACCTCGCCGGAAATCTTCTGGCCATAGGTCTTGCCGAAAATGCTCATGGCGAATTCGGTGCGCCCCGACCCCATCAGCCCGGCAATGCCCACAACCTCACCCTTGCGCAGGGTGATGCTGACATCCTTGATCACCTGGCGCTCGCGGTGCTGCGGGTGGAACACATTCCAGTTCCTGACCTCGAAAACCACCTCGCCCACCTGCGGCGTGCGGGCCGGATAACGATCCTCCAGCGAACGGCCCACCATCGAGGTGATGATGCGGTCCTCGGTGATGTCGTCCGTATTCATCGTCTCGATGGTCCTGCCATCGCGGATGACGGTCACACGGTCGGCAATACGGGAAATTTCGTTCAGCTTGTGGCTGATGATGATCGAGGTAATGCCCTGCGCCTTGAATTCGAGCAGCAGGTCGAGCAGCGCCTGGCTGTCCTTTTCGGAGAGGGAAGCGGTCGGCTCGTCGAGAATGAGCAATTGCACCTGCTTGGAGAGCGCCTTGGCGATCTCGACAAGCTGCTGCTTGCCCACACCGATATTGGTCACCAGCGTGTCAGGGTCTTCGCGCAGCCCCACCATGGCCAGCAGCTTGCGCGCGCCGTCGCGGGTCTCGTCCCAGTCGATCACGCCATTCGTGGCCTGCTCATTGCCCAGGAAGATGTTCTCGGCAATCGAGAGCAGCGGCACCAGCGCCAGCTCCTGATGGATGATGACGATGCCCTTGTGCTCGCTGTCGCGGATGGAGCGAAAATGCTGCTCCTCACCATTGTAGATGATCTGGCCGTCATAGCTGCCGTGCGGATAGACCCCGCTCAACACCTTCATCAGTGTGGACTTGCCGGCCCCGTTCTCGCCGCAAATGGCATGAATTTCGCCTTCTTGCACGTCGAGATTGACGTCCTGCAAGGCCTTTACGCCGGGAAAGGTCTTGGTGATGCCGCGCATCTCCAGAATGGTCTTGGTCATGAGGGACCCTGTCATTGCCCAAGCTGCGGCATTGCCACCGGGCTTTCCATACACTCGATGTCACCCCGGCGAAGACCGGGGCCCAGCTTGAGATTTCCGGCAAGGACGTGTTGCCATCTCCGGAAATCCCGAAAGGGCCCCGCGTTTCCGCGAGGCCCCCTTTTGGGTATTGGCCGCAGCTTACTGCAGTTCTTCGGCCTTGATATAGCCCGAAGCGATCACGCGCTCTTCGTAGTTGGTCGCGTCGACTTCATACGGGGTCAGCAGGATCGAGGGCACGACCTTGACGCCATTGTCATAGGTCGTGGTGTCGAGGCCACCGGGCTCCTGGCCGGACAGAACGGTGTCGAGCAGCTGCGCGGTGTACTGAGCCAGTTCGCGGGTGTCCTTGAACACGGTCGAATACTGTTCGCCGGCGATGATCGCCTTCACGGACGGCACTTCGGCATCCTGGCCGGTGATGATCGGCCAGGAGAGGTCGCCCGAGCCATAACCAACGCCACGCAGCGAGGAGATGATGCCGCGCGACAGGCCATCATAGGGAGCGAGCACGCCATGGACGCGCGAACCGTCCGAGTAGTTGGCCGAGAGGATGTTATCCATGCGGGCCTGTGCAACCGCACCGTCCCAACGCAGCGTGCCAACCTGTTCCATGCCCTGCTGGCCGGACTTGATGACGATGTCGCCGGCGTCGATCATCGGCTGCAGAACAGCCAGGGCGCCGTCATAGAAGAAGAACGCATTGTTGTCGTCGGGCGAACCGCCGAACAGCTCAACGTTCCAGGGCTTCTCGTCGCCGAAGCGGTCTTCGAGACCCTTGACCAGCGAGCTGGCCTGGAGAACGCCAACCTGGAAGTTGTCGAAGGTGGTGTAGTAATCGACATTGGCGCTGTCGCGGATCAGGCGGTCATAGGCAATGACCTTGACGCCCTGGTCGGCAGCATTCTGCAGGACGGCGCTGAGCGTCGTGCCGTCGATCGAGCCGATCACCAGCGCCTTGGCGCCCTTGGTGACCATGTTTTCGACCTGTGCGAGCTGGTTCGGAATTTCGTCTTCGGCAAACTGCAGGTCGACCGAATAGCCCATGCCTTCGAGGGCGGTCTTGAGCTCGTTGCCGTCCGAAATCCAGCGCAGCGAGGATGACGTCGGCATGGCGACGCCGACAAGGCCCTTGTCCTGCGCCATGACAGCGGCCGAAGCGGTGGACACCAGCACGCCGGCGGTCAGCACGGTCATGATCGATTTGAAAAGCTTCACGTCTCGACTCCCTTTGATATTCGAGATGATTTCTGGACGGGGGGCGTAGCTCAGCTCACGCAGTCGCGGACCTTGCCGCGTCTTGATGGGTCGGCGCACAGGGCCGCATCACCAGATCGAACTGCATGAAATCCTCCGGTACGGACGGCTTTTTGCCGTCGTGGACCCTCCCAGTCCAACGGGCCGGACGCTAAAATAATCAGATAGGCGTGTAAAGTACGATTTAGTGACCCACTGCATTTTTTCGATTCTAGAATAAAAATGTAAAGCCCGTTGCAAGGCAGGTTATGTCATGTCTATGGTTAGGAAAGCGATGATGCACGTCACTCGAAACAGCTGGAAAACAGCGACAAGTGACGTAAAGGTATCTGATACCTTTGAGGAGAGAAATCATTCAGACCGGCGACATCCGCGCCGATCAGCCCAGCGCCGCCAATGCGGTGGCTGATGATCTGGCAGATATGATCCTGACCACGATGACCCCGGGAACCAATCTGCCCAGCGAGGCGGAACTGGCTGACCGCTATGCCGTGAGCCGCCTCACCATTCGTGAGGCAATGAAGCTGCTGGCGGGTCGGGGCCTGCTCGAACTGGCGCGTGGCAAACGGGCCATGGTGCGTGAGCCGGACGGCGCCGCCTTCGCCGATTTTCTCCTGTCCGTGCTGCACAATGATTCCAAAGGCCTGTTCGATCTCATCGAAGTGCGCCTGTCGCTGGAAGTGCAAGCGGCGACGCTCGCCGCCAAACGCGCCAGCCGCGCCGGCATTGCCGCCATTGAAAATGCACTGCAAGGCATGCGCGATGCCTCCGCCGCCAGCGATGCCGACGCCGAAACCCGCTTTCACAATTTCGATGTGGGCTTTCACGAGGCCGTCGCGCTGGCCAGCGGCAACCGCATTCTCGGCTATCTTTTCGAAGCCATGGCCGGCCCCTTGCGCAATGGCATTCAGATCAGCCGGCAGGGCCATGCCAATCGCGGCCACACCCTTGCCGACACACTCGACCATCACCAGCGCATTCTCGACGCCATCCGCGCCGGCAATGCGCGCGCCGCAGCCGACGCCATGCGCCTTCACCTCAAGGATACCGAGCGCGACATCTCCAACGCCCTGAGCAACATGGCCATTCCCACATCTTCCCGCCCAGGCCGGTAAATATCCTTGCGATCCCGCGCATGATCCGAATAATCGCGGACAAAGGCGGGGACAGCTCATGGCGGCGCGACAGGACAACAATACGACACGGCTGGACGACGCCGCGCGCGCCGGCTGGCTCTATTATGTCGCCGGTAATACCCAGGAAGAAATCGCCGCCAAGATGGGCATTTCCCGCCAGTCGGCGCAGCGCCTGGTCTCCCTGTCGGTCAGCGAAGGGCTGATCAAGGTCCGGCTCGATCACCCGATTGGCCGCTGCCTCGATCTGGCCGAGCGCCTGCGCACGAGATTCGCGCTGGACCATTGCGAAATCGTGCCCTCCGATCCAGGCAATGGCTCCACCACGATCGGGATTGCCGAAGCCGGGGCCGCCGAAATAGAGCGCTCGCTGCGTCTCAGCGAGCCGCAGGTCATCGCCATCGGCACAGGCCGCACGCTCAAGGCGGCCGTCGAGCAGCTCCAGCCCATGGAATGCCCGCACCACAAGGTGGTCTCGCTTACCGGCAATATCGCACCGGACGGCTCGGCCGCCTTCTACAACGTCATTTTCAACGTGGCAGACACTGTCAAGGCCCGCTCCTTCCCCATGCCGCTGCCCGTCATCGCCTCATCCCCCGGCGAGCGCGAAATGCTCCATTCCCAGCCCATGATCAGATCGACGCTGGATCTGGCGGCCCGCGCCAATATCAGCTTTGTCGGCATCGGCCATCTCGATCCCGATGCCCCGCTCATCCTCGACGGTTTCCTCAACGACGCAGAGCAGAAGGCCCTGCAGAAGGCCGGCGCGGTCGGCGAGATCTGCGGCTGGTGCTTCGACGCCGAGGGGCGCATTCTCGACACGCCCATCAATGAGCGCGTTGCCTCCGCCCCCATTCCCTCCCGCGAATCGGGCCGCGTTATCGCCATCGCCATGGGAACGCGAAAATCTCCCGCCATCCGCGCCGCCCTTAAGCGCCGCCTCGCCAATGGCCTGATCACCGACGAAAGCACCGCCGAACTGCTGCTGGCGTGACCGCGAAAACCCCGTTGACCCACAAGGCGCCGTTATAGGCCCTCCCCTTCAAGCCTGAGGCTGGCGGCGCGCTACCGCGTGCCGGAACAAAGCAAAACACCGCCATTGCGGGCATTCGCTCAAGCTGCGGCAGCCCCATCGCGTGCAAAATTCACCCGTCTTGAGGTACGTGAAACACAAATCCTCGCAAATGCCGCTTGACTCTCCACACCAAGAAAGTGAACATCTGCCCATCATCAAAGCAAATGCTCGCTTTGATCCTTGGGAGGATATTGATGAAACTGACACCCCTTTTCGTGGGCGCGCTCACCCTTGCGCTGGTTGGAACCGCTTCCGCGCAAACGCTCACCATTGCCACCGTGAACAATGGCGACATGATCCGCATGCAGGGTCTGTCCAGCGCCTTTACCGAAGAAACCGGCATCGCGCTCAACTGGGTCGTTCTCGAAGAAAACACCCTGCGCCAGAACGTCACCACCGACATCGCCACCAATGGCGGCCAATACGACATCATGACCATCGGCACCTATGAAGCGCCGATCTGGGCTCGCCAGAACTGGCTGCTGCCGCTCGACGGCCTCAGCGCCGATGCCGACTATGACGTTGATGACCTGCTGCCCCCGATCCGCGGCGGCCTGTCGGTCGACGGCAAGCTCTATGCCGCGCCCTTCTATGGCGAGAGCTCCTTCATCATGTACCGCACGGACCTGATGGAAGCTGCCGGCCTCGAAATGCCGGAAGCCCCGACCTGGGAATTCATCGGCGAAGCCGCCCGCGCCATGACCGACCGCGCCAACGACATCAACGGCATCTGCCTGCGCGGCAAGGCCGGCTGGGGCGAGAACATGGCTTTCCTGACCGCCATGTCGAATTCCTTCGGCGCGCGCTGGTTCGACGAAGACTGGAATCCCCAGTTCGACCAGCCCGAATGGAAGGCCACGCTCGATACCTATCTGAGCCTCATGGCCGATGCCGGCCCTCCGGGCGCCTCGTCCAACGGCTTCAACGAAAACCTGACCCTGTTCCAGCAGGGCAAGTGCGGCATGTGGATCGACGCCACCGTCGCCGCCTCCTTCGTCACCAATCCGGCTGACTCCACCGTCGCCGACAAGGTTGGCTTTGCCCTGGCCCCCGATACCGGCCTTGGCAAGCGCGGCAACTGGCTCTGGGCCTGGTCGCTGGCCATCCCGGCATCCTCGCAGAATGCCGAAGCCGCTGAACAGTTCATCAGCTGGGCAACCGGCAAGGAATACCTCGCTCTCGTCGCCGAGCAGGACGGCTGGGCAAACGTGCCGCCGGGCACCCGCATCTCGCTCTATGAGAATCCGGAATATCAGGCCGCCGCACCCTTCGCCGAAATGACGCTGGGTTCGATCTATGCCGCCGACCCCAACCAGCCTTCGGTCCAGCCGGTGCCTTATGTCGGCGTGCAATTCGTCGCCATTCCCGAATTTGCGGGCATCGGCACCAATGTCGGCCAGTTGTTCTCGGCAGCGCTTGCCGGCCAGATGTCGGCGGATGACGCCCTGGCCCAGGCACAGGACGCGACGACCCGCGACATGACCCGCGCCGGCTACATCAAATAGGGCTATCCTCCCTATGATGCACCCGGCCGGGTGACCCTCAGCCGGCCGGGGGCTACAAACTTGGTTCATCAGCAGATCGTGCGGCTCCATCGCCTCCCTCCCCCTTGAGGGGAGGGAATGAGGGTGGGGGTGCTGCGGCCACCACAGACATTGAATTTGTGGCGCTCGCAGCACCCCCACCCCCGCCCTCCCCTCAAGGGGGAGGGGGCGAAAAGCCTCAGCACCCCGCAATGGCGAGATAACATGGCCACGAGACAAACCCGCATCCTCGCCCGTACCATGATGGCCCCGGCCGTCATCGTGCTGCTGATCTGGATGGCCGTGCCGCTGGCCATGACCCTGTGGTTCTCCTTCCAGAACTACAGCCTCATCAATCCGATGATGACCGGCTTTGCCGGCTGGGCGAACTATGTCTATGTCATCGGCGACCCCAGCTTTACGCAGGCCCTGCTCAACACGCTCTTTCTCGTCGGCGGCGTGCTGCTGATCACCATTGTCGGCGGCACCTTCCTGGCGCTGCTGCTCGATCAGCCCATCTGGGGCCAGGGCATATTGCGCATTCTGGTCATCTCGCCCTTCTTCGTCATGCCGCCCGTCGCCGCGCTGATCTGGAAGAACGGTTTCATGCACCCCGGCTACGGCATGCTCGGCCATCTCTGGAAGGCGTTCGGGCTGCAGCCGGTTGACTGGTTCTCTCAATATCCGCTGCTGTCCGTCATCGTGATCGTCGCCTGGCAATGGCTGCCCTTTGCGACCCTCATCCTGCTCACGGCCCTTCAGTCCCTGTCGGAGGAACAGCGCGAGGCCGCCGAAATGGACGGCGCCAATGCGGTCAACCGCTTCCGCTACATCATCCTGCCGCATATGGCCCGGGCGATCACTATCGTCATCCTGATCCAGACCATTTTCCTGCTCGGCATTTTCGCCGAAATCCGCGTCACCACCGGCGGCGGCCCCGGCTATGCCTCCACCAACATTGCCTTCCTCGTCTTCCGCACCGGCATTCTCTCCAATGACATCGGCGCGGGCTCTGCAGGCGGCGTTGTCGCCGTCATCATCGCCAATATCGTCGCCATCTTCCTGATGCGCGCCGTCGGCAAGAACCTCGACGCGTAGGAGAAAACACAATGGCCCGCCGCGTCTCTACCTCAACCCGCATCGGCTTCACCGTCCTCGCCTGGGCGGTCGCCCTAACGCTGTTCTCGCCCATTCTCTGGACCATCGTCACGGCCTTCAAGACAGAGGCCGAGGCCATCGCCACCCCGCCGACCTTCCTGCCGCAGACCTTCACGCTGGAAAACTTCGGCGATGTGCAGGCGCGGTCCGACTATATCAAGCACGCGATGAACTCGATCATCGTCTCGGTCGGCTCGACCCTGCTGGGCCTGCTGATTGCCATTCCAGCGGCATGGTCCATGGCCTTTGCGCCCACCAGGCGCACCAAGGACATTCTGATGTGGATGCTCTCCACCAAGATGATGCCAGCGGTAGGCGTTCTGATCCCGATCTATCTGATCTTCCGCGACCTGCGCCTGCTCGACACGCTGCATGGCCTCACCATCATCATGACGCTGATCAACCTTCCGATCATCATCTGGATGCTTTACACTTACTTCAAGGAAATCCCGGTCGATATCCTGGAAGCTGCCCGCATGGATGGGGCCGAACTCTGGAACGAGATCACCCATGTTCTCGTCCCCATGGCCGTGCCCGGCATCGCCTCGACGCTCCTGCTCAACGTCATCCTGGCCTGGAACGAAGCCTTCTGGACCATCACGCTGACCTCGGGCCGCGCCGGCACGCTGACCGCCTTCATCTCCTCATTCTCCTCGCCGCAGGGCCTCTTCCTCGCCAAACTCTCCGCCGCCTCGCTCCTGGCCATTGCGCCCATCCTCCTGCTCGGCTGGTTCAGCCAGAAGCAACTGGTCCGCGGACTTACGTTTGGAGCGGTGAAATGATGCAGGAAACACCCCCACCCAACCTCCCCCTGGCAGGGGGAGGAGTGCCTCAGTGGCTCACCAGCACCATGACAAACTCGATCTGTCCCTCCCCCTTCCAGGGGGAGGCTAGGTGGGGGTCTTCAGCGACCGCCACGCACACCCAGCTAGTGAAGGACTAAACCCATGGGCTCCATCACCCTCGAACACGTCAACAAGTCCTTCGGTGAAGTCGAAATCATTCCCGACATCTCCCTCGACATAAAGGACGGCGAATTCGTCGTTTTCGTCGGCCCGTCCGGCTGCGGCAAGTCCACCCTGCTGCGCCTCATCGCCGGGCTCGAAGACACCACATCAGGCCATATCAAGCTTGATGGTCAGGACGTCACCGACGCCCCACCGGCCCGGCGCGGTCTGGCCATGGTGTTCCAGTCCTATGCGCTCTATCCGCATATGAGCGTGCGCGACAACATCGCCTTCCCGCTCAAGATGGCGAAGATGCCTCAGGCCGAAATCGACAAGAAGGTCGATTACGCCGCCCGCACTCTGAACCTGGCCTCTTATCTCGACCGCCGCCCCCGCGCCCTTTCCGGTGGCCAGCGCCAGCGCGTCGCCATCGGCCGCGCCATCGTGCGTGAGCCCAAGGCCTTCCTGTTCGACGAGCCCTTGTCGAACCTCGACGCCGCTCTGCGCGTCAACATGCGGCTCGAAATCACCGAACTGCACCAGCAACTCAAGACCACGATGATCTATGTCACCCACGACCAGGTGGAAGCCATGACCATGGCCGACCGCATCGTGGTGCTGAATGCGGGAAATGTCGAACAGTTCGGCTCCCCGCTCGATCTCTATAACAAGCCGGCCAACCGTTTCGTCGCCGGTTTCATCGGCTCGCCCAAGATGAATTTCATCGACGGGACCGAGGCCGCAAAGCACAATGCCCATGCCATCGGCGTGCGCCCGGAACATTTCACCCTCTCGACCACGCAGGGCGCGGGCCAGTGGCAGGGCAGGGTCAATGTCGCCGAACAGCTCGGCTCCGACACCTTCCTCCATGTGCAGACCGATTTCGGCCTGATGACCGTGCGCACCGATGGCGACCAGACCTTCAGCCATGGCGATTCTGTCTGGCTTACCCCCGACCCCAACCGCATCTACAAATTCGACGCCGCCGGGCAGGCAATTTAATCATGCGCACCGGCTCACCGGCTCCTTCTAGCCCCTCCCCCTTGAGGGGCTTGAGAGCGACCCGCAGGGGCAAATCGCTCCAGCGGAGCGATTTGAGCGAACAAGGCCACGAGGCTTCGCCGAATGGCTGGGTTGGGGTGGGGGTTCTGCGCTTTCCACACGCACTGAACATGCGGATAGGCCGACACCCCCACCCTCATTCCCTCTCCTCAAGGGGGAGGGAGGCGCAGACTGAGACACCGAGAATTTCCCCATGACCAAACTCTCCCTCGCCACCCTGCCCGCCATCACCAGCGCCACCACGCCCGGCTATGCCCGCGACGCGCTCACCCCCGGCATCGTCCACTTCGGCGTCGGCAATTTCCATCGCGCCCACCAGGCCGTCTATCTCGATGCCCTGTTCAACGCAGGCGAGGGTCACGACTGGGCCATTATCGGTGCAGGAACCCGCGCATCGGACGCCGCCATGCGTGACGCACTGCGCCAACAGGATTGGCTGACCAGCGTCGTCGAGCAGGAGGCCGGCAGCAGCGCAGCCCATATTACCGGCGTCATGGTGGATTATCTTGAACCCGGCGACAGCCAGGCCGTCATCGCCGCGCTGACCGATCCCGCCATCCGTATTGTCTCGCTGACCATCACCGAAGGCGGCTATTACATCGACCCGGCCAGCCAGAGCTTTGATCCCACCCATCCCGACATCGCCTGGGACGCGGCCAATTTTGCCACGCCCAAAACCGCCTTCGGCCTGATCCTTGCCGGTCTCGTCAAGCGCCGCGACGCTGGGATCGCGCCCTTCACCGTCATGTCCTGCGACAACATCCCCGGCAATGGCCATGTCACCGAAAATGCCGTGGCCGGCCTTGCTGCGCTGATCGACCCGGCCCTCGCCGCGTGGGTCAAATCCTCGGTCGCCTTCCCCAATGGCATGGTCGACCGCATCACCCCCGCAACCTCGCCGCGCGAAAAAGGTCTCCTCGCTGACCAGTTCGGCATCGACGATGCCTGGCCGGTCTTCTGCGAGAGCTTCAAGCAATGGGTGCTCGAAGATAATTTCCCCGCCGGCCGTCCCGCCCTCGAAAAGGTCGGCGTGCAATTCGTTGCCGATGTGGCGCCATACGAGCACATGAAGATCCGCATCCTCAATGGCGGCCACGCCACCATTGCCTATCCGGCGGGCCTGCTCGATATCCATTTCGTTCACGAGGCCATGGAACACCCGCTCGTCTCGGCCTTCCTCAAAAAGGTCGAGACCGAAGAGATCATCCCCATCGTGCCCCCGGTGCCCGATACCGACCTCAATGCCTATTTCGCGCTTTGCGAAAAACGCTTCGCCAATCCCAAGATCGGCGACACGATCCGGCGCCTCGCCCTCGATGGCTCCAATCGTCAACCCAAATTCATCATTCCCAGCGCTATGGACAGGGTCAACGCTAACAGCCTGCTCACCGGACTGGCCTTGGTGTCAGCGCTGTGGTGCCGCTATTGCTACGGCACCACCGAGAGTGGCGCGGTCATCGAACCCAATGATCCCAGCTGGGATCGCCTGACGGCCCAAAGCCGAAAAGCCAAAGACAATCCGGCCATCTGGCTCGAAATGACCGATATCTATGGCGACCTCGCCAAGGCCCCGGCCTTCATCCAGGCCTTCACCAACTGCCTGAATTTCCTATGGAAAAACGGCACCACCGCGACGCTCGAAGCCTATCTGGCAGACCGGCTCTAGCCCGGCCCGACTGCTTCGGTTATGGTCCCGCCCGGACCAAACAAGAGAGGCCAGCGTGGCGCAAGACCTCCTGGTGGGAGTGGATGTCGGAACGGGCAGCGCCCGGGCGGGCGTTTTTACGCGCGCTGGCAAACTATTGGGCCGACACGAAAATCCTATCTCGATGCGGCGCGAGCACGCCAATTTCGCCGAGCATGACAGCAACCAGATCTGGTCCGCCGTCTGCGAAGCAGTGCGCGGCGCCATGGCCACCGCCCGGGCAGCCCCGGCAGACGTGGCCGGCATTGCCTTCGACGCCACCTGCTCCCTCGTGGTCCTCGACCCGCAAGGCCAGCCGGTTTCCGTGGCTCGCAACGGTGAAAATCGTTGGGATACAATAGTTTGGCTCGATCACCGCGCTCTTGCCGAAGCCAAGGAATGCACCGCGACCGGCCACGAAGTGCTCGACTATATCGGCGGCGTCATGTCTCCGGAAATGGAAGTGCCCAAGCTCATGTGGCTCAAGCGCCACCTGCCGCAGAGCTGGGCCCGCGCCGGCATGATCTTCGATCTCGCCGATTTCCTCTCCTGGAAGGCCACCGGCTCGCTGGCCCGCTCGCAATGCACGCTTGCGACCAAATGGACTTATGTCCCCCATCAACCTGTTGGCTGGAAAGCGGATTTTCTTGAAAAGGTCGGCCTTGAAGACCTGGTCGAAAAGGCTGCTTTGCCGCAGAAGGCTTCGCCCATCGGCGCTGATCTCGGCCTGCTGACCCATGCAGCCGCCGAACAGCTTGGCCTCACCGTCACCTGCCGCGTCGGCGCTGGCGTCGTCGATGCTTATGCCGGCGCCCTGGCCGAGCTCGGCCCGCTCTCAGCCGATCCCGCGCAGATGAACCGCCACTGCGCCCTCATCGCCGGCACCTCCAGCTGCGTCATGGCCATGTCGCAGGAAAATACAGCCATCAGAGGGATTTGGGGGCCGCACCTCGGCACCATCCTCGAAAATTTCTGGCAACTCGAGGGTGGCCAATCGGCTTCCGGCGCCCTGCTCGACCATATCGTGCGCTGGCATGCTGCCGGCGGCGAGCCCACGCCCGAGCGCCACAGATCGATCTGCGACCGCGTCCTCCATTTGCGTCAGATTGAGGGCCTCGCCCTCGCGAACCGCTTGCATGTGCTGCCCGACTTCCACGGCAATCGTTCGCCGCTGGCCGATCCCAATGCACTCGGCGTCATTTCTGGCCTGACGCTCGACAGCGATTTCGACAGCCTCTGCCGCCTGTATTGGCGCACCTGTGTCGGCATCGTGCTGGGCATTCGCCACATCCTCGACACCATGCGCGAGGGCAATTACGCCATCGACCACCTGCACATTATCGGCGGTCACAGCAAAAATCCCTTGCTGATGGAGCTTTACGCGGACGCCACTGGCTGCGTCGTGGTGGAACCATCAACGCCCGACGCCACGCTGCTCGGCATGGCCATGATCGCGGCCAATGCGGCAAACCTTTATCCAAGCCTCGAAGCTGCCTGCCTCGCCATGCACCAGGGCAGCACAAAACACGCCCCCGATCCGCTCGCGCGCGCTCAATATGACCGCGACTATCGTATCTTCCTCGAAATGCTGACGCATCGGCAGGCAATAGACGCAATGCAATAAAGGGCGTGCGCCCCCGCTATCCAGCCCGCGAAAAGCCCGCTAAGCTCTTTGGCGGGAAGTCATTTTCGTGGCCTTATAGCGAGCGACAAAAGCTGCATGTCGATCAAAGCCGCCGTCTATCATCTCACCCATTACAAATATGACCGGCCGGTCACCCTGCAGCCGCAGGTCATCCGGTTGCAGCCGGCACCGCACAGCAAGACCAAGGTTCTGAGCCATTCGCTCCGCGTCAGCCCCAGCCTGCATTTCGTCAATGTGCAGCAGGACCCCTATGGCAATTTCCTGACCCGCTTCGTCTTCCCGGAGCCGGTCACCGAGCTCAAGATCGAAGTCGATCTCGTCGCCGATATGACGGTCTATAATCCCTTCGATTTCTTCGTCGAGGAAAGCGCCGAAACCTGGCCCTTCGAGTATCCCGAAGACCTGCGCGACGATCTCGCCATCTATCGCCAGCCCGAACCGGCCGGGCCGTTCATGAACGACCTCCTGGCCTCCATCGACCGCTCGCCGCAGAACACCGTCACCTTCGTGACCGGCCTCAATGCCCACCTCCAGCAGATGACAAACTACATCGTGCGGCTGGAGCCCGGCGTCTGGTCTCCCGAAGAAACCCTCAGCAATGCCAAGGGCTCCTGCCGCGATTCGAGCTGGCTGCTGGTCAATATCCTGCGCCATCTCGGCTTTGCCGCCCGCTTCGTTTCCGGCTACCTCATCCAGCTCAAGCCCGACCTCGTCTCGCTGGACGGCCCGGCCGGAACCGACCACGATTTCACCGATCTGCATGCCTGGTGCGAGGTCTATCTCCCCGGCGCCGGCTGGATCGGCCTAGACCCCACTTCGGGCCTGCTCACCGGCGAAAGCCACGTCCCCCTCGCCGCCACGCCGCACTACCGTAACGCCGCGCCGATTTCCGGCTTCGCCTCCTATGCCGAAGTCGACTTTGCCTTTGATATGCGCGTCACCCGGGTGGCCGAACACCCCCGGATTACCAAGCCTTTTTCCGACGAAAGCTGGCAGCGTCTCGACGCCCTGGGCAAGCAGGTCGACGCAAGACTGGCGCAACAGGACGTTCGCCTTACCATGGGCGGCGAACCCACCTTTGTCTCCATCGATGATTTCGAGGCAGACGAGTGGAATGCCGGTGCCGTTGGCCCCACCAAGCGCAGATTGGCCGACGACCTCATTCGTCGCCTGCGCCAGCGCTTTGCGCCCAATGGCATGCTCCATTATGGCCAGGGCAAGTGGTATCCGGGCGAAACCCTGCCGCGCTGGACCTTCTCGCTCTATTGGCGGCTCGACGGCAAACCGCTCTGGCAGGACGAAAGCCTTATCGCCCGCGAGGGCGTCAAGACCGACGCGACCCCGGCAGATGCAAAGCGTTTTCTCGATGCCTTCGCGCGCAATCTCGGCCTTACCGGCGACACCATCGCTGAAGCCTATGAGGACCCGGGCGAATGGCTGCTCAAGGAGTCAAAACTCCCTGACAATGTTGATCCGGCCAATTCCGAACTGGCCGATCCAGAAGCCCGTGCCCGCATCGCAAAAGTATTCGAGCGCGGCCTTACCAATCCCACCGGCTATGTGCTGCCCGTCCAGCGCTGGAACGCTGCCGCCTCCAGCCCCTGGCTCACCGAAAAGTGGAAGACCCGGCGCGGCAAGCTGTTCCTTGCGCCCGGCGACAGTCCCGCAGGCTATCGCCTGCCGCTCAATTCGCTGAAACATCTAAAGGCGACGGCATATCCCCATATTGTGCCGCTCGATCCCTTCGCGCCGCGCGCGCCCCTGCCCGATCCGGCCGAAATTCTCGCCCGCCGGCAAACCGGCCTCGAAACCGACCCGCGCGAACAGGCCACGGCCGGCTTCACCGCCGCCACCGAGCAGCAGGACATTACCGAACAGGTCATCAGCGAAATCGAGGGCCAGGTGCGCACCGCCGTCACCGCCGAATTGCGCGATGACCGCCTCTGCGTCTTTCTGCCCCCTGTCGAAAAGCTGGAGGACTTTCTCGAGCTGATTGCCGCCACCGAAGCGGCAGCCAGGGAAATCGGCCAGCCCATCCATCTCGAAGGCTATGCCCCGCCGGCAGATCCGCGCCTCAACGTTATCCGCGTCGCGCCCGATCCCGGCGTGATCGAAGTCAATATCCACCCCGCGTCAGACTGGGACGATTGCGTCGCCACCACCAATGCGGTCTATGAAGAGGCGCGTCAGTGCCGGCTCGGCGCCGACAAATTTATGATAGACGGCAAGCATGTGGGCACTGGTGGCGGCAATCATGTCGTCGTCGGTGGTGCGACGCCCGATGACAGCCCCTTCCTGCGCCGCCCGGACCTGCTCAAGTCACTGGTTCTCCATTGGCAGCGCCATCCGTCCATGAGCTACCTGTTTTCGGGCCTCTTCATTGGTCCCACCAGCCAGGCCCCGCGCATGGACGAAGCGCGGCATGACTCTCTCTATGAACTCGAAATCGCCATGGCGCAGGTTCCGGCGCCCGGTGAGGGCGTGCCGCCCCTGCCCTGGCTGACCGACCGCCTGTTCCGCAACCTGCTCACCGATGTCACTGGCAACACCCACCGCTCAGAGATCTGCATCGACAAGCTGTTCTCTCCCGATGGTCCCACCGGCCGGCTCGGCCTTGTGGAATTTCGGGGCTTTGAAATGCCGCCCAATGCGCGCATGTCGCTGGCCCAGCAATTGCTGATCCGCGCGCTCATCGCCCGTTATTGGGACAGGCCTATCTCTGGCGATCTGGTCCGCTGGGGCACGAGCCTGCACGACCGCTTCATGCTTGGCACTTATGTCTGGCAGGATTTCCTCGGCATGCTCGACGGCCTGCGTGAGGACGGTTTCGATTTCGACCCCGCATGGTTTGCGGCCCAGCGCGAATTCCGCTTCCCCTTCTGCGGCGAAGTCAGCGTCGATGACATACGGCTCGAACTGCGTCAGGCTCTCGAACCCTGGCATGTCATGGGCGAGCAGGGCGCTATCGGCGGCACTGTGCGTTTCGTCGATTCCTCGGTCGAGCGCCTCGAAGTCACGCTCGAAACCTCCAATCCGGCCCGTTATGCCGTCACCTGCAACCAGCGCCCTGTTCCGCTCAAAGCCACCGGCACCAGCGGCGTCTCCGTCGCCGGCGTCCGTTTCAAGGCCTGGCAGCCCGCCTCGGGCATGCACCCGGCTCTGCCGGTCAATGCGCCGCTGGTTTTTGACATCTACGACACCTGGACCGGCCGCGCCATTGGCGGCTGCACCTATCATGTCGCCCATCCAGGCGGGCGCAATTACGAAACCTTCCCGGTCAATGGCAACGAGGCCGAGGCCCGCCGCCTCGCCCGCTTCATACCCCACAACTACACGCCGGGCCCCTACACCCTTCGCCCCGAAAAGCCTGCGGACGAATTTCCGCTGACGCTTGACCTCAGGCGTCCGCCACGGTTCACGTAGCATCATGACTTCGCGGAATCAGGAAACCCGCGGCAAGCCCCCCGCAGGCCCCAGCATTATCGCTGACTACCGCCTGCTGCCTGGCGTGCCGGACGAAATGATCGACCCGTCCGGCACGATAAGGCCGGGCTGGGACAAGCTCATGTCCTCGTTCGATGCGCTCGGTCCCACCGAGCTGGCAGCCCGTTTCGAACGCGCCGATCAATATCTGCGCGATGCCGGTGTCTTCTACCGCAAATATGACGGCGCCGAGGGCAAGGAGCGTGCCTGGCCGCTGGCCCATATTCCCCTGCTCATCGACGAGGCCGACTGGATCGCCATTTCCAGCGGCCTCAAGCAACGTGCCGACCTGCTCGAACAGGTTGTCGCCGACATTTATGGCGACAACAGGCTGGTGCAGGAAGGTCTGTTGCCACCCGAGCTGGTGGCTCAGAACGGCGAGTTTCTGCGCCCAATGGTGGGCATCCGCCCGGTCAATGGCCACTTCCTGCATTTCTGCGCCTTCGAACTGGGCCGTGGCCCGGATGGCGCATGGTGGGTGCTGGGCGACCGGACGCAGGCCCCCTCGGGCGCCGGTTTCGCGCTGGAAAACCGCGTCGCCACCACGCGGGCCCTGTCCGATGTTTATGCCGGGATGAATATCAACCGGCTTGCCGGCTTCTTCCGCGATTTCCGCAATACGCTCTTCGCGCAGGCCAAGCGCGATGGCGGACGTGTTGGCATCCTGACCCCCGGCCAGCTCAACGAGACCTATTTCGAACACGCCTATATTGCCCGCTATCTTGGCCTGATGCTGCTGGAGGGCGAGGACCTGGTGGTCGAGGATGGCGAGGTCAAGGTGCGCACCGTCGCGGGCCTCAAGCCCGTCAGCGTGCTTTGGCGGCGCATGGATGCCAGCTTCGTCGATCCGCTCGAACTGCGCTATGACAGCCATATCGGCACGCCGGGCATGGTCGAAGCGCTGCGCAGCGGTTCGATTTCCATGATCAATGCGCTGGGCACCGGTATTCTGGAAACGCGGTCACTCGCCGCCTTCATGCCGCGCCTGTGCAAGCATCTGCAAGGCACCGGCCTCGAATTGCCTGAAATCGCCACCTGGTGGTGCGGCCAGAGCGCCGAACGCGAATTCGTGCTCGACAATTTCGACTCACTGATGATCGGGCCGGCCTTTTCGACGGCGCTGCCCTTTGACGATCTGCGTGGCACCGCTCTCGGCTCCAGCATGAGCGCCGAGCAGAAAGCCCAGCTCAAGGATCGCATCGCCCTCAACGGCAAGGATTATGTCGGACAGGAGCCGGTTCAGCTGTCCACCGCGCCGGTCTATGTCGAGGGCCGGCTCGAACCCCGTCCGGTCACGCTGCGCGTCTATGCGGCGCGCACCGAGGAGGGCTGGACCATCATGCCGGGCGGCTTTGCCCGCGTCGGCTCGACCAGCGACACCAGCGCTATCGCCATGCAGCGCGGCGGCCAGGCCGCAGACGTCTGGGTGCTCTCGTCCCGTCCGGTCGAACCGGTCTCCCTGCTGCCCCGGGAAGACCACAAGCTGGTGCGCAACCCGCCGGGCAGCCTGCCCAGCCGCGCCGCCGACAATCTGATCTGGCTCGGGCGCTATGCCGAGCGCTGCGAAGCCACAATCCGCATCCTGCGCGCCTATAATGCCCGGCTGGCCGAGCTTTCAAAACCCGACCTGCCGATCCTCACCCATTGCGCGGAATTCCTTGAAACCATTGACGTCGATGCCACCGAAGCCATGCCGCAAGGTCTTCTGGCCTCCATCGACAGCGCCGTGCATAGCGCCGGGCAGATCCGAGATCGATTCTCGCCCGATGGCTGGCTGGCGCTCAACGACCTGCAGAAGACCGCGCGGCGTTTCGCCAGCCGCATCGGCCCGGGCGATGACTCAACCCGCGCCATGACCGTGCTGCTGCGCAAGCTTGCAGGTTTCTCCGGTCTCGTGCATGAAAACATGTATCGCTTTGCCGGCTGGCGCTTTCTTGAGCTTGGCCGTCGCCTCGAACGCGCCGCCCAGATCGCCCGCGTCACCGGTTGGCTCACTGCCGCCGACGCCCCTGACGGCGCTCTGGAAATGTTGCTCGAAATCGGCGACAGCGTCATGTCGCATCGCCGCCGCTATTCAGTGAGCGCCGGGCCGCAAAGCGCCATCGATCTGCTGGTGCTCGATCAGCTCAACCCGCGCTCTGTCCTGTTCCAGCTCGCAGAATTGCGGACCCAGTTGGAGACTCTGCCAGGCGGCATTGAGGATGGCCAGCTGTCGCCGGTCGCCAAGGCGGCCTTGCAATTGCATACCGACCTGGTGATCGCCGAGCCCCGCGACATGACGCCGGAACGGTTGGAAACGCTCGCCAACGACATTGCCATGCTGGCCAGTCTCATCGCCACGGCCTATTTCACCTGATCTCATGCTCTACGATGTCCGCCTCACGCTCGAATATGACTATGACGCTCCGGTGCATGGAGGGTCTCACCATATTCGCGTGGCCCCGGCCAATGTCCGCAATGTGCAACGGGTCGTCGCGTCCTCTCTATCGTTCACGCCGCGGCCGCATCGCCAAAGCGGCTTCATCGATTTCTTCGGCAATGCGGTGACGGCGATCACCTTTGTCGAGCCGCATGACCAGCTCGAAATCCGCCTCACGGCCCGCGTGCAGGTCGAGGATTTGACGCCACCGGCCGATCTGTCGCCATCGCTCGAACATCTGGCGCTGGAGATTGGCCGCTACTGGTCGGTCGAACCCAATAGCCCGCAGCATTTCCTGGCCGCCTCGCCCCGCGCTCAACTGGTTCCAGCCATCACCGATTATGTCGGTGAAGTTACCGCGAACAGGCAGTCCGTGCTGTCAATCGCCACCGCGCTCTGCATGGCCATTCACCGCGACTTTGAGTACGACCCCAAGGCAACCGATGTCGAAACCCGTCCCGCCGAAGCCTTCGCCTTGCGCAAGGGCGTCTGCCAGGACTTCGCCCATGTCATGATCGCGGGCCTGCGCGGCATCGGCATTCCCGCAGGATATGTGTCGGGCTTTCTTCGCACCAACCCGCCACCCGATAAACAGCGCCTCGAGGGCGCAGACGCCATGCACGCCTGGGTTCGCGCATGGTGCGGCCAGCATCTGGGCTGGGTCGAATTCGATCCCACCAATGCGATGATTGCCGGCACTGACCACATCTCCATCGCCTATGGCCGCGACTATGCGGATGTGTCCCCGATCGTGGGCGTGCTGCGCACGCATGGTTCGCACGAGACGCGGCAGTCAGTGGATGTGCTGCGCGTCGAGTAGAACGGCGCAGCGATACGGAACCAAAATCCTCGTCTCTCCGTTCTTCTGCCACGCAGCCAAACGGCTAGTGCCGCAGGAGACGGAAATGAACCAGTTCCAGATCAGAACCCTTGAAGATGCAGGTCGCTCCACCGCCGTGTGGGCATCGGATAGTTTCGATCATCAGCCCCGCTTCGCCGAGGTCGCCATGGCGCTTCTGCCGGCAACGCTGATTCTGGTCGCCGCCACCGCACTGCTCGTCGCGCTGCTCTAGGACCGCCATTCAGGCAGGTCATTGCGTTATAGGAGGGTTTCATGACGCTCGGCACAATTCTCATCATCATTCTTATTCTTCTCCTAATCGGTGCTCTGCCGAACTGGGGATACTCCCGCGGCTTCGGCTACTTCCCGTCAGGTATTCTCGGCGTGGTGCTGGTCGTGGTGCTGATCCTGGTACTGATGGGACGCATTTAGCCACTCCAGCCTCAGTTCTGCGCCTGTCCATACAGCGCGTCTTTTGCGGATGCGAGCCTCGCCCCCGCTTCATCCGCTAACCGCGTCCCGGCAAGCGCAAGTTTGCCGGGACGCGTTTTAAACAATCTTGGAACCAGCCTCCCGCTGGAGCATTTCTCCCCTAGCAAGAAGGAGCTTCATTCATGGCTACTACCGACACGGCCGCCGCAGCCCGCAAGGCTTCCACCGCAGCGAAAAGCGCTATCGCGACCACCCGCGAAGAGGAACTTGAAGCGCAGGTTGCCCAGCTTCAGGACGATCTCAAGTCCATCACCGAAACGCTCACCAAGCTGAGCGGTGAAAAGTTCGATGAAGCCAAGGCTGTGGCCAGAACCGAACTGAAGCACCTCAAGCGCAAGGGCGAGGATGTCCTCAGCGAAGCGCAGGACCAGGCCGAACAGGTTGAAAAGCAGCTGAAAGATACGATCCGCGAAAAGCCGCTGACCGCTGTGGCGACTGCCGCAGGCATCGGTTTCGTACTCGCCCTGCTCACCCGGCACTGATCATGGGGCTGATTGCGCCACTGGCGGCTCTTTTTGGCCTTGAACTGGAAGACGTCGCGGCCCGCGCCCGGGCTGCGGCAATCCTTTATGGATTGATGGCGCTTTTCCTTCTGGCCGCCGCCATATTTTTGACCGTTGCCGCCTATCTGGCACTGGCTGATCTTTTCAGCCCTGTCATTGCCGCGCTGATCCTGAGCGGGGGGTTTCTGCTTCTGGCACTTGCCCTCTATCTCGGTACGCTTATTGGCAAGGGGCAGAAGAAACGCCAGTTGGTGGAACGCAGAAGGTCAAGCGAATCCAGCGCCTTCCTCACTACTGCCGCTCTCACCGCACTGCCGGTTTTCCTAAAGTCGCCTCTGGTGGTGAAGCTAGGCCTGCCTGCGGCAGCCATCGCCGCCATTGCACTTTTGCGCGAAAATCACGGCGAAGACTAACCTGCCAGGTCAGGCGGTATCACCGCCTGGCCGCACCACTGCCATTGCGCCGGGATGAATCTTCAGCGTCACGCTGGAGTCGAGCGCAATAAGCTCCCCATCCACCACCGCATGATTACTGCGCTTGCGCTTGGGAAAGCGCAGCACAAGCTCGGGCACTTCCGCTTCACTCACCAGGTCATTGTCCCGCCAGCGCCCGGTGAACACATCGACGCCGAGCGCAAACAGGTCCCGGCTTGTCGTGCCCGCCGCCACATAGACGCCCAAAAGACCGCTATCGAGCCGCGCCGCTACCGGAATGGGTCCGTCGCCCAGCGGATTGTTGGAAACGGCAATGCCCGACACCGTCTGGGTTTTCACGCCATCGGGCCCCACTAGCTCCACCTCGAAACGCGGTGGGTCTATGGCGGCCGCGATGATCGCCTTGAGATTGGCGAGCATCTTGCCCACCCGGTCCCGATAGGTCATCTCGTTGCGCAGCTTGACCAGCCTGGCATGAATGCCAACCCCGAACTGATGCACGAATGGCCGCCCATTGGCGGTGGCAATGTCGATATTCTCGATCCTGCCGCGGGCAATTGCAAGCAGCGCAGCCTCCAGGTCGAGCGGCATATGCAGGGCGCGGGCGAACAGATTCATCGTGCCGGCAGGCAGGACCGCCAAAGGCTTGCCGCTGGCATAGGCGGCGGCGGCAGCAGCCGAAATCGTGCCGTCACCCCCTCCGGCCAGCATCACATCCACCTCGGGATCGCCCGAAGCATCCTTCAACGCCGCCTCGACCGCATCGCCCCCAATCACCCGGCAATCGAGTTGATGGCCCTCGGCCTCGAAAAGCGCTCGCGCATGGCTTGAAAACGCATCGAGGTCCATGGAACGGAGCGTGCCGCCGTCCTTGTTCAGAATTGCCCGGAACAGCATGTCACAACTCCAGCGACTGGGGGGAAATGCGCGCCAGACCCGGCAGCGCGATGGTAACTTCAACGCCGCCTGTCGCGGCACCCTCATAGCGCGGTTCGCCATCGAACTGGCCCGCCAGTTGCCGCACGATTAGTGAACCCAGGCCCCCGTCGGTAGCGGCCTGATCCTGCGTCAGCCCAACGCCGTTGTCGCGCACAATCAGCACGGGCACATCGTCCCGGTTCCGAAACAGGCGAACATCCACCGTACCGCTGCGACCATCGGGAAAGGCATGCTTGAGCGCATTGGTGATCAGTTCACCCACCAATATTCCGAGCGTGGTCGCATCGCGTGAACTCACATTGATGGGTTCGATATCGCTGCTGATCGTCACCAGATCGGCGTCGGCCTGAGTCTCGGCAATATCCTCGATGACCGCACCAAGAAATTCCTGCGCACTGGCCGTTTCCAGGTCATCGCCCAGCCTTAAACGCCTGTGTGCCGATGCAATCGCGTGAATACGCAGCCGCGCCGCTTCCAGTGCCTCGCGCACTTCGCTCTGTTCGCTGCGCATCACCTGCAGCGCCAGCAGTGAGGATACGGTAGCCAGCGAATTGCCAACCCGATGATTGGTGTCCTGCAAAAGCGCTTCCACCCGCTCTCGCTCCCGTTCTGCATGCGCCCGGGCCATTTCAATCTCTTTCGTGCGCTCGGCAATCTGCGTTTCCAGCACATCGCGTCGGCGCTGCGTTCGCCACAGCAGCGTCGATGCCAGCACGGCGGCAGCCGCCAGCGCCGCAATCAGAGCGCCAAACAGGCCAAGCCGCGTTCGCTCCATCTCGGCATTGCGGGTCCCGTTTTTTGCATCCTCGTTGGCAATAAAACGCGCCAGCGTCTCATCCCGCTCAGCCATGATGCGCGGATCGGGCTCGTCATCAATCCCGCCCAGCCCCTGACTGCCCTCCGCAACGGCCTGGGTCACCTCGGCGACGCGCAGGCGCCTCAAAGGATCGTCCGCGGTCAGGTCTGCCAATTCCGCAGCGCGCAAGTCCGCGCGCGATACGGCCTCGCCGAAAAGCGACAGAAACTGCTGGTCGCCGGTCAGCAAAAAGCCGTTCCGGTTCGCTTCGACCTCGCTCAGCGCATGCGCCAGCTCCCGGGCTGCGGTGAGAACGGCATGGCTCCTGGTCACATCCTCGATCTGGCGTGTAATTCCCTGCAGCAGCAGGAGGGCCGACAGGGCGGCCATGCAGACCAGAGCGAGCGATCCCCAGACCGCAGCCCTGCGCCTGTTGCGGCGCCACGCACCCATGCCCTTGCCCAGCCGTTCCTTCAAAGACCCATCCTTCACCGAGACCGTCGCCGCGACGTCGGCTGGCCAAGCATTGGGCGACTGCAATGGCAGCATTGGGGCGCTCATGGCTAGATCAATGGCCGTTTGCGTTCGCCGGGGCCTTCCCATCCGGCAACCTTCATCAGCCCTTCCATATCCAGCACCTCGCAGGCGCCTGGCAGCCAACGCACAAGTCCAAGATTGCTCAGCTTGCGCAATGTCTTGTTGGTATGAACGATCGACAGGCCCAGCGTATCGGCGACATGTTGCTGGGTAAGCGGAATTTCGATGCGCTTCCGGCCCAGTTCGAGCGACAGCGCCCGCTGATGCAGAAAGGCCAGCAGATAGGCCGCGCGCTCGAGTGCGGTGCGCCGGCCCAGGCTCAACAGATGATCATCCAGCATGCGCTCCTGCTGCGCAGCCAGCCAAGTCACGTCGAAACCGAGGCTGGGATGCCCGGCGAATAACTCGTCAAGCCTGTCACGCTGGAACACGCAGAGCACGAGCGATGACAGGGCCTCTACCGAATGCTCCATCTCCCCGATTACCGAGCCCTGCAAACCCACCAGATCGCCGGGCAGCATGTAGTTGAGAATTTGTCTTCGCCCATCCTCCAGCGTCTTGAACCGGAAGGCCCATCCGGACAGCAATGTGTAGAGATGGGCACTGTGCGCCCCTTCCGCGAGGATCACCGCGCCCGGCTCGGCCATCATCTCGCCGGTCTTGAATTTCGATACAAACGCCAGTTCGCTCGGAGTAAAATCTCTGAAGATGGACAGGGCGCGCAGCGGACATTGCTCGCACGGCACACGGCGACCGGTATGGGGGAGAACAAGGCTCAAAGGGTGACCCGACGCTGACAGAACCCTTCGTCAAACGCGCCGGCCTCGGTAGCGTTCCGCATGTCAAAGTTAAATGACAATATTGCTTCCCCCGGTCCAATTAGCCACTCAATCGGCGAAAGGCGCGTCACATGCTGGCCGGAAAAACCGTTCTCATCGTTGAGACGGAGATCATCATTTCGCTGAGCATGCAGGCGGTCTTGCACAATCTTGGCGCAACCAATTTTGTCGTCCTGACCAATCCAGCCGATTTCGACCCTGCTCGCAATCCCTGGGACGGCGTCGGCATGGCGATTCTCGAAATCGAAGCAGGACGTCCCGATCAGCTTCACCTTGTCAGATCCGCCACCACTGCCGGCACACCGGTCCTTGGCCTAACGGCAGACGGGCAGCTGAGAAGGGCCATTCCCAGCCTGCCCGATATCCCGATCATGGTGAAGCCGGTCCCGGACGATTGTCTCGCCGAAGCCGTGGCCTCGCTAATGCGAAGCCACGATGGCTAGAAGGTGTGGTTTCCCGAAGTGACCTGAGCGGACACAGCGTCAGGACCGTAATCGGCCTCGCCGCTGATCTGCAGCAATTCACTGAGACGCGATCGCGCCCGGCTGACCCGGCTCTTCATCGTGCCCACCGCGCATTCGCAGATCGCCGCCGCCTCTTCATAGGAAAAGCCGGACGCGCCGATCAGGATGACAGCTTCGCGCTGATCATCCGGCAATTGCGACAAGGCTTTCTTGAAATCTTCCAGATCCATCGAGCCATATTGCGACGGATGCACGGAGAGACGCTCGGTAAACACGCCGTCACTGTCCTGAACCTCGCGGCCGCGCTTGCGCATCTGGCTGTAAAATTCGTTGCGCAGGATCGTGAAAAGCCACGCCTTGATATTGGTCCCCATCTGAAAGCTGGACTGCTTGGCCCATGCCTTCATCACGGTGTCCTGCACCAGATCGTCGGCCTTGTCGTGTTTGCCGGTCAGCGATACGGCGAAAGCGCGCAGGCTGGGCAAAGTCGCCAGCATCTCGCGCTTGAACGAGGTTCCTTCGGCGGTCATGCCGTCACTCCCCGTCCCGCTTGGTATTTCCGCCCTGCTGGGCTTTTTCGGCATTATCCAGCTTTTCGAGCAGATCGAGCAGCTGGTCTGGAACGCCTTCTTCCTGCACTGCGCCATAGAGCGCGCGCAGGCGCGAGCCGATATCAGAATTCGGCCCGAGACCATCGTCAGCCCGCCCCGGCTGCGTACGAGCACGTTGCTGGCTCACCCCATTTTCCTTCTTCATATGCAATTTGACCGATCAGTCTTGCCATCCCTGACGCCTAAAATGGCTGGCATCTAAAAAAGTTCCAGCCATTGAGGAACTTTTCTTTTCGCGTCCCGTTTCTAGCTGCTGTGAGATAACTTCACACAAGCGTCACCTGGGAGATTGCGTCTATGTCTTTGTCCACGCGGATTGCTCCGCACCTGCCCTATCTGCGCCGGTTTTCACGGGCCGTCACAGGATCGCAGACGTCGGGCGATGCCTATGTGGCAGCCACGCTCGAAACGCTGATTGCCGATATTTCGCTTTTCCCCGAGGCGTCCAGCGATCGCATTGCTCTCTATAAGCTGTTCTCGGCCCTGTTCTCGAGCTCTGCAGTCACAGTGCCGCAGCCCGCATCCAGTTTCGTCTGGGAACAGCGGGCCGCAGCTAATCTCGCCAATCTCGCGCCACGCCCGCGTCAGGCCTTCCTTTTGGTGGCCGTAGAAGGCTTCACCCACGCGCAGGCTGCCGAAATTCTCTCCGTCTCGGACGAGGAATTTACCGGTCTTCTCGATCAGGCTTCTGTTGAGATTTCCCGCCAGGTGGCCACGGAAATCATGATCATCGAGGACGAACCGTTGATCGCCATGGATATCGAGCAGATGGTGGAAAGCCTTGGCCACAAGGTCGTCAGCATCGCCCGCACACACAAGGAAGCCGTGGCACTGTTCAATCAGACCCAGCCCCGCATGATCCTGGCCGATATCCAGCTCGCCGATGGCAGCTCGGGCATCGATGCGGTGAACGACATCCTCAACACCCACGCCGTGCCGGTTATCTTCATTACCGCCTTCCCCGAGCGCCTGCTCACCGGCGAACGCCCCGAGCCGACCTTCCTCGTGACCAAGCCGTTCAACCCGGAAATGGTCAAGGCCCTGATCAGCCAGGCACTGTTCTTCGATGATGGGTCGCGCGCCGCCGCGTGACCTGCGTATCGGATCGTCATGTGAAAGGCCGGCAGAAATGCCGGCCTTTTTCTTGCGCGCTGGAACTTGGAGTCACCGCCGCACGTTTATTCAGCAAGATAAATCATGGAGATACCCCATGCTGTATTATGCACTCGTCTTTCTGGTGATCGCGCTGATTGCCGGCGTTCTGGGCTTTGGCGGCATTGCCGGCGCTTCGGCTGGCATTGCGCAGATCCTGTTCTTCCTGTTCCTGGCCTTCCTGGTCGTATCGCTGGTGATCGGCCTGTTCCGCAGGACATAGTCTTCCCGAACTTTAGCCAAGAACGGCGCCATTGCGGCGCCGTTTTGCTATGGTGCGGGCAAAAGCGCGGCGCTGCGTCCGGTCCAGTGATAGGCCAGCAGCCCGATCCATTCCCGCAGTGCCAGTGTCGCCGTTTCCAGGTTTTGGTTGGGATTGGCGATATCGATGCCGAAACCCTGATTTCCCGCGCTGCGGTAGTCGGTCGGCCACGGCACGACAGCCACGCCTTCCTGCCGGTAGATGCCCACTGAACGCGGCATGTGAAAAGCCGACGTCACCAAAATCAGCTCGCCTTCGCCCTCGCCCAGCATATCGCGAGTAAAGCTGGCATTTTCCGCTGTGTTGCGGGACTCGCCCTCCAGCACCAGCCGCTCCTCCGCTATTCCGAAATTGACGAAAAACCGCCGCATGGTTTCTGCTTCACTTTCGGTTTCGCCCATCAGAAAACCTTCGCCGCCGCTGAGGATGATCCGCGCCTCCGGATACGTCCTTGCCAGCCAGAGCCCGGCCACCAGCCGGTCGCCTGCCTGGTTGAGCTCGACGACACCCCGCGCCGTGCTTGGCCGCGCCAGTGTCGCGCCGCCCAGAACCACTATGGCGCGCACGGTTTCGGGCGGGGTCTGCGGCATTGGAAACCGGTTTTCCAGCGGCTGGATCAGCACATAACCCAGGCTGGTGAACGCCACGAGAAACTGCACGAGCCCGCCCAAAGCCAAGAGGCCAATGGCCAGACGGCGCCGCCCGAACCCCACAAGCACCAGTGCCAGCACCAGGGAAAGCAGCACCAGACTGACCGGCTGCGCCAGAAGCCAGAACATTTTCGAGGCGACAAAGAACATATGGACCGCTTTCTCCGTGACGCGGGACAGGCCGCTTTTTCGCTTGCTATCGCACTGGCTTGTGGGTTTTCTACCAAACGGTCAAGATTGCCACTCTCAAATAAGGCAATCGCCAGTCAGGAAGGCCCAGGTCAACGGGTCCATGGTGAGCATGACGCAAACTGAACCCGTCGCTGCGGGGTCATCCGCTGTTGTCGAACTGCGCGATTTGCACAAGTCGTTCGGCACGCTGGAAGTCCTCAAGGGCATTTCTTTTACCGCGCGCGAAGGTCAGGTCGTCTCGCTTATCGGCTCCTCAGGCTCTGGCAAATCGACGCTGCTTCGCTGCATCAACATGCTTGAAATCCCCGATTCCGGAGACGTGCTGATCGACGGTGAAGCTGTTGCCCTCAAGGGCGCCGGCGCCACACGGCAAATCGGCGACGAACATCAGATCCGCCGCATTCGCTCCGAGCTTGGCATGGTGTTCCAGTCCTTCAATCTCTGGGCGCACATGACCGTGCTCGAAAACGTCATGGAAGCGCCATTGGTGGTGCAGAAGCGCCAGCGCGCCGAAGTCGAGGCCGAGGCCCGCGCCATGCTCGACAAGGTGGGCATCGGCGCCAAGGCCGACGCCTATCCGGCCCAGCTCTCCGGTGGCCAGCAACAGCGCGCCGCCATTGCCCGCGCGCTCTGCATCAACCCCCGCGTCATGCTGTTCGACGAGCCCACATCGGCACTCGATCCAGAACTGGAAGTCGAAGTGCTCCGCGTCATCAAGCTCTTGGCCGATGAAGGCCGCACCATGGTGCTCGTGACCCACGACATGGATTTCGCCCGTTCGGTGTCCGACCGGGTGATCTTTCTCCATCAAGGCCTGATCGAGGAAGAGGGGACGCCCGATGAGGTGTTCGGCGCCACCAGATCAGCCCGCCTCAAGCAATTCCTCAACGCCGCCAGCCATGCCTGAGGCGTTGGGAACCGACCCGGAAAACCGGGCGTGACATCAACAAGACCTACACAACGGAGAACCATGATGAAGAAGACATTGCTGGCGGCCGCAGCCGTCCTGTCCCTCGCCACCCCCGCCTTCGCCCAGGAAACGGTGCGCATCGCCACCGAGGGTGCCTATGCCCCCTGGAACTTCCTCAACGATGCCGGCGAACCCGCCGGTTTTGAAATCGACCTGGGCAACGCCGTCTGCGAAACCGCCGGCCTGACCTGCGAATGGATTCTCAATGACTGGGATTCCATCATTCCGAACCTGCTGGCCGGCAACTACGACCTGATCATGGCCGGCATGTCGATCACCGAGGAACGCCTCGCCACCATCGACTTCACCCAGAACTATTTCCCGCCCGATCCGTCCAAGTTCGTTGCCGCGGCCGGCGCAAATCTTGACTTCGCGGCCCTCTCCGGTGCGCGCATCGGCGTGCAGAGCGGCACCATCCAGGCTGCCTATGCCGAGCAGAACCTGGCGGAAGGCAACACCATCGTCTCCTTTGCCACGGCAGACCAAAACATGGCTGACCTCATGGCCGGCAACCTCGACACCATCCTGGCTGACGGCTCCTATCTGGAACAGGTCGTCAATGCCTCCAATGGCGCCATCGAGTTTGTCGGCGAAGATGTGTTGATCGGCGGCGGCGTCGGTGCCGGCCTGCGCAAGGACGAAGCCGAGCTCAAGACCAAGATCGATGACGCCCTCACCGCTCTCAAGGCCGACGGCACCGTCGACGCCCTGATCGCCCAGTGGTTCGACGGCCAGGGCCCCTACTTCGCCGAATAATCGCCGGCTCAAATCCTGCTCCTCCCGCTTGCGGGGGGAGCTCTCAACCGCGAGACACTATGCTCGACGACATCGCCTTCTGGGTCAGCTACCTGACAAACGGCAAGCATCTGACCTGGTATGCCAGCTTCCAGTTCACCATTTTCGCGGCCCTGATGGGTGGCGCGCTGGCGGTTGTCTTCGGGCTGACCGGCGCGACGCTGAAAAGCTCACGCTTCCTGCCCTTCCGCCTGATAGGCTCGTTCTACTCTGCCATCGTCCGCGGCGTGCCCGATGTGCTGTTCTTCCTGTTCTTTCCGCTCGCTTTCGAGCAGGCCGTTGAGTGGTTCGTCGCCACCCAGGTCTGTACCGTCGAATCCATCGCCGCCCAGTCCGCGCCCTGGCCGCCTTGCCGGGAGGCAAACTGGTTCCTCGGCACATTCGAATATCTGATGCTGGCCAGCGTTTCGCTCGGCCTCGTCTATGGCGCCTTCGCCACCAATGTCATTCACGGCGCCATGCGCTCGGTGCCCCATGGCCAGCTCGAAGCCGCCCGCGCTTATGGCATGAGCGCGTCTCAGGTGCTCTGGCGCGTCCATATCCGCCAGATGTGGGTCTATGCCCTGCCCGGCCTCTCCAATGTCTGGATGCTGATCATCAAGGCGACCTCGCTGCTCTCGCTCCTGCAGATTGCCGACATCGTGCTCTGGGCGGATCGCCTCGGCGCACCGAACTATCTGCCCGCCGTCGGCCTCGTCCACGATGACTGGCGCTGGCGTTACTATCTCGTGCTCTTCGTCTTCTACATCCTCGTCACCTGGCTGTCCGAGCGCGCCTTCGAAGCCATCATGAAACGCGCCGGTCGCGGTATTCTCAGCGAGGCGAACGGCTGATGCAGGGCTTTTTCGACGATATGGCCATCATGGCCCCGGCGGTGCTGTTCAACATTTACTTTGCCGCCGCCTCCATTCCCATCGGCTTCGTCCTCGCCATCTTCCTGGCGCTCGGCAAGGCCTCGCCCAATCCGCTGCTCAACCGGCTGTCGCGTGGCTATATCTATGCCTTCCGGGGCTCGCCGCTCTTCATCCAGTTCTTCATGTTCTATTCGCTCGCCCTCTCGCTCAATATGAGCGTCTGGCGCCCCATGGGCATTTCCGGCTTCGTGCTGCACCCGCTCTTCATGGGCCCCCTGGTGCTGGTGCTCAACACCGCCGCCTATACCGCCGAGATTTTCTATGGCGCCCTGCGTGCCGTGCCGCGCGGCGCCATCGAAGCCGCCCGCGCCTATGGCATGAGCCGGTCCCAGCAATTCCGCCGCGTGGTCTGGCCCAATCTCATCCGCCTCGCCTGGCCGGCCTATACCAACGAAGTGGTCTTCCTCTTCCACGCCACGGCCATCGTCTATTTCGCCCTGCCGGTAGTGGGTGCGCAGCGCGATCTGATGAGCACAGCGAAAAACCTGTTCGAGCGCGACTTCAACGCCTTCCTGCATTTCCCGGTAGCCGCGCTCTACTTCCTCGCAGTATCGCTGGTGATCTTTTTTGTCTTCGGACTTATCTATTCCCGGCTCATGCGCCATCTGCCGGCCACCCCCGGCCTGCGCTTCGCGCCCAAATGGTTCCGCTAGGCGTTTCCGGCAATGCCGGTGACGGCTTGCGGTTCGGAAGCGCGATCGAAAATGAGGGTCGTTTCAGCGCTTCACTGAAACGATGAAACGCCCCAAAGGATCATCATGAAGATCATTGCCGATCTCTGCATCGTGCCCATGGGCGTTGGACCCTCGGTCTCGCGCTACATTCGGGAGGTCAAGGATGTGCTGGTGCGCTCCGGCCTCACCCACGACATGCACGCCAACGGCACCAATATCGAAGGCGAAATGGCCGAGGTTTCCGCTGCCGTCGAAGCCTGCTGCCAGCGCTTGCAGGCTCTGGGCGTCGAGCGTGTCTTCTGCACCATGCACTTCTCCACCCGAACCGACAAAAATCAGACCATGGCCGACAAACTGTCCGCCCTCGCCGAGCCGCAAAAATGACCTTTCAGCAGCACACGCTCACCCTGCCCGGCGACGCTCCCGGCCAATCCACCACGCTCTATTGGTACTCTGTCGGCCCCGAGAGCTCTGCGGCCAAGGTCCACCTGCAGGCCGCGCTCCATGCCGATGAGCAGCCTGGCACCATGGTCCTGCACCACCTGATCCCCATGCTCCGCGATGCCGATGCCGCCGGCATACTCCATGCCCGCTTCGTTATCTTTCCCTCGATCAATCCGCTCGGCCTCGCCACCCGCGTCCTGCGCCGCCATATCGGCCGCTACGACCTCGAAACCGGCGTCAATTTCAACCGCCGCTGGCCCGACTTGTACCCTCAGGTCGCCAATGCCATAGAGGGCAAGCTGACCCCCGACCCCAAGGCCAATGTCGCCATCATCCGCAAGGCCGTTGGCGACTGGCTGAACAGCCAGCAGCCCGCCACCGCCGCGCAGAAGCTGCGCATTGCGGTGATGAAATCCGCGCACGATGCCGACATCGTCCTCGATCTGCATTGCGACGACGAAAGCCTCATCCACATTTTCACCTCGCCAGAACTGATGCCCGGCCTGCAGGATCTGGCAGACCGCATGGGCTCAGCCGCAACGCTTACCGCCGAAGACAGCGGCGGCGGCTCGTTCGACGAAGTCCTGCCCGCCCTCTATCGCAAGGCCCAGCGCGCCCATCCGGATTTTCCTGTTCCCATGGGCGCGGAAACCGCGACGCTGGAATATCGCGGGCAGGCCGATGTCCATGACGAAACCGGCATCAAGGACGCAGAGGGCCTGTTCGATTTCTTTGCCGATCGCGGTCTCATCGACGCTACGCCACCTGCGGCCACACCCATGCCCGCCGCCACGCCCTTTGAAGCCACCGAGGTGCTGCGCGCCGACCGCCCCGGTCTCCTCGCCTATCGCGTCAAACTCGGCGACAAGGTGAAAAAAGGCGACGTAGTGGCCGACATCATCGCCATGGACGGCCCTGAAGCCTTCCTCGCCCGCACCCCGCTTCATGCAGGGACGGACGGCTTCATCCTCTCCCGCGCCAGCGCAAAATATGCCGTAACCGGCTCGTCCGTCGCCAAGATCGTCGGCACGGAAGTTCTGCCGGCGCGCGCGGGCGGCTATCTTCTGGAGGACTGAGGGTAAGGCACGCCCGCCACAAACTTATCCCCGCCCCTGCATTCATCCCGCACAATCCAGCCATTCCTGCACGGGCTGCGCGGTCGCGACGAACGGGTGGTGCGGGAAGCCGGATGGAGGTGAGGTCGCTCTCTCCCGTTCGAGCGTATGGACGGCCTTACCCAGCAATGCCGGGGAGACCATGTCGGGCCTTTCCGGCTGCACCGGACTGGCAGCTGCCACGTCGCCAGCAGGGCGAAGACGAAGCAGTCCCTCATGGATGGCAAGCGGACGCAAATCCGCCGGACCCAGCGCGCGCAACGAGTCTCCGGCGCATGGGGCGAGGTTTTCCTCACCTTTTACTTTCGCCGGACGACCGGCACCGAGGCGAAGCTCGCCCCATGCCGCTGCCAAAGGCGGCTGCCTGACTGAACCGCAAGCCGAAAGGCCGGGCGGCACATCTGCACGCCCGGGACACGATCAACACTTTCAGCGCCCGGCCAGGCCCCACTCGGCATGTTCCAGCGCCGTCATCACACCGCGCAGTTCCGCCAGCCCCTTCATGCGGCCAATGGTCGGGTAGCCCGGCTGCGACCGCCGCCCGAGATCATCCATGATGTCCTGTCCATGGTCGGGCCGCATCGGGATTTCCCAATCCTTGCGCCCTTCGGCCTTGCGACGGCGTTCTTCACGGATCACGGCAGCAATGACCGCCACCATATCCGTATCCCCGCCCAGATGCTCGGCCTCGAAGAACGAGCCGGCTATATCGCCATTGTCCCGCTTCACATTGCGCAGATGCAGGAAATGGATTTTCGGCCCGAACCGCTCGACGATCCCCGGCAGGTCATTGTCGGGCCGGGCGCCAAGCGAGCCGGTGCAGAAGGTCATGCCGTTGGCCGGGCTATCCACAGCGTCGAGAATGACCCGATAGTCCTCTTCCGTCGACATGATGCGCGGCAGTCCGAGCAGGGGGAACGGGGGATCATCCGGGTGGCAGCAAAGCCGCAAGCCAAGATCCTCTGCCACGGGCACGACTTCTTCGAGAAAGGCGATGAAATGGGTCCGCAATTGCTCGCGGCTGATCGCGCCATATTCATCCAGATGCGCCTGCACATCGCTCAGGCTCATCGACTCGGTCGATCCAGGCAGGCCCATGGTCACATTGCGGGCGAGCTGCTTCTTGTCGTCCTCGCCCATATTTTCAAACCGCCGCCCGGCCTCATCGGCAATGGCATTGGTGAAATCGGCAGCGGCGCCCGGACGTTGCAGAATATGAATATCGAACGCGGCGAAATCATTGATGTCGAACCGCATGCACGATCCGCCATGCCCGACCGTCCAGCGCAGATCGGTCCGCGTCCAGTCCAGTACCGGCATGAAATTGTAGCAGATGGTCTCGATGCCACTATCGGCAAGGTGCTGCATGGACACCTTGTAATTGGCGATATGCTCGCGCCAATTGCCCTTCTGCTTCTTGACGTCCTCGCTGACCGGCAGGCTCTCCACCACATCCCATGTCAGGCCCGAGGCCGACCCGTCCTTGCGCGTGGCAATTTCAGTGTGACGCTTGGCGATCTCCTCGGGCGTCCACACCTCTCCATTGGGCACGTGATGCAGCGCGCTGACCACGCCGACGGCGCCAGCCTGGGTAATGTCATCGATGCTGGTGAGGTCCTTGGGGCCGAACCACCGCCACGTCTGTCGCAACTTGTAACTCCACTCTTGTATGGAAGTGATGTGCCATGTCAGTCATGGCTTTGGAAGCGCCTACTTGCGCATATCCCGGTCATAAACGAATTTCGGCATTTCCCATCTGAACGCCAGGGCCATGACACGCAGCGTAAAGCCGATGGCAATGGACCCGATGATCATCACATCGATGGGCAGGCCCGCGCTCAGCCCGGCAAAATAGATAATCCCGGTGATCATCGAGACCGTGGCGTAAAGCTCGCCCTGAAACACCAGCGGAATGTCGTTGCACAGCACATCGCGCAATATGCCGCCCGCCGTTCCTGTCACCATGCCCGCCACGATGACGATGATGGGATGCACCCCCGCCTCGATGCCGATATTGCAGCCGATGACGGTGAACACCACCAGCCCCAGCGCGTCGAGCAGCAGGAAAGGCCACTTGAGCCGGTCCACCAGCCGCGCCAATGGGATGGTCAGCAAGGCCGCGCCGCAGACCAGCAGCAACACATAGGGATTTTCCACCCAGACCAGCGGATAGTGATCGAGCAGAATGTCGCGGATCGTGCCACCACCCAGCGCCGTGACGCAGGCGATCAGGCACACCCCGAACCAGTCCATATTGCGTCGCCCCGCCGCCAGCGCCGCTGTCATCGCCTCGGCCGTGATCGCGATATAAAAGGCAATGAGCAGCATGATCTCTCCCGGCGGCGATATGCGCACATAACAGCCAAATCGCGCCTAGAGAAAGTCTGCGCGATGCGGGGTGAATACGTCCACCAGCCGCCCCTTTTCCAGCGCCACGACACCATGCACCAGACCGGACGGAACGATGAAACTGCCGCCCTGCCCGACCACTTCGGTCACCCCGTCGATGGTCACCTCGAAACTGCCCTCGGCAACATAGCTCACCTGAATATGCGGATGACTGTGCAGCGCGCCCACGGCGCCCTTGTCGAAGCCGAACTCCACCTGCATCAGTTCGGGCGTATGGATCAGCACCCGCCTTGTATTGCCGGGTGCCAGTTCCACCCAATCGCTCTCATCGGCCTGCGCGAAAAATTTCTGTTCAGTCATCATCTACCTCGCAAGCCAGCCGCCATCCACCGGGATGACCGCGCCGTGCATGTAATTGGACGCCGGTGCCAGAAGGAACACCGCCGCGTCGCCAATGTCGGATGGCACGCCCCATCGCCCCGCCGGGATACGCCCGAGAATGGCCGAGGACCGGTCAGGATCGTTGCGCAGCGCCTCGGTATTATTGGTCTCGATATAGCCGGGCGCCACCGCATTCACATTGATTCCCTTGGCCGCCCATTCATTGGCGAGCAGTCTTGTAATGCCCAGCACGCCACTTTTGGACGCGGTATAGCTCGCCACCCGAATGCCGCCCTGAAAGCTCAGCATCGAGGCAATATTGACGATCCGCGCCCCACGCCCGGCGGCAATGGCCCTTCGCCCCAGCGATTGCGACAAGAAGAACATCGTCTTGAGATTGACGTCCATCACCGCGTCCCAGTCGTCCTCGGTGAAATCCACCGCATCGACGCGCTTGATGATCCCGGCATTGTTGACCAGTCCGTCGATCGGGCCGTGCTGATCCCATGCCGCCTCGAACATGGCATGGGCGGCCTTGGTCGTACCGAGATCGGCGCGCATTTCGACGAAATCCGCGCCCTGCCCCGCCATCAGCGAAGCCGTCTCCTCCATGCTGGATCGACCGACCCCGATCACCTTGCCACCGGCCCGGCCGATCGAGAGTGCAATGCCCTGCCCGATGCCGGTATTGGCGCCGGTGACCATTATGGTCTTGCCGGAAAGTCCGAAAGCCGAGAGGTCCATCAGAGCAGCTCGTCCATGCCGACCTTCTCGACATCGGTGTAATCGACATTATCCCCGGCCATCGCCCATATGAAAGTATAGGCTCCCGTGCCGGCGCCGGAATGGATTGACCAGGGCGGAGACACCACCGCCTGCTCGTTGCGCACGATCAGGTGCCGGGTTTCGTCCGGTTCGCCCATCAGGTGCATGACAAAGGCTTCCGGTTGCAGATCGAAATAGAGATAGGCTTCCATGCGCCGGTCATGCACATGCGCCGGCATGGTGTTCCACACCGATCCGGGTGCGAACTGGGTCAGTCCCACTACCAGCTGGCAGGTTTTGACGCTGTCGGCATTCACATACTGATAGATCGAGCGCTCATTGGCAGTGGTGCTGGCGCCCATGTCGAGCCGCTTGGCCCCGCTCTGCTGCAGCAGCGTGGTCGGATAGCTGGCATGAGCCGGCGCGCTGAGCAGGTAGTACTTTGCCCCTTCGCCCGCAAAACGCACGTCCTTTGCGCCCATGCCGATATAGAGCATGTCGCGCGGGCCCACGGCATGGTCCACGCCATCGACCGCAATCGTCCCGGCCTCGCCGATATTGACGGCGATCATCTCGCGGCGGTCCATGAAATTGGGCGTGCCGGTCGGCTTGATCGTTTCCAGCACCAAAGCCGTGCCGTCCGGCACCGCGCTGCCCACGGCCATGCGATCGTAATGGGTATAGGTCCAGCGCACCTGGCCGGGCACGAACAGATCGTCGATCAGGAAATTCTCACGAAGCTCGCCAGTACCCATCCCCGCTGCGCTGATCGGATCGATGGCGAAGCGGATGTCGAATTCGGTGGTCATGTCTCAGGTCCTGTTTGTTCTGGCACTTTCGGCGAGGCGGCTGCGATAGCGATCCTGGCTGCGGGAAAGATGATCGCGCATAGCTTCACGCGCTCCATCCCCATCGCGGGCGGAAACAGCCTCCAGAATGCGGCGATGCTCTGCATGCAGCCCCACCTGGTATTCGTAGGTGAGCACGCTGTCCGTGCCCCAGGGCGAAGCGACGTCGCAGGGAATGGTCCTGCTGCCGAGCGCATCCAGCACCTCGATATAAAATGGATTATTCGTGGCCTCGGCTATGGCCCGATGAAAGGAGAAATCGGTCTTGCCGGTGGGCACGCCACGCTCCAGCAGTCGGCCGAACTCATTCCAGGCTTCATGGATAGCTGCCTCCTGGCTGGCACTGTGCCGCTGGGCCGCGAGCCCCGCGGATTCGATTTCGATACCCATGCGCACTTCGAGCACATTGAGCGCCACCGAAATCTTGTTCGAGCGCTCACCGGCAATGCTGCTGAATGCCGATGTCGCCTGCGCCATGACAAAGACACCGGCGCCCTGTCGCGCCTGCACCATGCCATCGGCGGCCAAAGCGGCAATGGCCTCGCGCACCACGGTCCGGCTAACCCCGAAATAGTTGGACAACTGACTTTCCGTGGGCAGCTTGTCCCCCGGCCCCAATTCGCCGCCACCGATACGCTTGCGCAGCGTATCGATGACCAGATCGGCCAGCTTGGGTTTTCTTGCCGGCGGCGGCATGGCTTCCATCAAAGACATGGCATCACCGGAACAGGCTGGGCAGCCAGAGCGACAGGGCCGGGATATAGGTCACCAGGCCCAGCACGATCAGCCCCGCCAGATAGAACGGCCAGACACTGCGCATCGCCGCCCAGATCGATATTTTACCGACAGCAGCAGCCACGAACTGCACCGGACCAAGCGGCGGCGTATTGAGACCGATGCCGAGGTTGAGGATCATGATCACGCCGAAATGCACCGGATCGACCCCGAACTTCTGCACCATCGGCAGGAAGATCGGCGTGGTGATGATGATGAGCGGACCCATATCCATGAAGGTGCCGAGCACCAGCAGCAGCACGTTGATGAGCAGCAGCACCATCAGCGGATCGCTGGTCAACTGCGCCACGGCATCGGTCAGGATCGGTGCAACGCGCAGATAGGCCATCAGCCAGCCGAACGAGGCGGCGGCACCGATGATGAACAGGACCATGGCCGTGGTGCGCACTGCCCCGGTGACGCAATGCACGAAGGCTTTCCAGTCCATGCTGCGATAGACGACCAGCGTGACCAGGAAGGCGTAAAGCACCGCGATGCAGGAGCTTTCCGTCGCCGTGAAAATACCCGACCGCACGCCGCCGAAAATAATGGCGATCAACAACAGGCCCGGGATGGACACGAGGAAATACTGAAAGGCCCGCGCAAAGCCCGGGAACGGCTCGGTCGGATAGCCCCGATGACGGGCCACGACATAGGCGGTGATCATCAGGGCAACAGCGAGCAGCAGCCCGGGAATGACGCCCGCGGTGAACAGATCGGCAATGGAGATGCGTCCGCCGCCCGAAAGCGAATAGATGATCATGTTGTGGCTGGGCGGGAGCAGAAGTGCGATCAGCGCTGCCATCGAGGTGACGTTGACCGCATAGTCCGCGCCATAGCCCCGCGCCTTCATCTGCGGGATCATGATGCCGCCAACGGCGGCAGCTTCCGCCACCGCCGAGCCGGAAATGCCGCCGAACAGCGTCGAGGCCAGCACATTGACCTGGCCGAGTCCCCCGCGCACATGGCCGATCACCGACCCGGCAAAAGCGATGATCCGGCCAGCAATGCCGCCGCGCATCATCAGGTCGCCGGCGAAGATGAAGAACGGGATGGCGAGCAGCGTGAAGGCCGACACGCCGGAATTGAGCTGCTGGAACACCACGATGGGCGGGCGCCCCAGATAGACAATGGTAGCGAAGCTGGCAATGCCCAGCGAAAAGGCGATAGGCGTGCCCACCACCATAAGCAGGCCGAAAACGCCGAAAAGTAGCCAATATTCCATCTGCGTCAGGCCTCGGAAATCGTAGGTTCAAGAGTGTCGGCATCGACGGGTTCGCCGGCCAGGCGCAGCAGGAAACGCTCCAGCGCAAACAGGCACATCAGGAAACCGGATACGACGATGGGGAGATAGGTGAAGGTCTGCGGCAGACCAATCACCGGAATGCGGACGGACAGGCCGCGTAGCGCCAGTTCGCCGCCATACCAGACCATGCCGAACGCAAAGGCGAAGATTGCGATATCGCTGAAGCCGCGCAGCCACGGCTTGGCGCTGGGCGGCAATGCGTAGAGCAGGACGTCAAAGCCCATATGGAACTTCTCCCGGACGCCGACTGCGGCGCCGAGGAAAATGAACCAGCTCATCAGCATGATGGCCGCGCCTTCCGTCCAGGACGGAGAATTGTTCATCACGAAACGCATGAAGACCTGATAGGCGACGATGATCGTCATAACCACCAGGCCCAGGCCAGCCAGCCAAAGCGCAAGAGTTGAAAGTGCTCGCAGCAAACTGCTGAGCGGAAGTAGCCAGCGTCTCACGGGACGTCCTCCGAAAGGAAAACCGGGCCGGCATACCGGCCCGGCAGTCTTGATCAGCCTTCGGTGGCCTGGATGCGGGCAACCAGGTCCTGCAGTTCCGGATCAGTGACATACTTGTCATAGACCGGCTTCATCGCATCGATGAACGGCTGCTTGTCGACCTCGTTGATCGTGGCGCCGAGCGCTTCGACGGCAGCCTTGGATTCGACTTCCTTGGCAGCCCAAAGCTCACGCTGATAGGCCACCGATTCCTTGGCGGCTTCGCGCATGGCAGCCTGGATATCGGCGTCCAGACCGTCCCAGACGACCTTGGAGACGACCAGAACTTCCGGCACCATCAGATGCTCGTTGAGCGAGTAGAACTTGGCGACCTCTGCGTGACCAGCAGTGTCATAGCTCGGATAGTTGTTCTCGGCGCCGTCGATAACGCCGGTCTGGATGCCGGAATAAACTTCGCCATAGGGCATCGGGGTGGCATTGCCGCCCAGTGCGCCAACCATGTCGACGAAAATGTCCGAGCCCATGACGCGGAGCTTCATGCCTTCCATATCGGCAGGCGTCGTGATCGGCCGTGTGCTGTTGTAGAACGAGCGGGCACCACCGTCGTAATAGGCCAGTGCAACAACGTCCACCGCTTCAAACGCAGCAAGGATTTCCTCCCCGATCTCGCCATCGAGTACATTGTGGAAATGCTCGGCGGAACGGAAGATGTACGGCAATTGCGTCACGGTGGCCTTGGGGACCTGCGTACCGAAAGCGCCGATGGAAATGCGGTTGAGATCGATCACGCCGAACTGCGTCTGCTCGATCGTATCGGCTTCCTGGCCCAGCTGTGCCGAGTGGAACACTTCCACCGAATAGCGACCGTCGGTCTTTTCGCTCAGCAATTCGCCGAACTTCTTCACGGCCTCGACGGTAGGGTAGCCATCAGGATGCGTGTCGGACGAGCGCAGCACCGTCTGGGCGCTGGCAGCAGACACCATAAGGCTGGACGCAATGACGGCCACAGCCGCCATTTTAGGCAGATGAAACATGTAGTCCTCCCAATTTCTCCTCAACGGCCCCAGCTTCTCGCTTCAGGCCGCGACAGCGGAACGATCTGCTGTCCGATCCCCTCCCATTTGCAGATGAAAGGATCACGGCTAAACTGGTATGGAAGATAAAATCACAAGTCAACATACAATAATTGGTATGTTGTGTGATGACTTTGCACGGCACGGGCGGCATTGCGCAAAAAGGCCCCCGGATCCATTCGATCCGAGGGCCTGTGAAAACGCCGATATTGACGTCCTAAATGTGGATGGCGCCGTCGCCGAGCGCCAGCGCGGCTTCGCGGATCGCTTCGGAGAGCGTGGGATGGGCATGCGTGGTGCGCGCCAGATCTTCGGAGGCACCCGAAAATTCCATCAGCGTCACCAGTTCGTGGATCATCTCGCCCGCATTCTTGCCCACGATATGCGCCCCGAGCACGCGGTCGGTTTCGACATCGGCCAGGATCTTCACAAAACCCTGCGTTGCCAGCATCGCCTTGGCGCGGCCATTGGCGGTAAAGGGGAACTTGCCGATCTTGTAATTGACGCCGTCGGCCTTCAGCTCATCTTCGGTCTTGCCCACCGTGGCCACTTCCGGGTTGGTGTAAACCACGGACGGAATGGCGGCATAGTTCACATGGCCTGCCTGACCGGCGAGGATTTCGGCAACCGCAATGCCTTCATCCTCGGCCTTGTGCGCCAGCATCGGCCCCACGATCACGTCGCCAATGGCATAGATGCCATCGACAGTGCTCTTGTAATGTCCATCGACGCGGACCCGGCCACGCTCGTCCAGCGCCACCCCGGCAATTTCGAGGCCCAGGCCTTCGGTGAACGGCTTGCGGCCGATGGCCACCAGCGCAACGTCGGCGCCCAGCACTTCGGCCTCGCCGCCCTTGGCCGGCTCGACACGCAGTTGCAGCGAGCCATCCTCAGCCTTGTCGATGCCGGCAACCTTGCTCGACAGCTTGAATTCCATGCCCTGTTTCTGCAGCATGCGCTGGAACTGGCGCGCCACCTCGCTATCCATACCCGGCAGGATACGGTCGAGATATTCCACCACGGTGACCTGCGCACCAAGCCGCATCCAGACCGAACCCAGTTCCAGCCCGATCACGCCTGCACCGATGACCACCAGCTTGTTCGGCACCTGCTCAAGCGTCAGCGCGCCAGTGGAGGTAACCACCTGCTTTTCATCGATCTCAATGCCCGGCAGATTGGCCGAAACCGAACCCGTGGCAATGACGATATTCTTGGTCACGATTTCGGTCTGCGGACCACTCTGCGGCGTCACCAGCACTTTGCCAGCAGACGGGATGGACCCGATACCGCGAAACACGGTGATCTTGTTCTTCTTGAACAGGTAGTCGACGCCGCCGACATTGGACGCAACCGTTTCCGCTCTATGGTTCATCATCTGCTTGAGATTGAGCTGCGGCGCGGGGATATCGATGCCCAGCGCCTTGAAGCCATGGCCGGCTTCCTCGAACAGCTCGGACGCATGGAGCAGCGCCTTGGAGGGAATGCAGCCGATATTGAGGCAGGTTCCGCCGAGCGTCGCCCACTTCTCCACCACGGCAACTTTCATGCCCAGTTGCGCCGCGCGGATCGCGCAGACATAGCCGCCCGGGCCCGAGCCGATGATGGTGAGGTCGAATTGGTCTGCCATTGTCTAGCCTCGAAGAGTGATCAGCGCTGTTGTGCCAAAGCGACGCGAACAGCCAGCGCCAGGAACGTAATACCGGTAACCCGATTAAACCACCGGCCGGCGCGGAAAAAGCCTTGTCGCACCGCAGGGGTCGTAAAGAAAACCGACACAAGTGCAAACCAGGCAAAAAGCATTAGGCTCATGCTGCCCACATAAATCACCTTGGCATCGCCTCCGGTCTGGACCGACACGAGCGAGGTGAAGAGGGCAAGAAAGAACAGCACGGCCTTGGGATTGAGAAGATTGGTCAGGAAGCCCAGCGCAAAGGCCGACATGTCGCTCTTGCGCGCGTCGGCCACATCGGACACATCAGGCAATTGCGGCGGCGGGGCGCGCAGCGCCGATATGGCCAGCCAGACCAGATAGGCAACGCCCGCCCATTTGAGGATGTTGAACAGCAGCAGCGACTGCCCCACAATCACCCCAACGCCGAGCAGGGTATAGGTGCCATGCACAAGGATCGATGTGGCCACCCCCGCCGAAGTCAGGATTGCGGCGCGTCGGCCATGTACCACGGCCTGCCGCAGCACCATGGCGAAATCGGCGCCGGGAATGACCGCATTGATGCCGAATGCGAGCATCAGTCCCGCAAATTCCAGCCAGGGAAATTCCATTGCCGCCACCGTGCATTAACAAGCGAGCCCAGCGTTACACCAGGCTGGGGCGGCGGGCAATGACAGGCAGGGCTAGACGCCCTGCCCATGCGGCAAGCCCCGATGCTAGAACGCGACGCCGACAAACAGCATGACCAGGCCCACAAGTGAGACCAGCCAGAAGGCCGAACGCATCAGCGGAATGTCGATGAAATAGGACGGCAGATAGGCCCAACGCGCCCAGAACCAGATCTGGCTGCCCCATTGGGTCAGCCCGTCCGAGCGGCCCGATAATTCCGTGGCAACCGCCAGGGCAATGAAAATGCCGTAGGTTTCGAGGAAATTGCGCAGGGCACGATTGCCACGGGTGGTCCATTTGTTCGGCGGCCGCTCATTGTCGCGCTGGCTGCCCGCATGCAGAAGGCCATAGTCGAGGCGGTAGGCTGTTGACTGAACAACCACATAGGCCATGGCCAAGGCGGCACTCCAGATCAGCAGCGTCAGTTCTATAGTCATGAATCACCCATTCGTTCGTGCCATGCTAACAGAACGCCGGGAGCCTACGATCGGATCATTCACTTCCCCCTGGAATGATTTGGCCGTCCGTGAGCCGATTGACCTGCAGACTATCAGGATGCTGAAATTTCCTGGGCGCGCTTCAGGATGTCGGGCAATTGCTTGTCGATGTCCAGCGTGCCGCTTTCAACCTGCTCCAGAAATGTCCGGCAAAAGACATTCTTATCCCCGGCCTGGTTATAGGCACTCATGATCTGGCTGCCGCCGTAGAGTTCGGCGGCCTGCTGCTGCCCCTCTGCGCCGCCGCCAAGGCGGGTGATCACCCGGTCGGCCAGATCCAGATAGCTGATATTGCGCAGATACCAGTTTGCAGCGGCGTCCTTATAGGCACCGTCGAGCCCGGTATTTTCGTAGCAATGGGTGGTCATGGCTTCGACAATGGCTTTAGAGCCGTGAAAGGCCATCAACTCGCCGACAAGGGCGGCATCGTCCTGCGCTTGCGCCGGCAGGATGGCAGTAAAAAAGGCAGCGGCGAGAACCATATTCCGTCGCAACACATATCTCCGTTCAGCGCTCTCAGCATCGCGCATTTCACTCGCATAAATCGCCAATTCGCTAACAGACTGTTAGCGTTCACAGGCTTCTCGACACACCTTTTGGTGAGCAACGAAAAAGGGCCCGCGTGAAGCGAGCCCTTCTAAAAAACAATAGTGGCGATCTTTAGAGATCGAGCACCAGACGCTCCGGCGCCTCAAGGCTTTCCTTGACGCGAACAAGGAAGGTCACCGCTTCCTTGCCGTCGACGATCCGGTGGTCATAGCTGAGCGCCAGATACATCATCGGGCGGATCACGATCTGGCCACCAACGACAACCGGGCGCTCCTGGATCTTGTGCATGCCCAGAATGCCCGACTGCGGCGCGTTGAGGATCGGCGTCGACATCAGCGAACCATAGACGCCACCATTGGAGATGGTGAAGGTGCCGCCCTGCATGTCGGCCATGGACAATGCGCCGTCACGAGCCTTGCGGCCGAGATTGCCGATTTCCTTCTCGATCTCGGCAATCGACATCTGATCGGCATTGCGCACGACCGGAACGACGAGGCCCTTGTCGGTGCCCACGGCGACGCCGATATGGGCGTACTGCTTGTAGATCAGGTCATCGCCATCGATCTCGGCATTGACGGCCGGGATTTCCTTGAGCGCGTGAACCACCGCCTTGGTGAAGAAGCCCATGAAGCCCAGCTTGACGCCATGCTTCTTCTCGAACAGGTCCTTGTACTGGTTGCGCAGGTCCATCACCGGCTTCATGTCCACCTCGTTGAAGGTGGTCAGCATGGCGGCAGTGTTCTGCGCATCCTTTAGGCGGCGCGCGATTGTCTGGCGCAAACGGGTCATCTTCACGCGTTCTTCGCGCGAAGCATCGTCTGCAGCAACCGGAGCGCGTGGCGCAGCGGGCTTTGCGGCAGGAGCCGGAGCCGCAGCAGCGGGCTTGGCCAGCGAGGCCAGCACGTCTTCCTTGAGCACCTGACCGGCCTTGCCTGAACCGGCAATATTGGCGGCGTCGAGATTGTTCTCGTTGATCAGCTTCTGCGCGGAGGGCGCGGGAGCGCGGTCTGTGGCGGTAGCCGGAGCCGAAGCAGGCTCGGGCTTGATCACTTCGGGACCGGCAGCATTGTTGGCCGGAGCATCGCTCTTGGCTTCAGCCTTGGGCGCAGCGGCAGCGGCACCGGAGCCGGCAGCGATTGCACCCAGCAGCGCACCGACATCGACGGTGTCGCCAGGATTGGCGGAGATGGCTTCCAGCACGCCGGCGGCGGGTGCGGGCACTTCAATGGTTACCTTGTCGGTTTCCAGTTCAACCAAAGGCTCGTCGGCGGCGACGGCATCGCCCACCTTCTTGTACCACTGGCCGATAGTGGCCTCGGTGACGCTCTCGCCCAGGGTCGGAACCCGGATTTCTGTCGACATGGAATTTGTCCTTCTATTTCGGGCCTGAGCGCCACGTCCTATTGAGGAATGTGGCGCTCTTTATGTCTTGTCACAAGGCTTAGGAACCGAGCGCGTCGTCGAGGAACGCCTGCAGCTGTTCCAGATGCACGCTCATGCGGCCGGTCGCCGGGGAAGCAGCGGCAGCGCGGCCGGTATAGCGCACGCGCTGGTTGCCACGGCCCATCTGGTCGAACACCCACTCCACATAGGGCTGGATAAAGGCCCAGGCGCCCATATTGCGCGGCTCTTCCTGACACCAGATCACTTCCGCATTGGGGAAGCGGCTCAATTCGTCCAGCAGCGCCTTGGCCGGGAACGGATAAAGCTGTTCGACACGCAGGAGATAGACGTCGTCTATGCCCTTCTTTTCGCGGTCTTCCAGCAGGTCATAATAGACCTTGCCGGTACACAGCACGACGCGGCGGATCTTCTCGTCCTTGACCAGACGGATCGTGGTCTTGGGCAGGCCCGGAGCCTCGGCATCGTCCCAGAGCAGGCGATGGAACACGCTGTCCGGCCCCAGTTCCACAAGACCGGAGACGGCGCGCTTGTGGCGCAACAGGCTCTTGGGCGTCATCAGGATCAGCGGCTTGCGGAAGTCGCGCTTCAACTGACGACGCAGGACATGGAAGTAGTTGGCCGGCGTCGTACAGTTGGCGACCTGCATATTATCTTCGGCGCAAAGCTGAAGGAAGCGCTCGGGACGTGCGGAGGAATGCTCCGGCCCCTGCCCTTCATAGCCATGCGGCAAGAGCATGACGAGGCCCGACATGCGGAACCACTTGCGCTCGCCCGAAGAGATGAACTGGTCGATAACGACCTGCGCACCGTTGACGAAGTCGCCGAACTGGGCTTCCCAAAGGGTCAGCGCCTTGGGCTCGGACAGCGAATAGCCATACTCGAAACCAAGCACGGCTTCTTCCGACAGCATCGAATTGATAACTTCGTAGCGCGCCTGATTGGCCGGATCGAGATTGTTGAGCGGCGTATAGGTCTTGTTCTCGACCTGCTGATCATTCAGCACCGAATGGCGCTGGCTGAACGTGCCACGTTCCACATCCTGGCCGGAAAGGCGCACCGGATACCCCTCGGTCACCAGCGTACCGAAGGCCAGAGCCTCCGCAGTTGCCCAGTCGATGCCCTCGCCGCTTTCGATAGCGTTGAGGCGATTGTCCATGAAGCGCTTGACGGTGCGGTGAACGTTGAAGTCCTCGGGCACCTTGGCCAGCTGCGTACCCAGGGCCGCCAGCCTGTCCAGCGACACGCCGGTTTCACCACGGCGCGGACCTTCGTCCTGCGCCGGCTTGAAGCTCTTCCACTGACCATCGAGCCAGTCGGCCTTGTTCGGGCGGTAGTCCTGCCCGGCCTCGAACTCGGTCTCCAGCTTGGCCTTCCAGTCGGCCTTGAGCTGGTCGACATCGGCCTGAGACACAAGCCCCTCGCCGATCAGCTTTTCCGCATAAAGCTCCAGGGTGGTCTTGTGCGACCGGATCTTGGAATACATCAGCGGCTGGGTGAAGCTGGGCTCATCGCCTTCATTGTGGCCGAAGCGGCGATAGCAGAACATGTCGATGACGACAGGCTTGCCGAAGCGCTGGCGATATTCCACCGCCACCTTGGCCGCAAAGACCACAGCTTCGGGATCGTCGCCATTCACATGCAGAACCGGCGCCTCGATCATCTTGGCAACATCGGTCGGGTAAGGCGACGAGCGCGAATAGATCGGCGAGGTTGTAAAACCGATCTGGTTATTGATCACGAAATGGATCGAGCCGCCCGTGCGATGGCCCTTGAGGCCCGAAAGACCAAAGCATTCCGCAACCACGCCCTGCCCGGCAAAAGCCGCATCGCCATGGATGAGGAGCGGCAGGACCATGGAACGGTCCGGCTTGCCTTCGGTGGCAATGTCCACGAGCTTCCCGCTCGGGGAAATATGCAGATCCTGCTTGGCGCGCGCCTTGCCCAATACGACCGGATCGACGATTTCGAGATGCGACGGGTTGGCCGTCAGCGACAGATGCACCTTGTTGTTGTCGAATTCGCGGTCAGAGGAAGCGCCAAGATGGTACTTCACGTCGCCCGAACCCTCGACATCGTCGGGATAGAAAGCGCCGCCCTTGAATTCGTGGAACAGGGCGCGATGCGGCTTGCTCAGCACCTGCGTGAGAACATTGAGACGGCCGCGGTGAGCCATGCCGAGCACGATGTCCTTGATCCCAAGAGCACCGCCGCGCTTGATGATCTGTTCAAGCGCCGGGATGGTGGCTTCCGCGCCATCGAGACCAAAACGCTTGGTGCCGGTATATTTGACATCGAGGAACTTCTCGAAGCCTTCGGCCTCGACCAGCTTGTTGAGAATGGCCTTCTTGCCCTCGGGCGTGAAGGTGATTTCCTTGTCCGGGCCTTCGATCCGCTCCTGAATCCATTGCTTCTCGTCCGGGTCCGAGATGTGCATGAATTCGATGCCAACCGTGCCGCAATAGGTGCGCTTGAGAATGGCCAGCATCTCGGGGATGGTGGCGTATTCGAGGCCCAGCACGTTATCGATGAAGATTTTGCGGGAATGATCGGCCTCAGTGAAGCCGTAGCTCGTCGGATCGAGTTCCGGGGCCGGTTCATCGGCCTTGAGGCGCAGCGGATCGAGATCGGCATGCAGATGCCCGCGCATGCGATAGGCACGGATCATCATGATGGCGCGGATGGAGTCGCGCGTTGCCTGCAGAACATCGCCGGCGCTCGGAGCGGGCTTGCCCTCGGCTGCGGCCTTCTTGCTCGCGGCCTTTTCGGTCTTCACCGCGATTTCGGCCCAGTTGCCATCCAGCGCGGAGACCAGATCCCCGCTTTCGGCCAACGGCCAGTCCTTGCGGCCCCAGCTTGCGCCCTCGGCATTCTTCTGGGCCTCTGACTGACTGTCATCAAGCCGCGAGAAGAAGATCGACCAGGTCGCATCGACGCTGGAAGGATCAGCCTTGAATCTGGAATAGAGTTGTTCGATGTAGTCGGCGTTCCCACCATAGAGGAACGAGGTCAGCAAGAACGTGTCGTTCTTTTCCTGTCGTGTCATCGCGTGTGTCGCAGGACCTCTCGCCCTGCCATCCTTCTCAACGGATCGACCTTCGCCGATCTCAGGCGGTCCCTAGTTTGGTGCGGATACTGACCGCTTATCCTTAGTATCCTGTTAAGTGTAGCGCCCCCTGAGCAGGGACGCGGCTCAATTTCTGTTCATCGCCAAACGCTATGTTGGGCGTAACACCGTTCTGTGTCCGAAGCGCGACCGACATTGGTCTTACTTGGGTCTTGCCGGCACATCATTTCCGTCGTCATTGCCGGACTTGCCCCGGCAATCAAATTCAGGAAGCCATCACTACCGGGCAGGCCCGGCGGTGATGCTTACATATAGAGCGCGCGCGGGCCTGTTTCACCCACCGGGCTGTTGTCAGCCCTTCAGCACTTCCGACAGCGTGACGCCGATACGGGCGGGTGAAGCCGAAACCTTGATCCCGGCCGCTTCCATGGCGGCGATCTTTTCTTCCGCGCCACCCTTGCCGCCCGAAATCACGGCGCCGGCATGGCCCATGGTCCGGCCCGGAGGGGCGGTGCGGCCAGCAATAAAGCCGGCCATGGGCTTCTTGCGGCCCTTCTTGGCTTCATCGATCAGGAACTGAGCGGCTTCTTCTTCTGCCGAGCCACCGATTTCACCGATCATGATGATCGACTTGGTAGCTTCGTCGGCAAGGAACATTTCCAGCACGTCGATGAACTCGGTGCCCTTGACCGGGTCGCCGCCGATACCGACGGCCGTGGTCTGGCCCAGACCTTCATTGGTAGTCTGGAACACCGCTTCATAGGTCAGCGTGCCCGAACGCGACACGATGCCCACCGAGCCCTTCGAGAAGATCGAGCCCGGCATGATGCCGATCTTGCACTCTTCGGGTGTGAGCACGCCGGGGCAGTTCGGCCCGATCAGGCGCGACTTGCTCTTTTCGAGCTTGGCCTTGACGCGGACCATGTCCATGACCGGCACGCCTTCAGTGATACAGACGATCAGCTCGATCTCGGCGTCGATCGCTTCTTCGATGGCAGCAGCGGCGCCCGGAGGCGGCACATAGATCACCGAGGCATTGGCGCCGGTCTTTTCTTTGCCTTCGGCCACCGAGGCAAAAACCGGCAGCTGGGCCGAGGCGTCGAGCGAGGACGTCCAGGTTTCACCGGCCTTCTTGGGGTTCACGCCACCCACCATCTGGGTGCCGAAATAGGCCAGTGCCTGTTCGGTGTGGAACGTACCGGTCTTGCCGGTCAGGCCCTGTACCAGGACTTTGGTGTCTCTGTTGACGAGAATGGACATCTTGTTTCTCTTCCGTCTTGCGGCGCCGGGCGCCTTGTCTTGGAGCCCCATCGGGGCAGAAATCTATTCGCCGTCGGTCGGCGTAAGGGTGGTAAGCTGGATGACGAAGCTCTCTTCGGTCCAGTGAGCGAGCAGCAGGCTGTCGCCACCGGACAGGCTGGCAAAATGCCCGTCGTCCTGATTGAGAACGTCGCCCTCATAGCGCTCAAGCCCGGCAATAGCGTCGATAACGGCGGCGCCATTGCCTCGCGGCTCGTAGACGTCAATGCGGCAGTAGCCGAAGGTACGGCTGGGATAGGTCTCGAACAGCGAGAACAAATCTGCCCAACCCAGGCCTTCCAGGTCACGGCTGGCGCCATAGGTCTTGACGAACGGACTCTCTGCGTCCTGGACATAGGCGTCCCAGCCCGCATCGATAGCCTCATCGACCACCAGTTCGCCCCCGCGCGCGAAGGTCTCGCACATTTCCAGCGCCGCAAGGGCCGCCGAAGCCGGCGACGCCTTGGACTTGCCCTGGGCAAAGGCAGGCTGAGCTGCCAGCGCCAGGATGGCCAGAATGGCGAGACCCGCACGCACCGGCTTAACCCTGGACCGCCGTAACGATCTTCTGCGCGGCGTCGTCAAGATCGTCGGCAGAGATAACGTCGAGGCCCGAATTGTCGAGAATGGCCTTGCCTTCCTTGACATTGGTGCCTTCCAGGCGAACCACCAGCGGCACCTTGAGGCCCACTTCCTTGACCGCAGCGATCACGCCTTCGGCGATGACGTCACAGCGCATGATGCCGCCGAAGATATTGACCAGAATGCCCTTCACGGCCGGATCGGCAGTGATGATCTTGAATGCAGCCGTCACCTTCTCCTTGGATGCGCCGCCGCCAACGTCGAGGAAGTTGGCCGGCTCGGCACCGTAGAGCTTGATGATGTCCATGGTGGACATGGCCAGACCCGCGCCATTGACCATGCAGCCGATATTGCCGTCGAGAGCGACATAGGCGAGGTCATACTTGCTGGCTTCGATTTCCTTGGCGTCTTCTTCGGTCAGATCGCGCAGGGGCTTCAGTTCCTCATGGCGGAACGAGGCATTGTTATCGAAAGAAACCTTGGCATCGAGAACGCGCAGGTGGCCGTCGGTCATCACGATCAGCGGGTTCACTTCCAGAAGGCTCATGTCCTTCTCGGTAAACGCCTTGTAGAGGATCGGGAACAGGCTCTTGCCGTCTTCGGCGGCATCGCCGTCCAGCGCCAGCGCCGAATTGATCTTGGCAATATCGCCATCGGTGACACCAGCGGCCGGATCGATGGCCACGGTGATGATTTTCTCGGGCGTGTGTTCAGCCACTGCCTCGATATCCATGCCGCCTTCGGTGGACACCACAAAGGAAACGCGGCTCGAAGCGCGATCGACCAGCAGCGAGCAATAGAGCTCACGGGCAATGTCGGCACCGTCTTCGATATAGAGGCGGTTGACCTGCTTGCCATTGTCGCCGGTCTGCTTGGTCACCAGCGTGTTGCCGAGCATTTCCTTGGAGAACGCGACAACGTCGTCAATGGTCTTGGCAAGGCGCACGCCGCCCTTGGTATCGGGGCCAAGTTCCTTGAACTTGCCCTTGCCGCGGCCACCGGCATGGATCTGGCTCTTGACCACATAAAGCGGGCCTGGCAGCGACTTCGCAGCGGCTTCAGCTTCATCAGCCGAGAAGATGGCAACGCCGGACGCAACCGGTGCACCATATTCCTTGAGCAGCGCCTTGGCCTGGTGTTCGTGGATATTCATTCTTTTCCCCTTGGGTGGGCAGACAGGTATCCGGCATTTCTGGAGCCGGAAAGCCAAAAGCCGCTGGCTGGGCCAGCGGCTTTGAATGCGTTACGCCAGCTTCGGCGCGATTTTCTTACAGGCCTCGATGAGGCCTTCAACGGCCGCCACCGACTTGTCAAAGGCCTTCTGCTCGGCTGAGTTGAGCGAGATCTCGACAACCTTTTCCGCGCCACCGGCGCCGATCACGACAGGCACGCCGACATAGGTGCCCTTGACGCCATATTCGCCATTGAGCTGCACGGCAGACGGCAGAACACGCTTCTTGTCCTTGAGATAGCTTTCGGCCATGGCAATGGCAGACGCTGCTGGCGCGTAGAAGGCCGAACCGGTCTTCAAGAGGCCAACGATCTCGGCGCCGCCGTCACGGGTGCGCTGCACGATCTCGTCGAGCTTCTCCTTGCTCATCCAGCCCATCTTGACGATGTCGGTGAGCGGAATGCCGGCGACGGTGGAATAACGGGTCAGCGGCACCATGGTATCGCCATGACCGCCGAGAACAAATGCGTTCACGTCCTGGATCGAAACGCCCAGCTCATCGGCGATGAAGTGGCAGAACCGCGAGCTGTCGAGCACGCCAGCCATGCCGATCACCTTGTGGGAGGGCAGGCCAGAGAATTTCTGCAGCGCCCAGACCATGGCGTCGAGCGGATTGGTGATGCAGATGACAAAGGCGTCCTTGGCATATTTGGCAATGCCTGCGCCAACCTGTTCCATCACCTTGAGATTGATTTCGAGCAGGTCATCGCGGCTCATGCCGGGCTTGCGCGGTACACCGGCGGTGACGATCACCACATCCGCGCCTTCGATGTCCTTATACTCGGTCGTGCCCTTGAGCGAGACGTCGAAACCCTGGGTCGGGGCGGACTGGGCGATGTCCAGCGCCTTGCCGGCACCCACACCATCGACCACGTCGAATACCACGACATCGCCGAGTTCCTTCTGCGCCGACAACAGAGCCAGCGTACCGCCGATCTGTCCTGCACCGATAAGGGCAATTTTCTTGCGGGCCATAAGTCCTCATCCCAGACTGCGTTGAATTGGCGCACGTCTTAGCCTTAGTGGCAAGACCGGGCAAGTGAACCCTTCGTCTAAAGCCGAATTTGGCCCTTGCTCATGGGCGATGGGGGTATGCCGGATGGGCAACAATGCCTATTTCAAGAAAACCGCAAAATGCCCCGAGGACCAGACGTGCCGCCAAACATCAAGCCTCCCGCCAGTCAGACGCGGAAATCGGCACGGGAGCAATTCACCGGGGCCCAAGGCGCGACAATGTTGCTCGGCCTTGTTCTGGGCGGGATTGGCGGGGGCCTGGTGGGCCTCCAGACCGGGCTTGTGGGAGCGGTCATTGGTGCCATGATCGGAGCCGCGGCGGGGGCCACAGCAGGCATCATGCTCTGGCACTAGGCGGGAATGTCTCAGGCATCGGCGTCCATCGCCGCCGCGTCCCGAAGGCCCTTGCCCAGATATTCCTCCGACTGCATCTCGGTCAGCCGCGACAGCGTGCGTTGAAACTCGAACGCTGTTTTGTCGTCGGCGCCCAGTTGGTCGAGCGGCACGGCAAAGCTGGCAGCCAGCTTCACACCGCGATCGTACAGCGAGTCGATCAGGAGAATGAAACGCTTGGCCGCGTCGGATTTGGTCCGGTCCATCTGCGGAACATTGTCCAGCACCAGCGAATCGAACTGATGGGCAATGCGCACGAAGTCGCGCGTCCCGAGCGGCCTTTCGCAAAGGTCGCTGAAATCGAAGCGGGCTGCCCCCATGGCCATCAGCGGCACTGCGATCTGCCTGCCTATGCTTTCTATGACGCCGGGTGCTCCGGCCTCCCCTCCGGTTATCCGCAGCCACATCCTGTCCATGGCGGCGTCGACCTCCGGACCAGAGCCGAACGCGTAAACCTGCTGACCGGCAAATTTCAGCCGCCGGTAATCCTGCTCCGACGGCAAGGCGGCAACAACCGTTCTCTCCTTGAGAAGCGCTATGAAGGGCAGGAAAAGCTGGCGGTTGAGCCCATCCTTGTAGAGCCCGTCCGGGGTGACATTGGACGTGGCGATGAGCGTCACCCCGCCCGCAAACAGCTTGCCGAAAAGCCGGTCGAGCAGCATGGCATTGGCAATGTCATGAACATGAAATTCATCGAGACACAGGACCCGCAGCCCCGATTTGAGAATCGGCTGCACCACGGCCTCGATCGGATCGGCATTGTCATGCTTGCCACGTGCCGACTTGCGGAAAGCAGCGATACCCGTATGCACTTCGTCCATGAATTCATGGAAATGCACCCGCCGCTTCTGCTTGAATGGAATGGCTGCGTAGAACAGATCCATCAGCATGGTCTTGCCTCGCCCCACCTCGCCATAGAGGTAGAGGCCACTGACCGATTGGGGCCTGTCGAACAGGCCGAACAGGCCCTTGGGCTTGGTGGCGGCAAGGTCTGCCAGCACGCGGTCCAGCTCCTGCGCGGCTTCTCGCTGTGCCGGATCAGGCAAAAGCGCCTGCCGCGCCACAAGGTCGTCATAAGCTGCCAGAACGGGGGATGTAACGGATGCGGACATGCGGAACTTCGCGGCAGCAATCCATCATCCGGGTCATTCCCGAGAAAGCGGGAACCTGCGTTTCTGCCGATCAAACGGAGACCCCCGCATTGGCGGGGGTGACGTCGTGGATGTGTAGGAGCAGGCGCCCAGCAAGGTCAAACAAAAAAGCCGGCCCAATGGACCGGCTTTTGAAACTCAGCGCGACATAGACACGGCCTGGCCGCCACCCATGGTGCCGATATAGCGGCCGCCGGAAGGGGCGAGGAAGGCGGCAATATTGCCGTTATCATCATAAAGCTGAAGCTGGCTACCAACCTGCTGCCAACCCGTCACCGACGCGATCTGCGGCAAGGTGCAACCGGGCGCGGAGGCGCGATAGTAATTGGTGCCGGTCTTGGCGGTCAGCGGCAGGTTGAGCCGGCATGTCTGGCCGGCGGCAGCCACGTCCCAGGCGCCCTCGGGGCCGACCGAAACACCCGTTGAAAGCGGCTGGCCCACAGAAACGATCGAACCCGCGCCAGTGCCGGCGACCTGCGTAGTGGTCTGTCCACCCAGAACCGGCTGGCCGGAAAGACCAGGCGCCGGAGTACCTGTCGCGCCGATCGGGGGCAGCGTGTTCTGCTGCACGCTCGAAGACTGCACCGGCTGAAGCTGCTGTGGCTGGCCGACGACGTTTAAATTGGCGGTGTTGGTCCGGCTGGTCGGCGAACACGCCGCCACCAGAAGGGCAATGACTGCCAGGCCCGCAATGGACGAAGCGCCGCGCTTCCAATCCTGCATTGATCACTCCTGCCGCAAAGGCTTAACGCTTATTAACACTTGTGGCGGCTTATACCGTAAAGTCACCACATCGTTCAATCGCCCATCCCGCACTGTCCCCGGTCTCACGCTATTGTGGCCGATTTAGGGGTTGGGCTGGCCCATATCCTTCAGCAACTCTTCTGCCAGAAGCTGCGCATCGGCCGCTTCCTCCTCGGGCACTTCAAGTATGAACCCATCAGCGCCGAAAAGGTTCGGCATGCCCGGCAGCCCGCCCTCGCGCGGTTCGAGCGGGTGAAAGCCATGCGCGCGCAGCGCCACCAGCAAAATGCGGGCTTGCGACTGGCTCTTGACCTGTATGACGGGCTGAAATTTCATAGGCCTCTCCGACATCGTGCAGGATCCTGACCGCTTGCAGCGATGGAGACAAGCGGAACATGGCGGGAGCACGCTGACACTTCTGCTCCGGCAAGAGAAAATTATCGAACAGCTTGGCCCGGCAGCGCCTTGCCAAGCCGTCATCGAAATGTTGCACTTCCCGAGCCTCACCGCATGGTGATTTGCCCGCAGGACCGGCGCGGCGAACATAGGCACGACGAGGCTTTCCCGGAGCAGGAATGGGCGCCTATATCATTCGCCGTCTCTTGCTGATGATCCCGACCGTGTTCGGTATCATGGCCATTTCATTCCTGATCACCCAGTTTGCTCCAGGCGGACCGGTCGAGCAGGCGCTGGCCAGCTTTTCCGGCGAGCGCGGCGGCATCGAGGAACGCCTGACCGGCGGGGGCAGCGATTTTTCATCGCAGCAAATCCAGGAAAATCGCTCGATGTATCGCGGCAGCCAGGGCCTGCCACCCGAACTGGTCGCGCGCATCGAAAAACAGTTCGGCTTCGACAAGCCACCGCTCGAACGCTTCTTCTCGATGATCGGCAACTACCTGCGCTTCGATTTTGGCCAGAGCTATTACCGCGACATCTCCGTCATCGACCTGATCAAGGAGAAAATGCCGGTTTCGATCTCGCTGGGCCTGTGGATGACGCTGATTGCCTATGGGGTTTCCATTCCGCTGGGTATCGCCAAGGCCAGACGCGACGGCTCGCGCTTCGACGTCTGGACCTCCACCATCATCGTTATCGGTTACGCCGTGCCCGGTTTTCTTGTCGCCATAGCGCTGGTCGTCCTTTTCGCAGGGGGCTCGTTCTGGTCGATCTTTCCGCTGCGCGGGCTGACCTCACCAGGCTTCGCCAATTTCCCGCTCTGGCGGCAGATACTCGATTATTTCTGGCATCTGGTCCTGCCGATCACCGCCATGGGGCTTGGCGCCTTCGCCACCGCGACCATGCTGACCAAGAACTCCTTCCTCGACGAGATCGGCAAGCAATATGTGGTGACCGCGCGGGCCAAGGGACTGACCGAACGCAAGGTTCTCTACGGCCATGTCTTCCGCAATGCGATGATGCTGATCATCGCCGGCTTCCCAGGCGCCTTCATCGGCGTCTTCTTCGGCGGCTCCTTGCTCATCGAAACCATCTTCTCGCTCGATGGCCTCGGTCTGCTCGGCTTCCAGTCCGTCGTTACCCGCGACTATCCGGTGGTCTTTGCCACGCTTTACATCTTCTCGCTGCTCGGCCTCGTCATCGGGCTGGTTTCGGACCTGGCCTATATGTGGGTCGATCCACGGCTCGACTTTGAAAGCCGCAATGTATGAGCGGCGTCACACTCTCCCCACTCAATCAGCGCCGTCTGGCCAATTTCCGCGCCAATAAGCGCGGCTGGTGGAGTTTCTGGATCTTTCTGGTCCTGTTCGTGCTGACGCTTGGCGCTGAATTCATCGCCAATGACCGGCCTATCCTCGTCTCATACAAGGGTGAGATTCTGGTCCCGGCACTGATTGACTACCCTGAATCCAAATTTGGCGGCTTCTTCGCTACCACCAATTTCCGCGACCCCTTCATTGCCGAGGAAATCGAGGCCAATGGCTGGACGCTCTGGCCGCCGGTTCGGTTCAGCTATCATACGGTGGACAGCAACGTGGCCTTCTCCGGCACCAATCCACCGAGCTGGCTGCTGACCCGCGAGCAGATCTGCCAGCGCTATCCATTGGGCGTGGACGATCCCAATTGCGTGCCCGGCAATTACCATTATCTGGGCACGGACGATCGGGGACGCGATGTGCTGGCCCGACTGATCTATGGCTTCCGTATTTCCATCCTTTTCGGCTTCGCTCTCACCATCGCGTCCTCGATCATCGGCGTAGGCGCCGGCGCAATGCAGGGCTATTTCGGCGGCTGGATCGATCTGATCGCCCAGCGGCTGATAGAAATCTGGACCTCGGTGCCCGCGCTCTATCTTCTTTTGATCATTTCCTCGGTGATTGCGCCCAGCTTCTGGGTATTGCTCGGCATATTGCTTTTGTTTTCCTGGGTCTCGCTGGTGGGCATCGTGCGGGCCGAATTCCTGCGTGCCCGCAATTTCGAATATGTCAACGCGGCGCGCGCCCTGGGCGTCTCCAACCGGGTGATCATGTGGCGGCACCTGCTCCCCAATGCCATGGTGGCGACACTGACCTTCATGCCCTTCATTCTCTCGGGCTCAGTCGCCACACTGACCTCGCTCGATTTTCTCGGCTTCGGCCTGCCGCTCGGTTCCCCTTCGCTGGGCGAGCTGCTGGCGCAGGGCAAGGCCAATCTGCAGGCACCCTGGCTTGGGCTGACCGGCTTCTTCACCATCGCCATCCTGATGACGCTGCTGGTCTTTGTCGGTGAAGCGGTCCGTGACGCCTTCGATCCGCGAAAGACCTTCCGATGAGTGCCCTCCTCCGTATCAAAGACCTGGAGGTCAGGTTCGGCGCCTTTGCAGCGGTAAAGGCGGTGTCCTTTGACATCGCGCCGGGTGAAACCGTTGCGCTGGTCGGAGAAAGCGGATCGGGCAAATCGGTGACGGCCCTCTCGGTGCTGAAACTGCTGCCCCCCGCTGCCAGCCTTTCCGGCTCCATTCGATTTGACGGGCAGGAACTGGTCAACGCATCCGACGCGCAATTGCGCAGTGTGCGTGGCAATCAGGTGGGGATGATCTTTCAGGAGCCGATGAGCTCGCTCAATCCCGTTCACACCATCGGGCGGCAGGTGGCCGAGGTGGTCTTGCTGCATCAGGGCCTTCGGCAGAATGCGGCCAGGCACAGGGTGATCGAACTGCTGGATGCGGTGGGCCTGCCCGATCCGGCCAGCCGTCTCGACGACTATCCGCACCTGTTGTCCGGCGGACAACGCCAGCGCGTCATGATCGCCATGGCCCTGGCCAATGATCCCAAACTGTTGATCGCCGATGAGCCGACGACGGCGCTCGACGTCACGGTGCAGGCGCAGATCCTCGCCTTGCTCAAGACGCTGCAGCAGCAGAATGGCATGGCCATGCTGTTCATCACCCATGACCTGTCCATCGTGCGGCGCATTGCCGACCGCGTCTGTGTGATGAAAGGTGGCGAAATCGTCGAGACCGGACCGGTCGAAACCATTTTTGCAAATCCCCAACACGCCTATACCAGGCACCTGCTCGCCACTCAGCCGCGCGGCACCCCGCTGGTCCCGCCCGAAACTGCAGCGCCCATCGTGGAGGCCGGCGATCTCAAAGTCTATTTCCCGATCAAGCGGGGCATTTTCCGCCGCACAATAGGCCATATCCGCGCGGTGGACGGCGTCAGCCTCTCGATCCGCAAGGGCGAGACATTGGGCGTGGTGGGCGAAAGCGGCTCCGGCAAATCCTCACTGGGCTATGCGCTGCTGCGACTGATCCCGTCCTCGGGCCGGATCGTCGTGCTGGGCCAACCCATCCACGACCGCTCATGGCGGGCGCTGCGCCCGCTGCGACGGCATATGCAGATCGTGTTCCAGGATCCCTTCGGCTCGCTCAGCCCCCGCATGTCGGTCAGCCAGATCGTCGAGGAAGGTCTGTCCGTCCACATGCCGCGTCTCAGCCCGGCCGAACGCACCGAGAAAGTCGCCGCTGCCCTCCGTGAGGTCGGCCTCGATCCCGCAATGGCCAACCGCTATCCGCACGAATTTTCCGGTGGTCAACGCCAGCGCATCGCCATTGCCCGGGCGCTGGTGCTGGAGCCCGACATCATCGTGCTGGACGAGCCGACCTCGGCGCTCGATGTTTCCATTCAGGCGCAGGTGATCGACCTCCTGCGAGCGGTGCAGGAAAAGCGCGGCCTATCCTACCTGTTCATCAGTCACGACCTGAAGGTCGTGCGCGCCCTCGCCCATCGCCTGCTCGTCATGCGCAATGGCAGCGTGGTCGAGGAGGGTCTTGCCGCCGATATCTTTGCCGCGCCACAGCAGGCCTATACGCGCCAGCTCATGGCGGCAGCATTCGACATTGACGCTCCTGCTGCCGACAGATTGCCGAATACGCCCTCAACCGACTAAAATCTTCTACGAACCCACGAAACGGAGCCGCATGATGACGCTCTCGACCAAGATCGCTTCTCTGGCCCTGGCCGGCCTCGTTGCTCTTGCCACACCGACGCTGGCGCAGACACCGACCGGAATATGGAACCATGCGGATTCCCTCACCGAAAGCCCCAAATATCCCGAAGGCTTCGCCCATTTCGACTACGTCAATCCGGACGCGCCAAAGGGCGGCACCGTCCGCATCGGCACCTCGGGCGGCTTCGACACCTTCAACCCCATCCTGCCGCAGGGCGAAGCGGCAAGCGGGCTGGGTCTGGTCTATGAAACCCTGCTGACCCCCTCTGCCGACGAGGTCAACACTTCCTATGGCCTACTGGCAGAAGCGATGTTCGTCGCAGAAGACTACGGCTCGGTTATCTTTCGCATGGACCCCGACGCGCGCTGGCATGATGGCGAGCCTGTGACCGCCGAGGACGTCGTGTGGTCCTTCGAGAAGGTCACCGAGATCAGTCCCATTTATGCGCAATACTACACCAATATCGTCAGCGCCGAAGTCAGCGCGCCGGGTGAGGTAACCTTCACCTTCGACCAGACGGGCAATAGGGAACTTCCCCATATTCTGGGGCAGTTGCTGGTGCTGCCCCAGCACTGGTGGGAAGGCGAGGATTCCACCGGCAAGGCCCGCGATATCGGCGCCTCGACGCTCGAAGCGCCGATGGGATCGGGTCCATACCGGCTGGCCAGTTTCGATGCCGGCCGTACCGTGACCTATGAGCGTGTCGAGGATTACTGGGCCAAGGACCATCCCACCCAGATCGGTACCAATAATTTCGATATCTACCAGGTTGAATATTTCCGCGACGAGGCCGTCTGGTTCGAGGCCTTCAAGGGCGATCAGTTCGACTGGTGGAGCGAATATACCGCCCGCCGCTGGGCCACCGGCTTCGATTTCCCGGCCGTGGCCGACGGCCGCGTCATTCTCGAAACCTTCGAGCAGGATTATGCCGGCAGCGGATCGATGGCCGCCTTCATCCCCAATCAGCGCCGTGAGATTTTCAAGGATGAGCGCGTGCGCGAGGCGTTGAACTACGCCTTCGACTTTGAAGAACTGAACGCCACGGTCTTCTACGAGCAATATGACCGCATCGACAGCTTCTTCTACGGCCTGCCCTTCGCCTCCTCCGGCCTGCCGGAAGGCAAGGAACTTGAAGTGCTCGAAAGCGTCCGCGATCTGGTGCCGGCATCGGTCTTTACCGAGCCCTATACCAATCCGGTCAGCGGCGATCCGGCCAAGCTACGCAACAATCTGCGCACCGCGCTGAACCTGCTCAACGAAGCCGGCTACACACTCGACGGCAACCGGCTTGTCGATGCCAATGGCACCCAGCTCGCCTTCGAAATCCTGATGCACCAGGCCTCGCTCGAGCCCATCGCGCAGAACCTCATCACCAATCTGCGCCAGATCGGCGTCGATGTGAGCTTGCGCATGGTCGATACGCCGCAATATATCAATCGTATCCGCAGCTTCGACTACGACATGATCTATTCGAACTGGACGCAATCCTTCTCGCCCGGCAACGAGCAGCGCTATTTCTTCGGCTCATCCAGCCTGGATGAAGAAGGCTCGCGCAACTACGCCGGCATTGCCGATCCGGGCGTCGACGCGCTGATCGATCAACTGATCGTCGCGCCCGACCGCGACACGCAACTCGCCATTGTCGCGGCCCTCGACCGGGTGCTGCTGCACCATCATTTCGTGGTGCCCGGCTATACGCTGAGCTATTCCCGCACCGCCCGCTGGGACCGCTTCAGCCGCCCCGAAACCCTGCCCGATTTCGGCAATGGCTTCCCCACCATCTGGTGGTGGGACGCAGAAAAGGCTGCGCGGACTGGCGGAGCCAGCGCGCAGTAGCGGGAGCTCCGCTCTCCCTTCTCCACTTGCGGGAGAAGGTGCCCCGACGAGGCGGATGAGGGGTCAGGCGCTTCAAGTCCAATCTGAAAACGCCGCTCTCTCCCCCATCTCACCACCGGGCTTGTCCCGGTGGTCCAGCCCTTCAATGAAGTGGATTGCCGGGACGAGCCCGGCAATGACGGCGGAAGATGGATTTGTTTCCATATAGGGATGATAAAACGCTCTAGCGACCTCTCGGTAAACATGGAGCGCGTGGAGACAACACCGCACGCTGCAATGTCAGCTGAACGCATAAATTGCTCCCCTCCCCCCAAGGGGAGAGGGAAAAGATCACGGCATTAGTAATCGCGCTCGTAGAAGACGCCGATGCTCGAATTGCCATCCTGCCCGGCAGCGCCCTTGATGGTCAGATCGTCGGTAACGTCCAGATTGATCGTCACCTTGGACTGGCCATTGGTCCCGGCCGTGACCCCCAGATAGACATTGTCCTGAATATAGGTGCCCGCCTGCACCCCGACATTGCCGGCCGCGTCGGTGACGATATCGAGATCGGCGAGGCCCGCAGCGCCGCGCAGGCTTTCCACCAGCCCCCCGCCACCGCCGCCGCCCACCAGCTCGGCCGCCGCCGCCGCGAGCTGAGCAAGCTGGATCGGCGAGAGTTCACCCATCGCGCGATTGAAGATCAGCCGCGACAGAACTTCATCCTGCGGCAGGCTCGGATTGGAGGTGAAGGTGATATCGGGAGCCGACGCGCGGCCCGCCACGATGACAAACACGGTAACGCCGTCGCCTTCGGTGCGCGCGACAAGATTCAGCTGCGGATCGAGATCGCCCAGAAGCGTCACCGTGCCGGTCTCGAACACCACGCGCCGTCCCAGAATATCAAGCCGTCCGCGCGTGAGCGCGAAGGCCCCGACCGGCTGGATCGACGTCACCGGACCGGTGAGGCGCACCGAGCCGCCAACTTCTGCATCGAGCCCACGGCCACGAATGAAAATTTGGTTGGGCGCATTGACGTTGATGTCGAGCATGAGGTTAGGACCGCTGCCCGCGGACATGCCGCTGCGCTCGTCGATGCGCGCGCGGTCCAGCGTCTGCTGCACCGGTCCGGGCGTCCGCCTGTGTTGCACATCGATCAGCGCCGCGCCGCCTGCAAGGCTTTCCGGCACGGTGATATTGGCCTGTTCCACAAGCACATTACCGGCCAGCAGCGGCGAACCGGTGAGATTGCCCGTAAGGGTCAACCCGCCGGACAGCGTAGCCACGAAAAGATTGCCATCGGCATAGCGCGCCGAATTGATGCTGACCGACAGGTTGGCCGGCATGCCGCCCGTCAGCCCCACCGTGCCTGCAGCGGAGACCGATCCGCCCGTCGCCAGGTTGGCCGATAGGCTTTCGACATTGGCACTGGTGCCATTGAGCGATACGCGGCCATTGATGCTGGTGAGGCGCAGATTGAGTTCTGGATCGACATAGCCCGCCCCGCTGGTCGTTACCGCGCCGGAAAATTGCGGGCTGGTGAGCGAACCGCCAATGCGCGCATCGAAATTGGCAGTGCCGGACAATTGCCCGCCGCGCTCGGCGACGAACTGATTGGCCAGCGCCAGCGGCGCCGATCCGTTGAGCGTGAGCGCGATGCCCGGCCCGTCGAGCGGCACCCTGCCGGAGCCGGTGACGGAAAGCCCGCCAGCGCCATTGGCTGTGAGATTTTCGAGGCTGACCACCTGCCCCGCATAGGACCCGCTGGCTGCAAGGCTCAGCGGCGTGATGCCGAAAGGTGCAATGGCGCTGGCCCCGATGCCATTGACGCGCACGGTGAAAACCACCTGAGGATCGGATGTGCCACCCGAAACACTGGCGCGACCATTGACCGTGCCGGACAGCCCGAGATCGGGCGCAACCGCATTGGCGATATTGAGCGGCAGGTCGGCAATATCGACGACCATATCGAGCACATTGCCCGCTGTACCGGTCGCCGTGATGCTGCCTGAGCCGACATTGAAGCGCAGGGCATCGAGCGCCACGCTGTCGCCGCGAACCGCAATCGCCGCCGGGTTCGCCAGCCGCGCAGAAAGGGTGCCCTGCACAAGATTGGCGCGATCGAGCCCCAGCCTGTAGCCGCCCTCCACCGGGCTGAGCACGCCGGCAACATCGACGTCGGTACCGGTCGCCAGCGCCGCCTGTGCATCAAAGCTGGTGCTGTCGCCACTCTGGCTGGCGCGTGCCGTCAGCGTATTCACGGTGACACCAGCAGCGACCACATTGCTCGCGGTCGCATTGCCATTGATCACCGGCACGCCGAATAGATCGGCCAAACCGGCAGAAATATCCGCTCGGCCAATCCGAATATCGTTTATGCGCAGATTGGCGGCATTGGCGGTAATGCCGGCCCCCTGCTGGCCATTCTGCGGCGTGAGTTCCACCGCCGCGTTGAGCGAGCCCGAAGCATCGGCGAGCAGCAGCGCAGCAGCCAGGGAGACATCGGGCGCCGCAACATCGAGACGGCCCTGCAAAAGTCCGCTTTCCTCCGCGCGGGCAACGCTGCCGGTAATCCGCGTACCGGCAATCTCAAACCCGATCCCGGATAGTGCCTGTTGATCGGCATCGACCCGGAAATCACTCGCCAATGTAGCGCGATGCCCGTCCAGCATGGCCGAACCGGTAACGTCGCCATCGATCTCGCCGTTCAGAACACTGGCCGCAATAGCCAGTTGCGCATCGCGCAGCGTGCGGCCGGCGAGCTGGCCATTTTGCACTTGCCCATCCAGCGCCAGCACAAGCGGGGCCTCGGGCGCCGTCGACCGTGCCGAACCGCGCACGGCAAGCGCACCGCTGGCATCGTCCGAAATCAGCCCCAGATCGGCCAGATCAAGCGCGATGTTGAAATCCGACACATCGCTGGCAACGCGGCCATCGGCAGTAAACTGCACCTGGCTGTTGGCGATGGTGAAGTCATTGGCCGTGATCCCGGCCTCGGTCCGCGCCAGCTGGCCCGACAGCGATACGGTGCCCTCGAGGAGTGCATCGGCCACCGGATCGTCCACCGAAAGATCGGCGCCCGTGCCATCGAATGTCAGGTCGAAACCGCCACCCACCGGCATGACCCGGCCATTGGCGACAAGGCTCAGCGCCCCGCTGAGCGACCGTCCGGCCAGCGCCGAGAATGGCGCGATGGACTCGGTCTCGACACTTATCGACCCGTCGAAATCCGTGCCGTCGATGACGCCCGACAGACCCGCCGTCAGCGCATCGCCCACGACCCGGAATTCGGCCAGCTGGATCGGCTCGCCCGCATTCCAGAGCCCGGCCAGACCCAGTCCGACACGCTCGCCCAACGCCGCTTCGACGCCCGGATCGGCAGAAATACCGGCCAGGGCGCCATCGCCGTTAAAGGTGACCATGCGCGTCGCCGAGTCTTCAAGATTGCGGGCAACGCCGCCAATGGAAAGCCCGAACGTATCGGCCGCAAAGCCATCGGTGCTGAACCCGGCAATATCGAAACCGGCCTGCCATTCATCGCTGGCCCCCGTTCCGAACTGCACGGAAAGGTCAGCGGACTGCACCTGCGTGGCGCTTCCCGCCACCGGCAGGGTCACCATGCCACCTGCCGGGTCGGCAATGGTTGCGGTGAGGTCGAGCAGCGACAGGAAATTGTCTGCTGTGGTGCTGGCGCGCGCCGACAGATCGAGCTGCCCGCCGCTCAGCGTCAGCCGCGAAATTTCCAGCCCGCCCGCATCGCGCAGCAGCGCATTGGCGGTCAGCCGCGTATCGGCACCGAAGAATGGACGATAGGGCGCCGCGATAAGCGTGGAAAGCGGGCCGCCCAGATCGGCATTGATGGTAAAGCCGTCCGGGCCCTGCGCGATTTCCGCCGTGCCGGCCAGTGCCTCGCTGTCATTGGCCAGAAGGCGCATCTGCGCCGTCAGGTCCGCAACCGGCCCTTCGCCATCGAGCGTCAGCGTCATGGCCGGACGCCCTTCGATATTGAGCAGATTGGCGATCACGCCATTCGGCGGCTCGACCAGCGACAGGCCGAGGTCGATGGAATTGTCGTCGCGCCGATAGGCCAGATCGAGATCGAGCGTGCCCCCGGGCCCGTCGAGACGCTCGATATCGAGCACCGCATCGAGATTGCCGCTTTCAAGCGTCATCGACCCGGCAAGCGAAATTTCTGAACCGAGGCCGAACACGCCTTCACCAAAGGTGACGCTGGGCACCGACAATTCGCCAAGCTGGATCGCAACGGGAAAGTCTGGAATTTCCAAAGTGCCGGCTTCTGGCGCAGGCAGATCGACCGCACCTTCGACCGGAATGGCATTGCGGATATATTCTATGGAGTCGGCCCGCAGCGTGCGCACATCGAGCCGCCCGGTGAACAGCGCTGCCTGATTCCAGTTGAGGCTGGCATTATTGACCCGCAGCCAAACCCCTTCAGCGTCCGAAATCGTGATCTGGCGGATCGATACATCCGAGCCCAGCGCGCCCTCGATATTGGACAGGCGGATTTGCCGCTCGGGCGTGGAAAGCTGGCCTTCCACGAAACTGGTCAGCCAGTCTTTCTGCTCTTCATTATTCATGTCCTGCGCGACAAGCGCGACAGGCACCGCGGCGGAACCGAGCAGAAGTGCGGCGACAATCAGGGTCTTGCGGGTCGGAATACGCATCAGAAAGCCTGTCCGATACCGGCATAGATGGCATAGTCGGGATCGTTGGCGCGTTTGTTGAGGGGCACGGCAACGTCAAGCCGCAGCGGACCAAGGCCGGTATAGTAGCGAACGCCCAGACCCGCGCCAAGCCGCAGATCCTCGATGCCGGGGAACACATCGGCGGCGACATAACCGCCATCCACGAAACCGACCACCCCGATATCTTCTGTCACCTTGGCGCGCGCTTCGAGCGACGCTTCCAACAGATAACGCCCGCCGGTGACCGTGCCCGTGCCGTCATCGACGCCGATGGACTTGAAACCGTAGCCGCGCACCGAACCGCCGCCACCGGCGAAGAACAGCTTGTCCGGCGGGATTTCGCTCAGTGCCGGCCCGACCAGCGCGCCGCCCTTGATCCGGCCTGCCAGCACAAACGGATCGTCCTCGCCGAAGCCGAAATAAGTCCGCGCTTCCGCCTCGATCCTGAGGCCGGTATTGCCATAGATGAAATCGTAATAGGGTTCGACATTGGCAGAGGCATAAAGGCCTTCGGTCGGATCGACGCTGGAATCGCGCCCATCGAAAATCACGCCCGCATAAACGCCGGCCGTCGAGAAGTCGCGGGTGCCGAACACGTCCTCGAACTGGGCGCGCTTGAAATTGGCGCCGCCATTGAAGGTCAGTTCGTCGGAAAAAAACCAGGTCAGCCCCAGCCGCCCGGCCACCGAGGTCTCGCTATAGGTGGGATAGATGGTGCGCTCCGCAGAGACGGCCGCGACCAGATCCACATCCGGATGATAGAAGCCCGGCTTGGTGAATGTACCGCCGGCGAAATAGTCGAACTGGGCCGTGTCGATGGGAAAACCAATGCTGGCCACGCGCGCATCGAGCCGCAGGCGTTCGGCTTGTCCGAACAGATTGCGCCAGAGGTGATAGCCCTCAAGACCCAGACCATCCACCGTCGAATAGGTCGCGCCAAGGCCATAGCGCCGGCCGGGCAGTTCCTCGACGATCAGGTCATAGGGTAACAGACCATCGGCCCCGATGGATTCTGCCGCCTCAAGCCGCGCGGAACGGAACACTTCGAGCCGGTCGAGACGGCGCTGGGCGCGGCGCACATCATCGGGATCGTATTCCTGGCCAATAGCCAGGCCCGTCTGCTGGGCGACGAATTCGGGATTCATGTCACGCGTGCCGCTGACCGCAATCGGCCCGAAGGCCGCATGCCGCCCTGGATTGACCACGATGGTCGCGTCGACAGAATTGGTGGCATGATCGGCCACCACGTCGCGCGAGACCACTTCCGCCTTGGCATAACCAAGCTGCCGCCAGGCTTCGAGAGCCAGTTGCTCGGCGCGCAGGATCACCGCAGAACGAGCGATCTCCCCTGAACCGAAGCCACGCATCACCGGCAGGTCCACCTGGTCATCCGGGTCATTGGTGGGTGGCGCCTGGTTGACGATGCTGACATTGGCAAAGCGGAACAGCGGCCCGGCGGTAACGGCAATGGTCACGTCCACCGGGTCTGGCAGATTGGTGTCGGGCGCCAGATTGGCGGCCTCAACGCCGGCGATGCGGATGCTGACCGACCCGCCATAATAGCCCTCGGCATAAAGTGCGGCGAGCAGGCGACGGTAATCGCCCCGCGCCTTGGCGATCAGTCCCGCTGCGCCGGAGGCCGGTTCGCTCTCGTCGGCCAGCAGCGCCGAGGCGTTGCGCAGCGCCGTCTCGACCGATCCGCCCTCGCTGGAGCTAAAGGTCACGAAATAGGGCTGGGGATCGACGATCACCGCCTCGGCGTCGAGGTCGGACTGATCGTCAAAGAATTTAATACCAAAGAGTTCAAAGGCATAGGCAGGCATGCTGGACACGGCGACGAAAGCCATAGCCAGGCACAGGGCGCCAAAACTCGATACCAGACGCGCGCTTCGCAGTGTTCTATCCGCCCTTTTACGCTTCAACCAAACCGGGCCAAAGCTCATATTGCCGCAAGGGCGGAAAGATTGTGTTAAGCCTTTCCAAGCCCGCCAAGCCCTCGCCCAAATGACGAAGATTGTGTGGCGACTTTAGGGGCAGCCTGCGGCGAGGGCCACCCTTGACGAGAAATGTGATCCACTTTGAACAGCTTGGCGTTGCCCATGCGCAACGCCTCCCTATTCGCGTGCCAATGCCTCAACAGGGTCCAGCCGCGCCGCCGAACGGGCCGGCATGAAACCGAAAATGATCCCGATAAGGCTGGATGACATGATGGCCAGGACGATGGATTCCGTCGAATAGGCCAGCCGTGCGCCAGAAACGATCGTTGTCAGCCCCTGCCCCAGCACGAAGCTCAGCGCCACGCCAGCCAATCCGCCCGCAAAGCATACCAGAATGGCCTCGATGAGAAATTGCCGCAGGATATCGCTGCGTCGCGCGCCGACCGCCATGCGAATACCGATCTCCTTGGTACGCTCGCTGACCGACACCAGCATGATGTTCATGACACCAATGCCGCCTACCACCAGCGAAATGATCGCAATGGTGGAAATCAGCAGGGTCAGCGTGGCCGTCGTAGACTGGATGGTCTCGCGGATCGTGTCGGTATTCTGCAGGAAGAAATCCTGCGTGCCGCCATGCAATTGCAGCATCAGTGCGGTGATCTGCGCCTCAGCATCGCTGGTTGCGTAGTCGTCGGCAATGCGCACCGTGATCTGGCTGAGATAGGACTGGCCCAGAATACGGCTCATCGCCGATGTGTAGGGCAGATAGACATTGGCATTGTTGCCGCCCGGCCCAAACCCGCTACTGGTTGCCACCACGCCGATGACACGGACCGGCACATTGCCGAGCATGATCACTTCCCCGATCGGGTCCTGCCCGTCGGTGAAGATTGCAGTTACGGCATTCTGGTCGATCACCGCTTCCTGCGCCCGTTCATCAATGCTGTCCTGGGTGAAGCCGGAGCCTGAGGTGAAGGTGCGGCCATTGACCTGAAAGTAGTCGACGCCGACCCCGGTTATCGAGGCATTGGACGCTGTATTGCGATAGCGCGCAGTCGCATTGGCCGAAACCTGCGGCGTCACGCTGTCCGCATAGGGTTCATTGGCCAGCGCGTCCGCATCCGATGGAAGCAGCGTCCGCACCCGACCCGAGCGCATGTCGCCAAAGCCCGACCCCGGATAGACATTGATCGTGTTGGTGCCGATGGAAGAAATATTCTCCAGCACGGTCTGCTGACTACCCTGCCCCAGCGCCACGACAGACACCACCGAAGCGATACCGATGATGATGCCGAGCATGGTCAGGAAGGTGCGCAGCTTGTGCGCACCCATGGCCCGCACTGCCATGTTGAACGCCTCAAGCGTCCGGTCGAGCCCTCGGCGCCATGAGGCAGCTTTTTTTGTAACGACCGGCGCGGCAATGGCGCGTGTCGCCTCGGTATTCATCCGGTCGGCGATGATCTCGCCATCGGAAATCTCGATAACCCGCTCGGCCTGCGCGGCAATCAGCGGATCATGTGTCACCAGAATGATCGTATGGCCATCGGCATGCAATTCGCGCAACAGGGCCATCAACTCCTTGCCGGAACGGGAATCGAGCGCGCCGGTCGGTTCGTCGGCCAGAATGACTTCGCCGCCATTCATCAGCGCCCGAGCCACGCTGACGCGCTGCTGCTGTCCACCGGAAAGGGCATTGGGCCGGTGATCGAGCCGCTCGCCCAGCCCAAGCCGGGTGAGCAGCGCAATCGCCCGCTCGCGCCGCGCCGCCGGTTCGACACCGGCATAGACTGCAGGCACAGCGACATTTTCCACGGCATCGAGATCTGGCAGCAATTGATAGCGCTGGAAGATGAAGCCGAAATGCTCGCGCCGAAGTGCTGCCAGTTCATCTGCGTCGAGCTTGCCCACATCCTTGCCTGAAAAGGCATAGGTGCCCTCGCTGGCGCGATCGAGACAACCCAGAATGTTCATCAGCGTCGACTTGCCGGAGCCGGACTGGCCGATAATGGCCACCATCTCGCCGCGGTGGATGTCGAGGCTGACTTTCTTGAGGATGTCCACGCTTTCGCCGCCGGTCTGGAACCGCCGCACCAGATCGCGGATGGAGATGATCGGATCGCTCATTGTCTGGTCCAATCTGCCTAGCCGCCACCCGGGGGACGACCGCCGCCACCGCCAAAGCCGCCGCCACCCATGCCACCCATGGGGCCACCGCCGAACCCGCCGCCGCCGCCAGCTGCGCCGGACAATTGCGCTCCTGTGCTGTTGACCACCAGGTCGCCCTCAGAGAGGCCCGACCGGATTTCTGCAGTGATATTGTTGTTGAGTCCCACCTCAACACGGGCAGGACGGCTCTCTTCGCTTTGCTGGTCATAGACCATCACCATGGCCGAGCCATCGGGCCCGCGCCGCGAAACCAGCGTCGCAGGCAGAGTCAGCACATTGCGGGCTTCATCTAGCACGATGGTCACCGAAGCCGTCATAGAGATGCGCAGCTTGTGGCCGGGATTGGGCACGTCGAAAAGGCCATTGTAATATACGGCGCTGCCAGAGGCGGCAGCGTCGCTGGCAATCGAGGTCGGCGCCGGCTCGACTTCGCGCAATGTCGCTTCGATCTGATTGTTCGGCTCGCCCAGAATGGTGAAATAGACCCGCTGTCCGGCGGAAACCTTGACAACATCGGCCTCCGAAATTTCCGCCCGGATCACCATCGTGTCGAGATTGGCGATTTTTGCGACCGTAGGCGTCGCAGAATTGGCATTGAGCGTCTGACCCTCAGAAACGGTCAGAGCGACGATAGTACCGTCGCTGGGTGCCACGATCTGCGTGCGGGATAAATCGAGTTTTGCCGACTCGACAGTCAGCTCGGCCTGCGCCAGTTGCGCGTCGAGCTGGTCGATTTGCGCCCGCGCCTGCTCGACCGCCAATTGCGCATTTTCCAGGTCAGTCTGCGAAATAAGACTGTTGGCGCTCAATTGCTGCTGGCGCGCCAGGGTGGATTCTGCCTTGCTGAGATTGGCCTGCTGGTTGCGCTTCTGCGCCTCGATACCGGCCAGTGCTGCCTCCGCCGACTTGACAGCATTTTCCTGGTTGAGACTGTCAATTTCCACCAGCAGATCGCCACGGCTGACTGCCTCGCCGAGCGCCACATGCACGGCCTTGACCGAGCCCGAAACCTCAGCGCCAACGCTCACCAGCGAACTGGCTTCCAGCACACCCGAGGCCAGCACAGTGGTTTCAATATCGCCGCGCCCCACACTGACCGTATTGGGTACGGTCTGCGCCTGTGCCTGACCAAAGAAGTAGTACCAGCCAGCGCCGACCGCACCGCCCAGCACGATGAGAATGAGCAGAAACTTTGCAAAGCGCTTCACTGGATTTCCTCGAGCCATATCCGCCGGCAAGGTAGCCAGGCCCAGGATACAAAGCACCTTAGCTATTGTTAGGGCGGATTAAACTTTGGAAAGGTTGACGCAAGCGGCGCTAGCGGTCCAACCTGAAGCAGTTCCTCTCAAATCACCTTTCAGGACTGATCATGTACCCGCTGCTCGATCCCAGCCGCTTTGTCGTTTTCATCACCGGCGCCACGTCGGGCTTCGGTGCGGCTGCCGCGCGCCGCTACGTTGCCGCCGGGGGCAAGGTGATCGCAACGGGCCGCCGCGAGGACCGGCTGATCGAGCTGCGCGATGAACTTGGCCATGACAATTGCCACATCATTCCCCTCGACGTGCGGGACCGCGCTGCCATGGAGGCGGCCATCGCGGCCATTCCCGCCCCCTTCGACGCCATCAATATCGTGCTCGCCAATGCAGGACTGGCCCTCGGCCTGCAACCGGCCGCCGAAGCCAATCTCGATGACTGGCAGACCATGATCGACACCAATATTTCGGGCATGGTCTATACCGTGCGCCTCCTGCTGCCCGGACTCATCGCACGGGGCGGCGGCCACGTGGTGACACTGGGCTCGGTCGCTGGCGAATTCGCCTATCCCGGCGGCTCCGTCTATGCCGCCACCAAGGCTTTCGTGAAGCATTTTGCCCTCGCCATCCGCTCGGACCTGCAGGGCAAGAATGTGCGCGTCACCGATATCGAGCCGGGCCTGACCGAGACCGAATTTTCGTTGGTCCGATTCAAGGGCGACGAGGACAAGGCGGGCAATGTCTATTCCGGCACCAAGGCCATGAACGCAGACGATATCGCCGAGTCCATTTTCTGGGCCACCTCGCTGCCCGAGCACGTCAACATCAACAAGATCCAGTTGATGGCCACAACGCAGGCAATCGGCCCCTTCGATATTTACCGTGGCAAGTAAGCCTAAGTCTGACAGGCACTTGCGGCGGGCGATATTTTGGCACTCTAGTGCTGTATGTCTCGCCCGCCGCTTCTATCACCCCTGATCATTGCACTCGTCGCCGCCATCGCGGTCATGGCGGGCGGGGTGACGCTTTGGCAGGCCGGCAATACGCCTTGGTTGGGCGCGAACCTGACACCATTTGGCGAAACCCTCGTGATCGAAAGGGGCATGTTGGACCCAGATCACGACGTTATTCTTGAAGCAATCGGAGCCGTCGGACAGGCGCCGCTGCCTGTCACGGCTCTCGACCTGCTGGCCGAGCCGGACACGCTGACCACATTTGCAGAGCTTAACGCCTTCTATGCGCGGCAGGACCAGCTTTTCGCGCTTCTGCAAGAACCCCAACTCGACCTTCACGTTGCGGCTCCGGGCGAACCAGCGGTAATCCGCACGGTCGCGCCTGACCTGCGGCCCTATTGGTCATTGCCGGCCAGTTTCTGGATACAGTTCGCCACTGGGATTATCAGCGCGCTCATCGCCGGCTGGGTCTGGGCGCTGCGTCCGCGTCAATTGGCGCCCACTCTTTTTGCCCTTTCAGGGCTTGGCGTGCTGCTTGTCACCATGAGTTCAGCCTATTACGCCCATCGCGGACTTGCCCTGCCCAGCATCGCCTTTTCGCAGCTGCTGAACATCAATCATTTCGGCGTCGCCCTGTTTGGCGGCAGCATGATCGGTTTGTTCCTGATCTATCCAAGAGCCTTGATACGCAAGCATTGGCTCTGGCTTATCCCGGCGGTCATCGGGCCCTTGTTCCTCGCCGATACATTCCAGGTTCTGACCGAGACAACGCAATACGCGATTACGACACTCATCATGACGATGACCATCCTCGGCCTCATCGTCGCGCAATACTGGGCAACGCGGCATGCCCCCGCCGACAGGGCTGTTCTGGGTTGGCTTGGGCTTTCCGTTGCTTTCGCCATCTCCATTTTCTCGTTCCTGTCGCTGGCCCCGGACCTGCTCGGACTCCACAGCCCCCTCTCCCAGCACTACGCCGCCGGCGCCATTGTCATCATCTATGTCGGCCTCGCCCTTGGCCTCCGCCGCTATCGATTGTTCGAGTTGGGAGAATGGGCATACCGCATCCTCTATTATACTCTTGGCGCCTTCCTGCTGCTGGCATTGGATGCGGCGCTGATTGCTGGGCTCAATCTCGAACTGGCCCCTGCGCTGGCTATCTCGCTTCTGCTTGTCGCCTTACTCTATCTGCCGCTGCGAGACTGGCTCTGGCAGCGGCTTTTCGTCCGCAACCGCATCGGTCAGCACGAAATTTTCTCCGAAGCGATGGACGTGGCCTTCGCACCAGATGCAACCGAAAGCGCCGCTCGCTGGCGCAATCTGCTCACCAGGGTGTTCGACCCGCTGGAAACGGTGGAAGGCAATCTGGTCACAAGGGCACCCACAATCGCCGAGGAAGGACTGCGCCTTGATTTGCCGCCCGTTGCGGGCGCACCCGGCCTCAGCTTACGCTACCCTTTCGGTGGAACGGGGCTTTTCCAGCCAAACCATCGAACATTGGCGGCCAATCTGGTGACACTGACCGAACGTGCGGAAGAAAGCCGCCAGGCCTATATGCGTGGCGTCGGCGAGGAGCGGCGGCGGATGGCGCGCGACCTGCATGATGATGTGGGCGCAAGACTGCTGACGGGTCTGCATACGGCAGACGAACGCACACGCCCCACCTTGCAGGCGGCACTGAGCGATATCCGCGCCATCGTATCCGGCCTGGCGGGTGACGAAGCAGAACTCGGGCGCGTTCTGGCCCAGATGCGTCACGAGGCTGCCCGCCGGCTGGAAGCGGCGGATATCGACTTCGACTGCCCACTGCCCGATGCCGACCTTCCGGTCATCCGGCTCGATTATCGTATCCACAAGGCCATTACTTCGGCGGTGCGCGAGATCGTTTCCAACGTCATCCGGCATGCCGAAGCGACGCAATTGTCCGTGACGGCCGAGCTTGAGGCAACACGCTTGATCCTGAGCTTTCAAGACAATGGCAGGGGCCTACCCGCGACCGTGCTCAACGGCGACAGTTCCGGCTATGGGCTCAAAAGCCTTCGACAACGCGTAACCGATCTCGGTGGCAATATTGCCATCGGCAATGGCATCGGCGCAACCATCCGGCTCGACCTGCCGTTGACGCTCAACCAACGCCCCCCGGAAGAGGGGGTGAACTCAGCCGGCACGGCGATAGACTCCGTTCCATGAACGCACCCAGCCCTGCCGACAGTCCACGAACCTGCCTGCTGATTGAAGATCAGCCGACCACGCGCGACTGGATGCTTGGCGTGATTGCCGGAGCCTTTCCCGCCACACAGGTCGCAACGGCGGGATCGCTCAAGGCGGCCAATACATGGCTGGATCAGCATGGCAAAGCGCTGTGGCTGGCCATTATCGATCTCGGCCTGCCGGACGGTTCCGGCATAGACATCGTCCGACGCCTGCAAGCCGAATTCCCGGATGTGCTGCCCGTCGTTGCCACGATCTACGATGACGACGCCCACCTCTTCGACGCGATAGCGGCTGGCGCGCGCGGCTATGTGCTCAAAGAGGAAGAGGCCCCGCTTCTCATCGGCTATCTGCAACGCATAGAGCGGGGCGAGCCTCCGCTATCGCCATCAATCGCCCTGCGGATGCTCAGCCATTTTCGCGCTCCCGCAACGAGACCGCCGGACGATGCCGGTCTCAGCCCGCGCGAAACCGAGGTTCTGGCGCTTCTGGCGCGTGGCCTGACAGTTGCCGAAGCGGCGCGCAAACTCACCCTGCAACCTCAAACCGTCGCCTCCTACGTGAAGGTGATCTATCAGAAGCTGAGCATTTCCAGCCGCGCCGAAGCCACCCGCGAGGCAATCCGGCGAGGACTGGCCTAGAGTCCGAGAAAGTTGGCCGTGTCCGGATCGACGGGGATGCCCTCGGCCCGCCGCCGGTCCATTTCTACCCATTCCCGGTCGCCGGGCGCCATGACAGTGCTGTCATGACGCGCCGGTGAATTGCGCAGGCTGGCCAGATAGTGCGTGATAGCCGCGCCGAAGGCGGCGCGCCCGGCAAACTTGTCCGGGTCGATGACCAGCACGAAGTGGCCCATGTTTCTCGGCGTGGAAATGTCGTCACCGCCATACATTGGGATAAAATCGGGATCGAGCGTCGTGCCGGTCAGGAGCGCCGAGAACAGTGTCGCCACTCCGGCCAGCGCCGCACCTTTGTAGCCATAGTCCACGCCACCCAACGGCAGGAGCATATCGGCCTCATGCGGATTTGTGGTGGGCACGCCATCCGGCGTTGCCGCCACACCCTCAGGAAGTGGCTCGTCGAGCGAACGGTGCAACAACACGCGATTGAGCGGGATTGAAGAGGTGGCCATATCGAGCAACCACGGCCTGCTGCCCGGCACCGGCGCGGCAAAGGCCAGGGGATTGGTGCCGTGAAACTTCTGCGCCCCGTCGAACAGGGCCACCATGGAATCGGTATTGGTGGTGGCGAAGGTGACAAAACCCTGTTCGGCACCAGCCAGAGCATAGGCGCCTGCTGCGCCCAGATGCGAGGAGTTCTTCACCCCTACCGCACCGACCCCGGCCTCGCGCGCCAGCGCAATGCCGGTTTCGACCGCCCTGTAGGCAGCATAGTGACCCAGGCCATCGTCCCCATCGACCATGGCGCTGCCGGCGCCGCGTTGCTCAACCGCAAGCGCGGGGCTCTTGTTCAGCCGCCCGCCGCCAAGCATGCGGCAATAATGGCCGGTAAGCCGCACGCCATGGCTGTCGACCCCCACCAGCGAGGCATGAAGCATGGCTTTGACTGCGGCATTGCGCGATTCAAGGCTGGCCCCGGCCTCGGCCAGACGGGCATCCACCCGCTCGCGCAAAAGAGCTTCGGCAAACAGTGGGGCCGCGGCATTCTGCATGATTTGTCCTTCTCATAAGCGAAGTCACCATATCAGTCTCTGTCGCGGCAGCACACTTTCATGCCTTCAGCGCATGGCCCTGTTGGCAACTTTATGCTGGCACTCGCGGGCAATGGGACTATTGTGACAGCCATAGTTGAGACCAAGCCATGCCCAAAGCCCCAGATCCCGTCACCGCAAACCTCTGGTATGTGGTGGCCGCCACAGATGAATTGACCCCCGGACAGGTCGCGACCACCCTTTTGCTCGACAGGCGCGTTGCCATGACCCGCGCCATGGATGGCGAGCCGGTCGTGTGGTTACGCAGCAGCGAGGAGAATGGCGACGAGATAGACGCCGAGACAATTCTGGATCGCCTGCCGGTCAAGAATGCCTATGGCTATACCTGGACCTGTCTCGGCACCCCGGACGCGGACCTCTTTCCCATTCCAGAATTTGCCGAACCTGATCGCAAGAACATGAGTTGCGGCTCCATCGGTATTCACGTCTCCGCGCCTCGCGCCGTGGAGAACTTCCTCGACATGGGACACTTCCCTTATGTCCATACCGACATTCTGGGTTCCGAACCCCATACGGAGGTCAAGGAATACGACGTCGAGGTTTCCGAGGAACGCGACGAGGTTCTGGCCACCCGATGCCGCTTCATCCAGCCGCGCGCCGCCAAATCGGCAACCGCGGCGATGGAAGTGGAATACGTCTATCGCGTGCCGCATCCGTTCTGCTCGGTGCTCTATAAATCCTGCCCCGAAGACGAAAGCCGCCAGGACGTCATCGGCATCTTTCTGCAACCCATGACCGAAGAAACCTGTCGGGCACACCTGCTGCAATCGATGATCGACTCCTATTCTACCATCAAGGATATGCGCCGTTTCCAGCAGACCATTTTCGGGCAGGACAAGCCGATCCTCGAGAACCAGTATCCCAAGAAGCTCCCGCTCGACCCGCGCGCAGAAACGCCCATCCGCGCCGATAAGAGTGCCATTGCCTATCGCCGCTGGCTGAGCCAGAAGGGCATCACCTATGGGGTGATCCCCCAAGCGAGCTGATCGCGCGGCTGCCGCCTCGTACGCCAAGGCCCCCCGGCAGCCAGTCCACAATATCCGCAATCGTGGCGCGATTGCTGGCCTTGACGGACAACACACATGCCCCTGAGTCTATCAGACCCCACCTGGTATCCCATCGCCTCGAGCGAGGACCTGCCTTTTCGCCATGTCTATCACGGCCAGCTTCTGGGCCGCGAACTCGCCGTCTGGCGGGCCGATGACGGCCATGTCAATGTCTGGGAAAATCGGTGCCTCCATCGTGGCGTGCGTCTGTCTATCGGCATCAACGAAGGGCAGGAACTGAAGTGCCAGTATCACGGCTGGCGCTATGCCAATCAGTCGGCGGGCTGCACCTATATCCCCGCGCACCCGGCAGATGCGCCCGCCCGTCGGATCGAGAACCGCAAATATCAGACCCGCGAAGCCTATGGCCTCATCTGGTCCGCCGCCAATGACGACCAGCCCTTCCGCCCCTTTCCGGGCGCCGAAGGCCATGACTGGTTCGCGCTCCGCCCGGTACCCGTCAATGCGACCCCCGAAGATGTCGTGGCCGGCCTTGCCCGCCTCGCGCCGGACGACCAGCCCGCAGACCTGTTTCCCGGCCTCGCGCTGCGGGTCGCTGGTGCCTATTACTTCGTGCAGCCTGTCGATGCGGGTCGCGCCGTCATTCGCGGCCTGCTGCCGGAACGGCCGGCCCATGAACTGGCCGCCCTGCGGCATTACAATGAGACGCTGACCAAGCTGCGCGACCAGTTGGAACGCGCCGCTGCCAAAAAACCAGCGCCCGAACCGCTGACGCCCGTCTTTGAAAAGGTTTCGGCCGAACTGGCAACGATGCCGGAAATCGCCATTCCGCGCGGGAACGTCTTTAATGTCGTGGTCAAGCGCAAATGGCAGAATGCGGACGGCGTTGTCAGCTTTGAATTTGCCGATCGCGACGGCCGGCACCTGCCCACCTTCCAGCCTGGCGCGCATATCGATGTTCACCTGCCCAATGGGCTGGTCCGCCAATACTCACTGACCAACGGGCCCGGCGACCTGATGAGCTACATCATCGGGGTCAAGCAGGAAAGCGCATCGAAGGGGGGCTCCAAGGTGCTGGTCGAGACTGTCCGCGAGGGCGACATCCTGGCCATTTCCGAGCCACGCAACAATTTCCCGCTGCGCCGGGATGCCACTCGCACCGTGCTGATTGCTGGCGGTATCGGCATTACACCGCTTCTTTCGATGGCGCGCTTCCTCGACAAGTCGAACCTGCCCTACGAATTGCATTATTTCACCCGGACAGGCGAAAGCGCTGCCTTCAGCAGCGATCTGGCGGTGCTGCATGGCCAGATCGAGACCCATGTGGGCATGGCGCGTGATAACGTGCGGGCCAAGGTGGCGGCTGTGCTCGGCACCTGGCAATTCGCCAATCACGTCTATATTTGCGGCCCCGGCCCCATGCTCGAAATGGTGCAGCAGGAAGCAGCAGCCCTCGACTGGCCCGACGAGGCCGTGCATTTTGAATATTTCCAGAATGACAAGGTCATCGACAGTTCGTCCGCCTTCGATGTGGAACTGGCGCGCTCGGCCATGACACTGCATGTGCCTGCCGGAAAGACCATACTCGAAACCATGCGCGAGGCCGGGCTCACTGTGCCCTCATCCTGTGAGCAGGGCGCCTGCGGCACTTGCCTCACCACGGTCATCGAAGGCGAGGTGGACCATCAGGACGTCTATCTCAACAAAAGCGAGAAAGCCGCCAATTCCTGCATGATGACCTGTGTGAGCCGGGCGAAATCGGCCCGCCTGGTGCTGGATATTTAAGCGATGACCATCACCCTCTACGACTTCGAACTCTCCGGCAATTGCTACAAACTGCGTCTGCTGATGAGCATTCTGAACTTGCCCTACGACATCGTGCCGGTGGATTTCTTCCCCGGGCGCGAGCACAAGTCGGACTGGTTCCTGCGGCTCAATCCCTTCGGGCAATTGCCCGTGCTGCAGGATGACGGCCTGACGCTTTCCGACAGCGGCGCCATTCTTGCCTATCTGGCGAAAAAGTACGACACATCAGGCCTTTGGTTCCCCGATGATCCGGCCATCACCGCCGAAGTGCTGCGCTGGCATGGCGTCGCCGACGACATCACCGCCACCAGCTCTGCGGCGCGGCTGGCGCTCGGCTACGACTATGCTTTCGATATCGAAAAGAGCCAGAAGGGCGCGCATCGCATCTTCCGCATCATGGACGAGCATCTCTGGTTCGGAGAAAAATCCGGCCGCGACTGGCTGTGCTCGCCCGCCCATCCAACTACCGCCGATATCGCCTGCTTCCCCTATGTGATGCTCTCTGAGGAAGGCGGAATTTCCCGGCAGGATTATCCTGCCCTGCGGCGCTGGACCGACCGGGTGAGGCGCATTCCGGGCTTCACCGTCATGTCGGGCATTTTCCCCGCCGGCAAGGCGCTTGAACAGGCTTGAGCGGGTAAAACCATTGCCGGCGGCTGGAACTTGACCGCCAATGCCGCTATTGGCTTGGTTAAAGCGAGGAGAAGATCCCCATGATCATCGAGCCCAAGATCCGCGGCTTCATCTGCACCACTGCCCACCCGACCGGCTGCGCCACCAATGTGCAGCGCCAGATCGACCATGTTACCATCAAGGGCGCTATCCCGTCCGATCGCAAGCGCGTGCTGGTTCTGGGCTGCTCGACCGGCTATGGCCTGGCCTCGCGCATCGTCACCACGTTTGGCAGCGATGCCGATACGGTTGGCGTGTCCTTTGAGCGCGAACCCGGCGAGACCAAGCCCGCCTCCGCCGGCTGGTACAATAACCGCGCCTTCGAGAACCGCGCCAAGGCGACCGGCCGCAAGGCCGTGACCATAGAGGGCGACGCCTTTTCCGACGCCGTCAAGGCCGAGACCATAGAAGCCATCAAGGCCGAACTCGGACAGGTCGATCTCGTGGTCTATTCGCTGGCCTCCCCGGTCCGCACCGATCCCAAGGACGGGGTGACCTATCGCTCGGCAATCAAGCCCTATGGCGGTCAGGTAACGTCCAAGACGCTCAATACCGGTACCGGCGAAGTCTCTGAAATCTCAGTAGAACCTGCTACCGAGGAAGAGGCCGCCGCGACGGTCAAGGTGATGGGCGGCGAGGATTGGGAACTCTGGATCGCCGCGCTCTCCGAAGCCGGCGTACTGGCCGATGGCTTTATTTCGCTCAACTATACCTATCTCGGATCCGAGCTGACCTGGCCGATCTATCACAAGGGCACGCTGGGCCGCGCCAAGGCCGATCTTGATCGGGCCGCCGCTGCCATCCGTGCCGCCCATGGAGAGCATGCCGCCCATGTCGTGGCGCTCAAGGCCGTGGTGACTCAGGCCAGCTCCGCCATTCCGGTCGTGCCGCTCTATGGCACGCTGCTCATCAAGGTCGAGGACGAAATGGGGCTGGGCGAAGGCCCGATCCAGCAGATCGACCGCCTGTTCCGCGACAAGCTCCAGGGGGTCCTGGACCTCGATGATGAACAGCGCATCCGCGTCGACGACTGGGAACTGTCCCCGGCAATGCAAGCCGAGCTGGCCAAGCGCTGGGCCGTGCTGAACACCGACAATCTCGGCGAACTCGCCGACCTGCCGAAATACCGCGAAGAGTTTCTCCGCCTCTTCGGCTTCGCCGTTGGCGGGGTCGACTACTCCAAGGATGTTGACCCCCGCGTGGTCGACTGAACTTTCAAAGGGCGCCGCTGGCGCCCTTTCTTTTGCGCTGCCCGCACGGCTCAGCGCTGCCATGCGAAACTTCTCCGGCCCTCATCGGTTGACCTTTGTCGACCAATGAAGGGAGAGAAGCCCATGCAGCAGTTTGAACGCGCCCTTGCAACAGCGCTTTCCTGGATACCGGCATGGCTGACCAGCCTGTTGCTGTTCTCCCTTGCCATCGTGCTCGCCTATTCCGGCGGAAAGCTGCTGCATCGCACCCTGACGCGCGTGGTCGCGGACCGCGACCTGTTCTGGCGTTCGCTGGTTAAGCGGCTGGAACTGCCGCTGCGGCTGGGGCTCGGCATAATCTTCTGCTGGATGGTTTCGATCATCGCGCCACTCACCATCCAGCAATCCGACGTGGTGCGCCATGGCCTCCTGATCGCCATCATCGTGCTTGGCGTGCTGGCGGCGCGCACCGTTCTGCATATCTGGATCACCGTCTATCTGCGTCGCTTCAAGCTGGACAGCGACGACAATCTGCTTGCCCGCAAGCACGTCACCCAATCGCGCATTCTCGAAAGGGTGGCAGTGGTCCTGCTGTTCCTTATCGGCATTGCCGCAATTCTCATGACCTTTGAGGGCGTGGCACAATACGGCGTCAGCCTTCTCGCCTCGGCAGGCGCCGCCGGTATCGTGCTGGGTCTGGCGCTTCAACCACTGCTCAAGAACCTCTTTGCCGGTATCCAGCTCGCCATCACCCAGCCCATACGTATCGATGACGCCCTGCTGATCGAGGGCGAATGGGGCACGGTGGAGGAAATTACCGCGACCTATGTTGTGGTGAAAATCTGGGACTGGCGACGACTGATCGTGCCGCTGGGCTATTTCATGGACCAGCCTTTCCAGAACTGGACGCGCGAAAGCGCCTCGCTGATCGGCAATGTGATGCTCTATGTCGACTATTCAGCCCCGGTGGATGCAATCCGCACCAGGACGGAGGAAATTGCGCGCCAATCGCCGCACTGGGACGGCAATATTGTCGGCGTGCAGGTCACCGATTTCCGGGAGGGTACGATGGAGCTGCGCATCCTCGTGACCGCTCGTACCGCAGGCAAGGCCTTCGACCTGCGCTGCGAAGTGCGTGAAAAACTGATAGCCTTCCTGCAGGAAGAATACCCGCACGCCCTGCCCCGCATCCGCATGGAGCCCAATGGCCTCCCCGACAACTCCCGGCGTCTGGCGAATGCCGGCATCGATACGGTCGAGAGCGCGGGCTAGGGTGATAGCGGCGGATAGGTGTGTTCGCCGCCCTGCCAGTCCCGAACCGTAAAGCAGCCGTCAGCCCCGGCAATCGATGCTGCGCCGATATCGGCCTTGCCATGCCCCCCCGGAATATCGAGCACATAGGTCGGCTGGCAGAGCCCAGAAATCCGGCCGCGCAACGCCGCCACCAGTGCCTGCCCTTCTTCGATGCCGACGCGAAAATGGCCAGTGCCGGGCGCCAGGTCGGGATGGTGCAGATAATAGGGGCGGATGCGGTTCTCCACGAAGCCGCGCATCAGTTCTGCCAGGGTCTCGACGCGGTCATTGACGCCCCTAAGCAGAACCGTCTGGCTGATCAGCATGATCCCGCCCGCGATCAGCATGTCAAAACCCGCTTTGGCGGCAGGCGTCAGCTCGCGCGGATGATTGGCATGAACGGCAAGATAGGTTGTCTTGCCGCTCGATTTCAGTGCCTCGACCATTGCCGCATCGATCCGTTCCGGCTCCACCACCGGCACGCGGGTGTGAAAGCGCACGACTTTGACATGGGCGATGGAGGCCAGCTTTTCCAGAATAGCGCGCAGCCGACGCGGCGACAGGACCAGCGGATCGCCGCCGGTGAGGATGACCTCCCAGATTTCCGGGTGATCCCCGATATAGGCCATGGCCGCATCGAGCTCATCGGGCGTCAGCGTACCAAGACCCTGCGGCCCCACCATCTCGCGGCGGAAGCAGAAGCGGCAATAGACCGGACAGACATGGACAGCCTTGAGCAGCACACGGTCTGGATAGCGGTGGACAATACCGTCCACCGGAGAATGAGTGAGATCGCCGATCGGGTCGGCACGCTCGTCGGGCGTGGTGATCAGCTCGGCGGCCGAGGGCACATATTGGCGCGCAATCGGGTCGTTGGGATCGGTCGGATCAATCAGGTCCAGTACAGCGGGCGTGATGGAAATGGCGTATTTCTCGGCTACGGCCTCGAGGCCTGCATTGGGCCCGCCCAAGCCAAGTCCAACGAGATCGGCAACTGATTTCACCCCACGCACTGCCTCATTCCCCTCCCCCTTGAGGGGAGGGGTTAGGGGTGGGGGTGCAGACGTTGCAACGCTTGCCGAGCTTGTTCGGCCCGCAGAACCCCCACCCTCGATCCTTCCCCTCAAGGGGGAGGGAGGCGCAGGAGCCGCCGCTGTCGTTTCCGCTCCGCTCATTCCGCCACCGGCGCCCAAAGCACCGCCTCGATCCGCTGCGCACCGGTGGCCAGCATGACCAGCCGGTCGAAACCCAGCGCGACGCCGCTCGCTTCCGGCATGAAATCGAGCGCAGCCAGAAAATCCTCGTCTATCGGATAACGCTGGCCATAAATTCGCGCTTTCTCGGCCATTTCCGCCTCAAAACGGGTCCGCTGCTCTTTGGCATCGGTCAACTCGCCAAAACCGTTGGCAAGTTCGACGCCGCACGCATAGACCTCGAAACGCTCCGAAACACGGCGGTCCATCGGCACGCGACGCGCCAGCGCAGCTTCGCAGGCGGGATATTGATCAAGCACCGTCACCCGGCCATTGCCCAGATGCGGCTCGACCCGCTCGACCAGGATCTGCGTGAACAGATAGGACCAGCTCCGATCATCGGGCACTGCCATGCCGAGCCGCTCCATCTGCGCCGCCAGTGACGCGCCATCCGGCACGCCCTCGGCATCCATGGTGGCGAGGAGGTCGATGCCGGCATGGCGCTCGAACGCCTCGGCCACACTGATCCGTTCCGCCTCGGCGCGGGGATCGCAGACCCGCGCCCGGAACTCGAACTGCCCAATCCCCGTCACTTCGGCCGCCAGCCGGATCAGCGCCAGCGTATCGGCAATGATCGCTTCATAGGGCTCGGCCGCGCGATACCATTCGAGCATGGTGAATTCGGGATGGTGCAGCGCGGAGCGCTCGCGATTGCGCCAGACATGCTGGAGGCTCGCAATGCGCGTCTCACCCGCCGCCAAGAGCTTTTTCATGGTGAATTCGGGCGAGGTATGCAGATACATGTCCTGCCCCAGCCCGTCATTGCCGATCATGGTGGTGCCGAAAGCATGCAGATGCGTCTCATTGCCGGGCGAACGCTGCAGGCCCGGCGGATCGACGAGAAGAAAATCGCGCTCGGCCATCCAGCCGCGCACGGCCGCATCCACCCTGGCACGGGCCAATAGGGCCGGCCGCCGGTCGGCATGGCGCGAAGGATGCCAGAAGGGCGATGTCTGCAATGCCGTCATTGTCGGGTTTCTTGCCGTCCGGTCTGGCGAAAGGGCGCGGAATATTGTATCGGGCGCTCGACAGAAGATATACCGGCGCCCCGGATGGCCCTGCCTCTAGCCCGCGCCTTCGATGTGAACAAGGAAGAATTATGGTCAAGGTCATCGCCTCGTCCCTGCGCAAGGGCCATGTGGTCGAGCAGGACGGCAACCTCCACGTGGTCCTCACTGCTGAAAACGTGCATCCCGGCAAGGGCAATTCGGTGACCAACGTCACCATGCGCCGCATTTCCGACGGCGTGAAGGTCATCGGCCGCTGGCGCACCGTCGAAATGGTCGAAAAGGCCGATGTGGATGATCGTGAATACGATTACCTCTACTCGGATGGCGAAGGCCACCACTTCATGGAACCGGCCACCTACGAGCAGATCACCGTGGGCGACGACGTGATCGGCGACCAGAAGGCCTATCTTTCCGATGGCATGAAGGTGCATCTGATGACCCATGAGGGCATTGCGCTCTCCATGGAGCTGCCCCAGCGCATGACCTTCGAAATCGTGGAGACCGAACCGGTCGTCAAGGGCCAGACCGCATCCTCGTCCTACAAGCCTGCCGTGCTGAACAATGGCCTGCGCGTCATGGTGCCGCCCCATATCGACGCCGGCACCCGCATCGTCATCCTCACCGAGGACAATTCCTACGTCGAACGCGCCAAGTAAGCGATCGCCGCACGATCATCCGCGAATGCAAAAACGGGCCCGATGGGCCCGTTTTTATATGCCTCGCAAAGCTGTCAGGCCGCCTTCAAATTCACCGAGCTTTTCGCCAGCTTGCTGAGCTTTTCGTCGGTCGCTTCTTCTTCGCCCAGTGTCTTGAGGAAGAGATTCATCGCTTCACTATGGCCGAGCTGCTTGGCCCAGGTGGCAAGCGTGCCATAGCGGGCAATTTCGTAGTGCTCGACAGCCTGCGCGGCGGCAACCAGCCCGGCATCGAGCGCGGCCGTGCCCTTATACTCGTCCATGATTTCCTTGCCTTCCTCGATGATCCCGAGGATAGCGTCGCAGGTCTTGCCGCGCGGGGCCTTGCCGAGCAATTCGAACACCTGTTCGAGGCGCTCCACATGCACTTCGGTTTCGGCGCGGTGCTGCTCGAAACCGGCCTTCAAATCCTCCGATTGCGCAGCCTTGGCCATTTTCGGCAGGGCTTTGAGAATTTGCCTTTCGGCATAATAGATGTCCTTGAGCGTATCGAGGAACAGGTCGTCCAGCTGCTTGTCAGCCATTCTTTCATCTCCAGAATTGATTGTGGTGATGACGCTGGCCGATGAACGGCAGGCAGGGGTCGAAGTTCCCCGCCTGTCGATCACATGTCATTTCAGGCAAACAATTTTGTCAGCCACTTCATCTGCTCCCGGTCCTGAAAAACCTGACCGCCCTCATGATTGTTGAATTCATATTCGACGAGCGTCTTGTCGGCGCCGCCGAAGGCCTTGAACGCGGCAAAGACCGTCGAGGGCGGGCAGACATCGTCCATCAGTGCCACAGAGAACAAGGCAGAGGCCTTGCTCTGGCGTGAAAAATTGACGCCGTCGAAATAGCGCAGGGTCTCAAAGACCGCGGCCTTCTTCTCACGGTGCTGGGCGAGAAAGCGCACGATTTCAAGATACGGATCGCGCCCGGCGGTGCGCACGGCCCGGGGAAAATCGCAGAGAAACGGCACATCCGGCATCACGGCCCTGACGCGTTCATCAAGCCCGGCCACAGCCAGCGCAATGCCGCCGCCCTGACTGCCACCGCAAACCGCGATGCGCTCGGGATCGATGAAATCGAGACCGGCCAGAGCATCGACGGCCCGCACGCCATCGGTGAAGACGCGGCGGTAGTAGTAGTCGTTTTTGTCGAGCACGCCCTTGGTCATCAAGCCCGGAATCTGGCTGGTCGACCCCACCGGATCGGGCGTCGCGCCCGTGCTCCAGCCCGAGCCCTGCCCGCGGGTATCCATGCGGAAATAGGCAAAGCCCGAGGCCGCCCAGTGCAATTGCTCATGGGGAAGACCTCGCCCGCCACCATAGCCGACATATTGCACCACAAGTGGCAGGCGGCCGTCTCGCGCCCTGGGCAGAACCAGCCAGCCTTTGACCGGATGCCCCCCGAAGCCGGGGAAAGTGACATCGAACACATCCACCAGCTTCAGCGTCGTATCGGCAGGCACCATCGAGACGTCACCGCCTATTGCCCGCGCCTCGGCGATTGTTTCGGCCCAGAAATCCGAAAAGTCGGCGGGCATGGTGACGGCGCTCTCATAGGCGTCGATGGCGGGATGAACGAGATCGGGAAAGGGCAAGTCTGGGCTCCGGCGACAGAAATTTCAGTGCACGCAGTCTGCGTCCGCCAACCACCGATTTCCAGCCAAATGGGCACTTGCCCACCGCTCTTTGCTAGTAGACTTGTGCGCGGTCCAGCGCCCGGCACTGCGCAAAAATGGCTGCTGTCTCTTCTGCCGCTCCGCGCTCGATTGCCGCCGTCAACTGCACGAACAACGATGCCGATTGCGCGCGATAGTCTGCCCCGCTCATGGCGTGGTCCCGGGTGAGCGCCAGGGCCAGCGTCAGCTCCACCACGCCGACCACCGAACGCAACAGCATGTCCTGCGCGCTTTCGGCAATGACGCCGTGGACCTCCAGACAGGCGAGGCCGAATTGCTCGATGGAATCGTCGGCCGCTTCCATCTGGTGGCACCAGTATTTGAGCAGGCGGACATGCTCAGCGGTCCGGTGCACCGCCGCCAGCGCGATCATCGGCGTTTCCAGCACCTCGCGGGCCCGAAACAGACTTTCGTAAAAGGCCGGATTGGGCGGCGCCTCGAAATGCCAGGCCAGCACCTGCGGATCGAAGAAATTCCAGCGGATGCGCGGGGAGACGCGCGTGCCGACCTTTGGCCGCGCCTCCACCAGCCCCTTGGCCTCGAGCGTCTTCAGCGCCTCGCGCAACACGGTGCGCGACACGCCATAGGTCTCCATCATCACCGCATCGCTCGCCAGCACCGACCCGATGGCAAACTGGCCGGTCACGATGGACTGGCCAATTTCATTGATGACGAAGGTGTGGAAGTTTCGCGCAGCGCGCCGCCCCGACAAGGACCGGATAAGGCTGCCTGTTTCGATCATGCTAGCCCTTCTCGGCCACCTTTTCTCCCGGTGCCGAGGCCGCGAAGATCAAGCGCTGCAACACGATGAACAGGAACAGCAGCACACCGATGACGATCTTGGTCCACCAGCTTGAAAGCGTCCCGTCGAAAATAATGTAGGTCTGCACCAATCCGAGCAACATAACCCCGATAAAGGTGCCGAGCACGAAACCATAACCGCCGGTGAGCAGCGTTCCCCCGATGACGACCGCGCTGATCGCATCAAGTTCGACCCCGACAGCCGCCAGCGGATAACCGGCTGATGTATAGAGCGAGAAGACGATTCCCGCCACTGCAGCCAGCACGCTGGAGAGCATATAAACCCCGACCGTGGTCTGCGCCACCGGCACGCCCATGAGCGACGCCGAAGTGGTATTGCCGCCCAGGGCATAGACATAGGAGCCGAACTTGGTGCGGTGGGCAATCAGCGCGCCGATGATGAAGATGGCCACCATGGTCAGGCCGATGAAACTCAGCCGTCCCCCGCCCGGCAGGCGGATGATGAGGCTCGAAATCCACGAATAGAATTCATGGCTGATCGGCACCGAGTCCTGAGTGATGACCGAGGCCCCGCCCCGCGCCAGGAACATGCCGGCCAGAGTGACAATGAAAGCGGGCACCTGCAGATAATGGATGGCCAGGCCCATCGCCCCGCCAAAGATTGCCGCCACCAGCAGCGCCACGGCAAAGGCGGCCAGCGGATGGAACCCGCCCCATGAAATCAGCACCGCGACCAGGACACCGGTGAAGCCGATGACCGCGCCAACGGACAGGTCGATGCCGCCGGAGAGAATGACGAAGGTCATGCCCACCGCTGCGATGCCCAGAAAGGCATTGTCGGTGAGGAAATTGCCCAGCACCCGCGTCGAGAACATGCCGGGAAACTGCATGACGGCGAGGCTGTAGGCGATGATGAAGATGACGGCCGTTGCAGCCAGCGGACGAAGGGAGCGGCTCATTTGCGCGCCTCCTGCGCCACGGGGCGCAGCCGGACCGGAAACAGCCTCCCGGCCAGCGGCGACTGGATGATAAGCACGATGAAGATCAGGCCCGCCTTGACGATAAGATTGAACTCGGGCGGGAAGCCGGACACCAGAATGCCGGTATTCATCGCCTGGATGATGAAGGCGCCGACGACCGCCAGCGGCACGGAGAACCGCCCGCCCAGCAGCGAGGTGCCACCGATGACGACGGCCAGAATGGCGTCCAGTTCAAGCCAGAGGCCCGCATTGTTGGCGTCCGCCCCGCGAATGTCGCCGGCGACGATGACGCCGGCCACCGCAGCACAGAAACCGGACAGGCCATAGACCAGCATCAGCAGCATGCGGCTGCGGATGCCGGCCAGGCTTGCCGCAGCACGATTGACGCCGACGGCTTCAATGAAAAGGCCAATTGCCGTCCGCCGCACCAGTAATGTTACGAGTATGAGCAAAGCGATGGCGATGACCGCTGCCATGGGCAAGCCCAGGAAGGAACCTGTGCCGATAAAGATCAGCACCGGATCGTTGAAGGTGACGATGAAACCCTGAGTGATGAGCTGGGCAATCCCCCGACCGGCCACCATAAGCACCAGCGTCGCAACGATAGGCTGAATGTCGAGCACGGCGACAAGAAAACCATTCCACAACCCGCAGAGCAGACCCACCGTGAGGGCAGCGGCTACAGCAATGGGTGCTGGATAACCGGCCACCACCAGAGTTGCTGCAACCGCGCCCGCCATTGCCATGACAGCACCGACCGAAAGGTCGACGCCTTTGGTGGCAATGACCCCAACCATCCCGATGGCAAGAATGGCCACCGGAGCCCCACGGTTGAGAACGTCGATCAGGCTGCCGAACAGCCGGCCATCCTGCCAGGTGATGCGGAAGAAATTGGGAAACAGCAGCCAGTTGATCAGCAATATGCCCGCGAGTGCCAGCAATTGCGGATTGGACAGCCGGCTCAGAATACGCCGCATCATGATGCGGAACCCTCATTGAAATTGGCGATCGCCTGGACGATGACGCCGGGATTGATGTCTTTGCCGGACAGCTCGGCCACCAGTTCGCGGTCGCGCATCACCACGATACGCGACGAATAGGCGACCACTTCGTCCAGCTCCGAAGAAATCACGACCAGCGACATGCCTTCATCGCGCAGCCTGTTGATGGTGCGGACGATTTCGGCATGGGCACCCACATCGATGCCGCGCGTCGGCTCGTCGAGAATGAGGAAATCTGGGTCCGTAGCCAGCCAGCGCGACAGGATGGCCTTCTGCTGGTTGCCGCCCGAAAGCAGCTTTATCGGCATGTCGAGCGAGGCGGCGCGAATATCCATGGCCTCGCCGAACTTGCCCGCGATTTCCATCTGCTCGTCACGATTGAGGGCGCTGAACCAGCCCAGCTTGCCCTGGAGGGCGATGATGATGTTTTCGCGCACCGACAGATCGCCGAAAATGCCCTCGGCCTTGCGGTCCTCCGGGCAGAACCCAAAGCCATGGGCAATTGCATCGGTCGGTCTGGAAATGCTTACCGTCTTGCCGTTCAGCGTCACTTCGCCTTCGTCGGCGGGATCGGCACCGAACATGATACGTGCCATTTCCGTGCGTCCCGAACCCAGCAGACCGGCAACGCCCACCACTTCGCCCTTGTGAATGGTGAGATTGAAGGGATGCACGCTCCGTTTGCGACCGACATTGGTGAACCGCAGCAATTCCTCGCCCAGTGGACGCGCATCCTGAACGCCAGTCGCGCCGGAGAACGCAACATCCTTGCCCAGCATCAGCCGCACCACATCGGTGCGGGTCATATCATCGAGCGCACGCGTTTCCACCAGCTTGCCATTGCGCAGGATGGTGACACGATCGGCCAGCGCGAAGACCTGGTCGAGAAAATGGGTAATGAACACGATGGCGAGCCCATTCGCGCGCAGTTCGCGGATGATCTCGAACAGGCGCTCGACCTCGTTGCGGTCAAGGCTGGCCGTCGGCTCGTCCAGAATGAGTACCTTGCCGGAAAGCTCCACGGCCCGCGCGATGGCAACGATCTGCTGCACCGCGACAGAATGTGCGCCCAATTCGCTGGCCGGATCGATTGCGAGACCATAGCGGTTGAGAATGTCTCGTGAATCCCGCTCCATCTTGCGCCGGTCGACCAGCCCGAACCGCGTTGGCTGATGTCCGAGGAACAGATTCTCCGCCACCGAGCGATTGGGCAGCAGATTGACCTCCTGATAGACCGTACCAATGCCGTGTTTCTGCGCCTGTTGTGGGCTGTCGAGCACGACCCCCACGCCGTCGGCCAGCACCTGACCAATCGTCGGCTGATAGGCGCCGGTCAATATCTTGATGAGGGTGGACTTGCCTGCCCCGTTCTCGCCGAGCAGCGCGTGGATCTCGCCGGCCTTGAGACCGAAGTCGACCTTGTCGAGCGCGACATGATTGCCGAAGACCTTGGTGATCCCGCGCGCTTCAAGTGCGTATTCATTGTCAGGCATGTGCCCCTCCCTGCCTGCCAGCAGTCTGCCCTAATCTCAGGGCTTCGTCATTGCCCGGCTTATCGGGGCAATCCACTCTGCGAAGGTGAACCACCCGGACGAGCCGGGTGGTGACGGTGTTGCGAGTCTGGCGGTCAGCCAAACCGGGAGTTCTTAGTAGCCCAGATCCTTGCGGCGCTCATATTCGCCAGCCGGATCGTCAGCCGACGTATAGAGCTTGGACTCGGTGATGATGAACTTTTCGGGTTCCGTGCCATCGGCCAGATATGCGGCCAGAACGTCGAAGGCGGGGCCAGCCATGTTGGGGGTCAATTCCACTGTGGCATTGGCTTCACCTGCAGCGATGGCGGTGAAGATATCCGGCACGGCATCGATGGAGACGACCAGAATGTCGGTGCCCGGCTTGAGACCAGCATCCTTGATCGCCTGAATGGCGCCAACGGCCATGTCGTCGTTATGGGCATAGACCGCACAGATGTCGGCGCCGCCATTTTCGGCCTTGATGAAGCCTTCCATCACTTCCTTGCCCTTGGAACGGGTGAAGTCGCCGGTCTGGCTGCGGACGATGGAAATGTTGCTGGCGCCAGCAATGGCTTCTTCAAAACCCTGCTTGCGATTGATGGCCGGGGTCGAGCCGACGGTACCCTGCAGTTCGACCACCTTGCAATCAGCGCCGGCAACGGTGTCGACCAGCCACTGCCCGGCCACGCGGCCTTCAACGACCTGATCCGAAGCAACAGAGGCGAGGTAGAGATCTTCGGGCGCATCGACGCCGCGGTCGAGCAGGACGACCGGAATTTCGGCTTCCTTGGCTTCGGTCAGCACGTCTTCCCAGCCGGTGGCAACCACAGGGGCAACCAGAATGGCGTCAACGCCCTGGGCGATGAAACCGCGAATGGCCTTGATCTGGTTTTCCTGCTTCTGCTGCGCATCGGCAAACTTGAGGTCGACGCCGCGCTCTTCAGCTTGCTGCCGGGTCACGGATGTTTCAGCAGCGCGCCAGCCCGATTCAGAACCGATCTGCGAAAAGCCAACAACCTTGCCGGTCAGGTCCTGCGCCATGGCAACAGAAGACAAGGCGGTAGCGAGGCTCGCCGCAATGGCGAGCTTGGTGATGATGCTCACGATGAATCCTCCCAAAAGCCGCCCGGCGTTTTCGCTTCAGGCGGTGAGAGGACGCTACATAAAGTACTATTATATGTAAAGTAGGATTGTGCATAACAAAAAGGCATCACACCAAAGGGTGCTATGCCTTTCATAATCAACGGGTTAGCGAGGCTTTACATCAGCTGCGCGTCACGGTCGCCCGGTAGTGTTCAAGCACTTTCGGCCCATCGACACCGACACAAATGGTCTGGTGAGGGCGTCCCGCCCAGACCGAATGCACGCCGCCACGCTCCTCGGGCCAGAGCGCCGTTTGCCCCACGGCGACACCATCGCGGATGACCGCAACCGCACCGCGCCGCGTCTCGAACCATTCGGGGTGAAGCGCATAGGTGACCGCAAGCAGATCATGACCGACCACGCCGGACAGCCCCATGACATTCATGTAGAACTTGGCATAGTGCCCGCACATCTGCCGGAGCAATTCGCCATTTCCGCTCGCCTCATCGGCAAGACGGGCGAGATAGCCATTGTCCAGGATGATGTCGTGGGTCACATCGAGCCCCACCACGACCACAGGCCATTCAGCCGCGAACATCTCGTCGGCGGCCACCGGATCGCCATGGATATTGGCTTCGGCCAAAGGCGTGATATTGCCGCTGCGGCCCTGGTAGCCGAACGCCCCGCCCATGATGATGACCTGTTTGGCGAGCCTGGCCACGTCCGGCGCTTCGCGCAAAGCCAGCGCCAGATTGGTCATTCGGCCAACGGCGATGATCGTCACCTCGCCCGGATGGGCCCGGAGGCTGTCGATGATGAACTGATGGGCCGTTCCGGGGGCGAGGCCGCTCTCATCGACGGGCGGAATATCGATCTCGCCCAATCCGTTCGCGCCATGCACGGCGACGGGCTCCGGCTTGAACACGCCATCGAGCGTTTCCGCCGCACCACGGATCACCGGCGCTGCGAGCCCGAATTTCTGCTTGAGAAACAGCGCATTGCGCGTCGTATCATCGATGCCCGCATTGCCCACCACCGTGGTAATGCCAATCAGGTCGATTTCGGGGAGCTTGCTCAGGTAAAGCAGTGCCATGGCATCGTCGATGCCGGGATCGGTATCAAAAATTACTTTCATTCACATCGCCGTCTTTGGTTCGGAATAGGCCTTAACCCGGTCTTGTTCTAATGTCTCGCCGCGTTTCTAGCATGAAGCAGCTTGACTATCGACGTTTTTTGACCAAACGATCAAAAATAGATCGGTCGCATCCGGGAGGCACTGACATGCGGTTTGGCTACAAGGCATCGGCAGAGCAGTTTGCCCCCAATGACCTCTTGCGTTTTGCGGTCGAGGCCGAGCAGGCAGGGTTCGACTCCGTATTTGTTTCCGACCATTTCCAGCCCTGGAAACACACCGATGGCCACGCGCCATTCGCACCCGGCTGGATGTCGGCGGTCCTGGCCCGCACTGAAAAGATCATTCTGGGCACATCCGTGCTCACCCCGACCTTCCGCCTGCACCCAACCGTGGTCGCCCATGCCTTCGGCACGATGGGCGCCATGTTTCCCGGTCGCGTCATCCTGGGCGTCGGAACCGGCGAGGGCCTCAATGAAGTCCCGGCCACCGGCATGGAATGGCCCGAACTCAAGGAGCGCTCGGCGCGTCTGCGCGAGGCCGTCAAGCTCATCCGCCAGCTCTGGACCGAGGACCGCGTCAGTTTTGAGGGCCAATATTACAAGACCGTCAACGCCACAATCTACGACAAGCCCGCCGAACCCACGCCCATCTACATCGCCGCCGGGGGCCCGCTGAATGCCAAATATGCCGGTCGCGCCGGCGATGGCTTCATCTGCACCTCCGGCAAGGGCGCCGAACTCTACGTCGATCAGCTCCTGCCCAATGTTGAAGCCGGCCGCGCCGAAAGTGAACTGGCAGCAAAGCCCTTTGAGCGCATGGTCGAGGTGAAGGTCTCCTTCGACACCGACCCCGACCGGGCGCTGAACGACTGCCGCAACTGGGCGGCGCTCTCCCTCTCCGCCGAGGAAAAGCACTCGGTACAGGACGCTGAGGAAATGGAACGCCTTGCCGATGCCCTGCCCATCGAGCGCGTCGCCAAGCGCTGGATCGTTTCCTCGGACCCGGACGAGCATGTCGCGGCGATCAAGACTTATATCGACTACGGCTTCGATCATCTGGTCTTCCACGCGCCGGGCACGGACCAGAGCCGGTTTCTGAACTTGTACGCGAAGGAAATATTGCCCCGGTTGCGGAAGCTCACATGATCGCGCAATTGCACTCGTTAAGCCCCTACCCCTCGAGGGGGAGGGAGGCGAAGGAACTGCGCATTCAGTTCAAGGCGGTCCATCCATGACCCCCCGCCTCTCCGTCTGGGGCATTACCGGCCTCCCCGAAATCGTCCCGAATGACGATCTTGTCGCCCTGATCATCGACGCAGTCGGGGCCCAGTCCGCGGCCGATCCCGACCTTGGCCTGCAGCCCGGCGACATCCTCGTCGTCACCTCAAAAATCGTCTCCAAATCCGAAGGCATGCAGGTGCCCGCCGCTGAGCGTGAACAGGCCATTGCCGCCGATACGGTCCGCGTTGTCGCCGAGCGCGTGCATCCCGGAGGCACGTTCAAAATCGTCGAAACCCGCCAGGGCCTCGTCATGGCCGCCGCCGGCATCGACATGTCCAATGTGCCTGAAGGCCTCGCGCTGCGCCTGCCCGCCGACCCCGACGCTTCGGCCAGAAAACTCTGCGCCGGCCTCCGCGAAAAACTGGGCATCGACATCGGCATCATCATCACCGACACGATTGGCCGCGCATGGCGCGTCGGCCAGACCGACATGGCCATCGGCGCGGCGGGCATTCAGCTCACCGACGACCTGCGCGGCGCCAATGACACCAATGGGCGCCCGCTGCATGTCACCCAGGCCGTGATTGCCGACGAAATCGCCGGAGCTGCCGATCTGGTCAAAGGCAAGACCACCGGCATTCCCGTCGCGGTGGTGCGTGGCCTCGCCCGTTTCGTCACCGATCTCGACGCCCCCGGCGCACGCAGTCTCACCCGCACCGGCGACGACGACATGTTCCGCTTCGGCTCAGCAGAAGCCTACCGCCTCGGCTACGAAGCGGCATTGGCGGAAATCAAATCCAAAAGCGTCAAACAGGACTAGCGCCCATGCGTTTGCCTATCCCTGCCCTCATGATCCTGACCTTAGCCGCGCTGCCGGTTCAGGCCCAAACCAACTATCCGCTTACGCTCGACAATTGCGGGGTTTCCGTCACGTTCGAGAACACCCCCGAGCGCGTCGTCGCTGTAAAGTCCACCGCCACCGAACTCCTTCTTTCACTTGGTTTGGCGGACAGAATTGTCGGAATCGGTTTTCAGGATGCGCCCCTGCCCGACCATCTGGCGGTCGACCTGCCCGTCCTTTCAGACAAGCTCCCCAGTCAGGAAGTCGTCCTCGAAGCCGAGCCGGATTTCATCTATGGCGGTTGGGAAAGCAATTTCGCCGCCGATGGCGCGGGCGAACGCCAGACGCTGGATGCGCTGGGCGTGAACACTTATGTTGCCCCCGCCGCCTGCCGCACGATCAAGCCCCCAAAACTAACCTTCGACATGCTGTTCTCAGAGATCGAAGAAATGGGCGCCATTTTCGATGTCGAAACCGCCGCCACAAACCTCGTCGCTGAACAGAAAAACGTTCTCGATGGAATCAAACAGGACGAACACGGCCTCACCGCCGTCTGGTATTCCTCGGGTACCAAAACCCCTTACGTGGGCGCCGGCAGCAATGCTCCCGCCATGATCATGGAAGCGCTTGGTCTCTCCAACATCTTCGCCGATATCGACGAAGGCTGGACCTCCGCAAGTTGGGAAGCCGTGGTCGATGCCAATCCCGATGTCATCATTCTGGTCGATGCCGCCTGGAACTCCGCCGCGCAGAAAAAGACGCTCCTTGCCGAAAACCCTATCACCAGCCAGCTGGACGCGGTGAAAAACGAACGCTACCTCATCCTGCCCTTCCCCGCTTCGGAAGCCGGCGTGCGCAATGTCCCGGCGGCTGCGGATATGGCGGCGCAATTGGCGGAATTAAGCTTCGGCGAATGAAGGTGAACGTCGGCCTAGTACAGCACCCTCCGACCTTGTCTCGTCAAAGAAGGTTGGGCCTCTGGGCGTCCCGCACCCTCGATTATGCGGCTCCTTCGCATCCCTCCCCCTCAACGGGGAGGGGGCGAAAGAGCCAAGCCTACAGGCCAAGTCCCAGTGTCCAGAAGATGCGCGATTTACACCTCCCCCGTGACGGGGGAGGTTGGGAGGGGGTGCCGGCACACCCGATGCCTGCGTGACAGTTCGCCGCCTCACGCTACCCGCACTTGCCGCCCTCCTCATCCTCAGCGCCGTTGCCGCTGTCACCTTCGGCCCGGCCGACATCACCGCGGCCGAAGTCTGGTCCATCATCCTGCACCATCTCGGTCTCGCCCCCGATAGCCCGGTGTCAAACCTGCGCGACGCCATTGTCTGGGACTTGCGCCTGCCCCGCGTGCTGACCGCCATGGCCGTAGGCGCCGGCCTCGCCCTGTCCGGCACGGTCATGCAGGCGCTCACCCGCAACCCTCTTGCCGATCCCTACCTGCTTGGCCTTTCTTCCGGTGCGGCACTTGGCGCGGTTATCTTCCTGCTCGCTGGGCTCGGTCTCATGATACAGGTCGGTGCCTTCCTTGGCAGCCTGGGCGCACTGGCCCTGGCCTTGCTCGTCGCCGGGCTGCTCGGTGGAGCAACCCCCAGCCGCGCCATTCTCGTCGGCATCTGCATCTCCGCCTTCGCGTCGGCGGCAACTTCGTTCCTGATCTTCTGGTCCGCCACCGGCGACAGCTACCGCGAAATCCTGTCCTGGCTGATGGGCTCGCTTGCCGGCTCACTCTGGTCAGATGCTGCAATGGCCTCCGCCATCCTTCTGATAACGGCTCCCATCATTCTCCTTTCCGGCCGCGCGCTCGATGGATTTGCCTTTGGCGACAATGCAGCGGCCAGCCTTGGCATAGACGTTTCCCGCCTGCGCTGGACCCTGCTTGGCGCGACGGCTCTGCTCACGGGCATAATGGTCACTATTGGCGGCGCCATCGGCTTTGTAGGTCTGGTCGTGCCTCATGCCGTGCGATTGGCGACCGGCTCGCGCCACCGCATCCTGCTGCCCCACGCCATGCTGGTCGGGGCCATCTTCATGCTTTGGACTGATACAGCCGCCCGCAGCCTCTTTTCCCCGCGCGAATTGCCGGTGGGCATTATCACTGCCATGATCGGAGCGCCGATTTTTCTGCTGGTTCTCCTCCGCTATCGGAGGATCACATGAGCCTTGTCGTCGATGGACTTTCGGTCACAAAGGGCGGCAAATCCATCCTGTCCGGCGTCTCCTTCACCGCCCCGTCCTCCGCCATCACCGGCCTGGTTGGCCCCAATGGCGCCGGAAAGTCGACATTGCTGAATGCCCTGTTCGGGATTGTACCGGCCAGCGGCGAAGCGCGTTTCGGGACCGATAATCTGCTGAACATGCCCCGCCGCGACCGCGCGCGCCGTGCCGCCTTTGTCGAGCAATCCGCATCCACCGAAGAGCGCCTCACCGTCCGCGACGTGGTCGCCTTGGGCCGCATCCCGTTCCAGTCGGCCTTGTCGTCGACCACCGCCCCCGAGGACAAGGCGATCATCGACGCCGTCCTCGACGAAACGGGCATGAGCGCCTTTACCCATCGCCGCTTCGACACCCTCTCCGGCGGCGAGCAGCAGCGCGTCCACATCGCCCGGGCTCTGGCGCAACAGCCGCGCCTGCTCGTGCTCGATGAACCCACCAGCCATCTCGACATCAGCGCCCAATTGCAGCTTCTCACCCTGCTGCACCGCAGGGCCAGGGCCGGAACCACCATTTTTCTCGCGCTCCACGATCTCAATCTGGCCGCGCGCTCCTGCGACCATCTGGTCATGCTGGACGGCGGCACGCTTCTGGCCGAAGGCTCGCCCGAGCGCGTTCTCACGCCCGAAAACCTGCTTCAAGCCTATGGCGTCCGCGCCCGCCTTCTGCCTGATCCTGTGTCCGCTCGATCAATCATCGTCTATGATGATGCCACCGAGCGTGCCACGCCGCACAATCCCGATTGACAATCCGCCATCCTCCCCTAAAAATTTGATCGACTGGTCAAATTTCTGACTGGAAAGGGAGCGCGGGGAAATCATGGAATTCGGCATCACCTTCAAGGGATTTATCGAGGCGGACAGAGCGCGCTATCTGGTGCGCGCCGCCGAATATGCCGGCTTCTCCTATTGCTGGTTCTATGACAGCCACATCCTTTGGCGCGATTGCTATGCCGCCATCGCCATGTGCATGGAACACACGACCGACATGCGCTTCGGCCCACTCGTCACCAATCCCGATGTCCGCGACTGGTCCGTTGCTGCCTCCATCTTCGGCTCCCTGGCCAAACAGTCCGGTGGCCGTTTTGATCTCGCCGTCGGGCGCGGCGACTCGTCCATGCGCGTCATGGGCAAAAAGCCCGCCACCCTCAAGCGCGTTGCCGAATTCATCGACAAGACCAAGGCCATGGTGCGTGGCGAAGAAGTCTCCTATGGCGAAATCCCCGCCGCCGTTAAGTTCCCCTGGGCCGTAGGCCATGACATGCCGAGCTGGATCGCCGCCTATGGCCCTCTGGCTTTGAAGACGGCCGGCGAAAGTGCCGATGGCGTGGTTCTCCAGATCGCCGATCCGGGCCTCTGCAAATGGTTCACCGACCAGTGCCTTGAGGCCGGAAAGGCGGCGGGCAAGGACATGAGCAATTATCGTTCAATGGCTGCCGCGCCCGCCTATTTCGGCGACAAGAAACGCGCCATCGAGCATGTGAAATGGTTCCCCGCCATGGTCGGCAACCATGTTGCAGACATCGTCGAGAAGTATGGAGCGGACAGCGACAAGGTGCCCGCCAGCCTCACGAGCTATATCGAAAAACGCCGCGGCTACGACTATTCCAAGCACGGACAGGCCGATAACCCCTATCTCGATTTCATCAGCGATGATGTCGTGGAAAGTTTCTGCGTGCTGGGTGAGCCAGAAGACCACATCGCCAAGATTCGCGATCTTGAGGCGGCTGGCGTCACTCAGTTCAACATCTATCTCGATAGCGGCGACGAGGAAGAAATCATCGCCCGCTATGGCCGCGAGGTGATCCCGGCGTTCCGCTAGAGGCTTAAATCTGCCTGGTTTCGTCACCACCGGGCTTGTCCGGTGGTTCATGCCTCCGCAAACCGGATTGCCCGGACAAGCCGGGCAATGACGCTGTACGTGGCGCTTCAGCGTTGTCGCGCTAACGCCCGTTCGGCCCGATCAACCTTGAGCGGATCGCCGTGCTGATATTGTCGAAGACGAAGACAACGATCAGGATGAGCAGCACCATATAGGCCACCTTGTCCCAATCGGCATTGGTGCCCATGGCTTCGAGCAGTTTGAGCCCGATGCCACCCGCGCCCACTGCGCCGATCACCGTGGCCGAGCGCGTATTGCTCTCCCAGAAATAGAGCGATTGCGACACGAAGACAGGAAGCACCTGCGGCACCACGCCGTAGCGATTGACCGAAACGGGACTGGCGCCAACCGATTTCATGCCTTCGCGTTGCTTGTCGTCGACATTCTCCAATGCCTCGGCATAGACCTTGCCGAGCGCACCGGTATCGGTGAAGAAAATTGCCGCAATGCCGGGAATGGGGCCGGGGCCGAAGCCGCGCGTAAAGAACAGCGCCCAGATCAGCATGTCGACCGAGCGGATGAAGTCGAAGAAGCGCTTCATCAGCCAGTTCGCCGGACGATTGAGCACAATATTGCGCGCCGCGATGAAGGCCAGCGGAAAGGCGAACATGGTGGCGAGGAACGTGCCGACAAAGGCCATGACCAGCGTTTGCAGCAGCTTGGACAGAATATCGGCATGCTGCCAGGTCTGGTTGCCCATGAACTGTTCATAGACCAGTTGCGCATTGGCCTTGCCTTCGACCACCTGATCGCCGGAGAAGACGAGGCCTATGGTGGAGAAAAGATCATTGCCCCAGAGCGGTGAGCGCGGATCGTAGAGGAAATTGGCCCAGCCGAGGAACCGCCGCTGGACATAGACCTGATTGTCGCGGATCTCCGCCTGCCCCTCGAAGCCGAAGTCGACAATGACCTTCTGGCGGTCCTGAGCGATTGCGGGGGGTACTCCATCGGGCGCGAAGGCGCCGTTCTCGGTGATCGCCACCGGCCAGACCTGGCCGTCGAGATGCACCTCCACCTGGCTGGTGGTCACCTCAAGCCTGTCCGCCCCGCCGAAAGAAACGCTCATGCCGCCATCAGCGCGCGGAGTCAGCCAGTCGATCTCGGCATTGGCGGGATATTGTCCACGGCTTGACCATTGCGGGGTCACGACGCCATCGTCGCCGAAGCGCAGGCGCGGCTGGGCGCGCCAGCTATACCAGTCCTGGACATAGATGGCCGCGCGATCCCACTTGCCATTTTGCAGGGCCGGGCCGACGCTGAAGAAGAACCAGGCAAAGACCAGATAGAGCACGGCAATGGCCATGCCGATGATCAGCCCATAGCGCTTGAGCGGGCTCTGGTTGAAGATTTCGGGGAATTTCTGTTCGAGCCGGTGACGCTCGGCGGCGCTGATCGCACTCATGCCGCTGCCCTCCCCAGATTGAAGCCCTGGCTGCCGACAAGCCGCCGGCGCAGCCAGCCGGAAAACTGGTCGATGGCGATGATGGTCACGAGCAGCAGGATGATGATGGCATAGGTCTGGGCTGCATAGTCCCGCCCGATGGAGAGGCGGAACACCTCGCCAATGCCGCCGCCGCCTACGGCCCCGATAATGGTGGAGGCCCGCACATTGATTTCAAGGCGCAGCAGCGTGTAGCTGACGAAGTTGGGCATGACCTGCGGCACGATGGCGTAGCGCACCCGCTCCAGCCAGCTTGCGCCGACCGACTTCAAACCCTCGTCGGGCTTCATGTCGGCGTTTTCGACCACTTCAAAGAACAGCTTTCCGAGCGCTCCGATCGTATGCAGCGCAATGGCGACAATTGCGGCGATGGGACCAATGGAGAGAATGGCCGTCAGCAGGCCGGCAATGACGATCTCGGGGAAGGCGCGCATCACTTCCATGATGCGGCGAACCACCCAGCGCACCGCGCCCGCGCCGACCAGGTTGGTGGCTGCGAAAAAGCACAGGATGAAGCCGATAGCCCCGCCGATGATGGTCGCAACAATGGCGATGTTTACGGTCACGACGAGCTGGTAGATGAAATAGGGAATATAGAGCGTGTCGGTCAGATAGATCCGATTGGCCGTGTAGTTGTATTTGAGCGAGCCGTCGAAATAGGGCGACTCCAGATCGAACATGGCGCGGAATATTTCCAGCGGATCGCGCGGCACGAAGTTCTTGATGAAGTCGAACATATAGGGGAGGCGTTCGAAGAACTTTCCCGAATTTTCAGCATTGGCGAAGGCCATTGCCGCACCCAGCGCTACGATCACACCGATGACGATCAGCAGTGAATAAAGCCTGCGGCTGAACACCTGCGTGCGGTAATGGCGCAGCAGAATATTGCCGTCAGGCGACAGGCCTGAATTGGGCGCAGAAAGGTCAGCCATGGTCACCTGCCCGGATAAGGAAACGGCGGCGCCAGAAGGCGCCGCCGCAATGATGTATCAGCCGCCGATAACCGAGCGACGGGCTTCCACGATGGTTTCGTAGAACGAGGCGTCGACTTCGGTGAAGCCGGAATTGGCGCCGCCGGTAAAGCCCTGGAAGCATTCAAGGTCTTCGCCCGGCAGGGCCAGGAAGTACTGCTTGACCTGTTCCTTGAGGTCGGCCGGCAGCGCGTTCGACACCATCAGCGGGCCATTCGGGATCAGCGGCGAGCGCCACACTTCGGTCAGGTCGTCAGTGTCGAGGATACCCTTGTCGACCATGATGCGCAGATTGCCGGTCGAATAGCCTTCCGACCATTCGCCCACGCCCGAACCATAGGTGGTACCGCCATCCCAGGTGCCGTCGAGAACGCCGAGCACGAGGTTTTCATGGCCGCCGCCAAAACCGGTTTCGCCAAAGAAGGTCTCAATGGGCTCGCCCAGATCATTCGGCAGCGACACGCTGGGAACGAGGAAGCCGGAGGTGGAGTCCGGATCGGCAAAACCAAGCTTCTTGCCACGCAGGCCTTCGAGATCGGTGATGCCCGAGTCTGCGGACACCACCAGCAGCGTGTAGTAACCGGTCGCGCCGTCTTCGTTGACGGTGGTCAGGATTGGATCGACTGCATCGGCGCTCTGCAGCGCGATGGCGGCGTAGGAGGATGCGCCCATGATGGCGATGTCGATCGTGCCGCCGAGCAAGCCCTGAATGACGCCATTGTAGTTCGGCGAGGGGAAGAGCTGGACATCGGACACGCCGGTCGCAGCCTTGAGTCCCTCGACAACACATGCGGTTTTACGAACCTGATCGGCTTCGTTTTCGCTGCCATCAAGCCCAATGCGCAGGACGGAAACGTCCTGGGCGAAGGCGGTGGAGGCCATGGACAGGGCCACGGAGGCCAGGAGCAGTTTGCGGATCACGTTAAGTCTCCTTTGGTGATGCGGCTTTTCGGCAGGCGGAGGAGCCACCTGCGGAATTGGGATGGATCAGGGCGCCTGCTGCGCATTGCTGGGCGTCCTGGGCAGGACCGGCGCGACGGGGGCGATGGAGGTCGAGGTCATCGCCTCGGAAAACGCCTCTTTGAGACCATCCGCGCCGTAAATCTGGCGGGCGACATCGGTGGTCAGTTCGTCCGGCGTGCCATCGAAAACCACTTTGCCCTGGCTCATGCCGACGATGCGCTCGCAATAGGCGCGGGCCGTGTCCAGCGTATGCAGGTTGGTGATGACGGTCATGCCCTCGGCATTGATGTCGCGCAGGCTGTCCATGACGATCTGGGCATTGCGCGGATCGAGCGAAGCAATCGGCTCGTCAGCCAGGATCATTTTCGGCTTCTGCATCAAGGCGCGGGCAATGGCCACACGCTGCTGCTGGCCACCCGAGAGGGTCTGCGCCCACTGCATTGCCGTCGGGGCGATATCGAGCCGTTCCAGCGCCTTGAGCGCCTCGTACTGTTCCTCCGCCGTGAAGAGCTGGAGCAGATTGGCGACGGGATTGCGGCCATTGAGCCGCCCCAGCATGACATTGGTCATGACATCGAGACGCGGCACGAGATTGAACTGCTGGAAGATCATAGCGCAGTCGCGCTGCCAGCCCCGCAGGGCGGCGCCGCGCAGTTCCGACACTTTCACCCCGTCATAGTCGATGTAGCCGTCCGACACGTCGTTGAGACGGTTGATCATGCGCAGCAGCGTGGACTTGCCCGCACCCGAGCGCCCGATAATGCCAACCATCTGGCCGTGGGGGATTTCCAGCGTCACATCGTTGACGGCCAGCTTGTCGCCGAACCGTCGCGTAACATGAGAAATCCTGAGCATCAGCAGCGCCCCCGCTATTGTGTTGCGGCACACCTAGGGGGCAGAGGTGACGTCAAAATAACAGTTGAATGACGGTTCGGTGACTACACACCGCCCTCATACTTTTCGACAAATGCTTCCGCGCCGAGTGCCCGAAAATCTGGCAAAGCGACATGCAACTGCTCGTGGCTCCAGTCCCACCACTTGAGCGCGTCGAGCCGGCCGGCCACATCATCGGAAAACCTTTGGCGGATGGTGCGCGCCGGAACGCCCACGGCAATGGCGAAAGCGGCCACGTCCTTGGTTACGACGGCATTGGAGCCGATGATCGCACCATTTCCGATGCTGACGCCCGGCATGATGACGGCGCCATGGCCGATCCAGGTATCATGGCCGATGCTTATCGAATTGCTCTCCCGCCACTCGAAGAACGCAGCATCATTCTCCTCACCTTCGAAATAGTCGGCGGAGCGATAGGTGAAGTGGTGCAGCGAAGCGCGCTCCATAGGGTGCATGGACGCATAAATACGCACATGGGCCGCGATGTTGGAAAACTTGCCGATCTCGGCATAGGCGATCTGGGTGTGGCCCACGCAATAGGAATAATCGCCCAGCGTCGAGAACGACACCGAACATCCTGCGCCCACTTCCGTATAGCGGCCCAACACCGACTGGTTGACCCGCGCGCTGGGGTGAATGAACGGCTCAAGCCCGAGTTGTTTCACTTCTCTACACTCCTGGGCGGCGCCGGGCCGCAATATCCTCAAGCAATTGAACAAATTGCTCACCCGCCTCAGCAAGGTCCCCGGAATTGTCGATCTGGATCGTGCTGGGCGGCAGCATAGCGGGCACCGCACGATTGAGCCGCAACGCCAGGCTCTCCGCGCTTTCCCGCCCACGCGCGGCCAGCCGCCGTGCGATGACATCACGTGCCGCGGTGATTTCAACGACAAGCGCAGTCCGATATCGTGCCATCAATGCCGGTATAATAGCCCGGGAGAGATTGGCGATGACCACCCTGCCCTCGGAAAGGTCGGCCTCAAGCTCCACCGGCAGGCCGTAGCGCAGGCCATGCGCCGCCCAACTCAAGGCAAATTGGCCTTGCCGTTCGGCAGCCTCGAACGCCTCCGGCGACAGGCTGTCATGGTCTTCGCTGCCGGCATCGGCCGAGCGGGTGACCACCCGCCGGACAATACTGACCGTGCCGGGCGGCAGGCGGTCCCGCGCATAGCTGATCACACTGTCCTTACCCACTCCACTGGGGCCGACCACGGCCACGAACGTGCCGGTTTTCGTCTGCGGCTCCGGCTTGATGGAGAGGCGATTGGTCATGACACTGTGCGGCCCTTTACTCCAGTCTGCCCTTAGGGCCATTGCATGACAGAACAACGACAGGCGCTAGAAAGACCCCGCCTCCAATGCGCCCATGCGCTTACTGGCACTGGGCCAGGCCAGTTCGGTGGTCCGCGCAATGATCGCCTCGACCAGTGCCAGCACGGCGCCGTTGGCGTCCCAGGTGCGTCCGGTCTCGGTCTGGCAGGGCAGAACATGCCTGGCATGCCGCGCCACCGGGCTCAGCCATTCATCGGTGATCAGCACGACATGCGCGCGTTTTCGGGCCAGATCCGCAGCGGTTTGCAGCAGCGCATCGTCATAGCGCCGCACGTCGAACAGGATAGCCAGATCCCCGGGCCGGACATCGATCATCTGATCGGCACGGGTCGCCATGCGGCCATCCAGCCGGCTGACAGCGGGCCGCACCATCCGCAGATGCGCTTCGAGATAGCCTGCCAGAAAATCGGTAAAGCGTCCTCCGGCGAGATAACAATGTCCCTTGCCCTCCGCCAGTTTCTGGCACACCGATTCAAATTCCCAATCGGGGATGAGGTGAAGGGTGTCGCTGGCCCGCTGCGCGGCCTGGTGCAGAAACCCTGCGAGAAAACTGCCTTCCCCTTCAGCCATTGGCAGGCGCGCCGGTCGCTCCAGCGGCGATTTGGACCGCTCCTCCAGTTCCTCGCGCAAGGCGCGCTGGAAATCGGGATAGGATTTGAAGCCGAGCTGGGCAACGAAGCGTACGACAGTCGCTGCACTGACATCGGCACCGGACGCAAATTCTGCCACCGGGGCCAAGCCGAGCAACGGATAGTTTCCCAGGAGGCCGCGCGCCGCCTTTCGGCCTGCCCCGGTCAGTTCGCCATGCAGATCATGGATACGCGCTGCAACAGTTTTTCCCTCCATCCCCTCCTGAACCTCACATTTCAGCATTGACAGTTTTTGCGTTTATGGAACTACTGTTACAGAAGTTAATCGCTCAAGCGTAGAGGGATAATGGGCGGACTTGCGGAAAAGGCAGTTCTGGTGAGCAGGGCGGAGGGCACATCGCCTTTCGTGCTGGTCTGCGACCACGCCTCCCGTCATATCCCCGAGCGCTATGGCGATATGGGCCTCAGTGATGCCGAGCGCGTAAGCCACATCGCCTGGGACCCCGGCGCGCTGGCGGTAAGCCAGTCGCTGTCCGAACTGCTCGATGCCCCACTGGTGGAATCGAAGATTTCGCGGCTCATCATCGACGCAAACCGCGACCTCGACGCTCCGGACCTGATCTGGACCCTTTCTGAGGCCACCAGCATTGACGCCAACAAGAACCTGCCGCCCGAAGAGCGCCAGTTCCGTATCGACAATTATCATCGACCCTATCATGACGCCGTCGACGCGGTCCTGAGCGCACGCGCCGCTGCCGGCCGGGAAACAATTCTGGTCTGTGTCCACTCCTTTACGCCCGTCTTTCTCGGCAAGGCACGCCCCTGGCCCATCGGGCTCATTCACGGCAGGGACGAAAGCCTTACCCGCGCGCTGCAAGCGGCTCTGGCCGCAGACGCGCCTGCGCTCAATATCGGCTGGAACGAACCCTATGCCGCGCTCAACGGAGTGACACTAACGCTGGAGAAACATGGCGATGGCAGGGGCCTCCCTGCCACCATGATCGAAATCCGCAATGACGAAATAGCCGAACCGGAAGGCGTGGCGGTGTGGGCCGAAAGGCTGGCCCGCGGTCTCGAAACGGCGCGGCAGAAGACACGGCGAGGATAGGTCCCATGCACACCAGTCTTCGACAAGGATTGCGCTCATGCCGACAGTGATCAGGCTTTATGTGCATTATGTCGATCTGGTGAACCGCAAGATCGGTCGCGTTGCCATGTATCTGCTGTTCGTCATGGGCGCCATACTGCTCTATTCGACCTTCTCACGTCTTATCACAGGCATGCCGGTCAACTGGGCGCTGGAAATGACCCAGTTCATGCTGGTGAGCTATTTCCTGCTCGGTGGCGCCTATTCGATGCAGGACAATGCCCATGTTCGCATGGACCTGTTCTATGGACGCCTGAAGCCACAGCGGCAGGCCTTTGTGGACGTCTTCACCATCCTGTTTGTCATCTTCTATCTCGTGGTCATGGTGCGGGGTGGCTGGTCGAGCAGCGAATACGCCATCACCTATAACCAGAAAAATTACTCGTCCTGGTCGCCCCCCATGTGGCCGGTCAAGACGCTGATGACGCTTGGAATTTTCCTGATGCTGATTCAGGCGATCTCCAACCTGTTCAAGGACATTGCCACGGCGATCGGAAGGCCGCTGTCATGAGCCCGGAACTGATCACCATCTTCATGTTCGCCACCATGCTGGTGCTGATGCTGACCGGCCAGCGGGTATTCGGCGTCATCGGCTTTGTCGGCTCGGCCGCAGCACTGCTGCTCTGGGGCAATGGTGCCAGCGAAATGCCGTTCAACGCCGCCATCCAGGTGATGAACTGGTTCCCGCTCATCACCGTGCCATTTTTCGTCTTCATGGGCTACATGCTGTCCGAAACCGGCATTGCCTCAAATCTCTACCGCATGTTCCATGTCTGGTTCGGCAGCATGCGCGGCGGGCTGGCCATCGGAACCATTGGCCTCATGGTCATGATCTCCTGCATGAACGGTCTTTCGGTTGCCGGTATGGCCATCGGCGCCACGGTTGCGCTGCCCGAACTGCTGCGGCGCGGCTATGACAAGGTCATGGTGACCGGCGTCATTCAGGCTGGCTCTTCCCTGGGCATTCTCATACCGCCCAGCGTGGTTCTTGTCCTCTACGCCATGATCGCGCGCCAGCCCGTGCTGCAACTCTGGCTGGCCGGCATCATTCCCGGCCTGATGATGGCGGCGCTTTTCTCACTCTACATCTATATCCGCTGCCGCGTGCAGCCCGAACTGGCCCCCGCCCTGCCCGAAGAAGAACGTGCGGCGCTTTCGACCGGCGAAAAGCTCGTACTCCTGCGCGAAGGCCTGCTTCCCGTCGGTGTATTCGGACTGATGATGGGGCTGTTCCTGACCGGCGTTACAAGCCTCGTCGAAAGCTCGGCCGTGGGCGCCCTGCTGGCGACGCTGGCAGCCCTGTTCACAAAGCGGCTCAACTGGAAAGTGCTGGAAACGGCCACGCGCAGCACGTTGATGATCTCGTGCATGTTCCTCTGGATCATCATGGCCGCGCTGTGCTTTTCGTCCGTTTATGACGGGCTCGGCGCCATCCGCGCCATCAGCAACCTCCTGCTCAACACCTGGGAACTGGATCCCTGGGGCATCCTGATCGTGATGCTGGTCAGCTTCATCGTCCTCGGCATTTTCCTCGACGATACCGCCATGCTGGTCATCGTCGCGCCGCTCTATATCCCGCTGGTGATCCAGCTTGGCTTCAACCCGATCTGGTTCGGCATTCTCTATACGATCACCTGTCAGATCGCCTACATCACCCCGCCTTTTGGCTACAATCTCTTCCTCATGCGAGCCATGGCGCCGCCTGAGATCAGCCTCGTGGACATCTACCGGTCCATCTGGCCCTTCTTCCTTTTGATGGTGGTCTCGATGATCATCATCATGATCTTCCCCGAAATTGCACTCTGGCTGCCCCGCGTGGTGACGGGCCGCTGAGACGGACAGCAAAGGAAAGTTTCGACCAATTGCGAGTGGGTACTGACGCCGGGGCGAAAGCGCGGGAGCAAGAATAAAAGCGCCGCCCTCCATTTCATTGAACAAGGGAACGACTGAAATGAGCGAGACGACCAAGATCAACAAACGCGACTTCTTCAAACGCGCCGGCCTCGTCACGGCAGGCGCCGTGGGCGCAACGACCCTGGCCATGCCGCATGTGAAGGCCCAGGCCCCGATCCGCTGGCGCATGCAGACCTATGCCGGCCCGGCGCTTGCCGAACACGTGGTGGCCAATGCCGTCGAATGGTTCAACACCGCCGCCAATGGCGAGATGGAAATCGAACTCTACACCGCCGACCAGCTCGTGCCGCATGGCGAACTGTTCCGCGCGGTGCAGCAGGGCACGATTGACGCCGCCCAGAGTGACGACGACTCCGCCGCCGCCCCGGTCGATGTGAAAGTCTTCGGCGCCTATTTCCCGCTGGCCTCGCGCTACTCGCTGGACGTGCCCGCGCTCTGGCACTGGCGCGGCCTCAAGGAAATCTGGGAAGAGGCCTATGCCGAAATCCCCGACGTCACCTGGCTCTCCACCGGCGCCTGGGACCCGTGCAATTTCGGCACGACCAAGCCGATCAATTCGCTGGCCGACCTGCGCGGGTTGCGCATCTACACCTTCCCCACTGCCGGCCAGTTCCTCGGCAAATATGGCGTGATCCCGGTTTCGCTGCCCTATGAAGACGTCGAACCGGCGCTGCAGACCGGTGAACTCGACGGCATCTGCTGGTGCGGCACGACCGAACTGCACACCGTCGGCTGGGCCAATGTGCTGAAATATTACCTCACCAATCCGCTCTCTGGCGCCTGGGCAGGGTCCTATTTCGTCAACACCAACCGCTGGAACGAAGTCCCGCCGCATCTCCAGCAGCTCTACCGCATGATGATCGACTCTTCGCACTATTACCGCCAGCATTGGTACTGGGCGGGCGAAGCCAATTACCGCCTCAACGGCAATCTCGAACTGACGACAATCCCTCAGGAGGAATGGAAGCAGGTCGAAACCGATGCCCTCGCCTTCTGGGACGAGATCGCCGGCCAGTCCGAGCGCAGCTCCCGCGTGGTCGAGATCATCAAAAAATACAATGCCGACATGGAAGCGGCTGGCGCGCCTTACCGCTACTGAACCTTCTCCCAGCCTGCCGGTCGCGTTCGCGCGGCCGGTTCTTTTTGACAGCCGGACCCTGGAGATTTGAATGGCAGCCTATTCGCTGGAGCAGTTGCGCGAGGATGTCGACGCTGGCCGCATCGACACGGTGCTGGTGGCCTTTCCCGACATGCAGGGCCGCCTGATCGGCAAGCGTTTCCAGGCCCAATTCTTCCTCGAAGGCGGCCTGGACGAGACCCATGGCTGCGATTACCTGCTGGCCGATGACATCGACATGGAGCCCGTGCCCGGCTATGCGGCCGCTAACTGGGGCAAGGGCTATGGCGATTTCGTCATGAAGCCGGACCTCGGCACGCTGATGAAATGCACCTGGCTGGATGCGACCGCACTGGTCATCTGCGACGTCCTGGACCACCATCATGAACAGGTTCCGCACGCGCCGCGCAATGTGCTGAAACGCCAGCTCGACCGCCTGGCGGCAATGGGGCTCTCCGCCAATTTCGCCAGCGAACTCGAATTCTATCTCTTCGACGAAACATTCCGATCCGCGCATGAGAAGGGCTACAGGGACCTGCAGACAGCGGGCTATTACATCGAGGATTACCACATCTTCCAGACCACGAAGGAAGAGGGTGTGATGCGCGCCTTGCGCAATCATCTCAACGCCTCCGGCATTCCGGTGGAATGCTCCAAAGGCGAATGGGGTCCGGGCCAGGAAGAAATCAACGTCCGCTATGCCGAGGCGCTGACGATGGCCGACCGGCATGTGGTCATCAAGAACGCCACCAAGGAGATTGCCTTCGCGCAGGGCAAGGCCGTCACCTTCATGTCCAAATGGGCCTATGATCTGGCCGGCTCGTCGAGCCATGTTCACATGTCGCTGGCAAAGGCCGGTCAAAACCAGTTCGTGGGCGACAAGGACGAGTTGGGCATGTCGGACCTCATGAAGCATTTCATGGCGGGCCTGCTCACCTATGCCGGGGACATCACCTATTTCCTCGCCCCCTATATCAATTCCTACAAGCGCTTTCAGGCGGGCACTTTCGCACCCACCAAGGCCATCTGGAGCCGCGACAACCGCACGGCAGGCTTCCGCCTTTGTGGTGAAAACACCAAGGGCATCCGCGTCGAATGCCGCATCGGCGGGGCCGATCTGAACCCCTATCTGGCCTTCGCCGCGCTGCTGGCAGCGGGTCTGCAAGGCATTGAGGACAAGCTGGCGCTGGAGCCCGGCTATTCGGGCGACGCCTATTCCGGCGAGAAATTGCGCGAGGTCCACAAGACCCTGCGCGACGCCATTGGCGCCTTGAAAAAGTCGAAGATGCTGGCCGAGGCCATGGGGCCAGACGTGATCGCCCACTATGTCCACACCGCCGAATGGGAACAGCTCGAATATGACCGCCGGGTAACCGACTGGGAGCGCCAGCGCGGTTTCGAGCGGTATTAGATTGGGCCTGAGCCCCACCACGCCGTCATTGCCGGGCTTGTCCCGGCAATCCAGACCGAACCCTCCAAGCCCGACGCGGCATGGATTGCCCGGACAAGCCGGGCAATGACGACAGAATGAATATCGAGGATCAGTAGATGACCGACACGGTCGATATCATTTCTCCCATCGACGGCAGCATCTATGCCAGCCGTCCGCTCGCAAGTGGCGACGAGATCGCAGCGGCTACCACCAAGGCCCGCGCCGCCCAGCGCGATTGGCGCAATCTGCCATTGGCCGAGCGCGTCGAGCTTGTTGGTCGCATGGTCGACGAATTGCTGGCCATGAACGACGACATCGTGCCCGAACTGGCCTGGCAAATGGGTCGGCCCGTCCGCTTTGGCGGCGAGAAACGTGGGGTGGAGGAACGCAGCCGCCACATGCTCTCGATAGCCGCCGAGGCGCTGGCGCCGATGCAACGACCGGAAAAGGAAGGCTTTTCACGCACCATAACCCGCGAGTCGCTGGGCCTCGTGCTGGTCGTTGCGCCGTGGAACTATCCTTTCCTAACCGCCGCCAATTCCATCATTCCCGGCCTCGTTGCCGGCAATGCCGTGCTGCTGAAACATGCGAGCCAAACCCTCTTGGCCGGGGAGCGCTTCGCGGAAGCGGCCAGGCGTGCGGGATTGCCTGCCGGCATTTTTCAGAACCTGGTTATGGGCCATGCCGACACCGAAAAGCTGATCGGCTCGGGGCAGATCGACCACATCAACTTCACCGGCTCGGTCGAAGGCGGCCGCCGCATTGAAAAGGCGGCTGCGGGCACGTTCGCCACGCTCGGGCTCGAACTGGGTGGCAAGGACCCGGCCTATGTGCGCGCCGATGCCGATCTCGACTATGCTGCCGAAAATCTGGTGGATGGTTCCTTCTTCAATTCCGGCCAGTCCTGCTGCGGGGTCGAGCGCATCTATGTGCATGAAAGCGCCTATGACGGCTTTATTGAGCGCTTCATTGAACAGGCCAAGGGCTGGATCCTGGGCGATCCGCTGGACGAGACAACCATTGTCGGTCCGATGGCGCGCGGCTCTTTCGCCGACCATGTCCGTCAGCAGACGGAAGAAGCCGTTCGCGCAGGAGCAAAGCGCCACCTCAATGGTGCTCATGCCAAGGACAAGGCAGGTTCGCCCTGGCTGGCCCCAGAAATTCTCACCGGCGTCAATCACCAGATGAGCGTCATGCGCGAGGAAAGTTTCGGGCCGGTCGTCGGCATCATGAAAGTGGCCGACGATGCCGAGGCCGTCACCTTGATGAATGACAGCCCCTATGGCCTCACCGCCTCGATCTGGACCGCCGATCTCGATGCGGCAGCGCGGATCGGAGCCGAGGTCGAGACCGGCACGGTCTTCGCCAATCGCTGCGATTACCTCGACCCGGCGCTGGTCTGGACCGGCGTGAAAGACACCGGCAAGGGCGGCGCGCTGAGCGAAATCGGCTACCACAACCTGACCCAGCCCAAGAGCTATCATTTGAAGTCCGTCTGACCGCCGCTTTTCGTTTCTTAGTCACCGCCGGGTTTGTCCCGGTGGTCCATGCCACCACCAGCGCGATGCCGCGATGGATTGCCGGGACAAGCCCGGCAATGACGATGCTGGAGGGCCGGCGGGCCCAAGCAACCAACGAGACCATCATGACCAAAGCCAATTGGAACTACCCAACCGCCGTCAAATTCGGCCCCGGCCGCATCGCCGAATTGCCCGAGGCGCTGAAATCGGCCGGTATAACTAAACCCCTGCTGGTCACCGATTCCGGTCTCGCCAGCCTGCCGGTTACGCAGAATACGCTGGCGCTGCTCCACAATGCGGGCATCGAGGCGGGCCTCTTCGCCGAAGTGAAGCCCAATCCTATTTCCGCCAATGTCGAGGCCGGCATCACGGTGCTGCGCGAGGGCGGCTATGACGGCGTCATCGCCTTTGGCGGCGGCTCCGGCCTCGACACGGCCAAGGTCATAGCCTTCATGGCGGGGCAGACCCGGCCCATGTGGGACTTCGAAGACATTGGCGATTGGTGGACCCGCGCCGACCCGAACGGCATCCTGCCCATCATCGCCGTGCCGACCACGGCGGGCACGGGTTCGGAAGTCGGCCGCGCCGGCGTCATCACCGATGAGACGACCCATACCAAGAAGGTGATCTTTCACCCTCTGATGATGCCGAAGATCGTCATTTCCGATCCCGAGCTCACTGTCGGCATGCCCCGCTTCATCACCATCGGCACCGGCATGGATGCGCTGGCCCACTGTCTCGAAGCCTATTGTGCGCCCGGCTATCATCCCATGGCAGACGGCATCGGCGTTGAAGGCATGCGTCTTGTCTTTGAAAACCTGCCCAAGGTCGCGGTCAATCCAAATGATGTCGAAGCGCGCGGCCATATGATGAGCGCCGCGGCCATGGGCGCCACTGCCTTCCAGAAGGGCCTCGGCGCCATTCATGCCCTTAGCCACCCGGTCGGCGCCCTCTACGACACGCATCACGGCATGACCAATGCTGTCTTCATGCCCTATGTGCTGGTGGCCAACCGCCCGGCCATCGAAGACCGCATCAAGCGGCTTGCGGCCTATCTGGGCCTTGAGGCGAGCTTTGAAGCCTTCCTTGACGCGGTTCTGAAACTACGCGCCGATCTGGGCGTGCCGCATACGCTGAAAGATTTCGGCGTCGATGGCAGCCAGCGCGGCCAGATCGGCGACAAGGCCATTGTCGATCCTACCGCCGGAGGCAATCCGGTCGAACTGACCCGCGAGCTGGCGCTCGAGATTTTCGACCGGGCGATGGACGGGCGGCTTTAGCCGCCCCTTGATAGTTTCAAGGTTCTATTGGCACCGATCCTCTCCAACCCGTCACCACCCGGCCTGTCCGGGTGGTCCATGCGATGGTTCGGCTGAGATGGATTGCCCGGACAAGCCGGGCAATGACGAAAGAGGGATAGGCCTCGGCAAGAAAGTCTTCGAGAAAACCCGAATTGTTCCAGACTATGTCAGCTTCGCTCTGATGCGCCGGGAGATGGCGTCGATCACCGCTACGGTGACCAGGATCATCAGAATGATGAAGGCCGCCTCCTGCCAATTGTTGATGCGCATGCGATCCGACAGCGCCAGCCCGATGCCGCCCGCTCCGACAATGCCTAGGATCGTGGCGGATCGGACATTGGATTCGAAGAAATAGAGCACATGGCTCATCATCACCGGAAAGACCTGGGGCAGCACCCCGAGGCGCATGACATGCAGTTCGCCACCGCCCGAGGCGCGTACGCCGTCCACCGGCTTCTTGTCGACATTCTCGATGGCTTCGGCAAAGAGCTTGCCCAGCACCATGACATCGCCCACCGCAATGGCCAGCACGCCGGCAAATGGCCCCAGCCCCACCGCTGACACGAAGATCAGCGCCCAGACCAGGCCGTCAATGCCGCGAAAGGCATCGTAGAAGCGCCGAAGGCCGAAATGAAACAGCCAGTTCGGGACAATATTCTTGGCCCCCAGAAAGCCGAGCGGCACGGCGAGAACTGCTGCGATCACGGTGCCCAGAAACGCCATGGCCAGGGTCTCAAGCATGGCGCGGCAGAATTCCCAGAAACTGTCGCCCGGCACAGGCGGGATCATCAGCCGCACCATCAGCCCGAGCTTGTCCAGACCATTGAGGATGCGGGCAGGCGTAGCGTCGATCCACCAGAGGGAGAAGGCAACTGCGCCCAGAAAGGCGAACCAGATCACCCCGTTGACGATCCGCTTGCTCAAGGCCGGACGGAACAGTTCGGGATTGATGCGTTTGAGGCGTGCAATATCGGCTTGCGAAACAGCATTCATGGCTCAGGCGCTCCCGGTGAGGTCTTGGCCGATCAGGCGGTGGCGGATGTTTTCGCAGATGATGTCGATCACCGACGTGGTGAGGATCAGCAGCAGCATGATGGCGGAGATGTCGGTATATTCGAACTGGCGGATGGCAACGTAGAGATCCTGCCCAATGCCGCCGGCACCGACGATCCCGAGCGCCGAGGCACCACGCACATTGATCTCGAACCGCAGCAACAGGTAGCTGGCATAATTGGGCAGCACCTGCGGCACCACACCGAGCCGCATCACCATGGGCCAGTTGCCACCAGCGGCGCGAACGCCCTCCATGGGGCGCGGATCGGCATTCTCGTTGACCTCGGCAAACAGCTTGCCCAATGCACCGGCGGTATGGACCGCTATGGCCAGCACCCCGGCAAATGGGCCAAGCCCGAAAGCGAAGACGAAGATCAGCGCAAAAACCAGCTCCGGCACCGTGCGCATGAATTCGAGCGTCCGCCGGGCGGCGAAATAGATGGCGGTGTTTTCGACCAGATTGCGCGCAGCCGGAAAACTGAGCACGAGAGCGACAATGCCGCCCAGCACCGTGCCGATAAAGCCCATAAGGATGGTTTCGAGCAAGAGGCGCAGCCAGTAGCGCAGACCCCAATACCATTCGGCCATATCGGCGCCGAAATTCTCCAAGGTCAGGGTCGGCAAAGTGCCCGCGATATAATTCCAGGCCATGGGCAAGCCCTTGACGAGACCCGGAATGGAGAAATTGCTGACCACGACCGAGCCCGTGAGCGCGGCAAGAAACAGCGCGCCGTAGCCAAGCGTCCAGGCCCGCCGCACATTTCTTTCGCGCCGGAATTGCCCCTCGAAAGCCGAAAGCCTGTCCTGTGTGGACATCATGACCGACATGCGCCGCTCCCATGAAAAAGACCGGTGCGCCCAACACGCACCGGTCTGATTGGACGATTACTGACCCGCCGTGCGGCGGCGGTCTGCGGCATTGTGCTCGGTGATGGCGATCACATCGAGATAGTCTTCATGCACGGCCTCCGCATACCCGCTCGACGTGCCGCGGGTGTATTCCGAGAAGCCCTCTGGATCTTTCTCGGGGAAGGCCAGCAGAGCGGCCTTGAACTGGTCTTGCAGCTCCTGCGGCAGGCTGGTCAGGATCATCACCGGCGTGTTGGGGATGACCGGCGAGGTCCAGATGATGCGGGTAGAACCCTTCTCGATCAGGCCCTTGCTTTCCATGGTCTGGATATTGCCGGCGCCTTCATTGCGCCAATGGGTGGCAACAGCCTCGAATGTGCCATTGATCAGCGCCATCACGCTCTGTTCGTGACCGCCGGAAAACGCCACTTCGCCAAAATACTCATCGGCATTGGTGCCAAGGACCGTCGACAGGTAATAGGACGGTACGGCATAGCCCGAGGTCGAATTCGGGTCGGCAAAGGCGAAGGACTGGCCCTTGATGTCTTCGAGGGTCTGATAGGGGCTGTCGGCCCGCACGGCGATTACCGAATAATAGCCGGGCATGCCTTCTGCATCGAGTGTCGTGGCGACGGGAGCAATGCCCTCCCCCATGATCTTGCGGGCCAGTGCGTATGACGCCGGGCCAACCGAGGCGATCTGCACATGGCCGGAGCGCATGGCTTCGATGATGGCCGCATAGTCCGTGCCGCGCACGATCTTGACCGGAACACCCAGCTCGCGGCTGAGATAGTCGGCATAGGGCTGGTTGCGGGCAATGGCGTCGGTCTCGTTTTCCGACGAGGAAATGCCAACTGTCAGTTCGGGATATTGCTCGCGCCAGTCCTGCGCCATGGCAGAGGACACAAGGGCGAGCGAAACCAGCGCGGCCGCAAGGCCACGACGCGTCAGGTTAAACATCGAAAGAGCTCCGTTGAAGGTGAGGCGGTCTAGTGAGCCGCTTCCATCTGGCGTTCGCCGGCCATCCGGGCCGGGTTGGCGGCAGCCATGGTCGAGGTCAGGCTCTCGTCCACGTCTGTATTGTCGTCTCCATAGATTTCCTGGATGACGGAATGGGTCAGCTGGGAAGGCGTGCCGTCGAACACGACATGGCCCTTGGCCATGCCGATAATGCGCCCGCAATAGGCGCGGGCAGCGTCCAGCGTATGCAGGTTGCAGATCACGGTGATCTTGTCTTCGACATTGATCTTGTGGAGTGCTTCCATCACCAGCCGGGCATTGCGCGGATCGAGCGAAGCTATTGGTTCGTCAGCCAGAATTACGCTGGGCCGCTGCATCAGGGCGCGGGCGATGGCGACACGCTGCTGCTGGCCACCCGAAAGCGTGTCGGCGCGTTGCAGGGCCTGTGGCAGGAGATCGAGCCGGTCCAGCGCCATGGCCGCATTGGCGCGGTCCGCCGGAGAGAAGTGCCGGAACATGACCGGCAGCGTGGCGGCTGTGCCGATCCGTCCGATCAGGACATTTGTCAATACGTCCAAGCGGTTAACCAGATTGAACTGCTGGAAGATCATGGCGCAGCGAGAGCGCCATGCGCGCAGGTCTCGACCCTGCAGGGCGCCGACATTAAGGTCGCCATAGATGATCCGGCCCTCGTCACTATTGGCCAGCCGATTGATCAACCGCAGCAAAGTGGACTTGCCGGCACCCGAGCGTCCAATGACACCAACCATCTGCCCCGGGGCGATTATTGTTGACAGGCTGTTGACGGCGACAGTGTCGCCAAAGCGCTTAGTGACATTCTTGAGTTCCAGCATCATCCACCCCGTGGCTTGGCTCTGAACAAAGACTAGATCGCCTTGATGACAGCCTTAACTCATTCGAATGACATGTTCGTCACGAACCGCATTCAACCGGCCATCCGAATGGACCATGCGGCCGCGCGAGAAGGTGGCATGGACGCGGCCAACCCCCTGGTCATCGGCAATCAGCAGGTCGGCGCGCAGGCCCTCCCGGATTTCGCCACGATCTTCGAGCCCGAGGGCGCGGGCAGGATTGAGCGTGGTGAGGCGCGCGGCCCCCGCCAGACCCTGCGGGTCGGTCTTGGCCAGCACCAGCACCGCCGGAAGCATGGCGGATGGATGGTAGTCGGCGGCCAGCAGGTCGAGCAGCCCGGCTTCATGGGCCTCGCGGGCCGATAGATTGCCCGAATAGGATTGCCCCCGCAGCGCGTTGGGCGCGCCCATGGCGGTCAGCATGCCGAACTTGTGCGCTTCGCGCGCCGCTTCCAGCGTCACCGGAAACTCGCTGATATTGGCCCCGAGATTGTGCATCAGCGTGACCTTTTCGATGGTGTCGTCGTCATGGCTGGCGACGGGCACACCGTGAAGGGCACAATATTGGGTGATGGCACGGAGGGTGGCCGTGAGGTCACCCATCGTCTCCTGTTTTTCGCGGATGCGGCGCTGCAATTGCTCGGCGGCTTCTTCGAGCGAAATATTCTTGGCCTTGGCGATATTGGCGGCCTGCAGGTCGAGATCGCGATATTGCCCCTGCCCCGGCGTGTGATCGCAGAGGGAAACCAGATCGACCGAACCCTCCCCGATCAATTCCTTGACCACCGAAAGCGCGGCCGGGAACGTCACCTCGAACCGGGCATGAACACGATGGTCGATCAGCATGGAGCGACTATGCGCGCGGACAGCGCGGATCATCTCGCCGGTAAATTCATATGATCGCATATGGCCATAGGTCGAACCGGGCGAGAAGGACAGCGAGGCATAGGCCGTGGTGATGCCGGAGGTTGCCAACTTCATGTCGAGATCACGCAGGCCCATTTCCATCGGCATGCGCACATTGGGACGCGGCTCGATTTCGCGCTCGATCATGTCGCCGTGCATGTCGATCATGCCCGGCATCAGGATCATGCCCTGGCCGTGCAGATCGGCGTCGGCAAAAGGCGTTTCGCGGATTTCGGCGATGATGCCGTCCTCGATGCGCAATGCGCCGCTTTCAATGATCCGGTCCTTGAGGACGATACGGAAATCAGACAGCCACATATTCTGCCTCCTCGCGTTCTTCGACAACGACACGCGTACCCAGATTGATCTCGCGGTCGATGAGCTGGGCAACGTCGCCCGGATGGTGGAAAACCCCAATCATTGCAACGCCTTGCGCCTTGAGTTCGGCAAGGCGGCTGATCAGCGCGGCGCGGGCGCCGGCGTCGAGCGAGGCGGTGGGTTCGTCGAGCAAAAGCAGCCGTTGCGGCAGGATGAGGGCGCGGGCCAGATTGACCTTCTGCTGTTCGCCGCCCGAGAAGGTGCTGGGATAGGCGCGCCAAAGTTCACGGCGCACGCCGAACTGTTCAAGCCAGTGCCGCGCTTCTTCAAGAGCAGCCTCTCGTTCGTGCCCGGCGAGCAGCAATGGTTCGGCCACAATGTCCTGTGCCGGAACACGCGGACGGGCATTAAGGAATTGAGTTACAAAGCCAATTTCCTGGCGGCGCAGCAGAGCGATGTCGACGTCTGCCGCAGTGGCAAGGTCGATTTCGCCATGCCTTGACTGATAGAAAACATGGCCGCTGACCGGTAGATAGCTCCGCCAGATGGTGCGCAACAGGGTGGATTTACCAGCGCCGTTATGGCCGCGCAGCAGCAGAAATTCGCCGGGGCTGAGATCGAAACTCACGCCATCGAAGGCATGCAGCGTGGCGTCGAGATGGAACATGCGGAAGGTCTTGGAGAGGTCCTCGACCCGCAGGATGAACGCGCGTTCTGTCATGGTCTTCCCCTAGAGCTTGGCGTGGACGAGTTGCTGGGTGTAGCTGTGCTGGGGGTCCTGAAACACCTGATCGGCAAGCCCCTGTTCCACCACTTCGCCATGACGCATGACCATGACCCGGTCGGCCATGGTGCGGATGACGCCAAGGTCGTGGCTGACCAGCACCATGGTAATGCGCCGCTCGCGTTGCAGGCGCTTGAGCGTATCGAGCACGAGGGCCTGCACCGACACATCGAGCCCGGTGGTCGGCTCGTCGAGCAAGAGCAGCGACGGTTCGAGTGCGATGGCCTTGGCCAGTTGCACGCGCTGCTGCATGCCGCCGGAGAGCTCGATGGGCCGCGCATCCATGCGGCTCAGCGGAAACTCGGAGGCGTCGAGCGCCTCCCGCGCCTTACTGCGCAGAACCTCGAAGCTGCGCTCCCCTGCAATAAGAAGCCGCTCGGCAACATTGCCGCTGGACGAGTGACGCATCAGCAGGCCGAGATGCGGGTTCTGATAGACGATGCCGATATTGCGGGCGCAGAGCATGCGGCGCTCATAGCGGGTGAGATCGAAGAGATTGCCATCGACCCGGCCCGGCAGCCGCAGACGATAGTCGCCGCTATCAGGCGTATCCTCGAGGTTCATCATGCGCAGAAGCGTCGACTTGCCCGAGCCGCTCTCCCCGACAATGCCCATGACCTCGCCCGGATAGACCGTGACATCGACCTGCCGCAGGGCCTGCACATCGCCATAGGCGCGGGAGATATTGGACATGGTCAGGATAGGCTCGTCGGCCATCAGCCGCGGGGCGGCGCGCTGCGGCGCAGAAACGATTGCCAGGCTCATGGCCGATACTCCCCATTCTGATACCAGGTGGCGCCGATGCTGTCGGGTTCGCCCTCGGCGCGATTGATGGCCTTGATGCCCAGATTGCTGTCGGAGACCTCAAAGCGCGAACCGCCGCCATCGACGGGAAGCTCGTTCATGAAGAAGCCCGAGACGCCGGAGCGCTCGCAGGTGATCTTTGCGTGGTCTTCGACCAGATAGGGCCGGTCGGAGAAGACCAGCGGTTCCACCCTGGTATAGGGCGGCACGGCGAAAATGCGCTTCTCGCGGCCAGCCGAGAGAATGGTCAGGTGTTTGGCCATGTTGAGCTTGGGCGCGTCCCAGCGCGGAATGGGCGACGGGGTCATGACATGGCGGCCATTGACCAGTGACGGATAGGAAGAGCCCTGCATGATGCGGCCCTTGCGCACAATCTGTTCGTAGAGTGTCAGCCAAAGCTTGCCGTAATCGGCGTCGGCGTGCATCTGCCGGGCAATGGAGATATTGGGCTCGACCCCGCGCAAAGGCTCGGGATTGGGCACCTGCAGCACGAGGATCTGATCCTCGCGCATGATCTCTTCGGGCACGCGGTGGCGCGACTGCACGATGGTCGCGTCGAGCGTATCCCATGTCTCGGACGCGCCGGACATGGTGGAGACGAAACGCCGGATCGACGCGGCGTTGACGCCATCATCGGCACCTTGATCGATGACCTTGATCACCGAGTTCGGATTGACCAGCGTCAGCGTGACCTGCAAGCCGCCGGTGCCCCAGCCGCGCGCCATCGGCACTTCGCGGCTGGCATAGGGCATCTGGCAGCCGGGCACGGCCACGGCCTTGAGCATCTTGCGGCGCAATTCGCGCTTGGCCGAGGCATCGAGGAAACCATAGCTGGTCGCTGCCCAGTTTCTGGTGAGATTGGCGAGGCTCATATGACGAGCTCCTCATGGCTTTCCTCGATCGGCTCGCCGGCAGCCTTCTTGGCCTTGGCGTCGCGCATGGCGTCGAGAATGGACTGGAAGGTGACGTAATGGGGCAGCTTGAAGTGGATGCAGAAGCCCGAGGCCTCGACGCTTTCGGTATGGTAGAGGTAAAATTCCTCATGCACGGGCGAGCCGACCGGCGCTTCAGCCGAATTGAGATCGAGCGTTGCCGCCGCGATGACCTTGACCTCGTTCCAGCCAAAGGTCGCCGAGTAGCCGAGTTCGAGATAGCCGCCCTTTTCCTTTGAGGTGACTTCGGCCTGGCTGACGCGGATGCGCCCGGCGGAAAATTTGGTGCCGCGCGGATGGGGCACCATCACCTCCGCCTCTGCCAGCCGCAATTCATTGACCGTGGGATGGGCATTGCCATAGCCGCGCATGGCGGCGTAACCCAGCGCCAGCACGCCGCCGGTTTCGGCGCGGGCAAGGCTTTGCAGCCGGTGAGCGCGCGAGGCGGGGAACAGCAGCGGTTCACGCGTAAGATCGGGAATGTCCTCGGGCGACACGTCGGACGTGTTTGCCGGCGCGACAAGCCCCTGCTGACGCTGCCAATCGGCGAGAGCGGGCTGGCGCTGCGGCGCCGGATGCTCGGCCATCTCGACCGCAGGCGGGGTATAGGATTTGCCCTCCAGCACGTCGGTGGCCAGCACGCGATGGGAATAATCCAGCGTTGGCCCGAGAATCTGGCCGCCCGGAATATCCTTGAACGCCGCCGAAATGCGCCGCTGTGTGAGCAGTTCGGATTGCTGAACCGGGCGGGCAATGGCGAGGCGCGGCTGAGTGGTGCGCCAGGCGCGCAGCACCAGAACGGCTTCTGAAAGTTCGCCGCCTGTCTGCGCCAAAGCCAGCGCTGCCAGTTCCTCGCTATAAAGCGAGGCTTCGCCCATCACCCGGTCGATGAGATAGGGCATGGTTTTGCGGATGGTCTCGACGCGGGCGGCGTCGATCGTGCCCAGATCCTGCCGGAAGAGGCGCTCGGCCTGATCGATGGCCTTTTCGCCACCACGGGTTGCCACATAGGCCATTTACAACACCTCGACCTGGGTTGAACGGGGAATGGCGATGACGGATGCGCCATCGACGAGGATCAGATCGAAGCCTTCGGGATAGGCGGAAAGCTGCGCCCGCCAGGCCCAGAATCCGGCAGGGATATCGAGGGCGATTTCGGTTGCGGTCTCGTTGCCGGGGCCGGTGAGACGGAGGCGCGGGCCGCGTCCATGAGTGGCGGGCACGATGACGGTCGCGCCATCGTCCGGGTAAAAGGCCGAGCCGCAATTGAGGCCAAAGAGACGGGTCTCGAAGGCGTCGAGGCTCTCGACAAACACGTAGGTGGCATCAGCCAGAGTGTCGGTGAGCAAGGCGCCGCTGGCAGCGAGGCGGGCATGCACGGCCTCGCCCTCGGCATAGGCAGTGCATTCGAGATCGATCAGGGTTTCGATCACACCATTCATGCCCGGCTCGGGCAGAGTGCGGATATCGCCAGGACGCGACATGGCCCAGAGCAGGGCCTCAAACGTGGCATTGCTGCGCGTTTCGAGCGCATCGGGGGGCGCGACGGTGAGCATCAGAACGTCTCCATTTCAACGCGCGTGGCTTCCACCTGACGCATGCGGGTTTCGTCTTGTGCCCGGGCATGGGCGCTTTCTTCGGCGAGGAAACGAAGGATAGTTTCGTTTTGGCCGACGGCGGCGACATGCAGATCGATAACCGCCATGGCCATGGCGCGTTCGAGATCGCGGCCATTGACCATGCCGTAGCCGACATGGCCCGCCCCATCCCTGATATGCGCCTCGCTGACCAGCACTTCGCCGAGGTGGAAATCGACATTCTCGACGCTGTCGCGCATCGGCACCATGACCAGCCCGGTGCGATTGGCGATGACCTCGATGTCGCCCATGGCGTCGAGCACGGTTTCAGCCACGGCCTTGAGCCTGTCCGGGCGGGCGCGGGCAAGCGTGGTCAGCATGGCTGCGTGGTCGCCGCCGCCATTGCCGGCTTCGTTAAACATGGTCGGTCCTCACACTGGGATTGGGGGAGATTGCATCATTGTCGAAGGTGAACTGCACCCGGTCGCCGGCCCAGACCGCATCGGAAAAGCCGATGGGATTGCCGTCGAGATCGGCATCGATCTTCTGGACCACCATGACCGACTGACCCGGCCGCAGCATGAGCAGGCTGGCTTCGCTTTCCGAGGCGATGCGGGTGAAGATCGTGGTTTTCAGCCGCCGGTAGTCGGCTATGCCGTAGGAGCCATAGACATCGGTGACCGAGGAGCAGGCAGCCAGCCGTTCGAGAATGTCTGGAAAGCGCAGCGCGTCCCAATAGGACCAGCCCAGATTGATCGGCAGATCATTGGCAAAGCCACGGCCGGACCGCGCATGGACAGGCGAACCGACCGGAATGGCGAGCGCAGACGCGATGCGGGCGCTGGCAGGCACTTTCTTTTCATCGAGCCGCTGGCCGGACGCCGCCAGCCCCTGCGCATTGAGATTTTCGCGGAACCGGGTGCGGGTGCCGATGACGTAATTGAGCAGCGGGGCGCGCTCGACGAATGTGCCCCTGCCCTGCTCGACCCTGAGCTTGCCCTCGGCGACCAGCGCCGCCAGCGCCTTGCGCAGCGAATGGCGGCGGGCCTTGTAGAGCACGCACATTTCCGGCTCGGAGGGCAGGCGCATATCGGCCAGCAGATGACCGGCCCCGATCTCGTGGCTGATCCGGTCGCGGATGTCTTCCCAGGACGAACCCTGATGTTTCATGGCACTCACTCATTCGAATGAGTGCCTTCTAGCCATGTCAGATGACAGGCAAGTGACGGCGCGGGCTGCTAGAGGCCCTTTGGCAGACGCTCGCCGGGCAGCTCCGGCAGCCAGCTCAGCCTGGCTCTGCATCCGCGGGGATCGGCCTGCGCATATTCCCGAATCAGGATCAGCGGCGCGGGACCTTTGCGAAGAAATCCGCATAGGGGCCCTGGGAGGTGAGCGAGAGAAGCGCGTCAAGGGCGCCGAGCGGATCATCTGAAAGATCGACACGCAGGTCAATGTCAGGGAAGCTCTGGCCGGTCTGGACCCGCAACGCTGCGGAACCGATGCCGCGGCTGTCGCCTCCTGCCGCTGCGCCCGCCTCAAGAGCATGCAACATGGCCCGCGCCAGACCTGCCCCGCTTGCCGTCTCGAATGCCGATACCATCCTGTCGAGCACGACCGGGCCGGTCAGCAGATTTCCCGCGACCGCTACGCCATCATTGGCGGCATGCCCGGCAAATCCCATACATTGCCTGCCTGTCCATCCAGCCGTCCGCCCGGTGGAGTCGACAAGGATGACCTGGCGCAAATCCGGGTTCGCATCCCCGGCAAGAGCGGCATCGAGGGCAAGCTGGGCCGGTTTGGATTGCAGATGATCGAGCGCATCGAATGCGAGATAGGGATTGGTCATTGCCTGCGTCGCCACTGCGCCAACCCCGAGACGTGTGTGGGGCACGAGCGCCCCGACCGCCGGGCCCGCCGTTGCCGTTGCCACGCCGAGTGCGCCGGTCTCGGGATCACGGGCTACGATGGAAAAAGTCATGCAGGTCTCCGCCGTCAACGGTCATTTATCATCATAAATTGACAGACCGCAAATTTATGCTGATAAATTGACCATGCTCTGCTGGATAGCGCAACCGCACAGCACGAGCGAGGGAACGCAAAGAGAGGTTTTAATATGATCCGCACATGGAAAGGCGTCGCGTCGCTGCTCTTGGCTGCCACCGCGCTCAGCCTTGTTTCGCCGGCTTTCGCCCAGACGCCGCCCAATATTCTCGTGGTTGGTCAGATCGCCGAACCGGCATCGCTCGATCCGCATGTCTCGACGGCCTCCAATGATTTCCGCATCGCGGTCAACATCTATGACGGCCTCGTGCGCAATGCCCCGGGCACGCTCGAAATCGAGCCGGCGCTCGCCACCGACTGGACCATTTCAGAAGATGGCCTCGAATACGTGTTCAATCTGCGTGAGGGCGTGACCTTCCACGACGGCACGCCTTTCAATGCAGAGGCGGTGAAGTTCAATTTCGACCGCATGCTCGACGAAAGCCATCCCTTTGCCGATACGGGCCCGTTCCCGCTGGCCTTCTTCTTCTCGTCGGTCGATGCGGTGGAAGTCATCGATGAGCTGACGGTCAAGTTCACGCTGAACGAGGCTTTCGCGCCCTTCATGTCGAACCTGGCATCGCCGACGGGCCTGATCGTCTCTCCGGCCGCAGTCGAGCAATACGGCGCCGATTATGGGCGTAATCCTGTCGGGACGGGTCCCTTCAAGTTCGAGGAATGGCGATCCAATACCAGCGTTGCCGCCTCGCGCAATGAGAGCTACTGGGATGGTGCCCCATCGCTGGAGGCGGTGATTTTCCGTCCCATTACCGACGCCAATACCCGTGTCGCCGAAATGCTGTCCGGCGGCATAGACGTGCTGCTCGAAACCCCGCCCGACAATGTGACCCAGTTCCGTGATGACGCCAATTACCAGGTCGTTGAAGCCGTGGGGCCGCATGTCTGGTACGTGATGCTGAACGCCAAGGAGGGCCCGTTTGCTGACGTCCGCGTCCGCCAGGCGGTGAACTATGCGGTCAATAAGGAAAGCCTGGTCAACGACGTGCTGCAGGGCACGGCCGAAGTGTCTGCCGGACCGATCCCGCCAGCCTTCAACTGGGCCTATAACGAAGACGTCGATCCCTATCCATACGATCCGGAAAAAGCCCGCGAACTGCTCGCCGAAGCCGGTGCCGAAGGCGCGTCGCTGACCTTCCTCGTGACCGAAGGCGGCTCGGGCATGCTCGATCCGGTGCCGATGGGCACCGCCATTCAAGCCGACCTCGCGGCCGTTGGCCTCAATGTCGAGATCCAGACCTACGAGTGGAACACGTTCCTCTCGGAAGTGAATCCTGGCCTTGAGGGCAAGGCCGACATGGCCGAAATGGCATGGATGACCTCCGACCCGGACACCTTGCCTTTCCTCACCCTGCGCAGTGCGGCCTTCCCGGATCAGGGCGGATTCAATTCCTCCTACTATTCCAACCCCGAAGTAGACGAATTGCTTGATCAGGCACGCGTTTCTACCGATCTGGAAGAGCGTGCCGACCTCTACAAGCAGGTTCAGGCCATCACTCATGAAGACGCGCCATGGCTGTTTGTGGCCAATTGGAAGCAGAACGCAGTGGTCACCAGCGCTGTCAGCGACTTTGAGCTGCAGCCGGACTTCTCGCTGGTCCTGCGCGATGTGACCAAGCAGTAGGGGCACCCCCACCCGGCCTCCCCCTGAAGAAGGGGGAGGAGCGGGCTGGTGTTGGAACCAACACCTCAACAAACTCGGTAGGTCACTCTCCCTCCTTCAGGGGGAGGCCCGGTGGGGGTCATCTCCCCTACGCTACACCAAGGAGGACCAGACATGACAGCCTACATTGCCAAGCGCCTCCTTGCGGCAATCCCGGTCATTATTGGTCTGTCCATAATCGTCTTCCTCGTCATGAAGCTGATCCCCGGCGACCCCGCCCAGGCGCTGCTCGGCTCCTATGCGACCCCGGACAATGTCGAGCGTATCAACCGGGCCCTCGGTCTCGACCGGTCCTGGCCGGAGCAATATGTCATCTGGGTCGGCAATCTGCTGCAGGGTGACTTCGGCCGTTCCTATATTCTCAACCGCCCAGTGCTTGATGAAGTGGTCGAACGTTTCAGCGCCACGCTGGTTCTGGCCGGCACGTCCTTGGTTATCTGTTCGGTTCTGGGCATTCTCGCCGGCATCGTCTCCGCCGTGCGCCAGTTCGGCTGGACCGACCGCATCGTTACATTCTTCGTGCTCATCGGCATTTCCATGCCGGCCTTTTTCCTCGGCCTCGTCTTCATCCTGTTCTTTGCCGTCCAGTGGAGGCTGCTGCCTGCTTCGGGCATGTATGCCGTCTATGGCGGCGGCGATCTGCCGGACCTTCTCCGTCATCTGATCCTGCCCGCCTCCACCCTCGCTATCGTCGCCACCGGCGTCGTCGCGCGCCTGACCCGCGCCGCCATGCTCGAAGTGTTGCGGCAGGATTTCATCCGCACCGCCCGCGCCAAGGGTCTGACCGAAAACAAGGTCATTTATCGCCACGCCCTGCGCGCAGCGCTCGTCTCCATCATCCCGGTGCTTGGCATCCAGGCCGGCTTCGTGCTGGGCGGCGCGGTCTATATCGAAACGGTCTTTCAATGGCCTGGCCTCGGTCAGATGCTGGTCAAGGCCGTCTCCACCCGTGACCTGCTGCTGGTGCAAGGGGGCGTGCTGGTTGCCGCGACCGTCTATGTGCTGGTCAACCTGATGGCCGACGTCGCCCAGGCCATGCTCGATCCGAGGCTCAAGACATGAGTACCATAGCAACGCCCCTGCCGGGCGTCCGCAAGCGCCGCAGCAATTGGCAATTGCTCATGGCCAATCGCCTTGCGGCTGCCGGCCTGTTCATCTTCGGTTTCATCGTCATTGTGGCGCTTCTGGCACCGGTCCTGCCGATCCCGGACCCTGACCTGACCGACCAGCCAAACCGCCTCCTGCCGCCGTTCAGCACCGGGCATCTGCTGGGGACCGACCATCTGGGCCGCGACATCCTTTCGCGCCTCATCTGGGGCACGCAGGTCTCGCTTCTGGTTGGTGTCAGCGCAACAGCGCTTGCCGCCCTGTTCGGCTCGCTGATCGGGCTCGTCGCCGGCTATGCGCGCGGACCGACGGACAGCATCCTCATGCGCTTCGTCGATATGCTCATGGCCTTTCCCTATATCCTGCTGGCCATCGCTATCGTCGCCGCCCTGGGCCCCGGCCTGCTCAATGCGCTCTACGCAATCGCGCTCGTCAACATCCCATTCTTTGCGCGCAATATCCGCGGTGTCACGGTCTCGATCCGTAATCGCGAATTCGTCGACGCCGCCCGCCTCTCGGGCAAGAGCCATACAGCCATCCTCTTCACCGAAGTTCTGCCCAATGTGCTGCCGGTGATCGTCATCACCATGTCGACCACCGTTGGCTGGATGATCCTGGAAACCGCCGGTCTCTCCTTCCTGGGCCTCGGCGCCCAGCCACCGACATCGGACCTGGGCTCCATGCTCGGCCAGGCCCGGGCGCAACTCTTTACCGCGCCGCATGCCTCCATAATTCCGGGCATCATGATCTTCATGCTGGTCATGAGCATCAATCTGCTTGGGGACGGCATTCGCGACGTGCTCGATCCGCGCCTGCGGTCCGGCGCCCTCGATCGCCCCATGGCGGTCACAAAGATCAACCGCAAGACCAAGCCTGAACCTGCAAAGACCGACTCCAAGGCCCTGATCGTGGATGACCTTTCGGTCGGTTTCGACACGGGCGACAGCATCACCCCTGCCGTCAGCAATATCAGCTTCAGTGTGGGCAAGGGCGAGTGCCTGGGCCTGATCGGCGAAAGCGGTTCGGGCAAGTCCGTCACTGCACTTTCGCTCATGGGTCTCGTCGCCTCGCCGCCCGGCATCATCACCAATGGCGCAGCCTATGTCGAAGGCAAGGATGTGTTCTCGCTCCGCGAACAAGAGCTGATCGGCATGCGCGGCGCCCGCGTCGCCTATGTTTTCCAGGATCCGCTGACGACGCTCCACCCGCTCTTTTCCGTAGGCGACCAGATTGCAGAGGCCATTCTGGCACATAATCCCACTGGCAAGGCCGCAGCCCGCGCCCGGGCAATCGAGCTTATGGAAACCGTAGGCATCCGCGACGCGGCCAGCCGCGCCACGGCCTATCCGCATGAACTTTCGGGCGGGCAGCGGCAGCGCATCGGCATCGCCATGGCACTCGCCAACGACCCCGATATCATCATCGCCGACGAACCGACCACCGCCCTCGACGTGACCGTCCAGGCCCGCATCCTGGAATTGCTGCAAGAGCTGCGTCGAGAGCGCGGCCTTGCCCTCCTCCTCATCACCCATGATTTCGGCGTCGTTGCCCAGGTCTGCGACCGGGTTGCAGTCATGCGTCATGGCGAAATCGTCGAACAGGGCATAACCGGAGATGTCCTGCGGGACCCCCAGCACGATTACACCAAGCGCCTGATTGCCTGCGTGCCCGAGCTTGGGGAGGGCCATGGCTTCCTCGACCGGGTCCGTCCCTTGTTCAAGGAGGCAAGATCATGAACGCGAATGCGGTTCAAATCCGCGATCTGGTCAAGACCTTCGGCGGCGGTCGCTCGCTATTCGGGCGCAGAGCCAGCGAGGTTCAGGCTGTCCGCGGCATCTCGCTCGATCTGGCCAAGGGCGAGACGCTCGGCATCGTGGGTGAGAGCGGGTCGGGCAAGTCCACACTTGCACGCATGCTGGTGGGGCTCGAAGCGCCCACCTCCGGCACGATGCTGATCGACAACAGGCCCTGGGCCGACCTGGCCGCTTCTGGGTCGCGGGCTTTTGGCCGGACCATCCAGTATGTATTCCAGGACCCCGTGGCCTCGCTCAATCCGCGCAAGACCATCGGCGAAATCCTTGACGTTCCGCTTCGCCTGCTCTGCGGCTATGACGCCACCAGACGCGCCCTGCGCAAGCGAGAGCTCATCGATGCGGTGCAGATGCCGGGCGATACGCTCGAACGCTATCCGCACGAATTCTCCGGCGGGCAGGCGCAGCGCATTGCCATTGCCCGCGCCGTTGCCGCTGGCGCCAGCATTCTCGTGCTCGACGAGCCGGTCAGCGCGCTCGATGTGTCCGTGCAGGCCCAGGTTCTCCTGCTGCTTCAGCAATTGCGCGACGATCTGGGACTGTCTTACATCTTCATCAGCCACGACCTGGCGGTCGTTGAATCCATTTCCGATCGTGTCGCCGTCATGTATCTGGGAGAAGTGGTGGAGGTCGGCCCCGCGGCCCAGCTCTTCGCCAAGGCCGAACATGACTATACGCGGTCGCTCATCGCCAGCGCCCCGCGCCTTTCCGCCCCGGACAGTCCTGCATGAACGAAACCGAACCTGTTGAGCAACCGCGCCGCAAGCGCACCGACGAAATCGTTGACGCCATCAAGCGCATGATCGTCGAACATGGCCTGGGCCCCGGCGATCGTCTGCCGCAGGAGCGCGATCTCATCGCACAGTTTTCGGCAAGCAAAGGCACCGTCCGCGAAGCGCTCAAATCGCTTGAAGTCCAAGGGCTGATATCGGTGCGCACAGGCCCTGGCGGCGGCGCATTCATCGAGCGCATGTCCGAGGGCCGGGCCATGAGCCTGATGTCCAACTTTCTCTTCGCCAAGAATCTGACCATCGCCAATATCTATGAGATGCGGAAGGTGCTTGAACCGCAACTGGCGGCCAGCGCCACCCCTCAAATCGACGAAGCAGGCCTCAAGCGCCTTGAGGCCATTATCAGGATTTACGATCACGAGCCCGCCGACCCCAATGAGCGCTGGACACAGCGTATGGCCGAGCTCGATTTTCACGGCGTCGTCGCCGAATATTCCGACAATCCAATCCTTGCCTTCACCTGCCGCTTCCTGCAGCGCCTGCTCAAGGACCTGACCGTGGCGCAGGACATCTATGTGCAGCCCGAGCCCGTCTCCCGCGAAAGCGGCATCCGGCATCAGCGCGACCTGATCGCCGCCATGCGCCGCCGCGATGCTGCAGCGGCCGCGGCTATCCTGGCTGAACACATGAGCGAAGCCGAACAGCACATGCTGGGCCTCGAAGCCAGGCTCGAAGACCGTTTTCTCGAAGAAGTCTCTCCCGTCCGCACCCGGAAGCGCCGCACCGCATGATCGATACCGATTATCTGCTTGACCGTCTGTTGCAACTGGTCAGGACCCCCAGCCCCGTCGGGATGACCGAACGCGCGGTCGCTCTGGTTGACACCTGGCTGCGCGAACTGGGCTTCGAGCCGAGATACACGCGGCGCGGCGTCCTTTATGTCGAGGTCGGCGACGGTCCGCCGCGGCGCGCGCTTGCCGCTCATCTTGATACGCTGGGCGCCATGGTCACCGAACTCAAGCCCAATGGCCGCCTCGCCCTGCGCAATACCGGCACCTGGGCAGCCCGCTTTGCCGAAGGCGCCCGCGTCACCATCTTTACCGACCACGCCGAATATCGCGGCACCATCCTGCCCCTCAAGGCATCCGGCCACCGCTTCAACACCGAAGTCGATACCCAGCCTGCCGATTGGGACAATCTCGAAATCCGTATCGACGCCCACCTCCCCGACCGCCAAGCACTGGTCGCTGCCGGCTTCAATGTCGGCGACATGGTCGCAGTCGATGCCCAGCCCGAAGTCGTCGACGGCTTCATCGTCTCGCGCCATCTCGACGACAAGGCGGGCTGTGCGACCCTGCTGACGGTCCTCAAAGGCATTGCCGAGGGCAAAGTGAACGTCGCCGTGCCTTTCCAGGCCATGTTCACCATTGCCGAGGAGATCGGCATTGGTGGGACACATGGATTTGGTTCGGAAGTCGAGGAACTGCTCGCCATCGACAATGCCGTCACGGCGCCCAATCAGGCCTCACGCGACGACGCCGTCACCATTGCCATGCGTGATCGCCAGGGTCCGTTCGACAAACGCATGATACGCCAGATGCTCGCCGTCTGCGAACGCGATGGCATTGCGCACGAACGCGATACCTTCCGCCATTACCGCTCCGACAGCGCCGCTGCCGTCGAAGCCGGCTGGGACCTCCGCGTGGGCCTGGTCTGCTTTTCCCTCGACAGCTCCCACGGATGGGAACGCACTCACATCGCGTCCCTCAATGCCCTCGCGGCATTGCTCAATGGCTATATCCAGTCGGACATTCAATAGGCCGAAGTCTCGCGCGGCATGCCGCGCGATCACGGCGGCAGCGGCAGCGCGTTGTCGACTTGATCAGGGTCACTGATCCACCCAGTCGTAGAACTCCTCCGCGTAGCCACCGACGGCGCGTTCCAGGCAGACGGTGATCATCAGCCTGCCATCGTCACGCCGCAGGTCACGAATTTCGTTGTCCACAATTGGCTTTGTGTCAGCAACGCGTGCCCCTACAGCCTCGCGCGTCAACCCGAGCTGCCCCCCGAGCCAGGCAGCCTTGTTGGACATCGACTCGATGCCTTCCTTGAGAGCGGATCGCTTTTCCCGGTCGGTTTCGCTGCCCAAGACCCGCTCAAGGCCGGCGATGCACCACACCGTATCGGTGAACTCCTTGTCGGGCGCGGGTTCGGATGCAGGTGCAGGGTCGGATGCGGGCACCGACCATGAATCCACCATCGCTTGCAGGCTGTCGACATCAAGCAATGCGCCCACATCGACTGCGGCTTGCGCGCAGGATTGGTAGTCATAAGACAGTGGCGACTCCCCCGCATGCGTAAGGGGGCGCGAGAATTCATAGGCGGCCTGATGGTAGGACTCCACCTCCACTTCCGCCAGCGCATCGTCGCTGAGGCCCAGCCCCCTGGCTTCGCGCAACATCCGGAAATGCAGGTCCCCGATGAGACGCTCTGCGTCGGCAACGCTCAGTGTGCTGTATGCAGGCATATTGCCGTCCGTGATGTAGTGCATGGCCCCATAGCACCAGGCGTTGAAGCGGAAATCGGCACTCAACGGATAGTCCCAGCCCACTGCCGCGAGGGCGGGACGATCCGGCGTCGACTGCGCCGGATCGGGTATATTGTCGCCGATATCAGTCGGCGCCAGGCTAAGGCAGCTGATCGGATCAGCTTCGAACTTGCCCCGGTCCCCGGACTGGGTGAAGGCTTCGACCTGGGCAAGCGCCAGGTAAAGATAGCCCATCCGCAGCATGTCATTGTCGTTGGCCGGAACGCCGAAAAATTCGAAAATCTCCGTTCGCATAAATTCCGCCGCGCCGATTGCCACTTTCGCGTCTGCAATTTGCTCGGCGGTCCCCTCCAATTTGCCGCGCTGATCCAGAATAGTCAGCGTGTCGCCACACCACAGCCGCCGGTGCATGTTCTCGTATGGGTCGACATACAGCGCCTTGTTGCGCATACCGCTTAGCCCCTTGGCCATACAGGCGTCATAAAGCACTCGTTCTGCGCCGGTCAGTGTGCCACCGTTCGCTCGCTCTGCGGCAGATGCAGCCTTAACCACCATGGCCTGGTCATAGGCAATGAGCGCGGCGCCCTCGATACCCCTCGCTTCGCCCAAGCGCATGTACCGGGCCGCCGCATCCGCCATGGCGAAGGCTGCCTGCATGCGGGCCGCATCGTCTGCATAGCCAAACCGAGACCCTTGATTGGCCATGAGATTGAAACACCAGGAATTGAATGCCAGCGGGTCGAAACCGATCTGCTCGACTGGTGGAATAGCAGGAGCGAGGTCCGTGGACGCATTATCTGGGCCAGACATGGTCTGGCTTTCGGCCTGCGATACCTCGCTCCGGATTGGACCGGACATTTGCTGCCCCAATGCAGGCCCTTCGGGCGAGACATATCCTGCGCCGGATGACGGCTGGGACGGCAAAACATCGCCGGGTCCCGGCGAGGCTTCCACCCCTGCCAGCATTGCTACAGAAAGAATGACGATCCAGGTCCACCGCTGCATAACTGTTCTCAACCCCGCGAGCCTGGCAGTTACCGCTGCCCATCTCCCATGCTATCTGGCCGCTACCCCGCCAAAAGTACCATCCCCCGTTCGGGGGGCAGGCGAACATGGCTTCGGCAGCTTTCAGGCCACATGATCGGGACGGCGCTGGAAGGACGTCCGGCTAGAGATTGGTGGCCGTCTGTGCCGACATTTTCCAGGATCCGCCTGCATCCCGAGTGAAGCAGATGCCGCTGGCATATGGCTTGCTGATCGCCACGTTTTCAAAATTGAGAAAACCCGAGCCACCGTCCGGCAGATGCACGGCGATCCAGCCTCCCGGCGCGTCGGTGTCATAGTCCAGTCCGTATAACAGGTCGGCTTGCAACATGCCTGCCGCACGCGCACCATGACTGGGCTGGACGAGCACCGCGACCGGCGCTTCGACGTAGAACACACTCGAGGTCTGTATATCGAGACGCTCGCCCAGGGCTATTACGGCAGCACGGTCAAACCCCCGATAGGCATAGGTACAGATGGCACCGTCGAGCAAAGGATCGCGGCCCCATGCCTGCCCATCGATGATCGCGGCAATGATAAAGTCCCGCTCCGCCGCGACTGCGAAGGGCGTGACGTCGCTGCCATCGAAGGGCTGCTCATAGATGCCGCCAATGTTGTCGGCCAGGGCCGTCAGGGCGAGATCAATTGTCTCAAAGGGACCGATTTCTTCGGTACGCCGCGGCAGGCCCAGTTCCAGCGCGCCATCAATGAGGGTGAGGCGTGGCGCGAGCATGGCGCCGATTGCCGGGCGGTCATCGCTGCGTGATGCCTGCAGCAATGTCGCTGCTGCCTCGACAAGGTCGGCGGGCGGCAACACGGCTTCCTTGGGCGCCAGCGGCACGGGTGCATAGGGCTCGCCACCCAGCGCCACCATGGTGAACGAGGCGGCCGCCAGGACAGTCACACCCACGAGGCGGCGAAATCCGGGGCGCACCGGAAATATGGGTCGCTCTAGCATCTGCGAAATACCATTGGGTTCCCCCAACGAGCTTTTCCCGTTGCCAGGTCAACGGAATAGACAAAGAACTCATCCTTGCTGACCCAGACGGCGATGCTGCTCTCGCCCCATTCGGGTAGCCAGGTCGTCCGCCCCGAAAAGGACATGAGCTCGAACTCGGTCTCAATGCCGGATGAGGACTTGTATGAAAGCTAGTCGGCTCCATTAGCCGTCAACTCAACCGCCGAGGAGCAATCGACAACTGGCTCCCCGTTTATGGTGCCGTTGCCTTCGGGAAAACCCAGCCACCAGCGACCGGAAAAAGGCTCTGCGACCCCATTGGGTATCTCCGGCACGCCCTCTCGCGGGAACTCCATCGCTTCAGGCGCCGGTGCCAGAATGATGATGGCAAGACAACTCAACAGCAAACCAAAGAGAAATTTTCTGGACAACTTCGCTATTGCTCGCACGTAACAATCTCCCGAGACGTCCTGACTTCGATTGATTACCGACAAGGCTCTATACAGTTCGCCCGCTGCGTGGCATCCCCGGTTCAGAGGATTACGGAGGGGCAACGGGAATGGCAGGATCGCTGTGAAGATGTTGTCTTTCGATACACAATTTCAGCTGCCGCCCATGGCGCGGCTTGTGGCCGCCCTTGCGATTTTCGTCGTCTCAGCGCTGGCCGCGCTTTGGCTTGCCACGGCGCAACCATGGCTGGGCCTGGTTTTGCAGGCTGGTGATGACGGGCTGGTGGTTCTGGTCGATGTGCAGCGCGGCGATTTGCCGAACGGCTTGCGGCCGGGCTCGCGCATTGCGCGTATCGGCGCTGTCAATCTGCATGCCATGGATGTCATGGAGGAGCCCGACACACTCAACAGCTATGCGCTGCTCAATGAATTTCGGGCACGGCAGGCAGAGCTGTCAGCCACGCTGAACCAGCCTCAGGTGCTTGTTG